>NZ_CP150333.1:10307500-12906217 GCF_051520435.1 Sorangium sp. So ce363 | reverse complement strand
CGCTGCTCTGAAGTCCGCTCCACGAAAATAGGTTTCGGGGGCGACCGAAAGAACCGTCGCCCCCAACTTATCCACAGGTCTCACAGCGAGGACTCGCCTCTAACTCCTGGAGATCTCTATGTTATTCTGAATGTAATCGAAGGGCGTGTCGACTTTTCAACAGTCCGCCCACGGCCGCTTCGTCCTCGGGGAATCGTCCGCATGCTCCCGCCAACTGCGGGTGAACAGTACAGCCCTCCTGTACCAGGGCCCGGCCCGGCTGCAGCCGAGCACGCCGATCGAGGTGGGGGTACAGCCGTCGCGTCGAGGTCCATCGCATTGAAAGACAGATCGGCACAGCCGTCCCCCATACCGCCTCACAGAGCTCGGTAACCCGCAGCGCCCCTTTCGAGGCCACCCTTTGGAGGACCCGGTGCGGCACGGAACCGCCCCGAGGACGAATCGGAGGTAGCACCGGGTGAGTCCGGGCGTCTATCCCCAACTGCGAAACTTGGCTCAAGTATCCGATAATATTGTTATAAATTCAGTCCCTGACACACTGCGAAGCCGGCTTCGCGTCGACCGAGCTCTGGCTGCCGGACACGAGGCGCCAAAACTCCCGACGCGGGGCGGTGATTTTTACGACGCGCTCACGATTGCAGAGCAAAACCCGCTCATCTCGTCGTCAAGAGCCTCGACGTGGCGGGTTTTCCAGCTTTTTGAGGAAGACGGAGTTCGTCCAGCACAGAGCGACCGAGGTTCGCCGGTTTTCAGGAGCCGAGAATTTGCCCCCGGGGTCCAGGTGTGCGGTATGGCGAGGCGATGTCGTCAGGGATCCGGTTGACAAGGGGGGCACTCCTGGCGCAGCGGCCGGAGGGGGCGTCGCGCCGGGCGGCGGCCGCCTGGCGGGCCGGGGCCTTCTCGGTGGCAGGCGCGCTCCTGACGGCGTCGGCCGCGGGGCCGGCGGCGGCCGACGAGCTGCCGCCCCAGCTCGCCTACGCCTACGGAGAGAATGAGACGCCCCGCGCCGCGGCCTTCGGGGGCGCGCTGCGCGCCCTCGGGAACGGGACGTCGGCCGTCTTCCTCAACCCGTCCGCCATGGTGGAGACCCGCGTCTACCACCTCCAGGCGCTCTTCCAGGGGAGCCCCGAGGCCGGCCGGCACGCTTACGGCGGCGTCGTCGTCGACTCGGTCACCGGCAAGCTCGCCGGGGCGCTCTCCTTCGTGGGTGGCTTCGTCGACATGGACGACGGCGGCATCAAGCGCTCCTACCTCGACGCGCGCGCAGGCCTCGCCTACCCCCTCACCGAGCGCGTCTTCGTCGGGCTCACCGGCCGCTACGCCAAGATCACGCAGGACGGGACCCTGCTCGAGGGCGGCCTCGGCGACAGCTCCGTCTCGGGCGGGCTCCGCGAGTGGGAGAACGGGAAGCTCGTCGGCCGGCACTCCTTCGTCGACGAGTTCACGTTCGACGCCGCGCTCACCGTCAAGGCGACCGACAGCCTGTACATCGCGGTCGTCGGACAGAACCTCACCTACCCGGACCACGGGCTGCTCCCCACGACGGTCGGCGGCGGCATGGGGCTCGGCACCGCTGACTTCTCGATCGAGGTCGACGGGCTCGCCGACTTCAACTCTTACCGCGACACCACCTTCCGCTTCATGGCCGGCGGCGAGTACCTCGTCGCCGATCACTTCCCGCTCCGCGCCGGCTACCGCTTCGACCAGGGCGCCGACCAGCACGCGCTGTCGCTCGGGCTCGCCTATGTGGGGACCCAGTTCGCTGTCGAGGGCACCGTGCGGCGAGCCCTCGCCGGCGGAGGACCCACCACGTTCGTGGTCGGGCTCGCGTACCACCTCGAGTCGAGCGGGCTGACCCGCGGGTCGTCCGACAGCTTCTAATCGACGGACGCTCCAGAGCGACACCGCGCCGCGGCGCGGCGTCGGCGATCCGTCGTCGCGCCCGCGCCGACCTCGAAGCCCGCCTCCCCCTTCTCGCCGCGCCGCGCCTGCTCTAGGTCGGCCCTACGTGCTGTGCCTGACCCTACCGACCGACCCACGCTGGGCTGACGTGGCGCTCGCCGATCTGCCGGCGCTCCTGACCGATCACGCGCACTGCGAGATGAAGGCGGCGTCGAACGCCCTGTCCCTCGCCGCGCGCTGGCCGTCGCTCCCGCGCCTCGCGCGGGCGCTCGTCGACCTCGCCGAGGAGGAGCTCCGGCACTTCCGCGCGCTGCTCGACGTGATCGAGCAGCGCGGCCTCGCGCTCGGCAAGCCGGAGACCGACGTCTACGCGAGCGAGCTGCGCAAGGCGGCCTCGAGCACCTGCGCGCGCAACGCGAAGGCCGCGCTCATCGATCGGCTGCTCGTCGGCGCGATCATCGAGGCCCGCTCCTGCGAGCGCTTCAGGCTGCTCGCCGACGGGCTCGCGGCGCGCGAGCACGAGCTCGCGCCGCTGTACGAGGAGCTCTTCGCGTCGGAGGCCCGGCACTATCGGACCCTCGTCGACCTCGCCGTCGAGGTCGCCGGCGACGAGGGCGCCACCCGAGTGCGGCTGGCCGAGCTCGCGCGCGCCGAGGGCGAGATCGCCGGGCGGCTCGGGACGGCACCCGCGGTGCACGGATAGGTGACATGGAGATCGATCTGATACGCCTCGACCGGGACGTCGCCCGCGCGGAGCGCGCGTGGCGCGCGGCGCACAGCGACCTCGCCCGGCGCGGTCCGGCCCCTCCCGCTGCAGACGAGGACGGCCCGAGCGCCGCCGAGGCGAGGGCCAGGCTCGAGAACCCGCTCGATCCCTTCCGGCGCGTCAGCTCGCGGACGACCTACCTCGAGCTCACCGGCAAGACCCCGGGCCTCGGCGCGGAGCTCGGGCTCGCGAGCCCGACGTCGCCCGCCGCGCCGGATCCGACCGGCCTCGCGGCCCCCCTCGCCGACTGGGTCTACGCGCTCACGCTGGAGCGCGTCGTCTGGGCCGACCGCGTCCGGCTCGCCGCGGCCTGGCACGCGCCGCTGGTCACGATCGACCTGCCCGAGCCGGCGCGGATGTCGCCCCACGAGGCGCGGCTCAGGCTGCTCGCCGACCCGACGAGCGCCGGACGGCAGATCTTCGCCGAGGCGCTCGCCCGAGGCTCCGGCGCGGTCGCCGACGCCGCCCGCGTCCTCGTCGAGCGGAGGCACGAGGCGGCGCGGCAGCTCGCGGAGGAGGGCCTCCGCGCGATCGAGATCCCCTGCGACCCTCCCGGCGCGGCGATCGGCGCCGCGGAGGCGCTGCTGCGCCGGACCGAGTCGGTGGTCGAGCTCGATCCGACCTGGCACGCCGCGCTCGGGCGCGCCGTCGGCCGCGACGCGTCGTCGGGGTGGCCAGCGCGGCTCGGCCCGCGGTGGATCGAGGAGCTGTTCCGCGCGACGAAGCTGACCGAGGGCGTCGCGATCGATCTCGGACCGTTGCCGCGGCCGCTCGGCGCGGCGTCGTTCGCGCGCGCGCTCGCCCGCTTCGGCGCGGCGCTCGCGCGTGGTGATGGAGCGCGCGGGCCGTTCGCGCTCTCCCACGCGCCGTTCGATCTCCGGCAGGCGCGCCGCGCCGCGCTCTTCGGCGGCCTCGTCGCCGATCCCGTCTTCTGCGCCCGCGCGCTCGGGCTCGGCCGGGGCCGCGCGCTCGATCAGGCGCGTGCCACCGCGCGCAGCCTCCTCCTCTCGCTGCGCCTCGAAGCCGCGACCGTGGCGCTCGTGTTCGGCGCCGGCCAGGACGGAGGCGGGCACGTGCTGCTCCGGGCCTCGCGCGATCGGAGCGACCGCTTCGAGGAGACCACCGCGCGCGCGCTCGGCGCGCCGATCCCGGGCGCGCTCGCCGGGGTCGTCCCGGCGCTCGATCCCGGTGCGGCGGTCCGGCTCGCCGGGGCGCTCCTCGCCGCGCGCGATCGGCGCGGCCTGATCGAGCGCTTCGACGAGGACTGGTTCCGCAATCCGCGCGCCGCCGAGGCCATCCGCGACGAGGACGGCGCGCGCGCGCAGGCGCCGCGCGCCACCGAGGGCGATCTCGAGGCCGGCCTCGGCGAGATGATGCGCGCGCTCGCGAGCCTGTAGCGCGGGCGCGTCGTCAGGAGACGTGATGTTAAAGAGGGGCTCGTCCGCTCTGCGAGAACCCTTCCAGCTTTGACTGACACGTGCTAGTGCCGGCTCGCGAAATCGCCCCCTCGGGGGGCGTGGGGCAGCGAGCGGCTCGCGCTGCGCCGCCCTCGTCGCCGAACAAGCACCCGTGAACCCGAACGCAATGCACCCTCTCCTCGCGTCCGGCGCCAGCGCCATCGCCGTCGACTTCGATCTGACGTTCCTGGCGCAGGTCGTCCTGTTCTCGACGTTCGTCGTCGTGCTCAAGCCGCTCCTGTTCGATCCGCTGCTCCGCGTCTTCGAAGAGCGCGAGCGGCGCACCGACGGCGCCAAGCGGGAAGCGCGCGAGATGGACGAGCGCGCCGGCGAGCTGCTCACCCGCTACGAGGCCGAGATCGAGAAGGTCCGGCGCGAGGCCGGGATCGAGCGAGAGCGGCTCCGCGCCGAGACGGCGAAGATCGAGGCGCAGATCATGGCCGAGGCCCGGGCCGAGACGGCGCGCATCCTCGAGGACAGCAAGGCGAAGATCGCGGCCGAGGTCGCCCGCATGCGCGGCGAGCTCTCCGCCGCCCAGCCCGCGCTCGCCGCGGAGATCGCCGCCAGCATGCTCGGCCGCGAGGTGCGCCAGTGAAGAAGCCGCTCCGCCGCTCCTCGCTCGCGCTCGGCCTGGCCGCGGCGCTCGCCGCCGGCACGGCGCTGGCTCAGACGCAGCCGCCGGGCTCCGAGCCGGCGCTGCCCCCCGGGCACCCGCCCATCCCGTCGCCTGCCCAGGCGCAGCCGGGCTCGCCGCCAATGCCGCAGCGCCCGCGCGACGCGCAGCCCGGCCGGCCGCTCGGGCCGGGCGGCCGCCAGCTCCCGCCGGGCCATGGGCTCCGGCCGCCGGGCATGCAGCCCGGCCGCGCGCGCCCCACGCCGCCGCCCGCGCAGCCCGAGCACGCCTCCCACGGGGAGGGGCACTGCCCCGGGCACGGCCCGACGGATCCGCCGCCGCACGTCAACTGGTGGCACGGCCTCATCGGCGTGAACAACGAGGCGGCCGCGAAGGGCGGGATCAACGCGCTGCTCTGGCGCTACCACAACGAGCAGAACCCCTGCGATCCGAAGAACGAGCCGCCGCCGTTCCTCGCGTCGGTCCTGAACTTCGGGCTGCTCGCGCTCATCGTCGTCCGCTTCGGGAGGAAGCCCATCGCGGAGGCGCTCAAGAAGCGCAAGCAGACGATCACGCAGGAGCTCGACAACGCGTCGCGCCTCAAGCAGGAGGCCGAGCAGCGGCTCGAGGAGTACGAGGACAAGCTCACGCGGCTCGAGGAGACGCTCGCCGAGCTCAAGGCCGAGCACGCGGCGCAGGCGGAGGTCGAGAAGGCCCACGTGCTCGCCGAGGCGGAGCAGCGGCGCGTCCGGATGCGGCGCGACGCCGAGTTCCGCGCCGAGCAGGAGCTCAAGGCGGCGCGCGCCATGCTCCTCCAGGAGGCGGTGCAGAACGCCGTCGCCGCGGCCGAGGAGCTGCTCCGGCAGCGCATCGGCCAGCAGGACCTCGACCGGGTCAACGAAGAGTACCTGAAGGCCATCCCCGCGGCCGTCTCCGCCGGCGCGCGCCGCGGAGCCCAGACCACCGGAGCAGCGACATGAGCTACGAGTCCGTCGCCCGACGCTACGGGCGCGCGATCTTCGAGATCGGCAAGGAGACCGGGACCCTCGCGGCCCTCGCCAGGGAGATCGGGGACGCCAGCGCGATGTACTCGGCGAGCGAGGAGCTCCGCCTCGTCCTCGACAACCCGCTCATCCCGGAGGCCTCGCGCGAGGAGCTGCTCCGCGAGCTCGGCGGCCGCGCCGCCTTCTCGGACGTGACGAAGAACACCCTCCTCCTGCTGGCGCGGCGCCGGCGGCTCGCGGCGCTGCCCGAGATCGCGCGGCAGCTCGCGCTCCTCGTCGATCAGGACCAGAACGTCGCCCGGGCCGTGGTGACGAGCGCGGGCCCGCTGAGCGACGGCTACCTCGACCGGCTCCGGGCCGAGCTCGAGAAGGCGACCGGCAGGAAGATCTCGGTCACCCACAGGCAGGATCCCTCGCTCATCGCGGGCGTGGTCACCCAGATCGACGATCAAGTGATCGACGGCAGCCTCCGGACCCGGCTGTCGAGCTTCCGTGACAACCTGCTCAGGACCTGAGGGGACGCGAGCAAGCCCCCGTGTTTCATGATGGGTCGTGGCCCGGCGCTCAGCGCCCCCTCGACCTTGACGACGTTGACTCCGCAGCCCAAGCGTCTCCCGACAGAGGACTCCGCATGCAGCTCCGCGCCGAAGAGATCTCCCAGATCATCAAGAAGCAAATCCAGAATATCGACAAGGCCGCTCAGGTCACCGAGACGGGCACCGTGCTCACGGTGGGCGACGGCATCGCCCGCGTGCACGGCCTGAGCCGCGCGATGGCCGGCGAGCTCGTCGAGTTCACCGGCTCGGAGGGCGGCAGCCTGATGGGGCTCGTGCTGAACCTCGAGCAGGACAACGTGGGCGCCGCCATCTTCGGCGACACGAGCGCCATCAAGGAGGGCGACGCCGTCAAGCGGACCGGGCGCATCATGGAGGTGCCCGTCGGCGAGGCGACCCTCGGGCGCGTCGTCAACGCGCTCGGCATGCCGATCGACGGCAAGGGGCCGATCGACACGAAGGAGCGCCGCCGCGTCGAGGTGAAGGCCCCCGGCATCATCCAGCGCCAGCCGGTCACCGAGCCGATGCAGACCGGCATCAAGGCGATCGACGCGATGATCCCGGTCGGCCGCGGGCAGCGCGAGCTCATCATCGGCGACCGGCAGACGGGCAAGACCGCCGTCGCCGTCGACGCGATCCTCAACCAGAAGGGCAAGGGCGTCATCTGCGTCTACGTCGCGATCGGCCAGAAGCTGTCGACGGTGCGCCAGGTCGTTGACCGGCTCGATGCGCACGGCGCGCTGGAGTACACGATCATCGTCGCCGCGACCGCGAGCGAGACCGCGCCGCTCCAGTTCATCGCGCCGTACACCGGCGTGACGATCGGCGAGTACTTCCGTGACAGCGGGCGCCACGCGCTGTGCATCTACGACGATCTGTCGAAGCAGGCGGTCGCGTACCGCCAGCTCTCGCTCCTGCTCCGCCGCCCGCCGGGCCGCGAGGCGTACCCGGGCGACGTCTTCTACCTCCACTCACGGCTCCTCGAGCGCGCCGCGAAGATGGCCGACATCTTCTACGTCGTCTCGAAGGGGACGAAGATCGAGGGCGGCGACGCCTCGTACCGCGGCGTCGACGGCAAGGCGCACGTCGGGGCGCACGGGATGCACTCGGCGAAGGACTCGCTCTGGAAGACGATCGACGGGGCCCTCTTCGAGAAGCTCGAGCAGGCCCGCAAGGACGAGAAGAAGGACGAGATCAAGAAGCTCGAGCAGCAGCTCTCGGACAAGGCGAAGGCGAGCGACTACGAGATCGTCCGCGATCCGAAGTCGGGCGGCTCGCTCACGGCGCTGCCGGTCATCGAGACGCAGGCGGGTGACGTGTCGGCGTACATCCCGACGAACGTCATCAGCATCACGGACGGGCAGATCTTCCTCGAGGCCGACCTCTTCTACTCCGGCGTCCGCCCGGCCATCAACGTCGGCATCTCGGTCAGCCGGGTCGGCGGCAACGCGCAGATCAAGGCGATGAAGTCGATCGCCGGCACGCTCCGCCTCGACCTCGCGCAGTACCGCGCCATGGCGGCGTTCTCCCAGTTCGCCTCGGACCTGGACGCGAAGACCCGCGCGCAGCTCGAGCGCGGCGCGCGCCTCACCGAGATCCTGAAGCAGGGCCAGTACGTGCCGCTGGCGGTCGAGAAGCAGATCCTCATCATCTACGCCGGCACGCAGGGCCTGCTCGACAGCCTGCCGGTGAGCTCGCTCTCGCGCTTCGAGGAAGAGCTCTACAAGTTCATCGAGGCGAAGCACCCCCAGATCTTCGTGGACATCCGCGAGAAGAAGGTCCTCGACGACGACCTCAAGTCCCGGATGACGAAGGCGATCGACACCTTCAAGAAGCGGTTCGCGGTGGAAGCGAGCGGCGCCTCGACCGCGGCCGACGAGGACGGTGCGGGCGACGAGGAGGAGGAGGCGCCGGCGCCGAAGGCCAAGTCGAAGAACGGGAAGAGCGCCTCGAAGGCAAAGGAAAAGTAGGCAGCCGTGCCCAGCCTCAAGTCCATTCGCAAGCGGATCTCCAGCGTCAAGTCGACGCAGAAGATCACCCGCGCCATGAAGATGGTCGCGGGCGCCAAGCTCAACAAGGCGCAGCAGCGCATCACCGAGCTGCGCCCCTACGCCGTGAAGGTGCAGGAGGTGCTCTCGGCGATCACGCGCGACGCGGCTCCCGCGGCCGAGGCGCTCGCGGCGGAGGGGCACGGGGCGGAGGGCGAGGCGGGCGCGCCCGCCGGGGGCGAGCAGGCGCTGCACCCGCTGCTCGTGACCCGCCCGGAGCGGCGCGTGCTGCTTGTGGTGCTCACGAGCGACCGCGGACTTTGCGGCGCCTTCAACACCAACATCAACAAGCGCGCCGAGCGCGAGTGGAAGAGCCGGACGGAGGCGGGCCAGGAGGTCCAGCTCGCGATCATCGGCCGCAAGGGTCGGGACTACTTCAACCGCCGCGGCGCGCCGATCCTCGAGTACCTGGCCGGGGTCTGGGACAAGCTCAACCTCGAGACGGCCCAGGCCGTCGGCGCGAAGCTCCTGGCCCCGTTCAACAAGGGCGAGATCGACGCGATCTACCTCGTCTACAACGAGTTCAAGAGCGCCATCACGCAGACGGTCGTCGTCGAGCGGCTCCTGCCGCCCGCCGGCGGTCCGGCGAAGGAGCAGGAGCAGGGGGACGAGGGCGGCCACGGCGCGCCTTCGGCGGCGTCGGAGTTCCTCTACGAGCCGGACAAGGGCGCGCTCCTGGAGCGGCTCGTGCCGATGTACGTGGACATCTCGATCCTGCGCGCGCTCTACGAGTCGATGGCGAGCGAGCTCGGCGCGAAGCTCACGGCGATGGACGCCGCGAACAAGAACGCCAAGGAAGTGATCGACAACCTGACGCTCGAGTACAACAAGGCGCGTCAGGCGGCGATCACCAAGGAGCTCATGGAGATCATCGGCGGCAGCGAGGCGCTCAAGGAGTAGCCAGCAGCGCTGCACGCCGGGATCTTCGATCTCCGCCTTAAGCCGGTCGCGCGTGCGACCGGCTTGCGTCTCGGGGCTTCGCCCCGCCTCTCTTCACCCGCAGCGCCCGCACCCGGCTGCCCGTCGCTGGTCGTACATCCAGGCAGCCAGCACTGGCGGAACCGACCGGGCGGCCCCATGGTTGCGTTCCCGTGCTCCAGCCCATCAACCCCGATCACCCGGAACCCCGCAAGATCGCGCGAGCGATCGATCTCATTCAGAAGGGGGAGGTCATCGGCTACCCGACCGATACCGTGTACGGGTTCGGGTGCGACCTGATGAACAAGGCGGCTATCGAGCGGGTGTATCAGATCAAGGGGATGCGCCAGAACAAGAACCTGGCGTTCATCTGCCCGGATCTGAGCGACATCGCGCGCTATGCGATCGTCGAGAACCAGGCGTACCGCATCCTGAAGCGCTACCTGCCCGGGCCGTACACCTTCATCCTCCCCGCGACGCGCGAGGTGCCGAAGTATGTGCACCTCAAGCAGAAGACGGTCGGCATCCGCGTGCCGAACCACCCGGTCGCGCTCGCGCTGGTCCGCGCGCTCGGGCGGCCGCTCATCAGCACGACCGCGGCGCCTCCCGGGGAGGATCCGATCATCGATCCGGGGGAGATCGACGACCGGTTTCCGGGGCTCGCCCTCGTCCTCGACGCTGGGACCGGCGGGTCGGTACCGACGACCGTGATCGACCTGAGCCAGGGCGAGGTGCAGATCGTCCGCGAGGGCGCGGGGCCGATCGACGAGCTCGTCTGAGCCGGGGTGAGAGGAGGAGAGGGGCATCCGAGCTGCCCAGCCCGAGGAGAGGGAGCTCGCCAGGGTCCAGTCAGGGGCGCTCCGGCTCGCTCTCCGCGGCTGGAACGGACTCGTACGCCGTGTACACGATCCCCTCGCGGTCGAGCCGCTCCCGCGCCGTCGCGAACGCGAGCGGGCTCCGGTCGCCGCCGACGAAGCGGCGGCCGAGGCGCGCGGCCGCGACGAGCGTGGTGCCGCTGCCGCACATGAGGTCGGCGACGGTCGCGCCGGGCGCGGAGGACGCGCGGACGATGCGCTCCAGCAGCCGCTCCGGCTTCTGCGTGGGGTAGCCGGTGGCCTCGCGGCGCAGCGGGGTGTTGGCGACCATCCCGGGAATGTCGCTCCACACGCTCCCGAGCCGGCGGCCCTCGTCGGCGTAGTACCGGTACGCCTTGCCGCCGAGGATCCGCTCGCGGTACAGGCGGCCGTCCTCGTCGCGGTGCTTGAAATGCATCGCCAGGCTGGTCTCGGCGTACGGCTCGCGGAGCGTCGGATCCGCGGCGTTGTAGACCACCTGGCCGCGCTCGCTCGCGGCGCGCGCGTAAAGGAGGATCGTCTGGTGCGTGACGGAGAAGCCGCGCGCGCCCCGGCCGCCGTTGCCGGGCGCCCAGATGATCTCGCCGAGGAAGGCGCCGCGGCCGAACAGGCGATCACACGCGACCTTCGCGTCGTGGACCGCGCGGTGATCGAGGTGCAGGTACAGCGTCGCGCCCTCGGTCATGCGATCGCGGATGGCCGCGAGGCGCGGCGCGAGCATCGCCACGAGCGCGTCGGCGCTCGCGCGATCGTCGTACGCGTCGGGCCCGCTCTCCGGCCTGCGCCGGCCGCGCGCCTGGCCGCGCGCCGCCCGCGCGGTCATCGTCGTCCCGACGCCGAAGGGAGGATCGAGGTAGACGAGATCGAACCGCACGTCCGCGGGGAGCGCCGCGCAGACGTCGGCCGCGTCGCCGTGCGCCAGGAGGTGGCTCACAGCGCGCTGTCGGGAGCCGCCACGCGAGATCCCGCGGCGGCGCTTCCAGGCAGGAGGTCGTCGAGCAACGCAGCGGCGAGGTCGCCGTCCGACGGCGCGATGAGCTGCGGCACCGCCGGGAGCCACGGCCACTGCGGGCCGCCGCCGAGGCAGCCGGAGAGGGTTTCGTCCGGCGTACACGCGACGCGGAGGTGGATGTGATCAGCGTGCGCCGTGCTGTCGCCCGGCTGGAGCAGCACGCTCTCGGCATACCAGATGAGCTCCGGGTCCTCGCCGAGCGCGCGCGCGTACTCGATGAGCAGCGCCTCGAGCCAGCGGGCCAGGAAGAGCCACTGGACGTGCGCGTCGGGCGAGCGGACGAGCGACTTCACGAGCAGCCATTCCCGCTCGACGTCGAAGCGGACGTACTGCGGCGCGCCGGCGCGCGGCGACGCGGGCTCCTCGGCGCCATCGCTGATCCGCCCGAGCCCGTCCGGCCCGAAGGCGACGAAGCCCGGTGATCGCACAGGGCGGCCGTCCGGGGTCAGGGAGTAAAGCAAGAGGTCGGCGTCGCGCCCGGTGCGGTGGGACCGGTGCCCCCGCGTCGCGCCGCCGTAGCGCGCGGAGAGGTCGCCGACGACGAGCGGCTCGCCGCCCGGCCGCGCCAGCGCCACCTCCGCCGCGGCGCGCTGGACCGCGGCGACCAGGCGCGCCGTCCCCCACCGGATGCCGTTGCTGCGAAGCAGCCGGTAGCCCGGGCCCTGCCTCGGGAGCTCGACGGCGTCGGTGATGACGCCGTGGTGCGGGACGCCGATCGAGCCGCGGAGCGCAGGGGCGAGCGGCGTGGGCGAGGAGCCGACGCAGGCCGCGCAGCAGAGCGTGACGAGCCCGAGGAGGAAGGTGGCGAGGAGAGGACGGCTGGGCATCACGACGAAAGAGAGGAGGGCCGCGGCGCCAGGCACCGGACGGACGAAGCTGACAGCCGCTCGTTAGCCTCGCCGGCGGCGGAGGGGAAGTTCTCGGCTCACCCGGGTGCCCGGAGCGCGGCGCGCGCCGCGAACGTGGGTCCAGCCGGCAATGCAGATGAGCTCGCCTGCGCGCGTGCGCTCCCCATGGTTGTTCAGGTCGTTGATGATCCATGGAGGGGCCGTGTCGGGAGGCCCGTCGTGGACAAGATCGGCCTGGTTCAAACGCACACCGGGATCGGGAACAAGATGGCTGTTTCGGTGATCGCTCGTCCTCCTGGCGGAGGTGATATCGCAGGGTCCTGCGTCCCGAAATGGTCGCTCGATGGCTTATATCGAGCATCGATGGATATCCGCACGACTCAACGCGTGCGGACCGGCGTCGCGCCACGCAGAGGCGGCCAAACTGCCACATAGATCTGGCGCCGCGACAAGGCCCCTGGAAAGGGCGCCACCGGACACACGTGAGAGGGGACAGGCCGCGGGGATGCGTTCCGGCACGTCCAGCGCGCACGGCACCGTTCGACGCGGGCACCTCCATCGTCCCACGGTGCCGCCACGCAACATGCCTGTGCGCGCGCCCCAGCGATTCCACCCGACGAGGTCGCGTCCCATCGCGAGCTCGCGCGCAGCGGCCGCGCTCGCGGCGCTGCGGGGCTTACGCTCCCCCTGCCCTCGCGGAGCGATCAGCGCTAACACCCACGCCCCATGGATCCCGAGCAGCGCGCCACCCAGCGGAGCACCAGCCAGGGGAGCACGGGCGCAGATCGACAGCCGCCGCCAGCGGACGAGCCCGAGGGTGTCGCCTGGAAGGGCGCGCTGGCCGTCGCCCTCGTCGTCGGCGGCCTCGTGGTGTGGCGCGCCTGCTCCACACCGGGAGGCGCCACGAGCGACGCGCCCGCGCCGCCCAGCGCGACCCCCGCGGCGTCCGCGCCGAGCGACGCCGACGATGCCGGCGCGGCGCCGCAGCCGACGCCCCCGCGCTGCACTCCGGCGAGCCCGCCGCCGTTCGTCATCGGCGACGCACCGCCGGCCGCGCGCGGGGCCGAGGAAGGCGCGGGGGGCGGCGACGCGGACAGCGCCGAGGACATCGCGCCGTTCGCCGTCAAGGTCGGCCGCGGGACGACGTTCTCCGGCGGGTTCGCCGTGGGCGCCCAGCGAGAAGCCGAGGGCGGGACCGTCGCGATGGTGGCCACGCTCTCGGCCGACGGCGCCCAGGGGAAGCTCGTCCGCCTCGCGCGATCGCGCGGGGACATGGATCCTCCGGTCGTCGCAGGCGCCGGGGGCGCGATCCTCGCCGCGATGCTCGAGCCGAACGCAGGCGGGCGCGCGATCAAGGTCGCCAGGGTCGAAGGGGACCACGTGACGTGGGGGGCCGAGCTCGCCGAGGGGCGCGACGAGTCGCTCGCGCTCGACATCGCCGCGTCCGGCGAGCGCGCGGTCATCGTCTGGGACGACGTGACCCGCGACGGCAAGCGATCGCGGATCATGCTCGCCTCCGCCGACGTGGGCACGCTGCGCTCCGTGACGTCGGCCCGCCCGGTCTCCCAGCCGAGCACCGACGCCGAGATGCCGCGCGTGCTCGGCCGGCCGGGCGGCTACTGGCTCGCGTACATCGCGCGCGCCGAGGAGCCGGCGCGAAAGGCCGCAGCGAAGAAGGACGACGGCGACGAGGACACCGCCGCGGCAGGCGAGACGATCACCCACCAGTGGATCGAGGTGGTCCCCCTCGACGAGGCGGGCGCGCTCACCGCGACGCCCCGCGCGGTCACCCCCAAGAACGGACACGTGCTGGCGTATGACCTGACGCTCGGCGACGACGACGGGCTCATCCTCGCCTTCCGGGACGACGACACCCCGAGCGGCTCGATCGGAGGGCGCATCAGCGCCGTGCTGGTGCGGCTCGGCGGCGCCGGCGAGCCGCGCGTGCTCGTCGGCGGCGATCTCGAGCAGGACGCCCCGCCCGAGGCCGGCCTGGGCCTGGGCGCCGGGGTGCCGGCGCTCCTCCCCGGCGCTCGAGGCCCGGGCGGGCAGGACCCGGCGAAGGCCGCAGGCGCAGCGGCATGGCTCGCGATCGCGAACGCGTCCGGCCCGACGCAGCTCGCGGCGCTCACCGCGAGAGGCGAGCTCGAAGGCGGGCTGCAAGCCGAGCCGGCCCTCGGGCGCGGCGAGCCGATCGCCGCCTCCGCAGAGGCGCTGCTCGTGGCACACCCGGCCGGAAAAGCGATGAAGCTCGCCTTGCTGCGCTGCGCATCGACAGCACCGTTCAACAAGTAGGTCGCCCCTGTATCGGTAAGCGCGCGACGCCAGCGAGCAGACGCATCGACTGTAGATTGAAGGCGCGTGGATGTGTAGCATCCGCGGCGGTGGCCCACGGGGACGATCCGCAACACGAAGCGTCGCGCCGGCCTGGTTTGCCGAGCCTGTCCGGATCGCCGGACGAAGGTGGCTGGGAAGCCAACGCCGACAACGCTCAAATGACGCGCGCGAGCGCGCAACCTCAGCCCGGCGCGAAGACGCTGCTCGTCGGCACGAGCACGTCGATGCCCGGCGCGCCGTCGAGCGCGAGCGCGCCGACAGGCGGCGAACCGCTGCCGGCGGCCGCGAGCGCGCCGACAGGCGGCGAACCGCTGCCGGCGGCCGCGAGCGCGCCGACAGGCGACGAACCGCCGCCGGCGGCTGCTAGCACGCCGACAGACGGTGAACCGCTGCCGGCGACCGCAAGCCCGCTGCCACCGCTGAACCCGCCGCCGCTGCCGAGCGCGCCGCTGGCCTCGAGCCCGCCGCTGCCGCCGAGCGCGCCGCCGCCAGGGCCGAACAAGACGCCGGCCCCGAGCGTACCGCCGCCAGTACCGAGCAGGCCACCGCCGCTGATCCGCCGCAAAGACGGCAGCGTCGCGAGCGGGCCGCCACCGGCGCCGCCGTCGCTTGCGCCGCCGTCGAGGCCACCGCCGCCGATGCCTCCGGGAGGCGCGTCCAAGACGACGGCAGCGCCCCCTGGACCCAGCCCCGCCCGCCCTCCGGCGCGCGGCCCAGGCCAGCGCCCGCAGATCCCGAACCGCGCCGCAACGCAGCCCGCTCCAGGCTCCGCCGCGAGCGCGGGCAAGCCGGCGCCTGGCTCCCAGCCGGGCGGCGCGGCCCAGGCGATCGCCGCCTTCGACGCAAGCACGACGCCGATGCCCATCTCGGTCGAGCCGACCGCGACGCCGCTGCCCATCTCGGTCGAGCCGACCGCGACGCCGCTGCCCATCTCGGTCGAGCCGAGCTCGTCGCCGACGCCCATCTCGGTCGACTCGCTCGAACCGGCGCCCGCGCAGAGCGCCACGCCGGCGCCCGCGCAGAGCGCCACGCCGGCGCCCGCGCAGAGCGCCACGCCGGCGCCCGCGCAGAGCTCCGCGCCAACCGCGACGCGCACGCCGTTGCCGGGCGGCGCGCACGCACCGAGCGCCACGCGCACGCCGATGCCGGGCGGCGCGCCCACGCCAGGCGCCCCACGCGCGCCGCTGCCGGGCGGCGCGCCCACGCCGAGCGCCACGCGCACGCCGATACCGGGCGTCACGCCGAACGCCGCGCATGCGCCGGGCGCCACGCCCGCGCCGAGCACGGCGGCGCCCGCGCAGAGCGCCGCGCATGCGGCGACCGTCCTGCACGCGCCGAACGCCGCGCATGCGGCGACCGTTCTGCATGCGCCCGCGCCGAGCGCCGCGCACGCGCCCGCCCAGCCACCTCCGGCGCCCCGCTCGCAGCCGAACGCGCCCGAGGCGCCCGCGCAGAGCCCGCAGCTCGCCGCTCCGGACCTCGCCACCGAGCTCCAGCAGCGCGCCGAGCGGCTCAAGGGCAGCGATCCGGTCGGCGCGGCGCGCGCCCTCGTCGAGCTCGGCATCCATGAAGAGCGGGTGCTCAAGAACCCCGCCGCCGCGCGCCGCTCGTACGAGCGCGCTCGACAGCTGTCCCGCACGCTCGAGCCGGCGCTCTCGCGGGTCCACCGCGTGCTCGACGCGCGCACCGAGCTCGCCCTCGCGCTCGAGGTCGTCGAGGACAAGCTCCGCGTCGCCGAGACCGACGCGCTCCGGGCCGACCTCCTCGCCGAGCGGGCGCGCCTGCTCCAGGCGCTCGGGCGGACGCCCGAGAGCTGCGAGGCCTTCACCGAGGCGCTGCGGCTCGTCCCGCTCCACGCCGCGTCGCTGCGCGGGCTCGAGATCGCCCTCCGGCGCGAGAGCGCCCGCGGCGCCGAGCAGGCGGCCAAGGACCTCGCCGCTCACCTCGACCGGCTCTCCGCCGCCTACGCCCCAGGGCGCGGGCGGCCGGACGGCGACGGCCAGCTCACCGCCTGGGTCCACGTCGAGCGCGCCGCCGTGCTCGATCGGAAGCTCTACAAGCCGGAGCTCGCCCTCGCGTCCCTCGAGGGCGCGATCGCGTTCGATCCAGGGCCTGGGCCCGTGCGGGAGGCGCTCCGCCGCCACCTCGTGCACCACGACGGCATCGTCGGCCTCGTCAGCGCGCTCTCCCTGGAGGCCGATCACGAGAGCGACGACGACCGCGCGGCGCGGCTGCTCTACACGGCGGCGCGGCTGCTCATCGACAAGATCCGCTCCCCGGCGGACGCGGTGCCCCTCCTCCGGCGCGCGTCGACGCGGGCCCCGGCCGGCTCGCCGACCGCGCGGCGCGTGGTCGGCGAGCTGATCCGCCTGCTCGAGGCGAACGGCATGCTCGAGCTCGCCGCCAACGTGCGCCAGAAGGAGCTCGCGCTCCTCACCGACAGAGAGGCGATCATCCACGAGCACGTCCGCCTCGCGGAGATCTACGACACCCTCGGGGACGCAGAGCAGGCCGCGCTCCACGCGACGCGCGCGCTCGACCTCGATCCCGAGGACAGCTCGACGCGGGAGCGGCTCGACCGCGCCCTCCAGCGCCTCGGCCACCACGCCGAGCGCGTGGAGGTGTGGACCGCCGTCGCCAACGCCGACCGGCCCGCGCCCGTCCGGGTCGCGGCGCTCCTCCGCGCCGCGGACATCTCCGAGCGCCACCTGAAGCGGCGCGACGAGGCGCTCGCCATCCTGCGCGCCGCGTGGGCGATCGAGCCGGGCAACAGCTCGGTCTTCGACGCGCTCTCCGCCCTGCTCACGCCGGACGCCCTGGCCGTCGAGGAAGATCCGCGCGGCGTGCAGGCGCGGCTCGACCTGTACACGCAGGCCGCGAGCGCGACGGAGGACCCCACGCGCAAGATCGGGCTGCTCGAGAAGCTCGTCTCCATCTGGGAGGACGAGCTCGCCCAGCCCGCCCGCGCCGTGGAGGAGATCGAGAAGATCCTCGCGATCGACCCGGAGCGGCGCGCCGCGATCCTCGCGCTCCAGCGCAACGCCGCGCGCGCGGGCGACGCGCAGCGGCTCGCGCGCGCGCTCTGCGCCGAGGCCGAGCTCACGAGCAGCCCGCGCGAGCAGCGCAGGCTCCTCCTGCGCGCCGCCGACGTCACCGAGCTCCGGCTCGGCGATCGCGACCGGGCCTCGTCGCTGGTCGATCGCGCGCTCGCGATCGATCCGGCCGACCCCGACGCGCTGCGCGCGCGCGTCCGCCTCGACGAGCGCGCCGGCCGGTACGAGGAGGCGCGGCGCGCGCTGCTCAAGCTCATCCAGCGCGACCCCGCGGGAGACGCGGCGTTCAGCCTCTGGATCGAGGTCGCGGGGCTCGACGAGCGGCGCCTCAAGCGGCCGCACAGCGCGGTGGAGTCGTACCGCGAGGCGGCGCGGAAGAAGCCCGCTCACCCGCTGCCCCGGATCGAGATCGCGCGGCTCCTCCGCGAGACCGGCAACTACGAGAAGCTCGTCGAGGTGCTCAGCTCGCTCGCCGACGAGGCGCAGCGGCCCGACGACCACGCGCGGCTGCTCTTCCAGGCGGCCGAGGTGCAGGAGCTCGCCCTCGGGCGCGATCAGGACGCCCTCCGCCTCCTCGCCCGCGCCGACGCGGCGCTCGCCTCGGGCCAGCACGATCCGGCGATCCTCGACGCGATGGAGCGCATCTACGTCCGCGCCGGCGGCGCAGGCGTCGGCGTCGGCCTCGGCGCGCCCGTCGCGCAGCGGCCCGCGACCGGCGCCCGCGCGTCCAGCCTGCCGGGGATGTCCGCCTCCATGATCGCCAGCGAGCTCGCGGGGCTGTACGCGCGCTGGCTCGAGCGCAAGCCGCCGGCGCTCGTCGATCACGCGCTCCGGATCTCCCTTGCGCTGGTCCTCGCGGACAGCAGCCCGCGCCAGGCCGTCGAGATCCTGGAGGGGCTCGTCGGGGTGGTGCCGAACCACGTCCCGGCGCTCCGCATGCTGGAGCAGCTCTACCGGCACCTCGAGGCGCCGACGTCGCTCGCGACCGTCCTGCGCGCGGAGGCCGACGTGTTCACCTCCGCCACCGCGCGCGGCGGCGCCCTCTGGGAGATCGCGTCGCTCGAGGAGCAGCTCGGGCCGGGCGCCGCGCTCGAGGCGCTCGCGCGCATCGTGAAGGAGGCGCCCGACGACGCGGCCGCCCACATGGCGATCCTCCGCATCGCCGCCAAGGCGAGCCCCGCGGATCCGATCGCGCCGCGGGCGCAGGCCCTCTTCGCCAGCGCCATCCGCGACAGCCGGGAGCTGACGCCCGATCCCATCGCGCGCGCCCTCTACAGCGTCGAGGAGGCGCTCCTCGCGGAGGCGCAGGCCGACGCGGACCCCGCCGCCGCCCGCGCGGCGCTCGCCGGCTTCCGCAACGCGCTCGGGCTGTGGCCGGAGAGCGTCATCGCGGCGCGCGGGCTCGATCGGCTCGCGCAGCGCCTCGGCGACCGCGCGAGCGTGATCGCGGCCCAGCTGGCGCTCGCCGACCTCGTCCTCGGAGCGCCCGCGCGCGCCATGCACCTCGTGCGCGCGGCGGAGCTCACCGCCGAGGACGCGTCCCCCGAGGGCCGCGCGCGCGCGCTCGAGCTGTACGAGAGCGCGCTCCGCGCGGATCCGGGCTGCGTGGCCGCGGCGCGCGCGCTCGCCCGGGAGCTCGCGGGCGATCCCCAGCGGCTCACCGACCGGCTCGGCGAGGCGCTCGGCAAGGCCGCGAGCCGCGAGGCGATCTCGCTGCTCGGCACGGAGATCGCCCGGTCGGTGCTGCAGCACCACGGGCGCCCGGGCGCGATAGACGCCGGCGTGGGCATCGCGGCCGTCCGGCGGGTCATCGAGACGCTCCCGAACGACGCGGCCGCGCTGCTCCTGCTCGCGCGGCTGCTCACCGCGCAGCGCGTCTGGCTCGAGGCGCGCGACGCCCTGAAGCGCGCCGTGGCCGCGGCGACGGACGCCGAGACCAAGATCGCGGCGCAGTTCCTGATGGCCGACCTGTACGAGGGGCCGCTCGCGAACCCGGCGCTCGCCCAGGACGCGCTCCAGGCGGTCCTGTCGCTCGACGCGCAGAACCGTCCCGCGCTCGAGCGGCTGCACAAGCTCGGCGTCACGCGCGGCGACCACGCGCTCGCGCTGCGCGCGCTGGGGCGCCTGGTCGAGCTGTCGCCCGACCCGGGCTCCCGCGTCGAGGCCGCCCTGCGCCTCGCGGACGCCTACCGCGACGCCGGCGACACGGCCGGCATGGTCCGCACGCTGTGCGACGCGATCGTGAGCGCGCCCGGCGGCGACACGCGCGGGTGGGTGGCGCTCGCCCGCCTGTACCGCGTCGACACGAGCGAGGGCGCCGCGGCCTACGCCAAGGCGCTCGCGCAGCTGCTCGAGGTCGCCGAGTCGCGCCGCATCCCGGCCGATCCGCGCTGGCTGACCACGCTCGGCCTGCTCGAGTCGACCCTGCTCGTGCGGCCTCGCGACGGGCTCGCGCGCCTCCAGCAGGCCGTCGCGCTCCCGGGCGCGCCGCCCGAGTCGCGCACCGCGCTCGGCCGCGGGCTCGAGGCCGCGGGGCGCAACGCGGAGGCGGTCCAGGTGCTGCGGGACGTCCTGACGCCCGATCCGGAGGTCTTCACGCGGCTCCCGGACCTCGGCCCGGCGCTCGCCGCGCTCGAGGCCGCGCTCGCCAAGGACGGGCGCGCGGAGGAGCGGATCACCGTGGAGGAGGTCCGCGCCTGCCTCGGCGAGGTGTCGCTGGACCGCATGGCCCGGCTCAGGGGCCGGCGCGTCCCGTCGGAGGCGCCGTACGCCGGGGCCTTCGCGGGCCCCGAGATGGGCCGGCTGCTCCTCCCGGAGGCCCGGAGCCCGTGGATCGACGTGGCGCTGGCGATCGCGCCGATCGCCGCGAAGGCGATCCGCTTCGAGCTGAGCAACTTCGGCATCAGCTCGCGCGAGCGGATCAGCCCGCGCGACAACCACCCGACGCGGCAGCTCGCCGAGCGGGTGGGCCGCGCGCTCGGCATCGAGGCGTTCGAGCTCTACCTCGTCCCCTCGTGGCAGGGAGCCGCCCGCGTCTTCCCGGGTGATCCCCCTGCCCTCGTCGCGCCGACGTCGTTCATGGAGCTCCCGGAGCTCGAGCAGACGTTCGCGCTCGCCCGCCTCTTCGCCCGCGTCGCGGTCGGCTTCACGTTCCTCGACGAGATCCCGGCCGAGGCCACCGACGGCCTGCTGCTGGCGTCGATCCGCACGATCGATCCCGGCTTCGGGTCGGGCGCCATCTCGCCCCCGCGCGAGCACGCCACGCAGCAGATGCTCCCCGGCGTGCAGCGGGCGATCGGGCGCCGCCAGCGCAAGATGCTCGAGGAGCTCGCGCCGACCGTCGCGGTGTCGTACGACGCGCGCGCCTTCGTCCTCGGCCTGCGCCGGAGCGAGCACCGCACTGGCTACCTGCTCTGCGGCGACGCGCTCGCCGCGATCGACTACCTCCGCCGGTACGATCGCGACATGGCCCGCTCGACCGAGGAGCCCCGCCTGCTCCTTCAACATCCGGTGTCGAACGAGCTCCTGCGCTACGCGCTCTCGGCCGAGGCCTACGCCGAGCGCCGGCGCGCCGGCTCCATCTGGCCCGCCGTTTGAGCGGCACGCGCCCGCTGCGGATACGGGCCCATCTCGACGTTTTCGGTGCTCGGCGTACGTGAGTACGCCTGCGCGCCGAAAACGCCGATCTGGGCCCGTCTCCTGTGCGGGCGCGCGCCGCTCGGCGGGGCGCGGTCCGGGGCGGATGAGCTCGGTGGCGAGGGTGCTTCACCAAGGATGAGCTCGGTGGGGGGCGCCACGATGAATGAGCGGTGGTGACGCGGCTTGGCATGGTGTGTTTCATGACCGGTGAAGTTCGATGTCGAGAAGATATCGGTGCTTCTGCGGTAACAGGGACGTACAGGGGGCCGGTGATGTTATGTGGCTACCGGGGTCGCGGTGGGCAGCCGAACATCGTGTTGAAAAGATCACTGCGCTTTTGCGGCGACAGGGACGTACACACGAGCACCTATGTCGTATGGCGCGCCGGGGTGCGCGGTGCTGCGTCGAACACGTAATTGTCCGACCGGAGCGGTGTTTGAGCGTCTGAGGCGCGCGGAGAAGGTCGGGAGGACGGCGCGTGGTATCCTGATCTCCGCGTGAGCAATCCGCTGATCCCGGGCGCCCTGGTGGCAAGTCGCTATCGGGTCGATCGCCAGCTGGCCGAGGGAGGCATGGGGGTCATCTGGGCCGCCACCCACCTCGCGAACGGCGAACGTGTGGCGCTGAAGCTGCTGCGCCCCGGCACGGCGGAGGACGCGTCGACTCGGCGGCGCCTTGTCCGGGAAGCGCGCGCGGCGGCGGCGGTCGATCACCCGAACGTGCCATCCATCCACGACGTGCTCGAGCTCGACAACGGGACGCCGTTCCTCGTCATGGATCTGCTCGAGGGGGAGTCGCTCCGCGACAAGCTGCTGCGCGAGGCGCAGATCCCGCTCCCCGAGCTGTCGCGCATCCTGCTGCCGGTCATCTCGGCCGTCGGCACCGCGCACGCGCTGGGGATCGTCCACCGCGACCTCAAGCCCGACAACATCTTCCTGCTCACGCCCGCCGCGGCCGCGCCACGTGGTTCGCCCGGCGCAGCCGCTCACGCCGCCGCGGTGCCCCCGAGCGGCGCGCCGGCGCCCGGCTCCGCGGACTCCGCGGATGCGCCGGAGGCCGCGCAGCACGACGCCCGCGTCAGGGTGCTCGATTTTGGCATCGCCAAGGTCACCGCGGCGCCCGGCGAGACCAGCTGGTCCTGGGGACGCACCGGGAGCGGCGAGATGCTCGGGACCCCGTACTACATGTCGCCCGAGCAGATCCTCGGCGAGCACGACGTGGATCACCGCGCCGACATCTGGTCGCTCGGCGTCATCCTCTACGAGTGCCTCACCTCGGTGCGGCCCACCGAGGCCGAGAACATGGGCAAGGTGATGAAGCGCATCCTGACCGGCTCCATCCAGCCGATCGGGGAGAGCGCGCCGACGCTGCCCGCCGACGTCGCGGCCATGATCGATCGCATGCTCAGCCCGGACCGCGCGCAGCGCCCGGCCGATCTCCGCGAGGTCGGCGCGCTCCTCGAGCGCTACGCGGCCGTCGCCCTCCGCCCCTTCGGCCCCCCGGCGGCGCCCAGGGTTCCGGAGAGCGACTCGCTCGTGCCCAGCGCCCGCGCCAGCGACCCGCTCGTGCCCAGCGCCCGCGTGAGCGGCTCGCTCGCGCCCGACGCCCGCATCAGCGACGCGTTCCCGGCCAGCGCCGCCGATCTGGACGGCGAAGCGTCGACCGCGACGCTGCGCGCAGGCAGCCTCCTGCCAGCGCCCCCCTCGAGCAACCGGCCGCGCGCGCGCGGCGCCGGAGCGGCCTCCCTGGAGGCGCCGCCCGACGCCGCGGCGCTCTCCTCGCCGGAGACGGCCGACGCCACCGCCGCGCTCGCCGAAGAGGGAGCGGTCGCCTCGTCGGCAGGGGCGCGCCGCGCGAAGCGCGCAGGGATCAAGCTCGTCGCCGCCGGCGTGCTCATCGCCGCCGGCGCAGGCTTCTCCCTGCTTCGCTGCTCCGCCTCGTCAGCGCAAGAGTCGCCCCGCCACCCCGTCATCGCGCCAGCGACGCGCGCTCCATCGAACGAGGAGTGATCTGGTCGACTCCGGATCTGCCGGAGAGCCATTGAGGGAGCTGCCTGAACGAGCCAGTGTCGAGCTCGCCCTGATCCGGTTGTGACGCGATACGCCGGCGTTCTGCCGGGTCGGATTCCTGTTGCGCCGGGATCTTGAACGCGGCGACGCTCCCTCACCTCAGGAGAGCGTCATGCCCAGCGATGTCATCGTCCGGATCCGTTCGCCCCGAGGGTTCGTCGACCTGCCTGGCACCGTGGATGCCGTCGGGCCAGCCGCGTCGTCCGCCTTCGAACAGCGAAAGTCCGCGCCAGGCATTCACCTGCTCGCGGTCGCGGTGAGCGACAGCGATTATGCCATCTCGCTCTCGGCGCCTGTCCCCGGGGACAGCCTTGCGGCGCTCCGGGAGGGCGAGGGCAAGGCAGTGCTCATCGTGTTTCCCGGCCACTCGCCCGTGCGCCGACGGCTGCGCGCCGTCGCCGTCTCCAACGTCGAGGTCGTACCGGATCCGGGCGTGGCGTCGCAGGCGGCGCCGATCGACCTGAACGCGGGGCGCGAGGGCGCCGCGCCGCTCTGGCTCCTGCCCGCCGGGGTGTTCAGCGCGAGCCCGACGCTCGGCCCCGACGGGCCCGCCGCCCGCGATGCCCTCGTCACCGCGGCCCGGTGGATCTCGTCGCGCCGGACGAGCACCCTCACGCAGCTCTTCCCGCCGAGCGCGTTCCACCCGGAGGAGCCGGTGCGCAAGGAGCGGCTCTCGGCGCGCCGGGGCGCGGCGCTGCTGGATCAGGCGCGCGCGGCGCTCGAGATCGCGGCCGTGGGCGGCGAGGAGGCGAGGCGCGATCCGACCGCCGCCGCGACCCTCCGCTCGGCGGCGACGACCATCCTCTCGCACCTCATCGCGACGTCGCTGGACGACCGCGGCTTCGCGCCGGTCGCGGAGCGCGCCGCCGAGGAGATCCTCGCGCTCATCGAGAGGGAGGCGGGCGACGAGACGGCCCGGCCGGCGCTGCGCGCGCACGCGATCCACCTGCTCCAGCTGCGCGCCCCGGGGCTCACGGCGGCCCAGCAGGAGCGAGCGCGGGGGCTCGTCCGCGGGCTGCTCCGCGAGGCGCCGCCGTACGACGAGCTCACGGGACCGTGGAACCTCGCGATGTGCGGCGCCTCGGAGTTCCACGAGGGCGAGTGCAACATCCTCGTGTCGACCCACGGCTTCAAGGAGATCGCCCTCCCGCCCGAGGCGCCCCCGTCGCCGAACGGCTGGAGCCCTTACCGCGCCTTCGAGGCCCCCTTCAAGACGCCCGCCGGCGAGCCCATCCGCGTCTTCGCCCGCGCCGCGACCCCGCGCGACGAGAACCTCGAGATGGGGATGGCGTTCTTCATCGGGGTGCTCATCAACCGGCACGCCCAGCTCGGCGCCTTCGACCTCCGTGCGGCCGCGGTGCAGGTGAAACAGGAAGGGTACAAGCTGATGATGAACTCGCAGTGCGCGGGGCTCACCACGCGCTTTGCCGTCTCCCAGATGTTCCCGGACGCGGACATCTACTCTTCGTGGGACTCGACGTATTTCAGGACCGGATCGGACGGGGTGGTCACCGCGTCCGAGGGGGTCGACTGCTTCGTCGCCGCGCTGCGCGGGATGAGCAAGCGCGCGTCGCACGCCGAGCTCGACGCGCGCCTCCGGAAGGCGCAGTGGCCCCACCCGCAGGCGCAGATCGCCGGGTTCTCGCAGTTCGTCGGGCCCTCGCACCCGCTCGTCGTCGCCCGCTACTCCGACGTGAACCGGGACGGGCGCGCGGATTACTACGACGGCTTCCTCGACTTCCAGCTCGCGGACATCGCCGAGGACATCGAGGCCTCGATGACGCCGCGCGACCCGGGGGTGAGCGCGTCGCAGATCGGCGGCGACGGCGCGGCGGGCCTCAACTGGGCGGCGGGCAGCCTCAATCGCGTCGCGCAGTACTCGGACATCTGGGCGGGGCTCGCGGGCCAGAGCGAGCTCTACTATGCCTTCCAGTCGGGGGGCTTCTTCAGCCACCGCGAGCCGCCCCACGACGTGCCCACGGGCGGCGCCGTGCAGCAGGATCTCGGGCGGCTCCCGGCCGTCACCCGCTTTCAGCAGAGCAACGAGACGCTCGGCGGCCTCTCGGTCGAGGTCATGTTCCACAGCCACCTGAGCCACGCGGCAAAGGAGCTGAAGCGCCTGCTCTGCGCGGCCGACGCCATGCGCCGCGCCCTCGATCTCGGCCACCTCTCCGGCGGCGATGCGCTGTCCACGCCGAGGGGGCAGCGCTGCGCCATGCTCCTCACGATGGCCGGCCTGCTGGAGTTCCCCGCGGACCAGAACCGCATCGACGGCCTGTGGTCGATGGCGCTCAAGGCGCTGCGGCTCCCGCAGATCTCCCGCAGCGCAGTGCGCGCCTGCATCACGGACGAGGATCACGAGATGTCGAACTACTACGGGTCGCGGCGCGGGCTGGCGCAGCTCTTGGCGGCGCTCGAGAGGAGCGATCCGGGCGCGTTTCAGCAGCTCGGGAGCGAGGATCCATTCGTGGGGAGGCTGGCGGAGATCGACCTTTCGGCCGAGGGGAAGCCGGAGGACTGAGCTCGAGAGGGCAGGTCGGGGGCTGAGGCGGTCGTCGCGCGCGTCGTGCTGGCGCAGCTCGTGACCGCCGGACGGAGACAGGGCGAGGGCAGCACACGCCGGAGCGACCGCGCCCTGTCAGTGAGCCCACATCTACACCTCGACTACATCGCGCCCCCCCGAGCGCTTGACCGCGGCTTGAGGCCACCCTGCTCAACGTCGTACAATCGACAAGAATGAAGTTTTTCCAGGCCATCTCTCGGATAGGGCTGAAGTCGGGCGACGATCCGAAGGTGCGCCAGCACAAGAAGATCCTCACGCTCACCGCGGCGCTCAAGGCGTGCGCGTGCCCCGTCTGGGTGATCGCCTATGGGGCAGCCGGGGACCACCGCTCGGCGGCGATCCCGCTCGGCTACATGGTGTGTACCGGCCTGAGCCTCGCCCACTTCGCCAGGACGAAGGAGTTTGCCGGGTTCCGCTTCCGTCAGGCGCTGCTCATCTTCGCCCTGCCGTTTCTCATGCACGCGAGCCGGGGAGGGTTCGTCGGATCGAGCGGCGTCGTCCTGTGGGCGCTCCTCGCGCCGCTGACGTTGCTGCTGTTCCACGGATCGCGGGCGTCCATCCCCTGGTTCATCGCGTATACGCTGCTCGTGATGGCCGCCGGCGTTGCCGACCCGCTCCTCTCCGGCGTCGCGCCGGAGGCGCCTCCGAGCCTCCTCGCCGGCTTCTTCGCGATGAACCTCCTCACGGTGTCGGCCATCGCGTACGCAGCGGTGCATTATTTCGCGCGCCAGCTCGCGGAGGAGCAGGAGAAGCTCGCGGAGCTCGTCGTCTCCTCGGCGCAGGCGCTCGACGACATCGCGAGGTGGTCGTCCGCCGCGGCGGCCCAGATCGCGGAGGCGATCGGCGCTCGCGAGGTCGCGGTGTGGAAGGCCGAGGAGCAGGCGATGGTCAGCCTCACCGCGACCACCACCGAGGCGCCGCACGTCGACGCTCTGCGGCACGCCGCGCTGACCCAACACTCCTTTCCGAGATCCGCGGATGTCGTGGTCCCCGTCCTCGGCATGTCGGGCGACGTCCACGGCGCGCTGGTCATCGTCGGCAGCGGCGTCGTGTGGAGCGATACGACCCGACGGCTCGTCCGCTCGTTCGCGCACCACCTCGGCAGCGCGCTCGAGCTCTCGCGGCTGCGCAAGGATCTCGCGAGCGCGGCGGAGCGGCGGGCAGCGACGCTCGAAGACATGGTGCGCCGCGGTATCGATATCCTGCAGATATGCCCGAGCTGCCAGCGCTGTTACGATCAGCGTGTAGAGCGATGCCTCGATGACGGCGCCGCGCTGAAGAGGCCGCGGCCGTTCCCCTATCGCGTGGCGGGGCGGTATCGCCTGACCCGGGCCGTCGCGGAAGGCGGCATGGGCAGGGTGTTCAAGGCCCACGACGAGCGGCTCGGGCGCGAGGTCGCGATCAAGACCATCAGGACAGAGCACTTCAACAACGAGGATGTGCGCGAGCGGTTCGCGAGAGAGGCGCGCCTCGTCGCGCGAATCCGTCATTCGTCCGTCGTCGAGGTGTACGACTCGGGCGAGCTCGAGGACGGGACGCTCTTCATCGTGATGGAGTGGCTGGACGGCTTCACCCTCGCTCATGCCATGAGGTCGCACGGGCCCGGGACGCCAGCCCAGGTGGCGGTGCTGCTGCGCGAGGGTGCCTCGGCGCTCGGCGCTGCGCACGCGGCGGGGCTCGTGCACCGCGACGTCAAGCCGGAGAACATCTTCCTGCTCCCGTCGACGGGGCCGGGCGACTTTCACGTCAAGATCCTCGACTTCGGTATCGCCAAGGAGCTCTCCGCCGACGTGAGCGCGACCTCGACGGGCATCTTCCTGGGGACTCCGCTCTACATGGCCCCGGAACAGGCGCGCGGCAGGTCGGTGGATACGCGCAGCGATCTCTACTCCTTCGCGGCCGTCGCTTACCAGGCGCTCACCGGACGGCGCATCGCCGCCGGAGAGGACCTCGCCACCATCCTGTCGAGCCTCTCGCGCGCCCCTCCGCCGCCCGTCTCGTCGCTGCTCCCGGGGACGCCGCCGGACGTCGACCGCGCCTTCGCGCGGGCGCTCGCGCTGTCGCCCGACGAGCGGCCTCAGGACATCGAGGAGTGGGTGAGCTCGTTCGCCGGCCTGCTCGACAGCCTGCCCAAGCGGAGCCCGGGCTGGCGCATGTCAGGCGACGCGCCCGACATGGAGGAGCTCTCCAGCGCCGAGACGGTCCTGATCCACGAGCCCAGAGCGCGGATGCCGTCGGACATGTCCCGCGCGTCGTGATCGCCCCGCGCGCGCCTTCGCGAGGCGCGATCACGACGCGCACGTCGGGTCTTGCAAAAGGGGCGGGGGAAGGGCTATCCCCGAGAACGGGACCTCATGCTGTGCCCTCGTTGCCACCGGCGGTACGCGGATGACCACCGCTTCTGCCCGCACGACGGAGAGAAGCTGGTCGCGAGCCACGACATCCGGCGGATCCGGTCCCAGCCCACCGAGCACGTGGGCGCGATCGTCGCCGAGCGGTACCGGGTGCGGGGCCTGATCGGCAGCGGCGCCATGGCGCAGGTGTTCCTGGCGGAGGACACGAAGAGCGGCGCGCCCGTCGCGCTGAAGCTCCTGGAGGCGAGGCTCCGCCGCGAGCCCAAGGTGAAGGCGCGGTTCCTCCTGGAGGCCAAGGCCGCGGCCACGGTCGTTCACCCGAACATCGTCGAGGTCCTCGACATCGGCCTCCATGAAGGGTCGCCTTACCTCGTGCTGGAGTTCCTCTTCGGCGAGTCGCTGAGCTCGCTGCTCCTGCGCGAGAAGCGGCTGTCCCCGGAGGCCGGCGTGCCCTTCCTCCTGCAGGCCGCGGCCGGGCTCGGCGCGGCCCACCGCGCGGGGATCGTCCACCGCGACGTGAAGCCCGCCAACGTGTTCCTCGTGGGGGAGAAGGGCGACGCCTGGGCGGCCAAGGTCGTCGATTTCGGGTTCGCGAAGCTGTACGAGCACTCGGGGCTCACGCAGGCCGGGGTGACCGTCGGCACCCTGGAGTACATGGCGCCGGAGCAGACCGTCAGCGACCCTCCCGACGGGCGCACGGACGTCTACGGCTTCGGCATGCTCATGTACCGGATGTTCACCGGCCGGCTCCCCTTCAGCGTCGCGCGGAGCTCGTCCCCCGCCCTGGCGCCCGCCATGGACGAGGCCGTGGTGCTGGCCAACCAGCTCGTCACGCCGCCCCCGCCGCCCAACCTGGGTGAGAGCCCGGCGTCGCGGGCGCTCGAGGCGGTGATCGCGAAGTGCCTGCGCAAGCGGCCGGAGAACCGGTATGCCTCGATGGAGGCGCTCAGCGAGGATCTCGCCCGGCTCGGGCGGCCAGGCGCGCTGGCGGCGCACGCGCCGATCGCCTCGCCCGACGTGTACGCGGCGCAGACGCCCTATGGAGAGCACGCGGCGCGGTTCCTCTACAAGCAGCTCGGCAGGGTGTACGGCGACGCGCCGTAGCCGCGGCATGCCCGGAGCGCGCTCCCTCGCGCGACGACGCGCTCCCGCGCTGGCCGCTTGCGCCGCCGCGCTCGGCTGGCTGCTCTGGCCGCTCGCCGCGGGCGCGTCGCCCGAGGAGCCGCGGCAGGCGGCGCCGGCGGCCGCCGCCACGGAGCCCGACATCCGCCCCACGCTGGCGTGGCTCCTCGTCCAGCTCGTGCCGAGCCCCGAGCTGTGGCTCGAACCGGGCGGGGCGCGCTTCGGGTTCCGCTGGCAGGTGACGCCGCTGCTCTACTCGTTCGGGATCAACCGCAAGCTCTCGCCGTGGCGCGCCTTCATCGCGGAGCCGCTCACGCGTCACGCCGGCTCGATCGAGCTCTTCGGCTCGCCCGGGTACGTCGCCCGTCCGGGCGCGTTCGCCGATCGCTGGCTGATCCGGGGCGGCGTTCGCGCTTATTTCCCGCTCCTCGATGGCGGCGACTACCTGTCCTGCTCGCTCGGCGGATCAGCCCTCTATGCTCGAGGGCAGGTGGCGGCCTCGTACGAGGCGGGGGTCTATATCCTGTTCGGCGCCCTGGGCGCGCAGGTGGCGGCCACGCCGACAGCCGCCTTGCGATCGACCACGATCACGCTCAGCATCCGCTACTTCTGACGCCGCGCATGGCCACGCGCCCCTCCTCGTCGCCAGCTCGCCTGTCCGCCGCGGCGCTCCTCGCGCTCGCGGGCGTGTCGTGCGGCGTGCCCGCGCGCATCCTGGAGAGCAACGTGGCGAGGCTGTTCGCGAGCCCGCTGCCCGTGCCGGACAAGGTGCGCGCGCCGTACCGCCCCGAGGCGAGGCTCGCCGCGCTCTGGGTCGGGCACGCGACCGTGCTCGTGCAGATCGACGACCGATGGATCCTGACCGACCCCGTCTTCACGTCGACGGTGGGCCTCATGGTGAAGCGGCTCGTCGAGCCGGGGCTCGCCCCGGAGGATCTGCCGCCCATCGACGCCGTGTTGATCTCGCACATGCACCTCGACCACCTCTCGCTCGGCTCGCTGTCGATGATCGAGCCGAAGGTCCGCGCGCTGCTCGTGCCTCGGGGCGGGCTCGTCTACGTGCCCAACCATAGCTTCGCGTCGTTCGAGGTCCCGACCTGGACGACATGGCGGCAGGGCGATCTGAAGATCACGGCCGTCCCGGTGCGGCACTCCGGCTATCGCTACGGGCTGGACCGGGACTGGATGACGGAGAGCTTCACGGGTTATGTCGTCGAGTACCATGGAATCACGGTCTACTTCGGCGGCGATACAGCCTACGACCGCGATGACTTCGTGAAGACGCGCGCGCGATTCCCCTCGATCGATCTGGCCCTCTTGCCGATCGCGCCGGTGGGGCCGCGCGAGTTCATGGAGAGCAAGCACCTCGATCCGGCGGAGGCGGTGCAGGCCTTCCTCGACCTCGGGGCGCGGCGGATGATGGCTATCCATTTCGACACCTTCATCAACAGCACCGATACGTTCGGAGAGGCGCCCCGCGAGCTCCGGCGCGTCATGGCCGCGCGCGGGCTGGGGCCGGATCGCGTGATCCTGCCCAGGCACGGAGAGCAGCGGATCCTCATCACGAGGGGCGAGCCCGGGGGCGCGGCGGCGACGAGCGCGCCGGCGGCGCGCGGCGAATAGGCCGGGTCAGTCGAGCTCGCGGAGCGCCGCCGCGTAGTCCTCGGGCGTGTTCAGGTTGCGCAGCGATCGCAGCGCCGGATCCGCGGCGCGGAGCCGCGGATCCGCGAGCAGGAGCTCCGGCTCCGCGACAAGGGTGCGCGCCCGCTCGAACAGGGTGGAGAGCCGCAGCCTGCCCTCGGCGAGCAACGCCGCCACCTCGCCGCGCACGGAGCACGCGTACACCGCGGCGAGCGGGTGATGGTGCCCCTCCGCCCGCGGCACCGCGATGGCGTGGCCGCCCGCCTGGAGATCCGCGAGGCGCCGCGCGAAGGCGGGGTGCAGGAAGGGCGCGTCGGTCGAGGCGACGTAGGCCCGCTCGGCGAGCGGCGCGATCGCATCGAGCCCGGCCGCGATGCCCTGCAGCGGCCCGCGGCCCTCCACCGGATCGCGCACGAGCAGCACCCCCTCCGGCAGCGGCGGCAGCTCCTGCCCCGGCGCCGCGACCACCACGATCGGCCAGGCCGCCTCGCCGAGGCGCCGCACCACCCGCTGGAGCAGCGCCTCGCCCCCGAACGGCAGCCATGCCTTGGGGCGCCCCATCCGGCGGCTCTGCCCGCCGCACAGCACGACGCCCGCGAGGCCGGCCACGCGGCCCGCCCCGTCGCCGTCCTCCGAGGGCGCCGTCATGAGCTGCACGCCGTCCTGCATACCACCCCCGCCAGGAACATGCGCCCGCGGCGCGCGCCGAGCGCCGCCGCCGGTGCGCTCGTGCCAAGCCTCAAGGCGCCGGCAGGAGGACCCGCGCGCCGCGGGCGAGCGTCACGCCGTCCACGTGGCCCATCAGCGGTCGCTCCGGCAGGACGACGTGAAAGTGCGTGTTCGACCCCATGTGCGTGAAGACGCCGTGGTGGCGCTTCGAGAAGAAGCCCACCAGCACCCCCTCGGCGGCGGGGAGCGCTCCGTTCACCGACGCCCGGACATGGTCCGCGTGACCGCCGCCGGGGGCGAGCTTTCTCCCGTCGATGACGTGCCAGCGGAGATCGCGGAAGCCGCCGCGCACCTGGACCGGGACAGCGCCCTCCGCGTCGAGCCCGCGCTCCCGCAGCAAGGCCTCGATGCGCGCGTCGATCTGCCCGTCAGGCACGTCGGCGTCGAGCGTCGCCTCCTGCCACCGCGCGACGTTCGCCACCACGAAGAGCGTCGCCTGCTCCTCCGCCCCGGCGGGGCGCACGTCGAGGGTCCCGTCGTCGCGCGCGTAGGAGGTCCAGATCGCGTCGTCGACGACCGTCACCTCCCCGCGCAGCTCGCTGAGCGCCCCGATCCCGAACGCGCGCGGGCCCGGCACCACATCGCCGATGCGCACGGCGGGCCCCGTCTGCCCCTCGTGCATGATCGCGCGCAGCGCGCCGAACGAGCGGACCTGCACCGCCGCCGGCGCGCCCGGCGCGGGTCCCGCAGCGGTCTCGCTGGAAGGCGTGCAGGAGGCGATCGGAGGCATCAGGAGAGCTCCGAGGAGCCCGAGAAGAACGCTAGGGAGAGTCGCTCGCATCGCTCGCATGGGGTTGCTCCTCTGTCGCGCGCGTCACGCGCGAGAGCGCGCGATTCAGGACGTGCAGCGCGCGCACCACCGCGGCGCGCTCCTCGCAGGGGATGGCGTCCACGATCGACTGGAACCGCAGCAGGCTTTGCCCCTCGAGTCGCCCCGCCATGCGGCGCCCGGTCGAGGTGAGCCGCAGGCGGCGGACCCGCCCGTCTTCCCCGCTGACGTCCTGCTCCACCCGGCCATCCTCGCGAAGGCGCTGTATCAGCCGGGTGACATTGCTCTTGTCGATGCCGAGCGCCCGCCGCAGGTCGCTCTGGGAGAGCTGCTCGCCCGCCCGCTCGGCGTCCGCCAGGACCGTCAGGGCGTGCGCCTCGCGCGGCGCCACCCGGACACCGCACGGCGTGCGCTCCTCGTCCAGGAGACCGAAACCGCGCACGAAGGCGCGGACCTCCGAGCGGAGCTCTCTCGTGGTCACCCTTCGAGGAGACCACGGATGGTTGCGCTGCGCAACCAATCTGGGGCAGGGGCGTTCCGCGCCGCGGCTACCTCCGGCAACACGGCCGGCGACTGCCGAGTTGTTATGTTTCTGCGGCATGAGGCCGCGCCGCTCGGCGGCTCTAGATAGCCGACGAGGCGGTCAACCACGAGGATCGACGCCATGGTGCTGCCCTCGACGGGGAGCACGACGTAGGGATCTCAGCGGCTGGCGCGGCGCTTCCAGCAGCGCCGCGCCCCGCCGGCGGCCGCGCCGCCCAGGTCAAGGCGAGGGCGCTCGCCCCTGCTCCTCCGCGCTCGTGAGCGCGACCTCGCCGAGCACGCCGTGGTTCGCCGCGCCGAACAGGTTGTCCGGATCGACGGCCTGCTTCACCTGCTGCATGAAGGCGCGCGCGCCGTCCGAGTAGATGTCCTTCACGAAGTCCTGCCGGATCTTGCCGATTCCATGATGGTGGGACAGCGACCCTCCGGCGGCGAGGATCTCCTCTCGCGCGGCGTGCTCCATCTCGGCGTAATGGCGCACGGGATCGTCGACGCCCTTCGCGTAGAAGCCGAGATAGAAATAGATGCAGACGCCCGTGGGGTAGACCTGGGTGATGCGGCCGGTGAAGAACGGCTTGCCAGGCAGGCGCCGCTGCTCGTGCTCACGCAGGATGCGCTGGCGCACCCGGTCGTAGAGCTCGAGCGCCCGGCTCCACGGGACGCTCGTCTCGAAGCTCTCCGCGATCGCCCAGTGCTCGAACGTGAGATCGCGGATGTACGCGATGCCGAAGGTGAGCTGATAGCCGCGCTCGCCGTTCGCCGCGCCCGCCTTCATCCCGCCGTGCTGCGCCGCGATGCGGTAGAGCGTCTTCTCCTGGAAGTCGACCTCCTCCTTCGTCCCCTCGAACACGAGGGTGGCGACGGCGAGCTGGTGCGGATCGAAGCCCTTGATCCGGGTCACCACGAGCTTCTCCGCCTGGCTCTTCACCCGGGCGAGCAGCCCGGACTTCCTCGGCTTGAGCGCCTGACCGAAATGGAACTGCGTGTTGTCCATGACGCGCACGCTCGCGGGCAGCGCGCCGGCGCCCTGCAGGTCGTAGAGGAACGCGAGCCCGCGCGCGAGGTCGGGGAAGATGACGCTGCCGTAGCGCTGGACCTCGGGCAGGGGGAACAGCTTGACGACAGCGCTGGTGACGATTCCATAGTTGCCCTCGCTGCCGAACATGCAGTTCTTCGGGTTGGCGCCGACGCTCTCGCGCGGGGCCACGTGCGGCCGCTCGACCACGCCGCGCGCGGTCACGACCTGCATGTCGAGGACGAGATCCTCGATGTTGCCATAACGGTTCTTCTTCATCCCGCTCGCGTTCGTCGCGATCCACCCCCCGAGCGTCGAGAACTCGAGGCTGTCGGGCTCGTGCCCCATGGTGAGCCCGTGCTTCTCGAGCTCCGCGACGATGTGCCGCCCTGTCGCGCCCGCCTCGATGCAGGCCATGCGGTTCACGGGATCGAGCCAGAGGATCCTGTTCATGCGCCGCATGTCGACAGCGATCACCGTCCGCTCCTCGTGGATCGACAGGCGCAGGGCGTCCGTGACGTTGGTGCCGCCGCCGAACGGGACGAGGCACGCGCCGTGCTGCTTGGCGACCTCGGTGAGGCGCACGACGTCGTCGTGCGACGCGGGGAACACGACGAGATCCGGGACGCGCTCCAGGCGCTCGTAGCGGATCGCCCAGATCTCGGCGCCGGTGTGGCCGTGGCCGCGCCTGAGGCGCACGAGCGGGTCCTGCGAGATCTGATCGTCCGCCAGGAAGCCGCGGAGCGCGGCGAGCAGCTCGCTCGCGACCCTGGCGTCGGGGATCTTAGGCGGGTAGTGCGGCTCGTTGCGGTTCTCGTAGGAGAGCGGCGCGGAGAGCGTGGCCGACATCCACGGGAGCAGCGACGGCAGCTCGACGTTGCTGATGCTGTACCGCGTGCCGGTCAGCACGACGCTGCCGCTCGGCTTGACGACGAACCGGGTGTCGGCAAAGCCCCAGCCGTCCTTGCGCTCCTCGTCGCGCGCCTCGTCGCGCGCCGCGGGGCCCGGCACGATGCGCGTGCTCGACGGCGTCGCGCCGCGCGAAGAGAGCAGCGTCGAGCCCGAGGGAGTCTCACGTCTTCGATTCACCATGGAGATAAGGCCTTCCAAGCAACCCGCGCACGAGCGCGCGTCCAATCCCGAGTAGGTCGCGCTGGAGCGGGCCGGACGTCCATCGAGAGCGCGCGGCGGCCGATCGGCGCCGCGGCTCCTCTGGGCCTGCTCAACGCGCGGCGATGGTGGCACGAACGTCGGCGGGCGTACCACCGGATACTTGGGCGCGGCCGCGGGCCCGTGGATAATGCGCGCCGAGACGCCGCTCGCGATGCGCCCTGCCCCTTTCTTTCTCGCGATGTGCGCAGCGGCCGCGCAGATCGGCTGCGAGCGGTCCGCCAACGTGGGCGCCGGGCTCGCGCCGCCGCCCGTCGTCGCGCCGGCCGCGCCCCGCGACGTCGCGGAAGCGACCCGGGAAGCCCGCGCCGCGCCGGCTGCCGCCACCGCCGCGCCCAACGCTGCCCCCGCCGCGCCGGCGGCCACCGCCGCGCCGGCAGACGCGATCACGTTCCTCGCCGGCGGCGACGTCTGCCTCGGCAAGGCGCTCGGCCAGGAGCTGCTCCGCGATCCGGCGTACGATCCGTTCGCCTCCGTCGCGGCGCTGTTCGCGTCCGCCGACGTGCGCTTCGTCAACCTCGAGAACCAGCTCAGCGACCAGGGCGGAGAGACCCAGCACGCGCGCCAGCCGCTCGTGTTCACGGGCCCCCCGGCCGGCGCGGACGCGCTCGCGCGCGCCGGCATCGGCGTGGTGTCGCTCGCGAACAACCACATGTGGGACTACGGCAAGGGCGCGTTCCTCGAGACGCTCGGCCACCTGGAGCGCGCGGGTGTCGCCTACGTGGGCGCCGGCCGGACGCGGCTCGAGGCATACGCGCCGGCCGTCATCGAGCACCGCGGCTTCCGCGTGGCGCTGCTCGCCGTGACCGGCATCTGGAACCAGGGCTCGCTCTGGCAGCACCCGGCGCGGGAGTTCGTCGCGGGCGCGGAGCGGGACGGGCTCGCCGCCGCGGTGCGCGCCGCGCGCAAGCGGCCCGGCGTGGACGCGGTCGTCGTGAGCTACCACGGCGGCACCGAGTACCTGGACACCCCGCTGCCCCAGGCGCGCGCGCTCGCCGGCGCCGCCATCGACGCGGGCGCCGACGCCTTCCTCGGCCACCACCCGCACGTGCTCCAGGGCATCGAGCTCCGCCGCGGCCGGCCCATCTTCTACAGCCTGGGCAACTTCCTCATGAAGGTGAAGAGGACCGGCCCCGCGGCCGAGCTCGCGATGCTCGCGCGCCTGCGCCTGCGGCGGGGCGCGCCGCCCCTCGCCGAGATCTGCCCGGTGCGCAGCGAGGGCCTCGGGACCGTCCCGCTCGCGGCCGACCCGCGGCGGGCCGAGACCGAGGCGGCGTTCGCCGAGCGGATGCGCCGCGTCTCGGCGTTCGTCAAGGGCGAGCCGGCGATCGGCCCCTTCGCCGCCGACGGCTGCGCGCCGCTCGATCCCGCCGCGGAGGCGGCCCCCGCCTCGCCGCCGAGGGTCGCCGGCCCGATCCGCTGAGCGACGCTTCGCGGCCTCGCGGCGGGCACGCGCGCGAATCGCTCGGCACCGTCGATCGGCGCCGGCTGTTGGGCGGAGGCCGCCCGAAAGGGCGCCCGCGAAGCGGATCGGAGCGAAGCGGGGAGCCTCGATGGCGTCGAGCACGGCGCCATCGAGGCATTCGACGGGCGTTCGCGCCGTACACCCACGAAGCGCTCAGGAGCGCCACATTTTCTTTGGATCAGGGCGTCGCGTTCCAGACGCGACCAGCGGCAGTTCCATTGCTACCGGGGTTGAACACCTCGACGGCCAGGACCTGATAGGTGGGGTCGTCGCTCGCATCCAGGTTGTTCATGTTCGGGACAATCCAGCCGGTGTCGGCCCATGCCTTCACGTGATCGGCGAATATGATCTTGTGGTCCTGCCCGAGGGCCTGCGGCCGAGCAGGCTTGCTCCAGTATTGGTAGAAGGTGGAGCGACCATTGATAGAGGGCTGCTGCTGCCGCGTCGAGCGGTAAGTGGAATACTCAACCCCATCGCTCACGAAGGTCTTGCCAGCGGTAGCACCCTGGCTGGGATCATAACTCCATCGTTGCAGGATGTAATACTCCACCAGGTGTGCCGCGTTTGAAGTGGGCATGCTCTTGTCGTACCCCCAGCCGTACAGAGCGATGTAGCTCGCGCCGCTGTCGTTATTGAGGCGGTAGCCGATCACCCTCTTCTCATCTCCGTAATGCCATCCGGGACCACCGACATAGTTATAGCCACCGCCCTGCCAGGTCACGCTGAACTCACCATTCGGGTCCACAGTCAAAGATGTCGAACCGCCATCTTTCCAGTGAGTGAAGAAGAAATCACCGACGTGACCCGTCGCGTGATTCGAATTGATCACAGTCTTCTCAGTGTATCTCTGAGTGTAGGCTGAGTACTTGGAGAAATCGGGGAGGGGCGTGACCGTTGTATCCAGCTCTCCATCGTTGGAGAAAATAGCAAATCCTGCGATGGTGGGGTTATCTACACCCTTGATCAGCTCAATGGTGACGCTGCCGTCATTCACCGCAATATCCGCGAAGGTCTCCGTGTGGCCCACGTCATGACCAACTTCGGTATAGATATCCAGATCACTGATAACGGTGTTACCTTCGATCGCAACGCCAAAACTGCGCGAGCCAGCGCTGGTCTTATCGATTTCCGCAAAATGCAACTTCACGGTGTATTTGCCGTTGGCGGTGACCGGAATTTCATAACTGAATGAGCCATACCGCTCTGTTTGGTAAAGCTGCCCACCGACGACAGCGTCTTGCGTGCTGTTGGGCGTACCACCGCTAGCGTATTTGTCCGCCTGGTACTCCACGCCGTCGACCATTGCGCTCGAAGTACCACCGGAGTTGATGGCGACCACCAATGCGAGATCGCCACCAGACGAACTGGAGCTGCTCGAAGATGAGCTGGAGCTGCTCGAAGACGAGCTGGAGCTGCTCGAAGACGAGCTAGAGCTGCTCGAAGATGAGCTAGAGCTGGAGCTGGAGGATGAAGAGCTGCTAGAAGACGATGAGCTGCTCGAGGGCCCTGTGGTATCGTCATCACCGCCACAGCCTGCCAGCGCGACTGACGCGAACGCCAGTATGAACCAACGAGAGAACTGATTCTGCTTTAAATTTTTCATAGATGTTTCCAATGTTTCCCGAAGATGCACACGAAGCGACTCGCCTGTCAGGGACTCTCTGTCGCGCATCGAGACCAGGGGAGACAACGACATTCGCATATGATCACACAGGATCATGTAGTGCCATTCGCAGAGTCCGAAACCTTATCCGGACACCCATGCTCTCTCTGGAAGATCATGTGGTCCTTCGACTGGATTTATACGCCATGGAGCGACCGCGACACAACGCCATTTTGCGCGGTTTCATTGCTCGTGTTTCTCACCTAACGTTGGCACAGAGGGGGCGGAAAATGCCAACAGGATTGAGACAGGCCGGACGAGAATCCTATGAGTGGCTCGCGCAGAGAGGCGCGTTCCGGCTCCAGTCAACGGTCATGCGACTCAACAGGTCGAGGACGACGTACAGGCAGTAGAAGACCCCAGGCAGCGGCCCGCGCAGCTTGGTGATGTCCCACGTCCAGATCTGGTTGGGGCCGTGGCGGTGAGCGTCGGCTTGGCGTGCTTCATCGGCGCACGCTGGGCGCGCCGCTCGCCGCGCTCGCCGGAGGCGCGAGCAGCCGGTACATCGCGCGGATGGAGGCGAGATGGACGCCGCGCGACAGCAGCGTCGCGCAGACCTCCGGCGGGGGCTGGTCGACCTCAGGCCCGCCCGCGCCGCGCGCCGTCCACCTCGTCGACCGCCTCGAGCGCGCTCTCGATCTCGCGGACGAGCTCGTCCGCCGCCTGCTGCTCCCTGTCGGCGCGCGCCTCCACGACCGACGCGTCGAGGCGCAGCTCCACCCGCCGCAGCACCTCCGCGACCCGCTTGCCCTCCGTTGAGGCGGCGTCCACACGCCGCCGCTTCAGCGCGCCTAGCGCGGCCTCCACGGCCGGCGCGAGCGGCGCGGCCACGACGGGGTCGGCGGCCTTCAGCTTGGCCCGCGCGCGGTTCGCCAGCCCGATCAGCTGGCCGAACGGCGATCGGGCGCGCCGGCGCTGCACCGCCCACCCGACCGAGGCGAGTACGCCGAGGCCGAGGAGCACCGCGGCGCCCTGCACATACGGCGCGACCGACGGCGGCACGGGGGGCACCAGCGCGTCCGGCACCTCGACCGTGATGCCCCCGTGAAGGCAGCTGCCCAGCTCCTGCGCCGTCTGGAGCCGCGAGCGCGCGAGCGGCAGGAGCCGGAGCGGGAGGCACGGGGCTTCCACGCCCGCGAGCGCGCACGCGGGGGCCGGATCCCCTGTCGCGATGGCGTGGACCTCGTGGGTCGCGGGGTCGCGGCTCGTCATGTGAAAGCCGCCCTGCTCGAGGTCGACGAGCCCGCCGCTGTCGACCGACGCGCCGCCCGGCGCGCCCGCGGGCCAGGTCGTCGTCGCCGCGTCGATGACCGAGGCGTCGGTCGAGCAGACCAGCTTGCCGCGGAGGACGATCTCGCCGCCCGGCGCGACGTCGACGTGCTGCGCCGCCACATCGCGCCGGAGTGTGAATGTCTGGGTCATGTCCGCCCCTCGGCTCCGCCGGTGCATCGCCCCTGCGCCATCGTGCCCCGAGCCCCGCCCTCAGTGAAGGTGCGTCCGCGAGGCCGTCTCGAGCAGCATCGCCAGCACGAGCGGATCACCCAGGCCGCCCGCGGCCCCGGCGTGGCCGCGGAGGCGCGCGAGGCGGGCCGCGTCCTTCAGGAAGAGCGGCTCCCCGAGCGCCTCGGCCGCGGCATGCAGGATCCCCTCCCGCTCGGAGAGCAGCGCGGCGGCGCGGGCGCGATCGCCGAGCGCGATCTGGCGGGCGGCCTCGGCCAGCGTCTCGCCGGCGGCGAAGCCCTGGATCGTGCGGGCGACCGACGGGTCGGCGCTCGCCGCGCTGTCCGCGTCGCCGGTCGCGTACGCGACCCGGAGCGGCGCCTCGTCCACGACGTTCTTCTTGGCGACGCGGTCCTTGTACTTGAGCTCGATCGCCGCGATCGCCCGCGTGTCCGCGCCCGCCGGGAGGCCCAGCTTGAAGAGCATCGCGTGGCTGTCGTCGCGCGAGAACGCCGGGATGAAGAACCGCATCCCGCCCTCGGCGTCGTCCTGCCGGTCCCGCTCGATGCCGTCGCGCCGCGCGGACTGCGCGTCCGCCGCGGCCTCGATCGTCCGCACGCGCGCCGCCTCCACGTCGTTCAGCCGGCGCGACCCGTAGACCTGGAGCAGCTTCACGTCCGGCTTCAGCCGCACCCGCAGCTCGACCGCGGTCGCGACCGGATCGAGCCGCCTGTCGAGCTCCGTCGCGAGGGCCGGGGCGATCTGATCCGGATCGCGCAGGTAGTAGTATCCGCCCGCGCCGTCGCTCGCGATGGCGCTCATCAGCGCGCCGTCGTAGTCGGCGCCGAGCCCGAACGTGCTCGTCTGGACGCCGCCCTGGAAGGCGTCGAGCGCGAGGCGCGAGAGCCGCTCCGAGCTCGTGATCCCGGAGTTCGCGCGCCCGTCGGAGAGCAGCAGCACGACCTTCACCGCGCCCTCCGGGATGCCCGGCCGGGCGGCCTGCGCGTAGCCGAGCGCGAGGCCCTGGCCGATGTTGGTGCCGCCGCCCTCGCGGATGCCGTCGATCGTCGCCTTGATCGCCGCCCGCCGCGGCCCGACGGGCCCATCGTCGATCCTGACGTCGGCGCCGCTCGAGAAGGTGACGAGGGAGAAGTCGTCGTTCGCGTCGAGCTTGTCGACGAGCGCCCGCGCCGCGTCGCGCGCGCGCGCCATGGGCTCGCCCTGCATCGATCCGCTCACGTCGAGCACGAGGTGCACCGACAGGTGCGGCCGCGCCGCGGGCGCCTGCGCCGTCGAGCGTAGCGCGACGCGCACGTGCACCGGGCCGCCGCCGGGCGGGACCCGCGTGCGCTCGAGGTCCGTGCGCAGGGCGAGCGCCGAGCCCTTCGGGACGTCGATCGACGGGGCGTAGCGGGCGCCGACGTCGCTGACGAGCTCGCGCCCGTCGGGCGGGACGATGCCGCGCGCGACCGCGGACTCGAACGCGGCGAGGTGGCCGCCGCCGGGGCGGTACGTGGTGGCGAAGCGGCCGTTCGGGTCGAGGCCCGCGGCCTCGGGCGCCGCGGCGCGGGCCGCGCCCTCGCCCGGCGCCGCGGTGGCCGCCGGGGCGGGGACCACCAGACCGCCGGCGCCTGCGCGCCCCTTCCCGCCCGCCATGTCGAGCCTGGGGGCGGCGGGCTCACGCGCCACCAGGAGGGGTTCGGCGGCCGACGCCACGGCCTCGCGCTTCGCCTCGGCGGCGTTCCCGAGCGGCATCGACGCCGGGGACGCCTCCGACGTCGCTGGGGCTTCCTTCGTGCTGCACGCGATCCCCGCCCCCGAGAGCCCCAGCGCGAGCGATCCGCCGAGGAGCGCTCGCTTCACCCACACGATTCCGAGTTCGTTCATGGTCTTCCCCTCCCGCGGACAGAGCGGGTGCTCGGTCTGACGGGTGAGCGCCGCATCTGTTCTGTCGCTCCGCTCCGGAGCGACGGCGCCGGCTGCCGCCGGGCGCTCCAGCCAGAGAGACAGCGGCGATCGCGCATTGTTCGGCAGGAGTCGCCCGTGCGCCGGCGGAAGGCCTCCGCGTCGGCCGCCGCCCGGCCGCCGCCGCCCGCGGGTGCGACAAGGCCGGGGGCGCCCGGCGTCCTGCGCGGAGCGCGGCTGCCGGCCGGGCCCGCCTCCTCGCCTCAGCGGATGTTGACCCTGAGCCTCGTCGGGCGGCCGTCGCGCTCGACGACGACGGAAAGGCTCTTGTCGGAGCGCATGCGCGAGTAGGCCAGCATGGCCTTCTGTGGGTCCGTCAGGTCGATGCCGTTGATTGACTTCACGATATCGCCGCTCTGCACCCCGAACGACTCGAGCACCGAGCCTGGCTTGACCATCATCTTCAGCCCGACCACCTTGTTGTCCCGCATCTCCGGTATCGCGGCCGAGGTCTGCGTCACGAGCTCGGGCTGCGCGAAGATCTTCTCGGCCGCCGAGCGGTCGATGTCGATCTCCGTGTCGCTCACCCGCTGCATCCGCGAGGCGATCTCGGGCGGGACATCGCTCCTGCTGCTCGGACGGTACGTGGCGCGGGGCGGCGCCGGCGCTGCCGCCTGCGGCTCGGGCTCCTTCTTGCCGCCCTCTCCGCCCTTCTTGCCGAGCTGCATCTGGCAGCGCGCGCCCCCCGAGGTCGAGGTCATCCACACCCGATCCCAGGCGATGTCCTCGACCTTGCGGCCGGCGATCTCTCCGCCTCGCCGCCCGAGCGCCGTGTGTCCGCCGTCGCTCTCGACGGCGGCGAACGACCATTCGGGGTCCTCGGACATCGCGATCAGCACGACGCGGCCCGTGTCGCAGGGTGGAGCGAGGTAGGGGTCGAGCTGCGAGAGGTCCGCCGGGCCGGCGGGCGCGGCGCTCGGCGGGGGTACGAGCGGCCCTGTCGTCGAGTCGAACGGATTGCGCTCCAGGATCGGCGCCGCGCTCGGCGGGGGATCGTCGGAGGGCGGCACGTCGACCGGATCCATGACGAGGGGGGCGGAGGCCTCGCCGTCCCGCGTGATCTGGTGAGCGACGAGCTGAGATACCCCGGAGGCCTGAAAATACGCGGAGACCGCGACCATTCCTCCCAGGATGAATGCGAATCGGCGCTTGACGAACGCGTCCGGGTTCATGAGTAACGCTCCTCCTGGCCGGAGCGCGCCGGGGCTCGCTGCGCGAGTGTCCCTTGCCGCCGCGGCGTTCGCGGCAGTGCACGCCCTCGCCACCGGCGAGACCGCGCCTCAGGGCGAGCACCGAGCGTGCCTGCGCGAGAGCGAGCGCGACGCGCGTCCGCATGGAGCAGGGACTGCCGCTCTGACTGGACCGCTCAGCGCCGGTCGTGGCTCGTCCGATACGGACGCGGAGCGCGCCCCGCGCGCATCACGCGCGTCGCCCGGTGGAACAACCGGAAGATCCGTCGATCAGGGGAGAGCTGGCGGGCAACGGGGACGGCGCCACGAACGAGCTCGCGCGCTCGCCCTGGGGAACGGGGCCGTGAAGGGCGCGCTCGGGGATTGAGGAGCGCCCTTCGCGCGGCTCAGCGGAGCGTGTACTCCAGGCCCCAGATGTCCACGGAGCTCCGCGCTGGGTAGTACACGGTGAGCTCGTCCGAGGTCTCGAGTCGGGCGGCGTCGATCAGAGGATCGGAGAAGAACCGGCCCGAGTCGGCGGCGTCGAGGAGCGTCCAGGTCGCGTAACCGTCGCTCGGGGAGGCGCCGGCGATGCGGAGATCGGGGAGGATCGCATAGACGTTCTCGGTGGAGGAGATCGCGAGCTTGCCCCGGAAGTTCTGGACCACCCTCAGGCCGATGCCGTGGCGCGCCCAGGTCCCGTCGGTGTCGCGGAGATAATGGAAGAACTCGCTGCGCGTCCGGGCGCTGGTGAAGTTCGAATTGTCGGTCTCGGCGTCGGGGAGGTGCGAGAGCAGCACATGGACGCGGCCGCTCGCGTCGACCGTCATGTGTTCCTGGTTGATGAGCCCTCGGTTCTGGCCGATGGGCCACACGGAGAGGCCCGTCGTGCTCCGTGTCACGAAGGAGGCTCCGGTCGTCGCGACCGTGGCGCCTGCGTTGTTCTTCCATGTGCGCCCGTGATCGTCGCTGTAGACGTACAGGAGATCGTGGTTGGTCGTCGCGTCGGGCGTGTCCCGCCAGCACCACGCCGCGTGCAGGCGCGAGCCGCCGCGCGTGTACGACAGGCCGTGCAGGTAGGCGTTCATGCTGGCGTCGGTGCCCTCGATGTACTCGCCGAGCGCGCTCCAGGCGTGCGTCGTGGCGTCGTACTCCCACAGGTGCTCGTCGCCGCTCCCGCTCTCGCCGATCCGGGCGCTCAGGAGCATCTTGTCCCCGCCGGGCTCGGTGACGAACCGCGGGTACGTCACGAGGGACACGCGGGTCGATCCGACGAGCGCGCTCGAGACGGCGCCGAAGCTCGAGGCGGCCCAGGCCGCGCCTTCCGGGTCCGTCAGGAGACCCGTGGCCGAGCGGCGGTAGTGCAGGTTGCTGCCGTGGTGATCGAACGCGAGGTGCAGCGTGCCGTCGCCTGGCGCGATCCCGAGAGAGATCGTGTTGTGGGCGTCGTCGGCGCTCAGCCGATAATCCTTGAAGTCGAACTTCTCCCAGGCGCCTGCCGCTCCGCCGGGGCTCGCCGGCAGCCGGCGGCGCGCGAGGACGACGTTGCGGTTGGTGTTCCAGAAGGCGGTGTACTGGAAGCCGCCGAACGACACGATCGCGTCCTGCTGGAACGACTCGCCGTTCAGGTAGCCGCCGTAGGACACCACGGTGAGCCCCGACTCCGCGAGCTTTCCCTCGCCGAGCTTGACGATCCCCGGCGCGACGGGCTCCGCCCCTCCGCCGCCGGTCGTCGTGCTGCTGACGGTCGTGCTGCCGATCGTCGCGCCGCTGGTCGTCGTCGTGCCGCCCCCCGCGCCGGTGGCCTCGGAGGTCGTCGCCACCGCGCCGCCGCCGCCCGGGTTCGCGCCGCCTGAGCCTGAGGACGTCGACGATTCGGGCGTCGAGGGGCGCTCGCCGTCGCTGCAGCTCGTCAGCCAGGCGACCGGCGCAAGGACGGGCAGGAGGGAGAAGATAAGTCGGAGCGTCATGCGTTTGCCCGAGGATACTGCCGTACCGCGGCGGTACCAAGCGAGGCAAGCGGTGGTCGTTGAAGGATTCGCGGCAAACAGCGCTCCAGCAATCGCATTGCGCTGTCATCGCCCACCGACCAGAGCGGTCCGAAGTGGACGCTCCACAGGAAGACCTGGCAGCGCAACGTGCTGTTCGAGCCGGTGAGGGGAAAGTGAGCGGTCGTTCGGCGTAGATCATGGCAGAAGCTGGCGGTCGTCCTCCGGAACACCCCGATCCGACGAGAGCGATCCGATCGACCGGTTCCCCGGGAAGCCCATCAAGACGCCGGCGCGAGCGCCGCTTACACAAAAAACTCACATGATTTCGATCACTTTGCAGACGCGCTCTGCGGCGCATCGCCCCGCGCTGGCCCTCGCTGAGCGGCCCCTCCGCGGCGCGGCGATGCGCTTCCTCCGGCGATCCACGGCAGCCGCAGCGCTGCTCGCGAGCGCGCTCGCGCCGTGCCTCGCCGCCGCCGCGCCCGACACGCCGCTGCCCCATGCAAAGCCGCCTGCGGAGCCGTCCGGCGATGCGCCGCCTGCAAAGCCGTCCGGCGATGCGCCGCCTGCAAAGCCGTCCGGCGATGCGCCGCCCCCCGATGCGCCGCCGGCAGCCCTCGTACCACCATCGCCGCTCACGCCGCTCGGCGCCGACTACCCTGCTGGGGCGCATGGTGACGCGACGGTCCACCTCGTCCTCACGGTCAACGCGGAGGGGACCGTCCGCTCCGCGGTTGCCGAGGATGGCGTGGAGCCGTTCGCATCGGCCGCCGTGGCCGCCGCAACGTCGTTCCGCTTTGCGCCGGCCACCAGGAACGGCGCGCCGGTCGCCGCCAGGATCCGCGTCGAGGTCCGCTTCACCGAAGCCGCGTCGCCCGCGCCGCCCGGCGCCTCCGCAGCCGCGCCGCCCGGCGCCTCCGCGCCCGCGCCGGAGCGCCCGGCGACGGCAGCCGGGCCGGCGCCGAGCGCGCCGCGCGCGATCGAGGTCACCGTGCGCGGCGAGCAACCGGCGCCCGGCGTCTCCAGCTTGAGCCGCGGCGAGGTCAGGATCGTCCCTGGCGCGTTCGGCGACCCCTTCCGCGCCCTCGAGGTGCTCCCCGGGGTGACCCCCATCGTCTCGGGGCTGCCGTTCTTCTACGTTCGCGGCTCACCGCCGGGCAACGTCGGCTATTTCCTCGATGGCATCCGCGTCCCCTACCTCTATCACCTCGGGCTCGGGCCCTCCGTGGTCCATCCCGGCATCGTCGATCGCGTCGACCTCTACCCTGGCGGCTACCCCGCGCGTCACGGTCGGTACGCCGGCGGCATCGTCGCGGGCGAGACGACGCCGCCGCTCCCGTACTGGCACGGTGAGGGCATGCTGCGGCTCGTCGACGTGGGCGGGCTCGTCGAGGGCCCCTTCGCCGGAAACCGAGGGGTCGCGCTCGTGGGCGGCCGCTACTCGTACACGGCGTTGCTCCTCTCGCTCGCCGCCCCCGAGGTCGCGCTCGATTACTGGGATTACCAGGCCCGGCTGTCCTACGAGGTCGTCCCGGAAGGCCGGGTGAGCCTCTTCGCGTTCGGCGCCCACGACTTCCTCGGGAGCGAGGAAGACGGCGAGGAGACGACCCTCTTCGACACGACATTTCACCGGCTCGATCTCCGGTACGACCAGGCCTATGGCCAGGGCAGCGCGCTGCGCGGCGCGCTGACGCTCGGCCACGACGAGACGGGGATCGGGGACGGCCAGAAAGCGCTGACTCGGAGCCTCGGCGCGCGCCTCTCGCTCGCTCACCGGCTGCGCGACGAGACGATGATCCGCGCCGGCATCGACGCCGTGGTCGACGACAACGAGCTCGATCTCGCGACCGGCGCCGACGACCCGGGCGACGTCGCGCCGGACGATGACGACGACGTCCCCGTCGACGATCTCCTCTTGAGCCGCGTCGACCTCACGGTGGGCGGCTACATCGAGTCGGACATCGCGATCACCCCGCGCCTGCGCATCACCCCCGGGCTCCGGCTCGATCTCTACCACTCCGACGGCACGGTCGCGCTCGCCGTCGATCCGCGGCTCTCGGCTCGGCTCTCGCTCGGGCGCGGGGTGACGTTCGTGCAGGCGCACGGCATCGCCTCCCAGCTGCCGAGCTTCGTCGTCCCGATCCCCGGCTTCCGCCCGCGCCTCGAGGACGGCCTCCAGCGGAGCTTCCAGTCGAGCGCCGGCGTCGAGCTCGCGCTGCCGGCGGACATCACGGCCACGGTCTCGGTGTTCCACAACGCGTTCTTCAACATGACCGACGCGCTCGGCTCGCTGGGCCTCGAGTCGGTCGAGGACGCCTTCACGCTCCGCGCGCTCGGCGCCGCGACCGGCGTGGAGCTGTCGGCCCACCGGCGGCTCACGCGGCGCGTCGGCGGGTTCGCGTCGTACACGCTGTCGCGCTCCACGCGGAGCATCGGCCGAAGCCGGCAAGTGAGCTCGTTCGACCGGACCCACGTGGCGAACGTCGCGCTGACCTACGACCTCGGTCGCGGGTACAGGGCTGGCGGGCGCTTCGTGTTCTACTCCGGGCTCCCCCAGAGGATCGGCGGCGCGACGCTCCCGCCGATCAGCGGCGTCCCCGGAGGCTCCGGATCCCTCGCCGGCGGAGCGCCGCGGTGGGAGCGGCTGCCGCCGTTCTTCCGCCTCGATGTCCGCCTGGAGAAGCGCTGGTCGATCGGGAAGGCGGGCTGGCTGGCGGTCGTCCTCGACGTGCTCAACACCACGTTATCGAAGGAGACCATGCCGGGGATGTGCGATGCGTTCTCGTCGTGCGAGCCGACGACGTTCGGGCCTGTCACCGTCCCGAACTTCGGCTTGGAGGGCGGGTTCTGACGCCCCGGAGGCGCGGCGCCCCAGGCTGGCGACGGCCCGCGCCCGCTCCGGCGGGAGAAGAGGATGCTTCAGGGTCAACCGACCACGGCAGGCGCAGTCACCGCAGTTCTCCTCGGCGAGGTAAAAATGCGGGGATGCCTCAGGTTACCACTTCAAGGCTTCGATCATCTTCTCACCATAACGCGTGCCCATGAGAACGACGGACGCATGATCGAAGTGGTACTGATCCATGACCTTGGTCCCATCCTGAGAGACCCAGTATCCATCAGGCAACATATCGGCCGCTTGGTGCACGAGGCTGTTGTGACCGCTGCAACACCCGCCCGCGGGGAGCTCTCCAAGGATGAAGGGAACGTCGTAGTCGACACCCCAGGCCTCTTTCACCTCGTTGTAGAGCTGAACGACCTTGCCGGGCCATGAGCTCTGGCCGCTGTCGGACTCACCCTGGTGGAAGATGATGCCCGCGAAGCGCGCATTCTCAGCCGTCTTCGCCTTGGCGATCTTGTTCAAGATCATCTGGTGATGCGAGCCGCCAGAGATGAACGTGTTGATCGATTCACCGCTCTCGGCCGTGGCGACCAACCCGATCGTGTCCCCCTCGCGCAGCTTTCCGAGAAGGGTCTTGCCGAACCAGATGCCTGGGTCGACCGCCGTCGACAGGTTCCATCCCTTTTCACCAGGGCAATCGCTGAGCGGCGGATTGGCCACGTTCCACTGTCCGGCCGGCTGGTTGCATCCGCCGAGGACCTTGAGCCGCTGGTCAGAGTTCTGGTCACTGGCCTGTTTGTCCGCGACGCCAGCCATGTTCGACTGACCCATGAGCATGAAGACGTGGAACGTCGGACCTGAGTTCGGCGCGCCGCCGGTGCCTGCCCCGCTGCTATCCGATCCGGTCCCTACCGTGGCGCCGCCTCCGGTCCCCGCGGTCGTGCTGCCCGTGGCGCCGCCTCCGGTCCCCGCGGTCGTGCTGCCCGTGGCGCCGCCTCCGGTCCCCGCGGTCGTGCTGCCTGTGGCGCCGCCTCCGGTTCCCGGACCGGCCCCTCCGGTGTTGTCGACCTCACCGGTCGCGCCGGGCGAAGAGGACTCGCCACAACCCGACGCGGCGATGATGGCGAGAAATGGGAGGAGTAGGAATCTGGCAGTGCCTCGGAGTGTGCGGTTCATCTGGGTCATGGTCGTTACCTCGTCGCGCCGAGGCGCGAGCAGAACGGAAGGGCCGAATTGGTGGGCCAGCCGTGCGATGTCGGCAGGACGAACCTCGCCCGCAAAGAGCTCAGCGCCGAGGCCCAATCTATCGCAACTTGGGAGCCTGGCATCCAGGATTCGGCTTGGGACGACGCGAGGAGAAGGCCACCATCGATGGATTCTTCCATCATCGGCGGAGTTCGTCCTTCGGTGCGCCTCGAGCGCCGACCGGTCCTTTCGAAGCGAAGCGGTTTCACGGTCCGGGACCGCGGAAATTTGAAACGGACGCGCCGCGTCCCAGGTTGGGTCCCGCGGCGCGCCGCCGCGCGGACGCCACCGGCCGAGCCGCTTCGCTTCAGCCACCCGCCTGATTTGCGAGCAGGACCAAGGCGAGGCCGATGGCCGACGGGACGGTCTGCACGAACAGGATGGAGCGCTTTGCCGTCGCGGCGCCGTAGACACCGGCGACGGCCACGCAGAGGAGGAAGAAGGTCTGGATTTGCCACGCAAAGGCCCTGTTCGGATGGATGACGCCCCAGAGCAGGCCCGCGGCGAGGAATCCGTTGTAGAGCCCCTGGTTGGCCGCCAGCGGCGCGGTGATCGCGGCGACCTCGGGGGTCGTACCGAACGCTTTGTACGCTCGTTCCGAGCGCCACAAGAACATCTCCAGGATGAGAATGTAGATGTGAAGGACTCCGATCAACGTGACGACGATCCGAGAAGCGATCAGCATGCGGCGCACCTTACCACGCGTGCCGTGGCGCCACCGGATGCGCCCGAAGCGTGCTCCAAGCGCGGCGCCCCTCCTCCGCCTCACGCGTCGTAGAGCAGCACCTCGACCTCGGCGCCCTCGCCGATCACCGCCTCCTCGGCCTGCACGATGACCACGCCGTCCGCGCGCGTCGTCGACGACAGGATGGACGCGCCGCTCGTCGCGATCGGAAACACCCGATCTCCCTCGACACGCACCCTCACGTAATCGACGCGCCCGGGCTGGGAGGCGATCTCGCTCGCCACCACGCACCGCCGCCGCCGGTGCGGCCACGCGCGCGGCAGCCCGCCGAGGGCGCGGATCGACGGGCCGGCGAAGAACTCGTAGGCGCAGAGGCACGACACCGGGTTGCCCGGCAGCAGGAACACCGCCCGCCCCCCGGGCAAGAAGCCGAACCCGGCGGGCTTCGCGGGGCGCATCGCGACGCCGTGGACCACGACCTCACCCAGCTCCGCGAGCACGAGCGGCGCATGGTCCTCCGAGCCGACCGACGACCCGCCGGAGACCAGCACCACGTCCCCGCCCGCTGCCTCGAGGGCAGCCCGCACCGCCTCGCGCCGGTCGGGGACGTACGCGACGGCCACGTCCTCCGCGCCGTCACGGCGCGCGAGCGCCGAGAGCACCAGGCTGTTCGTGTCGACGATGCACGCCCCGCTCGGCGCGCTCCCCGGTGGCAGGAGCTCGTCGCCCGTGATCAGGATCCGCACCGACGGCCTGCGCACCACGCGCACCTCGGCGACCCCGGTCGAGGCGAGCACGCCGACGTCCTGCGGGCGCAGCCGGCGCCCCGCCGGCACGACCTCCGCGCCCTCCAGCACGTCCTCGCCGATCGCCGCGACGTGCTTGCCGGACGGCACCGGCTCGCGCGCCCGCACGACCGCCGCCCCGTCGCGGCCCGCGCCCTCTTCCGCGCGCTCCGCCACCAGCACCGCGTCCGCCCCCTCCGGCACCGGCGCCCCGGTCGTGATCCGCACCGCCTCGCCCCGGCGGATCGCGCCCGCGTGCGGGCGCCCGGGGAACGACGCGCCCACGAGCGCGAGCTCCACCGGCGCGAGAGCAGCCGCGCCGGCGGTCGCCTCGCCGAGCAGCGCATAACCGTCCATCGCCGCGCGGACGAAGTGGGGCACGCTGATCCGCGCGCGCACGGGCTCCGCCGCCACCCGCCCGACCGCCTCGCCGATCGGGACCAGCTCGTCACCGAGCCGCTGGATCCGCCGCTCCAGGACCTCGAGCGCGCGCTCGACCGCCGCGTGCTCGCGAAAACCCCGCATCCGGACGTCGCGCATCGGCTCTCCGTGGAACGACGGCCGCTCAGACCGCCGCGGAGGCCTCGAGCGCGCCCCGGTACACCTCGTCCACATCGAGCAGGGCGTCGATCGACGCGAGCCGCGCGCGCTCGCCGGGCCCGGCCTCGTAGAGCGTCCACGTGCCGTCCTCGTTGCGCCGGAAGACCTCGATCCTCCGGTGCGCCAGGGAGACCAGGACGTACTCCCTCAGCGAGGGGATCCGGCGGTAATGCGCGAATTTCTCTCCCCGATCGTAGGCCTCCGAGGAGTCCGACAGCACCTCGACCAGCACCAGCGGGTTGACCACCGCGTCCTTGTCCTCGGGATCGCGCGCGATCTGGCCGCAGACGACGCTCACGTCGGGGTAGGTGACGAGGCCCGTCGCGAGCACGCGCACGCGGAGGTCGGACGAGAACACCTCGCAGGGGCGCCGGCCGAGCTGCGCGCCGAGCGCCACGGTCACCCGCGCAGCGAGCCGCGCGTGCTCCGGCGTGCCGCCGGCCATGTCGAAGATCTCGCCCCCGAGGAACTCGTGTTTGGTCGGGCTCGCCCGCTCCTGCTCGAGGTACTCGGCGTAGGTGAAGGAGAGCCGGCGGGCGGGCGCGTTCACGTCATGACCTCACCCGGGAGTATGCCACGGGAACCGCCCCGCCGGTGCGCCCCCCTCCCGGAACGCCGCCGCGCGGCCTACCGCCCGCCGCGCCCGCCGCTCCTCCGGGGCCGGCTCGCGCGCCGGAGGGGCGCGATCAGCGCAAACATCCCGAGCGCCATCACCGACAGCTTCGGCCCCCGCTTCTTCCGGGCGCTCGACTGCCGCTCGCCCGCGATCGAGCAGTCCTCCGACTCAGCAGAGTCGTCGGTGTCCCCGCTGCAGCCATCGTCCTCCGCGTAGTACTCGTCCTCGGACTCACTCGTATCGCCGCTGCAGCCGTCGTCCTCCGCGTAGTACTCGTCCTCGGACTCGCTCGTGTCCCCGCTGCAGCCGTCGTCCTCCGCGTAGTACTCGTCCTCGGGCGCCGGCTCGCTCGTATCGCCGCTGCAGCCGTCGTCCTCCGCGTAGTACTCGTCGTCTTCGACGTCCTGCGGATCGACGTCGTCCACGACCACCGTATCGGCGGTGCCGGAGCAGCCGCAGCCCACGTCGGCGGCCGGCTCGTCGTAGTAATCGTCCGGCGGCGGGTTCCCGGCGCCCGACGAGCCGCTGGTCGGGCTCGATCCGCCGCTGCCCGGCCCGCCGCCCAGGCCGTCGGGCCCGCCCACGCCCGACGAGCCGCCCGCGCCGCCAGCGCCGGCCTCGCCGGAACACTCGTCCACGAGGACGCGCCCGGCCCTCACGACGGGCGAGATCGCGGAGCCCTCCCCGAAGGTCAGCGGCCAGTCCGCGCCGGGCTGCCCGGCCGCGAGCCGGAGCGAGACGCGGGTCAGCCACACGGACGAGGGCGCGAGCCCGGAGAGCCCCACCGCGAGATCGTCGGCGGCCGGACCGCAGCGCAGGAGGTCGGGATCGGTCTCGTCCCTCCGGGGCGACTCCGCGCAGTCCAGCGCGCCGTCGACAACGCCGTGCGCGGCGCGCGGGCAGCTCGCGGCGACCTTGAGGCTCGACTCCAGCGCGGCCGCGGCGACCGCGGCGCACGTGCCCGGCGCATCGCCGATGTCGCCGTACGCGCTCGCGCGCGCGAAATAGGCCTCGATCACGCTGTCCACGCTGTCGCTGCCGAGGGAGATGCGGCGGCTCAGCGCCTCGTGGCCCGCGCCCTCGACGAGCGCCCCGTGGAGCCCCGCCTGGCCGAGGGCCCCGGCGCGGAGCTCCGCATAATCGCTGCGCTGCGCGCTCGCGTCCCAGCGCAGCGAGGCCGGCGGGAGCGTCACCGGCGCCGCGCCCGAGAGCGCGCCCCGGCCGTCGCCGAGCAGCCACGCCGTCACCTGCACGTCGCCTGCGCCCGCCCCGGCCAGCGACAGCGGCAGGATCGGCTCGCCGCCGCCCATGGCGATGCGCAGCGTCCTCGTGACCGCCGCGCCACCGGGAGCGTCGAAGCGGGCCGCCGCGAACCGCATCCCTTGCAGACCCCCGAGCTGCGCGGCCGCCTCGGAGGACAGCGCGAGCCCGGCCGACGCCGCCCAGCGCGCGACCGCGTCGGCGTCCTCGAGCACCGTCACCTCGACCGGCTCGAGCGTGGCCTCGTGGGCGAGCCGCCCGACCGTCTCGAAGGGGTTCGGCGCGCCCGCCTCCCCCGGGCAGTACGGGTCGACGCCCTGGGGCGGGAGCACCCGGGGCGCCGTCGCCGCCTCGAGCGCCTCGAACCACGCGTCCGAGCTCGTGTCGAGCGCGGCGAGCGGCGGCACCGGAACGACGAGGGCCACGGGCCCGCTCGCGCCCTGGAACCGCAGGCTCGTCCAGAGCGTCGTGCGCTCCGGCCCGGCCGCGACGGCGACGCGCTGCTCGACCGACGCCTGTCCGGCGCCGGGCAGCCACGCCCCCGTGGCGAGGGCGTCGCCGGAGAGCGAGAGAAGGACCGATGAAGAAAGAGCGACCGCAAGCGACCGTCGGGGCATGCGAGGCCGATTGGCAAGCAGCATGCCCTGCAGAGTACGCCTTGTTCGAGGCCAACTTCGACGCGGCCGCGTCCGGCTGAGAACGGCGGTTCACGACGCCCCGGCGCCACACGGGCGCGACGGCCGACCGGCGAGGATCACCCCTCGTGGACGATCACGATGTCGTCGGGGTGGAGGTGGCAGAACACCCGGTCTCCGACGTGCAGCGCCGCCTGGCCGGAGCTCTCGTTGGCGACCACCGCCGTGAGCACGAGGCCGGCGTCGGTCCGGAGGCGCAGCTGGTCGGTGGCGCCCTTGAACAGCTCGTCCTCGACGCGCGCCTCGAAGCGGTTCTCCGGCGCGCCCTGCGGCTCCCTGCGGAGCGCGATCTTCTCCGGCCGGATGGAGACAAGGGTGCTCCCGGCCCCGCCCGCCAGGTGCTCGGCGTTGACGAGGAGCTCGAGCCCCCCGTCGAGCTGGACCCGCGCCCGCTCGCCGCTCCGCGAGAGGACGGTCGCGCGGAGGATGTTGGCCTGGCCGATGAAGCTCGCGACGAACGTCGTCTTGGGGCGGTGGTAGATCTGCGATGCGTCGCCGAGCTGCTCGATCCGGCCCTTGTTGATCACCGCGATGCGGTCGCTCATGGTGAGCGCCTCTTCCTGGTCGTGGGTCACGAACACGAAGGTGATCCCCAGCTTCTTTTGCAGCTCCTTGAGCTCCACCTGCATGGCGTGCCGGAGCTTCGCGTCCAGCGCCGAGAGGGGCTCGTCGAGCAGCAGGACCTTGGGGCGGCACACGATGGCCCGCGCGAGCGCGACCCGCTGCCGCTGCCCGCCGGACAGCTGCGACGGCTTGCGCTGCTCCATGCCCCCGAGCGACACCATCGCGACCGCGGCCCGGACCCGCTCGTCGATCTCCGCCCGGGGCACCTTCTTCATCCGCAGCCCGAAGCCGATGTTCTCCTGCACGGTCATGTGAGGGAACAGCGCGTAGCTCTGGAACACCTGGTTCACGTCCCGGCGGTACGGCGGCTCGTGGGTGACGTCCTTGCCCTCCAGCAAGACGGCGCCGCTCGACGGCGTCTCGAAGCCCGAGATCATCCGGAGCAGCGTCGTCTTGCCGCACCCCGAGGGGCCGAGGAGGGTGATGAACTCGCCCGCCCTGATCTGGAGGTCGACCTCGCTCACGGCGTGGAAGGCGCCGAATCGCTTGGTGACCGCGCGGAGCTCGACCATCACATCCATCGATTCACCTCGGAGGGCCGGCAAAGCGCGCGGGGGAGGCGGAAGAGGCGGAAGAGGCGGAGACGAGCGGCGCTGCGCCACCCCGCGCGACGGCGCCGCATCAGGCCTCCGGCTCCTTGCGCAGGCCGAGCAGGAAGAAGAGCGAGAACAGGAGCAGGAGCGCCATGCCGAGCGCGGCGCCGAAGGGCCAGTCGCGCGCCTGACCGAACTGGTTCTGGATGACGTTGCCGATCATCGGCACGCGCGATCCCCCCATGAGATCCGTGATCGCGAACATCCCGAGCGCCGGGATGAACACGAGCAGGACGCCCGCGAGGATGCCCGGGCGGGTGAGCGGGACGATGACGTGCGAGAACGCGGACACGGGCCCCGCGCCGAGATCGAACGCCGCCTCGATCAGGGCGTTGTCGAGCTTCTCGACGCTCCCGTAAATGGGCAGGATCATGAACGGCAAATACGAGTAGACGAGGCCGATGACCACCGCCGTCGGCGTGTACATGATGTCGAGGGGGGTCGAGATGATCCGCAGGTAGAGAAGGAGCCCGTTGAGGAGCCCCTCCGACTTGAGGATCGACATCCACGCATAGGTCCGGATGAGGAAGCTCGTCCAGAACGGCACCATCACCAGCATGAGCAGCCGGTTCCGGACGCCCTCCCTCGCCCGCCCGATGAAGTACGCCACCGGATAGCCCGCGACGAGGCAGATCGCCGTGGTGATGGCGGCGTACTTGATCGAGCTCAGCAGGATCTTGAGGTAGGTCGGGTCGAAGACCCGGGCGTAGCTCGACAGCGAGAGCTCGAAGACCACCTGCCCGAGCTCGTCCCGCTCGCAGAAGCTGTAGACGAGCATGATCGCGGTGGGCGCCACGACGAAGGCGAAGAGCCAGAGCAGGAGCGGGGCGAGCAGCAGCCACCCGCGGACGCCCGGCCTCCGCCGGGCGCCCTGGAGCTCGACGACCTGCCCGGTGGCCGTGTTCATGACGCCCCGCCGCTCACTGCGACGCCTTGAGGTCGGTCACCAGCTTGTCCACGTCCGCGGCCACCTTGCCGATGTCGTGGAACGTTTCCATCCCCGCGAGCGGCGGGTAGCTCGCCGGGTTCGCGAGCTGCTCCGGCGTGAGCAGCTTGCGCGCCTCCGCGTTGGGGTTCGTGTAAGGGAACTTGTCCGAGATGATCTTGCTGACCTCCGGACGGAGGATGTAGTTCATGAACATCTCCGCGCCGATCTTGTTCTGTGCGCTGTCGGGGATCACCAGGCTGTCGATCGCCTTGTGTGTCCCCTCCAGCGGCAGGACGAACTGGAACTTGTCCTTGTCCTCCTGGTAGAGCAGGGCCGCCTCCCCGCTCCAGACGACGCCGATGTCGACGTCGCCGTTGAGCAGCGCCGTCTTCGGGCTGTCGGAGTCGAACACCTTCACGAGCTTGATCCACTCCGCCAGGGTCGGCTTGATCTTCGCGAGGCTCTCGGGCGTGACGTCGTTGGGGTTCATCCCCATCGTCACCATGACCCAGGAGACCATCTCCCGGTTGTCGTTCAGGGCCACGATGCGCCCCTTGTACTTCGGCTGGAACACGTCCTTGAAGCCCTTCACGGGCTCCTTCACCTTCTGGGTGTTGACGACGATGCCCACGACCGTGCCCATCCACGGGACCGAGTACTTGAGCTCCGGGTCGTGCGGCTGGTTCCTGAACGCGGGCGCGATGTTCTTCAGGTTCGGGATGCGCGATGGATCGAGCAGCTGCAGCTTCTTCTGCCGGATGAGCGCCTCGACCGCGTACTCCGACGGCTGGATGAGGTCGTACCGGGTGCTCCCCGCGAGGAGCTTCGACAGCATCTCCTCGTTCGAGGCGAAGGTCTCGTAGTTGACCTTGATCCCCGTCTCCTTCGTGAAGCCGTCCAGGACCTCCTGCGGGACGTACTCGGACCACCCGAAGAGGTTGAGCTCGTCGCCGGGCTTCGGCTCGGGCGCCGGGGCGCTGCCCGAGGCGGCCGCCTGCTGCGGCGCCGGGCTCTCCTTCTTCCCGCAGCCGAGGAGGCAGAGGAGCGGGACGAACATCAGTATCAAGAGCGCTGAGATGCGTTTCATTGGCCTTTTCCTTGTCTCGCCTGCGCCGGCGCAGGCCCCCGCGTTCGCGCCGCGCGCCGCTCCCCTTCAGCCCTCGTCGGGGAGCCGCCTCGCGGTGCCCTTCAGCGACTCGGCGATCACGACGAGCATCGCGGTCGCTGCGATGAACACCGTCGAGATCGTGTTCAGCATCGGGTTCAGACCGACCTTCGCCATGCCGAACACCTTGATCGGCAAGGTCTCGGACTTGGGCCCACGGGTGAAGTAGGTGACGATGAGCTCGTCCATCGACAGCGTGAACGACATCAGCGCACCGGAGATGATCGCGGGCAGAAGGTAAGGCACCATGATCAGGAAGAACGCCTTGAGCGGCGTCGCCCCGAGGTCCAGGGCGGCCTCCTCGAGCGACGGATCGAGCCCCGCGAGCCGCGCCTGGACGGCGATCAGCACGAACGGGAAACAGAAGGTGACGTGCGAGATGATGACCGTCGTGAAGCCGAGATCGAGCTCCACCGTCTTGAAGAAGATGAGCAGGCTGATCCCCATGATGATCTCCGGGATGATCATGGGAATGAAGATCAGCGTCGTGATCGACCGGAGCGCGGGGAACCTGTACCTGTAGAGCAGGAAGGCGCCCGCCGTGCCGAGGGCGACCGAGAACGCCGTCGTGATCGCGGCGATGATCACGCTGTTGCTCAGCGACTCGATGAGCGGCGACCGCCGCTCGTCGCCCAGGTGGGCGACGAGCTCATCGAAGAGCTGCCGATACCATTTGAAGGTGAACCCCTCCCACACCACGCTCATCCGCGAGTCGTTGAACGAGTAGGCGACGAGGAGCAGGATCGGCAGATACAGGTAGAGGAGGACGAGCCCGCTCCAGCCGCCAAGGAGCCAATTCGACAGCTTGATGCCCGACATCGTCCGGAGTCGCATGCGGCGGCCTCGCGATCCGACAGGATCGCCGCGCGAGCTTATCGCTTGCAGAACGCCGCGCGCAACACATTGCCGAGTGGAGAGGAAGGGCGCGACGCAGGTGATCGCGGCCACGCTGGCTGTCGTTCGCGAGGACGCGCCGGCGCCGGCCGCACGCCCGCACGCAGACCCCACGCCCCACCGAGCGCGCCCTCGCCGCGCGCGCTGCTCGCGCGCTGCATGCGGCGGGCGCGCGCTGCATGCGGCGCGCGCGGCGGCTCCTTCCGTAGAAGCCCTTGACACCGCACTCTCCTCCGCTTACCGGCCCTGCATGACCGGGTCGTCGCGCCGCCCTTCAGGTGAGGTCCCGTGAGCACCTCCCGCATCTGGACGATCGAAGAAGCGAACGCGCTCGTCCCGCGGCTCTCGTCGATGATCGGCCGGCAGCTCGCCCTGGCGAGCGACGTCGAGCGCTGCTGGCAGGAGCTCGTGCAGGCCGTGCAGAGCCCGGCCGCGACGCCGGATCAGCTCATCGAGATGGCGCGCAACGGCAGCGAGCAGGCGCGGGCCCGCGAGCGCGAGCTCTCGGAGAAGATCGCCGCGTACGAGTCCGGGTGGCAGGAGATCGAGGAGCTCGGGGTCGTCGTGAAGGACCAGCGGATCGGCCTCTGCGACTTCTACGGGCGCCTCGACGGCGCCCTCGTCTGGCTCTGCTGGCGCTACGGCGAGCCGGCCGTGGAGCACTACCACGGGCTCGAGGCCGGCTACGCCGGGCGCAAGCCGATCACCGCCGAGAGGCGCCGGCAGCTGCTCAACTGACGAGGCCCCTGGTGATCGATCGGAAGAGAGCGGCGTGGGCGATCGAGGAGTTCCTCCGCGCCCTCGGGCGCGACGTCGAGGGAGACCTCGCGGGCACGGGCGAGCGGGTCGCCGACGCGTGGGCCGACGACCTCATCGAAGGCGAGGCCATCGACGCGGCCGCGGTGCTCCGCGAGGGCGCCATGGAGACAGGCCCCTTCGAGCGCGGCCTCGTCGTCGCTCGCGATCTCGCCGTGACCACGATGTGCCCGCACCACCTGCTGCCGGGGCACGGCACCGGCACCATCGTCTACCTGCCGGGCGCGCGGGTCGCCGGCATCGGCACGCTCGCGCACGTCCTCGACGCGCTCGCGCGGCGGCTGACCCTGCAGGAGCGCATCGGCGGGCAGCTCGTCGAGCTCCTGGTCCGCGAGCTCGGCGCGCGCGGCGCGCTGTGCAAGCTCACGCTGACGCACACGTGCCTCATCGCCCGCGGCGAGCGCAAGGCGGGCGCCCTCATCGAGACCCTCGCCGTCGCCGGTGAGCTCGCCGAGCCAGGCCCCGAGCGCGATCTCGCCCTCGCCGCGCTCTCCGGGGGGAGGGCGTGACCGACGTCGCGGTCGTCACCGGGCCGAGCCGCGGGATCGGCCGGGCGACGGCGCTCGCGCTCGCGCGCCGCGGCCTCTCCATCGCGCTGCTCGGCCCGCCGAGCCCGCGCCTCGACGAGGTCACCGACGAGGTCCGCCGCCTCGACGTCGCCGCGCTCCCGGTCCCCTGCGACGTCGCCTCCGAGGAGCAGGTGGCGCGCGCCTCCGCCGAGGTGGTGGCGTGGCTCGGCGCGCCCCGCGTCGTCGTGAACAACGCCGGCATCGTGAGCCGCGGCGCGAAGGTCCACGAGACCGCGCCCGCCGCCTGGGACGAGGTGATCGCGGTCAACCTCCGCGGCCCCTTCCTCATCTCGCGCGCGTTCCTCCCGGCCATGCTGAAGCAGGGGCGCGGCCGCCTCGTCCACGTCGGCAGCATCTCCTCGACCCTCGCGTGCCCCGGCAACGCCTCGTACGCCGCGTCCAAGTGGGGCCTCATCGGCCTCTCGAAGAGCCTGGCCGAGGAGCTGCGCGGGACAGGGCTCCAGTCCGTCGCCGTGCTCCCCGGCTCGGTCGACACCGACATGCTCGTCGGGAGCGGGTTCCCCCCGCAGATGAGCGCCGACGAGGTGGCGCGGCTCCTCGTATACGCCGCGCTCGACGCCCCCGACGCCGTCACCGGCTCGGCCATCGAGATGTTCGGCTGACGGCGCGCCGCGCTCGCCTCCGCGGAAAGCGCGAAGGGGACGGCGGACCGCCGAGCCCGATGTGCATGTACGTGGCGCCGCCACACCCGACCCCCCGCGTGCTACCCTGCGGCCCGTGGACACGACGCCTCCGCGCCCGGGCAACCTCAGTGCGGCATTGCCCGAGCTGCCGCTGTTCCCGCTGCCGCAGACGGTGCTCTTCCCCGGCGCCCTGCTGCCGCTCCACATCTTCGAACCGCGCTACCGGGCGCTCGTGCGCGACGCCCTCGGGACGCACCGCATCCTCTCCGTCGTCCTCATCACGGACCCCCGCGCGATCGACGCGCACGGCCACCCGGCCATCGCGCAGGTGGCCGGCGCCGGCGAGATCATCGATCACGCCGAGCTGCCCGGGGGCCGCTACAACATCATGCTGCGGGGCCGCGCCCGGGTCCGCCTGGCGGAGCGCCCGTTCGTGCCGCCGTACCGCACGGCCGCGGCGACGGTCCTCGAGGACGAGCCCGGGGAGGTCTCGGCCCAGGATCACGCCGCGCTCATCTCCACCGCGGCCTCGTTCGCGGCGCTCGTCCGGGATCGGGACAGCAATTTCGAGTTCCGGCTGCCGCGCGACGCGGCCACGTCGCTCGTCGCGGATCTCTGCGCCCACCACCTCATCCTCGACGCGCGGGAGCGGCAGACGGTGCTGGAGACCCTCGACGTCGTCGCGCGGGTGCGCCGCGTGACCGAGGCGCTCGCGCTCCAGCAGCTCGCGCTCGCCTCGGCGACGCGCGACGTCAACTGAGACCCGAAGCGCCGGCCTGCCCGCATGGGCCGGCGCGGCGCACCTGAACACGGGTCCAGAAGGGGCTCCGGGGCGGGTGCGGTCGTCCCAAGATCGAGTAGGCTGCGCCGCCTATGGCGACCTCTCGTTCAACGGAACCCTCGGCCCCGATCATCGTCAAGCACCCGGGGTGTCCCCAATGGGGACTCGGATACCTCGTCGAGGAGCGCGACGAAAAGCGCTTCTACGATTTCGAGGATGGCCTCAATCACTCCATCGCCAAGGCTTTCTGGTCGAAGCTCGAGCCGGTGCAGCTCGGCGACGACGAGGCGAGCGCGCTCGAGGCCAGGATCCGCGGTCTCCGTGACCGGCCGTCGGCCGCCGCCAAGAAGCAGCGCGCCCGCGTCGTCGCGCCGCCGGTCACGAGCTTCGACGAGCAGGTCGCGAGCTTCGAGTCGCAGTTCGAGGGTGGGTTCGGGGGTCCGCAGTTCATCGCCGAGGAACGAGGCGCCGCCGGGGGCGAGGGGGCCGAGGGCCCGGCGAGCGGGGCGAAGAAGAAGAGCAAGGCCTTCAAGCAGGGCGCCATCGAGACCGCGCGCGCGCTCCTCGCCAAGGGCGAGCTCGAGGCGCTGCTCGCAGCGGGCAACCTGAACGATTTCATGGAGCGGATCACCAAGGTCCACAAGGCCGCGACCGGCCTCCTGCACCCCCTCGGCGATCTCATCCCCTTCAACAAGATGCCGGCCGAGCACCACCGCGCCTACGCCGAGGCGGTCGTGGATCTCCTCTATGGCGCGGGCGACTACGCCGCGCGCTTCGACCGGCTGGCCGGCGTGCTCGCCGCGGCCAAGGTCGTCACGTGGCCGCTCGTCACGATCCTCGGCGCGCTCGTCTACCCGGGCGAGCACGTCTTCGTGAAGCCCTCCTTTTTCGAGAAGCAGGCCGCCGTGCTCGGCTTCAATCTCGCCTACGATCGCGCGCCGAGCGCCGAGGGGTATGCCCGGATGCAATCGCTGGCGCGCGAGCTCGAGCGGCGCCTGCGCGAGCGCGGCCTCGCCCCGCGCGATCTGATGGACGTCTACGCGTTCCTCTGGCGCACGATCTCCCCGTCCAAGCCGGCCACGAAGTCCTGACATCCCGCGTCAGGCCGCCCTGCGCGACGTCGTGCGACGCCGCGTTGGGCGGTCCCCGGCGCTGCGCGAGGCGGCGCGGGCGCAGCCGGCGGCCCTCGACCCTCGACGCGCGGCGCTGGCCCGCCTATGCGACCTTCCCAAGGAGGGTCTCGCATGAAGGCTGCCGTGCTCGAAGCCGTGAAGAAGATCGCCGTTCGCCATGACGTCGCCCCGCCGCAGATCGGCCCGCGCGACGTCCTCGTCCGCGCGAAGGCGTGCGGCATCTGCGGGACCGACGTGCACATCTGGGAGGGCGATTTCTTCCCGACCTTCCCGCTGATCCCCGGGCACGAGCTCGCCGGCGAGGTGGCGGCGGTGGGCGACGAGGTCGAGGGCCTCCGGCCCGGCGATCGGGTGATGGTCGACCCGACGGTGACCTGCGAAGAGTGCCACTTCTGCATGATCAACCGGCAGAACCACTGCCTGAAGTGGAACGCGGTGGGCGTGACGCGCGACGGCGGCTTCGCCGAGCTCGTCCGGGTCCCCGCGAAGAACTGTTATCGCTTCGAGCGCGTCTCGTTCAGCGAGGCCGCCTTCTGCGAGCCGCTCGCGTGCGTCGTCTTCGGGCAGGATCGCGCGCGCATCGAGATCGGCTCGGAGGTCCTTGTCCTCGGCGCCGGCCCGATCGGCCAGCTCCACCTCCAGGCGAGCCTCGCGAACGGCGCCGCCGCGGTCACCGTGGTCGACGTCGTCGAGTCGAAGCTCGACCTCGCCCGCCAGCACGGCGCCACCGAGGTGGTGCTCGCCGACAACGCGCTCCAGGCGAAGCTCAAGAAGATCGCGCCCTACGGCTTCGACGTCGTGATCGACGCGACGGGCATCGCCCGGGTGCTCGGCGACTCGGTCCAGTACGTCAAGAACGGCGGCCGGTACCTCGTGTTCGGCGTGTGTGGGCCGCAGGACAAGGTCGAGGTCTCGCCGTTCGAGATCTACCGGCGCGATCTCGAGATCATCGGCAGCTTCGCGATCAGGCGGACGTACGACCGGGCATTCAAGCTGATGGAGCGCGGCGCGATCGACGTGAGGAAGCTCCTCTCCGAGGCGATGCCGGTCGAGGAGCTCCCGCGCGGCCTCGAGATGATGAAGAAGGGCACCGCGCCCATGAAGCTCCAGGTCGTGTTCTAGCCGCGCGGCCTTCACGCTTACAAAGCTTACGATTTTCTCAATTAGTTAAGAGTCGTTACGAAGATCACCGAAGTAGACGAAACTGCAAAAAGGACGCTTTCCATGGCCATCGTGATCGGAATCGACGTCGGGACCAGCGGCCTCAAGGCCATCGCAGTCGAAACGGAGCGCGGCGCGGCGGTCGCGTCGGCGCACCGCGAATACCCGCTCTCCACGCCGCACGCCGGGTGGGCCGAGCAGGATCCCGAGGACTTCGCCGCGGCGGCGCTGAGCGCCCTCGGCGAGCTCGCCCGCTCCCTCGGCCCGCGCCGCGACGACGTGCGCGCGATCGGGCTGACGGGGCAGATGCACTCGGCGGTCTTGCTGGACGAGGCGCAGGCGGTCATCCGGCCCGCGATCCTGTGGTGCGACACGCGCACCACGGCCGAGTGTGAGGCCATCCGCGCGAACCCGAAGGTCGGCGACGCGGGGCTCGCGCGCCTGGTCGGCAACCGCGCGCTCGAGGGGTTCACGCTGCCGAAGCTGCTCTGGCTGCGGGCGAACGAGCCCGAGGCGTTCGCCCGCGTCCGCGCGGTGCTCATGCCGAAGGATTTCGTGGGCTTGAAGCTGACGGGCGAGCTCGGGACGGACGACAGCGACGCGAGCGGCACGCTGGCGTTCTCGCCCGGGGATCGCTCCTTCAGCGCCGAGCTCCTCTCGGCGGTCGGCGTCCCGCGCGCGGTGTTCCCGCGGTCGGCGCCCTCGAACGCGCCGCTCGGCCAGCTGAAGGCCGAGGTCGCCGCCGCGACGGGGCTGCCGGCGGGCATCCCCGTCGTGCGGGGCGCCGCGGACAACGCGGCGGGCGCGGTGGGGCTCGGCATCGTGCGCCCCGGCCGGGCGATGGCGTCGGTCGGCACGAGCGGCGTGATCCTGGCGCACACCGACTCGTGGATCGTGGAGCCCGAGATGCGGCTCCACAGCTTCTGTCACGCGGTCCCGGGCCGCTTCTACCTGATGGGGGTGATGCTCGCCGCCGGCGGCGCGCTGCGCTGGTACCGCGACGTCCTCGGCGACGGGGAGCGCATGGCGGCCGAGCTCCGCAAGGTCGATCCGTACGAGATCATCTCGGACACGGCGTCGACGGCGCGCCCGGGCGCGGGCGGCGTCGTCTTCCTGCCGTACCTGATGGGCGAGCGCACGCCGCACAACGACGCGGCGGCGCGCGGCGCGTTCGTGGGGCTGAGCGCCCGCACGACGAAGGCCGATCTCTCGCGCGCGGTGCTGGAGGGCATCACGTTCGGGCTCGCGGACTCGCTGGATCTGATGCGCGGCGTGGGCCAGACGAACGGCGCGTCGGCGGTCTCGATCGACGAGATCCGCCTGACCGGCGGCGGGGCGCGGAGCCCGTTCTGGCGCCAGCTGATGGCCGATGTCTTCGAGGCGCCGGTAGCGATCACGACGTCGACCGAGGGCCCGGCCTACGGCGCGGCGCTGCTCGGCGCGGCGGGCGCGGGGCTGTTCTCGTCGGTCGAGGAGGCCGCGGACGCGTTCGTCCATGTCGTGTCCCGGGTCACGCCGGACGCGGCGCGCTCGGCGCGGTACCGGGAGATCCACGCGGTGTACCGGGGGCTCTACAACGACCTGCGCGGGCGGTTCCGGGAGCTCGGAAGGCTGGCGTGATGGGGTGACAGGATCCGGGCGGCTACGGTAAGGCGAGCGTTGTCCCGGTGGGCGTGAGGTCTTGCCGGGTCGCCCGGCGCCCAGAGAGGGGGTTCTCCGCGCGGGGTGGGGGCCCCGCCGAACTCGCCTGAGCCATCTCTCCTCCGGCTCCGCCGGAGGAGAGATGGCTCAGGCTCAAACATCGGCCCATCCCCCACCCCGCGCGGAGAACCCCCTCTCCGGGCGCCTACCGCTCACTTGACTGATCCACCAGTCAGACATCGGCCCATCCCCCACCCCGCGCGCGGAGAACTCCCTCTCTGGGCGCCTGCCGTGGGCGGTGGGGCCTTGGACGAGCGCGGACGACGCGGCGTTAAGGCGGCTCAGGCAGGTAGCAGAGGTCCATCCACGGCCGTCTCCGACCCGATGGGAGATCGCTGGCGAAGAGCTGGATCTGCTCGCGGTCGTCCGAGCGGAGCAGGATGCCGTAATTCTCCGTCTTGCCGCGAAGCCAATCCAGGACGAGCCCAGTCACGTCGAACGAGAGGACGTTACCATCCTTTACAATGGTCTTCGCGTTGCCGGTGACCGCGATCGGGGTGGGATCAAACCCACCCTTTGCGAAGGAAGTCCAGGACTCGCCCTCGTCCCAGTCCCTCACCACGCGGTGCACGGAGATCGCTCCCGGCCCGCTCGTGCTCGCGACCCGCAGCCCGACGCGAGCCATGAGGAGCATCGCCCGCCGGGGAAAGACCGAGGAGATCTCGAAGCGGAGCAGGGCGCGGCGAGTCGCATCGGTACCACGCGGCGTGCCCACGAGGAGATCGACCCGCTCGCCGAAGCGCTGATCGGGCTGGTCGCTCGCGATGTACGTATCGCGGACCTGGCCGGGGGTAACGCCGCCGCGCATGATCATGCGGCTCTCGAGCGTGGATTTCTCGCCAGCGAGCACCTTCTCCAGGAACTCGTTGAGGACGCCAGCAAAGGCCACGCGCGCGAGCGCACCCGAGGCGTCGCAAAAATCGGATCTGGCGACGAATGAGCTCACGCCCGCGACGACCTCGACGCCATTCTGCAGGATCAGCGCTGGACCGCCGCTGTCGCCGTAGCACACGCCGCCTTGTGCGTTCGCTTGATCGACCACGATCGTGAGCGGCTCGACCTCGCTGACGCGCGCTTCGACCCTCCGGCGAATGGAGTTCTGCGCCGGGGTGCCGCCGTACCCCACGACGGTCACGGCGCTTCCGACCGTGACATCGTCCGGCGCCGACGCAACCGGGATCGGCGTGACATTGAGATCGCCCGCGCCTCTGGCAGTCACGACACAGACATCATAGTCGTTGTTGAACACGTTGTAACATGGGTGAAGCCTGGCCGAATCAACATCGACATCAAGCATCGTCGACGGTTCCAAGAAGTCGGGGCCGACCAGAACCTTCTTGGGAGGGGACGGCAAGCAGCAGTGCGCGGCGGTGAGCACGTAGACCTTGTCGCCATCGGCGCTCCGGCGAACGATGGTGCCGCTGCAGCCTCCGTCGAGGGACACCACCGCCGTGTGCGTGTTGTCCGCCCGGGCGTCGGCGCCGACGATCGCTGACCGCTCCTCCCCGCTCTCCTCGCGCGAACCGTTCTCGGTCGGTTGCGCGCAGGCCGCCGGCAAGAGCGCGGAGATGACCAGCCGGGCCACCGTGAGCGTTCTCATGATTTGACCTCCCCTCAGACCACCAGACACTCGGCCGGCGCGCGCGACGCCATCACGCGTTCTCGACCGCTCCCGATGTTCATCTGTCCGAGAGGAATCTTGCTGGCGGTCCAGGCGCTGTCAATCGATCGTGCAGCGCTCCCGCGCTCGCGCTGCACCCAGCCCAAACGGCGGTCCCGATCAGCTTGAAAAGCTCATTTCCACCCATCTCGCGAAGAACGAGACGACGCGCATTCTCCAGAGATCGCCCATTTCGCATCGTGAGCGCACGGATTGAGTCGGCACCACGCATAACGTGTCTGTCGGATCGCAGCGCGCGTCGTTCTCGTGCGCGACCGCGAGCGGGACGCGCCTGGCGGGTCGCGGGCTACCGGGGCCTCGGGCCCGTGCCGAGGATGTAGCGAATCCAGATCGGGAGCGCGGTGTCAAAGTCCGGCGAGAAGGAGTGCTGTTGCTGCTCCGCGTAGGGCTTGTGGAAGACCTCGGCGCCGAGCGCGCGCAGCCGCGTGGCGTCGCGCTCGGCGAGCCGGACGTTGCCCGGCGACTCGCCGGCGCCGACCACCACGACACAGCGGCGCTGGGCGAGCGCGGGCGAGCGCGGCACGCCGCCGAGCGAGAGCTCGGTGACGGACCCGGGAGACATGACGACGGCACCGGCGTAGTGGCGCGGATCCCGGGCCGCTATCTCGGCGGCCATCTGGCCGCCCTGCGAGAAGCCGATCAGGATCACCTGGCCGGGGGCAATGGTCACCCGGTCGCGCACCTCGGCGAGCGCCTCGTCCAGCCGCGCGCGGTCGCGCGCGGGCGACTCGGACCACACGAACTTGCGTGGTCCGCGCGGCAGGGTGCCGCTCACCGAGACGAAAGCGACCGAGAGCGCGTCGGCGGCGCGCTGGACGCTCCCGTCCATGAAATCCTCCGGCTGCGACCCCAGGCCGTGCATGCCCATCACGACCGGGATCGGCTTGCCGGTGCGATAGCCCTTCGGGAGCACCAGGAGCGTCTTCTTGATCCCGGACTGCCCCCAGTAGCGCCCGGCGCGCGCCAGGTAGGGATAGACCGTCGCCCATCGCGCATCGCTGCGCAGCGCCTCCAGATCGGAGTCCCGGGCCGCCCAGTCCGGGTCGACGCCCTCCTCGACCGCAGCGCGCTCCAGCCAGTGGAAGGAGGCGTCGAGCTGCCCGGTGCGGGCATAATAGCACGCCAGGTCGTATTTCCCGTCCACCCCGCCAGCCACGGCCCAGTGCTGGATCTGCGCCGCGGCCTGGTAATCGCCGTGCGCGGCAGCCCTCCGCGCTTCCATGAAGAGCCGCACGGCCTCGATCTTGCGGAGATCGTGGCCATCGCGCTGCGCGGGCGGCTCGGGCGGAGCCGGGAGCGCGAGGGGGCGCTCGGGGAGCGCGCGCTGGGGAGGCTCGGGCGGCGGCGGCTCGAAGGAGCGAAGCATGGCCTCGAGGTCCGGGCGCACCTTGGCCATCGCCTCCGCGGGGACGATGCCGGCCAGGTGATAGCCGATCTGGTCCTGGACGAAGACGCCCGTCATCAGCTCGACGCGGTGCGCGTCCTTCTGATCGCGCGCGTGGACGACCACCCCGCCCGCGGCGCGGCCAGGGAACGGCTCGCGGCGGGTCTCGTCCAGACCGGACATCCCATCCCGCATCCTCTGCACGAAGGTGTTCGCGACGTCATCCGCGGTGAGCGCCTCGTTGGCGACGGGAAGCACCTTCACCGAGAGCGAGGCGGAGGTAGGCTCGTGAAGGAACGCGAGATCCACGCTCCCGTCCTGCGCGGACGGCCCCCGCTCGAGGTGAATCCTCTTCCACGCAGGGCTCGCCGGCGTGATGCGGTAGCGCGCGGCGATGCCCTCGACGGCCGCGACCGGGCGCGCTCCGGGTTCGACGGCGCCGCTGTGCGCGGTCGGGCTGGGCGGCGAGCCCTCGGGGCCGCCCGCAGGCCGCGCGGTCCACCAGGACGTCAGACCGACTGCTCCCGCGACGACGAGGGCGATCAGCGCGATCCTGGCATTCCCTGGGCGCGGCAGCGCTACGGGCGGCATGCCAGAGCGTTCACGGGACGAGCTCTTCATGCGGGGCGGGGCCAACGTGACCCCATGCTACGCCCACCGCGGCGCGCAGTGCGCGAGATTCCAGCGCGCGGCGCGCCGAGCGGCGTGGCGGCCGCGTTGTCTAGCCTCCTGCGGAAGCTCACGACGGCGAATGGGCCCGTGCCCCCTACGCCGCCCGCACCCAGCCGCGCGACGTCTCCTCGAAATGCTCGGTGCTCGCGACCCCGAAGAGGCCGCCTTCCGGCTGCCAGAAATACCGCTCGATATGGATCTTCTTCCCATCGACGCGGATCACATTGAAGGCGTTCTGCTCGCCCCGGCCACGCGTGGAGGTCGCGGTCCCGGCCTGGACGATCAGCGAGGAGTGGCCGCCGACCTCGAAGCGCTCCGCGGAGTGCCCCGTGTGGCTGAGGTGCAGGTGCCCCGACAAGATGACGTCGACGCCGCAGCCCGCGAGCGCCGCCATCGCCTGCCTCGCGCGCCCGACGATCGCATGCGGCGAGTTCTCCGGCAGATCGAACGGGTGGTGCGTGACCACGATCTTCGTGATCTCGGGCCCGAGCTCGCACATCCTCGCCTTGATCCCCTCGACCTGCCGCGCGTTGATGCGCCCCTCCTTGATGGTCAGCGAGCGCGCGGTGTTGATGCCCAGGATGGCGATCTCCGCGTCGAGGTGGAACGGCGAGAGGTCGTCCGTGATGTGGCTCCGGTACCTGTCGAGCGGGCGGAAGAACCGGTCGAACAGGTTGTAGAGCGGGACATCGTGGTTGCCAGGCACCACGATCTGCGGCGAGGGCAGCGCGTCGAGGAAGGCGCGCGCCTCGGCGAACTCGGCGTCGCGCGCCCGCTGGGTCAGATCGCCGGAGATCACGACCACGTGCGGCTCGAGCCCCCCTATCCTGTCGATCAGCGGGCGGAGGATGGCCTTGTCGACGCGGCCGAAGTGCAGATCCGACAGGTGTACGAGCGTGCGCACGGCGCCTCATCCCCCCAGCGCCGCGACCGGGCGAGGTGGGTCCTCCTGCCGCCGCGAGCCCGCGCGGAGCTCGGACGACAGCGGCACGATGACGCGCAGCGCTGCAGGCCGCACGCGATAGCAGAGCGGCGGCGTCATCCTGAGGACCTCGCCGTCCGCGGCCACATGGAGGCGGCGGTGGGGCGCCTCCACCCGGAGCTCCGTCGTTCGTAGGATACTGAAATCGTTCGATTGATGAATGCGCCCGACGGCCGCGCTGGCGATGAGCTTGATCGTGGAGAGGCGGCTCTCCGCGTGCGCCACGCACACACCGAGCTCACCCGAGCACGGCGGGCGCTGGCGGCCGATGTCCACGTCACCAAGCTTGAAATCGTTGTTCGCGACGAACACGAACGGCGTCTCCAGCTCGACCTCCTGCCCATCCAGGACGAGCCGGAGACGGACGCTCTCGTGCCGCCGGATCCCGGAGATGGTCGACAGCGCCAGGGCTATCCACTTGTTGAGCCCACGCCGCTTCCGGAGCGCCTCGCGGGCGCGCACGATGCCCGGGTAGATGCCCAGCGTCGAGTTGTTCACGAAGACCCGGCCGTTGACCTCGCCGACATCGACCCGGACGCGCCGCCCCTCGACGAGCGTGCGCACGGCGGCCTCGAGGGACAGCGGAACGCCGAGGTGCTTGGCGAAATGGTTCACCGTGCCGAGCGGAAGGACACCCATCGTCTTGTCCGTGCCGGCGATCGCGGCGGCGACGGTGTTCACCGTCCCGTCGCCGCCGCCGGCCACGACGAGGTCGCAAGGCCCCCGCGCCACACGGCGGGCGAGCTCCCCGAGCTGCTGCCCCTTCTCGGCGCACAGCACCTCCGCCGTGAGGCCGCTCTCTTTCAGGAGCTCCCCGAGCCGCGCGCGCTGCGCCGCCGCGCGGTTCGACCGGGAGGAGCAGTTCAGGAGGACCACCATGGATCGATGCTTCACCGTCGCGCTCCCGGCATGGGGCAAGGGCCCATGCCCACCCGACAGCGAGAAAGCAGATCGCGCGCCACCGCCCCGCGGCGAGCGGCCGCGACGCTCCGGCTCCGTCAGGCGGCGCGGAGCGTGGCGGATTGCCACGCTCGCCTCGCGCCGCGCGCGCCGCGCCACAGCCGGCGCTCCTCAGCGCATGCCGAGCCCGCCCTCCGTCTCCATCCGAGGCCAGGTGAAGAAGAACGTGGCGCCGGCGCCCTGCTCGGACTCGACCCACACACGCCCCCCCTTGCTGAGCACGATCTTCTGGACGATCGCGAGCCCGATGCCCGTCCCCTCGATGTTGTCGCGCGCGTGCAGGGTCTGGAAGATCTCCCATACCTTCCCGTGGTATCGCGGGTCGATCCCGGGCCCGTTGTCCTTCACCGAGAACTCCCAGAGATCGCCCAGCGCCCGCCCCCGCACATCGACGCGCGCGTCGGGGCGTTCGGCATACTTCAGCGCATTACCGATCAGGTTCAGGAACACCTGCTCCAGCGGGCTCCGCTCGGCGAGGAGCGTCGGCATGCCCGTCGCGACCTCGATCGACGCGCCCGCAGGGACCGTGAGCAGGGCGACGACGTCCTCGAGGAGCTTCTGGACGTCCACGATCTCGGGCTTGTCGCGGAGGCGTCCAGCGCGCGAGTAGCGCAGGATCCCGTCGATGAGCGCCTCCAGCCGGACCACCCGCGAGCGGAGGAGCTCCATGTACTGGCGCGTCTCCGGCGTCGCCTTGTCCACGAGATCGTCCTCGATCCACTGCGAGAGGTTCGCGATGGCGCGGAGCGGCGCCTTCAGGTCGTGGCTCGCCACGTAGGCGAAGCGGTCGAGCTCGTTGTTGCTCCGCTCGAGCGCCTGGATGAGCTGCTGCGCCTTCCGGAACAGGTGCGCGTTATCCATCGCGATGGCGGCCTGAGCCGCGAGGCCGACCACCAGCTTCTCCGCCCGCTCGGTGAAGACACCCCGCTCGGAGTGCCCGAAGAACAGCCCGCCGATGACATGCCCCGAACGGGAGACCACCGGCACGGCAAGGTAGCTGACGACAGGCAAGTGGCCCTTCGGCATCCCGTGGTAAGGGGCGTTGTTCCCGTAGCGCGGGTCCTTCGTGACATCATCGAGCCGCACCACGCCCTCTCCATTGAAGGTCGGCGCGAACACGGCCGTGTTGCGCGGCATCGGGAACCCGGAGAAGTGCTCTCGGGGCACGCCAGAGATGGTGTAGAGCATGTAGCTCTTCCCCTCGGCGTTCGTGACATTGTAAAAGAACGCGCCGAACTGGGCGCCGCTCAGGCGGGTGGCCGCGTCGGTCACCGCCTGCACGAGCTTCTCCAGATCCAGCTCGGCGGCGAGCTGCTTGCCGGCGCGATTGAGCAGCTCGAGCGTCTCCCCTTCTTCCTGGAGCCTGTCCTCCGTCTGCTTGCGCTCGGTGATGTCGAGGACGATCGTCCCCACACCCATGACGGGCCCGCCCTTCGCCCGCACAGGCGCGTAATTGACCAGCCAGGAGCGCGGTCGCTCCGACGCCCGCGTCGTCCCCATCACCTCGGCGGTGAACGCCTCGCCCGTCTCCAGGACGCGCCGGAGATTGGCAACGATCACGTCGCTCATCTCCGGGAGCAGCTCGGGGATCGTCCTGCCGAGGTGCGCCTCGAGGGGGATCCCGTTGATGTCTGCCAGCGCCTGGTTGAGCCGCACCACGCGGAGATCGCGGTCGATCACCGCTAGCCCCGCGGTCGTGGCCTGGAAGAAGGCGTCGACCAGCGCGCGGTCCGCGGGGGACTCGTGCAGCGCAGGGCGCTCCTGATCGAGCCGCGCAGCCCCCGCCTCGCCGCACTGCAGGGGCGCCGCAGCGGGCTCTGCCGCCGCGGGCGAGGCCGCTTCGGAGAGCTCCGCCATTTCTTGACGCGAATCCGTGTTCTCCATGGACCTCGTGGACACAGGCTGTCCCCACGACCTTAGCGCTCGAGTGCAAACGCGACATCCGCCGTCTGTCGCCGTCTGTCGCCGTCTGATACCAGGCCGTTCCCCGGCGCCAGCGCTGCGATGCGGGCTCAGCAGCCAAACACGGCCGGTCGCCGCGTCCGACCGCATCCCCCTGCGCGCCGGCGACCGCCGGCTACCCGCCAGCGACGACTGGCCGGGCGAGACGGAAGCCCACGGCGCTGAAGCGATCCTCCGGGCGCGCGGCGAAGCGACCTGCCGCGCGGCACACCGCGGGGGGCCCGGAGCTCCACGCGCCCCCGCGGATCGAGCGGAGCCCCGGAGCCGCCGCGTCCGCTGGCTGGAGGCGCGCGATGCGGTCGACCACCGTGGGGCCGTCGGGCATCCACAGCTCGGCGCACCAGTCGCGGATGTTGCCCGCGAGGCCCCGGGCGCCGTGGGGGCCCTCGTCCGTCGGATGGTCGTCCACCGGCGCCGGGCTCGCGGGGCCGGGGCGGCCGCCCACCATGCAAGCCCACGTTGGCTCGGGCTCGTCCCCCCAGGGGAAGAAGCGCCCGTCGACGCCGCGCGCGGCCTTCTCGCGCTCGAGCTCGCCGACGAGGCGCCACGGCGCGCCGGTGCGCGCCTCCAGCCAGGACGCGTAGGCGACGGCGCTGCGCCAGTCCACCGAGGCGACCGGGTGCCGCGCCTGCTCCGCGCGCGCCTGCGGGCCGAGCACGAAGCGCCCGTCCCCGTCGCGCGCGAACAGCGGGATGTCCACGTTGCCGGCGATCGCGCGGGCCGCGCGCGGGCACGCCGCCGCGGCCTCCGCCTCGCGCCCGCGCGCGAGCAGATCGTTCAGGAAGGCGAGGTACTCGGCCTGCGTCACCGGGTGCCGCCGCACCACGAAGCCGTCGACCCAGATCCGGCACGCCGGCAAGCCGTCGCCGGCCTGCGGGTCTCCGCCGGCCGAGAAGAAGCCCGCCGGCACGTAGACGTCCTCTTCGCCGAGCGCCTCCGAGGGCAGGAGGGGCACGACGAACGGCTCCGCGCCGCCCGGACGCACGCCGTCCCAGTGCTCGCCGCGGCCGATCTTCACGGGGTACGACGCCTCGCGGTACCCGGGCGCGCGGATCGAGAGCAGGTAGCTGCCGCGCGCGAGCGGGACCTCGCAGAGCGGCGTGTGACCGAGGAGGCCCTGAGGCTCGGCGCGAAGCCGGCGCTCCTGCTCGACATAGCGGAGCAGCCAGACCTGCGCCCCCTCGGGGTCGGTCCGCAGCGAGAGGGCCCCGGTGCCGCGGAGCAAGACCGCGTGCCGCTCGCGCGCGTGCGCCCTGAGGAACGCCTCGGCGCGCGCCGCGGCCTCGGCGTCGCGGGCCTCCTCGGCGGCCCGCAGATCGGCCAGGTGGGCGTCGGCGAGCGCCGCGTGCGCTTCGTCGAAGTCCGGGGCCTCGTTGAGCGCGGCGCGGAGCTTCTGGTGCCAGGTCGCCTCGTCCAGGGCGGCGGCGCGGTCGAGCGCGCGCGCCTCGTCCTCGAGCGCCCACCCCTGCGCCTTCTCGGCGGCGGGCGCGAACGAGTCGAGGCGCCCGAGCACCGCCTTCGCCTCGGCCCGGAGGGCCCGGGCGCGCGCGCGCAGGCCCTCGATCTGCGGCGCCAGCGCGCGCGACTCCTCGACCAGGGCGCGCGCCCGCTCGCGGCGGCGGGCGCCGTCGAGGAAGCCGCGGATCTCCGCGGCGAGCACCTCGGCGCTCGCGTAACGCGAAGGCGGCTCGCGCGCCATCGCCCGCTCGCAGATCGCGATGAGATCCCGAGGGATCTGGTCAGGGCACCGGACGGCGAGCCGCTCGGGCGACCGCTGGACCACCTGCGCCAGGACGGCCAGCGCCGGCCCCCGGAACGGAGGCTCGCCGCAGAGGAGCTCGTACAGGACGGCCCCGAGGGCGTACACGTCGCTGGGGGGCCCGAGCTGCTCGGCCTCGCCGCGCGCCTGCTCCGGGGGCATGTAGACCGGCGTCCCCAGGACCAGGCCCACGTGCGTGTGGTGGCCGCTGTCCGGGAGCGCGTCCGCCAGCGCGCCGCGCGCGGTCGCACGGGCGATGCCCCAGTCCATCACGAGGACCTCGCCGAACTCGCCGATCATGACGTTGTCCGGCTTGAGATCGCGGTGGAGGACGCCCTGGCCGTGCGCGTACGCGACGGCCTCGCAGACGCGGACGAAGACGTCGAGCACGCGGCGCAGCGCCTCGGGCGAGGGGCCCGCCTCGCCCGAGGCGTGGAGCGCGCGGATCAGCGCGCTCAACGTGCGGCCGCGGACCTCCTTCATCGTGAACCAGAGCTGGCCGTTCGGGAGCATCCCGCAGTCGTGGACGGGGACGATCCCTGGGTGCTGAAGGCACGCCGTGAGGCGCGCCTCGTCGAGGAAGCGCGCCCGGCCGTCCGCGTCGTCTTGCCCCTCGATGCGCAGCAGCTTCATGGCGAGCACGCGGCCCATCACGCGATCGCGCACGCGCCGCACCTCGCCCATGCCCCCGCGGCCGATGAGCCCGAGATCCTCGTAACGGTCCCAGGGCCACGCGGCGACCGGCGCGTGGACCGCCGGAGGCGCGGCGCTCGGGCGGCGCTCGGCCGCCGCCGATGCGTCCCCGGTCAGCCCGGGCGCGCCCCCGGCCGCCGCCGGCGCCTCCCCGTTGGGCCCCGGCGCGCCTCTCGGCGCCGCCGGCGCGTCCCGGACCACGGTCGCCGGCAGCTCTTCCGTGAGGCTGCGCGCGGCGTGCTCGGCGAGCGCCCGCTGGATCTCCGCGCATGCCGAGGGAGACAGGTGCAGCTCACCCGCCAGCTTCCTGAGGAGTGCCGCGGGATCGCTCATGGGGGCCTTGCCTTCGACGCCGTTGATGTGGTCGGCGGCAGCATCTTACGCTGCATCCATGGCGGTCTTGAAGCATGAAGCCCACGGCGTTCGCGTGACGCTCCCGGCGCGCGCGCGGGTCGGCCGAGCGCGCGACTGCGCCGTGCGCCTCCGGGACCGCTGCGCCTCCGGCGAGCACGCCGTCCTGTTCTGGGACGGGGCTCGCTGGTGGATCCGCGACCTCGGCAGCACGAACGGCACGCACGTCAGCGGCCGGCGGCTCACGTCCGCCGAGCGGGTCGCGCTCGACGCGGGGACGGAGCTCGTGTTCGGCGGCGACGCCGAGCGCTGGACCGTGGAGGAGGCCGGAGCGCCCGTCACGAGCGCGCGGGCCGAGCTCACCGGCGAGGTGCGCCCGGCGGAGGAGGGCCTGCTCGCGCTGCCGGACGCCGCCGACCCCCGGGTGACGCTCTTCGAGGATCAGCACGGCGTCTGGCAGATCGAGATCGACGGGAGCACGCGCCCGGCCGTGGATCAGGAGCGCATCGAGGCCGGCGGCGCCTGGGTCCTGCGCGTCCCGCCGCAGGCGCTCGACGCCGTCGTGCCGACGACCGCGTCGAGCGCGGCGAGCCCCAAGCTCCTCGGCCTCACCGTCCTGCGCTTCGAGGTGAGCCACGACGAGGAGCACATCACCGTCGCCCTGGTGCAGGGGGAAAAGGTCATCCAGCTCGCCGCGCGCGCCCACCACGAGCTGCTCCTCATGCTGGCGCGCTCCCGGCTGCGCGACCGGGAGACCGGGCTGCCCCCGGCCGAGCGCGGGTGGCGCTACGTCGATGACCTGCTCGGCAAGCTGCGGCTCGACCTCCATCACCTCAACGTCAACGTCTTCCGCGCCCGCCAGCAGCTCGCGCGCGCGGGCGTGCTCGACGCCGGCTCGCTCGTCGAGCGCCGGACGACGTCGCGGCAGATCCGGCTCGGCACCGAGGCGGTCGAGGTGGTCCGGTACTGAACATCGGGCCGCGGACGGAGCGCGCCGGCCCTCGCGCGTGACCGCCTGTCATCGACGCCGCGGCCGGGAGGATCCAGGTTTCCTTTCGTCGACGCCGGGTGAGGCCGCGCGGGTCGCGCGTCGTGAACACGCACGCGCGACCGCGCCGCCGCCGGAGCGCGGGCTGGGCAGGGCCTGCGCGCTGCGATCGATGCTGTCGTGATCGTCATCCCAGGAGAGAGCGCAACCATGAGCAACGATGCAGACTCAACGTTCGGTGCGCCCGCCGCCGGCGCTTCCATCTCGACGCGCAGCCCGGCGAAGGCCAAACCGGGCTCCGGTGTGACCGACCAGATCCCGCCGGACGTGAGGCTCAGGATCTTTTCGAACGCGGATCTCGTCCGGATCGTGGCCCTCGGGAGCAACGGTGTTTCCAATGGCCAGCTCACCTTCCAGGCGCAGACGGAGTACTGGCGGTGGGCGAACACGCTCACCTTCTCGAACACATTGACCTTCACGTCCGAGGTGATCCCGAGCTTCACGGCGCCGGCGCTCGACGCGTTCCTGGACGTCGTGAGCCCGAGCAACCAGTTCACGGCCCCCCGGAACCCGACCCAGGGCGACTGGACGCAGGGGACGCGCTCCGTCCCGGGGACCCGCACCGGGTACCTTTACCGGTTGCCGAGCCCCGACGACAGCCAGATGAAGATGGGAGTCCTGTTCGAGAAGGACAACCAGACATCGGCCCTGATGGCGGCCGCCTGGTACGTGAATACGCAGGCGCCGAGCAACGGCCTTGCGTTCAACAAGAAGATCTTCACGCGCACGCTGACCCGGGTGAGCGGGACGCACCCGAACGCCATCGAGGTGGGCACCTGGTATTATCTCCTGATGGGCACGCCCTGACCTGGCGCAGGGGCGAGAGGCGGCGCGGCGGGGTCGCCTCCGGGCCCTCTCGAACGCGCGCGCCGCCTCAGAGGAACGGGGTAGAGCGCCGCTCCGGCTCGCGAAGGGGGATATGCAGCTCGCGCTGGGGAATCGGGACGACGATCCCCTCGGCGTCGAGCCGCTCCTTGAAGTGGCGCGTGAGCTCGAGCCGCGCCGGGAAGAAGTCGGCGGGGAGGGTCCAGGCGCGGACGAGCAGGTTGACCTTCTCGTCCGCGAGCTCGACAACGTCGACCGACGGCGCCGGCTCCGGCAGCACGCGCGGCTCGTTCGAGAGGACGTCCCGCAGCGTGGCGATGGCGTGAGCGATGTCGGCGGTGGCGCTGACGCCGATCGTGAGGTCCATGCGCCGGCGCTGCGCCCGGGTGAAGTTCTGGATCTTGGCGGACCGGACCTTGGAGTTCGGCAGCGTGATCGGGACGCCATCGAAGCTCGTCAGCTTGGTCTGGAACACGTCGATGGCGTCGACGACGCCGGAGGTCCCGTCGACCTCGATCGCGTCGCCGACATCGAACGGACGGAGCACGAGCAAGACCAGCCCGGCGGCCACGTCCGACAGCGTGTCCTTGAGGGCGAGGCCGATGGTCAGACCCGCGGCGCCGAGCACGGCGAACAGGCTCTTCGTGTCCACGCCGAAGCGCTCGAGCACGGCCATGGCGGTGACCGTCAAGATGGTGAGTCGACTTACGCTGGCCAGCAGGGGAATGAGGGTCGCGTCGACCTGCGTCCATTTCTTGCCGAGCGACCGCACGCTCCGCGCGGCCCAGGCCGCGGCCGTCCACCCGACGACCGCGATGAACAGCGCGCCCGAGACGCCGGGCCCGTGGCTCTCCAGGAGCTCGATAGGCGTGCCCCACGTCGGAATCCCCTGCTCCACTGCGCATCCTCCTCGGCTTCGACGCAGCGCGCGACGCCGCGCGCGGCCCAGCGCCGGGGTGTCTCCGCGCGCGGCCGGCGGGAGTCAACCCGCGAACGTGACGAGACGGCGGAGCCGCTGCGCCGCGAGCTCCATGCCGTTCACGAGGCCCCGGAGGAGGTGGGCGGCGACGTCGTCCTTCGCCGCCCGCGTCGCGCGCATCGGGCGCGCCGCGAACCACGCGAGCTCGTCGGCGACCGCCTCGACCAGAGGCCTGCGCATCGACAGCCAGCGCGCGCACCACGCGGCGAGGGGCGTGTCGCCCTCCACGGTCGCGACGTACTGGAGCAGCTCGACGAGGTCGACGCCGTGCCGCATCCCGAGGAGCGTGCCGCGGTAGGACCTCTCGGTGCTGAGCAGGTGATCGGCGAGGTGATCGCGCAAGGCCGAGAAGGCCTCTCCCACCATGCTGCCGCCCGCGCTGACGGGCAGCCCGCGCTCGCGGAGGAGCGGGCGGACCTCCGACAGCGCGGCCTCCGCGTGGGTCGAGACCGCCCGCATGGCGTGCGCCGGCGGCACATCGCCGAGGCGCTCCGCCTCGATCCGCGGGTGGATCATCGCCGAGCGCTCCGTCTGAAACAGCTCCCGGACAAGGGTCGTGAGGAACGCGCGCCCTCTCCGGCTCTCTACCTGCGGCCCGGACTCGTCGCCCAGCAGGCCGCCCTCGCCATTCGTCGCTCCGTTGCTCTGAAGTTCCTGCATGGTCGCCCCCTCTCCTCTTCTCGCCGGGGCGTCAGGACCCGCTCGCGGCGCGCCGCGCTCCGGTCTTCGCCCCCGAGGTCGTCTTGCGTGAGGCCCCCACCCCGCCGCGGCGGGCCGTGCCCTGCGCGGCGCGGGAGCGGCCGCTCGTCGACGTGGCCGAGGAGCTGCGCGAGCGAGCGCTGGACGCGGCGCTCTTCCTCGCCCTCGCCGGCGCCTTCTTCGCGGCCGTGGTCCGTCCGGCGCTCGCCGCGGCGTTCCGCTTGCGGGTCGCCGCCGCCTTCTTCGCCGCCGCGCTCCTCGCGGCGGCCGGCCGCGCCCTGGACGCGGCGCCTCCCTTGCGGCCCCCCTTCTTCGCCGGCTCCTTGTTCACTGGCTTGCCCACCCCCGATCCCGACTTCTTCCCCCCGCCGGTCATCTTGTTGACGGTCGCCCAGGCCCGCCGCTCGGCCTCTTCCTCGGAGACCCCGCGCTTCTCGTACCCCTCTTCGATGTGCTCGGCCTGCCGCTTCTGCTTGGTCGTGTAGCTGGATTTGTCGCCTCTAGGCATGGTGCCCTCCTTGCGCCCGCTCCACCTCGCGGGTCGGCAGCTTCGTCGGAAACGCCGGCTCGCCCCGTCGTGAGAGCGTGAGAATCGCGAGATCGTGCGAACGTGCGAACGTGCGGGAACGTGCGGAAACATGCGGGGAAGACAGACCGTGCGTGTGGCCCGGGTCCATCGAGCCGCGATGTCTGTTGCGTTGGTTGCGTCTGTTTCGATGGACGAGCAACGGCTGTGCCGTCGGAGAGCGCGGCGCCAGCCGCTGGCGCGTCCGGGCCGGGCGCCCCGTCACACGCGGTTTCCCCGCTCCGCGGGCGGCCGGGTGATGGGGGCTCGTAGCGTGGCAATCGGCCCCGGATGTCGAGGAACGCCTCGGTCGTACCGCGCGAGGAGCGCGGCGCGCCGGAGGCTCAGAGGGACTCGAGATAGGCGACCAGATCGTCCAGCTGCGCGGGGGTCAGGCCGGAGATGTCGCCGTGATCGTCGCCTCCGCACAGCGGATCGAAGCGATCGTGGAGCGTCGCCGCGCAGCCGTCGTGCATGAACGGGGCGCGCCCGGAGATGCCGAGGAGCGAGGGCACCTGCAACCGCTCGCCCTTGCCCACGTCCTCGTTCCGGTTGTTGGTGAGCATCGGGCCACCGTGGCACTCCGCGCAGCCCACCTGCTTGTCATGGAAGAGCACCTCGCCCCGCGCCACGGCGGCGTCGTCCTCGGGCGGCGACGCCGGGAAGGCGGGCAGGCTGTCGATGTAACGGGCCATCAGGTCGAGCCGCCGGGCGCCGGGCTGCTGGCCGCCCATGCGGGAGACGAACACCTCCCCCATCAGGCCCTCGAGATCCTGCAGATCCCCGCTCCAGTGGAGGGGCGCCGTCTTCAGGATGCCGCCGCCCAGCGCCTGCGTCCGCCGCAGGCCCACCGGATCGAAGTCCCACGTCCGCCCGTCCTCGTGCCCTTCGGGGTGGCACGACGCGCACGCCACGGCGCTCACGCCGTTCGGCGGGCGGTGGAACATCTCGTGGCCGGTGTCTTTCACGCTCGCTCCCGGAAGCGCGATGATGCGCCGGCCGACCAACTCCAGGGCTGCCGGCTCCCGCAGCTGCACGACGATCCCGCCCTGGCCATCGAAGGCCACGGCGACCGGCTGCCCGCTCAGCGCGTTTGCGGTGACCTCCGGGCTGCAGCTGGCCGTCTCGGCGTCGCGCTCCAGATTGTCGACGGTCGCGCTCACGACGGTGCGTCTGCCGGCCGCCACGATGGCCATCCGCGCGCCGTCGGGCGCGACCGCGATGTCGACCGGCAGCGAGACATTCGGGATCGCGGCCGCGGGCAGCGAGGGGATCGATGTGTCAGGAACGTCCGCCGGGTCGATCCTGCTGACCGCGGCGTGCACGATGTTCCCGTCGCAGTCGGCAGACTGGTAATAGCCGCCCGGGCTGAGGGTGACCTTCGACGACATCGCGCGCTGGTGCACCATCAGCGCACCTCCGCCGGCGAGCGGCGCCATGCGCCAGGCCACGGACGGCGCATACTCCGAGTTGGCGAACCCGTTCGAGTAGAAGACGGGGAGCGTGCGGCGCGAGAGCACCGCGCCGTCGGGGCCCACGACCAGCGTCTCCGCGGACCTGAAGCGGCTGACCAGGAGCCGGTCGCCCTCGACCACGACGTCGCGCAGGTCGGGGGCGAGGCGGAGCTTCCGGACGGCGGGGCCGCCGGAGGCCGGGAGCGTCACGAGCTCGCCGCCGGCGCAGGCGACGTGGAGGGCGTCGCGCGAGGCGTCGTAGGCGACCCCGCGCGGCGCGCGGCAGACGTCTCTGCGCGCGATGACCGACCGCGCCTCGACATCGAGGGTCACCACCGCGCCGGCGCGCCGGAGCGCCACGTGAACCCGGCCGCTCGCGTCCTCGACGAGGCGCCCGGGCTCGTCGCCGCGCTCCAGCAGGACCGCCGTCGGCTCGCCGCCCTCGAGATCGACGATCCAGACGCGATCGCGGTCGGCGTCCGCCGCCACCGCCGTGCGACCGTCGCCGGCGACGATCAGCGTTCCGCCGCTGATGGCCGGCGGGGGCACGTCCGCCACCGTGATCTCCTGATCAGGGTCGCCGACAGGGGCCCCGGCCACCGGGGATGGATCCCCCGGGCCGCACGCCGTGAGAGCTGACGAGAAAACGCCCGTGGACAAGAGCCCTGCCACGACAAGAGAACGAGAAAGGCGCAGACGCATGGGTTCCTCCGTTCGCCGCGCGCGCGAGCTCAGCAAGAAGGATTCCAGCCAGATGTCGAGATTTGGACGGCGGCGATCCCCGCGGGCGGCGCGCCGTCCGGAGGTGGGAGCGGGAACGCGTGTTCTCGTGCGAGGCGCGAAGGGCGTCACGCGCCGCGCACGCCGGGGCGGGCGCTCGACCCTGGGGTCGCGACGGCGCCACGGAGGGCGCCGAGCAGCCGGCTGGATGGATGGAGGCCCGAGCTCGCGAGGCCCGAGCTCGGGAGGAAGGCTGTCAGCGATAGGCGCCGTATCCCAGCTCGTGCTCGATCTTGACCAGCTTGTTGTACAGGCCGATCACGAGCAGCGATGGCACCCACTGGCCGATGAAGTTCGCGATCTGCTTCTTGCCGGCCAGCATGAAGCTGGCCGAGAGCGCCATCGAGCCGATCGCCAACCCGAGATAAGCGCCGGACGGAATCCTGCCGGTCCTCTCCTCGATCTTCGTCGTGATCTTGCCCTCTTCCTTCTGGACCATCTGCTTCTGCATCATTGGCTCGGTGGTGGTCATCGTGGCTCTCCTTCCGCAGCGCCTGGCCGGCGCTGCCCTGGCCGGCGCTGCCGCGGCCGGCGGGAGCCGGTGCGACGACCGGGCCAGAAAAAGGGGCGTCCGGACGAGAACAAACCGCGCAGCGCTCTCTTCTGCCGCCGACGCTGCGGCGCGCTGTACCCTCCAGTCGACCCCCGCCGGAGCGAAGCGCAGGGGGCAGCGACAGCGACGATGGCAGGGCTCGATCGCGCCCGACGCTCACTGCCACGTCGATGCACACGCCGGCTGGTAGGCCGCTCGATCGCCGGCCTCCGGCGCCGGGCCTGCCCGGGCGCCCGCGCCGCTCAGATCCGCGCCGTCACCGCGCGCAGGATCTGCCGCTGGGCCGCCGCGAACACGAGGAGCACAGGCAGGCTCAGGATCACGTTGCCGGCCATCACGAGGTGCCAGCGGACCCCTGTCCCCTGCTCCCGGAGGAGGGCGATCGCGAGCGGCAGCGTGCGCACCTGGTCGTCGGTCGTCATGACGAGCGGCCAGAAGTAATCGTTGTAGTGAAAGACGAAGCTGAACAGGAACAGCGCCGAGAGCGTCGGCCGCAGCATCGGGCCGAGGATCAGGTAGACGATCCTGAGCTCGCCAGCTCCATCCATCCTCGCCGCCTCGATGATCTCGTCAGGGACCGAGAGCAGCGCCTGGCGCACGAGGAACGTGCCGAGCGCGCTCACCCCGAAGGGCAGGATCAGCGCCCCGAACGTGTTCACGAGGCCGACCGAGCCGAGCATCGTGAAGACCGGAACGAACGTCACCTGCGCCGGGATGAGGAGGCACGAGAGCACCAGGACGAACGCGGCGCTCCGCCCCACGAACCTCAGCTTCGCGAGCGCATAACCGGCCGGGAGCGCGAGGGCGATCTGCAAGAGCGCGATGGCCGTCGCCATGAGCACGGTGTTGACGAAATACCGCATCACCGGCACCGCCTGGAGCACCTCGCGGTACGCGCCGAGCTGGAGGGCCTGCGGCAAGGGGTAAGCCGGAGCGCGGGTGATCTCGGGCAGCGTCTTCAGCGAGGTGATCGTCATCCACGCATACGGCCCGAGCCACACGATGGCCACCACGACGAGCACGGCGTCCGAGACGAGGCGGCGCGAGCGCGAGTTGAAGAGCCCCGCGCCGGCGCCGCCGCTCTGCCCCGCCGTCACGACGGCCGCCTCGCCTGGCGCGGCGCGCCCGCGCGGAGCGCCCAGAGCTGCAGGACCGTCAACAGGAGCAAAAAGACGAAGAAGATCACGATCATGGCGCTGGCCCGGCCGACCCGCAGGTTCACGAAGACGTGCTCGTAGATCGCGTAGACGAAGAGGGTCGTCGCTTTGACCGGCCCTCCCTGCGTCATCACGCGGATCACGTCGAACGCTTGAAAGGAGAGGATGAGGCTCGTCGTCGCCACGAAGGCGGCGCTCGGACGGAGCAGCGGCCATGTCACGTGGCGGAACCGCCGCCACGGGCCGGCGCCGTCGAGCGCGGCCGCCTCGTGGAGCGCGCGGGGGATGTCCTGGAGGCCGGCCAGGAAGATGACCATGGCATAGCCGGTGATCTTCCAGACGCTCACCGCGGCCAGCGCGAGCAGCGCCGAGCGGGGATCGCCGAGCCAGCTCATCGTCGGCAGGCCGAGCCAGCGGAGCGCGACGGTGAAGAGCCCCTCGGCGTCGAGGATCCACATCCAGAGGAGCGCCACCGCGACCCACGACACGACATAGGCGCTGAACACCGCGCCCCGCACGAAGGCATAGACCGGCCCAGGGCGATCGAGCGCCACCGCCAGCGCGAGCCCCAGGGCGCCGGAGAGCGCCACCACGACGGCGCTGTAGCCGAGCGTGCGGAGCAGGGTGCCGGCGAGCTCGCCGCTCTCGACGAGGACCTCGTAGTTCCGGAGCCCGACGTACCGCGGGGGCGTGAGCAGGTCCCACGCAAAGAAGCTGTTCTTGGCCGCGAGCAGGAGCGGGAACAGGAAGAACACCGCCAGGAAGGCCGCGGTGGGCAGGAGGAGCAGGTAGGGCGAGAGGGGGTGTTTGGGCTTCATCGCTCGCGCGCCGCGCGGACGGCCTCGGAGAGGGTCTCGGCGGCGTCGCGCGGGGCGAGCACCGCCTCTTCGAGCCGGGGCTGCACCGCCTCGCGCTGGACGCGGAACAGGTCCGGAGACCAGGGCCAGGGCGCGGCGTGCGCGAGCTGGTCCACGGCGACGCGGTCGTTCGGGTGCGCGGCGTAGTAGCCGCCCTGCCTGAGCACCTCGAGGCCGCGGCGCGAGACGGGGATGTAGCCCGTCCGCGTCGCGAACGAGTTCGCCTGCTCCGGCTGCATCATCCAGCGCAGGAACGCGAACGCCGCCTCCTGCGCCGCCGGCGCGGCGCCCCGCGGCATCACGAACATCGTCCCGCCCGTGGGCACCGAGGCGCGCACGTCGCGCGGCAGCGGGGCGGCGCCGACCTCGAACTTCCCCGCGCCCGCCTGGCTCGCGTTGTCCTCCAGGTATCGAAGGAACGCGGTCGACGTCCAGATCATCGCGACCCGGCCTGCCAGGAAGTCGGTGTTCGTCACCTGCCACGCGTTGTAATCGCGCCCAGGCGGCGGCTTCATCGTGCGGTCCTCGTGCACGAGGGTCTGCCAGAACCGGAGGGCGCGCACGCCCGCCTCCCCGCCGAGCGTGGGCGTGCCGTCCGGGGCCACGACGTCGCCGCCCGCTTGCCCGACGAGCGCGGCCCAGAACCACCAGTCGACCGGGCACTCGAAGCCCCACCGCCGCGTGCTCTCGCCGTCGCGCACGACGAGCCGCGCGGCCGTCGCGCGGAGCTCCTCCCAGGTCGTCGGCGGCGACAGCCCGAGCTCGCGAAACACATCCCGGTTGTAGTAGGCGATCGGCGTCGATCGGTTGAACGGCAGGCACACGAGCGGGCGCTCGCCGCCGCCCACGAACGTCCCCGACTGGCCGAGGGCCTCGACCACGTCGAGGTCGCCGCCCGGCGCGTCGGCGAGGAATCGATCGAGCGGCTCGAGCACGTCCGCCTCGGCCAGGTAGGGCACCACCTCGCCGACCACGTGCGTCAGGGCGGGCGCCGCGCCCGCCGCGAGCGCGGTCCGCAGCTTGGCGAGCGCCTCGAAGTAGTCGCCCTGGTACACGGCGTCGATGCGGTAGCGGCCCTGCTCGCGGTGGAACTGGTCGACGAGCGACAGGAGCACCTCGCGGTTCTTGCCGCCGTACGCGAACCACAGCGAGGCCTCGGCGCGCGCGTCGACGACGCGCGCGCGCCGCGCGCAGCCGATGGATCCCGCCGCGGCCGCGGCGAGCGACGCGGCGAGCGCCCGGAGCGCGTCGCGCCGCGAGCGCACGGCGCGGCCTTCCCCGTTCATGACGCCGCCCGCGGCGGGGCGATCCGCGCGCCGGAGCCCGCGTCGAACCAGAGCACGTCGCGCGGATCGAGCCGCGCGCGCACCGCCTCGCCCGGCGCGGGCGTCGCGAAGCCGTGCGCCCGCGCCCGCAGCCGCGTCCCGCCCGCGTCGAGGTACAGGAACGTCTCGGCGCCGAGCGGCTCGGCCACGACGACGCGCGCCTCGACCTCCACCTCGCCCTGCGCCCCCGCGTCGCCGTGCGATCCGCGCCCCGGCGCGACGCGCAGGTGCTCGGGCCGCACGCCGGCGATGGCCCGGTCGGGGAGCGCCACCCCCGGCGGAGCGGGCAGCGAGAGCGCCGCGCCCTCGTAGCGCTCGCCGGAGCGCTCGAGCGGGAGGAGGTTGATCGCCGGCGTGCCCAGGAACCCGGCCACGAAGGTGTTCGCCGGCGCCTCGTAGATGGCGCGCGGCGGGCCGACCTGCTGGAGCTCGCCGGCGCGGAGCACGGCGATGCGGTCGCCCATGGTCATGGCCTCGACCTGATCGTGGGTCACGTAGACCGACGTCGTGCCGAGGCGGCGCACGAGCGCCGCGAGCTCGACGCGGAGCTCGGCGCGCAGCGCGGCGTCGAGGTTCGAGAGCGGCTCGTCGAAGAGGAACGCCGCGGGGGCGCGCACGATCGCGCGCCCCATGGCGACGCGCTGGCGCTCGCCTCCGGAGAGCTCGCCGGGGCGCCGCTCTAACAAGTGGCCGATGGCGAGCAGCGCCGCCGCCTCCTCGACGCGGCGCGCCCGCTCCTCCCGCGCGACCCCGCGCATCCTGAGCGGGAAGCCCATGATGTCGCGCGCGGTCATGTGCGGGTAGAGCGCGTAGCCCTGGAAGACCATGGCCACGTCGCGGTCCTCCGGCGCGACGCGGCTCACGTCGCGCCCGCCGATCGAGACCGTGCCGCCGTCGGGGCTGTCGAGGCCCGCGATCAGCCGGAGCGCCGTCGATTTGCCGCAGCCCGAGGGGCCGACGAGGACGAGCAGCTCGCCGTCGTCGACGTCGAGATCCAGGCCGGCGAGCGCGGGGCGCTCGGCGCTCGGGAACCTTCGGGTCAGGCCTCGGAGCGAGAGGGTGGCCATGGCAAGAGCTCAGGTGGCGAGCAGGACGAGCCCGGGGATCGTATCGGCGACCGCGAGCAGCTTGGGGCTCGGGGAGACCGCGACGGGCACCCAGGCCGTCCGGAGCAGGGCGGCGTCGTAGGCGCTGTCGCCGAAGGCCGCGAGCACCGCGAGCTCGGGGAAGATGCGCTCGAGGGCGCGGATCTTCCCCTCGCCGTAGGTCGCGGGCGCGCCGAGCTCGGGGGCGAGCCGGCCCTCGCGGACGGCCGGGGTCATCGCGGCGATGCGCTCGGGCGCGACGCCGAGGCGCGCGACGGCGCGCACGATCACGGCGCGCGGCGACGCCGAGACGACATAGACCGGGACGCCGCGCGAGCGCGCCCAGTCGAGGATCGGCAGCAGCGCGGGCCGGATCCGCCCGGCGTGGCCCCTCTCCTCGAGCACGCGGTCGACGAGCGCCGCGAGCTCGTCCTCGCGCCACCCCGCGAAGGCCCAGGCCATCATCGCGAAGGCCCTGTCCTCCGGGTAGCGCTCGGCGTTGAACGCCGCGTAGAGCGCGCTCGCGATCTCGTGCGCGCCGCCCTCCGCGGCGACGCCGAACGCCTCGGCCTCGCGGCGCAGCGCCGCCTCCGCCTCGGGCCGCGCGCAGCGCCCCGCGAGGAACGCCTCGAAGAGGTCGACGCCCACGTCCCCTTCCCAGAGGGTGCCGTCCGCGTCGAACGCGAGCGCGGGGGGCGTGGCGTACGTGCCGTGCGCGGCCTCGATCCGCCGCAGGATGTCCGTCGTGCTCTCGCGCGGGATCGTCGCGCTGCCGTCGAGGTGTGCCGCCGTCATGGTCTCCCCGGGGCCGGACGCCTGGTCCGACCGAGGCCTACGCCTACTGCGGCGCCCGCGTCGCGTCACGCCTGTCAACGTCGCGTCACCCGGCAGGAACACCGATCACGTCGAGGATCCGGGAGAAAACAACAGGGAGACGGGGAGGCGAGGAGGAAGAGAAAGAAGATAAAAATCTCCCCGTCTCCCCGCCTCCCTGTGAAATCTCTCCTGTTTCTCGAGGTTCAGTCGGTTCGCCGCGCCAGGGGACGTCACCGCGCCTTCTCGAAGAGGGAGTGGTGCAGGACGCCGACCGCGGAGGCGACGTGCGCGTCCTCGATGACCATCGACAGGTTGACGCTGCCCGTGGCGTAGCTGAGCATCTCGACGTTGACGCCGGCCTGGGCCATCGCGTCGAGCACCTGCGCGGCGACGCCCTTCTGCCTGGGCATGCCCTGGCCGACGATCACGAGGGTCGTCCGGTTGGGCAGGACCTCGCAGGCGCCGAACTGCTCGAGCTCGGGGAGCGCGCGGCTGAGCTTCCCGAGGTCGTCGGTGGTCATCGAGATCGAGACCTCGGACGTGGTGATCACGTCGATCACGACCTCGTGCCGGGCCAGCACGGCGAGCACCTGCGCGAGGAAGCCGACCTCGCCGAACATCCGGGTCGAGCTGATCTTGAGCACGACCTGCCGCTCGCGGTAGGCGATGCAGGTCACGGCCGGGGACGCGGCGTCGGTGTCGAAGTCGATGACCGTGCCGGGGTGGTCCGGCCGGTTCGTGTTGAGCACCCGCACCGGGATGCCCCTCTCCATGGCGGGCAGGAGCGTGGAGGGGTGCAGGACGCGGGAGCCGAAGAACGCGAGCTCCGCGGCCTCTTCGAAGCGCATCGTGGGGATGTTCCGGGCCGTCTTCACGACGCTCGGGTCGGCGGTCATCACGCCGTCGGTGTCGCTCCAGATCTGCGCCTCCTCGGCGCCGAGCCCCGCCGCGACCAGCGTGGCCGTGAGGTCGCTCCCGTTGCGGCCGACGGTCGTGATCTCGCCGGCCTCGTTGCGGCCGACGAAGCCGGTGACGATCGGCACGATCCCCTCGGGGACGCGCTCGGCGAACATGGCCTTGATCCGGGCGTCGAAGCCGGGCAGCGGGCGCGCGCGGCCGAAGTTCGCGTCGGTGATGAAGCCGAGGTCCCAGACGTCGTAGGCGCGGGCCGGCACGCCGCTCCTCGCGAAGAAGTCCGCGATGCACCGCACGGCCATGCGCTCCCCGAAGCTCGCGATGTAGTCGAGGCTCCTCGGGCTGAGCTCCTTGACGAGGCTGATGCCGCGCAGGAGATCGGCGATCTCCTCGTAGAAGGGCGCGAGGAGGTCGGGCGCGCAGCCGAGCGACTCGGAGACCGCGCGCTGCTTGTTCACCGGGACGGAGGGATCGAACCGCCCCGTGGCGGCGGCCTTGGCGGCGTTGATCAGCGCGTCGGTCATGCCCTTGTGAGCGGAGCTCACCACGACGGGGCGGCGGGCCAGGCGAGCTCTGACGATGTGAAGAACCTTCTCGATCTGCGCGCGGCTCTCGACCGAGCTGCCGCCGAACTTCATGACGATCATGCGCGTGCCTCCATGGGCCAGCTGGCCCGGTGGGCGCGAGAATAGTCGCGGTCGGCGGTGAAGCGAGCCCGGCCTGACGTTGACGCGAGGTGCTAAGAGCCTGTCTCGGTAGCCGACCCAACCAGGCGGGCGATGGGCCTATGCCTCGGTCGCCAGGAGGGCCCGGAAGCTCTCGCGCTTCGTGAGCAGGAGCCAGCGCAGGTTCTTCATGAGCGTGCCTTGCTCCGAGAGGGCCGCGTGGCTCAGGAGGACGAGCTCGGCGACGCTGATGCCCTCCCGCACGTCCTCCAGGGAGACCTTGACCCTGCCATCCGCCGCGGCGCGGCAGCGGGCGAAGCGGGAGATCACGACGGTGGCCAGCGAGAGGTCGAGCACGGCCGCCAGGAGGTGCCTCGGCGCCGAGAAGATGTGCCGGCGCTGGAGCACGAGGCGCAGGTAGTCCTTCACGGCGGCCCCCTCGTCGCCGGCGAGGAAGCGATCGACCGTGCTCACCCGCTGGAGCTTGAACGGCCTGGGGACGAACATCATATCGACGGTGCCTCTCCCGAGCATCCAGGCGGCCTTGTTCCCGAAGCTGCGCAGCGCCTGGAGCTCCGTCCACGAGGCCTTCTCGACCCGGTGGGGCTCGCGGACCCGCGACGGATAGCAGAGGTTGCCGAGGAGATAGGCGAACAGCACCCGCGCATAGAAAGAGGGCTTCTTGCGGGGCGCGAGCGGCTCGGGCTCCTCCTTGCCGGCCTGCCCGAGGGCGGCGTCGGCCGAGGCGTCCGTCGCGCGCCCTTGGCCCTGGGGGAGAGCGCGCTCGAAGGCCGCCGTCCAGTCGTAGAGCCGCGCCAGCGTCGACGCCGGCGACGCGCCGGTCGCGAGCTGCTCTTCCCAGTGCCTCGCGGCGCGCAGATACAGCGGCTGGGGGAGGATCACGCCGCTCAGCGTCGCCAGCGCCGTCGACATCCGCTCCGTGTCGCCTCGCTGCTGGAGCTTCGCCTTGAGCTGGCGATCCACGGGCTTGCCGTAGTTGTCGCGGATCGACGGGCACAGCTGGGAGAGCTGCGCGACGACGACATCCTTCTCGTCGCGGACGAACCCGAACGGGAACGCCTGGCACGACTTCGGGATGTACTCGTGGCCGAACCGCTTCTGCATGCTGCAGAGCATGTCGTCGTCGAGGAAGACGCACTGGAGCTGGCGATCCCGCTCCCGCACGGGCAACACGCCGCGCCCGATGACGAGGGCCCCCTCTTCCCCGACGCGCTCCCGCACCCAGGGCTCGGCGAGGTACCGCCTGGCTTCGTCGCCGCTGAAGCGGATGTTCCACGGCATCCGGCAGCACCGAGCTGGGCAGTCGCGGCACTCGAACTTCTGATTCGGGGGGTGGCTCGAGGGAGCGATGAGCTTCGTCGCCATGGGGCGGCGGGACCATACAACGCCACGGAGATCGGCGCTCGATCCGGCGCTCGATCACCGCGTGCCGCGTGTCCATCGCGCCCGGCGTGGCGCAGCGAGCCAGTGGGCTCAGGCGTGGCGACGGCGATCGGCGAGACGACGATCGACAAAAAGACAGCGCCGCCGGGGCCTCAGGGGGGCGAAGGCCACGCCGGCGGCGCTGCCTCCCATGAAGCACTGACCGTGCCATCCGGACGACCCCTAGGTAGCACCCCGAATTGCGGCCATGCGTCAGGGACATCCCCTACAGGTTTCGTTTTTGAAACGTCACGGTCTCAGCATTGAACGATTGTAAGGGTTCTTTTCTTACCACCGCATTTCGTTCCGGACGTAACAATTCCAGTCAATCCAGGCTCTTTTTGCTGTTGTCGCAAGTTTTGCTGCGTTCCGTGGTCGAGCGCTGTACCTCTCTTTCAGGAGAACGACATGCGACTTGCTCTTCCCCTGTCAGCGGTCACAGCGATGTCTCTCGCGCTCGCCGCCTGCGGCGACGACGACGAGATCTCTCCGTTGGGAGCGGCGTCCAGCGCAGGCGGCCAGGGCGGCCAGGGCGGTGACGGCGGCGAGGGCATCGCGCCGGACGGGAAGGCGGACGGCGCGGCCTGCGCGGTCAACGAGGACTGCCTCGGCGGGCTCTGCTTGACCGAGGAGGAGTTCGGCTGGGCGGGCGGCTACTGCACAAGGCTCTGCGACACGGCGCTCTTGCCCTGCGGTGAGGGCTCCGAGTGCCTGCCGCAGGGCAGCTTCTCGCTCTGTCTCAAGTCCTGTGAAGAGACGTCCGACTGCGGGAGGGCGGGGCATACGTGCGTCGACGTGACCGACGACGGGTGGACGATGTGCTTTGGCGGCTGCGACGACGACGCGCAGTGCAAGAGCGCCTGCGACGAGGACTCCGCGTTCTGCGTCTCGACGGGTGAGATCTGCGACAGCGCCGAGGACGAGGACAAGGACGGCCTGCAGGACTGCGAGGAGCGCGACTGCTCGACGAAGGCAGCGTGCGTCGAGGGCGTCGCCGCGGCGTGCGCGGAGGCCACCGACGTCTCGGAGGGCGGGAGGTACACCGGCACGACGGAGGCCGGCACCAACCTGTTCGCGGCGCTCTGCCCTGGTATCACCACGTCCGTCACGGGCACGGGCATGCGAGAGCGGGTCTTCCGGTTCGTCGCGCCGGCGAAGGGCGCGGTCCAGATCGCCGCGACGGCGACGGCGCCGGAAGCCGACTTCGACTGGTACATCCGGGAGAGCTGCGACGACGAGGCGACGCTGCTCGGCTGCGTCCCTGCGTTCGCACCGGAAGACGCCCCGCTGGAGCTCCTCACCGAGGCCGGTCAGACCTATTTCATCTTCATCGAGGGCAAGAACGGGATGGACGCGTCGTATACGCTCGACGTGTCCTTCGCGGAGGAGATCTGCGGGGACGGAGCGCGCGTCGGCACGGAGGAGTGCGACGACGGAGACGCCGTGGATGACAACGTGTGCAGCGGCGAGTGCAAGGTGAACCTGGAGCCCCTGTGCGCGGCCGCGGCGACGCTCACGGAGGCAACGACGGTGGGCGACACCTCCGAGGGCACGCAGGGCGTCACGGCGTCGTGCGGCGGCGAAGGCGGGGAGCGCGTGTACCGGTATACCCCGGAGGAGAGCGGCGACCTGACGATCACCGCGACGCCGGAGGGCCACGCCGATGTCGTCCTCTACGCGCGCAGCGACTGCGCAGACCAGGGCAGCGAGCTCGCCTGCGTGGATGATCCCTTCGAGTCCGGGTGGCCCGAGTCGATCACGGTGAAGGCGACGGCAGGCCAGCCGATCGACATCTTCGTCGACAGCTACAACGCCGCCTCCTCGGGGCCGTTCACGCTGACCATCACCCCGGCGGAGTGACCTGAAAACGCGGACCGGCCGTCCAGGAGGCTCCGCCTCCGGACAGCCGGGAGATCGCCGCTGGCGCTGCCCTCGCTACCGCAGCGGGAGATCGGCCTCCTTGCCCTTCATGCTGGGCAGGTCGATCACCTGGAGATCCGCCGTCATGACCTCGCCCGGCTTCACTTGCACGCCGGTCCCGATGCTCGTCGACTCGACGTTGATGATGTAGCCGCCGGTCGGGAGCCCGGACGCGCGGAACGAGCCGTCCTCCGCGGTGACGGGGTAGAACATGCCGATCGCGCCGTCGTCCCCGATCTGGGTGGCCATCATGAGGCGAGCCCCCGGGAGCGGCTTGCCGCCCACCGTGACGCGGCCGCGGATCTCCCCGGTGCCCCGGGGCGCAAAGGAGATGTCATGCTGCGTGGTCTTCCCCTCCTCGATGCCGACCGCCGCGAGCATCACCTCCTCGCCTCGCCGCATCATGATGCGGAGCTCGCCGGGCGGGACCTGGTCGAAATTGAAGCTGCCATCCTCGTCGCTCACCGTGTTCACGAAGCCGATCGGGCGGTGCATGAGCGTGAGCCGGGCGCCGGCGACGGGCTTGCCCTCGGCGTCTCGCGCCACCCCGGAGAGGCTGCCGCCGGGCGACATCACGAGCTTCACCGGCTTCAGGCCGTCGCAGCCCGCGATCTCGATCTCGGTCGAGCTCACGGCGTTGCTGCCGTCATAGCCGCGGACGACGATCGTGCCCTTCGGCACGTGCGGCAGGCTGAAGGAGCCGTCGTCCTCGGTCTGCGCCTGCGCGGCGGCCTCCATGGACAGGCTGCTCAGCTCGCCGACGGCGAAGAGCGACTCGGCGTCCACGTACACCCCGGGCAGCGGAGCGCCGGACGAGTCCACCGCCTGCCCGCTCAAGGTACATCCCTTCGAGAGGGTCAGATCCATCTTCTCGACGTCTCCGGCGCGCACATTGACGTTCGTGGAGAACGCGGGCGCGAACTCCGCCGCCGTCGCCCTGACGACGACGTCCCACGAGGGCAGCTGATCGACGCGGAACGAGCCGTCCGGGCTCTCGAACGTGCGAGAGAACAGGGGCGGCGTCGCCGGCGTCTCCGCCGTCACGGCCGAGAGGATGTCGATCGAGAAGCGGCGCACGGGCTCGCCCCGCTCGTCCAGCACGCGCCCCTCGATGACGCCGCTCTTCGGCAGCACGAGGCTCACCGCCTCGCCGGGGCGCGCCGTGGTCGACGTGGTCCCGTACCCATCGACGCTCGCGCTCAGCTGATAGGTGCCGTCCGGGAGCGTGAGCTCGAACCGCCCTCCATCGTCGCTCTTCACGGAGCCCGCGGTCGAGAGCACGTTGCCGGCGACCTCGAAGGTCATGGCGACGACGGTCGCTCCGGCGAGGGTGTTCCCGTCCGTGCCATAGACGAGGCCGCTGATCGTGGGCCGCGCCTCCTCCTTCGCCGCCGGCGCCGGGCCGCGCACGAGCGCCCTGTTGCGGTAACGGACGTGCTTCTCGGCCCCGGCGGCCGGGCCACTCACCCCGGCGGTCTGCTCGTCCCCGGAGCGGAAGGCGAGGAAGAGGGCGACGCCGGCGAGGGCGGCCAGGAGCAATCCGGCGGCGATCCACAAGGGCCGGCGCGAGGGGTTCCGTTGCGACGAACTCGGTTGCATCATTGTTCCTCCAGACAAGTTGACCTGGCTAGAGCCCCGCGGCCGGGAGCTCGGCAGAGGCGGAGAAGAGAAAGGGGCCGCCGGCGTTCCGCCGGCGCCCCCTCCCCAATCCGCACGACGCGATCGACGAGCGCCTCCCCGACCTGCCCGGGGCCGTTACTATGGGCTTTCTGCAGGGAGGCTCTCGCCGATCGGTCGGACGCCGGGCGCCGTCTCAGAGCCCAGTGAAGACCGGTCTCAAAGGCACGCCGTCAGTAGCAGTGCGGGGCGTACGTGACCGGCACGGGCATCGACAGCGCGGAGTAGAACTGAATCGTGGCCTTGATCGTGCCGGTGAAGTCGTCCTCCATTCCCACGAAGTTGCAGATAGGCGCCTTCTGGAGCCGTGAGGTGATGCCGGTGCTGGGCGGGAACGCCACGGTGCTGGGCGGGATCGGCACAGAGGGCAGGAGCGAGATGCTCCCGTCCGTGAAATAGAAGGAGTTCCAGTCGCAGTCGTTGCTCCCGATCGTCGTCTGCTGGCGAAGGAAGATGTTGGCGGCAACGGCGGCGCCCGGGGCCGCCACGACTCCCCACTTGCACACGTAGCCGCACTCATCGTTGAACGGGGTGCCCGCCTGCTCGGCCAGCTGGCAGACGGTCGTACCGACCGGCACCTTCCTCAGGCCGGTCTTCATCGACACGTTATAGATACAGTCGTTCCGGATGGCCAAGGCGCTGCCCGAGATCGACGTGACGGTTGCGAAAGCGAGCACCCAACGAGCGAAATTCTTCATGAGAAATACCTCCGAGGAATCGAATCTGTGGTGAAGTTTGATGCAGATACCTATCCAGATCGTCACCCAAGGGATGCAATCCCCCGGGGCCAGCGCCAGGAGAGCGGTGCCCCGACGGGAGCGACGCACGTCGTCGTCGTCCCGTCACGGTCACGCTCCCGGAGGAACCCGCCCCGAGGTCATGACGCGAACAACAGGAGACTATTCTCCCCGCGGTCTCACGCAAGCACTTTTGACTGGCATCTTTCCGGTCAAAAACAGGACGGAGTTAGAACCAGGGAGAATACCGGCACTCCTCGACAATAAACTCATGTCCTCTGCCTCGAACGCACCCCGCGGGCTCCTACATCCAGCCGAAGTATCACGCACCCGCGCGATAGAGGCGATGTACGGCGGCGCCGCGAGGCGCGGCCGAGGGCGGGAATCGCCGGGCAACGCCAGGGCGGGCGCGCGGCGCGCGGCGTCGGACGCGCGGGCGAGGCACAAGGCAGCTCCGTGCCGCCCGCGGCGCTCGATCTACCTACCTACCGACGCTTGTGGGTATGGCCCCCCCATGCGGCTCCGATGAGCACCGCGGAGCCACACCGCGCGGCAGCGCGACGGAGCGCGGCAGTCTCGCGATGATGGGATATCGAGACATCGAATCAAATCATCGCGCGGCGGCGGGTGCGTCCCGGCCTCCCGGCGGCGCGCGGCGCGCGGCGGCGGACACGCCCCGTCCCGGCCGGACGGGGCCACCGGTGATCCCGGACGTCCGGCGGCGTCCGCGCTCGTCAGCGGAGCGTGACGGCCAGCCGGTACTCGAAGAGGGCCGCGGTGCCCGAGGCGCCAGACGCGGCGCGGACGCGGAGGAAGTACCGCCCCGCCGGTAGCGCGTGAGCCCCGGGGTGGCGCGGGGCGTCCCCGGCTCCGTCGAGGAGCGAGCAGTTGCCCCGGCCGCCGTCGTCATCGTCCGCGATGAGCGAGCCCGCGGCGTCGAGCAGCGACAGCCGGCTGTCGATCTCGAGCGACTCGCACGCCTCCTCGCCGCCCTCGATGATCTCCGCGCGGATCGACCGGCCCTCCGGGACATCCACGGCGTAAAAGTCGAAATCGTCGGTCGTCCGCGCGCCGGCGATGAACCCGTCGGATCCGACGGATTTGCTCGCGATGGCGATGGTGCCATTCGGCTCTTCCTCGGCGCCCGCCGGCGCGAGGATCTTGGCCTGGAGGAGGTAGAGCGGAAATTCCGCGCCGCCCTCGCGCGCCGCGACCTCGACGTCGTGGTCGCCGGAAGGCAACGCCACGACGAGCGCCGAGCATCCGCCGATGCCGCCCGCGTACGCTGCGTCGGAGAGCCCCTCGTCCGTCGCGACCGTCCCGCCCGCCGCGTCGAGCACGCGGAGCGTCGTGAGGAGGCCTCCCTCGCAGCCCGCCGCGGTGCCGTCGAAGACCTCGAGGCGCACGACCGAGGCGACAGGCAAGCTCAGGCGGAACACGTCCCTGTCGCCGCCCGCTGCGAGGCTCGCCGCGAGGAGCGCGTCGCCCGAGATCACGAGATCGCTCGCCCCGGCCTGCGCGGGGGTGTCGTTCGGCTCGATCTCGGCGGTCACCGCCTCGAGCTGGCAGGCGGGGCTGCACCCGTCGCCGCCCGCGGCATTGCCGTCGTCGCACCCCTCCGGCGCGTCGAGCAGGCCGTCGCCGCAGACCGGGAGCCTCTCGCAGCGGGCGCTGCACCCCGCGCCGCCGTCGCACTCCTCCGCGCCCTCCCTCACGCCGTCGCCGCACGAGGCGTCGAGCGAGATCCGCAGCGTGTAGCGGGCCCCCGGCTGCTCCGGGAAGCCGCTGACCCGGACATGGTATGTCCCGGGATCCAGGCGGCGCGCCGCGGCCCCGCCGGGGCTCCTCGAGTCGATGAGCGAGCAGGCGCCGATCCCGCCGTCGTCGTCGGAGGCGAGCACGGTCGCCCCCTCCGGGGAGAGGAGGGAGAGGACCGTATCGACGCCCTCGGCGCACCGCGCTGGGCCGCTCGAGTCGAAGGTCTCGAGCCGGAGATCGGATACGGTCGTGACCTGCAGGGCGAACAGGTCGACATCGCTGTCCGGCTCGATCGCGCCGGACACGAGCGCTCCCGGCGCAACAGCGCCGTTCGCCTCGGCCTCGGCAGGGGTCGAGTTGGGCTCGATCTCGGCGATCGCCCCCTCGATCCGACATGCGGCGTCGCAGCCATCCCCGCCTCCGGTGTTGCCGTCATCGCAGACCTCGGGCTCGTCGATGAAGCCGTCGCCGCACACCGGGACGCGCTGGCACGTCGCCCCGCACGCGGCGCCGCCGTCGCACTCCTCCAGGCCCTCGACCACGCCGTCGCCGCAGACGGCCGTTGTCCGCGCGCGCACGGTATATCCAGCGATGGAGTCTCCTCCATAGTCCTGGACGCGCACGTAGTAGACGCCCGGCGTGGTGACGGCGGCGCGGATACGGGAGCACCTGGCTTCGCCGCCGTCGTTGTCCTCGGCGATCACGGCGCCGTCGGGCCCGAGGAGCTGCACCGCTGTGTCGATACCGCGGCACGACGTCGGGCCGGTCGCGTCGAAGGTCTCCACCTCCAGCTCGGCCAGGCCGGGGACGTCGACGGCGAAGAAGTCGGCCTCTCCCGGCGGAGAGATCGACGCGGTGAACAGCGCCCCCGCCGCGGTCGCCCGACCCGCGGTGGCCTGGCCTCGCGCGTCGTTCGGCTCGATCTCCGGGACGGTCCCCTCGAGCTGGCACGCGGCGCTGCAGCCATCTCCGCCCTCGGTCCCGCCGTCGTCGCACGCCTCGCCGCCGTCGATGGCTCCGTCGCCGCACACGGGGTTCCGCGCGCACTCCGAGGAACACCGCTCCCCGCCGTCGCACGCCTCGCCTTCCTCGATCACCCCGTTGCCGCAGAGCGAGGTGAAGGCGACGAGGAGGTCGTACCCGGGGATGGAGGCGTCGTTGTTGAACTCCTCGACGGTCACGTAATACGTGCCCGGCTGGAGCCGTGTCGCCCTGTCGTCGACGCTCGAATCGATGAGCGAACAAGCCTCGGGGCCGCTGTCGTCGTCGCTCGCCAGCGCCGTCGCGCCGTCCACGTCGAGCAGCTGGAGGAAGGTGTCGACTCCCTCGACGCACTCGTTCAGCCGCCCGGGGCTGAACGTCGCGAGCTGGACGTCCGCGAGGCCCGGCACCTCGAAGGCGAAGACGTCGATATCGCCGAGGGGCTCGATCGCCGCCGAGACGAGCACGTTCGGCCGGAGCACGGCGCGCCCCTCCGCCTCCGCCGCGGTGTCGTTCGGCTCGACCTCGGGAGAGCGGAGCTCCAGCTCGCACGCCGCGCTGCAACCGTCACCGCCGGTCGTATCGCCGTCGTCGCAGAGCTCCGGATCCTCCAGCACGCCGTCGCCGCACACCGAGGTATCCAGCGTGAGGGAGAGCGTGTAGTCGAACGTCGCGGGCTCCGCTTCAGGGGAGATCTGCACGCGGACGAAATACTCGCCAGGGCTCAGCTTGCGCAGCGCCAGGAAAGAACAGGTATCGTCGTCGGCGACATCGTCGTTGTCCTCGATGCTCGCCAGGCCCGCGTCGAAGATCGTCACATGGGTATCGACGCCGAGCGAGCTGCACGTCGTGCCCAGCGGGCCATCGAGCGTCTCTGCCTTGATGCGCCCTACCGACCCCTCGGGGACGGTCACCGAGAACACGTCCACGTCGAATTCGGGGTCGATGAACGCGCGGATCCGACCGCCGGGCGCGATGGCGAAGGCGTCGTTGGCCGACGCGAATCCGTCGTTCGGCTCGACCTCACAGCCGGACTCGATCTGACACGCGCGCGAGCAGCAATCGCCGTCCTTGTCGCCGCCGTCATCGCAGGTCTCCGCGCCGCCCAGCGCGCCGTCGCCGCACCCGCTCGTACACACGCTCGGCGCCCCGGCGCACGCGAACCCAGGCTCGATCGCGCAACCCGGATCGCACCCGTCGCCGGCCGTCCGATTCCCATCGTCGCACGCCTCGGCAGGAGCGCTGACCGCCCCATCGCCGCACACCGGGCCGGCCGCGCCGCCCTGCCCACCGCTGCCGCCTTCTCCGCCGTTACCGCTCTCTCCACCGCTGCCGCCTTCTCCGCCGCTACCGCTCTCTACACCGCTGCCGCCCTCTCCGCCGTTGCCTCCGGCTGCGGGTGCATCGATCTTGCTGCGGTCCGCTGAGACGAGCAGCTCGCACCCGCTCAGGGCAATCAGCGCCAGACCGAGGAACCATGGGAGAGCGGTCCTGGGGGAGAAAATCATGGTTTATGAGGCCTCTGCTCGGCAGCATCGCGAGGATCACGGCGATCGCGGCATTCGTGGCGATCACCGCGGGCGCGCCGCAGGCTGGCCACGACGGCGGGGGCGGCAGCAGACCGATGCTCCGCGGCTGCGTCAAGAGATGACGACCGCGCCGCGACCTCAGTACGTCACGACGATCGCCTTGCGGAGGTACTCTTCGCTCTCCAGCTGGGAGAGCATGAAATACGCCAGATCCTCGCGCGAGATCGTGGGGCCGCCAAAGAGGTAGCCCTCCGGCGGCGAGGGGTCGACTTCGGCGCGGCACTCCTTGGTGAGCCGCCCGTCGGTGAGCTTGGGGACGCGCACGACGGTCCAGGCCACATCGCTCCGGCGGAGGGCCTCTTCCATGCGCAGCATGTCGGAATACCTGTTGCGGAGCATCGGCTTGACCAGGAGCCGGAACCAGAGCGCAGGCTGCTGCTCCTCGCCGATGCCCGCGGCGGTGACGGCGATCAGGCGGCGGACGCCATGCTCCTTCATCGCGCGCAGGACGTGGACGATGCCGTCCGAGTAGACGCGCGTCGGACCCAGGCCGCGCGACCCCAGGGCCGAGAGGACGGCGTCGTGGCCGGACACGGCGCGCGACACCTGCTCGGCATCCATGATGTCGCCGCGGAGCGCGCGCAGCCGCTCATGGTGCGGGACAGGGATGGTGGCGGGCGTGCGCGCGAATGCCGAGACCTCGTGTCCAGCCTCCAGCGCCTGACGGATCAACGCGGCGCCCGTGCCGCCGGTCGCCCCCAAGATCAGCAGCCTGCTCATGTGCCGCCAGCCTACCCGGTCCGCCGCAGCGGGTACAGTTTGCGCGCGAATGCCTCATCCATCGAGATCTGCTGGAGATCCGGGCGAGCGGGGCCCGCCCTTCAGGCGCCGAGCCGCAGCCACGCGGCCACGCCGTGGTGATCCGAGCCGGAGAACGGCGCCCGCTCGCAGCGCGTGATTGCCCACCCCTCGCCCGGTTGAACGAAGACATAATCGATGCGGCGCAGCGGCAGGCCCGCGGGCCAGGTGCCGCCCGCTTTGCCGGGGTGCGCCTGCGTCCAGGCGTCGAGCCAGGAGCCGTTTCCGGCGCTCGCCTGGAGATAACAGACCGCCTCTTCGCTGGGGAGCGCGTTGAAGTCGCCCATCAGCACGGCGCCGTGGCTCCCCGACTTCTGACGCTCGCGCGCGGCGAAGCTCACGAGCTCGCGCACGGTGCGCGCCCGCGCGCGCTTCGACAGCGAGAGGTGCGTGACGAGCACGTCGACCACCGCGCCGGCGTGCCGGATCGCGGCGCGCAGGACGACGCGCTGGCTGTCGCGCTCGAACGGGTCGTCGCGATCGAGCGTGAGCGCCTCCACGGAGTGATCGAGCACCTCGATGTCCTCCCGGCAGAGCAGCGCGACCCCCTCGCACTCGCCGCTCGCGGCGACCCTGCCCGGCGCGAACCAGGCCCGGTATCCGCCCGCGAGCCGCGAGAGCTCCCCGGCCTGGCCGAGGTCGCCGCTCGCCGCCGGCGCGTGCACCTCCTGGAGCCCGAGGAGGCCAGGGCGCAGATCGCCGATGAGCCTGGCAAGCATCGTCCGGCGCCGCTCCCAGAGGGCGACTCCCCCCCAGATGTTCTGCGTCAGGACGACGAGATCGCGATCGTGGCTCAAATGCCTCCTCCTCGGGCGTCAGTCCGGGGATGTCTTAACCAGCTTGTCGAGGAGGCTCAAGGCCCCGTGAGCGAGCCAGTCCGCGGCCTTGCCCCGGAGCGACCGCGCCGCGAGCGTGCCCCGGGTCACCGGCCGCGAGTCCGCCCTGTCCCGCGAGAACAGGTCCGCCACCTGCGCGACGAACGCCGGATCGAACACGAAGAGATTCACCTCGTTGACGGCGCTCAGGCTGCTCGGGTTCGCGTTGAACGTGCCTATCGTGCACCAGTCGCCGTCGACCAGCGCGAACTTCGAGTGCAGGACATCCCGCTGGTACTCGAAGATCGTGAAGCCGCGATCGAGCCACGCGGCGTGCTCGGCGCGCGCGGCGCGCTTGATGATCGGCAGATCGGTCTCGCCGGGGAGGATGATCTGGACGTCGACGCCGCGCGCGGCCGCGTCGACGAGATCCTTGAGCATCCCGGCGGGCGGGAAGAAATAGGCGTTCTCGATCCAGATGCGCTCCCGCGATCGCCGGATCGCCTCGCGGTAGCGGGCATAGACGCGCGCGTTGTCGTCCGGCGTGTCCGCGACGAGCTCGAGATCCGGGTACTTGCGCCCCGTCGCGTAGTCGCGCACCCCCTCGGATCCGCCGTCGGCCTCGCGCCAGCGCTGCTCGAAGAGGAAGGCGAAGTCTTCGACGCAGGGGCCCTCGAGGCGCATACAGACGTCGTGCCACCCCCTGCCCCCGCGCCGCTCCGGGAGCCACTCGTCTCCCCACGCGGCGCCGCCGGTGTAGGCGTGATCGTCGATCACGATGACGCGCGAGTGATCCCGCGGCAGGAGCCCGCCGTGGCCGAGCCCGGGCGCCATGGGGCGGTAGGCGCGGACCTCGATGTCGCGGCGCCGGAGCTCGTCGAAGAACGGGGCGTCGGTCTCGTGCGAGCCGAGCGGATCGTAGAGGAGCCGCGCGCGCACCCCGCGCGCCGCGGCCCGCCCCATGACGTCGGCGAACGCGCTCCCGAGCAGGTCGTCGCGGTAGATGTACGTCTCGATGTCGACGCGCCGCTCTGCGCGCTCGACGTCGCGGAAGATCGAGCGCAGCACCGCCTCCATGCCGGGCAGGAGGGTGAGCGCGTGCTGCGCCGTCAGAATGGGGCCGATCGGCTTCGACTCGCCGCCGCCGGAGCGGCCCGCGGGCGGATCGCCCGGAACAGGCGAGCTGCGTCCGTCGCCCACGGGGCTCAGCAACCGGCGGTCACGGGAGATCATCGCCGAAGTGTGGAGGATGCGCGGGGGAAGACGAGCGCTACCCGACCCGCCGGCGCTGCGCCGCGCGCGGGCGGGCGCGTTCGCTCACTTGAGGGAGAGCGGGCCCTCGCCGGGCTGGGCGCCGCCCTTCATCTCGTGCGAGTTGGGATCGTACTTCGAGGTGCACTTGGCCATCACGAGGCTCGCCTCGAAGTCGCCGCCCTGCGAGAGCGCGCCCTCGACGGTCACCTGGACGCCGCCGCTCGGGACGTCGCGGAAGGTGTCGGGGATGACGCACTGGGCGTAGCGCACGGGCAGCGCCGCCTGCGTGCCGTGGATCTGGAAGCGGTACTCGCAGGGCGAATCGCGCTTGACCAGCGTGCCGGGCACGAGCTCGCCCTCGACCCGGACCTTGCGGCCGGCGAGCTTGTCCTTCGACGCGAGCAGCTGATCGACGGGCGTCGCGTAGACGGCCGCTTCCTTGAAGCCGACAAGGAACAGGGCGACGAGCGCGCCCACCATGACGAGCAGCGTCGCCAGCAGGCCGAGGCTGCGCGACGGGCGCGGCTTCGGCGCCGGGCTCGCCGCGGCCGGCTTCACCACCGCCGGCGTATCCTGCTGCTCTGCGAGAGACAGCGCCTGGGCCAACTCGTCGTCCAGCTTCTTGCTCATCGGGGATAGGTACAGGCTAGCCCGCGCCCCGCGGACGGTCGAGCACCACCTGCACGGCCTCGGGCCCGGCCGGCGGCGTCCTCGGGCCGCGGCGGACAGCCGTACCGGAGTTCTCCCTCGCGAGCGGACCCGACGAACCCGCGCGCCCGCTCGCGGAGGGCCGAAGCGCGGGCCGAGTCCTCGGACGCGAAAGCAACACCGAGGCCGCGCGGCCCCTCGACGCCCCTGCCGCGCGCGCCCGTGCGGGCCAATGCCTGGGCCCTCATGGGCTGTTGATGGCCGCCTCGATGGCGGGGAGAAACACGGCGTGAGGGAACGCCGCGCGGAGCCGCTCGGCGCGCGCGCGGGCGTCGGCGCGCCGCCCGGCCTGGACGAGGGCCTGGATGGCCAGCGCATCGCGCAGCTGGGCTCTCGGGCTGCGCGGGTAACTCCGCTCGTGCAAAGCCAGCACGTCGAGCGCCTCTGTCGCCTTCCCTTCGCTGAGCGCAATTCCGGCGCTGCTGAGCAACGCGCTCTCCTCGGTCGTGTGGTGCTCGCTGGGCGGAGCCGCCTTGCGGGAGGGGGCGCGTGACGGCCCTGCTGCCGCGATCTCGACAGCCGCCGGGGATCCAGCGCTCCCGACGGTCGCGGCCACGGCGCGCCCGTCCGCGGCGCCCCCGCTGCGCCGGGCCCCGGCGCGCTCTGCTCGCTCGGGCGCGGCGCCGTCGGCCTCGGCGCGGACGGACACCACCGGCGCCGCAGCAGGCGGCGGGAGCATGGCATAGACCAGGCCGGCGCCGGCCCCGGCGCCCCAGACAAACAGCGCCGCCCCGGCCTTGATGAGCCTGGATCGCGCGATCGTGACGACCGGCGGCGTGCGCTTCTCCCCGGTGGCACCGGCGGCCTCCACCGCGTTCCCGGGGCGGCGCCGGTGGGACGACGTAGCGCCTGCGTCGGGCTGTGTTGCAGGGGCGCCGGCGAGGCTGTCCGCGCCGCGGGCCAGCCCTCCTGTCAAAGCGAGCGACCGCTGGAGCCGCGCCCAGAGCGGCCCGGCGAGGTCCTGCGAGAGGCCGAGCCGGACCCCGCCTGCGTCGAGCAGCAGGGGTCTGTCGGCCAGGGCGAACGGCGCCAGGGCGAAGCGCAGGCGGCGAAGGCCGAGCGCGTCCGGGTCCCGCGCGGAGAGTCGTTTGACCGCGGCCGTGAACTCGCTGCGAGCGCGTCTCAGCCGATCCCATGCGGTGTTCACGGGGATCTGGAGGGCCTGCGCGATGTCGCGCATGTCGCTGCCCTCGAGGTCGTAGAGCACGAACACCGCTCGTCGTTCCCTCTCGATGCGCTGGATGAGCTCGCGGACGATACGCTGGGTTTCGACCTGTGCGACCCGGCGCTCGGCGTCGAGCCCGGGGTCTGCGAGCTCGATGGGCTCGCCATCGTCGAGCGCGAGCAGCTCCCGCTGGTTCCGGGCGAGCTCCCGGTGGCGAAGGGCGACATGCGCGCTGATGCCCGCGACCCACGACTTGAGCGACAGGCAAGGATCGTGGTCCTCGAGGCGCCGGTGAACGACGAGAAACACCTCGTGAGCCACGTCGTGAAGATCCCGAGACGCGACGCCGAGCCGCCAGAGCACCGCCAGGACGTATGGAAGCAAGGTCTGATAGACCTCCTCGAACGAGGGCCGCGGGGACGACCCGATGGCGGACGCAGGCTCCCGATCGGGGACGGCGAGCTCGGAGTCGGGCGCCGGCGCCGCCTCCAGGGCGGGTGCAGGCGCCGCCTCCTGGGCGGGTGCAGGCGCCGCCTCCTGGGCGGGTGCAGGCGCTAGCGCCGGGTCGGGCGCAGGAGGGGGCGCTGGGCGTGCTCGGGGCTCTTTCATGGATAGGTAGTCCGGCGACGCCGCCCGGCTCGTTGCGAAATCGTACACGGGCTCGGCGCGGCCGGCCGAGCGGGTGCCGAGCGAAGGCCTCACCCCGGCAGCAGCGTCACCGAACGGCGCCCTCACCGAACGGCGCGCTCACCGAACGGCCACCTCGGTGAGGCGAGCCTTTCAGCCAGCGCCCTCCTGGCGCGACGCAACCGGCTGGCGGCCGAATTGGGGTTCATGCGGCGCGTCCGTGCCCAGGCGACGAGGCTGAGGGGCCCGGCCGCCGCGAGGAGGACCTCGCGATGGCCCGCGGGGAGCGCGGCGACCTCGCGGAGCGCGGCGCGGGCGAGGAGCTCTCCCTCGATGTCGACATGCGCCTGGCCGGCGGGTTCGGGCGGCGCGCCGCACAGGATCTCGCGGCGGACGGAGGCGCGCTCCCGGTAATGGGACACCTGGCGCCAGACGACGCCGTGCAACCATGCGCGCAGCGCGGCGCGCGGGTGCCGCCGTGGGTCCGGGCGGTACCTGCGCGCTCGGATGGCTTCCCAGGCGCCGAGGAGCACCGTTTGGCGGAGATCCTCCAGGTCGCGTGCGGGGACGCGGAGGGCGCGGAGCAGGAGGGCGACGAACGGTCGCTCGGCCCAGAGGACCTCGATCGAGGGCGACACCACCGGGTGGAGCGCCTCGTTCGGCGCGCTGCGCGCGCGGTGGCGCGCCCGGGGTTCCAGCGCATCGGAGGACAGGCGGCGGCCTTCCCGCCGGCGGGGGATCGGCAACGGGATCTTCATGGGAGCGGAGTCCGGGACCGCCCCGCTTCTCGCTGCACAATCGACAGGCCCGCGTATCCGTGGGGCGCCGGAGCGCTCGTTCTGGCGGCAGGCGGGGGACCGGCGCACGACGGGGACAGCTCGGGTCCTCGTGAAGGGCGACTTCCCTTGCGGCGGCCCCGAGGCTCACGCGATCTCGTTCGTTGCCCCTACTGGGTGGGACGGGACATGAACCTCCGTGAATGCCGTCGAGGGGTCGCGGAAATCATCGCCGGCTTCCGTGCTGCGCGGCGAGCTCTTCGCCGATGCACGCCCTCCGAACGATGTTCACTCCTGCGGATTCTCGTCGTCCTCCAACCTCAGAATGGACACCAGATGCCCCTGCCGCATGGCACCGTCCCACTCGGCGGACGCGGGCCCGCTGGTTGCCTCGGTCGCCGGTGCCATGCGAATCGTTCCAACGGTTGCCGCCCTCGTTTCTCTCCATGGAGTCGCTCTATGCGTTGCATCTTGTATCGTGCACCCATCAGAAAATGCCGATGAGAGGGAGACCGACACACCAACCAGCGAGCCAGAAGCTGACAATCTGACACTTGACGACGAAACGGAGGACGTTTCCACGACCGAGCCGGAGGCGATCGGCAGCTTCAAGATCATCCACTGCAAGAGATATGAGCACGGCGCTGACTGCATGATGAAGTGCGCCGATGCAGGAATATCTTGTCAGGCCGGACGAAAACACCCGTACAAATCCAACGTCAAAACTGGACTACTGATGCAATGCAGAGGCCTCGGCGTGGTCACCAGCTGCTGGTACTATTACGAAAACGGAGATATCTGTCGGTTCGTCCTCGGGGTTCCTATTCTGTGCCGCTACGAGGGTGGAACTCCTGATTGAGAGCGCGCGCGTAGAACGCGGCTTTCCGCGCGGCGCGCTGCCAGTCCGGTCCGAACAGAGACTCCATGCACCGGAGAGCGAGCGCGCCGAGCTCGGGCGACCGCTCACCGCCCAAGAGGGCAGCGGAACCTAGTCCGCGGAGTCGCCGCACCCGCTCGACGTCTTCCACGGTGATGGCCGTAGGCCCGTGCAGGCGACCGCGAATGTGCTCCCACATCGCCCCCTCGGCAGCGGTCAGGGTGTTTTCCCACGCCACGGGATCCACCTGGAGATCGGCATCGCCGCGCTCGATCGCGTCGGCGAGGATGCGGATGTAGCCGACGGCGTAGAGCTCGGCCATGGACGCCCAGTCGAGGAGATCCTCTTCGTCTTCGTCGAGCAGAGGCTCTTCGTCGTCGTCGTTGGTGAGGGGCTGATCCGGGTGAGGCATGCCCGGAGTCTAGTGCAGTCTTACGATGCGGAAAGGCGCGGCGGCGTCGCCTCGTCCGAGGACGGTCTGGAGCGCGATAAAAGAAGGTTACCGAGCACCAGACCGCGCCTGGCTCCCCTCGTCTGCTGGTGGGGGCGCACGGCCAGGCGGACTCCTGGCGCCGCACCTCGCTCGGTCCGCTCGCCCCTCGTGCGGGGCAGGCGGAGCAGACACCCTGGTATGACGTTCGCGCTGTAACTCCCGCGCAACGCTCACCGTTGCGCCGGAGGTGGCTCCGCGCAGCAGGCTCGCCCTGGCCGTGGCTGCCCTCCTGGGAGCGCCAGCTTACGGGGCGGCGGACGAAGCGAGTGATGCAGATCGGAGCGACGTGGAAGACGTCGATCGGCGCGCTGCATGTGCGGCGGCGCGTCCGGGATCCGGGCGCATCGGAGGACGGGCGGCAGCCCTCCCGCCTGGGAGGGATCGGCGACGGGGTCTTCATGGGAGCGGCTTCCGGGACTGCCCCGCTTCTCGCTGCACAATCGACGGGCCAGCGTAACCGTAGGGTGCCAGAGCGCTCGTTCTGGCGGCAGGTGGGGGACGGGCGCACGACGGGGACAGTTCGGGCCCTCGTGATGGGCGACGCGGGCTGTCGCCCGGAGAAAGATGAGAAAAGGACCTCGCTCTTCGTAATGCGATCGCACGGGGGTGGTCTACCCCGGGGTTGGTCTGGCGGCGTCCTGGGGTCCCCTGGTAACGTGGCCGCACTTACGGCGGCGCGCCGTCAACGGCGCCGCAGATCATGAGGAGCGGCGATGGCGGCGCGGGCGCGACGTTGGCAGCGTGGAATCGTGGCGGTTTGCTGTGCGAGCGCGCTCGGGCTCGGACTCGGGGTCGCGTCCGGCGGATGCGGGAACCCGACCACGTATCTGTGCCCGTGGGATGAGAACCAAGGACCCAAGGGAACGCCTTGTGAGGTGCTCGAGCCCCCCGACGCCGGCGGAGCTGGCGGATGCGGCGGTGCTGGCGGTGGCGGCGATGGCGGCGATGACTGCGCGGCCGAGGACGACACGGACGTCGCCATCGCGCCCGATTTCGGCGACCTGATCCCGGCGGCAGAGGTCTGCGCAGGCCAGTGCGTACCGAAGGAGCCGCTCGGGTGGTCCGAGCCTGCGCTGCTCTGGATCGGCTCCCCCGACGGCGTGCCGAGCTGCCCTGCGACCGCGCCGATCGTCGGCTACGAGGGCTACGCGGATTTCGCCGCTCCGGCCCCGCACCCGTGCCCCGCCTGCGCGTGCGACCCGCCCGAGGCGACGTGCGAGGTGCCGACGGAATGGAGGGCCTACGCCAGCTTCCCGTGCGGCGGCCCCGAGGCTCCCGCGACCTCGTTCGCTGCCCCGGAGGGGTGGGACGGGACCTGCACCTCGGTGAATGCCGTCGAAACCGGACGGACCTGCGATGGCGCCCCGTGCGTGCAGTCGCTCGCGATCCAGGCGCCTCGCGTCGTGTCCGCAGGTTGCGCACCGAGGGTCGCGGAGGCGCCGGAAAACCCCGACGAGCCCGCGACGGCGGGGAGCTTCGCGATCGTCGCCCGAGCGTGTACTGGAAACGCGTCCCCCCCGTGCGCGGATCCGGGCATGACCTGCACGCCGGCACCGCCGATCGGCGACGCCGCGCCGCCGGAAGGGTTTCTCACGTGCATCCACCGCGAGGGAGAGCATGAATGCCCCTCCACGTACCCGGATCGGCACGTCTTCTACGCCGGCGTGGAGGACACGCGCGGCTGCGCTCCTTGCGGCTGCACCGAGCCCACCGGAGCGACCTGCAGCGTCCTGGCCTCCGCCTTCAGCGACGAAGGGTGCTCGCAGCTCGTTGCGGGCCAGGTGATCACCTCCGACGCCCCCGACTGCGGGACGGTCGCGACCGGCACGGCGCTCGGAAGCAAGTCGGTGAGCGTCGTCAGCCTCGATCCCGGATGGTGCGAACCGTTCGGCGGCGAGCCGGTCGGCAACATCGCGCCGACCGCAGCGGCGACGTTCTGCTGTCACCGCACCAGCGCTGTACCGGCCTGAGTCGGCGGCTCGTTCCGGGCGCAACAGCGGCCTCGCCGGGAGGAGGCAGGCCGCGAGGGGCGCGCTCGCAACCCCCCCGGCCGCACGCGCTCGCAACCGCCTCATGGGAATCGCTCCCGCAGGCGTGTCTGATGCTTCGCGAAACCACACGGAGGTTCAGAAGAAAGCGACCAGGCGGAGAGCCACCGCCTCCGAGACGGGCGCCGCGGACCAGCCTTCGCCATGGAGCGGTCGAACGTGCGGCCGAAGTGTGTTGAGCAAGAGGTCGCCGGTGAGCTGCCCGGCGAGGCGGGCCGAAAGCGGCACCTCCAGCCCCGCACGAAGCCCGAGCGCTGCGTAGGGCAGCGCGTCCTCAATGCCGGTGCTGTCCCTGACGTGCCACACCCCGCCTGCCGTGGCGACGGCGCAGCCGAAGAACCAGTCCGCGTGACCGCAGGGAACGAGCGAGCCGCTCAACCCCGACACGCCGATGGTCCAGCCGCGGTAGGGCTCGGCATCGATCGGAAGATCCCCGCGGGCCTCCAGCGAGAGCGAGAACCTCTCCCAGCGGGCGCCGGCGAACCCCGAGAAACCGACCGCCACCGACGGCACCACGCCGGCGCCGAGCAGCACCCCGGCGCCCACCTGAAGGCGCGGGCGCTCCGGCGGCTGCCCCGGGCGCGGAACGGGTCGGACCGGCGCGGCGACCGGGTTGGGCGGCTTCGAGGCCGGCGCCTTGGGCGGCGCGTCCGGCGAGACGGATGGAGCGGCATCCCCCGGCGTCGACGGGGGCGGCGGCTCTGATGGCGGCGAGGTGGGAGCGCTCCCCGGTACAGGCCGTGATGGCAGCAACGGGCGCATGACGGCGCTGAGGGCGAGGCCGATGTCCCCCACGAGCACGCCACAGATCGGGCTTGAATGCTCCTGGCGCCCGAGCGCCCGGCCATCGCGGTCATGAAGCGCGATCTCTCCCTGGAACGCCGTCCCCTTGCGCCGGATGACCACTTCGATGTGCCACGCGCCGTCGCTCACGAACGGGTCGACCCCGCCGAGCTGGCTCGCGATGATCTGCCGGAGGCTCGGCTCCTCGGGGCACCCCTCGGTGCCAGGCCCCCGCGTGTAGGACAGGCGCGCGCCGCGCGGCGCGACCTGCGCGAGCGCCACGGGCGCCGCCAGGAAGAGCGCCGCGGCGAGCGACAGCGCGGCGCGGTTCATCCTCCGGATCCGGCCGCGGGCGAGGAGCGAGCCGGACATGAGCGGAGCTCCCTCATCCGTCATCCGTCGTCATCCGTCGTCATCCGTACGACTTCCGGAAAGGTCCCCCGGCTTGTTGCGAAATCGTGCTCCGGCGCCGAAAAAGAATGCACGAGGTTTACCGGCGACATTTCCCCCGAACCTGAGAGAGATGTCACCTGGAATTGGGACTGGAGCGGCGCTGCGAGGTGACCGGCGAACGACACCGTCCTCGCGCGATGGGTGGGATGGCCCGTCGCCTGCCGGCGGGCATGCGAGGAGTAGCGCTATGCGATCGGCTCGGGCTCGGCCTCGGTCTTCTTCCTGGCGCTGGCGGCGCGGGCCCGCTGGTCGGCGCGCCGCTCTTCCTCCGCCGCGTCTTCGTATGGCGAGAGCAGCCGGTCGCGCAGGAGCGCGTGAGTCTCGTCCTTGTCGTCATCGTACTCGGCATGGGCCTGGACCAGGAGCGTGCCGTAGGCCTCGTGCCACGCCTCGACCGCCTTGACGGCCGGATCCGCGGTCTTCGCCTCCGTGACGCCGAGCTCCTTGCCGTACAGCTCCGTCCAGCGCTGGAGGCGGCCTACCTCGGCCGAGAGTCCGAGACGCTCGACCGCCGCCTTCACGTCCTTGCCCTCGATCGCCTTGATCATCGCGCTCATGCGCACCCACTGCTGGGAGTAGACGAGGCGGATGAAGTCGGTGCCCGACGACAGCACCTCCGAGCGCACCAGGAGCGCATCGCGACGGCGCGCCGCCTCGTCATCCGTCAGCGGCAGGATGTCGTCGTGATCGAACGCGCGCTCTATGCTGGCGAGCTGGCCGCTGAACGCTCCGATGCACCGGTCGGTGCCGCGATCGATCTCCATCATCGTGGCGTCGATGCTCCCGAGCGCCTCGAGGGCCTCGGTAGACGCGATGACCGCATATGTCGTGGAGGACCAACGACGGAGGAGCGCTGCACTCAATCTTATGAATCGTGCAAGCTTCGGTCCGTCGAGAGGCTCATGTTCCGGAATCAGGGAGGTAGCGCGTCACAAGCGACGCGAACGCGGTTCCCTTTCCTCTTGATGCCCAGGACTCGTATAACGGAGATCTCGGACAGAGCTCACACGTGGGTTCCACCGCAAGGTATCGGAGGGAAGTCCCCGATCTGGATCGCTCGCGAGCTGTACGGATCACCCGTCACCTTGACCTCGATGGGTTTCGAGAGGAGCTCTCCCAGGTGTCTCGAGAGCTCTGTGGCAAGCCCATCAAAGCTGCAATCTTCCGCCTGCCCTTCGAACTCGACGCGCGCTTCTCCTGGCCACTGATGACCGGCCACGGCGGTCAGTCCATGCTGAAGACTTTCCACCAGCCCGGCGATCAGGTGCCCGGACGAATGGTAGACCGAATTCAGCCTCCGCCAGGCGGAGTCGACTGCGAAGCCGTAGGTTCCCCCGACGGACAGGCCCGCGAGCGAGTCCACGAAGTGGTCCACCATGCCGCCATTGTGAGCCACATGCAGCACGCGCGCCGGACCAAGGGTCCCTCGATCGGACCTTTGACCGCCCCCCTGAGGGTGGAACCAGGTCTCGACCACTCGAACGACGGGGCTCTCACCTGCGATGAGCTCTGCCACGACAACGTTCCCTGTCGCATCGGCCCGCTCTAGATAGACCCTCTTTGTACTGGACTCCATCTCCCCTGCACCTCGCCCCCCTTGGCGTCCTCTCTGCCATTTCCGAACCAACCGCGAGCGTGCGGACGGCGCCCGCGCTAGGCTCGGCCGCCGCGCCGGGCAGCCACGCGGACAAGGAGACCCGAGCGCGAGCGAAGGATGCGTCGTCCCCGATCCCCCCTCTCCCCCCGATCCGTGATCCCTGCCCTGCTCGTACCGCTCGCCTGCGGCACGAGCGCGTGCTCCGGCGGCTCCCTGCGGGACGCGCCCGCACAGACCGGCACCGCGGCGCACGCGCCCGGCGCGAGCCCGGCCCCGGCCCCCGCCTCGGAGGGCGCGCCCTCGATCGGCGCTGCCGCGACCTCCCTGGCGAGCGTGGCTCCCCCCGGCCGCACGCCGCTCGGCACCGCGACGGTGCAGCCGCTCCCGTTCACGATCGAGCCGTCGCTCGACCGCCGCTCGGTGCTGCTCCTCTCCAAGCTGTCGTCGGATCGCGCCGGCTGGGTCAGGCGGCTCGACGCTGCCACCGGCGAGCTCGGACCGCCGCACCTGCTCCTCGACGAGGACCTCGCCGGCGCCCACGCCTCCCCGGACGGGACCACCACGCTGCTCACCTCGCAAGGCGGCGAGCTCTGCGTGACGGCCATCCTCCCCGGCGAGGCCTCGGCCGCATCGCGCACGTGCGCCCCGATCCGCGCGCACGCCCTGGCCGCCGTGGGCGAGCGCGTCGCGCTGCTCGAGCTCGCCGAGACCGCGCCGCGCGGCAGCTCCACGACGCCGGCCCAGCGCGCCGCGCGCGAGCGCTCCGCCGCGGCGAAACCCGCGCGCAAGGCCCCCGGCCGCAAGGCGACGGTGGCGAAGCCGAAGCAGCCGGCAAAGACTTCCGGCGTGAGCGGCAAGGCCACGCGGAAGAAGCGCGGCGAGCACCGCGGGCGCGACGGTCGGCCCACGAAGACCGCGCGCCCCGCGCCCCGGCCGAAGCGGCCGGACCCGTTGCCCGAGGTCGAGGTGCGGCTCCGCTGGGTCTCGCCGTCCGAAGGGATCGCGGCCACGTCGTCCCCCACCGGGCTGCGCTTCCGGCCGCCGCTCGACGGCATGGGGCTCATCGACGCAGGCGGGCGGCCAGGCGCGATCGATCTCCTGTTTTACGCGGCGAGCTCGAAGAAGACGAGCACGTCGTGGCTCGGGAGCGCGCAGATCGCCTTCGCCTCGCTCGGCGAGGACGGCAAGCTCGATCCGGGGCGGCGCGCCGTCGTGGTCGAGGGCGATCTCGAGTACGGCGCGCTGCGCGGCCACCAGGATCCGCGCCTCGTGACGGCGACCGCAGGCGCCGTGGTCGTCGACATCACCGGCCGCAACGGGGCCTGCCAGGCGACGCGCGTCGCGCCCTCGCTCCAGCGGCTGGTCGCCGGCGCCGCGCCCAGGGCGGTCTGCGCCGTGGATCCGGCGCGCCTCGCGGACGCGACCCCGGTCACGCCGGCCGAGATCGGCGCGCTCGAGCGCATCGCCGCGAGCGGCGCCCGGCGCGCCCCGGGGCAGCCGGGGTACGATCCGGGGCTCGCCGCGTGGGCGGGAGATCGCGCGTACTTCCAGACGATCTCCGGCGGGCTCTTCTCGGCCTCGCGCGCCGACGGGCAGGCGCGCCGCGAGCCGGACCCATTCCCGGCGCGGCGCGCGCGCATCGCGTGGGGCGCGCTCGCGACGGACGGCGAGGGGCTCGCCTTCGCCGCGGGGCAGCTCCACCGGCTCGACGCGCGCGCCCTGGTCACCGCGGCGGCGGCGCCGGAGAGCCTCGGCGCAGCGCCGGCAGGCGCCGCCGGCGGCGCGCCGGCCACGCCGATCGGCGAGCCGGAGCGCCCCACCGACAGGCGGCGCGCCGCGCGCATCGGGTCGTCCTGGTGGCTCGCGAGGACCGACGTGGCGCGGCTCCTGCCCGAACCGCTCGTGGTGCCCGCGCTGCGGGGGCGCGCGCACGAGGACAGCACGGCGCTCGTCGGCGGGCACGAGCGCGGGCTCTTCCTCGAGGTGCTCGGCGACAGGCTCCAGATCACCGGGATCGACGCCTCGGGCGCGCTCACCGGGCTCGGCGCTCAGGGCGGGCTCGCGCCCGGCGCGCCCGGCGCGCCCGACCGCGACGCCGCACGCCGCGCGCCGCCCGCCCTCGCCATCGCGTCACCGGTGCGCGCGGGGTTCGACGCATGCGAGCGCCGCGGCGGCGGGGCCATCGTCGCCGGCGTGAGCGCCGCGGATCCGCGCAAGGTCGTGGCGCTCTCGATCGACGCGCTCGGCCGGCCCGGCGCGGCGCGCGTGACCTCGCTGCCGATCGCCGAGGGCGACCTCGCGGTGCGGCTCGTCGCCCTGCCCGAGGGGGGCGCGCTGCTCAGCGACGCGGCCCGGCGCCACGTGGTGTGGCTGGACGACGAAGGCGCCGAGCTCGCGTCGCAGCCCTGGCCGGCCGACGACACCGGCGCGCTCTGCGTCGACGGGCAGCCCGCGCGGCGCGCGGTCCCGGCCCCGGCGCCCGGCGCCTTCGTGACCGTCCCGGAGCTCGCGGCGCCCGGCGCCTGCGTGGTGGGCGATGCGGTCTGGGCCTCCGACGGCAGCCTGCGGTGGTTCGGGAGCGCCGTGAGCGGCCTCGACGCGCAGGCCGAAGCCGGCGTCGCGCGCGTCGCTCGCCCCGCGCTGCCCGCGAGCGCGGGCGCGGCGCGCTCGGCCGCAGGAGAGCCCGCGGAGGCGCCCGCCGCCGCGCTGCCGGGCGCGCCCGCGTGTCCGGCGGACATGGTGGCCATCGACGGCGGCCGCTTCTGCGTCGATCGCTTCGAGGCGATGCTCGTCGACGGCGCCACCGGACAGGCGCTCTCGCCCGACTACCCGTCGACCCCGAACCTGCTCGAGCTCACCCTCGCCGACTGGTCGACCGGCCTGCGGCGGATCGGCGACGTCCACGCGCGCGCCTTCCCCCTGCCGCTTCTCGCCGCCTGGCAGCGCGGCCGGGCGATCGCCGCCCTTGCCCGCTCGCGGTCCGGGGTGCGGCCGAGCGGCTACGTGACCGGCCTCGTGGCCGAGAGCGCCTGCGCCGCGGCCGGCAAGCGGCTCTGCTCGGTCGAGGAGTTCGTCACGGCGTGCCGGGGCGAGGACGACACGCTCTACCCGTACGGCGACACGTTCGAGGAGGGCGCGTGCAATGTCTACCGGCCGGCGCACCCCGCCGCGCTGCTCCACGGCAATGCGTCGATTGGCCACCTGGATCCCCGGCTGAACCGCGTGCGCAGCGCCCGGGAGCCGCTGCTCCGGGAGACGGGCGGGAGCCCGCGGTGCAGGAGCCGCTGGGGCAGCGACGCGGTCTACGATCTCGTGGGCAACCTCGACGAGTGGGTGAACGAGCCGGGCGGTGCGTTCGCCGGCGGCTTCTACGCGCGCTCGACCCGCGCAGGCTGCGAGGCGCTCATCACGGCCCACCCGAGGAGCTACCTCGATTACTCGACCGGCGTCCGGTGCTGCCAGGACGGGCCCTCGCCCCCGGCGACAGCGACGGACGCGCCGCCGGGCGCCCCGGCCGCTCCCGCCGGCTCAGAGCCGCGGCCGCCCGGGCATCTGCCGTAACATCCCCGTCACGGCGAAGGCGGCGGAGATCACGAGGAGCGCGGGGGTCCACGGGTGCACGGTCAGCACACCGACCATGGCGAGCAGCCAGGTCAGCAGCGAGACCAGCACCACGCTCCAGAGCACCACATCGGTCCAGCTTCTCATTCGTGCCCCTTTCGATGAGGTCCGTCCGGGGACGAGGCGAACGGCGTGCCACCCCATCGCTGATGCGCGGCCGCGCGTGCTACGTTGGGCCGCGATGAGCGCGTCATCCTCCGCAATGGCAGGCGATCTGGAAAACCCGACGGAAGAGCACCGGATGCTGCGGCAGATGGTGAGGGATTTCGCCCGTGAGGTCGTCGAGCCGCAGGCCGACGAGCACGACCGGAGCGCCACCCTGAACGTCCCCCTGATGCGGCGGCTCGGCGAGCTCGGCCTGCTCGGCGTGACCGTGCCCTCGGAGCACGGGGGCGCGGGCATGGACGCGGTCGCCGCGGTGATCGTCCACCACGAGCTCGCGAAGAGCGATCCCGGGTTCACGCTCGCGTATCTCGCCCACGCGATGTTGTTCGTGAACAACCTCTTCCACGCCGGCAATGACGAGCAGCGCGCGCGGTACCTGCCGAAGGTGCTCTCCGGCGAGTGGATCGGCGCGATGGGCATGACCGAGCCGACGAGCGGGACAGACGTCCTCGGCATGAAGACGTTCGCCCGGCGCGACGGGGATCGGTACATCCTGAAGGGGCGCAAAGCGCTCATCACGAACGCCCCGGAGGCCCAGATCTTCCTGGTCTATGCGACCATCGAGGGCCGGGTCACGACCTTCGTGGTGGAGCGGGGGTTCCCCGGGTTCTCGACCGACGAGAAGACCCCGAAGATGGGAATGCGGGGGAGCACGATGAGCGAGCTCCTCTTCGACGACTGCGTCGTGCCCGCCTGGAACGTCCTGGGCCCGGAGGGGGGCGGCATTCGCAACATGATGAGGAACCTGGAGCTGGAGCGCCTCACGCTCGCGGCCATGAGCCTCGGAATCGCGGACCGCTGTCTGGAGATCATGATCCAGTACGCCGGAGAGCGGAGGAGCTTCGGCAAGCCCATCGCCGAGCACGGGCAGATCCAGCGCTACATCGCGGAGAGCTACGCCAAGACCGAGGCGGCGCGCGCCCTCATCTACGCGGTGGCGCGCAACGTCAGCCCCGAGCGGAGAAACCGGCTCGGGACGGACGCGGCAAAGCTCTTCGCCGCGCCGGTGGGCAAGGAGGTGGCCGACAACGCCATGCAGGTGCTCGGCGGCTGGGGCTACTGCACCGAGTACAAGGTGGAGCGGTTCTTCCGTGACGCCAAGCTGCTCGAGATCGGCGGCGGCACGCTCGAGTCGCACCAGAAGAACATCACGCGCGAGCTGATAGGCCGCATCAGCTGACGCTGCCCGGCCGCGCCGATGGGCTCGCGTGGCCTCGGCGCGCGTGTGTCGGCGACGGATCTCACGTAACACCCCGAGCTCGTACCGGCCATCACGGTGTGTCGTGGGCGATGAGGGGCTGTCACGCCTCGGTTGCGAAAAGTCAGCGCTGGGTTTGCGGTCCGGCCATCGAGACGCCACGCGATTCGATCAGCATGGCCATCCATGGATTGGGGAGATCTGGCGACGGTCGCGCCGACGGCGCTGTCATCCATCATCTACGCGACGATCCAAACCTCCTTCCTCTGGAGGATGGCGCGGCACCGGCTCGTGGCGCCGGTCCAAGCGTCGCGGCCGTGCGGGGCGACCCCGTTCGTCAGCATCCTCAAGCCCGTCGCGGGCGTCGACGACGGGCTCGCCGACAACCTCGAATCCTTCGCCCGGCTCGATTACCCCTGTTACGAGATCGTCTTCGGCGTGGCCTCGCGAGAAGACCGGGCGGTGCCGGTGATCCAGGCCTTCATCGCGGCGCACCCCGAGCTGAAGGCGCGGCTCTGCCTGACGGATCCGAGCGAGGCGTTGAACCCGAAGGTGGCGCAGCTCCTCGAGCTCGAGCGCAGGGCCGAGGGCAGCGTCCTCGTCATCTCGGACGCGAACGTGTGTGTCCGTCCGGACTACCTCCGCTCGCTGCTATCGATCTTGATGCGGCCGGGCGTTGGGCTCGTCTCGAGCGTCGTCGTGGGCACGGGGGAGCGGACGCTCGGCGCGGTGGTCGAGAACGCGCAGCTCGGGGCGTTCATCGCGCCCGGGGTCGTCGCCGCCGCCGAGCTCGCGGGGCGGTCGATCAGCGTGGGCAAATCGATGGCGATGCGGCGGGTCGATCTCGCGCGGGTGGGAGGGTTCGAGAGCGTGGCCCACGTGCTGGCGGAGGACGACATGCTCGGACAGCGCTTCAGCGCATACGGGTTCGTGGTCGATCTCTGCCTGGATCCGATCGAGAACCGCAACACGAGCTGCTCTCTCACGCGCATGCTGGATCGACACACCCGCTGGGCGAAGATGCGGCGCACGCTCGTTCCGCGCTGCTTCGCGGCGGAGCCGTTCAACTCGCCGCTGCTCATCGCGTGGCTCACGTTGCTTCTCAACCCGACGGGCCTCGCGCTGGAGATGTGGCTGTTCGCCTGGACGCTCCAGAGCCTGGGGACGTTCCTGGCCCTGAAGATGCTGCGCCCGGCGCGCTCCAACCTGGCGCTGGTGGCGGTGGAGCCGCTCCGGACGCTGTGCTGGTTCTTCTGCTGGCTGAACGCGTATTCGAACCGGCGGGTCGCCTGGCGGGGCAACGCGTTCCACATCGGGCCCGGGACGGCGCTGGTGGCCGCGGAGGAGCCGTCTTCCTTGCGATCACCCGCCAGGTAGCGGGGGCGAGGGATCCCGGGCTGCTCCCCGGGCGCGGGCACGGCGAGGAGGGGCCGGAGCAGCGAGGAGCGCCGGCTCAGACGTGAAGCGACGCGACGCCGATGACGGCGCCGGCCAGGATGAGCCAGAGCGAGCTCACGCGGTACCGGATGAGCAGGAGCGCTGCCGCGATGGCCAGAGCGCCCGTGAGCCAATCGACCACCGCCGCGCGGGCGAGGCGGAACGAGACGACCGCCATCAGGGCGAGCGACGCCGCGTTCACGCCGTCGAGGAAGGCCGAGGCCACGGGGGAACGGCGGACGCGGGGGATCAGGGGTCCGCTCAGCGCGACGAAGAAGAACGCAGGAAGGAAGATGCCCGCCGTGGCGACCAGCGCACCCGGGACGCGGCCCAGGAGATAACCGATGAAGGTGGCCGCCGTGAAGACGGGGCCGGGCGTCACCTGGCCGACCGCCACCGCGTCGAGCAGCTGCGCCTCCGTCATCCACCGGTATCGCTCGACGAGATCCGCGCGGAGAAACGCGAGGAGCACATACCCACTCCCGAAGAGGACCGAGCCCACCTTGGCGAAGAACAGGAACAGCGGCAGGAGCCCGAACGGCACGCTCACCGCCGCCGCGGCCGTCGCGGCGGCGCCGCTGGCGAGCGGGACGGCGAGCGGGACGGCGACGGCGGCCGCGCCGGGAGGCGGACCCGCGGGGCGCCCGGCCGCCAGCCGGTGCGACACGGCGAGCGCGCCCGCGCCGGCCAGGACCGCGAGCTCGTGGATCCCGAAGAGGCTCGCGCCCGTGCAGAGCGCCGCGAGGCCGAGCGAGCGCCGCGAGCGCAGCCCGGCGCGGCCGAGGCCCCAGAGCGCCTGGGCCACGACCGCGATGATCACCGGCTTCACCCCGTAGAGGAGCGCCGACATCTCCGGCACCGCGCCGAACCGGACATAGGCCCACGCGAACCCGAGCGTGATGAGCGCCGCCGGCACGATGAAGCACCCTCCGGCCACGAGCAGGCCCGCCCAGCCGGCCCGGCGATGCCCGATGTGGATCGCTAGCTCGGTCGAGCTGGGTCCCGGGATGAGGTTCGTGGCACCATAGAGATCGAGGAAGTCCTCGCGCGTCATCCAGCCGCGCCGGCGGACCACCTCGTCCTCCATCATGGCGACATGGGCCGCGGGGCCGCCGAAGGCCGTGGCGCCCAGCCGGAAGAAGAGCCGCGCGAGCTCCCAGAGCGCCGCGCCGCGGGCCTCCCCGGACGTCGGCGCTCCCTCGATGCCAGATTCTTTGCCCATGATATGTGCCGTGTGGAACAGGCCTTGCCGGGCTCCAGGGAGCCGCGAGCGCCGGATGCTCATCAGTCGATGGGGGGCACCGGGATCTCCGGCGGGACGAGGAAGAAGACCTTGCGGGTGCTGAGCGTGGTCACGCTGTCGCCGGTGACGACGATGTTCGCCGTGAACACCTGCGGCTCCGTCGTCGGAGGCACCGAGACGTTGGTCTTCGGAATCACGTCGAAGCAGACCGTGGGCCCGGGGAACACGTTGGTATAGGTATCCGCGACGCCATCGACGTTCTTGTCGATGACCCTGAAGCCGGTGGTGCAGGGCTCAGGAGCGCTGTTGTTCGCGATGATCCTGTCGATGAACGCGCTCGCGGCGTCGACCGCGTCGGTCTCGTCCGCCACCGCCGCCGCCGAGATGTCGAGCGTGACATAGGTCGTGAGCACCTTGATCGCCTGCACGACGGCCAGGTTCAGCCCGGCGCCGCTGCTGGCGACCCGGAACACGAGCGGGCACTTGCCGTTCTCCATCGTCACGCCGCTCCCGTTCTCGCCGACGCAGCACTGTCCCACCGCGCACCGCGGCGGGCGCATGCCCTCCGGTCCCCATGCCGCCGGCGGGACCACCGAGCCCGTCGCCACCGCGCCGGCCGTCAGGTCGGCTTGCGCCTCGGCCGAGCTGGAGGCGACCATGCCGATGAGCCGGCCTCCCACGCCGGTCACCGCCTGCAGCGCCTGCGAATGGGTCGGCGACTCCACCTTGGACCTGGCGTAGTCGTGCTGCACGAACGTCCCGTTGTGGCTCGGCGTGTCGGTGATCATCACCACGATGGGCAGCGAGCCGAAGCGGAAGCCCACGCCGCCGATGGTCCCGACCGTCTCGCCCGCCGGGGTCATGCCCGGCGGAGCGCTCAGCGGATTGAACATGGGCACGTCGGCGCCGCCCTCGTTCGTGCCCGCCCCGGTCGCGATCTGATAAAGAGCCTCCCAGCCGCTCTCCGGGATATCGCCGCCGGCCTCGGCCTTGAGGTAGTTCACCGCGTCCTGCACCGACTCGCGCCCTGCCGGCGTGAGGACGCTCATCACCCGGTGCTCCAGGTAGAACGGCTGGTCTTTGGGGCCCCCGTAGGAGTTGATCGGGAAGTCCTTGTACTGAGTCACCCCGATGCCGATGTTCGGGATCTCCTCGGCGAGCTGATCGATCATCTCCTGGAGCGCGCCCTTCAGATTGTTGATCTGGCCGCCCATGGTCGCGGTGGTATCCATCGCGAACACCACGTCGGCCTGAGAGATGTTGGTCGAGAAATCCAGCGTGTCCTGCGCGGGATCCGGGCGGCTCTGATAAGGCACGATGAACACGAAATCCCCGCTGGCCCGCGGGTTGTCCAGGTCGTCGTTCGGGTCCGTGCCGGCGGCCTGCTCGATGAGATCGTTCACGCCGTCCTCGTCCGTGTCCTCGCTCGCGGTGCTGGACTCGCCCGGGTCGAGCACGCCGTCGCAATTGAGGTCCTCGAGCTCGTCGAGCAGGCTGTCGTTGTCGCTGTCCAGGTCGAGGAAATCGCCCCCGCCGTCCATGTCGCTGTCGCTGGGCGGCTGCTCGGGCTCGCCGTCGCCGCGCTCGTTCGAATCGGGCCGGCAGTCACCGTCCGAGTCGAGATCTCGAAACGCCGGGATCCCGTCGCCGTCGGCGTCGAACTCTCTCTCGAACCGATCCAGGATATCGTCGTCGTCGGAGTCCCTGTCACGGAAATCAGGCCAGCTGTCGCCGTCGGTGTTCACCGGATCGAGCGGGTCCGACCCGAGCTCGACCACATCCAGGAGGCCGTCGCCGTCATCGTCGAGATCCACATAATCGGCGGTTCCATCGCGGTCGCGGTCGCTGTCGCCGTCGTCCTCGTCGGGTAGCCCATTGTTGTCGGAGTCCTCGTCGCGGTAATCCGGCACCCCGTCGCCGTCGCTGTCACGCGGCTCCGCTTCGCCTGGGAAGGGAGCGCCCTCGATCTTGTCGGACAACCCGTCGCCGTCGGAGTCGGTGTCCTCGAAATCCGGCTGACTGTCGCGATCCGTATCGACCGCATCGCCGCGCCCCTCCTCCGCATCGCTGATCCCGTCGCCATCCGTGTCCGCGCTCGGCAGCCCCGCCGGCGTCTCGTCGGGCGGCGGCCTGTTCGCCGACGTGGCGTCGCAGCCGATCGGCACGGAGAGCAGGAGGCAGCAGAGCAGAGGGTGAAGACTGCGACGCATAGGAGCTCCCGCGCGAATGTGGGCGCGAAATCCTAGACGCTCCACGCAATCCGGATCAACCGACATTCCATGGTGCGCCGGGGCTCTCCGCCCGTCATCAACCGCAGACGGATTGCCGCCCGCGGCCACCGCGGAACGCCGGCGCGCGCGTGCGCAGCAGCTTCTGCGATACCGTCACAGCGGCGCGTTGCATGGCGCCGCTCGCCGCGATCCGCCGCGGAGGCTCGACCGCTGCACCGGGGTCAGGGGAGCTTCAGCCGAGGCAGCGCGACGGTGATCGACTCTGCCGGCGCCTTCTCCCGGTAAGGGCAGTGGCGGCACTTGGAATTACAGCAGTATCCCCGTTTCAGGTGATACGCCTCTGTAAAAACCACCCGGCCTCCCTCGAGGTAATAGTCTTCGCCTTCGACGGCCCTGGGAGGCTTCGGCCCGCTCATCTACGCTCGATCAAGCTACGCCGAAAGGCGCACCGGCGCCATCCGGCGCGCGGGCGGTTGGATGGCGCGCCGGCTCCACGACGCCCGCCCGCCGCCCGTGCTACTCCTGCGCCGCCCGCCGCACACCGGTGCGCCGCCGGGTCCGCCCGCGATGCCCGATCGATCCTGCTCGAAGCTCCTCCGCGCCCTGCTCCCGCTCCTCGCCGCCGCCGGCTGCGATGGCTGCCCGAGCTCCAGGCCCTACACGCCCTACACGCTCGGCTCGGCGGCGCCCTCCGGCTCCCCGCCCCCGCTGAGCGGCGTCGGCCCTGGCGCGGCGACCGCCGGCCCCGAGGCCGACGCCGGCGCTCCGGACGCCGCCGCGCCTCGGTTCGCGGTCGTGCCGAGCGTCCCGGCGCCAGAAGGCGGCAAGCGATGGCCCCTCGAGGGCGGCCCCGTGGCCGCGGCGCCGACCGGGCGCACGTTCGAGACCGGGCTCCTCCTCGACGTCGACGGGGACGGCGCGCGCGATCTCGTCGCCTGGGCGCGGTCGCCCGACGGCCTGCGCGGCGAGCTCCTGCTCGCGCCCGCCGCGCGGCCGCAGGCGCTGCGCACGCTCGCCGCGCTCCCCGGCGATCTCGACGCGCAGGGGTGCACTCCGCGCGTCGGCCTCAGCCAGATCGGGCCCTCCGCGCTCGCCTTCGATTTCGCCCCGCAGTGCGGCGGCGCTCACCGCGGCGCCGCGGGTACGGGCCCCACGCGCTGGATCGCCGTGATCCGCCTCCCCGGGCCCGCCGCGGGCGCGGGCGCGCCGCCGGAGCTCGCCCTGGAGCTCCGCCTCCGCGCGCCGCCTGCGGAGGAAGCGCTCTCCGCCTCCCTCGAGGTCGCCGACCGCGACGCGGACGGCCGCGACGATCTCATCGTCTCGGTCGGAATCGAAGGCGCCCTGCGCCCGTTCCCTGCCCCGGCGAGCCCAGCGTCCGAGGTCCGCGCCCCGCTCGTCTTCCTGGATCGCCCCGCCGGCCTCTCGCGCGACGCGGCCCAGCCCGGCGAGGCGCTGCGCGCCCTCGCCGCCTCCCTGCTCCGGGACGCGCGCGGCAAGTCGACGGCGCCGGCCGTGGCCGCCTCCGCCCAGCGGCTGCGCCGGTTCCACGCCGCCCTCTGCGCCGACGCCGAAAGCGGCGCCGGAGCGACCGCCGGCCGCGACGCCGCGCGCGCCGGCGAGGCCCTCGTCTGGACGGGCCCAGGCCCGGTGCGCTGCGGCGAGCCGGGGCTCGCGGCCGCCATCGGCCACGCGGAGGCGGTCGCGGCGTCCACGCGGGGCGCGCCGATCGCGGCCATCGCGGCGCTCGACCGGGGCGGCGCCGAGGCGCGCACCAAGGAGGACGGCAAGCTCCTCGCGAAGCTCGCGCCGCCGGCGACCGCCGCCGCCGTGTACCGCACCGCCGCTGCCCCGCAGCCGACCAGGACCGGCGCCTTCGGCCCGCTCGCGTTCGAGGCGAGCGGCGCCCTGCTCGTCAGGACCGCGCAGGGCGTCGTCCGCGTCGACCCGGCCACGTCCACCGAGTCCGCGACGGACATCCCTCCCTGGCCCGCCGCCGTCCACGCCGGGCCCGCGGAGCTCGTCGCCGTCGAGCGGCGCTGCGACGCGCCCACCTTGCTCGCGCTCTTCCGCAGCTCGCCCGATGCCGTCGGCGAGATGCAGGTCCCGCTCCCGCTGCTCCGCGGCCAGGGGCCTCGCTCCCGGCCCGGCGCGGCCGCGCCCGAGCGCTGCGCCGGGACGGAGCGCCTGCCGTTCGTTCCGCTCGCCGCGTCCGAGCGCGGCTTCGACATCGCCCTCGGCGCCGCGCTGATCTCGATCGACCTGCGGGCGGCCGCGCCGGCCTCGTCCGCGCTGTCGTTCCCGCTCACGACGCCCGCGCCTCAGGGCGCGGCGCGGTCGCCGGACGGCGCCACGCTGGCGATCCCCGCCGCCGGCGGGCTCCTCGTGGCGACCGCGGGCGGCGCCGCGCGCCTCTGGACGGGCGGCGACCTCGCGCAGGCGACGGCGTGCGCGCCGGCCAACGGAGGAGCCCGCGTCGCGTGCGTCGCCGGCGCGGCCGCCGTGATCTTCGAGGCGAAGTGACCCCCGACGGCCCGTGGGCGCGCCCCGCCCCCGGAGGGTCAGCCGAGCGTCAGCCGAGGGTCAGCCGTGGCTCAGCCCTTGTTGACGCGCTCCAGGTACTTGCCGTCGGTCGTGTCGATCTTGATCCACTCGCCCTCCTTCACGAAGAGCGGGACGTTGACGGTCGCGCCGGTCGACACCGTGGCGGGCTTGGTGGCGCCGCTCGCCGTGTCGCCCTTGACGCCCGGCTCGCTGCTCACGATCTGGAGCACCACGTGCGGGGGCATGCTGACGCCGATCGGTAGCCCGTTGAACAGGGTCACGTCGATCGACATCCCGTCGCTCAGCCACTTGGAGTCATCGCCGATCTTGTCGCCGGGGACCGTGAGCTGCTCGCCGGTCGCCGCGTCCATGAACACGAAGTCGGTGCCCTCCGGATAGATGTACTGGAGGCTGCGCTCCTCCACGTCCGCCGGCTCCAGCTTCTCGCCCGATTTGTACGTGCGCTCGAGCACCGCGCCCGTCGCCATGTTCCGGATCTTGACGCGGGTGAACGCCTGCCCCTTTCCCGGCTTGACGAACTGGAAGTCGATGACCGAGTAGGGCTGGCCGTCGACCATAAACTTGAGGCCTTTTCGGATGTCGCTTGTGTCCATGGGGAGAGCTTCCTGGTAGCGTAAGGGCGGCCTGTCGGCGAGGCCGGGGATCCGCGTCCGCGGCACCCTGGCGCGGCTCGGGGGTCCGCGTTCGCGGCCCCCTTAGCACGAGCACGGCCTCCTGCACAGGACACGGTTTCAGGACCTGAAAATGCACGACTTCGACGACGAGCTCAGGGAGATCAAGCGTGAGATCGTGGAATCCCGTGGGCTCATCATCAAGACGAACAACCTCACGAACGCCCTCGCCGCGGATCTGAAGAGCATCTCCAAGCGCCAGATGGCGTACGAGCGGCGCGCCTTCTGGAACAGCGCGAGCGCGAACCTGCTCTTCGTGATCGTGGTGATCGGCGTGGTCAAGCTCGCCTGGGACGCACGCGTGGACGCCGTCCAGGCCGAGACCAAGGGCGCGCGCGACCGCATCGCGAAGCATGAGGCCGATCTCAAGGAGATGCAGCAGCGGAGCGACGCGCGCGCCAAGGCCGAGAGCGACGCCGCGGCGTTCTACGAGCTCATCCGTGCCGAGCGGCGACAGGAGGTGATCGAGGGCTTCGAGGCGCTGCGCAAGGCGCCGCTCACCCGCGCCGAGCTCGCGTTCTTCTCCGACTCGGTCGACAAGTCGCGCTCGGAGCTCTCGATCAAATCGTACCAGACGGGCCTCGATCACATGCGGACGGGCCGCTGGCACGAGGCCGCGGTCGCCTTCGAGGACGCCATCCGGCAGAAGGAGACGGCGTCGCACACCCCGTCGGCCCGCCTCAACCTGGCGCGCGCCTACCGCAGGTTGAACCGGCAGCGCGACGCGATTCCGCTGCTCATGACGCTCTCCGAGGCGTCGCCCGATCGGGAGGTCATGGATGACGCGACCTTCCTCCTCGCCGAGTGCCTCCTCGACATCCAGGCCTGGAACGACGCGAAGACGACGTTGCGGTCGTTCATCCGCCGCTTCCCGGACAGCGCGTACATCAACGACGCGCGCCTCGCGCTGGCCGACGTCTCGCTCCGGCACTGACGCGCGCCGCCACGACCGGCCGGCGCCCCCCACGCGGCGCCGCGGCGGCGGGACGACGTCAGGACCCGCGCCGCACGTCGATCCGGCGCGGCTCGTCCTTCTTCTTGAACCAGCTGGATCGGAGCTGCCGGCGGAGGCCTGACGCGAACAGGCAGTCGCGGAACGCGTTCTGCTCGAAGGTCACCGCGCTGTGCGCGAGCGGGACCTGGATGAAGATGGCGCGGCCGTCCAGGAGCTGCTTGCGCGTGAGCTCGCCCGGGCGCCGCTCGTGAAGGCAGGCGACGCCCTGCGCCTCGAGCGCACGCTCGAGCTCGAGGTTGAGCCGCCGCACGTCGCCCGCGACGAAGTGGCTGATGAGCTTGTGCCTGTCCCGCCCCGTTCGGCCCTTCCGCTCGAGCACCCAGTCGCGGAACGCGTCGACCTCGCCGTACAGCGCGTCGAACAGGTACACCTCGTTCACCTCGCAGCCGCCGTGGCGCAGGCACGCGGCCGCGACGCGGTATCCGCCCGAGTGCGCCGACAGGCAGAGCGTCCCGAGCCTCGCCTGCCGCGGGATGGCACGATCGCCGAGCGCCCGCCGCGCCGAGGGGCTCGCGAGCACCGACGCGAGCTCGCCGCACAGCCGCCGGAGGCCGCCCTTCTGCCCCAGCTTGCCCGGGGGCGACTCCGCCGCGTTCACCGCGCACTGCGGCACCACGAGCACCGCGTTCTGCTTGCTCTCGTGGAGCTGCTCGCGGAGCTTGTGCGCCGCGATGGCCCGCTCCGCGGTCGTGACGTGGCCGTGGAAGTGGATCACGAGGTCGAGCTCATCGCTCTCCGGCGCGCGGTAATGGGCCGGCACGAAGACCATCGCGGTGGCGTCCTGGTAGGGAGCCCCGTCGCAGGGAAACGGCGCGTTCGACAGCTCGATCTTCAGCGTCACGCCGATGTCCGACGCCTCGACGGCCCTCACCCTGGAGGCCGCCCTGGCGAGCGCCGGCGCCGGCGCCCAGAGCCCCGGCGCGGCCAGGGCGCCGCCCGCCGCGCCGAGCGCTCGGAGAAAGGCCCGGCGGCCGAGCGCCGGTGTTGCGATTCGGGACATCCTGGCGACCTCGTCCCGCGCCTATCACCGGCGCTCGACCCCGGCCAAGAAACCGCGGCTCGTCAGGGCTGGCTGACGGCCGCGGAGCTGACCTGCGCGAGCAGATCCTGGATGCGCCGGACGAGCTTCGCCGGCTCCTGCACCACGCCCTCGACGAGGAGGGCCTGGTCGAGGAGGAGCTCGGACCACTGCTTCACCCGCTCCGAGCCGGCCTCGCGCCCCGCCAGGATATTGAGGTTCTTCACCACCGGGTGGCCCGGGTTGAGCTCCAGGATCCGCTTGGATTCCCCGGTATTCTGGTCGATGAGCTTCATGATCCGCTCGAAGTTCGCCCCTGGGTCCCCCTCGGCGGCGACGAGGCAGCTCGCGCTGTCGGTCAGGCGCCGCGAGACGCGCACGTCCTTCACCCGGTCGCCCAGCGCCGCCTTGACCGCCGCCACGGCCGCGTCCACCGACGCCTCCGGCTCGTCCTTCTTCTCCGGTTCGGCGCCGAGGTCGACATCGCCGTGCATCACGCTCTTGAGGCGGCGCTTGTCGAACTCGTTCAGCGACTGCACGAACCACTCGTCGACCGGATCCACGAGGAACAGCACGTCGTAGCCGCGCTTCCGGAACGCCTCGAGGTGCGGGCTCTGCTCGACCGCGTGGCGGCCGAGCCCCGTCACGTAATAGATCTCCTTCTGCGCCTCCGGCATCTTCGCCACGTAGTCGCGGAGCGAGATGACCTTGCCGGCCTCCGTGTTCATCGACTCGAACCGGCAGAGCTCGGCGATCGCGTCCTTGTTCTTCCAGTCGTTGGTGACCCCCTCCTTGATGACCCGGCCGAACTCCTTCCAGAAAGCCGCGTAGCGCTCGGGCTCCGACTCGGAGAGGTCCTTGAGCGACTTGAGCACCTGCTTGACGATCTGCTGCTCGATCTGGGAGAGCGTGCGGTTCTCCTGGAGCATCTCGCGAGAGACGTTCAGCGAGAGGTCCTCGGAGTCGACGACGCCGCGCAGGAAGCGCAGGTACATCGGCGTCAGCTTGTCGCAGTCCTCGACGATGAGGACCCGCTTCGCGTAGAGGCGCACGCCACGGCGGTCCTTGTGGAACATGTCCGCCGGCGCCTTCTCGGGCACGTAGAGCAGGGCGTGGAACTGCACGGGCGCGTCGATCGACAGGTGCACGGTGAGCAGCGGCTTCTCCCCCTCGTAGCCGCCGGTCACGTGCCGGAAGAACTCCGCGTGCTGCTCCTCGGTGATCTGCGACTTGGGCAGCGTCCAGAGCGCGGCCGAGCGGTTCGCGACCTCGTCGTTCACCTTGATGGGGAAATGAACGAAATCCGAGTACTTGCGGATGATCTCCTTGATCCGCCACACCTTCGTGTACTCGCGCGCGTCGTCCTTGAGGTGGAGGACGATCTTCGTGCCCGGGTGCTCGCGATCGCCGGGGGCCACGGTGAAGGAGCCCGCGCCGGACGAGCGCCACAGGACGGGCTCCGCGCCCGGCAGCATCGAGCGGGTCTGCACGTCGACGCGCGAGGCGACCATGAACGCGGCGTAGAAGCCGACGCCGAACTGGCCGATGAGCTGGAGCTTGCCGCCGTCCTTCTTCTGCTTGGCGGCCTCAGCGTTGGCCTTCAGGAATTCCAGCGACCCAGAGCGGGCGATGGTGCCGAGGTTCTGCACCACCTCGTCCCGGGTCATCCCGATGCCGTTGTCCTCGATGGTGAGGGTGTGGGCGGCGTCGTCGAGCGTGATGAGGATCGCGGGCTCGCCGGCTTGTTCAGCGACGCCTTCGCGCGTGAGGGCCAGGAAGCGGGCCTTGTCGAGCGCGTCCGACGCGTTCGAGATGAGCTCGCGGAGGAAGACCTCCTGGTTTGCGTAGAGCGAGTTGATGACCAGCGCGAGGACCTGCTGCACCTCGGCCTGGAAGGGGAGCTCGACCGCGCCGGCGGCCTTGGCCTCCTCGGACGGGGTCGACGCGGGCGTCTCCGGGCCCGGGGCCGCACCCGAAGGCTCGGCAGAGGGCGTGGAACCGCTGGTTTCGGGGTTCGGGCTTTCCGTGTTCATGTCGGCGACCAAATGGATCCGATTTTCGAAAGGGCAATCCCCCGGCGCGCCGCGGGGCGTCCCCAAGACGCGCCGCGGTGTGTCGCCTCGCTCCGAGCGCGCTCCGCGGCCAGCTCGAAGCCTCACCGCCGCGGCGCCCCCCGGCCGAGGTAAGGGGCTCACCAGGCCGCGGGCCAACGCCTGCGTCGAGGTCGGGATCTGCGCGCCGGGTCGTCACGTTCAGGTCGCTGTGCGCGATCCCCGCATCCCTGCCCGGCTTTTCCGGTGGGTAAGGGTTTCTTCATCAGGTCGCCGGAGCTAGATTCACCGGCGTTGCACCCTCGCCGTCGTGGAGATCTGTTGTGGTAGCACTTCTCCGTGCAGTCCTCCGTGTTCTCCCGGCAATCGGCGTGCTGGCCGGGGTGCTGGCGCTCGCGGGGTGCGGCGATCGGGGAAAGACGGCCGATCGGGACGTGAAGCGTCCGCCCGCTGTGCTCCAGTTCGACGGCTATGTCTACGTCCCGACCGGGACGAGCGATTTCAAGATCCTCGAGCGCGTGCGGACGCAGACGCGATCGGTGTTCACGGGGCTGCGGAAGTCCCGGGTGATGGTGAGCCGGCGCGAGGTCCAGGGCGCGACCACGGACAGCTTCGCCAAGGAGGCCGTGACCGTCGTCGACGCCGCGGGGCACCGCACCCTCGCGCTCCGCGTGCGGTACCGCTTCGTGGCCCGGCCGGAGGTCGCGAACGGCATCGACGATCGCAAGGAGCTCCCGCTCGGCCTCCTGCACCGGGAGGATGACGAAGTCGCGGAGCGCATCCACGAGGAGTGCACGCCGCCCCAGGAGCGGAGGAAGGGGGGCGCCAGCGCCGTCGGCCTCGACTTCGATCCGTCCCTTCCGAGCTGCAAGGCCGCGATGGCCGCGGAGCAGGCGGCGATCGACGCGGCGCGCGCGAAGGTGCCCGAGCTCGCGGGCGGGCCGCCGGCCTCCGTTAAGGACACCGTGGTCCCGATCGAGGAGGCGCGGCGCCTGTACATCCCGACCCAGGTGACCGTCGAGCTCCGCGATCGGCAGCCGGGCGAGGTCGCGCCGCGCTTCGTCCCGGTGGATCGACCGGAGAAAGAGGACGCGCGGGTCGCGACCGCGGAGCCGGGCGGCGCCGAGCACCCCGAGGGGCTCGAGCCGGCGGCGGTGATCATCGACCCGGATCTCAGGACGGAGCGGACGCCCGAGGAGAAGGCGATCGCCGAGGGGACCCTGCTGCCGAAGATGCCCGCGGCCGGCGGCACGGGCGCCGTGAGCGGCGCGAGCGGCGCGAGGCGAATCGAGGTCGTGAGCCCCGCGGTGGCGCAGGCGCAGCAGCGCAAGGCGGAGGCCGCGACCGCGAACGAGCGCTTCGAGATCCCGTTCGAGACGCTGACCGACCCGAAGTTCCTGGTGGTCTGGTTCAGCCTGCTGATGGCGTACCCGATCCTCCGGGGCGATCCGCGGAAGAAGCGCTGACGCGCGCCGCAACGCGCGCCTCGCCGAGAGGAGCGACGGCGCGGCGCTCGGACCGGCGCGGGCACAGGACGCCGCGATCGCGGGAGGCGTCCGCTACGATGCCCGCCACGCGCCGGAGCACCGCTACCCCGCGCAGCTCGAGGACGCGCTCGCGGCCTTCGATGCGCTGGTCGAGCGCGGCCATGCGCCGGGGGAGATCGCGCTCGCCGGCGACTCCGCCGGCGGCAACCTCGCGCTCGTCACGCAGCTCGCGCTGCGCGACCGCGGCGCGCAGGCGCGCTGCGCCGCGCTCATCTCTCCCTGGCTCGACCTCACCTCGAGCAGCGCCTCGGCGCGCGCGAACGACGCGACCGATTACGGTACCCGGGAGGGTCTCTTGCGCCAGGCGCGCGATTTCGCGGGCGCGACCCCGCTGGACGATCCCCGGCTGTCGCCGCTCCACGCAGGTCTGGAGGGGCTAGCCTCGCTGTTCATCCAGGTCGGCGACGCCGAGCGCCTCCACGACGAGGGCCAGGAGCTCGCGCGGCGCGCCCGCGAGGCGGGCGTCGACTTCACGCTCGACGTGCTGCGGGACATGCCCCACAACGGGCCGGTGCTGGCCGACTTCCACCCGGAAGGGGTGCGGGGCACGGGCACGCTGGGCTCGTATCTCCGAGCGAGCCTGTCGTCGAGCGCCCCGGGGGCGACGCGACCTCATGCGGCCTGATGCGGAGCTCGCTCCGGGGCGCTGCGAGGCGAGGTGGTTGCCGTGAGCGGGCGGCGCGCGTAGGGGATCGCGCCGTGAGGCTCGCGTCGAGGGCCCACGGAGGAGACGATGACCCCTTCCCAGGACCTGGTCGAGCTGGCAGAGCGGCTCGCGGACGCCAGCGGCGCCGTGATCCAGCGCTATTTCCGCAAGGGCATCGAGGCCGACGACAAGGCGGACGCGAGCCCTGTCACGATCGCCGACCGCGAGGCCGAGGCGGCGATACGCGAGCTCCTCGCCGCGCACGCCCCGGGCCACGGGATCGTGGGAGAGGAGTTCGGCCTCCAGAACGAGGGGGCGGAGCTCGTGTGGGTGCTCGATCCCATCGACGGGACGAAGGCGTTCATCACGGGCAAGCCGCTCTTCGGCACGCTCATCGCGCTGCTGCACCGGGGCCGGCCGGTGCTCGGCGTCATCGATCAGCCTGTCCTCGGCGATCGCTGGCTCGGCGTCCTGGGCCGGCAGACGCTCTGGAACGGCGCGCCGGCGCGCGTCCGCGCGTGCGCGGGGCTTTCGCTCGCGCGCCTCTCCACCACGGGCCCGCAGTACTTCCCCCCGGCGAAGGCCCGCGCCTTCGGTGAGGTCGCGTCCCGGGCCAAGCTCGTGAGCTACGGCGGCGATTGTTACCAGTATGGCCTCGTGGCGAGCGGCAGCATCGACGTGGTCGTCGAGTACGGCCTCAAGCTCCACGATTTCGCGGCGCTCGTCCCGGTGATCACCGGCGCCGGAGGGGTCATGACGGACTGGGAAGGGCGCCCGCTCGACGCCGCGAGCGCCGGTGACGTGGTGGCCGCCGGCGACCCGCGTACCCACGCCGAGGTGCTCGCCGCGCTCCGCGCCGGCGATCCTCGGCGCGGCGCGCGCTGACGCGCGCCGACGTTGGAGCGCCGGCGCCTCACGCCCTGAGCCCTCGGAACTGGAGGGCGAGGGAGCTCTTCAGCACGGGATCCAGCGCGGCGCCGAGCGTCACGAAGCCGCTGAGCCAGGACAGGAGCGCCGCGAAGTAGAGGGCGAACACGTTGTGCGCCGCGGCGAGCGGGTCGATGTCGCCCGCGACCTCGCCGCGCGCCTGTGCGTCGCGCACGAGGCCCGCGACGCGGTGCAGGAACGCGAACGTGAGCGCGTTCAGCCGCTCTCCGTTCGGGCCCGACGCGGCGGGGAAGGCCTTCACGAACGCCTGCGACACGAGCGGCTGTTCGCCGTACATCGCGAACAGCCGCTGGAACACGTGGAGCAGCTGAGCGAGCAGGGGCTCTTTGCGCGGCAGCGCCTCGAACGCCGCGTCGACAGCGGCCGCGAGCCGGTCGTGCATCACCATCATGAGCAGGTCGGGCTTGTCGCGCGCGTGCACGAACACCGTCCCCGTCGCGACCTCCGCGCGCTCCGCCACCGCCTTGGTCGTCGTGCCGTCGTACCCGAGCTCGGTGAAGAGCGCCCACGCGGCGTCCCGGATCCGCCGGCGGGTGTCGAGCTTCTGCTGGGCGCGCCCGCCGCGCTCGGGCGCCGGCGCGATCGGCGCGGACGCGACCGGCGCCGGCGCGACCGGAGCTCGCGGCGCCGCGGCTCGCTTCCGGCGTTTCGTCGCGCCTGGAATGACCTTGCTCATCGACCGGGCAATCTGTTGCCGCGGATGCCTCCACGTCAAGCGGAGATCTCCTTGACAGAACGAGCGCGAAGAATGACCATGGTCAGTGACTGAAGTCATCGAACGAGGGTGGTGCCATGGCTCTGGTGCATTACGACGAACGCCTCACGATGCGGGAGGCGCGGGCGCTCTACTTCGAGGTGAACCGCTTCGGCGCGGACGGCGGGTACGGCGACGCGTGGGTCGACTTCAAGCTCGGCCCGCTCCCCGTCCCGTTCCCGAACACCCGGGCGCGCGTGCGCGCCGTGCGTTACCACGACCTTCACCACGTGCTGACGGGCTACGACACGAACGCGATCGGCGAGTTCGAGATCGCGGCCTGGGAGCTCGGCGCCGGCTGCAAGGGCTTCGTGGCGGCCTGGCAGCTCAACCTGGGCGGCCTCTTCGCGGGGCTGCTCTCGGCCCCGCGCCGGACGATTCGCGCGTTCTTCCGCGGCCGCCGCAGCGAGAGCCTGTATGGCCGGCCGTTCGAGGCGCTGCTCGATCGAGAGGTCGGGGAGCTGCGCAGGGAGATGCGCGTCGATGAGCGCTCTTCGTCCGGTTCCAACCCGGCGGCGCTCGACGTGCTCTGGCTCGCGCTCGCGAGCCTCGCGGGGATGGTGGTCGGCGTCCTCGGGTTCGCGACGGCGCTCGTCGTAGCGCCGATCGGGATCGTGAACCTCGCGCGGCGCCGGCACCGCGCGCGCACCGCCGCAGAAGCCGGGGCCTGAGGCGAGGAGCCTGCCGGCGTTCACCCCCCGAGCAGGTTACGAGGGTTCAACGAACCCCCAGCACCTTCTCGCATACTCCACGACCACCTTTGCGACACCATGCTCAATCGATGACACCTCCGCACGAACAAAGTCGCCCTTGAGAGGCCCACCGGAAGCAAGGACAGTATACGGGCCGTTATCGGACGGACCTCTACCACCATCAAGCTTTATGAGGACGATCGCCCCGTCGCTGCGCATGCGCTCCAGGATCGGGAGGACCGCATCGATTCCTCTCCACTGCGCTGAAACTGGGCTCAAACCAAGGTAGCTTGCTACCATTGGAATGAGTCTATAATCACCTGTAGCCATGAAAACCCCTGGGGTGTGACACAGTAGCCTCGTGTCAAACGCAGTCTCGATAACCTTTACGAATGGGGTTCCGAAGAAGTCTGAACCGCCAAGATCGTCGACAACCTCCGAGTACGGTACGCCACCGGGCCCAAGAATGCCTCGCGCACAGCATCTGTGCGCCCGTCCGGCCGCCGACCCGCCCCCTGGCGAAGCTCGACGCGCGCCCCCGGCGCATCCCGCCCTACCTCTCCCCAGCTTGACCTGGCCCCCGCGACGCACGAGGATCCGCCTCGTGCCCCAGCGAAAGCGCTACCTCTTCGTCTGCGTCAACCGCCGCCCCGACGGCGTTCCCAAGGGCTCCTGCGCTCAGCGCGGCGCCGAGGGCATCCACGTGCAGCTCAAGGCCGCGCTCGCCGAGCGGGGCCTCGCGAAGGTCGAGGCGCGCGCCTGCTCCGCGAGCTGCCTCGACGTCTGCTGGGCGGGCCCCGTCATCGCGGTGGAGCCGGACGGCTACTTCTACGGCCGCGTGACCCCCGCCGACGTCCCGGAGATCGTCGACGCCCTCGCGTCGGGCCGCCGCGTCGAGCGGCTCGTGCTCCCGCCCGAGGACTTCACGGAGGCGACGGCCGCCCCGCCGCTGCCGGCGCCTCCCCGGGGCGCGCCCCCGCAGGCGTGATGGGCGGAGGCGTGATGCGCGGCTTCGAGTTCTGCGAGACCATGGCCGGGAGCTTCCACCTGGTCGACTCGCCCTCCGACGAGCGGCCCATGTCGTTCACGATCCGCGCGCGCTCGCGCGGCCTCCTCGACTTCCTGCGCAAGCCCGAGGTCGAGATCGAGGGCGAGATCGACGCCGAGGGCTTCGCCGACCACCGCTACCTCTCCGGGCGGCTCGGCCTCGACGTCGCGCGCACCGGGACCCTGCCCTACTCCTTCGAGTTCACCGCCAATGACGGCCGCCGCTGCGCGTTCGCCGGCCGGAAGACCGTGCGCCCCGGCGATCTCATGACGTCGATGACCGTCCTGCCCGGCGTCCTCGTCGGAGACGGCGGCGCCCTGATCGGCGAGGCGCTCCTCCGCTTCGACCTGCGGAGCGACCTGCTCCGGTTCCTGAGGAGCTTCCGGGCCACGAGGTAGCCACCATGCAAAGGATCGAGCCCGCAGACAGCGCGGTCATCGTCATCGACGTCCAGGAGAAGCTCGCCGGCGCGATGCCGGCGCCCCAGATGGACGCGCTGACCCGCGCGGCCACGGTGCTGATCGAGGCGGCGCGGCGGCTCGGCGCGGCGGTCATCGCCACCGAGCAGTACCCCGCAGGCCTCGGCCCGACCGTCGCGCCCATCGCCGAGCGGCTCGCCCAGGCGGGCGCGCCCGTCATCCCCAAGATGGAGTTCTCCGCCTGCGGCTCCCCCGAGTTCGAGCGCGCCTTGCGCACGTCGACCGGGCGCGCGCCCCGCGCCGCCATCGTCGTCGGCGTGGAGGCGCACGTCTGCGTCTTCCAGACCGTGCGCGACCTCGCCGCGCGCGGCGTCCTCGTCCAGGTGCCGCTCGACGGCGTCGCCTCCCGCCGCGACGACCACCGGCTCGCCGGCCTCGATCTCTGCCGCGCCGCAGGCGCCACCATCACCACCGCGGAGACCGTCGTCTTCGACTGGCTCAGGATCGCCGGCACGGACGACTTCAAGCAGCTGTCGAAGCTCATCCGCTGACCTATCCCGCGATCTTCGCGGGCGGCGCGCGGGGACCAGGTCGGCGTGTCAGTTTGTCAGGCGCCGGATCGGACTTTGTCAGACCCGTGCTCTCCTGGACACGCCGCTGACGTCTGTGACACAGTGGCGCATGGCTGACGATCTGGCACAAGTCCCCTCGAGCGCGCCGCCTGCTGGCCCCGCTGCGCCGCCGCCCGGCGCGCCGACGGTCCTCGTGGTCGATGACGAGCCGTCGAACGTCGCCTCCATCGAGAAGATCTTCCAGCGCGACGGCATGCGCGTCATCACGGCGGACAGCGCGAAGGCGGCCCTGGAGATCGTGCGCAGCCGCCGCGTCGAGGTCGTCCTGACCGACCTGATGATGCCGGGCGTCAGCGGCCTCGAGCTGCTCCGCGCGCTGAAGCAGCTCGCGCCCGACACCGAGGTCGTGATGATGACCGCCTACGGGACCGTCGAGACCGCGGTCCAGGCCATGCGCGAGGGCGCCTACGACTTCGTGGAGAAGCCGCTCAAGCGGATGACGATCATCAAGAGCGTGCGCAAGGCGGCCGAGCGCCAGTCGCTCGTCGCCGAGAACCGCTCGCTCCGGCAGGAGATCAAGCTGCTCACGAAGCGCGAGATCGTCGGATCGAGCCCGACGCTCCGCCGCGTGCTCGACATCGCGACCCAGGCGGCGCCCTCGAGCGCCACGGTGCTCGTGCTCGGCGAGAGCGGCACCGGCAAGGAGCTGCTCGCGCGCTTCATCCACGAGCGCAGCGCGCGATCGCGAGGGCCGTTCGTCGCGGTCAACTGCGCGGCCATCCCGGAGACCATCCTCGAGGCCGAGCTCTTCGGCCACGAGCGCGGCGCGTTCACCGGCGCCCTCGCGAAGCGCGACGGCCGCTTCGCCAAGGCGGCCGGCGGCACGCTGTTCCTCGACGAGATCGGCGAGCTCTCGCCCGCCGTGCAGGTGAAGCTCCTCCGCGTGCTGCAGGAGGGCGAGTACGAGCCCGTCGGCGGCGACACGGTGCGCGCCGACGTGCGGGTGGTCGCGGCCACCAACAAGGACCTGCGCGCCGAGGTCGCCGCCGGCCGCTTCCGCGAGGACCTGTTCTACCGGCTCAACGTGATCGCGATCACGGCGCCCCCGCTCCGGACCCGCCGCGAGGACATCCCGCTCCTCGTCGACCACTTCCTCGGCGTCTACTGCACGAAGAACAACCGCCCCCGCCTGGAGGCGCCGCGCGACGTGCTCGCGCGCCTGACCGACTACACGTGGCCGGGCAACGTCCGCGAGCTCGAGAACGTGATCGAGCGCGCCGTGGTCCTCTGCCGCGGCGACCAGCTCTCCGTCGACGACCTGCCCGACTTCATCCGCGAGGCCGCCCCCGCCGAGCCGAGCTCGCTCACCTTCTCGGTCGGCACGCCCCTCGACGAGGTCGAGCGAAGGCTCATCCGCGAGACGCTCCGCCACGCCCGCGGGGACAAATCCGTCGCCGCGCAGTTGCTCGGCATCTCCACGCGCACCATCTACCGAAAGCTCGGCGAGCTGGAGTGACGCCGCGCGCGCCGTCCCGCGGACACGGCGCGCTCCCGTGCGCCGGCACCCCGCGAAAATCCATTTGTCACTTTGGCAACGAAGGCCGTCCGACGCGGCTGGGGTGCGTCACCTTGGCGGGACAGCTCCCGAAATTTCGTGAAGACGCGGGAAACCACCGGCGATTGACCGCTGGCATGAAACTCGCCTAGAGGAGGATGGGCGCATGGGCATCGACGCGATCCTGAAGCGGTATTTTCCCTGGGTGCTGGGCGCGCTGATCGCGCTCGCCGCCTACTTCCAGGCGTCGGGCATGGGTCAGCTGGTGGTCTCCAGCGTCGCCATCGACGCCCCGCCGGCGCCGCCGAGCCCTCCGACGCGCCCGGCGTCGTTCGGGTCGACCGCGAGCAACACGGACCACACGACGAGCGCCGCGGCGATCCTCTCGCGCAACCCGTTCGACTCGGTGACGGGGCCGCTCGACGGCAAGCCGGTCGAGATCCCGAGCGTCCCGCACGAGCTGCCCAACAAGGACCCGTACGCGGACCCCTCCTGCGACGGCGCCCGCGTCCTGCTCATCACGCAGGCCGACGATCCCGCGTGGTCGTTCGCGGCCATGGCCGGCTCGGACGGCAAGGCGATCTTGCGCCGGCAAGGGGATGAGATCAGCGGGCAGACCGTTTACTACGTGGGGTGGGATCGGGTCTGGCTGACGTCCGGCAGCTCGCGGTGCCAGGCCGTCGTGGGCAGCAACCACGCCGTCGCCCGCGCCAGCGCCACGCCGGCGCCGGCGCCCGCGACGACGTCGACGAGCGCGGCGTCGAAGCCCGCCGCCCGCGGCGGCAAGAAGATCCCGCCGGAGATCGCCTCGAAGATCCAGCGCGTGAGCGAGAACGAGTTCAACGTGGAGCGCAGCGCCGTCGACCACATCCTGGAGAACCAGGGCGAGCTGATGCGCTCCGCGCGTATCGTCCCCGAGAAGGAGGGAGACAAGGTGGTGGGCATCCGTCTCTTCGGGATTCGTCCGGACTCTCTGCTAGGGACGCTCGGGCTGGAGAACGGAGATCGGCTGTCCAGCATCAACGGGTTTGAGATGAGCGATCCGCAGAAGGCCCTCGAGGCCTACGCGCGGCTCCGGACGGCGGACCGGCTCACGGTGAGCATCAACCGCAAGGGCAAGCCGATGAACATCGACTTCAACATCAAGTGAGCGCTCCGGACTGAATCCAGGGACGAAAGCAGGGTAGCGGCATGGCGCGATGGATAGGGACGCTGAACGAGGGGAGCCTGCTCCGGCGGACGCTGATGGTGATCGGCACGTTCGTCCTCGGCTCGCTCACGTTCGTCGGGGTCATGAGCCTCGTCCTCGTGTCGGTCGCCAAGGCCGTCCTGCCGCCCCACGACAATGAGTCCGCGACGGACGCGACGGAGGAGGCCGACAGCGAGGCCTCCGCCGGCGCGAGCAAGACCGCCCTGGGCAAGACCTCTCGCTCGAAGCGGCCGCGGCCCCCCTCGCCGGCCGCGCGCGAAAGCGCGCCGAGCGCGCCGAACGCGCCGAACGCGCCGAACGCCGACTGAGCGGCGCCGCCTCCCCCTACCAACCAACGCAGAGAATATCGAGTCGACTGATGGTGATGACGACCCTCGAGCGATCCTGCTGCCTCCGGAGGAGGCTCCTCGCCGCGCCGGTGGCGGCGCTCGTGCTCGCCGCCGCGGCGCCGCCCGCCGCAGCGCAGCCCGCGAACCGCGGCGTCCCCGTGCTGCGGACCCCCGGCCAGGTCCCGCCGCCGCCCGCCCGCCCCGCGCCGGGCGCGCCGGGCGCCCCGGCCGCAGGCGCTCCGCCTGCTGGCGCGCCGGGCGCAGCCGCGCCCGCGCCAGGCGCGCCTGGCGCCCCGGCCGACGCCGGGGACGACCCGCTCGCCGCGGTCAAGCAGGGGGTCCAGGAGATCGAGTTCAAGCCGAAGCCCGGCGGCTACAAGGTCAGCTTCAACCTCGACGAGGCCGACCTCCCCGAGCTCGTGAAGGCCATCAGCAACATCACCGGGCGCCGCTTCATCTACGGCGGCAAGCTCCGGCAGATCAAGGCCACGGTGTACGCGCCGGAGAAGGTGACCGTCGCCGAGGCGTACAGCGCGTTCCTCTCGATCCTCGCCTCGAACGATCTCACCGTCATCCCCCACGGCCGCTTCCTCAAGATCGTGGAGACGCCGGGCGCGGTGTCCGAGACGACCCCCGTGTTCGGGGCCGCCGCGCCCGTGCCCGCGGAGGACCGGTTCGTCACCCGCATGTACCGGCTGTCCCATATCGACGCCAACGACGCGGGCGGCGTCCTGAGCAAGTTCAAATCGAAGGACGGCGACGTCACCGTCTACCCGCCCGGCAACCTGCTCATCATCACGGACACCGGGTCCAACATCCAGCGCATGCTCCGGATCGTCGAGGAGATCGACGTCGGCGGCGCCGGCGATCAGCTCTGGGTGCAGCCCGTTCATTACGGCTCCGCGGCGGAGGTCGCGACCAAGCTGAACGAGATCGTCGACCCGAGCAGGGGCGCGGCGGGCGGCGGCAGGCCCGGCAGGGGCGGCGCCGGCGGCACCGGCGCCCGCATCATCGCGGACGACAGGACCAACTCCCTCATCATCACCGCCACCGAGCCGGACTACCTGCGCGTCCTCGGCATCCTGAAGCGCCTCGACGTGGCGCAGACGGGCGAGGGGCAGGTCCACGTGCTCTCGCTCCAGCACGCCGGCTGCAAGGAGCTGTCGGCGACGCTGAACCAGGTCCTCGGCGGCGGGAGCGGCGGCGGCGCGCCCGTGGGCGGCAGGCCGGGCGCGCGCGCCGCCCCCGCGGTGCCCGGCTCGACCGACGACATCTTCGAGGGGCAGGTCAAGGTCACCTGCGACGAGGCGAGCAACAAGCTCCTCATCACGTCGTCGCCCCACGATTACGCCCAGCTGCGCACCGTGATCGACCAGCTCGACGAGCCCCGGCGGCAGGTGTTCATCGAGGCCGTGATCATGGACGTGAACGTCAGCCGCTCGCTCGATTTCGGCATCGGCTACCACGCCGGCGCGCCGTTCGACGGCCTCGACCCGAACGACAGCGTCGTCTACGGCGGCAACAACATCCGCCAGTCCGTCATCGGCCTGCCGGCGCAGCTCGGCGCGCTCGCGCTCGGCATCAAGGGCCCCGCGATCACGGGCTCGAACAACATCCTCGGGACGGGCATCTCGATCCCCGCGTTCGGCGTCGTCCTGCACGCGCTGGCCCAGGACGGCGACTCCAACGTCCTCGCCACGCCGCACATCCTCGCGACCGACAACGTGGCGGCCGAGATCTCGATCGGCCAGAACATCCCGCTCCAGACCAACGTGGGCGGCGGCGGGCTCAACCAGCTCGCGAGCCTGGCCGGCGGCGCGGGCGCCGCGGCGGGCGGGCTCGGCGGGCTCGCCGGCCTGCTCGGCGGCCTCGGCGGCGCCGGCGGCACCGCCGCGCGCCAGGACGTCGGCACGAAGATCAAGGTCGTCCCCCACGTCAACGACTCGGACCAGGTTCGGCTGGAGCTCTCCGAGGAGATCTCCGACGCCGGCGCCCCCCTCGAGGGCGCGCTCGGCGCGATCCCCATCAACAAGCGCACCGCGAGCACCACGCTCGTCGTCCGGGACCAGCAGACCGTCGTGATCGGCGGCCTCATGCGCGACGGCATGACCACCTCGGAGACGAAGATCCCCGTGCTGGGCGACATCCCGGTGCTCGGGTTCCTCTTCCGGCAGCGGGTCAAGACCAAGACGAAGACGAACCTCCTCCTCGTGCTGACGCCCTACGTGATCCGCGACCAGGACGATCTCCGGACCATCTTCGAGCGCAAGATGCAGGAGCGGCAGGAGTTCATCGACCGCTACTTCGTCTTCAGCGAGAGCGCCGCGTGGGAGCCGCCGCGCGACTTCGGCCGCGCGAACGGGCTCGTCGAGGACATCCGCCAGTCGATGCTGGCCGAGGAGGAGCGGGCGCGCCTCGAGGAGGAGGCGCGCCCGAAGGGGCCGCGCGAGCACGCGCCGGTGGATCCGGTCGGCCTGCCGACGTTCGGCGGCAAGGCCACCGGCGCCGCGCAGATGCAGCCCGGCGCGGTCGACATGGAGGGCGAGCCGGCCCAGCTGCCGCCGCCCCCGAACGGCGCCCCGCCGCCGCGGCCCACGCGGCGGCCGCCGGGCGGCGGACGGCAGATGGAGCGCGTGGAATGAGCCTGCAGCAGCAGCAGTACCTCGGCGAGATCCTGGTCCGGCGGGGCGTCGTCCCCGCGGAGCGGCTCGTGCCGCTCTACGACACCGTCCGCGAGCGCGGTCAGCAGCTCGCGGAGCTCATCGTCTCGTCCAACATCGCCGACGAGGCGAGCATCGCCAAGGCGCTCGCGGAGGAGTGCGAGGTCGGCCTCCTCCCGCGCATCGACATCGACGCGGTGCCGCTCGAGCTCGCGAGCCGGGTGCCGATCACCTACGCCAAGCAGCACAAGATCCTGCCGCTCGCCGAGCACGACGGGGTCGTCTACTGCGCCGTCGCCGACCCCCTCGACACGACGGCGATCGACGACGTGCGGGCGCTGTTCGGCAAGCCGGTCGAGATCGCGGTCGCCACGAGCGACGCGGTGCTGAACGCGATCAACCGCATCTGGGAGCGCAAGGAGGACGGCGGCGCGAAGCTCGAGGGCGACACGGCGCTCGAGGAGGACAACCTCGTCGACATCATCGACTCGGACGACGACGCCCCGATCATCGCCTGGGTCAACGGCCTCTTCGCGCAGGCGGTCCGCGAGCGGGCGAGCGACATCCACATCGAGCCCGAGGAGCGCGACGTCGTCGTCCGCTACCGGATCGACGGCGAGCTCTACGTCGCGAAGCGCGCCTCGAAGCAGTTCATGGCGCCGATCATCGCCCGCGTGAAGATCATGGCGGCGCTCAACATCGCCGAGAAGCGGCTCCCGCAGGACGGCCGCATCACGCTGAAGATCGCGGGCAAGAGCGTCGACATCCGCGTCTCGACCGTACCGACGAGCCGCGGCTTCGAGCGGATCGTGATGCGCATCCTGCACAAGGCGTCGGTCCTGCTCGGGCTCGACGACCTCGGCTTCGCGCCGCGCGAGTACGCCATCATGGACGCGCTCATCCAGCGGCCGGACGGCATCATCCTCGTCACCGGCCCGACCGGCAGCGGCAAGACGACGACGCTCTACGCCTGCCTCAACCGGATCAACGAGCCCAGCCGGAACATCCTCACGGCCGAGGACCCGGTCGAGTACGAGATCGGCGGCATCCACCAGATCCACGTCCACCCCGGGATCGGGCTCACCTTCGCCTCGGCGCTCCGCGCGTTCCTCCGCCAGGATCCGGACGTCATCATGGTCGGCGAGATCCGCGACAAGGAGACCGCCGAGATCGCCATCCACGCGTCGCTGACCGGCCACCTGGTGCTCTCGACCCTCCACACGAACGACGCGGCCGCCGCCGTGACCCGCCTCGTCGAGATGGAGATCGAGCCGTTCCTCGTGCGGAGCAGCGTGATCGGCATCCTCGCCCAGCGCCTCGTGCGCCTGCTCTGCCCGGCGTGCAAGGTCGCCTACCGCCCCTCCGATTACGAGCTGCAGCAGCTCGGCCTCGACGAGGACCGGCTCGCCTGGAAGGCGCGGCGGAAGCTCTCGAACCGCTACAGCGTGCACGGACAGAAGTACGATTACATCGGTCAGGACATCGACCGGGCCGTGTTCTACAAGCCCGGGGGCTGCGACGCCTGCAACCAGAAGGGCTTCATCGGCCGGCGGGGCATCTATGAGCTGATGGTCGTCGATGACGCCGTGGGTCCGCACATCCTGAAGAGCGCGGACGCGCAGACCATCAAGCGGGTCGCCATCTCCCAGGGGATGGATACGCTCCGGGATGACGGGGCGCGCAAGGTGCTCAAGGGCATCACCACCGTCGAGGAGGTGCTCGCGGCGACGCAGGAAGACGTCATCGTCGACGAGTAGGGAAGGCCGTGGCGGTATTCGAATACAAAGGCATCCTCGTCGGCACCGGCAAGCCGGTCAAAGGGGTCCGCGACGCGGAGAACGCGAAGGCCCTCCGGGCCGCCCTGCGCAAGGACGGCATCATGCTCACCGGCGCGACCGAGGAGCAGGCCGCGAAGGCGAAGGCGAAGCGCGATCTCAAGATCTTCGCCTTCGCGGGCCGCCCCTCGACGTCGGACGTCGCCGTGATGACCCGCCAGCTCGCGACGCTCATCGGCGCCGGCATCCCGCTCTTCGAGTCGCTCAACGCGCTCATCGAGCAGGTCGAGAAGGAGTCGCTGAAGAGGGTGCTCACGCAGGTGCGCGAGCAGGTGCGCGAAGGCACGAGCTTCGCCAAGGCCCTCGAGGCGCACCCCTCGGTCTTCCCGCCGCTCTACGTGAGCATGGTGCGCGCCGGCGAGGCGTCCGGCACGCTCGAGGGCGTGCTGACCCGCCTGACCCTGTTCATGGAGAACCAAGCGAAGCTCGTGGGCAAGGTGACCGCCGCCCTCGCCTACCCCGCGCTGATGGCGCTCATCGGTATCGGGCTCATCTCGGTCCTCATGGTCGCGGTCGTGCCGAACGTGACCGGCATCTTCGCTTCCATGGACCAGGCGCTGCCCTGGTACACGGCGGCGCTCATCGGCACGTCGGCGTTCGCCTCGAGCTACTGGTGGCTCGTCCTTCTCGCGCTCGTGGGTGCGGTGTACGGGTTCCGCCGCTGGGTGCGGACGCCGAAGGGCCGCCTCGCGTGGGACACGTTCGTGCTGCGGGCGCCCATCTTCGGCAAGCTCATCCAGATGCTGTCCATCGCGCGCTTCGCGCGGACCCTCGCGACCCTGCTGTCGTCGGGCGTCGCGCTCCTCAGCGCGATGGATATCGTGCGGAGCGTGCTCGGCAACGCGGCCCTGGAGAAGGTCATCGTCGACGCCATCGCGTCGATCCGCGAGGGCCAGAGCATCGCCGATCCGCTGAAGCGGAGCGGCCGGTTCCCGCCGATCGTCACCCACATGATCGCCATCGGCGAGAGGAGCGGGCAGCTGGAGGCGATGCTGGAGAACGTCGCCAATGCCTACGACTCCGCCGTGGAGACCCGCGTCCAGGTGCTCACGAGCCTGCTCGAGCCGCTCATGATCGTCATCATGGGCGGCGCGGTCGCGTTCATCGCGATATCCATCCTCATGCCGCTCATCCAGATGTCGAGCTTCGTCGGGTAGGTGGCTATGGGGCGGCGCAGGCAGCGAGAGAGCACGATCTTCTTCCCCTGGGAGCGCGGCGGCGGGCTCTTCCGGCGGACCGGCGTGGCGCGGGCGAGGCCCTTCGCCGCGGGCCTCGCGATGGTGGTCCTCCTGCTGCTCCTCGGCGCGCGCGAGCGGCGGCTCGTGGGAATTCGATCGACCCGCGCCACGTTGTCCGTCGTCCACGGGGCGATCACCCTGTACCGCGCGGATCACGAGCGGCGGTGCCCGGGTTCCCTGGAAGAGCTGAAGCGCGAGGGATACCTCGCGATCGACCCGGTCGACGCGTGGGGCAGGCCGCTCCGGCTCACCTGTCCCGGAAGGAAGGATCCGGACGGATACGATCTCATGAGCGACGGACCGGACGGCGAAATAGGCGGCCTTGACAGGGTGGAGTGAGAGATGGAGACGAACAGAGCAAGCAGCGCAAGAAGGATTCGACGGCTGAGCCGGAAGCTCTCGCGGGGCGTGACCCTCGTCGAGGTGCTCATCGTCGTGACGATCATGGCGATCATCGCCGGCGGCGCCACGCTCGTGGTGTGGCCGAAGCTCAAGCAGTCGCGCGTCAAGAGCGCCTATACCGGGGCGACGATCATCAAGAGCGCCGCCGAGCAGTACCAGCAGCTCGGGGCGGGCAGCGAGGGGTGCCCGACGATCCAGGCGCTGGTCAGCGCGAAGCAGATCGACGGCAACAAGACGGACGATCCCTGGGGCCAGCCCTACAAGATCAAGTGTGACGAGAACAACGACGTCCATGTCGTCTCGTCCGGCGACGACAGGAAAGAGAACACGCCGGACGACATCCGGGACGACATGAAGCAATCGGATCTCAACAAGATCGCGGAGATGTAGCGCCGCGCGGGAGCAGGAGCGCCCATGACACGCCGTCGCACGAGGGGACTCACGCTGGTCGAGGTGCTGATCACCGTCACGGTGATCGCGCTCATCAGCGGCTCGGTCATGCTCGGCATGGGCGCGGTCACGAGCGCGCGGCTGAAGCGCAGCGCGGCGCTGCTCGCGGGCGCCGTCCGGGTCGCGTACGCCCACGCGAACGCGAAGTCGAAGCCGGTGCGGCTGGTGTTCGATTTCGAGGAGCGGATGATCGTGCTCGAGGAGTCCGCGGGTGATCTGCTCGTCGAGCGGAACGACCGGGCCGGCGGCGCCGCCGCGGCGACGGAGGCCGAGAAGGCGGCCACGGCGGAGGCCGAGGCGATCCTGAAGGGGCCGCGCGCGCCGCGGCCCTCGTTCGAGCCGGCGAAGGTGTTCGGCTTCAACCCCGAGAAGGACAGGCCCGGCAAGGAGCTGTCGAGCGGCGTGCGCTTCCTCCAGGTGGAGACCGGACACCAGGACGAGCCCGTGACAGAGGGGCGGGCGTATCTCTACTTCTGGCCCGGAGGCCAGACCGAGCACGCCGCGATCCAGCTCAGCCTGGGCGGCGGAGAGACCGAGGACGCGGTGATGACGGTGCTCGTCTCGCCGCTGACCGGCAAGACGGACATCCGGAAGGGCAAGGCGAGCATGCCCAGGCCGCGCGACGACGCCGAGGCGTCGGAGCGCGAGGACACGGGGCTCTGATGCGCGCCCGCGGCTTCACCCTGCTCGAGGTGATGGTGGCGGTCGCCATCCTCGGCCTCGGGCTGACGGCGATCCTCTCCGCGCAGGCCGGCGCCTTCTCGGCCGCGGCGCACGCGCGGAACCTCAGCCTCGCGAACGGGCTCGCGCGCTGCAAGATGACCGAGCTCGAGGAGCGGCTCGCCAAGGACGGCCTGCCGGCGCTCGACGAGGCCGACAGCGGGCCGTGCTGCGAGGGCGACGAGTCGCCGAACATCAAGTGCAGCTGGCGCATCGAGAAGCCCGAGATGCCCGAGCCCAAGTACGGCGATCTAGACCTCGACACCAACCTCGAGGGGCTCGGGGCGCTCGGCAAGCCGGGCGAGTCGAGCGGCACCGCGGCCCCGAGCGGCGACATCAACGATCTCGCGCAATCGCTGGTCGGCGGCGGCGCGGGAGGCGGCGAGTCGGGCGGCGGGATCTCGGGGCTCCTGCAGCCGTTCGTCGACATGCTCGCGCCGACGCTCCAGCCCATCTTCGAGGCGAGCGCGCGGCGGGTGACGGTCAAGCTGACCTGGAAGCAAGGGTCTCGGGAGCACGCGTTCGAGCTCGTGCAGTGGGTCACGATCCCCCAGATGGGCCAGCCCGACGAGGGCGCGGGCGGTCAGGGAGGAGGGAGTTGACCGTGGCGACGCGAAGGCCAAGCTCTCCTCGCAGGCGCCGCGGCCGCTCGCGCGCGGTGACCCTCCTCGAGGTCCTCGTCTCGGTCGGCATCCTGGCGCTCATCGGGACGCTCATCTACGGCGCGTTCGACGGCATGAGCCGCGCGCGCTCGGGCATCGCGCGGATGGGCGACCGCTACCACCAGGGCCGCGCGGCGATCGCCCGCATCTCGCGCGAGCTCCAGACGGCCTTCCTGTCCAGGCACCAGCCGGCCGACAAGAACATCGTCGTGCGGCTCACCGCCTTCGCGGGGGACGACTCGTCGCCCGCCGACCGCGTCGATTTCACCGCGTTCGCGCACCGGAGGCTCCTCCGGAACGCGCACGAGTCCGATCAGTGCGAGATCGGCTATTTCGGTGCGCGCGACCCGGAGCGCGACAGGCTCGATCTCGTGCGGCGAGAGGCGAGGACCATCGATACCGAGCCGACGAGGGGCGGAGTCGTCAACGTGCTCGCCGAGGACATCGAGAGCTTCAATCTGCAGTACCTCGACCCGATCACCGGGGAGTGGGTCGACTCGTGGGACTCGACGCAGCCGGCGGCGCAGCTCGACCGGCTCCCCTCGCAGGTGTGGGTGACGCTGGTCCTGAACGGCGGGCCCGGCGGGGAGCCGATCAAGTTCGAGTCGAAGGTGCCACTCCCGATGCAGGTCCCCATCGCCTTCGGGGCCAACTGAGCCATGAGCCGCCCGAGGAGCCCCCACGCCGAGGACCGCGCCGCAGAGAGGCCGAATTCTGGGCGCGCGCGCCGCCGCCTCCGGAGGCGGCGCGACCGGCGCGGCGTGGCGCTGGTCATGGTGCTCGGCGCGATCACGGTGCTCACCGTGTTCCTGACCGAGCTCCAGGAGGAGACCTCGACCGAGCTCTCCGCGGCGCTCGCCGATCGCGACGCGCTTCGGGCCGAGTACTACGCGAAGAGCGCCGTGAACCTGTCGCGGATGCTCATCGCCTCCGAGCCGAGCGTCAGCACGACGATCGGGCCGATGCTCGCGATCGTCGGGATCAAGGGGAAGTTCCAGGTGCCGGTCTGGAAGTTCACCGACATGTTCCTCGGCCCCTTCAACGCGCAGCTCGCCGCGGGCGAGGGCAGCGCGGCGCCGCCCCCCGAGGCGGCGGGCGAGGGCAGCGCGACGGGCAAGAACCTGGGGCTCACCGGCGGCGGCCGCTTCGAGCTCAAGATCGTCGACGAGGACTCGAAGATCAACGTCAACCGCGCCGCCGACGACGTGGGCGGCATCTCCGATCAGATCGCGGTAGGGAACCAGCTGCTCAGCCTGATGAGCGACGCGCAGTACAACACGCTCTTCGAGGAGCGCGACGGCGACGGCCAGTTCTCGGACCGCGCGACCATCTGCAGCGCGCTCATCGACTGGGCCGATCCGGGCGACCAGACGTTCGCCTGCGACGCGACGTCGAACGCCCCGAGCTCCACCGGCGCAGAGGACAGCTTCTACCAGACGGTCGGCCTCTCCTATCAGCGCAAGAACGCCCCGTTCGACTCGGTCGACGAGCTGCGGCTGATCCGGGGCATGAACGACGACTTCTGGGCGACGTTCGTCGACCCGGATCCGAGCAACCCGGACAAGCGGGTCCTGACCGTCTGGGGCAGCCGGAAGCAGAAGGTGAACGTCTCGTCGGCGAACGCGCTGACGCTGCTCAGGCTCACGTGCACCGCCGATTTCGTGGATATCGCGACGACGACGCTCTGCACCGACGTGAACCAGCAGTCGGCGTTCCTCACCGTGGCGTCGCTCGTGCAGAGCATGACCGGGGGGCTGCTCTTCCCCACCCCGAAAGATTATGTCGATGCGATGACCCAGAAGGCGGGCAGCTCGCTCGGGGGGATGCTCGGGCAGCAGTTCAAGGCGATGGGCGTCGAACCGGTGAAGTTCAAGCCGAACGTCACCAAGTCCCTCGGCAACAGGACCAACTTCCTGAGCATCTACGCCGATGGCATCGTCCCGGGGAACAAGCGTGAGACGCGCGTGCGCATCCATGCGGTGGTCGATCTCACGGGGGCGACGCCGCTCAGCCAGAGCGGCAGTAGCGTCGACGGCGGCAATGGCGGCAACAGCGGCAGCAGCGGCAGCAGCGGCAGCGGCAGCGCCCCTCCGACGCCGGAAACGTACGAACAGCAGGTACGATCAAACCCTGCCGGGACGATCATCTACTATCGCATCGACTAGGACACCCCTCCGGGAAGAAGCGCGCAAATGCACAGGCTGCTCGGGATAGATGCTGGAAAATCCGTGGTGCGGGCGGCGCTCATCCGCACCACGTACAGGAGGGTCTTCGTCGAGGCCCTCGGCGAGGCGGCCGTCACGGACGGCGTCTCCGAGGCCGAGGCCATCCGCGCCGCCGTGGGGCTCCACCGCCCCGACGCCGCGGCGATCGCGCTCTCCGGGGAGAAATCGTTCTACCGCCGCCTCGACCTGCCGGCGGCCGCGCAGAAGGAGGTCGAGAACGTCCTCGGCTTCGAGCTCGAGGCCACGGTGCCGTTCGAGATGGAAGACGCCGTCTTCGACCACCGCCTGCTGAAGCGGCCGCCCGGCGTGGAGACGCTGCCGGTCTTCGCCGCCGTCGCGCGCGCGGACGACGTGCGCGAGCGCATCGCCGTCGTGAAGGAGGCGCTCGGCTTCGAGCCGGAGCGGGTCGCGCTGGGCGCGGTGGCGCTCGCCAACCTCGAGGCGGTGATGCCGGAGCTCGCCGCGCCGTCGCCCGCCAGCGCGCCGATCGCCCTGCTCGACCTCGACTACCTCACGTCCGAGATCGTGATCGTCTCCGGCGGCGAGCCCGTCTTCGCCCGGACGCTGTCGCGCGGGACGGCCGGCCTCCCCGGCACCGCGCCGGCGCTCGCGCGCGAGCTCCGCCAGACGCTCGCGGCGTGGCGCAACCTCGGCGGCGAGCCGCTCGCGGGGCTCTACCTGGTCGGCGGCGGCGCCACCGCCCAGGGCGCGGAGATGTTCCTGGCGACGCAGCTCGGCCTCACGATCCTGCCGCTGCCGACCCCTCGCATCGAAGGGCTCACGCCCGAGCAGGCCGCGGCGCTGCCCCGCTTCGCCAAGGCGCTCGGGCTCGCGCTCGGGCTGACGCCGAAGACCAAGGGGTTCAACCTCCGGAAGGGCGCGCTCGAGGCCGAGCGCAGCTACCCGTTCCTGCGCGAGAAGATCCCGATCCTCGCCGGACTCGGCACCGTCATCGCGCTGAGCTTCGGGTTCTCCATCGTCGCGGAGCTGCGCACCCTCGACGCGGAGCGGGAGCTGCTCGCCGCCTCGCTCGCGACCGCCTCCCACGACGTGCTCGGCGAGGAGACGAGCGACCCGCAGAAGGCCCGGGAGCTGCTCGAGCAGGGCCCCGGCGCGGCCGACGAGGATCCGATGCCCCGCGTCGACGCCTTCGACGTCATGGTGCAGCTCTCGAAGGCCGTGCCGAAGGAGATCACGCACGACGTGCTCGAGCTCGACGTGAACCGCGGCCACGTGACCCTCCAGGGCGTCGTCCCGTCGGTGTCGGACGCGCAGATCATCGCGGATCACATGAAGGAGCACCGCTGCTTCCGCGACGTGAAGGTCGGCCGGACGAGCCAGTTCACGGAGGGCAAGCACAAGTACGTCCTCGAGCTGGATCTCAAGTGCGAGGACAAGACGAAGAAGAAGAAGACCGGCGCCGCTGACGCGGCGGAGAGCGCCTCGGCCGGCGCGCCGGAGAAGCCGGAGGGATCGCGATGACGCTCCGCGAGCGACTCGACAAGCTGGAGCCGCGCGAGCGCAGGCTCCTCACCATCCTCCTCGGATTCCTGGCGGTGATCGTCCTCTTGCTCGTGCCGATCGGGCTCGCGAGCGTCGCGTCCAGCAAGCGCGCCGAGAACCAGGAGATCCGCGACCTGCTCCAGTCGATCTACGAGGCCTCGGGGAAGGTCAGCGAGCGCAAGGCGCTGAAGGACGCGCTGCTCGCGCGCTATTCGCGGCCGGCGCCCGCGCTCGCCGGCTTCATCGAGGACGCGGCGAAGCAGCAGCAGCTCACCGCCGCCGAGTCGCAGGATCGCCCCGACGTCCCGCACGGCAAGAAGTACACCGAGCGGATCACGGTGGTGAAGATGCACAGGATCGGGATGCTCGGGCTCGCCAAGATGCTCGAGCACATCGAGGGCTCGGGCCACCCGGTCGCGGTGACGAAGCTGAACCTCAAGCCGCGCGCCGGGGAGCCGGACTCCTACGAGGTCGAGCTCGGCATCTCCGCGTTCGACCGGAAGGGCGAGCCCCAGCCGGCGACCCCCGCGCCGTCCGCGCCCCCCGCCGAGGAAGAGGAGCAAGAGCCATGAAGGCGCGGCTCATCAAGATCGCGAGGTGGGCGGCCTACCCGCTCTTTTACCTCTTCTGTCTGGGGCTCTTCGGCTACCTCACGTTCCCCTACGACCGGCTCAAGGACCGGCTGATCGCCGAGTTCGACCGCACGCAGCAGAAGCGGGGCCCGAGCCAGGCGCAGCGCCTCGAGATCGACGAGCTCGACTCGTACTGGTTCACGGGGGTCGAGATGAAGGGCGTGCGGCTCATCCTGCCGCCGGGCGAGCTCGGCACGAGCAGCAGGCCGAGCGGCGCCGCGGCCTTCGCCTCGGGCGACGCCGCCAAGGACAGCGCGCCGAAGCCGAGCGTCATCGAGATCGACGAGGCGCACGCGCGGGTGAAGATCCTGCCCCTCCTGATCGGGCGGATGCGGGTCTCGTTCTGGGCCAGCGTGTTCGGCGGCGAGATCGAGGGCGTGGTCCCGATGGGCCGATCGGGCGGCGACGTCCACGTCGAGGTCTCGGACGTGGAGCTCGCCAAGGTGGGTCCGCTCGGGGACATCCTTGGCCTGCCGATCGCCGGCACGCTGAGCGCGAACCTCGATCTCAGCGCGCCCGAAGGCAAGTTCAACAAGGCGAACGGCGCGCTCGAGGTCTCGGCCAAGGAGGTCTCGGTCGGCGACGGCAAGACGAAGATCCAGGGGCTCATCGCGCTCCCGGAGGCCAAGCTGGGGGAGCTGCTCCTGTCGGCGGAGGCGAAGGACGGGGTCCTCAAGATCACGAAGATGTCCGCGAACGGCCAGGATCTCGAGCTCGACGGCGACGGCAAGGTCAACATGCGCGAGCCGTGGAACAACTCGACAGCGGATCTCTACGTGCGCTTCAAGTTCACCGACGCGTACCGTTCGAAGAGCGATCTAACGAAATCGCTGCTCGGCGCGCCGGGGTCGAGCGTGCCCGGGCTGATCGAGATGCAGCAGCCCAAGATGAAGCGGTCGAAGCGAGCGGACGGCTTCTACGGCTGGCACGTCCACGGCCCGCTGAAGCGGCCCCGGTTCGACCCGCACGCGGCCGAGTCGCCCGCCGCGCGGGGCCGCGGCACGCCGGGCGCGAGCCCGGCCACGACCACGAGGAAGCCCGGCGGCGTCAACATGCCCCTCGGCGCCTCCGAGGCCGCCCCGAGGGAAGGCGAGGAGCACGAGCCCCCTGTGATGCCCCCGCCTCCGCCCCCGCCCTCCACCGAGGACGAGTCCCCCACACGGCCGCCGTCACCTCCGCCCGTAGACGGCGAGGGCACGCCTCCCGTTGAATAGAGCGGGGTGCAGCTTCGTGCGACGAAGACGCGCCTCGCTCTAGGACCCGGACCCACGCTCCAAGGACTCGTTGATGGGGGATCCCAGCTGGCAGCAGAACCGGCGCATTTTACTGATCGACGACGACGAGGCGATCCACGAGGATTTCCGCAGGATCCTCCGATCCGAGGCGGAGGGCTCGACCTTCGCGAGCCTCCAGCCGACGCTGTTCCGCGAGCCGCCCGCCCGGCGGCCGGTGAGGTTCGAGCTCACGTCCGCGACCCGCGGGGAGGAGGGGCTGGCGAAGGTCCGCGAGGCGCTGCAGAGCGGCGCGCCGTACGCGCTCGTGTTCGTGGACGCGCGCATGCCGGGGTGGGACGGCGTCGAGACGCTCTCGCGCATCTGGAAGGAGGACGGCGCCATCCAGGCGGTCCTCTGCGCGGCGGACTCGGGTGACTCGTGGGAGGAGATCGCCGCCCGGTTCGGGCAGACCGACAACCTCCTCATCCTCGCCAAGCCGTTCGACCCGAGCGAGGTCCGCCAGATGGCCTTCGCGCTCACCGAGAAGTGGAACCAGCGCCGCGCCCTCGCCGAGGCCAATTACAAGGTGTCGGCGCAGTACACCGTGACCAGGATCATGGTCGAGTCGACGACGCTCTCCGAGGGCGTCCCGGCGCTCCTCGGCGCGCTCGGGGAGATGCTCGGCTTCCGGTTCGCCGCCCTGTGGCTCGGCGACGACGAGAGCGACGGGCTGCGCTGCGAGCACACCTGGAGCGCCGCGCCCGACGACTCGATCGCGCTCGAGGCGGCGACCCGGGGCGCGCGGTTCGCCCGTGACGCCGGGCTGCCCGGCCGCGCGCTCGCCCAGGGGGAGCCGACCTGGTTCAGCGACCTGGACGCCGAGGCGGACGACCCGCGCGCGCAGGCGGCGCGCGGCGCCGGCCTCCGCTTCGCGGTCGAGCTCCCCATCGCGGTCCGCGCCGACGCGCAGGTCGCGGCCGTGCTGGAGCTCATGGACGCCGAGCCGCGCGCGCCCGATCCGGGGCTGCTCGACGTCCTGCTCGCCATCGCCGCCAAGGCCGGCCACTTCATCGGCAGCAAGCGCGTGGAGGCGGCCCTGCGCCGCAGCGAGGCGAACAACCGCGCGCTGCTCTACGCCATCCCCGATACGATCCTCCGGATCAGCAGCGACGGCATCTGCCTTGATTTCAAGGCCTCGCGGGACCCGAGGCCGTCGCTCCGCGCCGAGGATCTCCTGCACAGGCACGTCGCCAACGTGTTCCCCGCCCACGTCGCCGAGCAGATCACCGGCCTCGTGGCGCGAGCGCTCGCCGACGAGGCGACGCACGTCTTCGAGTACCAGGAGCAGCTGGCGGGCGGCGCGCGCGACTACGAGGTCCGGATCGCCGGCAGCGATCGGGCGGAGGCGGTGGTCATCGTGCGGGACATCACGGAGCGAAAGCGCGCCGAGACGGAGACCGAGGCGCGGCGCGCCCGGGAGGAGTCCCTCCGGGCGCAGAACGAGATCCTCGCGGCGCTGTCGACCCCGCTCATCCCGATCAGCGACGACATCGTCGTGATGCCGCTCGTCGGCGCCCTCGACAGCCAGCGGACGCGCCGCGTGCAGGAGACGCTGGTCCGCGGCGTCGCCTCCCGCCGCGCGCATGTCGCGATCCTCGACATCACCGGGGTGCCGCGGATCGACGGCCCGTGCGCCGACGCGCTCCTTGGCGCCGCGACGGCAGTGCGCCTGCTCGGCTCGGAGGTGATCATCACGGGCCTGAGCCCCGACGTGGCCAGGACGCTCGTCGAGATCGGCGTCGACATGAGCGGCATCGCCACGCACAACACCCTGCAAAACGGCATCGCCTCCGCGATGACCTCCGCGAACGCGCGCGGACGGCGCCGGCGGCGCCGCGCGAGGTCGCGCGGGTAGCGGCCGGCGGCCCGACCTTGCCGGAGCGTCAGCGCTTGCTGGTCTGCGCGGCGTGCTTGTCGAGGGCGGCGAGGACGCGGTCGTAGTCGGGCGGCAGCGCGACCGGCGGGTTGGCGAGCCGGCTCGTCACGTCCGCGAGCGCGCGCTCGTGGTATTTCACCTTGAACTCCGTGAACTTGAGGCCGTTCGCGGTCGAGACCACGACGACCCGCTGGCGCTTCTCCACGAGGCCCTTCTTCACGAGCTTCTCCAGCGCGGCGAGGGCGACCGCCGTGTGCGGGCAGGTGTACATGCCGGTGCGATCGGCGCGGGCCGCCGCGTCGCAGAGCTCGTCCTCGGTGACCTCCTCCGCGACGCCGTCCATCGCCTTGAGGGCCAGCATCGCCCTCGGCGCGCTCACCGGGTTGCCGATCTGGATCGCGCTCGCCAGGGTCTCCCCCGCCTTCATCGGCACGATCTCGCTCCGCCCCTCGGACCACGCCTTGAAGAGCGGGTTGGCCCGCGCCGCCTGCGCCACGCAGAGGCGCGGGAACCGCGTCGTCAGGCCGAGGTCCTTCAGCATCTTGAAGCCCGCGTAGAGGGCGTAGGCGTTGCCGAGGTTGCCGCTCGGGAGGATGACCCAGTCGGGCAGCGTCCAGTCGAACTGCTGCACGATCTCGATGGCCACGGTCTTCTGGCCCTCGAGCCGCAGGGCGTTCATCGAGTTCGCCAGGTAGACGACGCCCTCGGCCGAGAGGCGCTGCACGATGGCCATGCAGCCGTCGAAGTCGGTGTCCAGCGAGAGGACCAGCGCCCCCGACGCGATCGGCTGGACGAGCTGCGCCGTCGACACCTTGCCCCGCGGCAGCAGCACGACCACGGGCAAACCGGCCGCCGCCCCGTACGCCGCGAGCGACGCCGAGGTGTCCCCCGTCGACGCGCACGCGATCGCGCGCACCTCGAGGCCCTCGCGGATCGCCTTGTTCACCACCGAGACGAGCACCGTCATGCCGAGGTCCTTGAACGACCCCGTGTGGCTGTTGCCGCAGAGCTTCACCCAGACGTCATCGAGCCCGAGCGTGCGGCCGTAGCGGTCTGCCCAGAACAGGTTCGAGCCGCCCTCGTCCATCGACACGATGGCCTCGTCCGGGACCTCGGGCGCGACCCACTCCCGCTTGCCCCAGACCCCGGAGCCGTAGGGCCACACCGTGCGCTTGTAGCGCTCGTCGAAGAGCTTCATCCACGTCGCGGGGCTCCGGTCACGGAGCGCGTCGATGTCGTGGGCGACGTCGAGCAGGCCGCCGCAGGTGGGGCAACGGTAGAGGGGCTGCGTCAGCGGGTAGCTGCCGGCACAACCGGTCAGGCATCGGAATGCAGCAGAGTAGGCCATGGCAATCGAATCTCCTGGGTGGCGGGAAGCGCCCGCGGGAGGTGGTGTCGGTTCAGTCGAAGCGTGGGGCTTCCATGCCGAGCCGCCTATAGAAGTAGATCGCCGCGTTCCTGGCAAACGATCCCTGCGGGAGATACACGTCGCTGGGCTCCCGCAGCGGCTCGTCGGCCGAGAGCGGCCCGTCCCGGTCGCCGGCCAGCCGCTCGAGATCCTCGAGGAACGCTTCCATCGAGGGATAGCGGTTGTTCGGGCTCTTCCGGATCGCCTTCAGGATCACGGACTCGAGCAGCGGATCGAGGCTCCGGCGCTTCTCCGAGGGGCGGGGCGGCGGGGTCACGAGCTGCCGGGCGAGGAGCTCCGACTGCTCCGAGCGCGGGAACGGGAGCTCCCCGGTGAAGGCCCGGAACATGACGATGCCGAGCCCGTAGACGTCGGTGCGGGCGTCGGGCAGGTCGCTCACGACCTGCTCGGGCGCCATGTACTCGAGGGTGCCCACGGCGGTGCCGGTCGCCGTGATGAGGTCGGCGGCCTGGATCTTCGCCAGACCGAAATCGAGCACCTTGACCGCGTACGGATCGCCCTGCGGGCCCACGAGGTAGATGTTGTCCGGCTTCACGTCGCGATGGATGATCCCGGCCCGGTGCGCGGCGGCGAGCCCGGACGCGGCCTGGGAGAGCACCGGGATGGCGAGGTCCGCGTCCATGCGGCGCTCGCGCCGGAGCCAGTCGCCGAGCGACTCGCCGAAGAGGTACTCCATCACGAGGTAGGGCGCGCCGTCTTCCGAGCGCGTGCCGGCGTCGAGCACCCGGACGATGTTCGGGTGCCCGATCGTCGCGGCGCTCTGCGCCTCGCGCACGAACCGCTCGCGCGTCCGCTCCGCCCGCGCGGCGAACTCCTCGAGGACCTTGATCGCGACCGGCTGGCCCGTCTCGATCTCGACCGCGAGGTAGACGCGCGCCATCGCCCCTTTGCCGAGGTAGCCGCGCACCTCGTAGCGCTCGCCAAGGACGGTCCCGCGCAGCCGGGTCGGCTTGTACCGGAACAGGTCGACGCGCCGGCCCTCGGTGAGCTCCGCGCCGTCGTAGGGGCAGAACCGATGGCCCGCGTCGTACTCCCGGTGGCAGCGCGCGCAGAACATGGCCCCGCATCGAATAGCGCCCCGCGCTCCGGCCACGCAAGCCCGCTCGGCGGGCGCCCCCGCTCTACGCCGCCTTGCGCGGCGAGCGCCCCGTCAGCTTGGTGTACGCGTGATAGCCGAGCCAGCGGAGCGGCTCGGGCGGGACGCCCCGGAGGGGGGCCATGTAGAACGGCAGATCCCGCCACCGCGCGTCGTCGCCCGCGTAGATGTCGCAGAGCACGCGGCCCGCGAGGTTGGCGAGCGTCACGCCGTGGCCGCTGTAACCGAGGGCGTAGTACACGTTCCGGTGCTCGCCACGCACCCCCATGCTGCAGAGCCGGCTCATCGTGATGCCGAGGGTGCCCGTCCAGCGGTGCGCGATCCGCAGCCGCTCGGCCGCAGGGAAATAGCCGGTGAGCCGGCGCCGGATGGCCTCGAACGCCGGCCCTGCCGACTCGGGTGTGCCCGGGTAGGAGGTCTTGTTCCCATAGAGGTAGGCATACGCGGCGTTGCTGCCCCCGCCGAACACGAGCTCACCGGCCGGCGTCATGCTGGCGTACGCGATCCGGTCGCGGTCGTCGCTGAAGCCGGCGACCTGCCCCCAGCCGAGCGCGGCGCGCGCCTCGGCGTCGAGCGGCTCGGTCGCGATGACGTGCGAGTGCAGCGGGAAGATGCCGGTCTTGAAGTAGCCTAGGCGCGGCGTGTAGCCGTTGGTGGCGAGCACGATGGCCGCGGCCCGGACGACGCCGCCCGGCGTGGTCAGCTCGATCGTGCGCCCCTCCCGGATCCCGAGCACCGGCGTGTCCTCGTGGACGGCGACCCCCCAAGCGAGCAGCAACGGGCGCAGGCAGCGCAGCAGGTCGACCCCGTTCAGCTGCCCCTCGGTCGCGTCCAGCACGGCCCCGGCCGCGCCCTGGATCCCGAGCCGCTTCGAGAGCGCCGCGCTGTCCAGGTACTGTAGCGAAATGCCCCAGCTGGCCAGCTGCTCCACCCGCGCGTGCGCCGCCTCGGCCCGGCGCGCGTCGGTGAGCACCTCCATGCATCCGTCGCGGCGGTGGCGCACCGGGAGGTCGTGCTCCTGGATCATCCCGACGATGCCGTCGATCCCCGCGCGCGTCGTCTCGTACACGCGGCGCGTGAGCTCCGGATCGCGAGAGCCCACCCCGTTGATCCAGTTCAGCATCATCCCCCCGTTGCGCCCGCTCGCGCCGTTCGCGAGGTGGCGCGCCTCGAGGATCATGACGCGGAGGCTCGGAAATCGGCGGATTAGATGGTATGCGGTGGAGATCCCGGTGAAACCTCCTCCGATGATGGCCACGTCGGCCGTCGCGTCCGCGCGCAGCGGAGGGACGGGCTCATAGACCGGACCCGCCTCGCTCCACACGGAGCGCGCGGAATCGATGTGCGTGTGCGTGTACGTGTCAACGAGCGCTGCACGAGCCACGATGATCACCTATCAGAGGGATGCGCCTCTGGCACCATGAACCCCGGGAGCCCTGCTTGAAGCGACGTGTCCGGCTCTGCATGAAGGATCTCTTCCACCAGGACGTGGTGGAGATGATCGAGCGCGAAACCCGCAAATACCAGATCTGGTCCATCGAGGATCCTTCCGACCCAGACTTCGACGCGGCGTATCAGATCCTCTGGGACTGCTTCGGTCCTCATGGAGAGATGGAGCGCAAGGAGGCGATCGAGGCGTTCCTCCGCGACGACCCGTTCACGCCCGAGCCGTCGGGCACGTACATGCGCTACTTCCTGCTCGTGGCGCGAGACGCGGACGGAAAGGTGCGCGGCGTCCGCGACGGCACCGTGCTCATCAATCCGGCGTACGCTCCGGACCTCTGCGTCATCTACCTCGCTCATATCTTCATGATCCCCGAGGCGCGCGGGACGGTGCTGTCGTACTGGCTGCGCATCTCGCCGGTCGAGCTCGCCATGCAGTACCTCACCGACCTCCACGCGATGGGGAAGATCACGCTCCCCGCGCCGTCGGCCCCGGGCAAGTACTTCGGGATGAACGTCGATCTCGCGGCCGAGGTCGAGTACTTCACGCCGGAAGAGCGCCTGTCGTGGCAGCGCATCCTGTTCTACGGCCGAGGCGGGTTCGACGCGATCAACCCGCGCCACTTCCCCTACCGCCAGCCCGACTTCCGCGATCCCGAGGTGATCCGCGCGACCGGCAACCAGCCGTCTCCCTTCATGGTCCTCGTGCGGCGCATGGGCCGCGAGCGGCAGGCGCAGCTGCCGATCGACGAGGCGAGGGCGCTCATGCGGCTTCTGTACGACGATTTCGCGGATCACTGCGCGCCGCACCTGCTCGAGAACAGCCTCCAGCTCGTCCTCGACCGGCTGGAGGAGCGGGCCAAGCGGAAGAGCTTCGTCGAGCTCTTGCCGCTCCCGACCGGGCCCAGGGATCTGCACCGGCTGAAGCCGCTCTTCCGGCACAACGTGTTCACGAAGTACTACCCGGACAGCCCCGACATCCGCGGTTACCTAAACAGCGGCATCCGCGAGAGGCTGCTCGCGAACCCGCGCCACCTCGACGAGGAGCTCGCCCGCATCGCCCGGGAGCTGGAGACCCGTCCGCCGTTCGTCTACGGGAGCCGGGACAAGACCGCGACCTGGGAGGGCAACCCGCTCGCTCCAGGCTCGGAGCCGCTCGCTGACGGGCCCGACGCGGGCGAGATCACCCGCGAGGTGCCGGCGCCGTCGACCCTGCCGCCGCGGTGATCCCCCACAGCGCCGTGATCACCGCGCCTCAGGCGGACCGGCGGCGCCGCCGCTCCCGGGGCCGGCCGTCGCGGCCCGCGCGCGCAGGGCGCCCGCGCGGAGCCTTTGCACCGCCGCGGAGGCGGCCTCGTGGGCGTCGAGCGCGCCGCGCAGCACGAGCGCCCGCCCCTTGGCCGCGGCGGCCTCTCCCAGCGTCCCGTCGAGCACGCCCTCGGCGAGCCGGACGAGCGGGCCGATCTCGGCGAGGTTCCGCGCGAGCGCCCGGGCCTCCGTGGCGAGCCCGGACGCCGCCTCGCAGGGCGAGGCGCTCGCGATGGCCGCGGCCTCCTCGCAGAGCCCCTCCGCGACGGGGCCCATGTCGCGCCAGCACGACACGGCCGCGCGCAGGCTGGCCGGCGTGACGTGCGTCGCGCGCGACGCGTCGATCCCGCGCGCCGCGTCGACCCGCGGCCCCGCCGTCGCCGCCTGCGCCGCGGCGATGACGGGCGAGAGGGCGAGGAGCGCGCGCTCCAGGGCGCGGGTGGCCTGCTCGACGCGGACGAGGCGCTCCTGCACGTCGGCGCTGGCCAGCGGGGCGTCGCTCAGCGTGAGCGCCGAGAGCCGGCCGGAGACGTCGATGGCGAGCTGCTCGAGGGCGCCGACGATGCGCTGGTCGAAGCGGCGCGGGACGACGTCGAGCACGCAGAGCGCTCCGAGCACGTGCCCGTGCGCGCGCACCGGCACGCCCGCGTACGCGCGGATGCCGTAGCTCTCGACGAGCTCCTTCGGGACGCGCTCGTCGCGCAGCGCGTCGTCGACGATGAGCGGCACCTCGTCGAGCACGACGAGCTGGCAGAAGGAGTTGCTCCTCGACGTCGCGCAGCTCACGGCGAGCTCGAGGGGGAGCCCGTGCTGCGCGCGCAGGAGCTGGACATGGCGCACGAGCAGGCTGACCACGGCGATGGGCGACCGGGCCAGCTTGGCGGCCCGCACCACACAGGCGTCAAGGATGGCGTCCGCGTCGGCGCGCAGCACGGCGCCGCGCAGCTCGGCCAGGCGGACGGGGTCGTTCAGGTCGGCCATCGCGCGATGCTACCCTGCCTGGCGGGGCGCGGGTCGGCCGAGGTCACCCCGGGCGCGCCGCCGCTTCCCTCGCCCGCACCGCCGCGATGAAGGTGCGGAGGTGCACCTCGACCACCCGGCTCACGTCGGGCGTGTACCCACCCGCGAGCACCCACGCGATCGGGACGCCCCGCTCGAGCGCGGCCCGGAACACGATCTGGTCGCGCGCGTGGAGATCGTCGTGCGTCAGGTCGAGCGGCGAGTACGGGTCCTCGCGGTACGGGTCCGCGCCGGCCTGGTACAGGATCAGGTCGGGGGCGGCGCGGTCGATCGCCGGGCCGAGGTGCCGCTCCAGGATCTCGAGGTAGGCGGCGCCGCCGCTCCCGTTCGGGACCGGGACGGACCAGCAGTTCTCGGTGTCCGGGGCGCGCTCGCCCTCGACGTCCCGGTGCGCTTTGTTCTGCTTGTACCAGCTGCCGTAGATGGAGAGCTGGAACGCCCAGGGGCGCGACGCGAGCAGCGAGGCGGTGCCGTTGCCGTAGTGGAGGTCCATGTCGACCACCAGGCCGCGGCGGATGCGCCCCTCGGCGCGCGCGCGCTCCAGCGCGACGACGAGGCCGTTGAAGGTGCAGAAGCCCTCGCCGTGGGCCTCGTGCGCGTGGTGGAAGCCGCTCGCGAGGTTGCCCGCGACGCCGTCCTCGAGGGCCGCCGCGGCGGCGGCGACGCAGCCGCCGTTCGTGAAGCGCACCGCCCCGGCGAGCGCCGGCGACCACGGGAGCTTCTGCGACTCGGCCAGCGCCCGGGGCTCGCCGGTCGCGATCGCCTGGACGTACCCGGGCGCGTGGACGCGAAGGAGGTCCTCGTCACAGGCCGCCTCGGGCTCCTCGATGCGCGCGGGCAGGCCGCTCCGCTCGATCGCCTCGCGCACGAGGGCGAACTTGCGCATCGGCATGACGTGCTCGCCGATGTCCGCGAAATAGCGCGGCGTGTGGAACACCCGGATCGGCGGCGAGGCGGCGGCGTCAGAGGTCACTTGCAGACCGACTCGAGGTGGTCGAGCGCCTCGCCGACGTGGCGCGGGGCGAAGATCAGCGCCGGCCGGAAGCGGAGCGTGCGCTCGCCCGAGCCGCCCACCTCGAGGCCGCGGTTGCGGAGCGCGGTGAGCGCCGCGTCGCGCCGGGCGGCGTGGGGGAAGTCGACCGCGGCGAAGGTGCCGCTGCCGCGGGCGCCCGAGAGCACCCCCGGGTAGCGCCGGCAGAGGTCCTCGAGGCCGGCGACCAGGCGCTCGCCGGTCGACCGCGTGTTCTCGAGGAGCCGGTCGCGCTCGATGACCTCGAGGATCACCTCGAGCTGCGCGCCGCGGAGCGGGTCGCCGAGCCAGGTGTTGAAGACGCGCAGCGGCTCGATCGGCGCGAGCTCCTCGCGGCAATAGAAGCCGCCGAGCTGCATCTTCTTGGAGAACGTGACCATGTCCGGCGGCTCGGGCAGGTCCCACGCCTCGTGCGCCCAGAGCGCGCCGGTCCCGCCGCCGCAGGTCTGCACCTCGTCGATGATGAGCGCGACGCCGCGCTCCGCGGTGAGGCGGCGGAGCGCCTGGAAGAAGGCCGGGCTCGCGTGGCGGTCGCCGCCCTCGCCCTGGATCGGCTCGACGATGACCGCGGCGACCTCGTCCGGGTGGGCGTCGAGCGCCGCCTCGACCGCCTCGAGCGAGCGCGCCTCGGCGGCGCGGTTCTGCTCGGCGTGCGCCGCGAGGGGGAAATGGCTCGCGGGGAACGGCGCGACGGGCCAGTCGAACGCGGGGATGTCGAGCTTGTGGATCGGCTTGCTCCGCGTCGCCGAGAGGGCGCCCATGCTGCGGCCGTGGAAGCCGCCATCGAAGGAGAGCACCTTGAAGGCGTTCACGCCGGGCTGCCGGTTGAGCATGGTCGCGGCGAGCTCGCCGTCGCTCGGCTGCGCGCCGCCGCGCCGGCGCCGGGCGAGGCGGATGAACGCGGCCTTGAGCGCGTTCTCGACCGCCTCCGCGCCGGTCGTGAACGTGAAGACGCGCGTGTGCCCCTTCGGCGCGACGCGCATCAGCGTCTTCTCGACGAGGTCGACCCACTCGGGCGCGGGCGCGACGCCGAGCGCGGAGCGGTAGCCGGCGCACCAGTCGAAGCGGCCGTCGCGCCACGCGGCGAGCAGGTCCGGGTGGTTGTAGCCGATGGGCACGGCGGCGATGTGCCCGTACACGTCGAGCAGCACGTTGCCGTCCACGTCGACCATGTAGTTGCCCAGGCTCTTGCGCGCGTCCTGATAGAAGTGGATCGGTCGCGCGTCCTGGTAGCGATGGTGGCGAGCGCGGAGCGCCTCGGACGCAGGCCCCGGGATGGCGGTGCGCATCGAGGCGCGCTCGGGCTCGCCGGGGATGGGCGGGGGGATGTGGGTCGGGGCGTTCATGGTCGGACTCCAATGCAACGGGGGCGGCGGAGCGTCACGCAGATCCGTCGGTCGCGACGGCCGCCCGGACGCGCACCACGATCGATTTCGACGCGGGCGTGTGGCTCTTCTCGGCGATGCTGCCGAGCGGCACGAGCACGTTCGCCTCGGGGAAGTAGGCCGCGACGTTGCCGCGGGGGATCGTGTACAGCACGACGCGGAACGCGCGCGCGAAGCGCTCCCCGTCGGAGAAGCGGCTCGTGACGTCGACGAGGTCCCCCTGGGCGAGCCCGCGCTCGGCCGCGTCCTCGGCGTTCATGAACACGACGCGGCGCCCGCCCCGGACGCCGCGGTACCGGTCGTCGAGCCCGTAGATGGTCGTGTTGTACTGGTCGTGGCTGCGGATCGTCATCATCAGGAGCTCGCCCGGCTCGAGATCGTGCCGCGGGAGCGGGTGGATCACGAAGTTCGCCTTGCCCGTCGCCGTGTGGAACTCGCGCCGCGCCGCGGCGTTCGGCAGGGCGAAGCCGCGCGGGTCCCGGATGCGCGCGTTGAAGTCGTCGAAGCCGTCGATCGTGCGCTCGATGAGATCGCGGATCCTGTCGTAATCGGCGGTGAGCTCCTCCCACGGCACGCGCGAGCGCGCGCCCAGCGCCGCGCGGGCGAGGCCCGCCACGATCGCCACCTCGCTGCGCAGCAGCTCCGAGGCGGGGGGGAGGTTGCCGCGCGAGCTCGAGACGACGCCCATCGAGTTCTCGACGGTCACGAACTGCGGCCCGCCCGCCTGCGCGTCGCGCTCGGTGCGGCCGAGGCAAGGCAGGATGAGCGCGCGCCTTCCCGTCACGAGGTGCGCCCGGTTCAGCTTGGTCGAGACGTGCGCGGTGAGGTCGCACCGGGCGAGGGCGCGGGCGGTCAGCGCCGTGTCCGGCGTGGCCGAGAGGAAGTTGCCGCCCAGCGCGAAGAAGACGCGGGCGCGCCCCTCGGCCATCGCCGCGATCGCGGCGACGGTGTCGAGCCCGTGGCGGCGCGGCGGGGAGAAGCCGAAGTTCTGCTCGATCCGATCGAGGAGCTCCGCGGGCGGGCGCTCCCAGATGCCCATCGTCCGGTCGCCCTGCACGTTGCTGTGCCCGCGCACCGGGCACGCGCCCGCGCCGGGCCGCCCGATGTTGCCGCGGAGGAGCAGGAAGCTCATCACCTGCTGCACGTTGGCCACGCCGTTCTGGTGCTGCGTGAGGCCCATGGCCCAGCACGCGATCGTGCGCTCGGAGCGCATCGCGATCTCGGCCGCCGCCCGTATCCGGTCGCGCGGGACCCCGCTCTGCGCGACGATGTCGTCCCAGGGCGCGCCGCGCACGGCGTCCGCGAACGCCTCGAAGCCGTGGGTGTGGCCCGCGATGAACGCGCGATCGAGCACGGCGCCCGGCCTCCGCTCCTCCTCTTCGAGCATCTCCTTGATGATCCCGGTGAAGAGGGCGACGTCGCCGTTGATGCGCACCTGGAGGAAGAGCGTCGAGAGCGGCACGCCCGAGCCGACGAGATCGAGCGGGTGCTGCGGGTGCTGGAAGCGCTCGTTGCCGGCCTCGGGGAGCGGGTTCACCGTCACGATCTCGCACCCGCGCAGCCGCGCCTCGCGCAGCGCCGAGAGCATGCGCGGGTGGTTCGTCCCCGGGTTCTGCCCGACGACGAAGATGGCGTCGGCCAGCTCGAAATCGTGGAGGGATACCGTCCCTTTGCCCACGCCGATGGCCTCGCGCAGGCCGACGCCGCTCGACTCGTGGCACATGTTCGAGCAGTCGGGCAGGTTGTTCGTCCCGAGCTCGCGCACGAAGAGCTGGTAGAGGAACGCCGCCTCGTTGCTCGTGCGGCCCGACGTGTAGAAGACGGCCTCGTCCGGCGAGCCGAGCGCGCGCAGCGACGAGGCGACGACGTCGAGCGCCTCGTCCCACGACACCGGGCGGTAGTGCGACGCGCCCTCGTCGAGCAGCATCGGGTGGACGAGCCGCCCCTGCTTGCCGAGCCAGTGGTCGGACTGCCGCGAGAGCGCCTCGACGCTGTGCTCCCGGAAGAACTCGGGCGTGACGCGGCGGAGCGTCGCCTCCTCGGCGACCGCCTTGGCGCCGTTCTCGCAAAACTCCGCGAGCGAGCGCTTCTCCTCGGGCTCGGGCCACGCGCAGCCGGGGCAGTCGAAGCCCTCGCCCTGGTTCACGCGGAGGAGCGTGCGCACGGCGCGCGCGACCCCCATCTCGCCGACCGCGTGCCGGAGCGTCGCGCCGACCGCCGGGAGCCCGCCGGCCGCCGCGCTGCGCTCGCCGATCCTGGGCGCCTCGGGCTCCAGAGGCGGCTCCGCCTGCACGTCGCGCACTACGTCGCGGGCCGTCACGACGCGGCCTCCGCCGGGACCGCGACCGGGACCTCGATGCGCTCCCGGCCCGCGTACACGTTGAACCGCCCGTCGCGGGCGAAGCCGACGAGCGTCATCCCGTGCGCCGCCGCGAGCTCGGCGGCCAGGCTCGAGGGCGCGCCCACCGCGACCATCACCGGGATCGAGGCCCGGAGCGCCTTCTGCACGAGCTCGAACCCGGCGCGCCCGCTGACCATGAGCACCGCGCCCGGATCGGGCAGCCGCCCGGCGAGCAAGGCGGCGCCGATCAGCTTGTCGACGGCGTTGTGGCGCCCGACGTCCTCGCGGAGGTCGGCGAGCGCGCCGCCCGCGTCGAAGAGGGCCGCCGCGTGCAGCCCCCCGGTCCGCCCGAACACCGGCTGCGCGCCGCGGAGCCGCGCGGCGAGCCCGTGCACGATCGCCGGCGCGAGCCGGGGGACGCCCCGCGCGAGCGGAGAGGGCGGCGCGAGCGCCGCGACGTCGATCGACGCCTTGCCGCAGACGCCGCAGCTCGCGCTCGCGACAGCGAGGGCGCGCTCGGTGCGCCCGAGATCGACGGCCACGTCATCGCCGAGCGTGACGCGCACGAGGTCGCCCGAGGGGCCGAGGGCCTCCTCGACGGCGACCGCGTCGGCCGCGCGGGAGATGACGCCCTCGGCGAACAGGAGGCCGACCGCGAGCTCGCGGTCGTTGCCGGGCGTGCGCATCGTGATGCCGAGGCGGCGCTCGGCGCGGCGCGCGTCCCCGAGGGCGCGCGCGACGACGACGATCTCGAGCGGCTCCTCGACGGCGAGCAGATCTTCGGCGTCCGAGGCGGCCTCGCCCGTGATCCTGCGGATCGAAACGGTGGTGGTGCTTGACGGCATGGCGGCGTGTCCGGCGCTCTCAATCGTAGCCCGCGGCGACCCGCCGAGCAGGATTCGCGTGGAGCCGCCCGCCTGGCCGGCGCCGGCCGCGCTCCGACGCGCCCCGGGCGGAGCCCTCGCAAGGATCTCCGCCGAACAGCCGGCGCCTACGATGGGGCGCGGAGCCCCGGGGCCTCCTGACCCCGGCTATCCCGAGGACCACGCCGCGCAGAGCCTCTCGAGCTCCCGGTCCGGCACGTCGAGCGGCGCCTTCCCGCGCCACGCCGGCGGGAACAGCGGCATCACCGCGCTCCGGAGCACCGGCGCGAACCCCGCGACCTCCGCCGGCCCCCGCGGGATCCGGATCAGGGGCACGCGCTCACCCGGGAACGCCGCGAGGCGCGCGAGCGCGTTCTCGCGGATCGGCGCGAGCTCGCCCTGGCTCACCTCGCGCGCGTGGACGGCCTGGTAATGGCGCAGAAACGACTCGGCCCGGGCGCGCGGGATCTCGTCGCGCTCCTCCTCGCCGACCTGGCGCACCACCGCGAGCAGCGGCAGCGGCACCGGCGTGACGCCGAGCGCCGCGATATCGCGAAAGTCCGGCTGCGCGTACGGGAGCACGTCCGGCGGGACGATCGCGAACCCCGCGCGCCCGTACGCGATGAGCCGCACCACCGTGTCGCGGTCGTCCGGGTCGACGGCCTCCATCTCGGCGGCGAGCATCACCTCCGCGCCATCGCCGCCGGCCCCCTCGCCCCCTGCGAGCCCCGCGCCCTCGATCGCGCGGCGCGCGAGCGCGACGGGCGCCGCGCGCAGCAGGGCGGCGAGCCCGGTGCGGCGGAAGGCCGGCAGGACGAGCGCGTGCGACAGGAGCGCCACGCAGCGCCGCGCCGCGCGGTCCAGCGTGACGTAGCAATCGCGCACGCCGGCGAGGTGCCCCTCCGCGTCGCGCGCGAGCAGCAGGTGGTACGTCGCCGTGATCGGCGCCCCCGCGTCCGTGTGCGCCCCGGTGAGCCACGCCCAGAGCACCTCGCGGCGCTCGAGCTCCCCCTTCGGCCCGAAGACCGCGTCGAGCGCCCGGTAGCCCTCGTCGAACGCCGCGCCGTCCTGCGCCTCGTCCACGGAGAACTGCGCGAGCGCCCGCGCGACCTTCTCCGGCCCCTCCCCCGGGCAGACGTCGCGCGGATCGACGATCATCCGGCCATCTCGCGCAGCACCGCGTCGAAGACGCCGATCGCCTCGTCGACGTCCGGGACCGTCGTGATGAGGTGCGGCCGCAGCCGCACCGAGCGCGTCCCCGTGTAGCTCGCGAACACCCCGCGGCGGAGCGCGCGCGAGAGGAAATCGTCGCGCGCCGCGGTCGTCGGCAGGTCGAACGCGAGCAGGAAGCCGCGGCCGCGCGGCTCGCTCGCGAGCGCGGGGTAGCGCTCGCAGAGCTCCTCGAGCCGCGAGAGGAAGTGGCGGCCCGTCACGCGCACGTTGCCGAGCAGGTCCTCCGACTCGATCGCGCGGAGCGTCGCCAGCGCGATCGCGGACCGCGCGCGGTCGCCGTTGCGCGTCTGGTACATGCGCCCGAACTGCGCGACGTCGTACGCGCTCGTCGCGAAGAACCCGCCCATCTGCATCTTCTTGCCAAAGCACATGAGATCGGGCGGGCGCGGCAGATCGAGCTGCTCGTGCGCCCAGAGCGCGCCGGTGATCCCCATGCCCGTCTGCACCTCGTCCAGGATGAGCGCCGCGCCCGCCTTCCCGGCGAGCTCCTGCACGCGGCGGAAGAAGGCCGCGCTCGCGTGCCGATCGCCCCCCTCGGACTGCACGGGCTCGACGATCACGGCGGCCACCCGGCCGTCGTGCGCGTCGAGGATCCGCTCGAGCGCGGCGAGCGCCTCCGCCTCGGCGCGGTCGTTCTCGTCGGCGAAGCGCGCCAGCGGGAAGCGGCTCGCGGGGAAGGGCGCCGTCGGCCAGGGGAACGCGGGCAGGTCGGCCTTGTGGATCACCTTCGAGTGCGTGGCGGACATCGGCCCGAGACCCCGGCCGTGGAACGCGCCGGCGAACGACACGACCACCGCGTCGGTGCCCGCGTTGTCGAGGATGCTCTTCTGGAGCTCCTCCGGCAGATCGAGCGGGTTCCTCGGCAGCCCGGCGGCCTCCCGCCGGCGCTCGCCGTGCCGGATGAACGCCGCCTTGATCGCGGACTCGACGCCCTCGCCCCCCGCGTCCACGCAGAAGACGCGCGCCATGCCGCGCGGCGCGAACCGCTGCTCGAGCGCCTCCACGAACTCGAACCAGGCCGGCGTCGTCACGAACGGCGTCGACGTCGGGTTCGCGACGGCGCGGATGAAGGCCTCGCGGTGCGCCACCTCGACCAGCGCGGGGTGGTTGTAGCCGAGCGCCCCGAGCGCGAAGTTCGCGAACAGGTCCAGGAACACGTTGCCGTCCACGTCGACGAGCGAGCACCCGCGGCTCGCGATGTCATCCATCACGACCGCGCGGTACCTCGACTGCATGTCGAAGCCGCCGCGCGCCATCCAGGCGCGCGCCTTCGGCCCGGGCAGCTCGGTGACGACTCTTCGCGGAGGGACGGACGGGAGCGTGGGGCGATCGGAGAAATCCATAGGCAGCGCGAGTATCCCGCACGCCGGGGCGGGTGTCATCGCCGCTTGCCGCGCCCGGGTGCGCGGGTTTACGACGGGGGCATGGGTGACACGCGCGAGACGGTGAAGAGGCTTTGGATCGACAACGCCGAGCGGGAGGCGCTCTCCGGCGAGACGTTCGAGACCGCGAACCCCGCGACGGGCGGGGCGCTCGCGCGGCTCGCCCGCGGCCGCCGCGAGGACGTGGACGCCGCCGTGGCGTCCGCGCGCGCGGCGTTTCCGCGCTGGGCGGCGATGGATCCGAACGAGCGCGCGCGCATCCTGTGGAAGGCGGGGGAGCTGATCCTCGCGCGGTGCGAGGAGCTGGCGCGGCTCGAGGCGCTCGACACGGGCAAGCCGATCACGGCCGCGCGGACGATCGACGTGCCGCGTACGGCGGACACGTTCTTCTACTTCTCCGGGTGGGCGACGAAGCTCGGCGGCGAGACGATCCCGGTCCGGGGTCCGTTCCTGAACTACACCGTGCGCGAGCCGCTCGGCGTCATCGGCGCGATCATCCCCTGGAACTTCCCGCTCTTGCTCGCGGCGCGGAAGGTGGCGCCCGCGCTCGCGGTGGGCAACGTGGTGGTCGTCAAGCCGCCGGAGGAGGCGAGCCTCACGACGCTGGAGCTGGCGCGCCTCCTCGCGGAGGCGGGGGTGCCGCCGGGCGTCGTCAACGTCGTCACGGGGCACGGCGAGGAGGCGGGGGCTGCGCTGGTCGAGCACCCGGGCGTCGCGAAGATCTCGTTCACGGGCGGCACGGAGACGGGCAGGACGATCATGCGCGCGGCGGCGGGCACGCTGAAGAAGCTGTCGCTGGAGCTGGGCGGCAAGAGCCCCAACATCGTCTTCGCGGACGCGGACGTGGAGAGCGCCGCGAAGGCGGCGGTGACGGCCATCTTCTACAACCAGGGCGAGCTCTGCACGGCGGGGAGCCGGCTCCTCGTGGAGCGGGCGGTGCACGACCGCGTGCTGGAGGTGGTCACGAGCGGCGCGCGCCGGATGGTCCCTGGCGATCCGCTCGATCCGTCGACGCAGATGGGCCCCCTCGTCTCGGAGGCGCACTTCACGAAGGTGCTCGGCTACATCGACCGTGGCGCGGCCGAGGGGGCGCGCCGCGAGACCGGCGGGCGCCGCGAGGGCCCGGGGTTCTTCGTCGAGCCGACGGTGTTCTCGGCGGTCTCCCCGTCGATGAGCCTCGCCCGCGAGGAGATCTTCGGCCCCGTGCTGGCGGTCCTCCCCTTCGACGACGTGGAGGAGGCCGCGCGCGTCGCGAACGCGACCGAGTTCGGCCTCGCGGCGGGCATCTGGACGCGCGACGTCGGCAAGGCGCACGCGCTGGCCACGCGCCTCTCGGCGGGCACGGTCTGGATCAACACGTACAACCGCTTCGACGCGGCGAGCCCGTATGGCGGAACCAAACAGTCCGGCTTCGGGCGGGAGAACGGCCGCGCGGTGCTGGACGAGCTGACGCAGCTGAAGTCGGTCTGGGTCTCCCTCAGCTGAGCGGGGCGCATCGGCGCTGACCGCGCGCCCCGCTCTCGCCTCCCTCTTCCGTCCTCGCCTACGGCCGACTACTTCGGCGGGGGCGCGGCCTCCTTCGTGCCAGGCGCCGGCGGCTGCGCGCCCGCGCCCGCAGGACCGAGCTTCTGCGAGAGCGCCTCCGCGTCCTTCAGGTGCTTCTCGATCGTCGGCCGGAGGTCCTTCTCGACCATCGCCTTCAGATCGGCGTTCTTCGCGTTCGGCAGCGCCTTCCTGTCGAGGAAGTCGAGCGTGTTCTGGTGATCCTTGATCATTGTGGCCACGAACTGCTGATCGAAATCGGCCCCTTGCAGCGCCTTCAGCTGCTCGAGCGCGCTTTGCGTCTCTTCGGTGAGCTGCTTGCTCTTGTCCGAGTCAGCCGCCGTGATACCGAGCTTCTTGACCAGCTTGGCCTGCTTCGCCTTGGCCTCGGTGTGGTGCTGGGCGATGACCTTGGCATAGGCCTTCACGTCCTTGCTCTTGGCCTTCGTCTGCGCGAGCTGGGCCTCGTCGATCTCCTTCTTGTTCGCGGCGTCGAGCACGGCGAGGATCTGCTCGTCGGTCAGCGGGGCCTCGGCCGGGGCGCTCGGCGTCGTGGCCGTCCCCGGCTGCGTCGCCCCCGCCTGCGGCTCGGTGCCGGGCTGTGGAGCCGGCGGCGTCGCGGGAGGCGCCTCCTCCGGCAGCGGCGGGGCGGCGGTCGGGGCCGGCTGCAGTGGTGCTTCGTTCGTGCTGGGGCTGCTCGCCGGGGGCGGGTTGGAGCAGCCGACGCCAACAGCGAGACCGATCGTCAGGACGAGAGCGTTGCGCGATGCAACCATGGGTAAAGACCTCCTCACGTGGATTCGAGTGCCGGCCCCCGTGCAAGATCCGGTGCACGGCACGGGTGCCCCATTTTCTCCCGAATCCACGCGACTGCCCCCCTCCCCGCTGTGGCAAGTTGCTACAGGAGTGGGCGAATCTGCCTCATCAGTCCGCTTGCGTTCAGGAGAATGCCTATGGCGGACTCGACGGTTGCGCGGCGACGCTGTCGCGCGACAGCCCCGGTAAGGCCGCGCGGCACGGCGCGATGACCTCGGCGAGCACCTCGCGGCGCAGCGCCCCGAGCGCGCGCGCCGGGAGCAGGCCGAGCGCCTCGTGCACGGCGGGCCCGGGGGCCGGGTCGACGGCGTAGCGGGCGGCGGCGCGGGAGAACGCCCGCTCCGCCGCGGAGCGCGCCGGCTCGCCGAACGTCGCGAGCATCCACGAGAGCGCCCTCCACGAGAGCGCCGCGTGCCGCTCCTCGTCGGCGGCGATGCGCGCGAGCGTGGCCGCGAGCGCCGGATCCCCCGCGCGCTGCGCGATCTCACGGCCCTCCGCCGCGCCCAGCGCCTCGCCTACGCAGCCCTCCTCGACGAGCGCCTCCACCACCTCGGCGACGCTGGCGCCGAGCGGCGCCGTTGCCGCCTCGAGCAGCGGCCCGGGGCCGATGGCCCGGCCGGCGAGGCGGGAGGCGACGCCGTAGGCGAGGCGCGCGTGCTCCACCTCGTCGAGCGCGGCGCGGTGCGCCTCGCCGACGAGGGCGGCCGGCGCGCCGAGCGCGAGGAGCTGGAGGGAGAAGCGGGCGAAGCTCGCGATGGACGCGTGCTCGAGCGCGGCCACGGCGGCGTAGTGCGCCGCGGCGAGCTCGCGCACCTCGGGCGAGAGGGACGCGACATCGAGCTCGGCGGGAGCGCGCCAGTCGTCGCGCGCGGCGCCCTGCGCGGCGCGCGGCTGGCCGTCGACGACGAACGGGCGGCCGATGGCGCAAGAGATCCCAGCGCACTCCCAGCGCACGCGCTCTCCCTCCGGGTCGGTGACGACGCAGGCGGCGCCGCGGTTCTCGTCAGAAGATCGGCAGTCCGCGTCGCGCAGGCAGGTATCTTCCTCGGTGCGGCAGGCGAGCGTCACCTGCTCCCAGCAGCCGTTGAAGTACGCCGACAGGCCGCAGGTGCTGCCGGGGCAATCGGCGTCGACCGAGCAGAGGGCCTTTGCGCAGACCGAGTGCTGCTCTCGGAGGGCGCCTGTCCCCTTGCACACGCAGGCCTCGGACGCGCCGCACTCCGCGTCGCTCTCGCAGGCGTACTCGCAGCCGCAATACGCGCCTATCTGCCCGAACGAGCTCACGCACTTTCCGCGGGGTCCCTCGTGGCAGTCGGCGTCCGTCCTACACTGGAACGTTCGCTCCGTGCCGCTGCACGCGCGCTGGTCGATGGTCGCGTCGCACCGGACCCGCGTGGCGCGGTGCACGGTGCCGTCCCGCTCCTCTACCCAGCCCACGCCGCGCGGTGGCCGGGGCGCGGCTTGTTCGTCCGGGACGCCGGCGTCGCGGGGCGTGGCCTGCGGCTCGCCGAGCGTGACGACCGCGATCTCGGGGCTCTTCGCGTTGGAGCAGCCGGCGGCGCCAGCGGCGAGGAGGAGGGTCATGCGGAGCGAGCGGTGACGATCCATTCGCGGAAGGGTAGCAGAGGGGCGCGCGACGCCGGACCGGCCGGCTCGCGGCGGCGCCGTCGCGGAGCGAGCGCGCTTCAACCGAGTCGAACGGTTCGGGCCTGGACATCGATGCTCGCCGGACCTGCCGAGAAGCGCGCGCCCTCGGCGGTGCACAGCCCTCTCCGGGATTCCACACCAGAGCGGGCCGCCTCGGCGACCCGTGCCATGTTTTCTGAGGGGTCCAGTCTTCTATTCCTCAGAGTACCTGCTCGGAGCCGAGCGACTCTCCATGATCTATCTTCAGCGGAGCTGCCCCAGCGCGCTCATCCCTCACACCCGTCCGGAGCCGAGCAGCGAGATGAGCTGTTCTGCGGAGACATGGTCGCGAAGCACGGCGCGAGGCCGCGCGCTGCCGCGCCGGCAGGGCAGCTACCTCCTCGCCCTGCGCCCGATCCCGCGCGCGTCGCGCCCGATCGGCTCGCCCAGCTCGAACGCCGGCTCGCCGGTCCTCGCCGGCGGCGCTTGCGGCTCGCCCGCCTCGAGCGGGCCGTGCGCGTGCTCGGCGTCGGCGATGGATGGATAGCGCTCCACGTCGCCGTCGACCTGAAAGCCCCCCTCGCGCGCCGGGCGCACCACGCGGCCGAGGACAAGCCCCTCATCCCAGATGCCGCCGTGTTCGACCGCGATCGCAGCGCCTACGGCCACCTCGGAGAGCCGCGAGAGCGCGCCATCCGGCCGCTTCGGCGTGGGCCGCCAGCGCAGGATCGTGTCCTCGTGAAGCACGACCACCGCGCGCTCGCCGGGCAGCTCGGAGATCCCGAGCGCAAAGCGCACGCGGTGCCCCGGTGCCCCAGAGCCCGCGCCGCGCCCGCCGCGGGCAGCGCTCTCCGCCTCGTCGATCGCGGCGAGCTGCTCCGGTTGCCGATCCTCGAGCGGAGCCATGCGCCGTGTCCTCCTCCGCGGATCTCGGACGAGGTCGCCGCGCCGTCAAGCCCGCTGCGTCGCCCGCCCCCTCGCGCGCGCCAGCTCGGACGGCGCGCGTCCCCCAGCCTCCAGCACGCACAGCGCTCGCCCTCCCGCAGCGCGCGACGCCCACGACGCACAGCGAGGGACGCACGGCGAGGATCGGGATCGCAGGCCGCTCCAGGCGAGCACCGCTCCAGTCGAACGCCGCCCCGGACGGCGGTGGCCAGCGCCGTGTCCGACGCTTGACGTCCGCCGAACCTCCGCCCATCCCCCTCACTCGATGGTGTCGTTCGATCCGTTCCCTGCCCTGATGACGCCGCGCCTCCGCCTCCGCGCGATCGAGCCCGCCGACGCCGCGACCATCCTCCGCATCCACTCCGACCCGGAGGTGACGCGCTACTTCGGCCGCGCGTCCGACAGCTCGCTGGCCGACGCGGAGCAGCGCATCGCTTCCATTCTCGACGGGATCCGCGACGCCACATCCATCCGCTGGGGCATCACCCTTCACGAGAGCGGAGAGATCATCGGGACCACGGGCTTCTGGCGCTGGAACAAGCCCCATCGCTGGGCGGAGATCGGCTACGAGCTGCTGCCCGCGCACTGGAACCGGGGCATCATGACCGAGGCGCTGCGCGCCATGCTCCCCTTCGGGTTCGACGCGATGGACCTCCACCGCGTCGAAGCGCACATCGATCCCGAGAACCGCGCCAGCATGCGCGTTCTGGAGCGGCTCGGCTTCGTGCGGGACGGGCTGCTCCGCGAGAACTGGTATTACAACGGGCGGTACACCGACACCGCGATTTACGGGCTCCTGCGCAGCGACGCCGACAGCGCCGCGAGGTGACCCGAGGTCGCCCGAGCGGCCTGCGCGCGTCCCCCCTCCCGCGCTATCTCGGCGCCGGCGCGCCCTTGCTGCCCGGCGGCGCCGCGGTCCCGGCCTCGCCCTTGCGCGCCAGGTTCAGCTGGATCCGCGCGGGGGACTCCGACGTGATCTGCACCGTCTGCGAGACGCCGTCGCTCGATCGCACGTCGACCGAGAGCGACACCCCCGGCATCGGCCGCGCGATGACCTGGCTGCCCACGCCGAGCACCACGCCGTTCAGCCGCACGACCGCGGCGCTCGGCTCGATCTGCACCGCGATCGGATCCACGAGCGACCGCTGATCCCTCGGCCGGCTCAGCGCGACGAACATGAGCGACGCCACCGCGACGCCTGTGGACACCGAGGCCACGAGCCACGGCAGCGCCACCGGGCGCAGCGCGTCGCCGCCGGCGCGCATCAGCCCGCCGAGCCCCCGCCGCGGCTCCGATCGCACGCTCCGCCGGCCTTCGGAGGGCGGCCCCGCGGACAGCGTCGCGCCCGGCTTCGGCCGCCACCCCGCGCGCTGCTGCGGGGCGACGGCGGCCGCGATGCGCTGCCGCTCCTCCTCCATGCTCTCCCCGCAGCGCTCCAGGAGGAGCTCCGCCACGTGCGCGGGCGTCACCACGCCCGACCTCCGCATGAGGAAGTCCTCCAGCGCGCTCGCCATCTCGCCCGCCGTCTGGAAGCGCTGCCGCGGATCGCGCGCGAGCGCCTTCACGATGATCTCCTCCAGATCACGCGGGCAATGCGGCGCGATCAACGTGGGCCGCGGCGGCTCCGGCACCCCGGTCTGCGGCAGCACGAGGTCGTGCAGCACCTGGAACGGGAGCGCGCCCGTCACCGCCTCGAAGAGCACCACGCCGAGCGAGAAGATGTCCGAGCGGCGATCGACCGGCTGGCCCTGCGCCTGCTCCGGCGACATGTACTCGCCCTTGCCCTTGATCTCGCCCGTCTGCGTCGTGTCGCCCAGGCGCTCGAACGCCTTCACGATCCCGAAATCAGCCACCTTCACCGTGCCGTCGCGATCGATGAGGATGTTCTGCGGGCAGACGTCGCGGTGCACGATGCCGAGCGGCTCCCCGCGGTCGTCGTGGAGGTCGTGCGCCGCGTGCAGCCCGTGCGCCGCGTCGGCCACGATGCGCGAGGCGATCGCCGGGGAGAGCGGCATCGGACGGAGGCCCGGCCGGAGCAGCTGCTGCATCGTCTGCCCGTCGATCCACTCCATCACGAGGAAGAGCACGCCGTCCGTGTCGCCGAGGTCGAGGATCTCGACCACGTTGCGGTGGTGGATCTTCGAGGCGAGGTTCGCCTCGTCGAGGAACATGCGCTGGAACTGCGGATCACGCGCGAGCGCCGGGATGAGCGTCTTCAGCGCGACGACCTTGTGAAAGCCGCGGGAGCCCTCCATGCGCGCGGCCCAGACCTGCGCCATCCCGCCTTCGCCGATGAGGCGCAGAAGCTCATATCGCCCGAGACGCTGCCCCGGAGCGGGGTCCTCGGAGATCCGCATGGCTCACCAGATGCTGGTGCTCGGGGAGCCGCGCCCGCGGTCCCCAGGAGCAGCCCGGCCGCGGGTCGCGGCCCCTCTCTCCAGACGATCACCATAGCCAAGCGCGACCGCGCCGGAAAGGCTCGTGTGGCGCGCCCGCGCCCGCGACGCCTCGATCCCGGCGTCCGCGATGCCCGCGGCGCCCCGCGCGCGCCCTTCTCCGCTTCCCCTCGCCCGCGATCCGCGTCGCTCCCCCGCCTCGCCCCTGCTATGGCCGGAGCACGATGACGAACGCGACAAGCGCTCCGCCCGCCCGCGCGGACCGGGCCCCCGCCTCCAAAGCCCTGTTCGACCGCGCCGCCGCCGTCCTGCCGGGCGGCGTGAACAGCCCCGTGCGCGCCTTCCGCGCCGTCGGCGGCGACCCCCTGTTCATCGCGCGCGCCCAGGGCGCGCGGCTGTTCGACGCCGACGGGGCCGAGTACATCGACTACGTCGGCTCCTGGGGGCCGGCCATCCTCGGCCACGCGGACCCCGCCGTCATCGAGGCCGTCCGCGAGGCAGCGCTCGGCGGCCTCTCGTTCGGCGCGCCGACCGAGCTCGAGGTCCGCTTCGCCGAGAAGATCCGCGAGCTCTACCCGAGCATCGACATGCTGCGCTGCGTCTCGAGCGGCACCGAGGCCACGATGAGCGCCATCCGCGTCGCGCGCGGCTTCACGCGCCGCGACGCCATCATCAAGTTCGAGGGCTGCTACCACGGCCACGCCGATCACCTGCTCGTCAAGGCGGGCAGCGGGCTCGCCACCTTCGGCGCCCCCGACTCCGCCGGCGTCCCCGAGAGCATCGCCCGCACCACGCTGTCCTTGCCCTACAACGACCCGGCCGCCCTCGAGGCCGCCTTCGCCGCGCGCGGCGGCGACATCGCCGCGGTCATCCTCGAGCCCGTGGTCGGCAACATGGGCTGCGTCCCGCCCGAGCCCGGGTTCCTCGCCCTCGTGATCGACCTCTGCCGCAAGCACGGCGCGCTCTCGATCTTCGACGAGGTGATGACCGGCTGCCGCCTCGCCCGCGGCGGCGCGCAGGAGCGCTTCGGCCTCCGGCCGGATCTGACGACGCTCGGCAAGATCGTCGGCGGCGGCATGCCCCTCGCGGCCTACGGCGGCCGCGCCGACGTGATGCGCGTCGTCTCGCCGCTCGGCCCCGTGTACCAGGCGGGCACGCTCAGCGGCAACCCGCTCGCGGTCACGGCGGGGCTCGCGACGCTCGATCGCCTCACGCCCGCTCTCTACGAGCGGCTCGAGAAGCTCGGCGCTTCCCTCGAGGCGGGCCTCCGGGCCGCCGCCGAGGGCGCTGGCGCGGCCGCGTGCGTCCAGCGGGTCGGCTCGATGATCACGCTGTTCTTCACGAAGGGCCCAGTCCGCTCCTGGACCGACGCCGCCACGTCCGACACGAAGCGCTTCAGCGCCTTCCACGCGGCGATGCTCGCGCGAGGCGTCTACTGGCCTCCGTCGCAGTACGAGGCGGCGTTCCTGAGCGGCGCGCACTCGGAAGAGGACATCGAGCGGACGATCGCCGCCTGCCGCGAGGCGCTCGCGGCCTGAGGGCCGCGCCGGCCTCTCCCAGGAGGACACCCGCGACGGCGAGGCCAGGACGGCGAAGGGCCGACCGCCGCGGCGATCGGCCCTCCCCGCGCCGGCGCTCCTTCTTCAGCGCCGGCGCGAACGGTCCTCGGAGCGTGTCAGTCCGCCGCGCGGACCCAGCCGTTTCTGTAGTAGTTGCCGCGCGCGGTCGGCCAGAGCAGGCAGTTCGTCGCCGATCCCGGCACCGTGTACACGTACGTGTTCGGCTCCGGGTCCGCCCCGTCCCACCCGATCTCGCGGAGCGACACGACGATCTCGATCGTCCCGTCGCCGTTCACGTCGGCGAGCGTCGGCACCGGCATCGCGCCGAGCCGCGGCAGCGCGATCTGGTGGAGGATCGTGCCGCCAGCGTCGAGGACGAAGAGGTGGCTCCTGTCCTCCTCGGTCGAGTAGGTGTTGAACACGACCTCGGGGATGCCGTCGCCCGACAGATCCCCGACCACGACGCCGCCCGTGAGCACCTGCGTGTCGTCCGTGTAGGTGACGTCCCAGAACTCGGTCTTGTCGGCGTAGACCGCGTGGATCCGCCCGTCCAGGCCCGCGAAGATCATCTCGGGCCCGGCGTGCGTCGCGTCGAGATCGGCCACGGTCACCTGCTGCGTCATGGCCACGATGTTGCCGTCGAAATCCTCGCCGCCGGACAGGTAGTCCGGCGCGTAGAACGGGCTCTCCCACCCCTCGATGCGGCTCGCGTCGTTGCGGACCGCCCACAGGCCGACGCCCTGGGACTGGTCATTCATGGCGACGTCCTCGGCCGCCGCGAGCATGATGATCTCCGGCGTGCCGTCGCCGTCGAGGTCCGCGATCGCAGGGGCCGAGTTCTTGAAATAGGCCTGCAGGTCGCTGCTGTCGCCGAAGCCCTGCTGCGCGAGCTCGAGATCGTGCATGTACCGCACGCCCGGCGTCTTCGGGCGGCCCTCGAACATGGGATTCGCGTCGAAGGCCTCTCCCGTGCCGTGGTAGAACCCGGCATAGGAGTTATCCATCGGCGAGACGATGTCCTGCGATCCATCGCCGTCGAGATCACCGATGGCCAGGTTCTGGTCGTAGGCGCCCACGATCCAGCACTCGGCGTCGTCGCTGCGGCGCGCGTCGCAGCCGATCGTCTGGCTCTCGATCGGCGGGAAGCCAGCGACCGCCGACCCGCTCGCGTGGAAGGCCATCAGGATGTCGGAGTAGTCGGGGGACCTGTCGGTGCTCGCGGCGACGACGTCGAGCTGACCGTCGCCGTCGATGTCGCCCGCGGCGAGGGAGCGGATCTCGTCGTTCCAGGTGACGGGCCAGCCGCTCACCAGCTGGCCGCTCGCGTCGAGCATGTAGATCGTGGTGCGCGCCGCGAAGACCACCTCGAGCTGCCCGTCGCCGCGGAAGTCCGCGACGATCGGGCTCGCCCAGATGCGGCCGTTCTGACGCGACTCGTCGTAGCGCCACTTCTGCTCGCCGTCGGGGCCCCAGACGACGACGTTGCCGTTGTGCGTCACCAGGATCTCCTGCTCGCCGTCGCCGTCAAGATCGGCGACCACCGGCGACCCGAGCCACGCGCTCTCGTCGTCGTCGGACAGCTGGAGGAGGAGCTGGGGCTCCGCGACGTCGGAGGAGCCGCTCGACGCCGGAGCGCACGACGCGGCGGCCGGCAGCGGCTTGGAGCCCCCACCGACGGGGGGGCGGTAGCCACCGGAGCCAGAGGAGCCACTGCCGCTGCCGCTGCCGGTGGTGGGAGAGGTGCCGTCGAGGTTGCCGAGCTGCCCTTCGCAGGCCGCGAGGGCGAGGACGCTGGTGAAGAGAGCGATTCTACCGGGAATTACAAAACCTCGGTTGGAGACAAGGGAGTTCATCATGCCAGGGAGCTTACCAGCGCTCCGGGCCCTACAAGGAGGTGGAAGCGGAAAATTGACGCAGTCGCGCACACGCCGAACGGTACGTTACGCTCCTCCTTCTGGCGCGCAGGTGGCACACCTCATTGCAGGAGGGAGGCAAGTACACGTTCGTGACGTAGCGCGCACGCTCCCACCCCCGTTCCCCACCTCCGCTCGCGCCCCCGCGCGACGTCGGAGACGCATGGCGGGGGTATGGGTGCGGGTAGGTGCTGTGCTAGGCTCCGCCGCCATGAACGTATCGCGACGGCTTTGGATTGCTGGCGCCGCATGTGCCCTCCTGATGGGGACGACGGCGCTTGGCTGCAGCTCGAATCCCGCGCCCAAGACGGCCAAGGTGCAAGCCGGTGACATGCCCGAAGGCGGCGACTGGACGGGGGTCTATTACAGCGAGCTCTACGGCTACCTGCACCTCGTGCAGGACAACGACGCCATCGAGGGGCGCTGGATCCGTCCGGTCAAGGATCGCTGGGGCGTGCTGCACGGGACGGTGACAGGCGACCTCATCAAATTCACGTGGACCGAGCACACCATCGGCGCGATCGGGCAGAGCGCGACCAAGGAAGGCCGGGGGTACTTCAAGTACACGCGGCCGGAGGGCGAGAACGTCGACGACCGGCTGGCGGGCGAGATCGGCCGCAACAAGGACGAGGTCGGCGAGCCCTGGGAAGCGGTCAAGCAGCGCAACATGCTCCCGGATCTGAAGTCGATCGGGGGCTCCGGCGCCTCTGACATGGGCGGCGGCGACTGGGACAGCGCGAACCAGGAGGAAGGCGCGCCCGAGCCGCCCGCCGCTCCCTCTGACGAAGCACCTGCCGAGCCCCCCGGCCTCTGACATAACAGCCCCCGATGACCCAACCGCAGCCTCGAGGCATTCAGTTCCGCGAACCCCCCATCTTCGAGCGTGGCACGCCGGGCAGGACCGGCGCGTCGCTCCCCCCGCTCGACGTGCCCGAGGTCGAGCCCGCCGCCCACTACGGCGCGCTCGCCCGCAAGGAGCCAGCCGGCCTGCCGGAGGTGAGCGAGCCGGAGGCCTTCCGGCACTTCATCCGGCTTTCGCAGTGGAACTTCTGCATCGACGGGCAGATGTACCCGCTCGGGTCGTGCACGATGAAGTACAACCCGAAGATCAACGAGTGGGCCGCGCGCATCCCCGGATTCGCGAAGCTGCACCCGATGACGCCCGACGAGCTCAGCCAGGGCTCGCTCGAGGTGATGTGGCGCCTGCAGGAGGCGCTCTGCGAGGTCAGCGGGATGGACGGCTGCTCGCTGCAGCCCTCCGCGGGCGCGCAGGGCGAGCTCGCCGGGCTGATGATGATGCGGGCGTTCCACGAGTCGAAGGGGCGCTCGCCGAGGAAGGTGTTCATCCCGGAGAGCGCCCACGGCACGAACCCGGCGAGCTGCGCGCTCAACGGGCTCGTGGCCGTCCGGATCGAGAAGACCGCCGACGGCATCACCCACCCCGAGCAGGTCCTCGCCGCGATCGAGCGCGAGGGGTCGGACGGCGACGTCTGCGGGCTGATGATCACGAACCCGAACACCCTCGGGGCCTACGAGACGCACCTGCCGGCGATCATCAAGCTCATCCACGACAAGGGCGGGCTCGTGTACGGGGACGGCGCGAACACGAACGCGATCATGGGGCACGCGCGCCCGGGCGACGTCGGCATGGACGTCATCCACATCAACCTGCACAAGACGTTCACGACCCCGCACGGCGGCGGCGGCCCCGGCTCCGGGCCGGTCTGCTTCAAGAAGCACCTGGAGCCGTTCCAGCCCTCGCCCGTCCTCGTGCGGCGCGGCGACGCCTTCGCGTGGGACCGCGACCGGCCCCAGAGCGTCGGGCGGCTCCGGGCCTTCACGGGCAACTTCGGGATGTTCATCCGGGCGTACACGTACATCCGCGAGATGGGCGGCGACGGCCTCACGGCGGCGAGCAGCCTCGCCGTGCTCAACGCGCGCTACCTGTGGGCCAAGCTGAAGGACCACTACCTCGCGCCGGTGCCGCAGCCGTGCATGCACGAGGTGGTGCTCTCCGACAGCCAGCTGGAGAAGGAGACCGGGGTCAAGACGCTCGACGTCGCCAAGCGGCTGCTCGACTACGGCTTTCACGCGCCCACGGTCTACTTCCCGCTGGTCGTGCCCGGCGCCCTGATGATCGAGCCGACGGAGACGGAGACCCGCGAGACCCTCGACGAGTTCGTGGCCGCGATGCTCAGCATCCTCAAGGAGGCGCAGGAGACGCCGGAGGTCGTGAAGCAGGCGCCCCACGGCACGGTGGTCGGCCGCCTCGACGAGGCCCGCGCCGCGCGCCAGCCGCGCCTGCGATGGTCGAAGGGCTGAGCTCCCCGGAGGAGGCGGCCCGCGGTCGGCCTCCTCCGGCGGGCGGCGCCAGCCGGCCGCGCGCTCCAAATTCGCGAATCTCCGCCAGACGCGACTACAATGAGCGCCGAGGGACCGCAGTGAGGCACCTCACGGGACGAGCGACGCGTGGCCGATACCGTTGAGAACGAAGGCGACATCGAGACGATCAGCCAGACCACCCCGGTCTCGGTCGGAGACAGCGTGCGCCTCGTGTTCCGTGCCTACGACGAGGCGACCCCGCCGTTCAACATCAAGATCCGCTCCCCGTCCGGGAAGATCATCATCGAGCGCGTGCTGCGCGATCTGCCCACCGGCAAGCCGCAGAGCGCCTCCCCCGTCGAGTTCAGCGCATCGTCCCCCGGCGAGTACAAGATCGAGATCAAGCAGCTCTACGGCAAGGCGAAGGGCACGGCCGTCCTGCGCGTGAAGCCCTGAGGCGCGCCCGCCGGCTCCCCCTCCCCTTCCCTTCCCCCGACCGTCGCCGGAGCTCACCCGCACAGGAGACGGGTCCAGCTCGGTGTTTTCGGCGCGGAAGCGTACTCTTGTACGCTGAGCACCGAAAACGCCGAGATGGGCCCGTATCCGAAGCGGGTGAGCCCGCTAGAAGCCGGGGAGGAGCATGGTGGTCATGCGGTCCGGGCTCACGATGCCCTGCTCGTGCATCCAGCCGTTCGCCGCCTCGACGGCGGCGCGGCCCTCGTCGCCCTTCAGCAGCTCGCCGTGGCGGCGCCGCGCCGCCGCGGCGTAGAGGGCCATGCCGGCGGCCTCGAAGCCGCGCACCGCGTCGGCGAGCTGCTGGACGGCCGCCTCTCCCTCGCCGCGGGCCGCGGCGATCGCGGCGCGCACCGCGGCCGCGAGCGGGTCGGCCCAGGGCATGTGCTCCGCGTCGATCTTGCGGGCGGCGCGCGTCGCCTCCTCGTACAGCGGCTCCGCGTCGGCCGGCGTGGACGCGGCGGCGGCGGCCAGCGCGGCGCAGGCCCGGAGGTGGGTGATGATGATGCGCACGGCCTGGATGCGCAGGACGAGCGAGCTCTCGAGGCCCGCCCGCTGCTCCGCGAAGAGGCGGTACGTCGCCTCGCCCTCGCCCCGGTACAGGCCGATGTGCGCGCGGGCGACGAGATCGAAGTAGCTCTGCAGCTGGAAGCCCGCCTTGGACCAGCTCCGGATGGCGTCCTGCGCCTGGCGCAGCGCGGAGTCGGGGTCGTCGCCGACGAGCCAGTAGGCGTTGCTCTGCGAGGAGCGGAGGCTCGTGGCGAGGTAGCGATCGCCGCGCTCGTCGGCCGCCTGCAGGTACATCGGGACCCGGCGCATGAACTCGCGCGTCTCGCCGCCGTACCAGAGCGCCCAGACCGAGAAGGTGTGCGCCCAGCTCCGCTCCCACGTGACGCCGGTGCAGCGCTCACGAAAGATGGTGTCCGCCCGGTCGAGATCGGCCACGCCCTGCTGCCAGCGGCCGAACAGCGTCGCGGTGACGCCGCCGACGAAGCCGACGAGGCCGAGCGCGTGAGGCCTGCCGATGCGCGCCGCGATCGCGCTCGCCGTCGAGAGCAGGTCGGCGACGCGGGACGCGGACGGGCCGCCGTCGATCGCGAGGTAGGTCGCCTCGAAGGCGAGCGCGCGCGTCACGCGGTACGGCTCGCCCGCCTTGAGCGACAGGAGGAGGTTGCGCGCCTGGAAGTCGGCGCCGCGCGTGGGATCGACGATGGCGAGCCCCATCGCCGCCGACCAGCAGACGTCGATGCGCATGAGGTCCTCGGGCGAGACCTCGTCGGCGGGGCGCTCGACGAAGTTGAGCCCGCGCAGGCGCACCTGCGCGCGCCGCAGCATCAGCGACGCGACCGCGAGCTCCGGCGTCTTCGGCACCTGCATGCCGACCGCGCCGAGCACCGAGCGCAGGCCCGCCATCCCGGCGTCGACGTAGCCGGCGCGGAGCAGGTTCTCCGCGGCCCGGCGGCCGAGATCGATCGCCTCGGACTCCGGGGCGCCGTCGCTCGCGGCCATGTAGGCCTCCGCTGCCTTGGCGCCGCGCCCCGCGCTGCTCAGGGCGTCGCCGAGCTTGGCGAGCACGACCCGCCGCTCCGCCGCGCCAGGCAGGTGGAGGTCGATCGCCATGCGGTAGAGGCGCGCCGCGTGGTCGAACGCGAACGCGGCCTCGGCGTGCTCGCCGGCGCGCACGGCGTAGCCGGCGGCGCGCTCGGGGTCCCCGGCGGCGCGCCAGTGCTCGGCCAGCGCCTCGAGCTCCGCGCGCCCCGAGGCCTCCAGCGCCAGCGCGAGCCGGCCGTGCCAGCTGCGCGCCGTCTGCTCGTCGAGCCGGCTCGCCACCGTCTCCCGGATGCGGTTGTGGAACGGCTCGAGGAACTCGTCCTGACCCGAGCCGCCGGTCCGCACGAGGTTCGCCGCGCGCAGGGCCGAGAGCACCCGCGTGAGCTCCCCGAAATCCGCCGCCATGGCGTGCGCGGCCACCGACGTCAGCACCGGCGCGCCGGCGCACACGACGAGCTCGAGCAGCTGGCGCGCCCGCGGGTCGAGCCGGCTGATCCGCGCCCAGAGGACGTCGTCGAGGCGCACCGGGCCGCCGTCGGCGTCCGGGGACATCATCCGGTGGCGCAGGAGCGCGTCGATGAACAGCGGGTGGCCGCCGGCCTCCTGCGCGATCGCCTCGATGCTGAGCGGGTGGCCGACCTGGGCGCCCCGGAGGAGGAGCGCGCAGAGCTCCTGCGCCTCCGCGAGCGACAGGCGGTGGAGGATGATGTGCCCGAGCGAGTCGATCGGCACCCCGAGCTGCCGCGAGACGGGCGGCGCGGTCTCCGAGGCGGTCCGCACCGTCGCCACGAGCATCATCGCGCGCGGGCGCGAGGGGTCGACCAGCGCGCCCGAGGACACGGGCCCATCGAGGCCGGCGAACGAGCCAGGCCTGGTCGCGGCGTGGAGATCGGCCTCGGTCCACGGGCGCATCACCTCCGAGAGCAGCGCGACGCTGTCGGCGTCAGCCCACTGGAGATCGTCGATCGCGAGCACCAGCGGCCGCTCGGCCGCGAGCCGGCCCAACAGCTCCCGAAGCGCGGCGAAGACGAGGGCGCGGATCTCGGGCGGGTCGATCGCCTTGCGCCGAGCGCGCGCCTCCGTGATCGCCGGGACCGTCCGGAACACCGGGAACACCGTGCCGAGCAGGCCCGCGTTGGGCGGCAGCAGCGCCTTGACCTGCTCGGGGGGGCGGCGCACGAGGTGCCGGCTCAGCCCGTCGATGAGCTCGTCCACCGCCTTGTAGGGGACCGCCTCGCGCTCGTAGCAGCGCCCCGCGAGGACGAGCGCCTCCTTGTCGATGCGCTCCAGGAACCGGCGCAGGAGCGCGCTCTTGCCGACGCCCGACTCGCCCTCGATGAACCGCGTGACCGCGCGCCCGAGCTTCGCCTCCGCGAACGCGCCCTCGAGCGCGGCGAGCTCGCTGCGCCTGCCGACGAAGCCGATGCGCTGCGAGAGGACGGGCGGCTCCTCGATAAGCTCCTGCACCTGCAGCCGGCGCAGCACGTCGCGCGCCGTCGGCCGGGCGGCCGGGTCGATGCGGAGCATGTCCACGCAGAGCTCGTCGATGTCGGGGGGCATGTCCTCGACGAGCCGGCTCGGCGGCGGAGGCTCCGCTCGCCGCATCATGTCGAGCGCCGCCTTGGGCGCCGTCTGGAACGGGTAGACGCCGGTCAGCGCGAGGTAAAGCATGACCCCGACACTGTAGATGTCCGCCTCGGGCCCGGCCGCCTTGGCCTCGGCCTGCTCGGGCGCCATGTAATGGAGCGTTCCGACGACGGCCTGCTCGCGCCCTGTGCCGCTCGCGTCGGCGACGAAGCCGAAGTCGAGGAGGACCACCCGCTCTTCCGCGGTGACGAGGACGTTGGAAGGCTTGATATCGCGGTGAACCTTGTAAGCCGCATGCACCGCCGCGAGCCCCTGGGCGAGCTGCGCCAGGGCCGAGCGGAGGCGGGCCTCGTGGAAGGGGCGATTGATCCGGGGCTGTGGCTCCGAGGCAGGGCCCTGCACAGCAGACCACATGGGGCTTGACGGCAGGGTCGAGCGGCGCCCGACGCCCGCGGGCTCGCCCCTCGGCCCGGCGTCGCCCTCCTCGTGGACCCGCACGTGGACCACGAAGTCGACGCCGCGGATGAGCTCCATCGTGAAGAAGAGCTGCCCTTCTTCCTCGTGAAGCTCGCCGAGGCTGACCAGGTTCGGGTGCTGGATGTCCTGGAGCGCGCGGAACTCGTTCTTGAACCGGAGGCGCGCGTCGGCGCTCAGATTCCGGAGGATCTTGAGCGCGACCCGCCCCTTCCGCTCGCGGTCGAAGGCCTCGTAGACAACCCCCATCCCGCCGCGGCCCACGACGCGAACGACCTGGAAGCGACGCGTGCCTCCAAACTCGGGTCTCGCGTTCCTCAGGCCCATGCGTGGGACCAAGAAATCACCGGCGCCGAGCGGTGGCAAGCAGCGCGTGGGGAACGCGCGGCGAACGCGCAGCGAAGCGCGCCCGGACGCGCACGGGAAGCGCGCTCCGAACGCATTGGGCGCGCTCCAGCGACGCGCGAGCCCTGCGCGGCGCTGGAGCGCGCCGCGAGCAGGATCGGCAGAAAGGTGGCACGCCCAGGGGAAGGGCGGTAGCGTACGCCGCCTGCGAGCGAAAAGAGCCCGGCCGGGCGCGCGCCGCTCAGCCGGTCAGCCCGGCGCGCGCCCAGTTGACAACGGGAGGGCATCATGGTCTGCGTAGTACGCTCCGAGGCTTCGGAAGCGGTTCGGAAAGCGCCACGCGCAAAGGGTTTGCTGGGGTGATCCAGAGGTTGAGAGACTTCTTCTCGTCGTCGGGGCAGCGCAGCATGGCGCCCCTGACCGAGAGCGCGGCCGACCGCAACCCGGGATGCAGCCTCGTTGTAGAGAACGTCAGCAAGAGCTTCGGTAAGACACAGATACTGAACGACGTGTCGTTCACGGCGGAGGCCGGCGAGTTCGTCACGCTCCTCGGGCCTTCCGGCTGCGGCAAGACGACGCTGCTCCGCATCATCGCGGGGCTCGATCGCGCCGATCGGGGGCAGATCCTGCTCGCGGGCAGGGCTGTTGACCACCTGCCGGCGAACCGCAGGCCGGTGAACACCGTGTTCCAGAACTACGCGCTGTTCCCGCATCTGACCGTGTTCGAGAACGTGGCCTTCGGCCTGAGGTCGCGCAGCTTCCCTGATCCCGAGGTGCGCGAGCGCGTGCGTTCGAGCCTCTCGATGCTGAAGCTCGATGACCTCGCGGAGCGGTATCCGCACCAGATCTCGGGCGGTCAGAAGCAGCGAGTCGCGCTCGCGCGCGCGGTCGTCAACGAGCCTGAGGTGCTGCTGCTCGACGAGCCGATGTCGGCGCTCGACGCGAAGCTGCGCGCCGAGGTGCAGCTCGACCTGCGCCGGCTCCAGCGCGCGCTCGGGAAGACGTTCGTGCTCGTCACGCACGATCAGGACGAGGCGATGACCGTCTCGGACCGCATCGTGCTGATGAACAAGGGCCGCATCGAGCAGCAAGGGGCGACGGCCGAGGTGTACGAGCGGCCGCAGAGCCGCTTCGCCGCCGAGTTCTTCGGCGCGGCCAACCTCATCTCCGCGCAGCGCGTCGGCGCCACGCTCGTCTTCACGACGGTGGGCGCGCTGAGGGTGCAGACCAAGCCTCAGTGGGAGTACGGCACGCTCGCGATCCACCCCGAGTGGATCGAGCTCTGCGAGAACGAGCCGGCGGAGAACGGCGTGCGCGGCGTGGTGAAGGAGAGCTTCTACCGCGGCGATCACGTGGAGCTCATCATCGAGCCCGGGCCGCTGCGCGTGCAGCTCAGCCCCCGCTCGCGGCTCAAGCCCGGCTCCTCGGTCTGGCTCGCCCTGCCCGCCGAGCGGCTCGAGGTGCTCAGTGACTGAGCCGACGGTCTGGTATGGCCAGCTCACGACGCGGCGCAGGCTCCTCGCGCGGGGGTCCCTGCTCATCGCGGGCGGCGTCTCCTGGCTGTCCGTGTTCCTCCTCTTGCCGAGCTTGGCGCTCCTCGTCGTGTCGTTCCTCAAGCGCGACGCGGACGGCGCCCTGCTCTGGGAGCTGTCGTTCGAGTCGTTCGAGCGCATCTTCGGCTCCGCGTCCGGCGAGAACGCGCGCATCCTCATCAGGAGCATCGTCCTCGCGCTGGTCGTGACGACCGCCTCCGTGATGCTCGCCTATCCGATGGCCTTCTTCATCGCGCGCGGCTCGCGTCGCCGGCGCTTCTTCTGGCTCGCGCTCATCATCGTCCCGCTCTGCACGAACCTCGTGATCCGCACGTTCAGCTGGAAGCTCCTCCTGTCGGCGCAGCTCCTGCCTGCCAAGCTCGCCGCCTGGCTCGGGTGGATCGACCCGGGCCGCGACGTCTATCCCAGCTGGACGGCGGTCACGATCGGCCTCGTCGCGGCCTCCCTCCCGTTCGCCGTGGTCCCCCTCTACACGAGCATCGATCGTCTCGACTGGTCGCTCGTCGAGGCCGCGCAGGACCTCTATGCGTCGCGGCTGCGCATCTTCCTCGCGGCGATCCTGCCGCAGACCCTCCCCGGCCTCAGCGTCGCAGTCCTCCTCACGTACGTCCCTGCGATGAGCGTCTTCGTGGTGAGCGACATGCTCGGCGGCGCGAAGCACTGGCTGATAGGGAACCTCATCCAGCACCAGTTCGGCCCGGGGAGGAACATCCCTTACGGCGCGGCGCTCAGCCTGGTGCTCATCGTTCTGACGCTGGGCGGCGTGTCCCTTTACCGCCGGAATGGGCGCTCCGTGGAGATCCTGTGAAGCTCGGCCGGGGCCTCTGGCGCGCGCTGACGACGATCGCCGCCTTCCTCGGCTTCGCGCTCCTCTACCTGCCGCTCTTCGCGGTCGCCGTCTACTCGTTCAACGCCGCGGAGCGGGGCCTGCTCTGGACCGGCTTCTCGGTTCGCTGGTACCTCGATCTCTTCGCCGATCCCGAGACCAACCGGCGTGCCATGGAGATCCGCGAGGTCGCCGTGAACACCCTGATGCTCGGCGGCGCCTCCACGCTCATCGCGACGGTCCTCGGGACGCTGCTCGCCCTGGGGATGCACTTTCCGTGGCCAAGCTCCGTGAGTCGCGTGCTCGAGTCGATCGTGGACATCCCGGCGGTCGCTCCCGACATCACGTTCGCGGCGGTGCTGGTCATGGCGTTCAACGTGCTCCGCCGCGTGGTGGACCATTGGTTCGAGCCCAGCATGACGACGATGATCATCGGTCATGTGACGTTCGAGATCGCGTTCGTGACGCTCATCGTCCGCAGTCGGCTCGTCGCCATCGGGCCGACGCTGAGCGAGGCCGCGATGGACCTCTATGCGTCGCCGTGGATCCACTTCCGGAGGGTCACGCTCCCCCTCCTGTGGCCGGCGATCGTGGGGGGCGCCATGCTGGCGTTCACGCTGTCGCTCAACGACTTCGTGATCAGCTTCTTCACGTCCGGCCCGCGCTCGGTCACGCTCCCGCTCTACGTCTACCAATCTCAGATGCGAGGCGTGCGGACCGACCTGTTCGCGATTTCAACGCTCCTCCTGATCGGCGTGGCGGTGTCCATCATGATCCTGGAGCGGCTCACCCGCTGGAGGCACAATTGAGCCGCCGGCCCGGGCTCGCGGCGGAGGCGGCGGAGTTCTGCGCGCCGGGCGCCGGTCGGCCAAGGGGCTCGCGCGCGCCGCGCGGAGCCCGGCGGACTCCTGCGCGTCAGCGCAGCGATGCACCGCCCTTGTTCACCTTGGCGCTGGGCCTGACCAGCGCTCCACCTCGCTCTGGCTCGCGCGGCCCAGCCCTGGGGCGCCGAGCTCGAGCGCTTGCCTGACGGCGCCTCCTGCGGGGCGCCGGGCCCGGACCGCGCGCCGCCCCGGGTTCCGCTCACTCTGTCATGCGCTCCGCGCACGGCGCCTACACAGCGGCGTCCACGCCGGCGTGAGGTCCCCGGCCGCCTGTGCGAACAGGTTGGATCAGCTGACGGCTTACGGTAAGCTGACCCGGCAATGCGGCTGTTTCGTCCCAAGCTCGCCGGGTTTTTGCGTAACGGCTGGACCCGGCGGACGGCGCTTTGCGCTCCACTTCGACCGTTGGGAATCGAGATCGAAAGATGAGCTTTCGTCGCTCCGCACTCCTACTCATACTCGTAGCACTCCTCACATTCTCCGGTCGGCCTGCCTGGGCGGATGATCTGGCCGATGAGGCCGATCTGCACTTCAGGATCGCCACGGAGCGCTATTCGGCGCGTGACTACCGGGGCGCCCTGGAGCACTTCCTGGTGTCGAACCGGCTTGTCCCGAACCGAAACGTCATCTTCAACATCGCCCGAACTTACGAGGCTCTCCAGGAGTATCCAGACGCATTTCGCTACTACGTTCAGGCGCTCGATCTCGAGCCCAACGCCGCGCGCAGGCCGGCTATCGAGGAGGCGCTCGCGCGCATCCGGCCCAACGTCGCCGTCATCAACGTGACGACGGACCCGCCCGGAGCGACGGTGTACATCAACCGCCGCGATCTCGGCGGCCGCGGCAACACGCCCCGCCTCCTCGGCTTCCAGCCCGGCAAGCACAAGATCATCGTCGATCTCGAGGGGTACGAGCCGGCGGAGGTCGAGAACGTCGAGGCGAAGATCGGCGAGCAAACGAACGTCGCGGTCAAGCTGAAGCGCATCGTCGGGACGGTGCGCGTGGTCGGTGAGATGGCGGGCACGACGGTGCGGGTCAACGACGCGAGCGGCCCCCCGGCGTGCACCGCGCCGTGCGATCTCACGCTGCCTCCTGGCCGGCACCGCCTCTACCTTTCGCAGGAGGGGTATCAGCCGTCGGAGCAGGACGTGAACGTGGCGGCCGCGAGCACGGTGACCGCGCGTTACCGGCTCAACCCGCTCACCGGCAGCCTCGTCGTCAACGCGGATGAGCGCGACGCGCTCGTCGAGGTCGACGGAAAGCCGATGGGCTTCACGCCCGCGGTCCTCAACGTGCAGAGCGGCCAGCGCCGCGTGCGCGTCTCGCTGCGCGGCTTCCGCCCGGTGGAGCAGACAGCGAACGTGGTGGCCGCACAGCAGACCAGAATCGACATCTCCCTCCGGCAGCTCGAGGAGGTCGAGGCCGCGTCGCGTACGGCGGAGGCCGTCGAGGACGCGCCCGGCTCGGTCACGATCATCTCGGGCCAGGAGCTCCGCGCGATGGGGTATCCGACGGTCGCCGAGGCCTTGAGGGGCATGCGCGGCGTCTACACGACGTACGACGGCACCTACTCCTGGGTTGGCATCCGCGGGATCAGCATCCCTGGTGACTACAGCAACCGCGTGCTCGTGCTGCTCAACGGGCACTCGATCAACGACACGTGGGACGGCCTCGCCTTCGCCGATCAATCCGCGCGCACCGACCTGGAGGACGTCGAGCGGATCGAGGTCGTCCGTGGCCCGGGCTCGCTGCTCTACGGTACGGGCGCGTTCGTCGGCGTCATCAACATCGTGACCAAGGGCCGCCCGACGTCGTTCGGCGCGGGCGTCGGCGTGGGCGCGGCGCAGCACGGCTTCATCCGGGGCCGCGCCCAGGTGCAGGTGCCCTTCGGGCGCGACTCCGGCATGTGGCTGTCGGTCGCCGGAGGCCACGGTCAAGGGCGAGACTACTTCCTGCCGATCCCGACAGGACTCGAGAACAAGTGGAAGGGCGGCGATGCCAACGCCCGCGGCGCGGACCACTTCAATGTCGGGACGGTCCAGGGGCGGCTCTGGTACAAGTCCCTCTCGGCGCAGGTGTCCTACAACGAGCGCAAGAAGGCGCTCCCGACCGGCGCCAACTTCACCATGGTCGGCGACGACAGGACGTTTTACCGCGACAGGCGCGGGTTCGCCGAGCTCACGTTCTCGCCGCGGTTCTCGGATAGCTTCTCGATGACGACCCGCGTGGCCGTCGACATGCAGCTCTACAATGACAGGCTGTGGCTGTCCGAGGCCTCCTCCGAGGCCGAGACCGACACGGTTTATGACGTCGAGCAGTACCAGGACACGTGGCTGCTCGCGGATCAGCGCTTCGAAGTCTCACCGCTCCGCGAGCTGAAGGTCACCGTCGGCGCCGAAGGCCAGGTACACCTGCTCGGCAGGCAGCGCATCGAGGAGAGGGTTTGCGGTATTCTTCCGTGCACCGACACGCTCGTGCTGCCCCTCGGCGGCGGCGACCCCGACAACGAGGATCTGTTCGACTCGCACCCTTACCAGATCCTCGCCGGCTACGGCGTTGTCGACTTCGTCCCGTCCGATCGCGTCCGCATCTCCGCGGGTGCTCGTATCGACTATTACAACTATAGCAGTGACGAGCCTGAGAAGAAGCTCAGCTTCAACTCCGGGATCAGCCCGCGTATCGCGCTCGTCGTCAAGCCCTACGAAGGGGGCAACCTGAAGGTCACCGGCGGCCGCGCGTTCCGCGCTCCGCCCATCTACGAGCTCTTCCTGACGGTGCCGTCGAGCTACTTTGACCCGGGGTTCAATCCGGCGGAGACGGATGAAGAGCGGATCGGTCCCGAGAGCGTGCTCTCGGGAGAGGTCGAGTTCACGCACCGGCTCTCGTCCACGCTCTCCTTGCTCGGCGCGGGATACGTGAACTACATGACCGACATGATCGCGCAGACCGGCTCGTTCACGGCAGATGAGCACGGGAGGTACGACAACACCAAGGAGCCGATCCTCGTGCTGGGCGCGGAGGCCGAGCTGCGCCGCGAGTGGCGCCAGGGCTGGATGGCCTCTCTCTCCTACTCCTATTCACGGGCGCGGTACCTCGATAAAGGAGACGTCGACGAGGTGCTCACGAAGGTGCCCAACTCGCCGGAGCACATGGCCGCCGTCAAGGGGACCGTGCCGCTGTTCGGGAAGGCGCTGATGCTGTCGACGCGCCTCACCGTCGAGTCGCCGCGCATCGACAAGACCCTGACGGAGACCGACCCCGCGGTGATCTGGGACGTCGTCCTCTCCGGTCAGACGGAAGTGGCCGGCCTCCGCTACAACATGGGCGTCTACAACGTCGCCGACTGGGAGTACGAGGCCCCCATCTCGCCCCAGTTCACGGCGACCAGGATGCCGCAGGCAGGCCGCACCTTCCTCCTCTCTGCCAACCTGAATTTCTGATCATCGCGCGGCCGTCCTGGCCGCGCGCTCTCATCTCACGCCCATCACCTCTCGGCGCTCCGCTCCCGCGCCGCCCGGCTCGGCCGCGGCGCAGGGCGGCCAGCGCAGCACGTGGCCTCGCGCCTCGCGGCCATTGAGCGGCGTCGCCCTGGCGGCCTCATCCATTCCAGGCGCGGCGCAAGCCACACCTGCGGTACCGTTCCGCTCTGGCAGGAGCTCCACCGCTGCACGCGGTTCGCACCACGCTCGAATTCAGCGTCTCGCGTGAACTCAGCGCCTGGACCGGCCTCGCGTGTCATGCAGCGCTCTCGTGTGCTTCTTTGCCCGACGCAAATCGTGCGCCTGGACGCAAATCACGCACGTTCCTCCGCAATCCACGTTCGAGGCGCGGTGGTGTGGAGCGGTGCGTTCGCTTCATGGCCGTCGCCGGAAACGCTGCGATCTGACGACGTGCGGCCGCGTGCCGCGTGCCACGTAACCAGGTGACCACATCATCGGACGCCCGCACACTCTTGTGGCAATCCGCGCGGTCATGATTTTGCTTGAAAGCAAAACATCGCTTGTCCATCATGGTCACTCGTGAATATCTGCTCCTCGACCTCGGATCACGCGGCACACGGCGCGCGCGGTCCGGAGCGACGGCGGAACAACGGGCGCGCCGCTCGGCGGATCGCGCCGCGACCAGGAGCGACCAGGGGAGCGATGGGCGCCGATCTTCGCGCCGAACCCTAGGTCACGAGAGGAGCGCGCGTCGGGTATGCCGCCCGCGGCGCGCCATCTTGACGGCAATTTTGCCAACCTGACGATCGTCAGCCAGCCCGAGCAAGAGGTCCATGTTGCCCGACCGCCCGATCGATGTCCCCGAGCAGCCGTTCGCTTCCGTCTACGACCGGCGTCGCCTCGCGGCCGCAGGGGAGATGTTGCCACAGATGTGGGACACCCTACCTGAGTGGCCGAGCGTCGGCGGCGGACGCCGTGTCATCGTGCTCGGCGGCGGGATTTCAGGGCTGTGCACCGCATGGTCGCTGCGGAAGGCCGGGTTCGACCCGATCATCCTCGAGCGGAATGACCGTGTGGGCGGCCGCTTCTACACGCTCCGGAACCACTTCGGCGACCAGTACGCCGAGCTCGGCGTCACCCGGATCGCCGACACCCACGTCCTCACGCTCGCCTATGCGCGCCACTTCGGGCTGGAGATCCTCGAGTATCCGCTCGACGCGACGCAGCTGTACTACGTCATGGGCCATCGCTTCCTGAGCACCTCGCGGGGCAAAGCGCACTATCCTGCCGACTTTCCGCTCTCTCCGGAAGAGCGGGACATCGACGCGGAGTCCCTCAACCTGCAGCTCGCGGCGAAGGCGTTCTCGGTGATCGGCGACCCGCGGGACACGCAGTGGCCACCGGCCACCGTCCGCAAGGACTTCTCGGGCGAGACGTTCTACCGCAGCCTGGATCGGACCGGGGCCTCGCACGCCGCGAGGGAGATCTGCCGCGCGTACGAGGGGACGGAGATCGAGATGTTCAGCGGCCTCGCCTGGTCGGCGAACCAGCGGCTCGACGCCAAGTGGTTCCACACCTACGCGATCGCCGGCGGGAACGACCGGCTGACCACCGCGTTCGCCGACGATCTCGGCGATCGCATCCTCAAGGGGGCCCATGTGCAGCGGGTGATCTCCCGCGAGGACGGCGTGACCGTCGAGTTCCTCAGGAACGGGGACCCCGAGACGATCGAGGGCGACTTCGTGGTGTGCGCGCTCCCCCACCGCATCCTGCTCGAGGTCGCGTTCGACCCGCCGCTCTCCGGCCCCAAGCACCGCGCCGCGTCGGAGATCCCGATGTTCACCGTCACGCGCCTCAACTTCCAGTTCTCGCACCGGTTCTGGGCGGATGAGGGCATCATCGGGCTGCTCGCGGCCTGCACGACCACGCCCATCGAGCGCCTGTGGGACCTGACCTCGCTCCAGCCCGGCTCCTCGGGCATCCTCACGGCGTACGTGCAGGACCGCAACGCCGCGGCGCTCGACGAGCTGCCCACCGCGGCCGATCGCATCGAGTTCGGGCTCAAGACGATGGAGTCGTTCTTCCCGAACGCGCGGCAGTACTTCCAGAAGGGGCTGTCGTTCTCGTGGCACCACCAGCCGTACACGCGAGGCGGCTGGCCCGCGTACCGGCCCGATCAGACCGACCTGATCGCGGATCTCCAGCGCGGCGAGGGGCGCGTCGTCTTCGCCGGCGATCACACGTGTCTCTACACGGGCTGGGCGCAGGGTGCCCTCGAGTCGGCGCACTTCGCCACGGCCGAGGTGATCGCGGCGGCTCGCGGGTCGATCGAGCCGACCACCTGAGCGAGCTCGCCAGGCGCCCCCCGGCGCGACGTTCACGACGCCCCTCGAACGTATGCCGCAGAGGGGGTGTATAACGTCGCTTGTATGGCTCGCCTCCTCCACGTCATCGGAGTCCAGTCCCGGCCCGTGCCCGGCGACCCTGCTGCGACGCTCGAGAAGCTCGAGCGCGAGGTGCAGACGCTGGGGGTCTCGTTCCCCGAGGCGCAGCTCTACCTCTTTCCCGAGCTGTGGCTCACAGGGGATCACCCGTTCCGCCACACCTCCCCGTCGCACGAGCTCGCCCAGCCGATCCCGGGGCCGCTCACCAGGCGGCTCGGCGCGATCGCGCGCAGGGCTGGGAGGTGGCTCTGCGCCGGGTCGATCTACGAGCGCGCGGGGGACAAGCTGCACAATACCGCGCTCGTCTTCTCGCCGAGCGGCAAGCTCGTCACCCGGTACCGCAAGCTCTATCCCTGGATGCCCTTCGAGACCTGTGCGCCGGGCGATGAGCCCGCGCCCGTGTTCGACATCCCGCGCGTCGGCCGGCTGGGGCTCATGATCTGCTACGATGGCTGGTATCCCGAGGTCGCGCGCGGGCTGGCGCTGCGCGGCGCCGAGGTGATCCTGCACCCGACGCTCACCACGACGCCGGATCGCGAGGAGGAGCTCGTGCTCGCCCGCGCCCGCGCGATCGAGAACCAGTGTTATGTGGTGAACGTCAATGCCGCGGTGGAGATCGGCGGCGGGCGCTCCATCGCGGTCGATCCCGAGGGCCGCGTCCTCTTCCTGGGGGGCTCCGGCGAGGAGTACCTCGGGGAGGTGCTCGATCTCGACCGCGTCCAGACGGTCCGCGCCCACGGCACGCGCGGGCTGAACCGGGTGCTCCGCCAGTTCACCGAAGACTCGCCAGAAGCGGTCTTCGCGCCGTACCGAGCGCGATCTCCGCGCCGCCGGACACGCTCGTAGAGCCGCCGCTCTAACGCCGCTCTCCCTCGGCCGGCTCCCTTGCTCTGGGCGCCCCTGGCCGGCACGCGATGAGCCCGAGCCCCTCCTGCGCGATCGTCGCGCCAGCCAGCGCCGTGATTTCACCCACGTCGTACGCGGGCGCGACCTCCACGACGTCCATGCCGACGAGCGCGATGCCCTGGAGCCCCCGCAGGATCTCCAGCGCGACCGCGGTGGACATCCCCCCGCAGACCGGCGTGCCGGTGCCGGGCGCGAAGCTCGGGTCGAGGAAGTCGATGTCGAACGTCAGGTAAACCTCGTGGTCCCCGACGATATTACGAACGTGCTCGATCACCGCCCTCGCGCCATGGCGATGAACCCAGGGCGCGTCGAGCACCTGGAAGCCGAGCGTATCGGCGTTGTAAGTGCGGAGCCCGATCTGCGCCGAGCGGCTGGGCTCCACGAGGCCCTCCCGCGCCGCGTGGAAGAACATGGTGCCGTGATCGACCCGACCCGATCCGACCTCGTCGCTCCACGTGTCGGAGTGAGCGTCGAAATGGATCAGCGAGAGCTTCCCGCGGCGCTTGGACACGGCGCGCAGGATCGGGTAACTCACAAAGTGATCCCCCCCGATCGAGAGGGGCGTCACCCCGGCGTCGAGGATCCGGCCGATGTGCTCCTCGATGGCGACAGGGCTCTCCTCCGGACGCCCGTAATCCCAGACGCAGTCGCCATAGTCCACCACGGCGAGCCGGTCGAGCGGATCGAACTCGTAGCCGTAAGGGCGGTTCCACGCGAGGTGCGCCGAGGCCTCCCGCACCGCGCGCGGGCCGAAGCGCGTCCCTGGGCGGTTGCTGGTCGCCGTGTCGAGCGGGATGCCGGTGACCGCCACATCGACGCCAGTCAGGTCGCGCGTGTACTTGCGGCGCAGGAAGGAGAGCGCGCCGCTGTAGGTCGGCTCGCGCCGAACGCCATAGACGCTATCGGCCGTGAACGCGTTGTCTACGACCATGCCTCTCGCGCGAGCCGTGGTCTTGGAGCGATGATCTTCCATAGAGGTCCTTACGTTCAGATCGACGCACTCCACCTCGTCGCGCCGGGCGCCCCGGGCGCGGTGCGCTCCGGTGGCAGCGAGTTACGCCGTGCGCTCCAGCCGGGCTCGTCGCGCACGCGTCGGGGACGCGCCGGCGAGACGAGCGCCGCGCCAGCGGGACACGTCGGTGGCAACGAAGCATTCAGTCTTGCCAGGGGCTCCACGCAGCGGCCCTGATTCCAGCTCGGGCGTGCGCTCGACACCGGCGCGTCGCGCAGGATGGGCATCGGCGTGATCGGTGGCTGAGCACCTCGTTGGCGCCATCGCCTCGCGGTCAGTTCGATTTCACGGCCGCCCAGACCTCGTCGTAGAGCTTGGCCGCCTCGCCGAGATCGCGATGGTGCTCCAGGCGGCTCGCCTGGTCACCCGTCGGATAGATGAGCTGGTTCGTGCGGTCTTCCACCGGCAGCTTGGCCTGCGCGGCGCTGTTCGGGGTCGCGTACTTCGTCATCATCGAGAGCTGCGCGCCGCCGTCGGGGGTCAGCATGTGATTGATGAACTTGTGAGCCAGCTCGGGGTGGGGCGACTTGGTGGGCACGGTCATCACGTCGACCCAGATCACGGAACCTTCCTTCGGAATGACGAGGGCGAGGCGATCCTTGTCCTCCCAGACCACCTTCTGCGCGTCCCCGTTCCAGACGACCGCCATGTCGACGGAGCCGCCCTTCACGTCCTGCGTCGCGCCGATGCCGCCCTTGAAGCCGAGGCACTTCGGATTGCTCTTGGCCTCCTTGAGGATGCGCCCGGCCTCCCGGATCTCTTCAGGCTTCGACGTGTTGCTGGAAAATCCCTTGTACTTAAGCGCCGCGCCGACCATGTCGCGCATCTCGTCGATCAGCACGAACGTGCCCGGCGTCTTCTGGGCGTCGAAGAGCACGCCCCACGTCGGATCCATGTTGGGGATCTTCTTCTTGTTGTAGATGATCGCGACAGTGCCCCACTGGTAAGGGATAGAATACTTGTTGCCCTCGTCGAAGTTCGGGCCCGAGAACCGCGACTCGAGGTTCTTCAGGTTGGGGAGCTGGGCGTGATCCAGGGGGCGGATGAGCCCGCGCCGCGCGAGCCGCCCGCTGGCGTGCGCCGCCATCACGACGACATCGTACTGCGCGTCGGCGCCCGCATAGGCGAGCTTGCTCTCCATCTCCTCGGTGGAGTCGTAGATCGTGAGCCGCAGACGGGCGTTGTTCTGCGTCTCGAAGTCCTTGATGCTCTTGTCGTCCAGGTAGTTCGGGAAGATGAGGACGCTGAGCTCGGAGGGCTGAGCCGCAGTTTCCTTGGTGCCCGACTCTGCACGTCCTTCAGCAGGAGCCTTATCTTTGCCGCAGGCGGCGACCGATAGGACACCCAACAGAATGGCTAGTACCATCAGGGGTCGACGTTGAGTTTTCATAAGTTGTCCTTTCTCCAGCTGCTCAAGGCGGACAGGCCTGCGGGTGTTCGCTGGCGCGATGCTGGCCTCGGTGATCTCCGGAAGCGCCAACCAGTGGAGCGCGTCTGCGGACCGAGGCCCCCATCGGCCGGTAGGACGCGCGCGGGATGCCGGGCAGCCCCGGCCACGACCCTATGGACCGTGGATTGCAAGCGCGCGTCCCCTTGTCAAGGAAAATGTGTTGCGCGGTAAGCAACACGACTGGCCTTCTCATTCGGAGCGAAACCACGACTGTTCGCAAGCTTAGGCGAATCGTACATTCCGTGGCTCTGAATCCGAAAGAGATCGTCGAAATTGCATTCAAATGTGTGTTCGCCGCGCATCCACGCGCATCCGGGATAGCGTCTACACGAGATTGTTCTCCCCCAGGTGAAATGGCGCGCGGCACGGCAATGCGTGTTTCGACGCTACCGGAACACAGGACCGCAATGCTCGCGGGCTGCGCTCGATGGTCGTGCGCGTCGTGCGCGATCGGATCTGCGGGAGCCAGGTGCTCGCGCGTGCAGCATTGAAGAGCGGGCACGCCGGCTCCCCGGCGCGCGGCGCGCACCGGCGGGAGGCGTACTGCCGTCGCACCATGCTGCAAGCGAGTCTCCACGGGAACGCAACGCTCCAGGCCGAACCGATCGACTCTAGTTGAACAGCGATTTCACGGGCCCCGTCGAGTGCACGATCCTCCGGGCCAGCAGCGTGACCACGAAGTGATGGAAGGCCGCGGCCAGCTCGGGCGCCTCCTCCGTCATTCGCTGCAGCGCCTCCTCCGTGAGCCGGTAGAGCGTGGACTGCCGGCTGGCGGTGACCGTCGCCGACCGCTTCTCGCCCATGTAGAGCCCGGACTCGCCAACGACCGACCCCGGCCCCATCGTGCGGAGCCGCTTCACCTTCTTCCCGTCGATCTCGAGCCAGGCCGTGAGCTCTCCGCTCTCGATGAGGTAGAGGTCCTTCGACACATCTCCGGCCCGGAACAGATCGAACCCATCCGGAAGCTCCACGCGCTCGAGGTAGTCCTTGAAACGTAGCATTCCCGGGCGACCGCCGAATACATCCTGGAGATCGTAGAACAGCATCGGAGGCGGCAGCATGCTGGGCGGCGCATCTGCGATGATCTCCTTCTCACACGCCTCGAGGCCTCGATCCAGATCCGGGTAGATCCGGCAGACCTCGTCCTCATCGCCGACGAAGACCTCGCCCCGCTCGAGGTGATTGCGGATGTCCACACGCACCTCCGTGAAGATGAGCTTGACGCCGTGCGCCTTGGCGAGCCTGCGGAGCCGGAGGAAGCTCGCGATGGCGGACGAGTCGATGCCGTTCACGTGGCGGAAGTCGAGCAGCAGATAGCGCACCTCACCTTCCTCGCTCTGGATGCGCTGCTGGGCGGTCGAGAGGAGGTTGTACGCCGTCCCGAAGAAGATATAGCCCTGGAGCTGGAGCACGTTGAGCTGCTTGGCGCGCTCCGTCAGGGTCATCTCCTCGCCGTCGCTGCGAGCGACGTTGCTGCGCAGGTAGACCCCGGAGATGGCGTTGCGCACCACCTCGATGCGGCTGTAGCTGAGCGCGAAGAGGATGAACGAGACGCCGAGCCCAACCCCGATGCCGACAAGGAAGCCCCGGACGGCGACGACAAGGAGGATCACCACGATGACGAAGTACTCGATGCGCCGCAGCCGGAACCAGCCCTCGTAGAGCGTGTTGATGAGGAAGTGGAATCCGAGATAGGCGATCAGGCCCCCGAGGACGGGGCGCGGGAAGTACAGGATGGCGTCGGCGCCGACGAAGAGCACGACGCAGCTGATCGCCGCCGCGACCAGCCCCGAGACGCGGCTGTTCGAGCCGGCCTTGTAGCTCATCGACGACTCGGCCAGCGACAGGTAGCCGACCATGCCGCCAAAGAGGCCCGTGACGATGTTCGCGACGCCCGTGGCCCGCAGCTCGCGGTCGAGATCGATCTCCTGCTCCGTCGCGAGCTCCACGCCCGACGCGCTGAGCAGCACGGTGATGGCGGCCATGATCGTGACGGCGGCCATGTTGCCGGCGCTGCCGAACAGGACCGACCAGTCCACCTGCCCGAAATCCGAAGCGCCGATCGGAGGCCAGAGCGACGCGGTCGGGAACGGACCGAGGAGCCAGCCGCTGTCGAGCACCTGCTGCACGCTGACGCCGGCGAGGCCCAGCGAGACGTAGAACACCACGATCGAGCCCCCGAGCAGCACGGGGAGGAGCAGGAGCGACGAGAACCGCCGCAGCACCAGGAGGAGCAGGACGCCGAACACGAGGCCCGGGAGGACCCGCTTCAGGAGCTCCGGATCCATCACCACGCTCGGGAAAATGTCGAGCGTCGATGGCTGGCCGGACATCACCGAGATCGAGCCCTGGAGGAGGAGCCAGCCGGCGCCTGCGATGAAGCCGCCGGCGACGGGGTACGGGATGAAGCGGACCAGGATGCCGAGCCGTAAGAGGCCGAGCAGCAGGAAGAAGCCGCCTGCGACCACGGAGGTGATCGCGATGGCGGCCACGACCGTCGGGAACGGGCTCGCCGTCGGGTCCTTCTGCGCGATGCCCGTCGTGATCGCCGCCGCCATCGAGGCGAGAATGACGGCAGCGTCCTCCTGCGGCGCGGCGATCACCGGCTTGTAGGAGCTGAGGAGAGACACGATCACGCCGACGATGACGGAGCTGATCAGGATGATGCCGATCCCTCTCGAGAGGTATTCGGCGAGCCCGTGGTTGAAGATCAGCGCGCCAAGAGAGATATCGAACGAGACGACCAGCGTCCCCGAGACCATTCCGGCGATCACGGCGGGCATGAGCTTGGAAGGCTTCGCCTTCTCAAGGAGCTCCTCGTTCAACAGCGCAGGTGACTCCTTTGTTGCCTGTCGTGTCATGCTCTTGGGAGACCTCGTGATCGATTGTCAGCGGAATTCGCAGGGCGGCGAGGGCCGGGGCGCGCCGGCGCCGCGCGGGCCGGCGGGGCCTCTGCACCGCGATCTAGGGAACGTGCGACGACGTCGGACGACGGGGTCGCCTTCGCGTGGGCGGAACGCACGGCAGCGTCCCCCACCGGCTCAAGAGGCCCCCAGCTCACGCTCGATGGCAGCGGCCTGCTCCTGCAGAGCCTCCGCCTCGCCGAGGTGGCCGCTCAGCCGGTGCAGCTTCGCGAACTCCCCGAGGAGCCTCGCCTCCTCGCGCCGGTTCCCGATCTGCCGCTCGACCGTGATCGCGCGCGAGTAGAGCGTGCGAGCGGCGTCGTACCGGCCCTGGACGGCGTAGGCCATCCCGAGGCTCGCGAGCGTGAGCCCCTCGGCCGGCAGGTTGCCCGCCTCGCGCGCGGCGCGCAGCCCCTCCTCCCAGTAGGTGCGCGCGTCGTCCGGCTGCTGCATCGCCCAGTGCGTGCGGCCGAGGCCGAGGAAGCCGAGCGCCTCGGACCCGCGGTCGCCGAGCTTCTGGGCGTCGGTGAGCACGCGGATGTGCTCCTGCCGCGCCTCCTGGTACCGCCCCCTCGCCTCGAGGACGTCGCGGGCGAACTCGTAGCGCACGACGACGCTCTCGGGCGTCGGCTCCGGCGAGAGCTTGAAGTAGACGCGGTAGAGGCGTGTCGCCTCCTCGTGGGCGTAGCGCGCCGCCGCCTTGCGGGCGCCCGCGAGGAAGTAGCGGCGCGCGTGGTCCACCTTGCCCGCGCGGCGCCAGTGGCGGCCGAGCGCGACGAGCTGGTCCTCGAGGTCATCGCCGTAGAGGCTCTCGATCGCCTCGGCCGCGAGCCGGTGGAGCTCCTGGAGCCGCGCGCGGGACTGCATCTCGTAGGCCGCGTTGCGGAGGAGCGCGTTGCTGAACTGGAAGCGCCGCTCCGTCATCTGCGACCAGATGCACTGCGCCTCGCCGATGCGCACGTGCTCCTCGAGCACGGAGGCGTCGGGGAGCATCAGCGCGAGCACGCGCAGGTCGAACTCGCGCCCGAGGACGGCCGCGGCGACGATCGTCTGCTTCACCTTCGCGTCGAGCCGGTCGAGGCGCGAGATGAGCAGGCTGTTCACGTTCTTCGGCGGCATGAACGTGTTCGAGATCGAGATGGAGCTCGAGCTCGATCCGTAGCGCCCGTCCTCGAGCCAGTAGGCGAGGATCTCCTGCGCGAAGAACGGGTTGCCGCCGGCCGTCTCGCAGAGGAGCGTCGCGAGCATGTCCGGCATCGGGCCGCCGAAGAACGGGACCGCGAGCGCGAGGAGCTGCTCGCGCGGCAGCGGCTTCAGCTCGATCACGTTCTCGGAGATGCCCGGGTCGAGCGGGATGCGGACGGGGGTGCCGTCGTCCTTGCGCCGCGTCGTACAGATGATCGCGATGGGCAGCCCCCGGCATGCGCGCGCGATCACGCGCACCGCCTCGAGCGAGTCCTCGTCGGCCCAGTGCGCGTCCTCGAGGTGCAGGATCACCGGCTGGAGCGACGCCTCGGCGAGGAAGACGAAGCTCAGCGCCGAGAGCGTGCTCGTGTACCGGAGCTTCGGGTGCAGGCGCTCGTACGGCGAGTCCTCCCAGCGGATGCCGATGAGCGCCGCGAACACCGAGCGCGCGCGATCGAGCTCGCGCTTCAGCGCGGCCTGGCTCTCGGGCAGGCGCTCGAGGAGGTACTCGAACGCGTCGTCGAAGTTCGTGAGCTTCTCTTCCTTGCCGAGCGCGGAGGACTCCCAGAAGTACTCCTTCAGCGCGAACTCGAACGCGTTGAGCGAGCTCTGGAGCGTCTGGTCGCAGCGCGCGTCGATCCACAGGAAGGGCCGGTCGCTCTGGTGCTCCTCGCACCGGTGGCGGAAGCGCTGCACGAGGTAGCTCTTCCCGAGCCCCGGCTCGCCGTCGATGTACGTGATCCCGGCCGGCTTGCCCTCGAAGATCGGCCCGACGTAGCGCACGAGCTGCTCGATCTCCGCCTCGCGGCCGATGAGGCCGAGGTCGTAGAACTCCTTCTGGACCGAGATGCGGCGGCGCTCCAGCGAGTAGACGAGGATGGGCAGATCGAAGCCCTTGAACCGGAAGATGTTCTCCGTCGTCCACTGGTAGCTCGTCTCACCGGCGCGGAAGACCTGCTCGTCGGCCCAGATCGCCGACCAGGGGGCCTTCGCGACGAGGCGCGCGGCGAGGTTCGTCGCGCGGCCGATGCACGCGAACTCGTGGCGCTCGGTGCCGCCGTTGAAGCCGGCGTACCGGACGTCGCGCGTGATCCCCGCGCGGAGGCGCATCTGCCGGAGGCCGCGCTTCTTCAGCTCCAGCGCGAAGTCGAGCGCGCGATCGTTGTCGTTCTCGTGGGTGATCGGGGCGCCGAAGTGGATCAGCGCGGCGATGCCGAGATCGCCTGCGTCGATGCCCGTGAAGGTGCCGCCGTAGAGCTCGGAGAGCTCGTGCAGGAGGCGCGTGAGCTCCGCGAAGCTCGGGATCTGCTCGAACGAGAGGAAGACGCTCGTGACGTTCCGGAACTCGCCCTCCGGGGGCATGTCCGCGACGCCCCTCGCCACGAACGCGGTGCCCTCGCCGCGCGGCGGGTTCCTCGGGACCTGCGGCATCCTGGGCGCCGGCACGTCGCCGAGCTTGTAGACGCCCTCGCCGTGGTACTTCGCGCTCGCGGGCGGGATGCGATCGCAGAGCGCGCGGTCGAGGAGGATGTCGCCCTTCAGCGCTTGCCGCTCGATCGCGACGCACGCGGCGAGCGCCTGCCCGTGGAAGTGGTAGTACGCGCGCTCCGGGGAGATGCGGACGATACCCCACTCGACCGAGCCCCACGCGAGCCCCATCCGGAACGAGAACGGGAAGCTGCCGAAGGGCGTGTCGCGCTCGGGGTGCTCCGCGAACAGGTCGCGCATCGCGAGCGCCGCGCCGAGCACGTACTCCGCGACCTTGCGGTCCGGCGTGTCCTGGAACAGCGCCGTGAACGCGTCGCCCGCGAAGTTCGTGATGAAGCCCCCGGCGTGGTGGACCGCGGCGATGAGCGGGTCGAAGTAGTACCGGAGCGTGCCGGCGAGCGTCTCCGCGCCCGCGCGGCCGTGCTGCATCAGCTTCTCCGTGAGCTCGGTGAAGCCGGGGATGTCGATCATCAGCACCGCCCCCGTGAAGCTGCCCTCGGTGTTGCCGAGAGCGTCTTGCTGGATGATGAAGTCGGGGACGAGCGGGTTCATTTCCTTGCTCCTCAGCAACGGATCCCGCTTGGAATCGGCCTGGGAAGCGCGTCTGCGGGACGCAGAGCCTGGAGTCTACTGCCGGCGGGAACGGATGAATACCGGGATCTTCGATCGATCGTTCGGGCGGTCAGCGCGGCCTGGGTTCGCCGCTGGATTTGACGTTCGCCGCGCTGCACGGGCTGAGCGTACGCGTGTTCGTGCGCGCGTTCGTGCGCGTACATTTGCGCATGTTCCGGAGAATGCGGCACATCGTCTCCTTCACCGTCACCGTGCGCGCCGCGCGGGGGGTGCCCGCCGACGGAAAGCCTGGAACAAGGTGCCTCCACGTCGGCGCGGACATCCGCCCAGAGCGGCCGCGCGGTGAAGACAGACGTGGAGACGACGATGTGGTGTGTGGGGCGCTGGAGGGTCATCGTTCGATCTGGATATCCAGCGGCCGAGGAGAAGGAGGCGGGGGCGGCGCGTCGGGGGCGGGCGCGGGCCTGGGGGCCGGCCGGCCAGAGTACGGGCGAGGCGCCGGGGCGGCCGGGGGCGGCGTCGGCGCTGCAGGCGTGCTCGTCGGCGCGGCGGCCTGCTTTGTGAGCGTGGCAACCAGGCGCACGGACTGATCGGAGGGGCCCTGGACGATCGAGTACGGCTCGTACCCCTCGTGGCGCACGGTCAGCCGGCGTGGGTTGGCGCGCACGGAGCTGTTCGAGAGCGACAGCTGGAGCGGCGTGTTCCCGAGCGGCTTGCCGTCTTCCAGCACCTCGGCGCCGGACGGCATGGACTCGACCATCAGCACGAACGACCCGACGTCGGCTGGCGGCGGCGCGATCTGCGGCTTCTCCGGTTGCGCGGCGGCCGGCGCCGGCGGCGGCTCGCCGGAGCGCATCTGCGACATCGCGACCCCGATGCCCGCGACGGCGAGGACGCCCACCGCGACGAGCACGATGCCCTTTCGGCCCTGCGGCGCGGCGTCGGCCGGGCGCGAGGCGGCGCCGAGCGAGGCGTCGTCCACCTGCGAGGTCGTGGCGCCGGACGTCGACGTGGGCGACGACGAGCTGGCGGGGATCGCCGTCATCACGCGCACGGGCGGCATCGGCGTCGGCATCCTGCCGGTGCCGGTGGAGTCCATGGTCACGAGGCCCGTCGAGCCGAACGCCGGGGACAGGCCCATCGCCTGCGCGCACTCGCCGAGCCCGCGGATGAGGGCCTCCATGTTGGCCGGTCGGCCGTCCGGATCCTTCGACAGGCAGCGCAGCACGAACGCCTCGAGCGGCTCGGGTACGTCGGCCTCGGGGTTGCGCTCCTTCATCCGCGGGACGGGCTGCTGCAGGTGGGCGATCAGGATCTGAACCGAGTTCTGCGCCTCGAACGGGACCTTCCCGCAGAGCATCTGGTAGAGGATCACGCCCAGCGAGTACACGTCCGTCCGCAGATCGACCTTGCCGTGCGAGATCTGCTCCGGCGACATGAAGCGCGGGGAGCCGAGGAACGAGCCCTGCTGCGTGAGCTCCTCCGAGTCGTCCGCGAGCACCTTCACGAGGCCGAAATCGAGGATCTTGACGAGCTCTCCGGTGTCCTCGCCGGGGACGAGCATGACGTTCGACGGCTTCAGATCGCGGTGCACCACGCCGTGCTTGTGCGCCTCGCGCAGCCCGCGGGCGATCTGCCGGGCGATGCCCATCGAGTCGGGCGCCGAGAGGCGGCCGGCCTTGCGCAGCCGCCGGAAGAGCGTCTCGCCCTCGAGGAACTCCATGGCCATGAAGTACCGCTCGGGCTCCATGTTCTCGACTCGGCCGTAGTCGAAGACCGTGACGATGTTCGGATGCTGGAGCCTGGCGAGGATGCTCGCCTCGAGGAAGAAGCGCTTATGAAAGTTGGGGTCAATCTGATTCGATGAGTTCGTGGGCGTCAGGACCTTGATCGCGACCTGGCGCTCGAGGGCGATCTGCTCGCCGCGATAGATGACGCCCATGCCGCCCGTCGCGAGGAGGGAGTGGATCTTGAACTTCTGATTCAAGACCTTTCCCAGCAGCGGATCGGACTCACCGCTGGCCGAGGCACCGTCCGAAAGCTTCTCCGCCGTGCTCATGGCCTCTGTCTCTTTCCCCTTCCCATCCCGCTGGCCCCCACTGCTGGCAGTCGGGGAAAGCGTACCCCGAGCCCGTCACGCGCTGCCCAACGCTCGACTTACGTTCGATTTACGTACTGGTTTACGTACTGGCTTACGTGCTGGTCAACGTTCAGGTCGACGTACCGTCTTACGTTCCGGATTACGTTTCGTCTTACGTTTCGTCTTACGTTTCGTCTTACGTTCGGATGCAAATTCTGGTACCCGCCCCGCTGCGGTACCTCTCGCGCTCGTCGGGTTGGTTTTCGGACCGGCTGCGGCACGTTTGAGCTCAGCCTACCGTAAGCCGCGAGCCGATCCAACCCAGCTGCTGAAGATGACATGGGTTGGCTACCCAACCACACGCTGTGGGCGTGCCCCCCCAGCCGGGACGCTCGCTCCCTGAACGAGCTTGCTGCATGGGCGGATGTACCCGTACTCTGACCGGGTCCCCGATGCCGCCGCAGCACTTCATCCGATGCCAGGCGTGCGGGTTGCCGCACCCGTCGGACACCGAGAGGTGCCCGGTGCACGGCACGGCGCTCACGCCGAGCGTCGCCCCGCCCTCCTCGACGCGGGTACCGCCGACGAGCAGGGGCGAGTCGGGGTGGCCGGTGGACGGGCCGCTGCCGCCCGATATCGATCCCGATCAGCCGCGGCCGACGAAGGAGGCGCCGCTCGTCGGCCGCCTGCTGCACGACCGCTACCGCATCCTCGGCGTCATCGCCAAGGGCGGGATGGGGATGGTCTACGACGCGATCCACATCGGCCTGCGGCGCCGGGTCGCGATCAAGACGCTCCGCGGCCAGTACGCTCAGAGCAAGACGGCCATCGCGCGCTTTCACAACGAGGCCGCCGTCGCCGGCCGCTTCGGCCATCCGAACATCGTCGAGGTCTACGATCTTGGCGTGCTCGACGACGGCACGCCCTACCTCGTGATGGAGCGTCTCGAGGGGGAGACCATCACCGAGCGGCTCGCGCGCGAGCGCCCCATGCCCATTCCCGTCGTGCTGGACGTGGCCGTCCAGGTGCTCAGCGCGCTCGTCGTCACGCACACCGAGGGCATCCTCCACCGCGATCTCAAGCCGGACAACATCTGCCTCGTCGGCGGCGACCGCGGCCCGCTCACCGTGAAGGTGCTCGATTTCGGCGTCGCCGAGGCGTTCAACACGGGGGTGGCGCCGTCGATCCTCGTGTCGATGGCCGCCGCGGGGAGCCACGCCATCGCCGGCACGCCCGCGTTCATGGCCCCGGAGCAGGCGCAGGGCGTCCGCGATCTCGACGCGCGCGCGGACCTCTACTCGGTGGGCATGCTGCTCTACGTGATGCTCACCGGGCAGCTGCCGTTCAAGGCGCCGACGGCCGCCGCCCTGCTCGCGGAGATCCAGCGCGTGAAGCCGATCCGCCCGCGCATGCTGCGGCCCGAGGTGCCCCACTCGCTCGACGTCGCGACGATGCGCGCGCTCGCGCTCGACCGCGAGGAGCGCTTCCCGAGCGCGGCCTCGATGATGGACGCCCTCGAGCAGGTGCAGATCGAGGCGGCGATCGGCGGCAACGCGCCGGCCGAGCCGGAGAAGGAGCCGGCCGATCCGGACTCCGAGAAGGTGGAGTACTTCTACCGGAAGAGCGTGCTCCCGCCGCCCATGGAAGAATGAACGGGGCGTGAGCGGCACATTGAAGATGCGCGCCGTCGTCATTCGCGAGCCGGGCGGGCCGGAGGTCCTCGAGGTGCGCGAGGTCGATGCGCCCGAGGTGCCCGACGGGCACGTGCGCGTCGCCGTCCGCTTCGCCGGGGTGAACCGCGCCGATCTGCTCCAGCGGCTGGGCTTTTACCCGGCGCCGCCCGGCGCCCCGCAGGACGTGCCGGGGCTCGAGTACTCCGGCGTGGTCGAGGCCACGGGGAAGGGCGCGCGCCGCTTCGCGCCGGGCGATCGCGTCTTCGGCCTCCTCGCGGGCGGCGCCTACGCCGAGCGGGTCGTCGCGCACGAGCGCGAGGTCGCACCGGTGCCGGACGGGCTCACGGACGAGGAGGCGGCGGCGGTCCCCGAGGCGTTCGTCACCGCCTACGACGCGCTCGTGACGCGCGCCCGGCTCGCGCCCGGCGAGCGCGCGCTGGTGCACGCGGTCGGCAGCGGCGTGGGCACGGCCGGCCTCCAGATCGCCCGCGCGCTCGGGTGCTTCGTCGTCGGGACGTCGCGCACGCAGGACAAGCTGGATCGCTGCCGCGAGCTCGGGCTGCACGCCGGGATCGCGACGTCGGGCGCGACGTTCGCGGACGAGGTGCTGAAGGCGACCGGAGGCGCGGGGGTCGACGTGGTCCTCGAGCTCGTCGGAGGCGCGTACGTCGGCGAGGACCTCAAGGCGTGCGCGCTGAAGGCCCGGATCGCGCTCGTCGGGCTGACGGCCGGCGCGTCCACGGAGCTCGATCTGCGCGAGCTCCTGCGGAAGCGCGTCGAGCTCTTCGGCACCGTGCTCCGCTCGCGCCCGCTCGAGGAGAAGATCGCGGCGGCGCAGGTGCTCGAGCGGAACATCTCCCCCTGGCTCGCGAGCCACGCGGTGCGGCCGGTCGTGGACCGGGTCTTCCCGATCGGCGATGCCGCTGCAGCGCATATTTACGTCGCCAGCAACGCGTCGTTCGGGAAGGTGCTGCTCCAGCTCGGCGGGTGAGCGAGCGTCGCGGTCAGGCGCCGCGGCCGGTGAGCCGCGCGAGCGCGCCAGCCTCCGCGTCGTGCGCCTCGGCCTCTTGCGCCGGCGTCCACGACATGTCGACCTCGAGGCGGTACGAGCCCTCGAACGCGTGCGGCGGCGAGCCGCCCCACTCCTCCGGCGAGAGCATCGAGAGGTAAGGGACGCCGTCGCCGCGCCGGTACAGGTGGTAGACGTGGCCGGGCCGCTTCTTGAAGTTGCACGCCGCCCGGTGGAGCTCGCCGTCGCGCTGCGCCGCCTCGAGGACCCGCCGCGCCTCCTCCTGGAGCGACCGGATCTGCCGCGCGATCTGCGCGAGCTTGCCGCCGGTGACCGCGCCGAGCAGCGCGTCCGCCTGCTGGATCTCCCGCGCCACGTCGACGAGCTCGTGCGGCGCGGAGAGCCGGCTCAGGGGATACGGCGAGGTGCGGGAGGGCCCCTCGTGGCGGCCGCCGCCGTGCTTCGTGTAGCCGTCGTCGCTCATGCGGTCCACGTCGTCATGGATCGTCCACGGCCCGGCGTCACGGGTCAGGGCACCCGTCTTCATCCGCGACGCCGTCCTCGTCTTCCTTCTGCGTGGGGCAGCGGTCCTCGTCGTCGAAGACGCCGTCTTCGTCGTTGTCCCCTTCGGGGCACCCGTCGTCGTCCTGGAAGCCGTCGCGGTCCTCCGCGAGCTCGCCGCACTGGTCGACGTCGTCCGGAACGCCGTCCTCGTCGGCGTCGTGGACGCGCGGGGTCCAGGCCACCGAGAGGACGGCGCGCAGCGGCGTGGTGCCGACGCCGCCGGCCAGCGCCGTCTCGACGCCGGCCAGGAACGAGACATCGCCCAGCGCGTAGCGCGCGGCGAGGCCGAGCTCGAGCGCGGCCGCCTCCTGGCTCGCGAACGGCGCGATCGGCGAGAGCGGGAGGTGCCCGTGCGCCTCCAGGAAGAACGTGGCGCGCCCTTCCGGGTCGATGCCCAGGATCTGCGGCCGGAACGAGAGGCCGAGGCCGAAGGGGAGCTCGTGGCCGAACACCGTGGGGCACGGATCGTCGCCCGCGGCGGGGGCCGGGGTCGCCTGGCACCCGAAGCGGGCCTCGCCGGCGCGGAGCTTGACCCCCGCCGCGAGGTGCGCGCCGAACGCGATCAGGCGGTACTCGGCGAGGAGCCTGAGCTCGTTCGTGACGCCCCCCTCGCCCACGAACGACGCCTCGTCCCCCGTGGGCAGCGTGAAGCGCTCGTGCAGCGCGAGCGCGAGCCCGCCGAGATCGCCGCCGGTGGGCTGCACGAGCGTGAGCTTGCCGACGAGGCCGAGATCGCCGAGCGCCTGCGCCGGGAGCCACGTGTCGCCGAGCACCCGCGTGGCGTCGGACATGGGCGCGTCGCCGGTCTGGTGGAGGACCACGGGCAGCGTGAGCCCGACGAGCAAGCGCCGCGCGATGCCCACGCCGGCCGCGAAATCCGCGCTGACCTGGTGGCGGATGACGTCGAAGCGGACCTCGCCCGAGGCGGGATCGCGGAGCACGATGGGGCGGTAGGCGTACGAGGCCCAGAGGCTCGCGCTCCACTCGCCCGTGTCCGGGGTCGCGGCGGGCTCGAGGTAGACGCCGGCCCCGGGGTCAATCGAGGCGCGGAACCCGCGGAGATCGGCCGACGGCTGCGCGGCTGCGAGCGGGGCCACAGACGCGGCGAGCAGCGAGGACAGGGCGATGGCGCTCGGTCGCATGGCCGGTGGAGACTAGACGAGCGCACGGGAAGCGCACGGGAAAGTGGGCCCCGTCGCCCGCCGGCCCCGCGCGGTGAGCCGGCGGCGATCGCGACGGCCGGCGCCGAGCACGGGGCGAAACACGGCGCGCGGCGCGCGGCCCCCGAAACATCGCGTTCCGCCGCGGGTTGTGCGATAGCGGGGGCATGGACTCCATCCGGATCCGGGGCGGGAAGCCGCTCTCCGGCAAGATCCGCATCAGCGGCGCGAAGAACGCCGCGCTGCCGATCCTCTGCGCGACGCTGCTCTCCGACGGGGAGAGCTTGCTCCGCAACGTGCCAGCGCTGCGCGACATCGAGACGACCTCGGCGCTGCTCCGGTTCCTCGGGCGCAACGTCGAGACCGCGCCGCCGCTCGTGAAGGTCGGCGCCGGCGACAACGTGCGGCCCGAGGCGCCTTACGAGCTCGTCAAGCAGATGCGCGCGAGCGTCATGGTCCTCGGCCCGCTGCTCGCGCGCTTCGGCCGCGCCAAGGTGTCGCTCCCCGGCGGCTGCCAGATCGGGACGCGCCCGGTGGATCAGCACCTCAAGGGCCTCGAGGCGCTCGGCGCGACGATCCGGCTGTCGCGCGGCTACATCGTCGCGGAGTGCAAGCGGCTGCGCGGCGCGGAGGTCGTGTTCGATCTGCCGACGGTGACCGGCACCGAGAACCTGATGATGGCCGCGGCGCTCGCGAAGGGGCGGACCACGCTGGTCAACTGCGCGCGCGAGCCCGAGGTCGAGGAGCTCGGCCGAGTGCTCAACAAGATGGGCGCGCGCGTGAGCGGCGCGGGCACGGACGTCATCCACATCGAGGGCGCGGACGAGCTGGAGCCGTTCGACCACGCGATCATCTCCGACCGGATCGAGGCCGGCACGTACATGGTCGCGGCGGCCGCGGCCGGCGGCGACGTGCTGATCGAGAACGCGCCGCTCGAGGACCTCGAGGCGGTCGCGGCCAAGCTCCGCCAGGCGGGCGTCGAGGTGGGCCGCGAGGGCGACTGCGTGCGCGTCCGCCGCGAGGGGCGGCCGCTGCGCGCCGTCGACGTCACGACGGCGCCGCACCCGGGCTTCCCGACCGACATGCAGGCGCAGTTCATGGTCCTGATGTGCCTCGCGCAGGGCACGTCGCGCATCGTCGAGACCATCTTCGAGAACCGCTTCATGCACGTCCCCGAGCTCTCGCGGATGGGGGCGCACATCGACGTGGACGGCCACACGGCGCACGTGCACGGCGGCGCGCCGCTGTCGGGCGCGACCGTGATGGCCACCGATCTGCGCGCGAGCGCGTCGCTCGTCATCGCCGGGCTCGTGGCGACCGAGGGCGAGACCGAGGTGCTGCGCGTCTACCACCTGGATCGCGGCTACGAGTTCATGGAGCGCAAGCTCGCGCAGCTAGGCGCCGACACGGTGCGCGTCGAGGGGCGGGCCGGATGACGAAGCCCCTCACCATCGCCGTCCCCAAGGGGCGGATCCTGAAGGACCTCATCCCGCTCGTGCGGCGCGCGGGCCTCGACAGCACGCCCCTCGAAGAGAACGATCGCCGCCTGGTCCGGCCGACGGCGGACGGCGCGTTCCGGTACGTGTTCCTGAAGCCGGACGACGTCCCGACCTACGTCGAGTACGGCGCCGCCGATCTCGGGGTCTCCGGCCGTGACACGCTCCTCGAGCGCCGCCACGATCTCTACACGCCGCTCGATCTCGGCATCGGCCGCTGCCGCCTCGTCGTGGCCGGGCCGGAGGACACGGAGGTGCCCGATCTGCCGCGCGTCGCCACGAAGTACCCGCGGATCGCCGGGGATCACTTCGCGAGAAAGGGCGTGGTGGCGGAGATCATCCCCGTCCACGGCTCGGTGGAGCTCGCGCCGCTCGTCGGGCTCTCCCACCTGATCGTCGATATCGTCGAGACGGGCTCGACGCTGCGCGAGAACCGCCTCGAGGTGCTCGAGACGGTCACCGAGGTGAGCACCCAGCTCATCGCGAACCGCGCGTCCTACAAGCTGCGGAGCGACGTCATCCGCCCGCTGGTCGAGCGCCTGCGGGCCGCGACGGCCGGCGAGGGGCGGTGATCCCCGCGGGGGCGCTCGTCGCCGCTCGCTGATCGAGGACAGCCGCCGTCCGGAGACCCAGAGAGAGAGGAGGCCCAGCTGCTACCGCACCTCGCCGCGCTCCCGGCCGACATCGACACCTGGGTGGGAGGGGGGACCAGCGTCGTCGCGGGCGTGCACCGCGAGCAGCCCGCGGCCCTTCGCTTCGACGCGCTCGCGCAGGCCGAGGTCGGGCTCCGGCTCGCGAGCGGCTCGCTGTACTTCCGGCTCGATCTCGACGTGCAGGCGACCACGGCGCCGCTCGGGCTGCCGGCGTTCGGGCTGCCGGCGTTCGTCTACCCCACGTGGTCCTTGCTGACGCCGGGGATCAAGATCGGCCCGCCCGAGTGGGCGATGCTCCAGATTGGCCGCGAGGATCACCACCTCCGGCTGGGCATCATCACGCACCCGATTGGCATCGAGGACTGGGACGGCTGGATCAACTATTTCCCGACGACCTCGACCATGATCAGCACCGTCCCGGGCCGGATGCTCGGCGTCGAGCCCGGGCTCGTCCTCGGCGAGGGATACGAGATCAACCTCTTCGGCGGCTTCGATCTCGACGTCGACGCGCCGACGTTCGGCGCCGGTCTCACCACGATGCAGCCGCTCTGGTCGACCTGGTCGGGCGTCGCGCTGTATCCGTCGATCGATTTCTACTCGGCGGTCGTCGCCCTGGAGCTCTACCCGGCCGAGGCGCTGTCCGTGTCGATCGACGGCAGCGTCGGGCTGGTCGGCGCGGCGGACGAGGCGGGAGCGATCGCGCTGAATCCCTGGGTGGGAGGCGAGATCATCGCCAATGTCCTCCCGAAGGTGGCAATCCATCCGGTCTTTAGAGTCCAGGCTCTCTACGAACCGGACGGCGCCCTCTCTGCCTTTCTGTTCGCGCCTCAGCCGAGCGTCTCCGCGAGCGCCGGGCTCACCTACACGCCGTTCGATGAGCTCAAGATCAGCCTCGAAGGCAAGGTCTCCAGGGTCGAGGACGACATCCTGCCCGGCCTGTTCGCCCTCGTGGCGCTCCGCCGGCCTGAGCCGCCGCCCTACGCCGCCAAGTGAGGCGACGGAAGCGGCGCTGTGGCCCCGCGCCGGACGCGCCAGGGCGCAGCGCCGCGGGCGCCGACGTCATGCACCACCAAGGCAGACGACGTCGAGCGCTGCGCCGCCGCACTTTTCCATGGATGGGTGAGCCGGCGCGAAACACTCGAAACGTAACGTGCCGGAGCGTAACAAAACGTAACACGTGACTCACGCGCGCGGGCAGGCAAGGCAAGGCACCGGGCACACTGACGTCCGTCGACCCTGTTTTTCGAGTCTCGCGCGGGCGCGGCCTTGTGATAGGGTGGCGGCCCCTCTCATGAAAATCCACGAGTATCAAGGCAAGCAGCTCTTCGCTCGCTACGGAGTGCCGGTACCGAAAGGGGAGCCCGCTTTCCAGGCAAGTGAGGTGGCGCCGATCGCCGATCGGCTGATCGCCCAGACAGGCAACCCGGTCGTCGTCGTGAAGGCGCAGATCCACGCGGGCGGCCGCGGCAAGGGCGGCGGCGTCAAGGTCGCGAAGGGTGGCAGCGCGGAGGCGACCGCCCTCGCCGAGAAGATCCTCGGCATGCAGCTCGTCACCAAGCAGACGGGCCCCGAGGGGCAGAAGGTCCGGCGGCTCTACATCGAGCAGGGCCTCGACATCGCGCGCGAGCTCTACTTCGCGATGCTCGTCGATCGCGAGCGCCGCCGCGTCGCGGTGATCGCCTCGACCGAGGGCGGCATGGACATCGAGGAGGTGGCCCACAGCACGCCGGAGAAGATCTACAAGCTCTTCATCGATCCGGTGCTCGGCCTCGCCCCGTACCAGGCGCGGCAGCTCGCGATCGCGCTCGGGCTCACCGCGAAGGAGACGCAGCGCCAGTTCCTGAAGCTCGTGGCCTCGCTCTATGCGTGCTTCACCGCGGAGGACTGCTCGCTGCTCGAGATCAACCCGCTCGTCGTGACCGGCGCCGGCGACGTCTTCGCGCTCGACGCGAAGGTGAGCTTCGACGACAACGCCGAGTTCCGGCACGCCGACTGGAACGGGATGCGCGACGTCGACGAGGAGGATCCGGTCGAGCTGCAGGCGAAGCGGGCCGGGCTGTCCTACGTGTCGCTCGACGGCGACATCGGCTGCCTCGTGAACGGCGCCGGGCTCGCGATGGCGACGATGGATATCATCCTGCATTACGGCGGAAAGCCGGCGAACTTCCTGGACGTCGGCGGCGGCGCCTCGCAGGAGCAGGTGAAGACCGCGTTCCAGATCATCCTCCGGAGCGAGCGGGTCCGCGGCATCTTCGTGAACATCTTCGGCGGCATCATGCGCTGCGACGTCGTCGCGGCCGGGGTCATCGCCGCGGCGAAGGAGCTCGGGCTCAAGGTGCCTCTCGTGGTGCGCCTCGAGGGGACGAACGTCGAGGCCGGCCGCAAGCTGCTCGACGAGAGCGGCCTGACCATCCAGTCGGCGAGCTCCATGGCCGACGGCGCGCAGAAGATCGTGGCCGCCACGCGCGGCGGCAAGGCCGGCGCCTAGGGCGCCCGCGAGCACCGAGCCTCGAACCCAGTTGAGCAGCGAGCCAGCGGCGATGGCCGAGCTCCTGTCCACGTTGAAGGTAGAGTAATCAAGCGATGAGCATCCTCGTCAACAAGGACACGCGGGTCGTCTTCCAGGGCATCACGGGCGCCTACGGGTCGCAGCACGCCCGCGCCTGCATCGAGTACGGGACGAAGGTCGTCGCCGGCGTGACGCCGGGCCGCGGCGGCCAGCGATTCGAAGACAAGGTGCCGATCTTCGACACGGTCGAGCAGGCCGTGCGCAACGAGGGCGCCGATGTCTCGTGCATCTTCGTGCCGCCGGTCGGCGCGGCCGACGCGATCACCGAGGCCGTCGATGCGGGCTGCAAGCTCGTCATCTGCATCACCGACGGCGTGCCGGTGCTCGACATGATCCGCGTCCGTCGCTTCCTCGAGGGGAAGCCGACGCGGCTCATCGGGCCGAACTGTCCCGGCGTGATCACCCCGGGAGAGTGCAAGATCGGGATCATGCCGGGCCACATCCACAAGAAGGGCCACATCGGCGTCCTCTCCCGCTCGGGCACGCTGACCTACGAGGCGGTCGGCCAGCTGAGCGCCCTCGGCATCGGCCAGTCGAGCTGCGTGGGTATCGGCGGCGATCCGGTCGGCGGCATGGACTTCATCGACGTGCTCGAGCTCTTCAACCAGGATCCCGACACCCACGGCGTGGTGCTGATCGGCGAGATCGGTGGGACGGCCGAGCAGCGCGCGGCGGCGTGGATCAAGAAGAACATGAAGAAGCCGGTGGCCGCGTTCATCGCCGGCCGCGCGGCGCCTCCGGGCAAGCGCATGGGCCACGCCGGCGCGATCATCGCGGGCGGCGAGGGCACGGCGGCCGAGAAGATCGCGGCGCTCGAGGCGGCGGGGGCCAAGGTGGCCGCCACGCCGGCCGAGATGGGCATCGCGATGCAGGCCGCGATGGCGGCGGCGCGCTGATCTCCTGGCCCGAGAGGGCGCCGAGCGTGCAGCGGCCTTGCTGTGCGCGATCTTCCGAATTGCCCGGCCCGCGGCGAGGGTGCTCGTTGGGCGGGGCGGGGGCCCCGCCGAACTCGCCCGAGGCATCTCTCCTCCAGCTTCGCCGGAGGAGAGATGCCTCGGGCTCAGACATCGGCCCATCCCCCACCCCGCCCAACGAGCACCCTCGCCGCGGGCCTACCGCTGTCCCTTTTTAACCCACCTCAGACATCGGCCCATCCCCCGGGACTACCGCTGTCGTTGGTGACGCACCTCGGATATCGGCGCATTCCCACCGATCGATAAGCACCCTCGGTAGGAGGCGACGGAGGTCGCGTGAGCATGCGCTCTTCAACCGCTTCTCAACGCAAGCAGCGGTTTTCCTGCGCAGCGTCGATCACGCCCCCAGCGATATCGTCCGCCGCTCGGCGGCGCTCTTCATCGCGGCCTCGATGACGCGGATCACGTCGCGCGCCTCCTCGGCGCGCACCGGCGGCGGGGCGCCGTCGAGGATCGCCGTCGCGATGCCCTCGTAATAGGCCTCGTAGGCGCCGGGCAGGCTCTCGATTACGCGGCGCTCGCCGCTTACCGTGACGAGCGTGCCGAACCAGCGCGGGTCCTCCCGCCCCCACTCCGGTACACCCGGGCGCGTGCCTGCCTTGAGGGCGTCCTCCTGGCCGTCGATCCCGTGCTTGAGGAAGCTCCCGCCGTCGCCATGGACCGCGAAGCGCGGCCCCGGCTCGGGCACCAGCGTCGAGGAGCGCACGATCACCCGGCGCTTGCCGTAGTCGAGCGTCAGGTGGAAATAGTCCACCGTGCGCGCCCCGGATCGCTGCGCGAGGACGTCGGCGGTCACCGCGCGCGGCAAGCCGAAGAGCACGAGCGCCTGATCGATCAGGTGCGCGCCGAGGTCGTACAGGATCCCCGAGCCAGGCGCCTCCTGCTCTCGCCAGCCCTGCTTGATGGCGGGGCGGAAGCGATCGAAATGCGCCTCGTACGAGGCCACCTCGCCGAGCAGGCCCTGCTCGATGCAGCTGCGCACGGTGCGGAAGTCCGCGTCCCAGCGGCGGTTCTGGAAGACCGAGAGGAGCCGGCCCCGGCGCGCGGCCAGCGCGATGAGCTCGTCGGCCTCGGCGCTCGTGATCGTGAACGGCTTGTCGACGACCACGTGCTTGCCCGCCTCGAGCGCAGCGCGCGCGAGCGGGAAGTGGGTCTCGTTGGGCGAGGCGATGACCACGAGGTCGATCCCTGGCTCGGCGATCAGCACCTCGGGCGTCGGATGCACGGCGACGCCCGAGTGGTCGGCCATGACCTGGCCCTCCCGGCGGGTCGCAATGGCGGCGAGGCGCAGCCGTGGGACAGACCGGATCAGCGGGGCGTGGAAAACGGCGCCGGCGAGGCCGTAGCCGACGAGGCCGACATAGACGCGCTGGGACATGGCAGGACGGGCTCGTCCGGGACGCTAGCCCGAAGAGGCGCTGGGGGGAAGCCCAGGCGCGAAAACGCCGAGGAGCCTCCAGAGGCGCGTGACGGCGGCTGGCGAACCGCCACAGGCGTCCGCAACACCACGCACGCTCGCGCCTGGCGTGAGGGCGGCTGGCGAACCGCCACATCCGCAACACCACGCACGCGCGCGCCTGGTGAGCCGCCCCGAAGCATCTGGCACGCCGCGATTGCGCCTGCCGAGCTGCCACAGGCACCCGCCGCGTTCGCCATCGCGCTCGGCGATATGCCCAGAGCATCCACATCGCTCGTCATCCCACGAGGCACTCCGCACAAGGCTTCTTCGAACCCTACGAGCTCACGCCGGAGGCACGCGCGAGCGACGATCACGGGCGAAGTGGTCACCGCGCATCCAATGTCGTCGCCCGTGCCCCTCATCGACGTGGAACGAGGCGGTTCGTGCAGACGCGGCGCGGCGGTTGCGATACCCTCCTGCGCTTGGAGGCTTTGATGCAAGCCAAGAGCATCCTTTCCGTGGTGGCCCTGACCACCTTGATCGCCGGTAGCCCCTTCGCGACAGGGTGCAAGACCACCGCCGAGGCCAGCGTGACCGAGGAGTCGGTCCAGGCGGTCCCCGTGGCGATCGAAGATCCGTTGACCGAGGAGCACGACGGCGGCTCGGTCGGGTGGGATTTCGCGCCCGACGGCGCCGTGAAGGCGATCGTGAAGGCGCCTGACGGCAAGCCCATCGACAAGGACGTGAGCGGCACACTCACCTGGAAAGGGCCGAACGGCGACGCGCAGGCCCCACTCGCGCTCGACGCGAAGACAGGGCTCCTCGTCGCGACCGGGCCCAAGCTCGAGGCCGATCTCACCGAGGTGAAGTACAACATCAGCGTCTCCGGGAAGCCGTGGAATGGCACGCTCCACGTGCCCTCAGGCGGCACGAAGGTCATCGTCGAGGGCGCGAGAAAGGCCGAGAAGAGGCCCATCCCCCCCGGCAAGACGGGCCCGAACGGCGGGGTGATCCAGGTGGTCGGCGACGACACGATCGAGGTCGTCGCGGACAAGGCCTCCGGTCAGGTCAGGGTCTACGTCCTCGACGCGGACCTGAAGCCGGTCCCCGTCGGCGACCGCAAGATCAAGCTCGGCTTCGTGGGACAGGGCTCCGAGCTCGTCGTGCTCACCCCCGGCCCGGGCGGCCTTTACTGCGTCGGCAAGGTCGGGGCGAAGGTCAACCCGGTGAAGCTCACCGTCGTCGTGGCGCACCCGACGCACGCCGACGTGGTGCTCGTCGGCTACCGCCCCGGCGTGCACGTCATCGTCGGCCCGAGCGCGCCTGCCCTCAACGTCGTGGTGGCGACGGCGTGGAACGTGGATGTGAAGGTCAACAGGGCTCCTGGCGTGGTGGTGGTCCACGATGACGACGACGACGATGACGACGGCCGACCGGTCCACATCCACGTTCACGGCAAGCACAAGCACAAGCACAAGCACGGGCACGCGCACGGGCACTGGAAGTGACCTCGCGCGGCGCTGGGCGGCCTACCTCACCGCCGAGGTCGACGCCGCCTCGCTCGCCGTCTTCCGCGCCGGCTATGGCGCCCTGATCGCGTGGGAGGTCGTCCGGTACGCCCTCCACGATCGGATCTACCGCTATTACATCGAGCCAGGCTTCTTCTTCAGCTTCGTCCCCTTCGTCCGCCCGTGGGGCGGGACTGGGATGTACTGGCACTTCGGCGCCCTCTTCGTCCTCGCGCTGCTCTGCGCCGTCGGGCTCTTCTACCGGGTGAGCGCCGCGCTCCTCTGCGCCGCGCTCACCTATGTCTTCCTCCTCGACAAGGCACAATACCTCAACCACCTCTATCTCCTTTGCCTCCTCGGCCTGCTGCTCGCCGCCGCCCCGGCGCACCGCGCGCTCTCGCTGGATCGTTTCCGCGCGCGGCGCGCCTCGCCCGCCGGGGCGGCGCCCGGCGCGCCGGCGGAGACCGTGCCGCGCTTCTATCTCTTCGCCCTGAAGGCCCAGATCGCCGTCGTCTACTTCTACGGCGGCGTCGCGAAGCTGAACGGCGACTGGCTCCGGGGGCAGCCGCTCACCATGTGGCTCGCCGCGCACGGCGACGCGCCCCTCGTCGGGCCGCTCCTTGCCTCACAGGCAGCGGGGCTCGCGCTCTCGTATGCGGGGCTCTTCATCGACCTCTCGATGGGCTTCCTGCTCTTCTCCCGGCGCACCTTCCCCTTCGGCGCGGCGCTCGCCGTGGCGTTCAACCTGTCCAACGCCCTCCTGTTCAAGATCGGTATCTTCCCCTACGCGATGATCGCCTCGCTCGCGCTGTTCGGCGATCCCTCGTGGCCGAGGCGGCGGCTGCCCTTCCTGTTCAAGGGCGCGGACTCCCCCGGCGACGTCGCCCGCGCCCCCTCGCCCGCCGCGCCGCGCCGGAGCGCGCTGCCGCTCGCGCTGCTCCACGGGTATCTCCTGTTCCACCTCGTGGTGCCGCTCCGGCACTGGGTCTATCCGGGCGACGTCGCCTGGAACGAGGCCGGACACCGCTTCTCGTGGCGCATGAAGCTGCGCGACAAGAATGTGAGCGAGCTCGGGATTCACGTGCTGGATCCGAGGACCGGCGTGCGCGAGCCGCTCGACGTCGAGGCGTGGCTCACGAGCCGCCAGCTCGGGGAGATGTGCGCGCGGCCCGACATGCTCGTCGACTTCGCGCACCACGTGGCCGATCGCTTGCAAAAGGACTCCGGGGTGCGGCCCATCGTCACGGCCAGGGTCGTCGCGTCGCTGAACGGAGGTCCCCTCCGCGACCTCGTCGATCCGACCCTCGATCTCGCGTCGCAGCCGCGCGGCCTCCTCGACCACCCGAGCTGCGCGTCGCCAGAGGGGTCCTTGATCGCACGCTCACGGTAGGCCCTCGGGGCATAGGCGTTAACCAAGCTCGTTCGGTCACCCTCAGGGCGCGAAGCTTGGTTAACGCCTGCGAGGCGCTCCGCCACGAGGGCCGGGCGGCACGGAAATGCCTCACCCGCGCCCAGGAACGAACCTGGGCGCTTCGCGTCGAGTACTCCGCATCACACACAACGACAAGGAACGCGGCGTTGCAGCGTGACACAGCACACGTCGAGCCCCCTTCTTTGCACTCCCTGGGTGAATCCGCAGAAGACCGCCCTATACTGGTCCTTCCCGGACGTAATCGGCCGCACGGTACGTGTGGACGAAGCCATCACGAGGTGGAGCGCAAGCACGTCATGACCACCACAGCACCGTTCGATCTGCCAGGACACGTCGTCGAGCAGCTGATCCATGAGGGCGGCAAGACGCACGTTTACCGCGGCCGCCGCGCCGCGGATCAGCGGCCGGTCGTCATCAAGACGCTGAAGGGGGAGCACCCGAGCGTCCGCGATCTCGCCCTGCTGCGGCACGAGTTCAGCCTCCTGCGCGATCTGGATCTCGAGTCCGTGGTGAGGGTGTGCTCGCTCGAGAGGACGCGCGGCGGCCTCGCCCTCGTCACGGAGGCGGTCGAGGGCACGACCCTGAGGGCGATCCTCGACGATCGCCGGCTGGATCTCCGCGCGGCGCTGGCGCTCTCGGCGGCCATCGCCGACGCCATCGGCGCGGTGCACCGCTGTCACGTCACGCACAAGGACATCAATCCCAGCAACATCATCGTCAGCTCGGACCTGCGCCGCGCCACGCTCATCGACTTCGGCGCCTCGTCGCGGCTCAAGCAGGAGTTTCAACAGTCGACCTCGGCGTCCACCCTGCAAGGCACGCTCGCGTACATGTCGCCCGAGCAGACAGGGCGCATGAACAGGGGCATCGATTACCGCGCCGACCTCTACTCGTTCGGTGTCACGCTGTATGAAATGCTGACCGGAGCCCTGCCGTTCCCGGACGGCGATCCGGTGGACGTCCTCTACAGCCACATCGCGCGGCAGCCCGCCCCGCCGCACGAGCGCAGCGGGGACGTCCCCCGGCCGGTCTCCGAGATCGTCATGAAGCTCCTCGCCAAGGCGCCGGAGGACCGCTACCAGAGCGCGTACGGCGTCAAGGCAGACCTCGCGGAGTGCCTGCGGTCCCTCGAGCAGACAGGCCGGGTCCACCCCTTCCCCGTCGGTCAGCGCGATCGCAGCCACGAGCTGCGCGTCCCGCAGAAGATCTACGGCCGAGACGAGGAGCGGGACTGGCTCCTGGCCGCCTTCGAGCGGGCCCGCGCGGGCGCCGCGGAGCTCGTGCTCGTCTCCGGCTACTCCGGCGTCGGCAAGAGCGCGTTGGTCCACGAGACCTACAAGGCCATCGCCAGGGTCGGCGGCCACTTCGCGCACGGCAAGTTCGATCAGCTGAACCGCGGCGTGCCCTGCGCCTCGGTCGTCCAGGCGTTCAGGGGGCTCGTGCAGCAGCTCCTCTCCGAGCGGACAGACGCGCTGGCCCACTGGCGAGCGGAGCTCGGCGCGGCGCTCGGCCCGAACGCCGGGCTCCTCGTCGACCTCATCCCCGAGCTCGCGCTCATCGTCGGCGAGGCGCCCGCGGTCGCGGCGCTCGGCCCCTCCGAGTCGCAGAACCGCTTCGACATGGTGTTCCGGAGCTTCCTTGGCGTATTCGCCGCTCCGGCGCACCCGCTGGTCCTGTTCCTCGACGACCTCCAGTGGGCGGACCCGGCGTCGCTCAGGCTGCTGCGGCTCCTGCTCACCGACGCCGATACACGCCATCTCCTGGTCGTCGGGGCGTACCGCGACAACGAGGTGAGCCCGGCGCACCCGCTCGTCATCACCCTCGACGCCGTCCGCGCCGCGAGCGCGGCCGTGACCGACATCCCCCTCGCCCCGCTCTCGCAGGACGACGTGACGGCGCTCGCCTCGGACGCCCTCGGCCGCGCGGCGCAGGACGTCGCCCAGCTCTCCGAGCTCATCCACGACAAGACGCTGGGCAACCCGTTCTTCATCGGGCAGTTCCTGCGAATGCTGAGCGACGACGGGCTCCTCCGGTGCGACCCGGAGACCGGCAGATGGACATGGGATCTCGCAGCCATCGAGTCGCGGGCCGTGACGGACAACGTCGTCGACTTCATGATCGCCAAGCTGCAGAGGCTCGCGCCGCCCACCCAGCGCGCCCTGACGCTCGCCGCGTGCATCGGGCACCGGTTCGACCTGCGCACGCTCGCGACGATCTCCGAGCTGCCGGCCGCGCAGGCGGCGCAGGATCTCTGGGCGGCCATGCAGGAAGGGGTCCTGCTCCCCATCGACGCCGACTACCGGCTCGTGCACCCGGAAGACCCGTCCCACGGCGAGCCCGCGACCGACGCGTCGTTCGCCGTCTCCTACCAGTTCTTGCACGATCGCGTCCAGCAGGCGGCCTATGCCCTCATCGCGGACGAGCACAGATGTGCCGCCCACCTGCGCGTAGGCCGCCTGATGCTGGCCAGCCAGCGCGGCGAGCCGCAGGAAGAGCAGCTGTTCGACACGGTAAACCATCTTAACTATGGTGCCGCCCTCATCGCCGATCCCGGCGAGCGCGATCTGCTCGCGCGCCTGAACCTGCGCGCCGGGAGGAAGGCCAAGAGCTCGACCGCGTACGGGGCCGCGGCGGAGTACTTCAGCGCCGGGCGGAGCGCGCTCGGAGACGACGGCGCCTCGCGGGATCAGGCGCTGCGCTGGGCGCTCACGCTGGAGGCGGCCGAGTGCGAGTACCTGTGCGGCCGCTTCACCGAGGCCGAGGCGCTGTTCCAGCGGCTGCTCGAGGTGGCGGCGTCGAACCTCGATCGGGCGCGGGTCCAGAGCCTGCGGATGAAGCTCTACCAGGTCGCCGGCCGCTACGACGAGGGCGTCACCGTCGGACAGGAGGCGCTGCGCCTGTTCGGCGTCGAGATCCCCGGGGCGAGCGAGGAGATCGGCGCCGCCGTCTCCGCCGAGGTCGCGCAGATCCCGGAGAGCATGGCGGGCAGGAGCATCGAGGACATCCTGCACGCGCCGCTGCTCGCCGACGAGCAGATCCGCGCGGTCATCAACCTGCTCGCCGACTGCGCTCCCTGCGCGTACATCGGGCGGCCGGGCGTGTTCCCGCTCATCGCGCTGAAGATGCTGAACCTGTCGCTGCGGCACGGCAACACCGAGGCGTCGTGCTTCGCCTACAGCGTTTACGGGCTCATGCTGGTCGCGGCGTTTGGCGATATCCCGTCGGGATTCCGCTTCTCGGAGATGTCGATCCGGCTGAACGAGAAGCTCGGGGACGTCTCGCTGCGGGGGACGCTGCTGCACCTCCACGGCGATCACATCAACTTCTGGGTCCAGCACATCCGGAACGATCTCCCCATCCTGGAGCGGGCGTTCCTCGCGTGCATCGAGGCCGGCGACCTGGTGTACGCGAGCTACCTGGCCTTCGAGACCGTCTGGCAGGTCTACGAGAAGGGCGATCCGCTGGCGGAGGTCGACCGCGTCGCCGAGCGCTTCGCGTCGTTCGCGCGCAAGACAGGCAATCACGCCGTCCTCGAGACGATCCGGCTGGAGCAGCAGTTCCTGCGCAGCCTGAAGGGGCTCACGGCGGCCGACGCCTCGCTGAGCGAGGAGGGCTTTGCAGAATTCTCGGAAGAAGCGTGCCTGGCCGCGCTCACCCGGGCGAGCTTCGGGTGCGGGATCGCCTTTTACCACATCATCCGGCTCATCCTCCTCTATTCCCACGGCCGCCCCGAGGAGGCGCTCGCCGCCGCGGAGGCGGCGCGCCCGGTGCTCGGGGCCGTCATGGCGATGCCGATCGAGGCGACCTACCACTTCTATCTCGCGCTCACGCTGGTCGCGCTCGGCGAGCATGACGAGCGCGAGCGCGAGCGGCACGCCGGGGCGCTCTCCGCGTCGCTCGAGAAGCTCGAGCTCTGGGCCCGCCATTGCCCCGACAACTTCCGCGTGAAGCACGTCCTCGTCCTGGCCGAGGCGGCGCGCGCCTCCGGCCGCGACGTCGAGGCGATGGGGCTCTACGACGACGCCATCGACGCCGCCCGCCAGAGCGAGTTCGTGCAGTACGAGGCGCTCGCGTCGGAGCTGGCCGGCCTGTACTACGCTCGCAAGGGCCGGCGGCGCATCGCGACGCTCTACCTGGACGCGGCGATGCACGCCTACCGGCAGTGGGGGGCAGAGCGGAAGGCCACGGAGCTGATCCGGCAGCACGGGCTCGACCCGCTCCCCATCGCCCGGGGGCCCGCGGCGGAGCACGAGAAGGCCGCCGCGAGGACGAGCTCCATGTCGGTGAGCCACTCGCTCCTCCACAAGCTCGCCGACGTCGCGGCGGTGCTTCAGACGACGCACGCGATCTCCAGCGAGCTCGTGCTCGGGAAGGCGCTCGACCGCGTGATGCGCGCCGTCCTCGCGAGCGCCGGCGGCCAGCGCGGCTTCCTGGTGCTCGCGCGCGAAGAGCGGTTGTTCATCGAGGCGTCCGTCACCATCGATCCTGCGTCGATCGAGGTGGAGCTCCGGCGTCCACTGGAGGAGTCCTCGGCCCTGCCGGTCAGCGTGGTCCACTACGTGGCGCGGACGCGGGAGCTGCTCATCCTGGACGACGCCGCGGCGAGCCCTCGCTTCGCGGCGGATCCCTACCTCGCCGCGCACCGGCCAAAGTCGGTGATGGGCCTCCCGCTCGTCCACCAGAACCGGCTCACGGGCGTGCTGTACGTGGAGAACACGCTCGCGAGCGGCGCCTTCACCCCGGAGCAGACCGAGCTGCTCCGCCTCCTGGGCGCGCAGGTCGCGGCGGCGCTCGAGAACGCGCTGCTCTACGGCCGGCTGCAGGAGGTCTCCGAGAGGCACCGCGCCATGAACGATCGGCTCGAGAGCGAGGTGCAGCGGCGCACCGAGGAGCTGTTCTCGGTCAACGAGCGCCTGTCGCAGAAGGCAGATGAGCTGAACCGGGCCAACGAGCTGCTGCTCGAGGAGCTCCGCGAGCGCGAGCGCGCCGAGCAGGCCCGGGCAGCGCTCCAGGAGGAGATCATCGGGGTGCAGCGGCTGCGCCTCTCGGAGATGGCGACGCCCATCATCCCGATCACCGATCGCGTGCTGGTCATGCCGCTCATCGGGACGATGGACGCGGCGCGCGCCGCGCAGGTGCTGGAGGCGACCCTCGCCGGGGTGGAGCGCCACAACCCGTCCATCGTGATCATCGACATCACCGGACTGAAGCGCGTCGACGCCGGGGTCGCCGACTCGCTGATCCGCACCGCCTCGGCGCTGCGGCTGCTCGGCGCGCAGGCGATCTTGACCGGGATGCAGCCGGAGGTCGCCCGTGCGCTCACGCAGGGCGGGATCGACCTCCGCGGCATCATCACCCGCTCGACGCTCCAGAGCGCCATCGCCCACGCGATCACGCCGTCCCCTGCCGCACGGCCCCGCTGAGCGCGCGGCGCGCTCGGCCGTCGCTCCTGCCCGTTGGTGAGGTCTGCGCGGGCCGCGCGCGCGCGCCCACCTTTCGGGCGCTAGGGCGACGCCTGCTTGTCCTCGCAGCGGCCGAGCACGAAGATCCCGCAGACGCGCTCGTTCACCAGGCACTGCTGCCCTTCCGGGCACTGCGACGGATCGAGCACGGCCGGGTCGCACGGCCTCGCGCAGAACGGGGGCGGGCCGCGCGGGGCGTCGTAGACGCCGTTGCCGTCGCGATCCAGGAAGATGGGGTTCGTGACCGCGTAGGGCGCCACCGGGTACCAGTCGGGGACCGGCGGCGACGCCGTGAAGAACCGGGAGAGCGCCTCGACCTGCGTGAACGCGAGGCTCGCGACCCGAGGCAGCTGGAGCTCGCCGAACGACACCGGCAGCGCGACCGGCGTGAGGAGGTTCTCGTCGCGCAGGCCCATCGCCACCACCACGACCCAGCCGTCCGACGGCGGCGCCGGCAACACGAGCCGCTCGTCGACGTCCACGATCGCCGACGGCCCCGAAGGCGGCTCGAGCACCCGGACCAGGCGGCCGCTCACGTAGACCTCGACGCGATCCACGCCGAACCAGCTCGCCGTCTCGATCCGCAGGTCGAGCGGCACCGTGTCGCCCTCGACGCGCGCCACGCCGCCGAACGTCGCGCCGCCCACGCTCGCGCGAACGAATGGCCCATACGTGGCGAACGCGCTGCCCGCGCGGAGCGCCCCGGTCGCCTCCTCGAGATCGAGCGCCGCCGGCTGGTCGGTCGGCGAGCGGAAATAGGTGCGCGGGAAGCCCGGCTCCAGCGAGGCGCCGTGGCTGTCGCTGCTCCCCACCTGCGTCGGCGAGAAGCCGTGGTCGAGGTAGCGGAACAGGTCGTCGACCTGGCCCGCGTGGAAGGTGCACGGCCGATCCGCGTCCTCCGGCGGGACCACGCCGCCCTCGCCTCCCAGGCAGAGCGCCTCCCCGTCGGCCGCGGTCGTGTCGAAGTCCCAGACGGCGTCCTGCTCCTCGGACGTCCTCGTCAGGATCCGCTTGGTCACGCTCCAGGCGAGCGCCGAGCGGGCGCGCTGCTGGCACGCCGCATACCGCTCGCCGGGCTTGCACGCCGGGAGGCCGCCAGGAAGCTCGGCGCACGCCGCGCGGAGCGACGCCTCGTCCGTCGCGGCGTCGATCCGGGACAGGCACCGGTTGAAATCGACGACCTCCTGCACGGTGGGGGTCCGGAGCAGATCGAGCCGCTTCCCGTTGAAGACCTCCATCGCGTCGAAATCGCAGCTGCCCGCCTGGAACAGCGGGTTGCTCGCCTCGAGCGTCGGGATCGACCGGCGCAGCGTGAAGGGGTCGACGCCGAGCTGGTCGATGTACCCGATGAACCCGTCGCGCGGGTGAGCGACGATCACGAGCGCGTCGTCGCCCTCCGCCGCCGTGCCGCGCACCCCGTCGATCACGTCCCCGCCCGCGCGGCAGACCCAGTCGAAGACGCCGTGATCCGGCGCGTCGAGCTCGTCGTAGCGGAGCGGGAAGCCGATGAAGTGCCCGAGCTCGAGCGTCGAGACCTCGGCGCCGACCGCCGTCTTCAGGTGCGGCTCGAGCCCCAGCTGCCTCACCGCGGGCGCGAGATCCGTGTGCACGTCGTGGTCGGTGGTCACCGCGACGTCGAGCCCCTCGACGACCGCCGAGGTCACCCGCTCCTCGAGCGGCAGGCCGCTGTCGAAGCTCGGGCGCTGGTGCAGGTGCATGTCGATCGACATCCAGCCCGTCGAGTCGACCTCGCGCGGCACGACCGCCTCGATCCGCCGGACCTCCCCGGCGCGCACCTCGAGGTCGGGGATCTCGAACCGGCCGAACTCGGGCCCGCGCGTGGCGAGGACGCGGTAGCGCCCGGGCTCGATCTCGACCGCGCCTTCGCCCGTCGCCGATCGCTCGATCTGCCGGACGCCGCTGCCGAGGCGGCCGTGGCCGAGGTAGACCCGCCTCGTGCCGTCGCCCTCGAGCGGCTGGCCCGCGGCGTCGAGCGCGACGAACGTCAGCTTGGCGGGCGCGAGCCGGCCTCCCTCGTCGACCACCCGGTACGCGATCCGCGCGGGGCTCGGCAGCTCCGCCGCCACCGAGATCGTGTCCCCGGCGCCGAGCGCCACGCGGATCGGCGCCGACACGGCGGTGCCCTCGGGGTTCTCGGCGACGAGCAGGTAGCCGCCGGGCGCGAGCCGCGCGTGGAAGTCGCCGTCCTCCACCGGATCGAGCCCGAGGTCGGCGTCGACGGAGCTGAGCAGCCCCACGTCCCCCGAGCGCGCGAGGTTCGCCTCGACGAGCGCGTCGACGCTCGCGAAGGCGGCGCCCGGGTCGGGGTCGCGGAAGACGTGGACCCGCGCGTTCGGCACGGGCGCGCCCGTCGACCGCCACCGCACGGCGCCCTCGAGCGCGCCCGTCGGCGTGCCCCGGGCGCCGTACACCACCTCGGCGACGCTCGCGATGTCGCCCTCGCCCACGGCGAAGTAGCGCTCGTAGGTGAACGACCGCTTCCGGTCGCACGCGTCGTCGTCGGAGTCCGCGGCGAGGCAGCTCCGGCCGGCGCTCAGGAAGGCCGTCGCCGCGCTCGTGAAGACGGGGACGTTGACCGTGGAGGGCGGGCCGCCCTCCGGCGCCTTCGTGAAATAGCCGTAGCTGACGTCGCCGCCGGCCGCGGCGACGAAATCGAAGCTGAGCGGCTGCTGGAACGTGTCCCGGCCGGAGAAGAGGGCGTCGAACACCGCCTTCTCCTCGTCGAAGCCCATGCCGGGGCCGAAGATGTCGTTCTGGTTGCCGAAGAAGACGAAATCGCCGGCGACGATCCCGCCCTTCCGCTCGGGATCTCCGTTCCGCTCGTCGCCAAGGATGCCCCTGAAGATGTCGGAGGGGCCCGCGTAGTTGTCGAGCGAGAGCGGCTCCCCGCAGGCGCACGCGGGGCAGCCGTCGTCGCCCGCCGCGAGGCCGTCCGCGCACTCGAGCGCGCACGAGGCGACGCTCGGGCACCCGAGCACCTCGTCCGGCAGGAGGAGCGTCGTGCGGATCGTGACGAACCGCTCGCCCGGGCGCAGGACGTAGTCGGTGCGGAAGCGCATCGCCGGCTTGAGGCCGTCGAACAGGAGGCCGAGCAGGTCCTCCTGGGTCTTCAGCACGCCGAGCGCGTGGAAGAGGAAGCCGCCGTCGCCCTCGACCCGGACGATCGCCTCCTGCCCGTCGGAGCCGTCGTCGACCACGAAGACCTCGGTGGCGCCCGGATCGGGCACGAGCAGGTTGGCGACCGGGAACGACTCGGCGAAGCGGTCGCGGCCCGACGCGCTCGCGAAGCGCGGATCGGGGCGGCGCAGGTCGGCGTCGACCAGCGAGCCGCCGTAGACGCCCGGCCCCGGCGAGTGGCGCGGGCCGAGGATCGCGACCCGGATCTCATCGTTCTCCAACAGGAAATCGCCGACATCGGCCATCGCCACCGGGCCGCCGACCAGCTCGAACCGGTTCTCGATCGGCTTGGCGCGCAGGAGGTTCGGCTCGTCGCAACCGACCAGGCCGACCAGGCCGAGGAGAGCGAGGAGGCCGAGGGCGCCGCGCGGCGCGGGCAGGGCGAGGGCGGAGCGGCGTTTTCGCATGGCGGGCCGCTAGAGGTTGAGCTGGAGCTGCAGCGCGACGGCGTCGTTGTCGAGCGCGACGCCGTGGCGCTCCTGCCGGTGGGTGAAGTCGGCCTGCGCCTTGAGCGTGTTGTCGATGAAGTGGTAACTCGCGCCGGCGGTGAGGGCCCAGCTGTCCGTCTCGTCCGAGAGGTCGAGGTTGGGATCGAGCCACTCGAACCGCGCGCTCACCCCGAGCTTGATGCGCCTCACGAAATAACCCACCTCGCCGACGAGCCCTATCGACGTGACCGGGGCGAGCTGGCCGAGCGGCTGCGTCGGGGTGCTCTCGGGGTCGCTCTGGTTCCAGAGGAGCTCGGCCAGCGCGTGCGCACCCGCGGCCTGGACCAGGACGTCGGCGCCGATGCCGTGGATGTCGCGCGTCCCGCCGTCGCTGAAGAAGTAGCTCGCGCCTGCGCCGACGCGGAGGCGCGAGGCGGCGAGGTCCTGCACCGAGCGAGGGAGGGGGCCGAGCGGCTCGGTGGCGAGCCGTGCGACGTAGGCGATGTGGTCGAAGCGGTTGCCGAAGCTCGCGGCGTTCTCGACATAGCCGGCGAAGAACTGATCCGAGCGCTGGAAGCCGTTGAACATGCCGGCGAAGTAGCTGAACGCCCTGCCCCGGAAGTGCCCCTCGACGTGGAGGCCGACCTGGCGTGAGGGCGCCATGGCGCGCACGGCGAGGGGCCGCTCGATGAGCGCGCCCTCGCCGGCGCCGGCCATCGCGGAGCGGCTGAACGGCACGTCGTGCGCGCCGAAGTAGAGGTTCGCGAAGGGGAAGTGGGCGTAGCCGATCCACGCCTCGGAGAGCCGCGCCGAGGCGTCCGCGCCCCCGGCGAGCTCGCCCGAGACCGCGAACGGCACGTACCCGGCGAGCCTCCCCGCGAAGCCGACGCGGGCGCGCCGCAGGCGGAACCCCTGCCCCTCGGCGACGTCGCCCGCCTGGAGGAAGGCGTCCTCGCCCACGTAGGGGACGGCCTGCGCCTGCACGAGCACGAGGGGAGAGAGCACGAGGCGGCCGATCGCGAGCTGGAACGGCGGTCCGCCAGCGGCCGGCGCAGCGGCCGACCCGGCAGGAGACGGTGCGGCCGCGATCGCGGCGGGCGGCGCAGCGCTGGACGGCGCGGCGCCTGCCGGCGACGTGCTGGCGGCGGCTGCTCCGGGTGCGGCGACAGCGGACGGCGCAACGGTGGCGGGCGGTGCGTCCGGCGTGGCCGCGGGGGTGCCGGGAGGTGGCGTGGCCGGCGCGCCGCTGGGCGGCGCAGCTCCGGAAGGTGGCGTGGCCGGCGCACCGCCGGGGGGAACCGCGCCGGGCGGCGGCGCGACCGGGATGGCCGGCGCGACCGGGATGGTCGGCGCGGCGGGCGGGGGAACCGGGAGCGCGTCGGCGGCCGGAGGCTGGGCTGGCTGCCGCTGGGCGGGTTGCGCGCTGGCCTGCGGACACCAGAGCGCCACCGCTGCCAGGAGGATTGGGGCGATCGCAGCGCCGTCCGGCGCCGCGCTGCCCCCGCGGCGCCGCGGCCGCGCACATCGAGGATCCGCACCGCGACGAGTCCATGCGCAAGGTGTCATTGGCGTCCGTGCTGGCCGGCGGGCGAGAGGGTATCGCAGCGAACTCGGCAACAGCGCCGCTGGCAGGCGCCTTTCGTCTATCCCACGTGTCGACAGGGTGTCAACGCGCCGCCTCGCACCCGCGCGCACCAGGCGTGTTGCCCTTTCCGGGCACCTGCGATGGGCGTACACTGGTTGCTCCCGAACCCCGCGGCGATCGACGTCGATCGCCGCCCGTTCCCGGAGGCGGGCTCGCCCCGCCGCCGCGCGGAAGGCCGGAATAACCGGCGCTCCGCGTGGTCGACCTCTCGCTGGATGTCCGTCAGCCGCGCGAAGGCGCGCAAAGGAGGTGGTGAATGAGGGTGTGCAGGAGAGCGCACGAAGCTACCGTGGCGCTGCTCGCGGTGCTGGCTGCGCCTGGCCTGGCGCAGGCGCAGGAGGTCGGGCCGCCGCCCCGGTCGCCCGCAGAGCGGACCGCGACGGTGCTGTCCGACGCACAGTTCAAGGCGCGGTTGGAGGCGCTCGCAGCGGAGCTTCCGTCCGCGCAGATGGGACGTAACTGGAAGCGTGTGGTCGAAGAGGCGCTACAGCGGGTGACCGACCTGCCGCAGGCGAGCGCGCCGGAGCTTCCGTCCTCGGACATTCTTGCGGATCCTGAGGCGCTGGTGGGGCTCGACGATCCGACGCAGGGGTTTCCGGAGGCGGGCGCGACATTCGAGCTGGGCCGCTATGAGGTCACGCTTGCGCCGGTGGTGCTGCCCGTGTCGCCGGTGGTCTGGAACCTGCCTGGCGAGCAGGGGATCCTTCCCGGCGCCCTGGTGCGGCTGCCGTGGGCCGTTCCTTGATCCGGCGCCGCATCGAAGAGAATTCAGCCTGGAGGCTCTCGACAGCTCCCCCGCGCCGCGCGGGGGACGGGGTCTCCTCGACCGCCCGCTACATCGAGGACGGGTGGACTGCGTGCTACCGCGTCGCGGGGGCGAAGAAGGTCGCGAGGGAGCAGGTCACGTTTCGGCTCGACGCCGCCGGGACCAAGATGACCGAGAGCGGCCGCAAGCCGACGCGCCATGTGCAGGGTTGCGACGAGCTCGCGGCGTGCCCCTACGTCGACGTGCTCGACGCCGGCAGGTCACGCAGGGTCGGCGAGATCTTCCGTAACGTGCGCGGCGCGCGCGCTCGGTGACGGTGCGGTCGCTCGATCTCGTGGACCACGGCGCCGGGCCGATCACGATCCGGATCTCCGAGGAGAAGGCCGAGGTGACGCTCCTCGACGAGGTGTTCGTCGAGTCAGGCGGCGCGCGGATCCACCCCCGCGGCTGCGACGTCACGCCGAGCCCTGCGTACTGCGCCGCGGGCGGGCGTCCTCACGTCCTGCGCCAGGGCGATGCGCTCGATCTGGTGTTCGACGCGGGAGGACACGTCGTGTTGTTCGCCCGTGGCTACTACGTCCCGACGCCCACGGCGGCGACACGCGAGGTGCGCTGAGCGAGCCTCCGCCTCGTCGCGCCGCTCCGTCAAGGGCCACGGTATTGATTCTTATTAAATTTCACCAAGTACTCCGAAAAGACGTCGTTCTGCTTTTTTGCTCTGAACTGCGAATTGATATATTTTATCGACGCCTTCTCGAACAACACAAGAAGATCATCGGGCTCCATGGCCGTATCCACGAACTCCACCTCTTCTAGACCCTGAGCCTCTTCCAGCACCGAAACGTCCGAAAATCTCTTACACCCCCAAACACGAAATGTCTTTAGCGAATCAAGCCCCTTGAGGCTGGGGAGCGCCAATTCACCCTTCAGGTTCAACAGATACAGCTCCTCAATTTGACTCAGACCTGACAAGAACCCGAACCCTGAGCTCACCTTCACGCCATTCAGAAACAATCTCTTGAGTGTGGTCAGGCATGAAAGCGCGGAAGGATCTTCGATTTTGGCATTTATCAAGCTCAGATCTTCAATATCGCTCAGCCCTGTCAGAAACGACAAAGACACATGATTGGTCCTCCAAAACTCAAACACCCTCTTACTCCCATACTTGGCCTTGATAACCTCCTCTTCCAACGACGCAAACTTATCCTCGACGACAACCTTACCTTTCACAAGACGTACATTTTTTGTCATAGAGATTACGCCCAACGGCCAGATCTTCGTTCTCTTTTACAGAACCTCGGCGCTTATCTATCGAGCTTTAGCACAAGCTCTATTCTTCGAAAATTGAACGTTATCCGATGCCGGGGACACCTTGAGCTCCGCCAAGCTGCGCGAGCCCTCCAGCACCCGAGCCGCAGTAGAGTGCGCCTCCGCGGGAGCCGCCCCCGCCACCTTCAGGCGGCCGCCCGTCATCGACATCGACCGGTGCCGCACCTCGTCGATGGGTCGCGATGAGCTCATGGGGCCGTGCAGAAAATGCTGTGCCACTGCGAGCGCACGGCATGTCACGCTCGGCCTGGGGTCGCGGGCCTCTCGTGCATGACAACGGAGTCGCGCTGGGCGCTCCGCGCGCGCCCCGTGCCACGACCCGATGAGGGTCACCCGGCGGCTCTCGGGCCGGGAAGCCCGGCGCTACCCCGTCTTCGCCCCAGCCCCGCCCGCCCCCTCCGCCGAGGGCCCGATCATCCTCTCCGGCCGCACGATCGCGTCGAACGCCTCGCCATCGAGGATCCCCAGCGCGAGCGCCGCGTCGCGCAGCGTGGTGCCCTCGGCGTGCGCCTTCTTGGCGATCTTCGCTGCGTTGTCGTAGCCCACGTGCGGGTTCAGCGCGGTCACCAGCATCAGGCTCTCGCGCAGGTTCCGCTCGATGCGCTCGCGGTTCGGCTCGATGCCCCGCGCGCAGTGCTCCTCGAACGACGCGCAGCCGTCGGCGAGCAGCCGGATCGACTGCAGCACGTTGTGCACGATGAGCGGCTTGTACACGTTGAGCTCGAAGTTGCCGCTCGCCCCGCCGATGCCGACCGCGACGTCGTTGCCGAGCACCTGAGCGCACAGCATCGTCATCGCCTCGGCCTGGGTGGGGTTCACCTTTCCCGGCATGATCGAGCTGCCCGGCTCGTTCTCCGGGATCGCGATCTCGCCGATCCCGCAGCGCGGCCCGCTCGCGAGCCAGCGGACGTCGTTCGCTATCTTGGTCAGGCTGCAGGCGAGCACCTTCAGCGCGCCGTGCGCCGCGACGAGGGCGTCGTGCGACGCGAGCGCCTGGAACTTGTTCGGCGCGGTGACGAAGGGCGCCCCCGTAAGCTCGGCGATCTTGGCGGCGACCTTCGCCGGAAACTCCGGGTGGGCGTTGAGCCCCGTCCCGACCGCCGTGCCCCCGAGCGCCAGCTCGCGCAGCGGCGGGAGCGCGCGCTCTACCGCGGCGATGCCGGCGTCGAGCTGCGCCACGTAGCCGGAGAACTCCTGCCCGAGCGTGAGCGGCGTCGCGTCCTGCAGGTGCGTGCGGCCGATCTTGACGATGTCCACGAACGCCGCGCTCTTCTGCGCCAGGGTCTCACGCAGCCGGCGGACCTCCGGGAGCAGGCGGCGCTCGATCTGGAGCGCGGCCACGACGTGCATGGCCGTCGGGAACACGTCGTTCGAGCTCTGCGACCTGTTCACGTCGTCGTTCGGGTGGACCGGCGATTTCGAGCCCATCACGCCGCCGCTCATCTCGATCGCGCGGTTCCCGATGACCTCGTTCACGTTCATGTTGGTCTGGGTGCCGCTGCCCGTCTGCCAGACGACGAGCGGGAAGTGGTCGTCGAGCTTGCCGTCGATGACCTCGTCGGCCGCTGCGATGATGAGCGCGCACCTGTCCGCCGGCAGGAGCCCCAGATCGCGGTTCACGAGCGCCGCCGCCTTTTTCACGGTGGCGAGCGCGGCGATCATCTCCCGCGGGAAGCGCTCGCCCCCGATCCGGAAGTTCTCGAGGGAACGCTGCGTCTGCGCCCCCCAGTAGCGGTCGTCCTGCACCGCGATCGGCCCGAAGCTGTCTTTCTCGATGCGCGTCCCCATGGCCGCGTCTTAGCGGCGGCGAACGCGCCCCTCAAGCGGCGCGAAGCCCTGTCGCCGGCCCCTGCGCAGGCGCGTAGGGGCATTCGCGCCGCGGGGGTAAAAAGCGGGCGTGCTCTTGTTTTCCCGCCTGTTTTTTGCGAAGTTCCGGGCCGCGCACGCGCGAGAAACACGGAGATCAGCATGGCCGGCATGGACACAGTACCGCGGGAGCTGCTGCAGGCTGCCTACAGGCGCAACCCGATTCACCTGCTCAAGATCCCGCTTCATTTCGGCATCTGGGCCGCGGTCACGTGGGTGCTGTACGCGACGCAGCACCACCCGCTCGCCATCCCGATCGGGGTCGCCTGCTCGTGGTTGATCGCCAACCTCGTCCGCGGCCTCGGCGCCGTGGCGCACGACGCCGTCCACGGCAGCTGCTCGCGCTCGAAGCTCACCTCGTACGTCATCGCCCTGCTCTGCTGGGCGCCCACCGGCATGAGCGTGACGCTGTACACGAACTACCACCTTCATCATCACAAGATCGCGAACACGTACCCTGACGTCGACAACTTCGTCGTCACGGATTACACGCGGAACCCCGTCCTCGCGAGGCTCCTGCTCCTCGCCGTCTACACGTTCGCCTATCCGCTCTACTTCCTCGGCTGCATGGCGCGGTACGTGAAGCGGCTGTCGCCGCTCCAGCGCGTCAAGATGAACGTGGAGCTCCTCGGCTTCTACGGCCTCATGGCCTTCTTCTTCTGGGTCATGCCGCTCCAGGTGTTCTTCTTCTTCTATGTCCTGCCGTTCGTCTTCGGCGCCATCCTCGCCAGCGTGACCTCGATGATCGAGCACTACGAGATGCTCCCGGGGGAGGACGCCTACAGCTCTCGCACCTACGGGACGAGCGCGCGCGTCACGAACTTCCTCTGGAACAACGTCACGTACCACAACGAGCACCACAAGTTCCCGGGCATCCCGTTCTACAACCTGCGCAGCTTCCACGAGGCGGCGTATCCCTACTACGACGAGCGGGTGAAGTCCGCCTGCCACCCGTCGATCGTCGGCCTCGCCCTCTCGCTGTACGGCCGTATCCTGAAGCTCGATATCGCGAAGCTCGACGAGCGGTACCGCGGCCTCAACAAGGACGACGAGCGGCGGAAGATGATGGCGCTGAACGGCATCCAGCCCGGCGCGACCGCCTGAGCTTCGCCCCGCTCGCGACCGAGGTTCGGTCGGCGAACGCCAGACTCCGGCCATCCGCAGGCCGCGCGATAAACTATCCACCAGTTCGATTCTCCCGTGGCCGGCGCCGCCCTATGCCGATGCCGCGGTGAACCCGACGAGGATGGGGTTGCCCGACGGAGATGTGCTGTCCGGGGCAGCGTCACCGAGATCGTCTTGCTCCTCCCTGTCGCATCCACGATGCTCGCATCATGGGAGGTGCGTCCGTGCGACTCATCAGGTCTCTGGTTGCCAGCGTTGTATGGTTGAGCGCCGCGGGTTGCGGTGATGGCATACACCCGTTCGACGGTTGAGCGGCGGCGCCCTCGCGAAGGCCGCCGGCGCTGCCGCGGCCTCGACGAGGGCGTCGATCAAGCAGGACGTGATTGCGCTGAACGGCATCCAGCCCGGCGTGACCGCCTGAGCCGGGCGAAGGCTCAATCCGCGGCGAAGCAGTAGATACGGCCCGCGCCGCCCACCGCCGCGAGCTGCTGCTGGCTGCAACCGGCGGGGGCGTGCACGGAGTTCCACGAGTTGTAGGGCGCTTGCCCGTTCATGTTCGGACCGAGGCCGTCGGAGTGCCCCACCTGCGGCCCTGGCGTGGCGGTGGACGACGTCCAGTCGTTGCACGTGGCGGCCAGGGCCGTGCCGTCCGCCGCCGAGCCCGTGAGGATGTCATGCTCGATCGGCGAGGGAGAGCCCTGCCACTGGCCGTTGATGGGGTTGCCTTTGTGATCGACGAAGAGCTCCGGGTTGCCTCCGGGCAGCGCGTGCAGCGCCTCGACAGTGGCGGCCACCGTGACGCCCTTGGCGTTGACCCAGGGCCCCTTGCCGATGCGATCGCGGGCATCCTCCGTGCTCGTGCTCAGGTACGCGCGCCACGTGCGACCGCCGGCGCCCACCTCGGCCGCCAGCGCCTGGCAGGTCGCGTCCGCGCCGGCGATCCCTCCGAGATCGCCGCCGCTGTCGCTCGGGGTGGACACGAAGAAACCCAGCGATGAGGTGCCCGGGTCCCCGCCGGCCCCGGTAGCGGGCCCGCCAGCGGTCCCCGCGCCGCCCTCGCCTGCACCGCCCTCGCCTGCGCCGCCCGATCCGCTCGTCGCACCAGCGCCGCCTCCTCCGACGCCCGTGCTCCCTGACCCGCCGCTGCCTCCGGTACCGCTGCCCGAGGCGCTGCTGGTCGAAGTGCTGCTGCTGGACTGATCATTACTCGTACCGCTTGGATTGGATTCATCCGAGCAGGCCGTAGAGGTGACGAGGAATGCTGCGGAAAGGGCGAGGTAGATCTTGTGCACGGCAGAGCTCCTGAGTGGGCGAATGGCGCGCACGATACCGACAGCTCACTCCTTGCCGCAACCCTCGATCGCGGAAATGCTGATAGGTTGGAGACAGGTCGAACGAGAAGACAGCGCGGTAGACCTTGCGGCTGACCGATCGGGTCGACGTGCTCTCCAGTGCGATCGTGGCGAGAAGAGGCGCCTTTCAGGTGCTGTGCCCCCCCTGTTACGCTCGATCCAATGGCGCGCACGGCCCCTGTCCCGAATATCCCGGCGATCCCCGGTATGAACCCCGGCGTCTTCATCATGGGCGGCGGCGGAAGCAACGGCGGCGGCAGCGGCAAGGGCGGCAAGGGGAGCGGCAAGGACCAGGGCGCCGACGGCTCCAACGGGGGCAACGGCGCCAACGGAGGGGGGAAGTCGGCCTGCGGCGGCGCGGGCGGCGACGCCGCAGTCCGCGCGTGGATCCAGCGCCTCGGCTTCGATCCTGCGCGCACGCGGATCCATCCACTGCCGGCGCGGCCCTGGCCCGCGCCGGGCGATCCCGCAAAGCTTCTCGCGACCGCGGGCGCCGCAGCAGCCAAGCTCCTCGGCCTGCTCTCCGTCGCCTACGGCCGGCTTCGTGACGACGAGATCACCGCCGCCCTCGGAGCCCCGATCGACGGCGCCCTCGCCGGGATCGAGCCGCTCGTCGCAGCCTTCGAGGGCACGTACGCGTTCCGCTCGAACGCGGCCCGCCGTGAGGTGGAGGAGCGCCTCGACCGCGGCGCGCGGGACGCGTCGATCCGCCGCCTGCTGTCGCTCCCGCCGGACGGCTATCCGTGCGCCTACGCGCGCGCCCACCTCGAGCAGGCCGCCGCGCCGCTCCAGGCATTCGCCGCGCTGGTCACCGAAGAGCACCTCGCCCGCTGGATGGCTCGGCCCGAGGCCTATCTCGGCTTCGTCGCCGACCTCGAGCGCGTGCGCCGCCGCGCCGTCGAGCCGCTTCCAATGGGTCACGAGGCAACGGCCCTCGCGGTGCGCGCGGCCCTTGTCGAGGCGAGCATAAACTGGTGCGCCCGCCGCGAGGACCACGATGCTCCCGTCGGCGTCGAGCCCATCGATCGGGAGAAGCGGATCGCGGACGAGCGAGATCAGGCCAGGGCGCTCACCGCGCTCGGCGCGGCGATGACGGCCGGCCCGGCGCGCGCCGAGGTGCTCGCGTGGGCCACGGACGCCGCACGGCGCACCCCGGAGACCGTGTTCCGCGGGGATGGCCTCCTGAGCCTCGCCGAAATCGTGGGGGCCGAGGCGGGATACGCGTTCGCGCGGGAAGCGCTCGCCGTGTTTCGGACCACGGAGAAGGCGGAGGATCGAGCGCACCAGATGCTCTTCGTGGCGAAGGGGTTGCCTCCGGAGGAAGGGATCGCCGTCGTGCGCGAGGCGCTCGCCAGCCTCCGCGACGGCGGCGGCGATCCTGGCGATGTCGAGCTCTTCGCCAGCGATTTCCCGCGTGCTGTCGCCGAGGCGCTCTGGCCCGACGCGGAGGCGCTGCCTGGGCCCGCGCGGGCGCGAGCGCTCGCCGCGCTCGCGCGGGTCCTCGGCGATCCCGAGCGCGTACGCGCCGCGTTCGTCGCGGTAGAGCAGCACATCGAGCCGTACGACCTGGCCGAGCACAGGACGCTCGCGCGGCTCGTGCCGCACCTCGACGTCCCGGAGGCCCGCCGTGCCGCGGCGCTCGCGCCCGGCTTCGGCGAGCACGCCGTCGAGCTCCTCGAGGGGCTGATCCCGCGCCTCAGGGCGCAGGGCGATCCCGCCGACGACCTGATCGAGGCGCTGCCGGCAGCGCCTCGCGTGCGGGCGCTGGCCCGCAGCCTCCCCTTCGCCGCGGAGCCGGCGCGGCTGCGGGCGCGCATCGACGAGGCCATTCGGAAGGCCGAGCCGCTCGAGCGCTACGGGCTGCTCTTCGACGTGGGCCCCTGGTTCGCAGCGACGGGCGACAGCGACGCGGTGCTCGCCTGGATCGCGCCGCTCGGGGACGCCCACCACCAGGTCGCCCTCGGCTTCCTGGCGCGCCACGATCCCGCGCACGCCCCCGAGTTCACGCGTCAGGCCCTCCCACTGGCCCTGCGCTTCGGCGCCGACGAGCCGAGCCGCCTGCTCGACCTGGTCCCGCTGGCCCGCCATTTCCCGCCCGAGGGCGCCGCCGCGGCGCTCGGCATCCTGCTCGACGCGGTGGCCAGCGACGATCGCCATGCCGCGCTCGCGGGCGACGGCGTGAGCCTCGACAAGCTCGCGCCGCTCATCGCGGCGCTCGCGGGCGACGAAGGCCTGGCCGGCGCGGCGCGCGAGGTGGTGCAGGTCGCCGCGTGGTTCCCCTGAGCACCGCGGTGCTCGCGGGCTGCCGTCATGGACTGCCGCCCGCCTGCTTTGGCAGCGCGCCGGCGGCATCCTCGGCGACAAATCACGCCGAGGCCCGGCACGGACCAGCTACCGCTTCTTCGTCGCCATCGCCTTCACGACCGCGTCGGCCGCCGTGACCAGCGAGCGCCTGAAGGCGTGCAGCCGCTGCTCCGCCGCCGATCCCTTCGCGGCCGGCTGGTTTGGCGCGACGCTGAACCAGGACATCGACAGCCCGAGGAGGATGACGAACAGGTCCTCGGCGCACGGCTTCGGTGTCGCCCCGAGGTCGTAGGCCGCGGCGAGCTCCTGCACCTTGGCGGTCGCGACGTCGTGCTGCGCCTCGTCGGGGAGCTCGAGCTGCCTCCACATCATCATCCGCACGCTCTTCGGATTCTCGACCAGGTGATCGAAGACGCCTGCGACGAAGGCCGGCAGGTCCGACGGGTCGAAGGGCACGGCGTCGAACGCGATCTGGCACCGCTCCTCGAGCACGCTGCGGAACAGACCCTCCTTGGAGCCGAAATAGGCGTAGATGGCCTGCTTGTTCGCCGAGGCCCGCTCCGCGATGCGGTCCACGCGCGCCCCAGCCAGCCCTCGCTCGGCGAACTCGTCGAGCGCAGCGTCGAGGAGCCTCTTCTTGGTCGCCGCCGAATCGTAGCGCATGGGTGGATCCTTCCTGGAGCACACGCCGTGGCGCGCGGCAAGGAGAGCGCACCGCCGCCTCGCCCAGTTGACACGGCCAAGGCCGCTCCCTAGGTTTAAACCATCCAGTTGGTTTAACACCGAGGCGCGCGCCGACGATGACGATGGCGCCGCGAGGTGTCGAGATTGCAGGCGCAGGCGTTGCCGGAGCGCCAGGGCGCTGCCGGCCGCGGCGCCGTGGCGAGGACGACGCCCAGAGAACCGGAGAAGGGACCGAGCGATGGCGGATCCGCAATCGAACAAGAACGACGACGTCAGCGCGCTCTTCAAGCCATTCGAGCTGAAGGGGCTGAAGCTCGAGAATCGGTTCGTCATGGCGCCCATGACGCGCCAGCGATCGCCGGGCAACGCGCCGGGCGAGCCGAACGTCGATTACTACACCCGGCGCGCTGCCGCGGACGTCGGGCTGATCCTGTCGGAAGGAACGGTCGTCGAGCGGCCGGGCAAGCTTCACCTCCGCGACGTACCCCACTTCTATGGCGAGCGGGCGCTGGACGGCTGGCGAAAGGTCATCGACAGCGTGCACAGGGCGGGAGGGAAGATGGCGCCCCAGCTATGGCACGTCGGGCTCGCCAAGCAGGATCCGAACGGCCACGAGGAGCCCGCGGCCCTGGAAGGCCCGGCGACCATGTCGCGCGACGACGTGCACGCCACCGTGCGGGCCTTCGGCAAGGCGGCGGCCGACGCGAAGCGCCTCGGCTTCGATGCCATCGAGATCCATGGCGCCCACGGGTACCTCATCGATCAGTTCTTCTACGAGGTGACGAACCAGCGCACCGACGAGTATGGAGGAAAGACCATCGGCGAGAGGAATCGCTTCGCCGTGGAGGTCCTCGAGGCCGTTCGAGAGGCCGTCGGGCCGGAGATGGTTGTGATCCTCCGCGTCTCGCAGTGGAAGATGGGCGCGTACGATCACAAGATCGCGAAGACGCCGAAGGAGATGGAGCAGTGGTTATTGCCGCTCGCCGAGGCGGGCGCCGATGTGCTCCACCTCTCCCAGCGACGCTACTGGGAGCCCGAGTTCGCCGGCTCCGATCTGAACGCCGCGGGATGGGCGAAGAAGATCACCGGCAAACCCACGATCACCGTGGGGTCGGTCGGCCTGTCCGGCGACCTCTTCGGGAACTTCGCGGGCGAGCCCTCCGCTCCCCAGGGGCTCGGCGAGCTCGTCCGCCGCTTCGAGCGCGGCGATTTCGATCTCGTCGCCGTCGGGCGCCCCTTGCTCAACGACCCGGCCTGGGTGGAGAAGATCAAGACCGGCAGGACCTCGGAGCTGACGGAGTTCACCAAGGAGAGCCTGGGCCGGTACTTCTGAATCGGCCCGTTATCCATGAGATCTTCCCACAGGAGCTACGGTGTAACGCATGAAGATTGCCATTGTCGGCGCCGGTAGGATTGGAAGCACCTTTGCCTTTCAGCTCGCGCGCGCGGGGCACGAGGTGACGGTGATCGCCCGTGGAGAGCGGCTGGAGCAGCTGCGGCGGGACGAGGCGATCGTGAGCGCCGCGGGCGAGCGCGCGGCGGTGCGCGTGAGCGCCGCGCTCGACGCGACGGCGCCGTGGGATCTGGTGCTCGTGACGGTGCTCGCGTTCCAGGTGGACGCCGTGCTCCCTGCGCTGGCCGGGAGCGCGGCGAGGTCCGTGATGTTCATGTTCAACACATTCGAGCCGCTGGGCCGCCTCCGAGAGGCGGTGGGCCCGGCGCGCTTCGCCTTCGGCTTCCCTGCGATCCTGGCGACCCTTGAGGACGGCAAGCTGACGTCGAAGGTCGTCACCCGAGGGATGGTCACCACGGTGACGGACGCGGCGTGGGCAAAGGTCTTCACGGACGCCGGCATTCCCGCCGTCGTGCACTCCGACATGGAGAGCTGGCTGCGCACGCACGCGGCGCTCGCCGCGCCGGCGATGGTCGCCATCGTCACGGCCCACGCGCGGCAAGCAGGCGTGTCGTGGGCAGAGGCGATGAACCTCGCGCGCGCCATGGAGGAAGGGCTCCGCGTGGTGCGCCACCTTGGAAACACCATCACGCCGGAGCCGATGGTGACGCTGAGCCGCCTGCCCACGCCGGCGGCGGCCGCGCTCCTGTGGGGGCTCAGCAGGGTCGACGCCGTCCGCAAGACGGGCGCCGTCGGGCCTGGCGAGCCGCGCGCGCTGATCGACGCGATGGCCGCCGCGGCGCCGGGTCAAACGCCGACGCTGCTCGCGATCAGACCCTGATGTCGATGCTCCTCGGAAACAGCGTGAATTTGGACAGGCCCCCCTGGGTCGCCGGACCGCCGGTGATGCGAGCCGGCGAGACCTCGTCGGTCGCGGGGGCGTAAGTCCGCCGCCCCGGCGTAGACGTCGGCAAAACTCGTCGAGCCAGGTAGACATCGCGTTCGTTCCGGGACGATGCAGGCGCACCTCAGCGGTTACATCGGCGCCTGCGCGTGGCGCAGCGCGATCAGGGCGCCTCTCATCACCCAGTCAGTACGCAACCCCCTCAGCTAGCTTGGGCGGCAACACCTGCGAAGCCACAACAGTCCGTGAAGGCGAACGACGAACTCGCTCCCAGACGCAAGCGGGTGGCTACCGGCCGTGGGCCGAGCTTCTGCGCCGCACGTTGGCGATCGAATTGCTACATCCACCGCCGCGGCGGCCTCCGCGCCACGGGCGTCCCGTCCGCTCCCGCTGCCCACCGTGAAGCGGTCAGTACCCGTGACCTGCGCGGTCCCTCCGCCGTCCGTTGCGGTTGGGCGTATACTTCGGTTGTTCGGATGGCGTGGGCGGAGAGGAGATAGACAAAGCGAACACCTCTTTGCTTGCTGAGAAGACGTGTCGTATCCGGCCTCGGTCCCAGAGCGCCTATGCGATCCTGCTCGCGCGATAGGATTTCAACAATTCAACAGGTCAATAGGCCAACTCGACTAGCCAGAGTTCCCCTTACCAGCCTTCGTTCCGGCGCCCCAGAACGCAGCATCCGCCGTGCGACGAAGGGCGCAATGTAGGCAAATGGGAGAGATCCAAGAACGCGCGTGAACAGCTCTGGATTATTTGGATATTGCAGAATTTATGTATACATGCTAACCATTCCCGTGCGGTCGCTCTCGGACCGCATCGACTGAACAAGCCGGAGATTCTCCTCATGCGATATGCGCAGATTCGGATGATTACGATTGTGGGATTTCTCGCACTTCCCGTCAGCGGTTGCGCGATCGACGCGACGTCGGAGGTCGAAGAGACCGAGCCCGTTCAAGCGACCGAGCAGGCGCTCACGGACTTGCCCGACCTCGTCGTGGAGAGCCTCACGTTGGCCGATGTGACCGGAGGTGTATTGATGACAGCGGTCATCAAGAACCAGGGAACTGCGGCTTCCAGTAGCACGGGTGTTGCGTTCCTGAACTATCGACAATACGTGACCCCGTACCAACCGTCCGGTTGTAGCGGATTCTTTGCAACCTGGGGGCCGAACCTCGTCCCGCTTGCCGCAGGCGCATCGCACACATATACATCTACAAAATATGGATGGACGGTCAGTGCTTTGGAGTCTTGCACTGGAACCTGGTACACCAAAGTAGATCCGAGCAACTTGGTGGCTGAGTCGGACGAGACCAACAACGAGAAGTACGGGAGAGACTGAGCGATACCCCTGGGCAACGGGCGAGCGTCCTGTAGTTCGACCGCCGCGCGGTGAGCGCCGCGACGCAGATCGTGCTGGCGCGGCCTGGCTGGTCTTGACCACCCCGTCCCAGATTGGCGAGCTGCTCTGACGCCAAGCGCCTGGTCGTGGCTTCACGGCCCCCAGGCGAAGGGCGGCGCGACCGTCACGTCGGTGGCCGACAAGACTCCGTTCCAGTCGTCGGGAACGAATTCGTAGAACGTGCTGTTCGACTTCGATGACGCGACGAACTCGACGTCCCGAGCAGGCGCGCTGGTCCGGAGATGGACTGACGATTACCGAACCAGGCGAGCGGATAAACATGGTCTGCACGACCGCCGAGCCGCTTACGTTGAACGCGCGCGCCTGAGCGCCCGAGCCGTCTTGCCCGACTATGCTCAGCGAGCCGATTCGGCCGCCAGAGATCATACCGTTGACGATGGTCGCATGATCCTCGACGCGGACATCGCCGCTCACGTATCTTGGCGTAGGGGCCGACTTTGACGCTCGCCGGCGTGCCCGTGGCCGCGCCGCCGCCACGGTGACGCCTGGGATGTCGTCTGGCCAGGGCTAGGTCGGGCTCTCGTCGACAGAGCCCGGCGCGTCGTCGGGCTCGCCGGCGCCCGTCGATGCCCCGAGGCCGTGCCGCTCGATGAGCCGGCGAAGCTGCGTCCGGTGCATGCCGAGCGCCCGCGCCGCGGCCCGCACGTTGCCGCCTTGTTCGCGCAGCGCCGCCTCGATGCGGGCGCGCTCGCCGGCGTCGAGCGGGGGGGCGCGCGAGGGCAGCGCGCGGCGCGCCCGGGGCGCGGCAGGCGCGCTGTCTCGGCCTTCGGCGGGCGGGGCGCCGGAGGGCGGGTCGGGCTCGAAGAGGGCGCCGGCGCTCGGGCTGAGGTGCGCGGCCTCGACGCGCGAGGCCCCCTGCATGAGCGCGCACTGGGCGGCGGCGCGCGCCTCGACCAGGAGCTCGCGCACGTTGCCCGGCCAGGGCCGCAGCAGGCACGCCTCGACCAGCGAGACGTGGAGCCCCAGCTCGGGCGCGAGCTGCCGCACTTGCTGCTCGATCAAGAGGGCCATCTCTTCGAGGCGCCGCCGCAGGGGCGGCAGCTCGACAGCGGGGCGCCCCAGGCGAAAGTAGAGGTCTTCGCGCAGCCGCCCGTTCGCGACCTGCGCGCGCAGATCGCGGTGGCTGGCCGAGCAGAAGGCAAAGTCGACCTTCTTCGGCCTGGACGCGCCGAGCGCGAGCACCTCGCGCGTCTCGAGCGCGCGCAAGAGCTTGGCCTGCACCTCGAGGTCGAGCTCGCCGATCTCGTCGAGAAAAAGGGTGCCCCCCTCGGCCGCCTGGAGATACCCCTGCGCGTCGGCGTTGGCGCTCGAGTAGGTGCCGCGCTGCACGCCGAAGAGCAGGCGCTCGGCGATGCCCTGCGGGATGGAGGCGCAGTTGACCGGCACGAAAGGCCCGGCGGCGCGCGGGCCTTCTTCGTGAAAGGCACGGGCGACACCCTCTTTGCCGGTGCCGCTCTCGCCGCGAATGTGCAGAGAGAGCCCGAGCTCGGCGGCGCGCGCCGCCTCGGCGAGCCGCCGCTGCATCGCCGGGCCTCGCACGAACCCCTGGCGCGCCACGACGCCCTGGCGCGCCAGGGGGCCGACGTCGATCGAGGGCACGAAGAGCGAGTCGCCGAGGCGCACGACGCACGTCGCCTCGCGCGGCGCCCCCGCCGGCAGCGGCTCCCCGTCGACGACGGTGCCGTTCTGGCTGCCGAGGTCTTCGACCCAGAAGCGCCGCCCATCGAAGCGGAAGCGGGCATGGCGCCGCGACATGCGCGGGTCCTTCGCCTCGCCGAGCGCCGCCGAGCCGCGACCCAGCTCGAGCGCCTCGCCCTCGAAGGGCAGCGCGCTGGCCAGGGTCACCCCGGCGCCGAAGACGCGGACGAGGCCCGGCACGGCGGCGGGCCCGCCGCTGCTCGAGGCGCGATGCCCGCTCGGCTGCAGGGTCGACCCGTCGTCCGTCATCCCACGGTCAGTATAGGTGCCTGGCGCCGACGGGTGTGCCCATAGGGGTGTCCACAGCGGTGCCCGAGCCGGTGCCCGGGGCGGGGGCTCCGAGGGGCGACACGAGGCGCAGCGTCCCGCGGCGGCGCCCGCGGGCCTGCGCTGGATCCGGGCCGGAGGCAGAGCGGCTGGCACGCGCCTCGCTAAACACCTTCGCGAAAGGCCATCGCGAAAGGCCGTCGCGTCCGCGGAGCATGCCGCGCGCGGCGGCACCGACTTCCGCGGTGGCCGGGTCGACGCCACGACGCCGCGCCCCCTGCGCCGGGGGGCGCGAGGCCATCCGTCGACGACGCCGCGCCGCGCGCCGCGCGCAGGCGTCGCGAACCAGCTCAGGAGGAAATCATGTCGAATCATGTCCACACGCGCGCCCGCCGCAGCTCGGTCCTGTCTCCCGTCGTCCTGGGTGCGCTCGGCGCGCTCGCGGCCGGGTGCCTCGCCGACGCGGAGCCCGCGCCGGAAGCGCCGGACGACACCGGTGCCGGCGAGCAGCCGATCGTCAGCGTGGGTTCGCCGGTCGCCGGCCCCGCCACCGCGAGCGCGACCTTGCCCGCGGCCGGCATGAGCGCGGTGCCGGCGAGCACGCCGATCAGCGACACGACCACGAGCGCCATCCGCCTGGCGAGCTTCTCGAACGGAGCGAACCTCGCGGCCGGGCCGACGAGCGATCGCGCAGCCTGGCGCAACGCGGCCACGGCCGACCCCTTCTCGGCGCCTCCGGCGCTCAGGACGCACCTCGACGAGGCGCTCGCGAGCGCGGACGCGAAGGTCGCCGCCGCGCTCGACGAGGCCGACGCCAGCGCGGTGCTGGCCGATTTCGAGGCGATGTTCCCCGGGGGACTCTCGGCCAGCGTGACGCAGGACTTCGACGGCTTCGCCGCCGCGCGCGCCCGCTGGCTGAAGCGCTCGATCGAGAAGACAGGCACGTTCAATTACCCCGACCCGCGCCTGTTCGGCGAGGCGCGCCTGCGAGGCGCGCGCCTGTACTGCGCGGCCCGCGAGGTGCAGCGCCAGCAGAGCGCGCGCGGCAAGCGGTCGATGGGCCGGAGGGCGCTCGCCGAGCTCAGGCTCTTCGGCCGCACGGTGGACCTGCTCGTCATGGAGCCGACGGTGGTGCTCGACGGGCCGGAGCGCTTCACCGGCTCGGGCGTCAACGACGGCGCGCAGGCGTTCGTCGTGCCCATCCTCGCGGGGGGCAAGCTGACGCCGATCGGCAACATGGGTCTGCCTGGCTTCGGCGAGATGCGCGCGCCGCTCGCCTTCGTCAGCGCGGACGGCGAGGTGGTGAACGACGCGTCGCTCGATCCGACGACGGGCGCCTTCCGCCGGCGCTTTCAGACCGTGACGCACGCCGACGCGGTGGTCTCGCGCCGGGCGGTCGTGCGGCCCGACCCCGTCAGGTTCCCGCTGTTCGATATCGGCGTCGTGCACGTGAACCTCGAGCTCAACGCGCGCGCCGACATCGGCACGCTGAGCACGCCGAACGAACGGCTGCTCGGCCACACCTCGGGCACGCTGCCCTTCGGCCTGACGCCGCGGCCGATGGGCCCCATCGGCTCGATCGTCGTGCCTTTCCCGGTGTCGTGGGGCGACATGCCGATGATGCTCGGCTCGGGCACGGCCGCCACGCCGACGCCGGTCGCGCCGGCGTCGGGCCTGCGCTGGTTCTTGCTGTCGCCCTCGGGCGCGGGCGACATGGGCCTGATGCCGGTGACGAACCCGATGCTCGCGCGCATGATCCAGGACGACGATCACACCTTCACGGTGCGGCACAGCGCCGGCATGGAGTCGGTATTGACGGCGGGCGCCGGGTTCGACATCGGCATCTTCGCCATGTGGCTCGACGTCTCCGGCGGGCTCGGGGTCAACGGCGGCCAGGAGCAGGTGCTGCGCGATGCGGTCGCGCTCGAGAACCAGCAGCCCGTCACGGTGCTCTCGGTGACCCCCCGCGGCTTCGTGAACGCGACGTACTCGGCGGCCATCAAGCTGCACCTGCGCTTCGGGCCCTTCGGCTTCGACGTGCCCATCGTCAACACCCGCGGGACGCTGGCCGAGACGACGACGGGCGACTGGCCCGAGGCCAACCGCTTCCGCATGGGCACCGGCTCCGGCACGGGCGCGCCCTTGACGCAGCCGAACGTCCAGTCGCACCTGCCGCTCGACGGCGCCTTCTCGAGCTTCCCGGTCGACGTCAACACCTGCCTCGCCGACACGGCGCCGAACCCGCCGACGCCGCCGCCTTGCGAGGCCGATCCGCCGAGCGGCGCGCGCCCGGCCGTGAACATCTGCCTGACGGGCCGGGCGGTCTCCGGCTTCCCCTACCCGTCGAACGTCTGCGCCGACCCGGCTTCGTACTCGAACACCCTGCGCGCCAGCGGGTTCAGCGCGGCGCAGGCGAAGTGCGTCGAGGCCCAGCTCGGCCTCGTGTGCGCCCCTGTCTCGACGCAGACCAGCCTGACGAGCGTGAACCACGTGACCGACATTCGCTTCAACCCCGACGGCAGCGTCGACACGAGCGCCATCGGCGCCGAGGCCAGGGCGGTGAGCGAGGCGATGCAGCAGTGCGAAGACGCCTTCGGCGCAGGCGCGGCGCGAGCGCTCTTCGGCGTCGAGGCCTGCGACGACCACGCGAAGCCGTTCAGCCCGAATCGACCGCCCTTCAGCGTCACCGCCGGCGGCACGACCATCCGCCCGCCGAGCTGCGAGTGAAGGCGGCGCCCGGGGCCGGAGGGCCGCATCCTGCCTCCCGCCCCGGGGCGTCCCTGCGGGGCTGTCGGAGCGCGGGAGCCTGTGTCCAGCAGAGGCCGCGGTCCCCGGGGTGGTGAGGGCGGCGAACACGACGAGCGCGACGAGGAGGATGACCGATGAGAAACGAAACCTGGCGAGGCGAGCGACGTGGGCGCGGCGTGCGGGCCGCCGGAGGCGTCTCGGCGGCGTGGCGCGCGCGATCGATGCTGGCGCTCCTGGCAGCGGGCGCGTGCGGCGCCTGCGCTCTGCCCGAGCCCGGGGATCCCGAAGACGCAGCGCAGGCGGCGCCGGACGCGCCCCCGTCCGGGATCGAGGCCGGCGGCGCCGGCGAGCCCGCCGGCGCGCTGCCGCCCGGCACGGCGACGGGAGGCGCCGAGGGGGACACGACGTACGAGCTCCCCGATCTCAGGGCGCTGCTGCCTTATGACCCCACGAAGCGCCCTGGCAGCAACGGCCCGGGTATCTACGTGGCGGCGGCCAGCGATAGCACCTACTGCTTTCTCAACGATCAAGGCGTCCCGTCCTTTTGCCCCGAGCGGTTCGTCAACGCCGGGGGGAGCGTCAAGCTCGAGTTCCGCAGCGCGACGAGACCCACCGCGCTGTACTCGTCCGCCGTGAGCGCGTCGCGCATGCTGCCCGGCGAGACGGCCTTTCGGCCGGTCGTGCTGCGAAGCGTGCGCGCCGTCGGGATGGAGCTCGAGATCGAGGTTGCGCTCGACGGCGTTGTGTTCCCGCCCGTCCGGGGAGCGGCGCTCTCCTCGTTCAAGCTCGAGGTGGCCGGCCCCGGGGGCCTGTTCTTCCGCTACGAGCTGATGGTAGAGCCGCCGGGCCCGGCGCCGCTGACGCCTCCGCCGCCGGATCCGGAGCCGCGCCCCTGGCTCCGACGGTACAACGTCAAATACCGGGTGGTCCCCGCCGGGGCCGATCCGAGCGCCTCCCGGTGGCGCCGCCACTGCAGCGTGGCCGGCGTCGATCTCCGGGCGTCGTTCGCGGGGGAGAGCAGGGTCGACGGGCTCTTCGCCACCGTCGCGCGCGACGCGAGCGCGACCACGATGAGCTGTGAGACGGGGGCCATCGACACGTGCCTCTCGTGGGGATATGCCCCCTGGCGGACCGAAACGGCGAGCGCCGACGAGGGCCGCTTCCTGTTCGGCGCCTGCCTGCACGCGAAGCGCGCGGCCTACTTCGCGGGCCCCGCGGGCGGCGCGGAGCGCACGACCAGCTTCACGCGCCCGGGCACCCCGATCGTCGTGCGCGACAAGCTGGGCATCCTTCCGGGCGCCGACCCGACGCACCTCGAAGCGATCTGGAGCCCCGAGGGCGCGAAGTGCTTGAACGTGGAGAACCTCCGCATCTCCGAGTTCCACGACCATGTGGCCTCGCTGTCCTCGCTGCCCCCGTGCACGGCCCACTGGTCCACCATCGGCGCGTTCGCCACGGGGCGCGTCGGGCCGCCCGGCCCTTCGACGTGGTGAGCAGACCGCCTCGCGGGCGGGTCAGGGCCGGGCGGCGCCCGGCTCGAGTTCTGGGCCGACCTGGCCGTCGTCGGGACGAGCTTCGCGCCCCTCATGGCCCGAAGAGCCCACGGACCGGGGCTCGTTGGGCTGCTCGCCCTCGGGCTTCAAGCGGCGCCTCCGGCAGTCGGACCTGCGTGCTCTCTCAGCCGGCGTGAAGGATCCGAATGCGATCGGGTTCCGCCGGATCTCGATCAACGACCTGGACTGGCGGCCAAGCCCACTGCCAAACGCTGATGCCTGGCGCGCGGGAGAACCGGATCTGCCCGCGGGTGCCTTCGACCGCGACGCGCGCCCAGGATTCGGCGGTGCGCGCCCGGTCCGCGCCGTGAGAACGCAGCACATCGGTGAGGACGGCGACCGTGTCGTAGCCCTCGAAGGCGACGAAGGAAGGCGCTTCGGCCAGCCGCTCGCGCAGGGCCGTCTCGACTCGGGCACCGAGTTGGCCGAGGCGCTCGGGCAGGTAGCGCAAGAACGGGATCGCGGCGTTGTCGCCGCCCAGCAACGCCGCCCATTCGGCGAACTCCGGTTGCCCGGCCGGAGCACCGATCATGATCTCGGCGAGGCGCTGGTCGCGGCGGACAGACCTGACGATCGACACCGCCGGCTCCGGGTAGCCGACCAGAAGAAGGAGGGCTGTCGCGCGGTTGCCGGCGAGCTCGTCGCACACGGCCGCGGGGGCGAGCGCGCGCATGTCGAGCTCGATGACGGTGCCGCCGCGTGGAGCGAGGTGGTCCCGCAGAACGCGGGCCCCAGACGCCCAGTAGACGCTCGAATCGGCTGCTACGGCGATGCGCCTGTGGCCCGCGCGGAGGAGGAAGTCCGCGTAGATCCGCCAGCCGTGGGACTGCGCCGGGGCGAGGCGCGCGACCCATTCCGTTGGCTGTTCGGTGAGCGCGTCGAGGACCGCTGACGAGCAGAGGAACGGCAGGCCGAGGGCGTCGGCCCTGGCGGCAGCGGCGCGAGCGACGACGCTGTGATACTCCCCCGCCAAGGCAGCCACGCCCAGGCGAGCCAGCTCATCGACGGCCGCCGCGGCCCTCTGTGGATCGGCCGCGGTGTCTCGGACCACCAGCTCGAGTGGTCTTCCGACGATCCCGCCGGCGTCATTGACCTCGCGAACGGCCAGCTCGAGTCCAGCGAGCAAGTGCCGGCCTGCCTCGACCCAGCCGGGCCGAGTCAGCGGAACGAGAGCGCCGATCTGGACGGATGATCCGTCGGTCCGCACCGCTCCAGGTGGCGACAGTGGCGTATTCATGCGTTGGCGTCACCCGTGTAACGATTCGTTACACCATGCCTGCAACGCAGAGTAGCAAGGCCCGATAGCACGGGTCCATCCATTTCGCCGTGGCGGGCGCACCTGGGTGACCATGCCGGACATTGCATCCGCCCACCATCTCCAGCGGTGGACCACGCCAGACGCCGTGTCCACGAGGGTAGGCCAGCACATCTTGGGGCTCGATCCGCACGGGGCCTACCGAGCGAGGCTCGCGAGAGCGCGCCGTCCTGGCCTCGCGCGGCCGGCGTGGGGGTGATTCGGCGCTCGCCTCGCGACGCGGGGAGCGCTGGCCGCTCCGCGCGCTCGCTCCTACAAGCGCTCGATGAGGAAGCTCCGGGTCTGGTCGTCGAAGCTCTGGGGGGCGAGGTTCGCGTCTGCCGTGAGGACGCGCGACTGGGCCGAGTATTGGAAGAGCCCGTCGTAGAGCGTCACCTTGAAGCCGGGGGGGACGCGGACGGAGCTGGCCCTCCGGTCCCAGGGGGCCCAGGGGCCGCCGAAAAAGACGGCGGAGCCGACGCCGTACATGAACGATTCGCCCGAGAAGTTGGCGTGCTCGTAGAAGGTGACGACGTCCAGCTGCGGGTCCGAGGCGTTCGAGACGACGATGCCCGAGAGCACGTCGTTGAAGCCCGCGGCCACGAGATCCGTGTCCGAGGTGAAGATGCGCACCTCGCCCCCGAAGTTGTGGTGGATGAAGGCCGTGACCCGGAGCCCGGCGGGGACCTTGATGGCGCTCGCGCGGTTGTCGCCGATGATCGTCGTGTTCAGGAGGTTGTGGTGGCCGATCCCGAAGCCCTGCGAGATGCCGGAGAAGTTCGAGAGATCGTGGAGCACGACCTGGTTGCTGGGGTGGACGGTGGGGCCGGCGGCGATCGTGGCGTCGATCCACGCCCGGTGGCGCGCCACGTCGACGCCGGTGACCGTCGCGTGCAGGTTCGTGCCGTTCTGTCCGTTCGTGGCCGAGAACACGGCGACCTGACGCCCGTCGACGAACCACGGGCCGCCGGAGTCGCCGCTCCAGCCCGCGCCCGTCACGCCGGTCCCCAGGAGCTCCTCGTCGGAGCGCCAGCCATTGATGTGGAGGGTCGCCTTTTTGAGCGACGGCGCCATCACCAGCGGCGTGCCCTCGCTCCCCCAGCCGTAGGCCGTCGCGTCCCTGTCGATCCAGGTCGACGTCGCCTCGGCGAGCTGGACGAACGGGCCATCGGCGTCCTCGGTCAGGTGGAGCAGCGCGATGTCGGCCACGGCCGAGGGCACCTCGACGGCGTCGACCTCGATGCGCTGGCCCGCGAGGTACGTGTTGCTGCCGACGCGCACGGCCGACGTCTCGCCCTCGTCCGCGATGCAGTGCTGCGCGGTGAGCACCCAGCGCGCCGCGACGAGGGTGCCTGTGCACTGGTAGAAGTCGCCCGTGCTCCGCACGTCGAAGACCTGCACGGCCCAGGGGCTCGCCTCGGCGAGCTCGCCGCCGATGATCGCGGACGAATGCGACCCCAATGCATCGAGCGTCTCGTCGGACGCGCCTTCAATCGAGCAGCCCGTGGAGAGGCCGAGCGCGGCGCCCGCGCACACCGCGAGACCAAGCTGATGACCAAGTTCTCTCTTCTTCATTCTGCCTCCACATCATGATTCTGTTCAGACGATCGTTCGCGCCGACGGAGTCCGCCTCCGCCAGGAGCCAGTGCTCGTCAGCAAGCCGAGTGACGGGGCCTGTGATTGCGTCGTGCCGGGCTCGGCGACGGCATCTCCAAGCAGACCCATGGGGGCACCAGGCTGAAACCGGTGAAGGGACAGCCGGAGCGGCAGGCCCGGAGGCGGGCGTATGAAATCCGCCCGCGACGGCTCAAGAATCGCGCCCAGAGCATGCTGCGCTACCCGGAGCGCCGCCAGGCGGCGATCTGGAACGGCCGCGTTCAAGGCGTGGAACGAGGCGGCATCCCGCCGCACCTCGCCCGCGCCGGCAGCCTCCAGCGACACCTTGACCCCCTCGGACGTCACCTCCGGCGGACGCGATCGATCAACGATACGGTCCCTGCCGCGGCGCCTCACCATCGAGCGCCGACACGTCCACATGCTCGTCGAGCCCCTCGAGGTCCTTCACGTGCCACTCGACCAGCATGCAGCCCGCGCAGATGTACGCCTCGAGCTTGCCGACCCTCCGGCTGCGCCAGACGCTCGGCTGCGCGATGGCGAGCTCGTTCCGCCCGTCGGCGTCCGCGTCGAGGACCTTGGGCGCGTGGAGGATCTTCCTCGCGCCGCAGGCGGGGCAGCGGAGCTCGTCGCGCATCGACGCGGATCGCCGCTCGAGCAGCGCCTGGACCTCGCGCTCGAGCCGCCCCACCCGCTCCTCGAGGGAGCGCTCCGCCGGCGCGCTCGCGGCGTGGGGCTCGGTGACGGGATCCGCGACGGGCGCGCTCGCGGCGCGGGAAAGCCGGACGCCGCAGCCCGGGCAGAAGACATGGGCCTCCGCGTTCGAGCGGCCGCACGTGGGGCAGTGCATGCCGACAGGATACGGGCGATTTCCCGCGGAGCGAACAGCAGGAAGGCCCGATCTCACGCCACCAGGATCTCCACGGCCACGAGCCGGTCCTCGCGTGTCCCGTCACCGGCCTGCTCGTGCGGGTTCCAGCCCCAGAACCACGCCGTCAGTCGCGGCTGGCTGAAAGCGGGCGATCCAGCGCTCTACACGACCAGCCTGACCCGAGCCTAGGACAGACAACGAGAAAACATGTCTTGGTTCAAGAGAGAGAGGCGTTCGAAAGGCGACCCGCAGGCGAAGGGGAGCGGCACGGAGGCGTTCCGAGAATACCTCGATGAATACAAGCGCGAGCTTCTAACGCTCATTGCTGAACGAGAGTTCTCCAAGCGTGCGGCCGAGCCACTCGCGCCGTGGCTCTGCTACCACTTCCCTCTCCAGTTCGATCGGCGGGAGCTCGACGCGCGGGGCGTCGACTTCCTCGTCTACGCCGAGAAGGACAGCTTCTTCTGGCATACGCTGGACGGGGCTGCGTGCATGAGAGCGTTCCTCGCGCATTTCAGGGCGCTTCCTCTCGATGGTCGAATCGCGTACTTCAAACGCTTTGATCTGGGGCCAAGGTGGGTAGACCGAGAGGCTTGGTTCGATCTGGCCTTCGATGACGAGCGGGTCGGCGATCCGGACTACGACCTGGCGCATGCCGAAATCTTTGAACCGCGCTCGACACGCGGTGAAGCGCCCCGCAGCTAGTGCGACAAACGGGCCGAAACCTCCTGAAAGCGCAGAATTTCGAGCCACCAAGGCGCCATGAGACGCCAAGATGTTTGTCAGGTAGATTGGCAGGCTTCTGATCAACACCGAAGTGCGCCGTCCGTCGCGACAAAGCCCATCGCCGCCTTGAACGTCACCATGACAAGGTCGCAGGTTGTCTTCGGACGCGAATGTGCTATCCTGATGTCTCATCATGGACGTTATCTTTCGACGCACCGGCGAGCGGCGGTACGCCGTCGTCGTGGAGGTCGCCGGCAAACAGCCCCAGGTGATGGATCCGGCGCCTGGGTTCGACGACCACATTCCGCACGACCTCGTCCACTACGTCGTGGAGGCCGAGCTCGGCTTGACGTCGGGCGTCTTCGGTCGTGCCGCGAGCGGCGGCGGCACCTTTATCTCGGCCGCGCTGGGCGACCGGAGCCCGCGCGAACGGGCGCGCGAGCGGCGGAAGCAGCTGCGCCGGGAGACATCGCTTCGCAACGCGGACGAGGGCAGGCAGCACGACATGGTCACGTCGGAGCGCCTCGCCGCCGTCTGCGACCTGATCTGGAGGCGCCGCCAGGGGCAGCGCCCGGATGCCTCGCGGCCCGCGCCGCGCGAGTCGCTCTCGGGCGAAGATGCCCGGCGAGTCGATCGCGTCGTCGTCCGGCTCGAAGAGCTGGCGCCTTTGTGGAACCAGCTGCCGGTGGGCGGTGAGCTCGCCTTCACATGGCCGAGCGTCGTGCCGAGGGCTCCAGGCCGGCGAGACGAGCGCCGCGTCGTGTGATGTCGGCTCCGCGGGAGAGCTTCTCACTGATCCGGGCTTGTCGCTCTACGCGGCTGCTGAGGTGACGGCGGGGTGTTCCTCGGCGCGAGCGAGGTGTAGGATGCCCCCTTGAATCAGCCCACACCATCCGGCCCCGATCTGCTCGACGTCCTCGAGGCGCGGTTCAACTTCCGCGAGCTCCGCCCAGGCCAGCGCGCGGTCATGGATGCCTTGCTCTCGGGCCACAGCGCGCTCGCGGTCTTCCCGACAGGCGGCGGCAAATCGCTCTGCTACCAGCTCCCCGCGCTCCTGCTCGATGGGGTCACGATCGTCATCTCTCCGCTGATCGCGCTGATGAAGGATCAGATCGATTTCCTCAGCGCGCGCGGCATCGCCGCGGTCCGGCTCGACTCGTCGCTGTCAGCCGACGACGCGGCGGAGGCGCACAGGGATCTGCGCTCGGGCAAGACGAAGCTGCTCTATGTCGCCCCCGAGCGGTTCGTGAGCGAGCGGTTCATGGCGCTGCTGAAAGAGCTCAAGATCGCCATCTTCGCGGTGGACGAGGCCCACTGCATATCCGAGTGGGGACACAACTTCCGCCCCGACTACCTGAGGCTCGCGGACACCGCCCGGGCGCTCGGCGTGCCGCGCGTGCTCGCGTTGACGGCCACGGCGACGCCCGGGGTCGTGCGCGACGTCTGCGCCACCTTCGGCATCCGCGAGGAGCACACGGTCATCACCGGCTTCTACCGACCGAACCTCGAGCTCCGCGCGACGGCGGTGAGCGCGACCGCGCGCGACCGGGTCCTGATCGAGCGCCTGCGATCCCGGCCGCCCGGCTCCACCATCGTCTATGTCACGCTCCAGAAGACCGCCGAGCACGTGGCCGAGAAGCTCGCTTCTGCGGGGCTGCCGGCGCGCGCGTACCACGCCGGGATGGAGGCGGCGGAGCGCGCGCGCGTGCAGGACGACTGGATGCAGAGCGACCGCGGCATCGTGGTCGCCACCATTGCGTTCGGGATGGGGATCGACAAGCCCGACGTGCGTTATGTCGACCATTACAATCTCCCGAAGAGCCTCGAGAGTTATAGTCAGGAGATCGGCCGCGCCGGCAGGGATCAGGCGCACTCGGTGGTCGAGGCCTTCGTGTGCGGCGACGATCTGCCGGTCCTCGAGAACTTCGCCTACGGCGACACGCCGACCGAGGACGCGCTCCACGGGGTGGTCGGCGCCGTGCTCGCCGCGCCCCAGGTGGAGCTTGGCCTGCACGCGCTGGGGACGCGCCACGACGTCCGGCCGCTCGTGCTCCGCACCGCGCTGACCTACCTCGAGCTGATGGGCGCGGTCCGGCAGCTCACGCCGTACTACGCCGGCTACGAGGTGCGGCTCCACCGCAGGCTCGAGGAGGTCATCGCGTCGGTGAAGGGCGAGCCGGCGCGGTTCCTCGAGGCGCTCTTCGGCCATGCGAAGAAGGGGCGAGTCCTGTACACGGTCGACCCGGCCGCCGCCGCCGCCGCGCTGGAGCAGCCGCGCGAGCGGGTGGTGCGCGCGCTCGAGTACCTCGAGCGGCAGGGGCTCGCGGAGCTCAAGGTGTCGGACATCCGGCACCGCTTCGTGCGCGTCGCCTCGACGGACGACGCGGGCGCCCTCGTCGGCGAGCTCCTCGCGCGCTTCGCGAAGCGCGAGGACGCCGAGATCGGGCGCGTGCGGCAGGTGATCGAGCTGCTCACCTCGGAGCGCTGTCACGCCGCCGCGCTCGCCGCGTACTTCGGCGAACGCCTCGACGCCGCGTGCGGGCGCTGCACCTTCTGCCGCGCCGGCGTCGCCGTGACGCTGCCGGAGCCGGCGCACGCGCCGCCGATGCCGGTGGGGCTCGACGTCGCCGCGTTCACGGCGCTGCGCGCGGCGCACGGGGGCGCCCTGGGCCATCCTCGCCAGGCGGCGCGTTTCCTCTGCGGCCTCTCGAGCCCGGCGACCACCCAGGCCAAGCTCGCGCGCGATCCGCTCTTCGGCGTGCTCATCACGCGCCGGTTCGCCGAGGTGCTCGACTGGTGCGCCGGGCTCCCCCGCCTCGCCGGCGCCGCAGCGGCGACCTGACCAAGGCCGGCGCCGCCCCCCTCCCGCAGCGCCGCCCTTCGGTCAGCCGCACCATCGGCAAGGTGACGAGGGCGGCTGCGATGTACTGGACGACGGCATTGACCCGCAGGTCGACCCCGCCGCCCGTGCGCTTTTGCCAGAGGATATCGAACGGCTGGCACACGCCGCTCAAGCACACGTCGCTGTCCGAGCAGCAATCCGCGTTGATCGTGCGCGCCCCACCGGACTCCCTGCATTCCCTGTCTCCGCCCGGATCTCCTCTACAGGTGTTGTATGTCAACCAGCGCGCGCAGCGTGGCTGTACTGTGGGACCCGTGATGCCGCGGGCCCCTCACCGCGGGCGATGCCGCCGCGGAGGGCGCTCCGCTGGGCCACACCGCCAGCTCCCTGAGCCGCGCCGTCGCCCTCGGGGATGAGGTGGCGGCCCGGGTCGTTCACGAGGCGATCGGCCGGCTGCTCGGGCTGCCGGTGGCACCGGAGGCGTGAGCAAGCCTGGACCGAACGTCGAGCCCGCCGCTCGCGTGGACTCCGCCGCCGGAGCCTTGCCGCTCGCCAGCAACCGCGGGCTCTGCTGAGATCGCCCGCGCGAAGTGGTTGTGTGCCGATAAGCAGTCACCGGTCGGACTGGCTGATCCAAAGCATTACCCTGGAGTGTGCGTGCTGGAGGAGCGATGCGAGAGCGCGCTCGACGCCGTCCCTCTCGATCGGATCTCCCGGTCTTCTTCGCGGGCGTCTTCGACCACTTGGCCGAGAATCCGAGGAGCATGCGGTTGATGATGTGGCGGCAGCTCGAGCTCCCCGATGAGGCCGAGCACGACGCGGTGACCGCCAAGGTGAATGCCATCGCCGCGGCCTACGATCTCGGCGCGACACCGAAGCAGGGCACCGAGGACCTGTATCCCGTCGCCGACACGTGGACCACCGGCGGAGCGTTGCCCCGTGCCCTGTACCCCGTGGGCGCCGCGCCCCTGCAGGACGGCAGGGTGCTCTTCAGCCCAGGCGGGCTGGTCTACGATCCGAGCACCGGCACGACGACGAGCGTCCCCCTCACCCCCGGCGAGGAGGTTCATGGGTGGGAGTTCGCCCAGACGGCGCTGACCCCGCTGCTGAGCGGGCTCGTGCTGCGCACGGGCGGCAGCGACGATGACCGCGTGCTCAGGGAGGCCGTGCTCTACCATCCCGCGACGAACACGTGGTCCAGCGCGGGCACGATGCCCGTGCCCCGCCACCTGCACACCGCGACGCTGCTTCAGGACGGCCGGGTAGCGTGGAGCGTTACGGAAGCTGCAAGAAAAAAGCTCCTCATGGACGTTTGCACAAGATCTATTGATAATCTCTCTCGCTCCACGGGAATGCATCGTGTCCTGTCGCGCTCGTTGGCCAGATGAAGCGAGGCGCAATGTCCCGTGAGCACTCACCCCACGAGGCAGTCTGCCCCGCGGCGAGCCCGCCCGTGACGGCTCGCTTCGGCAGAGCGCGGCGCGCGGCGATGTCCCCTTGACGGCGCCTCGTCGAGCGCCGCCCGCGCGTGAACGATGTGTGGTTTCCCATCGAACGCCGCGCTCCCCTCATCACTCCATCACCGCCGTCGGCGTGGTCCCCTGGGATCGATTGCCCTCCTTCGTCGGGTCCGCGGGTGACAGCCGCGCTCTCGGGCTCCGCTCTGGCACCTCCGTTGCAGTGCCCCCGTCGTGAACCCGCCGGCATCGCCGGCGTGGAACAAACAAGATGCAGCAGAGACTGCGTCGCAAGAAGCTCACTGGAGGTGTAACATGGCACAGAATCAGGGTAACAACCGTGGGTTTGCTGCAATGGATGACGACCGCCAGCGCGAGATCGCGAGCACGGGCGGCAAGGCCGCGCACGAGAAGGGCACTGCCCACGAGTTCAGCTCTGAGGAGGCCCGTGAGGCCGGCCGCAAGGGCGGCGAGAGCGTGAGCCAGGACCGCGAGCACATGGCCGAGATCGGCCGCAAGGGCGGCGAGATCGTGAGCCAGGACCGCGAGCATATGGCCGAGATCGGCCGCAAGGGCGGCGAGGCGCGCGGCGATGGCGCGGAGAACGACGACGGGCGCAGCGGGAGCGGACAGGGCCAGCGCGGCGGCAGCCACGAGCAGCACGTGAGGGCCGGGCAGCAGAGCCACAAGAACCGCTGAGAGCGCCTGGCAGTTGGCGCTAGCGCGCAGAGCGCCCTCGATGAGGGAGCTCGATGCTCGGGGGAGCCGTGGCTCCCCCGAGTCTTTTCTTTGCCGGTGCGCTCGAAGGAGCGGAGGCGCATCGCAGCGGATGACGATCAGGGGCGCGAGAGGCTCGTGCGGTACTGCTCCCGTCCGGCCTTCGCACTCGATCGAATCGAGCTCCTGCCCGATGGACGCATTGCGTACTTGCTGAAGACACCTAACAAGACGGATCACCCGCGCGCCTGGGCGCTCTCCCCCGATGTTGTGCGCGCGCTTCGAGATCCCCGAGCTGAACGGCAAGGGCGGCCCTTGAGGTGGAGGTGCTCCCATGTCCGCGGGACTGGAGGCAGGCTCGCCGTCGCCGAGCGATGGCGCGTCCCTCGCCCGCGCGCTGCACGGCCAAGCACCCGGCGCGGTCTATGACCACGCTGGCCAGCCCGCACGGGGGCGACGCGACGGCTACAGGCGGCGCGTCGGGCCCGCGTTGGGCCACGCCAGAGACTCGCTCGGCTGCGAACGAGCTAGAACCATATGAAATAATTGATATTTCGTCCGCCTCCGCCTCGGAGTCGCAGAAATCCTGGCGGGATTTATGAGCCGCGGTACCAGTCTCGACGTGGGCACAGCTGCCCGGTGTCAGGCAGCTGTGCCCACGTCGAGACTAGGGCCGGGCGGCGCCCGGCGCGGCGCCCTCGGCTCCTCGCTCCGCTTCACGCGCCGCCTCGGCGTACTCGCGCCGGAGCAGCGGGTCGAGCTCGAAGGCGCGCCCGAGCGAGGCCTGGGCCTCTCGCGCTTCTTCGCGTCGCGCCTTCGCGTCGGCCGCCCCGCGCGCCCGCGAGAGCAAGAGCCCGCCGCGCACGGCGTGGGCGTGCGCGAGGAGCGGGTCGCGGCGCAGCGCCTGCTCGACGTGCTTCAGCCCCTCGTCGGCGGCGCCGCGGGCCTCGGCCGGCGACGACGCTCGCGCGAGGTGCCAGCAGGCGCGCGCGAGCTCGACGTGGCCTTCGGCGTGGGGGTAGATCTCGATGGCCCGCCGCGCGTCGTCGCGCGCCCGCCGCAGCGCGGGCAGGGGCGAGCGCCCTCGCTGCCGCGCCCATTGCGCCTCGACCGCGCCGAGCTGCGCGCCCGCGAGCAGGCAGCCGAGGCAGCTCGGCTCTGCCCGGTAGGCCTCGGCCAGCGCGGCCCGCCCGGCCTCGAGATCGTCGCTCGGGTCTCCGCCCGAGCGCAGGGCGTGGAGCGCGGCGAGGCGGTGGCCCTCGGCGCGGTAGGACGAGGTCCGCCCCGCGGCGGGGTTGATGGCGCGCGATCGGTCGAGGTGGGCGAAGGCGCGCTCGATCGGCGGGCGCGGGTCCGCGCCGCGCGCGGCGAGGTACTGCGCCAGGGTCAGCTCGGCCACCGCGGCCTGGTTGAGCGCCTGGTAGAACTGGGCGTCGAGCGCGAGGGCCCGGCGCCCGATCTCGAGCGCCCTCTGCACCGTGTCCTGCGGGTCGAACCCGTGCGCGAGGTCGTACGAGGCCCAGTCGTTGTAGAGGTCGCCGAGGTTCCAGTAGGGGAAGAGGTATTTCGGATCGCTCTCGATCGCCTGGCGGTAGGAGCGCGCGGCCTCGGCGTACTCGGGGCGCGGGTCCTGGCCCTGGTCGCGCCGGTGGTTGCCCTTCCAGCGGTGGACGTTCGCGAGATCGTTGAGCGCCCAGGGGTAGTTGGGCTCCAGCTCGAGGGCCCGCGTCAGCCGGGCGCGGGCCTCGTCCCAGGCAGGGCCCGGGTCGAGGCCGGCGCGCGCCTGCTCGAACCCGCGCGTGAAGTGGGCCAGCCCCGCGGCGTCGTGCGCGTACACGTCGCTCGGGTCGAGCTCGATGGCGCGCGCGGCGGTGGCGAGCCACGCATCGAGGATGGGCTCGGGCTCGAGGCCGCCGCCTTCGTCCTTCATGAGCTGATACCAGCTCATCAGGACCTGGGCCCTCCGGGTGTGGCCCGAAGCGCGCCCCGGCGCCGCCCGCACCGCCTTGCCCGAGGCCTCGAGGGCGCGCTCGAGCGCTTCCTTGCGGGGCCTGCCCTGCCGCTCGTCGACCTCGGCCCGCTTCAGCCAGGCCACGGCGAGCGCCTCGTACACCAGCGCGTCGCTGCGCCCCACCTCGAGCGCCTCGTCGTACCGCGCGACCGCCCGCTCGAGATCGGCGCGCGCGCCGTCGTAATCCCCTCGATCGAAGCGATCGACCGCCTGCGCGTGGGCGACGTCGCCGGCGAGCCGGCGGGCCTCGTACGACCAGGGCGCCTCGTGACCGGCGAGCTCGGCGGCGCGCGCGGCGGCGCCGTGGTCGCGGCGATAGAGGGCGATGAGCCCCTCGAGGTGGTGGGGCGACTCGAGCCCGAGCCCGCGGCTCTTCTCGAGCGCGGCGAGCGCGGGCAGGAGGTACTGCTCTTCGAGCGCGCGCCGCCGCCCGGCCACCCACGCGACGCCGCCGCTGCGCCGGGCGTCCTCGAGGGCCCGGCGGTACAGCTCGCCGAGCGCGCGCCCGAGCGCGTAGTGGAGCTCGGGCGAGTCGACCCCGAGCGCACGGGCGCGCTCGAGCTGCTCGCGCGCCTCGTCGAACTCGAGCAGGGCCAGGTGCCCGCGCCCGAGCGCGTAGCGCGCGAGCCCCGCGCCGGCGCCGCCCGCCTCGACGTGGCGGGCCGCGATGCGCGCCATGCGCTCGCGGACGCGGGCCTGCTCGCGGCCGGTGTCGTGCAGCGGCAGGCCGTAGGCGGCGCGCAAGAACCACTCGATCTCCTTGACCTCCTGCCCGATCTCCTCGCCGAGCCTCGCCCGCTCGGCCGCCTCGGCCCGGGCGCGCCGCGCCTCGAGCTGCGAGCGCAGGCCGAGGGCGCCGAGCGCCGCGATGAGCGCGAGCGAGAGGGCCGAGACGGCCACGAGCGCGCGGTGCTTGCGCGCGAGCCGCTTCAGCCGGAAGGACAGGCGGGGGCGCCGGCCGAGGATCGGCTCGCCGTCGAGGAAGCGCCCGAGGTCCTCGCCGAGGGCCCTCGCCGTGGGGTAGCGCTGCTCGGGCTCCTTGTGGAGGCACTTGAGGGTGATGGTCTCGAGGTCGGCGGGCAGCTCGGGCGCGAGCGCGCGCGGCGGTCGGGGCTCTTCGTGCAGCACCTTGAAGAGCGTGGCGGCGGGGGTGGCGCCCTCGAACGGCGCCGCGCCGCAGAGGAGCTGGTAGAGCGTGGCGCCGAGGCCGTAGACGTCCGAGCGCTGGTCGGCGCCGTGCACCTGGCCGCGCGCCTGCTCGGGCGCCATGTACGCGGGCGTGCCCAGGAGCGCCCCGGTCTCGGTGAGGCCCTGCTCGCCGCCGGCCTCGTAGGCGAGGCCGAAGTCGACGACCACCGGGTGGAAGCTGCCGTCCTCGACCCGCTCGATCAGCATGTTCGAGGGCTTCAGATCGCGGTGCACGATGCCGAGCCTGTGCGCCTCGTGCACCGCCTCGGCCACCGCGCGCATCGCCCGTACCTTGGCGGGCAGCGACATCTCGCTCGCCGCCTCGTTGAACCTCCGGCCGCGCACGAGCTGCATCGCGATGTACGCTTTGCCCGCGACCTCACCGACCTCGTAGACCTTGCAGACGTTCGGGTGGTCGATGCGCGCCTGGGCGCGGGCTTCCTGCAAGAGGCGCAGGGCGCGGTCGGGGTCGGCCCCGCGAATGAACTTGAGCGCGACCGCTCGGCCCAGGCGCTTGTCGCGCGCCTCGACCACTTCCCCCATGCCGCCCCGCCCGAGCGGCCGGACGAGCTCGTAACGGCTCCACGCAGCGACGGGAACCCCGGCCGCTCCGGCCGCGGCGCCGCGCATGGGCGCGCCCCCTTCCGCCTCGGCGCAGGCCGCGTGCGCCTCCCCTTCGGCCGGAGGGAGGGGCCGAGTCGGCGCCGACGCGTCTGCCGGCGGCATCGTCGTCGACGCCGGGGCGCTCGTCTGCGCCGGGCCCGCGGCAAGCGGGCCGGGGCGCTCCGGCGGGAGCGTGGGGTCTTCTTCCGGCGCCGGCATGGTTGGAAGCGCTGACAGGGTGGCACAGCCACGCGGGCGGCGAAACGTGTCCATAGAGGCCAGGCCGATGGCGAGCTTCTCCTCGACGCCAACGTCGCGTCGATAACCACGGTCGAGCGTGGCTCCCTTGCAGGTCAGTGGAAGTGGCCTTTGCCTCGCGAAGCTCAAGCCCACGAGCGACGGTTCATGACACAAGCATTGTTCGCAGGCAGACGCAACAAGCGAGCAGCCGCAAAGGATGGTCCCCTCTCGCCTCTTCGCCTTGATTTATATTTATCTTTCCTCCCCGACTCCACGTCTCCCTGTGTGCTGCCAGCTGGTGGTGAGGTACTTACCCCAATCTGCCAGAATGATGGATCCGTCAAGACGCCATGAGACGCCAATATCTTTGTGTTTTCCTTGGCGTCTTTGGGCGTCTATTGGCGGTTCAAAAAACCCACCTTCGGCCAAAGCCCCCCACCACCTGCCAGCTGCTCGCGCACGACCGGATCCGGTTACCGGGGGGCTGCCAGCTGCCTCCGGACAACCGGATCCGGTCCCAGGTAGGCGGCCGAGCTGCCCCCGCACGACTGGATCTGGTTTTGCCGGGAGGCTGCCAGCTGCCTTGAAAGGACCGGATCCGGCCGCCAGGCGGCTGCCATGGCGAGAGCCGAGCCCGGCAGCGGCGCGAGTGGTGGCGCTCCCGTCAGGCCCTCCGAACGTCGCCACACCCGTCGTGCGGCCCGTGCGGCCGGACCCCGGCGCTCCCTACTGCCCGCCGGGCACGCAGATCGCCGTCGCCGAGCCCGCGCCCATGCACGAGAAGCCCGCCGCGCAGTCGGTGTTCGCCGCGCAGGGGAAGGCGCACTTGCCCACGGCCGTGTTGCACTTGTGCGTGCCGCAGACCATGTCGTTCGTACACGGGAGAGCGAGCGGGCCCGGCTGCCCCGTCGTCGCCGGAGCGGTCGTGCCCGGCTGCTGGTACTGCCCGGGCTGCTGATACCCCGGCTGCTGGTACTGCCCAGGCTGCTGGTACTGCCCAGGTTGCTGGTACTGCCCGGGCTGCTGGTACTGCCCAGGCTGCTGGTACTGCCCAGGCTGCTGGTACCCCTGCTGCTGCTGGTTGTAGGCGTTGTACTGCGGATCCGACGGATCCTCGGCGTCTCGGCCCCGGCTGCACGCGGAGGTCAGGAGCCCGAGGCCTCCGAGGGCAAGGACGACCAAGGCGGCCGAGCGCGCGCTGGTGAACCACATGGATCGCTTCATCAAGGTCTCCTCGAAGTGCGGGGCTCTCCCCGCGTGAGCGACGGGCCGGTGACGGCCCGCCGCTGAGATCTGAGCCCCGGCCCCCGGAGGAGGAACCGCAGGCCCTTCGCCGGCGAGCGCCGCGTCGCGGGCCCGCTGGACAGGAGCGTACCCCCGGTCGGCGGCCGCGCGCCCCTCAAAAAGGACGCGCCACCGCGCGCTCACCGCGCCGCAGCATCCTTGCAGCAACGAAAGCCCTGCTCGTAGCCGTAGTCCTCTTCCTTGTGGAACCCCACCGTGGGGCGGCAGCGGCCGCGCATGGGGCCCCACCAGCCGCCCTTCAGCCCGCTCCGCTCCGGCGACTTGCGGCCCGGCCGGACGACCCACTCGTTGATGTTGCCGTTGAGATCGTAGGCGCCGAACGGCGACACACACGCCGGCATCGAGCCCGCTGGAACGCGCTGATCGAGCCGCTCGAGCTCCGCCTTGCACCCGGGGTGCCGCATGCACCGCTCGTAGTGGTAGAGCGTCACCTCGCGCTGGCGAAAGGGCCGGTCGATGTTGCACCTGGTCGCGTCGCGGGCGAAGCCGTACGTGTACGGGAGCATCTCCTCGCCCTCGCAGGCGAAGTTGAACTCGTCCTCCGTGCAGAGGCGCTTGCCGACGCCCTCGCACGCCTTGACGGCCTGGCGCCACGAGACGAGCAGCGCCGGGAGCTCGCCCTTCCTGTTGGGCCACTCGTACCGGTCGACGCAGAACCGCATCGGCGCGCGCTTCTTCGAGAGGCACTCGCTCGGCCGCCTGTACTCGAGGCACCGCTCGCTGACGCTGGTCGGGCCCTCGGCCTCTTTGTAGGGCGTGGCCCGTCGCTCCTGGTCCTTCTCGTACTCCTTGTGGTGCTTCAGGCAGATCTGATCGACCACGGGGCAGTAGTCGCCCTCGACGAGGACCATGTCGTCCGGGCACCCCTCGGAGCTGCCGGGCAGCCCCGCGTCCGGAGCGCCGCCGTCGAGGGCTGCCGCCGCGGCGTCCGGCGCGCCGCCGTCGAGGGCTGCCGCCGCGGCGTCCGGCGCGCCGCCGTCGAGGGCTGCCGCCGCGGCGTACGACATCGCTGCCCCGGCGTCCGGCGGCTCCGCCGGGGTGTACGACAGCTCCGCCGCGGCGTACGGCGGCTCCGCCGGGGTGTACGACAGCTCCGCCGCGGCGTCCGACGGCTTTGCCGCAGCGGCGTCGGGCGGCGCCGGCTCGGCATCCGCAGCTGCGCCGGCGCGCTCGGGCCCTCCGGAGGCCACGGCGCCGGTCCCCGCGGGCGGCGGGCTGTCGCAGGCGAGGATCGCGGCCGTGAGGCCGCAGAGGAAGGCGAGGCTGACCGCGCAGGGCCCGCGTGGAGCCCTGCGCCGTCGAGGTGGCGCGACCGGCGGCGCGGCGCGGCGAGAGCGCCGGCTCATCGGCCGGGGGCGGGGATGACCTTGAGCGGCACCCGGGTCCCGCCGCGATCCACCTCGATCTCGACCTCGCGGCCCGGCTCGAGATCGCCGAGCGCGAACATGAAGTCGTGGATGTTGGTGACGGCGTGGGCGCCGATGCGCACGATCACGTCCCCCGCCTGCATGCCGGCGCGCGATGCCGGCGCGTCGGGTCGCACGCCCGTGAGCTTCACGCCGGGCCCCTGGTACGCGTAGTCCGGCATCGTGCCGAGCGACGCGCGGAAGCCGCCGCGCATGCTGCGGTGCGGGTCGGCGGGCGCGTCGGTGAAGGCGAGGCGCGCGTCGCGCCGCGACAGGGCGAGCGCCATCCGCGCCGCGAGCACCGAGCACCGCGAGACGCCCGCGGCGTTGATCTTGTCCGCCGTGTCGCTCGGCCGGTGGTAGTCCTCGTGGACGCCCGTGAACAGGAAGGCGATCGGGACGCGCGACGCCGTGAACGACGCGTGATCGCTCGCGCCGAAGCCCTCGACGCCGAACTGGAGCGTGAGGCCGAGCCCGCGGGCCGCGTCGTCCACGATCGGCTTCCAGTCGGGCGAGGTCCCCAGGCCGTCGACGAGGAGCTTGTCGTCCCGCATCCGGCCGACCATGTCGGCGTTGATCATGGCCACGATCGGCTTCATGCCCGCGAGCGGCGCCGGCGGGTGATCGACGAAGTGGCGCGAGCCGATGGTGCCGAGCTCCTCGGCGCCGAACGCGATGAACAGGAGGTTCCGGGCCGGCCGCTCGGGGAGCGAGGCGAACCGCCGCGCCACCTCCAGGAGCATCGCGGTCCCCGAGGCGTTGTCGTCGGCGCCCGGGTGGACCGCATGCACGCCGGGCGCGCGCGAGAACGACGTGCCCCCGTAGCCGAGGTGATCGTAGTGCGCGCCGACGACGACGTACTCACCGGCGTGCGGCGAGCCGTCCCGCGCCGAGAGCAGGCCGATCACGTTCGACGCCGGCGCCATCCGCGCGGTGACCTTGGTCGTGATCTCGACGGTGGTGCCGTCGAGCGGCTTCGGCGCGGCGGCCTTGGTCGCGGCCGGCTTCACGGCCACAGGCTTCGCCGCGGCCGGCTTCGCGTCTGCCGGCTTCGCGGGCGGCGCGAGCCCGGCCGCGGGGAAGAGCGCGCGGGCCGCGGAGCGCGTGATCACCACGGCCGGAATGCCCATGCTCGCCGCGTCGTCCGACACCCGCGGGAGCTCGTCGCCCGCCGCGACCAGGATCACCCCGGCGGCCTTGTGCTCGCGGGCGGTGCGGAGCTTGTAGCGGACGCTGCCGAAATCGCGGAGCGCGTCCGCCGGCCGCGGAGCATGATGATGAGGATCGGCGGTCGCAGCGCCGCCGTGCGCGCCGGCGGGAGCTGCACCGGCATGCGCAGCGCCGCCGTGCGGATGGGCGGGCGCAGCGCCGCCGTGCGGACTGGCAGGCGCAGCGCCGCCGTGCGGATTGGCAGGCGCAGCGCCGCCGTGCGGATTGGCAGGCGCAGCGCCGCCGTGCGGATGGGCGGGCGCAGCGCCGCCGTGCGGATGGGCGGGCGCAGCGCCGCCGTGCGGGCCCCCGGGCGCTGCACCGCCGTGCGCGCCGGCCTGCGCCGCTCCACCCGGGCCGGCGTCCAGCGTGGGCACGCCGTCGAGCACGATCGCGATCTTCCCCTCGATATCCCGGCCGGCGTAGTCGTCCCAGGAGAGCGCCGACGCGGTCACTCCATGGCCGACGAGCACCGCGGCCCCCGACACCGTGCCGCTCGCGCTCCCGTCGGCCGTGACCAGCTTGCCGGCCTCGACGCTCTGCTTCCGGCCCGCGCGCTGCACCGCGAGCGCCGCGGGCGCCACGTCGGCGCCGACCCGCGCGTCGAACACCTGCCTGTACGCCTTCGCGTCGCTCCCCGGCCCGCCCAGCGGCGAGAGCTTGAGCTCTGCGAACCGGCGCGCGATGAACTCGGCCGCGAGATCCGCGCCGGGCTCGCCGGTCCCGCGCCCCGCGAGCTCGGGCGACGCGAGGTACGCGACGTCCGCCGCGATCCGCGCCTCCGCGGCAGGATCGACCTCCATCGAGGCCGGCGCGGCGGGCGCCGGCGCGGCAGGCTTCGAGGCCGGCGGCGCGTCAGGCTGGCGGGGCGGCGCGGCCGGCGGAGCGCACGCCGCGACCGCGGCGAGCAGGCCGGCGGCGAGGCCGCGGCGAAGACCCCATGCGCGGGGCGACAGCGGGGCCGCGGCGCGCCCGGCGCTCACCACGGCGACGCCTTCTGCGCCGCGCGGACCAGCTCGAGCGCGCGACGGCCGATGTACTCCTCCACGTCGGCGGGCGCGATGTGGCGGTCCTTCGCGAAGTCGAACTCGCGCGGCTTGCCGTCGCCGAACGTCACCCGGACGATCGCGGACTCCCGCAGGAGCTCCAGAGAGAGGCTGAAATCGCCGAGCGCGAGCCGGTGCTTGTCCTGCTCCTGGGCGAACGCGATGGGCTGCCCCTTCTCCTGCAGCCTCTCGTGCGCGAACTTCAGCGACTCGGCCCCCAGCGACACGGCCGACTCCGCGGCCGCGAGCGCCTCGGCGACCCGCTTCTTGTGCCGCGCGAGCTCTTCAGCCTCGCGCTCCGCCTTCGATTTCACGGCTTCGATGAGCTCATCACGCCAGGTAGGCACAGTGCACCTCGGCGCGAACACTCTTCCGAAACGGGCGTTTTGTCCAGCCCGACACGCGCCGGTCACCCGACCACCCCGGCCAGCCCGACGCGCGCCGGAGACGGAAATGGCCGCGCTGCCAGCACAAAAACAGGAAGCCCGGAAGCTCCGGAGAGGACGACCTCCTCCTCGAGCGCTCCCGGGCTCCCTGCCCCTGGATCGTGCGCCGCGGCTTCGTGCGCGGGCCGATGCGCGCCGCGCGCCGCTACGGCGTGTCGGCGCCCCCGGCCTTCGGCGGGGCGAACTTGCTCAGGTCCTCGGCCACGGTGGCCTTCGGGTTCATGAGCTCGTGGAACGCGCGCTTCGCGAGCGCGCCCGTCTCACCCTGCTCGTGCCGCAGGGCCATGAGCACGCCCTTCTCCTTCATGAACTTGAGCGTCTCGATCGCGCCCTTCTTCTTCGCGCCGTCGCCGCTCTTGGCCTCCTGGAAGAGCCGGTAGCGCAGCACGACGCGGGTCTCCGAGTGCGGGCCGTTGTCGTACTTCAGGTTGTCGAACTGGGCCTGGAGCCGCTGCCGCGCCCACTCCTGCGGCGCGTCGGCGACCTTCACCCGCGTGATCGCCTCGGCGTTCGCGACGTACCGGTAGAGGTTGCCGCGCTTGAAGTCCTCGTCCGACCAGTAGCCGAAGGCGCGGTAGTAGTGGTCCTTCAGGTCGTCGAGCGCCGACTTGTCGAAGTCGGCGTACATCGCGACCGTCCGCGCCGCGGTGTCGCTCGTGCCGCCGAGGATGAGCGCGAGCGCTGCGGCGTTCCGGACCTCGACGTCCTTGAGCTTCTCGAACAGCTGCCCCTGCACCGCCTCGTCGAAGCCGCCGATGCCGATGGCGCGCGCGACGGCCATGCGCACCCCGGGGTCGACGTCGGCCGTGAGGAGCGTGACGAGCTCGGCGGCCGCGCCGGGCACCGGCCGGAGCGCGAGCGACGACGCGTAACAGGCGCCGATGAGCTGCTTGCGCGGCTCCTTCTTGCTCGCGAACTCCTTCGCCTTCTTCGCCACCTCGATCATCGCCTTGTCGTCGGCGCACCAGGCGATCGACTCGCAGGCGGCCTGGCGGGCCTCCTCGTGCCACAGCTCGTCCTCGATGAGCTTCGTCAGCTTCTCCACCGCGCGCGGATCACCCCACTCGGCGAGCCCCTGCGACGCGCCGTAGGCGACCGCGCGGAGCGCCATCCCCAGCATCGAGAGTCCCGCGCCCTGGAGCCCGTCCTGGGTGATGTCCATCTTCGGGTCCTTCTTCCGGCCGAGCTGCTCGAGGAGCCGCGGGTAGGAGGGCTCGTCCTTCATGCGCCCGATGTACCGGAGCGCGCTCTGCGCGGTCTCGAAGGCCGTGGGGAACGGCGGCAGCTGCCCCTCCTTGGGGAGCGGATCCGTCGGGAAGGCCCAGTCGCGCATGTCCTTCAGGATCTTCTCGGAGCGGACCGTGGCGAGGAAGCGCAGGCCGTTCGCGTGCGGCTGCGGGCGATCCTTGAGCCACAGGATGACCGGGGCCTCGGCCGCGGCCTTGAGCTCGGCGGCCTTGTCCGCGTGGATCGTGGCGAGATCGGCGAGCATGCGGGCGCCGACGACGCGCGGCAGATCGGTGCGCGACAGGTGCCCGCCCTCGTCCGCCTCCCAGAACTTCTCGAGCTTGTAGAGCTTGAGCGGGTCGGCCAGCAGCCGCTCGCCGAGGAACTTGGCGGCGCGGATGTCGCCGACCTCGGCGAGCCGCGTCCCCGCCTCCCCCTGCCAGTGCAGCGGCGGCTTCCTGGCCTCGATCCACTTCACGAGCGGGTCGGCCGACCGCGGGTCGGCGAGCTCGCGCAGCATCTCCATGATCTGCTTCGTCTGGAACCAGGTCGTCTCCTCGGGGTCCTGCTTCACGCTGTCGAGGGCGAGGACGAGCCCCTCGCCGCCGATGCCGTCGCGCAGCGCCTCGAGGAAGCGCTGACGGCTGGCCTTGTCGGCGTTCGCGAGGGCCTCGAGGAGCGGGGCGCGCGCCGTCTCGTCGCCGATCCTCCCGAGGCCGTTCGCGGCCTCGCGCGCGACCTCGACGTCCTTGTCCTTCACGAGCGTGATGAGCGCGCTCGTCCATTTGGGCTCGGCGTTGCGCGACAGGACCGTCGCGACCAGCTGCCGCACCGACGAGCTCTCGTCGGTCGCGAGCTTCGAGAGCTCCTCGAGCGACACGAGGCCGGCGAGCTTCTCGGGGTCGAAGGCGATGCCGCCGCCGAGCCGCTCGACCTTCGAGAGGAACCCCTTCCTGTACTGGTCCATCGCGTCCTTGAACGCGGCCGGCTCCTTGAGCTCGACGAGGGCCCACACGAGCTGGGGCCTGTCGCTCTCGTCCGCGACCTTGAGCGCCTCGAGCAGCGCGTGCTTGGCGCCGTCGGCCTTGGGCGAGCCGTAGTACGCGAGCACCTGCGCGGCGACGCCCTTCACGCGGTGGTCCGGGAGCGCGAGCGCGTTCTGCGCGTGCGTGACGCCCTCGGGGTCGTCGGCCCACGCGAGCTGCATGAGGGCCTCCTGCTGGAGCGACAGCTCGGCGCTCGCGGCGGCCCACTTGCGCCACAGGGGCAGCTGGTCCTTCTTGGGCAGGACGAAGATGTTCTTCTTCTCCTTGGAGACGGCGTCGACCGTCATCTTCTGGCTGTCCTGCTTGACGCCGAACCAGATGGCGCCCGCCGCGCCGAGCGCGACGAGGAGGCCGACCACGATCGACACGGGGCTGAACCGCCCGCGCTTGAAGTTGCCGTCGTCCGCGAAGCCGCCGCCCGCGGGCGCCGGCGGGGCGCCGGGCAGATCGTTGTCATCGGGGGGCCACTTGGCCGCCCGCTTGGCCGGAAGGGGCCCCGGCGGCGGGCGCCGTCCGCGCGGCCCCGCGGGATTCTCTCGTGAAAGATTCGGACGATCGAGCATGGTTCCTCCAGCGCGCGGGCGACGACGTGACCCGAACGGCGGTGGCATCGCGCGGCGAGCCGCGCTGCGCCCCCGACCCCTCCCGGCGGCGGCGGCGTCGCGCGGCGAGCCGCGCTGCGCCCCCGCCCCCGGGCCAGGCGGCAAAGCGCCCGGCCGGTCGAGGCGCCGGACCGTACCAGAGCCGCTCGGACGTAGGCCCAAAGATTTGCTATGAAGCCCAGGGCCCGTATGGCCGAACCCCAGCCCGATTCCGGCAAGATTCTCTATCCTGCAGTCGCGTTGCTCATCGCCCTGAGCGCGCTGTTTGGTCTTGTGATCCTGCCGCGCCTTGCGCCGGGGGCCTCGGGCATGGTCGGCGCGGAGGCCCCCGACGTGACGCTGCCGGTCGCCGCCAACGGCGATCCCGGCGCGCGCATGCAGATCGCCGAGCTGAAGGGCCAGGCGGTGATCCTGGACTTCTGGGCGACGTGGTGCGGGCCCTGCGCGGTCCAGGCGCCGATCCTCGACCGGATCGCGCGCCGCTACGAGAAGAAGGGGCTCGTGGTGCTCGGCGTCAACGTGGACGACCCGCCCCAGGTGGCCAGCCAGTACGCGCTCAAGAAGGGCCTCTCGTATCCCATCCTGATCGACGACGCGAAGGAGGCCTCGGCCCACTACGGGGTGGACAAGCTGCCGAGCCTCGTGGTGATCGACCGGCAGGGGAAGGTCGCGGCCTACCTGACGGGCGTCGTCGACGAGGCGAGCCTCTCCGAGATCATCGAGGCGGCCCTCTGATCTCGCTCGACGTGCCCTGCTCGCTCCACGTGCCTCTCTGGCTCGAGGTGCCCCGCTCGCTCCACGTGCCTCTCTAGCTCGACGTGCCTCCTCCCTCCCGTCCCTTGCACCTCGTGCTGGCGGCGCTCGCCGCCGCCGCGCCCGCATGCTCCCGCGGCGACGCCGATCGCGGCCGCGACGCCGGCGCGCCGCCTCCGGCCAGCGCCTCGGCGCCGCCTTCGGGTCCGGCGGCCTCCGCCCCGGAGGCGCCGGCCCCTCGGGCCTCTGGCGGGCCCGGCGCGCCCGACGCGGCCGGCGGCGACGCCGGCGCGCCCGGGGCGGTCGGGGATCCGATGGCGACCCACTACGAAGCGCGCGAGGATCTGGTGCGGCTCTTCTCGCTGAAGGAGTTCTCGGAGCGAGAGCGGAAGTTCAAGAACCCCGAGCTCTTCCTGGAGAAGAACTTCGGCGGCGGCTCGCCTGCCCGGCTCAACCAGGGCAACAAGGAGCTCGCGCGGCACACGCGCTCGAAGGAACAGTGCCTGGAGGGCCTCCGGGGCGTCGTCCTCCAGACGGAGGAGCAGCGCGCCCGCTGCGGCGGCCACGAGAACATGGTGCCCGTGTACAGGCGCGGGAAGCCTGCGTCGGCCGAGTTCTGCATCGACATCTTCGAGTTCCCCAACAACCCGTGCGAGCTGCCGATGGTCTGGGCGAGCCCGACGCAGGCGGCGACCGTGTGCAGCCTCCAGGGCAAGCGCCTCTGCACCGAGGACGAGTGGAGCCTCGCGTGCCGCGGCGACCCAGAGGGCGGCAAGCCGAGGACGTACGCCTACGGCGACGAGCTCGATCTCGCCGCCTGCCACACGCGGACGCCGCACCGCGACATCGACGGCAAGCCGTGCGACGGCGACACCGCGCGCTCTGCCTACCAGACCTGCGCGACCGACACCGAGCCTGCGGGGTCCTTCCCCGCGTGCCGCTCGCGGTTCGGGGTGTTCGATCAGCACGGCAACGTGGCCGAGATCATGACCCGCCGTGACCGCGACGACGGCAAGCTGTACAGCCAGCTCAAGGGGAGCGCCTGGTTCTACGTCGAGGTCGCCCGCGAGCACGACGCCCCGAGGCCGAAGGGCCGCGAGACCTACCCCGATCACTGCGCCTACAGCCCGCGCTGGCACGTCGAGCCGATGGAGGACGCGTGGCACGCGAACTACCACCTCGGGCTGAGGTGCTGCAAGACGATCCGCTGACGCGCCCCGCCCCGCACGCGGCTGGCTCGCGCCCGCGCGCCGCCGCCGCGATCTTCCACCAGGCCATGGTGGAGCTCACCCGCGGGGTCGCGCCCGGCATCGTCGGGGCCGTCGATCTCCGCGGCGCGCGGCAGAGTGTCCGTGCCGTCATCTGCCCGACGCCTTGCCGGCGCAGTGCGGGACCGCCCGCCGTGCGAAGGGTTACACGACCTGCAGGGTCGGCTTTCCTCGCTTGCGCACGGCTTCCGGGACCTGCCCGAACTGCTCACCATCCAGGTGAAGCCACGAAAGCTTCGGTAGAGTCCATATCTCTTTGGGCAGAACCGAAAAGGGGTTGTCGACAACCCAGAGCTCGACGAGCTCCTTCATCTGCCCCACTTCCCGTGGCAAGAGCTTCAGCTGATTGCCGCTCAGCTCCAGCTTGCGCAGCCTCGGGAGGGCAAAGAGCTCCATCGGCAGTCGCTCAAGCTTGTTGAAGCCGATATCGAGCTCCTCGAGCGCGATGAGCGCGGAGATCGAGGCCGGAACGTCCTTGATGGCGTTGTCGCTCGCGTTCAAGCTACGCAGGCTGGTCAGGCCGCACAGCTCCGAGGGGAACCACTTCAGCTGATTCCGGCTCAGATCCAGCTTCGCGAGCTGGCCGAGCCCCGCGAGCGACGGCGTTAGCTGTCTCAACGCGTTGCGGGACAGGTCGAGCTCCTCTAGCGTGGTGACGGTCCCGATCTCCTCGGGCAGATCGTCTAGGCCCAGCGCGCGCAGATTGAGCGTCTTGCTCCCTTGATCCGCGGCGGCGGAGATCCGCTTGAGCGCGTCATTCGCGGCGCCCTCCCGATCCAGGGGACCACCCGAGGATGATGCGCCTCTCGCAGCCCTCTTCATTTTTTCCTCTCGTTCTTCTGTTGCCGATCTCCGCCGAAGACTTCCAGAGACTGGCGCTGTCGCTGCCCGAGGCCGAGGAGCACGATGCCACCTCGGGCTGAGGTGCTGCAAGACGATCCGCTGACACGCCCCGCCCGGCGCGCGCGGCTGGCTCGCGCCCGCGTCGGCGGGTACCCTTCCCCCGCGATGCAAGCGCTGGCGCCTCGCGCTCGGATATCCCGCAGCAACTCCGGTGAGGGCCGCTGGGAGATCGCGACGCGGCCCCCGGCGCCGCGCCTCCGCCCGTACATCCGCGACTACAGCGGCTACACGGAGGAGGCGCCCGGGCCCCTGCGGCGGCGCGAGCTCCCGGCGCCGCAGATCGTCGTGATCATCGAGTTCGGACCGCCGCTGCGCGTGTTCGACGCGGGGAGCGATCGCCGTCATTCCTCGCACCCCGGCGGCTTCGTCGCGGGCCTCGACGCCACCTTCACGATCACCGAGCACGACGGGTTCCAGCGCGGGCTCCAGGTGAACCTCACCCCCATCGGGGCGCGGCTCTTCTTCGGCGTGCCCATGGAGGAGCTGACCGGGCGCGTGATCTCGGCGCGCGATCTGCTGCCCAGGAAGCACGCCCGGCTGGCGGAGCGCCTCGAGGAGCTCCCGACCTGGGACGCGCGCTTCGACCTGATCGAGCGGGCGCTCGGCGAGCGCGTGGACGAGGCGCGGCTCGAGGTCGGCGTGGTCTCATGGGCGTTCCGCCGCATCGAGGAGCGCGGGGGCGCTGTCGATATGCGCGCCCTCGCGCGCGAGCTCGGCTACAGCCAGAAGCACGTGATCGGCCTGTTCCGCGAGCACGTCGGCGTCCCGCCCAAGCTCCTCGCGCGCCTCGTGCGCTTCGACCGGCTGGTGCGGCACCTCAAGACGGGCGCCACGGGGACCTGGGCGGAGCTCGCCCAGCGGTTCGGCTACTACGACCAGGCGCACCTCGCGCGGGACGTGAAGCAGTTCAGCGGGACGACCCCGACCCGGACGCGCGCGGCGCTGATCGACGTCGCCGGCATGAGCCCGTAGCGGGCGAGCGCTCTTCGAGGCTTCGGCGGCGCGCGCGCCGGGTGGGACGTGGGACCCGCGCGACCTCCGATTCGCGGCGCGGGCGGCGCTCGCGTGGGAAAGCTGCGCGCGCCGTTCGCGGAGGAAAGGAATCTTCTCATCGAACGTAGACCGGTCTGAGCAGCGCAGTCGCCCGGAAGGCGCCCGCGCCCAGCGCTTCCAGGCGCTGTGGCGTCGCCTGGAGGGCCGCGCGGGCGTGCTCAAGGTGAACGTTCTGGTTCGTTCAAGGAGATCTCGACATGACACGGATGAAGCTTCTCGGGTTTCTGATGGCTGGTCTCGCGCTCATGGCTTGCGGCGATGATGAGGGTGATGGTGATGGCGGTAGCGGGAGCGACATCGAAGGCAAACAGCTCGACGCGCTGACGGCCGAGGAGGCCGACGGCCTGTGCGACGACCTCCGCGGGCAGGCCGAGACGGTCTCGAAGGAGGACGCGTGCGAGGCCGAGGGGGTGCTCGCCTCGTTGTTCGGAATGGAGTGCGAGACCACCAAGCAGGAATGCATCAGCGCTCCGGAGGAGCCCGAGGAGACGGGCGAGATCGACTCGTGCGGAGCGTCCGAGTTCACCGGCTGCACCGCCACGGTCGCGGAGGTCAGGGCCTGCTTGGACGCCATGGTAGGCACCATCAAGGCGCTGACGTGCGAATCGACGCTCACTGACCTCGCGCAGAAGCCCGCTGCGTGCGCCGCGATCGAAGAGAAGTGCCCGGCGTTCTTCGAGTCAGAGGACGAGGAAGACGAGAGCGAGGGCGAACACTCCTGAGCGCGGCGCCCGCCGCGCGGCTCGGTCTCGCTGGCAGGAGCCCGCGGCGGGGTAAAATCTTTACAAGACCGCCGGCGTCGCCTTCTCCAGGATAGGCTTCGAAGGAGAGCGAACACCATGTCGAGCCGGTCTCCCACGCCTTCCACGCCTCCGCCTCCCGCGCATGTTCCTCCTGCGCTCCGTTCCGAAGAGTTCCAGAGGCTCGCGCTGTCGCTTCCCGAGGCCGAGGAGCAGGACCACTTCGGCAAACCATCGTTCCGCGTGCGAGGGAAGATCTTCGCGACCCACTGGGTGGCGGAGGAGCGCGCGGTCCTCAAGCTGTCCCTCGAGGAGCAGGACAGCCTGGTGCAGGCGCAGCCCGACGTCTTCTCCGTGACGCCGTGGGGACACCAGGGCTGGACCCGGGTGGAGCTCCGCCGCGTCGATCGGACGCTCCTGGAAGAGCTGCTCGTGGGCGCCTGGCGTCGCGTGGCGCCGAAGCGCGTGGTCGCGCAGTGGGACGCCGGCCGCAGCGGGAAGCCGGCGGCGCCCCCGGGCGCACCCTCACGCACGCGGGGACGTCGGCGCGCACCCTGACGTGCGCCGAGACACCCGGCCGGAGAGCGCCTCGACCGCGCGCGGCAAGTCTCGCGCCGAGGCCGCTTTCTATTTTCTCCCCAGCAGGAAGAAAGATTGAACCGTGGTCGTAGTAGGCTCGGCCCGCGCGCCTGCCCGGTCGACGATGCAGCCCGCTCGCTTCCTTCGGCGGAGCCGTCCTCGAGCGCCGCGCGGACACTCAGGTGAACATTCTCGATGAGGGAGCGCTCGATGACACGGATGAAGCTTCTTGGATTGGTGATGGCTGGCCTCGCGCTCGCGGCTTGCGGCGGCGACGACGACGGGGGCAACGGGGACACCGGGAGCCAGAGCGGAGGTGACCTCGACGGCAAGCAGCTCGGCCAGCTGACGGCCGCGGACTCCCAGGCGCTGTGCCAGGATCTCGCCGCGTCGGTCACCGTCACGAAGGAAGACCTGTGCGAGGTCGCCGGCGCGTTCGCCGGCGCGTTCGGTGGTGACTGCGAGGCCACCAAGGCCGAATGCATGAGCGAACCGGAGCAGCCCTCGCAGGGCGGCGGCGAGTGCTCCACCGAGGGCTTCGCGGGCTGTACCGCGACGGTGGCGGAGTACAAGGCCTGCGTGAAGGCTCAGGCCGACGCCGTCAAGGCGATCACGTGTGCAACGCCGCCCGACACCTCCGGGGAGCCCCCGGCAGGTTGCGCCGCCCTCAGCGAGAAGTGCCCGGAGGTCCTCAGCACCGGGGAGACCGACGGCGCGGGCTCCTGAGGTCGCCCAGCGCCCCGCTTCCCGATCGTCCCCGGGCGTCACGACCTCGAAGCGCGCGATGAGCGCCACGAGGTCGGCCAGGAACCGCCCGGGGCTCTTGGCCTCATCGTCCTAGCTAGTTCCCGTCCCGAAAGTCGCATCTCCGCGTGGCCTCGGCGTGGGGGAGACGAGCATCCGTACAGTAGGAACGGCAGGGCGGAACGTTTCCCGGCGCCGGAGCGCGCCGCAGACGCACCACGGCCGGGGAGCAGGCGCACGAGTCCTGACGGCCCGCGCTCGCGGGGCCCAAGATCGGCCAGCGATCGTGAACGCGCGCGCTACCCGGCGGAGGCGCGTGCGACGATCAGCAGGTTGGCAGCGAGAACCGAGCCCAACACATACGCTTTGAAGGATGTGAACGTGCGCCAGTCGCAGCGGTCGAGACCGAACGATCTCTTAAGGAATGAGATGGTGGCCTCGACCCCAGCTCTAAAATTGCGCAGTGCTCGGTAGAGCCGCGGACTCTTGGTCATTTCGTCGACGGCTATTCCTTTGCCCTTGCTGAACGCGACGTCGCGGACGCCGAGACCCTTGACCTGTTCAAGATTTGCTCTCGAGGTGAAGCCGCCATCGAACGCCGCCTGGTGCGTAGGCTTGCCACAGATCTCGATGTGCCGCTCAACCATCCCCACCGCCATCGAGGAGTCCGTAGGGTTGCCCAGCGGCACAACGACGTCGAACACGACGCCTGATTTGCCGGCGGAAAAGAACACTTTGTGACCGTACATGGTCTCGCGGTTGTCCTTGACAATCACGTCGACATGCGGCTCGAAGATCGACACGATCTTCTGCTGCGCTGGAACGACCTCGCCCTCCAGCACACGACGGCGGGTCTGCTCGATCACGTGACGGGCGGCCGCGAGATGGTACTGCATCTGCCTGTTCAGACGGTCAATCTCGTCGCGTTGCGGTGTCTGTACGCGTACCTGCCGCAACGCCTCCACTGCGCGGAGCGCCGCCCTCGTTACTTTCTCTGTGAGCCTGATCAGGTCTCGATACAGCGGCTGACGTTCTTCGGCAGACCTTGCGCGCTTGATCTCCAGAGAGCGCCGCTTGGCTGCTCGGCGGTGGTCCTTCGACTCGACTTTCACCCATCGTCGAGCGCGGCGCAGCAGCCGTGTGAGGACACGAACGCTGTCCTTCAGGAGCGAGGAATCGCTCGGCTCGTGGATCGCGGCACGCACTACCGTGGAGTCGATGCGCGTGCGCTTACCATCATCAACTCCCTCACGAATCGCATACGCCACGATCATCCGATGAATCGCCTCGAGCGTCTGCTCCGAGACCGCCTTGATGTTCCGCTGTAGCGTCGATTTGCTCGGAGCTCGATCGGCCATCCCGAAGCCGCAAAAGGCTCGGTACGTAACCGAATCAGCGAGGTGGAACTCCAGCTCCTCGTAGCTGAGGTCATGCATCTGCTTGAGGAGCAGCACCCGCAGTACCTGCTCGGCGCTCAACCCCTGCCGTCCCCTGTCGCCGTCGATCCCTGCCCCGGTCAAATCCTTGAGCACGACGTCTGCTGCGGCAGGCACTTGCTCCAGGACTGCCGAGATTGTCAGGAGCTCCCTGGCGTGAGGATGCTCGATCGAAGGCGGAACAAGCGGTCGCTGCTGAAAAAAGGCTTTGCGCATCGGAGTGCCGTCCTCCCTGACGGTGCTGGGGGACCACACGGCGGACAGGATCCCTCCGATGGACAAATTCCGCTTGGGGCGCGAGTTTTCTCACCAAATCGATGCGACCTGGACCCGGCCGGCGATGCTGGCGCCTTCAGGGGCCGAGCGCGTCGGCATCCCGCGGTCAGTGAGGGCAGCGGTCCGCTCGCCGCCGATCGAGCTGCGGGTGCGCCCCCAGCGCCACGTGGAACCTACAAAGCAAGCTGTTTTCGCTTTTCGGGACGGGAACTAGCTAGCGGCGAAGCTCCCTGTCCGGAGCCGCGCCCGTTACGCCCCCTCCGCGCCCAGGCCATGACGTAAGGCGCTCTCGTGCGGGTCCGACCTCGACCTCTTGCAGTCTCCTGAGGAGTGCGCGGCCGTCAGCGAGACGTGCCCGTGGCTCCTCCAGGATGCCGTGGGCTTCTGAGGTCGCCGCTCGCCACGCTCACCGGTCGATCTCGGGCGCCACGACGTCGAAGCTCGCGCTCGGCGCGACAAGGTCGGCCGGGGACAGCCCCGCGCCGCCGATGAAGCCATTGCGTGCCCGCGTGTCCCGGGCAATGCAGGCTCCTATCCGAATGCTTGACAAGCATGAATAAAGGGCTATCTCACAAAGCGCAGACACAAGGGGGGTATCATGGAAATCAAAAGCGGGACGGCGCCGAGAGACACGGCGTCTCCAACATATTTCATTGTCACCTGTCTGGCTGGCGTCTCAGCGCAGCGGCGCCGGAGCCGACGCGCAGGAAGCGGGGCATGCGCGGCTGGCCGGCCCTGGCTCGGCGTCGTGTATGCGGCGCTGGCGTTCGCGACACTCCTGCTCTTTCCGACCCGAGCAGCCCACGCGCAGCCCGCGAACGATGCCATCACATCTGCCACCGTGGTTCCACAGCTCCCTTTCACCGACACCATCAGCACCGTCGATGCGACCACGGCGCTCGACGACCCCAACTGCGCCGGAAACGGGCCGACGGTATGGTACTCCTTCACGCCGAGTACGGACGTCGATGTCTTCGTAGAAGCCAATACGTTCGGGAGTGAATACGACACGACTGTCTCGGTGTACACAGGCAGCCCGGGGAACCTGACCCAGCTCGCGTGCAATGACGATGCGGTTGGCTTGCTGTCACGCGTGGTCTTCAACGCCACTGCCGGCACCACCTACTACGTCATGGTGGGGGCGTACGGGAGCGGTCCGGGCGGCAATCTCGTCTTCACGATGGACTTCGCCCCACCTCCGCTCGACATCTCGGTCACGATCGATCCGAAGGCCAGCTTCGATCCGGCGACGGGGGTGGCGGTCGTGTCGGGGACGGTGACGTGCTCGCGCCCCGTCTTCGTGAGCTACTACGCGGAGCTCCGGCAGCGTGTGGGTGGGCACAGCGAGATACTGGGCTCCTTCGGGACAGGTGTCCCCTGCGATGGCGAGACCCCGTGGAGCGCCACCGTCGACCCCTTCCTCGGGTTCTTCAAAGGAGGTCAGGCCGACGTCACTGTCTATGCGTCCGCCTTCGATTTAGGTGAATACGACGAAGACATGCAGCAAAGGAACGTCATTCTGACAGGCAAGTAATCACAGCGCCGCGTTGCTCGCCGCGGGGGAACATCCTCGGAGCGCGCGGCTGCACCCCCGCGACCGACAGCCGCGTTCGGTCCTCGTCGCCAGGCGGCGCCTCCTGGAGCCCGGACGGATCCACGTGGCCGAGCGAGTCGCTCAGCACCTAGCCGCACGCGTCTCAGCTCTGGCCCAAAGCGGCTTCGAGGCGAGCGGCTCCGCGTCGCCGAGCGTCCAATCTCCGATTCAACCATCCACTGCTTCATGCGGACGAGCGCGCTCCGAGTATCGTGTGCGCCAGCGCGCGGTCCGCGCGGCTCGGCAACGCGCCGCGGGAGGCGCCGTGCCTGAGCCACGAAGCGACCCGGGAACCCCGCCCCGTTCACGTCGCGGCAGACATCGAGGTCGGCGCGCTCGTTCCGCCGCTCGAGCGATACGACCCCGGAGACCTCGAGCTGGTCCAAGCCGGCGACGTCGGCGCCAGGCAGGTCCCCGCCGCGTGCGCGCGTTCGTCGATCCTCGGGTGGACGGCCTCGCCGGCGCGCCATTCCTCTGCGCCGCCCAGGCACCCTCGACCTGAGGCGCGGACGCGTGGGCGCTCCGGCGCATCGACGAGCGCGGGGCGCGTGTATCGTCGAGGCGACGGGGCGCCTGCGGGTCCTGAACGGCCAGGAACGCACCTTCCTTGTCAAGGAGAGCTCGAATGAGACGGATGACGCTTCTCAAGGTCCTGGCGGCTGGGCTCGCGCTCGCGGCGTGCGTTGACGATGGGGGCGAGACCGCGATCGCCCTCGACGAGAACCTGCAGCTCGGCGAGCTGACGACCGAAGAGGCCACCCAATTGTGCGATGATGTCAAAGAGCCGATGAAGCTCGCGAAAGCAGACCAGTGCGATCTCGTCGGACTGCTCAACTCCTCTGAGATAGAGGACTGCGTGGCCATCTGGCGGGCATGCCTCATCTCTGCAAATGAACCTCTGACGTCGACCAGGTGCTTCACGTACGACTTCGAGGGGTGCGCCGTCACGGTCGCGGAGGCCAAGACCTGCCTGATCGCCATGGCCGGCACCCTCAAGGCGCTCTCGTGCGGGTCCAGCCTCGACCTCTTGCAGCCTCCTGCGGAGTGCGCGGGCGTCCGCGCGATCTGCCCGTCGATCCTCGAAAACGGCGAAGGCTTCTGAGGCCGCCCCTCGCCCTGCTTACCGGCCGCTCTCGATCTGGCTGCACAGCCGAAGCCGATGTCAGCCGGGTCACCGCATCCCCTCGCGCCCATGCCTTCGGTCGTCGAGCGCGAGCATCAAGCTGTCGCGGCTCCTCGCATCCTACATCCGAACACCTGCAGCGGCCCGCGCCCGGACCCGCGCCGGCCGGGCATCCCGGACCTTGACAGGTGACCATTTGGTAACATATCAAGGAGGTGACGGACGACGATCGCGTCTTCAAGGCGCTGGCCGATCCCACCCGGCGCTCCCTCCTCGACCGGCTCTTCGCGCGTGACGGCCTCACGCTCACGGAGCTCGAGTCCGAGCTCGAGATGTCGCGGTTCGGCGTGATGAAGCACCTTCGGGTGCTCGAAGCCGCGGGGCTCGTCGTCACGGTTCGATCGGGCCGGAAGAAGCTTCACTACCTGAACCCGGTCCCCATTCGCCAGATCCACGATCGTTGGATCGACAAGTACACCGAGGGGCGCATTTCGGCGCTCGTTGATCTGAAGAGACAACTGGAGAAGAACAATGACGACGAAGAGTGAGAAGCCGGTCCACATCTACCGAGTCCACATCAAGGCGACGCCCGAGGCCGTCTGGGATGCGATCACGAAGCCCGAGTGGATCGAGAGGTACGGTTACTGCGCCCGCGCGGAGTACGATCTGCGCCCCGGCGGCAAATACCAGGCGTTCGCGAACGCGGAGATGGCCCAGCACGGCGGCTCCAACGTGATCATCGATGGAGAGGTCATCGAGGCCGATCCCCCGCGAAAGCTCGTTCAGACGTGGCGCATCCTCTGGGATCCCGAGATGAAGGAGGAAGGCTTCAGGCGACTTACGTGGGAGATCGAGGTGAGCCCCTACGGCATCACGTCGCTGACCGTGACCCACGAGGTCGGCGACGCGCCCAAGACAGCCGCCATCACCTCGGGCGTGATCAAGGAAGCCGGCGGTGGCTGGAGCTATATCCTGAGCGATCTGAAGACGCTGCTCGAGACAGGCAAGACGCTGTCGGCGGCTTGAAAGCGCTGCACTGCGCGTCCGGAAAGCCGCTCGCGCCGTCGGCCCGCGTCACCTGGCGCGGGCCCAGCGCCAGAGCTCGCGGAGGGTCGGCGTCGATCCATGGGAGAGGACGCCTGTCCGGAAGATCCTTGCAGCGACCCAGACGAAGAGCAGCACGGTCGCGCCGGTGCCGCCGATGGCGACGAGGATCTGCCAGAGCGGCGGGTCGGAGACGAGGACCCGGACGAACATCACCATCGGGGCGTAGATCGGGATCATCGAGAGCACGACGGCGAGCGTCGAGCCGGGGTGACCGGCGATGACCACGAGGAAGAACGGCGGCGCGGAGAGCGCCATCGAGATCGGGCTCATCAGCTGCTGCGCGGCCTTCTCGGAGCTCGCGGCCGCGCCCCCGACGGCATAGACGGCCACGTTCACGAGATATCCCAGCAGAAAGAACACGACGAAGTACACGGCGACCATGGGACGAAGCAGGGTCTCGGCGTCGATGAGGCGCGGCCCTCCCAGCGCGCCTATCGCGACGCCCGCGACAGCCGCCATCCCGAGCCACACGAGGATCTGCGTGAGGCCGGCGGCGGCGAGGCCGAGGATCCTCCCGGACAGGAGCTCGAACGGCGTCACCGAGGAGAGGAGGATCTCCATGATCCTGTCCGACTTCTCCTGCACGATGCGGCGCAAGATCTCGCGACCATTCAAGAGGATCGCGACGAAGAGCAGGCCGCCGAAGCCGAAGGCGACGAGCAGGTCGAGGTCGCCGCCGGGGCCCCCAGGGCCGCTCGAGGAGAGAGGCGCCGGATCGAACGCAGGGGGCGACAGGAGGCCCTCGATCTCGGCGGCGTCGCGGCCGCGCGCCGTCCACCGCGCCACGGCGACGCCGCGCGCCACCACCGCCGCGGCGTGCTCGACGGCTTCGAGGTCGGCGCCCCTCGCGTACAGCGCGCCCCGCGCGCCGGGGTCCTCGAGCATCGCGGGCGGGAGCACCACCACGCCGTCCACGCCGTGCCCTCCCGTCTCGACGCCCGCCCTCGCGCCGTCGAGCAGCGCCGCGACGGCCGCGCTCGTGGCAGCGGCGTCCCCGGGGGCCACGTAGGTGAGCCGCAGCCGGGCGGCCCTCGGGAGCACAGCGCTGCCCATCGCGGCGCCGAGCGACCTCGCGGAGGAGCGCGCCGACGCCTCCTCGGCGAGGCCCGCGGAGGCGGCCTCCACGACCCCGCGGAGCCGGCCTGTCCCGTCGACCACGACGACCGAGCGGTCGCCGGCGCCGACGGTGACGATGAGCGCAGGGAGCAGGCCCACCGCCGCGAAGAGGACCGGCAGGAGGAGCGTCGTGAGGACGAAGGACGCGGTCTTCACCGAGGCGACGTACTCACGCTTCAGCACGACGAGGATGCGGCTCACGACGCCTCCAGCGCCGCGCCCCGGCCCGCGCGCGGCCTGTGGGCGAGCGGCGGCGGGGCGCCCTCGCCGACGACGCGAGAGAAGATCTCGCCGAGCGACGGCGACGAGACCTCGAACCGCCGCACCTGGAGGCGCGAGAGCGCCGCCGAGAGCGCCCGCTGCGCGTCGCCGGCGTCGCGCAGCACGAGCTCCGCCACGCCCGGCTCGATCCGCGCGCTCACCACGCCGTCGACGCCGAGGAGGAAGGTCCCGTCGCCGTCGAACTCGATCCGCGCTGTGTTGCCGGCGAAGGACGCCTTCACCTCGCCGACGGGCCCTTCCAGGACGACGCACCCCCGATCGACGACGACCACGTGGTCGGCCAGGCTCTCGGCGAGCGGCATGACGTGGGTCGAGAGCAAGAGGGTCTTTCCGGCGGCGCGGAGCTCCCCGAAGAGCCGCTTCACGAGCACGGCGTTGACGGGATCGAGGCCCGACATCGGCTCGTCGAGGACGAGGATCTCCGGGTCGTGGACGAGCGCGCCGCAGAGCTGCACCTTCTGCTGGTTGCCCTTCGACAGCGTCTCGATCCGCGCGCGCGCGACGTGCCCGAGCTCGAGCGACCGGAGGAGCCGCGCGGCGCTCTCGCGCGCGCGGCGCGGGCGGACGCCCTTGAGCTCGCCGAGGAAGGCCAGGTGCTCGGCGACCGGCATCTGCTTGTACAGGCCTCGCTCCTCCGGGAGGTAGCCGACGCGGTCGCGGATCGCGACGCTGTCGCTCCTGCCTCCGAGGACCTCGACCGCGCCCTCGTCGGGGAGGAGGATGCCTGTCACGAGGCGCATCGTCGTCGTCTTCCCAGCGCCGTTCCGGCCGAGGAGGGCGGTGGCGCCGCCGCGCCGCACCTCGAACGACACGGCGTCGACGGCCCGGCGCGACGCGAAGACCTTCGTCGCCCCGCGGAGCGAGATCGCGGGCGTCATCGGCGCTCCGGGGCCGAGGCGCCCGCGGCCCGGTCGCCGTGCGCGGCGCGGCGATAACACACCTCGCGCAGCGCCACGCGCTTGAACTCGTCCGCGTCGGCGAAGCCGGCGGAGCGCAGCGCGCTCGCCGGATCGGGCGGCACGGGCGCGCCCAGGCATCGCTCGAAATACCACCGGATCAGGTCGCCTTCGGTCATCCCGGCGTCGGAGAAGGCGGGGTTCGACAGGCCGAGATCGGCGAGGCGCTGCTGCTTGTCGCGGGCCCGAGAGAGCAGCTCCGCGTACTCGCCGGAGACCGAGAGGTGGTCGCGGACGTGGCCTTGCGCCACCTCGTCGGTCGCCTTCTCGACCCAGCCGATGAGCGCCTCGTCGCGGAGCAGCCGCGTCAGCTCGCCCCAGCCGACGCTGAACCGACCCATCCACGCCTTCACGTCGTCCGGCTCGTAGAGCCGCCGCTCGCGGCGGAAGGCGTCGGACGTCCGCTCCAGCGCGGCGTTGTCCACGGTGAGGCCGCGCCGCTCGGCCTCCTGCAGCGCGAGGTACCGGAGCATGGCCCCGCGCTTCGCCCGGCCGTAAGCCGCCGCGTCGAGCCGGAGCTCGTCCAGGATGCTGTCGAGGGCGACTGTCTCATACGGCGACGGGTCGCCGGCGCTCGGGCGCTCCGCGGCGACCATCTCGCCGGCGGCCTGCTCGGCGCGGCACCAGAACTCGGTGACCTCGAACCTGTACGTGACGGTCTTCAGCGAGAAGCCCGCCTCGGCGCGCGCGCGGAGGTGCCGGAGCAGCGCGATCGCGTCGTCGCGCTTCTGGTGGACGCGCCCCTTCGGGAGGAAGTCGCGCAGCGACGCGAGCTCGCTTTGCGGGACGCCGTGGCGGGACGCGGCGTCGAGGATCACGGGATAGACGCGGTCGGGATAGTAAAGAGACTTTGCGACCGCCGTGAGCGCGTCGCGCGTGGCCGCGGTGATCACGCCCGCGGCCGCCGCGGCGTCGAACGTCCTGCGGATATTGACCATCGCCTCGGAGCCGGCGCGAAAGCCGCTGTCCGCGGGGCCGTGGACGACGGCCACCTCGTCGTCATCCTCGATGAGGCCGTCGCGGTACGCCTCGAAGATGGCGCCCACGCCTTCCATGCCGAAGGCCGAGAGCTCGGCGGCGCGCAGCGCCCCCATGCTGGAGCTCCCGAAGACGTGGATGCCCTGCGCCATCGCGAAGAGGATCTCCTTGTGCCAGACCGCCGGGACCCGCTCGAAGTAGCCGTCGATGATCGCGATGGCGCTCGGGCGCTTCGCGCATGCCCGGTAGACGTCGCCCTGCGAGACCGGCGGCAGATAGAGGGCGTCGAGCTCCGCCCGCGCGGCCTCGAGCGAGAGGGTCGGACCGACAAAGACGATGATGCTCATACGATCTCCTTCAGGCCCGCCGCGCTCCGGCGCTCGAGCGCTCGGCGGAACCGGCGGCCAGGGATGTAGTTGGGGAACGAGTGGATCCCTTCGAGCCCGGGAATCACGATCTTGACGACGGGGATGCCGAACTCCGGCTTCGTGAGATCGAAGGCGACGACGCTGTCGATCCCGACCGCGCGCAGCCGCTCGAGCTGCCAGGCGACGTCGTCCTCGAACGTGTCGCCCGCGAACGTCGGCCCCGCGGAGAACGGGCGCTCTCCGCGCGCCGTCAGCAGCCGGCGGACGTGCCGGACCTGATCGGGGCTCCGGTGGCGGTCGTACTCGCTCCGGAGGAGGTCGTCGCGCGCGCCCGAGATGACCGTGAGCCGGGTCTGCGCGGCCTCGGTGAGGGCGCGCAGCAGGGCGACGGCGCGGGACGGATGGCAGCCTTGCCCGCCGGAGCCGTGGAGCGCCCGGACGGCGTCCTCCGTCCGCTCGGCGATCAGACACTCGTACGAGGGGATACCGACGTCGGAGGTGGTCTCCCACGCGCCGACGGCGACCCCGGCGGCCGAGAATTTCGCGAGCACCTCGCGGCAGCCGGGATCATCGATGCTGTCGAGATCGAGCCGCCTCGCGTCCCGCTCCTCGTCGGTGAGGGCCCCCCACACGGCCGTGGCGTCGCGCTCGACCACCTCGCAGATACCGTAGCTCACCGCCTCGAGGAGCCCGTTCCCCGACGAGAGCCCGTTGGTCGAGCAGCAGAAGATACCCGCGTTGACGCGGCCCGTCGCGGTGGCGTTGACGTGCACGAGCTCGTAGGGGACCCACACGGGGGCGCCGCGCATGAGGTCGTAGCCCTCGGCCCACAGGAGCGGGGTGTCCTCGTCGAGCGGCACGCTCGAGGTCCGCGGCAGCGCGGAGACGTCGGCTATCGCGTGGGAGCGCCGGAGCTCGCGAGAGGAGCCGAGGAGCAGCGGCCGGACGATGTTCTCGCCGTGATAGGCCTCGATCGACTCCATCAGCCCCGAGACCTTCGCCGCCGCGAGCGTCAGCCCCTTTCCCTGGCTGACCGAGAGAGAGCGCGAGTTGGGGCGGCAGACGACGACGACCGGTATCCCGATCGCGTCGAGCCCCGTGACGTTGGCGATCCGCGTGATCCCCATCGCCGGCATGAAGCCCTTGATCCGATCCAAGGTCTCCTCGGGCGAGGCCGTGCGGTGGGTGCCGTTCATGAAGCGCTTCTTCTCGGGGCCCGAGAGCCCCGGCATGGGCGGAAGCTTGGTCTGAGTCTCCACGATGCTTCTCCTTCGCTCTGCGCCCATGGCGGGCGCGGCTCGAGTTCGTTCAGGTGCTTTGCAAACCGAGGACCACCGGCCTGTCGCGGCGGCCGTCGCCGCGGCAGGCGTCGCGCCGCGCGCGGGCGATGGCCGTGACGAGCCGCCGCTCCTCCGGCGGCACGCCCGGGGTGAGCTCCGCGGCGCGCGCGAGCGCGGCCGCCCTGCCGGCGTCGTCCCCCGCCGAGGCGGCGACGTCGGCCTCGAGGTGCGCCGCGGCGAGCGCGAGCAGGGGCGCGCTCCGCGGGGCGGCCCCCCCGAGCGCGGCGAGGCGCGCGCGCAGCCGATCGAGGTGCGCCCCCGCCGCCCCGGCCTCCCCCCGCGCGAGGGCCGACTCGGCGCGCGCGTAGAGCACGGCGAGCTCGCCGTAGGGCGAGCGCCACACGCGGGCGCGCGCGGGCCGCGCGCCGTCGAGCCACGCGCGGACCGGGGCCGCGTCGCGGCGCGCGAGGCCGAGCGAGATCGCGTTCTGCGCGGCGAGCGACGCGAGGTCGAAGAGGCCGATCCACGCCGCGTGGCAGGCCGCGATCTCGAAGAGCGCCGCCGCTTCGGCGAGCTCGCCCGCGGCCGCGACGCTGCTCGCGAGGCGCACGCGCACCATGAGGGCGCGGCGAAAATCGGCGAGCTCCTCGGCGAAGGCGAGCGCCCGGCGCTGGTGCGCGAGGCCGCGCTCGTGCTCGCTGCTGGCCGCGTGCGCGGCGCCGCGCCACGCGTGCGCGGCGGCGAGGCACTGCAGCGGTGCGTCGCCGCGCGGCGCGGCGAGCAGGGCGTCGAGCCGCGCCTCGTGCTCGGCGCGGCGCTCGTCGGTCGCGCACGCGAGCGCGGCGTCGAGCTCCGCCCAGCAGCGCTCCGCGGCGGACGCGCCGGGCGCAAAGCGCCGCTGAGCGACCTCGTCCCGGAGCGCGTCGAGCGCGGCGGTCTCGCCCAGGTTGTGGAGCGCGGCGAGGAGGACGCGCCGCGCGAGCGCGCGGCGGCGCTCCGGGAGGCCGAGGCGGAGCGCCGCCTCCGCCGCCTGCCGCGCGAGGGCGGGGCGCGACATGCGGAGCATCGTCCTCGCGAGCGCCACGAGCGCGTCGGCCCGCGCCGCGGGCGAGAGGCCGGGCGACGCCAGGGCGTCGCCGAGGATCGCGGCGGCCTCGTGCAGCGCGCCGGCGCGGCAGAACGCTTCGCCCCGCGCGACCGTCGCGGGCCCCGGCGTCGCCGCGGGGGCAGCTGCTTCGCCTTCGGGCGCGGGCGCGGTCGCGGGCGCGACGCGGAGGAGCCCCGGCCCCTCCTCGATCTCGGCGACGATCGCGGCCCACCCGGGGCTCGGGCGCCCGCTCGCGGTGAAGACGAGGGCGAGCGGCTCCGTCTCCAGGGCGCGCGCGAGGAACGCGACGGCGTGCTGCGTGTCGGCGTCGGCGCCGTCGACGTCGCGAAGGACGAGCACCGTGGGCTCGAGCGTGTGCTCCGCGAGGAAGACCCGGAGCGCCTCGGCCACGGAAGCCGGGTCGGGCGGCAGCGGGCACTCCGGCTCGTCGTGCGCGGCCTCGATGCGGCCGAGGGCAGCGAGGAGCGCGCCGCCCGCCGGGTGGGCGCCCGCGAGGGCGCGCAGCAGCGCGAAGGGCGCGGACATCCCGCCGGCGGGCGCGGCGGGCGCGATGAACCGGAGGCCGTCGCGGCGGGCTGCGTCGCGGAGCGCGTCGAGCGCGGCGCCTTCGCAGGGGTCGAGGAGCGCGGTGACGGGCCGGCGCTGCTCGGCCGCGCGGGCGAGGCGCTGCCACGCCTCGCCCGGCGAGACGCTCGGCGGGCGAGCCCGCGGCGGCTCGTGCGGGGCGCCTGCCTCGGCGAGCGCGTCGGCCACCCACACCTCGAAGGCGAGCGTGAGCCCGAGGCGGTTATGGAACGTGTGAGCGATGTTGAGCACGACCGTCGCCAGCGGCACGCCGAGGGCTCCGCGCCGCGACGCCTCGGCGAGCTCGGGTAGATCGGCGTCGAACGCGGCGAGGAGCGCGCGCTCGCCGTCGACGAGCTCGCCGAGCGCGGCGAGCCCCTCTCCCCGCACGAGCGCGCGCACCAGCGCGACCGACTCGTCGTCCGGCGCTGCGCAGACGAGCTCCATGCCCGAGATCGCGCGGGCGAACGTGCGCCAGTGCCGCGCGTACCCCGCGAGGAACGACCGCCGCGCGTCGCCCGCGACGCCCGCGCGCGCGAGCAGCGCGTCGAGCGCGCACGCCGCGACGAGGGCGCGCGCCCGCGGTCGCCCCGCCGTCTTCCGGATGCAGCCGAGCGCGAACCTGCTCGACGCGAAGAACTGCCGCTCCGCGATCTCCATCCCCGCGGGCCCTCCGTGCTTCTCGAGCTCCGGCTCGTACGCGGCGGCCTCCGTGCGCGACACGGCGGTGCAGCACGCCGCCGCGGCGTCCACGCGCGCCGCCACGTCGACGGGGTCGTGCCCGGGCGCCACGCGCACGCGCAGCCGCAGGTGGTCGCCTCCCTCGGCGTACCGGAGAAAGAAGAAGCGATCGATCGCGCCGCGCTGCTCGAGCTCGGACACGAGCGGATCGATCAGCCCGAGGAGGAGCGCGTCCGTCCCCTCGCCCTCGAGGCCCCGATCGTGGAACAGCCTCCGGTAGATCCAGCTCATCGCGCGCTCCTCTCGCCGTCGATCTCGACAAGCAGCTCGGCCGCGTGCGGCCTCCCGTCGAGGCGCAGCCACGACGCCTCGGGCTCCGGCAGGAGCTCGGTGAAGACGAGGTACCCGCTCCTCACGTCGCCGGGACCGCCGAGCAGGCGAGCCAGCCCGATCAGGGTGAACGGGCTCTCCCAGTCGACGTACATGTTCGTCTCGGTGAAGCCGTAGCCGGCCACCTCCCGCCCGACGTACCGGGCGAACCCCCGGCTCGGGAGATCGAGCTCGCGCCGCAGGCGCGCGATCGCGCGGAAATACGACGCGTACGGCTGCTTCGGCTCCTTGCGCGGGATCGCGCTCACCGGGATCGCCCACCGCGCGCGCTCCACCACGACGCGACCGACCGTGAGGCGCGGGCGCCGCGGGGCCAGCGCGACGCCACGGGCCAGATCGAGGCGATCGAGCACGTTGTAGAGATCCGCCCGCTCCGCCACCGTGTCGTCGCGGAGCCGCGGCGAGAGCGCGCGGAGCAGGAAGTGCGGATCGGGGAGCGCGGCGTCCCGCAGGAAGCCGAGGTGGATCGGCTCGATCTCGCGGCCGAGGCGCCGCGATCGGAGCCGGAGCTCGACCGCCGCCGCGTCGAAGCGGAGGGAGAGATCGCGGAGCGGCAGGACCTTGTCGCCGGGCGCGCTCGGCTCCCACGGGAGCTCGAGCGCCCACTCCGTGAGGCGCGGGTGCACCTGGAAGTTGAGGCCGAGCGTGGGCGAAAGCTCGACGGGGAGCGGACCGTCCTCCTGCGCCAGGCGGCGGCGGATCGCCTCGAGGGCCTCGGGGGCGCGCCCCTCGGCGTCCGCGAGGTAGCGCGACAGGTACTTCGCGCGCCCGGCCTGCGCGCCGTTGAGCACGACGCGCGGCTCTCCGCCGTCTCGCGGGCAGGGAGGCGCGATCTGGAGGAAGAGCGCCATCGACGACGGCGCGTCCGGGGCGGCGAGCCCCTCGAAGAGGCCTGGATCGAGGCGCACGACGTCGCCCGTCGCCGCGGCGGCGACGCGGCCGAGCTCCGCGTCGATCCAGCGGATCGGCTCGGACGCGCCGCGGATGACCGCGACGCGCCGCGGGTCCTCGAGGATCTCGGTCACGAAGCCGCCGACGTCGTCGCACACGCCGTCACGACCGAACCGCTCGACGAACGCCGCGCAGAGCCGGCGGTGCGCGGCCCCGCAGGCGCTCGCGCGCACGAGGCGCACGACCGGATCGAGCGCCTCCGCGAGCGCCCCGCGTGCGGCAGGGAGCTCCGCGCCGAAGGCGCCATCCACCATGACATCCTCGAGCATGGACGAGCGCCCAGGGCCGCGGCCGAGCTCGGCGGCGAGGCGCGCGCGCGCCTCGACGCCGGCGGTCGCGTAGTCCTCGAGGCGCCGCGCGACCGAGCGGAGCTCGTCCGGCGCGCCCGCGCACCCGATCTCGCCCAGGGCGTCCGCCGCGGCGCGCAGCGCCGCAGGGGTCGGCCCCATCGGGACGCTCGCCGGCTCGAGCATGCCCGCCTCGACGAGCTGCTCGAGGACGTCGCGGCACGCTCGCTCGTCGGCGTCGTCCGACGCGAGCGCCCGGGCGGCGTCCTCGAGCGTGCGCCCCTCGGCGCCCTCGACGAGGCGGGCGACGGCGGGGGTCCACCCGAGCGACATCAGCTCGCCCGACCCGGCGCGCGAGAACACGACCGACGGCGCGGCGCCCGCCGCGAAGCGCCGGAGCGGGTTCATCCGGAGCGGCAGGCGCGCGCGTGCGTGGGCGTGAGCCGACGGCTGAGAAGACATCGCGCGCGCGACGAGCTCCACAGCGTGCGCGAGCGCGAGCTGCGGGAGGCTGCGCCACCGCGCCTCCTCGGGCGCGCGCGGCGCGCGCGGCGCGTCGCAGACACGTGGGGGCAACGCGGAGAGGTCGAGCAGCGCGACGCCAGCGAACCCCGCGAACGGCGTCGTCCGCGCCGTCGCGCGGAAGACGTAACGCGCGATCGTGGCCTCGCGGATCTGCTGCGCCGAGGTGAGCGGCGCGCCGCTCGGGATCTCCGCGAGCTTCTGCGCCGTGGTATAATGGTCGGCGCTCGAGAGCAGGATCCCCCCGAGCAGGCGCGAGCTCCCGAGCGTCTTCCGGAAGCGCTCCGACGCGGCGATCCACTCCGCGGTGAACGTCGCCTCGTAGCGCTCCTCCAGCGCGGCGCACCGGGCCGCGCGCGCGTCGACGAGCGCGAGCGCGGCGCGCGCCCCTTCCGGCGGCGCGGTCCTCGCGCCCTCGAGCGCGCCGGCCGCCACGGCCTTCCCGTTGAACAGCCGCCGCTTCACCTCGAGCGCCGCGCGGCGCAGCGCCTCGTCCTCGCAGCCGCGCACGACGTCGAACATGCGCGCCGCCGCGTCCGCCCGCGCGGCCGCGAGCTCGAGCTCGGCCACGGCGAGCTCGCGCTCGACCGCGGGGCTCTCGCGGAGGCGGAGCCCGGCGAGCGCGTCGGCCGGCATCCCCGCGACGCGCAGCGCGCCCCACGGCGCGATCTGGAGCCCGCGGCTCATCGCGGCTGCCCTCCGCGAGGCGCATCTCGGGAGGTCGGCTGGCGGTGTCCTCCGACGGCGAACGCGAAGAACGCCGTATGATCGCGGCCGTCGAGCCCGAGGACCTCGTCGACGACCGCGGGGGCGAAGCCGCCGGTCGCCGTGTAGGTGAGCCCGAGCGTCTCCGCGACGAGGTAAAGGCGGTCGGTGAGCCACCCCGCCGCGAACGCCGCGCCCCGGTAGCCGCGATCGCCGAACGCCACGAGCCACCGCCCGATCGGGACCACCAGGAAGAGCACCGCCGCGCCCATGGCGTGCTCGCGCTGCAGGATCGCGGTCTCGGCCATCCGCGCGCGCGGCGCCGGGCCGATCGGCGCGAGGCGGTGCTCGCCGCGGTCGTACCGGTGCGCGCCGGGCGGGACACCGTCGACGTCGAAGACGACCGGAAACAGCAGCGGATCGAGCGTCGCGTCCGCGAGCCCTGCCGGCCGCGCCGCGGCGGCCGCGAGCAGCGTCCCGAGCGTCGCCGCGTCGAGGGCTCCCGCCGAAAGCCTTCCGCTCCGCCGCGCAGCGATGACCGACGCGAGCGAGCGCTGGACCGGCTCGAGCGCGCGCGGCGCGGGCAGCGAGAGGGCGCGCTCCGCGTTCCCGGGCAGCGGCGACGGCGCGGGGAGCGCCGGCTCCAGCGACGGCCGCGCCTCGGGGTAGCGGCTCGCGACGACGAGCTCGGCGACCCCCCGCAGGGGCTGGGTCGCCGCGGCGAGCGTGGACGAGATCCTGTGATCAGCGAGAGACATCGCGGGCCTCCGTGGCTGCGCCCGTGAGCGCGATGAGGAGATGCGGTGCGAGATCGATGCCATCGACGCCGACCACGCGCGCGACGACCTCGTCATCGAACGTCCAGACCGTCGTCGCCGCGAGGCCGAGCTCCTGGGCGAGGAGCTCCACGCGGTGGGCCATCAACCCGGCGTCGAGCAGCGCGTAGGTGTACCCGCGCGCGTAGTACTTGGAGCACGCCCGCGCGACCGAGCCGACGACGACGATCACGGCGCCCGCGGACTCCACGGCCGCGGCGTGCTCGGCGCTCCCGCCCGCGAGCACGGCGCGCGCGAGGGCGCCCGCGGCCACGCCGGCGCGGAGCGGCGTGAGCGCTCGCGCGGCGAGCTCGAACCGGTGGACGCCGGCCGCGATCCCGGGGACCCGCGCGGCGGCGACGTACGCCTCCGCCGAGCCGAGGTTCCCGGCCGACGCGGTGGTGCGACGCACGTGCGCCTCGCCCTCGGCGCGGCGCTCGACGCGCCCGCCGAAGCTCAGCTCGAGCAGCGCGCCGAGCGCGCCCGCGTCGAGCGTCCCCGTCGCGTCGCGCCGGCGCGACAGCGCGGCCCCCACCGGCGCGCCGAACGCCCCGCCGAGCGGCGCGGCGACCTGCGTACCGGCGCCCTCCGGAGGCCGCCGCGGCGACGGCGCGGCCGGCGTGCTCTGCAGCTTCCGCACCTCCGGGCTGATGTGCGCCTGCATCCCCGCGTGCTGGCCGATGTGCCACGGCTGGACGACCGTCGTGTTGTGGAACATCCGCGCGAGGCTCTCCGCGTGGCCGGACGGGAGCGTCGCCGTCCGCGGCGGCGCGTCGCCGCCGCAGAGCGGGCAGCTGGGCAGCCTGGTCATGAAGGGGTGGAGCGCCGTCTCGCCGGCGCCGGGCCGCCACACCTCGACGTGCTCCAGCGGGGCCACCGCGAGCAGGCCGCTCGCGTGGAAGATCACGTGCTGCGCGACCCGGCTCACGAGCGCGCGCCCCCAGAGCGCGCGAAGAGCGCCGTCGTCGAGCGCCGGATCCGCCGCGGCGGCGCCGATCTGGAGCCGGACGCACGCCGGGCACGCGGACGCCCCGGGGATCGTGAGCGGCCCGATCGTCCACGTGCCGGGGTTCGCCGCGAGCATCGGGACGCGCGCCGCAATGCACGCGCGCGCCGCCGCCTCGAGCGCCTCCTGGTCGCCGATCACCACCGCCAGATCGACCTCGCCCTGCGCGAGCTCCCCGGCGCTCGCGGCGAGGCGGACGTCGGCGACGCCCGCCTCGCGGAGCATCGTCACGAGCATCCCCGCGAGCTTCGCGTCGCCGTCCCCCAGCGCGCGCACGCGCGCGCCTTCGAGCGCCCGCTGCGCTTCCCCCCGGCTGCGGTTGCGCCCGGTCCGGCGGAGGTACCTGCTGAAGAACGCGCGCTGCGCCCGGCGCGGCTCCTCGGCCTCGTCGGCCGCGGCGCCCTCGCCCTCCTCGAGCATGCCGTGCATGTGCATCAGGTGGATCGCGTCCCGCAGGTCGGAGGCGACGACGCCCGGAAACGCGGCCTCGACGTCGCCGACGGTGCGCGTCCCGTCGAGCAGCGGCACGAGGTTCTCCATCACCCACGGGAGCGACGCTCCCTGGATGATCTGCGCCTCGCCGCCGAGGACGTGGAGCTCTCCGCCCGGGAGCGTCACGCGGAGGAGATCCTCGACGAAGCGCGGGCGCTCCGGGCAGCGGAGCTCCCAGTAAAGCTCGGCGAAGCGGCTGAGATCGCGGGCCTCGTAGGCATCATCGGACGGGCTCATCGGTCACCTCCCACGCCGGACGATCCGGCGATCGCGAGCGGGTGCTCGGCGAAGTACCCCGCGAGCGACGCCCCGCGCCCCGCCGCGTGCTCGCCGGCGGCGCACCGCCCGCACAGCCCGACCCGGGCGAAGCGCCGCGCGCGGAGCGCGCCCGACGTGACGTCGCACTCCCAGAAGCGCCCCATGCGCGCGGCTCCGGCGCGGGGCGGCTCCGGCGCGCCGCGCTCCTTGGAGAGCGCGAGCGCCTCCGCGGCGAGCAGCGCCGCGGCCTGCTCGGTGACGGCCGCGAGCTCGCCCTGGAACCAGGGGCCAAGGTCGCCCGAGGCCCCGAGCGCCTCGAGGGCGTCGTGCGCCTCGAGATCCAGCGCGACCGAGCGCACGCGCCGCGAGAAGCAGGCGAAGCACGGCGTGCGGCCGGGGACGATCGACGGCCCGATGCGGAGCTCGTGCGCGAGCAGCGTGCCCGACGTCCAGGCGACGCGCGCCGCGAACGCCGCCGCGTCGAGCGCGAGCGCCGCCGCGGGCCGGGGGCGATCGGTCGCGAGGACGATCACCGCGTCGGGCAGCGCCTCCGGCGCGCCCGTGCCCAGCGCCGACGTCGTGACCCGCGCCCCCGCGCCGATCAGGAGCTCCGCGCAGCGGGCGCCGAGCTCTCCGTCACGGAGGACGTGCACCGCGGGCGCGCCGGCGGCGCGCTCCGAGGCCGGGCTCTCCTCAGGCGAACGGGATCGGATCATCGGTGATCGACTCCTCTTTGCGAGCGCCGTACCCGAGCCTCTCCGGCGCGTCGTACAGGCGAGGGTGCGCGAGGTACCGCGCGTGGTGGGTGAAGCTGATGGGCAGGAGCTCGGGCACGATCACCTTCACGACGACGATCCCGAAGTCGCGGACCTCGGGCATCGTCACGTCGACGGCGACCACCTCCATGCCGAGCGCGGCGAGCCGCGCGACGATGGCCGCGAGCGGGTCGTCGCCCTCGATGGGGCGGGGGAAGGCGGTCGCGACCGGCGCCTCGCGCGTGGCGAACGCGAACCGCGCCGGGCCGTCGGGTCCCGCGTAGAGGCGCCCGAACGACTCGGGTGTCTGATCGGCGTCGGTGAAGAACGACGCCCGGGTGACCGGCGGAGCGGGCTCGCTCAGCGCCACCCGCAGGCTCCCCACCTCTTCGAGGACGCGCGCCGCCGCGGCCTCGCCGTCGGGGCGGCAGGCCGCCATCGCGATCGCGTGCGGCGCGCTGTGCGCGCACGTCTGCACGGCGCCGATCACGGGGACGCCGACGTCGGTCGTGAGATCGAGCAGCGCCGTCTCCGTGCCCGCGGCCTCGGCGCTGCGGAGGAGCGCCGCGACGAGTGGGCTCCGCGCGCTCCCGGGCGCGATGCGCGGCATCCGGAGCTGGTGCAGCCAGAACAGCGCGAGGCTGTCGCGCTCGATCACCTCGCACAGGCCGGAGAGGATCGCCTGCCGGAAGCTCGCGCCCGCCGCGAACCCCGTCGAGAGCGGGAAGAGCGCGTGCTCGCGGATCGGCAGCGGCAACCCCATGTACGTCGCCGTGAGCGGCACCCAGATCGGGCGCTCGTGGGTGAGCGAGAAGCCGCGCACCCAGAGCTCGTCGCGATCCGGATCGGGCTCGCGCAGGCGGAAGGCCGACGGCGCGCGGGCCCGCTCGCGCGCAGAGCAGCGCGGCAGCCGCGCGGGGTCGAGCGCGCGATCGCCGAGCGAGCGCGGCGTCGCGCGCAGCACCCCCTCGGTCGGGTACATGACGCCGCAGTAGCGCTCGAGGGCCTCGCAGACGGCCCGGATCTGGGCCGTGGTCTCGTCGACGGCCGTGCCGGAGCCGGTGAGCGACCCGAGCTTCGAGCCCACGCTGGACGGCCCCGGGTGGAGCGCCGCGGGCCTGCCGAGGAACGCGGTGAAGCCGTGCATCTGCCCCTCGAAGCCGGGGGGAAAAATGAACCGCCGGACACGGCGGATGATCCCGCAGCGCTCGTCGATGAGCGGCGCGAGGCGATCGATGAGCGAGATCTCCGACATGGCGGCGGCTCCTCGAGCGGGGCGGGCGGCGCCCCAGGCGCCCGGACGCGCGACGCGCGTCCGGGCCGCCCAGGGTGCGCCTACGGGTTCACTTCGTGTCGGCGCCGAGCTCGACGCCCTTGGCGATCGCGGCCGAGACGAGGGCGTCCTGGCCCATGACGTCGAGCGCCTTGTCGTGCATGCGGATGACGCTCTCGAGCTGCCCCTCGTCGAGGCTGTCGAAGGACGAGTTCGACGAGACGCTGATCGAGCTGATCGACGAGAAGCACCCGCTCGTACAGGCGGAGCTCAGCGGGGCGGCCTGAAGCGTCTCGTTGCTCTTCTCGCCGATCTTCTTGAGGGTGAGCTCGAGACGCTGCACGCCGGCCTTCGTGTCGACGACGTCGGTCGCGCCGGCGGTCGTCTGCGTCTCGAACATCGACTCGGTATTCTGGATGGTGAGCATGGCAATCTCCTTACAGACGTTGACTACGTATCGACGCGCGCGGTCGCTCGCGAGGATTCGCGAACGACCGCGCGCGCCCTCTCGGATGCGCTCCGAAGAGTCCTTGAGGTCCAAGGCGGCATGTCGCCTGTGACACCCCGTGATCGTCGCGTCGGACAGCGAGCGTGCCTTCCGGCGCCGCGCCAGCCCCGAAGCTCGCGATCCTTCAAGCAACGCGCATGCCGCGGGGCCCGAGCTCACGCCCGCAGCCCGGGACCGGCGGAGCGCCGGCCAGGGCGCGGGCGGCATCCCCAGGATGCGGCCCTCGATGCGCAACTACGCGCGCAAGTGAGCGAGGTTTCGCTCAACATGCGCACGCAGGTCTCCGAGGGCGCTTCGAGGACGAGGAGCGCGTATCGTTCCCGCGAGGCACCGAAGCACCATGCGAAAAGACCGGCTCGCCCTCTCTCTCCTGCAGATCGCGCTGCTCGCGGCGTGCGTGCAGCGCCTTGACCCGGGCGACGGCGCAGGGACGGACGCCGGGCCCGCATTCCCGTGCCCACCGGGCGCGGTGGAGACCGGCGCGGGCTGCGTGCCGGCGGGGGTCCCGCCCGGGCGGTGCGGGAGCGGCTTCACGCCCGATGGAGCGCAGGGCTGCGTGCCCGTCCTGCCGGCGGAGGCGGGCTCGCCAGGTCAGATGGCCGTCCCCGGCGAGGCGGCGTGGCGTGAGGTCGCTCCGTGCGGGACGGGCCCGTGGGGCGGCGCGCCGATCGATGAGACGACCGAGTTCGTCGACGCGGCCTACGCCGGGGCGGACAGCGACGGCACGGAGGCCAAACCGTGGACGACGATCCAGGACGCGATCGACCACGCGGCCGAGGGCGCCCTGATCGCGATCGCGGAGGGCAGCTACGTCGAAGAGCTGCTGATCTCAGGGCAGCCCGTGCGGCTCTGGGGCCGGTGCCCCGCGCGCGTCGAGATCGTCGGGCCGCCAGCGGCGATCGCCGTCCAGGTCGACAGGGGCGCGAGCGCCACGGAGATCCACGACCTCGCTGTCCGCGGGCAGGGCATGGGCCTCGGTGTGGCGAACGCGCGCGATGTCCTGGTCGAGCGGGTCTGGATCCACGACACCAGCGATGTCGGCGTCCTCGCCGCAGGCCTGGAGTCCGAAACGAGCCTGACCGTGCGCGGGGCGCTCGTGGAGCACACCACGGGCGCGGGCATGGTCGTGGCGGACGCCGCCGTGACGCTGGAGGGCACCGTCCTGCGCGATATCGATCTCGCCACCGGGGACCCGGGGCACCCGTTCGACGGCCATGCGATAGCGATGCAGGTCGAGTCGTTCGAGCGCCGCGCGAGCGTGACGGCGCGATCCGTCGTTATCGAGCGCGTCGGGGGGCTCGGGTTCAGGTTCTCCGGGGCGGACGGCGTCGTCGAGGACAGCGTCGTCCGCGACGTCGCCTGGCTCGCGGCGGAGCTGCCGGGCACCGGGCTCACGGCGACCCATATCCCGGGGTTCGATCCGGGGACCCTCACGGTCCGGGGCAGCGTCCTGGAGCGGAACCACACCGCCGCCATCGCGATGATCGGCGCAGAGGCGACCATCGAGGCGACGGTCGTGCGCGACACGGGCCTGGCGCCGACGGAGGGCGATCCGGGCCACGGCATGGGCCTCTACACCGAGCCGAGCCGCGTCGACGGCCGCCCCGCCCGCGTGGCGCTGCGGCACGTCCTTGTCGAGCGGAGCCGCGAGAGGGGGGTCGTCATCAACGGCTCCGACGTCGAGATCGACGGCCTCCTCGTGCGGGAGATCCTCCCCGGCGCGCCCGACTACGGCGCCGGGATCGAGATCACGCACGATCAGCGGCGCGCGAGCGCCCAGGTGCGCGGCAGCGCGGTGGAAGGCAGTTACGGGATGGGGATCGCCGTCTTCGGCGCTGACGCGACCCTGGACTCGACCGTGGTGCGCGACACGAGGCCGCTGCCGTCGAACGAGGAAGTCGGCCGGGGCGTCAATGTCCAGTCGCTGCCCGACCTCGGCGAGCGCGCGAGCGCGCACCTGCGCAACGTCCTTATCGAGTCGAGCAGGGACGGCGGCCTCTTCCTCAGCGACTCGGACGCGACCGTCGACTCGACAACGATCACGGACACCCTGGGGCGCACGCTCGACGGCGGGAACGGCTACGGCTACGGCATCATCGCCTACAACAACGAGACGGGTCAGGCGGACGCCCTCGTCCGGGACAGCGTGATCGAGCGGAGCACCGCGGCCGGCATCTACAACGTCGGCGCGACGGTGCGGCTCGCGTCGACGACCTTCACGTGCGAGCCGCTCGACCTCGTGAGGTACGTCGATGAGCGCTCCCCGGCGGTCTACGAGGATCTGGGCGGGAACGTCTGTGGCTGCGATGGCCGCACCATCGACTGCAAGGCGGAGCCGACGCGCCTCGAGCCCCCCCGCGCGCTGCCGCCGCCTCCGCCTCTACCCGCAAGCGAGGACTGAGACAGCCATTCGCCGGGTACCATCTCAAGCCCCTCGCCCGCCTATCGGTCGATCTCGGGCGCCACGACGTCGAAGCTCGCGATGAGCGCCACGAGGTCGGCCAGGAACAGCCCTGGGCTCTTGGCCTCGATCATCGCCATCGCGGTGAAGCTCCCTGTCCGGAAGCGCGCCCGATACGCCTCCTCCGCGCCACGCCCGATGACGTAACAGCCCATGTCGCCGCGGGCGCTCTCGATGCGAGCGTACGCCTCCCCGTCGGGCCGCATCTTCTTCGGCAGCTTGCCCAGGATGTCGTCCTCCGGGTGCTCGTCGATCTTGTCGAGCGCCTGGCGGAGGATCTTCGCCGACTCGCGGCACTCCTCGACACGGACGTAGAACCGGTCCCAGCAGTCTCCCACGGTCCCGTAGCGCCCGCGGCCCACGGGGACATCGAACTCGAGCTCGGGGTAGACCGAATAGGCGTCCTCCTTGCGGAGATCCCATTTCACGCCGGACCCGCGCAGGTTGGGGCCGACGAGCCCCCAGTCCTTCGCCTCCTCGGCCGTGACCACGGCGACGTTGGCGAGGCGCTTGATGAAGATGTCGTTCAGGCTGATGAGCCGGTCGAACTCGACCATGATCGGCTCGAAGCGGTCGAGCCAGTGCCTCACCTTGTCGGCCCACCCCTTCGGCATGTCGAACGACACGCCGCCGATGCGGTGGTAATTGAAGGTGAGCCGCGCGCCGCACAGCTCCTCGATGAAGTCGTTGATGTACTCCCGCTCTCGCAGCGCCCACGGGAAGGGAGTGACCGCGCCGACGTCCATCGCCATCGCGCCGAGCGCGATCATGTGGCTCCCGATCCGGTTGAGCTCGCAGGAGATGACGCGGAGGTACTGCGCCCGCTTCGGCACCTCGATGCCCATCAGCTTCTCGCAGGCGCTCGCCCAGGCCTCGTTGGCGAACATCGCAGCGATGTAGTCGACGCGATCCGTGTACGGCATGAAGCCGCTGTACGTGCAGCGCTCGCCGATCTTCTCGATGCTCCGGTGCAGGTAGCCGACGTCCGGCACCGCCTTCCGGATGATCTCGCCGTCCGTCGAGATGACGAAGCGGAGCACGCCGTGGGTCGACGGGTGATGAGGCCCCATGTTGAGGGTCATCTCGTCTTCCATCTCGGCGCCCGGCTCCGCGCCCCCGCGGTCGACGCTGAAGATGACCTGGCTCATGACGCCTCCGCGTCCTTCTTCGGGAGCTTGATCTTGAAGAGCTCGACGGGGTTCGGCCGCTGCGTCGGGATGCCGCGGTACTCGGCCTTCTCCTGCCAGTCCTTGCGGAGCGGGTGCCCCTCCCAGTCGTCGGGCAGGAGCAGGCGGCGGAGATCCGGGTGCCCCTCGAAGCGCACGCCGAGCAGGTCGAAGCACTCCCGCTCCTGCCAGTTCGCCGCCGACCACACGTCGACGAGCGTCGACACCGCCGGGCTCTCCCGGTCGAGGAACACCTTGAGGACGACCCGGTGCTTCTTCGCGTACGAGTAGATGTGATAGACGACGACGATCTTCTTGAGATCGGGATAGTCGACCCCGGTGATGCACTCCAGGTAATCGAAATCGAGCTCCGGCGCCTCGCGCAGGAGCCGGCACACGGGCTCGATCTTCGCGGGCGCGACCTTTAGCCAGGCGTCGCGATCCTTCGGGGACACGGGGTGGAAGTCGAAGACCGCGTCTTCGCCGAGCTTCGCCTGGAGCGCCTGGAAGATAGCTTCGGGTGACATGGGAGATCCGGGAGGTGTCGAGAGGAGAGGGCTCAGCCGCCCGTCGCGCCGCGGCGGCCGAGGGCCCGCTCGCTCTTGATCTTCTCCTGGATCTTGAGGAGCCCTTCGAGCAGCGCCTCGGGGCGCGGGGGGCAGCCGGGCACGTAGACGTCGACCGGGATGATCTGATCCACGCCCTTGCAGACCGAGTAGGCGTACTGGAAGAGGCCCCCGCAGTTCGAGCAGCTGCCCATCGAGATGACGAAGCGCGGCTCCGACATCTGGTCATAGAGGCGCTTCACGCGGGTCGCCATCTTGTAGGTCAGCGTCCCCGCGATGATGAACAGGTCGCTCGACCGGGGGCTCGGCCGCGGCGCGGCCCCGAAGCGCTCGAGATCGCCGCGGGGGCCGCCGGTCTGCATGAGCTCGATGGCGCAGCAGGCCAGGCCGAAGAGCATGTACCAGACGCTGTTCGAGCGGCCCCAGTTGAGCAGCCAGTTGACGGTCTGATCGACGCTCGTCGTGATGACGCCGCCGCCGTCGCTCTCGTACTTCGCTTCCCACCCGCGGGGCGGGGCCATCAGGTTCAGGTTCGATGTCATGACTCCGCACCTCCCTCGGCGACCGCCGCCTGACCCGGGAGGCCCGCCGGCGCGCCTTCGCCCGCGCCCGCGAGCGGCGCGTGCGGTGCGCGCGGCTGGCCCCGGCTGCTCACGTTCTGAGCCCCGCGCGGATCCCCCTTGATGGAGCGGATCCAGTTGAAATCGCCCTTCACCCAGACATAGGCGAAGCCGAGCATCAGGATGGCCACGAAGAGGAAGATCTCGATCAGCGCGAAGAGCCCGTTGCCCTGGTCCACCCAGCGCTTGAACACGGCCGCGACCGGGTAGATGAACGCTATCTCGACGTCGAAGATGATGTAGACGAGCGCGATGATGTAAAAACGCGGGTTGAAGTTGAACCACGCGGGCCCGACAGGCGCTTCGCCGCACTCGTACGTCTCGACCTTCTCGGCGTACATGTTGTTGGGTCGCAGCAGCTTCCCGAACAGCAGAGAGCCGAGCATGAAGCCGATCGCCACCAGAAAGAACGCGGCAACGCTGGCGTAGGCCATCAACATCGGGCGGAACCTCGCTCGGCTCGCCCCCCTCGTTTCCGGCGAGAGGGGTCGGATCCAGGGGGTTATGTAGGTGAAAAGCTGAACCGCGGCAAGCCAGCAGACCCTGGCCTCGCCGGCGCTGCTGCTCGGGATCGACAGGACGCGCCGGGCTGGGATATCGCTCGAGCGTGGGTCTCGTTGACGTGACGGTGCTCGCGGCCGTGCAGGGGGCGGCGCAGGCGCTGCCCATCTCGGCGACCGGGCATGGCGCGGCGGCCCGGCTCTGGCTCCGCGCGGCCGACGGCGACGCCTGGGTCATTGCCGCGCAGGCGCTCGCGGCGGCGGCGGCGCTCGCGCTCGCCGTGCGGCAGCGGCTCCTCCACGCGCTCGGCGAGGGCGCCCGGGCGCTCGCGACGCCGTCGCTCTTCAGGGCGTCGCCGCCGGCGCGCGACGCGGCGGGGCTCGCGCTGGGCGCCGCCGTGAGCCTGATCGTCGCGGCGGCGCTCGGTCCGTACCTCGCGCCGTGGCGGGACGCGCCGCTCGCGGTGGGGCTCGGCCTGCTCGCCACCGGCGCGGCGCTCGCCAGCACCGCGCTCGCGCCGCGGCGGGACGGCCGCGACGAGACCGACGCGCCGTCGATCGCCGGGGCGCTCGCGGCCGGCGCGGCGCACGGGGTCGCGGCGCTGCCTGGCGCGTCGCGGGTCGGGGCGGCGCTCGTCGTGCTGCTCTGGCTCGGCGTCCGGCCCGCGCGCGCCGTCGAGCTCGCGCTCGCGCTGAGCCTCCCCGCGCTGCTCGTCTCTGCGCTCGCCGAGGCGCGCGCGTTCCACGGCCCGGCGCCAGGGGCGGGCGCCGTGGCGCTCAGCCTCCTCGCCGCCTTCGTGAGCGCGGCCGCGGCGGCCTCCGCGCTCCGCGCCCTCGCCGAGCGGCGGCGCGTCGGCGCGCTCTCGTTATGGGTCGTCCCCCTCGGCCTCGCGATGGTGGCCTACGCGCGCGCGCTGCCCGGGCTCGCCTGAGCGACCCTCGGCGGCCGCACCGCAACCGTGCGACCCTCTTCGCCGTCCAGACCGCACGTCCAACCGCGGAGAAGCGCCGATGACCCCGACCGACCCCTCCATCCATGTCCTGATCCTCGCCGGCGGCGCGGGCACCCGCTTCTGGCCGGCGTCGCGCGCCGCGCGCCCGAAGCAGCTCCTGCCGCTGCTCGGCGGCGAGCCGCTCCTCGCCGCGACGGCGCGCCGCGTGCTCCCGCTGTGCGCCCGCGGCGGGCGCGCGGGCTGGGAGCGCGTCTGGATCGCGACCGGCCAGCACCTGGTCGCGCCCACCCGCGCGGCGCTGCCCGAGGTGTCCGAGCGGCGCCTGCTGGTCGAGCCAGCGCCGCGCAACACGGCCCCGTGCATCGGCTGGGCGGCCGCCACCATCGCGCGCGACGACCCCGAGGCGGTCGTCGTCGTGCTCCCGAGCGACCACCACATCGCCGACGTGCCGCGGTTCCTCGAGGCGCTGGGGGCCGCCGTCGCCTCGGCCCAGGGCGGCGCGATCACGACGATCGGCGTCCGCCCGACGCACCCGGAGACGGGCTTCGGCTACATCGAGGTGGACGAGGCCGCCGGGGCGGAGGGCGCGGCGCCCGCGGAGCCCCGCCGCGTGCGACGCTTCGTCGAGAAGCCGAGCCGCGAGCGCGCCGCGGAGTTCGTGGCGAGCGGCCGCTTCCTCTGGAACGCGGGGATGTTCATCTTTCGCGCGGGCGACATGCTGGCCGCGATCCGCGCCCACCTGCCGGCGCTCGCCGCGGGCCTCGACGAGATCGACCGCGCCGCCGCGCTGGGCCCGGGCGCCGAGGCGGAGGCCGTCCTGCGGGTGTTCCCGAGCCTACCGGCCGTCAGCATCGATCACGGCGTGATGGAGCACGTCGCCGGGCTCGCCGTGGTGCCCGGCGACTTCGGCTGGAGCGACGTGGGCAGCTGGCAGAGCGCCTGGGAGCTCGCCGACAAGGACGAGCGAGGCAACAGCGCGCCCGCGGGGTCGGTGCTGATCGACGCGCACGGCAACCACGTGGTCGATCTTCGCGCGCGCGCCGCGCCCGACGATCGCCGGGTGATCGCGCTCGTCGGCGTGGAGGGCCTCGTGGTGGTCGAGACCGACGACGCGCTGCTCATCGTGCCGCGCGATCGGGCCCAGGAGGTGAAGCACGCGGTCGACGAGCTGAAGGCGCGAGGGCAGGGCCGGCACACGTGAGCGCTCTACCCGCGCGGCTCCCCCCGCCGCGCCACCGCCCGCGCGTAGATCTCGCGCCGCGGTAGCCCGAGCTCCACCGACAGCTCCTCGGCGATGTGCTTGGCCCGCCTCCCCTGGGCGAGCTCCCGATCGATGCGCGCGTCGAGCTCCTCGTCGCTCGGGCGCGCGCCCTCCGCGGCCGGCGCCGCGGGCGCGAGCACGAGCGTGATCTCCCCGAGCCACTCCCGCTCGATCGCCGCGAGCTCCTCCACGCTGCCGCTCAGGATCTCCTCGTGCACCTTCGTCAGCTCGCGCGCGACGACGGCGCGCCGCCCGGGCATCCGCTCGGCGAGGTCGGCGAGCGTCTCGCGGAAGCGCCGCGGCGACTCGAACAGCACCACCGCCTCCGGCGTCGACGTGACGAGGGCCAGCGCCTCGCGCCGCTCGCGCCCGCCGCGGGGCAGGAACCCGACGAAGCGGAAGCCCCCCGTCACGAGCCCCGACGCGCTCACCGCCACCATCACCGCGCTCGGCCCGGGGATCGCCACGACGCGCGCCCCCGCCTCCGTGGCCGCGCGCACGAGCGCCGTCCCCGGATCGCTCACGACAGGCGTGCCGGCGTCGGTCATGAAGGCGATCGACTCGCCCGCCGCGAGCCGCGCGGCCGCGCGCGCCGCGTCCGCCTCCGAGGCGTGCGCGTCGAACCGGTCGACCGGCTTGCCCGAGACGCCGAGGTGGCCGAGGAGCGCCCGGGCCCGCCGCGTGTCCTCCGCGAGGATCCGGTCCGCCCCGCGCAGCGTCTCGACCGCGCGCAGCGTGATGTCGCCGAGGTTGCCGATCGGCGTCGCCACGACGTAGAGGCACCCGCGATCGCTCGACCCGCCCTGCTCGCCGCCGCTCGACACGGCCTAGTCCATCTCGACGGCGTCGCCGAGCTCCTCCTGGAGGTACGTCCGCAGCTTGGACTGGAGCCGCGCCTCGAGCTGGCGCACGCGCTCGCGCGAGATGCCGAACTCGTTGCCGAGCTCCTGGAGCGTGAGCGGATCCTCGGCGGCCATGCGCTTGTCGAAGATGATCACGTCCTTGCCCTTCAGCGTCTCGCGGAACTTCGAGAGCCGATCGTGGACGAGCCTGCCCATCTCGCTCGCCTCGTACGCGGTGTCCGGGCTCGCCCCCGACGACACGAGCAGCTCGACGCGCGGGATCGTCCGGCCCTCGAGGTCGCCGACCGGGGCGTCGAGCGAGGCCTCGCCGCTCGCGAGGCGGCGGTCCATGTCGACAACCTCCTTCTCCTCGACCGACAGGCGCTTCGCGATCTCCGCCGCCGTGGGCTCGATGCCCATCGCCGAGAGCTTCGCCTTCTCCTTGTTGAGGTTGAAGAAGAGCTTCCGCTGCGCCTGCGTCGTGCCGAGCTTCACGAGGCGCCAGTTGTTGAGGATGAAGCGGAGGATGTACGCGCGGATCCACCAGGCCGCGTAGGAGGAGAGCTTCACGCCGCGGTACGGGTCGTAGCGCTTCACGGCCTGCATCAGGCCGATGTTCCCCTCCTGGATGAGGTCCATGATGTTCTTGTAGGCGCGCCGGTACTCGTACGCGAGCTTGACCACGAGCCGCAGGTTCGCCGTCACGAGCCGCGCGGCGGTCGCGACGTCCTGCGTCTTCGTGTACTTGATCGTCAGCTCCTTCTCCTCGTCCGGCGTGAGCAGCGCGTGGCGCTGCACCTCGCGCAGGTAAGCCTGCAGCGGGTCCGTGCGCGACAGCGCGGCGTCGCCGCCGCCGCGGCCCTCGCCGCCGCTGGCCCGCGCGGAGCGCGGCAGCTCGATGTCGTTCAGATCGACGCTCGCGTCGTCGATCACCTCGCCGACGACCTCCACGACATCGCCCTCGTCGACGTCGCCCGCCCTCGCGGCGCCGCTCTCGGGCGCGCCGTCCGCCTCGTCGTCATCCTCGCGCGGGCCCTCGTCGTCGCTCGCCGCGGGCTGCGCCTCGCCGCCCGCGCGCCCGCCGTCCTTCGCGGTGGAGCGCGCGCGGCGCTTTGCGGCAGGCCGGGGGGCCGCGTCCGAGTCGGGCCGGAGGTCCGCGCCTTCATCGTCCGCTCCGGCCTCGGGCCCCGCCTTCGCCACCCCGTCGGGCTGGGGCGCTCCGGTCCCCTTCGTTCGCTTCGTTCGCGGCTCGCTCTTGCTCTTCGCCACCCGGACCTCGTCCTCGAAGTTCTAGTACAGCCCCGCCGCACCGCGCCACCTGTGCCGGCGCGCAGGCGCGCGGGCGCTTCGCGATCCGGAGGCTACCCGCTCCGCGATCCGCAGGTAAGGAAGAGAGCGCGCGAGATCGGAGAACGTGCTACACGCCAGCCTCCTCCACGTGGACTCGCACCGCCCTCCGCGCCCGCGCTCGCTGCGCCCCTGGTACCTGGTGGCCACCATGCTGCTCACCTGGCTCATCGGCGTGCGCGGCTTCATGGCCGGGTGCGGGACGGCCATGTACCTGCGCGCCGGCATGGCCCCCGACGTCATGGCCGTGGCCGAGCAAGCGCGCGACCAGGGGGATCCGTTCCAGTTCACGTTCCTCGTGCTCGAGGCCGCGCAGGCGCGCGCGCTGAGCCTGTACCAGGACGTCTCCTTCCCCCTCAGCATCGGGAAGCTGCTCCTCGGCGGGCTGCTCGTCGTCGCGAGCGGGCTGGCGCTCGGCGGGCGGCCCGGCACGCGCGGCTTCGTCCTCCAGGTCCTCGTCGCCAACCTGGCCTTCGCCGCGGTCGAGTACGCGCTCACGCGGGGCGTCCGCGGCGCCTGGATCGACATGGTGGCGCAGGCGGGGGCGCTCCTTCCGCCGGACATCCCCGAGCGCGCGGGCCTCACGAACACCGGCCTCTGGTGGACCGCCGAGCGGGTGCGCTTCGTGATCTTCGAGCTGGCCGTCCTCGGCTCCGCCGCGGTGGCGCTGACGCGGGAGCGCACCAAGATGTACTTCCAGGCGATCGCCCGGACGGTCGACCCCGGCGACGAGCCATGAGCTCCGCGGAGAGGATCGCCGGCGCGGATCCTCGATCGACGCTCACGCAGGCCGAGGAGCGGAGAGTCGCCATCCTCCCGGACGACCTCGCCAACCAGATCGCGGCGGGCGAGGTGGTCGAGCGGCCGGCGAGCGTCGTGAAGGAGCTCGTCGAGAACGCGCTCGACGCGGGCGCGCGCCGCATCCGCGTCGACATCGAGGGGGGCGGGGTCGGCCTGGTGCGCGTCGCGGACGACGGGCGCGGGATGAGCCGCGAGGACGCCTCCCTCGCGGTGCTCCGCCACGCCACGAGCAAGATCGCCCGGCTCGACGACCTCCGCAGCATCCAGAGCTTCGGCTTCCGCGGCGAGGCGCTCCCGAGCATCGCCTCGGTGAGCCGCTTCTCGCTGCGGACGCGGCGCGACGGCGAGTCCGAGGGGACGGAGATCCGGATCGAGGGCGGCGGCGCGGCGCAGGCCATCCCCTGCGGGTGCGCCGCCGGCACCGTGGTCGAGGTGCGCGATCTCTTCTTCAACGTCCCCGCGCGGCGCAAGTTCCTGCGCGCCGTCGGCACCGAGTCGGCGCACGTGTCCGAGATCGCGCAGGCGGTCGCGCTCGGCGAGCCGGGCGTGACGCTGATCCTCTCGCGCGACGGGCGCGTCGCGCGGGAGTGGCTGCGCACCTCGAGCCGCGCGGAGCGGGCGCGCGCGATGCTCGCGGGCGAGGAGCTCGCGACGTGCGCTGGCCAGCGCGGGCCGCTCACGGTCGAGGCGTTCGTGTCGCGGCCCGAGCGCGCCCGCTCGGGCGCCAGCTGGCTGTGGATGTTCGTGAACGGCCGGCACGTGCGCGACCGCTCGCTGGCGCGCTCGATCGCGCTCGCCTACGGCAGCGTCCTCGAGCCGGGCCGGTACCCCATCGGCGCGGTGTTCATCGATCTGCCCGCCGAGCTCGTGGACGTGAACGTCCACCCCCAGAAGGCCGAGGTCCGCTTCGCCGACGGCCGCGCCGTCGCCGACGCGCTCTACAAGATCGTCGCCGCGCAGGTGGCCGCGGCGTTCGGCCTGCCCGCGCCGGCCCCCGGCGGCTTCCAGGGCCGCAAGGGCAAGCTCTTCGAGGACGCGGCGCCCCCGCCCGGAGACGCCTGGGTCTGGTCGAGCGGCCCCGCGGCGGAGGCGCCCGCGGCGGGCGCGTCGACGCCCACGGCGGGCGCATCGGGCGAGCCGCAGGCGCCGCCGGGCGATCCATGGGGCCTCGGCGGCGACCTCGGCGGGGTCCCGCCGGCACGTCCTCACGCTGCGCCAGCCGGGCCGGCGGCGCCGGCGCAGCTCGGGGCGTGGGCCGACATCGCGGCGCTCGATTTCCCGGCGCGCGGCGGGCCGGGCGAGCCGCCGGTGCCCGCGCCGGGGTCGCCGCCCGTCCCCTACCCGGATCTACCGGCGCGCGGTGCGCCGGTGCTCGCCGCGGCCGAGCGCGTGGTCGCCTGGGGGTCGCTGCGCTTCCTCGCCCAGGTGCGCAACACCTTCTTCGTGTGCGAGGGGCCGGACGGCATCTACTTCCTCGATCAGCACGCGGCGGCGGAGCGCGTGACGTTCCACCGCCTGCGCGCGTCGTACGACGGGCGCGACGTCGCGACGCAGAAGCTGCTCTTCCCGGTGATCGTCCAGGCGGCCCCCGCGGAGGTGTCGCTCGTCGAGGAGGCGCAGGAGGCGATCGCGCGGCTCGGGCTCGACGTGCGCCCGGCGGGCGCGGCGCAGCTCGCGGTGCACGCGGTGCCGACGCTGCTCCGCCGCGCGGCGCCCGAGCGCCTCGTGCGCGACCTCGTGGACGAGCTCAGCCACTCGGGCGAGCGCGCCTTCTCGGGCGCGGTGGACCTCGCGCTGGCGACGATGGCCTGCCACGGCTCGCTGCGCGCGGGCGACCCGGTGGCGCCGGAGGAGGCGCGGGCGCTGCTCACGGCGCTCGACGAGGTCGACTTCGCCGGCCACTGCCCGCACGGTCGGCCCATCGTGATGCGCGTCGGCTGGCCGGAGCTGGAGCACCGCGTGGGGAGGCGGTGAGCGAGGCGGCGCTCGACCTCGCCCCGGACGCCGGCGCGGCCGCGCCGCCGTCGTGGGAGACGATCGCGCCGCCGGCGCCGGGTGAGCTGCTCGTCGTGGTCGGCCCGACCGCGAGCGGCAAGACCGAGCTCGCCATCCGGATCGCGGAGCGGTTCGGCGGCGAGGTGGTGAGCGCCGACAGCGTGCAGATCTACCGGGAGTTCGACCTCGGCTCCGGGAAGCCGACGCCCACCGAGCGGGCGCGCGCGCCGCACCACCTGGTCGACGCGGTCGATCCGCTCCAGGCGATCGACGCCCAGCGCTTCGCGGAGCTCGCGGAGGCGGCGATCGACGACATCCGCGGCCGCGGCCGGGTCCCCGTCGTCTGCGGCGGCACGTTCCTCTGGGTGAAGGCGCTCGTGCTCGGCCTGTCGCCCGCGCCGCCCGCCGATCCCGAGGTGCGCGCGCGCCACCGCGCGATCGCCGACGCCGAGGGGCGCGCCGCGCTCCACGCGCGCCTCGCCGCCGTGGATCCGGAGAGCGCGGCCCGCCTCGCGCCCAACGACCTCGTGCGGGTCAGCCGGGCGCTGGAGATCTACGAGCGCTCGGGCCGGACGCAGAGCGCGTGGCACGCGGAGCACGGCTTCCGGGAGCGCCGGCACGCCGCGCGCCTGCTCGCGGTGCACCGGGACCGCGCCGAGCTCGACCGCCGCATCGACGCCCGCGTCGCCGGGTGGCTGGAGCAGGGCTGGGTGGACGAGGTCCGCTCGCTCCTCTCCCGCGGCTACGGCGACGCGCGGGCGATGGGCTCCGTCGGCTACCGGCAGGTGCGGGAGCACCTGGAAGGGCGCCTGCCGGCCGACGAGCTCGCGCCGGCGATCGTGCGCGCCACACGCACCTTCGTGCGCCGGCAACGCACGTGGTTGAGGGACCAGGCAATCGCGTACGTCGCGCTGCCATGAGCCATAAACCATAATAATTCCAATATTTTACACCAGGACCACCCACCGGCGAGGCGCCGCGGGCGCCGCTCATGCGCGCTCTTCGCCGGTCCCACCGCCGCCGCGGCGCCGGCCCGCTCCGGCCAGGGGAACGCGCCACCGGACCTCGCCGTCGCAGCGCGGGCAGGCCGCGGTGGACGGCCGCGCCTCCTGGGCAAACGCGACGCGCCCGCAGTGCGAGCAGACGGTCATGTGGCGCTGATAGATGTCCGGGCCCGAGAGGATCGCCGCGGCGAAGAGGCTGAGCACGACGTCGCTCAGGAAGTCGCTCTCGCACGGCGCCGGCAGCCAGCCTGATCGGTCGCCCACCACGGTCCAGCGGACGCGCGCGCTGTACAGCGCTGCACGGAGAAACTTCCCCTCGGGGTCCGGTGCCACGAAGTCGAGCAGCGCGCTCCCCACGCGCCGGCGCGCGCGCGCGGTGAGCGCCGCGACCGCCTCGGGCCGCTCGTCCAGCTCGCCGAGCGCCACGGTCTCCGCGCCCGGCTCGCGCACCGCGCGCGGGGGCCTCATCCACCCCGGAGCGATCACGTGCTCGCCGAGCCACGCCCTGAGCTCATGCGGCTCCCAGGGGCGGGTCGTCACCTGCATGAACTGGAGCGCCCCGGCCAGGCTCGGGCTCGCGAGCATGCGCCCGCGCAGGGCGACGAACGACCGGGCCCTCCCGGCATCGGCGCGCGCGCTCCACCCGAGCCTCCTGCTCCGGCTCGCGAGGTCCGTCGGCGCGGCGCCGGCCATTGGGATCTTCAGGGAATTGCTCATGAGTTCCATGGAGTCTTCCGCCCCGCTGTGCGCCGCGGGGAGCGGCCGGCGAACCGGCGATGTGCGGCGCGGTAAGCGCCCGGCGTGCCAGCCGCCGCGGAGGCCCGGATCTCCTCGCGCGCGCGGGCGGCGCGCGCAGATACGGCATGTTCGCGCGCGCCGGCGGCGCCGCTGAGGCCTCGAAACCGCCGTCCGCCGAGCGCGGTTGCGGGGTCCAAGCATCAGGGGGCCACCAGCGCGTCATCGACACCGCAGCTCGCTGGGCTTCATGGGCTCACCCCGGCGGCGCGGGCGCGCGCGCGCCCAACGCCGCGCCGCGCCGCGCCGCTCCGGGTCGGCAGCCTCCCTCGGACGATGTCGAACCCCAGAGGGCGAGAGGGCGGGGCCCTTCTCGCCTTTTTACGTCCATGCTAACCGCATCTCTCCTCCGACAAGGAACGGCTCGAGAGAGCTCACCACGGAGCACGGCGTCTCCTGCTCCACGCGAAGAAAGGACGGCCATGACGCGAGAGTTGAATGACGTGCAGGCGATCCAGAATGTCGTTGTCCGGATCGCCCACCACATCGATAAGCGGCGCTGGACCGAGCTCCGCGGCCTCTATGCGGACGTCGTGGTGGCCGATTTCACGTCGGTCTTCGGGGGCGAGCCGCAGGAGCAGAAGACGGACGATCTGCTCGCGGGCTGGAGCAAGTTTCACGACGCGATCGACGCATCACAACATTTCCTCGGCCCCCTCGATATCGAGGTGAAAGGAGAGCACGCCTCCGTGGAATGCCATGTCCGCGCCCACCATCGGTTCGCGCGCGCGCCGGGCGGCGAGGACTGGCTGGTCGCGGGCCACTACCGCTATGAGCTCGCCAGGCACGCCGGCGGCTGGAAGATCTCCAAGGTCAGGTTCGAGATGTCGTACCAGACCGGCAACACGAACATGTTCGAGGAAGCGCTCAGGTGAGCCCGCCGCGGGTCACCGCGGGTGTTGCGGCGCGATCGCCAGGCCGAGCGCGTGCGCCGCGCGCAGGGCCGCGACGCGGAGGTGGCCGTCCGGCAGGCGCTCTCGCCCCGCGACGAGCTCGATAAGCGGCACCCACGAGAGCCGCCGAGCGGCATCGGACCCCGGCGCGAGGTCGGGCACGGCGGCAGCCGGGGCGGGCGCGCCGGCCGAGGCAGGCGCCGCGGTGACCACGAAGGCGAGCGGCTGGACCAGCTCCGGGGTCAGCCCTGCCGAAGGGCGGTAGGCCCCGCCGAGCTCGACGGCCGCCCCCACCCGAACGCCGTACTCGGCCTGCAGCCGCTCGCGCACGAACGCCTCGGCGGCCGCCAGCGCGCTCACGCTCCGCGGCAGCCGCCACGCCGGCGCGACCAGGATGCCGCTGTCGCCCGAGAAGCTCTGGGCGGCCGGCAGATCGTGGTCGTCCACGCCGAGCACGACCTCCCCCGACGGCGCCCGCGCGAGCAGCGCCGTCGAGACCGTGAGCACCCCGAGCGGCCGAGGCACCACGTACTCCAGCTCCCGCGCGGCCACCACGCCGCCGTCTGCGGTCAGCTCCTCGAAGCGCGCCCGCCGTACCTCGAGGAACCCCGCGCTGGCGCTCGGGTCCACCCGCGAGAACCTCCGGCGGCCCGGGCGCCCGAGCAGCGCGGCGAGCGACGTCGGCTGCACGGCGGCCACGCCGCCGTCGTCGTCGCCGGCGCCGGCACCGCCAGCGACGCCCGCAGCGCCCGCGCCGGCCGCCGCGAGCGGGATCTCGTCGCCGATCCACGGCCCGAACGGCAGGCCGAAGCGCGCCAGGAGGTCGTAGACGTTCAGCTCGAGCCGCGCGTCGGGCAGGCCGCCGACCTGCGCGGCGCGGAGGAGCTGGCGCGCCTCGATGGCGCGGATGCGCCCCGAGGTGCCGAACCCCGACACGTTCTCCGAGGGCGCGTTCACATACGTGGGCTCGACCTCCACCAGCATCGAGCGCACCTCTTCGAGGATGCCGCCCGGCGACGGATAGTACGTCGTGCCCGGGATCATGCGCTGGATCGCCGCCGCCCGCACCCCGGCCGCCCGCTCCAGCGCATGCTCGACCGTGTGCCCGACCGGGAACTCGGTCTGCACGACCGCGATCGGCTCGGCCAGATAGTCCGCCGGCCCGCTGCCGTCGAGGGGAGGCGTCTCCTCGCGGCAGGCGCGCGCGATCGGCCGCGGATAGCTGGTCCGCGCCAGCACATACGCCGTCTCCCCCGCGAAGAAGAACGGCACGATGTCCAGCGTGGGGTGCGGCCGCGCCGCCAGGTCGAACACCTGCCCTGTCGCCCGATCCTGGTGGTGCTCGATCCGCAAGAACTGCCGGGCGCCCTCCGCGGGCGCGAGCCGGAACGCGACCCCTTGACCGGCCTTCACCTTCTCTCCGACGATCAGGTAGTTGGTGGGCGGATAAGGCAGGCAGGCGCCCGTGGTGTCCCGGAGCTCGAAGCGACCGACGAATCGGTTCCGCACGATCCAGGGGTTGCGCAGCGGCGTCGACGACAGCACGCGCAGGCCGAGCCGGGCAAAGAGCGCCTCGAACTGCGCTTGAGAAAAATAGGTATACTCCTCCTTGACCTCGGCTTCCCAGTCAGCGCGGTAATCCTTCCTCAACACGAACTCGACAGCATGCTTGTGGGCGAGCCGGTACCGGCGCCACCCCGGGCGCGGCGCGGGGAGCGCGCCGGAGGGCTCGCGCGGGGCGCGCGCCAGCGGGAACCCCGGCTCCGGCGAGAGCGAGCGAAACTCGCCCGCGAACCGCTCAAGCAGCGCCGCCGTCGAGGCGCTGCGGGGATCGCGGCCGTCGTCGCCGTCCTCGGCCGGCACGTCCAGAAACACCGCCTCCGGCCCGGGATCGACGAAGTCCCTCACCACGAGCACCCCGCCCGGCGAGAGCTGCTCCACCTGCGCCGCCAGCGCTTCCGCGGCGTTCGCGTGGCGGTAACCGCCGTAGGAGGTGACGTGGTGGAGCACCGACGAGTCGAAGACGCCGTCGAGGCTCTCGGGCGGGAATACCGTCGTGGCGATGTCGCCCAGCTGAAAGCCCAGGTTCGGCTGCTGATGAGCTCGGCGCGCGAGCTCGACGACCGTCGGATCGATGTCGACGCCGATCACCTCGAGGCGCGGGTAGAGCTGGGCCAGCGCGGCGCTGCCCTGCCCCGAGCCCATGCCCATGTCGGCGACGCGGCCCTCGCACAGGAGGTGCGCTGCCGTGAGCGCGACCTTCTGGCGCATCGACGCGTCCATCGCGGACAGGTACCGCGCGTACGCGGACAGGTCGTCTCGCCGTTGATCTGCCTCGTATCCCGCCGGCGCGCGCGTCGTCATGGTGACGAGTGTACGCCGGGCACAGGACGGGGGTCGACGGCGGCGTGCGCCCGGGAGCGCGCAGGCGCCCGGGCGCGACGCGGCGGTCGCGGGGAACCGGAGCGCGCGCGCCGGGAAGCGGCGCGCCGGCCGCCTCAGCTGGCCGAAAGGCCCGGGAGCGGCGACTTGGACCGCAGGTTCGGATCGCCGAAGCCGGCGAAGTCCGTGACGCCCATCGCGTCGCACAGGCTGAGCAGCACGCGCTCGTGCCGCTCGCCGCTCTTGATGTACCGGCCGCCAGGGGCCGTCTTCAGATAGCCGCCTTCGCCGCTCGCCAGGACGAACTTCATCTCGTTCTGGTTGTGGTTCGGCGAGTCGCCCATGTCGCGGCACCACGCGATCAGCGTGTTGTCGAAGAGCGTCCCGGAGCCGTCGGCCTCTGGGATCGCCTTCAGCTTGTTGATGAGGTCGACGAACCGCTGCGACAGCCACTTCTCCAGCTTGATCAGGTCGAGGTGCGCCGGTGCGCCGGTGTGGATCATGGCGCCGTGCTCGTCGCCCTTCAGCCCGATGTCCGGGAGATCGACGTTCATGGCCTGATCCGAGCCCCACTGGATCGCGCCGACGCGGGTGATGTCGCACGCGAACGCGCCGACGAGGAGATCCATGTGGAGCAGGTTGGCCTGGAGCGGGTTGGCCGGATCGGTGGAGGGCTTGGTCGGCACGCTGCAGCCGCCGGTCTGGCCGGACGACGCGTTGGACAGCCGCTCCTCGATCTGCCGGATCGAGTCGATGTGCAGCTCCAGCTTGTACTTCTGCTCGGAGCCGAGGTTCCCCTCGAGCGCCTTGATCTCGTTCTTGAGGTGGTCGAGGACGCTCTTGCGACGGCGCAAGAGATCGTCTGACGACGTGTTCGACGGGATCGCCGAGCCGAACAGGGTGGAGTAGGCGGACGTCGGAGAGGCGATGCCCGGCAGGTTGTCCTTGCGATAATACGGCGATCTCCCGCCGTTCACCGTGCTCTCGGCCCCCAGCAAGAGCGAGGGGATCTGCGTCTTCGTGCCGGCGGCGATCAGCTTGTCCGCGATGAACTGGTCGACGGAGATCAGCTTGGCGGGGTCGCTGAAGCCGAGCCCCGTCAGGGCGTCGGGCGCGCCGTGGTTGTTCCCCGGATTCCCGCTGGGGAGGCCGTCCACGAGCACGACGTGCTGCTTCACGTCCGCGAGCGGCGACGTCGACTCGCTGAACGTGGGGGCCTCGCCCGAGACGCTCGTGGGCTTCCAGATCGATGGCGCGGTCCCCATCGTGCAGAACAAAAGGAGCCGCTTGGGCTTCCGCCCGGGCGCCGCCTCGGCGATGGAGTCGAGGAATGGGTTGAACAAGAAGCCGGCACCAACGCTGGCCCCCAGCCCCTTGAGGAAATCTCTACGACGACTGCTGCGCATGAACGACCCTTTCACGCTACCGATCTCGCGCCAACGGAGCTCGCCGCGACAGGTGCGTGGGGGCGCACCTGTCGCGGCGAGCGGCCTCGCGCCCTCGGTGTCAGGTCGCGGCGATGCCGGGGAGCGGCGTCTTGTTGCCCAGAGCCGGATCCCCGAAGCCGGAGAAGTCCGTGACGCCCATCGCGTCGCACAGGCTGAGCAGCACGCGCTCGTGCCGCTCGCCGCTCTTGATGAACCGGCCGCCAGGGGCCGTCTTCAGATAGCCGCCGTTGCCGCTCGCCAGGACGAACTTCATCTCGTTCTGGGTGTGGTTCGGCGCGTCGCCCATGTCACGGCACCAGGCGACCAGCGTGTTGTCGAGGAGCGTCCCGGAGCCGTCGGCCTCGGGCGTCGCCTTCAGCTTCTTGATGACGCCGACGAACTGCTGGTGCAGCCACTTCTCGAGCTTGATCAGGTCGAGGTGCGCAGGGGCGCCGGTGTGGATCATGCCGTTATGCTCCTCACCGCTGAGCCCGATCTCGCTCAGGTTCGCGTTCATCATCTGATCCGAGCCCCACTGGATCGCGGCGATGCGGGTGATATCGCACGCGAACGCGCCGACGATGATATCCAGATGGAGCTGGTTGGCCTTCAAGCCATTGGTCATGTCGCCGCTCGGCGTTCCCGGGACGGAGCAGGCGCCCGTCCCTCCTCCGCCTCCCGGGGTCATGGTGTTCGAGAGCCGCTGCTCGAGCTGGCGGATCGACTCGAGGTGCAGATCCAGCTTGTACTGCTGCTCCTTCCCCAGGTTTCCCTTGAGCGACGTGAGCTCTTTCGTGAGGTTGTCGAGGACGCTCTTGCGCCGCTTCAGCAGGGCCTCGGCGGCGCTGTTGTCGGTGCTGCCTTGGTTGTTGGACGGCGTGAAGCCCGTGAACACGGTCGAGTAGGCGGACGTGGGGGAGCCGATGGGCGACAGGTTGGTCCCCTTGTAGAACCCCGTCTTGCCGCCCTCGACGGCGGCGCCGAGCAGGAGCGAGGGGATGGGCGTCGACAGCCCGCTGCCCTTCAGCTTCTCGACGATGTACTGGTCGACCGAGATCAGCCCGTACGGGCCGTTGCTGTAATAGCCCATCCCGGTGAGGCCGTCGGCGGACCCGTGGTTGTTGCTGGGGCTCCCGCTGGGGAGGCCGTCCAGCATCACGATGTGCTCCTTCACCTCCTCGAGCGGCGAGGTGGACTCGCTGAACGTGGGGGTCTCGCCGGAGACGCTCTTGGGCTTCCAGATCGAGGGGGCCGTCCCCATGGTGAAGAAGATCAGGAGCCGCTTCGGCTTCTTCCCGGGAGCCGCGTTGGCGATGGAATCATAGAAGGGAGAGAACAGAAGGCTGGCCCCCAGGCTGGCCCCGACACCCTTGAGAAACTTCCTACGACTGTGGCTGCGCATGACCGATCCTTTCACTCGCTACCGATCTGTTCTTGGGTTGCAGCCGTGGGGTCACGGACCTTGAACTCTGCGGGTGAAGTGCGGCGCGCGCGTCAGCGCGAGCCACACGCTCTTGAGACGGAACTCGTCCGCCGCGGCCTCCTCCTGGACCTTCTCGTACGTGCAGCCGTCCTGCTCCCAGGTGCCGCCGAACGCGTAGTACGACCAGTAACGGACCATGCACGCCTTGACGTCCTCGCTCGCCGCGAGGTAGTCGGCCAGCTCGGTGACGCCGCTGAAATTGACGTCTTCGCCGGTGGGCGGCTCGACGACCGTGCCGGTCACGTCGACGGGGATCCCGTTCTCATCGTTCCGCCAGCGGCCGAACGTGTCGTAGTGCTCGAAGCCGACGCCGATCTTGTCGGTCAACTTGTGGCAGCCCGCGCAATATTCGGCCTTCGTGTGCTGCTCGACCATCTCGCGCGTGGTCGCCGGCGTCTCCAGGGGCTTGACGTTCGGATCCACGCCGGGCGGCGGGGGCTCGAGCGGCTGGCAGAGGAGCCGCGTGCGGACCATCTTGCCGCGCTGGGTCGGCGAGGACAGCTTCGCGCTGCCATGCCCCGTCAGGAAGCTGCCGTGGGCCAGGATGCCCCCGTCGCGCTGCCCTGGGGTGAGCGTCACCTTCGTCAGCTCGGTGCCCCCGGCGCCGTTGATGCCGTAGTGCGAACCGAGGCTGGAGTTGATGAACGTGTAGTCCGCCTGCAGGAGGTTGGCGAACGTGCCGTTCTGGTTGAACGCGGTGTCCACGACGAGCGCCTGCGTCTCGGCCATCATGTCCTTGCGCAGGGCGTCCGTGAGATCGAAGACCGTGTTGTCCTTCACCGCGGTGACGAGGCGGTTCAGCTGGAGCCAGCCGCGCATGAACCGCATCATCTCCTTCTCGGCGAGCGGCCTTGTCGCCGAGTCCTCCAGCAGGCGCAGCGCGTGCTGGGCGATCTGCTCGCTGGTCAGGTTGGCGCCCTGGGCGGCGGCCGCGTCGGCGGCCTGCAGCAGCGCCTCGTCCGGCATGGTCCCGGTCAGCAAGTACGAGAGGTTGCTCGCGATCTCGTGCGGGGTGAGCTCGTAGACGCCCGAGCCGCTCGCCTCGGTCCCGATCTCGTGGCGATAGAGGAAGTACGGCGACTGCAGCATGGCGCCCACGACCACCTTGGCGCCGTCCTCGAACGACGTCTCCGCCCCGAACAGCGCGTCGTAGGACGCGACGCGCTCGTCCGTGAGCTTGTCGCGAAACGCGCGGCGGCCGAAGTCGCGGATGAACTCGGTCCGGCAGCTCGCGTCCAGGGTCCTGCACGTCGTCGTGGTGATGCTGGCGAGCTTGTTCGTCACCGCCCAGTCGGCGGTCGTCTCGGCCCAATCCATGATCTGCTGGGCCGTCAGGTCGCGAATCACCAGCGCGTTCGCGTCGGCCGAGAACCCGAGCACCTGCGGATCGTTGAAGATGCTCGGAAGCGCGACGGACTGGTCCTTGAACAGATCGCGGACAGTGGCTTCAAATTGATCCACCGTCAGGCGACGCACCACGCGCGGGCCCGGAGTGCTCTTGTCCGCAACCTCGCATTCCGACACCTCCGGGATCTCCGGGGGCACGTCCGGCGGGTCGCCGATCGGCGGGCCGCCGCCGTCGCCGCCGCTGCTGCTACTGCCGTTGCCGGTGCCGTCGCCGCTGCTACTGGTCTCGGAGGGCGTCCCGTCGGGATTTCCGAGGTTGCCCAGGCAACCGAGCGGGCCGGCGAGGAGAAGCGCCACTGCGGAGTAGCGGCGACACGCTTTCGCCGAAACTAAGCTATTAAGCGTGCTCATCATTGCTTGAGAAAAGCTGATGTCTCTCATGTTGTCAAGCCCCGATCAAGCGGTGTCGCCTCGATAATCCATGCGCATACCCGCGCGCTTCAATGGCCTGTCACCGAATCGTCCGCGTCATTTGTGTTGTTTGCGTTGATTGCGTTCGCCGCGTTCGAATCGTTTTCAGCGTCGTTTTCAGCGTCTTTGCCCTGCCCGCTCGCCCGCATGCGTCATGGTGGGCCCTTGGCGGCTCTCCCCGGAGCGAAGTCGAGTTCGACGCTCCGCGTTGAGCCGACTCACGGTGTCACCCGCCACGCCAGAGAGCTCGACCTCCCACCGGATCCGAGGTCGAACCGGAGCCGCTGGATCGCCAGGCGCGTTTCGACCTCAGGGCTCTGGGCGAGCCGCTGGGCAAGGCCTTCGTCGTCCATGAGCGTCGAGAAGCGATCCACGGCGGGCGGTAAAGCAACCCTCGTGCCGAGTGTTCTCGCAGGGTTACCTCGCGCCGCTATGCCCGGTTTCTGGATTTTTTCGAAGGTTGCGAGGGGTGGACGCCGAGGGGTCCAGGAAGGGCGATCCACCGCTTCCGCGATCCATCCGTGCGCCGCTGCAACCGGGCCCCCAGGGCCAGCCGCGTCAGCCCTTGGACCAGGCGCTGATCGAGCGATAGCTCGCGACGGACTCCTCGATGACCTCCAGGGCGCGGTTCCTGTCGTACATCGTATCTACCTCTGCGAGCTTGTTCTCGAGCGTCTTGTAGTCGATGAAGAACCGCATGAGCTCCTTGGTCACGTGCGGCGGCAGCTCCTCGTGGGTCAGGTAATGGGCCACGGAGGGGTCGTCGACGGCGACCGCGATGATCTTGTCGTCGACGCCCTTGTCGTCGCGCATGAAGAAGCCGCCGATGGCGCGCGCCCTCACGATCGTGAGCGGCACGACCGGCTCCTGCATGATGACGAGGACGTCGAGCGGGTCGCCGTCGCCCGCGTGCGTCTGAGGGATGAAGCCGTAATTGGCCGGGTAGTGCACTGACGAGTAGAGCACGCGGTCGAGCATCAAGAGCCCCGTCTTCTTGTCGAGCTCATACTTGCACTTCGATCCTTTCGGGATCTCGATCACCACGGGGAAGAAGTCGTGTCGGCTGTCGGGGAGCAAGATGTCGTGAAGCGGATGGGTCATTGAATCGTCCTGGGCTTTCGCCCCCGCCCGGGAGGCGGGCGAGGGGCGCACACGATACCAGGAGTTCGATCCGGTGAGATCGGGGTCCAGACACCCCCGTATTCCCGCTCTGGGACGAGATGAGCCACGCCGCCGCCGGGGCCCTCCCGGCGCGGGCCGGCGGGGGGCGCAGGACCGACGTTGGCGAGCATGGGCAAGGGCGGTCGCTCGTGCGATGAGCTAGCGCGAAGCCGCCGGGTCAGACTCGCCGGCGGATCTCCGGATACCAAGTGCGCTCCCCATGAGACCGTTCCCCACACGTGCCCCAGCCGCGCGACCAGAGCGAGCGCCCGCGCTGCGACGCACGGCGCCCAGGGCGCTGGTGGTCCTCGCCCTGGGCGCGGCCCTCGGCGGCCCCCCCGCGGCAGCGGCGCGCGCGCCGGACGCGACGTCGGCCAAGCCGCCCTCGCCCGTCGCGAGCGCGCAGGCCGGGGCGCCCTCCGACGACGGCGCCTCAGCGGCCGCCGCTCCGCCGGCCGAGGGCCGACCCGTGGTCTCGCCGGTGCAGCGCCCGGACGAGCGCGACCTCCGCGATGTCCGCGACGTCCAACAACGCGCTTGCTCCTTCACGCTGCCCGTCTGCGTGCACGCGCCCGCGGACGTCCCCGGCGCCGCCCTCCTCGAGAGCCTCACCCACCTGGAGGCCGCGATGCGGGCTTACGACGCGCTCGGTCTGCCGCGCCCGCTCCCCGATGGCGCGCGGGGCGGCGGCCCAGCGTACGATCTCTACCTGGAGCGCGGCCCGCGCCGCGGCCCGACGCGCGTGGGGCACGACCTGCGGGCGCTTGGGGAGCGGTTCGACGCCGCGAGCGCGTTCGCCATCATCGCAGCGCCGGGGCGCGGCGGGTGCGCGAGCGCGTCCGACGCGGCCTACGCGCTCGGAGCCGCCGTCGCCATGCGCCTCGACGCCGGGGCGGAGGAGGGCGCGATCGCCATGACGGCGAGCTACCTCGCCGCCATCGCGGCGCCCTGCGCGGCCGAGGAGCTCGCCGCGGTCGACGCCTTCCAGCGGGCGCCCGAGCGGGCGCTCACCGGCGCGGCGCTCGGCGCGCTCGACGGCGGCCTGCTCTTTCCGTGGTACCTCGACGACGCGTACGGCACCGGGACGCCGGCGCAGGTCGCGACGTCGCTGCTCGCCATCGCGGCGCAGTCCACGCCCGCGGGCGCGGCGCGCTTCCACGCCGAGCCCGACACGTTCGATGCGCTCCGGGCGTCCCTGCGATCGCGCGGCGAGGATCTCGACGACCTGCTCCTCGAGTTCGCCATCGCGCGAGCGTTCCTGGGCAGCCGCAGCGACGGCGCGCACCTCTCCGACGCCGAGCGCTTCGGCGATTTCGGGCGGGTTCGCTTCGAGTGGTCGCTGCCCTACGCCACGCTCCCGCGGCGGGTCGCGCCCCTGCGCCCGATCGAGCCGACCGGCGCGACGTATCTCTGGCTCGATCTCTCGGCGGAGAACGCGGCCGCTCGGCCGGATCTCAGGACGGCCGAGATCACCTTCGTGGCCGACTGGGAGCTGCCCGCGCTGTTCCGCTGGGCGATCGTGAAGGTCGACGCGCACGGCGCCGAGGCCGGCCGCGTCGACGTGGCCGGCGTCTTCGGCAGCAGCCGCGCGCAGCGCACGGTGGTGGGGCTCGACGGGCTCGCGGGGCTGCTCGTCGTGGGCGTCAACGCGGGCAGCATGATCCGCAGCCTCCCCTTCGATCCCGACGACGCGCCGTTCATGCCGCACGCGTACACGGTCTGGCTCTCCAGGTAGGCGCCGCGCCGGCCAGCGCTCGCGCCGGGCGCCGGCCGGCGGCGCTCTCGCCTCGGCCAGCGCTCGCGCCGGGCGCCGGCGCGTCACGCCCTCGCCTCGGCTCCTCGCGCGATCAGGTGCTGCGCGAACCACTCGCCGGCGAGCCGGGCGACCGCCGCGAGCGCGCCCGGCTCCTCGAACAGGTGCGTCGCGGAAGGCACGACGGCGAGGCGGCGCGGGCCCGCGAGGTCGTCGAGGGCAGCCTGGTTCAGCGCCAGCACCTCGGTGTCCGCGCTGCCCACGATGAGCAGCGTCGGCGCGCGCACCATCGCCAGGGCCGCGCCCGCGAGGTCGGGCCTGCCGCCGCGCGACACGACGGCGCCCACGACGCGCGGCCGCGCCGCCGCGGCGATGAGCGCGGCCGCCGCGCCGGTGCTCGCGCCGAAGTAGCCGACCGCGAGGTGACGGAGCTCGGGGCGCGCGAGCGCCCAGTCCGTCGCCCCGAGCAGCCGCCGCGCGAGCAGATCGACATCGAAGCGGAGGTGGGCGCTCCGGCGATCCTCCGCCTCCTCCTCGTCGGTGAGCAGGTCGAAGAGCAGCGTGGCCAGCCCCCACCGCCAGAGCGCCTCCGCGACCGAGCGGTTGCGAGGGCTCCTGCGGCTGCTGCCGCTGCCGTGCGCGAAGATCACGAGGCCGCCCGCCCTCTCCGGGATCGCGAGGTCCCCGGGCAGCGCCGCCGTCCCTGCCTCGACGAAGAGGGGCCGCTCCGCCCCTTCCGGCCTCGGGACCTCGCGCCGCGCCTCGGCGAGCAGCGTGGCGACGGCGTCGTCCGACGTCTGCGAGAAATCCTCGTAGTAGGCGCCGATCGCCTGGAGGCCCGGGTCCTCCTCGATGCAAGCGATGCCGTCGACCTCGCGGCTGAGCGACGACAGGCTTGACGGCGCGGCGACCGGCGCGGCGAGCACGAGCCGCCTCGGCGAGCGCTTGCGCAGGTCGCGCAGCGCGGCCCGCACGGTCCCGCCGGTCGCGATGCCGTCGTCCACGACGATCACCGTCCGCCCCTCGACGCGGGGCATCGGCCTGTCGCCCCGGTACCGGCGCACCCCGCGCTCCACCTCGGCGGCCTGCCGCTCCGCGATCTCGGCGAGCTCCGCCTCGGAGATCCCCAGCATCGCGACGAGGCCCCGATCGATGTACACCTCGCCCCCCTCGGCGATCGCGCCCAGGCCGAGCTCCGGCTGCCCGGGTGCGCCGAGCTTGCGCACGATCCACACATCGAGCGGCGCGCCCAGCGCGCGCGCCACCTCGTAGCCCACCTCGACGCCGCCGCGCGGCAGGGCGAGCACGAGCGGCGCCTCGCTCCTGTACCCCGAGAGCAGCTGCGCGAGCCTGCGCCCCGCGTCCCTGCGATCCTCGAACAGCTTCGCTCGCCCCATCGCCCCCTCCCCTCACGTCCGCTCCTGCGACCCCTTCAAGAGCGGTGCCGCGCGGCGCGGGCTCGGCCGCGCGCGACGCGACGAGGGGCGGGGGGTTGACCGCGATACGGGCTCGACCGCGCCCGTCAGCGCCCCATCAACCGAACAGGCTCCACTCGTCCTCGATGAGCGAGAGCGCGTTGATCAGCTCGACCGCGAGCTCGCGCTCGAGCCACTCGTCGATGCGCTGGCCCGCGGCGATCGCGCTGAAGCCCGCGCGTGGGATGCGCTTCGCGAGGTGCGAGAGGCACGAGCCGGTCCGATCGAGGCGCGCGACCCAATCGGTGTCGCGATAGGCATATCTGGCCTGGTGGAACAGCGAGTCGCTGAGCGCCGAGATCCTGTCGCGGACGACGTCGGCGGGCTCGGCGCGGGACGCGATCGCCTCGCGCACCTCGCCGATGGCGCGCAGCACGAGGCAGACCGGCGCGCCCGGATGGAACGAAGTGCGCTTCGGTGAGAACGTCAGCCCGTCGAGCGCAAGGAAGTACCAGGCCTGCGGCGAGGACACGCGATAGAGGTATGCGGCGTTGCAGGCGTCGGCCGCCCTCATCGCGATCTGCCAGGCGCCTTGCTCGTCGATGCCGTCCTGCTCCGCGGGCATCCCGTCGATGCGCTCGATCCCGGCGCCGCTGGCGAGCGGGTCGGCCCACGCCATGACCAGGACCGAGGTCGCGCACGACCAGCTGCACAGGAGGCGCGCGCTCGCCTCGGCGGACACGCGCCCGCTCGGCGCGATCCAGACGAAGCGCCCCTCCTTGAGATCGGCGCGGTACTCGTGGAGCGCGGCGCCGTGGCCTTCGAGCTGCTGGAAGAGCTCCTCCCCCCGCGCCGCCCAGCGCTGGGCGAGGACCTCCTCGGCGCTTTCAGAGGGCGTGTCGTCCCAGTCGAGCTCAGGCGGCCGGGGCGGCGAGAACTCCGCGTCATCCGCTCCGCTCTTCGCCTTCGCGTTCCGGGGTCGGCGCTTCGGCGGCGCGGCGCTGGCCTGCTCGCCAGCGCGCGCTCTCGGGGGGCGCATCCTCGGCGCCGCCGGTGGCTCGGCCGCCGCGCGCTTCCCCGGCGCTGCCGGTCGCTTCGCGACGGCGGCCTCCACGAGAGAGGTCGCGCCCTTCGCCTTCCTGGGCCTGGCGCGCGAGCTTGCGGGCGCCCCCCGCTCCTGCCCGTCGCGCAGCGCGGCCGGCGGGCCCGCCTTCGCGCCCCCGCGCTCGACCGCCTTGCCATGACGCCGCGCGCGCGCGGATCCGCTCGATGCCTTGACGGTGCGCCTGGGTTCGGCCGATGTCCCTCGACCGCGCGGTTTGGGCATTGCGACAGGCTATCACGAGCTCGAAGCGCAATATCGATGGAGGCGCCCCGGGAAACGCACATGGTGAGCCGAGCGCCAGATCGCTCGGAGCGCAGGTCCTGGAGCCCGGAGCCGGAGCGCGCGCCGCCGGGACGCGCGTGTCGCGCGTGTTCAGGTCGTGTTCAGTTCGCTTCGCCGAGGGCGCGCCGAACTACCTTCTTGAATTTCGCGAGCGGCTGGGCTCCGCTGACCAGGTAACCGTTGATCACGAACCCGGGAGTCCCGGTGATGCCGGCGCTCCGCGCGGCCTGCGCGTCGGCCTCGACGGCGGCGCGATGGGTGTGCTCGTCGAGCGCCTTTGCGAAGCGCGCCGCGTCGAGCCCGAGGCTCGCGGCGTGCTGCTCCAGGGCCGCGCGGTCGAGGTTCGATGCGTCGTGAGCCTTGAAGAGCAGGTCGTGCATCTTCCAGAAGCCGGCCGGCCCTTTCTGCGCGAGCGCTTCCATGGCCGCTTCGGCGGCCAGCTGCGCCTCCGGGTGGAAGGGGAGCGGCAGGTGGCGGTAGACGACACGGACCTTGCCCGGGAACGCCTTGATGAGCTCGTCCATCGTGGCGGCGGCGCGCGCGCAAAAAGGGCACTGGAAGTCGGAGAACACCTGGATGACCACCTTGCCCGTAGCCGCGCCCTTGCTGGGGTGGCCCTTGGGCGCCGGCGGCACGGACACCTTCGGCGGCGGCGCCGGCGGGACCGCCTGCTTCTGGATGGCCTCGTACACCTTCGCGCGCGGCGTCCCGGCCACGACCATCGCCTCCGCCTTGGCGATCTCCTCGTCGATGATCGCCTGGAACTTCTCGATCGGCTGCGCGCCGACGAGGCTGCGGCCATTGATGAAGAAGTGCGGGGTCCCCTGGGCGCCGAGATCGTCGGCGAGATCCACGTCGGCCTCGATCTTGGCGGCGTGCTTGTGCGAGGCGACGGCGCGCTTCACCGCGTTGACGTTCAGCCGGAGGTCCGCGGCGACGGCCTCGAGGGCGGCGTCGTCGAGGGCGGCCTCGCCGGCGAGGAGGCGATCGTTGGCCTGCCAGAAGGCGTCGTTTCCCTTCTGGGCGCGGGCCTCGCGCGCGAGCTCTGCAGCGGGCTCGGCCCGGGGGTGGAACGGGAGCGGGTGGTCCTTCCAGACGACGCGCAGCTTGTCGCCGTACTGCGCCCTGAGCTTCTCGACCGTCGGCGTGACCCGCCTGCAGAACGGACACTGATAGTCGCTGAACAGCACCATCGTGACGAGCGCCGTATCCGCGCCGCGCACGGGCGAGTCCCCGACGGGCACGAGGTGCACCACGCCGCCGTCGCCTTCCTCTTCGGCGTCGTCGGGCTCCTCGGCAGGAGGAGCGAAGTTCTTCTTCGCGAGCGCCGCGTAGATCTTCTCCGGCAGCGTCCCCTCGGCGCGGAGCGCCTGCGCCGCGGCGAGCTGCGCGTCGATGATCTCCGCGAACCGCTCCGCCGGCTGCGCGCCGACGAGGAGGACGCCGTTGATGAACGCCGCCGGCGTGCCGTTCACGCCGAGCCGCCCGGCGAGCGCCATGTCCGCGTCGACCTTCTGCGCCGCCCTGCTCTGCTGGACGAGCTGCGGGATCTGGCCGGGGGTCACGCCGGCCCGCCGGAGCGCGGTGGCCTGGACCTCCGGCGAGAGCCGCTCGTCGGCCGTGAAGATGGCGTCGTGAAACGCCCAGAAGGCCTTGGGACCCGCGTGCGCGAACACCGCCATCGCGGCCTCGGCCGTCGGCCGAGCCTGCTTGTGGAAGGCGAGCGGGAAGTTCTTCCACACGACCCGCAGCCGCTCCGCGCCGTACCGCTGCTCCAGCTGCCTCAGCGTGCCGCCCAGGTGCTTGCAGAAGGGGCACTCGAAATCGGAGAACACGACGATCGTCACGGGCGCGAGCCGGCTGCCGCGCGCCGGATCCGCGCGGGTCACCGGCACCGGACCGGGGTCGCCGTCCGCGACCATCACCTCGTCATCGAACGTCGCTCCCGGATCAGCGGCTGGGCCCGGCTGCCGCGCGGGGGCGCCGCTGCTCTTCGCCTGCGAAGCGTCTGGAGGGGGCGGCGGCAGCGCGGAGCTGCAAGCCAGGGCGAACAGCAACGAGAGCCAGGCGACGGCGGCGATGGCGCGGCGAGACATCGCGCGAGTGTACTCCGGTTCCGCGATGACGCCTTCGCCGCGCGGGCGTCGCTGTGCCCAGCGCGGAACGCCTCGCCGCGCCGCCAGGCGCGATTGACGCCCTCGCCGCCTTCGGCCATGACGGGCGCGGCGCGCCGCTCTGCCGCGCCAGGAGAGCGCACCGGAAAGCCATGGAGAAGGTCTACAGCGCCGCCCGCGTCCAGCCGGAAGAGCACAGGGACGTCCTCGCGCAGCTCTGGAAAGAGAACCTCGCCCACGGCGAGGTATCGCAGGAGCTCGTGGAGCGGCGGATGCGCTGGTTCCAGGAGCAGAACCCGGCCGGCCCCCCGCGGACCTGGATGGGCTTTCACGGACCGGAGCGGGAGATCATCGGGAGCGGCTCGTTCTATCCGCGCGACCTGGTTGTCGACGGGCGCAAGCTCAAGGCCGGCGTGCTCGGCGACTTCGGCGTGACCAAGGCGCACCGCATCGCGGGGGCCGCCATGAGCATCCAGCGAGAGCTCGCGAGGGGCTGCCGTGACGCCGGGGTCGATTTCGTGTTCGGCTTCCCCAACAAGGCCTCATTCCCGATCTTCCAGCGCGCCGGCTACAAGAAGATCGCCGATTCCATCATCTGGGTCCGGCCCCTGATGGCCGCGTACAAGCTGAACGAGCTCGCTGCCTCGTCGGCAGGCGAGCAGCGGAACACCGTGAGCGCGGTGGTGCAGCGGATCGCCGAGCGGGCCGCGTCGGCGGTCCCCCACCCTCGCTGGCGCGCGCTCTGGGAGGCGGCGGAGCCGGGCGCCCCGCCCGCCCCGCTCGCGCAGGCGCTGTCGACCGCGGCGGAGCGCGCCGTCCAGCGGGCGACGGTGAAGCCGGACAACCTCCTGGTCCGGGCCGCGGGCAGCGCCCTCGATGCCTCGATGGCGCTCCGGGACACCGCCGCGTTGCTCGCGAAGGGGAGCCGCGTGCGCACCGAGCTCGTGGACGCCGCCGATCACCGCTTCGACGCGCTGTGGTCGCGGGCGAAGCCCTGGCCGGTCGTCGGCGAGCGGAGCGCCCAGTTCCTGAACTGGCGCTATGCGCAGCTCGGCAACGTCCGATACCGGTTCTTCTGCATGCTCGACAGGCATGACGGGCGGCTGCTCGGCTACGCCGTCTACTCGGTGCGGAACAACAAGGTCGAGATCAGCGACCTGTTCTGCGAGGACAACGGCCCCACGTTCGACGCCCTGCTGCTCGAGCTCTGCCAGGCGATGCGGCGAGAGGGGCACGTCTCCGTGGGCATGCTCCTCGTGACGCCCCCTTCGTTCAGCGCCCGCCTGCGGGCGCTCGGGTTCTTCTCCCGCCCCCACCCGCCTAACGTCGGCTCGCGGTGGCTCATCGTCCACCTTGATCCCGCCTTCCCCGACGAGCTGCGGCGCGTGCTGCTCGACGCGGAGAGCTGGTTCATGACCGACGGCGAGCTCGACGTCTGATCGCCCGGGCTCCCGCCTCCCGGGGGATCCCACCGATCCGCTGGACCACCTCCTCCCGCCGGTTACCCTTGCTTCTTCATGGATAACGAGGCGCCGGCCCTGTCCATCGCGCGGCTGCGCTCCGTCTGGGATGCGGAGGTAGGCCCCTCCGCGCGCCGCGCGCTCACCGCGGCCGCTTGCGCAGGGCTATTCGGCGCGGCGCACGTGGCGCGCGTGGGGTCGCCGCTCGCCCGCGGGCTCGCCGGCGCCGGGCTCGCGCTGCTGCTCGCGGCGATCGCCGCGCGGGCCATCCTCGTGCGCCGGCGGCGCGGCGACGCCCGGCGCACGGTGCGCGAGATCATCGGTCGCACGGACGAGGCGCTCGGCGCCGCCACCCTTCGGGCGCTCACGCTCGCGGATCGCGCCGCGGCCGACGATCGCGTCGGCTCGCCGGAGCTCGCCGGCCTGCACCTCCGGCGGCTGCTCGGCCGCGCCTCGCAGGCGCGCGTCGTCGAGCGCGCGCGCCAGGCGGCGACGCGGTGGGCGAGCGCGGGCCTCGTCCTCGGCGCGGCGGCGCTCGCGGCGGCGGCGATCGAGCCGTCGCGCGTCGTCGAGGGGCTGGACGTTCTCGCCGCCCGCGGCGGCGAGGCTCCCCTCGATCTGCCGTGGATCGAGGAGGTCGAGATGACGGCGGCGCCGCCCGAGTACCTGCACCAGGGCGCGGAGGAGCTCCTGCCGTTCGCCCCGACGATGCAGCCCCGAGGGACCGTGATCACGGTGCGCGGCCGCCCCGTCCGCGCGGGGCGCGCGCTCGTGCTGACGGACGGCGGCGCCGAGGTGCCGTTCGTCGACGACGGCAAGGGCAGCGTCGTCGCCCGCTGGACGCTCGGCGAGTCGACGACCCTCCAGGCGGCCGCGCGCTTCGGGCAGGTGCGCGTCCGGCAGGCCGACGCGCAGCGCGTCGTGTCGATCCCGGACGACGCGCCGCGCGTCACGCTCGAGGGCGCGCCGCGCACGGTGAAGCTCCTCAACGAGCCCAGCATCCCGCTCCGCTACGAGATCACCGACGATCACGGCCTGCGCGAGGTCGATCTCGTCCTGCGCGCCGGAGCGAAGGAGGAGCGGCGGGTGCTCTCGCGGCCGGCGGCGGACGCGAAGGTCGATCGCGGAGGCTACGAGCTCCGGGCGCGCGATCCCTTCTTCCGCAGGACGTACGTGCCCGTCGAGGTGCGGATCGAGGCGCGGGACAACGATCCGATCGAGGGCCCGAAGTGGGGCAGGAGCGAGGCGATCCTGGTCGTCCCGCCGCAGGTGGGCGAGCCCGAGGCGCGGCGCTACGCCGCGCTCGTGAAGGCGCGCGACGCCCTCACGGATCTGCTCGCCGACCGCATCGGCCAGAGGACGCCGGAGGCGGGCGGCGCCAAGGCGCACGCGGCGCACGAGGCCGAGGTGCAGGCGACGGCCAAGGCGGCGGTCGAGGCGGCGCTCTCCGCGGATCACGGCGGGCTGCGGGTGCGGGGGCGCGTCGCGTCGCTCGCCCGAGGTCAGCTGGCCCGGCTCGACACGGCGCTCGCCGCCGAGCGGAAGTCGACGACCCGCGCGGCGCACCAGGAGCTGCTCGACGAGACCGAGGGCGCGCTGCTCGCGTTCGACGCCGGCCTGCGCGGCCTGGGCCACCGCGACGCCCGGGCCGTCGCGCAGCGGCTCGCCGACGTCGCGGACGAGGCGGCGGCGGCGGCCGAGCTCCTGGGCAGCGGCGACCGCGAGGGCGGCGAGGTCCGCCTGGAGGCGGCCGTCACGGTGCTGGGCGGCGGGGGGGTCGAGCTCGGCAAGCTCGGCGAGCTCGGCCTCGACCTCGGCGAGATCGTCGCGAACGACCTGCGCCGGATCGCGCGCGCCCGCGGCGCCAGCGACTGGCTGCACGCCGAGCTTTCGGCGCGCGACCTCGCGGCGCGGCTCAGGCGGCCGGAGCCTTCGTTCGGCGGCGGCGGCCGCGGCGGGGTGGAGTCGGGCGCGCCGCGCGGGCCCGACCCCGGGGACGCGTCGAACGCCGACGAGAGCGTCGCCCAGAGCGAGCGGGATCTCGAGGAGCTCGCGCGCGATCACGCCGCCGAGACGAACGCGGTCGCCGAGGAGCTCTCGCGCGCGTCGCGGCCCGAGGACGTCGCGGCGCTCCGGGAGGAGGCGAAGAAGCACGCGGAGGCGATCCGAGAGGCCGTGCGGGACCTGCCGCAGCCGGGCGCGGCGCCGGGCTCGGCCGAGTCCGCCGCGGCGGCTGGCAGGGAGCAGGCCGAGGCGATGGCGGGCGCGCTGGAGCAGGGCCGCCCCGAGGAAGCGGTGACGAGCGGCCGGGGCGCGATGCGCTCGCTGGGCGACGCGAAGCGGCTCGGCGCGCAGGCCGGCGGCTTCTTCCCCGAGGAGCGCGCCGCTCGCGAGGCCGGCGAGGCGCAGCAGGCGCTCGCCGAGGAGCTGGCCTGGACCGAGGAGGCGCTGCGCAAGCTGCGGCAGGCGGCGGCAGAGCGGGCGCGGGACGGCCTTGGAAAGTCGAGCCAGCGCGAGGGGTCGCTCGCTGACCGCGCGCGCGATCTCCGCAAGCGGGGCGAGCGCGGCGACGGCCGCATGCCCGAGGAGATGCTCGATCGCCTCGACGAGGCCGAGCAGGCGATGCGCGACGCCCAGCGCGCCCTCGCCGAGGGGGACGGCGAGGGCGGCAACGAGCGCCAGCGCGACGCGCAGCGGCTGCTCGAGATGTCGCGCAGCGAGGACCAGGGTCAGGACGGCGACGCCGAGTCGGAAGGGGATCGAAACATGGCGAGGAAGGCCGACATCCCGGACAAGGACAAGCACAAGGGCCCCGAGGAGTTCCGCCGTCGCGTGCTCGAGGGGCTCGGGGGGACCTCGGAGCCGCGGCTGCGAGAGGCGGTCAAGCGTTACGCGGAGGGGCTCCTGAAATGACGCGCACAGGCGGTGGGGCGGCCACGGCTCGGCGCGGGGCGACGGCGATCGCGAGGCGCGGCCTCCGGGCGGCGATCCTCGCCGGGCTCGCGACGGCGTCGGCGACCGCGTCCGGACGCCTCACGGTCGGCGATCTCGATCGCGCGGCGCGGGCCCGGGCCGCGATCCTGGAGATCGACGTCCCCGCGGCGCGGGACGCCCTGAAGGACGCGGATCCGGCGGACCTCGCGCTCGCGCTCGAGCGCGGCCGCCTCGCCATCTACGAGGGCGACTGCGACGCCGCCTCGGCGATCCTCGCGCGCCCCGATCTCGCGGCGACGGCCGAGGGCGCGGCGCTCGGGGACATCGCGCGCGGCTGCGCCCGGGCCACCGCGGCGACGGTCGTCGTGAACGACGAGGAGCGCGGCGTCTGGGTGCGGCTCCAGGACGACGACGATCGCGCGCTCGTGCCGCTCCTCGTCGACGTCGCGGCGAGGACGCGCGACGTGCTCGCGAAGGACCTCGGCGTCGAGCTCCTCCGGCCGCTGCGGATCGATCTCGTCCGCGATCAGTTCACGCTCTCCGCGATGACGGGGCTGCCCGAGGACGCGGCGCGGACGACGGGCACGGTCGCCATCGCCAAGTGGGGGCGGGTGACGATGCTCTCGCCGCGCGCCACGCCGAGCGGCTACCCCTGGCTGGACACGCTCGCACACGAGATAACCCACCTCGCCCTGTCGCGCGGGACGCGCGACAACGCCCCGCTGTGGCTGCAGGAGGGCGTGGCCAAGCGCGAGGAGGTCCGCTGGCGCGAGCCCGACCCGCTGGACGACGTACCGTCCGCGGACGCGATCGCCTTCCTGGGCATCCAGAGGGGCCTCGGGCGTCCGCTCGACAAGATCGGCCCCTCGATCGCGATGCTCCCGAGCGCGGAGGAGGCGGCGGTCGTGTTCGCCGAGGTCGCGAGCTTCATCCGTTACTGGACGAGGGAGGCGGGCGACACGGCGCTGCCGCAGCTCCTGCGCCGGCTCAAGGACGCGAGCAGCGACGCGGACCTCGAGCGGGCGATCGCCGAGATCTCCGGCGCGGATCTCGCGGCCTGGGACAAGCGCTGGCGCGCCTACCTCGCCAGCGTGCCGGCCGACGTGCCGCCCGACCTCGCCCCCGGCGCGGACATGCCGCACCGGCAGGAGGTGAGCAAGCGGGTGCGGCTCGGCCAGCTGCTCCACGACCGCGGCCACCACGCCGCCGCCGCGGTCCAGCACGCGCGCGCGCAGGCGCTCGCGCCGCACGAGCCGGCGGTGCGCTGCTTCCTCGCCGCCGCCTTGCTGGCGTCGGGCGAGCGCGCGAGCGCCTCGCCCCTCGTCGAGCGGGTGGAGGACGTGCACAGCCGCTACGGCCGGTGGTGGTCGCTGCACGGGCTGCTCCACGGAGGCCCCGACGGGGACCGCGCCTTCTCGGCGGGCACGGCGCTCGATCCGCTGAACCCCGACGTGGCCTGCGAGGAGAAGCTGCCGCCCGATCTCCCCGGCGATCCCCTCCGTTCGGCCCTCTGCGAGGCCGCGCGCCGCAGGGCGCGCTAGCCCGTCGCGTCCGAGATCCAAAAAAAGACGGCGAGCCGAGGAAATAGCGCCGCTCGACGCAATGGCGCGCGAGCGGCGGTTTGTTCGCGAGGGCGCCCGCTCCGGATTCCGTCGCGCCGGAGCGCGCTCCTACGGTGCGCGGGATGCCGAACCCTGGTCGCATCCCCTTGATGATCGCGCTGGGCCTCGCCCTGCCGGCCCCGGCCTACGCCCACGGCACGCAGCGCGCGCCGCAGCCGCGCGTGCACAGCGAGTTCAGCGCGTCCTCCGTGCTGGCATTTGGCCTGACACCGACGGCGGGCCTCGGCCTCTCGCCCGCTGCCGCTCTCCGCTGGTCCGACCTGTCCGTGTCGCTCGAGGCGCGGGCGCTCGTCGCGCTGGGCGGCCCTCCGAGCGATCTGCCGAGCGCCGGGCCGCGGCGCATCAGCGTCGGGCTTGGGGTCATGTCGCTCTGCAGGCACCGGGACGACGTCTTCCTGTGCAACGTCTTCCAGCTCGGCGCTGTCCGCGCGCCCGTCTCAGAGAGCGTCACCCAGGCGGAAGGCGACGTCCTCTGGCTGCTCACCTCCGGCGCGCGCGGCGGCGCCGAGTGGCGCATCGCGCGGTACCTCCAGCTGCGCAGCTTCCTCGAGCTGCACGTCGTCCTGGCGCGCCCTCTGCTCACGGCCGGCGCGGCCGCGCGGTGGAAGACATCGGCCGTCGCGGCGATCGCCGGGATCGGCCTGACGTTCCCGGTGGACCCGGGGTGAGGAGGGTCGCGCCTGCGCCCCGCGGCCCGCGTCTCCGCGGGCCTCGCGCGGCGCGGGCGTCGGGCCGGAGGAGGTCGCGCGCACAGCGCGGCCTCAGTGCTTCGCGCGGAGCGCGCGCGCCAGGGTGTTCCTGCCGACGCCCAGCCGCTTCGCCGCTTCCGTCTTGTTCCCCTCGCACGCCCGGACCATCGCCTCGACGTAGCGCCGCGTCACCTCGTCGAGGGTGAGCCCCAGCGGCAGCGCCACCCGCGCGTCGCCCTCGGGCGCCGCGGCGGCGTGCGGCGGGGCGCCTTCGCCCCGGCGCGTCGGGAGGTGCCCCGCGGAGATGCGGCCGTCCGGCGCGAGGGCGATGGCGCTCTCGACCCAGTGCTCGAGCTCGCGCACGTTGCCTGGCCACGTATGAGCGCGGAGGTGGCGGAGCGCGTCCGGATCGAAGCGCGGCGACGGCCTGCCGTACCTCGTCGCGTAGACGTCCGCGAAGTGCCGCGCCAGCGTCTCGACGTCGTCGGGGCCGCGCTCGCGCAGGGCCGGCAGATCGATCTCGACGACGCGCGCGCGGTAGTAGAGGTCCTTCCGGAAGCGCCCCTCGGCGACCGCGCGCTCGAGGTCGCAGTGCGTGGCGCACACGACGCGGACGTCGGCGCGGAGCGACTGGCGACCGCCGACGCGCTCGAAGGAGCGGTCCTGCAGGAAGCGAAGGAGCTTGCCCTGGATGTCGAGCGGCAGGTCCCCGAGCTCGTCGAGGAACAGCGTGCCTCCCTCGGCGAGCTCGACCTTGCCCGGCACGCGCCGGTCCGCGCCGGTGAACGCCCCCCGCTCGTGGCCGAAGAGCTCGCTCTCGACGAGCTGCGCCGGCAGCGTCGTGCAGTCGACGGTGACGAAGGGCTTCGTCTGGCGCCGCGAGTTGACGTGGATCGCCCGGGCGAACAGGCTCTTGCCGGTGCCTGTCTCCCCGCGGAGCAGCACGGTCGCGTCGGTCTGGGCCGCCAGCTGGACCTTCTCGTACACGGCGGTCAGCCGCTCGCTCCGGCCGACGATCCGGTTGAACGGCCCCTGCAGCACGACCCCCGGGCCGCCGCCCTCGGCAGCGCGGAGCGTCGTCAGCGAGAGGGCGCGGGCGAGCTGCGTCGCGAGGGCGACGAGGTAGCGCTGGTCCTCCTCGTCGAAGGGCGCGCCAGCGCGGTTCAGCAGCTGGACGACGCCGCGGACCGGCGCGGCGCCGTCCTCGCGGATGGGCGCGACGAGCATCGAGCGCGTCGTGTAGCCCGTCGCCCGGTCCGCCGACGGATCGAAGCGCGGGTCGCGCGAGGCGTCGTCGACGCGCACGACCTGTCCGGTCGTGGCCACGTGCCCGGCGATGCCGCGCTCGAGCGGCTGCCTGAGCGAGGGGAGCTCGGGCAGCAGGGCGACGCGCGTCACGAGATCGCCGCGCTCGGCGTCGACGAGCCAGATCGTCGCGCGGTCGGCGCGGAGCGCCTTCGCGAGCCGCTCGCACGCCGTGCCGAGGAGGGCGTCGAAGTCGACCTCCCGGGCGAGGAGGGAGGCGAGATCGACGAGCAGCGAGAGGCGCGACATGGATAGCGGAGCAGCGTCCAGCATAGAGGGCGCCGCGCTTGTCGTCATCCGCGTCATCACGCGGCCCGCGCGAGGGCCTCGACGTGGATGCAGAGCCCCTCGCGCGCGGCGACCGAGCCAGGGAAGAGCTCGCGGGAGAGGCGCTCGATCTCCGCGACGCCGGCGTCCGTCCGCTGCGGGTCGTGATGGAACAGGACGAGCTTCCGCGCGCCGCACGCCCGCGCGATCTCCGCGCCCGCGACGTACGTCGAGTGCCCCCAGCCGACCTTCGAGCGCCCGCCGTCGCCGCGGTACTCCTCCGGGGTGTACTGCGCGTCATAGATGAGCACGTCGGCGCCGTCCGCGAGCGCGCGCAGCGCCGGATCGACGCAGGCGTAGTGCTCCGTGTCGGTCGCGTAGACGACGCTGCGGCCCTCGTGCTCGACGCGGTAGGCGAGGACGCCGCCCGGGTGGTTGAGCTTGGCGATCCGCACGTGCACCTCGCCCACATCGAACGCCTCGCCCGGCCGCGCCTCCCGCACGGCGATCTGCGCGCAGAGCTCGTCCATGCGGACGGGGAAGCTCGGCGCGGCCATCTGCGTCGAGAGCACCTCGCGGAGGCTCCCGACCCCGTGCGCGCTGCCCACGAACGACAGCCGCGAGCTCGGCAGGTACGCCGGCACGAAGAACGGCAGACCCTGGATGTGGTCCCAGTGCAGGTGCGACAGCAGCACCGTTGCCTCGACCGGTCCCTCCCGGAGCAGGGCATCTCCGAGCTTGCGTACGCCCGTCCCTGCATCGAGGATGATCCGCGACGATCCGCAGCGAACCTCCACGCAGCTTGTGTTTCCGCCCACCGCAGCCGTCTCCGGCCCAGGCGAAGCGATGCTCCCGCGAACTCCCCAGAACTTGATCTCCATCGTTGTTGCGAGCCTCCTCGGCCCTCTTCAGCGAGCGGCGTGCCAGGAGGCAGGCCCTTGAAATCGCTCCGCTTTTCTGCTGCGCCCGCGGAGGTCGATCGAAGTTGCAGCGCGAGGTCCGGATCGCCGCTTCAGAATGGAGCGCGTCGAGCGGACGGCCTGCGGGCCCTCGCGCCCCCATTTGCGCGGAGCGGCGCTTCGCGATTGACGCGCTCGCAGCGACGTGGAGAAACGTGGGGCGCGGGGGACGGGCCTGGCGTCGCGCCTCGGATCGCGCTGTGCGTCGCGTCAAGGCTGAGCTCCCTCGCTGGTTGGGGACCGCGCCGACGCTGGAAGGTTCGTCTGACCCGAGCGTTGACCAAGGTCCTTCCTGAGGCCTAGCATTCCTGCACCGCTCTCTTTCCCGCATCGTTACCGCTGCTCCGCACAATGACCGTTGCCACCTACGCCGCCGCACAGCTGTTGCGGGTGCTTCCGCGAGAGCGCATTACCCGGGCCGTTGGCCGCCTCTGCGACGCCAGAGCACCCGCCGCCGTCTTGAGCACGGTGGTGAAGCTCTACGCGCGCGCGTACCGCGTCGACATGGACGCCGCCGAGGTGCTGACGAGCCCTTACGAGAGCTTCGACGCGTTCTTCACGCGCAAGCTCCGCGAGGGGATGCGCCCTGTCTGCTCCGATCCCGGAGCCATCACCAGCCCTGCCGACGGACGGGTCGAAGCGATCGGCCCCGTGACCGAGGGCGGGCGGCTGACCATCAAAGGGCAGCCCTACCGCGTGGAAGACCTCGTGGGCGACCCCGCAGAAGCCACGCGCTATGACGGCGGGCAGTTCGCGATCGTCTACCTGTCGCCCCGCGACTACCACCGGGTCCATTCGCCCGTCGCCGGGCGGGTGAGCCTCATCCGCTCGATGCCGGGGGAGCTGTTCCCGGTGAACGCGATCGGCGAACGCCACGTCCCGGGCCTCTTCGCGCGCAACCGGCGCGTCGCGATCGTGATCGACACGGAGCGCCAGGGGCGCGTTACGGTGGTGATGGTGGGCGCGATGATCGTCGGACGGATCACGGTGAGCGCCGTCGACGCGCGCGACGTGCCGCTCGGCCTGCACACGATCTCGCCGGCACTTCCGGTCGCGTGCGGCGAGGAGATCGGCAAGTTCCACCTCGGATCCACCGCGGTCATGTTCGTGGAGCGCGGGGTGGCGCCCCCCTGGAGCAGGGCTCCTGGGCCGATCCTCTACGGCGAGCCGCTGGACGGAGGGGGCCAGCGATGACGAGCGAGCGGCCGCGCAACCCCCTGGCTACGCCCGCCCAGGAAGGCGGCGCCTCCGGAGAGCCCGGCGCGCCGCTGCCGGGCGAGGCAGGGAACGCGGCCGCACCGGCGCCGCAGGGAGAGCAGGGCTCGCTCCTCGCGCGAGCGTCCGCTCCACGGCCCGAGCGCTCGCCCAGCGCGCGCCCGCAGCTCGCGACGACGACGCCGCTGCCGCGCCTCGATGTCATCGCGGGCATCGCGGACGGGAGCTCCAGCGGGCAGATCGCGGAGATCCCGGACCTCGATCTCGACCCGCGGATCGCCGGACCGCCCACGGAGCGCTCGCGGCACGGCGCTCCCCTGCCGACGAACCCCAGCTCCAGGCGGTCCTGGCAGTCGCTCGCGACGGAGGTGGAGCGGGCGGCGGAGGTGGAGCGCGGCGAGGGCGCGAAGACCGGGCGACGGCGCTCGCGGCGGCTCGTGAACGTGTCTGGAGACGCAGCGCAGCAGGGCGACGATCAGGTCGCCACGCACGACCGCGCCACCGTGCCCGAGGATGCCGCGGCGCAGCGCTCGCGCGACGAGGCGGACGACGACGGGTGGCCTAGCGCCTCCGAGAGGCGGCCCAGCTACCCGACGCTCGATGCGCCCAGGCATCCCAGCGAGCCAGCGCTGGATGGATCCAGGCCCCCCAGCAAGCCGGCGGCGGCGACGGCGGCGGCGGCGAACCTGGCCGAGCTGGTCGCGCCCCGTGCGGTCCCGCGCCCGTCACCGAAATCCTCGAGCATGCCGCCGACGCCGGCGCCGAGCGGGCTCATCATCGATCCCGATTCGGTCGCGGTGATCCGGCCGCTGCAGATTGTCAGCATCGAGTCGGACCTGCCGCCGGTGCCGCCGGTCACCTTGGCCATCGAGCCCGCCAGACCGCCGCTCTTGACCGATCCGGCGGAGCACGAGTGGCCGCCGCTCCAGTTCAGGATCCGGCCGGACGATGTCCCGACCGGGATGGGCCTCGAGTCGTTCCCGGAAGGCCTCTCCGAGGGCCCGCCGACGGCGCGCGACGCCGCCTTCGACGCCCTCCAGCCGCAGCCTCGAAGGCGGCCCAGGAGGCAGGCCTCTGCGCCGGAGATCGACGCGCACCCCTTGGACTGGCCGCTGGGGGCGGGCGCGGACGAGGTCGCGGAGCTCGAGCCCGAGTCCGAGCCCGTCGCCGAGGCGAAGGCCGAGCTGTCGGGCGCTTCTCCCGCGGGCGGCGAAGGCCAGCAGGCGCAGGGCGACGCGACGCGCATCACCGTGCCGCCGAGGAGCACCGAGGTCGAGCTCGAGGAGGTCGAGCCCGAGCGCGACGCCGAGCTCGCCGACCCGGGCTCGGCCGCGCAGGCCGATCCGCACGCCACGCACCCCAAGAAGCCACCGCCGCCTCCCTTGCCGCCGCGGCGCCCGCGCGCGCAGGCGCTAGCATCGCCGGATCTCGCGACGTTCACGAGCTCGGTGCCGCCGCCGCCCGCGTCGGCGCCGCCCGTGTCGGCGCCTTCGTCGCACGGCGAGCCGTCCGCGTCCGCGCGGCCCGCGGCGCCCGCCGCGGCGCCCGCGGCGAAGCAGGTCGAGCACGATTCCGGCCCCTCGACCGAGCCCGCCGCGCGCCGGAAGCGCCCGTGGTGGGAGGAGCTCTTCGGCGACGACTTCCTGCGCACGCTCGACAAGATCGACAGCAAGGTGGTTCGCCGCGAGGTCGATTTCATCGAGGAGCGGCTCGGCGTCGAGAAGGGCGCGGTGATCCTCGATCTCGCGTGCGGCGCAGGCGGCCACGCGATCGAGATCGCCAGCCGCGGCTACAGCGTTGTCGGCTACGACCTGTCGCTCGCCATGCTCGCCCGCGCCGCCGACGAAGCGCAGGACCGCGGCCAGAAGCTGAACTTCCTCCAGGGCGACATGCGCGAGATGACGTTCGAGGAGACCTTCGACGGCGTCTACTGCTGGTCGACGAGCTTCGGCTACTTCGACGACGAGAAGAACGCGGATGTCCTCGCGCGCATCCGCCGCGCCCTCCGCCCGGGCGGGATGCTCCTGCTCGACATCGTCAACCGCGACTATGTGGCGTCCCGCCAGCCGAGCCTTGTCTGGTTCGAGGGGGACGGCTGCGTCTGCATGGATGAAATGCATGTGGATTTCTTCACGAGCAGGCTCAAGGTGAAGCGCACCGTCATGTTCGAGGACGGCCGCTCGCGCGAGCTCGACTACTCGCTCCGCCTCTACGGGCTGCACGAGCTCGGCAAGGTGCTCCACGAAGCGGGCTTCAAGGTCACCGAGGTGACCGGACACCCTGCGCACCCCGGCGTCTTCTTCGGCTCCGAGTCGCCGCGGCTCATCGTCCTTGCCGAGCGGAGCTGAGGCGCTAGGGCTCCCCGCGAATGAGCTTCGAGGCCGCGATCGCGCGCGCGCTGCCGGGGATCCCGCGCAGCGCCTCCCCCGTCGATCAGATCGCCTACGCCCGCGATCTCTGGCCGCGGCATCACCTCGCGGTGACGGAGGGCCGCATCGCCGAGCACCGGCCCGGGATGATCGTCTGGCCGTCCTCCGCGGGGGAGGTCGCCCAGGTGGTGCGCTTCTGCGCGGACGAGGGGCTCCCCTTGGTGCCTTTCGGGGCGGGCTCGGGCGTGTGCGGCGGCGTCTTGCCGGACGAGCGCACGGTCGTGCTCGACCTCAAGCGGCTCTCCCGCCGCCGCTCGCTCGATCGTCAGGCCCCGTCGGTCGAGGTCGAGGCCGGCGCGCTCGGCATCCGCTTCGAGGAGGAGCTCAACGCCGAGGGCTTCACGCTCGGCCATTTCCCGTCGTCCATCCTCTGCTCGACCGTGGGGGGCTGGGTCGCGGCGCGCAGCGCCGGCCAGTGCTCCGGGCTCTACGGCAAGATCGAGGACATGGTCGCGTCGCTCGAGTGCGTCGTCGGCCGCGGCGAGATCGTCCGCTTCGATCGGCGCGCGCGAGGCCCGGATCTCACGCCGCTCCTCATCGGCAGCGAGGGCGTGCTCGGCGTGGTCACCGCCGCGACGCTCCGGCTGCACCCGGCGCCGCCGGCGCGCGCGTTCGCCGCGTTCTCGTTCCCCGGCGTCGAGGCCGGATGGGACGCGATGCGGGCGATGTTCCAGGCCGGCCTCCGCCCGGCGGTCTCGCGGCTCTACGACCCGTTCGACTCCTTCATGGCCCGGCTGGGCGCTGTGCGCCGGCAGCGCGCCCACGCCGGCGCAGTCGATGAATCCTCCGAGGGGGCGGCCGCTCGGGGGCACGGCGCGCGCGGCCCTGGGGCCGGCGCCGCGGTGCTGCGCGGCCTGCTGCGCGCGCCGGGGCTCCTCAACCAGATCGTCGACGGCGTCGGGTCGCGCGTGCTCCGCGGCGCGACGCTCATCCTCATCTTCGAGGGCACGGCGCGCGCGAGCGCGGACGACCTCGCCCGCGCCGCGGCGATCGCGGAGCGCGGCGGGGCCAGGCCGCTCGGCGAGGAGCCCGCGCGCCACTGGCTCGCGCACCGCTACAGCGTGAGCTACCGCCAGGCGCCCGTGTTCATGGCGGGCGCGTTCAGCGACACCATGGAGGTCGCCGCGCCCTGGTCGCGCCTCGACGGGCTCTACCGCGCGGTGCGCGGCGCGCTCGGGCGCCACGTGTTCGTGATGGCTCACCTGTCCCACGCGTACCCGGACGGCTGCAGCATCTACTTCACCTTCGCTGGCAGCGCGCCGAGCGTCGCGGCGGCCGAGGCGAAGTACGACGCGGCCTGGCGAGCGGCCCTCGACGCCGCGATCGACGCCGGCGGGACGCTCTCGCATCACCACGGGGTCGGCCGCAGCAAGGCGCCGCGGCTCGGCGCCGAGCTCGGCCTCGGCGTCGACGTCATCCATGCGCTCCGCGGCGTCTTCGACCCCGCCGGCGTCATGAACCCTGGCAACCTGCTCCCGCGCGAGGCGTCCCCCGCCGCGCGCCGCCCGCTGCCGCCGCCGCCCGCGGCGCCTGTGCTCGATGGCGACTCCATGCTCGTGCACGCCGCCGGTACCGATCGCCTCGGCGACATCGAGCGCGCCCTCGAGCAGCGCGGCCTCACGCTGGCGATCGACTTCAGCGCGACCTCGCCCGAGCTGACGCTCGACGCGTGGATCGCGGCGGGCGCCCCCGGCGCCCCGGATCCGTGGAGCGATCCGGTCGATCACCTCGTCGCCGGGTTCACCGCGCGGCTCGCGTCCGGCGCCGAGCTCGCGGTGCGGCCCGCCCCGCGGCGCGCGGTGGGCCCCGATCTCTTCGCGCTGTTCCTCGGCGTGGGTGGGCGCGTCGGCGCCATCACGTCCGCGCACCTCCGCGCCCACGGCGCGTCGCGGTCCCGCGCCCTGCCGACCGCGCTGCCGAGGCAGCCGTCGCTCCGTGACGACGAGGCGGCGTGGCTCGACGCGGCGGTGAGCGCCGCCCGCGGCGTCCGCTGAGCGCGGTCGGCGCGGCGCTCACTCGGAGCGCGGACGGCGTTCAGCCGGGAGGCCAGGCCATCGGCCTTCCACCCATCACGTGGACGTGGATGTGGAAGACCGTCTGGCCGGCGTTCGCGCCGCTGTTCACCACGGTCCTGAAGCCGCTCTCCGTGATGCCGGTGAGCTCTGCGACCCGCCGCGCGGCGAGGAGCAGCCGGCCGAGGACGGCCTCGTCCTCGGCCGTGGCCTGGGCGATGCCCGCGATGTGGCGCTTCGGGATGACGAGCGCGTGCGTGGGCGCCTGCGGGTTCACGTCGTGGAAGGCGATGACGTGCTCGTCCTCGAACACGACCTTCGACGGGATCTCCTTGTTCGCGATCTTGCAGAAGATGCACATGGCCGCCTCCTACTCCCAGGGTGCTTGCGAGTCACGCCGCGCCCGGTCACGCGGCAGCGCCCTGGTCCCGGGGTCCGGCTCTCCCGGCTCCCCCTCGCCAGGAGACTCCAGCGCTCCGCCGGCCTTCCCCTCGGGCAGCAGCCGGGCGAGCGCGCGCTCGATCCGCGACGTGTCCGCCGGCTCGGGGAGGAGCTCATGCGGCAACGCGGCGCCTGTCGCCGAGCTCGGCGCGGCGCCCCCGCCGCCCGGCTGCTCGACCCGCGGGACCGCCCCGCGCGCGACCGCGATGCGGAGCACCGCGAGCTCCAGGGCGTCGAGCGCGGCGGTGCGCTTCAACCCGAGCGACGGCACGTCGTAGGTGAGCAGCGCGCCGCCGCTCGCGGCGGGCGCGAGCCCGGCGCGGTCCGCGCCCGCGACCAGCTGCCGCACGATGCTCCTGAGCAGCGCCGCCCGCCGCCGCACCCGGCGCGCCTCCGGGTCGGCGTACAGCGAGAAGAAGCGGTTTCGCGAGAAGGTCGACGGCGCCAGCACGAGCGCGACGAGCAGCGCCTCCAGATCGACGGGCGGCGCCCCTCTCTCGATGGACGGCGCCCCCATCACGTGGCGGGCTCCAGCGCGGGCCCCGAGAGCCCGCCGCGCCGCAGGAGCTCTGCCTGGCGGTGCGTGCGCAGCGCGCCGATGAGCTCGTCGAGGTCCCCTTCGATGATCTTGTCGAGCTTGTGCAGCGTGAGGCCGATCCGGTGATCCGTCACTCGGTTCTGCGGGAAGTTGTAGGTCCGCACCTTCTGCGCCCGCTCCCCCGTGCCGACCATGGTCCTTCGCTCGGCGCTCTGGGCCTCTTCCTGCCGGCGCTGCTCGAGCTCGAGCAGCCGGCTCCGGAGCACCTTCATCGCCTTCGCCTTGTTCTTCAGCTGGGAGCGCTCGTCCTGGCACTTCACGATCATGCCCGTCGGCAGGTGCTTGATCTGCACGGCGCTGTTCGTCGTATTGACGCCCTGGCCGCCGGGGCCGCCCGACGCGGCGATCGAGATCTCCAGGTCCTTGTCGTCGATGTGCACGTCGACCTCGTCGGCCTCGGGCAGCACGGCCACCGTCGCGGTCGAGGTGTGGATCCGCCCCTGCGTCTCCGTCGAGGGGACCCGCTGAACGCGGTGGACGCCGCCCTCGTACCGGAGGTGGGAGTAGACGTCCTGCCCCGTGATCAGCGCCGCGACCTCCTTGTAGCCGCCGGCGGAGGCCTCGCTCAGGTTGAGCACCTCGACCTTCCACCGCTTCGTCTCCGCGTAGCGGCAGAGCATGCGGAAGAGATCGGCGGCGAAGAGCGCCGCCTCCTCGCCGCCCTCGCCGCTGCGGATCTCGATCACGGTGTTTCGCGTGTCGTTGGGGTCCTTCGGGAGGAGGAGCACCTCGAGCTCGGCGGCGAGCCGCTCGCGCTCGATCTCGAGCTCGGGAAGCTCCGCCTGCGCGAGCTCGGACAGGTCGGGATCGCTCAGCGCCTCGCGATCCTCGGCGATGCGCCGCTCGACGTCCCGCAGCCGGGCGAAGGCGACGACGACGGGCTCGATCTCGGTCCGCTCGCGGTTGAGCCGCTGGAGCTCGGCCGGCGCGGAGAGCACCGCCGGGCTGCACATGAGGTGCTCGAGTTCCTGAAAGCGGCGCTGAACCGCCTCGAGTTTCGCGATAGGTAGCATCTGCAATCCGAAGACGACGCGGGGTTGGACGGCGGCGAGGGGCCCGGCGGAGCCGGCGCGCTAGCCGTGGGCGCCTGCGTAGCCGGGGTCGGCCAGCAGCTTGGAGTAGTCGGCGAACACCCGATCGGGCTGGACTGGAGCGGCCACCGAGGCCTCGCGCCAGAGCGTCGCACGGAGCGACGCGAGGGCGATCTCCAGCTGCGCATCCTCGGGCTCCGCCGTCGTGATCTTCTGGACCAGGAACCCCGGCCAGAGCAGCGCGCGGAGCGGGCCGGTGGTGCAATAACGCGCGAAGATCCGCTGGATCTCGAAGGTCACCGCGGCGATCAGCGGGAGGAACGGCAGCTTCATCAGGAAGAACGTGACGCTCTCGACGAGCCGGCCACCAGGCAGCTTGGGCAGGAGCGCGCCCAGGGACGCCCCGGCCACCGAGAACACCACGATCGACACGAGCGCCACCATGACCAGGAACGTCGTCCCGCAGCGGGGGTGCATGGCCGTCTTCCGGCGCGCGTTCTCGACCTCGAGGACCTCGTGCGCCTCGTAGGTGGAGATCGCCTTGTGCTCGGCGCCGTGGTACTGGAAAACGCGTCGAACCTCGGGGATCTGGCGGATCAGCAGGAGGTAGCCGACGACGATGGCGAGCTTCGCCACGCCGGTGATCGCCTGGAACGCCGGCGACGTGACCTCGAGACCGAGGCCCAGGAGCTTGTTGACCAGCTCGGCGCCGGCCTGGGGCGCCGCCACGAAGAGCAGGACCGCGAAGAGGATCGGGATCATGCCCATCCCTCCTCCCCGCTTCTTCCCCTCTGCGCCGCCGCCCGGCGCGGGGCTGCCCGTGACCTGCGCGGGCTCCACGTCCTGCGCCGCGATCGCCGCCATGCTGAGCGCCAGGGAGGTGAGGTTCACCCCGCCCGCCTGCCCTGCGCTCGGGCGCTTCGACTCCGGCGCCTTGGCCGAGCCCGCCTCCTCGGCCGAGAGATCTTGCTCGTAGAGGTCCGCGGACCAGCGGAGCGCCTGGGATCCCAGGCGGAGCGACTCGACGAGGGTCGCGACCCCCCGCACGAACGGCCAGGTGCGCGGCCCCTTCGAGACGGCGGTCATCGGCTGCTCGCGCACGACGAGCTCTCCCGAGCGGCGCCGGCAGACGATCGCGACCGAGCTCGGCGACCGCATCATGACCCCTTCGATGACCGCTTGGCCACCGATATACGGACGTGCAGGCTGATCGCTCATACGCGTTCCAATCTAGCGCATAACACGGCCAGCGCATCGGCCCGACCGACCAGCGCCGCACAGGTGGATGTGCCGACGTTGTCATGTTCGCGTCCGCGTCCGCGTCCGCCGCGCGCGACGTCTCGGCCGCTCACGCTCCGCGCAGGGCTAGCGGGCGCTAGGCGAACGAACCCATCCGCCACGCCCCGGGCGGGCGCGGCGTGACGGGCGAATCCGGTGAAAGAAGGGAGTTCGGGCGTAGAGGGACGATCGGCCCGGCTACTTGCCTGCGGTCGCGTACTTCTTGCGGAAGCGGTCGACGCGGCCGGCGACGTCCATGATCTTGTGCTTGCCCGTGTAGAACGGGTGGCAGGCGGAGCAGACGTCGGTGGTGAAGCTGCCGCGGGTGGAGCGGGTCTCGACGACGGCGCCGCACGCGCAGGTGATCGTGGAGGCCTTGTACTCGGGGTGGATGCCGGGCTTCATGGTGAGTCCTTCGGGTGTTGCGAGGGAGGGCGCCTATAGCTCAGCGCGTCTTGGACCGCAAGAAGCCCCTCAGACGCGCCCGCTCTTCTATCTCTCGTCTCGTCCGGTTCTCGTCCGGCCCGCTCGACATCGTTTGCGCGGGTTTGCGCGGGTTTGCGCGGGTTTGCGCGAGTTCTGCGCGAGTTCGCGCGGGTTTGCGCGAAGCCGCGCAGCGAGGCGGCCCTGGCGTTGCCGGCCGAGCCCGCCGCGCTTCCCCCAGGAGCTAGGCCCCCGGCTCGAGACGCTGGCGGTGCGAAGCGCGGACACCTTAGGTGCGGCGCGACCGGGCTCCGGTCAAGGTGCGGGCAGCCCCAGCCCGCGCGCACGGCAATTGCTAGGGGCGGCGTTGACGCTCGGGCGCACATGGTTAGCTTCGCGGTCGCGAGCCAGCGAGCTCGCGAAAACTCGGCGAAAGTATCCGGATTCCCAGCGGTTTTTGACGGCTCTGGAGCGGTGGCTCGCGGCAGCTGTCAGCTGAGCCCTGCTGGCCGGTCGGGTCTTCTCGCCCCCCGTGGTCATCAGGCCGTCGCGCAAACAGTTCTCGGAGGGTTCAACGTCATGGGCAAGATCATCGGCATCGATCTCGGCACGACCAACAGCGTCGTCGCGGTGATGGAGGGCAAAGAGCCCAAGGTCATCGTGAATGAGGAGGGCTCGCGCCTCACGCCGTCCGTCGTGGCCTGGGACGACAAGGGCGAGGTGCTCGTCGGGCAGATCGCCAAGCGCCAAGCGGTCACGAACCCCACCAACACCATCTACTCGGCCAAGCGCTTCATGGGTCGCCGCTACGAGGAGGTGCAGGAAGAGGCGAAGCGCGTCCCGTACACGGTCAGCAAGGGCAAGAACAACGACGCCTCGATCGCGGTGCGCGGCAAGCAGATGTCGCCCCCCGAGGTCTCCGCGAAGGTCCTCCAGAAGCTGAAGAAGGCCGCGGAGGACTACCTCGGCGAGAAGGTCACCGAGGCCGTCATCACCGTGCCGGCGTACTTCAACGACTCGCAGCGCCAGGCGACCAAGGACGCGGGCCGCATCGCCGGGCTCGACGTGAAGCGCATCGTCAACGAGCCCACGGCCGCCGCGCTCGCGTACGGGCTCGACAAGAAGAACGAGCAGGTCATCGCCGTCTACGACTTCGGCGGCGGCACGTTCGACATCTCGATCCTCGAGGTCGGCGACAACGTCGTGCAGGTCATCTCGACCAACGGCGACACCCACCTCGGCGGCGACGACGTCGACCACCTCGTGATGGACTGGCTCGCGGCCGAGTTCAAGAAGGACACCGGCATCGACGTCTCGAACGACAAGATGGTCGTGCAGCGGCTCAAGGACGCCGCGGAGCAGGCGAAGATCGAGCTGTCGAACGTGCAGGAGACGACGATCAACCTGCCGTTCTTGACCGCGGACGCCTCGGGGCCGAAGCACCTCCAGAAGCAGCTCACCCGGGCGAAGCTCGAGCAGATGATCCGGCCGCTCATCGACCGCACGCTCGAGCCGACCCGCAAGGCGCTCGCCGACGCGAAGAAGTCGCCGCAGCAGATCGACGAGATCGTCCTCGTCGGCGGCTCGACCCGCATCCCGCTCGTCCAGGAGACGGTCAAGAAGTTCTTCGGCAAGGAGCCCCACAAGGGCGTGAACCCGGACGAGGTCGTGGCCGTCGGCGCCGCGGTCCAGGCGGGCGTGCTCTCGGGCGACGTGAAGGACCTCGTGCTGCTCGACGTCACGCCGCTCTCGCTCGGCGTCGAGACGCTCGGCGGCGTGATGACCGTGATGATCTCGAGGAACACCACGATCCCGACCCAGAAGAAGGAGATCTTCTCGACCGCGACCGACAGCCAGCCCAGCGTCGAGGTCCACGTGCTCCAGGGCGAGCGCACCGAGGCCCGCTACAACCGGACCCTGGGCCGCTTCCACCTCGAAGGGATCATGCCGGCGCCCCGCGGCGTGCCGAAGATCGAGGTGACGTTCGACATCGACGCGAACGGCATCCTCTCGGTCCACGCCAAGGACACGGCCACCGGCAAGGATCAGCGCATCACGATCACCGCGTCGGGCGGCCTGAAGGAGGACGAGATCAACCGGATGGTCAACGAGGCGGCGACGCACGAGGCCGAGGACAAGCGCCGGCGCGAGGAGATCGAGCGGCGCAACAAGCTCGATAACCTCTGCTACACGCTGGAGAAGACGATCAGCGAGAACAAGGACAAGCTGCCGGAGGGCGACGTCTCGGCGCTGAACGGGATCATCGCCGAGGGGCGGTCGGCCATCGAGAAGCAGGACGACGCGGCCGTGAGCGCGGCGCTGGAGAAGCTCGAGAAGGAAGCGCACCGCATCGCGAGCGTCATGTACGAGAAGGCCGGCCCGCCGCAGGACGGCGGCGGCGCCGCGCCCGGCGGCGCTCCGGGAGGCCAGCCGCCGCCCCCCGCCGGCGGCAAGGGGAAGGATTCGGTCATCGACGCGGAGTTCGAAGAGTCGAACTGATCGCCGCGAGGAGCCCGCTCCTCGACGGTGTGCGACGAGCGCGGATTCCTCCGCGCGCGTTCGGCAAGTGCCAAGCGCCAAGCGCAACGAGCGCGGATTCGTCCGCGCTCGTTCGCATTTGGAGCGGCCGCCGCGCGGGAGGCGGCGCATGCAACCGTCGCCTGCGCGGCGCGCTCCTTGGGCGTCGACTCGGATGTCCGGGAGCCGTATAACCGGCGCTCATGCGAACTCTCCTGCCGATCGCCCCCCTGGTCCTGATGGCCGGTTCCCTCGCCTGCGGGCCGTCCCCCGCGCCTGTCGCGCCGACCGCAGGACAAGGCGAGGTCAAGGCCGGGCCTGCCCAGGTCGCCGCCAGCCCGGCGTTCGATCTATCCCCGGTCGCCGAGCCGGCCGACATCGTCGGCGTGCTCCGCTGGAGCAACCCCGCCGCCACGCTGTCGAGCATCGCGACGTGCGCGGGGCTGCCTCCGGCGCTCGCGGAGACGGGCGCGCAGGCGTTCTCCTCGGGTGTGCTGGGCGAGCTCGTGAGCCCTTCCATCGACACGGACCAGCTCGCCACGGTGCTCGCGCTCGACGCGCCGGTGCACCTGATCGTCGCGCTCGATGACAGCTCGAAGCGGGGCAAGCCCGTGGCGGCCGTGTCGTTCGGGCTCACGTCGCTCGAGCGGGCGAGGGGCGCTCTCGAGGCGGGCGCCGCCCTCACCGAGGTGAAGCCCGGCATGTGGAAGATCGGCGGCAAGGAGCCCTCGTCATCGAGCTGCTTCCTCGCCGCGTCCGCCGGCTCGGCGCCCGCGCGGCTCCTCTGCGGCGATCGGGACCGCGACGTGACGACGCTCGGGCCGTACCTCGCGCGCACGCTGCCGACGCTCGCGCCCGAGGCGCGCGATCTCCACGGCGAGGTCCGCTTCGTCCCGCTCAGCACGAAGTTCGGCGGCATGGCGAAGCAGCAGCTCGGCGGGCTCCCGATCCTCGCGCAGAGCCAGCTCTCGATCGGGCAGCCCCAGTTCGACCGGGCGCTCACCGACGCGGCGACCTCCGTTCAGCAGGAGCTCGAGGCGCTCATCAACGACGCGAGCAAGGCGGTCGTCGATCTCCAGGTCGACAACCAGTCCTGCGTGAACCTCACCGCTGCCCTGGAGCTCCGGGGCCAGTCGTCGTGGCTCGCCAAGACGATGGCCGACAGGGCGAACCGCGCCGCGGCCGCGCCGGCGCTGTACTGGCGCGCGCCGAAGGACAGCGCCGGCGCGTTCTTCGACCACGGCTACGACCCGGCGCACTACGGCGGCATCCTGAAGACGCTGCGCGAGATGCTCGAAGGGTGGCTGGAGAAGGAGAAGATCGGCAAGCCCGCCGATCGCAAGGCGCTCGCCGACCTCCTCGCGCTGCCGATCGACCAGGGGCCGAGCGTGTCCGCCCACGGGTACCCGGACGCGCCTCCTGCCGCTGCCCAGGCCGGAAAGCCGACGCCGAACGAGGCGCTCGACAAGATGATGGGGGGCTTCGTCGGCTGGAACCTGTTCGGGTTCGAGGAGGCGCCCGACGCGCTCATCAAGTACGTGAAGAACGCCGTCACCGCCTACAACACGCCCGGGCTGCGCAAGCGGCTCCCGGAGATCGACATCGATCCGAAGGATCTGCCGACGGTCAAGACGGTTCAGGCGCCGAAGGAGCTCGGGAAGTCGTCGCTCGCCGTCGAGATCCAGATCGTCCGCGATCTACCGCCGCTCGACGGCGACGCGGGCTCGACCCCCGCCGCCAAGGGCAAGCAGAAGCCCAAGCTGACGATGACGCTCCACCTCCTCGTCATGGGTGAGGAGAAGACGACGTGGGTCGCCTTCGGACACGACAAGGGCGACCTGCTGAGGCGGCTCGCCACGGTGAAAGCGGGCGCGCCCGCCGCAGCGACGCTCGCGTCACGTCCGGGGCTCGAGAAGCTGAAGACCGGGAAGTTCGCCTGGGGTGGATTCTCGACGCTCGCCCCGATCACCCGCACGTTCCAGAGCGTGCTCTCGACGCTGGATCAGCCCGGCGCGGCGCCGGTGGCGCTGCCTCAGGAAGCTCGAATCTTCGGCGAAGCGCTGGCAAAGCTCCCCCACAAAGGGGAAGGGCTGATGTTCGTCACGACCCAGCAGCAGGGCGGCGCGGCGCCGCGGGCCGAGATCTCTATCAACGTGTCGAAGCCCGTGCTCGAGGACATCGGCGCGCTCGTCGCGGCAGGGCTTCGAATGGCCGGCATCACGAAGCCATAGGCTCGTGGATGCGCTATCACCACAGCCAGTAAGCTGGCGCGGCTGCTCCTGCTCGTTCGTGTTCCCTGGTCACCACGCCGCGCGCGTGCTTCGTCCGCCCACGTTCAAGATCGGTACGCGAATTGCCACCGAAAATATGAGAGGAAACAATGAACAACCGTGAAGGTGCGAGTCGCGACGGAATGAGCCCGGCGCGGCCAGAGACGTCCGCCACGACGGCAGCCGCCATGCCGAGGCCGCCCGTGCGCCGCGCGGCGCCCGAAACGGACGACTCCGATCTGCCGGATCTGACGCCGGAGCAGCTCGACGAGCTCAGGCAGGCGCTCGAGGAGCGCCGGGCGAGCCTCGTCGCCAACATCGATGAGCGGCAGCACGCAGAGCGCGACATCTCGCGCGAGGTGGGCGACGAGATGGACGAGGCCAACGCCGAGGGCGCGACGTCGCTGACGTCGAAGCTCCTGGAGCGCGATGTCCGCGTGCTCGCCGAGATCGACCGTGCTCTCGCGAAGATGAAGGAGGGGAGCTACGGGATGTGCGAGGGCACCGGCGAGCCCATCGGTTACCGCCGCCTCAAGCTCCGTCCCTGGGCGCGCTACAGCGTCGCCTACCAGGAGCAGATCGAGCGCGAAGAACGGACCGGCGGCGGCGCCTGATCGCTCCCCGCCAGCAGGCACCGCACGTCCCTCCCCGCCAGCGCGGGCGAGAGGCGTGCGGCCTGCGTTAGCGGAGGCGCATGTCCGCGGGAGCGCTCGAGCTCGTGCCGAGCGCTCTGGTCCGCGCAGCGGTCACACGCACGAGCAGGACCCGCGCGACGAGGCACCTCATCCGCCCATCCGCTGGATGAACGGGACGATGCGCTCGACGAAGGGCTGCTTGTGATAGCGGTCGAACTCCGCCCAGGTGCAGAGCGTCCGCGGATCCTTCACGCGATCGACGAAGAGCACGCCGTCGACGTGATCCTTCTCGTGCTGGAAGGTGCCCGCCGACAGCCCGCGCACGATGCGGTCGATCGGCCTCCCGTCGCGATCCAGGCCGGTGAGCCGGATCTCGGTGGTGCGGTCGACAACACCCCTCAGGTTCGGGACGCTCAGGCACCCTTCGTAGTTCTCGAACGTCTCCTGCGTGAGCGGCTCGATCACCGGATTGACCACGACAGTGAGCGGGATGTTCGGCTTGTACGGATAACGGGGGTTGTTCTGCACCTCGACCGCGAAGATGCGCACCGGCACATGGACCTGGGTGGCGGCGATGCCCGCGCCGTTCGCGTCGCGCATCGTCTCCACCAGATCGTCGATGAACGCCTGCATCGCAGGGGAGGAGAGCTCTTCTGGCGTGACCTCACGCGCTCGCTGCCTGAGGACAGGGTTGCCGATGTGGGCGATTTTCAGGAGCGTCACGCGGCGATCGTACCATGGACGCGCGCCGTCGGCCTGGCCGGCCATGGCGGCGCCCAGGCGCTGGTCCATGCGGCGCGCGGCGGCGTCAGCTATGGAGACGGGGCATGCACTACTTCCCTGACGAGCCTTGCGTCCCCGAGCAGCAGCAGGCGACCGCCGCCATGCACCTCCGCTTCGAAGACGTCAGCCAGAACGGGCGGGTGATGCTGGACGCGCTGCCGCACGGCCTCGGGCCCGCGGTCTGGGTGAAGCTCCTGCGGGCGAGCCCCGTCGAGGCGCTCATGCTCACGCAAGGGATCATCCCGATCCTCACCCGCCTCATCATCGAGGGCGGAGAGGGGCCGATCGCGACGCGGGAGCCGCTAGAGCTGCAGGGCCGCTACCAGCTGGCGCACACGGAGGACGCCACCTCCCAGGTGAACCGGCTGATCCTGGCCATGTGGCTCTCGGCCAGCGGGCGCCGCAGCCGGACCTACGGCCCGCCGCCGCCCGGCGCGGGCGAGCCGATCCAGGTCGGTCGCGTGTTCGCGGAGCACGTCTTCACGCGGCCCTTCGCGGCGCCCGAGGCGCGCAAGGTGCTGCGCTTCGAGTCCCCGGATCTGCCGGCGGTGCCGCCCGAGCGCTACGACTTTCGCTCGCCGGAGGCGTTGATGGGCCTGCCCGAGGGCGCGGAGCCGCTCGACGCGAAGCCGACCCTGGATCCGATCCCGGTGGCGTTCGGCCTGGATCACACGGACGGGAACCAGCACGTGAACTCGCTCGTGTACCCGCGGCTCTTCGCGGAGGCCGCGCTGCGACGTCTCTCGGCGCAGGGCCACAGCACGGCGGTGCTCGCCCGGAGGGTGGAGGTCGCCTACCGCAAGCCGTGCTTCGCGGGCACGCAGGCGAGGATCATGCTGCGCACGTTCACCCTCGGCGGCGCGCTCGGCGCGCTCGGCGCGTTCGTGCCGGACGCGCCGGAAGACCCCGCCGGCGCAGCCCCCGGGGCGCGCGCAACCTGCTACATCCGCACGCTGTTCCAGGGCTGAGCCGGCGCGAACGCGAAGACGGCGCGCCCTCTGGAAGGACCGGCGTTCCGGGTCGACGCCGCGCGCAGCGGCGCGCGCGATGACCGGCCCGCTACGCGCTCACCGCGCGGGGAAGGCCGGCGCGATCGGCGATCTCGTCGTGGAAGGCGCGGAACGTCGACTCCTGGGGCCATGAGGGCGCGTCGGCGAGGAGCTCCTCGACGCGGGTGAGCTCGCCCTCGTCGATGGCGACGACGGCCGCGGCGTAGCGCATGGCCCAGAAGACGAGCGGGCTGGCCTCGCTCGCGCGTTCCAGCAGCGCGCGGTCGCCCGGCACGCTCGTGTGAGCGAAGGCGCGGGCGAGCGCGCCGGCTGCCGATCGCAGGGTGACCACCCGGCTGCGAAAGGGCGAGCTGATGTCCGGGAGAGGGAGGCGCGCCAGGCGACCCGCCTGCGCGAGCGCCGTGTCGCGATCGCCCTCGAAGGTGCAGAGGAGCGTGTCGAGGAAGAGGCGGTGCTCGAGGGCCGCTTCCCACGCGGGCCCCCGCTCGGCGGCGGCCATGGCCGCGCGCGCCTTCTCGACCCAACCATAGGCCGCGAACGCCGTCGCCGTCATGAGCGGTGCCATCGTGGCGGGGTGCGGGACGCGGTGAAGCGACGACGACCAGCGCCGCAGCACCGAGCCCACATCGCCCGAGCGCAGCAGCCGGCGCAGCTTGCGGCGCGCGAGCCAGCGGGCCGCGGCGAACACGAGAACCACGCTGAGCACCGCCGCCATGATCACCGGCTGCTGCCAGGCGAACCGGAGCGCGGCCGCTGCCAGCGCTGCGGAGCCGATGAAGAGAAGCACCGGAATCAGCCGGCTGCCCCGTCCCTCGTCCTCGGAATCGAACGGATTCACGACACCTCCAAGCGTACGGGGCTTCCTGAACGAGGCAAGCCCTGGCCGATGCCGCTCCAGGTCGATCGCTCGGCGCACACCTCCACCCTTTGCACACCCCGATCGCAGCTCACGCTCACACCTCACTGGCACCGCGCTCACCCCCGATGGCTCCGAGGAGGGAACCCGACGTGGGCGACGTGGGCGACGTGGGCGACGCTGCATTCGCGGGGGAGTCGAGACGCCATGGCCCACGAATCGCCGCCGCGCGCGCCGTGGGGCTCGACATGGGGACGAGGTTCGACTACGAAGTCCCTGCGTCAGGCAACAGCGCCTGGACCTCATGGGTCCGCCGACAGCGCGCCGTGAACCCCGCCAGGCCCGGAAGGGAGCAACGGTAGCGGAAAGCGAGTGTGGCGGGCCCACTTACTTTTTGTCGGTCCAGTTGTGGGCCCGACGCGCTCCCGCGCTCACCTCGGGACGCGGTCCCAGAGCCGGGCCGTCGCCGCGCTGATGCAGGCCTCAAGGGGCGTCGAGCGCCGCCGGCGCGATGGGCGCGACGGGCACGGAGAACAGCGCCTCCGGGCTCGTCTCGATGCGCGGGACATCCGCGTCGCGCAGCGGGCTTAGGCCGTCAGCGGGCAGACGCTGCTGCACGATGCCCGCCGCTTCGTCGCCGCCCTCCAGCGTCACGGCGGAGAGGCGGCTGTCCAGACCGACGCCGCCGTCGATGAGCACGCTCGCGCGGCGTGACGGGCTGATGGAGGGGTTGAGGGACTCGAGCCCGTTGCCGCTCAGCACGAGCCCGAAGATCGCGGCCTGCGCGCGCTCCTGCCAGCTCACGCCGTCGCCGACGACCTCCTGGGCGAGCCCGCCGTCCGCGCTCACCACCGCCGAGTCGGCGAAGGTCCCGGCGATGCGCATGCCGTCGATGATGATGCCGCGCGCGTCGCCGCTCATCCCCAGGCCGATGGCCCGGTTCTTTTCGAGGAGGCCTCCCGTGAGCTGGACGGTCTGCTCCGGCGTCGTGTGCTGGATCCAGATCCCGGGCTGGTTGCCGCTCACCTCGAAGCCCTCGCCGCTCTCGCCGAGGGCTGCGTTCGCTCGATCGATCAGGAGACCGAACCCGGTGTTGTCGGCGACTTTGAGGGCCGCCGCGTCGAGGGTCGAGCAGCCGGACACGGAGATGCCGCCGCTCGGATCGAACCCGCTCAGGCCATTGCCGCTGACCTCGACGCCAGACATCGAGGCGCGCGCCCCGACGAGCGACACGCCGACCACCTTGCTGTCGCGGATGAGCGTGTCCTCGACGTGGAGCTCCACCGGCGCCTCGCAGTCACAGCCGCCGGTGCACTGCGCCCACAGCCCCGGCCCCTGCGAGCCCGAGACGACGGACCGCACGACGGAGACGCGGCCGGCGTCGAACGCGCTCAGGCCGTACCGCGCCGAGCCCTCGATCGCCGACGCGACGAGGTCGAGCGACGCGCCGAGGCCGAGCGTCACGCCGTCGGACGCGCTGCCGACGACGCGCACCGCCTCGATCCGCGCCCGGGCGCCGGCCGCGATCCGCACGCCGCCCTCGCCCACGGTCAACGCCCGGAGGACGGCGCCGTCGCCGGCCGCGAGCGAGACCGCCGCGACGCTCACGGAGCCAGCGCCGCGGCCGAGCAGGCTCACGCCGGGGGGCAGATCGATCGGGCCGTAGGCGCCAGGGCCGAGCGCGATGCACGCCCCAGGTCGAGCGGCGTCGGTGGCCTGCGAGAGCGCGGCGGCGCTCGAGACCTCGATCACCTCGGCGCAATCGACCGACGCGGCGCAGAAGTCCCCGTCGCAGAGCGCTCCCGCGGGGACACCGATGCACGCGCCAGACGCCGCGCGCGCGCCAGGGCACCCGCCCGGCGGTGGGGGATCCGACGCGCACCCGAGCGCCGCCGAGCCGAGCGCGGCCGCGGCGGTCAGAACGATAGCTGCCTGATTCCAAGACTTGATCATGACGAACGTCTCCCGCGCGGCACGTCGCGCTACCTGACGAGAAAGGGTCAGCGCCTCAGGGATCCGAGAGCAGCGCGCGGCACTCGGCCGCCCGCGCCGCGAGCTCGCCGTCCCGGAAATGCGCCGCCAGCGAGGCGGAGAGCTGCGCCACGGCCGCCTCGGCGCGAGGGCGGGTCGAGGCGTCGCGGAGGGCCGCGCGGCAGATCCGCGCGAGGCCGAGCGCGACGTCCGCGAGGTACACGCGCCCGCCGCCCACCTCGGCGAGTCGCAGCGCCGCGCAGCCGGACTCGAGCGCCTCCCCGACGTGGCCGGCCGCGAGCAGCGCGGCGGCGAGGTTGCGGTACGCGTCCGGGAGATCGGCGCCAGCGCCGGCCTGCTCGCCCAGCCTCACGGCGCGCCGCGCGTGCTCCAGCGCGGCGTGCGGGCGCGCGAGACGGAGCTCGACCTCCGCGAGGTTGTTGTGGCCCGACGCGATCGCCTGGAGATCGCCGAGCCGCTCCTTCAGCGCGAGCGCTCGGGCGAACACCTCCCGCGCGCCGCCGAGATCGCCCTTCGCGAACAGCACGGCCGCGACGCCGTTCAGCGCGAAGCCCAGCGCCTCTGGGTACGCGCGCTCGTCGACGGCCCGCGCGGCCTGGCGGTAGCAGCGCTCCGCCTGCACCACCCGACCGCGCGAGTAGAACACCGTCCCGAGCGCGAGGAGCAGCTGCGACGCCGCCACGCGGCGGCGGTCGTCGCCTCGATGCAGCGTCCGGCAGATGCGCAGGCTCCGAAGCGCGACCGCGCGACACGCGTCGAGGTCGCCGGCGCGCCGGTGGAGCGCCGCGAGCAGCCCGTACATGGGGAGCGTCTCCGGGGCGGCGCCGCCGCGCTCCGCGAGCGCGATCGCGCGCTCGATCAGCGCGCGCGCGTCGGCCGTCGCGCCGCGCACCTTGAGCACGAGGGCGAGGCGGAAATCCACGCGCGCATCCCAGAACAGCGCGGCCTCCGCGCCTTGCGCGGGCGGCGCGGAGGCGCGCCGCTCGACGCGGAGAATCCGCGTCCGCGCCTCGAGGTACGCGCGCTCCGCCTTGTCGAGTCGGCCCGCCCTGCGGAGGGCGTCGCCGACGTCGAGCAACAGCGCCGCGCGCTCGTGCCAGGCGAACAGCCGGCGCTCGTCGCCCCCCGGCGCGGCGGCCGACGGGGCGCGCGCCGCGGAGCCCTTCGCCGGGGCGCCGTCCGCCGCGCTCGCGTGGATCTCCCGGGCCCGCTCGAAGTGCCGCAGCGCCTCGGCGTTCTGCCCGAGCGACGACGCGCTCGCCGCCGCGCGCGTGTAGGCGAGCGCCGCGCTCCGCGCGTCGCCGCCGCGATCATGGTGGAGCGCCGCGAGCGCCTCCCCGAGCCCCCGCGGCGCGCGCGCAGGCGAGCGCCCCGCCGAGACGCCGTCGACCCAGGCGGCGACCGCGCGGTGCATGGCCCGGCGCACCTTGAGGCTGAGCGTCTCGTAGGCGATCTCCTGGGTCGCCGCCTCGGCGAAGACGTACTCGCAGTCCTCGGGGAACGTCGACGCGTCACGCGCCTGGATGATCTGCTGATCCCGGAGCCGCCGCAGCACGTCCGCGGTGCTCGATCCGCCGCCGTCGAGCGGCGCGGCGCCGCGGAGGTGGTCGATCGCGCCCTTCCAGAACGTCCTGCCGACCACGGCCGCCTGCGCCAGGACCGCGCGCGCCTCGCCGTCGAGCCGATCGAGCCGCGCCTGGACGATGCCCTGGATCGTCGCCGGCAACGAGAGCCGGGCGAGCTGCTCCTCGTGCAGGATCCAGGGCTCGCCGAGGCGCCGCTCGAGCGCGCCGGCGTCGATGAGCAGGTACAGCGTCTCGGTCAGCGTGAGCGGGTTGCCCTCGGCGCGCTCCGCCAGGGCGCGGATGGCCTCGGCGGAGCAGCGCGCGACGAGGCGGAGGCGCTCGCGCGCCATGTCCTCGATGTGCCGCCGCGGCAGCGGGCCGAGATCGAGGCGCGCGTGGCTCGCCTTCCCTTCGCCCCAGTGCGGCCGCCGCTCGTAGAGCTCGGGCCGGGCCGCGCCGACGAGCAGCAGGGGCGCGTCCGACAGGCGCACGGCGAGATCGTCGAAGAGGTCGAGGCTGGCGTCGTCCGCCCAGTGGATGTCGTCGAGCAGCACGACGACGGCTCCGCGCGCGGCCATCGCTCGCAGCAGCATCGCGACGGCCGCGGCCACCCGCTTCGCCACCTCGGCGCCGCCCTCGTCGGGGACGATCGCCGTCGCGGGCGCGGCTTGCGCCGCCGGGCACGGGCAGAGCACGGTCGCGACCTCCGCCAGCGCGTCCTCCAGGGCGAGCGGGTGCGGCGCGCCGCCGGCCTCGCCTCCGGCGTCGACGCCGAGGACGCCGCTCGCGAGCTTGCGCAGCACGACGTCGCGCGCGTCGCCGTCCTGGACGCGAAAATGAGCGCGGAGGAGCGACGCGGCGAGGTGGTAGCTCGCATCCATCGACAGCGACGAGCACGCCGCGCCGAGCACGATGCACGGCTCCGCCTGCGACAGCGCCCTCGTCCGGACCTCGGCGAGGAGACGGCTGCGGCCGATGCCGCCCGCGCCGATCAACGAGACGAACATCGCGCGCCGCTCCGCGATGACCGTCTCCAGCGCCTCCGAGAGGCGCTGCACCTCCCCCGCCCGCCCGATGAAGCGGGTGCCGAGGCCGAGGAAATCGGATCCCGCGCCCGATCCGCTCGCGAGCGTCAGCACACGGAAGCCCGGCGCGCCGTCGCCTTGCGGCTCGACCTGGAAGAGCCCGGCCACCTGCCGGAACGTGGGCTGCGCGATCATCACCGCGCCGGGCACGGCGGCCTGCTGGAGCTGCGCGGCCGCCTTCAAGGCCTCGCCGGAGGCGTCGACCGGGGCGCCCCGCCCGGTCGCGCCGCTCACGAACAGCCTCCCTGTGCTGATGCCCACGCGCAACCTCGGCCGGGAGCGCGGCGGCAGCTGGACAGGGAGCGACCCGGCGTCGAGCGACGCGAGCTCCAGCCCGGCGCGGACAGCGCGCTCGGCGTCGTTGTCGCTCGCGCGCGGCGCGCCGAACAGCGCGGTGACGACGCCCTCGCTCCTGCCCTGCACGACGCCCCCGAGCGCCTCGACGCGCTCGCGGACGAGCTCGCGGCACGCCTCGCGGAGCTCCAGCTCCTGCTCGGGATCGAGCGGCTCCTGCCCGTCGTCGCCGGCGACGACGATCTCCGCGGAGAGCACGGTGCAGACACGGTACTCACCCGCGGGCGCCGCGACCTTCGCCCCGCCCGCGGGCGCCGCGACCTTCGTGGCGTCCGCGGGCGCCGGGGCGGCCGGGAGCGCCGCGCTCGGACCCCGCGGAGACGCCTGGTCGGCCCTCGGCGAGATCGCGGAGAGCGGGGCAGCCGGCGGCCGGAGCGCGGAGCCGGCGCGCGCGGACGCGAGCGCTTCTCCGAGCTCGCGCGCGTCCCGGAAGCGCGCTGCGGGCTCGACCGCGACGGCCCGCGCGACGACCGCCTCGAGCGCGGGGCTCGCCTCGACGCCGAGCCCCGCGAACGACGGCCGCCTGCGCGGGTCCACGGCGGCGAGGTAGAGCTCGGCCCAATCGCGCCCGTCGATCGGCTGCTTCCCCGAGGCCAGCTGCAGCAGCACGAGCCCGAGCGCGAACACGTCCGTCCAGGGCCCCGTCGCGCCGAGCTTCGGCTCGAACTGCTCCGGAGCGCCGTAGAGCGGCGTGAACACGTGCAACGTCGGCGACGTCGCGAGCACCTGCGTCGTGTCGCTGGGGCTCACGCCCCGCGCCGCGGCCACGGCTCGCCTCGTCTCCGCGAGCGCCTTCGACAGCGGCATCGACGCGTCGATCACCTTGGCGATGCCGAAATCGACGACCTTGATCGTCGTCGCGCCGGGAATCTCGACGAGGAACAGGTTCGCCGGCTTGACGTCGCGGTGAGAGACCCGCTCGTCGTGCGCCATCGCGAGCGCGCCCACCGCGGGCGCCAGGAGCTCGATCGCCTCGTCGACGGAGTACGGCGCGCGCCCGGAGGCGCGCCGCGCCTCGATGTGCTGCGCGAGCGTCTCTCCCTCGAGCCACTCCATGACGATGTACGGCGTCCAGCAGCCCTCCGGCGAGGTCGCGGCAGAGACGTCGAGCGCCTGGACGATGCCCGTCGTCCGGCGCGAGAGCCGGTGCAGCAGCCGGGCCTCGCGCTCGAACGTGTCGAGCAGCGACTGCCGCTCTTCCGGCAGGAGATCTGCGGGGATCTTCAGGCACTTGACCGCCACCTGCTCCTGGAATCCCAGGTGGGTCGCCCGGTAGACCACGCCGAACGTCCCCTCGCCGGCCACGGCGTCCACCAGCAGCTTGCCGCCGATGGTGCTGCCCACCCAGCCGAACGGGTCCCGCGCGATCATCCGCGGAAATTCTACTGCCCGCGCCGCGGCACCGGGAGCGCGCCGCCTCGCAGCGATGACGATCGCTGCCCCGCGCGCGCTGGACCACCGCGACCGCCACGGCTGGGGAGCCCCGCGAGCCCCGCGGGCGCGAGGTGAGCGCGACGGCAGTCGCCCTGCGCGCGCGTCCGTGCTACGCAGCCGGCTGCTGGGCGTGCCCTCGGTCCTGGCGACCGTCCCGCGAACGCTGCCGCAACGGTCCCCGGAACGGATCGCACGCGCGCAGCGGCAGGGCGTCGCTCGTCGTCCGGCGCGACTCTGGGGTGCGATGTGGCTGAGCCGGAGATCCTTTCCCGCGATGGTGGCTCGCTCGAGCTCCTGATCATCACCCAGAGCTCGATGAGCACCCGACAGCTGCCGGGCTCGGGCAGCGTCGTCCTGGGCAGGGACGAGGACGCCGACATCTGCGTCCCCGACTCCTCGGTGTCGCGCCGGCACGCGGTGCTGCACCTCGGCCCGCCGCTCCGGATCGAGGACCTCGGCAGCAGCAACGGGACCCGCGTGCGCGCCCGGCACTGCAGCGCGGCGACCGAGCGCCTGATCGATGTGGGCAAGAGCACGCCCGCGCGGGGCGCTGCGGTCGAGCTCTCGCCCGGCGACGTCATCTACCTCGGCGCCGCGCGCGTCGTCCTCCGCCAGAAGGGCGGCGAGCGGGACGCGGGCAAGGACGTCATCGTCAAGGACGACGCGATGCGCGCCGTCTACGAGCTCGCCGAGCGTGTCGCGAACGGCCCGATCAACATCCTCCTGCTCGGCGAGACGGGCGCCGGCAAGGAGGTGCTGGCCGAGGCGATCCACAGGGCCTCGCCGCGCGCGAGCCGCCCGCTCCTGCGCCTGAGCTGCGTCGCGCTGTCCGAGTCGCTGCTCGAGAGCGAGCTGTTCGGCCACGAGCGCGGCGCCTTCACCGGCGCCGTCCGGGCGAAGCCGGGGCTGCTCGAGACGGCCGAAGGGGGCACCGTGTTCCTCGACGAGATCGGCGAGCTGCCGCCCTCGATCCAGGCCAAGCTGCTCCGGGTCATCGAGGAGCGGAAGGTGATGCGGGTCGGCGGGCTGACCCCCATCAAGATCGACGTCCGCTTCGTCTCGGCCACGCACCGGGACCTCGAGGCCGAGGTGAGCCGCGGCGCGTTCCGGCAAGACCTGTATTTCCGGCTGAACGGCGTGACCCTCTCCATCCCGCCGCTGCGCGAGCGGCCCGGGGAGGTCGCGGCGCTGGCGCAGCTCTTCGCGGAGCGCACGGCGAAGGAGCTCTTCCCCGGCGAGGCGAGCGCCGCGTCCGTTCCGATCTCGCCAGCGGCCCTTGCCGGGCTCCAGCGCCACAGCTGGCCAGGCAATATCCGGGAGCTGCGCAACGTGCTCGAGCGCGCGGTGATCCTCGCCAACGGGGCGCCCATCGGGCCGGAGCACCTGCTCCTCTCCCCGCTGGCCGATCCCACCCGTCCATCGCATGCCATGCCCCTTCCGGCGCGCCCGCCGCAGGCGCCCTCGAACGCGCGTGCGCCGGCGCCAGCGTCTACGATTGCGAGGAGCGTGCCCGACGGCGCGAAGAGCGCGCCGGACGGCGTGGACCCGGGCCCCACCCGGCTGCGCGACGCCATGGAGGCCCACGAGCGCGAGCGCATCGTCCAGGCGCTCGAGCAGTGCATGGGGAACCAGACGCGCGCCGCGGCGCTGCTCGGGATCTCACGGCGCACGCTGGTCGAGCGGATCCGCGTGTACGGGCTGCCGCGGCCGCGCAAGGCCTGAGCGTTGCGCAGATCGCCGCGCAACCTGGCGTCGACTGCGCGAGGGCTCGCTCAACCGAGCGCCCGCCCGCGCAACACCTCAGGCGGGCGTCTCGCGCCGTTCCAGCGGGGCGAGCTCGATCCCGAGCTCCGTGGCGAACCGGAAGATGCGCTCGTCGCGGTAGAACTCGCCGAAGACGACGCGCGAGAGCCCCGCGTTCGCGATCATCTTGAAGCACCCCCAGCAAGGCGAGGCCGTGACGTAGACCGTCGCGCCGTCGATCCGCACCCCGTTCCGCGCGGCCTGGATGATGGCGTTGGCCTCCGCGTGGATCGTGCGCACGCAGTGGCCGTCCTCGATCAGGTGCCCCTCCTCATCGCAGTGAGGCAGCCCCCGGATCGAGCCGTTGTACCCGGTCGCGAGGATGCTCTTGTCGCGCACGATCACCGCGCCGACGTGCTTCCGATCGCAGGTCGCCCGCGACGCGACGACCTCGGCGATGCGCATGAAATATTCATCCCACGAAGCCCGATGCGTCATCGCTCACCTCCACGACGGGGGATCCGCGCCCGCCGCCCCCTCGACGTCCCTTCGACGCCAAGCGACCCGCGCTCGCCGATCCCTCCAGAATGTTCAGGGATCCGCCCTCCGGTCCCCCTCGCGAAGGGCCCGGCGTCGCGCGCCCGCGGCCCCGGCTGAGCCGCGCCGCGCGCCCAGCGGGCGCTTCTATCACGACGCCGGGCGCCGCGGAGCCCCCCGCGGGCACGGGACCGCGCGAGGCGCCTCGACAGCGAGGCCCGGCGCGTGGTAGCGCGCGGGGGTGAGCTCCGCCGCCCCCCGAAGGTCAGATCGCCGCATCCTCGTGCTCGGCTCCGGGGGGCGCGAGCACGCCCTCGCGCGTGCGTTCGCCCGATCGCCCTCGGTCGCCGAGGTGATCGTGGCGCCCGGGAACGCCGGGACCCACGCGCCAGCGGGCGCCGGCCGCGCCCCGATCCGCCGCGTCGACCTCCCGTCCCTGTCGCCTGCCGAGGCGACCCGGCTCGCCGTCCGCGAGCGCGCCGACCTGGTCGTCGTCGGCCCCGAGGCGCCGCTCTGCGCCGGCGTCGCCGACGCGCTCGCCGCCGAGGGCGTCGCCGTCTTCGGGCCGAGCCGCGAGGCGGCGCGCCTCGAGGGGTCGAAGGCGTTCCTCAAGGAGTTCGCCGCCCGCCACGGGATCCCGACCGCGCCGTTCCGGATCGTGCGCTCCTTCGACGAGGCGGCCCGCGTCATCCGCGAGCGCGGCGCGCCCATCGTCGTGAAGGCCGACGGGCTCTGCGCCGGCAAGGGCGTCGTCGTCGCGACGACCGTCGACGAGGCGCTCGCGGCCGCCAAGGACATGCTCGTGGATCGCCGCTTCGGCGACGCCGGCGCGACCGTGATCCTCGAGGACGCGATCCAGGGCGAGGAGGCCAGCCTGCACGCCATCAGCGACGGCGAGGCGATCTTCGTCCTGCCGGCGGCGCGCGATCACAAGCGCGTCGGCGAGGGCGACACCGGGCCGAACACGGGCGGCATGGGCGCGTTCGCGCCGAGCGCCCGCGTCACCCCGGCCCTGACCGCGCGCGTCGAGCGCGAGATCCTCCGGCCGACGATCGACGGCATGCGGGCGGAAGGGAGGCCCTTCCGCGGGGTGCTGTTCGCGGGCCTGATGATCACGCCCGCCGGGGACCCCATCCTGCTCGAGCACAACGTCCGCTTCGGCGATCCCGAGTGCGAGGCGCTGATGGAGCTGCTCGAGGGCGACGTCGCCGAGCTCTGCGCGTCTGCCGCGGCGGGCGCGCTCGCTCCCGGGGCGGCGCGCGTCGCCCCCGGCCGCCACGCGCTCACCGTCGTGCTCGCGGCGCGCGGCTACCCCACGGCGCCGGTGACCGGCGACGTCATCCGCGGCCTCGACGCTGCGGCCACGGTGGAGGGCGCCTTCGTGAACCACGCGGGCACGGCCGAGCGGGACGGCGCGGTCGTGACCGCGGGGGGCCGCGTGCTCGCCGTCACCGCCGCGGGCGACTCGCTCGCCGAGGCGCGGGAGCGCGCCTTCCGCGCCGCGAGCGCCATCGACTTCGACGGCAAGGTGCTCCGCCGCGACATCGGGGTGGACGGAGCGCGCGCGGCCGGGTGAGGCGGCACCATGGAACCCATCGTCGATCTCGCCCCAGGCGCTGAGGAGAACTCGCTCGCGGCCTACCTCGGTCACCTCATCCGCGAGCACCTCGCGCGCGACCCGAAGCGCGCCTCCGATTTCCGGGCGCTGCGCGGGTCGGTGCTCGTCGTCGCGCAGGACGCCGATACGTCCATGACGATGCGCTTCGACCACGGGCGGCTCACCATCCACGACGGCGCCATCGGCATCCCGTCCGTCACGTTCTGCGGCGACGAGTCGGCGCTCCGCCGGCTCCCCGATGTCGCGTTCCACCGCTGGCTGCGCCTCCCGAAGCTGGGGGTGCTGCACCGCCGACAGAGCGGCCCCCTGCGCGACCTCGCGCGCCTCGTGGCCCGCGGGGAGCTCAAGATCTACGGCCTCGTCGCCCACCCAAGGCTCCTCCTCAGACTGCTCCGGGTCCTCTCTCGCCTCCCCTGAGAGCCTCGCCCAAGCCGGTAGCAACGCCGCGCGACGACACGCGGCACCATGCGACGACGATGCGGCGACGATGCGGCGACAGTAACTGGTGTGATACTGTAAGACGAAAGCGGACGTCCCGTCCGCATTGCACGGCCGTTCTTGTGGGCTTGCAAACCAATGCTACACGGCCCGAAAGCTGTCTTTTGACGGCCTGTTGGGCTGTTGGTATGGCTCGATCATGGGCATCCGATTGCGCTACCTCGCCCACGATCTCGAGGTGCCGCTCGGCGAGTTCTTCATCGGACGGAGCGCGGACTGCCAGCTGTCGCTGGACGACCCGCTGGTGTCGCGCAGGCACGCGCTGCTGACCGTCGGTGAGGGCGGCGTCGCGATCGAGGATCTCGGCAGCCGCAATGGCGTGCTCATCAACGGGGCTCGGATCGCGGGGCGCCAGATCCTGTCGGACGGCGACAAGATCGCGATCGGGGGGCAGGAGATGTTCCTGCTCGGGGCCATCGAGCCGAGCTCGGCGCACTCGCCGCGGAGCGCGCCGCTCTGGACGAGGCAGCAGAACGCGCGCACGGTCGACATGAGCGAGATGCCCGCAGGCGAGGACGACGGCGCGACGGCCATCGCCTCCCGGAGGTCGCTCCCCGGGCTCGTCCCCCAGCACCCGGACAAGCGCGTGCACGCGCTCAGCCTCATCGGCAGCGTCGCCGACAAGGCGCTCGCCCTGGGGCGCGTCGACGAGGCCGAGCGCATCCTCCAGCGCTCGCTCAGCGACATCCTCACGAAGGCGCGGGACGGGGGCGTCGGCGCCGTGCAGCCCGAGCTGGTCGAGAAGGCAAGCATGTATGCGGCCCGCCTCGCCGCGGCGACGGGTCGGGGCTCGTGGATCAACTATATTTTCGAGCTGAATACCCGGCTCGAGCTCCTCCTCCCCGCCTACCTCGTCGATGAGCTGTATAGTGTCCTGCGCAAGGTGAAGGCCGTCGACATGTCCATTCTCCGTGGCTATGCGAAGCGGCTCCGCGAGCGCGCAGGCGAGCGTACGCCGGCGGAGCGGTTCATCCTCCAGCGCATTGAAGGGCTCGAGCGCCTCGGCGCACTGAAATAGACCATGCCTTTCCGCCTCCGGTACTTGGCGCACGATTTCGAGCTCCCCGAAGGGCCCTTCGTGATTGGCCGGAGCGGCGACTGCCAGCTCTCGCTCGATGACCCGCTGGTGTCGCGGCGCCACGCGACGCTGCAGGTGCGCAACGACGGCGTGGCCTTGCACGATCTCGAGAGCAGGAACGGCGTGTACGTCAACGGCACGCGCATCTCCGGCCAGCGCGAGCTGACCGACGGCGACCGCATCATCATCGGCAGCCAGGAGATGCTGCTCTACGGCGGGGAGGAGTCGCGCCCCCACGACGCCTACGGGGTCGAGTTCCGCCGCGCGACGGCGACGCTCGGCGCGATGGCGCTGACCGAGATGCGCAAGATGTCGGACGACCCGACGGAGCTCACGAGCCCGACGGGAGACGGCGGATCCAAGGGCTTCCAGTCGCTGCGCCTGCTCGCGAGCCTCGCCGACAAGGCGCTGGCGATGGGCCGCAGCGAGGAGGCAGAGCGCATCCTGCAGACGGTGCTGATCGACATCCTGAGCCGCGCGCGGACGAACGTGCCGCTGGAGATGCCGGCCGCGGAGCTCGCCGCGCGCTACGCGGCTCGCCTCGCCGGCGCCACGACCAAGGGGACGTGGGTCAACTACGCGTTCGAGCTCTTCACGATCGCGCGCCGCCCGCTGCCCGGCCCCGTCGTCGACGAGCTCTACACCGTCGTCCGGCGCGTCAAGACGCTCGATATCCAGCCGCTCAGGATCTACCTCGACGACCTCCGCCGGATGGCTCCGTCGTTCGGTCCGACCGAGCGGTTCTTGATGCAGCGGATCGAGGGTCTCGAGCGCCTCGTCGCGGCGAAGTAGCCTCCGCATCGCCGCCGGGCGTCGCGGGAGCGGCGGCCTCTGGCGGCACGCGCGACACGCGCGAGGCCGGCGGCTGCGCCGCGCGAGCGGCCCCGTGTGGGGCAGGCGGCGGCGACACACGTGGGGCCGGCGCCGCGGAGGGCTGGAACGGCGGCGACACACGTGGGGCCGGCGCCGCGGAGGGCTGGAGCGGCGGCGGTGCGTTGCGGGGACGCGCGCTCGCCTCGGCTTCCTGCCAGCCGAGGTTCCTCGCGGCGGCCTTCGCGATCGCCTCGCGCAGCTCGGTATCGGCGACCTTCCCGAGCTCTCGACGCACCTCGACCGGGAGCGGCGCCTCCTTCGGGGTCGGGCGGACCTCCTCGCGCCACGGCGGCCGCGCGACCGGCTCCACCTTGCCCACGCGGAACCGGAGGGACTGCACCGGGAGGCCGCGCGACCGGAGCTGCGCGGTGATGGCGTCGCCGAGCAGCGAGAGCTCCTGCGCCCACATCGAGCTCGCCGCGCGGACGTGGAGCACGCCGCGCTCCAGCTTGAGCGGCCGCGCACGCGCGGCGATCCGGGACCCCACGGCCGCTTCCCACTCGCGGAACGGCATCGGCGAGGTGTCGACCTCCGCCGGCGCCGAGAGCGAGGACCCGCGCTGGATCAGCGCACCCAGCCGTTCGATCCCACCTCCGCTCCGACGCGACATGCGCGCCGAGCGTAGCAGCCTGACAGCGCTGTGCGCCGGCAGAGCGCGCCGTCCAGGCTCGCCCAGCGTCACGAACGGTCAGCCCCTACGGCGCCGCCTTGTGACCAAGACGGCCGCCCGCCAGAGCGAACCACCCGCCCTCGGCTGCCTGGCGACGAACGATCGTGAGGGGCGCTCTCGGTACCGAAGGTGGGACTCGAACCCACAAGCCCTTGCGGACAGCGGATTTTGAATCCGCCGCGTTTGCCATTCCGCCACTTCGGCTCAGCGCTGCGATGTCAGCGAGCTCCTGGAACCGTAGATCACCGGGCACGATCCTGGCAACGGTTTGAGAGCCTGAGAGGCTGCGAGCTTGCGAGCCCGAGAGCGGTCGCGCGGGCAGGAGGCGCGGCGGAGCCAGGAGCAGCGCCGCCGCGCCGCCGCCACGCATCGAGGCGCGGCCTGCGATCGCGGCGCGGCGAGAGGTCACACCACGAAATCCAGCATCTGGAGGCGCGTCAGGTAGTCCTGGAGCGCAGAGGCGTACTCGTCGATCAGGAGATCGAGCTTCACCAGCGCGCCGTGATCGTCGACCGCGTCGATGGCCCCGCTCACCGGGATCTCGCGCGCGGGCAGGACGAGCACGCCGCTCCAGTGCGCGCCCTTCGCGACGTCGCGCAGACCGGCGAGGCGCAGCCAGCCGTCCGAGAGCTCGACGACGGGGACGAGGGCGCCGCTGTCCAGACGGACCGAGCTCTTCAGCGTGTGAGCCGGCTCGACCATGTAGTGGGAGCGCCGGTTCTTCTCGATGAGCTCCTCGAGGGTCGCGCAGATGACCTTGCTCAGCGGCGTCTCCTCGCTGTCGAGCACGAGATCGAGGAGCCGCTTCATCGCCTTCTGCGTGCGGATCAGGTTCGCGCGGGTCTCCTCGAGGCGGCGCGCGTCGCGCCGGATCTTGCCGGCCACGACGTTGAGCAGGTTGTTGTAGAAGGGGTACGCGACGTCCCCGTGGTCCTCGAAGAAGTCCTGGAGCTCGGCGACGCCGATGCGCCAGATCTCCGAAGGCTGCGTCGTCACCGCCGTCGTCGTCCGCCGGAAGCCGGTCAGCGCGCCGAGCTCGCCGATGGGCGAGATGGGGCTCAGGCGGAAGCGCGTCTCGCCCGCGTCGAGCAGCGCGACCTCGCCCCGGACCAGGAGGAACAGGTGCGCCGGGGCGCTCCGGGCCTCGAAGAGCACGTGGCCGGACGGGACCTCCTGGCGCTGGAACGCCTTCATCAGGTCATCGAGGTGATCCTCCGTGATTCTCTCGAACAGCGGGATCGCGTGCAGGTCGGATGGGCGGACCGCCATGGGATGACACTCCTCTTCAACATGGGTCGGGCTCCGCGTCCGCGGCGTCGCGGGACACGGAGCCTTGCGGCGCGCACGAGCTCTGCGTGGACCGCGGGAGCGGCATCCTACTCCAGGTCCCGAGCCGAGGAAGAGGGATGGCCTCGCCGCAGCGAGGTGCGCGCGCAGGACCGCGAGCCCGCGCACCTTCTCGCATCGTCGCCGCGCAGCGCGTCGTCGCGTCGGCGAGCGGCGAGCGGCGAGCGGCGAGCGACGAGCGCGCGGTCGGTCGGTCGACGGTCGGTCGGTCGACGGGCGCCGACGCGCGCCCGGGCGCCGTGGAGGTTTGCCCCGCTGGCAGGATCGGGTAGGTGCCGGTAACGTCGCCCGGGTGATGCCGTCCGTTCGCCAAGGGCTCCCCGCCGCGATGCGCGTCTCGCCGCTGCGCCGCTCGCTGCTGCGGCTCGCCGCCATCGGCCTCGCCCTCCTCGCCGCCTCGTGCGGCTCCGCGTCGTCCGGAGCGCCGGTCAGCGCGGAGGCGGCGCCGCCGCCGAAGCCGCGCAACGCGGCCGCGATCGCGCAGTCGATCGCCGGGGGGAAGGTCTCGGTGCTCGTCTACGGAGACAGGACCCGGGGACACCCCATCATGGCGCGGCTCGCGGGGCTCGATCTGTGGGGCCCCGTGCTCACCGGCACGGGGCTCGATCCGGAGCGGGACGTCGAGCGCGCCTTCGTCACCGCGCCGCGCGCGGACGCGGCCCACGAGGCGGTGGTCGTCGTCCAGCACAGCGTGCCGCCGGACAGGCTGGCGTCCGGCCTCGACGCGCTCCTCTCGCGCAGCCAGCCGCCAGGGACCCGGGAGAGCGGGCTCGGCGTGCCGGCGGTGCGCGTGACCATCAAGGGGCACACGCGCGTCGTGGCGACCGTGGAGCCCGACTTCCTCGTGGTCTTGCCGGTCGCGCGGGCGCGCGAGGCGCGGCGCTTCCTGGGCACGGGCGGCTTCCCCGATCCGACAGGCGACGAGGCCGCGATCGCCGCGGCGATCGACCCGGCGCGGACGCTGAAGGGACCGCGGGAGGCGCCCCGGGTGCCGCCCACCCTGAGATCGCTCGAGGCCACCGTGACGCTGACCAAGGACGGCGGCGCCACGGTCGCGCTCGACGGCGCGAGCGAGAGCCCCGAGCTCGCCGCCCGCGACGCGGCCTTCCTCAACGAGGAGATCGAGCGCGCGACCTCGTTCCGCATCGCCATCGTGACGGTCCGCGTCGTCGACCCGATCGTCTTCTTCGCCGAGGGGGACCGCGTGAAGTCGAACCGGCGCGTGACGCCCGGGGAGCTCGACAAGCTCTTCGGCCTGCTCAGCGCCGTGCTGCCGCGGTAGGCTGCCGCCCGATGCGACTCGTCAAGATCGGAATCGCCAACGTCAACGCGACCGTCGGCGCCGTCCGCTCGAACACCGACCGGTGCCTCTCGCTCGCCCGCGCGATGGCGCGCGACGACGTCACCCTGGCGGTCTTCCCGGAGCAGGTGATCGGCGGCTACGCGGCCGAGGACCTCGTGCAGTGGCCGGCGTTCGTCGCGAGCCAGCAGCGCGAGCTCCGCCGGTTCGCCGAGGAGACCGCGCAGCTCCGCACCGTGTTCGTCATCGGCGTGACCGTCGGCGTTGGAGGCGACCTCTTCAACGCCGGCGCCATCGTCCACGCCGGCCGGGTGCTCGCCTTCTCCCCCAAGGAGAAGCTGCCGACCTACAACATCTTCTACGAGGCGCGGACGTTCTCGCGCGGCATGCCGCTCATGGAGCTCGACGCCGACGGCGTGCTCTGCGGCGATCGCGTCTACGCCTTCGATTTCGGGACGATCGCCGTCGAGGTGTGCGAGGACATCTGGTCGCCCGACGGCCCGATGCGGCGCCGCTGCTACGCCGGCGCCGAGATCGTCTGCAACATCTCGGCGTCGCCGTTCCGCGCCGGGGTGACGGGCACCCGGCGCGAGATGATCGCGACCCGCGCCTCGGACAACCAGTGCACGATCGCCTACGCGAACCTGGTCGGCGGCAACGACGGGCTCGTCTTCGACGGCGGCGGGTTCATCAACCAGAACGGCCGGCCGATGCTGGAGGCGCCGCGGTTCCGCGAGGGGTTCTCCGCGGCCGTCGTCGACCTCGACCGGACCACCCGCTGCCGCCGCGAGGCGAGCACCTGGCGCAGCGATCTCGAGGAGTTCCGCCGCGCCTCCGCGCGCATGGTGCAGGTCCTCCGGATCGACGGGGAGACCGCGGGCCGCGCGCGCCTCGCCTACCCCGCCCCGCCGGCCGGCACGACGCCGTTCCTGCCCTCGGCGGCGCTGCCCGCGATCTCCGCGCGCGACGAGCTGCTCGACGATTTCTACGAGGCGCTCGCGCTCGGCGTCGCCGACTACTACCGCAAGATCGGCGCCTTCAAGAGCATCGGCCTCGCGCTCTCGGGCGGCCGCGACTCGCTCCTCACGCTGCTCGTCGCCTGGCGCGCGGTGCAGCTCATCCACCCGGGCCTCGAGGGCGCGGCCCTGCGCGAGCGGATGGGGGCGTCGCTGCACGCGTTCTTCATGCCCTCCCGCTACTCCAGCGACGCCACGCACCGCGCCGCCGCGCAGATCGCCGACGATCTCGGGGTGTCGTTCGCGGTCATCCCGATCGAGGACGCGTTCCCCCGGGAGCTCGAGGCCGCCCAGGCGATGGTCGGCGAGGGCGGGCAGCTCACCGAGCTCACGAAGCAGAACGTGCAGGCGCGCATCCGCGGCGGGCGCATGTGGAACTGGGCGAACACGAGCGGCGCGCTGTTCCTGCAGACGGGGAACATGAGCGAGAAGGCGCTCGGCTACACCACGGTGGGCGGCGACCTCGAAGGAGCGTTCAGCGTCATCGCCAACCTGCCGAAGACGGTGGTCATCGCGCTGCTCGAGCGCCTCTCGCAGCGCTTCCGCTTCCAGGGCATCCAGCAGACGCTCGCCACCACCGCCGGGCCGGAGCTCGCCGAGAACCAGTCGGGCGAGGCCGAGCTCATGCCGTTCGAGGTCCTCGACGCGTGCCTCCACCTCTACGGCGCCGAGAAGCTCGCCGCCGACGAGGTCGCGGCGGCGCTCCCGAGCCTGTTCCCCGACAAGGACCCCGCCGCGCTGCGGGCCTGGGCCGAGAAGTTCGCGACGCTGTTCTCGAGATCGATCTTCAAGTGGGTGCAGTCGCCCATCGCGATCCACCTCGGCTCGCTCGATCTCGACCGCGAGCGCGCGCTGCAGCTGCCCGTGGTGCAGCGGACCGAGTGGAAGGGCGGCTGAGCCCGACGCCAGGGCGCGGCCGCCGCCCTGCGCCGCGCGATCGGCGCTTCGATCCGCGGCGCGCGGCGCGTCGGCGGGCAGCGCGTCAGTTGGCGGCCTTCTCGACGGAGGCCGGGGGCCCCTGCCTGCCGTCCTTCCCGTCCCTCGAGGCGATCTCGATCCCGTCGTGGCCAGCGGCCATGCCTGGAGCCACGGCCGTCACGGCGGGGCGGATCGAGCCGTCCGCTGAGAAGCGCTCGAGATCCTCGGTGACGCGGCGGAGATAGGCCTGCTTGATGTGGAACGGCAGGAAGGCGCTCTTGAAGCCGGCCACGATGGTCGCCTTGATCTCCTTCAGCCCGAACCCCATCTTCGTGTGGCAGTGCCAGAGCTCGTGGGACACCGTCGTGTCGGTGACGAGCCGGTTGTCGGTGTTGACGGTCACGCGCAGGCCGAGGCTCTGGTAGAGCTTGAGCGGGTGCGAGGCGAGGTCGCGCACGGCGCCGGTCTGCACGTTCGACGACGGGCAGCACTCGAGCGGGATGCGGTGATCGTTGATGTAGTGGAGCAGGTCGCCGTCCTCGCGCAGGCGGCAGCCGTGGCCGATCCGGTGCGCGCCGCAGACGTGGAGCGCCTGCGCGATCGACTCGGGGCCGTACGCCTCGCCGGCGTGGATGGTGCAGTTGATGTTGTTCTGCCGCACGAGCTGGAACGCGGCCTTGTGGTGCTTCGCCGGGTGGTCGTACTCGGCGCCGGCCAGGTCGAACCCGACGACGCCGCGGCCCTTGTACGCCACCGCGAGCTCCGCCATCTCCAGCGACGACTCCGGCGAGATGTTGCGGATGCCGCAGACGATGACGTTGCTCTCGATGCCCAGCGCGTCGCGCGCCGTCCTGAGCCCGGAGAGCACCGCCTCGACCACGCTCGTGAGCCGCAGGCCGAGGCGGGTGTGCAGCATCGGCGAGTAGCGGACCTCCATGTAGCGCACGTTCTCGCGCGCGGCGTCCTCCGCGAGCTCGTAGGCGACGCGGTGGAGGGCCTCCTCGGTCTGCAGGACGCGCAGCGTGATGTCGAACGCCTTGAGGTACTCGACGAGCGAGCCGCAGTTCTGGCCCAGGTTCATCACCCTGCGCAGCTCCGCCGGCTCGTACGTGGGGAGCTCGACGTGGTGGGTGCGGGCGAGCTCGATGATCGTCTCGAGGCGCAGCGAGCCGTCGAGATGGACGTGCAGATCGGTCTTGGGTAGTTGCCGGAAGAACTCCAGGGGGAGCTTGCCGGCTAGCTCGGGATGATCACTCATGAGCTATTCTGTCACCCGGCGACCAGCCGCGAAAGGCAGCGCAGGGCGCGACGTCGCTCACGATCGCTCTGGCGAGGACGAGGAGGGCGCGGCGCCGCCTTCGCCCGCCGCGCCGCGCGAGCGATCCCTTCCGCCCACGAGCACGGCGACAGCGGCCGCGCCGAAGAGGGCGACGAAGAGCCACGGGAGCGGCAAGCTCATGTCGTCCCCGGCGGCCTCACGGCGCAGCGCATCGCGGATCCGCTCGGGGTTGTACGCCACAACGAGCCGCCGGCCGACGTAGGTCGTCGGGAGCCCGCGCGCCTCCATCCGCCCATACAGCGCGACGTCCGCGTCGATGGCGGCCTGGGTCTCGGGCGCGGCGAGGCAAGCCGCGAGCTCCGCGGCGGAGAGGCCGAGCGGCGAGAGGACGGACGCGACGCGCTCGTCCGTGAGCTTGCTGGGCGACGCGCTGTAGAGCAGCGCCGCGGCCTGCTCGCGCTTGTCCTCGGGCGTGCAGACGTAGGCCTTCGCGGCGGGGAGCGCGCCGGGGTGGATCGGGAGCGGCACCATCTTGCGCACGTGGCGCACCCTGTCGCCGTAGGGTTCCTCGATCTTGCTCAGCTCGGGGTGCAGCCTGCGACAGAAGGGACACTCGAAGTCGGTGAAGGCCACGATCGTGATCTTGCCCGGCTCCTGCAGCGCCGCGAGCTCCGGCGGGAGCGGCGGAATGACCGGGTGGCTGCCCCAGAGGAACGGCAAGCCGATCGCGGCCGCGGCGGCCGCGCCCCACACCGTGACGCCCAGCGGCCCGCCCTGGGCAGCGCGCTCGAACGCCCTGGCCGGCATGCGCCGCGCCTGCCGCGCGACGAGGGCAGACGTGATCGCCGCGGCGAAGGCCGCGAGATCGACCGCGATGCACCACGCGCAGAACGCGCCGATCACGAAGCTCTGGAGCCCGAGGAGCACCGCGGCGGCGAGGCCGCCGACGGCCGAGGCGGCCGCGATCGCGGCGTGGTGCCAGCGCGCCCGCGCGAGCAGCGAGGCGGTGAGGAGCGTCGTGAAGGCGGTGAGGCCGAGGTTCGGCAGCGGGACGCCGAGGAAGCGGCTGTACGGCGAGATCCTGACGGCGAAGCACCCCGACGTGACGCCGCAGAACGCGGGATCGCCCGCGTTCTGGTACTCGACGACGAGCGCCGCGCTCGCCGCGATGGCGACGAAGAGCGCGAGCCGGAAGAGCGTGACGAGGAACCGGGCGCGCCCAGCCTGCCGCTCGTCGCTCGAGGACAGCGACGCGGGCGCCTCGGGGCTCGCCTGAGGCGCCTCCGCGCGCCCAGGCCGTCCGTCGCGTCCTTCACGTCCTTCACGCCGGTCGCCGGCCGGACGCACCGCGAAGACGTTGCCCCTGCCGGCGAGGGCGACGAGGAGCACCAGCGCGAGGAGCAGGGCGATCGAGTTCAGCAGCATCGGTCGTTGCGGGTGCGTTGCAGGTGGAGGAGGGGTGGGTTCGAGGCATACCGGACCCGGGCGGAGACAGCCAGCGCGAGGAGACTCGTGCTAGTCGAGTTTCATGCGTTCTTCATCTCGCGGAGATCCCCCGACGACCGGCTCCGGCGCGCGCCGCCGGGAGGCCGTGGTCGACCTGCTGTCCTCGTTCAAGCGCGCCCTGCACGCGAACGAGATCGCCGAGCGCCTCGGGGTCGAGCCGAGCCGCTACGCGAAGCTGCAGCGGCTGCTCGAGGAGCTGTCGCTGGAGGGCAGCATCGTGGCGCTCCCCGGGCAGCGCTTCCGCACGAGCCAGAAGCAGGTCGAGGCGCGCGGCGCCGAGCGCGAGGGGACGCTGACGGTGCACCCGCGCGGCTTCGGCTTCGTGGCGCTCGGAGGGGCGGCCGAGGACGTCTACATCTCGCCCGAGGCGATGGGCGGCGCGCTCCACGGCGACACCGTCGTCGTGCGCGTCTCGACCCGCTCGCGGCGCGGCGTGGAGGGGGAGATCGTCCGGGTCGTCAAGCGGCGCCACGCGCGCGTGGCGGGCGTGCTGCGGCGGCGTGGCAGGAGCGCGTGGCTCGAGCCGGACGACGGGCGCGTCCGCGGGCCCATCGTGATCGTGCCGCGCGAGCCGGGCGGGCCGCTCGTTCCGCCCGACGCGGAGGACGGCGCCGCGGCGGTCGTGTCGATCGCCCGCTTCCCGGACCTGGCCGAGGAGAACCCGGAGGGCGTGCTCGAGGCCGTGCTGGGGACGCCCGGCGACCCGAACGTGGAGGTCGCCAAGATCCTGGTGCGCGAGGGGATCGAGGAGGAGCACGCGCCCGAGGCGATCGCCGAGGCCGAGGCGTTCGGGGGCGAGGTGCCGGCCGAGGCGCTCGAGGGGCGCACGGACCTCACCCACCTGCCCATGCCGACGATCGACCCCGAGGACGCGCGCGACCACGACGACGCGGTGTGGGTGATCCGCGAGGAGGACGGCTCGTACCGCGCCTGGATCGCGATCGCCGACGTCTCGCACTACGTGCGGCCGGGCACCGCGCTCGACCAGGCGGCGCTCGCGCGGGGCAACTCGGTCTACCTGCCCGATCGCGCGATCCCGATGCTGCCGCGGGCGCTGTCGTCGAACCTGTGCTCGCTGCTGCCGGGCGTGATCCGCCTGTGCCTGTGCGTCGAGGTCGAGCTCGACGCGACGGCGACGGTGCGGCGGGCCCGCGTCATCGAGGGGTACATCCGCTCGATCGCGAAGCTCACCTACCCCGGCGTGGCGCGCGCGCTCGGCTTCACCCCCGAGCCACCGCGCAGCCCCGAGGCCGAGGCGCTCAGGAACGACCTTCAGGTGATGTGGGACCTCGCCCGGCTGCTCCGCGGCAGGCGGATGCGGCGGGGCGCGCTCGACCTCGACCTGCCCGAGGCGAAGGTGGTGCTCGACCCGAAGACGGGCGCGCCCGTCGACGTGCAGAAGCGCAGCCACGACCCCGGCGTGGCGAAGGCCTACCAGCTCATCGAGGAGATGATGCTCCTCGCGAACGAGACGTGCGCGCAGTTCGTCGTCGACCAGGGCATCCCCACGGTCTTCCGGTACCACGCGCCCCCGGACCAGGCGAAGCTCGAGCGCTTCGCGACGATGTGCGGCGAGCTCGGGCTCGCGTTCGACCCGGAGGACGCGGCCGACCCCAAGCGGCTGTCGGTGTTCCTGAAGAAGCTCGACGCGCACCCGCAGAAGCAGGTGCTGCACATGCTGCTGCTCCGCGCGATGAAGCAGGCGGTGTACGACATCGCGAACGTGGGCCACTTCGGGCTCGCCTCGAGCGCGTACCTGCACTTCACCTCGCCCATCCGGCGGTACCCGGACATCACGGCGCACCGGGCCATCCGCGCGGTGCTGCGCGGCGAGCGCGTCGACAGGAGCGAGGCGGCCACCGAGCGGCTGCGCGAGGCGGCCATCACGGCGTCGGAGCGCGAGCGAAAGGCGATGGAGGTGGAGCGCGAGGTGGTCGACCTGCACCGCGCGCTCCTCATGCGCTCCCGGCTCGGCGACACCTTCGAGGGCACCGTCACGGGCATCGTGGGAGGGGGCGTTTACGTCAACATCGAGGATCCCTTCGTCGACGTGCTCGTCCGCATGGAGTCGCTCGGCCCAGATCAGTACGAGATCGACGACGAGGGGCTGCGCGTCATCGGCCGCCGCTCGGGGGACCGGATCGCGATCGGCGACGCGATGCTCGTGCAGATCGAGGACGTGGCCATCCTCCGGCGCGCCGTCTATGGCCGGCGCCTCGCCGGCGAGCCGGCGGCGGACGAGCCGAAGCCGCGCCGGCAGCGGCGCGACGCGGCGGACGCACGGCCCCCCCGTCGTGTCAAGATCAGCAAGAGCACCAAGCCCCTGAAGGGCATTAAGACCAGCAAGCGCACCAAGGGCGGCAAGAGCGCCAAGGTGCGAAAGAAGCAGCGGTAGCAGCCCGCCCGAGGGCTCGATTCCCTGCAGGCTTTGCCGCTCGAACGCACGAGCGCACAGCACCTCCCCAGCCACGCTCGCTCTCGCGGACAAGCGCGCGAAACCTCGTCGAAATCGTTGAGACGAACCGGCGAAACAGAACCGGTCGAACCAGTCGAAATCGTCGAAACGGCCGAGACAGCCGAGGCAAACGGCCGACCGCGGCGCTGCGAGGCGCGCATCGCCGACGCCAGATCCAAAGTCACACCCCCTCCGTGCCCCTCTGCGATTGACACCCGCTCAAAAGAGAGAGTGCTCCAGCATTTCCCTTGCGTTCAGAGAACCACTATGTTCTCAACTAACTCATTCTAGGAGAGAGGTAACCAATGCCCAAGCCGACGTATCCCGCTTACAACGCTGGTGACTTCCTGGTCGATTACGAGGAGAAGGTCTTCGAAGACGTCAAGGCGAAGCCGGGAGAGAAGGCGCTGGTTACCTTTCACACGGTGGCCTTCGAAGGGTCGATCGGCCTCGTCAACGTGCTGACGGCGATCCGCCTGCAACGTAAGGGGTTTGAGACATCCATCCTGCTCTATGGGCCGGGCGTCACCCTGGGGCTCCAGCGCGGCTTCCCCAAGCTCGGCAGCGAGGCGTTCTCCGGGCACCTCGCGGTGAACCAGCAGATCGGCCGGTTCATGGAGGAGGGCGGCAAGGTGTACGCCTGCCGGTTCGCGCTGCAGGCGCTCTACGGCCACGGCGAGCACGCGCTGATCCCGGGCATCAAGCCCATCAGCCCGCTCGACGTGCTCGACATCCAGCTGATCCACCGCCGGGACAACGCGTTCATGGTCCACTCCTGGACGCTCTGATCCGAGCGCGGTCCATGGAGTTCAACCGCAAAGTCCGGGCGGCTGCGGTGCAGGCCAGTCCCGTCCTCGGCAGCCGGGACGGGACGACCGAGCGAGTCGTCGCCGCGATCGCCAGGGCCGCGAAGGAAGGCGCCGAGCTGTGCGTCTTCCCCGAGGCGTTCGTCCCGTATTACCCGTACTTCTCCTTCGTGCTCCCGCCGCCCGCCATGGGGAAGGAGCACATGCGCCTTTACGACGAGGCGGTCACCGTCCCCGGCCCGGTGACGCGAGCCGTGGCGGCCGCCGCGCGCGCGCACGGGGTGGTCGTGGTGCTCGGCGTGAACGAGCGCGATCACGGGACGCTCTACAACGCGCAGCTCGTCTTCGACAGCGACGGCTCCCTGGTGCTCCACCGGCGCAAGATCACGCCGACCTATCATGAGCGCATGATCTGGGGGCAGGGCGACGGCTCGGGGCTCAGGACCGTGGACACCGCGGCCGGGAGGCTCGGGGCGCTCGCCTGCTGGGAGCACTACAACCCGCTCGCGCGGTTCGCGCTCATCGCGCAGCACGAGCAGATCCATTGCAGCCAGTTCCCCGGCTCCCTGGTCGGGCCCATCTTCGCCGAGCAGATGGAGGTGACGATCCGGCACCACGCGCTGGAGTCGGGCTGCTTCGTGGTGAACGCCACGGCCTTCCTGACGCCGGAGCAGGTCCGGGAGGTCGCTCCGAACGAGCAGATCCAGGGCGTGCTGCGCGGCGGGTGCATGACGGCGATCGTGACGCCCGAGGGCGTGCACGCGTGCCCGCCCGTGACCGACGGCGAGGGGATGGCCGTCGCTGAGCTCGATTTCGCCCTGATCACGAAGCGAAAGCGGATGATGGATGCGGCGGGGCACTACGCCCGGCCCGACTTGCTGCGGCTTTGGATGGATACGGCGGAGCGCTCGATAACGCTCGGCGCGGGCAGCCCCAAGGCCTCCTCCCTTGCCCCTGCGGCGGTGGACCATGGATACCCAGACGCTGATCACCGAGCTCCAGTCGTTCGGCCTGAGGCTGGCTGAAGCCCCCGAGGGCGCCCCTGAAGCGGGCGCCGCGCCCCCGCCGGAGCCCGCCTCCGGCGAGGCCTCCGGCGAGGGCGACGGCCGCCGCGCGGCGTGGACCTCGCGGCGCGGCGGCGCGGGGCCGACCCAGCACGTCGCGGCGACGCTGCGCGGGGCCACGGTGATGATCCCGATCCACACCGACCAGGCGGCGGCGTCGCCGTTCGTCGCGCGGCTCGGGCGCGACGGCGCGGGGACCGTGGAGCGGGACGGCCAGGAGCTCGCGCCCATCGCCCTCGTGAAGACGCCGCGCTTCTACGCCCTCTCGACGAAGGACGGCATCCCCTACCCCAAGATCGCGCTGCTGCACGGGGCGGACGTCCTCGCCTCGACGGTGCTCCAGACGTGCATCCGGTACACGGAGCGCGAGAAGGCCTGCACGTTCTGCGCGATCGGGCAGTCGCTCGCGGCGGGGCGCACCACCGCGAAGAAGACGCCGGAGCAGCTCGGCGAGGTCGCCGAGGCGGCGGCGCGGCTCGACGGGGTGCGGCACGTGACGCTGACCACGGGCACGCCGCGGTCGGCGGATCGCGGCGCGGCGCACCTCGCCGACTGCGCGCGCGGCATCAAGGCGCGCGTCGATCTGCCGGTGCAGGCGCAGTGCGAGCCGCCCGACGATTTCGCCTGGTTCGAGCGGATGCGCGCCGCCGGCGTCGACAGCCTGGGCATGCACCTCGAGGCGGTCGAGGACGAGGTGCGCGCGGCCGCGATGCCGGGCAAGGCCGAGGTGAGCGTGGCCCGCTACTTCGAGGCGTTCGAGGCGGCCGTGCGCGTGTTCGGGCGCGGCCAGGTGTCCACGTACCTCATCGCGGGGCTCGGCGACTCCCTGGCGTCGCTGCTCGACGCGAGCGAGCGGCTCATCGCGCTGGGGGTCTATCCGTTCCTCGTCCCGCTCGTGCCCATCCCCGGGACGCCCGGGGCCGATCGCGCGCCGCCCTCGGGGGACTTCATGCGGGCGCTCTACGAGCACATCGGCCCGCTGCTCGCGCGGGCGGGGCTGCGCTCGACCGACGTGAAGGCGGGCTGCGCCCGCTGCGGCGCCTGCTCGGGGCTCTCGGGCTTCGAGGCAGAAGGCCGGGCCGCGGTGCGGTCGGGATCCGGCGCGGCATGGACATCAACCTCGGAGAGCTCCGATGACGCCACGTTACAGCTTCGAGCTTGTGCAGAGCAGGGACACGTACCTCGAGTACCTCCGCTTGCGCCGGGCCATCTTCTGCGACGAGCAAGGGCTGTTTAAGACCACCGACGAGGACGACTGGGACGCCTCCGCGTTCCCCATCGCCGCCCTGGAGCACGGGGCGCCCGGGGGCCCGCGGCTCGTCGGCACCGTGCGCATCTACGAGGCGGAGCCCGGCCTCTGGTACGGCGGCCGGCTCGGCGTCGAGCGCGCCCACCGCAAGCAGGGCGTCGTCGGCCGCGGCCTCGTCCACAAGGCGGTCACCACCGCCCACGGCTGGGGGTGCCACCGGTTCCTCGCGCTCGTCCAGGCGGCCAACGTCCCGTTCTTCGAGGGCATCCACTGGCGCTCCCTCGAGGAGCGATCGCACCGCGAGCGGCCGCACCACCTGATGGAGGCCGACCTCGACAGCTACCCGCCGAGCGACGAGCCCCGCCCGCCGCCCGGGCAGAGGTTCCGCTGATGCTCGGCGGCGTCGCGGCCGAGCTGCGCGGCGCGATCGGCGTCCTCGCGAAGCGGGACGTGCAGATCCCGGCGCGGTACCTGTCCGGCGCGCCGGGCGCGGCCGGCGCGGCGCTCGCGGCCAGCGCGGGCGACGCGGCGGGCGCGGCCGGCTCCGTCGAGCGACCCGCGGCGCTCGGCGACGACTGCGCGGCCATCCCCGACGGAGACGGCTACCTGCTCCTCGCCGCCGAGGGGATCTGGCCCGCGTTCCTCGAAGGGGACCCGCGGTTCGCCGGCTACAGCGCCGTGATGGTCAACGTCAGCGACGTCTACGCGATGGGCGGCCGCCCCATCGCCGTGGTCGACGTCGTCTGGGGGACCTCGGCCGGCGCGCTGGAGCCGGTCTGGGAGGGCATGGTCGCCGCGTCGCGCGCCTATGGCGTGCCGATCGTTGGAGGGCATACGAGCGCGCGCAGCCCGTACAACGCCCTCGCCGTGGCCATCGCGGGCCGGGCGCGGCGGCTCATCACGAGCTTCGCGGCGCGCCCCGGCGACGTGCTCGTCGCGGCGATCGATCTGCGCGGCGAGATGCACGCGGAGCACCCGTTCTGGAACGCCTCGACGGGCGCGGATCCGGCGCGGCTCCGCGGCGACCTCGAGGTCCTGCCCGCCCTCGCCGAGGCGGGCCTGTGCGACGCGGGCAAGGACATCAGCATGGGCGGCGTCGCGGGGACGCTGCTCATGCTCCTGGAGACGTCCGGCGCCGGCGCGGTGCTCGATCTGGAGGCCGTCCCGCGGCCGCGCGACGTCCCGCTCGCGCGCTGGCTGCTCGCGTTCCCGAGCTACGGCTTCCTGCTCAGCGTGCGCCCCGGGGTCGCCGGCGAGGTGCTCTCGGCGTTCGCGCGGCGGGGCATCGCGAGCGCGGCGGTCGGCGCCGTCGACGGCTCGCGGCGGCTCACCCTCCAGGCCGCCGGCGAGCGGCAGACGCTCTGGGACCTCTCCGCGGAGCCGCTCACCGGGCTCGCGCGCGAGGGCGCGCGATGAGCGCCCGCGCTGCCTCGGGCGCGCCGCTCTCGGTCGCGCTCCTCACCTACTCGACCAAGCCGCGCGGCGGCGTCGTGCACACGGTCGAGCTCGCGGAGGCGCTCCACGACCTCGGCGTCTCGGTCTGCATCTACGCGCTGAACAAGGACCAGGGCGGCTTCTACCGCGCGCCGCGCTGCCCCTCGGTCCTCGTGCCCGCCGCGCCCCCGCCGGCGGGGATCGACGCGGTCGTGAAGCAGCGCATCGCGGAGTTCGAGGACGGGCTGCGCCGCCTCGGGGCGCGGCACGACGTCTGGCACTCCCAGGATTGCATCAGCGCGAACGCGCTCGCGGCGCTGCGCGCCGAGGGGCGCGTCCCCCACTTCCTCCGGACGGTGCACCACCTCGACGACTACGACAGCCCGTACCTGCGCGCCTGCCAGGACCGCTCCGTGCGCGAGGCCGACGCGTGCCTCGTGGTCAGCGAGGCGTGGAGGGAGGCGCTCCGGGCCGAGCACGGCGTCGACGCGGCGATCGTCCCGAACGGCGTGAGCCTGCGCCGCTACACGGCCACGCCCGACGAGCGGGACGCGGCGCTGCGCGCGCGCCTCGACGCCACCGGATCGCCGCTCTTCGTGACCGTGGGCGGCGTCGAGCCGCGCAAGAACTCGATCGGCCTGCTCAAGGCGTTCCTGTCGGTGCGGAAGCGGCTGCCCGGAGCCCAGCTCATCATCGCCGGCGGAGAGACGCTGTTCGACTACGAACCTTACCAGCGCGAGTTCGAGGCGATCGCGCGCGAAGGCGGCGTATGGCCCTCGCCTTCGGGCGCGTCGCCGCCGCCGCTCGTCCTCGCGGGCGTGCTCCCCGACGCGCTGATCCCGCCGCTCTACCGGCTGGCCGACGCGTTCGTCTTTCCGTCCGTCCGCGAGGGGTTCGGGCTCGTCCTGCTGGAGGCGATGGCCTCGGGGGCGCCGGTGGTGAGCTCTGCGCAACCTCCCTTCACCGAGTTCCTCGCCGACGGCGAGAGCGCGCTGCTCGTCGATCCCTCGAGAACAGACGATCTCGCCGGCGCAATGGAGGCTATCCTGGACGAGGGCGTGAGGCGGCGCCTCCGCGCCGCGGGGCTCGAGACCGCGGCCCGGTACACGTGGGATCGTTCGGCCCGCATCGCGGCCGGCGTGTACCGCGAGTTCCTTGGATCCCGCCAAACCTAGAGCGAGCGACGTATGCCGGAGATGCGCTTCGTTATCGAGTGGCCGAGCGGCGAGCAGCAGGTCTGTTACTCTCCGTCGCTCGTCGTGAAGGAGCACCTCGACGTCGGGGAGAGCTACGATCTCGACGACTTCGTGTCGCGTTGCCGGACGGCGCTCGATATCGCGAGCGAGCGGGTCTTCAAGAAGTATGGGTTCCCCTGCAGCCTGGCGCGGGCCGAGGCGGCGCGCATCGCGAGCGCGGCCGCGCGGTTCCACGGCCGGAGCGGGGCCAAGGTCCGGGTCCTCAGGTTCGTCGAGTGACGGAGTCCTCAGGTTCGTCGAGTGACGGAAGGAGCAGGAGATGGTGACGAAGTCGAAGATGGAGCGCCTCCTCAGCGAGCGCCAGTTCCTCGTTTCCGCCGAGCTGACGCCCCCGCGTCACTACGATCTGGAGAAGTTGCTGAAGCACGCCCGAAATATGGCGGGTTGTGTGGATGTGGTGCAGATCAACGATCACCTGCTCTCGCAGGCGCGCTGCGCCAACATGGCAGTCGGCCATTTCGTGAAGCAGGAGGGGCTCGAGCCGGTGCTCCAGTTCTCGCTCCGCCACAAGAACAAGATCGCCCTCCAGGGCGACCTCCTCGGGATGGCGGCGCTCGGGCTCTCGAACATCATCGTCCTCGGCGGCTACCCGTGCGCCATCGGCTCCGATCCCGACGCGAAGGAGGTGAGCGACGTCGACAGCTACGCGGCGATCGAGCTGACCCGCCGGCTGACGCGCGAGGGGAAGCTCTTCAACGGAGACGTCGTCTCGCCGGCGCCCTACTTCCACGTCGGGACCATCGATTTCCCGTGCGCGGAGCAGGCGATCGCCGGGGCGATGGACCGGCTCGCCGCGAAGATCGACGCGGGCGCGAGCTTCATCCAGGTGCAGGCGGTGTTCGAGCTCGCGTCGATGCGCCGCTGGATGGCCGCGGTGGTGGAGCGCGGGCTGCACGAGCGGGCGCACTTCATCGCGGCGATCTTCCCGTTCGCGGGCGTGGATCGGCTGAGCTTCCTGCAGAAGGTGCCGGGCCTCGTGGTCCCCGAGCACCTGATCGAGCGCGTCCGCCTGAGCGGCGACGCGGAGGGGGAGAGCTACCGGATCACGCTGGAGCTCATCCGCGGGCTCCGCGACATCCCCGGGCTCTCGGGCATCCACATGCGGTCCATCGGCGCGGAGGACTGGGTGCCCCGGCTGGTCGACGAGGCAGGCCTCCGGCGGTCGGCATGAGCCTCTCTAGCGCGGGGCTCCGCGCGCCGGACGAGGCCCGGGGGGCCGGTGCCTGGTGCCTGGTGACGGGCGCTTCGAGCAGCGCGCTCAGGCCTTGCGGGCGATCCAGAGCAGCGCGAGGCCGTTCATCCGGCGCTCGCGGCGGTCGACCTGGAGCCCTGCGCCGCCCAGCTCGCCGCCGAGCTTGTCCTCGGTGTGACGGTAGGTGACCTCCGCCGCGTCGGCCCACGCCAGCATCGCGTGGGCCGTCGACGGGTTGTACCGGTGGCCGCGCAGGTAGCCGGCCATCGCGGCGCGGCTCATCGTGGCCGCGGGCTCGAGCAGCGCCAGGCGGCCGCCCGGGCGGAGGACGCGCGCCGCCTCGGCCAGCACCGGGCCCGGCTCGGGCAGGTGCAGGAGCAGGTTCGACGCGGTCACCACGTCGAACGAGGCGTCGGGGAACGGCAGCCGCGTCGCCAGCGCCTCCCGGAACGTCACGTTGTCCAGGCCGAGCGCCTTCGCCCGCTGCGCGGCGCGCTCCACCATCGCCGCCGTCGCGTCGATCCCGATCGACTCGTGGCAGCGGCGACCCATCTCGCGGGTCAGGCGGCCCGTGCCACAGCCGAGGTCGAGGCACCGCTCCTCGACGCCCGGATCGACCAGCGTGACGAGCTCGTCGATGAGCGTCGCATAAGGGCCCTCCGCCTGCATGCGATCGAAGAAGTCGACGAGCTCGTGGAACGGGGTCGCCTGCTCTCGCGCCGCGTAGCGATCGCGCCACCGCCAGACGTCGTCGAGGGCCTGGTACGTGCCCCGGTAATACAGGAGCGGCGCGCCCGCCTCCCCCCGGCCCGACGCGAGCACGCGACCGACGTAGATGATGTGATCACCCCCGTCGTACGTGTGCTCCACCTTGCAGTCGAGGAAGGCCAGCACGTCCTTGAGGATCGGGCTGCCCGACTCGGCCACATGAGCCTCGGTGAGCACCGCCTGCCGATCGATGTCCGTGCCCTTGCCGGCGAACAGGTCCGAGAACTCCCGCTGCTGCTCCCGCAGGATGTTCACCGCGAAGACCCCGGACGCCGCGATGGCGGCGCTCGTGCGCGACCGCCTGTCCGCGCAGAACAGCACGAGCGGCGGGTCGAGCGAGACCGCGCTGAACGAGTTCACCGTCATCGCCTGCGGCGTGCCGTCCTGCACCGTGGTCACGAGCGTGACCCCGGTCGCAAACTGGCCCAGCACCTTCCGGAACTCCGCGGGATCGAAGAGCATGGGGCATAGTACGCGCTCGGCGCCCACCAGGGATCCAGGATCTGCGCGGCGCGCGCGCTGGCGCCGCGCACCGCGATGCGCGCATCCTGCGGCGCCGCCGCGCAGATCACGCGCCGGCGCCGCGCAGCGCGCGCACTGCGGAGCTCACTCGGCGTCGCGCCGCGCCAGGTCCGGCGCGAAGGCCGGTATGCAGAGCGCGAAGTACTCGCTCTCCTCATCGAACGGGTTGCTGTAGCGGACGCGCTGATCGGGCTCCGTCCAGAGGGCCTGGCCGGCCGAGACGTCGACCGCCTCGCCCGCGATCTCGGCGCGCACACGGCCGCGGATCACGAGCGTCAGCTCGCCGAACGAAGGCGTCTGCGCCGGCTCGCTCCAGCCCGGCGGGGCCACCATGTGCGCCAGGCTGAACCCCTCCGTGCCGGTGTTCACGCGGCCGAAGATCTCCTCGATGAGCTTGCCGCCAGGGACGGGGATCCGGGCCCTGGAGGTGACGAGACGGTAGGGATGCGCCATGGGGTACCTCGCGATCACATCGCGCGCGTCCGATCATCGGACACGCGGTAGAGCTGCATGAGCAGGTGACGGCCGCCGTACGGCTGCAGGTAGCGGATCGCGCCCGCCTTGCTCGCCATGAAGCGATGGTAGCGCCGCGCCGGCACGGCGATGAGATCGCCCGCGCCGACCCAGATCCGCAGCCAATCGTCGTTCGTGCAACGGATGTCGTAACAGCCCTGTCCCTCCACGAAGAGCCGCACCTCGTCGCCCAGGTGACAGTGCTCATCCGCCTCTCTCGCGCTCTCCGCCTCGTCGCGCGGCTTGCTCCCGTCGCGGCGGACATCCTCGTGCTCCGTCCATCCGCGGTCCGCGACCACGCGCTGCAAGGTGAGCGCAGCTGCGCCCGGGTCGAACGCGCCGCACTGGATCCCTTCCGCCTGAAGCTCCGCCTCGGTGGCCTCGCCCTCGCCGTCAGCTCTCATTCGGATCGCACGCATGCGCACCCCTCCGGGACTGCGCTCTTCGAACCCTGCGCGCGCGCGACGTCAAGACGCTAAGAGCGCCCCAGCAGCCACAACAGGCCAGCAATGCTGAGCGCCAGCACACCAAGCGCCAGCAGCGCAATGAGCGCCTCTGTGAAGCCCCATCCACTCCCCTGCGCCGCGCGAGACGCCGGAGCCGCTTCAGCGGGCTGCGCGAGCGGCGAACTCGTGCTCACCGAGGCAGGCGGAGGCGTCGGCGTGGAATGCGCTGCCTTCGGCTCCTCGAGCGAAGGCGGCTCGAACACCGCGTCTGGACGGAGCGGCTCACACGGGCTGCGCTCGATCTCCGCGAGCGCCTCGGCGGCCGGGTGCTCGAAGATGAGCCGATCACCCGAGATCGCGAGCACCTGTCCAGGACGCCAGATCGTATCGAACTGAGGCACTGGAACGCCGTCGAGCGAAGCGCCCGAGCGCGATCCGAGATCTTGAACCGAGAATTGATCGCCCCTGCGGGTAATGGCCAGATGACGGCGAGAGACGTCCGGGTCGTCGAGGACGAGATCGGTGTCCTTGGCGCGCCCGAGGATGTAGGGCCGCGCCGCCTCCTCGATCCGCAACGCGCGGCCGCTGTCGGGGCCCTCGACCACGACCACGCGCGGCGCCGGATCCTCCCCTTGTGCGGCGAGGCCGCGCGCGACGAGCTCGAGGGCGAGCTCCTTGGCGGCGGCCGCCGGGGCGGCCTTCGCGACCGCCGGCTCGATCCGGAGCACGAGCCACACGCGCCCGATGCGGATGCGGTCGCCGGTCTTCAGGGGCATCGCCGTGCGCAGGGCGATGCGTGTCTTGCCGAGGAACGTGCCGTTCTCGCTGCCCTCGTCGAGGAGCAGGTACGTGGCGCCCCGCTGCCGGATCGACGCGTGCCGGGGGCTCACGCTCGTGTCGGGGAGGCGCACCTCGCAGCCCTCCGCGCGGCCGATGATGACGCGGGGCGCGTCCAGCGTCAGGGAGAGCTCGCCGCCGTCCGCCTTCTCCGCCCCGCCGGGCGCGAGCACCACGATCGTCAACGCCATCGATGCTGCCTGCGCGCGAGGGGGCGGCTCGGCCTCAAATCGCCGCCGTACGACGCATCCGCTCGGAGGCGCTGAGGAGCTGGCGCACCGCCTGGTCCTGCTGCCGCGCCGCCTCCTCGATGCGCTTGCCGGCCTCGACGAGCTGCTCGCCGCCGCGCGTCTGGCTGCGGTGCGAGGTGTTGAGGCTGTTGACCATGTGCGAGATCTGCTCGATCGCGCTCGTGATCTGGCGACCGCCGCGCGCCTGCTCCTGGCTCGACCGCTCCACGTGCTGCGTGATGGTCCGCATCTTCTCGGCGCTCTTCATGATGAGCTCCGAGCCGCGCGCCTGCTCCGCCGTGGCGGCGGCGATCTGCTGCACCGTCTCGGCGATGCGCCCGATCGCGTCCGTGACCTGCTTCGACCCCTTGGCCTGCTCGACCGTGGCGCGGGCGATCGCGCGCACCATGTTGGTCGACTTCTGCGAGCTCTCGAGGATCTTCTTGAGGGCCCGCTCGGCCTCGTTCGAGACCTCGACGCCGCGGTCGACGTTGTGAGCGCCGCGCTCGACGGCGGCGATCGCGTTCTTCGACTCGGACTGGATGGTCTTGATGAGCTCGGCGATCTCCTTCGTGCTGCCGCCGGCGCGCTCGGCGAGGTCCTTGATCTCGTCGGCGACGACGGCGAAGCCCTTGCCGTGCTCGCCGGCCTGGGCGGCGATGATCGCGGCGTTCAGCGCGAGGAGGTTCGTCTGCTCGGCGACGTCGTCGATGACGGCGAGGATCTGCCCGATCGCCTCGATGCGGAAGCCGAGGTTCGAGATGACCGCCACGGCCTCCTGGCTCGACTCCTTGATGCGGTAGATCTCGCCGATCGTCTTCAGGATCGCCTCGGCGCCCTTCTCGGCGTCGGTCGCCACCTCCTCCGAGAGCCGGGCCGTCTCGTTCGCGTTCGACTGGACCTGGTCGATCGAGACGTCCATCTGGTTCATCGAGGAGCTCGTCTCCTCGGCCGTCAGCGCCAGGGCGTCGACGTTCTTCGCGACCTCGCGGATGGAGTAGGCCATCTCCTCGATCGAGGAGACCGTCTCGCGCACGCTCGACCCGAGCTCGCCGACGTTCTCGGCGACCTCCTCGTTCGTGGCCGTCATCTCGAGGATGCTCGAGCTCGACTCCTCCGCGCTCGACGCGAGCGACTCGACCGACTGCGCGATGTTGGCGAGGGCGGTCGTCATCTCGCGGATGTACACGGTCGCCTGCTCGCTCGCGTGCATGACGCTGCTCACGCCGTCGCTGAGCTTGGGCAGCAGCTCGTCGAGGAGCACGGTGGCCTGCGCCAGCTCCGAGCGGCGCTGCTTGTCGCGCAGCTCCGCCTGGGTGATCCGCTCCGCGATGCCGCTGAGCTCGGAGTAGAGGCGCGAGAGCTCGGGCGACGAGCCCGGCGGGACGCGCACCCGCTCGCCGGCGGTGGCGCGGAGCACGGCGTCCACGAGCGCGTCGACGTCGATGTCGGGGCCGCGCTGCGCGAGCTCGTTCACCTTGCGGGTGAGCGTCGAGCACTCTCGCTCGAGGGTGTCGCGCTCCTTCGCGATGCCGTCGCGGTCCCGGCTCAGGTTGTCCCGCTCCCGCTCGAGGGTGTCGCGCTCCTTCGCGATGCCGTCGCGCTCCCGGCTCAAGCCGTCGCGCTCCCTCGCGAGCTTGTCGCGCTCCTCGGCGAGCGCGTGGCGCTCCTCCGCGAGCTCGAGCTGGCGGCCGGCGATCTCGGCGATCTGCTCGTAGGTCTCGGCGACGTCGGCGGGGGCGCCCTCGGGGAGCTTGGGCCGCTTGCCCCGGGCGGCGCCGCGGAGCGCGTCGCGCAGGCCTCCCAGGGGGACGCCGCCCTTGGCCCCGAGGCTCGCGTACAGCACCGCCACCGCCGCGGAGAAGCCGAAGACCATGAACAGCTGGCCCGAGAACTCCGCCAGCCACTTCGACGCGAAACTCAGCCCGAAGCCGATGAGCGCGAGGACGGCGGCGATGGGGATGGAGAGCTGCTTGGAGTTCATTTCGTGCGTTCCAGCGCGGTCGAGCTGCGGCGCGCGCGTTGGCCGGCGCGCCAAGGGCGACCCCGAAGGACGACCGAGCGTAAGAGGCGAGTGCCCCCCGGTGCAAGGAGAGCGCGCGGCAGAAGCGCGGCGAGCTCCGGCAAGCTGCCGCGGGCAGGCGAGCCGCGAACCGAGATCTCCTGGGCAGAGGCGCAGGGGGCGGGCCCGCGCGGTTGGGGGAAACGCGATGAACTTGGACGATCTCGACCCGATGGCGTATGCACGGAGGTTGCGGCGGAGAAGGAGCCCGCCGCGGGGGCTCGGCGCGGGCGCCGATTCCTCTAGGTTCGACCGCACCGACCCTGAACACCGCCGCGGACCGCGGCGGCCGCCCGGCCGTACCGGCGGCCGCGCGGCCGGGCGGGCGTGGCCGTCCCGCCATGTCCCTCGCCGCTCGCCTCCTGCTCGCCTTCGGGCTCGTCGCGATCATCGCGACGGCGTTCGTCGGGCTGACCCTCCGCGAGGCGTCGCGCGAGATCATCGAGGGCGGCTTCGCCGAGCGGATCGACGCGGCGCATGCAGGCGTCCGGCAGCAGCTCGCGTGGGAGGCCGACGCGCTGCGCGACCTCCTGCCGCCGCTCTGCCGGCACGACACGTTCGTCGACAAGGCCCACGTCGAGCTGGAGCGCGCCAAGGGCGACCCGGACGCGATGGAGCCGGGGAGCCGCATCGCCCTCGGGCGGCTGGTCCCGAGCCAGGCCAAGGCGCTGCGCCTCGACGAGCTGTCGCTCGTCGCGGGCGACGGGAGCGTCCTGGGGGCCGAGGACGCCGCGCGCATCGGCGCGCGCGACAAGCGGCTCGCGGAGCTGATCCAGGCCCCCGGGGGCGCGCCGCGGCTCCGGCCGGCGAAGGCGGGCGGCGAGCCGTCGCTGGAGGTCCACTGCGCCCTGTCGAGCCACGGGGTGACCATCGGCCTGGTGGGGGCGCGGCGGATCGGCCCGGTCCTCGCGCGGATCGGCGAGGCGTACCATGTGCGCCTCACGGCGGCGCGGGAGGGGGAGCTCGCCCCTCGGAGCAGCGAGGCGGAGGTCGTGCGCGTCCTCCATTTCGCGGAGATCCCGGGCCTTGACGTTGTCGCGTCTGTTCCGCGCGATCCGCTGAAGCAGGCGCTCGCGCGGCTGGATCGCGCGATCGCGCTGACGGGCGCCACGGTGCTGGCGATCGCCGTCGCGATGGCCGTCGTGCTGGCGCGCAGCCTGTCGCGGCCGCTCGTGGCGCTGGCCCGCGAGACGCGCGAGGTGATGAGCGGCGCGCCGCGGCGCGTGGAGGGGCGCGGGGGGCGGGAGATCGCGGATCTCGCGGCGGCGTTCAACGCGACCATCGACGAGCTCGCGGCGATGCGCAAGCGCCTGGCCGCGACCGAGCGCATCGCCGCGCGGCGCGAGGTCGCGCGCCAGATCGCCCACGAGATCAAGAACCCGCTGGCGCCCATCCGTGCGGCGGTCGAGACGCTGCGCCGGCTCCGTCAGCGCGACGACCCGGCGTTCGACGACTACTTCGCGGAGGCGACGTCGACGGTCCTGAACGAGGTGCACCGGATCGCGAACATCGTGACCGAGTTCACCCAGTTCGCGCGCCTGCCGCCGCCGAACCTCACGCCCATCGACCTCGTCGCGGTCGCGCGCGGGGTGGTCACGCTGCACGCCGCCCCGGCGTCGGGCGAGGCGACCTCCGGCGCGGGCGCGACCTCCGGCGCGCCGTCGCCGCGCGTGGAGCTCGTGGCGGATCCGATCCCCGAGGTCTCGGCCGATCGCGATCAGCTGATCCAGGTGCTCACGAACCTGGTCCAGAACGGGCTGGACGCCGCGAGCGCCATCCGGCGCGACCCGCGCGTCTCGGTGACGATCGGCCCGCTGCCGAACGACCGCGTGCGGATCGTGGTGCGCGACAACGGCCCGGGCGTGGCTGAGGAAATGGTGCCGCGCCTGTTCGAGCCCTACGCGACCAGCAAGGACAAGGGGACGGGGTTAGGCCTCGCGATCGCGCAGCGGATCGTGTTCGAGCACGGCGGTGAGATCACCTACCGCAAGGCCAAGAAGGGGGGCGCTGTCTTCGAGATCTGGCTGCCCATCGCGGGCCCTCCTCTCCTGGAGAAGCCGCTGGGCGACACCACGGTGCGACCGCGGCCGGAGGCGCCGCGGTCGGGGGCGTGAGGGGCGGCTAGAGAGGCTGGTTGTCGTATTCGCAGGCCGAGCTGCAGCCGTCGCCGCTCGTGTTGTTCGCGTCGTCGCACTCCTCGTACAGGCTCTGCCGCACGCCGTCGCCGCAGTACGGCCCGTAGATGCACCCCGGCGCGCACTTGCCGTAGCCGCCGGTGTTGTTGCCGTCCCCGTCGTCGCACTGCTCGGGGCCGTTGACCACGCCGTCGCCGCAGCGCGGGCCGTAGACGCAGCTCGGGCCGCACTCGCCGTAGCCGCCGTCGTTCACGCCGTCGTCGCACTTCTCGCCGAGGTCGGCCTGCACCACCGAATCGCCGCACTGGGCACCCTTGCGGCAGTTCTCGCTGCAGCCGGTCGCCTCGTTCGGGGGATCGCACTGCTCGCCCCACTCCTCGTCGATGTGGCTGTCGCCGCACTGGGCCGCCGGCGTGCAGTCGGGGAAGCAGCTGCCGTAGAAGCCGTCGTTCACGCCGTCGTCGCAGGTCTCAGCGCCGTTGACGGCCGCATCGCCGCAGTACGGCCCGTACGAGCAGTGCTGCGTGCACCCGTTGTAAGCGCCGTTGTTGTCGGCCTCGCCGAGGTCGCAGTCCTCCTCGTCGGGCTGCACCACGCCGTCGCCGCAGCGCGGGCCGTAGAGGCACATCAGCGCGCACTCGCCGTAGCCGCCGTCGTTCACGCCGTCGTCGCACTCCTCGCCGTAGCTCGCCTGCACCACCGCGTCGCCGCAGAGCGCCCCGAGCTGGCAGCCCACGCAGTTCGGGTCGGCCGGGTCGTCGCACTCCTCACCCCACTCCTCGTCGACGTTGCCGTCGCCGCACCGCGGGGCGGGCGTGCAGTTCGGGTTGCACGTGCCGTAGAAGCCGTCGTTGCTGCCGTTGTCGCACTGCTCGGGGCCGTTCGTCGCGCCGTCGCCGCAGTACGGCCCGATCTCGCACTCGCGCGTGCAGCCGCCGTAGCCGTTCACCGTGTTGCCGGAGCCGAGGTCGCACGCCTCGTACGGCGCGTTGACCGCGCCGTCGCCGCACCGTGGCGGGGCCACGCACCCCGGCGCGCAGGCGTTCGAGGCGTTGGCGTACGCGCTGTTGTTGACCCCGTTGTCGCACGTCTCCGGGCCGTTCCTCTGGCCGTCGCCGCAGTACGGCCCGAGCTGGCAGTTGTTGCACTGGCCGTAGCCCGTCCCGTTCTCGCTGCCGTCGTCGCACTCCTCGCCCGGCGTCACGACCGGCTCGTCGACCCCGCACTGCGGCGAGCACACCGACGTGCCGGCGCTGAAGCCCGACAGCGTGAGCTGGTAGTTCGACCCGACGACGTGGCGCTCGGCCTGGAACACCGCGATCTCGTAGACCTTGCCCGGCTCGAGGTTCAGGTCGACCTCGTAGGGGGTGCGGGCGTCCGCCGGGCAGGCGTTCTGGGTGCACGGGGTCACGCGGGCGTCGCCGTTGTCCAGGATGGTCACGCTCTCCTGGAGCTGCCCGTGAATGCCGCCGATGTCCGCGGTCAGCGTGTTCTTGATGAACACCCAGACGTCGTCGTCACCGAAGAAGGTGAGCACCGGATCGGCCGCGGCGCCGTTCGGCGTGAACTGGAACCAGTACCGGACCTCGCTCGTGAAGTAGTAGTTGTGCGAGGGGTTGCTCTGCTGCGCCTTCTCCAGCCCGGCGGAGACCAGGTTGCTGAGCACGGGATCGCCATTCGGCGGGGTGGGGTCCACCGGCCAGAACGGGCTCCGCTGGTACACGTACCTGCCGGCCTGCGGGGTCAGCTCGATGGTGGTGACGAGCGTCCTATTGTACGTCGGGTTGTCCCGGTACCACCACTGGAAGTTGTTCTGCCCCGTGGTCCAGCCGTTCGCGTCGCTCGGCGTGACGAAGGCGGGGCCGAACCTGCTGACGGGCTTGCCGGCGGCGTCGAGCGTCGGCTGGACCATCTTGTCGATCTGATTGCCGCTGGGATCGATCTCGAAATCGAAGTGCCCGACGAGGGTGTCCGTCAGGTTGTTGTCGCACGCGGTGTTGCTGACGTTGCGGTCGTACGAGGTCGGGCACCAGCCGATGAAGTCGCGGATGACCATCGGCAGCCGCATCTCGGTGGGCTGAACGGTGCAGGCGTAGCCCGGCTCGATCGTGCACGTGGCGGAGCAGCCGTCGCCGCTCGCGGTGTTGCCGTCGTCGCACGCCTCGGTGGCGTCGCCGGGCAGGAGGATGCCGTCGCCGCACTTCGAGATGCACGCGCCGCCGCTGCAGTCCGGCTCGCCCTTGCAGTCCGGCGTGCAGAGGTCGCGCCAGTTGCCGTTGCCGTCGTCGCAGGCCTCGGTGCCCTCGCGGACGCCGTTGCCGCAGACGGAGTAGCCCGTGCAGTCCTGGGGCACGCCGCTCGTGCACACCCGCCCGGGCTCGATGCGGCACGTATCGTCGCAGCCGTCGCCCGAGACGAGATCGCCGTCGTCGCACTGCTCGGCGCCGCGCTTGCGCCCGTCGCCGCAGATGGTCTTGCAGGGGAACCCGACGCGCGAGCAGTCCCAGCCCACCTCGATCGTCTGGCAATCGGCGCTGCAGCCGTCGCCGCTCGCCGGGGGCTGCTTCCCGTCGTCGCACACCTCGGTGCCGCCGATCTTGCCGTCGCCGCACACGGGCGGCGGCGGCGGGGTGCAGCGCCCGCCCGCCGGCGGGCACGTCCAGCCGACCTCGATCTTGCACTGCGCGGTGCAGCCGTCGCCGCCCTCAGGGGACGTCCCCCCGCCGTCGTCGCACTGCTCGCCGAGCTGCACAACGCCGTCGCCGCAATAGGTCCTCACGGTGCAGGCCTGGCCGGGCTTGCAGACCCAGCCCTCCTCGAGCCGGCAGTCCGCGGTGCAGCCGTCGCCGCTCGCTGGCGGGTCGTCGCCGTCGTCGCACTGCTCGTTGCCGCTCACGCGGCCGTCGCCGCACAGGTAGAGCGGGATGCACGGCTCGCCCGGCTCGAGGCACACGTACGCCGGGTCCTTCACCTGGCAGTCGGCGGAGCAACCGTCGCCATCCGCGGCGTTGCCGTCGTCACAGAGCTCGCCCGGCTGCACCTTGCCGTCGCCGCACTCGATCAGCCGCACGCAGGGCGATCCGGGGGTCGGGCAGTTGTAATAGGGCTCCTGCCGGCACAGGCTCGAGCAGCCGTCGCCGCTCGCGGTGTTGCCGTCGTCGCACCCCTCGCCTGTCTCCTTGGCGCCGTTGCCGCAGACCGGCAGCCGTGTACACGGCTGATCGGGCCGGCTGCACTGGTAGCCCGCCTCGCGCTTGCAGTCCGCGCTGCAGCCGTCGCCGGACGCGGGCGGGTCGTCGCCGTCCTCGCACTCCTCCGAGCCGTTCACGCGGCCGTCGCCGCAGTCGTAGAGCAGGATGCACGGCTCGCCCGGCTTCGGGCACACGTACGAGGGGTCGACGTAGTAACAGTCGGCGCTGCAGCCGTCGCCGTCGACGTTGTTGCCATCGTCGCAGAACTCGCCGGGGTCGACGACGCCGTCGCCGCACGCGATGGTCAGCTCGCAAGGCTGACCGGCCGTCGGACACTCCCAGTAAGGCTCGACCTGGCACTGCCCAGAACAGCCGTCGCCCGGCAGCGTATTGCCGTCGTCGCAGGCCTCGGACGCCTGGTTCAGCGCCGCGTCCCCGCAGGCGGGGTCGGGAGGCAGGAAGCACTCGGGGGGCGGATCGTCGACCTCGCACGGGTCCGGCTCGCCGCCGCCGTTGCCGCCGAGGCCGATGCCGCTGCCCACCGTGAACTCGGGCTCACCGCCGGTGCCGCCGGCGCCGCCGACGCCAGGCGCGCCGCCGCCGGAGTTCGCGCCGCTCCCGGAGCCGGTCGCATCGCTCGTGGTCGCGCCGCCCCCGCCGCAAGCGACCGTGATCTGAAGCAATCCCACCGCCAAAGCCAGATAAGAAGTCCTTAAACCCACGGCCACCTCGATAACGCACGTTGCGCTCTTCCCGAGCAAACGGCGCTAGACACACTTTATCGTAAAAGTGCACCCCCGCTCCAGGCGAAATCGGCGGCGCTGCTGTGCTCGGCGCAGCGCTTCATCCTGCTCACCGCCGGTAGCCGACGTGGTTCTGCGCCTTGGTTCCGCGCCCAGGCGTCCACCTCGGTTCTGCACCTTGGTCTCGGCGCAAATTTCGATAATAATGTCTATTTCCACCGTGGCTTAACTCGGCTTCTGCCGACGAGCTCGCGGCTTGATGTCGAATCGAGCACGGCCGGAGTTCGATCTTGACATCGCCGGGCGCGCTGCGGATCAGGGCGGCGGCGAGGTTTACGCGGGCCAGCCGCCGCTCACCCGGCGATCACCATGATCTCGGTCGCCTTGATGAGCGCCTGCACCTGCTTGCCGACGGAGAGGCCGAGCTCCTTCGCCGCGTCGCTCGTGATGACCGCGACGAGCTCCGTGCCCCCCGGCCCCTCCATCACGACCTTGGCCATCACGTCGCCCACCACGAGCTCCGTGATCTTCCCGGGGATCTTGTTCCTGCCGCTGATCTGCATCTCCTGCCTCCTCCCGCGCGATCCTACCGCGGAGCGGCCGGGGCGCCGGCCCGCGCCGCGGCCCGGCGGGCGCCGCGGCAGCTCAGGCCGCCTGCGACTGCCCACCTCGGGGCGGACGCGACTGGCCGTCTCAGGCAGGCAGCGACTGCCCGTCGATCCGACCCGGCCTGCGCCGCGCGACCTCGATCCCCGAGATGCAGACGGCCAGCCACACGGTGCCTGCGGCGAACCCCGCGAGCACGTCGCTCAGGTAGTGCACGCCGAGGTACATGCGGCTGAAGCCCATCGCCACGGTCCAGCCGAGCGCGAGCGCGACGAGCACGAGGCGAGCGCGCAGCGTCCGGAGGAGCAGGAGGCCCAGGTACGAGAGCATGCCAAAGGCGACGAACGTGCCCATCGAGTGTCCGCTCGGGAAGCTCCACCCCGCGGCCACCGCGAGCGGATCGGCGAACGTCGGCCGCGGCCGGGCGAACAGGGCCTTGAGCGCGAAGTTGAGGAGACCTCCGCCGGCGAGCGCGAAGAGCCACCCGACCGCGAGGACCCGCCGGCCCCGCCTCAGCAGCGCCGCGGCCACGACGACCGCGAGCAGCGCGAGCGCCCAGAAGCTGCCGAGGAGGGTGAACGCGCGGAGCGCCGCCACGCCGGCGCGGCTCGACGACGCGTGGAGCGCGCGCGCGAGCGCGAGATCGACGTCCACGATCGGCTCGCCCTCGCGCACCCCCTCCGCGAGCGCGACGAACACGAGCGCGGCCATGCTGAGCACCAGCCCGAGGCCGAGGTGGATCACGAGGTACTCGGCCGCGGAGAGCTCGCGCAGCACCCTCGCGACCGCGGGGAACCGGGCCGAGAGGCGCTGCGTGGCCGGGTGCGCGGCCGCCGCGGCGTAGGCCCGGACGGCCCACGCCCACAGCGCCCGCGCGTGGCGGTCGGAGAAGCGCGCGACGGCGACGAGCCCGAGGAGCACCCCCACCGTTCCGATCAAGAGCAGCGCGAGCAGCAGCAAGGGCCGCGCGCCGACCGCCGAGGCCAGCTGCTCGGCGGGGAGGTCCAGCGCTTCCATGCCGGAGCTCTATAGCGGGGCGCATCTTCGTGCGCCACGGGCTCATCCCCGTCGTCCGGCTCGGTGCGGCGTACGTTCGATCTCGCTCAGGGGACGAGCGGCACGACGGCTTCCGGCGTCGCGAGATCGCTGATGTTGGCGACCCGGATCTCGTCCTCGGAGACGGAGTAGACGTAATCCTCCATGAAGACGCTCCGCTTCACGAACGACGTCGCGTTGCTCCACCAGCTCCCGCAGCTCGGGCCGTTTCCGTCCGCGCTCGCGTCGGGCAGCGGGTGGGGCACGCCGCCGACGGACGTGAAGCCCGCGCCGGTATCCACCTTGTAGACGAGCAGCCCGCTGAACGTCATCGTGTCGCCGAAGTCGCCGCCGCTCCCGCCCTCGCAGATGACCATGGGGATCCCGAGCAGCCCCCGCTGGGTGAAGTAGTTGAACGCGAGGTGGTTGGTCGCGGCGTCGCTCGCGGAGCCGCGCGTCCCGATCACCTCCTTGTGCGTGAGCGTCGGCGCGTCGAGGTCCGTCACGTCGAAGATCTGGAGCAGGATCCCCTGGAACCACGCGAAGTCGCCCTGGTCGTCGGCGTCGTAGCCGATGCTCATCACGTGCCCCTCGTCGATCATGTGCATGTAGGTCGAGAAGCCGGGGATCTTCAGCTCGCCGCGCACCCTCGGCGCCTCGGGATCCGAGAAGTCGATGGTGTAGAGCGGGTCGGTCTTCTTGAAGGTCACGACGAACCCGACGTCGCCGTAGAAGCGGGCGGATCGGATGTCCTCGCCGGGAGCGAGCTGGTCCACCATCCCCTTGACCACGAGCGCGCCGCCCTCCTGCTTCAGCGACGCGACGGTGTTGTGCGTGTCCGGATCGGGCAGGTGCCCGGTGGTGGTCGCGATGCGGAGATACCCCTCGTGCTCGCTGAGGGCGAACTGGTTGAGCACGCGCCCCTTCACGACGCCGCTCCCCAGGTACGCGCTCGGCGCCGCGCGCTCGCTCAGCGCGAACTTGTGGATGGTCGTCGCGTCCGGCGTCGTCTCGCCGTCGTCGTAGAACCAGCCGTACGTCTCGCCGTACTGGTGCCGGCTCGCCACGTAGAGCGAGTCCGCGGTCGCGTAGACGGCGCCGGGCCTGCCCACGATCGTCGTCTGGCCGAGCGCCTCGGTGCCGAGCTCGGTCGAGACGACCGAGAGGAAGCTCTGCCCGTCGCCCGTGTTCGACAGGTAGAAGTTCTCGCAGCTCGCGAACGGGGCGTCGCTCCTCGGGTGCGCCACGCCGTCCCGGTACAGCGTGTCCTCCACGGTGGGCAGCTGGATGTCGAGCGGGGCCGCGTCGATCACGGCGAGGTTCTTCTCCACGAGCTTGTCGTACGCGCTGTTCACGGCGGCCACCGTGGACGGGTTGACCCCCTGCTCGGACAGGGTGCAGACATCGATGCCCTCTGGCCAGGTAGAGAGTCCCTCCACCACCGGCTCGGGGGAGGCCACGACCGTGTGCACCGCGCTCCCAATGCGCCGGGCGTTGAGGAACGATCCGGAGAACTTCAGCGTCCGCACGACGGTCGGCGCCGTGAGATCGCTGATGTCGAGCTCGGTGACCAGGAGCGGCGTGCCGTCGCCCGTGAACTCGCAATCGTATCCGTACGTGCACTCACCGCCGTAATAAGGGAGCTCGCCGTCAGGCGACGAGGACGGGGACAGCGACGAGTACACGAGGGCGCGCTTCTCGTGGACGAAGAGCTTCTTCGGATCCCCCTCGATCGCGACCGACGCGACGCGGTGCGTGTCGGCGGCGGGCCACGCGTCGAAGATCTGGAATTGCCCGTGGGCCAGGATGTAGACGTGCTCTCCGTCGTTCTTGATGAAGTCGGCCTCGTCGACGTCCGCTTCCTGCGTGTTGGTCGTCGAATACTCCGTGGCAGCCCCGTCGTCGTCCCCCCCTGCCTCCTCGCCCGGCGCCGAGACGGGCCCTCCCGTGGAGGAGGAGGAGCCGGAGGAGGCGGATGCGACGACCCCGCCGTCCGCTCCGGACCAGTAGCACCCCTCCTCGAGCTGCTGCAGGGCGGACTTCCGCGCCACGTCGACCGACTTGATCATGTTCTGCTTCAGCCGTTCGCGAAGCAGCGCCTCGACATCATCACAGCTCGTCGCGGGCGTGAGGGCACTCTGTGCCAGGCCCGTCTCCGCGGGCCCGCCAGATCCGCCCGATCCGCTCGAGCAGGCAGCGAAGCCGGCGCCGAGCGCAAGCAGAGAAACAAGCGTACAACCCCTGTAGAATGATCGCATGTGAGTCTCCGTGTCCGTCTGTCGTTCGGATCGATGGACTCAGGAGAAGCACTCGACATGCCGAGACATTTTATTAGCAATTACCGGTAGATACAATCGACACCAGCTGGCACACGCCGGCACACACTGCGCCTGCGGCCTCATCGCGTCGAGTCGGCGCGCGGGCGCCGGAGGGCTCAGAGGAGGAAGAGGAACGCCGCGGTGACCAGGGGTGCGTAGACGACGAACGCGAGAAGCAGGAACCCGAGCAGCTCCTTGAACTCCACGCGTGCCACGGCGAGCAGCGGCAGCGCCCAGAACGGCTGCACGAGGTCGGTGGCCATATCGCCCCACGCGTAGGCCAGGACGACCTTGCGCGGCTCGACGCCGAGGTCGGAGGCTGCCTTGAGCAGGTAGGGCGCCTCGATGGCCCACTTCGAGCCGCCGGAGGGGACGAAGTAGTTCACGATGCCGCTGTACCAGTAGACGATCGCGGGGAACGTCTCCCGCGAGCTCAGGGCGACGAACGCCTCGCCGATGCGGTCGGTGAGGCCGGTGGCCTTGAAGATGCCGTAGATGCCCGCGTAGAGCGGGAACTGCAGGACGATGCCGTGAAGGACGCTGGCGGCCTCCTCGGAAGCCTTGATGAGGCGCGCCGGCGTGCCGTGCAGGAGGACGGCCAGGGTGAGGAAGATGAAGTTGACCGTGTTGATGTTGATGTTCCGCCAGCCGCTCCACAGCACGGTTGTCGCGTAGACAAGCCCCGCGGCGCCGAAGAGGAGGTTCAGCACGGGAGAAAAGTCGAGGAGGGACGCGAGCGACGGCGCGGCCGGCGGCGCGGGCGGGTCGAAGCGGCCAAAGCCCTCCACCACCTTCGGGTCGACTCTGACGGTGCGGTCGGGCGTCGGGTGGAGGAGCCCCGCGAGCAGCGTCATCACGGCGACGACCGAGAGGAGGAGCGCCAGGTTGAAGGCGGAGAGCAGCGTCTCGTCGATGGGGATGATACCGGTGGTCTTCTCGAGGAAGTGGCCCGGCGTGGCGACGAGGAGCGGCGCGGAGGCGGAGAACCCGGAGTGCCATGTCGCGCCCATGCCGAAGTACGCGCAGGCGACGAGGAGGCGGTAGTCCACGTCGGGCTGCCGGCGCACCACGAAGCGCACCAGCATGGCGGACGCCACGAGCGACAGGCCCCAGTTCAGGTACGACAGCGCCATGGAGACGAACGCCATCAGCATGACCGCGCGCCGCGGCGTGGCCGCGAGCGCGGCGATCTTCTCGAGCGCGGCGCGGACAGGGGCGGTGAGCGCCAGGAGATAGCCGCTGAACATCACGAGCGCCATCTGCATGGAGAACGAGAGCAGCTCCCAGAAGCCGCCGCCCCAGCCCTTCACGACCTCCATCGGTGCCGCGCCCGCCCACGTGAGCCCGAGCGCGAACGCGAGCAGCGTGAGCAGCACCGCGATGGCGAAGGCCGAGGGCACGTACCGCGCGCTGAATCGCCCCAGCGCGTCCGCGATGCGAACGAGGGTTTCCATGGGATCCTCCCCAGCCGGTCCGGTTTCCCTGCGGCGTAGCACGGGCGAGTGATGCTGTGGAAGCCCCCGCGCGCGGGGTCGGCTTGCGATGGGCCCGACGAGGGACCGGGCACGGGAGTGATGGAGTGCCTCCCAAGCTATGCGGATTCGACCTAATGCCGTTCCGGGACTTTCACCCTATAAATCATGGACACCTCCAGGCATCACATGACTTCTCTGGCACCGCGCGGTCAGAGCGCGCCGGCGTCGCAACCAGGGTCAGAGCGCCCCGACGGTCAGGCCGGCCCGCCGCGCCCAACCACGGTCATGCCGGCGCCGTCCCGGTCACCCCTCATCCGGTCACCCCTGATGTCGAGCACTGATGTCTCCGACGCATGCAGGGATGTTAGAATTATACCAAATAGCGACACAGTTGCAAAAACGCCACACCCTGCTAACCACACAGAGTCTGCATTTGCCGAAGTCCTCGCCTCTCCGCCCTCGGAGGCGCGGAGCCGGCAAGCTGGCGCTCGCTCGCGGCGAGAAAGGGGCACTCATGGGCTTTATACGACAGACGATCAAGCAACTCGCGACGCAGACGGTCCCCCGTCGCATGCTCCTGGAATGCGGGCCTTCCTCCCGCAGGCGCGCCCTCATCGCTGGACGTTACGGCCGGGGCGCCGCCGAGATAGCGCTGACGTTCGATGACGGCCCCCACCCCGAGCGCACCCCCCGACTCCTCGACTTGCTCGCCGAGCACGGGGTGCGCGCAACGTTCTTCGTCCTCGGCACCATGGCCCGGAGCCGCCCCGATCTTGTACGCCGGATGGTTGCAGACGGACACGAAATAGGCAACCACACCTACACGCACGTCTCGCTGGAGCATGCGTCTCCTCAGCTGCTGCGCGCGGAGGTGGGGACGACACGGGCGTTCCTCGAGGATCTCACCGGCCGCGCGTGCCCGCTGTTCCGTCCGCCCTGGGGGAAGGTCTCGGCGCGCGCGCTCTTCCAGCTCTGGAGCGATGGGCACACCGTGGTTCTCTGGAACGCCGACCCTCGCGACTACGCCATGAAATCTCCCGAAACCGCAGTTGCATGGGGTGCTCGATACAGGCCTCGCAGCGGGGACATCATCCTCCTTCACGACACATCAAGCGTCACCGGCGCGCTCGTCCACGAGCTCGTAAAGCATGCGAACGGGCGAAGCATCGAGTTCTCGTGGATCTCTCAGTACATCGCATGAATGTCTCATCATCAGGGGGGGAAACCATGCTCTTCGACAACAGCGTTCATTTTGATGTCACAGGACAGCACAGGCCAGCCAGCGACGCCGATGACGGGGCCGTTCTCCGTCGAGCAGCTGGGTACCGGCGGCTCTTGCTCATCAGCTACCACTTTCCGCCGGTCGGCGGAGCCGGGGTGCAGCGTCCGGTCAAGTTCGTGAAGTACCTGCGTCGCTTCGGCTGGGAGGCGAGCGTGCTCGTCGCGGCGAACCCATCAGCGCCGCTCTCCGACGAGAGCCTGCTGGGCGACATCCCGGCGGAGACGCACATCGAGCGAGCGAGGACGTGGGAGCCGAGCTACAGCATGAAGGCCAAGGTCGCGTCCGACACGACGAGTACGACGACCGCGAAAGGACCGCGCCGGCGCCTCGCCAGGGCGCTACGCGGAGCGGCCATGCTCGCGCTGCAGCCCGATCCGCAGGTGCTCTGGCTCCCCTCGGCGCTGCGCGCAGGCAGCCACCTCCTGCGCGGGATCCATCACGACGCCATCCTCGCGACCGCCCCGTCGTACTCGAACCTCGTCCTTGGAGCCCTGTTGAAGAAGCGCTTCGGGCTGCCGCTCGTCCTCGATTTCCGCGATGAATGGGACATCAGCCAACGTTACCTCGAGAACGCGCGCCAGAATGCCTTCTCCTTTGCCGTCCAGAGCAGGATGCAGCGCTATATCCTGCAGCAGGCCGACGCCCTCATCTGCACGACAAAGTCGAGCGCCCGGCGCCTTCAGGACCGCGCTCGCGAGGCGGGCAGCCACGCCGCGTCGACGTGCATCTACAACGGCTTCGACGAGGACGACTTCGCTCCTGGGCAGGCCGCGGCCGACATCGTCAAATCAGAGCCGAACACCTTCCGGCTCGTCTATACGGGCACGCTCTGGAATCTGACGAGCATCGAGCCGCTGATCGCAGCGATTGAGGTGCTCGACGCATCCGCGCCGGAACGGCTCGCGCAGCTGGAGCTCGTCATCGTGGGCAGGAGAACCGAGCAGCAGGAGAGGCTGCTCGACCGCGTCAAGAAGACGCGATGTCGCCTGCGCCTCGAGCCCTACTGCGACCACTCGCGCTCGATCGCCTGGATGAGATCCGCCGACGCGCTTTGCATGCTCCTGAGCGACGTCGAGAACGCACACCGCGTCGTGCCGGCGAAGATGTTCGAGTATCTCTCGCTCGGGAAGGGGATCCTCGCGATCGCCCCCGACGGCGAGGCGACCGACATCATCAAAGAGCATAAAGCGGGCTACCACTTCCAACCGTGCGACGTGCTCGGGATCGCGCGCTGGCTGCTCGATCGCATGCAGGGCGGGTGGCGCACGCTCCCGAACGACAACGCCGTCAAGATCGCGCAGTTCAGCAGGGCACGGCTCTGCGAGCAGCTCGTGCGCATCCTGGATCAGCTCCCGATGGCGCTGTGAGCCGCGCCGCTACGCGCGGCCCGGCGAGCGCCCGCAGATAGCCGCTGAACATCACGAGCGCCAGCTGCATGGAGCCATCTGCATGGGGAGCGAGAGCAGCTCCCAGAAGCCGCCGCCCCAGCCCTTCACAGCATCCATCGGCGCCGCGCCCGCCCACGTGAGCCTGAGCGCGAACGCGAGCAGCGTGAGCAGCACCGCGACGGCGAAGGCCGAGGGCACGTACCGCGCGCTGAATCGCCCCAGCGCATCCGCGATGCGAACGAGGGTTTCCATGGGATCCCCCGCAGCCGGTCCGGTCTCCCTGCGGCGCAGCACGGGCGAGCTATGCTGGGGAAGGCCTCGGACAAGGGAAGCCGGATCGAGTTGAGCCTGAGGAAGGAGCGATGGAGGAGCGATGAAGAAGCTGGAGCTCGCGTCGTATGCTGCGCAGGCCGCCCGCTGGCCCTCGGCGGGACGCCACATCCTCGCGCAGTTCGACGCCGAGACCATCGTGGTCTACCAGGCGTACCGTCCGTCGATCGCGCGCCACGCGGCCCTGCACCAGCGGCTCGGAGGGCCGGAGTTCAGCTTCGGCCGCATGAGCTGGATCAAGCCGAATTTCCTCTGGATGATGTTCCGCTCGGGCTGGGGCACGAAGCCCGACCAGGAGGCGGTGCTGGCCATCCGCATCCAGCGCGCGGGGTTCGACGCGATCCTGGCGGCCGCGGTGCCGTCGAGCTTCGTGCCCGAGCTGCACCCGAGCGAGGAGGCGTGGAAGAGCGATCTCCAGCGCTCGGACGTGCGGCTCCAGTGGGATCCGGACCACCATCCGTCGGGCGCGCCGGTCGCACGGAGGGCGATCCAGCTCGGTCTGCGGGGCGCGACGCTGCGGCGGTTCGCCGAGGAGTGGACGGTGGGCGCGGAGGACATCTCGGCGCTCGTGGCGGAGCAGAGGGAGGTGCTGCGCGGCCGGGGTGCCGGGCAGATCGAGATCCCGCGGGAAGAGGTGTATTGGCCGACAGCGGCGGAGGCAGCGAGGCGGGTTGGGATAGAGCGCTGGGGGGCGTAGCGGGACGACGAGCCCTGGCCATGGTAGCGGCGCTTCCCTACCTTCCTCGCCAATGGCTTCCAGCTCTCTCGGCTTCGCCGAGTCCCGCCAGCAGCGCATCGCCCACGTCCTGCTGTTCGTCACCCCGGCGCTGTTCACCACCAACATGCTGCTGGCGCGCGCCACGGCGGATTTCATCCCGCCCGTGGCGCTGGCGGAGCTTCGATGGATGGGCGTCGCGCTGGTGCTGCTCCCCTTCTGCGGCCGTGAATTGTGGCGCAACCGCGCCGCGCTACGGCGCAACTGGGCCCGATATGCCCTGCTCGGGCTGCTGGGCATGGGCATCTGCGGCGCCGGCGTCTATTACGGCGCCGCCACCACCACGGCCACCAATATCGGCCTGATTTACGCCGTCTCGCCGGTGATCATCATCCTGTTGTCGCGGGCCATGTTCGGAGAGCGGCTCAGCCGGCGCCAGGGCCTGGGCGCCGCGCTGGCGCTGACCGGCGTGCTGGTCATCGTGCTGCGCGGCGACCCGGCGGCGCTGCTGGCGCTCAGCTTCAGCACCGGTGACCTGATGATCCTTGGCGCCGCGATCTCCTGGGCGCTTTACACGGTGCTGCTGAAGCGATGGCCCGATCCGCTGGGGGTCCAGGCGCGGCTCACCGCGATCGCGCTGGCCGGGGCGATCCTCCTTTTGCCGCCGCTCGGCTGGGAGCTGGCCAGCCGCGGCGCGCCGCATTTCGACCTGCGCACCATCGCCACCGCGGTGACCCTGGTCCTGGTGCCAGGCGTCGGCGCCTATGCCACGTACAGCTATATCACCGAGCATCTCGGCCCCAGCCGCACTGGCCTGCTGCTCTACCTGTCGCCGGTCTATACCGCCGTGCTGGCGTGGCTGCTCCTCGGCGAGGCGTTTGCCCTCTACCATTGGCTCGGCGCGGCGCTCGTCTTGCCGGGCCTCTTCTTCGCCACCCACAAGCCGAAGGCGACCTGAATACCCCGCGCTTGGCGACCCGACCCCTGCCCGAGCGGCTGCGCTCGGCCGAGCTGCCGCCGCCCGGCGGCCCCGGGGGCCGCTCCCGCCGGCGCGCGCCCTGACGCGTCGCGCTCTCCATGATCTTGCCGTGCCCTCCATGATCTCGCGGATCTTGCGCGGCGCCCCCTCGTGCGCAGGTTCTCTCCCGGCGCCTGCGGGCTTCCGGTGCTGGGCTCGGCGCCTGCTTGACAGAATCCTCCAACAGCACCAGACAGATCCCTCCACATGATGACGAAGACCACCCTGCCCGTCGTGCTCATGACAGCCCTCGCCGTCGCGGCCGCCGGCTGCGATTCCAGCGGCAGCGGCGGGCGGTCCAGGGAGCGCTGGGCGACCACCGAGAACACCAGCGTCGAGCTCGACTTCGACAAGGTCAACGAAGCCTTCAAGGCGGCCGAGGGGCCCGAGGACTTCGAGCGGCGCGTCAACGAGATCTACCAGGGGAGCGAGGTCATCAGCGTCGCCGTACAGGACCTGGACGCCAAGACGCAGGTCGTCACCGGGTTCTTCGACAAGAACAGCGACGGCGGCGTGCAGGACCCCGAGAAGGTGTTCACGATCCGCCGTGACGTCTCGGGCGAAGGCGCCGCGCAGATCCAGACGTCCGGGTTCGGCCCCTACGGGTACTACCACTCGCCGGTGATGAGCCTGGCGTCGGGCATGCTCCTCGGCGCCATGGTGTCGTCGGCGCTGCGCCCGAATTACGTGCCGGTGTACACGCAGCCGTACACCACACCGCCCGGCCGCGCGCCCGATCTGCGATCCCACCGCGAGGCGTACCGCGCCTCGAACCCGTCCAGCGTCGACAGCAGCAAGTCGTCGCAGACCGGGCGGCGCTACAACAACGCCGGCGGCAGCCGCTTCGGGAGCGGCAAGTCCGGCGCCGGCTCGCGCTTCGGCGTCCGCCGCAGCGAGCGAGGCCGCAGGCCCGAGCGCCTGGTCGCGTAGCCGCGCGCCAGCCGCCGCGATGCAGCCCCTGCGAAGCATCTCCGAGCTCCCGTTCCGTTGCCGTCCCGCGCTGGAGCTGCTGAACCTCGAACAGCACCGCGACGAGCCGGACGTGGAGTCCACGCAGTTCGGCTGGTGCCGGGTGGACGCGCTCTGGCTGGATGGCCGCGCGGATCGAGGGCCGCTCCGGCTGACCGACGCGCTCGTCGTGGCGGTGCACGCCGCGGACGAGCCGGAGGTGCTGCCCGATGACGTGGAGCTCGAGTTCTTCGTCGAGGAGGTCGCCGAGGACTATTCGGTGACCGTGCTCCTGTCGGCGTTCCTCGAGCGCTGGCTGCCGGCCGCGCTCTCCGGCGAGCGCGCCATCGTGCTCGCCATGTGCAACCCCCACGCCGCGCGCATCCGGCGGCCGGAGGCGGCGGGGCGCACCCCCGTGTATTATGCCGACGGCGACGTCGACGCGTGGCTCGACACCGACGCAGACGGTCGCCGGCATATCCGCCTCGAGGCAGAGGCCTGGCGCATCGCGGAGTGAGACGATGTTCGAAGGACGCAGACAGCCGATCGTGTCGCGCGAGCAGAAGCTGGTCTATGCCGGCATCTACGTGCTGAAGAAGATGGACCTGAAGCCCGCCGACGGAGGCATGGAGATGCCCCTCGTGCTCCCGTCCGAGCTGAGCCCGCTGGAGGACGTCCTGCAGGAGCTCGTGAACGCGGACCTCGTCGAGGTCAACCGCCGCAAGGCGCGGTTCGAGCTCACCAAGAAGGGGCTGGCCTACCTCGGCGAGATCATCGACGAGGCGGAGGCGCTGGTCGACGAGTTCGACGACGAGTCGCTCGAGGACGCGGTGGCCGAGCTCCGCAGGCGAAACGTGGACGTGCTGCGGGCCCGGTTTCTGTGGGGCTGGTACGACGGCGAGCTGGACGATCTGGTGCTCTTCCAGCAGCGCCGGGGCGCGACGCCGGTCGAGCAGTGGTGGGCGGACTACCTCATGAGCGACGCGTTCTACGAAGCGCTGAGGGGCGACTACGAGTGAGCGCGAGGGCGGCCGTCAGCGCGGGCGGGCGCGCTCCCCCGTCAGCCGCGTGAGGAGCCGCGCCAGCTCGGCGCGCTCACCTGCCGAGATCCGCGCGAGCCTTCGCCCGAAGGCGTCGTCGAGGATCGCCCGCGCCGCCTCCATCGCCTTGCGCCCCGAGCGGGTGAGCGTCAGCCGAAAGCGCCGCAGATCGCCCGCCTCCGTCTCACGCTGGACGAAGCCGGCCGCCTCCATCCGCTTCACCATGAAGGTGATCGAAGGCTTGGGCGTGATCAGCGCGCGCGCCAGCTCGGCAGGGTAAGGGTGGTCGTCGAGCTTGCCGAGGAGGAAGAACTCCTTCATCTCGAGCCCCAGCGCGCGCACCTCGGGCTCCACCTCGGCCATGACCGCCATGCTGAACTCGAAGTTCAGCGTCCAGAGCTCCCAGGGCGAAGGCTTGTCCATGTTCTCTCTGCTCGCGCTTGACGATGAAGCGGTGCGGCGCTACTAGTTCAATATTGAACTGTTCGAAACGGAACAAGTTCCAGAGGTGATGCGATGCCGCTCGATCATTATGTCACGCTCGGTCGCTCAGGTCTGCGGGTGAGCCCCTTTTGCCTCGGCGCCATGACGTTCGGCGAAGACCTGGGCTGGGGGAGCAGCGTCAAGGACTCCGAAGCCATCCTCGACCGCTTCATCGAGCTCGGGGGGAACTTCATCGATACGGCGAACCTCTACACCAAAGGACACTCGGAGAAGATCATCGGCGACCACCTCGGCCACGACCGGCAGAAGCGCGACCGGCTGGTGATCGCCACGAAGTTCAGCGGAAACCTGTACGTCGGTGATCCCAACGGCGGCGGCTCGAACCGCAAATCGATCCTCGCCGCCTGCGAGCAGTCGCTCCGCCGGCTGCGCACCGACTACATCGATCTCTACTGGCTGCACAACTGGGACAAGTTCACGCCGATCGAGGAGACCATGGCGGCGCTCCACGATCTCGTCCAGTCGGGGAAGGTGCGTTATATCGGCGTGTCCGACACCCCTGCGTGGAAGGTGACGCAAGGGCAGCTGATCGCTCAGTTCCGCGGATGGGCGCCGTTCATCGGGCTGCAGATCGAGTATTCGCTCCTCGAGCGGACGGTCGAAGGGGAGCTGATCCCCATGGCCCAGGAGCTCGGGCTGGGGGTGACGCCGTGGTCGCCCTTGCGGAGCGGGATCCTGAGCGGCAAGTACACGCGGAGGAACGCCGCGACGGTCAAGCCGGAAGGGCGGCAGTGGGCCGCGGGCTACCTCGACGAGAGGAGCTACACGGTGATCGACGAGCTCGAGCGGATCGCCAAGCAGCTCGAGACCACCGTCGCGCGCGTCGCCCTCAGCTGGGTGCAGGCGCGCCCGACGGTGTCGTCCACGATCATCGGGGCGCGCACGCTGGCGCAGCTCGACGACAACGTGAGGGCGCTCGAGGTGAAGCTCACGCCGGAGCAGACGGCGGCGCTCGACGCGCTCACCGCTCCGAAGCTGAACTTCCCGGCCGAGTTCCTCGATCTGGCGCACATGATCCAGGCCGGGGGGACGACGATCAACGGTCAACCGTCGCAGCTCATCCCCTTCGGCGTCACGAAGAAGGGCGATCATTACTGACGAGTAACCTCGACCACGGCGCGATCCGCGTGACGCGAGCGCGCGGCAGGGGAGGCGCCGCCCGGGCGTTTTGATAGTCTCGCCCCTCGCCTCGTGGACACGCCCGCCCGTCGCCCGCTCTTCCCACACCTGCCCGCGCTCGACGGGCTGCGCGGGCTCGCCCTGCTCGGCGTCCTCTTCTTCCACGCGAACGGGATGCTGCGCGGCGGCTTCCTCGGCGTCGATCTCTTCTTCGTCCTCTCGGGCTACCTCATCACGTCGCTCCTCCTCGCGGAGCACGAGGCGCGCGGCGCGATCTCGCTCAAGGACTTCTGGATCCGCCGCGCGCGCCGGCTCCTCCCGGCGCTCCTCGCGCTCGTCCCGGTGGTCGTGCTCCACGGGCGCCTCTTCGGGCCGCCGAGCGCGCTCGCCGGCCTCCGCGCCGACGTGCTCGCGACGCTCGGCTACGTCGCGAACTGGCGCGCCATCTACGCGCACAAGAGCTACTGGGAGATCTTCACGTCGCGCTCGCCGCTCGAGCACACGTGGAGCCTGGCGATCGAGGAGCAGTTCTACGTCGTCTGGCCGCTCGTCATCGTCTTCGTGCTCTCGCGGTGGTCGCGCCGCGGCGTGCTCGTCCTCACGCTGACGCTGGCCGCGCTCTCCGCGATCGCGATGCTCGTCCTCTTCGCGCCAGAGAGCACGACGCGCGTGTACATGGGCACGGACACGCGCGCCTCCGGCATCCTCCTCGGCGCCGCGCTCGCGACGGTGCTCACGCCGCGCGCCGAGCTCTCCGCGGGCGCGGTGCGCCTCCTCGACGGCGCCGGCGTCGCCTCGGCGATCGGCCTCGCGATCGCGTGGTCCGTGTTCGACGGCCAGTCGTGGCTCCTCTACCACGGCGGGTTCTGGCTCACGGAGCTCGGGGCCCTCGTCCTCATCGCGTGCGCGGTGCAGGGCTCGCGGAGCCTCGTCGCGCGCGCGCTCGCGTGGCGCCCGCTCGCGTGGGTCGGCACCATCAGCTACGGCGTCTACCTCTGGCACTGGCCGGTGCACGTGTTCGTGTCGAGCGATCGCCTGCACGGCCCCGCCCTCACCGCGCTCCGCTTCGCGATCACCTTCGCGGTCGCGCTCGTCTCCTACCGCTTCCTCGAGAAGCCGATCCGCGAGCGCGGGCTGCCGAAGGGGCGCTCGTTCTGGGCGGTGCCGGCCGGCGTCACGCTCGGTCTGCTCATCGCCGTCCGCGCGACCCACGCGCAGGACGGCGAGGCGCCGAAGGGCTCCGCGATGTTCAACGCGCTCGTCACCGCGGTCGTGAAGGACGACGTCACGTTCCGCGTCGTCGTCGTCGGCGACTCGACAGCGAACACGCTCGGCTGGGCGCTCCGCGGTCTGCAGGAGCGCGGGCTCGCGGTGGACCTCCACGGGCGGGACGGCTGCACCATCATGGCGGACCTCTGCGGCATGACGGAGTGGCCCGCGCTCCTCGCGCAGGCGAAGCCCGACGCCGCGGTCCTCTACCTCGGCGGCGCCTTCATGCACGGCATCACGGCGAACGACGAGTGGACGAAGGCGTGCAAGCCGGCGTGGCACGAGCGCTTCGAGGCGAACCTCGTCACGAACCTCGACAAGCTCCGGAACCCGCACGGGCGCGTCTGGATGGCGACCGTCCCCTACGCGCTCGGCGACTGGGAGACGAAGGACGTCCGCGAGCAGGTCACGTGCATCAACCGCTCGATCCGGAAGGTCGTCGCGACGCTGCCCGACGTCGCGCTCCTCGACCTCCAGGAGAACATCTGCCCCGGCGGCGAGTGCCGGCGCATGTACGAGGACGGCGCGATCCGGCCCGACGGCGTGCATTTCACGATCGACGGGGCGCGCGGCGTGGCGCAGTGGACGCTCGCGGAGCTCCGCGCGAAGCCGCGTGCGGCGGCCCCCGGGCCGCCCCGCTGAGCGGGCACGCCTCCTGGATGAGCCGCCGGGCGGCCTCGAGAGTCGTAATCGCTGCTGCGGTGAAGTGAAGCACTGCCCACATCGATCGGCACAGCCCCACGCGCTCTGCCCTGCTGGCCATGCGCTCGTTCGCCCGCCTGTTCCGCCGCGCGGCACCGAATTCTCGCACCACACAGGCGAAGAAATCCGCTAGGCGTCAACAAGGAGGGCACGGACAATATGACGGATACGCCTACCTCGAACGGCTCGATGGCCGCGCGGGCAAAGGGGCCGGAGGGCACGCTGGTCGAGCAGATATTTGACCTGGCGCCGACCATCCTCTGTGTCCTCGATGTCAGGGACAGGCGGATCGTCGCCCGCAATCGCGCCTTCGTCCGGGCGCTCGGGATCAACGACCAGGAGACGCCAGAGCGCACCTGGGAGGCCCTCATCTCTCGCATCCACCCCGAGGACCTCGATGCGTCAGCGGGGCATGTGCGGCAGCTCACGGCTTCACTGGACGGCCAGCCCTTCGAACGCGCGCTGCGCGCGCGGTGCACCGGAGACGTGGAGCGCTCCTTTGCCCTGTGCTGCCTGGTCCTCACGCGCGGCGACGACGGGGCGGCGCATCAGATCCTCGTCTCGGCCGAGGATGTCACCGAGAGAGCGCGCCGCGAGGTGGAGCTGCAGAAGAGCGAAGCGCTGTTCCACGCATTCCTTGAGTACATGCCTGCCATGATGTTCGCCAAGGATCCGGACAGCAGGTATGTCGTGATCAACGCTCAATTCGAACGGTTCATGGGCATGAAGCCGGGGAGCGGCGCTGGCATGCGCGACCACGACATGCTCCCGGACGACATCGTCGCGCAGGTGAAGGCCGCGGATGACGCGGTGAGGAACACCGGCGTCGCGACGGCGTTCGAGGAGAGCGTCCCTCACCCGACAGAAGGGATAAAGCAGTTCCATTCCGTCAAGTTTCCCGTCCGGGGTCCTGGCATCCCGGAGGGGACGGTCGGGGGCGCGGCCATCGATATCACGGCCATCAAGCGGGCGGAGGCCGAACGCCAGGAGGCGCAGCTGGCGGTCATCGCGGCGCAACAGGCGATCATCCGGGAGCTCGCGACGCCGCTCCTGCCGATCGCCGACGGGGTGCTCGTCATGCCGCTCATCGGCACGCTCGATCCCGAGCGGGCGAGCCGGATCATCGAGACCTTGCTCTCCGGGGTCGGCGCGCACCAGGCGACCATCGCCATCATCGACATCACAGGGGTGAGATCGGTCGACGCCCAGGTGGCGGGGGTGCTCCTGCAAGCCGCTCGCGCGGTGGGGCTGCTCGGGGCGAGGGTCGTGCTCACGGGCATTCAGCCAGCCATCGCGCGGATGCTCATCGACCTCGGCGTGGATTGGCAGGGCCTGGTGACAGAGGCCACGCTGCGCAGCGGCATCGATTACGCGCTGCGGACCAGGGAGCGCAGGGGGGGAGCCATCCCCAGCTGAACGGCCACCTCGCCGCGTGAGCGACGTCGGCCTGACCGACGTGTGCGAACGAGACGTCGCCGGGAGGGCGAGAGGACCGCACGGGCGCGCCGTCGCCGGGTCGTCCAGGGCAACCGCAGCCGACGAATCGACCGCTCGCCTGTCACCTTCTGGCGCCTCTGCCGTAGAGGAGGGTGAGCCCCGCGATGAGCTTCCTCTGGCCCTCCCGCGATGACCATCTCTGCGAGCTGATCGAGGCGTCCCGGCGCGGCGATCGCGGCGCGTTCCGGGCGCTCTACCAGGAGCTGTACGACCCGGTGGCGCGCTTCGTTTCGCGACGCGTGGGCCGGCGGGAGGACGCGGAGGATCTCGTCGCGCGGGTCTTCCACAGGCTGCTGGAGCGGCTGGGAGAGTTCGATCGGCGCAAGGGGACGCCGCGGATGTTCGTGCTGGCCATGGCCAGGAACCTGGTCATCGACCACGCGCGGGCGGCGCGGCACGAGGCGCCGATCGACGATCTCGCGGGCGTGCTCGCGGACGAGGCGGGGACGCCGCTCGACGCGCTCGTGCGGGGCGAGGAGCTCCGCGCGGTCAGGGACGCGCTGGAGGAGCTCGGGGCGGAGGCGAGGGAGGTGCTGGCGCTGCGGTACGGCGACGGGCTGAAACACCAGGAGATCGCGGAGCTCCTCGGGCTCCGTGCGGACGCGGTGAAGCAGCGGGCGTCGCGGGCGCTGCGCGAGCTGAAGGCGCGGCTCGAGGCGCGCGCCGAGCAGGACGCGGGCGAGCCCCGCGGAGAGGGTGTTTCCAATGCTGGGCTTTGAGGTGCGACGAAAGCTGCGCCGGCTGTTCGGGGAGCCGGCGCCGCTCAGGCCAGAGCACGCGCGCGAGCTCGAAGGCGAGCTGATGGCGGCGTTCGGCCAGCTCTACCCCGAGCAGGAGGTGGTCCCGATGAAGCGGCTCTGGTTGCGCAAGGCGCTGATGGTGGCGGCGGCGGCAGCGGTGTGCGGGGCGGCGGCGTGCGTGGCGCCGGCGGACGTGGAGGTGCCCGTGGGACGGAGCATCCGCATCCAGGTGGCGGACGGCGCGGAGCTGCCCGAGCCCGAGGCGCTCATGGCGGCCGTGCGCGGCGAGGGAAAGACGGAGCGGAGGGCGCGGGGCCTGGTGCGGGGGCGGCGCGGGGACGGGGCGACGACGCTGACGCTCGACGTGTGGGGCGACGAGGTGCCGGAGGGCGACGTGGCCGAGCGGATCCGGGCGGCGTTCCCGGCGCTCGCCGGCGCGGAGATCCGGGAGGACGTGCTGGCGGGGACCGTGCGCGGGACGCTGGGAGCAAAGCTCGGGCACGAGCTGCTCGATCTGGACGTGCTCGACAAGGACGACGTGGAGGCGGCGCGGCGGCAGGTGATGGAGCAGCTCGCGGCGCAAGGGGTCGAGGGGAAGGTCGACGTGCAGATCGAGGGGGACGGAGAGAAGCGGAAGGTGAAGGTGCAGATCAAGCTGGAGGGCCCCCCGCAGGACGACGCGGAGATGGGGCCTCCGCCGTAGCCGCACGAGGCGGAAGGAGCGCCCGCGGAGCTCAGCAGCGCGCGAGGCGACGCGCTCGTCGCCCAAGGAAGGCGGAGAAGACAGCGCCGCCTCACGCTTGCTCGGGCACGCCCCCCGGGACGCGCGCGGGCAGCGGAAGCTCGACGCCCTCGGACAGGTTGCCCTTGCCGGGGACGTGGTTGATCTCGAGCCGGATGCCGTCCGGATCCTCGAACACGATAGAGTAGTAACCTGCCGCCCACGCACCGTCCTGCGGCGCCTGCACGAGCTTGCCGCCGAGCGCGGCCAGCGTGCTCTCGAAGAACTCGTGGAATGCGTCGATATCCTCGCGGCTGCGGGCGCGGAAGCACAGGTGGTGCAGGCCGGGCTTGTACTGGTGAAAGCGGGCGCCGGCGTGCTCCGGGTTCACGGGGCGAATCAACAGGCCGGTCTTGCCGCCGATGTAATAGAGCATGGGCCGTTCGTCCTCGCTGCCCGGATCGTCGTACTGGCACTGCATCTCGAAGTGCTCGCACAGCGCGCGGTAGAACGCGCGGCTGCGCGGGAAGTCCGTGACCGAGAGCTGGATGTGGGCGATTCCGGCGAGGTTCATGGCGAGCACGGTAGCCCAGCTCCGGCCGGTGGAGCGCTCTTCGTGATCGGATAGCGCGTCTGGTCGTCCATTGTGTCGAGGCAGGCGAGGTCGACCTGGAGCTCCGGGACATTTCGTCCGAGGCGGGGAGCCGCCGAGGCTCAGCGCGCGCAGCACCACCGCATCGATCGATGTCCACTCCCGATGGGGCGCGCTGGCCTGCGATCGGTCATCTGGTCCAGACCGCCGCCAGATCGAGCTCCACCGCATCGAACGGCTCAGCCCTCACCTTGGCGTCCTCCTCGTAGGTCTCGAGCAGCACCCACCGTCCGCCCTCGAGTCGGTACACCTCGAGCGTCCGCAGCAAGGGGCTGAGCAGCCACACGTGCCCGACACCTTCGCGCCGGTAAATCCGCATCTTCTTCCCCCGGTCGACGCGCTCTGTACGCGGCGAGATCACCTCGCACACCCAGTCCGGAGGGACGTCGTAGTGCGCCGGCGTGTCCTCGTCCCCGAGGGCGTCCGGCATGCGCTCCCGCTTCCACCCTGCGAGATCGGGCACCACCTTGTCGGGCCGCGGCCCAAGGTGGAGCTCCGGCTCATCCAGGAGCACCCAGCCGCCGGGCCCTCCATCGCCGAGGTCGAAGGCGCTGCCGAGCTTCATCGTCAGGCGCGACGCGCTGCGCGTGTGGGGGCGGCCGGGCCGCGGAAAGGTGAAGAGCTCCCCGTCGAGGATCTCTGCCACCTGCTCGGGCGGCACCGCCGCGAATGCTGCCTCGACCTCGGGTGCGTTGCGGGCGGGATCCAGGTGGTGCGGCAGCACGCCGGTGCTCATGGCCGACCCTACCACGAGAGCGCGGTTGCGGCCGGGGCGAGCGCCTGCTCCAGCGCCGTCCGAGCTCGGGCGCCTGGCTCACGATGCCGGGGCCCAGGTGAGGGCGAGGACGCCGGCGCGCAGGCGGTCGCCGGAGGCGGGCCCGCGTCCACCCTACCGGCCCCGCGGCGTTCCGGCGCTTCGGGCACAACGAATCCTTGGAAGCACGCTTCGGCAACTTCGCAGCTGTTGCCCCTGCTCCCCGCGATCGGCCTTGTTCGTCTTATCCCCTCCGCGCGCCTGATCCAGTCGCGCAGCGCCGTCTCGGTCAGGTCGAGGTCCGTCGCCACCTGGCCGATGCTCCGGTCGCCCACCTTCGCCAGCCGTAACACCTCCGCCTTCGACTCGGGCATGAACGCCCTCCTCTTTCACCGTCCCATTCCTGCTTCCTGGTGTCGTCCGGGGTGTCCGCGGAAGCGGGGAGGACCAATCCAGTTGCGGCGCCCCAGGGGGTGTGGCTAAAAGGCTGCGAACGATCCCCGGCGGAGAAGCAAGAACGAGATGCGAATTCCCAGCAGCCTGATGTCTCTGGCCGACGAAGGGCTCATCGAGGAGGTCGTGCGCCCGCTGATGAGCGGCAAGGAAGCGGAGGTCTTCCTGGTGCGCTCCGGCGGCGAGCTTCGGGTGGCCAAGGTCTACAAAGAGGCGCAGGACCGGACCTTCAAGAACCGGGCGGAGTACACGGAGGGGCGCAAGGTGCGCAACAGCCGCGATCAGCGCGCGATCAACAAGCGCTCGCGCCACGGTCGTGCGCAGGACGAAGCCGCCTGGAGATCGACCGAGGTGGACATGATCTTCCGCCTGCGCGACGCGGGGGTGCGCGTCCCGATACCCCACCATTTCATCGACGGTGTGCTGATCATGGAGCTCATCACCGACGCCGACGGCAGCCCGGCCCCGCGGCTCGCCGAGGTGCGCCTGAACCCCGACGACGCGGTGAGGGTCTTCGACCGATTGCTGGCAGAAGCGGTCCGGATGCTGAGCGCCGGGGTCGTGCACGGCGATCTGTCCGACTTCAACGTGCTGATGGGGGCGGACGGGCCGGTCATCATCGATTTCCCGCAGGCAGTGGACGCTTCCAGCAATCAGAACGCGCGAAAGCTGCTGCTGCGCGACGTCGACAACCTCCAGCGCTTCCTCTCTCGGTTCGCTCCCAATCGACAGCCCCGCCCTTACGCGCAGGAGATGTGGGAGCTCTACGCGTGCAGCCAGCTCACGCCCGAGACACGGCTGAGCGGCCGTTTCCGGGCGTCTTCGGGGCGGGTCGATACCGAAGCGGTCCTGGGGCTCATCAGCGATGCCAACCACGACGAGCGCCGCCGCCGTGAGACGCAGGGGCTGAGCATGCGGGGCGTATCGTCCCCGCCTCGCAAGGTCGAGGTGGTGATTCTACCGAGCGGCCCGCGAGACCGCGCGCGCCGGAACGCTCAGGGAGCACAGGCGGGCGGCGCGGCGAACACTCGCCCAGCACAGGCGGGCGGCGCGGCGAACACGCGCCCAGCACAGGCGGGCGGCGCGGCGAACACGCGCCCAGCACAGGCGGGCGGCGCGGCGAACGCTCGCCGGGCTTGACGTCTCCGAGCCGCCTGCGGGTGTTCATGGCGAAAGCTCCCAGCCCAGGTTCAATGTAAAGAACAGCTGCACCGGCATGATCTCGGCAAGCCGCGGGAATTGGGTGAAGTTCGCCGGCGACATCCGCGTCCGATGCCGGGCTCAAATCACCTTGTCGTCCGAGCTCCCGGAGGGCGCGTCCGGCGTGGCACCCGCGCTGCCGGCCGGCGCCTCCCCCGGCCGTGCCTTCTGCTCCACGAGAAAGAGGACCACATCCACCGCGCCCCCCACGGCGCGGTTGACGAGGCGGATCGCCCCGTGGACGCCGGACAGCGTCGTATCGTGGATGAGCCGGATCCCCCTCACCGGCGCCTTGATCGGGGGAATCTGCTCCAGCAGGTCGAAGGGCAGCTTCGCCGCGTGCTTCTGGAGGCGCTCCACGCGCCGGGAGCCGTGGTCGACCGCGTCCTGCACGAGGTCCTTCAAGCCGCGCCACCGGTCCATCACACCGCCTCCTCGCACCACGCGCGGATCTGCGCGTAGACGTCCGGGTCGTGAGCCAGGCGCAGGTGTCCGAGCGACGGCATGATCCGCGCGTGCTCCTGAGGGAAGGGCGAGCACCGGTCCTCGACGACCGCCCGCCCCGTGGCGCTCCGCAGCGAAACCATCGCGTCCCCGAACAGGAGGGAGAGCCTCGGGTCGGCCGTGAGCGCGCCGGCGATGAGATGATGGCGAATGTGGGGGAGCAGGGGCACGGGATGGCGGCGATTCTGGAGCAGGGCGTTCGCGCTGGCGCCCTCCCAGTCCTCGCGGCGGAGATTGGCATACGCCAGGTCTTTCATCCCGCCGCTGCGGAGGTCGACGATGTCGGCGATGAGCTTCGTGTACGGATTGTCGATGCTCGCGAGCGCCCACGTGACCACGTTGCCAAAGCGCTCCAGCGGGGCGCCGAGGTGCGGTGTGCCGAGATAGAAGGCCCGCTTGACGAGGGGCAGCCACCGTCGATCCTTGTCGCTGGCCGCGTGCGCGGCGCTGCGCGCGACGAGGCCGCCCATGCTGTGGCCGATGAGGGCCAGCTCCTCCACGGCAACAGGATAGGCGCAGACCAGCTGTTCGAGGAGGACATCCAGGGCTTCGCCGTTCTCGGAGACACGGAGGCCGCTGTTGTACCGCACATAAAGCGGCGTGTAGCCGAGGTCGCGCGCAAGGAGCGATCCGTAGGTCTCGCCGTCCGGCATCGTCCAGACTTCCTCGGTGCTCATCAGCCCGTGCACGAGCACGACGATGCGGGGCATGGCCTGGGCAGAGACGGCCGCGGGAAATGCCCTGGCAAGCGGCACGGGGTGCCCGTCGCGGACGAGCTGCATCGTGGTCGCGAGGCCGTTGCTTGTCCGCTTCAGGTAGTCGCCGAGGACGCCGTTGAGCACCCCGACGACCCGCTCCAGGTGGTTTCCCATGCGACGACCCGGCCGCATCCTGGCACGGTTCGGCGCCGGGGGCGACGCCGGGCCCCGCTGCGCCGGACGGTGGCCCTCGGTGGCCGAATCTGCCGGCCCGCTGGAAGCTGCTGCTCGACTTCCTCGGGACCTTCCGCCAGGGCGGCGCTCGCAGGCCGAAGTCCGCCGAGCCGGTCGCAACCGAGCCGGGCGCCGTCGCGTAGCGCGACCAGAGCGGACAGCAACCGACCCGGGTCGGGGCGACCCGGGTCGGAGTAGCCGCCGCCTTCGCCACGTCCAGCGACCCGGGCTGCGCCCGCACGACGCCGTGGGAATACCCGAGCGCCCGAACCCCACCGACGGATCCGCGACGCGAACAGGCGGCGCAACGAGGCGAAGCCGCGTGGCGTCCAGGTCGCGAACCGTTCAAGATGCCACGAAAGGTGCGACCGACGGAGCGCTGGTGCCGACCCCGCCTGCGGCGCGGCAGCGCACCACCGAGCCGTTGGGCGGACCGACCTCATTGACAGGTTTTCATCATGGGGATGTTCGACTGGTATACGCCGGTGCCGCAGCTCGCTTGCCCCAGGTGCGGGACTACGGTCGACGGCTGGCAGGGAAAGGACGGTCCCTGCGGCCTGTTCGAATGGGTGCAGGGGATGCGTTCACCGCCTCGGCAACACGTCGACGAGGAATGTGCCATACCGGCGTCCGACCGGGAGCGCTTCCGACTGCCCGCGCACTTCGAGATCTATACCGAGTGTGAGCTCTGCCGCGCCTGGATCGAAGCCGAGGGCTCGTGTGAGGGCGACGTGTGGAGCCGCATCGAGCTCGTCGGAGCGACCCGACCGAGGTCGGGGTAGTGTCGGAAGAGTATCTCGCTGAGCTCAGGAGCGGTCTTCACTGAAACACCCGCGCAGGGATCGCGCGACGAGCTCGGGGCTCCCTCCCCGATCGGCGTTCCAGGGAGCCTCGTGACGGAGCCTGCGGCGGGGGCTCCGGGCACCGGATGGCCATCAACCAGCGCGAGCGAAAAAAGGTGCAGGACCACCATCTAACCAGTTCGGTAACAGCACTGCGCCCGGCGATGGGCCTACTCGTGGACGGCGGCGTAGCGGCCGCTCGGCGGTAACCACCCGGCCATCGCCATGGGCACGGCCTCTTGCGGCTCTCGCCAGAGTCGACGATCCTGGGCGCGGGCGCGCCGGGCACCACGAAATCGGCGCGTGGCCGTGTCGCCGGCCGCTCGACGGCTTCCTGACGCTGTGCGCGCTCAGGAGCCGGTCGTCGCGAGCAGCTCGCCGGCGTCGCCGACGGACGCAGCGCGGCGGATCCAGCGGTCCAGCTCGGCGATATCCGTGCTCGCGAGGACGCGCCCCCGGACCTCGGCAGGGACCTCCAGCCCGCGGGCCTCCAGGACAGCGAGCACGGCCTGCGCCTTAGCTTCGAGGAGCCCCTGCTGCCGCCCCTTCTCCACGCCCTTGGCCACGTAGCTGCGCGCGAATTCGCTCTGAAATTCGTATCCGCTCTTCATCATCGCCTCCAACGTCCGCCTCGCCGCTGCGTTCAGCGAGGATAGCACCAGGTCCCCGTAGACGGCGCGGCGCTCCTCATCGAGCCCGCCTGCCGCCGCCAGGAACGCCACGCCGATCGCCTCTGCCGCTTCACCCTGCCCGTGCGCCATCGCCGAGAGCACGACCACCTCGGGCGCCGCCCTCGCCTGGTCGGCATCGGTGACGACCGGGACGCCCTCGGGCCCCAGCACCAGCGGGGTCAGCGTCAAGCCGGGGTGGCCCGTGTCGATCGGCCGCGAGCACCACCTCGCGATCTCGGCATCGATCGTCACGACCAGCAGCTGGGTCGGGCAGCGGTGCCGGGCCCTCGTCTGCACGACGTACACCGGCCAGACGTACGGCTTCTCCGGATCCACGCCGAGCTGGACCTCGACCACGATCGCCGTCGCGGGCCGCTGCTGTTCGCCGACCAGCAGCACGAGGATGACATCCGCGCGCCGGTCCGAGGGCAGGATCTCGGTGAGGTCGGAGGACACGACGCGCGCCTCCGTGAAGGCCGGTACAGGCTGGCCGAGCGCGTCGTGCAGCATCTCGGCAGCCAGCGTCGGCCGGTTTTTGAACAGCTCCACCAGGGCTTCATGGGTCACGGAGGGCATCGGGGCGTCTCTCGGGTGGTTACAGCCACGCTGGATATGCTGGCTCTCCAGGCGGTATGCCAAGCTCATGCGTGGGGCCCGCAGGAGCCGGAGCAGCCGTGTCCTGCTCTTCAATTCCGGGCACCTCCCTCGAGTTGTCACGCCATGTGACCTGCGTGCGCCCCGAACCCAGGGCACGGGCTCGACGAGAGCGGCGCTCGGGGTTGCGCGATCCTCCGCGAGCCTTGAAGCGATCTCCGGCGGCGACCCGACCCACCTAGAGAGATGTGTGAAGCTCGCCCTCTGGGCGCCGGGGCACACGCAGCGTGTTGTTCGTGGCTATCTGCCCGACAGCGCCCCTGCCAGCCGCTCCGCCAGGTCGCCCCTCGGCTCCACCCGCACGCGCTCCAGCCCCAGCCACGCGGCCATGGTCCGCAGCTCGCCCGCCAGCCGCTCCGGTGTCTGCGCGCCCGCCAACGGCTCGGCGTGGCTTGCCTGCACGATCAGCACGCCCGCCTTGCGATCGGCCTTCAGGTCCACCCGCGCGGTGATCGCGTCGCCCTCGAGGAACGGCAGCACGTAGTAGCCGTGGGTCCGCTTCGCCGCGGGGGTGTAGATCTCGAGCCGCACCCGCACGCCGAACATCCGCTCGGTGCGCTCGCGGAACCAGATCAGGTTGTCGAAGGGCGAGAGGAGGGCGCAGGCCTCGATCCGCCGCGGCCGCCGGGCGGCGGGATCGAGGAAGGCCGGCTCCCGCCAGCCCTTCACGCCCACGGGGATCAGCTCACCGGCCTCGGCGAGCTCGGTGACCCGCGCCTTCGTCTCGGCGACCCCCATGCGGAAATGGTCCCGCAGGTCCCGCTCGGTCGCCACGCCCAGGGCCCGGGCGGCGATGCGGATCAGCGCGCGCTGGGCGTCCTCGCGCGCGGGCGTCGGCGCCTCGATCACCGCGCTGGGCAGCACGCTCTCCGGCAGGCCATACACCCTCTCGAAGGTCCCCCGCCGGGTGGCGGTCGTCAGCTCGCCGATCCAGAACAGGCACTCGGCCGCCCGCTTGGCGTCGCTCCAGCCCCACCAGCCGCCGGGCCCCTTCTTGCCAATCTCGAGCTCGGAGGCGGCCAGCGGCCCGCGCTCGCGGATCTGTTCCAGCGCCCGGTTCACCACCTGCCGGTGCTCGCGCAGGAAGCGCGCCACACCCTTCCAGACGCCCACCCCGTCGTGCGCGTCGGCCATCCGCCAGCGCAGCAGCGGCTGGGTGGTGAGCGGCAGCAGCGAGGCCTCGTGCGCCCAGTACTCGAACAGCGGCCGCTTCCTCGCCCACGCGAGCTCCTCCAGCATCGGCCGCGGATAGGCCCCCAGCCGCGAGAAGGCCGGCAGGTAATGGGTGCGCGAGACGACGTTGACGCTGTCGATCTGCACCACGCCCAGCCGCTCGATCAGCCGGGTGAGCTGCTGCTTCGTCGTCGCCGGTCCGGGTCGCTCCGCCCGGAAGCCCTGCGCCGCCAGCGCGATGCGCCGGGCCTCCGCCGCCGACAGGGTGTCCTTCATCCGCGCCTTCCGTCCATTGGGGCCCGCACCCTAGCTGGCCGTGCTCACTTGGCAACAGATCATGGCCAGCCCCACCCCGCTGGAGCTCACGCCGATCGTCGCCGACGAGCCGCGCTGGTCACCCTCGACGTTCTGCCGGCACACCCGCACGAGCCCATTATCGACTACGCTGCCGGAGCCATGGCGATCGGCGGCGTCAACCACGTGACCCTCGCGGTTCGAGACGTCGACCGCGCCGCGCATTTCTACGTCCAGGTGCTCGGCGGCAAGCGGCGAGCACAGTGGGCCAGGGGCGCATATCTCGAGCTGGGGACGCTCTGGCTCTGTCTGGAGCTGGACGCGCGCGCCGCGCGGCAGGTCGACGACTCACACCTCGCGTTCTCGGTCGACGCACAGGGCTTCGCCTCCCTGGAGGAGGCCATTCGCCTGAGCGGCGCCCGGATCTGGAAAGAGAACCGCTCCGAAGGGGCGTCGCTCTATTTCGAAGACCCGGACGGACACAAGCTCGAGATCCACGTCGGCGACCTCCGGACGCGCCTCGCGTCCTGCCGCGACAAGCCCTACGAAGGGATGGAGTTCTTCGACGACGGCGAGAGCGAGACGCCGGCGCTGTGAAGGTGCGCAGCTGCGCGGCGGCTCCGTGCGCGTCAAAGCGTCGGCGCTGCGCACCTCGACGTCGAGATTCGACGCACGGCCTTGGCCGGGCGCTGGACGCTGGCGCGAGATCGGGTCGATCGCGCGCCAGCGTGCCGTGGCCGGGAGCTCGCGCCGACGTCCGGCGCCCGCTCAGCAGCGCCAGCAGATGACCCCGTAGTCCCCCGCCGTTCCGCAGCACAGCTTCACGCCGGGGGCATTGGGACGATCGGAGCGCGCGGCGGTGCTCATCAGAGAGGCGTCGTCGGCGTCGGTCACGTCACCACTCGCATCGTCCGCAGCGCCGCCGAGCTCCGCCAGCGCGTCCACGGCCGTGGACTCGAGCTGCACGGCGCTCGTGGCAGAGGTCGGGTCGGTCTCGGCCGCCGAGATCGCGGGGACAGCGAAGGCGGCGAGCATGAGGGGGAGAGAGCAGAGCGCGAATCGGATCGTCTTCATGGTCATTGTCTCCTTCGGGCCTCGTGGCCCACGTGAAGGCGCCAGGGGCGCCGGCCAAACACAGCCCGCTGCGGGCAGAAGCGTCCACAGCCAGGCGTCTCCCCGCGCCGCAGCGGCGAGCGGTACGCCTGCGAGCGACCCGTACGGTGCTGCGTTCGGCGTTGGCGGCGCGGAGATGCCACCTCTACGCGGCGGCCGGCGCGTGGTTTCACGAAAGCTCATCCTCCCGTCGTTCGTGCTCTCTTTCGCGCTGGGGCGGCGTGTCGCCGACAAAACCACCTCGGCGCGGAGCTGCCCGATCCGCCGCGTCGCATGCTGACGAAGCGCAGCAACCCGACCCGGGTTGGGGCGACCCCGGCCATCGCATGGCGCTGGAGCGTCTCTGGCGACCCGGCGCGAAACGGCTCCGCATGGCACACCGTTACTCCCGAGCGCTCCGGAATCTTCCTCTCTCCAGCCTCAACCCCCCCATCGGCCGCTGCGCTCTCGGGACGGATGGAACCGCCTTTCTCCGCCGGGATTCATCGCTCGCCGGCCACCCGTATGCTGGGTGACGAGCCAGGGTCGCCCGAGGTACACTGCGCCCCATGAAGCTCGCCATCGACCTGTCGCCCGCGCAAGCCGACCGCCTCCAGGAACGCGCAAAGAGCCTCGGCTTGCAGCCGGAAGAGCTGGCGCGGGCCGCCGTGGCGGATCTGCTGACGACGCCGGACGACGAGTTTCGCGCTGCAGCCGAGGCTGTCCTCGTGAAGAACGCAGAGCTGTACAGGCGGCTCGCGTGAGCGTGCGCTACTTGACCTTGGCGGAGGTCTTCTTCCTCCACGAGCGGGTTCTTGCGGCGAGCGGTGGCGCCGCAGGCGTTCGCGACCTCCGCGCCGTCGAGGCTGCTGTGGCCCAGCCGAAGGCGACCTTCGGAGGTGAAGAGCTCTATCCTACCGTGATCGCCAAGGCAGCAACTCTCTGCTTCTCGCTCGTGCAAGGCCACCCATTCATCGACGGTAACAAGCGTGTCGGTCATGCGGCGATGGAAGTCTTCCTGATGCTGAACGGCTACTCCCTTGATGCCCACGTCGATGTTCAAGAGCGCATCATGCTCTCGCTTGCTTCCGGCGCGCTCTCACGACACGAGCTCCTCGCTTGGCTCGAACAGCATGTCCGTCGACGGGAGCCCTCCGTCTAGCAGGAGTTTACGCACGCCGGTTATCAGACGCCCTCGCGCGCCGCGGCGCCCCTCGGGAATTCCGTCGTCGCGCCCCTGGAAAATTTCGCCCCCAATACAACAATTTCCCCATTTCTGCCATTGCGGTCCTGGGGCACGTTCTGTCGTACACCGCGCAGCGAGGGCGTTACGCTCCCCGGAAGAGGAGAACAGGACATGCGACCTGGCACTTCCCTGTCCGCGGTGACAACCATGTGGCTGGCGCTCGCCGCGTGCGGCGATGACGATGAAAAGCTGTCGCCGCTGGGAGCGGCGTCCGGCGCAGAGGGTGAAGGCGGCGCGGCGGGTGAAGGCGGCGAAGGCGGCGAAGGCGGCGCCCCGGAGGCGGGGAGAGCGGACGGCGAGCCGTGCACCGCCGACGAGGATTGCAGCGGGGGACTCTGCTTGATCGAGGCGGACCTGGGCTGGGCGGGGGGTTACTGTACGGCGCTCTGCGCGGAGCCGCTCGCCCCGTGCAAGTCTGGCTCGATCTGTGTAGCGACTGGCGGCAACTTCTCGCTCTGCTTCAGATCCTGTGAAGAGGCGGCCGACTGTCCGGGCGCGGGGCGGAGCTGCCGCGCGGTGGGCCCTAACGGCGCGACGGCGGCGTGCGTGGGCGGCTGCGACAGCGACGATCAGTGCCAGGTCGCCTGCAACAGCGAGACGCAGCGCTGCTCCCTCGACGAGGCGTGCGACAACGACGAGGACGACGACGGGGACGTCCTGCAGGACTGCGAGGAGCTCGACTGTTCCAAGCACGACGTGTGCGTGGACGGCATTGCCGCGGCGTGCGCGGGGGCGATCGACGTGTCGGCGGGCGGCGCGTTCACGGGCAGCACCAAGGACGGCACGAACGTGTTCGCCACGATCTGCTCTGCCTCCAACGGCACCTATGCGGTCGGCGTGGGTGTGAAGGAGAAGGTCTTCCGGTTCGTGGCGCCGGCCAAGGGGGCGGTCGTCTTCGCCCCGAGGTCCGCCGCGGGCGGCGGCTACGACTGGTACGTCCGGACGGGCTGCGACGACTCGTCGACGCTGCTCGGCTGCTCGGTCGCGCTCGGCCCGGATGAGCTTGCGGTCGAGCTCCTTGTCGAGGCCGGGGAGACGCGCTTCCTCTTCATCGATGACACCGGTGAAAGGGACCCGGAGTATGCGCTCGAGGTGACCTTCGCGGAGCAGGCCTGCGGCGATGGGGTGAGGGTGGGCACGGAGGAGTGCGACGACGGCAATGCCGCGGACGGCGACACGTGCTCAAGCGCGTGTGTGCTCGACCCGGAGGCGGCGTGCGCGGGCGCGGCGCCGGTGACGGCCGCGGCGGTGACGGGCGACACGTCCGAGGGCACGCGCGGCTTCACGGCGACATGCGCGGGCGACGGCCCGGAGCTCGTGTACCGCTATTCCCCCGAGGCGGACGGCAGCGCGACGATCACCGTGACGCCGACCGGATCCGCCGATCTCGTTCTCCACGTGCGGACGGACTGCGGCGAGAGCGCGACCGAGATCAACTGCCTGGACGCCGGCTACGCCGGAGACCCCGAGTCGGTCACGCTCGATGTGGCCGCGGGGACTCCGCTCGACATCTTCGTCGACAGCTACAACAATGTCTCTGCCGGCTCGTTCGAGCTGAGCATCACGCCGGGTCGACCTGCTGACACGGCCGGACGAACGCGGCCATCACCCGAGCTTCACATGGAAGCCCGCTCGATGAGGTCGGCGGCGACGGCCGTTCCATTCACCGCCACGGCGCCCGCGCTCGCGGCCGCGCGGGCAGCGACCCCGTGGTCGAGGGCGCCCTCCAGCGCGGCCAGAAGGGACTCCGCGCTCAGCGCTCCATGGGCCACGGACGTCCCGAGCCCGAGCGCCCGGACGCGCGAGGCCCAGTAGGGCTGATCGGCGAACATCGGGACGATCACCTGCGGGACGCCCGCGCGCGCCGCCGTCGTTGTCGTACCCGCCCCGCCGTGGTGCACCACCGCGGCGACCCTCGGGAACAGCGCCTGCTGGTTGACGTCGCCGATCGCGATACCGTCGGGAGCGTCGTCGACGAGACCGAGCTCGGCCCACCCCTGCGACAGCACGACCCGGCGTCCCGCAGCCCGCACGGCCTCGATGACCATGCGGCCGGTCTGCTGGTCGACAGGCATGCTGCCGAAGCCGATGTAGACGGGCGGCTCGCCGGCGGCGAGGAACGCTTCCAGCTCGGGTACGAGCGGCGCCTGGTCGGCAAGGAGCCAGGCTCCCGTCTGCGTGACCTGCAGGCCGGGCGTCGCCGGCAGCGGCCCAAGGACCGAGTCCGTCGCGAGCCACGGCGCCTTGCCCAGGATGTGGCTGAGGACATCGCTCAGCGGACCCAGGCCAAGGCGCTCTCGATTGGCGTTGAGTCGCTCGAGGAGGCGCTCGTTCCAGCTCCGCGATTCGTCCTGCCAGCGTCGGAGGTTCGATTCCGGGTCGCCCCCGGGCTCACCGCCGGGCGCATGGTCCGGCGACGGCAGGACCACCGGCGCGTACACGGCGACCACGGACGGGACGCCCAGCCGTTCCCCGATGGACCGCGCGGCGTACTGGTGCGCTCCGCCGGCCACGATCACGTCGCATCCCTCGGCGGCCGACGCGGTCGCGTCGAACTGGTCTCTCGCGAGGTGCTCCACCAACGCGCGGACCTGCTCCGGCGTCGGCGGGGCGGCCGGCGCGGCGGCCCCGCTCGGTTGCCGCATCGCGATGCCTATCGGGGTCGCCGTGAAGCCCAGGCCGCCCACCCAGTCGATGAAGTTCGGCGGAACGCACAGCCTCACATCGTGCCCCCGACGCCGCATCTCGACGGCCAAGGCCACCACGGGTTGCACGTCACCGCGAGTCCCCACTCCCGTCAGCAATACTCGCATCGTCTCTCTCCCTTCCACCACGCGGGCCGCGTGGATGACGGAGGCGACGATGGCACCGCAGACGCGTTTTTTCATCGTATCAACGCCTGAGTTCCGGTATACATGCTGAGACGGGAGGCAGGGCGAGGACGCCCATACCACGGATCATCCGTTCAGGCCCAGACGGCCGGGGCCTCCTGGAGCTGAGTTGGCTCGTCGAGCCGTGTGAGCGGAAGGTGCTCTCCTGCTCGGTGAGGGAGCAGGTGAATCCTTATCGGCCCGACCAAGGCGATGGCCGATCTCGGCAGGGCTGCGAACGGGCTCGGCCTCGGCGCCCGCGGGGCGCGGAATGCATCTTGAACCGCCCTGATCCATGGGCGACGAGGCTGCGCATCCTGGTGACGCAGCGGGGGCCGCGGCGCTCCCGCTGAGCGAGGCGACGAGCGAAGCAGGCGTGCGCGGGCGCCCTGTCGATGCATGGCTCGAGGAGCTCTTGTCCCGCGCGGTGCGCCGCTACAACCGGCGGCCTTGCCCCGCGATCATCGCGGCGTCGACCGGCGTGACGGAGCCGACCGACGCGCGCGCGGTCATCCGGCGCGCCTGCATCCGCTCGGCGCTCGCGGGCGGCGCCACCGGGGCGCTCTCGACCGGCGCGGCCGTGGCCACGGCCGAGACCAACGGGCTCGGCGGGCTCGTGGCGATCCCTGCGGCCATGCTCGCGATCGGTGGTGAGACGGTGCTCCGGCTGCTCCTGCACGTGCAGATGCTCTGCGAGCTCGCGGATCTCTTCGGGCTACGGTTCGATCCGGACGAGCCGGCCGACGTGTGGGCGCTGCTCGCCCTCGCGTTCGGCGTCATGGAGCACCCCCAGGACACAGACGATCCAGCGGGCGTGCTCGTGCGCTCGGCGCGCAGGCGCGGCTCGGATGTGGCGAAGCAGCTCGCGGCGCGGCTCGCCGGCGAGAGCGTGGCGCGCAACCTGGTGCCCGTGCTCTCGGTCGCCTCGTCGTCGATCACGAGCTGGGTAGTCACCCGGCGCCTCGGGGATACCGCGCGTCGATACCTGCGTTACCGGTGCGCGCTCGACGAGGCGCTCTGCGACGAGACGCTGCGCCCGCACCTCGATCGGCTGTTCGACGGGCTCTGGTTCATCTTCACCGCCGACGGCCGCCTCACGCCGGAGGAGTCCGCGCTGCTCGCGGCCGTGCTGCGGCGGCTGCCGGCCCCGGCGCGCGCTGGCCTGAACGAGCGCCTCGCCGACGACATCACCTGGATCGAGCGCCTCCGCGACGTGCCGGAGGGCGCGCGCGCCCCGCTGCTGCGCGCGCTCGAGATCGCGGCGGCCGTGGACAAGGTCGCGTCGCTGCGGGAGCGGAAGCTCCTCGTCCACGCCGCGGCGGCGCTCGGCCTCCGCGTCGACGAGGGCGGGCTCGATCGGATGATCCGCGAGTTCGAGGAGATCGGCACCCTCGGCGTGGCCGCGTAGCGCGGCCGCAGCGCGCCGGCCAGGGAATCACGAAATGGTCGAGGGCGGCGGCCTCTCTGCCGCCCTTGGGGAGCCCGTGGACCTCGACGGCGAGGCCCTCCGGGGCGGGCGCGATCAGCAGAAAATGAAACGGGCGGAGCGCCGCGCCGCGAGCGAGATCGTCGGGGTGACGGCGGGTCGCGCCCTGGGCGAGCGCGGCCCGTGGGCCGCCGCCGCCGCCAGCCACGATGAAGAGCTTTCCGCCGCGCTGGAAGCGCTCGTGGTTGTGCACGTGGCCGCTGATCAGCGCCAGCGCCTTCCGGGAGCGGAGGAGGGGCGGGACGATGTGGCGCTGCACGTGCGGCTCGTCGCCCGTCACCGTGCTGTTCGTGTAGGGCGGATGGTGCGCGAGCACCAGCGCCGCGCGCGCTGAAGGATCGGCGTCGAGGCGGCGGAGCGCGCCCTCGTACCAGCGGATCTGGGCGTCCCACTCCGCGGGGGTGAGCTCGTCGATGTTGCTGTCGAGGACCACGACGCGGATGGGGCCATAGGCGACCTCGTACCAGCGGCGCCCGCCGAGGTGCGGGAAGCGCGCGAAGAGGTGGCGCGCACCGTCGCGGCCGCCCCAGTACTCATGGTTGCCGAACGCCGCGAACACCGGGATCCCGGCGTCGCGCACCGGCGCCATCAGGGCGTCGAGATCGGCCCAGTGCCGCGCCGAGCCGCCGTCGAACACCAGGTCGCCGATCACGAACACGGCGTCGGGGCGAGCGGCGGCGAGCGCCTGCACCAGCGCAGCGCGCTCGGGATCATTCGACTCGCGCCAGAACTCCAGGTACGAGGTGCGCTGCAGATCGGCGATGACGGCGATGCGGCCGCTCGTGGTCGGAAGCGGCACATCGAGGCTCCCCGCGAAGCGGCGCGGCGCGGGGAGCGGCGCGCACGCGGCGAGCAGCGCGCTCGCGGCGGCGAGCAGCGCGGCCGGGAGGACCCGCCTGCTCACGGCCCTGGCGCTCGGCGGAGGGCGGGTCGGCCCTCCAGAAAGACGCCGACGAGGACGCCGAGGTACGCGCCGGCATGGATCCCCCAGCAGACAAGGTATCTCGTGGCGGCGCCGCGGGACCACACACCGAGGCTCGCCTCGCGCACGCCGAACGGGTCGAGCGCCGCCATGACGGCCGGGCAGAGCGCGAACGCGGCGGCGAGCGCCGCCATCATCCTGACCAGCCAGGCGCGCCACGAGAACCGGTCGCTGCGCGCGGCGCGGAGGAGGCCCACGCCCGTGACGAGGGCGCCGAGCGGCAGACCTCCCCGGAACCCCGTCCAGGCGACCGCGAGCCGGAACGGCAAGCTCGACGCGGCGAGGCCCTTTCCGTCGAGGAAATACTCGGGAGAGATCGTGGCGGTGACCTGATCGAAGAGCGCGCCACAGGCGCCCGCGGCCAGCGCGCCAGCGAGGATGGCCAGGTACTCGCGAAGACGGGAGGGCGAGGCGGGTGGGCTAGGCCGCACGACGCCCACGATACGACAAACGGAGGTGATCGCGGCAAGCATGCCGGGCGATTGATCTCGGCCGACAGAGCACTTCCCGCTCGGAAGCGCACGGTGGGCAGGCGACAAACGAGCAGAGTTATTCCAACGCATTGGCGTGAGATCCGACATACAGGAGGCTCCGTTGCACGCTGCTCTTCGGACGCGGCCCGCCGACGAGGCGAGCGCGGTGCGCCATGGAAGGTGAACGCGATGAAAGGGAGCGGCAGATGATCCTGGTGACCGGAGCGACAGGGAATGTGGGCGGTGCGGTGCTCGAGCAGCTCGTCGAGGCGGGCCAGCCGGTCCGCGCGCTCGTGCGCGATCCGGCGAGGCTGGGAGCGCTCGGCGGCGACATCGCCGTCGTGAAGGGCGATCTCTCGAAGCCCGAGACGCTCGACGCCGCGTTCGCGGGCGCGGACAGGGCGTTCCTGGTCTGCGCGGGCGGCGACCTGCCGAACCTCGCCGGCAACGCGGCCGACGCGGCGAAGAGGGCGGGCGTGAAGCACATCGTGCTGCTCTCGTCGTCGAGCGTCGCCCGCGCGCCCGACGTCCAGATCGCCCGCTGGCACAGCGAGGCCGAGGCGAGGGTCAAGGCGTCGGGCGTCGCCTGGACGATGCTCCGGCCGGGAGGGTTCGCCTCGAACACGCTCCGGTGGGCCGCGTCCATCAAGGCGCAGGGCGCGGTGTTCCAGCCCCTGGGCGACGCCAGGACGAGACCCATCGACGAGCGCGACATCGCGGCGGTCGCGGTGAAGGCGCTGACCTCGTCGGGGCACGAAGGCAAGGAGTACGAGCTCACCGGGCCGGAGGCGCTGAGCGCAGCGGAGCAGGTGGCGAAGATCGGCGCCGCGATCGGCAGGCCGCTCAGGTACGTCGACGTGAGCGAGGACGCCGCCCGCGAGGCGATGGTGAAGGCGAGGCTCCCCGAGGGCTTCATCCGCGCCTTGCTCGAGGCGTTCGCGTTGATCAGGTCCGGGAAGGGAGAGGAGCCGTCGTCCGCCGTCGAGCAGCTCCTCGGGCGCAGGGCGCGGACGTTCGACGAATGGCTGGAACGCCACGTGAAAGCGTTCCAGTAGGGCGCGGCGGCAGATCGCCAAGGAGGAGAGCGCATGGCATCGAGAGCGATCAGGATCCTCGTCATCGGCAAGAGGGCCGATATCCTCGAGCGGAGCGTGGCAGCGCTGAACAAGCAGGGGCACTCGGCTGTCGGCACGTTGAGCGCGTCGCCGGACACGGAGTTCCACGCCGGCGACTTCGACCTCATCACGCTCGGCGGCGGCGTGGACGCCGCCACCCGGGCGCGCCTCCACGCGCGCTTCAAGGAGCAGAACAAGGACGTGATGGTGCTGGACGTGTACGCCCCGATCGCCAGCCAGCAGATCGCCTGGGCGCTCAGGAGATCTTCCGTCGAGGGCGAGCTCGGGAGCGCCTTCTCGGTGACGGAGGCCAATGACACCTTCGTCGCGCGCGCGACGATCGAGCGCGCCTGCACGCTGCGCCTCGACATCTACAGCTACCCCGGCGGCGCCCTGGAGCCGGAGGTCGCGCGCATCGTCGACACCTCCGTCCCCCAGGGAACACACGAGTTCAGGATCGAGAAGCAGCTCGCGCGTGACGGGTTCATGGCGGTGCTGACCTTGAACGGCGAGGAGCACCACCTGCACCGCCTGCAGCAGCACCCGGGTTGAGCCGCGCGGCGCGCGACCATCTACAAACCACCTTATGCCAGCCGACATGACGTCGACATCTCGACGAGATTCGCACGATGCCGGCGCTCGCATCATCTGGAGGGGCAGGAAACCCGAGGACTTTTCCACCGTGTCAAGCCCCTCGCAAGGCGTTCCGAGTGTCCCCTCGGGCACACGCTTGCCCCGCGTCTTCGCCAACCGCTCCGGATCGTCATCAGCCCCGAGCGCTCAACCTGCCGGACGTCACCCCGAGGCGCTGCTCGTGGCGCAGGCCGAGCAGGAGTACCTTGGCGCGCAGGAGGCCCACCGGAGCCCGTTCGAGCAGCGGATGCAGGTCGACGATCGCGCGATGAAGATGCGCGTGGAGATCGCCCGGCGGCCAACGCCCTGAAGAAGAACGACCGAGATCTTCCACGTTTCGGCTCGGAGGGGCAGGGAGTCGGAGGCCCGCTCACGCCGTCGTCCGCTGTCTAGCCGGCACGCGCCCGCCCCGGTCACCTTGACAAGGCGGGGTAGCCGCAGGGTACGCTATCTTTCCGCAATGAGTGGAGCGGGACGACGCGCTGGGTCGGAGTTCAAGACGCTCCACGTCGGGGCGGCGGTCGGCTGTCGGGCGGGCGGATGCCGCCGAGGGGGCCGCGGTCGATGACGCGGGTACGTCGGCACATCCTTGTGGCCGAGCAGGGTATGAATCATTCGGACCGTAGCGCGGCGCCGCTAGGCAGATGTACAGCTGCATGAACAGCAACATTTAACAGCTGAGCACTGCGTCGGCGATGCAGGTCGCAGAGGGTTTGTGGATCCTTTTGTCACGAGGTGACGCGCATGGTGGCACGCAAGACCGTGAAGGCTCAGAAGAAGGATCGTCTGGTCGAAGCCGCGGCCGAGGCCGAGTCCAAACCGCGGGAGCAGCCGACATCTCAACCCGCGTCGAAATCCCGTGGGAAGAGCACTGTCCTGATCGCCGCAATCGGTGCTTTACCAGCCTGTCTAACGGCGGTACTGGGGTATCTCCAGGGATCCAAGAGCACCGATGCCGCGAAGGCCGAGGCGGAGCTAAGCGCGAAGAATATCACGCTACAATTCTCCGAGAACCCTAATTTCAAACGACTGAGCTACCCCAACTATGGGCTCTCTCTGTTTGCTCCAGTGTCCTGGACGATGGAGGACAGCCCTGCACGTCTCGCGGGAGGCGAGTTCAACCTCGTTCAGCGATACGAAGACACCAAGGGCGCCGTTGGAATGAACTTCAGGCTCCGCCCTGTACAACCCAACTACATCAACGACCCTGCTTCCCAGGTCAAGAACCAATTAGATGTTCTTGAAAAGATCTCAGCCGTTCAAGTTGGCGACGTCAGCATATCTGGAATGACCGGAAAGCTCTTCGACTATGAAACACCGACGGGCGCGAGAAAGATGCGAATCAAATTATACTGGGTTCGCCTGGTCCCGGACGTTCAATTGCAAATTATATGCGCCGAGTACACCGACTCCAAGGGAGCAACCGAGTTCTGGCGGGATGTAGATCAGGTCTTGTCCAGCATTGTCATCGCGCAGGATTCCTGGCAAGTCCGCTACAAGAACGGGTTTGCCAAGTAGCCGCGCATGCTGCATCGACCACCGAAATCAACGCTGAGCTTAGAGAGGCTAACAGGCTTTCGCAACCTCGCCGCCGACGTTGACGGAGCCGCCGCGGTTCCTGCCGGTGGCGGTGATGGCCGACGTCTCGCCGATCGTCGCGGAGCCGACCGCGTGATCTCGAGCGGCATGTTTTTCGTGAGCTTCCGGAGCAACATCCGCCGGAGTGAGCCCGCGGAGACCTCCATCGCGGCGCACGCGGTGGATCGGCCATGGCCCTCGCCGATCCGCACAGCACGTGCCCTGAGGCCGCGCCGCGATCGCTATGCCCTGGCGCGGCGATCGATCGCCTCGATCGCCATCCGGGCCGCGCGGCGTCCTGGCGCATGAACGGATCGGCGTGCCGCGTGAGCTCGGTCAGCGCGTCGAAGCCCGCGGCGCGATCCTGCCGGACGAGCGCGTCACGGAGGCGCGGCAGGAACTCGGCCAGCGTCCTCACCTTCGCGGCATCCCGGGCGCGGAGGGCCGCCGCAGCGATCGAGCCGTCGGCGTCGTCGAGCATGGCGCGGGCATCGGCGGCCCAGCGCGCCACATCGTCACCCGCGCGCGGGCGCTGTCGTGCGCCGCCGGATCTCGGCGCCGCGCGCTCGTTCAGGTAGCTGTCCGACCGCGACGTCGCTCCGAGCGTACAGCGGTCGGGGCGCACCAGGCCGTCGTGAAACCCGGCCATCGTGGGGACGCAGGACCTTCCTCGGCAGCGGAGAACCACTTTCATGCCTTCTTGCGCCCTTGCGTCTTTGCGCCTTTGCGTTGAGATTCTCCTTCTCACCGCGAGCTAGATCCCCGGCGGGATCCCTGGCGCGCGGCACCACCCCTCCGCGCTCGCAAGGAGCTCCTCATGACACGAACGCGCGTTCTCCTGGATCACGACGGCGGCGTCGATGACTACCTCGCGATGCTCCTCCTGCTGACGATGGACCACGTCGATGTCCTCGGCGTCGTCGTCACCCCTGCCGACTGCTACATCGAGCCCGCCGTCAGCGCCACGCGCAAGATCCTCGATCTGGTGGGCCGCCACGACGTGCCCGTCGCCGAGAGCACCGTCCGCGGGCTCAACCCCTTTCCGCCCATCTTCCGGCGCGACGCCTTCTGCATCGACAAGATTCCCGTCCTGAACGAGCGCGAGGAGATCCTCACCCGGCGTGTCCACGAGACCGGGCAAGCCTTCATGGCGAGCGCCCTGCGCGCCGTCCCCGAGCCCGTGACGCTCCTCGTGACCGGGCCGCTCACCACCGTCGCCGCGGCGCTCGACATCGATCCTCGCATCGAGAGGAACATCCGCGAGATCGTCTGGATGGGCGGCGCGCTCAACGTGCAGGGGAACGTGCAGACGGCCTTCGAGAGCGGACAGGACGGCTCCGCCGAGTGGAACGTCTACTGGGACCCGATCGCCGCCGACCGCATCTGGAAGACCGCCATCCCTATCACCCTCTGTCCGCTGGACATCACGAACCTCGTCCCCATCACCCAGGCGTTCCTCCGCCGCCTGTCCCGCCAGCGCCGCTACCCCCTCTCCGACCTCGCGGGCACCTGCTACGCGCTCGCCGGCCACCAGGATTACTTCGCGTGGGACGTGCTGACGACCTCGTACCTCGGCAAGCCGGAGATGTTCACCCTCCGCGCCTGGGAGACGGAGATCGTCACCGCGGGCCCCTCGCAAGGGCGCACCAGGGTCGCGCCCGGCGGTCGCCCGGTGCAGGCGCTCGACCATGTGGATCTCGAGCAATTCTACGGATATCTCTTCTCCCAATGGTCGAGGTGACACAGGGCGGCCGGCACAGGTTGACACCACGGTCATGCGCGACACGCGCTGGGACCCACAAGGACCTCGCGGTGCTCGGGCGAGTCGCGGTCGGCACGGCGTCTGCATACCGGCGCGGTCCCTGCAAATGCCCGCGCGGAGCTGACCGCGTCGGGTCGCTCGAGGAGGAACTTCGATGCCTTATTCTCGTTTCACCGCGTTGACTCTCGCCGTCATGGGAGGCCTGGCCGCTCTCGGTATCTCCCGTCCGAGCTCTGCCTGCACGCCTGTGCCGGACGGGCGCTATTTGTCCGGGGTGTTTGGCGTCGTGCCGATCGACGGGGTCATCGTGGCCCGGGCCAGCTGCTACTCCAACTGTCCGGAGAGCGCCCCCGTGCTTCTGGTGAAGGACAAGGACACGGGCGAGGCCATCAGCGGCACCCAGGAGGAGGTCGCCGACGTCGCCGTCGCCGAGCGCGAGAGCGTGCTCGCCTTTCGCCCCACGGCCCCGCTCGTCGACGGCCACACCTACCAGGTCGAGATCGAGGGTCAGGACCTCAGCGCCGGCATCTCGGAGATCTACGCCAGCACCGCTGTCGACATGGACGTGGGCGCCATCCCTGTCCAGAGCCACGTCATCGTGCAAGAGCGCTGGCACGGCAAGATGAGCTGCTGCACCGTCGATCAGCTCCCGGGGACCTGCGGTCCGGAAGAGCGCTGCGTGGCGGAGGAAATGGAGCGTTACGTCACCGTCTTCCTCACTGTGAGCGGGGGAGTCGACGCCGGCGAGAGCCAGTACGTGCAAGTCGTCACCTTCTCGAGCCCGGACGGGGAGGAGCTCGGCAAGAAAACGGTCTGGAATGAGTCCCCGAGCCAGACGTACGACGTCGCGGCCACGGAGTACTGCTACCAGCTCACGTACAGGAGCCTCATCGACGGCACGACCGTCGAGAAAGAGCGCGCCTGCGTTCCGCACGGCGACGCGGGCGAGACGGCCGTCTTCCCGGCCGACGCGACGGAGATCGCCGCGGCCATCGCGGCTTGCTCTTCTCCGCCCGGGGGCTTCGAGGAGGCCTGGTGCAGCGCGAGGGCTGCGTACTGCGAGGTGAGCCCCAGCCTCTGCGCCGACGATGACGTGAGCTCCTGCGAGGACTCCGGTACGGGCGCCGGCGGCTCGGGGGGCTCCGGGGCGGGCGGTGGCGGTACCTCTCCGGAAAACCCGGATGCCGAACACGACAGCGGCGGCTGCTCGGTCAGCGCGGGCAGCGGCGCCTCGTCCGGCTGGGCGCTGCCCGCGATCGGGCTCGCGCTGTCCCTCGCGAGCCGCGCGCGGCGGCGTCGCGACCGCCGCTGAACGGACCAACCGCGCCGTCGCAATCGGCCCGGCGCGGCGCGAAGCCACCCGATCCGGCGGCGTTACCTGGCCAGATCCGCGCGCAGCGCGTCCGGGCGCTCGCGGATGGTGTCGAGCAAGCTCTGGAAGCCCCGCTCGAACTCTCTCTGGGAGTATTCCTTGCGCGGGTCGGCGGCGACCTGCTCGCTGATCTGCTCGTAGTAGCTGTTGGCGAGCCCTTCGAGGTCGGCGCTCTCGTACGCCTCGATGATGCTCTCCACCGCGCCGCGATAGGCGGTCACGCAGCTTGGGCTCTCCAGGCAGCGCCGGAAGATGAGCCCCGTCGAGATCGCGCCGTTCGCGAGGTCCCCCTGGCGCGCGAGCTCGAACAGGGCGATGTGGGGCTTGCCCGAGTCGCGGAAGGGCTTCATCGAGAGGTCCATCCCCCACGGCAAGAAGACGAACTTCCCGGAGGCGGGGTCGTTGTAGATACGAAAATTGTTCGGATAAAAGACCGTGTAGGCGTACATGTCCCACTGGTTCACCGCGGCCTCGGCCGCGGTGAAGCGCAGGAAGTGATCGGTGTCGAGCGAGCCGCCGATGTCCTCGAGGAACGTCGCGCGCTTCGCCGTGTCCACGGCGGCGATCAGCGCAGCGAGGTCCGTGCGGTCGTTCGCGGTCTCGTTGGTCTCGAGATCGAACTCCGCTTCGGCGCCCGGCACGAAGTCGACCTGCCCTTCCTCGTACAGGTTTCCGTCGTTGCTCGCGAACCAGCGCGAGAGAAAGGTCGTGTCCTCGGCTTCGACGTTCGCATACACGCCGTAGAACTCACCGTTGACAACCACGAGCGCGCTGTTGCAGCGCGGGGCGGGCAAGCCGGCGTGCCGGAAGAGGTCGTACGCCAGGCGCTCCGCGAGGAAAGACGGATCTTCGACCATGTTGTTGAGCGTCATGCGCTCGAGGCCGAGGAAGGTCTGGTCGTTCACGAACTCGTCGAACTTGAGCTTGAACGGCGCCTTCTCGTCGAGGCCGCGGAAGCTGCCTTCGCCCTTGATGCGCAGCCCGATGTTCGAAACGGTGACCGCCCCGTAGCGCAGCGTGGCCGAGACGTACTCGTCCTGGAGCGGATCGTCCGGGCCCGACACCTGCTGCAGGGCTTGAACCGACTCCGGGGGTAATTCGATGTCGAAGCGCGGCAGGTTGGTGCGGTCGTAGATCTCGGCGCTGAGATCAGGACCGCCGCCTGCTCCGCCCGACCCGTGCCCACCCGACCCCGTCTGGCCCGTCCCGACGCCGGCCCCTCCGCTCGAGCCCGCCTGGCCCCCGCTGCCGCCCGTCGTCCCGCTGTCGCTGGCGCCAGCGCCGGCTCCGCTGCTCCCCTCTCCCGCTCCGGCCGCTCCGGGTCCCGCGGGCTCGGAGCAAGCGACGACAAGGCCGCACAGGGCCGAGGCTAGCAGTGCTGTCGACACACAGCCGACGAAGGTCTCGATGCGCATGACGACACATCCAGGGCGAAGACAAAGGAAACCGTTCGTGAAATGTGTTCGCTCACATGGTCGATGTCAATTCCAATCGGCCCGGCCGCGGAGCTCCTCGGGGGCGCCGCGTCGAGAGGAGGTTCCCTCGTTGCATGGCGTGCGGGAGCTGCCGATCGCCGAAGAGCACGGACAGGGGTTCCGGGCTATGGTGCGCGACGCCCGCGCGAGCGCTCATGACGACCACCACCACCACCGCCTCAGCACCGATGAGCCCCGGCGCGCCCGCCCTTCGCCCTTACCAGCGCGCCGCCGTCGACGCCGTCCTCGCGGCCCGCAGGCGCGGCGTCCGGCGCATGGTCGTGTGCCTCCCCACCGGCGCTGGCAAGACGGTCATCTTCTCCCATCTCGCCCGCCTCGCCAGGCGGCAGGTCCTCGTCCTCGCCCACCGCGAAGAGCTCCTCTTCCAGGCCAAGGACAAGATCGAGCGCGCCCTCGCCGGACAGGCCATGGTCGCCGTCGAGCAGGGCGAGCTCCGCGCCCCGGCGGACGCGCGCGTCATCGTCTGTTCCATACGCTCCCTCCACGAGAAGCGGCTCGAGCAGGTCACCGGCGGCCGCGATATCGGCCTCGTGATCTACGACGAATGCCACCACGCCCCCGCCGACGACAACCGCCGCGTCCTCCGCCAGCTCGGCGCCTTCGACCCCGCGTGGACAGGCACCCTGCTCGGGTTCACCGCCACGACGGCCCGCGGCGACGGCAAAGGGCTCGACGATGTCTTCGAGGCGATCGTCTACAGCCGCTCCCTCACCGAGATGATCGCGGACGGCTACCTCGCCCCCCTCACCGGCTACCGCGTCGCCACCGCCACCGACCTCTCCCCCCTCGACGCCGGCGGGCTCGACTTCGCCACGGAGGAGCTCGAGGAGGCCGTGGACCTGGAGGAGCGCAACGCGCTCGTCGCCCGATCCATTCAAGAGCTCGCCCGCGACCGCCGCACCATCGCCTTCTGCGTCACGGTCGCGCACGCCAGGAACCTCTCGAAGGCGCTCAACCACCTCGGCGTCCGATCCGCCTATGTCCACGGCGACATGCCCTCCGACCTCCGCGGCCGGATCCTCGCCGATTTCCGGGAAGAGCGCGTCCAGGTCCTCACCAACGTCGCTGTCCTCACCGAGGGCTTCGACGACCCTGGCGTCTCTTGCATCGCGATGGCCCGCCCCACCCGCTCGGATGGGCTTTATGCCCAGTGCGTCGGGCGCGGCACGCGCCTCCATCCAGGCAAGAAGGATTGCCTCATCCTCGATTTCGTCGACCTCTCCTCGCTCCAGCTGTGCACGCTGCCCTCGCTCTTCGGCATGCCCCGCGACCTCGATCTCGAGGGCAGGGACGCTTCGGAGGCGAGCCGCTTCTTTCGGCAGGTGACCTTCGACTACCCCGGGTTCGAGGTCGAGGCGGGCCGCATCACGCTGCGCGAGATCCAGGAGCGCGCCGCGCACTTCGATCCGCTGAGCCTCCGCGTCGACCCCGAGGTGATGGCCATCTCGCGCAATGCGTGGGCCTCTCTCGGCCGCTTCGGCCTCGCGCTCCATTACGAGAGGAAGCCCGGCGCGATCAGCGAGGTCGTCGTCCTCGCCCGCGGCGGTCGGGGAAAGCGGTGGCACGTCCTGCTGGATGGCAAGCTGGTCGAGCGCTTCTCCACCCTCGAAGAGGCGGTGGCCGCGGTCGATTACGAGGTCGCGCGCCGCGGCCCCGCGGCCGGGGCTTCGGCGCGCCACGACGCGGCATGGCGCAGGGCAAAGGCCCCTGTGCCCCTGCCGGCCGAGCCCCCGAGGGGTTATCCCCCGCCGAGCACCATGGAACAGGCGATGATCCTCGCGGTGTGGGCGAGGGTCACCGCGCCGCGCGAGGAGCGATGAGTCGCTCACCCGGCGGCTCGCGGCCTGCAGTGATGAGCACGGCCCACTCGATGTAGCGCCAGCCTACGACCCGGCTGAATACACCGATTGGCTTACAAGGCACTGTGATCCGCTCACCCTTCCGGGACGACCCTGAACAACAAGTTCGTCTCGCACGGTGCTCTCCCTCGCTCTACAACGTGAGGAACCTTCGTACTGGCGCAGACAGGCTTTCCAGGCGATCATGACCTCTCGGGATCGGGAGACCGGCGAGGTTTACGCCGATGGCGTACGCCGTGTCACCGCGCCAGTACGGAACATAGTGCTCGAGGGACAGGTCGAACGAGATGCATCTCCAAGCTGAGCAAGGGAGCCTGAACCATCAGGCATGGCAGACCTTTTGTGAGCTGGTTCGCCAGGGCGCCGGCGTCTCGGACGCGGCGCAGGCCGACAGCAGCGGCGTCCCGCCGCCTAGCCCCGCAGACGCTGCGTACCTGACGGACCTCGTGAATCACCACCGGACCAATATCGTTCCTTTTCTGGTCGAGCGCTGCGGTATCGTAGGCAAATCGATACTCGAGTTCGGCTCCGGCACGGGCGGACTGTCGATAGCGATGATCGAGGCCGGCGCCGCCGCCGTCACGGGCGTCGAGCCGAACCGGCTCAATTGCGAGGCCAGCAACTGGCGCAGGCGTGCCCATGGCATGGCCGACCGAGTTCGCTTCCGTTATGTACCGGACACCTCCCACCTCCCCTTCCCGGACGACAGCATCGACATGTGCGTCTGCAACTCCGTCCTGCAATACGTACCCGATCGCCGTCTGCGGCGTACGTTGCTCACCGAGATGTACCGCGTGGTGAAGCCTGGCGGCATCCTCATCGTCTCGGGCTCCGGCAATGGCGTCTTTCCCTGCGGCCCCCACACCAGCCGCTGGTGGTCCAACCTCGCGCCGGACCGCGCCGCGCGGCTCGGCGACAATCGCGGTGTCACCTACTGGGAGGTTCAACGCGCCCTCGCCCCACTGGGCGCCTCGCTCCTCCCACCTGCCGGCCGCGACGACCACGCGCTTGCCCGCTGGCGCCGGCGCCTGGGCACGCGAGGCATCACGGGCCCGCGTGCTGGCGCTTATCAGCTCGTCTTTGCGGCGTATTCGTTATGCGAGGCTACCCTGTGCCGCTGGCTGGACGCGCCCATCGAGGCCTTCATGCCCTACGTCGAGCTCGCCTTCCGCAAGCATCCCCCTCGCGGCGCCAGGGCGACCTGTTCTCGGTGAAAGAGGCGGGCAAGTACGGGAGAGCTGCGAGCGGTTCATGACGGATGCCCGTCGCATTCGCGCACGGATCATCACCAAGTCCATGCGTGATTATGTCCGCCGGTCGAGCCGCCGAGGGGCTATCCCCCGCCGAGCAGCATGGAACAGGCTTTGATCCTCGCGGTGTGGGCGAGGGTCACCGCGCCCCGCGAGGAGCGCTGACCAGGACCTTCATCGCAACGCGAAAATTTGCCCTTCGCCGTCGCGTTCCCGGCCCTCGTCGCCGGCGCCTTCCTCGCCGCCGCCCGCTTCACCGGCGCCTCGCCCCGCTCCCGCCTCGGCCTTTCAACGCCCGACGGCATGACGTAGAATGCGGTCATGTCATTCGGCATGAACGTCCTCCGGAAGCTCATCGAGCTCGCCCACGAGCGCGTCAGCAAGGACGAATCCGTCATAAGAAAGAAGCTTCGCGATCACTTCGCGCTGGACCCCGCAGCGCTTCCCATCGTGGAGGCGAGCTTTCCGGAGTACGACCGTCCGAACGTCCAGGTCGCGCTCGACGCGATGCTGGGAGAGGGGGGACGATCGCACGCGCTCCTCGGGCTCACTGGACGCAACTCCTACGACAGCATCCGGCTCGGGCAGCTCGCCACCGCGACGGAGTCGGGCCTGTTCGAGGGAGGTCCCACCCTCGGCCCCGTCGAATACAAGACCGTCGATCTCGATGCAGGCCAGAAGGTCTCATGCCTGCGATGCGGCCTTCTCCTCGTACACACCCCCGAACGCCTCGCCGTGCTCGTCAGCGGCAGCGAAAGACCATGGGACGGCGGCCTCACGGTGAGCGTCATGGCGCCGGAGCGCGAAGCGGGAGAGCGCTTCCTCGCAATGCTCCGCCGGACGATGCTCGAACGCAACGTCTACCGCGGCAAGGTGGTGTCGCTCGACCAGGTGGACCGCAGCACCATCGGGGTGAGCTTCCGTCCATTGCGACAGGTCGGAGAGGGGGACCTCATCCTGCCGGGAGACCTGCTCCAGCGCATCGAGCGCTGTACGATTCGCATTTCAGAGCACGCGCGCTCCCTCCTCTCCGCGGGCCGGCACCTGAAGCGCGGCGTTCTGCTGCACGGGCCTCCGGGAACCGGGAAGACGCTCACAGCCATGTATCTTGCGAGCCGCATGGAGGGGCGGACGGTCATCTTGCTGACGGGCCGTTCCCAGGGCCTCATCCGGCAATCGTGCGCCATGGCGCGCTTCCTCCAACCCGCCACCGTGGTGCTCGAGGACGTGGATCTCGTCGCGGAAGATCGCACGCGGCCGGACCAGTCGTGCAATGGGGTGCTCTTCGAGCTCCTGAACGAGATGGGTGGCCTCGGGGAAGACGCTGACGTCCTGTTCCTCCTGACCACGAACCGTCCGGATATCCTGGAGCCTGCGCTTGCATCTCGACCCGGCCGCGTCGATCTCGCCATCGAGGTGCCGCTGCCGGATGGCGAAGGCCGCCGCAGGATGTTCGAGCTCTACGGACGCGGGCTGACGCTCAAGGGGGTCGATCTGCCCCGGTGGATTGCGCGCACCGAGGGGGCGAGCGGCGCCTTCATCCGCGAGCTGCTTCGCAAGGCGGCGGTCTTCGCCGCCGAAGAGGGGCAGGAGATCGTGGTGGACGATCGGCACCTCGACGACGCGATCCGGGAGCTCGTGCTGTGCGGAGGCGGCCTCACGAAGAGCCTGCTCGCGGCACAGAAGATGATCGAATAAAGGTGATCGCCCAGCCATCGCCATGGGCACGGCCGCTCGCGGCTCGCGATGATGCGCGATGATGATCGACAGCTACCTGGCGAAGGAACTCGGGCCGCGGACGCTCAAGATCCCCTCTTCGCGGTCGCCTTCCCCGCCTTCTTCGCCGGCGCCTTCTTCACCGCCTTCTTCGCCGGTGCCTTCTTCGCCGGCGCCTTCTTCACCGCCTTCTTCGCCGGTGCCTTCTTCGCCGCCGCCCTCTTCGCCGGCGCCTCGCCCCGCTTCCGCCGCTCTCCCGGCACCTTCCCGATGCGCGGATCGCCCGCCTCGATGAGCGCGCAGGCCCGCAGCGCGGCTTCCTCGAAATCGGGCGCCTCCGCCGGGAGCACCTGCCAGCCCGTCACCCCGCTCCCGAGCACCTCGATGCTTCGCATGCTCGGAAACTCAGGGCGCAGGGCCGCGTGGTGCTCCTCCGTCGTGGCGAGCCAGACGCCGTTGTCCTGCGCGGGCGCGGGCTTGTCGCGCAGGATGAGGACGATCTTGTCCTCCACATAGACCGCCAGGCAGCCGAACATCGGCCGCGTCTCGGGCCCGAGCGGGGCGAGCGCGTCGAGCACGAACTCGTGCGGTACCGGCTTGCGCTTCCTCGCGGCGAACACGTCGTCCGCCGGCGCGACTCGGCTGCTCCCGCTGCGCTTGATCATGGCGACCAGGATAGACGAAGCGGCGGCCGAACGCACCGCCAGGCCGGCGCCCGCACGACGCCCCGAGGATACCCGAGGGCTCGAGCCCCGCCGAGCGGACCGCGACGCGACAGCCCGGCGATGATCCAGCCGCGGTGAGGATCCGGCCGGACCGGACGGGGTTGACTCCTGCCCCCGCCCGGTGACACTCCACCGGTGGAACATCGGACGGTCCTGATCTCGGGTGCGAGCATCGCCGGTCCCGCGCTCGCCTTCTGGCTTGCGCGCTACGGATTCCGACCCGTCGTCGTGGAGCGCGCCGACGCGCTCCGGCTCGGCGGGCAGAACATCGATGTCCAGGGCGCGGCGCGGGAGGTCGTGCGCCGCATGGGGATCGAAGGTGACATCCGAGCCGCCACGACGGGAGAGCAGGGACTCCGCTTCGTCGACGAACACGACGTGACCAGGGCCGAGTTCCCCGCGGAGACCTCGGACACCGGTGGGTTCACCAAGGAGCTCGAGATCCTCCGCGGTGACCTCGCCAGGATCCTCTACGACCGCACCCGAGACACGACGGAGTATGTTTTTGGCGACCAGATCACGGGCCTCCGGGACCACGGCGACGGGGTGACGGTCTCCTTCGATCATGGCGCCGCGCGCGAGTTCGACCTCGTGGTCGCTGCCGACGGCATCCGCTCGCGAACCCGCACGCTCATCGTCGGCGATGAGCCCAGGATTCGCCCGCTCGACCTGTATGCCAGCTACTTCACGATTCCCCGCCGAGCATCCGACAGCGCCTGGGCTCGCTGGTATCACGCCCCCGGCGGGCGCTCGATACTCCTGCGTCCAGACAATACGGGTACCACCCGGGCGTCGCTCTGGTTCCTGTCGCCCCCGCGCGGCTATGAGGCGTTGAGCGTCGCCGAGCAGAAGGCGGTCATCGCGCGCGTCTATGCCGGCGCCGGCTGGGAGTCGCCGCGGGTGCTCGCGGCGCTGGCAGACTCCGAGGACGTCTATTTCGACGCGGTCAGCCAGGTCATTGCGCCACGCTGGTCAAACGGTCGCGCCGCGCTCGTGGGTGACGCTGCGTACTGCCCGTCGCCGGTCAGCGGGATGGGCGCGAGCCTCTCTCTCGTCGGCGCTTACGTGCTCGCGGGAGAGCTGTCGCGGCACGCCGACCACCGAGACGCCTTCGTGGCCTATGACAAGCTCATGCGCCCCTATGTCGACCTGGCCCAGAAGCTCCCGCCAGGCGTCCCCTGGATCGCGCACCCGAAGTCGAGGCTCGGCGTTTCGCTCCTCCACCGGGTCCTCTGGCTCGCTTCCACTCCCCTGTTGCAGCGCCGCGAGGGGTGGTTCGGCTCCTCCGCGGCCGACAAGATCGAGCTCCCCGATTACTCGAATGGAGGCTGACAGCCGCATGACCCTGGCAGCCGATCTCGCCGCGACTCACGGAGCGAGCGCCGTCCTGTCGAGGTGACCGACGTCCCAGACGACGGAGGAGCCTGGGCCGTAGTAGACCGTCACCGGCTCCTGCGGTGTGATAAGAAAAGAGATGCGACCTCTGCGGTGAGGTTCCGGTCCAGCGAGCGGCCGGCGCTCGCTCAGGCCGCGCCGGCTGCGCGCCGGGCGAATCGGTTCTCGGGGCGCGGCAGCCCCAGGTTCTCGCGCAGCGTGCGGCCCTCGTACTCGGTGCGGAAGAGGCCGCGGCGGCGCAGCTCGGGGACCACCAGGGTGATGAAGTCGGTGAGCCCGCCGGGCAGGTGGGGCGGCATCACGTTGAAGCCGTCGGCGGCGTCGTTCAACAGCCACTCTTCCATCAGGTCGGCGATCGTTTCCGGGGTGCCCACGAGCTGCTTGTGGCCGCGTGCCCCGGCGATCCGGAGGTAGAGCTGCCGGATGGTGAGGTCCTCGCGCCGGGCGAGATCCAGGAGCAGAGCCAGACGGCTCTTGCCGCCGTTGCTGGCGGGGAGCTCCGGTATCGGTCCGTCGACAGGGTACCCCTCCTCAGACGGAGGCGCTACGGAGTTTCATGAAATCTCACTCCCCGCCTCCCCGCCTCCCTGTGAATTTTTCTCTGAAATTCGAGGGGATGCATCAGGGGCAACACCCCATGGCCATCACGATGGCAAGACGACCGCATCGACGCCGGAGCTGTCTCTCGATCGAATGCGGCGCCGACGGCTTCTCGCTGCGAGGCAGGCGGCGCGCCCCGGCTGGTCCTCGATGCAGGCCAGGGCGCGCCGTCGTCGGCTCACGGAGCGAGCGCTGTCTTGTCGAGGTGCCCGAAGTCCCAGGCCACGGAGGAGCCAGGACCGTAGTCGACCCTCACCGGCTCCTGCGCGCCGAGGCGGTCGAAGGCGGCGCGCGGGAGCAGGAATTGAACGGTGTGGAGATCGCCGTTCGGATGGCGAGCCGCGGTGCTTCGCTCGGCGCCGACGGTGAGCACCAGGTTGGTGGCGCGGAGGTCGAAGAACTCGGCGCTGGTGAGCGTGAGCTCGACGGCGTCGGACCCGCTGCGCCTCACGCTCTGGATGGCATTGCCCGCCGTGATCCGCCGCTGCTCGGGGAGGGTCGCGCCGGCGGCGCGCGCACGGGCGCTTGGCGGCGCCGCGCTCGACGCGAGGGAGGCGAGCTGCCCCGAAGCCGCCAGGGCCTCGGTGGTGGCACGGGTGGCGCGGATGTTCGCCAGGTACAGGCTGCTTCCGTTGAGCGGGGTGGTGAAGGTCAGACGAACCCCGCGCACCGACGCGAGCGTGGCGCCGCTGAACGAGGACAGCGGAATGCGCGCGGTCGGCAGCGTGGTGCCGGCGCGCGGCGGTGGACCGAGCTCCAGGAACTCATCGATGGCGACGGCGCTCGACCGGGTATCGTCGGCGTTCACGAGCTCCACAAGGAACGATGCCTCGGTCGGGTCGGAGCCCCAGCCGCGGTCGGCGCGAAGATCGAGGTAATCGTACCCCGTGAGATCGAAGCCCGTGCCGGCGGCGGACCAGTTCGACTGGAAGAACGTCGCGCTGCCCGCGGCCACGTCGTGGATCCAGGCGCCCGAGAGCGAAGGGTCGTGCCCGCTCAGGGCCGTGTGCTCCACCGAGAGGGTGCCGCCGGTGGTGTTCGGCAGGCCGTAGGAGCTCGTGCCCGTCGGATTGATGAAATCCTCGAGCAGCAGGCTGTCGGCGGCGTCTCCTCCCGGATGGTAGCCGCGGCGGACGCGGTACGGGACGTCCGGAAAGGGGAAGGCGGGGTCGAACAGGGCGTTCGCGGCCTCGTCGCGATCCGCGCCCACGTTGGCGGTGAAGAACTGAACGGCCGCCAGGCGACCCGTCTCGCGCTGCGCCGGCGAGCCGTACTCCAGCGGATCGAAGAGCTCCTCATGGTCGATGCAGCCCTGGATCCCGCCGCTGTTCCCGTCCGCGATCTGCCACTCGCTGTTGTAGTAATTGTGATTGGCGCCCCACACATGATAGAAGGACTTGAAGAGGGGCTCCGGCTCGGCGATGCTCATCATGCGATCGAACGGGCGCATCCCGGGCAGATCGCTCAGGTCCCAGTCGCAGGCCGGCAGGATCACGTTCCAGGCCGTCTGGTCAGCGTTCAGGCGCTGGCCGTTCTGGCCCTGATCGGTCGGACCGATCTCGAAGATCCCGCGGATGCCCACCGGGCTGTCTATCAGCGCAGGCCAGGGGCTGCCGCTCCGGCGGTACTCGTTGTAGGCGAACCGCACGGCCTCGCCGCCGCGCGAGTGCCCCAGCAAGCCCACCTGGTCGAAATCGATGCGATCGAGGAGATCCACGCCGAGCTCCGGGGGCGTCGGCTCGGCGCCGCTATCCCAGCGGCTCAGCCGCTCCAGGTGGCGGAGCAGCAGGCGTCCGCGTGGCCCGATGACGAACTCGTCGCTGGGCGAGCCCGATGCGGCATGGATACCCCGGTTCGTGTTGATGGACACCACGAAATAGCCGCGCGCGGCGAGGTCCTCGGCCATGTAGTCATAGCCGCGATGGTTGGGGACGACGACGTAGCTCGCCGGGCACGTCCCCGTCGTGGCATACTGGTTGTTGTTGTCCGTACGAGGATTCACGCCCGTGCCGCACGTGGGGTGGTTCCCGTGCATGAACACGAGCAGCGGATACTGCCGGCCGGCCTCCAGGTTCGTCGGGCGGTAGAAGGACGCCCACAGCTCGGTCGCGTAGTCAGGGCTGACCATCGCGTCGATCGCGGCCGGGAACTTGTACTCCGCGATCGCCACGCCGCTGCCCATCGGCGGCAGGTCGCTGCTCACCGACAGCACGACCGGCTCGATCCCCTGGCTCGGGATGCTGGCGCAGAACCCGAACTGGCGGCTCTCCGACGGGGGGATCGCCGCATTGCTGCCTTGAGGCGTGACCGTGATCTGACCCGTGCTCCCGCTGAACGTGCCATCCCATGACGAGAAGATGGCGCCCGGGCCGACGTCGAGCGCGACGCTCCACGTCCCCGTCGTGGCGCTCGGGTGCTGGTTGCTCACGACGATGTGCGCGCAGTACCCCTGAGCCCACTGCGAATCCATCACGCGATCCGCGCTGATCCCGTTCGCGCCCTGCAGCGCGGCCTGCGATGTGCCGATCGACTCCGTCGAGCCGTCGCTGCATGCCGGCAGCAGCGCCAGCGCTGCTGCCGCCACCCACGTGTCCCATCTGCTCTGGAAGCTGAAGTTGTGCATGGTTCTTACCCAAGTTGGTGATGAAGCGTCCGATCGTCGCGCCTCGTTCGGCAGGGCGACGAACCACCCCGTGCGTCACGATGATCTGCTGACACTCGAACCGATCTAGCGTCCGGATTCATGGCCTGGCAAGCGCTGGGGATGCCCCGATGCGCCTGCGCGATGCCGTGATTCGGCGGTGATGCCGGGGCTCACACCTGACGACACACGCCGCGCGCTCGTAGCGGCGCGGCGGGCGGTCGCTCTCGGTGTGACGAACGCTATTGGCAAACAAAGTAGCCTTGTCAAGCTCAGCAGTGCAAAATCATCTATCCATCGCCGGACGACCGATGACGGCGCATTGCATAGTCGCTTTTCGACGCCTGCGCCAGTAGGGTTCTTCCGGACTTCAGCACGGTTCCTCATGCGCCTGGCGTACCACCCACCATCGGCGACATGGCTCCACGCGCAAGGAGCGATTTCGTGGTTTAATTTCGAAAACTATCGTGTGAAGTAATGTAAAAAATCATGAAGTTCATTGCGTCCGGGCGCATGAAGCCGCGCGGCCCCGCTCCCGCGGCGCGGGGTCAGGGCGACATGGCTGGACCGGTACCCATGATCGCCTGTGACAGCGCGAGTTTGCCTCCGGTCAGCGGCTGCGGCAGAAGCTGCCCCGAGCTGCCGAGCACGAACTTGATCTCGGCCGAATGGAAGGACCCCAGATCTGGGACGTCAACTCGTGATCCCTGACCCGTGATCGACATCATGGCCGTCAGCTCAGGTGAGCCGTCACGCGCGCGGCGGCGTGCGCGTCGCCGGCCAGAGTCGGACGAGGAGCGCGCTGGCCGCCGCCGACGAGGCGAGGGCCGTCACCGCCAGCCAGCCCCACCGGGCGAAGAGCACGCTGCCCAGCGCGGCGCCGGAGGCCATACCGACGAACATGCCGACGACGAGCACGGCATTGACACGGCTGCGCGCGCCGGGCTCGATGCCATAAACGATGGTCTGATGCGCCACCAGCGCGGCCTGGATGCCGAGGTCGAAGGCGACGGCGCTGGCGCCGAGCAGCCACAGCCGTCCATGCGCCGACAGCATGGGTGACAGCGCCATGGCGGCGAAGGCCACGAACGAAAGGGCGGCGCCCATGCGCGTCACCCGTTCGGGCCCGCTGCGGTCGGCGATGCGGCCGGCCAGGGGCGCCGCCACCGCGCCGGCCGCCCCGGCCAGGCCGAAGGCGCCCGCCACCGCGCTGCCGAGGTGGAACGGCGCGCCGTGCAGCATCACGGCGAGCGTGGACCAGAACGCGCTGAACCCCACCGACAGCAGCCCCTGGGCCAGCGTCGCGCGGCGCAGGGCGCCGTGGCGCTTCCACAGCGCGGCCAGGGAGCCGAGCAGCGCGGCGTAGCTCAGCTGCGTGGTCGGCTCGAAGCGCGGCAGGCTGCGCCACATCGCCGCGCCGAGCAGGGCGATGCTGGCCGCGGCGGCGAAGAACACCGCGCGCCAGCCGAAATTCTCCGCCACGAAGCCGCTGATCACGCGGGACAGCAGGATGCCCAGCAAGAGGCCGGTCATCACGGTGCCGACCACCTTGCCCCGATGCGCCTCCGGGGCCAGCGTCGCGGCGGCGGGCACGATGTCCTGCGCCAGGGTCGCGGCCAGGCCGGTGACCAGGCTGGCGACCAGCAGCGTGCCGATCGCGTGCGCGGCGCCGCCGAGCAGCAGCGCGGCCGCCAGCAGGGCAGCCTTGGCCAGGATGATGCGCCGCCGGTCGTAGCGGTCGCCGAGCGGCGCGAGCAGCAGGATGCCCAGCGCATAGCCCAGCTGCGTGAGCGTGGGCACGAGGCCGAGCGCGCGGTCGGAGGCGCCGATCTCGGCCCCCAGCACGCCGAGCATGGGCTGGCTGTAGTAGATCGAGGCGACGGCCAGGCCCGCGCCGGTGGCCAGCAGCAGCACCAGGGCGGCGGGCAGGGGCGGCGCGGACGCGGCGGGCAGCGGCTGGGTGGCGGGGGGTGTATGCGTCAACGGAATGGCGTGCATGGTACACCGAGGTTAGGAAGCATCGCTCTAGCGCTGTAGTGGCATGGAGCGCACGATGGTTATACCGTCGACGTATGACCAGGCCGGCACCCCCCTCGCCCTCGCCGCTGGACGACATCGGCTTGCTGCAGACCTTCGTGAAGATCGTCGAGGCCGGCAGCCTGTCGGCGGCGGCCACCCTGCTGGGGACGACGCAGCCCACCGTGAGCCGGCGCTTGCAGGCGCTGGAGCGCTCGCTGGGCCTGCCATTGCTGCAGCGCTCCACACACACGATGAAGCTGACCGAGGACGGCGAACGGTGCTTCGAGCGCGCCAAGGCGCTGCTGGCCAGCCTGGAGGCGTTCGCGTCGGACATGCGAGGCGACCGCGACCAGCCCGACGGGACGCTCCGCGTGGTCGTGCCGCACGCGTTCGGGCAGCACCAGCTGGTCAAGCCGCTGGCCGACTACCTGCGCCGCTACCCGCGCGTCTCGGTCGAGTGGCTGCTGCACGACAGGCAGCCGAACTTCATCGCCGACGGCATCGACTGCGCGATCCTGGTCGGCGCGGTCGCCGATCCGGCCGTGGTGGCGATCCGCCTGACCGAGGTGCCGCGCATCGTGGCCGCCGCGCCCTCGGTGCTGGGCCGGGCCGCGCGGCCGGCTCATCCATCGGACCTGGCCGACATGCCCTGGCTGGCGTTGCGCACCTATTACCGCGACACGATCACGCTGACCCACGCGTCGGGCGGCGAGCGGGTCGAGCTCGCGATCCGCCCGCGCATGAGCACCGACAGCCTGGTTGCCCTGCGCAGCGCCGCGCTGATGGGGCTGGGCGTCTGCGTGGCCTCGTCCTGGCTTCTGACCGACGACCTGGCGCAGCGGCGGCTGCTGCACCTCGCGCCGTCGTGGCAGGCGGATCCGCTGCCGGTCCACCTGGTCTATCCTCATGCCCGCTTCTATCCGGCCCGGCTGCGTCGCTTCATCGAGGTGATGCGAGAGTCCGTGCCGGCGGTGGTCGACGGCGCGGCGGCGCGGCGCGGCTGATCGATCGGTGCGTGCCCAGGCCCGAGCGTCGAGCAGGCTGCCCTCGCGCGTCGATCAGTCGCGGGTCTCTGCACGCGGCGACCTTGGAGCGACGGGTTGGCCATGGCCTCCGAGCAAAAGTCACCACCGGTGTATTCACCTGACACCGCCGAACAAGCCGATGAAACTGCCCCGAACGAAGTAGAAGACACGCGGGAAGCCGGAGATAGGCCATGCGCCACGCTCGATCGCGACGCTCGGCCGACGAGCACGGATGCGATCTTGCCGTGCCGCACGGGCAGAGGTAACAGGTCCACCACGTCCTCTCCTTCGTCCCCGTCGAGCCCTGTCGTCGAGACACTCCTTTATGCCCTCATTGATCTCACTCTGGAGTCGCGTTCTTGCCGCTTTCGGCATTTACACGAGCACGGGAGACGTCGCGTTCGAGGAGGACCGAGTTATCCTGCGAAATCTCCATCGTGCGAAGGCGTTTCCGCAGGAGCCGAGAGAGCCAGGCCGCAGGGAGATAGCGGCATGCGAGCGGTGCGACAGGCCGCTCCGTCAGGTGGTGTTCACGACCGCGGGTCGTGGTGCTCAGGCCGAGATCTGGCGAAAGTACCCGCTGGCTATCGATGGGTGGATGTGCCGAGGGTGCGGGTGGTCGGCGATGCCGCGGTTCCTCAGCGCCGAAGAGTCAGTCCAGTATGGGCGAGAGGCGGCAGCCCACGCGTCGAACGGGCAGTTCGACGACGCGGAGTTCTGGCTCCGGCGAATCATCGGCTCATGGCCAGGCTGCGCGCCAGGCTACGCAGAGCTGGGTCAACTCTCGTCCGCGCGCGCCGAGGCGGCTACAGGTCCGGAAGCAAAGGAACGCCATCGGTCTGAGGCCGAAACCTGGTTTCGGCGCGCGGTGCTTGCCGACCCCGACCGCAAGCTCGCAGGAGTGCGCGTTCCTCTGGCGCGGACCCTCGCTCTCAACGGCAAGGAGCGCGACGCGTTCGAGGTGCTGGACGGGCTCCTGTGCGACGCGGCGCTTCCAGCGTCGGTCCGCACCGAAGCGGAGACGCTCGCGACCGATCTCCGCGACGGAAAGGCGCTCTTCTCCCGGGCTGCCGAGATGAGTCGATGCCTCGTGCTCGAACCGCCGTCGAAACCCCTGACAACGGCGGATCGAGACGCTCTGGAGCGAGCCCGGGCGCTGCTCCGGCAGGCGGTCGAGCGAAAAAGCACGTTTCCGACGCTCTGGTTTCTCGGGAAGGTCGAGATGCGACTGGGCGATATGGACGCCACGCTTGCCGCCTTTCAGCGCGCGCACGCGATCGATCCCGAGCAGCCGGACGGATGTCGCGAGCTCGGCGCCGTCTACCTGGAGCTCGATCGCGCGCACGACGCCCTGCCGGTCGCCCGACGCGCGATCGAGCTTCGGCCCGATGATGCCGGACTGCACTGCAACCTCGCCCTGATCCTCCTGCTGACAGGAGACGTCGAGGGCGCGCTCGCCAAAGCGACCTCCGCACTGTCGCTCGATCCCACCGACGCCATCACGCGTGACCTGCTGAAGCTGATCGACGACGTCGTCACGGGTCGCCGCCAGCGACCGCGCTCCCTCGCAGAAGCAGAAGGCCGAAAGCGGTGAACAGCTCATCCGTGACGCGAAAGCCCGGCGGTGATCCAGCCGCGGAGAGGATGCGGGCGGGACCAGCCGGGGTTGACACCCGCCCTCCCCGGCGACACTCGATCTGACCTACGACAACAACCCGAGTACCGCCTCACACGACCGAACCGTCAGGGAGGAATCCAGAACGTGGGTAGCTGGAGCGTCGTGGGTGTTCTAGGATGTTCCGCGCCTCCGAGAGGTTCGCTCTATGTCCAAGCTTCGCCTTGTAGCGCACGTTGGTCCCCTGCGGGGTGAGCCTGGCACTTGCCACGCCATGGGCACGCTCGGAGGCGCAGGCCACCTCATGCCACCGGCTGAAGTCGTCTTGATGGAGGTCCTCGACGACGGACCAGCGCTCCTCTACCGCTTCACACGGGACGGCGTCTTCGCTGGCGACACATGGCACGAATGCCGCGAGAACGCTGAAGACCAGCTAGCGTTCGAGGTTGGCGGTGCCGTCGGCGCCTGGACTGCTGTGCCTTTGAACGTGGAGGATGCCCAGGCATACGCGGTCAACTGGGCACAGCGCACGCATCCAGAGCGCTGAACGTACACCTCTGACGCGGAGCGCTCGATCGAGGTCGTCGAGGTCCTGTTCGGGCGAACCAGCACGATGCCGCCGAACCGCCGGGCCGCAGTGAGCGTCCGCGCCGCCGTCTCCGGCGCTATCCTTCCCGCATGACGCCCCGACCCGTCTTCGTCGATCAGGCCCTGTCCGCCCGGCTCGAGGCCACCGAGGCCGCGAAAATCGAGGCGCTTGCGCGCGAGGTCGCCACGCGGGTCCCGGCCCGGCGCGCCGCCGTCGCCGCCATCGCCGGCGGTCGCGCCGCGTTCGTGGCGCCGCACGCCCGGCTCTCGCGCGCGGTCGGCCTCGGGTTGAGCGGCCCGGTCGAGGCGCGCGACGTCGAGGCCCTCGAGGACTTCTTCGCCTCGCGAGGCACCGCCGCGCGCATCCTGGTCTCTCCCTTTGCCCACCCTTCGCTGCTCGCGCGGCTCGGGGAGCGCGGCTTCCGCCTGGACTCGCTCGACACCGTGCTCGTGCGCCACCTCGCCCCCGCCGTCGACGTCCACGCGCCTGAGCCGGCCGCGCACGGCGGCGTGGTCGTGCGGCGCGCCGAGCGCGAGGAGGCCTCGGCGTGGGTCGCGGCCTCGCTCTCCGCCTTCGCCACACCGGGTGAGCCTCCGTCCGATCGGGCCGACATCTTCGAGGCGGGCTTCCACGTGCCGGGGGCGGCGTACTTCCTGGCAGCGTCAACCGCCGGCGCCGTCGCCGGCGTCGGCGCGGTCTACGTGCACGAGCGAGTCGCCCTCCTGTTCGCGGGCGGCACACTCGCGGCCCACCGCGGCCGGGGCGTGCAGCGCGCCCTCATCGACGCCCGCCTCCCGTACGCCCGCGACGCGGGGTGCGACCTCGCCTACTCGGTGGCCGAGGCAGGGAGCACCTCGCAGCGTAACCTGGAGCGCGCGGGCCTCGTGGCCATCTACTCGCAGGCGACGCTCATCAAGTCCTTCGCCTGAGCGCCGTCTTCGGGGGTAGCCTCCCGTCAGATCCTACCGATCGCGAAGAGTGGACCGCATGCCGAAGCTTCACGAGATCCGAGCGGACTACGACGCGGAGACCATCGTCATGTACCAGGCCTACGCGCCGGCCATCGCCGAGCCGGCGCTCGCGGCCCAGCGCTTCGTCGCCCCGTTCTCGTTCGGTCGCATGACCTGGATCAAGCCGTCCTTTCTCTGGCTCATGCACCGCAGCAACTGGGGGCGCAAGGTCGGGCAGGAGCGGATCCTCGCCGTCCGCATCCGGCGGACAGGCTGGGAGCAGGCGCTCTCCCTCGCCGTCCTCACCTCGCCGGAAGCGACGGTGTTTCGCTCGCCGGACGAGTGGAGCAAGGCGTTTGCCGAAGCCAAGGTCCACATTCAATGGGATACCGAGCGGAACCTGCGAGGCGGCCCGCTGCCTTGTTACAGCATCCAGGTCGGCGTCGGCCGCGATCTCATTCGCGAGTACGCAGAGAGCTGGGTCGTCGCCATCGAGGATCGAACTCCCCTGGTCCGGAAGATGTACCAGCAGATTCAGGCCGGCCACGCGGACAGCGCGGCCAAGTTGCTGCCTCGCGAGAGGCCCTACGCCGTTGACGAGAGGATTGCCAGGCGGCTGCTCATCGACCCATGACGACACACGCCGCCGAGCAAGGCAACGCAGCCGACGCGTGCTATGCCAAGCGAACCAGGACTGCGCACGCGCCATGGATGAACTGGATCATCGAGCGAACGGGAGAGCCGGATGGATTGGCGAGCGGAGCACCAGATCTTGATCGACGCGGGTGTCACGATTGCCCCCGGTCTGACGGAACCCGAGATCGACCGAGCCGAGTCCGTCATCGGCGCCAGGTTTCCGCCTGATCTGTGCTCCTTTCTCTCGGAAGGGCTCCCGGTGGGCGAGCGCTTTCCCGACTGGCGGGAGCCAGACTCGACGGAGGTTCGTCGGCGGCTCGACTGGCCCTTCGAAGGCATCGCGTTCGACATCGAGCACAACGTGTTCTGGTTGGACGCGTGGGGCGCTCGTCCTTCAGAGCTACCAGAAGCGTTACAGGTCGCTAGGACCGCGGTCGCAGAGGCGCCCCGCCTGATTCCAGTCGCGGGCCACCGCTACATTCCAGCGGAGCCGGCGCTCGCCGGAAACCCCGTCTTCTCGGTCTACCAGACCGACATCATTTACTACGGCGACGATCTCGCGACCTACCTGCGCCGCGAATTTCGCCGACCGCCTCGCGTCGACGCTGTCAGCGGAGGAGCGCGCAGGATCCGGTTCTGGAGCGAGCTCGTCGATGCCAACGGATAGCGGGCCGCCAACGCCGGGCGGCGTGGCGTTCCAGCAGCGGGATGTACTGGCTGTTCATCCACGAACACGGGTCCCTCGGGCAAGCGAGCCCTGGACCTTCCGGACACCGAGAAACATGCTCGCATTTCTTCATACAGCCCACGTCCACGTCGAGACGTTCAGCCGTCTTGTCCAGGACGTAGACCACGCGATTCCGGTCCGGCATGAGGTTCAGGAGAGCCTCCTTGCTGATGCGCTGGCGGCCGGTGGGATCACGGACGGCATCCGCTCGGCCACCGCCACGGTCGTTCAGGCGCTCGCGAACGAGGGCGCGAGGGTCATCGTGTGCACCTGCTCGACTCTCGGCGGCGTCGCGGAGGCGGTCCCTGTCTCGGACTGTCTCGTGATGCGGATCGATCGCCCGATGGCCGAGCAAGCCGTCGCGAGCGGCCGCCGGATCCTCGTCGTGGCCGCGCTCCAGAGCACCTTTCAGCCCACCGGGGCGCTGCTGCGTCAGATAGCGTCCGACGCGGGTCGCTCGATCGATGTCGTCGAAGTCCTGTGCGGGCGAGCATGGCGGCTCTTCGAGAGGGGTGACTCTCCTGGCTATGCCGGCGAGATCGCCAGGACGATCGAGGCGACGGCGCTCCCGGGCGATCTCGTGCTTCTGGCCCAGGCGTCGATGGCCCCCGCGGCCGAGCTGGTCCGCCACCTCGGAATCCCCGTTCTGAGCAGCTCGAGATCAGGCGTGGAGGCCGCCGTGTCGAGGTATCGATCGAGAACGCAACACGATGCCGCCCAGCTCCGCGGAGAGCCATGAGCGACATCTCCGTGAAGGTCTTCCAGGCCGTCGTCGCCGGCGCGGCGGCCGACGGCGTGGCGCCCGCGGAGCTGCTCGCCGCCGCCGGGGTCGATCCGGGGGACCTCGCCGATCCGGACATGCGCTTTCCGCGGGCGATCGAGGCCCGGCTCTGGAGCGAAGCCGCCCGGCTCGTCCGCGACGACGGCTTCGGCCTGCGCCTCGCGCAGAGGCTGCCGGTGGGCAGCCTCGGAGCGCTCGGGTTCGCGGTGCGGAGCAGCGCCACCATCGGCGAAGCCTACGCGCGCGCGGCTCGCTACCTCCGCGTCGTGGCCATCGGCCCCTCGCTCGAGATCCAGATCGACGGCGATGTCGCCCGCCTCCGCCACGAGCCGCCCCGGAGCAGCCCGGCGCCCTCACGCCACGCCGTCGAGTTCTTCCTTGGCAACCTCGTCGTCCTCGCGAGGCGGGGCGCGGACCCGGCGTTCACCCCGCGCGCCGCGCGGTTTCGCCACGCCGCGCCCGCGCGCGTCGACGAGCACCGCCGCCTCTTCGGCGCCGGCCTGCGCTTCGGGGAGGCCCATGACGAGCTGGTGATCGATCGCGCTTTCCTCGCGAGGCCCCAGGCGCACGCCGAGCCCCTGCTCTGCGAGGTGCTCGACCAGCACCTCGCCTCGCTCGCCGCCGCGCTGCCGGCCGAGGCGAGCTTCCTCGAGCGCGCGCGCGCCGCGATCGCGGCCGAGCTCGCCCACGGCGAGCCGGCGCTGCCGGCGATCGCGGCGCGCCTGCGCATGAGCCCGCGCAGCCTCCAGCGGCGGCTCAAGGAGGAGGGCACATCGCTCTCGTCGGTGCTCGACGGGCTGCGCGCCGATCTCGCCGTGCGCTACCTGAGCGAGTCGCGCGACGCGATCTCGGAGATCGCGTTCCTCCTCGGGTTCTCCGAGGTGAGCACGTTCCACCGCGCCTTCAAGCGCTGGACCGGCGTGACGCCGGCCGCCTACCGTCGCGGCGCGGGGCGCCCAGCGCGAGAGCTCCCCCGCGCGGCGGCGCGTCACCCGTCGAACAGCACATCGTAAACGTACGGCAGCGCGTCGTGCGCGGTGAGATCGTCGAGCGTGTACGTCTTTCCGCCGCCGTACCAGGCGCCCTCGCTCGCGGTGAGCGGGTTGAAGCTCCGGTCGTCGCCCTGGAGCGGCGGCTCGTCCGCGTGCGTCTTCTCCCATGTATACCAGTACCGATCGAGCTCGCCGTGGAGCATCCAGAACACGGGGTCGACCGTCAGCTCATTGAAATACGTCACGGTGCCGCGCACGTCCGCGTTCACCGGATCGAGCCCGCCCGCCCACAGGTGCATCCGGACGTGGGGCATGAAGTTGAAGAGGCCATAGACATCCTTGACGGCGCCGACGAGCTCGGTGTCGGGCGCCGCCTTCTGCGCCTCGACGGCTCCGATCCAGCCGATCTCGAAGAGGGCGTTGGTCGTCTCCGCGCCCTGCTGCGAGCTGCTCGGGGGTCCGCCGAAAGCGTCGACGAGCGTCTGCACGGCCGCGCTGTCCGGCAGCTTCACCTCCAGCACTTCCAGCGCCGACAGCGCCTTTGGATAGTTCTCGATGCGGAGCTCGGGGGTTACGTCGAGCGCATCGTAGAAATCGGCGAACGTGCCCTCCGCAAGGATGCGCTCGACGTGATCGGGCGCCTGCAGCGTATCGAAGACCAGGTTCTTGCCCGGCCAGCGCCGGAAGACGATGTCGTAGCGCTCGCCCACCTCTTTGCCGTACCCGGCGTGCCCCTCGGGCAAGCCGGGAGGCACGACGGCCGTCCCGCCCTTGGGCTCGAAGCCGTGGACCCAGTGCGGCAGGTCCTGATCGTGCGCCGCGTCCCAGTACGGAATGAACAGGAGATCGGCTTCGCTCGGGTCGACGCCCTCTTCCTGGTCTCGCTGGCGGAGGGCGGCGCGGAGCATCTGCTCCGCTTCGAGGAGGAAGGCGCGGTGCCACGGCAGGAGCCGGTGTCCCGACGCTTCGTCCATGACCATGATGGTCATCGGCGAGGTGGCCTGGAGGTCGGCGCCGTGGTGGCGATGCCGGTGGTGGTCGTAGTGCTCGTCGTTGAAGACGTCGAAGAAGCCGTTCGCGACGGCGTACTCGTAGGCTCGCTTGAACCTGTCGATCTCTTCGCTGGTCATCGCCGACGCGCTCTTGCGGGCGATCCGCTGGGCTTCCGGGCTCGCGTCGCCTGCGTCCACCGGGGCGTCGGCGCCGCAGCCGAGCGAGAGCCCGAGCCACGCCGCCGACGCCGCCGCGATGATCCCACGCACGAACGCTCGTCGATGCAACTCACGTGTCATGACCTGCCTCCTTCGGACGGGAGCTCCGTCGTTCATGAGGCTTTTATAAAGACGCGAGCGCGCCCCAGCATTGGCCGAGCGCGACGAAAGCGTTGGCCTACCGCGCCAGCGGGCGGTCACGTCGCCGCGTGGGCGCGTCGTGCTCTCTCGAACGGGCAAATCGGATGGATATACGGTCGCCGACGGCCAGCGCCGGACGGCCCCAGTCCAGGCATTCGTCCGTGCGGGCGTCTCACCCATGGACCGAGAACCAGAGATGGCTGGGGGCCGGCGCCCTCTGGCGCTTGCGGCTGAACCCCGGTACGCTGGTGAAGACCGATGGTCAGGATCGGCGTCGCCCGGTTTGCACGGTACAAGGGGTGGCCGGCCTTCGCGCAGGTCCGTCTGACGGTCCACGACGTCCCGGCCGAGATCGCCGCCGTGTCGTTCAGCTGCAGCGGGTCGGGGTTCACCGCTCAGGGGCACGTCGAGGAAGCTCCAGCGTCGGGATACGACGACTGGAAACGAGGCGCGGCAGCGGGCGTGCGCTTCGCCTTCCGCCTTCTCGGCAGCGCGCCACGTCCGGTCACCGTGACCAAGATCGAAGGGCTGAGCACCGACACCAGCCCCGCAGCGGTCGGCGCGGCGGCGGCTCTCGCCGTGCTCAACGCCCTCGGGGCGGCCACGCCGCCTTCGTTCTACGCGCTGGTGGAGGAGATCGTCTTCACGCCCGCGGGGACCAGCGCAGAGTTCTCGCTCTGAAGCCACCACGCCGAGAGAGATCTCGGCCAGGAGGCGCGGGCCCTACTCGGGATCGTCGAAGTCGGCGATCTTCGCCATGTCCCGCCGCAGCTGGAGATCACGCTCCACGAGGAGCTGGTCGAGCTCCTCTTCGGAAGCGTACGCCAACCGTCGATGGCGCTCCGCGACCCGGCTGTCGATCGCCCGGATCATCCGCACCGCGAGCCACGCGGCGGCGATCGACGCCGCGTCGGACGCAATGAACGCAACCCGGGACCGGATGAACTCCGCCACGGTCAGATCCGGCATGGTAGAGGCCAGCCACCCGAGGCCGCGGCTCGCGACATAACACCCCCACCACGCGCCGAGCGCGGCATGGTGCACCGCGCCCGCCCGCGGGGCGTGCGCCATCTCGACGCGCCGGTAACCACCCCCGCCGTCCAGGAGAGGGCGCGGCGCAGGCTCGGGCACGCCCTCCGGGGCAAAGCCGTCATGGAGATCGCGCAACACCCTGTACGGCTGCACCAGGTTCACGACGGGAATGAAGAATCCCAGGACCGCCTCGGACGGCGTCCTGGAAAACCCCCGCACGGGATCCAGCTCACCCGCCAGCGCGACAGCCCGGGCGAGCCAGCGAAGGAACACCACGCCAGCAACGAGCCCGAGCCCCAGCTCGATCAACCCCCCGACCTCACGGAGCGTGTTGGCAAGCCGCCACGTCGATGCCGAGACGTCCGTCGAGCCGAGCAACACAATGTGCCAGGCGCCGGTCAGCGCCGTGAACGCCGCCACCGCCCCCATCGCGATCAGCCCGGCAATCGCCACGCGAGCGCGCCGGCGCACGACGCGGACGTCGCGGCTCCACCCCTCCCGAGCTTCGGCCCAACCGCTCACGACGAGCGAGGCTATCAGCGTAACACGCGGCATCGCAAGCGACGTGGCCGAGGAGCACACGTGGCAATCGTGCGCTTCGAGGCGCCCGCTCCGCCCCCGACAGCGCGATCGCAGGGCGGCAATCCGTCAGCTCGCCATCGCCGGCTCCCCTCGCCGCGCGCATTCGTCGAGCCCCGCCAGCGCGCGCCGGAAGCTCTGGATCGTCGCATAGAGCCCCTTCCGGAGCGGCACCCGCGGCTCGAACCCCAGCGCCCGCCGCGCCAGATCGATCGCCGGGCGCCGCCGCATCGGATCACCCTCCGGCAGCGGGCGGTACGCGATCCGGCTCGCGCTCCCCGTGAGCCGCACGATCTCCTGCGCCAGCTCGAGCACCGTCACCTCCACCGGATTCCCCAGGTTGACGGGCCCCACCTCCGACGGGTGCTCCATCAGCCGCAAACACCCCTCCACCAGGTCGTCGACGTGACAGAAGCTCCGCGCCTGCGACCCATTCCCGTAGACCGTCAGCTCCTCTCCCCGGAGCGCCTGGGCGATGAAATTGCTCACCACGCGCCCGTCGTCGATCGCCATCCGCGGCCCGTACGTGTTGAAGATCCGCGCGATCCGCCCCGACGCCCGCCCCTGGCGGTGAAAGGCCATCACCAGCGACTCTGCGCAGCGCTTGCCCTCGTCGTAACAGGCGCGCACCCCGACCGGGTCCACCCGCCCGAGGTAGCTCTCCGGCTGCGGGTCGACCTCGGGATCGCCATACACGTCGCTCGACGACGCCAGCAAGAGCCGCGCGCCGTGCCGCTCGGCGCACAGGAGCGCGTGCAGCGTGCCCATCACGTTGGTGATCGTGGAGCGCACCGGATCGCCCCGCCAGCGCGCAGGGCTCGCCGGCGACGCCAGGTGGTAGACCCTGTCGACCTCGTAATCGAACGGCAGGGCCACGTCGTGCTCGACCAGCCAGAAGCGGCTGCTGCGCATCAAGTGAGCCACGTTGGCCGGCGAGCCCGTCGAGAAATCGTCGAGCGCAATGACCTCGTGGCCGTCCGCGAGGAGCCGCTCGCACAGGTGCGAGCCGATGAAGCCGGCGCCCCCCGCCACCAGGACGCGCATGCCGCTCCCCACCGTCCTCCCGTTCGCGTCACCCATCGGAACACCTCCGTCGTCGCAACTCCGCCCCTCGTGAACCGCCGAGCCCCCCCGCGCCGCGCAGCACCTCACGCGAGCGGGCTCCGGTAGCGGCCCGGGTCGCGGCGGCGAACGCCGGACGCAGGGCCGCTCCGCTCCACGTCGTCCTCCGCCGCCTCGCCGAGCCGGTAGCACGGCCGCAAGAGCAGCTCGTCGATCAGGTCGAGGAGCGTGTCCACGCGGTGCGCGCACGTGTGGCGCGCGAGCACCGTCCGGCGCCCGTGCTCGGCGACGCCGCGCGCGAACTCCGGGTCCGAGAGGAGCGCGCGGAGGTGCTCCGTCATCTCCGCGCCCGTGCGCGCGACGAGGTAGTCCCGGCCAGGCGAGAAGAGGCGCTCGACGTCGGTCCACGGCGCGCTCACGAGCGGGATCCCGCACGCGAGCGCCTCGAACGGCCGGATCGTGGGGATGCCGGGGAGCCACGCGGCGTACGGCCGCCGCGGGACGTGCACCGTGATCCGGGCGCGCGCATAGGCGTCCGGGACGCGGTGGTTGGGGAGCCAGCCGGCGTACTCGATGCCGGCGTCCGCGAGCGCCGAGAGCGCGCGATCGGGGTAACGCACGCCGTGGACCCGCGCGCGGAGCCCGAGCGCCCTCACGGGCTCGACGAGGAACTCGTGGAGCTCCGCCGTCCGCTCGCCGTCCCCCCAGTTGCCGATCCACACGAGATCACGCTCCTTCTCGACCTCGGGCAGCGGCCGGAACAGGCGCGCGTCCGCGGCCTCGTGCCACACCACCGCGCGCCGCGCGAGGCCGCGGCTCAGGTAGAGATCGCAAACGCTCTTTCCAAAGCCGAGCACGCAGTCGTACCCCGAGAGATCGCGCCGCACGATCGCGGCCGGATCGGTGATGAGCCCGTGGTGCGTGTCGTGGAAGAAGAGGCGATAACGATCCGCGCGCGCGCGGTGCTCGCCGAGCCGCCGCACGAGCTCCGGGTCGCTCCGCTCGTGGACGAGCACGACGTCGACCCCCGCGAGCGCGGCGTCGAGGTCCAGCGTGGAGAGCGCGTAACGGCGCGGGCGGAGGCGCGGATAGACGGCGGCGGCCTCGCGCAGCGCGTCCGGGCCGTACGCGGCGACGAGGCCCAGGGCGCTCCAGGCGTCCTCGGGCTCGAAGGCGAGGACGTCGTGGCCGCGCGCGTCGAGCTCGGCCGCGATCCCGCGGAGGAAGTGCGCGTCCGCGTGATCCCAGTCGGAGAGCAAGGAGTGGCAGAAGAGGGCTATTCGCATGGTGTCCCGCAGGGTGAAGGCGACGAAGGAGGGCAGACCCGCCGGGGAGCCGGCGGGCGGGCGGCGAGCGCGAGGGCGTAGACGTCGAGGTAGCGGCGGGCCATGGCGCGCGGGCTGAAGCGCACCGCGCGCCGGCGGGCGAGCGCGCCGAGCGCCTCGCGGCGCGCGACGTCCCGGATGAGGTGGTCGAGCGCGGCGTGGAGCGCGCGCGGATCGTCCGCGGGGACGTAGAGGGCGGCGTCGCGCCAGACCTCGCGCAGGCTCGGCAGATCGCCGAGCACGAGCGCGCAGCCGGAGAGGGCGGCCTCCAGGGTGGCCATGCCGAACGGCGCGTACCGCGCCGGGGAGGCGTAGATCGCGGCGCGCGACATCCACCACGTGAGCTCCGGCTCGTCCACCCACCCGAGGGAGCAGAGGCTCTCCCCGGCGCGGCGGCCGACGCCGCCGGGCGCGACGTCGCTCCCGGCCACGAGCACGGGCCACGCGAGGTGGGGCGCGACCTTCTCGAGCGCCGCGAGGTTCTTGGCCTCGTCCCAGAGCCGGCCGGCCGCGAAGACGAACGGCTCCTTCGGCGCCGGCGCGAACCGCCTGCGGTCGCGCGCGTGCGGGATGACATGGCCGCGGCCGAGGCCGAGCGCGCCATACTCGCCCGCGAGGGCGCTCAGCATCGCCGCGCTCGGCGCGATCACAGCGTCCGCGGCCCGGAGCCCCTCGGCGACCCGCGCGCGGTAGCGCTCGTAGCGGACCGGCGCCGGCCGGCGGTGCACCGCGCGCCACCACGACAGCACGCAGGAGTGGGCCACGACGACGCGGGGCGCCCGGAACGGCAGGGCCGCGTGGCAGTAGCCGTTCAGGTGGACGAGATCCGGCCGCGCCCGCTCCTCGAGGTCGAGCAGCCAGTCGCCGGCGGCCGCGACGTCGTCCCACGGGTCATCCATCCATTCGAGCCGGTAGGCGCTCTCGACGAGCTCGAGGCCCGGTACCGCGGCGGCCGCCGCGCGCGCCGCGGGCGACAGGGGCCCGCCCATGATCGCGAGCACCGTGGCCACGCCGGCGCGGGAGAGCGCGCCTGCGAGCTCGAGCGCGACCGTCCACACGCCGCCCTGCGTGTCGGCCGTCATCAGCACCCGGCCGGGCCGCGGCGCCGCGGCGCCCGGGGATCCGCGGTCAACGCGCGCCATGCTCGAGCTCCGTGAGCGGCAGCGGCCGGCTGTCTGGCAGATCGCCGAACGTCCGGTGCTCGGCGATATAATGGGCGTGCGCCCGCTCCCAGGCGCCGTCGTCCGGCGCCCCCCACCGCCGGGTGTACGCGGGGGAGCCAGGGTACGGGAACGCCGGGACAGGCTCGTTGGCCCACACGCCGAGCCCGAGGAGGCGCTGCCGCCACGACGCCGCCTCGGCCGGATCGCCGGAGCCCGCGTCGCTCAGGTTGGCCTGCACGAAGGGCACGCTGCGCCGGGCGTGGACGAGCAGCGCGGTGAGCTCCTCGGTCGACGCGCTGCACCGCCTGCCGAGCGCGTCCATCCCCTCGATCGACGGGCGCTCGACGCTGGCCTCGATCGAGACGCAGCCAGCGCGGCCGAGGAGATCGAGCATCTCGCGCGACCAGCTGTCGATCCTGAGCTGGACGCCGAACACCACGTCCCGCGCCCAGAGCTCCTCGAGCAGGGCCCGGTCGGGCAGGAAGCGCTCGTCGATGAAGTAGACGTGGCGCACGCCCTCGGCGAGGAGCGCGTCGAGCTCCTCGAGCACCGTCGCGAGCGGGCGCTTCCGGAGCCTGTCGCGCGCGCCGTCCCTGGCGCAGGAGGCGCAGCGGCAGGGGCTGCCGCGCGAGGTCTCCATCTCGGCGCTCGGCCCCTCGGGCACGGCGTCGAAGCGGTGGTGGTGGTGGACGTGCCGCGCGATCGTCGCGCCCTCCCACCGCAGGGCCGGCAGCGTCCTCAGGCAGGCGGCGTAAGGGCCTCCTTGCACGTGGTCGATGCCGTTCCTGCGGTAGGCGATCGACGGGATCTGCCAGAAGCGCGACTCGGTCGCGCCGGCGAGCATGACGAGGATCTCCTCGCACTCGCCGAGGACGACGACGTCCACGCCGAGCTTGCGGAGCGCCGCGCGCGGGGTCGCGGAGCCGTGGGGCCCGACGGCGACGAGGAGGCCGCCGTGGCCCCGCAGCGCAGCGACCGCCGCCATGGGCACGCGCAGCTCGGGCGGGGGGCTGCGCCAGGAGAGGTAGCTCGGCGCCGTGGCGATCACCGTCATGGCCGGGCGGAGCGCCGCGACCTCGTCGCGCAGCGCGATGAGGTCGATCCCGCGCGCCTGGGCGTCGATGAGGGCGGCCTCGTGGCCCGCGCGCTCGAGCAGCGCCCTCGCATACCCGAGCTCGATCGGCAGGTGCGGCTCGCGGCAGCCGAGATAGACGCTGCCGTGGAAGGTCCAGGGCGGGTTGACAAGCGCGACCTTCACGAGGCGGCCTCCAGCCGGTCCATCCGGACAGACGAGGGGATGTCGGCGTAGACGGCCCCGAGGCGCGCCTCGACGCCGAGGCGCCATTGATAGAGCGCGCGCAGCCCGTCGCGCAGGGCGACCTGCGGCGCCCAGCCGGTGAGCGCCTGGAAGGCGCGGCAGTCGGAGACGTAGTACCGCGGATCGCCCCGCCTCCACGCGGCGAGCGAGACGACCGGGCGGCGCCCGTCGAGCTCCTCGAGCAGATCGAGCAGCTCGACGAGGCTCACCGCCGTGTCCGGGCCGCCCCCGATGTTGAAGGCGCGGCCCGAGGTGAGCTTGAGCGCGCGCCGCGCGCGCAGGAGGGCGTCGACGAGGTCCTCGATGAACAGCGCGTCGCGGACCTGCAGCCCGTCGCCGTAGAGGGTGATCGGGTCGCGGCGGATGGCGCGCGCGACGAAGTGGGCGATCCACCCCTGGTCCTCGTTGCCGAACTGCGGGGGGCCGTAGACGCAGCTCACCCGGAGCACCACGGCGTGGAGGCCGAAGGTGCGGGCGTAATCGAGGACGTACTGGTCGGCGGCGCCCCGCGAGCACCCGTAGGGGCCCCGGAGATCGAGCGGCTGACTCTCGGAGATGCCGTGCTCGCGCGCGCTCTCGCACAGGGGTCGATACCGCTCCTCGCCGCGCTCGATCGGCAGATCGGGCAGCGCGCCATAGACCTTGCTGGTGGAGGCGAAGAGGAGCGGCGGAGGGCGGTCGAGCCTCCGGAGCGCCTCGAGCACGTTCAGCGTGCCGCGCGCGTTCACCTCGAAGTCGAGCGCCGGGTCGGCGACGCTCCTCGCGATGGCGACCTGCGCGGCGAGGTGGAAGACGAACGAGGCGCGCCGCACGGCGTCGCTCACGGCCTGCTCGTCCCGGACGTCGCACACCCGGACCTCCACGCCAGCGCCGTGACGCCCCTTGAGGCGCTCGACGTTGCGCTCGACGAACCCGCGCGAGAGGTTGTCGAGGACGAGGACCGGCTCCCCCTTTCGGAGCAGCTCGTCGGCCAGGTGAGAGCCGATGAACCCGGCTCCCCCCGTGATCAGGACATGGTCAGGCATAGGATGCTCCGTTCCGGTCTGGACGAGCGGCGGGCGAGCGGGTGATGAGAGAGAGCGCCTCGCGAGCGGACGGCGCACGACGGCGCAGCGCGGCAGGCAGACCGAACGCCCGCCCGCCGCGCGATGTCCCCCCCGGCTCCGCGCCTCGCTGCGCGGGAGTCCCTGAGGAGACACCGATTAACATGCGATCTGGAGAGCCGCAATCGATCGAAGGAGCTTTGTTTGACGATCGGTATCGCGCCTTCCGCGCCTCCTGGAGAGGGTACGGCGCCGCCGGATGGCAGCGGAGACTCGATGTGTCGCAAAGGGGGTTTGTGGCGAGAAACGCCCCTCGGACCGGCGATGAGAGCGGACGGGGACGGGGGTGAGAAGGGAGGAGCGCGCTCGGCGCGGGGCGGAAACGGAGGCGGAGAGGGAGGTCTGAAGCTTCTCCTCGAATTCTTCGGAGAAATTCACAGGGAGGCGTGGAGACGGGGAGGAAAATCCCACCAATCTCCCCGCCTCCACGCCTCCCTGTTCAATCTCCCGCTAAAATGAGGGGATCTGCCAGGCGGGAGATGCGAGGCGGCGCGACGATGGCGCGCGGGAGGGGCTCGGCTTGCAGGGAGGAGGGCAGCGCGGGAGCGAGCCCTCGGGAGGCTCAGCTCGCGGTCGGCTGGCCCGTCAGACGCAGGTAGATGAACGCAAGCCCGATGGCGGCGACCGGCGCGGCCACGAGCGTGCCGAGGCAGCAGGCGAGCACGCCCGCCAGCACGAGCGCGCAGGCGAGCAGGGCATAGACGAGGAGGCCCCCCTTGTGGCCGGTCGTGATTCGCCAGCTCTCCTTCATGGCGTCGATGGCGCCCAGGTTCTTATCGACGATGCACAGCGTCGTCATGCTCAGGCCGAGCGCGACGATGACGCCGGGGACGATCAAGAGGAGCATGCCGGCGCCGACAGCGAGACCGGTCAGGAGCTGGGCGCCCAGGATGGACAGGAACCACCGCCCGCCGCCAAGGACGTCGCTGAACGAGTACGGCTCGCCGCGCGCGACCTTCAGGAGGAGGTTGTTCATGCCTCCGGCGAAGTAGGCGCCGACCACGAGCGCGACAGCCTGCATCAGCAACTGGATGGCCGCCCCCGCGGTGGGCGCATCCCTCGCGAGCGCCGCCTGGATGCCTCCGCCGATGCCGTTGGGGACGCTCGACGCAAGCCCGACGACGACCATGGCGCCGATGAGGACAGCCGGGTCGCGCTTCAGGCGCTCCCAGCCGAAGGACGCCGCATCTCCCGCTCCCCACGGCGCCGCGACGCCCGTGCCCGGGGGTGAGCCATAGCCCGCGCCGCCGCCCGGGGGCTGGTAGGGGTTGGCCCCACCCCAGCCGGCGCCGCCACCCGGAGGCGGGCCGTAGCCGCCGCCACCGCCCGGAGGCTGACCCCAGCCGCCGCCTCCTCCCGGGGGCGGACCGTAGCCGCCGCCGCCCGGAGGCTGCCCCGGAGGCTGGCCCCAGCCGCCACCGCCCGGAGGCTGCCCCGGCGGCTGGCCGTAGCTGCCGCCCGGCGGCTGCCCCGGCGGCTGGCCGTAGCTGCCGCCCGGAGGCTGCCCCGGCGGCTGGCCATAGCCGCCGCCCGGCGGCTGCCCCGGCGGCTGGCCATAGCCGCCGCCCGGCGGCTGCCCCGGCGGCTGACCGTAGCTGCCGCCCGGCGGCTGCCCCGGCGGCTGACCGTAGCTGCCGCCCGGAGGCTGACCGTAACCGCCGCCCGGAGGCTGCCCGTAACCACCGCCCGGCGGCTGTCCCGGAGGCTGGCCGTAACCACCACCCGGCGGCTGTCCCGGAGGCTGGCCGTAACCACCACCCGGCGGTTGACCAGGGCCAGCGCCCCCGGGTGGCTGTCCGTAGCCGCCGCCCGGCGGCGGGCCGTAGCCACCCCCCGGCGGTTGCCCGTAACCACCACCGCCCTGACCGCCCCCTGATCCCCCGCCCCAGCCACCTTGGCTCATCTTGTCTCCACTGGGTGTGAATACCGACTACCCCCAACCAACTACCCCCCACTATACGTGGAGGGCGCCGGCACGGAACAACTAACTTCCGGCGCGCGGCGCCCCCGTGCGCGCCCGCACCGCGCGCGGCGCAGAGGAGCGACGGCCGAACGCCGCGCGCGCTCCGCGATTGCGGACAGCGCAGCAATCGCGGAGCCCGCGCGGAATGCGGCGATCAACAGCGATTGAGCGCTCGACGTCAATTGCCGGACGCGGGCGCGAAACACGCGCAGATCACCTCGGCGGCGGGCCGCTCAGGCACAGGCCGGCGATGCTGCTCGTGAACGACGTCCCCTCCTCGCGCCGGACCTCGACGGAGTTGCCCGTGAGCGGCGACGAGAACACCCCCTGAACGACGCCTTCCCCCTGCTTCGCCGTCACGGAGCGGCCGACGAGGGACCCGGGCGACACGGCCTCGATCGGCGCTCCCGGCGCGATCGCCTGCTCCTCGGGCAGCTCCGCGCGCCGGAACCCGCCGAACCGCACCGCCGTGCCGCCGCCCTTTCCCGGCATGATCTTTCCGATGCACTGCCCGAGCGGCGTGCCGACGACCGCGTACGTCACGGCGGCGTCCACCGGCGACCGCCTCGATTCGCCCACCAGGGTGACGGCGACGGCGAGGACGAACGAGGCGACCGGGACCGCGAGCGCGGTCGCCACGACGACCGCGGCGGCGCCGGACGTCGCCCGGCCGAACGAGGCGAGCTCGGCGCTCACGGCCTGCTCGAACGACCGCAGGATCACGACCTGGCGCGCGCGCACCCGCTCGAGGACGGCCGCGGCGACCAGGTTGTCGGCGGCGCAGAAGCCGCACCGCGCGATCGCGCCGTCACCCGCGCCGAGCGGCGCGCCGCACACGTGGCACGCCGCCGGCTCGCCCGGGGCCGCCGGGGGGCGCGCGGCGCACGCCTCCTCGAGCCGCCGCTGCCTGCTGCGCATGACCGCGAGCACGGCCGCGCCGGTCCCGACGGTGCCGAGCCACGCCGCCACCGTCATGCCGCCGGTGATGACGTTCCCCTCGGTGTCGGGGCTGACCCAGACCCCCAGCACGATGAGCGCGCCGAGCAGGGTGATCGGCACCGACGCGAGCGCGAACACGACAAGCAGCCGCGCGTGCCGCTGGGACGCCGTGACCAGCCTCCGCCGCAGCGCCTCCGAGAGCTGGCGGCGGCGCACGTCGGTCTGGAAGACCACGTGCGCCGCGGCGCGCAGGCCCTGCGCCGCCTCCCCGGGCAGCGGGCCGCGGTACTGGCACGCCGCGCAGGCCATGAGATCCGGGCTGGCGAGGGACACAGGCGCGGGTCGCCCGCAGCGCGGGCAATGCACGGCGAGCATGGACCGATTCTACGCCAGCCGCGTCTCGACAGGTCAAGGCGCCTCGCCGCGCGCCACTTCTTCCACACCGGCGCGAACGACAGGCGCCCGTGCTTACGAGGCAGCCTCGTCGCGGCTCACCGCGCCCCCCGCCTCGCCTTGCGCGCGCGCCGCCCCGCCGGCGCGAGCTCGTGGAGCGCCGCCGACAGCGAGGAGAACGTGCTCAGGACGCCGAGGTCGACGCCGACCAGGCTCATCGCGATCTCGGGGCGCACGCCGACCAGATAGACCCGCGCCCCGAGCAGCGCGGACGCGCGGCTGGTCATGCCCACCGTCTCGGCGACCCGGGCGTCCACGAACGGCACGCCCGTGAGATCGAGCAGCACGGAAGATGCCCTGTGCCGGCTCACCCCCTCAGACACCTTCTCGAGCACCTGCCTGGCACGGCCACCGTCGATCATCCCGATCAGCGGCACGAGCAGCACGCCGGGCAGGAGCGGGATGAGCGGACAGCCCAGCTCGCGCACCGTCTCCGAGAGCGCGCGCTCGATCTCGTACGCCTTCTGAAGGTCGGCGTGCTGCGACGACAGCGACTCCACCAGCGCGTCGCGCTCCAGGGCCGCACCGAGCAGCGTCCCCCAGATCGCGACCGTCCCCTCGTCTCCGGCCATGGCAACGAGGGTCGGGCCGACGAGCACCAGGATCCCCCAGTCGCGCCGGGCAGAGCGTATCGGCAAGAGCAGCACCATGTGCGTGCCGTCCTCGGCCGACGGCGGCAGCGTCGCCGCCGGCAGAAACGCCTCCGGCCGACAGCGGCGGCCGATCGGTGGGGTCGGGCTGCCGTCGCGGCTGTAGGCGCCGGCGACGACGAGGCGGGAGCGCGCCTGCGGGTCATCCCACAGCGCGAGGCAGCCCCAGACCACCGTGGTCGTCTCGAGCCACGAGAGCGACCGCGTCGCCTGCTGGGTGCCGCCGAGCAGGGCAAAGCTCACATCGTAATTCGTCCTCGCGAGCACCCCGAGCTGGCGGACATACTGGCTCTCGGCCTCGAGCCGGGCCCGCGCGATCGCGAGGCGCACGAGCTCCAGGAACGCGTCCACCCGCCGCCTGGCCGTGTCGTCCAGGGACGCGCCGCGGCGCTCGTGAAACTGGCCCAGCAGGCGGATCGTCGCCAGCAACGTCCCCACATCCATCGTGATGTCGACCGCCTGCCGGCAGGCGCCCCCGAGCTCGGTCGCCGAAGGCAGCGCGGTGCCCCGAAGCGCCGCGAAATAGCCGTCGATCAACGACGTGACCGCCGGCCATACCTCGGTCGGCGGGAGGCCGGGCGGGAGCGGCTGGGGCAGGAGCAGGAGCTCGACCATCTGCCGGGCCAGGGCGCCGCCGGCGTCCTCCTCGGGCACCGCGTCCTCCCTGTCGAGGAACTCCTGGATCGTGTTGCACCCGCACGAGCTCCGCACGGCGAGGGAGTTGGCCGTGCGCACGCCCTCGGCCGGGAAGGCCTCGCCGGCGATCATCGACGCAAGGAGATCGCACGCGGCGCTCCCCATCATCTCGAACCGCTGGCGCACCGTGGTCAGCGGCGGATCGGCGCCCTCCGCGTCCGCGATGTCGTCGAAGCCGATGATGGCGAGATCCTCGGGGATGCGGACGCCCGCCGCCTTCAGCAGGGGCATCATCCCGAGCGCGTTCTTGTCGGTCCCGAAGACCGCCGCCGTGCACCCAGGCAGCTGCGCGAGGAGCGCCGGCGCGGCGCCCTGGCCGCCGCTGTACCAGTTGTTGTCGCTCCGGATGACCAGATCGGGGTCGAAGGGGATGCCCGCCTCGGCGAGCGTGTCCTTGTAGGACGCGAAGCGCTCGCGCACGTCGTACGCGTCGAAGTAGCCGACGAACGCGATGCGCCGGTGCCCGTGCTCGATCAGGTGGCGCACCGCGCTCCGCATCCCGCCGTGGTTGTCCGGGATCACGGCTGGACAGGCGACATCGGCGGCGCGCGTGCCGACGGTGATGAACGGGACCCGGCCGCGCGCGAGCGCCTCGATGCCATGCAGCTCGATCAGGACGAGCCACCCATCCACCTGCTCCCCGGCGAGCGACGGCGCGTGGACCTCGAACGGCGTACCGCGCAGCACCAGCGTGCGAAACCCGCGCTGCTGGGCCGAGTCATGGATGCCGAGCAGGACAGGGTTCCAGAACGAGCCGTCGAGAAAGGGGGAGATCACCCCGAGGGTGCGAGGGCGGGCCGCGGCGCCGGCTGCCGGGACATGGAGCGGCGGGGCGTCGGTGCGGCGCGCCGGAGGGAGAGAAGAGCGGCGCCCCGGAGGGAAAGATGAGCGGCGCCCCGGAGGGAAAGAAGAGCCGGTGCTGCGCCCCGAGCCCGCCGCCTGCCCCGGTGCGCCGGAAAGCTCGCCCCACTGCTCCGGCACCACGATGCCGCTGTCCCGGCGCCCCTGACCCATCCTCGCGCTCCCTCCCGCCCTGCTCGCCCACGTCCGGCCGAGCCTCGCCACTTCCGTGGCCAGCGCCATCCTTAATCGATTTCGGGCCGGAGGTGAGGAAAGCGACAGTGCCCTGGCGCGCCCATCACCTCGCCCTGTGCGCGCCTCCCGCCGCCGGCGCGAGCTCGAGGAGCGCCATCGCGAGCGACGAGAACGTGGCCAGCTCGCCGAGATCGACGTCGACGAGGCTCTCCGCGATCTCGGGGCGCACGCCGACCAGGTAGACCCGCGCGCCGAGCAGGGCAGCCGCGCGGCTGGTCATGCCCAGGAAATGGGCGACCTGGATGTCCACGAACGGAACGCCCGTGAGATCGAGCAGCACGGACAGCGCCTCGTGCCGGCTCACCCCCTCGGCCACCTTCTCGAGCACCTGCTGGGCGCGGCCGCCGTCGAGCATCCCGATCAGCGGCACGAGCAGCACGCCGGAGAGGAGCGGGATGATCGGGCAGCCCAGCTCCCGCACCGTCTGCGACAGCGCGCGCTCGCTCGCGAACGCCTGCTGCAGATCGGCGTGCCGCGCCGACAGCGACGCCAGCAGCGCGTCGCGCTCGAGGGCCGCCCCGAGCAGCGTCCCCCAGATCGCGACCGTGCCCTCGTCCCCGGTCATCGCGACGACGGCCGGGCCGATGAGCACGAGGATCCCCCAGTCGCGCTCCACGGAGCGTATCGGCAGGAGCAGCACCATGTACGTGCCGTCCGCGGCCGAGGGCGGCAGCATCTCCGCCGGCGGGAACGCCTCCAGCCGATGGCGGCTCCCGTTCGGGGGGACCGGGCTGCCGTCGCGGCTGTAGGCGCCGGCGACGACGAGGCCCGCGCGCTCCGCCGGGTCATCCCATAACGCGAGGCAACCCCAGACCATCGTGGTCGTCTCGAGCCACGAGAGCGACCGGTACTCCTGCTGGGTGCCGCCGAGCAGGGCGAAGCTCACATCGTAGTTGGTCCTCGCGAGCACCCCGAGCTGGTGGACGGAGCGGGTCTCGGCGTCGAGCCGCGCCCGCGCGCTCGCGAGGCGCGCCAGCTCCACGAAGTCCTGGACCCGCCGCCTGGACGCGGCGTCCAGGGACATGCGGCGCCGCTCGGGGAGCTGATCCATCAGGCGGGCCGTCGACAGCAGGGCCCCCAGATCGGGCGTGATGGCGACGGCCTGGCGGTAGGCTCGCTCGAGCTCGGCCGCCGGGGCGGACGCGGAGCCCCGGAGCGCCGCGAAATACATGTCGACCACCCGCGTGACCGCCGGCCAGACCGCGGCCGGCGGGGTATCCGGCGGGAGCGGGCGCGGCAGGAGCAGCTGCTCGACCATCTGCCGGGCCAGGGTGTCGCCGGCGTCCTCCTCGGACGCCGCGTCCTCCGTGTCGAGGAAGTTCTGGACCACATTGCAGCCACACGAGCTCCGCAGGACGAGCGCGTTGGCCGTGCGCACGCCCTCGGGCGGGAAGGGCTCGCCGGCGATCATCGACGCGAGCAGCTCGCACGCCGCGCTCCCCATCATCTCGAACCGCTGGCGCACCGTGGTCAGCGGCGGGTCGGCGCTCTGCGCCTCCACGACATCGTCGAAGCCGATGATCGCGAAATCCTCGGGGATACGGACGCCCGCCGCCTTCAGCTCGGACATCGTCCCGAGCGCGTTCTTGTCGGTCCCGAAGACCGCCGCCGTGCACGCGGGCAGCTGCGCGAGGAGCAGCGGCGCGGCGGCCCGGCCTCCGCTGTACATGTTGTTGTCGCACGGGATGACCAGATCGGGGTCGAAGGGGATCCCGGCCTCGGCGAGCGTGCTGATGTAGGCGTCGCGGCGCTCGCGCACGTCGTACGCGGCGAAGTTGCCGACGAACGCGATGCGCCGGTGCCCGTGCTCGATCAGGTGGAGCACCGCGTTCCGGATGCCGCCATGGTTGTCCGGGACCACCGCGGGACAGCGGACGCCGGCGGGGCGGGCGCCGAGCGTGATGAACGGGACCCCCGCATCGGCGAGCGCCTCGAGGCCGCCGAACTCGATGATGACGAGCCACCCGTCCACCTGCTCTCTGGCGAGCGAGGGGGCCAGGACCTCGGATGGCGTGCCGCGCAGCACCAGCGTGCGGATCCCGCGCCGCTGGGCCGACTCGTGAATGCCGAGCAGGACAGGGCCCCAGAACGCGCCGGAGAGAAACGGGGCGACGACGCCGAGGGTGGGAGGGCGGGCCGCCGCGTGCGCGCCCTCGGACCGGCGCGCATCAGGGCCGGAGACGCCGGCGCTTTCCCTGGCCTTCGACCGCGCGGCGCCCGGCAGCTCGCCCCACTGCTCCGGCAACGGTACTGCACTGCCCTGGCGACCCTGACCCATTCCCGACGGCCTCCTGCTCCACAACTGACCGCCTTTCCCACGGCCGCTGCGGACCGGCTACATCGTACACGCTGCGCCGCCGGCCCGGGCCAGAAGTCTGGGGTTCTGCCGCTGAATCCGGAGCGAATCGTCAGGCGGCGGACATGGCCTCCACACGCCGTCAGCGCCGAGGCCGCCGGCCCTGCGCCATGCTCGTGGTCGGGAGCTATGTGCTGATGCGGCCGGCGCGAGAGCCCCGGGTCGGCCGAGGCATCAACCTTGTGCAAATTCAAGGCGCCAACGGTCGGCCGAGGCGCCAGCCTTGTGCAAATTCAAGGGCCCCTGGGTCGGCCGAGGCTCCAACCTTGTACAAATTCAAGGCTCTCTGGGTCGGCCGAGGCTCCAACCTGCAAGATCCAGCTGCGCCACGAGCGGGTGGATGTCGCGGCCTCGGCGCGGGACACGGCGCTCCGGTTCCGCGACCAGCTCACCCGCGCCGGCTGCGAGCTGCGCCTCGAGGCCGGCCAGCCGGTCGCCGGGTGGTGGGACCGGACCCGCGTCGATCAGATCCTCAACAACCTGCTCTCGAACGCCATCAAGTATGGAGCCGGCAAGCCCATCGATCTGATCGTGGAGGAAGGCGACGACGCGGCGCGGATCGTGGTGCGCGACCAGGGGATCGGCATCGCGCCCGAACAGCAGGCCCGCATCTTCGGGCGCTTCGAGCGCGCCGTGTCCGAGCGCCATTACGGGGGGTTCGGGCTCGGGCTGTGGATCGTGAAGCAGATCCTCGACGCGCTCGGCGGCACCATCCGGGTCGAGAGCGCGCCGGGCCGAGGCTCGACGTTCACCGTCGGGCTGCCGCGCCGCGCGCATGAGCACGGCGTGGAGCGGCCTGAGTTTCAGGTGCAATGATCGCGGATCCGATGGTGTGCCAGCAGCGGATCTCCCGTGCTTCAGCGCATCAGAAACGGAAGGCCAGCGAACGTACTCCGGCCAGGAACTCCGGCGCTGCACTCGCGATAGCCAGCCTCGGCAACACGTCATGATCGGACCACGACGAAGCCCCCTGCCTCGACGCGCCGATTCGAGCGAGCGTCAGGCTGCCCGGCGGTGGCGACCCCAGAGATCCTTCAGATCGCCCGGGAGCTGCCCTTCGACTGCCGTCACCTCGTCCATCGGCATCTCCGCCTCGACGGCGGAGAAGACGGCGCGCGCCAGCGCTTCGGCCTGCTCGCTCGACGTCTGGAGGTGCTGCGCCAACACCTGCACGAACTCGCCGCGGCCGAAGGTGTCCGGCAGCTCGGCCCGGTGCAGCGCGCACGGCTCGACGATCTCCCTGAGCGTCGGCGGCAGGGCGCCCGCCATGTCCCGCGCCTCGCCACCGCTCACCCGCAGCGACAGCACGCACAGCACGGCGCCGACCGCCTCCGGGGCGCGCAGATCCTTCGGCAGCGCCCCGCTCTGCTCGATCCGCCGGAAGACACGCTCGGACTTCACGTCGATCGGCCTCGCTTCGCGCGCCGGCTCGGCCCCCGGCGCCGCCGGGGCTTCCCGCGTGGCCGTCGCGCGCAGCGTTCCCGCGACCCTGTCGTCGGGCTCGCTCCGGGCGATGTCGGAGAGGCTGATCACGCCGACCAGGCGTCCCAGCGCGTCGGTGCACATGATGCGCGACTTCTGGGCCTGCCGCATCCGTTCCTCCGCCTGCTGGATGTCCTCGTCCGCCCGGCAAGCGACCACCTCGCACGTCATCACGTCGGCGACCCGGCTCGTGGCGGGGAGAGCCTTCGCCACGACGCGGATGGCAATGTCCCGGTCCGTCAGCGCACCGAGCACCTTGCCCGAGGCGTCGCAGACGGGGAGAAATCCGATGTTCTCGTCGACCATGCGCTGCGCCGCCGTCTGCACGGTGGTGTCTGGCAGCACGCAAACGGGCTCACTCTTCATCAGCTGGCTACAGAGCATGTGGCGCCTCCGTTGCTTTACGTTGGGTCGGATTTCCCCATGGCAATGGGCGGCGCATCGAGAGTCCACCGGCCTCCGTTCGGCTGCTCATCCGCATGCCGTCGTTCTTGGGCTCTTGACACGGGGCCCACGGTCCGCGGCGCGGGACCGACGAACCACGCGCGATCACGCCTCGGCGTGCACCGCCTCGGCTGGCTCGAGCTGTTCGACCAGGACCTCGGAGATCCGCCGGCCGTGGACGCGCTCGGCGGTGAACCTCAGGCTCTCGATCTCCACCTGCTCGCCCTGCGCCGGCAAGTGGCCGAGGACCCCGAGCACGAGGCCGCCCACGGTGTCCCACTCGGTGCTCGGCAGCTTCACGTCGAGCACCTCGCTCAGCCGGTCGACGGGCGTGCGTCCCTTCACTCGGTAGGCCTTCGCGCCGACGGGCTTCACGTTCGGCTCCTCGCGGTCGTACTCGTCGGCGATCTCGCCGACGATCTCCTCGAGCACGTCCTCCAGCGTCACGAGACCGCTCACCGTCCCGTGCTCGTCCACGACGATCGCCATGTGGAACTTGCCCTTCTGCATGTCCTTGAGCAGCTCGGCGACCCTCTTCGATTCAGGCACGAGGCGAGGTTTCTGGCCGATCTCGGAGAGGGGTCGCTTGGTGTGGCCGGCGTGGAGCTCGCGCATGACGTCCTTCGCGTACAGGACGCTGACGACGTCGTCGAGCGTGGCGTCGTATACCGGGATGCGCGAGTGGCCGTGCTTGATGAAGACGCTCATCGCCTCGGGGAGGGGCGTCATCACCGGGACGGCCACGATGTCGGGCCGGGGCGTCATCACTTCGCGGACGACGGTGTCGCCGAACTCGAAGATGGAGTGGATGAGCCTCTTCTCCTCTTCTTCGATGGTCGCCTCCTTCGATGCCATGTCGGCCATCGCCCGGATCTCCGCCTCCGTGACGAAGGGCCCTTCCTTGAGCCCCCTGCCGGGCAGGATGACATTGGTGACACCGATGAGGAGACGCGCGATCGGCCCGAGGATCCTGCCCAGAGCGAGAACCAGCGGCGCGAGAAGCAGCGCGGTCCGGTCCGTGTGCTGCACGGCGAACGTCTTGGGGCTCGCCTCGGCGAGCACGAACAAGAGCACCGTCATGACCAGCGTGGCGATCACCTCGCCGAGCCCGCCGAGGACCCGTACCGCGACTGCGACGGCGATCGTCGTGCCCGTCAGATGAAAGAGCAGGGTCAGCAGCAGGACAACGTTGAGGTAAGGCGCCGGGTTCTCGACCACCCTCACGAGCGACGCCGCCCCTGGGCGCTCGTCCTCCCGCAGCCGGTAGGCGTGGATACGGCTCGTGCGCGTGATCACGACCTCGGCCGCCGCCATCAGAGCCGCCAGGGAGATCAGGACCACCACCGCCCCGAGGCCCAGCCATTCGGCGCTCGTCATGGGCAACTCGCTCCAGATCGTGACATCACGCCTCACCCCCGACCTTCTTGACGATGGTGCGGGCGGTTCGCAACTCAAGCGCGATGGACCGGACTCGGCACAGAGGGAACGTGCGGCCGCGTGTGGCGCCGTGCATCGCGGATCGGCTGGTCCCCAAGCTGCACGAGACGCGAACTCTGCCATTATCCACTAAAATTCTACTATTTACCGGTAGGGGACTGACGCTTTCGAGAACGCTCCCGTACATTTCGAGTGAACAAGAGGTCCGTCCCCGTGGCCGGGTAGGAGGGCTCATGTTGTTCCATGACCGTTCGGATGCAGGCGAGCGCCTTGGAGCGCAGCTCGACCATTACGCGCGTCGAGCAGACGTTGTGGTGCTGGGGCTACCGCGGGGAGGCGTCCCGGTGGCGTTCGAAGTTGCCCGCCGGTTGGGGGCGCTGTGCGACGTCTTCGTCGTGCGCAAGCTCGGCGTTCCCGGGCAGGAAGAGCTTGCGATGGGGGCGATCGCTTCGGGCGGCGTGCGCGTGCTCAACGAGGAGGTCGTCGACGCGCTCGGGTTCACGGAAAGGGAGATCGCCGATGCCGAGCTGCTGGAGCGGGAGGAGCTGGAACGTCGCGAGCGCGAATATCGCGGCGGCCGGCCTCCGCTCGACATCCACGGTCGCGTGGTCATCCTCGTGGACGACGGCCTGGCGACGGGCGCGACCATGCGGGCGGCAGTGAAGGCTCTGCGGCGCCTGTCGCCCGCTCGAATCGTCGTGGCCGTCCCCGTCGCGGCCCCCTCGACATGCGAGGCCCTTCAGGGGGAGGCGGACGAGGTCGTCTGCGCCGTCACGCCGGAGCCCTTCGTGGCCGTCGGGCTCTGGTACCAGGACTTCTCGCAGACCACGGATGAGGAGGTCCGGGCCCTTTTGGAGCGCGCCGCGAGGCCGACGTCGCGTAACGCGCAAGAGGCCGCTTGACGGGTCGGCGCAATGGCGCTCCGGCTCATCCCTCTCAGGCAACCGGGGCCGATATCGGACGCCCGCTGGTGGGGCCCCGCGTGGGCACGCGGCGCCGCACACTCCCGGTGCCGGATCGCCCGACGCAAGCTGCGCTCATGGAGACGGCCAAGAAGACCCTGACGTGGGCCAAGGAGCGGGTCGATCGTATCGTCCGGCGCCTCGCCGGGCTGCGGTGGATCCGACGTTCACGCGTGCTCCGCGGTGTCCGGAGCCTGCGCGATCGCGTTCGACGCGAGATCGCACCCCCGCAGCGCAGGCCCCCAGAGCACGCCGACGAGCGCACGATGCGCAGGACGGCCGAGCGGGACGCCGGCGGAACGAGCTCGGCCGAGAGCGCGGCGCGCTATGCCGGCGGCGTCCACGTGGGCGGCACGCACGGTGGCAAGGCCGTGCCCCGCGAAGGCCCCGAGCACCAGCGGCCCGAGCTGGAGGAGCCGCAGGCACGAATAGAGCGGACGTCGGGCGGCGAGGACCACATCCCGGAGAAGCGGAGCGGCGCGTAGCCACATATCGACCGGAACGGTCCGCGGCGCGATCGAGGTCTCGGCGAAGGATGCGTGGGTCACGCTTGGCGGCTCGGTGCCGAGCCTCGCCCACAAGCGCCTCGCCGGGCTGCTCGCGTGGTGGCTGCCGGGCCGAGGCCGAGGCGGTGAGCCTGCGGTCCCACGATCGAGCGGCGCATGTCGCGCGACGGCGAGCCGATCTCGACGAGCGAAGCCGCTCCCGGGATCTGGACGCGCCATGGAGAATGTCCCCGTGCCCGAGGGCGAGCGCCGGCGCTTCTGCGTGGTGGATGGCGAGGTCCTCGACCTTGCCCGGCAGGCCCTGCGGATCGAGGAGCACTACGCGCGCAAGGCGGGCGAAGAGCGTCCGATGGACATCGAGTGGGCGAAGGATGGCCTCACGGGCGAGCTCTTCATCGTCCAGGCGCGACCGGAGACCGTGCACGCCCGGCGGGCCGCCGACGTGCTGGAGACGTACGTGCTCGAGGAGCACCCAGAGCCCATCGTGAGCGGGCTCAGCATCGGGCAGAAGATCGGGAGCGGACCGGCACGCGTGATCGAGGACGTCGCCCGCCTCGGGGAGTTCGCGGACGGTGAGGTCCTCGTCGCCGACGCCACCACGCCTGACTGGGAGCCCGTGCTCAAGCGGGCCGCCGCGGTCGTGACCAACCGCGGCGGGCGCACCTGTCACGCGGCGATCGTGGCCCGCGAGCTCGACATCCCCGCCGTCGTGGGCGCCGAAGGAGCCACGGCACGCGTGCGCTCCGGGCAGGAGCTCACCGTCTCGTGCACTGAGGGCGAGGTGGGCCGCGTCTACAGCGGACGGCTCCGCTCTCGGATCGACCGCACCGCGCTCTCGGGGATCCGAAGGCCGCGCACGAAGATCATGATGAACCTCGGCACCCCGGAGCAAGCCTTCGCGCTCTCGTTCGTGCCGAACGACGGCGTGGGGCTCGCGCGGATCGAGTTCATCATCAGCAGCGAGGTCAAGATCCACCCGATGGCGCTCCTCCATCCCGAGCGCGTCGAGGACGCCGAGGCGCAGAGCGCGATCGCCGAGCTCACACGGGGCTACCCGGATCGCGCCGAATATTTCGTCGCCACGCTCGCGCAGGGCGTGGCCACCATTGCGGCGGCGTTCTACCCGAAGCCGGTCGTGGTCCGGTTCTCGGATTTCAAGACCAACGAGTACGCGCAGCTCATCGGCGGCGCGGCGTTCGAGCCGCACGAGGAGAACCCGATGATCGGCTTCCGCGGCGCCTCGCGCTACGCCCACCCCTCGTACGCCGAGGCGTTCGCGCTCGAGTGCCGCGCGCTACGCCGCGTGCGCGAGCACATGGGCCTCGTCAACGTGCGGGTCATGATCCCCTTCTGCCGGCGCGTGGAGGAGGGCCGGCGCGTCCTCGCAGAGATGTCGAAGCACGGCCTCGTGCAAGGCGAGAACGGGCTCGAGGTCCACGTGATGTGCGAGATCCCGAACAACGTCGTGAGCATCAATGCGTTCTGCTGGATCTTCGATGGCATCTCGATCGGCTCGAACGATCTGACGCAGCTGGTGCTCGGCGTCGACCGGGACTCGGCGATCGTGGCCTTCGACTTCGACGAGCGCGATCCGGGCGTCGTGGAGATGATCCGCCAGGCGATCGTGGGAGCGCACCGCAACGGACGACACGCGGGCATCTGCGGGCAGGCGCCCAGCGACCATCCCGACCTCGCACAGGATCTGGTCCGCCTCGGGATCGACTCCATCTCGCTCAACCCGGACACGGTGCTGCGGACTACGCTCGCCGTGCTGGAGCTCGAGGAGCGCCTCTCGAGCGAGTCGTCCGCTGCGCCGTCGAGCACGCCGGCCGGCGCGGGCTCGTCTGCTGGGCCGCCGTGATGGGTCCGGCCGTGGCATCGAGCTCGCCGTACGGCGACCGCCCTCGGCTTCCGTGATCCCAGGCGTCCCCAGGTCGCGAGGACCGTTGCGGCGGCACCGGCCTCACCCGCCGCATCCGCACCACTCGAAAGGCGTCGTGCGGCGCGCCCGGGGCTTCTCGGGGCGATCTTCGGCACCAGGGTAAAGCCATACGGGAGAATACCGTGGTCACCGTGGGCGAGTTCTGTAATCGCAGCGTAGTCACCGTCGGCAAGACGGACACAATGCTCGAGGCCGCACGCCGTATGCGGGTGCATCACGTCGGCTGCCTCGTCATCGCGACGAAGGCGGACGGCCGGGTCACGCCCGTCGGCATCATCACCGATCGCGACATCGTCGTCGGCGTGCTGGCGACGGCAAGGGAGTACCTGGACACCATCCAGGTCGCGGACCTCGCGACCGAGCCGCTCGTCACCGCGAGGGAGAACGAGAGCCTGGCGGACGCGCTGGCGCGGATGCGCGGTCACGGCATCCGGCGCATGCCCGTGGTCGACGAGAAGGGGGCCCTCGTCGGGCTCGTCGCCTTCGACGACATCCTCGAGTTCCTCTCGGGCGAGCTCGCCGATCTCGCGGCGCTCGTGGATCGCGAGCGGCGTCGCGAGGTCGAGCGCCGGATCTGAGCGGGGGGCCTGAGCGGGGAAGCACTTCAGGGGGTGCCGCTTGATCCTGTTCCTCTGCGGGGACGTGATGACCGGCCGAGGCATCGACCAGGTCCTGCCGCATCCGAGCGATTCGTTGCTCTACGAACCCTGGGCCAACGACGCTCGCGCCTATGTCGAGCTCGCCGAGGCGGCGAACGGGCCGATTCCGCGCCCGGTCGACTTCTCGTACGTGTGGGGAGACGCGCTCGCCGAGCTCGAAAGGGTCGCGCCCGACGCGCGGATCGTCAACCTCGAGACCAGCGTCACGCGGAGCGACGACGCCTGGATGGGCAAGGGCATCCACTACCGGATGCACCCGGAGAACGTCCCTTGCCTCACGGCCGCGCTGATCGACGTCTGCACCCTCGCGAACAACCACGTGCTCGATTGGGGCCGCGCTGGGCTCATCGAGACCATCGAGGTGCTGAGGAACGCCGGCGTGCGGACCGCAGGTGCCGGCCGCGACCGCGATGAAGCGCGCGCTCCGGCGGTGATCGATCTGCGGGGGAACGGGCGCGTCCTCGTGTTCGCGTTCGGGGTGGAGACCAGCGGTATCCCCCTGGGCTGGGCCGCAACTGAGGCTCGCACTGGGATCGACCTCCTACCGGAGCTCTCGGAGTCGGTCGCGCTCGCGATTGGCGAGCGCGTGCAGCGCGTAAAGCGTGCGAACGACGTCGTCGTCGCCTCGATCCATTGGGGAGGCAACTGGGGCTACACGATCCCCGACGAGTATATACGCTTCGCGCACTGGCTCATCGAGGGCGGCGTGGACGTCGTCCACGGCCACTCGTCGCATCACCCGCAGGCGATCGAGGTGCACGACGGCAAGCTCGTGCTCTATGGCTGCGGGGACTTTATCAACGACTACGAGGGAATCCACGGTCACGAGGAGTTCCGGGGCGATCTCGCGCTCATGTACTTCGCCAGCGTGGAGCCGGCCACCGGGAAGCTCAAGGACCTGACGATGACGCCGATGCAGCTCCGGAGGCTCCGGGCGACCCGCGCGCAGGTCGCCGATGCGCGGTGGCTCGCCGAGACGATCGCGCGCGAGAGCCGGGCGTTCGGTGCGGAGACCGCGCTCGGGGAGGACGGGCGCATCACCCTGCGCTGGCGTGCCGCGACGAGCACGTGGAGCCCGCGTCGTTGTTGAGCGCCGCCTCTGCCGCTTTTCCCAGCCGCGCCCGGAACGCGCAGTACAGGCAGCACCTGTCGACGGCGATCCTCGGTGATCTGGCGCGCACCCGCAGGCCGGAATGGGAGCGATTCCATATTCCATCCTGCACAACACCACCGCTGCGCTGCTCACGTGGCTGCTGAAGCTGCACAGAGGAGAGGGCATCGCGGTCCACAGCCCGCCATGGTGCTTGGACGAGCAGGCGCGCTCGGGCCAACCGAGGAAGCGTGCAGCGCCAGCCGCAGTGAACCTCCACGTGCGCGCGCTTGCGTTCGCGGGACACGGTCCCAGGGAACGATAACAGGGGATGGAGGAGACCATGCGGACGAGCTCGGAGGGTGGCGCGAGCGATCACGGCGAGGCGGTCGAGAGAGAGGTCGCCATCCCGGTCGAGGCGGCGACCCTCACGGGGAGTTGGAGCGTCCCTTCCGACGCACGCGGTGCCGTGCTGTTCGCGCATGGCAGCGGGAGCAGCCGGTTCAGTCCGCGCAACCGCTTCGTTGCCGAGGTGCTGCGCGCGGGCGGGCTGGCGACGCTGCTTCTCGACCTGTTCACCCCGGCGGAGGAAGAGGTCGACGAGGAGACGGCGCACCTGCGCTTCGACATTGGCTTCCTCGCGAAGCGCCTACTCGGCGCGGCCAGGTGGCTCCGTCAGGACGCCGACGCGAGCCGTCTACCGTGCGGCTACTTCGGCGCCAGCACCGGGGCCGCGGCCGCGTTGGTCGCGGCGGCCGAGGGGCCCGATCTCGTGCAGGCCATCGTCTCCCGCGGCGGCCGGCCCGACCTGGCCGGCCCGGCGCTGGCGAGCATCCGCGCGCCGACGCTGCTGATCGTCGGCGGGCGTGACGACCTCGTGATCGAGCTGAACCGCCGAGCCCTCGCCGAGCTCGCGTGCGAGAAGCGGATCGAGATCGTGCCCGGCGCCACCCACCTCTTCGAGGAGCCGGGCGCGCTCGATCGGGTCGCCAAGCTCGCGCGCGACTGGTTCAGGCACCACTTGGCGCAGGACCGGATGGGGCCTCGGCACCACACGGGGGCGACATGAGGTGAGCGGCGCACGGCACGCTCCACAGCGCGATGACACCGCCCGCCGAGTCCGCCTCCACGACGTGACGTCTCCAGACAGCGTTGCCATGCAATGCATGAGAACGACCGTGCCGTGCCGGCGCTCTTACGAATCGGAGGCAGGCCGCTGAATCGACGCCGCCGCGTCGAGATCTCCAGCGATGGCACTCTCCCTCGCGCGCTTCCACGCGGTCGGCGGTTGAGACGCGTCGTTCGGGACGATCGCGAACATGAGGAGCAGTAGCCCCGTCAGGATGTCATTCTGAGCGGCAGCGGGTGGCGGGGAGCCGCACCGGAAGTAGCCGAACGCCATGAGCCACATGGCGACCACAGCGATTCCAACATGTGCGTAGCGCATCGGATGCCAAAACGAGGCGAGCGCGAGGGTCATCACGAGCGCGGCGCATCCGAGATCGCTGACCCAAAACTCTGTTCGGCTTCCGTGACGAAAGATGAAGGGGCTCACTGCCAGCCAGCACGCGAGCATCACCTCGACGACGCGCGCCCACATCATGCCCTCCCGCCGATCAGCGCCGCGTCGTCCCCCCCAGGCGACGGACGCCCCCAGAACATGCGGGAGACGGCGCGACGCTGGTGCGTATGACGCCAGACCCTCACGAGATAGGAAAGACTGGACCAGACCTCGTCGTACGCGAGGAGGATGAGTACCAGCGAGACGATGGCGGTGGCGATACAGAGCGAGCACCACGCTCCAACGACCGTCCCTTGGAGCACGACGAGGACGACGCTGACCGCGCCGAGCGGGATGACGTCGAGCCCGAAGAGCACGACCAGCCACGGCCGGTACTGCCACCGACGCGTGCAGCCCGCTAGACCGAATATCGCGTCGCCCAGATAGGCGATCGCGCCGAGCGCGGCGTCGGGAACACCGAACCAGCGACGCATCTGGTGGGACACGCCTGAATCGAGCACGCGCAGCGTCTGTTCACCGAAGAACGGATCCCACACGCTCGAGATGAGGCGCCATTGGTAGAGCGCCATGTACGACGAGAGGACGAAGCCCACGGCCGCGAGGAGACAAATCGGCACGCGCTGCCCCCAGGAGGACGGGTTGTAATGCCACGGCGGCGCGGGGACGTTCAGGCTCGTCGGATCGGAAGCGAGGTGGGTGCGAGGCGTCATGCGGCGCTCGCCTTCCCCTCGGGGAACGGGAGCTTGTTTTTCGCATACCAGCCCTTCGGGTCGTCCTTCAGCCTGCGAACCATCTCGCCCAGCGTGTCGCGCAGTCTCCGCACGGGATTCCAGCCGAGCCGGCCCTGAGCATGCTTGATATCGACGGCGTACTGAGCATCCGCGAGATCGATCATCCACGGCTTGATGAATGCGCCCTTGCCGCCCTTGAGCTTGACCTGAACCCATGCACCGGCCTTGGCAATCGGCTTCGGGACGACGATGGTGGGCCACTCCTTGCCGTGGATCAGCGCCCCCAACACGTCCTGCAGCTCCGCGTAGCTCATGACGTCCGGCTCGGCGATCAGGAACACCTCGTCGCGAGCGAGCTGGTCGCGAAGCTGGACCACCCTGCGGAAGCACGCCACGAGATCATCCATGTGCACGAAGGCCTGGCCGTGGGACGGATCCCCCGGGAAGAAGTAGCTCTCGAAGCTCTTCTCGTAGATGCGTCGAATCTGCTGGGCGATCGGAATCGACTCGCAGTCTTCCGTGTAGACGCCGGCGATGCGCAGCAGCACCGCGGGAATGTCTCGATGCTGCTCACGAATGAGCTCTTCCGCCTCGAGCTTCGAGCGGGGATAGTCCCACGATGCTTCTGTAGCCGATGATTCTTCGATTCGCTCTCCCTCTTCCGCCGGCTTCATCACGAGGAGGCTGCCCGAGAAGACGAGCTGCTCGACCCGAAAGTCCCGGAGAGCATCGAGAAGGTGCTCGGTTCCCCCGAGCGTGAGGTCGTGGTACAGCGGGCTCGGCTCGCCAGCGAAGTCGTAGTACGCCGCGAGATGGAGGACACTGGCGAGCTCGCTCCCTTCTCGCTCTCGCACGGCGCTGAGCGACTCCTGCACGCTCGCCCGGTCTGTCAGGTCGCATTCCAAGAACCGGGTCCCGGCCGGGACTTGGGTCGGCGTCTTCTGATCCATGCCGATGACGGCGTAGTCGGAGGCGAATGCCTCGACGAGCTTGGATCCGATGAGCCCGCTACTGCCTGTGATGAGAACGACCGGTTTTTGCGTCTCGTTTCCCATGGAGCACCGCGGTTGAGTGCAGCAAAGGGCACGCCACGCCGGGTGCACCGCACCCATTGCGGAGGAGCGAGCACAGCGCTGTTCTTCTTCTTCAATGCTCGGTGCAGCGCGTGCGCCAGTGCGTGCGCATGCGACGGCGCGACGAACTTGCGCCTCGGTCCTCGGCGTCCCAGGTTCATGCGCATGGCGGTAGAAGTTCGGCTGGTAGAGAAGGGTCGCAAAGAGCCACGGCACGGCCTTGTCGAACAGGGGCGCGTACACATGGATCTCGCGCGGCGGTTCTCGGCAGAGCTGGCTGACAATGGTTGGACGCGAGACAAGACGCTCGCGCTCGAGCAGACGGTCGCGGAGCTATCCGCGTCGCCCGGGCCAGCCATTTCGCAAGGAGAGGCGCGCGACGCCGACGCCGCGGAGTGGAGCGCCATCGGCCGGGCGAAGGCCTTCCTGCGGCGATTGCGAAACGCGGTGCCAATGGCGCTGCGCGAGACAGCGGCCACCTGGCCGTCCTCTGTGCCGCTGCACACGGGACCGCTCGGTCGATCTGCCGCGGGGCTGTCGGCCCACTTGAGCCAGCTCCGCCCAGGCGTTATCGCTCTGGACGGGGCGCTCCGAAAGTACTTCAAGAGCCGGAGCGCCGCAGAAGAGCTCGATGCCGTGCAGCGCGAGCTCGACGCCGCCAGCGCCCGCGAGCAGGCACAATTGGGCGATCTGTCTGAAGACGCGCTCTTCGTGAGCGAGGCAAAGGGGCGACTGCTCGAGCTGATCGAGGACCTGAACCGTGTGGGGCGGATCGCGTTCGACGGGCACGCCGAGATCATGTGGCAGTTCAACAAGGATGTTCTCCTGAGGGCGAGAGCCGTGGGAGGGCCCGGCTGAAGCATCACCGGACGGGTCATCTTGATCTTCGGCATTCTGCGCGCAACCGAGGACGGGGCGACGGCTCCGCCGCCCTCGGCGGTCATCGCGGTCGCACCGTTGGGTTCGGTCGAGCCGGGGGCGATCGCCAGGCTGATACCGCTGCTGGGGGGCGCATTTCGGTCGGAGGTGGTCGTGGTGTCGCCCCTGCCGCTCCCCGACCGTGGCTGGAACACGCGCCGCCGGCAGCACCTGTCGACCGCGATCCTCGATGAGCTGGCGCCCGCCCGCCGGCCGGAATGGGAACGGCTGCTCGGCGTCTGCGACGTGGACCTCTACGTCCCGGACCTGAACTTCGTCTTCGGCCAGGCCGACGCCGCTCGCCAGGTCGCCGTGTTCTCGCTGCGGCGGCTCCATCCCGCCGGAGCTGGCACCGAGGCGCAACAGCTCTTCGAACGTCGAGCGGCCACCGAGGCGATCCATGAGCTGGGACATACGTACGGCCTCGGCCACTGCGACGACCCGCGCTGCGTGATGTGGTTCTCGAACACGCTCGCCGAGAGCGACCGTAAGGGAACCGGCTTCTGCTCGCGGCATGCCGTGGCGCTGGCTCGCGCCCGAGGCCCATGACGCCGCTGCGCCCCTTCGGTTCGCGGAGACCAGTGTACGACCCGCGGGGCACGCGCGTAGCCTCGCGGATCGATGGAGCCTTCGATACCGCTCATCCGCAAGGTCCTCGTTCCGATGCACTCATCGGCCTGTTCGATCGCCGCGCTCGAGTGCAAGAGCAGGCTCGACAGACCGGCCCGCCTGGCACAGCCCGGACGATGACGATGGGGCGATCAAGGTCATGATGACCGGCTCCGCGTCCGCCCCGTCGCACTGGCAGCTTCACATCCCCTGACCGCTCTGCGTGCCCGCTCGCCTCCGCGCGCGAAAGCGCAGCTATTGAGTGGCTTGGCAGAGGTCGCTCGAGCGGCAAGCGACGATCCGGCCGAGGGTGTCGAACGGATTGTTGCAGTCGTCATTGCGGATTTCCTGGAGGCACTCGGTCAGCTCCTTGGAATCGATGCCGCCGGGGCACTCGGCGAAGTTGAGGTCGTCACGCCATTCGGCTCGAATCCTGGTGGCGCAGGCCTCCTGGCTCGCATATTCCCGGTCGGCGCCGATATTGTTGCACCGTGCCTCGCGGTCGCACCGCGCCGCCACGATGCTGTCAACCGCGCTGACGGTCATCACCCGCGGTTCGACCTGAGGGGCGCCCGGCGGGGGCGCCGTCCCGAGCGCCTTCTCTTCTCGCGTGCACGCCGCCACGAGCAGGGGCACCCCCGCCGCGAGGAGGAGGCCCATCACCGATCTCCCATGGTTCGTTCGCATCATCTCTTCCTCCCGATCAGCCCGATCCTGCAGATCGGGCGCCATCGAACGCGCCCAGGTCGCGCGATGGGCGTCGCCCTCGACCGTCTCGCCGTCGGCTGCGTCGAACACCGACCGGCCCGGCACGCGGTTCGGAACGTCCGCGTGCTGTTTTCTCGCAAGTTGCCCCAACACCCTTGCGATTAACGTGCCTCTGCCAGCGCCGTGCTCGGCTGTCATCGCGCCAGACACCGCGGTGCGATCTGCGGGGCAGGGATCGACCGGCAGGGGCGCCGGACCGCGGACGCCGCCACAGCCTCGAACTGCGATGAGGTATGTGCCTCCCTTGCCGCCATGCAAGCCGGGCGTGACGAGCGACGGAGCGAAGCTGCAAGCGGGAGATGCTCCCGGACAGGCACGGGGCACAGCCGCTCGCGCTCGGCCGCGCCGTGCACGGCGGAGCGCCATCACCATCGTGCGCACTCGTGGGCGGGACTGACGGTTCCGGCCGCTCTCCAATGGGTTTCTGCGGGACAGGGAGCGGCCGGTGTTGCCCGGCAGAGCACGCGCGCGGCCTCGCGCAGACGCTGCTCGCCTCGGGCCAGCGTGCCGTCCGGCGCGACGAGAAAGGGTTCCTCGTGGAGGGTTTCGCTCCACAGATGGCGGGTGACGAATTGGCTTCCGGACGACAATGGTGGGCCACTCCTTGCCGTGGATCAGCGCTCCCAGCACGTCCTGCAGCTCGGCGTAGCTCATGACATCCGGCTCAGCGATGAGGAACACCTCCTCCGGAGCAGCTGGCCTCGACGCTGGCAAGCTTGCCGCCGGCGCGCCCTCGCATCGCGCTGACCGACTGCTGCACGCTCGCCCGGTCTGTCAAGTCGCACTCCAGGAGCTCCGTTCCAGGCGGGGTGTGTACGGGCTTCTTCCGATCCATGCCGAGGACGGCGTAGTCAGAGGCAAGCGCCTCGACGATCTTGGATCCGATGAGCCCGCTGCTACCCGTGACGAGAACGACCGGCTTTTCTGCCTCGAGCTTCGCTTCGTCTCCCATGGCGCACCGCGCCCGCGTGAGGCAAGGGACACGCCGCGCGTAGGCGAGCACTCCGCCGGAGCAAGCTCTCGGCACCGGCCTGAGCTCGTCGTGGCCCTGCTCCACCCGCTATCGCGGCACGCATGGTGCGGCGTGATGTGTCTGGAGTTCGGCTATGCCTTCTAGAGCAGGCGCACACATCCTGGAGCAGGGGGACATCTTCTTCTACCGGCCGCGCGTGGGGGCTGAAGAAGTGCGGGGCCGCGGCGACGTCCAGCGCTTCTACAGCGTCGCTACACGAACATGGCAGATGTCGAAATGGAGGTCGGGAAGATCCTGTAGCGCCACCCAAGCGCCGCGGGGCGCTCCGGCCTGGTCGGCGCCTCCCGCCTGCAGCGATCACCGCCCCGCGTGGTACATAGCGGCATGTCGAGCGAGAATTACCACGAGCCATTGGAGCTCTTGTCGGAGGCGACCAAGGAGCGGCACCGTGCGATCGTGTCGCTCATCGAGGAGCTCGAGGCGATCGACTGGTATCAGCAACGCGCCGAGACGTGCGTGGGCGCGGAGCTCCGCGTGGGACCTCATCGATCGCAAGGCCACGCGGGTGCTCAAGCTGCACCTCGCCGGCCGCAAGCTCGTCGACGTCCGCCGTCCGTTCGGCTGGGAGTTCGCCGCGGTCAACACGGGCCGCGTGCCGCCAGATCGTCGACGGGCCGATCGTGTGGGCGCCCGCGCTCGAAGGCGGCGTGCTCCTGAGCACGCGGGGTAGCGATTTCGAGTTGACCGTCGGGGAGGACTTGTCCATCGGCTACGATCGGCACGATAAAGACATCATCGAGCTCTTCCTCACGGAGAGCTTCACCTTCCGCGTGCTCGAGCCCGCCGCGGCTGTCGCGCTGCGGCGGGGCTGAGGCGCGAGCTACGCGATCGTGGCGAGCAGGTCGCTCACTCCTTCTGTGGAGCTCATGCCCGATCCTTCGCGGCCTGCACGCCCTTCTGGCGCGCGCAGTGCGCGCAGCAGTACATGTGGCCCCCGCTCTCGACCCCGTGGCCCACGATCCGAACGGAGCAGTTCTCGCAACCGGGGGCGAGCGCCTGGATGGCACACTCGAAACTATCGAACGTGTGCGAGCTGCCCGCCCCTATGGTCACCTGGAATGTCTTGTCGTACTCGTTACCGCAGACATCGCATCGCTGAACCATTATCCACCTCGATCGGATGCCGAGCCGTCCATGCCGGAGTGGTTCGGGTGTGGGCACGGGGAACGGACACGACGGAGGAACATCGGAAGCGTGGCCGGAAAATCCCCTGGGCGGCGCTCCAGCCGCTCAGCCGGACCGGAGCGCCACGATGACCAGCCCGAGCTTCTGCTCCAAACCCATCAGGCACTCGATCTGGCTCGGCGTGAGCTTGGTCGGGGTCACGTCGCGCCGCTCGAAAGCGAGGAGCACCCCGCTGTTCAGCGCGCCCTCCGCCTCCTTGAGCAGCCGTTCCTGTTCAGGAGTCAGGCTTGCCAGGGTCCAGATCGCCTGTTGCATCGGAATCTCCTTCGCACCAAGCTCTCATGTCGAGCATCCGCCGTGCCAGATCCGACCTCGTCGAGAGTGGCTCGGCGACGCTCCAAGGACGGGAGCATCGACCGGCGCGCCGCCGGCGCAGGAGCGGGCTCGAGCGGCGCCGGACAGGCGGACGGCCGCGGCGCCGCCCGATCCGTCTCTCTCGCTGCCGAGGTCTCCAGCCAGGCATAGCGCCCCTCGAGCACGCCGAGCCGGTGGAGGAGGTGCTCGCCGCGGCGCTCGGCCTCACCACGCCGGCCGAGCGCAAGGGAGCGGAACAAGTGCGGCAACGTGCAGCGGTCTCATGCACGCTCCTCCCGAGGCGGACGGAGCCTACCACAAGGTGCATCCGCGCAGATGCTCGCGGGCGCCGTCTCCGTGGCTGACCGTCGCGAACGGACCGCGAACGGTGGAGCGCCTGCGTACTTCGAAGGGCGTCGTCGGGCGGCACCGAGGCTCAGCGACGCGAGCGCGAACCCGTCGAAGGCAGGGAGCAGCTCCGCCATCCTCGAGACCTCCGGGATCGAGGAGGACACTCCACCCGTCCACCTCCTCCCTGGCGGACGAGGGCGCCTGGACCTCGGACGGTGTCCCGCGCAGGTGGCGCGCAGCACCATCCGGCAGCGCGAGCATCGGGCGAGCCTTCCGGGATATGCTCTCGTGCAATGCACTACCGCGACGAACGAGACGCGCTGCGAGGGCGGGTGGACAGCCTCGAGGAGCAGCTCGCGGCGGCCAGGAAGGAGCTCGAGGAGCACCGCGACGTCGATCGGGCAGCGCGCGTCGAGCAGATCGAGCGCCAGATGGCGGAGGCCCGCCGCGTGCTCGACCAGCTCGGCCGGGAGCTCGACGCGGTGCGCGGCCGGCCGAAGCGGTCGTCGGCGGTGCCGCTCCTGGTGACGATGGCGGGCGTGGGGCTCTGCGCGATGATCGCGAGCTACCTGCTGGCGCGGCCCGCGCGCGAGACGATGGCGATCGTCCAGCAGCCGGCCCTGCCCCCGCCTGCCCCTCCCCTCCCGGAGCTGCCGGCGCCGGTCCCCGAGCCAGCGCAGGCGCCGCCGGAGCCGGCCGCGCCGGCGCGCGAGGCGCCGTCGCGGACCGCGACCGCGACCTGGAGGGCGACCGTCACGCGCGCCACGGGGCTCCCCCTCGCGGCCGGCGCGGCGTGCACGGTCGAGGCGGAGCTCGCGAGCTCGGGCGACGACATCCGCGTGCCCGCGCTCCGGGTCCTCTGCGGCGGCAAGCCCATCTACCGGTCGAGCGATCCGCTGAACGGCATGTCGATGTTCAGCAGCGGCGTGGAGGAGGACTCCGGTCCTGAGCCTGGCACCTATGCTTATGCCCTCTCGTACCAGGACAAGGGCTCGCGCGCCGGCGAGCGGGCCGAGGTCTCGCTCGACAGCATCCGCAAGGCCGGCGCCGTCTGGCGCGACTCGGCGCCCGCGTACCGCGTCGAGCTCATGCTGGCGTACCAGAGCCTGCCCGTCGCGGGGGAGGCGCTCCTCGACGCGACCCGGAAAGCGCTGCGCCGGTCCGCGCGCGTCACCGAGTCCACGGGACCGAGCCCGGTGAAGGTGGGCCAGAGGTGCGCGCTGCTCGTCTCGCCGCTCCCGCGCGGCGGCAAGTGCCTCACGCGCCTCGCGTGCGCCGGCCGCATGCTCTACGGCGCGGGCACGACCGGCGTCTCCGAGTGCACGGTGGAGGGCGACAAGGTCGTCCGCGTCCACGACGGGAACACGACCCCGAACGGCGGCGACCCGGCGTTCGAGCTCGACGCCGCGACGGGACGCATCACCGTGAAGGACGACGTGGGCGGCGCCGCGTGGACCGTCGGCGTGCAGCTCGATCCGAGCGGCTAAGAACTTATCCCAGTAGGGAACCTCTGGGATCTCGCAAGACCATGATCAGAAACGTGCGGATGTTCTCGTGAGACAGCTTGACATCGGCGTGTGACGCGGCAGCCGCCGGCGGATAAAGCAGTTCGAGGATGATGGCTGGAGGATCCCCGATGCGATCTGGGTAGAGATGGAACCATTGCTGCCGCTGCGCAAGGCACACCCGCTCGGGTGCCACAAGCCGCGCGTGCCCGATCGCGTGGCCATGGACGCCATCTTCTTCGTTCTGCGGACGGGCTGCCAGTGGGGGAGCTCGATGCGACCGGCATTTGCAGCCAGTCCTCAGCGCACCGGCGATTCATCGAATGGACCGAAGCGGGCGTGTTTCGGGAGTTCTGGCGCCGCGGGCTGCTGGCTTACGAGGAGTTCATTGGCATCGACTGGAGCTGGCTGGCGATGGTCGGGGCGATGACCAAGGCCCCGCTGGGGAAAAAACCGGGCCCAACGCCACCGACCGCGCCAAGAGGGGCGCCAAGCGAAGCCTACTGACCGAGGCATCGGGCGTCGCCGTGGGCGTCGCCGTCGACGGAGCCAACCGCAACGACTTCAAGATGACGCGCGAGACCATCGAGAGCATCCCGGTCGAACGCCCGCGTCCGAGCGGGCGCAAGCCACAGGGCATGTGCCTGGACAAGGTCTACGACTACGCTGAGATTCCGGTTTTGCTGAAGCAGTTCGGGTTCACTGCACACATCCGCCCGCGCAGCGAAGAGGCGCAGGAGCTCAAAAAAAACAGAGCGCAGGGCCCGGCGGTGGGTCGTCGAGCGTTCCCATAGCTGGATGAATCGCCTTCGGGGGATCCTCATCCGATGGTCGAAGCGCGCGGACACCTACCTCGCCCTTCCGCACTTCGCTTGCGGGGTCATCACCTGGCGCGCGGCCGGCCTACTGGGATAGGCTCTTACGTCCACTCGGCAGGACCTCGCCGGATCTATCAGCCCGCGGGAGGCAGGGTACTCATCTGGGAGCACCTCACGTAATTGAGCGGGGAATGATCGGTCCACGAGAGAATGAGAAGTCGCATGAAAGGGAAATTTTTTGCGACGAACGAGAGCACCGGGGGGACCCATCTCGTGAACGAAAAGACCTTAAGCGCAAAATGGGAAAGACCGAGAACGTTTGCCGCGATTGCAGTGTAGGTCTGGGTGAGGGGCTTTCCATGCACCCACCCATCGGTCGCGCTGTGGTACACTTTCCCAAAGTGCTGAAATTTCCCCATCGAACGCGACGGCATGTGCGGTACGATATCGTTCTCGTAGACATGCAGGAACGTGATGTCCGCGAGGTTGCGCGGGCACTGGTCCACGAAGGTGGCGTCGCCGACCGCCGGTGCGCCGAACGTATATAAGCCGCAGAACCTTTTCCGGAACTCGTCGGAGTATGTCCCATCGGTGCGATCGGTCCAGAGTATCATCGTCATGAGGGCGGCCATGGCGCCTCCGAGGCTATGCCCGGTGACAAAGACCGCGTCGAGGTGAGCCAACTCGGTGATTTTGAGTTTGTTGCGAATCTCATCTCCGAGCCACAAGACGTTTCGTAGAAAGCCTCCGTGAACGTGTCCATAGTCCCCGAACTGCATCGTCTCGACGCTCGCGTTGACCATCCAGTCGAGAGCCTTCTGCCAGGATGTCCCCCGGAAGATGAGGACGCCGATCCTCTTGATTTTATCTTCGAACTGGACGTCGATTTTGACGATGTATGCATGCGCGTTTACGACGAGCGCATCGTTGGTCAGGGAAATTGCGGAACACTCGGTGGCGACTTGGGAAGGATCGAACATCCGCTTCAGCACAAGCTTGAAATCGTCTAACTCAGCATACGCCCACGCTGCAAGCTGCGCGAGCAAGTATGATGCGTCGGCAAAATGTTCTAACTCGCGGGGCTTGCCCGGCGCCCCGACATCACCGAGCGTTAGCGCTAGCGACTTGACTAGATCGGTGAACACCGCCGGCCTTTGTATCGCTTGATCAGCCATACGCGTCGCTCCTCGTGGTTTCCGAATATTGCCGACCTATCGGATCCTCTCCAATGGGATGAGTTAGGAGCGAGATATACTCAAGCCCCCCACACGATCTCGTGGTGCTGAGAAGGACCGGCTGCAAGGCGGGCGGGTACGACCCGCCTGGCCAATCGAGGGCGCCTGCGACGCTAGTACTACTGCGTCACGCGGCGCGGGCGCGGTCACACGACCTGCAGCGCCGGCTTCCCTCGCACTCGCACGGCCTCCGGGACTTGCGCAGACTGCTCACCATCCAGGTGAAGCCACTTCAGCTTCGGCAGAGTCCAGGTTTCTTTGGGTAGAACCGAAAACGGATTGTCGACGATCCAGAGCTCGACGAGCTCCTTCATCAGCCCCACTTCCTCCGGCAGGATCTTCAACTGGTTACCGCTCAGCTCCAGCTTGCGCAGCCTCGGGAGAGCAAAGAGCTCCCTGGGCAATCGCTCCAGTTTGTTGAAGCCGAGATCGAGCTCTTCGAGCTCGGCGAGCGCGGAGATCGAGGCCGGAACATCTTTGATAGCATTGTCGCTCACGTTCAAGCTGCGCAGACCGGTCAGTCCGCACAGGTCCGAGGGGAACCACTTCAGTTGATTCCGGCTCAAATCTAGCTTCGAGAGCTGGCCAAGCCCCGCGAGCGACGGCGGCAGCTGTCTCAACGCGTTGCGCGACAGGTCGAGCTCCTCCAGCGGAGTGAGGGTCCCGATCTCCTCAGGCAGATCGTCGAGGCCCAGCGCGTGAAGATCAAGCGCCTTCCTTCCTTGGCCCGCGGCGACGGAGATCTTCTTGAGCGCGTCCTTCACGGCTCTCTGAACATCCAAGGGACCACCCGAGGATGACGCGGATCTCGCACCCCTCTTCATTTTTCCTCTCGTTCTTCTGTTGCTGCCTCAACTTCTCGTAGGCGGCGTCTACCACTGAATGCGAGACCATCCTATCCCTAGATCGTCGTCGTCTTTGCCAGGTCCTGTCCCTCCTCGGCCCCGAGCCCCACGGCGACCTATCAGCCCCCGCTTCGCGCGCCCTCAACACCACTGCTCGCATCGAGCGAGCGCGTGATACACCGGGTTGCCGAACCACACCTCGCCCGAGGGTGGCAGCCTCGCGATCTGGCCACGCACCGACGCGTCCGTGAGCGCGCCCTGCGGGAGCTCCAGCCGGACGAGCCTCGAGAGCGCGCTCAGGTCCGCCGGCAGCTTCTCGAGCGGGTTGCCCGTCAGATCGAGCCGCTCGAGCCTCGTCAGCGCGTTCACGCCCGCGGGCAGCTCGGAGATCCGGTTGTCCATCAAGAACAGCCTGCGCAGCGAGGTCATCGCGAACACCGCGGAAGGCACGTGGTCGAAGGCGTTGCTCTCCAGGCGCAGCTCCTCCATGCCCGTGAGCTCGGCCATCTCCGACGGCAGCGACGCGAGCGCGTTCTTCTCGAGCTCGAGCAGCGTCAGGCGCGTGAGCCCGCCGAGCCAGGAGGGGACCTCGGTGAGCTTCGCGCCCCACAGGTACAGCGATCGAAGGCTCGTGAGCGGGCGGATCGCCTCCGGCACCCGCGGAAACGGGTTGTTCCCGACGGCGAGCACCTCGAGCGAGCCGAGCTTCGCGAGGCTCGCGGGCAGGTCGGCGAGCTTGCAGCTGCGCAGGCCGAGGATGCGCAGCGCGGGGAGCTCGCCCGCTGGCGCTGCGTCGACGCGCGCGTTCTTATCGAGCTCCAGCGCGTCGAGCGCGGCGAGGCGGCCGAGCTCGCGAGGCAGCGCGGTCAGCCGGTTCGTCGCAAGCGACAGATCACGCAGCTTCGGCAAGCGGGTCATCTCGTCGGGGAGAGCACCGAGCTGGTTGTTGCCGACGGACAGCGTCTCCAGCGAGGCGAGCTCGGAGATCTCGGCGGGGAGCGAGGTGAGCGCGTTGCCGTCGACGTACAGCGACTCGAGGCGCGAGAGCTTGCCTATCTCGCGCGGCAGCGCCGTGATGCGGTGACCACGGACGTTGAGCTTCTTCAGCCCCGAGCAATTCCCGATCTCGGGCGGCAGGCCGGTGGTCGAGCGGCCGCCCACGGTCAGGTGCGTGAGCCCGGGGATCCGGAAGACCTCGGGCGGGATCTCCTCGCCGGTGACGGAGATCTCGAGTTTACGAGGTCCGGCAGGCGCGAGATCCCCGCGACGTCGGCGTCGCCCGAGACCCCGGTGAGCTTGAGGCTCCGGACCCCGGAGGGGCTCTTCAACGCCGCGCGCAGCGACTTCACGATGCCTGCCATCGGCCCCGAGGGTACAGCGGACCGTGCCGCTGGAGATCGACCGCGCTGACGAAACCGCTGCACGAAGGTCGGAGGCACCTCGTGCGCGTCCTCCCTCTCCCTGCGCCGTCCCCGTCAGGGGTGTGCCATGGTCCCGGCCACCCGCTCCAGCCACTCCTTCACGGCCGCCTCGAACAGCGCCGGCTGCTCGGTCTGCAGGTTGTGGCCGGCCCGGTCGAGCAGCACGAACGACGCCCGCGGGTACGTCTCGAGGATCCCCCAGAGATCGCGGTAGCCGGTCACGCAGTCCTGGCGCCCCACCAGCATCAGGGTCGGCCCGGGGAACGGCACCTCCAGACGGTCGACCGCGAAGCTGAAGGGGATCTTCCGGCTGAGGTGCTGCTCCAGGAAGACCGTGTCGGCCGCGCGCAGGCCGGGGAGGATCTCGTCCTGGAACCGCTCCCAGACGGCGTGCACCTGGCGCACGTGGATCGCCTCGAACGCGCGACGGTCCTCGCCGGACAGGGTCCCGAGGAACGCCTCGTCGCGCTCCAGCACCCGCAGCGGGGGCGCGTTGGCCTCCCGCGTCTCCTGTACGGCCACCGGGCACACGAGCAGCAGGCCCGCGACGCTCCGCGGCCGCTCGTGGACCACGCCCCGGGCCAGGTAGCCGCCGTACGACTCGCCGGCGACAAGGAACCGCTCGCCGGGGAGCACCTGATCGACGATCCCGAGCACCACGTCCAGCATGCGGTCCGACCCGTCGATCCACGGTCGCCCCGGGGTCCTTCCCATGCCCGGCAGGTCGAAATAGATGCGCCTCCATCTCCCCGGCGCCGACCGGAACACCGGCTCCATGCACCCCTTCATCAGCCTGTGGTCGGGCCCCCAGCCGTGGAGCATCAGGATGGGCGTCCCGGAGCCGATCGCCTCGACCTCGATCTCGAGGTCCTTCACCTTGCATCGCATGGGCGCACTCTAGCCACGCCACCCCGCGCCCTCCACGTCGGCCTGCGCGGGAGCGGCCGGCGCCGATCGCTCGGTCTGGGCGCTTTCAATTCGACCCCCACCCGAGCCGTCCAGTCCGCCCCTCTGGGCGTGACGTCTCGCACCGAGGCATAGGCGAGTATGCCTATGCCTCACGCCCGAGGCATAGGCGAGTATGCCCATGCCTCGGGCGTGAGGCATAGCGTACGACGTCGTCGCAGATCACCTGCATCGGGTGATGCGAGGACGGACGGCGATCTTGGAATAGAGAGGCGGGGACGAATGAAAACGCTTCGCAATTTCGGCGCGATCGCTCCAGGGCTCGTTGCGCTCGCGGCGTTCGCGGCGCTGGGCTGCTCCAGCCAGGGAGAAGCGACGACCGAGGCATCATCCGGCAGCAGCGCCGGAGGGCCCGCTGGGCCCGGATCCAGCGCCTCCGGCGCCACGGGGAGCACGTCGGCAACCGGCGGCTCGTCGGCAAACGGTGGCTCGTCGGCAAACGGTAGCTCGTCGGGGGCGGTCGCCGGCGCCGGCGGCAGCGGCGGGCGCCCGGACTCGGGGGAAACTGGCGCGGGCGGCGGCGCTGTCGGCTCCGGCTCGAGCGGCGCTGGAGGAGCGGCGCAGAGCGCCGGCTGCGGCAGCGCGACCGCGCCGAAGAGCGGCCGTTTCAGCGTCGATGTCGGGGGCACGACGCGCGAGTACATCCTCGCCGTGCCGGACAACTACGATTCGAAACACCCTTACCGGCTGATCTTCACCTGGCATCCCCGCGGCGGCTCGGCCGAGCAGGTCGCGACCGGGTTCGGCGGCGGCTACTACGGGCTCCAGAGCCGCGCCAACGGCTCGGCGATCTTCGTCTCGCCCGAGGGCCTCGAGCAGGGCTGGGCGAACACGGGGGGCCGCGACATCGCGTTCCTCCGCGCCATGCTCGACCGCTTCCGCGCCGAGCTCTGCATCGACGAGAGCAGGATCTTTTCGACGGGGTTCAGCTACGGCGGCATGATGTCCTACGCGATCGGCTGTGCGATGGGCGACGACTTCCGCGCCATCGCCTCCATGTCCGGCGCGCTCTACAGCGGCTGCGAGGACGGCGACAGCCCTGTGGCCATGTGGGGCGCCCACGGCAAGAGCGACAACGTGGTTCCGCTCGAGAACGGTCAGAGCGCTCGCGATGTCTTCCTCGAGCGAAACCACTGCGGTCAGCAGACCACACCGGTCGAGCCGAGTCCCTGCGTCAGCTACGAGGGCTGCGACGCGGGCTATCCCGTCGTCTGGTGCGAGTTCGACGGGGGCCACGCCCCGCAGAACAACTCCGGCGAGTCGATCTGGAGCTTCTTCTCGCAGTTCTGAAGCGGGAGTCGCTCGAACCAGCGCCACGTTTCAGGGTGCATCGAATCGCAGCGTGGATTGAATGGATGGGTCCGGCGATGGTGATCAAAAATCTGCCAGCGAAGCTCTTGATAACTGGAATCCTGGGCATCTGCTCCGGAGGGTGTGGTTCGTCGACCGACGATACCAGCGGAGCGACGACGAGCAGCAGCTCCGGCGGCGCGGCGTCGAGCGGTCCCGGCGGAGCGACCGGCACGGGCGGCGACGCCGGCACGGGCGGCGCGGGCAGCGGAACCACCGCGGGCAGCGGAACCACGGGAGCCGGCGGCGCTGAGGAGACGGGCAGCGGCGGCGGCGGCGGCGCTGGCGGGATGCCTGGCGCTGGCGGGGGCAACAACGGCAGCGGTGAGGCGACGATCGTCCCCGATCCGTCGTGGACCTGCGGGATGCCGGATGGCATTCCGCTCCCCACGCGCGGCGAGCTCGTCTTTCGGGCGACGCTCCAGCTCGGCGAGACCCACGATGTCGGGACCACCCAGTTCGGACACCGCCGCCTCCTCGACGTGAAGGGGGGCACGCTCACGGGCGACAAGATCCAGGCCACGTTCCTCACGGGCGGCATGGACCTCGAGCTCACGCTGTCGAACGGATCCGTCGAGCTCGAGGAGATCAACATCCTGAAGGCGAGCGACGGCAGCTCCATCTTGCTGCGGACCTGCGGCGTCGCCGCCGCCGGCGATGACGTCGTCCGGATCGTCCCGGACTTCGAGGTCGCCAACTCGAGCTCGCTCGCGTGGCTCAACACCGGGAAGTTCGCGGGCACCCGTGTCGTCGACGCCGCGGCGGGCACGATCCAGCTCGACATCTACGACATCAGCGAGGTGGCCGCCGGAGAGCCGAAGATCCAGCTCAAGGATCCAGAGGGCGTCCCGAACCAATCGTGGGAGTGCTCGAAGGTGACCGGGACGAGGGGCTCGAGCGTGTTCACCGAGTCCGTCACGCTCGGCGCATCCGTGTCTGTCGGCGCGAGCAAGCGCGGCACGCGCAACATCATTCCCATCACCGGGGGCACGGTCACCGGCGGAATGCTGCTGAGCGGCCTGTCGGGCTCGGTGCTCCCCGGAGGCGCGGATTACCAGCTCATCGGATCGACCACGGTGCTGGACGCCCGGTACGCGCTGTCCTCGAAGGACGGCGAGGTCATCGTGGTGAGGAACTGCGGACCGTTCGGCGCGCTCATTCCTGTCTTCGAGACGCGCGCGGACGGCCCCTATGCGATCCTCAACACGAAGCAGTATGTGAGCTCCGACCCGGGTGGCGCGGCGGGGGGCGGGGTGAGCCTCACCTTCTACGAACGCAAATAGAACAGCAGCACCGCGGTGACACCGGCGCCCCCGGGTGGCAGGAGCCTACCGCCCGGTGCCTTCGGCGCTTCAAAAGGAAAGCCGAGCTGACAGCCCGGCCATCGCGCCCGACGCCGCGGGCACGATCCGGAGCTCCACGCCGCCTTGATCCTCGCTGCGGTACGTCCGCGGCATGTTGAGGAACACCAGGGCCGCGCCTGCCGCCAGGGTCGCGCCGCCGGCGATGAACAGGCCGGTGGCGACTCGGCTCTCCGTCGCAGCCCGGCTCGTCGTGTCCGTCGTCGTTGGAGCGCAACCCGACGTGCAGGTCTCTTCAAATTGCCGCTCCGCCTCCTCCAGATGCTCGTCGGCCTGCAAGCGTAACATTGCACCAGCCAGCCCGAGGCCCGCGCCGGCCCCGACCACGGCCCAGGGTTTCCAGGCGGACCACCTGCGCACCGTGACGATGCCGTCGGCGCTCAGCTTGAGCACCCCCGAGGCCTGGACCCCGGCGAGCACGACGACGGGCTCGACCAGGGGGAAATACCCCTCCTTCCTCGCGCTGACGACGTGCTCTCCGGGCGTCACGAACCGGCGCGCCGAGCTCGGACCGACGAACCACGGCCTCCCGTCGAGCAGCACCGCGGCGCCGGGCTCGTCGCAGCGCATCTCGACGACGGCCAGCTCGCGCTCGACGAGCTCCTTCATCAGCGCGCGCGCCGCTTCATGGTCCCCGGGCTCGAGCGACGCCGGCCCCCACCGGAGCGAGAGGCGCAGGTTCTCGTAGGCGAGCAGCGGCATCCCCATCATCTTGAGCACCCTGCCCAGATAGAACCGGAGATCCGGGTGCTCCCACAGGGCGAGCGCCTCCTCGTACTTCTTCCTGGCATCGCCCAGCGCCATCCTTCTGTGCAGGTCCCGCCCCTGCATGAAGAGCTCCAGCGCCGCCTGCTTGCGCTCCTCCGCGACGCCCGCGTGCCAGGGGGGCAACGCCGGCTCGGCCTGAGCCCACGCGGGCACGGCCCGGCACGCGACGATCGCGATCGAGAGCCATGAACAGATCGCAGCTCGGGTGCTCGTCGGCGTCCTCTGCACGGGGAATGGTTCGATGATCTCCCGGAGCGCCTTTTACCTCAAGCGGTCCCGGACCCGCCCTACCGAGCGCTGGATGAGCTGCTCCAGCGCCTCCTTGCTCCGGCGCTCGTCGTCTGCCGCTTGCTTGGCCCTCCGCTCCTCGACGCCGGCCCTGGCCCGCTCGTCATCGGCCTGGGCTTCGGCGCGGCGCGCCTCGGCCTCGGACGCCCGCGCGTCGTCGCGCGCCGCCCGAGCCTCCTCGGCCGCGGCGCGCGCCCTCTCGGCCTCGATCTCGGCCCTGTCCCTGGCCTCCTCGGCCTCCTTCTGCAGCCGCTCGGCCCGGTTCCGCTGCTCTTCCGTGCTCATCCTCGCCTGCTCGGCGGCCTGTCGAGACGCTGTCTCCCTCGCGAGCGCCTCCTCGAGGCTGTCCTCGGTCCGGCGGATGTCCGCGAGCTGCGCGCTGATGACCCGGTTCTGGCGGACCACCGTGACGATCCCCGCGGCGGCGCCGACGACCAGGAGGGCCAGGCCCGCGATGGTCCCGACGATGAGGTTGCGCTTCCTGCGCTGCGCCTGGCCGGCAAGCCTCACCACGGCGTCGAGGTAGTGCTGCTCTCGCTCGGGCAGCCGGCGCTCGGAGCGCTCCCGGAAGCGGCGCGCCTCCTCGGCAAGCTTGCCGCGCCACAGGAGGTCGTCGGCGCAGCCGCTCGACTCCCACTGCCGCGCCGCCGCGCGCAGCTTGTCGAGGAACACCGAGTCTCCCTGGTTCTCGTCGAGCCAGCGCAGCAACGTCGGCCAGCGCGCGATGAGCGACTCGTGCACGATCTCCACCTTGCTGCCGGCGACGTCGCGCCCCGTCTCGATGGCGAGGAGCCGCGCGTCGGCCAGCAGGTGGACGACGCGCTCGATCTCGTCCGGATCCCCGTCCCCGGGCAGCTCGCGGAGCTCTTCCAGGCTGGCCATGGCCCGCGTGCGCTCGGGCGTGACCAGGCGCTCGAAGATGGCTCGGCAGAGCTTCGCCTGACGGCCGCTGAGCCCAGCCAGCACCGCGTCGGCGTGGCTCGCCAGCGCTCCCGCCACGCCGCCGATGGCCTCGTAGCTCGCCCGCGTGAGGAGCCGCCGCTCGCGGTCGCGCATGTCCCACAGCCTGGCCGCAGTGAACTGCAGGATGGGGAGGGCGCCTGGGGTCGTCTCCAGCACATCGAGGGTGCCCTCGACCATCGCCGGGTCCTCGATCTCGTATCGCGCCGCCTGGACCGGCTTCAAGAGCGCCTCGCGCAGCCCTTCCCGGCCGATGGGCGAGAGGAACACGAGGCCGCGGGTCACCCCCGCCATGAAGCGCCTGTCCTCGGCCACCCGCTCGATGAAGTCCGAGCGGGTGGAGAGGATGACGCGGAGGGGCGAGGAGGCGTCGTCGGCGACGCCTTCGAGGCACGAGAAGAAGGCGGCGCGCTCTCGGGCGCCGCACGAGAGGGTATAGAGCTCCTCGAACTGGTCGACGAACAGCACGACGCGCCGCTGGGTCCGGGCGGACCACGCGCGCAGCGCGGCGCCCAGGTGGCCGGGCTCGGCGCGCAGCCGCTCGATCACCTGCCCGCGCTCGGCCTCACGGCCGCGCGCCGCCGGCGAGCCGACCTCGCCCTGCTCCAGGAGGGATGGATGGTCGAGCAGATCGGCCAGCGCCGCCATGGGCTCGCGCCCGGGCCGCATGACGAGCGACTCCCACCCGGCCCCCGAGCGCTTGAGCGCCGGGATGATCCCCGCCCTCACCAGCGATGATTTCCCTACCCCCGACGCGCCGACGATCGCGAGGAGCGGCTGGCTCTTCAGGCGCGAGACCATGCCGGCGATGTCGTCGTCGCGGCCGAAGAAGCGGTCCGCGTCGACCTCCTGGAACGCCGAGAGGCCGGCGAATGGGCTCTCGTCGGCGCCGAGGACGACCTCGCGGCGCCCCGGCAGGAGCGGCATGAGCTCGGCCAGGAGCTGCCGCGCCGAGGCGATGCGCTCGGATGTCCGCCTGCGCAGGCACCGCTCGATGATCGGCCCGAGCGCGCCCAGCTCGGCGCGCATCCCGCCAATCTTCCGGACGGACGCGTCGAGCGCGCCGACCGTCATCGCCCCGTCGAACGGGCGCGCGCCGGTCACGAGCTCATAAAGCATGATCCCCACGGCCCAGATGTCCGTCGCCTGGTCGATCTCCTCTCCGGCCTGCTGCTCGGGGGACATGTAGGCCAGCGTCCCCATGACGGCCCCTTCGTGCGTCAGGGTCAGCTCGCTCCTGGGAGCAGGGCGCTCGCACGTGACGGAGGCGTCGATGTCGAGCAGCTTGGCGATGCCGAAATCGAGCACCTTGATCGCTCCGGACGGCTCCAACATGATGTTTTCCGGCTTGAGATCGCGGTGCACGATGCCGAGCTGATGGGCGCACACGAGGGCGCGCACCACGGGCACCATCAGCTCCACCGCGGCGCTCGTCGACACCGAGGTGGCCGCGACGCCCGCTGGCGCGCCCGCCGGCCTCCGCTGCGCCATCCACGCGCGGAGACTCTGGCCCTCGATGTATTCGAGCACCATGTAAGGATACCCGTTGTGCTCGTTCACATCGTGGATGGTCACGATGTTCTCGTGCTTGCAGAGCGCGGTGGCGCGGGCCTCGACAAGGAATCGGTCGAGCCGGGAGCCGGTCAGCGTGGTGACGAGCTTGATCGCCACCAGGCGGCCCAACCGGACGTCGCGGGCCAGAAAGACCGTGCCCATGCCCCCGCGGCCGAGCTCGCGGATGAGCTCGTAGTGACCGAGGGACGTCCCGGCGTCGATGGGCAGGTCGCGCGGCGCTCGCCGCGCAGGGCCGGTCCTGGGCGCGGTGAGCTGCACCGCATGGAGATCGTGGTCGGTGCTCCAGGTCGCCGACGGGTACATCCCCTCTTCTGACTCCGGACGTCCCCTCCGGCTCGGCGGCGTGGCGGCCGCCTCCTCGTCGACAGCAGGGGCGCCGGAGTCGCCCACAGAAGCGAAGCGTATTTCCTTCATCGGGCTCATGACAATCTCACCGCACGCACCCGACAGGCTTACGCCTGTGGGCCGGAAGCCTGGCCGTCGCGTCCGCCGTACGCCGGTCCCCGGCGCCGCGGCGCGCAGAGAGGCTCCGGGGCGTTCATCGCAGCGCGAAGCCAACCGAAACCAAGCATCCGTCCTCCTCCTTCAGCGGCTGAGCGCTGTCCGGCGGAGTCGATGGCTGCGTTGGCCGAGGCCCTGATCGCTGTAAAAAAACACATTACCCAAAGAATCACCCCATACCGCCCGCGGGAACCCAAGTTCTTCGGAACGCATGGGCAGCCAAGAACCACCGTCGAAGTGCAGCACGGCGCCGTCGACGGCGAAGACATCGTTGGGCCCGCTGCCCCACAGGTCGGTAAACGCAACATTGCGCACCGATGTCGTCGCCGTCCAAGAGCTGCCGTCGAAGTGCAGGATGGCGCCCTGTTCTCCGACGACGAAGACGTCGCTCGGTCCGCTCCCCCACACGTGGAAGAGGCCCACATCGACCGGCGATACCATCGTCGTCCAGGAGCGGCCGTCGAAATGCAGCACGGTGCCAAAATCCCCGACGGCGAACACATCGCTCGGCCCGCTCCCCCATACGCCGTAGAGCGCATGATCGATGCCCTCTACAGACATTGGTGTCCAGGAGCGACCGTCATAGTGCAGCACCGTTGACGACGCCCCGACGACGAAGACGTCGCTCGCTCCGCTTCCCCACACGCCGCGGAGATTCACATCGACCGGCGATGGCATCGCCGTCCATGAGCTGCCGTCGAAATGCAGCACGGTGCCCCGCTCTCCGACGGCGAAGACGTCGCTCGCTCCGCTCCCCCACACGCCGCGGAGATTCACATCGACCGGCGATGGCATCGCCGTCCATGAGCTGCCGTCGAAATGCAGCACGGTGCCCCGCTCTCCGACGGCGAAGACGTCGCTCGCTCCGCTTCCCCATAGATCCAAAACGTAAATCGACTCGTCATCGGCCGCGAAAGGCAGCTCTGTCAGGGTGATGCCATCGAAATGCAGCACGCCGCCGATGGCGGCGGCGAAGACGTCGCTCGGACCGCTGCCCCACACACCGGTCAAATACTGCTCGATCGAATAAGTCACCTCCGTCCACGCGCGGCCGTCGAAGCGCGCCAGGGTCGAGCCTCCGACGGCGAAGACGTCGCTCGCGCTGCTGCCCCACACGCTGCCAACAACCAAATTGGACGTCGAAGGCATCAGTGCCCAGGAATTTCCGTCAAAATGCAGCACGCCCCCATCTCCGACGGCGAAGACGTCGCTCGCGCTGCTGCCCCACACGCCGCGCAGCGGCTCATCGACCGGCGAGAGCATCTGTGTCCAGGAATTTCCGTCAAAATGCAGCACGGTGCCAAAATCCCCGACGGCGAAGACGTCGCTCGGACCGCTGCCCCACACGCCGCGCAGCGGCACATCGACTGGCGAAAGCATCTTCGTCCAGGAGCGGCCGTCGAAGCGGGCCAAGGTGCCCCGATCGCCGACGGCGAAGACGTCATTCGGGCCGCTGCCCCACACGTCGCTAAGACCCCCCTCGTAGGGCCATGGCATCTGAGTCCATGAGTCTCCGTCATAGTGCAGCACGAGGCCGGTGGCTCCGGCGGCGGGGCCCTCGACTCCGACGACGAAGACGTCGCTCGGACCGCTGCCCCACACGCCGCGCATATCTGCGCTCGCAACGACCGGTAACGAGATCAATGTCCAGACGGTGCCGTCGTAATGAACCACGGTGCCCCCGTCCCCGACGGCGTAGACGTCGCGCGCTCCGCTTCCCCACACGTCCGAGAGGTACGCCGTTGTCGGCGCATTCGTTAAGCGCCAATTGAAGTCGCCGCAGCCCACGACGTCCAGCGAGTCGCAGGCGCGCGAGCAGGCAGGGCGGCCGAAATCGTAACGGAGATCCACGCAGGAGGCGGCCAAAGGAGCGGCGGGGTCACACGTCTCCTCCTCCGCGACCTCGCCGTCGCCGCAATGAAGCCGGCAGTCCAGGCGGCACACCCCGCCCGCCGACGCGTTCTGGCGATCGCTGCACACCGGCTCCCGGGGCGCGACGGCATCGGCGCCGCAGTCACACGCCTCGCCTGGGTCGCGGATCGCGTTGCCGCACACCTCCTGCTGGCAGGTCGCGCCGCACCCGTCGCCCGCCGCGACATCGCCCTCGTCGCACTCCTCGCCGGGATCGACGATCCCGTTGCCGCACACCTCCCGCCGGCAGGTCGCGCCGCACCCGTCGCCCGCCGCGACGTCGCCCTCGTCGCACTCCTCGCCGGGATCGACGATCCCGTTGCCGCACACCTCCCGCCGGCAGGTCGCGCCGCACCCGTCGCCCGCCGCGACATCGCCCTCGTCGCACTCCTCGCCGGGATCGACGATCCCGTTGCCGCACACCTCCCGCCGGCAGGTCGCGCCGCACCCGTCGCCCGCCGCGACGTCGCCCTCGTCGCACTCCTCGCCGGGATCGACGATCCCGTTGCCGCAGACGTTCAGCGGCGTATCGGGCGGCACGCACCGCCGCGCACCATCCCTCGAATCGACGCACTGGTAAGCCGCCAGGCAGTAGCCGTCCCCGCAGGGAGTGGACACGTCGCTCGCGCACGCGGCCGCGACGAGGAGGAGGCTCGACATCAAGAACACATGTTGATTCATGACGAGGAACTCTCCTGTCGCCATCGACAGCAACCCATTTGCCATGGATGCCCGCCTGGAAGCTAGCCTCCCATCGGCGCGTCCCGCGCGCCCTCATGTCGTATGGCTGGCACACGCGCCAGGCGCAGGGCGTCCTGAGCGCGCCCCTCGCCGCGGAGCGGCGGCGCTGAGCTCCGTCTACCGCGGCGGGTGCCCCCTGCACAGGGCATACGAGCCGCGTTACACTCCGCGGTGATCGTGGCGCCCCTTGCACCGAACACGACCCTGGACGACGCACCCGGCCCCCCGTCGGAGCACCGCGGCCTCCGGAAGCCAAGGCCCGGGCTGGTCCTGATCTTCTCGGTGGACGGCCCCCGCTGCGATGTGCTCCCGCTGGAGGACGGCGAGATCGAGCTCGGGCGATGCGAGGTAGCGGGCGTGCTCCTGGACGACAAGCGGATGTCGCGCAAGCACGCGCGCGTGCGCTGGAGCGAGGGCAAGTGGCACGTCGAGGATCTCGACAGCCGGAACGGCACCTGGCTCGATGGCGTCCCGCTGATCGGCACGCGCGCCGGCGCCGAGCTCCGGATCGTGCGCACAGGCTGGTCGGTGTTCTTGCTCCAGGCCGACGTGGAGCCATTCCGCGCGGGGATCTCGCGCGCCGAGGGCACGATCCTCGGCCCGACCCTCGCCCGCACGTGGGATGCGATCGGTCGGGCGGCGAGCCTCGAGACGACGCTGCACATCACCGGCGAGAGCGGAACGGGTAAGGAGCACGCGGCGCGGGCCTTCCACGTCCTCGGCCCGCGCCGCGATGGGCCCTTCGTCGCCGTGAACTGCGCCGCCATCCCCGAGGAGCTGGCCGAGCGGCTGCTCTTCGGCGCGCGCAAAGGGGCGTACTCGGGCGCCGCGGCGGACGCCGAGGGCTACGTGCAGGCAGCGCACGGCGGGGTGCTCTTTCTCGACGAGGTAGCCGAGCTCGACCTCGGGGTGCAGGCGAAGCTCCTGCGGGCGCTGGAAGCGAAGGAGGTGATCCCCCTCGGGGCCTCGCGGCCGGTGAGCGTGGATTTCGCGCTGGTCTCGGCGACCCACAAGGATTTGCGAGCCCAGGTGGCCGCGGGGAAGCTGCGCGACGATCTCTTCTTCCGCATCGCGCGGCCTTCGGTCCGCATACCGCCGCTGAGCGAGCGATCGGAGGACATCCCGTGGCTCGTCGATGCGGCCCTGCGACATGCGACGTCGGCTGGCGCGCACGCCGAGACGACCGCGCCCGCTCGGGCGCATGCGTCGCTGATCGAGGCGTGCCTCCTGCGGGCGTGGCCAGGAAACATTCGAGAGCTCACCGCGGAGATCCGGGCAGCAGCGCAGGAGGCGCACCTTGCGGGTAGCTCGGTGGTGCACGAGCGGCACCTCTCCCCGTCGGCGGGGCGGCTGAGCGTCCCCGAGCCACCAGCGGGCATGTCTGGCGGGGTCCTGGGCGAGACCGTGAAGGACGCCACGCGGGCGCAGCGGCCGGCGGCGGAGAAGGGGCCCTTGCGGCGGGCAGCGGCGTGGCCCGCCGCGGCGGAGATCGAGGCGGTGCTGCGCCGTGAAAACGGCAACGTGATGCGCGCGGCCCGGGCGCTCGGCATGCACCGGACCCAGCTCTACCGCTGGCTCGCGCAACGCGGGGCGGGCGGGGACGCAGAAGGGTGAGGCTGCGGGCCCGCGTGCGGCGCTCGCTCGGCCAATCGGCAGAGCCGCCTTGGCTCACCCACAAGTTCTACGGAGAGTGTCCAGCAGACGTTCGTCCCGCCCACGGCGATCCGCCATGGAGAGCTCGGGGAGTGCGCTCCCTCAGACTGGCTGTGGCGTGAAGGCGGCCGTCCACGGATTGAAACACCACCCGTCGGCCGAAGCGGCAACCTTGTACAGGTTCGAGGTCCCACCGGTCGGGCGAGGGGAGCAACCTTGTACAAACTGAAGGGGATCGGGGTCGGACGAGGGGGCAACCGCTACCAGGGCCTGGGGATATGGTCGGCCATCGCCGCCGACGTCTCCCGCGCGGCGCGGACCGCCGCGAGCCAGTGGACCTGGGCCGGGTCGCCGTCCCACGGCGGCGCCTCGCGCCAGCGCGCGTCCCAGTACTCGCGCGCGGCCGCCTCTGCCGTCGCGAGCTCGCTCTCGTCCTCGGGCGCGTCCTCGACGCGATCCGCGAAGAACCGCCACGGTTCCGAGTCGCGGTCGCTCCGCTTCGCCCGAGGGGGCGCAGCCTCCCCGTCGAGGATTCCGTCGCTGCTCCGAAGATAGGCCTCGTAGGCGCTCTGCGCCACCGCGTCGCGCCGGTGGACGGTGACCCAGTGCGCGCACGTCTCGCGGTACGCCTCGGCCCACGCGCGATCCTCCTCAGGCACATCATCGCGCCAGGCGCTCGCGTGGAGCTCGCGCAGGGCCTGCTGGCTCGCCTCCACGTCCTCGCGGCTCGCGCCGCTCGCACGCCACGCGGCCACGAGGGCTCGCTCACGAGCTGCGCTCGGCCCCGGCAAGTTCGCCTCCGCCTGCTGGCGGTACCAGTGATAGGGAGGATCCACCATCCGGGGGATGTTCCTCTTCGTGGAGAAGGGTCTCTCGCTTCGTCCCAGCCGGAAGCCCCGCTGGAAGGCGCGGAGCGCCTCGGGGCCGTGGCCCTGGGCCACATCCTCGGCCGTCAGCAGCTTCCAGAGATAGGTCCTGTCCAGGCGCGCGAGCGCCTCGGCCTCTGTGACGGGCTTTCGCTCGAGAGCCCCATAGCCGGCAACGAACGCCCGCTTCACGGCGGCGATCAGCATCGGCCACGGCGGGGCGGCTCTGCCGTCGACCCAGTGGTTGAACTCTTTCCGGTGCGCCTCGGCCCACGCGCGCTCCTCCTCCTCTGACAGATCGTCTCGCCATGCCGCGCCGCACACCTCGCCCAGTTTCTGGAGGTAGGACTTCCATTTTCGTGGATCCTTGGTCATGAACATGACCGACCCATTGCCTGCCTCGCGCGCGACGAGATAACGTTTCACGGTTGATCCCCGCCAGGAGGGTCTGTGGGCTCTCCGCCCGTAGGAAACGAGTCGGACGGTCTGGGAGGGCATCCCCAGCCCTCCCCTGCGCCGAGCGGGCAGAGAAGCGGCGCGAACCGAGGAATAGCCCACCCTGGAGGCGGCCCCGGAAGGGTGATCATGGCTTGGATGATATCGTCCGACTCGATCGCATCTATATCGACCATTTTCGGATCCACATTCTCGGGATCGTAGCGAAAATCCCACACATACTTGCACTCGATGTCGGTGTACGCGGGCAGCAACTTCTCGATCTCATTCTTCGCGTCAGGGACGACCCACGACGCAAAGTCTTCAGCGCAAAAGATATAGTTCGGAAGATTGGGCTTCTTCGTGAGACAGGAGAGCATATCCTCCACGGTGATGTACTTATTCGGGCGGTCGTACCAACCGCTCCATAGCCCGCCCTCGTTGTCGCGGCAGATTACCTTGCCCACCTGGTCATTCTTGTCCCTTGTCAGCAACCATTCCTTCGCCAGCTCGTGCATGGTCCAGCGCTTCATCTCCATCAGATTGTCGTGCGGCATCGCCGCAATCTGACGTCTCAGCTCCGCGCGATCTTCTGGGTCCACGATCGAGCAGCCGACGACGAGCGGAACGAGCACGGCGACACACAGACGTCTCATACGCCCCCTCCTGCGTGTGACGCACCCTACACCGCGCCGCATCGCCGGACAAGACGTCCCGGGGGCCGTACAGCGAGCGGCAAGACTCCCCTTGTGAGCACGGCGCCCGCAACGTCGGCCTTCGTGGTCCCATCACCTGCGGCGACGACGGAAATCACCAGGCTCAGCGGCGGGTCATCCCAGCGCACCACAGCCACTGCTTATCGCAGGGACGAAATCGAAATTCGAGCGTTCACCTGGCCTAGCGCGGAGAGATCCCCGCAATACCGCAGGCGAGCTCCGAGAGCACGGTCACGGCCGCGCCGTACCCGCCGGCGTCCTCGGAGCTCGCGTTGCCCTGCAGGCTCCGCCGGTAGACACCCTGAGCGATCGCGGCGAGACGAAAGACGCCGAAGGCCATGAAGTACGGCCACGCATCGATGCCGCTGCGACCGGAGAGCTCGCAGTAGGAGGCGACCATCTCGTCCTCGGTCGGGATCCCGAGCGACGCGACATCGACCCCGGCAAGGCCGCCACGGCCAGGGAGGTTGATGCGGTAACCCATGCAAGCGTACGCGAGATCGCTCACCGGATGTCCGAGCGTCGAGAGCTCCCAGTCGATCGTCGCGATCGCCTCGGGCGCAGCGCCGGTCGAAAAGATGATGTTGTCGATGCGGTAGTCGCCATGGACGAGCGTCGTCTCGTCGTTCGCCGGGACATTCGCGGAGAGCCAGCGCATGAGCGCCTCCATCGCCGGCACCTCGCCCGTGCGCGACGCCTCGTATTGCTTCGACCAGCGGTCGACCTGTCGCGCGACGAAGCCGCCCACCTTGCCGTAGTCCGCGAGCCCCACGGCGGCGTAGTCGACGCGATGGAGCGCCGCGAGGACACGGATGTACGCTGCATAGATCGCGCGGCGCTCTTCGGAGGTCCCGAACTCAGGCAACGTCGGATCCCAGAAGATCCGTCCGGCGGCGTACCGCATGACGAAGAACGGCGCGCCGAGCACGGAGCCGTCCTCGCAGAGGGCGAGCGCGTCCGGGACGGGCACCTCGGTGTCGCGGAGAGCGCGCATGACCCGGTACTCGCGCTCGACGGCGTGCGCGGAGGGAAGGAGCTTGCCGGGCGGCTTCTTCCGCAAGACGAGCTCGAGATCTCCGCCGGCTCCGCCGTCGACGCCCACCCAGTATGTCGGGTTCGACTGACCGCCCTTGAACTGGGCGACGGTCACGGCGCCTCCCGCGCAGCCTTCGACGTGCGCGGTGAGCCAGCGGCCGAGGGCCGCTTCGTCGATCCGGTGCGCCTCGCGGGGCGCGCGTGTGTTGGTCGGCGGCGTGAGGGCCATCGCAGGTCAGACGCTATCACGCAGCCCTTCGGCCTCCTATACTGCCGCTGTGACGATCTCCTTCGATCTGCCCCCCGATCTGGCCGATCTCCGCGGCCGCGTGCGCGCGTTCGTCGACGCGCATGTCATTCCGAACGAGACGTCGATCCTCGACGAGGATCGCGCGGGACGGAGGGATACGCTCACGGCGCTCCGCGAGCGCGCGCGGGCCGAGGGGCTGTTCGTCCCGCACCTGCCCGCGGAGCACGGCGGGCTGGGGCTCGGCGTCATGGGCATGTGCGCGCTCTTTCGCGAGATGGGCCGCTCTCCGCTCGGCGCGGCCTGCTTCAACTGCGACGCGCCGGACCAGGGCAACATGGACCTCCTGCACAAGGCGGCGTCGCCCGCGATCCGCGCGAAATACCTCGCGCCGCTCGCCCGGGCCGAGATCTCGAGCGCCTTCTCGATGACCGAGCCCGCCCCCGGCGCCGGCGCGGATCCATCGAATCTGCGCACGAGGGCGGCCAGGGTCGGCGGCGGCTGGATGATCGATGGCCACAAGTGGTATACGACCGGCGGCGGTGAGGCGGCGTTCCTCATCGTGATGGCGCGGACGTCCGACGATCCTCGCACCGGCGCGACGTTGTTCGTCGTCGATCGTCACGCCGAAGGCGTCGAGCACGTGCGCGACATCCCCGTGATGAGCCCGCCAATGCTCCAGCACCGCGAGGCCGAGCTCCGCTTCCACGCCGTGCGCGTCGGCGACGACGCGGTCCTCGGCGGCGTCGGCGAGGGGTTCCTCCTCGCGCAGCGGCGCCTCGTGCCGGCGCGCCTCACGCACTGCATGCGCTGGCTCGGCTGGGCCGACCGCGCGCTCGGGATGTGCCGCGACTACGTCCTCACGCGGGAGAGCTTCGGCAAGACGCTCGCTCACCACCAGATGATCCAGAAGAAGATCGCCGACGCAGCGTCGGGCATCCACGCCGGCAACCTGATGACGCTGCACTGCGCGGCGATGCTCGAGCAAGGCAAGGAGAAGGAGGCGCGCCCCTACTCCTCGATGGCGAAGAACCACGTCGCCCGGCTCCTCTGCCAGGTGCTCGACGACGCGATCCAGATGCACGGCTCGCTCGGATACAGCGAAGACATGCCGTTCTCGCTCTGGTACCGATTCGCCAGGTCCGCTCGCATCGCCGATGGTCCGGACGAGGTGCACGACGTCGTTGTCGCGCGCGACTTCTTGCGAGGGGCGCTGACGACGCTGATCTGAGCGGGCGCCCGCTGAGAGGCATCCGAGCGGCCTCAAGCGAGCCCTCCGCCCTCGCCCTGCTCACGACCCCTCGACTCCTCCGCCGGGCTGCCGGCCTGAGGAGGCGACAGCTCCTCTGACACGGGGGGCGACTTACTCGCGGCGGACGCGGGCGCGCATGTGCTCGGTGCCCGCGAGGCGTGCGAAGAACTCGAGCAGGCCGATCTGCCCGCTCATCAGGCTCTGCTGGACCTCCTCGATGGCGCACTCGGCCCCGAGCGCCCCGCCGTACGTATACGTCGAGCCGAGCTTGCTCACGCACTCGGTCACCTCGGGCGCGCTGGCGAGCGCCTCGGCCAGGCCCTTCGCGCCGGTGACAGGCCGCTTCTCGCCCGCGACGGCGATGTAGCCCGAGTCGTCGATGGGGAGGCCCCCCTCGTCGGCGCGGTAGCGCCCCATCTCGTCGAAGTGCTCCAGCGCGAAGCCCGTGGGATCGAAGCTCGCGTGGCACGTGTTGCAGCCGTCGGCCGAGATGTGGATCTGCTCGTAGCGCGCGCGTGTGGTCGTCTGCCCCGGATCGGGCTTGGTGATCGCCGGAATGTTCGCCGGCGGCGGGGGGATATAGCCGCAGAGGAGCCGCTCGAAGACGAGCAGGCCACGGTGGGTCGGCGACGAGCTGTCCATGCGCGAGTTCCCGGCGAGGACGGAGCCCTGGGCGAGCAGCCCGACGCCCCAGTCCAGAGGCCGCTCCACGCGCTGGAAGCCCTGTCCGGTGACGCCGCCGTATCCGTAGAACGTCGAGAGCTGGGCGTTCAGGAAGGTGGTTGGCGCGGTCAAGAGCTCGGTGACGCCGGCGCCGCGCGTGTAGATGACCTCCTCGAGGAAGAGGCGCGTCTCCTCCTGCATGAGGGCGCCATACGTGCTGAAGTCGGGGATCTTCTCCTTGGCGATCCCGTTCACCTTCCCGTAGCGGAGCCACTGCTGCAAGAAGCGGCTCATCGCCTCGTGGCCGCGCGGCGTGCTCAGGAGCGCGCGCGCCTCCTCGACGAGCGCCTCCGGCGAGCTGAGCTCCCCGCGCGCCGCCTTGTCGAGCAGCTCGGGCGTGGGCGTCGAGCCCGTGGTGTTGTAGGCCAGCGCCGTCGCGATCTCGTGCTGGGTCAGCTCGTAGCGCCCGGCGCTCGGCGCGCCGATCTCCGAGCGGTAGAACGCCTGGGGCGACTGGATCATCGACACCAGCGTCCACTTGAGCCCGACGCGGAAGTCGGACTTTCCGCTCACCGAGGTGTGGAGCGCCAGGAGCTCGCCTTTCTCCTCCTCGGTCACCGGGCGGCGGAACAGCCGCAGCCCGTGCCGCGTGACGAACTCGGCAGCGCACTCGGGGCCGGGCTGGGCCGCTGCGCACGGGAGCGAGGCGGCCAGCGCGGCGTCGGCGGTCACGATGTCAGCGACCTCCTCCGCCGTGCTCAGGAGCTCCTTCGCGGTCTGGGCGCCGACCTGCAGCGCCTGCGCGTCGTTGGTGAAGCCGAGCTCCGATGTCGGGTCCGTGCCCAGCCGGACCCCGGACCAGGCCGCCGTGCCGAGCTCGGGGAAGACGTCGCGGAGGCTGTTTTCCAGCTCCAGGGCGGAGAGCCGCCGCAGCACCGGAGCGCCGACCTGAGCCTGCTCGCACGAGCTGCCGTCGATGACCGGACCTTTCACGGGGTCGTCCTCACCGCCGATGCTGCCCGCGCCGCACGCGAGGAGCGAGGACGAGAGCCCGGCGAGCGCCCACGTTTGCCAGCGCTTCATGACTTCAGCTCCTGGATCGGCTGCGCGCTTTGCGCGCCGAACTTGTTGATCGAGACGCCCATGGCGTCGCCGAGCGTGGCCAGCATGTTGACGTGGTCGGTGTCGACGTCGACGACGCCGCGGCTCGCGATGCGGCCGCCGGCGTTGCCGATCAGGATCGCCGGGAGGTACGAGTGGACGATCTGGCTCCCGAGATAGACGTCGTGGACGTTGGAGTTGTGATCCGCGCCGTCGCCGATCTCGCTGCACACATAGATGAGCGAGTTGTGGAGGACGGTGTTGCCGGGATCGAGCGGATCCGGCTGGTCGAGGAGGGTGAGCAGCTTCTCCGCGAGCCGCGCGAAGAACCAGCTCTGGACGGTCGCGAACTCCATGCGACCCGGCGGCTCGCGGGAGTGGGACGTGGCCCCGTGGTAGGGGCTCGCGCTCCCAGGGCCATCGGTGAAGTCCATGGGGAGATCGCAGTTGACCCACAGGTTCTGCATCGTGACGACGCGCGCCGTGCCGCACACCATGGCGTTCGCGGCGACCTCGAGGTGCGCGTCGACGACGCGCCGCAGGTTCTCTTGCTCGAACACGCTCTTGCCCGCCAGCGCGTCGAGCGCCGGCAGCGCCGGCTTGCTGCTGCAGCCGTTCATGACCGGCCTGTCGGCCGCGGCCTTGATCGAGCGCACCGACTCGAGGTGTACGGCGAGCTTGTTCTGCTCCTTCGTGAGGCCCGAGAGCGAGCGCTGCATCCTCTCCAGCTGGCGCTCGGTGAGCCCCAGCGCCTCGTTGCGGAACGCAGCCTCGTCGGCCTCTGGCCCGCTCCCGCCGCCCTGCTGCCCGCCGCCGACGGCCCCGAGCATGGCCGCCGCCGCGGCCGCGGGGTCCTCCGTGGGGCGCACCCACACGCCCCCGTGCTGGATCAGGTACGAGTTCTTGTCGAACCCGGTCCCGTCCTGGTTCCTCGGATAGGGGTTGGCGCCAAGGTTGTAGGCCTCGACACCCAGCGCCTGCGCGATGGTGTGATCCACCGAGTCGACCCCGGCGCCGTCCTTGACGCCGGTGAGCACGCCGGAGACCGCCTCGTGGTTGTTGAAGCCATTGATGCCGAGCCCGCGGCAGACATTGATGTACTTGCCGAAGGGCGCGAGCGGCGAGAGGACCGTGGAGCCTTTCAGGAAGTCCGCTCCCGATCCGTAGGGCTCGGCATACTCCATGGGCATGCCATGGGGGACGAAGTAGATGAACAGCCGGACCGGCGCGGAGCTCGGCTCGGCCAGCGCCAGGTTGCTCATCCGGAAGGCCAGCGGCGCCGCGATGCCGGCGCCGAGCGCCTTCAAGAAGATGCGCCGTCCCAGCGCGAGCTCTCTCTTTTTGTACCCAGTCTCAAGAAAACGCATCTCGTCCCTCCATTCGGGTAAGCAAGCACGCCCCGTGGATGACCGTCGTAGTCTTGCTATGTTGTTGCTTCGTCAAGCAAGCAAGCGTGGTATCCCGAATTATCTCACAGCTGGCATACGAAGCAACCCACGACGAGCGGGCGCGATACACCAGCCGCTGCTCGTCGCGGGGACGAAATCGAAGACCGAGCCTTCACATGGGGAACCGACGTTCGCTGTCGTGCGCCGCGGGGGCTACCGCCCGAGCACCTCGTCATAGAGGTCCTCGTACGCGCGCGCCATGCGGTCGATCCCGAACCGCTCGAGCACCCGTGCCCGCCCGCGCATTCCCATCTCCGCGCGATCATCCCGCACGGCCACCGCCTCGAGCGCGGCCGCCAGGGTCTCCGGCGCTCCAGGCGGCACCAGCAGCCCTGTCTCGCCCTCCAGCACGATCTCCGGATTGCCCCCCACCCGCGTCGCGACGATCGGCAACCCCGCCGCCGCCGCCTCGATGAGCGTCAGCGAGATCCCCTCCGTCAACGACGCGAGCGCGAACACATCGAACGCCGGCAAGAGCTCCGCCACGTCCCCGCGCGTCCCCGTGAACGTCACCGCCCCGCCGAGCCCGAGCCGCGCCGCCTGCGCCTCGAGCGCAGGCCGCCGGGGGCCGTCGCCGATCAGCGTCAGATGCGCGTCGGGCCGCGTCGCGCGGAGCCGCGCGAAGGCGTCGAGCAGCGTCGCGTGATCCTTCTCCGGAGACAGCCGCGCGACACACCCCACGTGGTAGCCCGTCGCGGGCACCCCGAGCCGCGCGCGCGCCGCGCCGGCGTCGCCCGGCCGGAACACGTCCGTGTCCACGCCGTTCAAGATCGTCACGACCTTGGCCGGGTCGACATGCTCCACCTCGAGCGCGACCGCCCGCGTGTCGTCGCTCACCGCCACCACCCGGTCCGTGAGCGCCGCGGCCAGCCGGTTGACCAGCACCTTCCGCTTCTGCTTCGGGTAGTTGCGCCCGTGCTTCGTGTGGATGACGCGCGGCCCGCCTCCGCCAGGGAGCGCCGCCGCCCGCAGGAGGCCCGCCGCGAGCGCGCCATAGAGGTGCGGCCCCGGGTTGTGCGTGTGCACAAGCCCGATCCCCTCGCGCCGCAGCCACGCCGAGAGCCGCAACGGCAGGCCCGGGTCGAGGCCGGGCTTCCGCGAGAGCACCACGAGCGGCACGCCGAGCCGCGCCAGCTCCTCGGCCAGCGCGCCGGGCTCCTGGAGCGCGCACACCACCGGCGCGAACCGGTCGCGCGCCATCCTGTCGAGCAGCCGGAGCACCACCCGCTCGAGCCCACCCACGTTGAGCGAGAGCACGACGTGGGCGACCTTCACGGGCCGGCCCGGCGCGGCGGACGGCGCCGGCCGGACCCCGGGCGCTCCGATCATGCCGCGGCCCCGCGGCCGAACTCGATCGGCACCTCGGTCATGGTGAAGCGGAACTTCCCCCCCGAGGTGACCGGGATGTCGCTGACGAGCTGCACGCGGATGTCCGCCCGCTCCCCGAGGAACCGGCGCAGATCGCGCTCGATGGCCTGCGACGTCTCCGGCCCGTACCCCTCGCCAGGGATGATCTTGATCGTGATCGCCCGCGTCTTGTCCTGGTGGACCTGATACCGCTCCACCGTCGGGTTGTCCTTGAAGAAGTAGGGGAAGAACACGGACGAGAGGAGCTGGCCGTCCGTCCCGACGATCATGTCGAGCACCCGCCCCTCGACCGAGGCGAGCAGCGGCAACCCGCGGCCGCACGAGCAGGCCTTGTCGGCCGCGACCACCACATCCTCGTTCTTGTAACGCAGCAGCGGCATCGACCGGCACACGAGATCGCTCAGGATCACCTCGCCCGGCTCGCCGGGCCGCGCATGCCGGCCGCCGCGCACCACCTCGAGGAAGACGTTCTCGATGTTGAGGTGCTTGCCCTCGTGGCGCTCACACTCCGCGCCGATCAGCATCATCTCCCTGCACCCATAGCGGTCGTAGACCGGCGCCTGGAACGCCCGCTCGATCACCTCGCGCTGGTGAGGGAAGAGCCGCTCCGCCGTCGCGATGATCCCCCTCGGCGTGGGCAGCCGGTGCCCCGTCTCGAGCGCGTAGCGCGCCGTGTAGTAGAGAGGGCTCGTGTACCCCACGACGAGGTTCGGCTGGTAGCGCCGGATCTCGTCCACCACCCCCGCGAGCCGCTCCTCCGCCAGGTTCCACGCGCTGACCGTCTTCTTCCGGATCAGCGCCTCGTGCAGCGTGCGCTTCGCCTTCTTCCAGCGGGGCTCCAGGGTCGGAATCCCCCAGATGTACAGCTCCTTGTCCCCGATCCGGCCGCCGGCCCACGCGTCGGAGCGCAGGGCCGCGGCGCTTCTACACTCGTACGTCGCGTGATCGTAAAAGAAGCGCGCCGGCTCTCCGGTCGATCCGCCCGTACCGCTCCTGAAGAGCTTGCCGCGCCACCCATCCGCGATGAGCTCGCTGCCGTGCGCGCGGAGATCGGCTTTGGTCAACACCGGAAAGCGCGCGAGATCCTCGGGCGCGTGCACGTCCTTGACCCGCACCCCGTATTCGGCGAAGCGGCGCCGGTAGAAGGGCACGCTCTGCTCGGCAAAGCGGAGGGCCGCCAGCATCTTTCTCCAGTTGAGCTCCCTGAGCTCGCGCTCCGGACGCCACTGGGACCGCTCCAGCTCCCCCAGGTAGGCCAGCGTGGCTCTCCCTCGGAGTTTCGTCTCGTAGAACGGAAAGAGCACGTTCCGAAAGAGGGCTGAATACATGGCTGCTGAGGATTCTTTCGAACCTCGGCCACACAGTCAAGCAGCCGCGGCCGGTCGCCGCTTCCCCACGCACGCGCCACCCACGCCCCCCATGTTGCGCACGCCCCGCCACCCGCGGCCACGATTGGTTACCGCGGAGATGGCGTGAGTGAACTCCTCATGACAGCGGCGCGGCTCAGCTCGATCCGCTCACCGCGGCGCGGTGACACGCGCGCTGCGCATCCCCCTCGCCCTCGCCCGCCGGCGCAGCCGGGCGAGCCAGCACACATGAGCTCTTCCGTCCGCAGCGCGGCCGCGACTCGGCGCCTCACTGCAGCGTCGGCTCCGCTTCTTGCTGCCAGAGCGCCGCCAGCGCGAACGTCTTGGCGTTCTCCGGCACGGCCTGGCAAAAGCTCTGCCGCCGCGCCGGGTCCTGAATCCATTGCGCCCGCGCGACGAGCCGCTGCATCGCCACCGTGATCGCCTCGCGCGCCGCCTCGTGGTGGCCGCAGGCGCGGAGCGACTCGGCATACACGAGCCGGATCTGCGCCTCGCCCTCCTCGGTCCCGCCGACCGACACGAGCAGCCCGAGCCCGCGCCGGGCCGCCTCGAGCGCCCCCTCTGCCCGGCCCTGCTCGAGCAGCACCCGCGCGCGCACCGAGAGCGCGTGCGCCTGGAGCGTCGGCACGTGCGCCAGCATCGCCACGGCCGCGCCCGCCTCGTTGTCCGCCGCGTCGAGGTCGCCGAGCCGCGTCAGGATCGCGGCGAGGTACGCCCGCGACCGCGCCTCCTGCCGCCGGTTCGCCTGCGCCACGAAGGCGTCGATCGCCTCGGCCGTGGCCGCGCGCGCCGCGCCGAGATCGCCCTGCTGGATCCAGAGCAGGCCCTGGTTCTGCTTGGCGAACGCCGCCACGTTGTAGAGCCCGAGCCGCCCCGCCTCCGCGAGCGCGTCGCGCAGCTCGGCCTCGGCGCGACCGTAGACCCCGAGCTGGAGCAGGCAGTGCGCCGCGTTCACGCGGCTCAGGCACGCGTTCCTGAGATCGCCGGTCTGGAGGTAGGCGGGGATGCTCTGCTCCGTGCACGCGAGCGACGCCGCAGGGTCGCCGTAGCAGAGCGCCCGCGACGCCCGGAGCGCGTGGATGCGCGCGGCCACCGCCGCGTCGCGCTCGGCGAGCGGCATCGCCACCCGGGAGAGCTCCTGCACGATCTCCTCCGCCGCGGCGTACTGGCCCCCGTGCAGGAGCGACCCGGCGATGCGCGCCAGCGCGCTCACGGAGGCGCCGGTCGCCTCCGCGACGTCGACCCACGAGCCGCGGTCCCCGCTGCCCGGGCCGGCCCCCCGGAGCTCCTCGACGAGATCCGCGAGCCGGTCGCCCATGCCGAGGCGCACGCGCATCGACGCGGCCTCCCCGGCCGCCGCGTACCAGAGCGCGCTCTTCCGGGGGAAGCCCCGCATCGCCATGACGGCGCACCGCTCGGCCTGGGAGGCCTCGCCGAGCCACTTGTGCGCCTCGGCCTGGACGAGGCGCAGCGCCGCGAAGAACTCCCCGTCCACGTCGGCGCTCGCGGCCCCCTGCTCGGCCCGCTGGATCGCGGCGCGGAAGTCGTTCGCCCCGAGCGCCTGCTCCGCCGCGCGCCGGAACCAGACGACCGCGCGCTCCGCGTCGCCGCCGCGCTCGAAGTGGTCCGCCAGCAGCGCCGCGTCGCGCTCGCCGGCGGCGTCCAGCCACTCGCCGGCGAGCAGGTGGCCGAGCGCGCGATCCTCGTCCGTGAGCGTCGCGTACGCCGCCTCGCGCACGAGCGCGTGCCGGAACGCGTACTCGTGCTCGCTCCGGAACTTGCCCTCGCCCCGCCGCGCGATGAGCTCGCGATCGACCAGCACCGCGAGCCACCCGTCCACCTGGGGGGCGCGGCGCTCGCCGCCGAGCAGCGCCATCAGCCCGCCGCGCCAGAACTTCTGGCCGAACACGCTCGCGGCCCGGAGCACCCGCCGCGCCTCGCCGTCGAGCGACTCGAGGCGGGCCTGCACCATCGACAGCACCGTCTCGGGGAGCGCCTCGGTCCGGCCCGAGGCGGCGGCGCGGATGAGCTCTTCCAGGTAGAACGCGTTGCCCCCGGCCCGCTCGCACAGGCGCGCGCAGAGGTCGGGCGTCACGGCGTCGCCGAGCACCTCGCGGACGAGCCGCTCGCTCCCCCGCCGCCCGATCTCGCGCAGCCGGAGCTCCTGGACGCCGCGCGAGACCCACACCTTCGGGAAGATGGTCTCGACCTCCGGCCGCGCCAGCGCGAGCACCATGAGCGGCTGGTCGCGGAGCGCGAGGGCCGCGTCGATGAGCTTCACCGTGGGCACGTCGCCCCACTGGAGATCCTCCAGCACGAGGAGCACCGGCTCGGCCCGGCACTCGGCGAGCACGAAGTCCTCGAAGGCGCGGCGGATCTGGTCGCCCATGAGCATCGGGTCGCTCCGCGCGGCGCGCAGCTCCACCCGGCCCTCGTCGGAGAAGCGGATCCGCGCCACCTCGCCGAGGAACTCGGTCACGCGGTCGAGGTCGGCGCCGTTCAGGTACCGGCCCACGCGGGCGCGGAGGCGCTGCTCGCGGACCTCCTGCGGCTCGCCGCCCGAGAGCCCGGCCTCGCGGCGGAGCATCTGGCGCAGCATCCCGAAGGGCGACCCGGCGCTCATCGGGTCGGCGTGGCCGAGCCAGACCTGCACCCGCTCCTTGCGCTCCTCGACGCGGCGCAGAAACTCGTAGCGCAGCCGGCTCTTGCCGAGCCCCGCGGGCGCCGTGATGAGCACCGCGCGCGCCGTCGGCTCCGAGAGGCACTCGTCGAGCACGGCGTCGAGGATGGCGAGCTCGTGGTCGCGCCCCACGAACGGCGTCGTGCGCCCGAGCAGCGTCCGCGCGGCCTCGACGAGGTCGCGCTCGGCGCGGAGCACGAGGCCTGTCGCGTCGCCGCCGACCTCGAAGCGGGCGTCGAGCAGGCCGGCCATCACCTCGTCGAGGCGGATCGACCCGCCGTCGGCGCGGTCGAGCAGCCGCACGGCGCGGTCGATGGTGGGCCCCATCGGGAGCTGGTCGTCGGCGGAGCCGCGGCCGGCGACCAGCGCCATCTGCACGCCGGGCAGGAGATCCCGCACCTCGAGCGCGCACCGCGCCGCGCGGGCGGCCTGGTCCGTGATGAGGCCGCGCCCCTCGAGGGTGATGAGCAGGAGCCCGTCCGCGAGCGTCTGCAAGGCCCCGCCGAAGCGCGACGCCACGCGCTTCACCTCGTCCTCCGGGACGGTGCGCGCGAGGGGCATCGTCATCGGGAGCGTCATCGGCATGGTGGGCCCCTGCCACGAGGGGGCCTCCGGCGCGCCCATGCGCGCGAGCATCAGGCACAGCGTGCGCCGCTCGCCGGTCGTGAGCGCGCTCGCGCGCCGGCTCGCGGGCGCGGGGGGGGTGCTCTTGATCTCGCCGACGCGGAGCAGCTCGAGGGCCACGGCGGCGCCGTTCGCGGGCCGGTCCGCCGGGGCCTTGGCGAGCATGCGCGCCACGGCGATGTCGACGTTCTCGGGGACGTCGGCGCGCAGGTCGCGGAGGCGCGGCGCCTCGTCGAGCACGACGCGGAGGAGGGCGGTGTGGATGTCGTCGCCGACGAACGGCGGGCGGCCGGTGAGGCAGTGGAACAGGACGCAGCCGAGCGCGAACACGTCGGCCTGGGCGCCGACGTCGCGCTCGCCGCGCGCCTGCTCCGGCGCCATGTAGAACGGCGTGCCCATGACGACGCCCGTCATCGTGAGGGGCGCGAGCGACGTGAGGCGGGCGATGCCGAAGTCGAGGAGCTTGACCTGCTCGGCCGACTTGTCGACGAGGTACAGGTTGCTCGGCTTGAGGTCGCGGTGGACGACGTTGTGGCGGTGCGCCTCGGCGAGCGCCTCGGCGACCCGGAGGCCGAGCGTGACGCTCTCGGCGATGGTGAGCCCGCGCCGGCGCAGCCGGTCGCCGAGGCTCTCGCCCTCGAGCCACTCGAGCGCGAGCCAGGGCTCGCCGCTCTCCGTGGCGCCCTGCGCGATGTACCGGACGATGCCGGGGTGCCGCAGCTCGGCGAGCACCTGCGCCTCGCGCGCGAAGCGCTCGCCGTGCTCGAGGCCGCGGCCCGACATGACCTTGAGCGCCGCCGTCTCGCCCGTGTGCCGGTCGAGGGCGCGGTAGACGGAGCCCATCCCGCCCGACCCGGCGAGGCGCTCGATCAAGAAGCGGTCGGCGACGATGTCCCCGGGTTTCATCGGGACGGCGAGTATCACACGGAGCCCCGTGGGAGAGGCCAGATCCCGGCAATCCCGGCGACGAACCGCGGCAGGGCGCCGGCGAGCCGGCTCACTCCCCACGGCCAAGGTGTGATAGGGTGCGCGCTATGTCCGCGCTAGTTCTGCCCTCCGTCGAGCTGCTTTCGCCGTACGAGACGGGGAAGCCGCTCGATGAGCTCGCGCGCGAGCTCGGCGTGACGGACGCCGTGAAGCTCGCCTCGAACGAGAACCCGCTCGGCCCGAGCCCGCGCGCCCTCGAGGCGGCGCGCCAGGCGCTCGCGAACGTGCACCTCTACCCGGACGGGGCGGCGTACCGGCTCCGCGAGCGGCTCGCGGCGGTCCATGGCGTCACGATGGAGGAGATCGTCCAGGGAAACGGCTCGAACGAGCTCCTCGACCTGATCGTGCACACGTTCGCGACGCCCGGGTCGCACATCGTGTTCGCCGACCCGGCCTTCGTGGTCTACAAGCTCGCCGCGCTCGCCTACGGCGTCCCGTTCACGGCCGTGCCGCTGCGCGACCTGCGGCACGACCTCGAGGCCATGGCCGCGGCCGTCACGCCGAAGACGCGCCTCCTGTTCATCGCGAACCCGAACAACCCGACGGGCACGCACGTGGGCCGCGCCGCGGTCGAGCGCCTGCTCAAGGAGGTCCCGCCCGAGGTCATCGTGGTCATGGACGAGGCGTACATCCAGTACGCGGACGCGGCGGACTTCCCGGACTCCATGCGCCTCCGCGGCCTCCGCGAGCGGCTGCTCGTGCTCCGCACCTTCTCGAAGATCTACGGCCTGGCGGGCTTCCGCGTCGGCTACGCCGTGGGCCCGACCCAGCTCATCGACTACCTGAACCGGGTGCGCGCGCCGTTCAACGTGAGCGCGCTGGCGCAGGCGGCCGCCGTCGCGGCGCTCGACGACGCCGAGCACGTCGAGAAGAGCCGCGCGCTGAACCTCCGCGAGCGCGACCGGCTCACGCGCGAGCTCACGCGGCTCGGGCTCTCGGTGGCGCCGAGCCAGGCGAACTTCGTGCTCGTGGACGTCGGGCGGCCGGCGCGCCCGGTGTACGACGCCTTGCTCCGGAAGGGCGTCATCGTGCGGCCCTTCGGCAACCTGCCGACCAGCCTTCGGGTCACCATCGGCACCGAGCGCGAGAACCAGCGATTCCTCGACAGCCTGTCCGAAGTGCTGGCCTGACCCGGCGAGCGGCGCGCTACCGGCGCCTCGCCTCCGGCGGTGCGCAGCGCACTGCGGCGCGCAGCATGCCGCCGAGGCGCAGCGGCACGAGCGTGATGAGCTCGCGCTCCTCCGCAGCGCCGGGGCGCGCCGATGGGTTCTCGTAGACGTGCAGGAAGTCGCAGCCGCCCGCCGGCTCGGCCGCCATCTGCCCGACCTCGAAGACGAACGGGCTACCTCGATCGTTCACCTCCGGGTCGAACGAGGAGGCGAGCCTGGACATGAGCTCGTCCGCCCCCTCCGGCGGGCTCGTGCGCGCGATGTCAACGAAGCGCGAGAACAGCGCATAGCTCGACGGGTGAGCCACCGAGCACAGGCAAAACACGGGTCGACCCGGGTGGGCGAGCATGTACCGGATCAGGCGCAAAAGGACGTGGCGGAGGACGACATCGTCGCCGACGTGCTCGCCGAGCGCCCCGGACTCGCCGCGGAAGATCGCGATCTGCGCGCCGGAAGGCTCCGGATCCATGATCTGAGCCGCGAAATAGCCGGTGATCTGGCCGCCAGCGCCCCTGTGGACCACGACGGCGCCGTGCTCCGCGCCAGCGTCGATGACGTGGGTGGCGAAGCTCTTCTCCCTCTGCGCGCCCTCGAAGATCACGCGGCGTAAGCCATAGAGCTCGTCGATGAGGCGCTGTCTCTGATCCGGCGACATCTCACGTGGAACAAGAACCTCGACGGAGGTCTGGTCATTCATCGAATCCTCCATGCCTGCCCATCCCGATCGCCCACCAGGGCCGCGGGACGGCGGTCCGCTGGGCGCCGTCAGCGTCGTTCATGCGGTCGGCGCCGGCGCCATCAGCGCCATCCCATTCAGCAATGGTGGTGCCACCGGTGCGAGGAGCGGCGATGACGCCACGGTCCTCCCCTCACCGCCGGCCGTGCGCCACGCGCGACGCGCCAGCCCGGCCCGGACGGGCTCGTCGGCGCGGCGCCGCCGCGAACCTGACGGCCGATCGCGGCGCGTCCGCTGGCTTCGCCGGACCGCACAGCGGGACGGGTGAGGCAGGCGGGCATCAGTCCCGCAGGCATCACGAACGCCGGATGACCGCGCGACCGAGCGATCCATGCCACGAGACGCTCGCGGCGCGCGCCGCCCTCAGCGCCTCGTGCCACGCGGCCGCGAGCGCGATTGCCCGCTGGCAAACGGTGCTTTACGGTCGCGCTCCATGCGCCGCATGCGTCGAGCCCGCCTCTCCCGCCTTCCCTCCGCGCTCGCGCTTGCCTGCGGAGCCCTCCTCGCCTGCGCCGCGTGCTCCGGCAGCGGCGGCGCGCCGGTCAAGGCGCCAGCCAGAGCGCAGGGCGAGGCGCCCGCGCCGCAGCGCGAGGCGCCCATCGCGCCGACCCAGGCCTCGCCGGGGCCCGCAGCGCCCTCGCCCGACTTTCTGGGCAAGCGGCCGGCCACCTCGCTGCTCTCGGGTCGCCTCGCGGTGCGGCTGCCCGAGGGGGCGCGGATCGAGGCGCGCGCGCGCTCTATCATGGCCGCGGCGGAGCCGGACGAAGAGGAGACCCGCGTGGTGCTCGACGCCGGCGACGAGCGCTTCGTGATGATGGCCTCCGAGCTCTTCGCGCTTGGCGGCAAGGACCCCGAGGGCGGCGTGCGCGCCGCGATGGCCGCGGACTTCCCCGGGGGCAGCGCCACGGCGGAGCCGCTCCGCCTGTCCGACGAGCAGCTCAGGGCCTGGGCCGTGTTCCCTGGGAGCACGAATCGCGGCAGCGTCGCGATCCCGGTGCTCGGCCTGTACGTCCTGCATCCGGACGGCTTCGTTCAGAGGCTCGCCTTCTACGTGAATCCTCCGGCCGCGAAGGACGCGGCGGGCTGCAGCGCGCTCGCGGCCGGCGCGGGCGATCTGCCGGAGGCTCCCGGCGAGCTGCCCCGCTGCACGGCCTTCGCGCGCGCGATCGCCGCCACCGTGAGCGCGGGACCGCGGCGCATCGACGCGGGCGGAGGAGAGCGCGCCATCAAGGGACAGGGCAGCGAGGACAGCTTCCTCGTGAAGGTCCCGGCAGGCGCGAGCACCGCCCTGCAGCGCGGCCCGGACTTCACGGTGCACCGCGTGCGATTGCCCGCGGAGCTCGGCGCGCCGCAGTCCGCGATAGGCATCTATGTCGGTGACCACCCGTCGTTCCAGTACAACCAGAACGAGGCGAAGGTGACCCCCACGCTCAGGCCAGGCAAGGTGTTCGGAAAGGCGATGAGCTGGCAAGTCTGGCCCATGAGCCCCACGCGCGTCATGGCGGAGGCGATCCTGCCGCACCCGAAGATCAAGGGCCTGATGGTTCACCTCTTCGCCGGCGCCGCGGACGACAAGGCGCTCGCGCCGCTGCTCGACGTCGCCGCCTCGCTGCGGGCGCCCTGACGGCCCGGGGCGCCGCCGAGGCGCGGCCCAGGCGTGAAGCGGATCGGCAGGCGGGTCGGGCCGTGCACGTGGATCGCCCGGCGCGGCTCCCACGGCGCGTCGCTCGCGAGCTCGAGGCCGCCGAGCCGCGCGACGAGATCCGCCAGCGCTACCCTGGCCTCGAGGCGCGAGAGCGGCGCCCCGATACAGAAGTGAATGCCGTGCCCGAACGCGATGTGCGGGTTGGGATCGCGCGCGATGTCGAAGCGGTCGGGGTCGCAGAATTGCTGCGAATCTCGGTTGGCTGAGCCGATCATCGCCAGCACCGCCTTGCCGGCCGGGATCACCTGGCCGTGCATCGGGACATCGCGCCTCGTCACGCGGAACATCGCCTGGACTGGCGAGCGGTAGCGCAGGACCTCCTCGATCGCGGAGGGCAGCAGATCGGGCGCGGCCCGGAGGCGAGCGAGCTCGTCCGGGTTCTCGAGGAAACACAGCATCGCATTGCCGATCAGGTTCGTTGTCGTCTCGTGGCCGGCCACGAGGAGGAGCTGGAAGAAGCCCAGGATCTCGTCCTCGTTCAGCCGCTCTCCGTCCACCTCGGCCTCGACGAGCCTGGTCAGGAGGTCATCCTCGGGCGCCGCCCGCCGCTGCTCGATGAGGCCTCTCAGGTAGGCCTGCATCTCGGCCGTCACCGCGGTGAACTCGTCGAGCGTCCGGGCCGCCTCCTCGCTGCCGGAGACCGTGGTGCTGAGGTCCAGGATCGCGTCGCTCCAGCGCTTGAACCGCGGCTGGTCCGCGATCGGGGCGCCGAGCATCTCGGCGATCACCAGGAGGGGGAGCGGGACCGTGTAGTCCTCGGCGAGGTCCATCTGGCCGCTCTCGATCGTCCGGTCCAGGAGCTCGCGCGACAGCCGGCGGATGCGCGGCTCGAGCCCCGCGACCGCGCGCGGGGTGAAGGCCCGCATGACGATTGCGCGCAGCTTGGTGTGGCGCGGAGGGTCCGAGAAGATGAGCCACTCGGCGGTCCTGGTGCCCGGCGGCGACACGACCGAGCTGAACGCCTCGTGATCGTGGAGCGCCCGCTTCACGCCGTCGTAATCGAAGATCATCCACGAGTCGGACGGCGGGTAGTGGAGCACGGGAGAGCGGCTCCGGAGCTGGTCGTACACGGGGTAAGGGTTGCGGCGCATCTCTTCCGAGAACAGGTTCATCGCTCACGACCTCCAGCGGAGGCCAGGGTAGGATCAGGGCACGTGGGCCGCTTGAACGAATCCCGGATCGGCGCCGTGATCGCGGACGCCTTCGCGGTGCGCGCCTCGACGGCGATGAGGTCGACCCTCCACGCCGAGCACGGCGCGGCGCTCCTGGTGGGGATCGAGCGCGAGGTGACCGTGACCGAGCCGGGCGGCGCGGTCGTGCGCGGGCGCGCGGTCGTGGTGCCCCCCGACCTGTGGCACGCCGCCGCGAGCCCCGGACCGACGCTCGGGTTCCTGTACGACCCCCAGGAGATGCCGCACGTGGCGGCTCAGGCGCGCTTGCGCGGCGGCCCCTGTCCGCTCGAAGGCCGGCTCCTCTCGCGCCTCGACGGGGCCGTGGCGGCGCACCGCGCGTCCCTGTCGCGCCCCGACGTGCTCGGCGGCCTCGCGCGCGAGGTCGCGTCCTGGCTCGCGAGGGAGTCGCCGCGCATCGCCCTGGATGGGCGGGTCGCCCGCGTCCTCGAGGCCCTGCGCGATCCGGCCGCGGACCGGCGCCTCGCGGTCTCGCGCGCCGGGGTCTCCGAGGCGCACCTGCAGGCGCTGTTCGTGCGCGACGTGGGGCTGCCCATCCGCACCTTCCAGCTATGGCGCCGGCTGCTCGTCGCGCTCGGGGCGTTCGCGCGCCTCGACGCGACCGGCGCCGCCCACGCCGCGGGCTTCGCCGACCTCGCGCACTTCTCGCGGACCTGCCGCCGCATGCTCGGCTACTCCCCGAGCGAGCTGCGCAGCGGGCTGATGGAATAGCCCTCACCGCGCTTCACCGGCGAGCTGCCGCCGGCGGCCGCCGCGATTGACGTGGAGCTGCCCAGCCGGCAGCGTGTCGGCCTCTCGAGGAGACGACGTCATGACGATGGATATCGCCGCGCTGCGCCGCGACACCCCGGCCTGCGCCAGCGTCCTTCACTTCAACAACGCGGGTTCCTCGCTGCCTCCGGCCGTGGTGGTCGACACGGTGGTCGAGCACCTGCGCCGCGAGGCGACCCTCGGCGGCTACGAGGCCGAGGCGGAGGCGGGCGAGCGGCTCGAGGCGGTCTACGGCACGATCGCCCGGCTGATCGGCGCGGCGCCCGGCGAGATCGCGCTGGTCGAGAACGCCACGCGCGCCTGGGACATGGCGTTCTACTCGCTCCGCTTCGGCCCTGGCGATCGCATCCTGACCGCGCGGACCGAGTACGCCTCGAACTACATCGCGTTCCTGCAGGTCGCGCGGCGCACCGGCGCGGAGATCGTCCCTGTCCCGAGCGACGAGCGCGGCGCGGTATCGCTGCCCGCGCTCGATCGCCTGCTCGACGAGCGGGTCAAGCTGATCGCCATCACCCACGTCCCCACGAACGGCGGGCTGGTCAATCCGGCGGAGGAGATCGGCCGCCGCGCCCGGTCGGCGGGCGTGCCCTTCCTGCTCGATGCTTGCCAGTCGGTGGGGCAGCTGCCGATCGACGTCGAGGCGATCGGCTGCGATCTCCTGTCGGCGACCGGGCGCAAGTACCTGCGCGGGCCGCGCGGCACCGGCTTTCTCTATGTCCGGCGCGCGCTGCTCGATCGGCTGGAGCCGCCGTTCCTCGATCTCCACGCGGCGCGCTGGACGGCGCCGGATCGCTACGAGCTGCGGCCCGACGCCCGGCGCTTCGAGAACTGGGAGAGTTATGTCGCCGGCCGGCTCGGGCTCGGCGCGGCCGCGGAGTATGCGCTCCGGCTGGGCCTGCCCGCGATCCGCGACCGGGTGGGTGCGCTGGCCGAGCGCCTGCGCGCGCGGCTCTCCGAGATCCCCGGGGTCACCGTGCGCGACCTCGGCGAGCAGCGCTGCGGCATCGTGACCTTCACCCGGGCCTGCGAGGACGCCACGGCCATCAAGGAGCGGCTCGGCGCGCAGGCGATCCATGTCAGCGTATCGACCGCCGCGGGGACGCTGCTCGATTTCGAGGATCGCGGGATTCCCGATCTGGTGCGCGCCTCGGTCCATTATTACAACGACGAATCCGAGATCGACCGCTTCGTCGCCGCGCTCGCCGCGGCCTGAGCGAGGGGGAGGCTCGGGGCGGTCCTTCGCACGGCCTCCGCGAAGGCGACGCGGCCCGGGATCAGCCAGCCTGCGACGCGCCGCCGCCGAGCGCCTTCGCCAGGGCCGCGAGGACGCCCTCCAGCCGCGGGGCCGCGCCGCGGATCGCGCGAAAGAAGGTCACCACATCGCGCGCGAGCAAGAGCGGAGGGGAGCCATAGGCCTCGTCCGTCAGGTAGATCTCCGCCGTTCCGACGCGGAACGCGAGATACAGGTTCACGGTGAACTCGACGCCGCGCTCGGACTCCCTGGGCAACATGCGCTCTGGCAGCCGGGCAAGCACGAGGAGCTGCATCTCGCCCATCGCGCTCGATGAGCTCGATTTGCGGACGGCGCTCGCCCACGCGAGCGGCGACACGAGGACAAGCGCCCCCGGCGGGAGAGCGGCGGGCCACGGCACCCGGGACGGCGGAGAGGCCGAATCAAGGAGCGCCAGGCCGTCGATGGCGGCGTAGAGCGCCTCGATCTGCGGGTGAAATGCCCCGTGGCGCGCCTCGACCTCGGCCACGTCGCGAAGGCGATCCGGAGAGGGGGTCTTCACCGCGACGGAGCGGCCGGCGCACGGCGAGGAGGCGTCGCGCAGCGCCATGGCGCCACGGAGCGTGTCGCCGAGCCGGTCGTCCGCGGGCGCCGCGCCCGGCCCGTCGGCGCGCGGCGCGGCGTGGCGCGGGTCGAGGCAGGCGTCGATGAGCCCCGCGAGCGCCTCGTCGACGCCCGCGTCGGCGCGGAGGGGGCCGCGGTCGAGGAACGGCGTGTAGCGGAGTGCGGCGGCGATGCGGGCGACCTCCTGGCGCCCGCGCGCGCCATGACGTCGCTCGAAGTACGCGCGCCAGGCCAGCGCCGCGTCCGTGAGCGCCGGGAGCGCAGCGCGCACGACCGCATCGGCGTGCTCGCCGGAGAGCACCCACCCGAACACCATCCCGCCGCCGCGCTCCACTGCGATGAGGCCCTTCAGCACCGAAGTGAAGTTCGCCTGTGCTTCTGTGAACGAGAGCGCGTCGTCCGGCTGATGGCGCGCCATGGCCTCGAAGAACCACGCAAGCAGACGTCCCTCGCCGCCCATGATGCCCGTCAGTCTACCATTTCGAGGCCCGGGCGGCTCTCGGCGCGGCTAGCCTGATATCCTCTGCTCCTTCACGGCTGTCCTGTCCGCAGCGAAGGCGGCAGCGCCTCGTTCAGCCGCGCGACGTCGCGCGCCATCTCGAGGCGGCGCGGCTCCTGGTCCGCGTGCGACGGGAACGGGATCGCGGCGAGCGCCGCGAGCGTGGCCTCGGCCACGCGCGCCGCGCCCTCGGGGCCGACGAGGCCGAGCTCGAGGGCCACGAGCGCGGCGCCGATGTACGTATCGAACAGGTGAACGCCGGAGGTCGCGAGCTCCCTCCGCGCGAGATCGGGTGTCGCGACCACGTCGTGGATGAAGATCGCCCTGACCACTTCCGGCGCGAGCTCGAGCATGCGCTGGCCGAAGTGGATATCGCCCTGCCCGCTGTCGCCGACGAAGACGAAATCGTACTCCGGGTACAGCCGCCGGTACTCGAGGAAGTTCTCGAGCTTCTTCTCCGCGATCGTGCGGTTGCCGATGAGGCGGGTGAACGAGCCCGCGAGCACGGTCGCGGTGAGCTGACCGCGCTCGGCGAGCGCCTTGATCGTCGCGTCCTCCACGAGGCCGAGGCGGTCGCCCGGCCGGGCGGTGACGAAGGTCAGATCGCCGGCTCGCCCGGGCACGGGGCCAGGGCCGCGGTCGAGCTCCGCATAGAACTGCAGGACGCCGGGATAGACGGTCTTCTTCGGGTACCGGGCGTCCTTCCAGTTCGCGTAGAACGTATCGTCGATATCGGACAGGACCTTCACCTCGCGCACCGAGACGGAACCTGAACCCGAAAGGGAGTCAGACGCCGAGACCGCCTCTCGCGCGAAGTGCGCGAGGAGCTCCTCGCGCAGGGAGTCGTCGTCGATATCGTGGTAGAAGAGCTGGTGAAGGTCGCGGTAGCCGCCGCGGCCGTCGAGCGCGTTCTTGAGCCGCGTGACGTCCGCGCCGCGCGTGCCGAGCCAGAGGCGGCGCAGCGCCTGCTCGTCGAGGCTACCCGTCCGGCCGCGCTGCAGCGCCGAGATGAGCGCCGCGCGCGCCGGGATCCCGAGGTCGCCGAGGCGCTCGGCGGTCAGGAGATCGAGCAGCGCCGTACGGTTGTCGGGGCCGATGAGGCGATCGTCGATGTCTCCGAGCAGCGCGGGCAGATCGAGCTGGAGAAGCAGCTGGCCGAGCTCGACGGCGGTCGAGCCCGCGAGGATCTCCAGGACCCGCCGCTCGTCGTCCCGATCGGTGTGGGAGGCCATGCGCTGCCGGATCTCGTCGAGCTTCGACAGCACCGACGGGATGGGCGCGTCGGGAGAGGTGTCGATCGTCATGGGGTCCTGACAACGTAACCGATCCGGCGGGCGCTGGTAGCCTCCCGGCCAGCTCCCGCCGACCGACCACGCGCCTTGCCGCCCGCCCCTCCGGCGGCGTGCGCGCAGCAGCCTACATCGCACTGCGCGTTCACCTCGACGGTCGCACCATGGCTCCAGACGACGCGCACGGCTGCCAGGCGGTCCGAGCTTCTGCTCTTTCCGACGGACTCAACCCGCTGACCGCTGGCGCCCCGGGTCGCGGAGGGCGTGCGCGATGCCGCTTTGCAGGGTGCCCAGGGTGGTGATACCGGACAGATCCACGCCGAGGGTGACCAGCGTCTGCGCCACCTCCGAGCGCACGCCGGTGAGCACAACGCGCGTGCCGAGCAGCTGGGCGGCGCGCGCGGTCCGCGTCAGCGCATCGGCGACGTGCGCGTCGACCGCGCGCACGCCGGTGACGTCCAGGATCGCGGTGTGTGCGCTCTGACTGCTGATGCCGGACAGCAGCGTCTCCATGATCTGCGCTGCGCGCGCGCTGTCGATCGTCCCCACGAGCGGCATCGCCACCACCCGGTCGGCGATCGGGATGAGCGGCGTGGACAGCTCCCGGAGGGCCGCCTGCTGGGCGACGATGATCTTCTCCTGCAGCGTGGCCCGCTCGGCCTCCGCGTGCCTCAGCGAGGTGGTGTTGGTGACGACGCCGCCGAGGCCGATCGGCTCGCCACGCCCGTCGAGGATCGGGAACTTGACGGTGGAGAAATGAATACTCGTGTCGCCGAGCAGCAGGACCTCTTCGTACTGCATCGCCTTTCCCCCGGCCATCACGTCGTGCTCTCTCGCCACGACCTGCTCGATGGCCTCGGGGGCCAGGGGGCTCAACTCGTATTCATCCTTGCCGATGACCTCGAAGACGTGCCTCTGGAGGACCTCCGCGTGAGCTCGGTTGACGAAGACGTAGCGCCCGCCTGTGTCCTTGACGAAGATGGAATTGCGCGAGTGGTCCAGCAGCTGAAGGAGCAGCTGAAGCCGCCCGAGCAGCACGTGCTCCCTCCACGGGGGGTCGCCGGCGTCCTCGACGATCGCCGCGATCTCACGCGCGCCGCCGCGGTCGTCGCGCAGCACCGCGTGGGTCCACCGGCAGAGGCGCGCCTGCCCGTCTTTCGTCCTGCCCTCGCTCGTGGCCGAGGCGAACCGGTTCTCCGTCCAGTCGAGCATGAGCGCACGCACCGCGTCCGGGGACACGGGATCTGCGCCCACGAGCTCGGAGAGCCTGCGGCCGACGGCCTCGCCCTCGCTCCAGCCGAAGATACGTTCGGCGCCATCGTTCCAGCGCGTCACCGTGCCATCGGGACGCCAGTGGATCAGCGCCGGCGCCGGTGTGAGCAGCCACGCGAGCGCGCCGCAGGCGGCGTGAGCGTCCGCGCTCACCGCGTCGGGCCGCGCTGCTCCCCCGGCCGCGCCGCCGCTCGACCGCTCCGCCAGCGCGCTCTCCAGCTCCTCGACGCGCGCGTGCAGCGCCGCGATCTCTGCCCTGAGACGCCCGATCTCCCCTAATCCCTCATCTGCCATTCGCTAGGTGCTGGACTGTATCCGGAGCGCGCCCGGGGTGGCAAGGTCGACATCCCCGAAGACGTACGCGAGATCCGTACGCCGGCACACGACGACGCTGCGAATAGCGACACTCCCCAACCACCCGACGGGATGGGCGCGGGGCTGCACGGTTCCGATGGTGGATGGGGCCGTGCCGTCTCCTTCAGCGCCAGGTCATTCCCAGTTCTTGCGCTGGGGATTCACCCAGGGGGAGGTGCACATCACGCACTCATCACCGTAGAAGTAGTGCTTCCCACCGGTGTCCTTGTAGATCCAGTAACGGAGCCAGGCCACGATCGCCGGCCGCTGGACGCCTCCCACGTCGCGCGTGATGTACCCATGATCCGCGCCCATCACCGTCGCCAGGAAGGTCTGGTCTGGGACATGTCGTACGTGTCTTGCTGCATCGGAAGCCCGATGTTGTCCTGCGTTCCGCTGGTCTGCAGCATGGGCCCGTGCAGGGCCGCCGTCGCGACGTGGCCGTGGATGGAGACGACGGTGGCCACGGCCTCGTGGCCGTCACGCCAGCGCGAAGCGGGGCAAGGCAAAGCAGGCCCTGGAGCGTCGGATGTGAACGCTCACATTGCCGGCGTCAATCCCAAACTGGCGCGCGGCGGTCCCGCGGACGGCGCTACTTGGCCAGCTCTTCGATGGCCGCGGCGAGCTCCGCGGGGGGCAGCTCGTCGGCGGCGCGCCACGGCGGCATGCGCAGCGGCGACGTCGCGGGCTCCTGCAAGCGAAAGATGGCCTTGTCCTTCGTCTCTCGCGACATGCCGTCCAGGTTCTTCACGTTGAATTCGGCGCGGTTCAGCGCCGGGTTCCCGCGACCGTCGTGACAGCGCGAGCAGAGCTGCGTGAGCACGGCGCGCCCGCTCGCCCCCGGCGGCGGCACCAGGCCGAGCTTCACCTTGGCGTCTGCGGAGAAGAGGTCGCGCAGATCGAGCAGGGATTGTCGCGGGGCCGCGCCCGTCACCACGTCGAGGTAGGACCGGGCCCGCTCCGCGCGGAGCGCGGGATCCGTCACGTCCACGAGCGGGTAAGGCACCGGGATCGAATCACCCGCCTGTGACACGGCGAACTGCTCCTCCCAGATCGGGCTCGACGAGCCGGCCTTGGCCTCGGCCTCGATGCGCGGGTCGAACGCGTTCGGCTGCGCCGCCTGGCCTTCGGCGACGAGCAATGCCTCGAGCTGCGCGCCGCTGCCCTCGTCGATGGCATTCTGGATGACCGCAATGGGGATACCGCCGTACTGCGCGTCCGCTGCGTGGGCTTCCAGGAACTGCGCCGTGAGCACCCGATCGGACTCCGTCCGCTGCACGAAGCGCTGCGGGAACCAGTGCATCCAGGGGAACTCCAGCTCCTGCATGCGCAAGATCTTCTTCGTGCCATAACCGCCGGGCTGGTGGCACGAGCGACAGTCGAACGACGTGTTCTCGACGTCTTCCTCGCTGTAGATGCTGAACGCGGTCCAGCCGTGCTCTATCTCTTCGGTGAGCAGGCTCGCCAGATCGCAGCTGCCGTCGTAATCACACTGCCGCTCGAACGTGAACAGGTAGAAATTGTAGTCACCGGTCGAGAGGTCGCGGCTCACGATCTCGACGAAGGGCTCGCCGCGAACGAAGCCGAGCGCGGTCATTTCCGCCGGCCTCTCGCGCATCTCGGTCACGCGCGGAAAGACGATGAGGCGCGGATTGACCGCAGAGACGGCGCCCTTCACGAGCGAGGTGGAGTTGCCGGTGAGCGCGAAGGCGCGATCCTCGTCGAGCTTCGCGACGCGGAGCAAGCTGGCGAAGTCGGTGATGTCCGGGCGGGGCGCTTCGCACACCGCCCGCCAGAAGCTGTCGCCTCGCGGCGTCGCGCACAGCGCGCGGTGCTGCGCCTCGCGCCTGGGCAGGCCCGACAGCTCCGGGTCGGGAGCGTTCACGGACGGCAGCGTGTCCCAGTCGGTCGTCGCCTCGTCCGTGGCAGCGCCCCCGCCGATCTCGCCGACGCACGCCGCCAGCAGCAGCGAAACCAGGCACAGGCTCTGCAGGCGCCTCACGCGGGCCTCCCTCGGCGGACGCCGAACGCCATCAACCCCGCCACGAGCGCGAAGGAAAGGAGCGGCGCGTGGCGGTCGCCGCGCCCGCCCGCCGCGCTGCAGCCAAAGAGGCCCTTTTCGCTCGGCTCCTCACCCGCGCCGTCACCCTCGCTCGGCTCCAGGTCGACGGTGCCGTCCAGCTGCTGCACGTAGGCGATGAGCTGCCCGAGCTCGGCCTCGCTGAGCGCGCTGGTGAAGGCGTGGCGATCTTCGGGGTTGGCCGTGACGAGGACATCGCGCAGCGTCGGCGCGGAGCCGTCGTGCAGGTACGGCGCCGTCTCCCAGACGCCGTTCAAGGTCGGCGTGTCGATGCCGAACAGCGGCTCACCCGCGCGCATACCAGACGACGCCTTCACGGTGCCGACGTCGTGCAGCTTGCCGCCCGCGCTGTCGGTCCCGTCGGGACCCGTGTGGCAGAAGCCGCAACCCAGGCGCTTGAAGATGGCGCGACCCGCGACGCCGTCCTCGGTGAGCGAGCCGTCGGGGTTGCGAAAGGGGCTCGGCCGGTACGTGTCGAGCGAGCCGAGGAACGCCGCCAGCGCGTCGAGCTCGGGGCTCAGGCCGGCCTTCTTGTCTCCGCGCGGCGTGCCGACCGTCCCCACAGCGAGCTGCTCGGCGGTCAGGAAGCCCTTCCCGCCGAACAGGTGGCGGATGTTGTCGTCCGAGTCCTGGATCTCGTCGAAGCTGCCGCTCCAGTTGACGTTGCCGTGGCCCGTGCCGCGCCGCCCCAGCAGCGAGACGGTGTTGCGGAGCCCCTCCCCCGCGCTGCCGAAGTCCCAGACTCGCCCGTCCTCCGCGCCGTCGAAGTGGCACGACGCGCAGCTGATGTAGCCCTGGTCGCTCATGCGGATATCGGCCGAGTTGAAGAACAGCTGCTTGCCGCGCAAGACCTGCGGGTCGAGCTTCTCGACGGCGACCGTCGGGATCTCGGCCAGCTTCTTGGTGATGAGGTCGTGCGAGCTGACGATGTCGGCGACGTCGTAGACCGTCACCGTGCGGCTGAGCGACGCGTGCACGAACAGCTTGTCGGTCTCGGTCAGCGCCAGGCCGCGCGGCGCGAAGCCCGCCTCTTTCAGCGCGGTCACGAACTCGCCCGTGTAGGCGTCGCGGACCTCCACCAGGGCCGAGCCGGCGACGCTGATGAACGCGTAGTCGCCGAGCGGCGTGAACACGACCTGGTTCGGCAGGTTGCGATCGTCCAGATCGATGCGCCGCGCGACGTCCTCAGCGCCCTCCGCGAGGTTCAGCAGCGCCACGAGCGGACGTACCGTGTTGTCGTCGGTGAGGTCGAGCCCATCGCGAAATGGACCACGAAAGATGTTGTCCTTCTTGCCCGGCACCCACGCGAACGAGCCGTCGGGCGAGAGCCCCACCGAGAACAGGTAGTTCGGCAGGCCGCGCCCTTGTTGGTCCGTGTCCTCCGTCGTGGTGTCCGCGGCGAGCGCGAAGCGCGTGCTCACCTGGAAGGTCGCCGCGTCGATGCGCGCCACCTCGCCGTGGCTGTCCTCGGAGAGGAAGCGCGTGACGTAGATCTGCGAGCCGTCGTGCGACACCGAGACGCCCCGCGGCGTACCGCCGAGCGAAAGCTCGGCCACGACGGCGCCGCTCGCCACGTCCAGCTTCAGCACCTTGCCGACCGCCATCAGCGTCACGTACGCGGCGTCCCCGGTCGGGCTGATCGCGAGGCCCATCGGTTGCGACGCGTACGGCAGCGCGATCTCGCGCTCCACCGAGAGCGACGCGGTGTCGAGGATGGAGACTGAGTGCGCATCGCGGTGCAGCACCCACAGCGTGCCTTGCGCCGTGAGCGCGAGCCCGACCGGGCCGCGCGCCACCGGCACCTCCGCGACCTTGGTCAGCGCGCTCGCGTCGAGCACGCTCACGCTGTCGTTCTCGTAGTTGGCCGTGTAGACCTTCGCGTTCGGCGGGTCGTACACGAGGTCGGTCGAGCCCGCCGCGCTGCCCGTGACGAGCGGCCGGTGCGCCGTGTGCACGAAGGCGACGCTGGTGAACCCGACATCGTCTTTCACCGTCACGAGCACCGGGTAGTGGCCGGGAGCGGCGTAGGTGTGGACCTGCTGCACGTCGTCGACCATGAACTCGGTGCGCGTCTCGTCTCCCATGTCCCAGCGCACCTGAACGGGGCCGACCGCGTCGCCGATCGTCAGGTCGAACGTGACGGCCTCGCCGGCGAGCGAGGGCGCGCGCACGGGGACGCTGGCCGTGACGGCGCGCGCCTCGGCCGGCCAGGCCGCCGCCGCGCAGATGCCTCCGAGCAGGCCGAGGAGCTTCGGGAGCGAGCGCATGGCTCAGGGACCGGTCGTGAACGTCGACTTGAACTCAGCCGCGATGCCGTTGCCGACGAGATCCTTCATGCCGTCCTTCGGCAGGACGATCTCGTAGGTCGTGTTCGGCATCAGGTCCTCGTCGGGATCGAAGCTGACGATGCCCATGTACAGGCCGAAGCTCCCCTTCAACGGCTGCCCGCCCATCGGCCTTACGATGAAGCTGCCGTTGTGAACCGTGGCGATCTCGACGTTGTCGGTGAGGCTGAGGCCGATGCGCGACTTCCTGGACAGCCCCGTCGCCCCGTTCTTCGGCAGCACCGTGTCGACCGCCGGGGGCGTGGTGTCCGGCTCGGTCGAGTGCGCGGCGATGACCATGCCGCGGTAGGGCAGCTCGTCGTCGGCCAGCACCAGCAGGCTGCCGACCGGGATCGAGAACTGGTCGTCGCCGTTCGTGAACTCGAGCCGCCCCCAGACCCGGCTCTTGATCGACATCTTGTGGATGTCGCGCACGTCGATCTTGGAGACGCCGGCGTCCGGCCGCAGGTGACCGAGGAACAGGGTGCCGTCGGAGAAGCTCATGTACTCGGACCCGGCGGGGTAGCCCATGGCCCTGAACGCCGAGTCGGGCAGCGTGGCGATGGGTGAATTGGCCGAGCCGATGTCGGTGGGGTCGGTCAGCACGTCCCACACGCGCAGCGGCGACTGCACGTAGATGTGCTTGCCGTACAGACCGCAGATGTAGCTCTTGCTCGGGGTGATGAAGTCGAGCGCGACCGGGTTCATCGGATCGCTGATGTCCATCGTCGCGATGCCGCCGTTGTCCTTGGGCGTCGTGATGACCAGCGTATTGCCCACGGCCCACAGCGGACCGGCGCTCACGCCGCCGAACTGCGAGATCGGGATCTTCTTGACGAACTTCACGTCCTCGGGATCCGCGGCGTCCAGGATGTGCAGGCCCGTGTTGGTGCCGCCGACGTAGATGACGCTGCCCTGCCAGTACATGCCCCAGACGGAGTCGGTGAAGTCCCCGTAGTTGATGCCGTCGAGCTTGACGAGCCTCACGTGACGAGGCGCGCGGGCGTCGGTGACGTCCCAGATATCGACGCCGGTGCCCGAGGTGGTGACCTGGTAGAACTTGTCGCCATAGCGGCCGAGCGACGTCTGGTGCGACTCCGCCTCGCCGACGCCCTTGGGCCCTCCCCTGGGATCGAAGCCAGGGCTCTGGATGCGCGAGAGCATCTTCGGGTTGGCCGGATCGGCGATGTCGTAGAAGACGATCTCGGCGTTGCCGGCGCCCTGAACGTATCCGTTGATGACGATCGGCTGGTTCTGGTGATGGCCCGCCTCGAGCGTCGGCGACACCAGGCCGTCTCGCCAGCTGTTGCGCGGCAAGTTGATCTTGTTCGCCGGCATGGGCATGTTCGGGATCTTGCCTTCCGGGGCGGTGATCGTGTCCGGGTCGATTCCGCCCGCGCCGCCGCTCCCGGTCGTGGCGCCTCCACCCGAGCCGCTCGTGGCGCCGCTGCTCGTGGCGCTGCTGCTCGTGGCCCCGCTGCTCGTGGCGCCGCTGCTCGTGGCTCCTGCCGCCGGCGTTGGGGCTGCGCCGCCGCTGCCCACCACCACGGAGGTGGTGTCACCGGAGCTGCCGCCGTCATTTCCTTCCGGTGAGTTGAGGTCCCCGCCGGAACACGCCGCGAGCACGGCGGCCAACGAAGGAAAGCCGAGCCAACGTAGTCCCATCCTCGTCGAACGCATGCCTGACCTCTTCTGTAGCGTGTGAATCATGATAGGTGGCCATCCCAACGGAAGGTGGAGCCGACAGCCCCCACCGCGATCGCGCCGGCACACGGGCACACGGGCACACGGGCACACGGGCACACGAACGCGCCCCCTAAAATGAATCGGTTAAGATGAAGCCAAATGTGAGCGTTCACATTCGGAATGTCAAGCGCGATCGGCCGCACGCATTTTGACGCGATCCGGCGGCTTGACGCTGCAGGCCAATGAACGCCGGTTTTCGATTGACGCTATAAATGTGAACGCTCACATTCGGTGCCCGGGTACTGGACGTCCGAACGGCGCAGCTTGGCGTGGTGGTGCTCACCGTCGCCATGGTCGTCGTGTTCGATAGGCTGATGAGGAGGTGCTCGACATGGACTACGCTCGTTCGAAGCGGATTGCTGGTCTTCTACTTTCGGCATGGCTCGGGGCCTGCGACGGTGGTGAGGCGAAGCCGGACACGGCGGCCTCTGGCCCAGGAACGTCGTCATCGAGTTCCAGCAATAGCTCGAGCAGCAGCGGCGCAGGCGGCAGCGGCGGTGAGGGCGTCAGCAGTGGCACGGTGGGCAGCGGCGGCGCGACGGGCAGCGGCGGCGCAGGCGGCAGCGGCGGCGCAGGCGGCAGCGGCGGCGCGGAAAACGGCGGGGGCGGCGCAGGCAGCACGCCGCCCCCGACAGAGTTCGACAATCCCATCATCAAGTACGATGCGCCAGATCCGACCAGCGGCCCCGGAGACTACGTCTTTACAGCGGACGGCGCGGCCATGGCCTGGAACAACAAGGTCTACCTCTATACCGGCCATGACGAGCAGGCCGAGGGTGCAGAGGGCTACCGCATGTTCGACTGGCGGCTCTGGACATCGTCCGACATGATCCACTGGGAGAACAAGGGCGCGGTGATGCGCTACAATGTGTTCTCCTGGGCTCGCGGCGGCGACTCGACGGGCAACGCCAATGCGGGTCAGGTGGTCGAACGCGACGACGAGGACGGCAACCCGAAGTTCTACTTCTACGCGCCGGTGGAGGGCGGCCAGTCCGGCTACGGGATCTCGATCGGTGTCGCGGTCGCGGACAAGCCGGAAGGGCCGTTCAAGGACGCACGGGGGATCCCGCTCATCTTCCTGGCCGACACCGACGGCACGGCGGACCATTCGTGGCGAAACCTCGATCCGACGGTGCTCGTCGACGACGACGGCCGGGCCTACATGTACTGGGGGAATGGGGTCTTGTACTGGGTCGAGCTCGAGGACGACATGATCCACCTGAAGGGTGAGACCTACACGACCGACGGCAGCGGGAAGATGCAGAACCGCAGCATCAGCAGCGTCCAGATCCACGTGCTCAAGAACATCCCCAGCTACACCGAGGCGCCTTATCTGTCCAGGCACGGCGGCCTCTATTACTTGACCTACGCTTCGGGGTTCCCGGAGAGCATCTCCTACGCGACCAGCACGTCACCGGAGGGGCCGTGGCAGCATCGAGGCGTCATCCTGGATCCGGTGCCGAACAGCAGCACCATTCACCAGTCGCTCTTCGAGTTCAAAGGGGCCAGCTACCTCACGTACCACAACGCCGCGCTGCCGACCGGCGGTAGCTATCGGCGATCCACGTGCGTCGATCGCGCCTACTACAACGACGACGGAACGATCCGGAAGATCGTCCCGACACACAGGTGATCTGCACAGCGCATGAAGCGCTGACTCCAGAGCAGCTGCTCGTCGCCAGCATCGAGCTGCCGGATCCGCTCGCTGGATAGGAGCTCGCGGTGGCCGCGGAGCGGCCGCGCACGGTCACGGGGACAGGCGTCGATGCCGTGATCCTCGCGAGGCGCGTGTCGTAATCGGTCGTGATCGGTCGTGATCGGTCGTGATCGGTCGTGATCGGTCGTGATCGGCCGTCCGACGATCTCACTTCTCCTGCGCGAGGGTCTCTGATATGAAGTCATCATGAGATATTTGCGCCAGTTCTTCGCATGTTCCGTCCTCGCGGCTCTTGCGATGCAGGTGGGTTGTGGAGCGGAGGCGCCGGACGGCGTCGAGCAGGCGTCGGAGGTCGGCTCGATCAGCCTCGCCCTCGTCGGGACCAGCGTCACGGGCGCGACGTACCGCCTGTCGAACGCCTGGTTCAGCATCCACGGTCCGACGAACCGGCGCGTCGATGGCTCGACCGAGACGCCCGTGATCACGGAGGTGCTTCCGGTCGGCCACTATGACGTCTACCTCGAGCCCTCCTGGGTCCTCGAGCGGTGGACCGGCGCCGGTTACCAGCCCGTTCAGGCGGTCCTGACGTCGCCGAATCCGCTGCAGGTCCTCATCGACGAAGGCACGACATCGACGGTCGTGTTCCAGTTCCGCGCCGACGACGACATCGTCTCCGTCGGCCAGGGGAGCATCGACATCGTCATCGGCGTCGACGACACGGCGGCCCCGCGCGAGGACACCGACGCGGCCTGCGGCAACGGCTACGATGACGATGAGGACGGGCTCGCGGATTGCGCCGATCCGGAGTGTCAGGGGCTGCCCCTCTGCGCGCCGCCGAGCATCGCGGCGCAGTTCACCGACACGCTCGGCGATGACATCCCCGCCATGTGGCCTGCTGTCGTGCTCGCGGATGCGACAGACGCGGACGACATCGTGCTGGAATGCAGAGAATGTGCAGACTGCGGGACGTCGCGGTGGAGCCTCGCGAGCGTGGGCTTCAGCCAAGAGCAGATCAGCGAGATGACCTATTACTTCACGACCAAGGAAGAGGTCGTGGATGGGGCAGAGGACATCATGCAGTGGTCAGCTGGCTGCGTAGACTGCTTCGGGGCTTCGTGTTACCCGCAATATAACTTCTTGTACTGGAGCGCGGGCAGCGGCCTGGCGCACTTCCATCTGACCGAGACCGCAGCGGACTGCAGCTCCTCGGTGTGGAACGTCATGGGACCGCGGGATACGAGCGGCGCCGAAGGAAACCTGTGCGGGCCCGGTGTCGTCGGAGGCATATCCCAGTATTCCGGCAAGGTGGGCGAGTGGTTCCAGATTTCGATCGTGAACCCGCGGTAGGGGACCAACCAAGGTCGGGTGCCCTCATGGGCGCAGAACGCCAGCGCTGAGGACCACCCCACCGCGAGCCCTGGGTGACGCCTGGTCGCACGTGGCCGCGGTCTTCCGCCGCGCCATGGCGATGCCTCTTTTCGTATCAATCTGCAGGTCCGTTCCTCCGCTGCACGGCACCTTTGCTCGTGTCGAGCCCGGCGGCCGACTCGACGCGATCGGCGTGAGGGCTGCCCGGGTGTGCCTCGAGGAAGCGCCGCGCCGCCGCGTGTGCGCCCGCGCGATCCCCCTTGCTCGCCAGCGCCTCGACGCGGATCGCGGCGGCCTCGTCGGAGAGCTGAGCGCTCGGGAACTCGCGCGCGTGGCGAGCCAGGAGCGCGAGGGCGGCCGCCGGATCACCGCGTCGCAGCGCGCGCCGCGCGGTGTCGAGCAGCGCCAGCTCGGAGGCCAGCGTCGGCGCGTTCCTTTCGCGTGCGCGCGGGCTGATCGCCGCCGTGGCGGCAGGAGCCGTTGCGGCGGGCGCGGCCATGAGCGGAGCGTCGTCCGTTCGCTCCTCCGAGACGCGCTCGTGCAGCTCCGCCTCGGCCGCGCCAGGTGCGCGCGGCGCGGCGAGCGCAGCCGGCGCGCTGGACGCCTCCTGAGCGCGCCTCGCGGGCATCGGCGCGTCGACGTGCGTCCATTCGGCGACCCCAAGCGTGAGGACCCCCGCGAGCGCCCCGATCCCGAGCGCGCTCAAGATCCCGCTCCCGCCCGCCACGCCCGCCACTTTCAGCGCGACGCTCGCCCCCGCCGCGGCCGCGCCCCCCGCCCCCGCGGTCGCGCCCCCTGCCACGACCGCGCCCCCCGTCCCCGCGGCCGCGCCCCCCGTCCCCGCGGCCGCGCCCCCCGTCCCCGCGGCCGCGCCCCCTGCCGCGACCGCGCCCCCCGTCCCCGCGGTCGCGCCCCCTGCCACGACCGCGCCCCCTGCCGCGGCCGCGCCCCCTGCCACGCCCGCGCTCCCCGTCCCCGCCACGGCCGCGCCCCCCGTCCCCGCCACGGCGGCGCCGACGCCGACCGCGACGAGCATTCGCCGGGTCAAGCCGCTCGGCGGACTCTCGTCGAGCGCCGCGCGGAGGAGCGTCGTTCGCAGAGCACTCCCCTTCTGGTCCAGAAGGCGCTCGGGATCGGTCATGGCGATTCACCTCGGAAATGGGCCCGCGCCTCTATCCGCCTCACGGCGGCCTGGAAGTGCTCGCGCGCCCGGCGGAGGCGAGACGCGACCGTGCCTGCCGGAAGATCGAGCAGCGCCGCGATGTTCGCCGTCGTCATCTGCTCCAGCTCGAACAGCACGAAGACAGCGCGCTGCTCGAGGGGCATCGTGTCGAGGATGGCATCGAGCGTCGCGCGGGCGCGAGCGCGATCCATCATCTCCTCGGGGTCCGGCGCCGGGTCGACGCGCTCGCAGGGCGCTTCCTCCAGCACCTCCCGGCGCCGCTGCTGGGTTCTCCGCGCGCGCGAGGCGATCCGCAGCGCCGTGCTGAACAGGAACGCGGCCTCCCGGCCCGATTCGATGTCCCCGAGCCGCCGGGCCGCCACGAGGAAGACCTGCTGCGCCGCGTCCTCCGCGTCGGCGCGCGGCACGCCGAGCCGCACCAGCGAGCGCCAGACGAACGCCGAATGCTCCATCACGAGCCCGGTGAGGCGCCCGGCCGCCGCCCGGCTGTCGGGCGGAACTGCGGCGGGGAGCTGCATCAGGGTCAGCGCTTCACCACGGCTCACGCCTTGTGCAATCTCCGGATCGAGACAACTCGATCACAAAATCGACAAGCCAGCACGGAGCAGCAGCATCTGGTGACCGCGGGCACTTCGTGGATGAGCTGCGCCGAGCGTTCGAACAAGCATGAACGCCGCACCAGCGGAAATTGCGGTCCTTATTGCACGTCGACGCGCACAAGCGCGCTGGGCGTGGGCTCCCCGTACTGCATCCGCGTCGCCTCACGCATCGAGCACGACCGCGCGCGCAGCGCCTTCGTCGTCGCCGGCGCTCGCGGTCACGACGACGCTTCCTTTCTTGTGCCCTTGTTCGACACGGGCAAGCACCGTTGTTCTCAACCCCGCTCGCCCGACGCGTCACCTTTCCACTGAAAGACGTGCTCGAGCGGCGCGCCGAAGGCCGCCGCGATGCGGAAGGCGACCTCGAGGGAGGGCGAGTAACGGCCCTGCTCGATGGCGACGATGGTTTGACGGGTGACGCCGACCTTCTCGGCCAGCTCCGCCTGTGTCATCTCGCCCGCCTGAAACCTCAGCGTGCGGATGACGTTCGTGATCCGAGGTTGCCCCTTGCCCATGCGGCGTTCCATTCCTTGAACGTCATCTCGCCCTCCGAGGCAGCGCGTCCTTCCCCATCCGCAGGAGGCGAGCTCCGCCTGCCACACATCCGGCCGCGGATGGCCGGACGTCTGCGCCGCTTCACGCGCGCGGCCACGGCTCTGTTTCCTCGCGGTTTCGCCCCGCTCCGCGCCCCGGCGCCCGCTCCGCGGCCGCGCTGGTTCGAGGTGTCAGCGATCCCTGGAGGGATCGCTGACACCTCGAACCAGGTAACTGACCGGCGAACCAATGTCAATTATTTGATACATGGAGTCGAAATTAATGGACACAGAGTCCAGTTTCTACGACATCAGGGTGCTCGCCGTACCTTCCGTCAGCGAGGGCGCCAGCGTAGGCTCTCTGGCGATGCTCACTCCCACGGTGGTCGTGTTCGACCTGGACGGTACGTTGATCGACAGTCGGGGCGACATCGTTGCGGCGGTGAACCATGCGCTGGTGGCGACGGGCCGGGCCCCGCTGCCAGGGCAGGTGATCGTCCGGTACGTGGGCGACGGCGCGCGCGCGCTGTGTGCGCGCGCGGCCAGGCTCCCCGAGACATCCGAGAGCGTCGAGGACGTCCTCCGCCACTTCCTCGACTACTACGCGCGGCACCCGCTCGACTTCACCCGCTGGATGCCCGGCGCGCAGGAGATGCTCGAGAGGCTCTCGGACCTCGGCGATCTCGCGCTCTGCGTCTGCACGAACAAGCCGCGCTCGACCACCGACGCGGTGCTCGCTGCGCTCGGGGTCGGCGCGCGCTTCCGCGCGGTGGTCGCGGGCGGCGACGTCGCCGCCAAGAAGCCGGATCCGGCGCCGCTGCTCCACCTCGCGGCGCGCGTCGGCGTCCAGCCGCACAAGATGGTGATGGTCGGCGACGGCCCCCAGGACATCGAGTGCGCTCGCCGCGCAGGCGCGCGGTCGATCGCCGTCCTCGGCGGCTTCGCATCGCAAGACGAGCTCCTCGACGCCCACCCCGACGTGCTCCTCCGTACCATGGGAGAGCTCTGGGACGTCCTCCGCCGCTGGCGCGACGCGACGGTCAGGCTCTCCACCGTTCGTTAGCTGCACACCCGCGCGCGTCGGATCTGCGCGCGCGGCCGGCCTGCACGCGCGGCCAGCCTCCCTCCCCGCACGCGCAGGACGTCGCCGCCTGCGCGCCCCTCAGGCCGCGACGCCCTCGGCGATCTCGCGCCCGAACGCTGTCGCGTTGAGGATCGCGCGCAGGCGCACGCGCGCCCGGTGGAGCCGCGAGCGGACGGCGCTCTCGCTCACGGCGAGCTTCTGCGCGATCTCCTGGAGGCCGAGGTCCTCGTGGTAGTGCGCGAGCACCACGTCGCGGTAATCCTCCGGCAGCTCGCAGAGCGCCTCGCGGACGTACGCCTCCCGCTCCGCCGCGGACGCGGCGTCGTCCTCGCCGATCGTGCTGCGCATCGTCGGCAAGAGGCCGAGCTCCTCGAAGTCGAGCCCCTCGACGATGCGCGCGCGCTGCCGCCGCTGCGACCGCATCAGCATGAGCGCCTCGTTCGCCGTCACGCGGAAGAGCCACGTCGTGAAGCTCGAGTCGCCGCGGAACGAGCGGATCGTCCGCACCACCTGCAGCAGCGTCGACTGCACGAGGTCGAGCCGATCCTCGTCGGACACGGGGTAGCGCGCGAGCTGCCGCTCCACGTGCGGGCGGATGAGCCGCGTGAGCTCGTCGAGCGACTCCCGATCGCCGTCCTTCGCCCGGCAGATGACCTCGGCTAACGGGCCCGCGCTCGCGGCGCGGGGCGAGGGGCGCGACCCGACCACGCCGGGCGGGGTGAGACCGCTGGGCGCCAGAGGAGTCTCAGGCCTCGTGCTGGCGCTCGGTACATCGGTCGGAACGGCGGTCAGAGCCATGAGCCATCTCTCCGTCGAGGGCGCCGCGTGCGCTTCCGGCCCACGGGCCCGGTGGTGCGCACCGATCAGCAAAGGCCTTGCCACGGCAAGCTCAACGGACGTGCGCGCCGCGTGCGCACCGCGTGCTCAGCCGGTATAAGCGGGGCCACGATGTCCAGCGACGCTCCGCGATGGGAAGCCCCCCGAGGGCGAAACAGCCAAGTTCCGACGCCCGGGGTGGAGCGGCCAGCGCCGTCCGTCTCCGCACCGCAGCGCGAGTACGGGCACCCGCTGCCCGCCGGTATGCGCGATCTCCTCCCCGAGGAGGCGCGGCGCCGGCGCGCCCTCGCCAAGCGTGTGCTCGATCACTTCGTTCTGTACGGCTACCAGCCGGTCTCGCTGCCCGCGTTCGAGTTCGCCGAGGTGCTCGAGCGCGGGCTCGGCACGCTCGACGCCGCGGACGTGCTGCGCTTCATCGAGCCCGAGTCGGGCGAGGTGGCGGCGCTCCGCCCGGACATGACCCCGCAGATCGCGCGGCTCGTGGCCACGCGGCTCGCGGACGCGCCCCGCCCCATCCGCCTCTGCTACGAGGGCACGGTCCTCCGCCGCCGCCAGGGGCGGGCGCGGCGCGATCGGCAGATCCCGCAGGCCGGCGTCGAGCTCTACGGCGTCGGCACGCTCGCGGGCGACCTCGAGATCCTCCGCCTCGCCGCCTCCGCGGTGCGGGAGGCTGGCCTCGATCACTTCGTTGTGGACCTCGGCCACGGGATGATCGCGCGCGCGCTGCTCGACGCCGTCCCGGCGGCGCTCGCGTACGAGCTCTCGGAGGTGATCGAGCTGAAGGACGCCTCCCGCCTCGCCGCGGTGCTCGCGAGCCCGAAGGCCGCCGACGTCCCGCGCCGCATCGTCGCGGCCATCGCCGCGCTGCCGGACCTCGCGGGCGGCGGCGCGGCTGACCCGGACGGCGCCGCGGTCTTCGACCGCGCCACGCGCCTGCTCACCGGCACGCCCGCCGAGGCGCCGCTCGCCGAGCTCCGCGCGCTCTGGGACGCGGCGAGGGCAAGCCCCGAGCTCGGCCCGGCGCTCCGGGTCGACCTCGGCGAGCTCCGCGGTCTGGCGTACTATACGGGTGCAATTTTCCACGTGCTGGCCGATGGCCCCGGGGAGGCGATCGCGGCGGGCGGGCGCTACGACATGCTGCTGTCCCGCTTCGGCCTGCCGATGCCGGCCGTCGGCTTCGCGCTGAACCTCGACGCGATTGCCTGGGCGCGCGACGTCGCGGGCGCGGCGGACGAGCCGGCGCTGCGGGTGCTCGTCGCTGTGCGGCCTGAGCGCGCCGCGTCGCTCGCGGCGGCGCTGCGGGGGCTGGGCCTCCCGGCCGTGACGCACGCGCCGGACCAGGATCCGGAGGGGTACGCGCTTTCCTGGCGGTTCTCTCACCTGGTGCGGGAGCGGGACGGGGCGCTTGTGGTCGAGGCGACATCCGGCGGCGGCGAGGCCGCGACGAGCGCGAGCGCCGTTCCGGCGGCCCTCGACGACGCCGCGGCGGCCCAGGCGATCGTGCTGAAGACGGGGGCAGGACGTCCGGGCGGCAAGTAGACGCTCGCTCGGCAAGCGAGCCTGGGGTAAAGGCGAACCTGGACCCGGACGGAGCCGCTCGGAGTGACGAGCGGGCCGAGGCCGGGCCACGTGATCCAAGAGGAGCTTCGGAATGACCGCGATCGTGATCGTCGGCGCACAGTGGGGCGACGAGGGCAAGGGCAAGGTCGTCGACCTTTATACGGAGAGCGCCGACCTCGTGGTGCGCTACGCCGGCGGGCCCAACGCCGGCCACACGCTGGTGGTGGGCGGGGAGAAGCTCATCGTTCGGCTCATCCCGAGCGGCATCCTCCGCTCGAACGCCCGCTGCGTGATGGCGCAGGGCATGGTGGTCGATCCCGGGGTGCTCGTCTCCGAGATCGACGCGGTGGAGGCGCGGGGCTGCTCGACGCAGGGGCGGCTGTTCGTGTCGGATCGCGCGCACCTGATCTTGCCGTTCCACCCGCTCGTCGACTCGCTCCGCGAGGCGGCGGCGGCGGACGGCGTGCGGCTCGGGACGACCAAGCGCGGCATCGGCCCCTGCTACGAGGACAAGGCGTCGCGGCGCGGGGCGCGGCTCGGCGATCTGCGCGACATGAAGCGGCTCGCGCAGCTGGTGTCGCGCTCGCTCGAGGCGTGGACGCCGACGCTGCGCGCGCTGGGCGGCGAGCCGCCGTCGCTCGACGCGATCCTCGACGAGCTCACGCCGCTGGCGAAGCGCATCACGCCGCTGCTCGCCGACACGTCGCAGCTCATCGACGGCGCGCTCCGCCGCGGCGAGCGCGTGCTCCTCGAGGGGGCGCAGGGGACGTTGCTCGACATCGATCACGGCACGTTCCCGTTCGTGACGTCGTCGTCGGCGATCGCGGGGGGCGCGTGCGTCGGCGCCGGGGTCGGCCCGACGCGCATCCGCCGCGTGCTCGGCCTGGCGAAGGCGTACTGCACGCGCGTGGGCGAGGGGCCGTTCCCGACCGAGCTCGACGGCCCGCTCGGCGAGCGGCTCCGCTCGGTGGGCGGCGAGTACGGCTCGGTGACGGGCCGGCCGCGGCGGACCGGGTGGCTGGATCTGCCGGCGCTGCGCTACGCGGCGCGGGTGAACGGCCTCGACGGGATCGCGCTCACCAAGCTCGACGTGCTGACCGGCATGCCGGAGCTCAAGGTGTGCGTCGCCTACGACACGCCGTCGGGCCGCACGCGGGAGTTCCCGATCGACGACATCGCGACGGCCAAGCCGGTGCTCGAGACGGTGGCCGAGTGGAGCGAGCCGATCGACGCCGCCCGCTCCATGACCGAGCTGCCCGCGGCGGCGCGGCACTACGTGGAGATGGTCGAGAAGGAGACCGGCGTGCCGGTCGACGTCGTCTCGGTCGGCGCGGACCGCGAGGCGACCATCGTCCGGCGCAACGCGTTCGCGTGAGCGGCGGCACCTCGGCTCACCGCAGCGGGCGATGAGCCGCCGTCTCGTCCAGCGGGACGGTCGTCCGGACGTGCAGCTTCGATAATTACTGGCCCGAGCCGCCGTTCTTGCCACCGCCGCCGGGCGTGCCGCCCCGCTGGCCGCTGCCGCCGCCCGGCGTGGTGGTCCCGCCCGGCGCGCCGGTTCCGCCGCTCGGCGGCGCAAGAGACCCGCCGCCCGGCGTACCGCCGGTCCCGCCGCCCGGCGTACCGCCGGTGCCCGGCGTGCCGCCCGGCGTGCCGCCCGGCGTACCGCCAGTGCCCGGCGTGCCGCCCGGCGTGCCGCCCGTGCCGCTGCCCGGTTTGCGCTGGGTGCCGCTGCCCCACTCCTGCGTGCCGCCCTGGGTGCCTGGCTCGCCCTGGGCGCCTGCGCCCGGCTCTCCCAGCTCTCCTCCAGGTCCAGGCATCGTACCCGCGCCGGGCGTTCCGCTCTCGGGCGCTCCTGGGGCTCCAGGCGCGCCGGGGGTCTCTCCGGTCGGTGCGGGCGCCGGCGAGGCCGCCTCTCCGCCTCGATTGCCCCCACAGGCCATGAGCGGCAGCGCGGTCAGGACTACCAGAAACATGCTTCGCATGATGTGTCTCCCAGGTCGTTTGCGTTTGCGGCTCGTGCCGAGCCGCCGGCGATGCGGACGCGCCCGTGCGCGCGAAGGCCGCCTCCGGAGCCTGGCGGCGTAGCGTCCCGCGCTCGACATGCTGGGGCCGGATCCGGCCCTCGGGATCGAGACGACGCCGGAACGGCGCATCGGGCCGCGCCCGATCGAAGGCCGTTAACCCCTCAGGACACGAACAACGCCTGACGCCGGCCGGCGCGCGCTCGACGACAGGCGCTCAGCCGGTCACGGAGCGAGCGAATCGATCCACACGCGCCACACGCGGCGCGCAAACCGCCCTCGCGCGGCTCGCCCGGCGATTGCATGGCGAAAGGACCACCTGTGACCGCGGAGCACGCCGCGCCCGCGCGCGGCCGCTCGCAGCGCGGCGCACGTCGGAGGGGTGAGGCATGCGCGAGAAGTTCATGGAACCAGTCGTCGTGATCACGGGCGCCTCGAGCGGCATCGGCCGTGCGACAGCGCTGGAGTTCGCCAGGCGCGGAGCCGCCGTGACGCTGGCGGCCAGGCGAGAGCAGCCGCTGCGCGAGCTCGCCACCGCGTGCGAGCAGGCCGGCGGCAAGGCCCTCGTCGTGCCCGCCGACGTCACGAACGAGGCGGCCGTCATGGAGGTCGCGCGGCGCGCCACGGAGGCCTTTGGCCGGATCGACGTGTGGGTCAACAACGCGGCGGTGACGCTCTTCGGGCTGTTCGAACAGACGCCCTCCGAGCCTTACCGGCGCGTCATCGAGACCAACCTGTTCGGCACCATCCACGGCGCCCGGGCCGCGCTGGCCCAGTTCCGGCGGCAGGGCAGCGGAGTGCTCATCAACGTCGCCTCGATGGCGGCCAGGCTCCCCGAGCCCTATGTCAGCGCCTACGTCGCCTCGAAGCACGCGATTCGCGGGCTCTCCCAGAGCCTGAGGCAGGAGCTCAGGCTGCTGCGGGCCCGCGACATCCATGTCTCCACCGTCCTGCCGGCGACGGTCGACACCCCGCTCTTTCAGCACGCAGGCAACTACGCGGGGCGCACGCCCAGGGCCATGCCCCCGATCGTCTCACCTGAACGCGTGGCGCGCGCCATCGTTCGCCTGGCACGGAAGCCTCGGCGAGAGATCTTCGTGGGCAGCGCGGGCCCACAGCTCGCCTTGCTGTCTCTCCTCGCGCCGGGCCTCGCCGAACGCCTGCTCGCGCGGAGCGTCGACAGGCTGCATCTCCTGAACGACCGGACCGCCTACGCGACGAACGGCAACCTGTTCGCGCCCCTGCCGGAAGGAACCACCGTGACCGGCGGATGGAAGCAGAAGCCGCGCGGGAACAGGCGCCTCCTGCGCGCCGCGGTCCTCGGGCTCGCGGCCCTCGCGCCCGCCGCGCTAGGCCTCTTGTGGCTCCGCCCAAGGCTGCTCGCGTAGACGCGCGGCGGTGACGGCGCGCTCCCTCGAAGGCGTCTGGACATATCGTCGGCACAAGCACGCTTTACAGCCCGGGCCGAACAGCTCACCCGCTGTGCGCCGCTCGACAGATCGATGCCGCTGGAAGAAGGTCGGGCGAAGTCAGCAGGGAGAAGTTCGCTTTTCCTCCAGGGGATCGACTATTCTGTCCATTCCTATGGCCGAGAACAGCTACGTGTTTGCGGGTTCGGAGCGTGCGCGAGAGCTGGAGCGCCTGCGGCGGATCGAGGGCTTCTTCGACCCCGGCAGCCGGCGCCTTCTCAAGGCGTCCGGGATGGGGCCCGGCTGGAGCTGCCTCGAGGTCGGGGCCGGCGCCGGGTCGATCGCCTGCTGGATGGCAGAGCGCGTGGGCCTCGAGGGCGAGGTGGTCGCGGTCGACCTCGATGTCGGGTTCATGGACGCTTCTCCGCCGCCGGGCGTCCGGATCATCGAGGGCGACATCCGCCAGCTCAATTTCCACGCGGCGCGCTTCGATCTGGTGCACGCCCGCTACGTGCTCGTCCACAACGCGGATTTCCAGCATCTCCTCGACGCCATGCTCGCAGCGCTGAAGCCCGGCGGCCACCTGGTGCTCGAGGAGCCGGACTTCACCGCGGCGAGGGGCGCCTCCGGTCCGGATATCGAGGCTTTCGATCGGGTCAATCGGTCGATCCTCGCGATGTTCGAGGCCGACGGCAAGGACCCCGGCCTCGGCCTGCGCCTTCCCGCGATCCTGACGTCGCGAGGGCTCGCCATCGAGGCCGTCGAGAACGAGGTGCCGCTGTGCCCGGGCGGTCACCCGCTGTCCGAGATCATGAGCCTCTCAGCCACCCAGCTCCAGCACAGGCACCTCGCGACAGGGCGGGTCAGCGCGGAAGATCTCGCCGGCTACGCCCGGTTCGCGGCCGATCCGTCGGCGTGGGGTGTCTACTATGGCACCGTCGGCGTCCTGGCCCGCAAACCGGCCAGTATCTCCGACTGACGTCCTTCTCCCGCCCGGGCGGCCAGGTGACGGTGCCAGGTGACGGAGACCGAGAGCCCGACTCCGGGCCCATCCTCCAGCAAAGCGGCAAACTCCGTCCTGCGCTCTCCGTCGAGCCCGGACATGGCACCACGCTGATCCTCCGACAGCGCCGCTCCCGGCCCCCGCCCGCCCTCGCGCAGGGATTCCAGCGCCGCCGCCCGGGCAGGTGCCCGCGTCCGTTCATCGACGTCGAGAGGTGGCATCTCTGCGCCGGTCCGTCGCGCGGCACGGACGATTCAGCCGATCCTGCGCGCTGGTGAGAATTGCCTATTTGATGTTCTCGCGGCTTGCGTCTCCCAACAACAGTTCAAGATACGTGACGGGGCGGGCCAGGCATCACCGCCGAGCGCTCCAGCGCCGGCCCCGCTTCCGTCAATGACATGGGGGAATTATGAACATTCGAGTCGACTCTCTTCGTTTTGCATGGATGGCAGCCCTCGCGCTCGCGGGGACCAGCGCTTGCTCCGTCGCGGCGGGAGACGGTGTTCTGGTGGCGGCGGACGAGGACAGCTCGGAGGAGGCGGTCGAGTCCACCTCACAGGCCTTCTCGCTCACCATGCCGCAGCTCGCCGCGGTGCTCGCCGCCTTCAACGCGCTCGAGCTCAGCGACGCGCAGATGGCCCGAGCCAAGGCGTCGGACGCGCACGTCTTGGAGCTCGCCCAGACGCTGTTCGATCATCACACCGCCGCGAGCCAGCAGCTCGCGCTCGCGCTCACGCAGATGGGCATGGCGCCGGTGGACAACGAGATCAGCCTGGCGCTGATCGAGCAGGGCGCGGCGGATCAGCAGCAGCTCACGGGGCTCGCGGGGCCCAGCTTCGACTGGACGTTCGTCAATGTTCAGATCTATCGACACCGGGAGTTCCTCGCCCATCTCCAGGAGCAGATGGCCATCGTGGGGCCCGAGCTGCACCCGGGGCTCTCTCACCTCGTCCCGGAGGTCCTGAGCGCCACGAAGCGGAACCTCTCGTTCGCCACGTCGCTCCTCGCGCTCATCGGCAGCCCGTACATTCCGGAGGGCGGCTATCCGCCTGGCGTCCCCTATTTCGGCAATTACGGCACCTACGGCAGCTACATCGACTACGGCAATTACGGTAACTACGGCAATTACGGTAACTACGGCGGCGGCTTCGCCAACAACGGGCCTTCCTACGGCCCCGTCTACTTCGGCGCCAACGGGCCCTACTCGCCCGCCGTCTCCCCCTACTACGGGGTTTACGGCCGCAGCGCGGCGTCTGGCTTCGGCGCGCCCAGCCCGTACCCCCGCCCGTGAGCCGAGGGGCGCGGCGCGCTACAGGCGGCGCCGTGCCCGGCCGCGATCCGGGATGACCGCGTGGATCTCCGCCTCGCTGAAGCCAGCCGCCCTGTAGAGACGCTTCAGGTGCACCAGCTCGATGTGCGCGCTCTTCGCCACCGAGGCGCGGATGCGGTCGAGCACGCTCAGCCGCTCCAGCGGCAGCCGGGTCGCCTCGACCGTCGAGCGCACCGCCGCCGCCGCCGACTTCACCTCGGCCGCCGCGGCCTGCGCCTTGTCCAGGCTGAGCTTCGGGTGGATCCCCGAGCCGAGCAGCTGCGCGAGCACCTCCAGCCGATCCGGCTGCCCCGTGAGATCGCCGTCCTCGTCGTCGGCGAAGTAGGCCACGCCGCCCGGGAACAGGATCGACAGCGCAGGATCCGCGGAGGGGCGCCCCACGGCGTTCCAGACGTCGTCGGCGACCTTGCCGAGCGCGTCGTCGGCGCGCGCGGACTCCGCCTCGACCTTGGCGAGCAGCGGCTCCGCCTCGGAGCGCGCGGCGTTGCGCTGGGCCTCCACCCCGTCGAAGAGCGTCAGCACGGGCACGAGCCGCTGCTCGGCGAGCTCCCGGAGGGGCCCGCCCTTCGCGGAAGCGCTGTGGAGCGTCGCGCGCACGTCACCGATGATGTCGTCCGCTGGCGCATCCTTGCGAATCACCTCGCCCATGATGTCGATCCTCCTCAGGCTCCAAGGCTGCGGAGTCCAGCGAAACACGACCCGCGAACGCCCCCCGTCGACGCTGTCACCTCGGGCACCATAACGGACCAACGCCCACCCGATCAACCGGATCGCAGCCCTGCGCCGTCGGCCCCGGCGTGAGCCTCCAGCGCGCCTCCCTGGTACACTCTCGCCGTGCACCTCGGCCCGCTTCTGCTCACGGCCCTGCTCGTCCTCCCGCTCGCCGCGCACGCCGGACAGGCTGGCGATCTGGTCGCCGCCGCGGCGGCCGCGGGGCGTCCGCCCGAGTGCTCGGCGCGATCCGGCCGGGCCATCGCGCGGGGGCCCACGGTCTGGGAGCGCGCGCGGGCGCCTGAGCTCCCGCGCTACTGCGACCTGCTCGCGCGCGGCCAGGCGCAGCTCGGCGGCGACGCCGAGGCGGCGCGCGAGTCGGCGCGCCTCGCCGACCAGCTCCTCCCGGGGCACGCCGCGCCGCAGGTCCTGCTCGCCCGCGCGGCCCTCGCGCTCGGCTCGCCCGAGGACGCCGCGCGCGCCTTCGAGCGGGCGCGGAGCGTCGATCCCCGCAGCGTCGAGGATCCGCAGACGATGCACGACCTCGCGCGCTCGCTCGCCCGCACCGGCAAGCGCGGCGAGGCGATCGCGATCTACCGCGCGCTCGTCCCGCGGATCGATCTGCTCGGGACCGCGGACCAGCGCGCGCTCGTGCTGCTCGAGGCGGCGCACCTGTCGATGGCCACCGCGGGCGCGGCGTCCGTCGCCGACGCGAGCGCGAGGCCGCCCGCCGGCGCGCACGGAGAGGCGGCCGCCCGCGGGGACCTCGACGAGGCGATCGCCTACCTGCGCGAGGCGCGCCTGCGCGCGCAGACGCAGCTCGCCCGCGACGTCACGCTGTCGCTCGCGCTCGCGCTGGACCGCGCCGGCGACAAGGCCCAGGCGGACGCCGCGCTCGAAGGCGACGCGACCGCGCTGGAGGCCGCGCGCCCGCGCGGGGAGGGTCCGCGCGGCCGCGCGGAAGACCGGAGCGCCGGCGCGGCCGCGCGCGAGCGGACCGCGGACGACCTCGCCAGCGCGGCGGCGCGCCTGCGCACCGTCGAGTACCTCGCGGTCCCGGAGGACAGGCTCGCCCTCGAGGCGCTCGCGCTGGAGCGGGCCATGACGGCGGCCGCGATCGCGCGCTGGGAGGCGTACCTGTCGGGCGCCGGCGGCCAGGGGCCATGGGCCCCGGCGGCGCGCGCGCGCCTCGACGCGCTCCGGCGAGGCGCCGGCGGCGGGGCGCGCGCGCCCGCGCGCCCGCGCGCCCCGCAGGAGCGGAGCGCGGCGCCGCGGCCAAGCGCGGGAGGAGCGCGGTGACGCGGTCATCGCTCCCGCCCCGGCGGTCGCCCCTGCCGTGGCGCTCGCGCCTGCCGGGCGTCGCGGCGCTCCTTGCGTTCGCGCTCGCGGCGGGGCCCCTCCACGCAGCGCCGACCGTCTGGTCCCGCGCGCTCGATCCGGCGGCCGGCGAGCGAGAGGAGCTCATCTCCCAGGCAGACGCGCTCCTCGCGCGGTACGACCAGCTCCGGCGCTCGCCGCTCCTGGAGCGGGTCGAGGAGATCGGCCCGCTCTGGCTGCGCGAGGCGCGCGCCCTGTACGAGCGCGCCGGCGCGGCGACGTCGCGCACCCCTTCGGTGCGGCTGCGCTACGCCGACATCCTGGAGCACCTCGGCGACGTGCAGGGCGCCGTCGCGACGCTCGAGGGGCTCCTGCGGCTCCAGCCTCCGGCGCCTTTCCGGGCCGACGCGTGGCACGCGCTGGCGGTCTGCTACGCGCGGCTCGGCAGGTACACGGACGAGATCGAGGCGTACGACGAGGCGCTGGTGCTCGAGCCGCACGCGGTCTCGCGGGCGCTGCTGCTGGCCAACCAGGCCGAGGCCTACATGGCCCTCGGCGACATCACGTCGGCGGTCGAGGGGTACCGCGCCTCGCTCTCGACCCTCGGGTCGCTCGATATGGTCCGTTACGGCGTGACCACGCTCTGGGGGCTCGCGGTGGCGCTCGACCGGTCCGGCGACCTGGAGGGAGGCATCGAGAACATCCGGCTCGCGAGGACCTACGACCGGGCCGATCAGCAGATCAACGGCGCCGGCTGGTTCTACGTGCCTGCCCACGACGAGGCCTGGTACGCGGCGCTCGGCCACTGGGCCGCGGCGCGGAGCGCCGAGCTCGGCGCCGCGCGCGCGGAGGCCTACCTGCAGGCCGTCACCGCGTGGGAGTCCTACATCGCCCGGGCTCCGGGGAACGATCACTGGCTGCCGCTGGCGAAGGCGCGGCGGGCGCAGTGCGAAAGGGAATCGGAACAGACCCTGAAGCGCCTGCGCAAGCTCGCGGCGCCACAGCGGCGCTGAGCCGAGGCGGCGCGCGCTTCAGCGTCTGGACGGCCGCGCGCCGCTTCCGCCCGCTCCGGCGACGCACGGCGAAGGACGGCCGCGCGTGCGCGTGGTTACCGATGGCGCTCTGGTCGTACAGCGCACAGCGTGCGATGGCGAGAGCCCCCTTTACGACCCCGGCCGGCGGGTTCACCTTAACGTGGTCGCCCTCGCGCGCGGGGGCGGCGCCGGCCAGCTCACCCCGGACGGAGGATCCATCGAGATGCGTGACTCGGTGTTCGATGAGCATGTGCTCTGGTCCGGACGTCCCAAGGTCGTCGCGACGCCGATGCTCTACCTCGTGGGCGCGGCGGTCTGCGGCGTGACCTCCGCGATCAGCACCGCGTCCGCCATCGTCGTGAGCAAGGCGCTCGACGCGTCGCCGAACCAGCTGCTCGCCTTCGCGGCCTGGATGGCGAGCCTCGCGGTGGCGTTCAGCTACCTGCCGCGCTGGTGGCGCTCGGAGCTGGAGTACATGCTCACCGATCGGCACATCGTCGTGCAGCGCGGGAAGCTCCGGCGCTCCATCGAGCGGCGGTCGATCAGCTACGCGCGCATCCACTGGAACCCGAAGCACCCCGGCGTCGGCGACCTCGAGCTCGTCAGGGCGGTGCCGACCGGCGCCCTCCGGCGGCGGCTGTCGATCGTGCTGACCGGGGTCGTGGCCCCGGATCGCGTCTGGGCGATCCTCCGGGGCGTGGTCCCGTCGGCGCCCGCGGGCGACGGTCACCGCCTGCTCTCGCAGCGCCTCGACGAGGGCGAGCGGGTGCTCTGGTCGGCGCACCCGGCCGACGGCTGGCACAAGTGGCTCCCGAACGGCCTGCGCGGCGTCGGCTCGGTGCTGCTCGGCGTGCTCCTCGGCGGCTTCGCGGTGGTCACGGCGATGCACGCCGTGCGCAGCATCCGCATCGTGACCGCGGCGGGCATGGATCCGGAGAGCGTCTCCTTCGTGGCGCTCGTCGCGTCCCTCTCGCTCACGATCGTGCTGCTCGTCGCCGCGGGCGCGGCGATGCTCTACATGTCGGTGGTGCGCCCCGCGCGGCTCTCGGCGCGGACGCGGTACCTCATCACCGACCGGCGCGTGCTCATCCAGCGGGGCGACGAGGAGCTGCACCTCGATCGCTCGCGCATCGTCGACGTGATCGACGCGCCGGGCGCCGGGGGCCTGAGGGACGTGTTCCTCGTGCTCGACGGCCCGCGCGCCCGCGCCGTCGCCGCGAGCGGCGCCTTCGGTGAGGCCCCGGGCGCCGGGCTCCAGCCGGTGCTGCACCGGGTCACGGACGTGGACTCGGTACGGCAGATCCTGCGGCCGGCGTAGTCCGCTGCGCGGTGCCGTTCAGACTGGATCTCGAGGGCTGCCTCACACGCGAGCCCCGATCCTGCGCCTCCGAGCTCAGCAGTGTACCCCGCGCACGCTGGATCAGGGTAAGGAGCCCCCATGCCGATCGTTCAGATCTCCGATCCGCAGCAGCCGGCGCCGACGAGCTGCGGCGTCATCGTCTTCCGCCTCGATCTCCAGACGGGTGATGTCGACGGCACCTTCGCCCTCGCCCTCTACGAGGGTGAGCTCGCGCGCGAGACCGGAGTCAAAATCAGCGGCCCGCCGGGAGATTTCGCGGGCGAGTACTCGGTCACCACCCTGCGCCCCGACGGGACCACGTTCGCCCGAGGCCGCATGATCGCTCAGCGGCTCGGCACGCAGGGCGTCTACCTGGTCCGCTGGGACCTCGAGCCGGTCCCGGAGGCGCTCCAGGAGCTCGGCTATGTCCCGGGGACGCGGCTCATCTACGAGGCGATAGGGATGAAGCTCAACGGCACGGAGATCGCGGTCGCCTGGGACAACAACGTCTTCGCGCGGCGCTGGCCCCAGGGATCCGCCCCGCAATAGAGCGGTTTTCAGCTGAGCCTGGTACGAGCGTCGCAGAGCGGCGGTCACCCGCACAGGAGACGGGTCCAGATCGGCGTTTTCGGCGCGGAAGCGCACTCCAGTGCGCTGAGCACCGAAAACGTCGAGATGGGCCCGTATCCGAAGCGGGTGACCGCCGCTCTAGAGAGCCCCGGTCTCAGCCGGGCAACGCGACGATGAACGTCGCGCCCTCGCCTTCCTTTCCATCGACCCGGATCGTGCCCCGGTGGGCCTGGACGATGTCGTAGCTCAGCGACAGCCCGAGCCCCGTGCCCTGGCCCGTGGGCTTCGTCGTGAAGAACGGGTGGAAGATCTTGTCCCGCAGCGCCTCGGGGACGCCGACCCCGTTGTCGCGCACCCGGATCTCGACCTCGCGCCCGAGCCGCCGCGTGCTCACCATCAGCGTCGGCACGTACGGCCCGGCCGCCGAGCGCTGCTTCTCTCGCAGCGCGTGGAAGGCGTTCGTCAGGAGGTTCACGAACACCCGCCCGATCTCCTGCGGCACCAGCTCGATCGCGCCCACCGTCCCGTCGTAATCGCGCTCGATGATCACGTTCAGATCGAGCTTCTGCGCCCGCATCCCGTGGTAAGCGAGGCTCACGTACTGATCGAGCAGCCCGTTCAGCCCGACGCTCTGGCGCTCCCCCGTGCCGCCGCTCGCGTGCTGCATCATCCCCCGCACGATCCCGTCGGTGCGCCGCCCGTTCTCGGCGATCTTCTCGGCGCTCTGCTTCAGGCTCACCACCAGATCCTCGATCTCGGCGACCCGGAGATCCCGGTTCGACGCGAGCCCGTCCAGGATCTCGGCGGCGATATCGACGTTCGCCTCGGCGAAGTTGTTGATGAAGTTGAGCGGGTTCTTGATCTCGTGCGCGATGCCCGCGGTGAGCTGCCCGAGCGAGGCCATCTTCTCCGATTGCACGAGCTGGAACTGCGTCGCCTTGAGGTGATGCAGCGCCTCCTCGAGGTCGGCGTTCTTCTTCCGCAGCTCCGCCGTCCGCTCCCCGACCCGCTGCTCGAGCTGCCCGTAGAGCACCGCGTTCTCGATGGACACGGCCATCTGGGCCGAGAGCAGCCGCAAGACCTCCAGCCGCTCCTGCGTGAACGCGCCCGTGGCCAGGTTGTTCTCGAGATAGAGCACGCCGATGAGCTTGCCCTGGTTGAGGAGCGGCATGCACAGGACCGACCGCGTCTGGTTCCGGGTGATGTAGGGGCTCTGGGTGAAATCGCCCTCGTGCGCCGCGTCGCCGAGCAGCACGCTCTCGCGGGTCCGCTCCACGTAGACCGCGATGCTCTCCGCGAACTGCCCCCCCTCCACGGACGACACCAGATCCAGCTCCGTGACCGCAGGGGCGGCCCGCGGGTCGGCCGGATCCACGCGCGCCTCCACGCTGGGGATGAGCTCCTCGCCCTGCGCGAGCAGCAAGACGCCGCGCTCGGCCCCCGCGTTCTCGATGACGATGGTCATCAGCTTGGTGAGCAGCCGCTCGAGCACGAGCTCGCTGGCGATCGCCTGCGACGCCTTGAGCACGCTGCCCAGATCGAGCACCCGCGACGTCTGCTGCCGGGTGCTCGTGGTGGTGAGCGTCGTCCGATCGAGGGGCGCCTCGGCCAGCGGCTGCGGCGGGTTGAGCTCCGCGTCGAGCAGCGCCACCTTGCGCCGCGCGCCCCAGAGCTCGAAGCCATAACGCGCGTCGGCAAGGTAATCCCTGCCGAGCCGCTCCTTCCCGCGCCGGAGCCAGAACCTGCCGTAGAGCTCGCTCGCGAGCGCCTCGTCCTGGAGGAACCCGTGCGCCCTCGCCGCGGTGATGGCGCGCTCGTACAGCTCGATGGCCTCCCCGGTCTCGCCCGCGAGCCGCCCGAGCTCGGCCCCGACCAGCGCGTGCATGTGCGAGAACGTCTCCGGGCAGACCTCCGCCCAGCGCCCCAGTTGATCCCGCCTCGCCGCGGCGGCCTCCTGGAAGGCCCGCCGCTCGTCCGCCCCGGCGCCGTCGGCCAGCGCCGCGAGGCACAGCGCATGATGAAACTGGTGCTCCGCCGACGCCACGTTGCCGGTGACGGCCGAGATGAGCGCCTCGGCCCTCGTCGCCGCGGCGCGCGCCCCCGCCAGATCGCCGTGCAGGTACAGCGTCTGCGTCTTCAGGATGTGATGATAACAGAGCGCCATCACGCTCTGGTTCGCCTCGCATGCGGCCAGGTAGTCGGCCTCGGCGGCGGGATCCGGCGCGGCGCCCCCGGCCCTGTCCGAGAGGTCCGCGAGCGCGAGCTCCAGCCCGCGGATGATGTCGATCGCGATCTGGTTCTTGCTCTTCTGGTTGAAGTGCAAAAACTCCGGCAGATCCGCGAGCACCTGGGCGAGGGGCCTGCCCTCGTACAGCTGGTTGAACAGCTTGTAGATGAGGATATAACCCGCGTACCGCAGCTCCCCGGCCTCGAGCCCCGCCTTGTACCCAGCGTCGTTGACCGCCTGGGCCGCCGGCAGGTGCTTCACCCACGGTAGAAGGAAATTGCCGAGGGCGAAGCAGCTGTTGCAGACGTCGCCGGGGCTGTTGAACCGCTCGCCGAGCCGCACCGCGAGCACCCCCATCTCGTAGCCCGCGAGCTGCTGGCCCCGGAACCCCGAGAGCACGATCCCGTAGAACGCGAAGATCGAGCAGGCGCCGGGGGCGAGCCCGTACTGGAGGCTCAGGCCGACCGACTTCGTGACGGTGAACGCGTAGAGCTGCCGGTCCACGTAGAACGTCGCCGAGAGCACGTTCGAGAGCAGCTTGAGCGCGGCCTTGCCGGCGGGGTCCTCCACGGCGGGCGCCTCCAGCAGCGACTCGAGGGGGCGATCGCCGAGCCGGCGGTCGACGTCCGCGAGCTCCGCCTCGAGCGCCGCGCCGAGATCCCGCTCGGGCAGGTCGATGCCGAGCAGGGCGAGCCCGCGCCGGGCCACGTCGATGGCCTCCGCGTACCGCCCGACCATGGTGCAATGGCTGACCAGCGCGTCGTAGACGCTGGCCTGCTCGAGCGGCGTCCGCGCGTGATCGAGCAGCGCCCGGGCGAGCGTCTCGGCGCGCGCGTGGTTGCCGTTGAGCCCCTCGGCCTCCGCGAGCGCGCGGTGGAGATCCGCGGTGAGATCGTGGTGCTCTCCCCAGGAGCCCTCGGGCAGGAGCGCGAGCCCCACGGCGAGGTACTCCCGCGCCGCGGCATAGGCGGTGGAGCTCTTCGCCCGCTTCCCGGCCTCCAGGTTCAGCCGGGCGATCTCGAGCCGCTCGACCGGATCCGTGACGAGGCCCCGCCCCTGGTTCAGGTGCGTCGCGAGCTGGAAGATCCGCTCGGCCCGCTCCGGCCCGCTGATCTTCGAGAGGAGCAGCCGCCCGATCCTGAGGTGCACCGCGGGCCGCTCCGCCTCCTCGACGAGCGCATACGCCGCCTGCTGCACCCGGTCGTGCAAGAACCGGTAATGCCGCACGAGCAGCGAGGGATTTGTCGAGTCCTGGACCACCTCGAGCTCGGAGGCCGGGAGCAGGAGCCCCTCCAGCGCCGCCGCGAACAGCGCCTGGGACAGCGCCTCCTCGGACCTGCCCGCCACCAGCGAGAGCGCGCGCCCGTCGATCTCGCTGCCCATGCAGGCGCCGAGGCTGAGCGCCTGCTGGGTCGCGGCCGGCAGGCTGCGGATCTTGCCGATCATGAGATCGATGATGCCGTCGGTGACGCCCTTCGCCTCGATCCGGCCGAGGTCCCATTGCCACCGCCCCCGCTGCCGGTCGAAGGCGATGAAGCCTTCCTTGTGCACCGCCTTCAGCAGCTCGCTCACGAACAGCGGGTTGCCCTCGGTCTTGCGCACGATGAGCTCCGCCAGCGGGCGGACCCGCTCCGGCTCCGCGTGCATGGCCTGGCCGAGCAGCTCCTCCACGTGCTCGCGCGCGAGCGGCCCGAGGTGGATCTCGCGCACCGCCGTCCCGTACGCGCGGATGGCCGCGAGCGTCATCGTGAGCGGGTGAGCCGGCCCGACCTCGTTGTCCCTGTAGGCCCCGATCAGGAAGAGGTGCGCCAGTCGCTCCTCCCCGAGCACCCGCTCGAGCAGCCGCAGGCTGGCCGCGTCGGCCCATTGCAGGTCGTCGAGGAAGATCACGAGCGGGTGCTCCCGCTTCGCGAAGACGCGCAGGAAGCGCTCGAGCACCAGGTTGAAGCGGTTCTGCGTCTCCGTCGGCCCGAGCTCGGGCACCGGCGGCTGAGGCCCGAGGATCGCCTCCACCTCGGGGATCACGTCGAGGATGACCTGCCCGTTCTGGCCGAGCGCGCCGCGCAGCGCCTCCTGCCACCCCGCGAGCCGCGCCTGGCTCTCCCCGAGGATCTGCCGCACCAGCGACCGGAACGCCGCCACCACGGCCGCGTAGGGCGTCGCCCGCTGGAGCTGGTCGTATTTCCCGCCGATGAAGTACCCCCGCCGCCGCGTGATCGGCTCGTACAGCTCGCGCACGAGCGCGCTCTTGCCGATGCCCGAGGAGCCGGTCACGAGGAGCAGCTCGGCCGCCCCGCGCGCCCCCTCGACGGCGCTCCGCGCGCCCTGCGCGACCCGCTCGAAGGTCGAGAGCAGCGCCTCCACCTCGCGCTCCCTGCCGTAGAGCCGCTGGGGGATCTGGAACCGCTCCGGCACGTCGCGCGCCCCGAGGTCGATCGCCCCCACCGCGCCCGTCTCGCGGAGCGCCGCGATGCACGCCGCGAGATCCGCCTTGATGCCATACGTGCTCTGGTATCTCGCCTCGGGCGCCTTCTCCAGGAGCCGCATCACGACGTCCGACACCGCCCTCGGCACGCCTTTCGCCCGCGCGTGAGGCGGCGCCGGGAGCCTCGCCAGGTGGCAGTGCACGAGCTCCATCGCGTCCTGCGCCGGGAAGGGGAGCGCCCCGGTGAAGAGCTCGTAGAGGGTGACGCCGAGCGAGTAGAAGTCGGTGCGGTAATCGATCGCCCGGTTGGTCCGGCCGGTCTGCTCGGGGGCGATGTACATGAGCGTCCCGTCGAGCACGTCCGGGCTCTTGAGGACGGGGTTCTCCCGCGAGAGCACGGTGGAGATGCCAAAGTCGATGATGGCGAGCCGCTCCCGCTCCGCGCTCCAGACGATGTTCGAGGGGTTGATGTCCTTGTGGATGATGCGCTGCTCGTGGAGCTGCCCGAGCGCGTCCACGACACGGACGGCGATGTCCAGCGCCTCGGCGAGCGGCGGCGTCCCCCGGCGCAGCAGCCTGTCCAGCGACTCCCCGCCGAAGTCCTCGATAGCCATGGTCCAGCCCTGCAGCTCGAGCCCGAGGCCATAGGCCCGGGGGACGCAGGGCAGCTCGATCCCGCGCTGCATATCGTATTCGCGCTGGAACCAGGCGAGCCGCTCGGGAGACGGGCGGAGCGGCTTCAGGATCTTGAGGATGAGCGGCTCCCCGTCCGCCTTGCGCAGGGCGCGGCAGACGCGGGTGTTGGTGCTGTCGTAGACCTGAGCCTGTATCTCGTACCCGGGCAGGACCATGCTGGATCTAGCCTCGAAGCGCCGCGGGGCAGCGGGGCGAGTGGCGGAGGGCGGCGCTCATGGGAGCGGATTGGACCACGGTCCGCGGGACAAATCCATGTCCCCGCCGGGCCGGCGCTCCTTCGACGCGCCTTCGACGCTCCTTTGACCGAACGCGCGCGCGGCGCCTCCTCCCGCCGGAGGTGGCCGCGAGGCGGCCCACATTGACGCCCGCATTGCGGTGCTGATAACAAGACCCCTGATGCTCCGCTCAATGGGGGGAAAGGTCCTCGCGCCGTGGATCCTGCTGGTGGGCCTCGGAGGTTGTTCCAAGCCGCCCCCGTGCGCCCCTGTCCAGATCCACGAGCGGAAGCACCCGTTCATCGCCTTCGATCGCCAGGAGATCCCCGCCCTGCGCCAGCGGGTCACCCAGGACCCTTACAAGACCTGGATGGACGATGTCCGCCGCGGCCCGCCGGGGCAGGGCCACCCGTGCGGGGCCCCCTCCACGAATACGGACGTCAAAGAATTCCAGCTCTCCAACTGCGCGCTGTACGGGGCCCTCTCCTGGGTGATCGAGCAGCGCGGCGACGCGTTGAAGGCGGCGCGCGACGCGCTGCTGAAGGCGGGCGACACCGCCACCGGCTGGAACCAGACGCCTGGCGCCTGGTACTGGGGCGGAACCCTGCTCAACTACGCCTACACCTACGACCTCGTGCAGCCGGCGCTGAGCGCGGACGACGACGCGGCCATCCGCGACAAGCTCGAGGACGCGCTCGGGAAGACGATGGATGTGTACGAAGAGTTCAACACAACGTACGTCACCAACTTCCGCTATCGCGTGGGCAGCGGCGCGGCCACGCTGAGCTACACCCTGGGCGAGCACGATCACGCCTGCACCGTCGAGCGCGATCTCTTCGGCGACGCGCCGCTGGAGTCGCTCTTCGCCCTCCGCTCCTACGGCCCTTACGTGCAAGCCTGCCTCACCCAGGACGGCACCTACGTCGAGGGCCCGAGCTACCAGGACGACGTGTTCTCGGTGATGCTGCCCTACCTCCAGGCCATGAAGCGGCTCTCCGGGGGGGCGCACGACGGCCGGGATTACATCAACGCGGTGAACACGCCCGCTGCCTGGGGCAATGACACCCGCATCGCCCGCATGCTCCGCTACGGGGCCGCCCTCTCCATGCCGGACGGCAACGCGGCCACCATCGAGACCGGATGGCGCGAGCCCCTGCAGCTGAGCAGCATCGCCGCCAGCATGCTCAGCGAGAAAGAGGGGCGCCGCGACGCGAAGGGCTTCTATGGCTGGCTCAGCGCGAAGGGCAAGGCCGCCGTCAACAACCCGGTCTACAGCATCCTCTATACCGATCCCGACATCGCCAAGGCCGCCGCCGGGGGCCAGGAGCCCTCGTACACCTCGATCGTCACCTCGGACATGACCTCGCTGCGCTCCGGCTGGAGCGCGGACGCGGTTCACCTGCTGATGACCACCGAGCACGAGTACCGGCCGTCCTCGCACAGCCAGCCCGACCAGACGAGCTTCCTCCTGCACGCGAAGGGGCAATACCTGATCATCGATCCGGGCGACGGCCGCAACTACGATCCCGCGGGCAGCTCCCACACCTCGCTGTTCTACTGGGTCAACTTCAGCCCGGAGTCGCACAACCTGGTCACCGTCGACAGCTTCAAGGGGATCCGGGACACTTACCAGACGCCCGCGTGGCGCCAGCTCGGTGTCTTCAGCGATCTGACCCGGCCCGTGGACGATCCGGCGATCCTGCGGGCCTCGTTCCTGACCGGGGAGCTCGACTCCTCGACGGTCACGATCGACGACTACGTCAACGTGCCCGACGTGTCCACGCGGCGGACGGCGGCGCTCGCGCGGAGGAGCTACGTGGTCGTCTTCGATCACATGATCTCCTCGGGCGTCGGCTCGGCCCAACCGATGCTCCACTATTACGACACCCACCTCCATTACAGCGGTTGGCTGGGCTGCCGGCCGGGCGCGCCCGCCATCTGCACCGACTACGCCACCGCGAGGCCCACCTCGTCCAGCACCCAGGTGGACTGCGGCGACGTCTGCGGCGAGGTCCGGATGGCCAGCGACCTGGCGGCGGAGGCAGCGACCGGGCTCGCCCCGAGCGCGCCGATCCCGCCGGACGCTGCCGGCCGCGCTCCGTCCGCTCCCACGGCGGGCCGGCTGGTGTGGGCAACGCGGACCGACGACGGCAAGCGCGAGCTCGAGCTCGACGTGGTCTACGTCCCCCGACCTGACGCCTTCTCGGTCGATCGAAGCGGCTTCACCAACTTCTTCCCGAACATGACCTTCCGGCACCCGTTCTCGGTGGCGCGCTACATCGCCTCCAGCACGCAATGGCTGACCGTGCTCTACCCGCGCGACCTCACCGCGGGCGAGCCGAAGCCGGCGGTCGAGGCGCTCAAGGTGAGCGGCGGGAGCGGCTCGGCCGCGCTGGTCTCCATCGCGGAGCAAGACACGCAGGATCTCGCGCTGGTCTCCGACGGCGCGCAGCCGGTGGAGGTCGGCGACGGTCCGCGCGTGCCCTCCGCGAAGCTGCAGGGTCGCAGCGCGCTGCTGCTCCTGCGCCACAGGGCGCTCGAGCGCGCCCAGGTCGACGCCGGCACCTCGCTGAGCGTCGGCGGCCGCGCCCTGCTGCTCGCCACGTCGCCCGTGTCTGCGTCGCTCCGGCCCGAGGGCGCCGGCGTCGCCGCGGAGCTGGTGCTCTCGAGCGCGGCGCAGGTCGGCATCGCCGTCTCCCAGAAGGACGCGCAGCTCACCCTCGACGGCAAGCCCGCGCCGACGCGCTACGACGCTGCCAGCGGCACGGCCTCGACGAGCGTGCCCCAGGGCCGCCACCGCCTCGCGGCGCGCTGAGGCGCTTCGAGCCAGCGCCTTCGCGACCTCATCGCATGGTGGTCGTCGAGTGGACTCCGACGGTCGGCTCGCACCCTGCGATGACGTCGACCGGAACGCGCTTGACCAGGTTGAAGACGCTCACGGGAGAGGCCCCCGGCAGCAGGCTCCTCGCGCCGACCTCTTCGAAATCGAAGAGCTGCTGCGCGGCCTCGCGGACCGTCGCTTCGACGAGGATCTCCCCGGGCCGCGACGCCCTGGCGAGGTGCGCGGCGGCGTTGACCACCTCGCCGAGCACGGTGTAGTCGAGCCGGCCGTACGCCTGAGATCCGACGCTGCCGGAGAGGACCTGCCCCGTGGAGAGCCCGATGCAGATCCCCTGCGTATACGGCGAGCCCTCGCCGGCGCGGCGCGCCACCGCCGCCATCTGCGCGCGGACGGCCACGCACGCGCTGAGCGCCCGCGACAGGTGATCCGGCCCCTGGAACACCGTCATCACCGCGTCGCCGAGGAACTTGTCGACGACCCCCCCCTTGGCGACGAGCTCCGGGACGATCACCTCGAAGTTGGCCCTGAGCAGCCTCATGGCCTCGCCGGGCAGCCTCTCCCTGGTCACGGGCGTGAACTGGAAGATGTCGATGAACGCCACCGTGGCCATGACCGCCTCGCTCGCGAGCGCGATCGCGGGGCCCATCTCCCGGATCCGCTCGATCAACGCCGCGCTCGTGAACTGCCGGAGGATCTTGTTCTCCTCGTCCGAGCGGGCGTTCCTCCGCAGCTCCGCGACGTGCTTGATGGTCTTGTCGATGGTCGCCTCGAGATCGCCGCGCTGGATCGGCTTGAGCAGGAAATCGAACGCGCCCTGGTTCATCGCGCTCCGGATGTTCCCCATGTCGCCGTAGGCGGACATCATCACCGTCCTCGCAAAGGGGCTCACCTCGGGGACGCGTCCGAGGAACGTGAGGCCATCCATCACAGGCATGTTGATATCGGTGACGACGACGTCGATGTCGGGGTGGCGCCGGAGCTCGTCGAGGGCGTTCTCGCCGTTGTCAGCGAAGATGAACTCGTAGACCCGGTCGCGGATCTTCTGCCGGAAGAGCAGCTTCATCATGAGCGCCACGTCGGGCTCATCGTCGGCGATGAGGATCTTGGCGGGGCCCCCGCTGGCATCGATCACCGCCGCGAACGCCGCCACGAAATCGGCTGCGGACTGGAACCGCTGCGCCGGGTCCTTCGCCAGCGCGCGCTCGAAGAAGCGGTCGAAGCCGGGCAGCAGGCCGGGCACGAGGCTCGACGGCGCCGGGAACGGATCGGTACAGATGCTGATGAGCAGCTCCCCGATCCCGCTCGCCGCGAAGGGGAGCCGGCCCGTGAGGGCCCTGTAGGTGATGACGCCGAGCGACCAGAGATCGCTCAGGTGATCCGGCACGACGGCGCGCACCTGCTCGGGGCTTATGTACGACGGCGTGCCGACGACCCTGCCGAACGAGCCCTGCTGTTCCTCGTCCGACTCGAAGACCGTCCACACCACGCCGAAATCGAGGAGCTTCACGCACTCGCCTGGCTCCTTCCGCGCCAGGAAGACGTTCGCCGGCTTGAGATCGCGGTGGATGATCCCCGCGGAGCTCGCCACCTGCAGGCCAATGGCGATCTGCCGGAGCAGGGCGAGCGTCGCCGACGGCGAGAGCTGCCGCTCCCGGGTGAGCCTGGCCTCGAGGTCCTCCCCTTCGAGCAGCTCCATGACGATGTACGGGCAATCTTCGTCGATGCCGTAGTCGTGTATCTGGATGATGTGCTCGTTCTGGAGCCGCGCGATCGCCATCGCCTCTCGCTCGAATCGGCGTCGCGCCGAGTCCGAGCTGACATGCTCGGGCGTCATCACCTTGAGCGCCACGGGGCGCCGGAGCACCTGATCGAACGCCTCCCAGATGACGCCCATCCCGCCGCGTCCGATCTCTCGTCTCAGCGCGTACTTCCGCGCGATCGTGCGATTCAGCATGGTCAGCGCAGTGTAGCGAGCTCCCAGCGCGCTTGCTCAGGTTCGAGACGCGGGCGCTCGTCGACGACGGCTGCGCATCATCGAGGAGACGGCCGCTTCACCCCGAGGACCTTCATGCGGTAGGACAGCGTGCGCACCGGGATCCCCAGCCGGCGCGCGGCCTCGGTCCGGTTCCAGCCCGCGGTTTCGAGCATGTCCTGGAGCAGCTTGGCCTCGTACTGCTGCACCTTCCCCCGGACCTGCCCGCCCTCGGGGGGCGCCTCCTTCGGGGCGGACGGCGTGGGGCAGAACACGGCCACGTCCGGCGGAGCGCGGCCGAGCTCCGCGTCCGTCCCCCGGTCCGCGGGGCGCTCCGACTCGCCGCGCGCCGCCGCCGCGCGCACCCTCGGGGGCAGATCCTCGAGGCCGACGAGCGCGCCGGGCGTCACCACCACCGCGCGCTCGATCACGTTGCGCAGCTCGCGCACGTTGCCAGGCCACGCGTACGCGCAGAGCAGGGCGAGCGCCTCGGGGGTGATGCCCTCGACATGGCGCCCGTTGGCCGCGCTGGCCGCGCGCAAGAAATGCCGCGCGAGCGGCTCGATCTCGTCCGTTCGAGCGCGCAGCGGCGGGATGTCGATCACGACGCCGCCGAGCCGATAATACAGGTCGGCCCGGAACGCGCCCGACGCGGCCATCGCCTCGAGATCCCGGTGCGTCGCCGCGACGACGCGCACGTCGACCTCGATCTCGCGGCTCGAGCCGACGCGGCTGAACGACCCCGACTCGAGCACGCGGAGCAGCGCGGCCTGGGCCGGCGGCGGCAGCTCGCCGATCTCGTCCAGGAACACCGTGCCGCCGTCGGCCTCCTCGAACACGCCCTTCTGCTGCTGCAGCGCGCCCGTGAACGCCCCGCGCTCGTGGCCGAACAGGGTGCTCTCCACGAGGTCCTTCGGGATCGCGCCGCAGTTGACGCGCACCACGCGCCGCCCCTTGCGCGGGCCGCCCTCGTGGATCATCCGCGCGACGACCTCCTTGCCGGTCCCCGTCTCGCCGTGAAGGATGACCGGGATGCGCGAGGCGCCCACGCGCCTCACCGTCTCGATCACCTCGCGCATCTGCTGGCCGGCGATGATCCCCCCTTCCTCCGGCTCCTCGCGCGCGAGCACCGAGGTCGCGGCGGGGCCGCACGCCACCGGGCGCTCGGGCGAGGCGTGGCGGGCCGCCTCGCGGGCGGCCGCGAAGACCTCGTCCGCGGTGCTGCCGGCGTCCGGGTAGAGGGCGAGGCCGACGAGGAGCCGGGCGTCGCTGCCCACGAAGGAGGCCGCGATGGCCTGCGCGGTGCGGCTCGCCTCCTCGGCGCCGGCCTCGGGCAGCAGCACCTGGGCGGCGCAGGTGCCGTAGAGCGCCACGCGATGCACGGGCTGAAGGCAGGCGCGCACGGCGTTGATCCAGCCCTCCGCCGTCACCGCCGCGCTCATGCGCACGTGGAGCAGGGCGAAGGGGCGGCGAAAATGCCGGGCGCGCGTGAGCTCGTCCTCCACGCGGCGCAAGAGCTTCTCCTCTCCCTCGAGATCGAGGGACTCGCCCCCGGCGCCGAACGCCTGCACCCGCAGCGCGACGCTGCCGAGCACGACCTCATCCCCTACCGCGATCCCGGCGCGGGAGACGCGGCGGCCGTCGAGGAACGTGCCGTTCTTGGATCCCAGGTCATCGACCCACACCCGCCCGCGCGAGAGGAGGAAGCGGGCGTGCTCCCGCGACAGGGTACGATCGTCGATGCAGAGCGCGGCAGGCGCGGCGCGCCCCACGACAAGCGGCGTGTCGGGCGAGAGCAAACGTCTCTCCGTCTTTCCGGCGTATTGCCAGACGAGCGCGATGCCCAGCGCCGCGGTCTGCTGAATGGCAGAGATCGACCTCCCCTCCAAGGTCCAGGTCTTCGCCGCGTCGTCCTGCACCGACTTGCCTGTCCGCATGCACTCCGCCTCGCTGGTCTCTATATCAGGCTCCTCCGGGAGGTCCAAGCGCCACCACGGACCTCGCCGCGCATGAGTCTCCGCCGCGCCGCTGCTGTTGGTGCCGCCAGGTCGACGCAGGCGGTCGATCCATTTCCACGTCCATTGCGCGCAAGCATTCGCCGACGCGCCCGGCGCGCCCGGCGCGCCCGGTCATGCACGGTGGGCCAGGGGCCGAGGGCTCTGGCCGGCTCATGTGCCGGCCGGAGCCACGATCTGGACGAAGGCAGCGATCGCCGGAAGGACACCGCTGTTACGTTCGGCCCATCCTTGCCGGCAACCTCTTGCCGGGCAACTCGCGACGGCGATCTCTCGCGGGCAAGGTCTTGCCGAGGCGGCCGTCGGCGGGCGCGCCGCGCCCCCGGAAACGCGCGGGCGCCGCTCGCGTTCTGCCCGCTGACATAGAGGGCCTGGCGCTTCCGAGGAGAGCGCGCCCTGGTGGCACGCACGCTGCAAACAACCGAAACCAGAAGCTGACGGGCGGCGAACATCGCGACCCAAGACATCCACCGGACCGACCACTCCAGGAGCCGACCATGAACACGAAACACATTCTCTCCGGACTCTTCACCTCCAGCGCGCTCGGCATCATGCTCATCGCGGGTTGCAGCGTACCGATGGTGGAAGGCGACTCCGAGCAGGCGTTTGCGGACGAGGAGACCGTCGAGGAGGCGTCGCAGGCGCTCGGCCCTGCGTGCGTCGCCAAGAACCTCGCGCTGGAGGCCGGGCCCATCTGGAACACCAGCGATGCCCAGACCAAATGCCCGAACGTCTGCAACGCCCAGAACATGAACTGGAACGGGCAGTGGTGGACCACCGTTCCGGGCGCGATGTCGGTCTGCGAATGCAGCCCGCGCCCTGCCGCCGTCGTGCAGGCCGGCCCCATCTGGAGCAACACCCACGCTCAGACGCAGTGTCCGAACACCTGCGCCGCGTACAGCAGCGCGACGAAGTGGAACGGGCAATGGTGGACGACCGTCCCGGGCCAGATGTCCGTCTGCGAGTGCGCATTCACCCCGCCGGCCACGGTGTCGCTCGAGGCCGGGCCCATCTGGAGCAACGCCGACGCCCCGAGCAAGTGCCCGGCCGCCTGCGGCACGAGCCGCGCCTGGAATGGGCAGTGGAGCACGAGCGTCTCGGGCCAGATGTCCGTCTGCGGATGCGCTTGCACGCCCTGACGTCACGACGACCCGCTCGGCGGCTGCGCACCCATCCACCGGCGCACCGCGCTCACCTCCGGGTCACGCGGGCCTCCAGGTCGCGCACCCGCGCCTCGAGCTCGCGGACCCGCGCCTCGGCGGCGGCGCGGGCGCGCTGCTCCGCGACGCGGGCGCGCTGCTCCAGGGCGCGCGCCTCGCCCTCGGCGCGGAGGGCCTCCTCCTCGGCCGGCACGAGATCCGTCGCGCGGGAGCTCCGCGCGACGCGCAACGTCGGGTGCGGGCCGTCCTTCAACACGACGAGGTGCGCGTCGAGCGCCTCGATCCAGACGGGATCGCCGCTCCCGTGGACCCGCAGGTAGGTGCCGTCCGCGTCCCGCCGGTACAGCTGGAGAGGCACCCGCTCCTCCGCGAGCGGCGCGAGGGCGGCAGCCGCCTCGGGATCGAAGAGCAGGAGCTCGGGACAGCCGAGCTGCCAGTACTTCGCCGGCGCGTCGTCGTAAGCACGGCGCCAGTCGCCCGCGACCACCTCCAGCGCGAACCGCGGCGGACGATGGCCCGGCAGCCAGGTCTGCCACTGCCGCGGGATGGGCGGCAACGGGCGATGATCGAGGACGTAGAGGTCCGGCAGGACGCGCACGAACGGCTCGCACCGCACCCACGCGAAGAGATGCCCGGTACCAGCGTACAAGTCGGCCCAGCCACGCTCGCGCGCGAGCTGCGCGATCACCGACAGCAGCAGGCGGACGACCTCGGACCGCTCGGCCTTGTCAGGGCGCTCCGCGTCATCGGGCAGATACCAGCCGGACCAGTCGATCGCGGCGCCGGCCTCCTCCGGCGACAGATCGCGGAGCACGAGCGCGCGGGGAGAACGCCGAGGGGTAAGGGGGAACCCGATGCGATTCGGCGATGCCACGCGAGGAAACTAGCACCCCGACAGGCCCCGCGGGGCAGCAGAGACAACGGACACAACCGACGCAACCGCGGCAACAAAGCCACGCGACGTGCCCCTGCCGGACGCTTGACAGGGACATGGGGCCATGCCCTCCTACCCGCTCGAACCTTTCTTCACATCGGCAACGGCGGCAGCCTCGCGCAGAGCGATCTCGCGATCCGCTGCTGGTGCACCCCGAGGCCCGGCGCGAGGATCGTCCTTGCCCAGGGTTCGTCCGGCGGCTCGGACACCATGAACCATGGTCTGGCTCGGGCCACCCAAGATGTCACCCGCGCATTTCTCCGACGGAGACCGGATCTTCGTCACCTCCTGTGGCCGAGACGAGGGCAGCGTCTGAGATGGCCAGTCGCACGGATCCACGACAGCTGACCTCAATGGTCACCCGAGGCCACCACCGTCGACGGCAAGACCTCGTCTTATTGGCATCGATAGCGGGGATTTGAACAGGGAGACGGGGAGACAGGGAGATCAGTGGATTGTTCTCCCCGTCTCCTCGCCTCCCTGTTCCATTTTCTCGGAATTCAAGGGACGTTTCAGAGAGCACACCCCACAAGGTGTGCTTCCGGGTCCCATGAACGTCGGCATCATCCCGCACTGACGGAAACCAACAGTCCTGCCATCCGTCTGGCACACGTGTGCCAAGCGGCCTGCGGCCAGTGCTTGCATGTCGTGCTCTCCGCGGCGCGACAGGCGCGGCGCGCGAGCGAAGCGCGGTGAATCGAGCGAGCGGGCGGCTGGCGCGGGCCTTGCGAACGCAGCAGACACCATGCGAACCCACCGCACCCATTCCTCCCTCTGGCTCCTCCTGGCAACAGGCCTCCTCGCCGTCGGATGCGAGACGGCATCAACGCCTGGCGAGCCTGTCGACTCTCAGCGGGCGGCGCTCCACCGGGCTCAGTCCTGCGACGACCTCGAAGCGCTGCTGAAGCAGGACGCGCTCGCCAAGATGAACGCCCAGATCGACGCCACGATCGCGAGCTACTCGGCGTACGGCTACCCCCGCGGCGCCGCCGTTGGCGGCGTCGACAACGGCAGCGTCGGCGTCCCCGGAGGGGCCGAGGATCCCACGGACACGCCCGCCCCGGTGCCGCCCACAGCAGACGACGGGGGAACCAGCCAGGAGACCTCAGGGGAGGACAGCGGCAGCGGCGCCGACCCTGCCCACTCCGAGACGAACACCCAGGTCGCCGGCGTCGATGAGGCGGATATCATCAAGACCGACGGCAACAACATCTACGTGCTCCACGGCCAGAGCTTCTACACCCTGACGGCGTGGCCGGCGTCGTCGCTCGCGGTGGGCAGCTCGCTCGCGATCGAGGGCTCGCCCCTCGAGATGTTCGTGGCAGGCGACAAGGTCGTCGTCTATTCGTCGGTCAACGGGGCCGCGATCTACGAGCAGGCAGGCGTCACGCCGCGGCCGGGGTACTACGACTACCTGCTCATCGACACCATGATCGGCGGCGGCGGCGTCGCGCCGACGCCAGGAGACCCCAGCGCGCCGAGCGGCGCGCCGGGGACCCCCGCCGACGGCGGAGACGCGAAGCCGCTGCCGCCGGACAACACCGAGCCGCCGTCCGGCGGTGATACGCCGTCGGAGGACGACACGCCCTCCGACGCCGAGGCGCCGTCCGGCGGCGAAGCGCCGGCGCCCCCGCCTCCGGACGGCGACGGGGCCAATGAGCCGGCGCCCGACGAGCCGAGCATCGACGTGCCGGGCTCGGGCGGCGTCTGGGAGCCGCTCACGAAGATCACCGTCCTGAGCCTCGCCGGCGGCGCCCCCAGCGTGGTCAAGGAGGTCTACTTCGAGGGAGGCTACAGCTCGGCGCGGCGCACCGGCCCGAACGTGCGCACGGTGCTGACCGGCGGCGCCCACGGCCCCGCGCTCCGCTACTGGCCGTCAGGCCTGACCGAGTACCCCGAGACCGCCGAGGCGTGGACCGCGGCGTTCGAGCAGCTCCGCACCGAGAACGCGGCGATCATCGAGGACGCGCCGCTCTCGACGTGGCTGCCGTACCGCTTCGAGAAGCAGGGAGAGGCGGTCACGCTGCTCGACGCGAGCTGCTCGGACTTCTATGTTCCGGACGCCGGCACGACGTCGTACGGCCTGACGCAGATCGAGTCGCTCGACCTCGCCGACCTCGCCGCGGCGCCGGAGTCGACCTCGATCGTCGGCGCGACCGACACCGTGTACGCGAGCCACGACGCGCTCTACGTCGCCGCGCGCTCCTGGCAGGAGCAGGCGGCGCCCGGCGAGATGTTCGTCGGCACGAACCTCACCCATCTGCACAAGTTCGATCTGATCGCCGACCCGAGCCAGCCCGGGTACGTGGCGTCAGGCTCGGTGCCCGGCCACATCATCAACCAGTTCTCGCTCGATGAGCACAACGGCAAGCTCCGCGTCTCGACGACCTCGCAAGTGCCGGCGGAGCCCAGGTGGACGACCAGCAACAACGTGTTCGTCCTCGAGGCGCAAGGGACCGATCTCGAGAAGATCGGCGCCGTCACCGACCTGGCCCCCGGCGAGACCATCCAGTCCACCCGGTTCGTCGGGGATCGCGGCTATGTCGTGACGTTCCGCCGGGTCGATCCGCTGTTCGTGATCGATCTCGCGGACCCGGCGTCCCCCTCCGTCGCGGGTGAGCTCAAGATCCCCGGCTTCAGCGAGTACATGCACCCGCTCGACGACGGGCACCTCCTGACGATCGGCAGGGACGGCGAGGAGGACGGCACGGTGACCGGCCTTGCTCTCCAGATCTTCGACGTCACGAACGCGTCGGCGCCCGCGCTCCTGCACAAGGAGGCGCTCGACGGGGCGGAGTACATGCACTCCGAGGCCGAGTACAACCACAAGGCGTTCACGTACTACGGCGAGCTCGGCGTGCTCGCCTTCCCGCTCGTGAGCTTCGACGGGCAGACCGGCGCGATGTCGAGCACGCTGGAGCTGTTCAACGTCGATATCGAGGACGGGTTCAGCCGGCTCGGCGCTGTCGACCACAGCGGCTTCTTCAGCAGCGTGCCGTCGGGGTGCACCTACGGCGGGGCCGCCGTGCAGCGCGGCCTGTTCATCGAGGACTACGTCTACTCGTACTCCCAGGGCGGCGTGCTCGTGAACGCGCTCGACGACCTCGCGACGCCGGTGGCGTCGCTGCCCCTGCCCACCCCGGACTCGGTCGGGTACGCGTGCGCCGGCGTCGACGGCGGCGTCGCGGAGCCCGCGCCGGCGCCCGAGCCGGCGCCCACCCCCGAGGAGTAGCGCCAAACAGGCCGCGATCGGCCGCAGCGCCGCCGCCCCGTCCGGGCCGGCGGCGCTGCGCCGCTCAGGCGCCCGGCCGCGCCGCCTCCCACGGGTGATCCGGGTAAAACTCCTTCATGAGCCGCGCGGTGTACGCGGTGAGGTTCGCGAACCCCTCGGCCCTGCGCCGCAGCGGCGAGTCGAAGAACGGCGTGAGGAGGCCCGCCAGCACCGCGAACGCCGTCGCGTCGACGCCCGCCGGGCGCGCTCCGAAGAGGTACGGCTTGTCCCCGAGCAGCACGGAGAGCGCGGAGAGCGAGCGCGCGCCGAGCTCGACGATCTCCTCGTCCGAGTGCCGCCCGATGCCCATCGCGCGGAAGTTCTCGCGGACGCGCGCGAGGAGCTCCTCGCGCAGCTTCGGTCGCACCTCCTCCGGCGCGCCGTTGACGAAATTCGCCGGGCCCTTCGCGAAGTTCTCCGGGATGAGCCAGCGCGCGCAGCCCGAGGCCGCGGCGAGCTGGTTCTCGATCATGCGCTCGATGGCCCACGCCTCGGCGCGCTGCCGGGCGTCGAGGCCGGCGTCGAGATCCTTGCCGTGCTTCTTCTCGAGGTGCTCGCGGATGAAGTGCGAGTCGGCGATGCGCGCGCCACCCTCGTCGATGAAGGGGAGCTGCCCCTTCGGCGACTGATCGGGCCGCGCGCGCTCCTTCGTGTAGGGCAGGCCCAGCAGCTTGAGCTGGACCTCGGTCTTGGTGACGTAGGGGCTGGCCTCCGGCAAGCCGAACATGGGGCCGAAGCTGTGGAGCGTGATCATGTGCAATCTCCGAGCGGTTGTGGGTGCGCCGTGGACAGCGCTTGATGTAGCCCCGCCCTGCTGACAACCTGGTGTCAGCATCCCCGTGCGACGCGCCGATCGCCTGTTCCAGATCCTGCAGATCCTGCGCCGGCAGCGGGCGCCGATCACGGCGGCGGCGCTCGCCGAGGAGCTCGAGACGTCGAAGCGCACCGTGTACCGCGACGTCGCGGACCTCCTGGCCCAGCGCGTCCCGATCCGCGGCGAGGCCGGCACGGGGTACGTGCTCGATCGCGGCTTCGACATGCCGCCGCTGATGCTGACGCCCGACGAGATCGAGGTCGCGGTCCTCGGCGCGCAGTGGGTCGCCCAGCGCGGGGACGTCGCCCTGCAGCGGGCGGCGAAGGACCTCATCGCGAAGATCGCCGCGGCGGTCCCCGAGCGGCTGCGGCCCTTCGTGTTCGAGCCGGCGACGGGCGCGCCGGTCGGGGGGGTCCAGGCGCCCGACACGCTCAACCTGGCCGAGGTGCGGGCGTCGATCCGCGCCGGCACGAAGATCGCGCTTCGCTACCGCGACGAGACGGGGAGCGAGAGCGAGCGCGTCGTATGGCCCGTGATCGTGGGCTATCTCGAGTCGACGCGGCTCCTCGCGGCGTGGTGCGAGCTCCGCCAGGACTTCCGCCACTTCCGCACGGACCGCGTGACAGGCGCCAGGTTCCTCGACGAGCGCTACGCCGAGAAGCCGAGCGCCCTCCGCGCGCGGTGGCGCGCGACGATGCGCGCGCGTAAGGAGCTGCGAGAGCGCGCGGGCGCGACGTCGACCAGGGATCGCTAGATCGGCGTGTCAGCAATCCCGCCAGAGAAACCGGTCGATAGCGAGTGGTCGCTGGAAACAGCAGCGATTCTCATCGCTTCCGCCTGCTTCGCCGCCGAGGGCGGCTCCGGTGTGGCCCAACGGGGCGCTCTGCGCCGCCGCGTCGCCCGCGGTGAAGGGCTCGCGGCATCACCGGTCCCACCGTACAGCAACCCATAGATGGGCGTTTTGCGGCACCTTGTGAGCCGACTTCTTGCTGCCATCCGGAGCCTGGAACCCCCTCCGGTGGCATCCGTATGCCCATCACCCGGGGCGCGACCCAGCGCGCGCACGCAGGGCGGACCAAGGGCGCGTAGCGGCGACCGGCAGGTAGCGCACCCTTGACGCGCCCGAGTACGCCCGCCCCATCGCGTCCGTGGTGGGCGTGCAGCCGCGCAATGATGGCGATCATCCAAGCGGTCTTCATGGCCATCAATGAGCTGGCTCGGCAACACCGCGCTCACCAGTGCGGCCACACCTCCACCGGGACCCCGACGGACGATCCTACATCGTGGTAGCCGAGCTGCCCGCTGTCGTTGTCGCCCCAGGCCCAGCGGGTCCCGTCGGCGCGCAGCGCCAGCGCGTACATGTCGCCCGCGGCGATGGCGGTGATCTGGTCGAGGAGCACGGGCACCGGGGTGGGATGCGGCTGCGACCACGAATAGCCCGGGTTGCCGAGCTGCCCGCTGCCGTTGCTCCCCCAGGCCCGGGCGGTGCCGTCCGACCGCAGCGCCAGCGAGTGCCCCATCCCCGCGGCGATCGCGGTCACCGCGTCGAGCCCCGCGACGGGCACCGGCACCGCGTTGTCGGCCGCCACGCCCTGCCCGAGCTGGCCCTCGGACCCCTCGCCCCAGGCCCGCACGGTGCCGTCCGAGCGCAGCGCCAGCGAGTGCCAGGTCCCCGCGGCCACCGCGATCGCCCCGTCGAGCCCCGAGACCTGCACCGGGACCGCGCTGTCGGCCGACGCGCCGTCGCCGAGCTGCCCCTGCGATCCCTCGCCCCAGGCCCACACCGTGCCGTCGGCGAGCACGGCCAGCGCGTGGATGTCGCCCGCCGCGATGGCGACGACGTTGCTCAGGCCGGGCACGGGCGCCGGGGTCGCGCGCCAGCCGACGGTGCCGTCCCCGAGCTGGCCGGAGGAGCTATCGCCCCAGGTCCAGACCGTGCCGTCCGACCGCAGCGCCATCGAGTGATATCGCCCCGCCGCCACGTCGATCACCTGGTCGAGGCCGGGCACCACGACGAGATCGGGGATGGTCGTGGTGGTCCCGAGCTGGCCGCCGTAGTTGGTGCCCCAGGCCCGGACGGTGCCGTCCGCGAGCAGGGCCAGCGAGTGCCCGTAACCCGCGGCGACGTCGGTCACGCCGCTCAGCTCCTGGACGAAGAACGGATCTCCATAGACCCCGGCGTTCTGGTAGACGCTGACCTGGTAATCGCCGTTGTCGCCCCAGCCCCAGATCGTGCCGTCGGAGCGCACCGCGAGCGAGTGCGCGCTCCCCGCCGCCAGCGTCACCGGCGCGCAGGCGGGGTTCACCAGCCCGTCGCAGTTCTCGTCCTGGGGGCTCGCGCACCACTCCACCTCGTCGGGCACCCTCTGGCCGGTGCACCAGCCATAGCCCGTGCCCTGCGCGTTGCAGGTGCGCACGCCCGCGTGGCAGACGCCCACGCCCTCGGTCCCCGCGGGGCCCTGGTAGCACGGCACGGTCGACCCCGGGACGCAGACGCACCCCGCGCCCTCCTCGTTGGCCTGCCCGTCGCAATCGTCGTCCGCGGCGCTCGTGCACGTCTCGACCGAGGGCAGCACCTCGCCCGTGCAGGCCTCGTAGCCCGTCCCCAGCGCGTTGCAGGTCTGCGTGCCCGCGTGGCAGGCGCCCACGCCCTCGGTGCCCGCGGGGCCGCCATAACAAGGCTGCGCCGATCCCGGGACGCAGGCGCACCCCGCGTCCTCCTCGTTGACCTGCCCGTCGCAATCGTCGTCGGTGATCGTGCCGCACGCCTCGGCCGAGGGCAGGACCTCGCCGGTGCACGGGCCATAGCCCGAGCCCAGCGCGTCGCAGATCATGAAGCCCGCCGCGCAGGCGCCCACGCCCTGGGTGCCGGCCGGGCCGGTGTAGCAAGACGCCAGGGCGCCGGGCTGGCAGAACGTGCTGGGCTCTCCCCCGCCATGCCCGCCGGCCCCATCGCCGCCCTGCCCCCCCGCGCCGCCCTGCCCGCCGGCGCCGTCGCCGCCCTGCCCGCCGTCGCCGCCCTGCCCGCCGTCGCCGCCCTGCCCCGCGCCCCCGGCGCCGTCGCCGCCCTGGCCGCCCTCGCCGCCCTGGCCCTCGCCGCCGTGACCGCCGCTGCTCGTCGTGGTGCTGGAGCCCGTGGGCCCCGGCTTCGGCTCCTCGGCGCTGTTCTCGCAACCCGCGCTGGCCGCGGCCAGCCAGGTGCCGAGCATCACCGCCGGGATCTTCAGCGTTCGCATGAATTTCCGCTCTCCGTTCAGGTGGGCGCGGACAGAGCAAGACGGGAGCCAGCGCTCGAGGCCTCCTGGACAGGCGTGAGATCCCGGGGAAAATGCCCGGCAAGCAAGGTGTTGCTTGCGCCGAGTCTGCTCAACTTGAGCAGACTCGGACCAATCCGCCATCTCCCCGAGGAGGTGCAACCATCCCTCCGAGGAGGTGCGGCTATCTCTCCGAGGACGTGCAGCCATCTCCCCGAGGAGGTCCGGCCATCTCTCCGAGGAGGTGCAGCCATCTCTCCGAGGAGGTCCGCCATCTCTCCACCTCCTCGAGGAGGTTCGACCACCTCCCCGATCCCTTCTACGATTGAGCCGAACATGATGGTGAGCATCGATCTGTCCCCCGAGGCCGCCCGCCTCTCGCCGCCGCTCGGGTCATGAGCACCGAGGTCTCCAGGCTCTACGTCCTGCTCTGCGGCTACGAGATCCTCGAGAAGAGGGTCTCGACGCGCGACCGGGCGCGGTCCGATGCGCTTGCGCGCCAACGTGGGCGACTCGCCGACGCGAGCACGCCCGCGTACTTGACGGTCTGAAAGCGCGGCGGCGGGACGCTGGCCGCGAGGCGGCACAAGAGCGAGAGCGGATCCATGTCCACCGCGACAGTCCCGTCAGCGAAGGCGCCCTTGAGCGACAGCCGCACCAGGCCGTCCTGCTGCGGCTCGACGCGCTCGTTTGCGATCGGGGGTCGCAGCACGTAACGCAGCAGCGCCTCCCTCGCCGCGGCATGGTGCGCACCCGCGCGCGTCGCTGCGTGCAAGGTAAAGCCATCGAGCGCAGCGCACAGCGGCTTGTCGTACGCGAGCGCGCTCGGAGAAGACGGCGAGAGCCCGCGGAGCCATTGCGGGCCGGCGGGCGGCTCTCGTCCCGAGACGGCGGAGGCACAGAGCACGGCCTCGGGCTCGTCGTCCTCCTCGACGTCGTGCTCGATCTCGAGATGCCCGTGCCGCCGGAGGTAACGGAGCATCCGCCCGACGGCGTGCTCTAGGACCTGACCGACCTCGCGCGTTCGCAGGTGACCGAGCTCGTTCCACACGAGCTCGGTGCCGTCTTCGTGATAAGCCCCGTCGAGGAAGACCACGTGCAGATGCGGATTGAGCCGCATGTCGCCGGACGTGCGTTGCACGACGGGCACCGCGCAGCTCTTGACCGCGCCGCACGCGCCTCGGCGCGCGGTGCTACCGGCAGCCCAAGCAGCCGACCGATCGCTTCGTGAACGACCCGGGCCGCTACCTCATCCCCGAGGGCGACGGCGCGGCTCAGGGTGCTGGCGAGCGAGGCGACCACGGCCGCCCGACGCGATGGATCGGTCACGGCGAGCTCCCCAGGCCCGGGGCTTGACAATTGGGCCCGGGTTGGGCCCACGCCTTCCGAGGGGCTGCGATCCGTCGTCGCGCCCTCCCAAAATCCCCGCGGATGCGACTGTTCGCGACGGTTCGCCCCCGCGGAATTGTCCCGCCAGAAAAACCGGTCGATGACGAGCGGTCGCCGGAAACAGTGGCGGTTTTTCATGGTTTCCACCTGTTTCGCCGCCGAGGGCGGCTCCGGTGTGGCCCAACGGGGCGCCCTCCGCCACCGCGTCGCCCGCGGTGAAGGGCTCGCGGCATCACCGATCGGGGTCGGCGCCTGGCCCGGCGGCGCAGCGCCGAACGATTCTCCTTCGCTCGCCGCCCCGTTGCCGGGCCCTTCGATGCGCTGCCGCCTGTGTCGGGATCGTGCCTGCGTGCCCGCACTCTGCCGGCCCAACGGCCCAACGACTGGCGTTAAGCTGCGTGGTCCCGAGCGCAGCGAGGGCCACGTCAGCTTCAACGGCCGAGTTAGACCGCTCGTTCGATTGCCTCAAGCGCTCGTCGAGCTGCTTGCGCACGTGCCCATCGGGATCCACTGCAAGGCATGCGATGCACTTGTGAAACTGCTGCTGCGGGAACTCCGCCACGATTTCGCAAGCCTTCCGCGCAGGGCGAGTAAGCTCTTCCGCCGTCCGAGCGGCGCGTCAGATTAGCCCACCTCGAGCTGCGGTGTCGCGCAGCCCGGCAGCCCAGGGCATCCGAGCGATCTCAACTGAAGCCGCTTCGTGTAGGGCGAGTTGACCGATCATCCGAACGACTTTGGCACCGCGGTGCTCGGAGCCGCTTGACGAAGATGGAGGCTCTCGCGCGCGGTCTGGCGCTGGAACTCGCGCCGCCGTCCGCGGCATAGCAGGCTCCGGAGTGGGCCGGTGGATCCGGCCACCGATCGGAGGACGACATGATCACGCTCTATGGCTTCGGAAGTATCTTTCCCGAGGGGGTCGGCGAGACGAAAGACCTCCGGGCGCAGTGGGCGCTCGAGGAGACCGGGCTGCCGTATCGAGTCCACGCGCTCGACCACACCGCCGGCGAGCTCGACAGCGACGCCTACGGCCGCATCAGCCCCTTCCACCAGGCGCCGGTCATCGACGACGACGGCTTCGTGGTGGCCGAATCTGCCGCGGTGGTGCTCTACCTGGCGGAGAAGGCCGGCAAGCTGATCCCGGGCGACGTCCAGGGCCGCACCCGCGTCGTCCAGTGGTGCTTCGCCGCGGTCAGCACCGTCGAGCCGACCCTGGTGTGCATCGACCTGATCGGGATATTCGACAGCGGCAAGGCCGCACACAAGCTCCACGCGGAGGTGCCCAAGCTCGCCCGCCGCTGGCTCGGCGACGTCGAGCGCCGCCTTGAGGACCGCGAGTGGATCGCCTGCGCCGATTTCACGGCGGCCGACATCATGATGGCCGGCGTCCTGCGCAGCATCCGCAAGACCGACCTGATGGAGCCCTTCCCGAGGCTCAAGGCCTACTACGAGCGCTGTCAGGCCCGCCCGGCGTGGCAGCGCACCCTTGGCCTCTACGCCGAGCGACTCGGCGTGAGCGTCGACGACATCCGCGAGAGCGTAAGTTCTCGTCACGACAGGGCAGCGCAGGCAGCGCGAGGAGTTAAGAACAACGCGCACCAGCCGCCGCGATTCCTGGACAGGGCGGCCACCAGTCGGTCTAACGTAGCAGTGTGCCGCGGGCGCGCAGCGCCCGTCAGCACCAGCGCCAAGTTCGGCGGCTCTTCCCATCAGATAGCGCGCAAGATCCCATTGGGGGATCATCCAGCCACTCTCGGCAGGGAGAGCGGCGCTCCTCTTCGATTCTTCCGCGTCAGTCGCCTGCGCATCGGTCAGGCCGCTATCGAGCACCGGCCGGTGCGGGGCGCGCCCGCCGGTGACGGTCGTAAAGCGCGTCGCGCCAGGCCACGAGATCAGCGTAGCGTTCCGCAAGCGCTGCGTGCCGCCATGGCGCGCGCGCCGCCGGGCTCAGAGCGATGTACCGGGTATCGACCGGCGCGACGAACTGCAACGTCACGGCCATCGCCATGTCGGCGTACGTCAGGCCCTCGCCGAGCAGGTACGCGCGGTCACCGGCGAGGGCTTCCCGCAGCCCGTCGAGCTCGCGCGCGAGCGTCGCGTCCGCGACGGCGAGGGCGGCGGCGTCGATCCCGTACTTCCGCCGGAGAAACACGATCGCCAGGTCCGCTGCCGGAACCGACGCGCGTCGCACGGGTGCGGGAAGAAACGGCGGCTGCATCTCGACCTTGGCGGCGCGGTCGTGCGTGAGCCGCTCGAGGTAGAGCGCGCGGCCAGCCGCGAGCGCCGTCTCGCTACGGGCGTTCCACGCGGTGATCGCCGCGTCGTGGTCGGGCGGAAAGAGCGTCGGTCCGCGGCCGATCTGGTCCGCATGCCGCGCGATGGCGAACGAATCGGTCAGCACGCCGTGCGGCGTGACCAGCGCCGGGGTGCTGACCCTGCCGGTCGGTCGTCGCGTGCGCAGTCGCAGCAGCAGCTCACCGAGCAGCGGCACGTGCTCGCGGTAGCTGTACGCGAGGCCATGGTGGTCCAGCGCCCAGCGAGCTTTCTCGGACCAGGGAGCGAAGTGTTCGGCGATCAGCGTTCGCATGGTCCCTCAGGGAACAGAAAAAGCCCGTGCCCGTCCAGCAACCTCACGGGCCCGTGTCGTCGGGAGCGAGCTTCGCGACGTCTCGCCCGTCGGAGAGGGCGAATCGGCTGAAGAAGCTCCGCCAGTGACCCCCTCCGACGACGTCACGTTCCCGTCGAGGACGGGCGTTACGAAGAGGTAAGCGTACATGGAGGCTCGATCCTCTGGAGGGCGGCTCACAGAGTCCACGTCTCCCATGTCCACCGAACTATCAGTCGATTGGTCAACTGAAGCCGCCGGACCAGGTCTGTCTAGCTCGTCGCCTTTTGTGACCTCCCCCACGGAGAGTCTCACGGATCGGCTCTGCGCCGCGAGGCCCCAATGCTGTCCAGCGCCGTAGGGTAGATCCGTCTAACCCGGCGGCAATCGCCGCCTTTCCGGGGGTCGGGGGCGCGTGGAGCGGGCGCGGCGGACGCGCCGCGCCGCGTCGCGCCTGGGTGACACGGCACGGCCGCCTCATCGGGATGTTGCCGGACACAACCCGGTCCGCTCACAACCTCGGACCGAAGGGGCCGTCGAGGGGGCTGCGGACGGCCAGGCCGCCGCGGTTCAGCACGTGGGTGTAGATCATCGTCGTGCTCACGTCGCGGTGGCCGAGGAGCTCCTGGATGGTGCGGATATCGTAGCCGGCTTCCAGCAGGTGCGTGGCGAAGGAGTGACGCAGGGTGTGGCAGCTCGCGCGCCTCGATAGACCGGCGGCGAGGGCGGCCTCTCGCACCGCGCGCTGGAGCACCGTCTCGTGCAGATGATGCCGCCTGAGCTGACCTGTCTCCCTGTCGCGATAGGGCCGCGTCGCGGGGAAGACCCTGTTGGGGATCGGCGGCGGCCTCCGGTTTTGCGGGCGCCAATTCCGCCATGGCGGCCGTCAGGGGTTCGGGCGAACCCACCCCGCCCAGGCTGCGTGAGCGCGAACTCATGCGAGCAAGCAAACATGTTCCGTTGTAATGCTCTGGATCAACCAGCCCGACCGGTGAATGCCTACCGGCACGCAACCACCACGCGCGGGCGTTCTCAGCAGAGCCTGCGGGCGCTGGCGAGGGGCAAGGCTCCGGCAGCGAGTTGACGCGAGCGGCGGGCTCGACGTTCGGTCCAAGCTTGCTCACGCCTCCGGTGCCACCGGCAGCCCGAGCAGCCGACCGATCGCCCCGTGAACGACCCGGGCCGCCACCTCATCCCCGAGGGCGACGGCGCGGCTCAGGGTGCTGGCAAGCGAGGCGACCACCGCAGCCCGAGGCGACGGCCCGGTCACGGCGAGCTCCCCAGGCCCGAGGCTTGACGCTTGGGCCCGGGTTGGGCCCACGCCTTCCGAGGGGCTGCGATCCGTCGATTGCGGTAGGGACGGCCCTTCACCTTGTGGGCTCGGGCCGCCCCCCGCGCGGATCCCAGCGAGCGGCACTACCGCACTGGGCTCTTGCCTCGGGTTCTGACGCGGAAGCGCTCTTCTGGCCAGGGATGCAGAATGCGTACAGGGGGGATCCAGCGCTGCTCGAGTCGCTGCATTCGTGCCCAGGTGGTGCGGTCACGCTGACTTCGGCGGCGGAGCGCACGATGCCAGTGACGGGTCACCTGGGTACGGAACCACTGCAACGATTGACCGTTGGACGGAACGACGTAATACAAGAAATGTCCTTGCACTACACTTCGCAGCCACTTCCCCTGCTCGGGGATGAGGTGATGTCGGCGCCGCTGCAACTCGGCCTTGACCTCGTGCAGCTTCTTCCGCATCCGCTCCCGCATGGTTCGCCGTACGATGAGAAACTTCCCCATCCAAGTCTTTCCGCAAATGTGCGTAAAACCCAGAAAATTGAAGCTCTCCGGCTTTCCCTGACCTTTCTCCTGTCGATTGGAGGCCGCGTAGCGCCCAAACTCGAGGATGCGGGTCTTGTCGGGGTGCAACTCCAGCGCGAACTTCCGCAATCTCTCGCGGAGATCTTGCAGGAACTGCTCGGCGTCCATGCGGGACTGGAAGCCAACGACGAAGTCGTCCGCAAAACGCGTGATGATGACGCTCCCGCGCGCATGCCGACTCCTCCATTGCTGGACCCATAGGTCGAGGACATAGTGGAGATAGATGTTCGCCAGCAATGGTGAAACCGTTGCTCCTTGCGGAGTACCCTCCTCCCCTCTCGTCCACTCCTCACCCTCTATCACTCCTGCGTTCAACCATTTCTGGAGGAGACGCAGCATCCTCTTGTCCGCGATTCGGTGCTCGAGGCGGCCGAAGGAACTCCCGTCACCGTAACGGACGCCACGCTCCCGATGGCCCTCGAAGCCATGAGCGTGACGACGTTCGTGAGTCAGTGAAGCCTAGCCAGATCGGCCCCGTCGCTCAGGGGACCTTCATCAGGGCGTTCTGCTCTGCTTGCACGCGGCCATCGGTGCAGAACTTGCAGTTGTCGCCGTAGAAGAAGTTCCTGTTCGCTGTGTCATCCATCAGATGAACGCGGAACCAGGCCGCGGCCGACGACAGGGACACGCCATTTGCGCCCTGATAGACCCAGCTACCGTGATCCGCGTTGAGCTCGTTGAGGAAAAACGCGGGCTGATCGGTGACCGTCTTGAAGACATCGTGGACCCTGCTGCATTTCACCGTGGAGTCGTTCCCCCCGCAGAAGAACAACATGGGGGTGTGCACTCCCTCGAGGGCACTGGTGCCGCAAATCGTGCCGAGGGCCGAGAAACGGGGATCGGAGGCCGTCTTGCAAGTCGACATGCCCCCATAGGAATGGCCAAGCTGGCCGATCTTCGTGGTGTCGAGGGCGTGATAGTACGGGCTGCTCGCATCCTCGGCTTGTTCCAAGATCCAATCGAGGCCCGCGGTCGTGGGAAGAGGATCGCCTTCGGCGGTCGCGGTGCTGAGAGAAGCCACCACGACGAAACCGTGGGACGCGAGATGGTTGACGATCGGTCCGTATTGTCCGCACCACTGATTGCTGCCGGCGTTGACGACGCATTTCGGCGGGTTCTGCTCCGGATTGTCCCGGTAGCCATTGGCCCAGATCAGGATCGGATGGCAGTGGCCGCTGGTTGCGATATTGCTCGGGCGGTACACGTGGAAGCGCTGTTGCTCGTCCCCATAGATTGGATCGGGAACGACGCCGGCGAGGGGGCCGACGTTCTTGTCTGCGGTGACCGAGAAGGGGCCCGTCTTGGTAGGATCGGCCGTGGGGAACGGGTCGCCGACGCAGCTACTGACCGAGCCGCCGCTACCGGTCGTGCCGCCGCTTCCGGCATTTCCTTGGCCGCCGCTGCCCGGTTGCCCGCCCGAAGCCGCGCCACCCGTGGCCCCACTCGAGCCGCCCGACGCCGAGCCGCCAGCCCCACCACTGGATGCGCCGCCGCTGGATGCGCCGCCGCTTTCGGCCGTTCCCCCAGAGCCCGTCGCACCACCGGAGGCCGTGCCCCCGCTGCCCGTCCCACCGCTGTCCGTGCCAACCGCGCCCCCGCTCGCGGCAGCGTCCCCATTCGATCCGTTACCACACGCCGCGGTGGAAACGCACACGCCCAAAGCCAGTAGCCAACGCCTCATGGTGACTCTGTCCTCGCCCAGCCGCTCAGCGTCGTCAAGCGCTTTGGCGGATAGGACAAGCAAACGCGTTCCGCAAAGTCAAGATTCTCGGAGCCGTTCCTGGCTCGTGCAGTCCGACTGTACGAGCTTATCGACAGAACGGGCCTTATGCGATCAGACAGGCCTTCCACTCGTGAAACGCCTGCGATTACCGCGACGTCGCACCAAGCGGAAGGCATCCTACCGTATAGCTGTACACTACTGGCACCAAGCGGAAGGCATCCTACCGTATAGCTGTACACTACTGAGCTCGTCCAAACGGCCGCCCCGTCACGCGCGGCCAGCACGCCGCCCTCGTCGTCACGCCGCATTCGCTCGCCACCTACGACGCCCTGAAGAAGGACCCGACGCCATGACCGATCTAACGCCCACCGAGACGAAGGCCCGCCTGAAGGGCCTCGGCCTGTTTGGTCTGCTCGCGTGCTGGGAGGAGCTCGCCGACAAGCCCTGGCTTCGCGAGGTGCTCGCCATCGAGGAGCGCGAGCGCCACAAGCGCAGCCTTGAACGCCGCATCAAAAACTCCCGCGTAGCCGCCTTCAAGCCCATGGCCGACTTCGACTGGTCCTGGCCCAAGAAAATCGACCGCGAGGCCGTCGACGACCTCTTCGCTCCCGGCTTCATCACCGCCGGCCACAACGCCGTGCTCGTCGGCCCCAACGGCGTCGGCAAGACCATGATCTTGAAGAACGTCGCCCACCAGGCCGTCATCCGCGGTCACACGGTCCGCTTCTCGACCGCGAGCGACATGCTCGCCGACCTCGCCGCGCAGGAGTCCTCGGCCGCGCTCGCGCGCCGGCTGCACCGCTACACGGTTCCCGCCCTTCTTTGCATCGACGAAGTCGGCTATCTCTCCTACGACGGCCGCTACGCCGACCTGCTGTTCGAGGTCGTCACTCGTCGCTACGACGCGCAGAAGCCGATCCTGCTCAGCACGAACAAGGCCTTCTCCGACTGGGGCCAGGTCTTCCCGCACGCCGCCTGCGTCGTCACGCTCGTCGACCGGCTCGTGCACCGGGCCGAGGTGATCGAGATCGAGGCCGAGAGCTACCGGCTCAAGGAAGCCAAGGAGCTGAGCGCCTCCCGCATCAAGCAGCGCCGCGCCAAGAAGCACTGAGCCGCCTCTTCACCGGTGAACTTCACCGACACCGGGCGCGGATTTCACCGGTGAACTTCACCGAACCCCCGCGGATTGCCGCGATCATCAACACCGCGCCTTCGAGCCGCACCAGCTGCTTGCCGATGTTCTTGCCCTCGAAGAGTCGCAGCAGGCAGGCGAGCGGCGACGTCTTCGTTCCTGTAATCGATGGTGTCCGCGACGCGGAGCTCCTCTTCCAGCCAGCGGCACTTCTCGGGCCCTCCTGCGATGGCCACCACATGCGCCCCGAGGATCCTCGCGATCTGGACCGCGGCCGAGCCTGTCGCGCCCGCGGCGGTCGAGACCACCACGGTGTCATTTTCGCGCATCGCAGCCGTCTCGACCAGGCCGAGGTGAGCGGTCACTCCGTTGATGCCGGCCACACCCAGCCGACAGCCGAGCGGGATGTCGTCCGGCACCTTGCGAAGAGGCAGGATGCCCTCTCCATCAGAGAGCGCGTAATCCTGCCATCCAAGGGTCCCCCACACGCGATCGCCTGGCCGAAAGCGAGGGTGGCGCGACTCCACCACATGGCCCGCACACCACGCCCTCATGACCTGACCGGCAGCAATACGAGGCGCGCACGAGCATCCGCCGAACAGCCAGGCGACCTGCGTGTGATCACAGGACATGATCGGATTCCGGACCAGCACCTCCCCCTGGCGCGGACGCGGTATGGGCGCGCTGCGCAGCTCGAACAGCTCGGGACCGAACGGTTGATCCGCGCGGGGCGCCAAGACCAGCTCGCGGCTGACCGCGCTCATGACCGCCGCGCCGCAAGGCTCAGGTCGCGTGCGAGAGAAACCATGTGCTCCTCCTTGGGTGGGCCGCTTCCCGCTCCGTCGGGCCCGGAGAATCACGATGGCGTGGACGCGTGACGAGTCGCAGCAGGGTGACGGCGTCTTTTGGCGGAAGAGGCGTCCCTGCACGCCTCCCGGCAGGGACTCGCACTCGATCGGTGGGGTGATGTGCTAAACCATGTTCCGCGGCTCACACGCCTGCGCGATGGGGACGTGCATGTCATCGAGCGCTTCGATGATGTCCATCAGCGCTCGTCGTCGGTCGTGAGGTTGGATGTTGGCACAGAGGGAAGGGGGCCGCCCTCAGTCCACAGCCTGCGGGGCTCGGTCAAGGGATTGGGAACCCGCGAAGCGGCACGGCACTGCCGTTGCCGCGCCGCGATCGGCCGCCAGCTATGCGATGAGCGGACCTCGACACCAGTTAGCGCGGCCGACAGACGTCACGTCCATGCCGATCGCCCGAGCAATGCTGACATAAACGTCGTTGTGATTGCGCCCGCCGGCGTCGAGCAGGCGCCCGGTCGTCCAAGCACCTCCACAGCTGCCGGCAACCACGAAAGGAGCGTGTTGGGGCGGGTGGTCGGTCTCGGCGAAGTTCTGGGCGGAGCCCAACTGGCTGCTGCCGTTCTGGGTGCAAAGAACCGCTGCGGTGTTGTCGAGCAGCGAGAACTCGCCGTCGGAAATGCCTTTCAGCTTTTCGACGAAATAGCGGAACTCTCCCGCAAAATAGGCCTGGAGCCGAGTGATTTGTTGTCCCGGAGCGCCGTCCGGATCGCCGTGTGAGACGGAGTGCCAGGCTGAGATATCGATGTCACCGAATTTGACGGCTTCGTTGTTTTCACCGCCGCCCCACATCATGGTCGCCACGCGAGTGATGTTGCAGGCGAAAGCCATCGCCATGATGTCGAGATACAGCCGGCTGTGCTCCGGCATGTCGTTCATCATGGTGTCCTTGCTGAGCAGCGGCGACTCGATCTCCTTGCACGAGCTCTCTCTGGGGATGCTGCCGCCTACACCGCGTTCGAGCGTGCGCAGCGACTCGAGGTAGAAGTCCATTTTGACGGCTTCCTCCGGCCCGAGCCGCCCGCGAAAGGACCGGACATCGTCCTTGATGAAGTCGAGCACGCTCTGACGGCGGAGCAGTGCCTGCTCGGCAGCGCTCGGCGTGCTCATGGACATGCCGCCCCCGCTGATGCGGTCGGCGATGCGCTGATACGCAGCCAGCGGGTTTCTCACGCTGGGGATGAACCTGCCATCGACCTGAGACAGTCCGGGGATGACGCCGCCGTCGCCGGACGTCTGACCGACCGCGATCTCCAGCGATGCCAGCGGGGTCGTGTCCTTGAGGAACTTGGCGAATTCCTGATCGATGCTGGTCGGCGCGCCGAGGCCGAACACCGAATACGACGCCGAGCGGTGCGCGTTACCGGGGTCGCGTGCGAGCGTCAGGTTCTTGAACACAAGGATGTCGTCGCGCACGGCTTCGAGCGGCGCCATGTGCGGCTTGAGCACGAAGTTTCTTTCGCCCCCGGTTGGCTCCGATTGATACTGAGAGCCATTCGCGTAACCGAACATGGCGACGCGCGTGATTCGCGGAACGGTTTGGGCGTAGAGGTTGTCGGCCAGCCCAGAACAAAAGATCGTTCCGTAGCCGAGGCCACGAAGCATCGCACGCCGGGAAAATTTCACGTTGCGCATGGCGAACTCCTAGTTCCTCCGGTCGATGAAGCTCGGCGATGCGATCACGCTCAGCACCAGCTGATCGATCGCGTGCTGTGAGCGTGCAAAGTCGTCCGCGAGGCGCTCCTTCTCACAGGCGTCGAGCTCCGGCAAGTCGTATCCTGAAGCGTAGGCGGCGAACTGCTGGGTGAAGCAGCCGTAGACATCCGGCTTTTGCGCCAACTCGTCCACCATCTCCACGAAGTTGGAAAACACGATTCCGGGAAGCGCATTCCCCTCGCTCGGCAGCGGCAGACTGCCGCTCGCATCGATCACCTGCCCCTGATCCATCGTTCTGTAGCGACCGATAGCATCGTAGCTTTCGAGCGCAAACCCGATGCCGTCGAACAGGTTGTGACAGACGGCGCAGCCCGGACTCGCATGAATGCCGAGTCTTTGCCGACCCGTGGCGCCCGGCTCGGCAAATTGGCCAGCATTTGGAACACCGCCGGGCGGCAGCGGCACGCGGTGGCATAGGACCTCTGCGCGGACGTAGGCGCCGCGCCCGACGAGGTTCGTATCTTCGCTGTGCGCGTGGCCCCAGAGAAACGGTAGCGAGGTGAAGATGCCTCGGCGTTCCGTCGGATTGAGCTCGCGACGCACCATGGCGTTGCCGGTCACCCCGCTCAAACCGTAGAGCGGAGCGGTGCGCTCGTTCACGAACGCGTACGTGCTCGTGAACAGCGAGTCGAAGCGACGATCCGCTCCCGCGTCGAAGAGTACGCTGTTCGTGAACAGGCGCAGCTCTTCTTTCAAATCGGCGGTGAGCTCGGGCGTTGCCATCGGAAAGATGCTGGCCTCTTTCACCGAATTCGAGAGATTCTCGAGCTCCAGCCACTGCTCGAAGAAGTGGTTCATGGCCGGCGCCGCCTTATCGCGCGCCTCGAACAGGCGCTTGGCCTGGGCCAAGAGCACTGTACGGTCGCGCAGCTCCCCCTGATCTGCGAGCGCGGTGAGCTCAGCATCCGGCGCGCTGTCCCAAAGCAGGTACGAGAGCGCCGAAGCGATCTCGTGGTCCGTCAACGGTGTCACCGCTCGTGAATCCTTCACCGTGCCGAGCTCCGTGCGGTGCAGGCTGTTCGGCGACATGAACAGCGCCTGCACGACGCTCTTGACACCTCCGGCAGGACCTTCGCCCTGCGCGGCGGTCTTGGCGAAGAGCGCGCTGAAGGAGGTGACTTCAGTCGCCGAGAGCGGGCGGCGCCAGAGCTTTTGCCCCGTTTTGGTGACGAAACCGTCCAGGCAAGGGCCAGGCGCCAAGCTGGCGACGTCGCAAGCGATCCCAAACTTGTCGGGGTTCTGCAGCGCGTGCGCCCCGAGCTCCTCGCCGACGGCGAAATATACGTCCGCGAGGAGCGGCGCGATTCGCAGGTCTGAGGCCTGGTTGGCGAAGCCGTCGAGCCTGGCCTCGTTCGGCAAGTTCGCAAGCGCTGCCGGCTGGATGTCGAACTCGTCGCGCAAGGTGTTGGCAAGCTGGGTGTTGGTCAACCGCCAGATGCGCGGTTTGGCCAGCGCAGGGGTGGCGCCACACTCGGCCGCCGGCACCGTCTCGGCCGCCGGCGCCGCGTCGCCCTCGGGTCCCAAGACGCCCGTGCACCCGCTGGCCACGACGACCGCGAGCGGCGCCGCGAGGCGAGACGAGCGGCTCATGAGTGAACCTAGTACACCGATTCGTTCTGCGATTGGCATGGAACGCTCTTGCTAGGATGAGATGTTGGAGGGAAGCTGGGTGAGGCTAGGGAATCCAAGCGCGATCCGAATATCGAGATCCTTGTAGTTCCGTCTCCGTTTATTGTTACAATGGCGGCGTTCGTGATCAAAATCGATGTCGCCCCCGGCGTTCAGCGCGGGTAACCGCGCCACAGCCAGAGCAGCGTCTCGGGGAGCGTCTGCGGCTCTGGATCCGACGAGCCGCATCCCACCAGGCTCAATCCAGCGAGAGCGACGATTTGCCGCTATATATGAACGCACGGCAGCCTCGACGATGTTGGTTGTGTACGGCTGAAAGCTGAGTGAACCGGTGCGTGTGCGGATCGCAGGTGAGGCCTCGCGCTCAGAGCGCGGCATGGCGCGAGCGATGCGCCCGCGAACGCGCCGCTGCACGCGTGCTCGACGACCGAACGAACGTACCCGGTGCCGAGATCGATCCCGATCCCGGGGACGAAGGGCCGGCGCGCACGACGGCCTGTCCAGGGCAAAGCAGAACGACACCCCGACAAGGGATTGTGAGCGTTCACATTGTCGGTGTCAACCAGAAATGGAGCGGCGTGCCTCGGGCTCAAGAAAGCGAACGGCATCACGACGGTTGCCCACGAAGGCTGCCATCGTCATCGGCCTGACCATGAACAGAAATCGGTGCACCACGGCACAGGAGCTCACGATGACCACTCCGTTTGGCGGACCCGCTCGAACGGAGCTGCCGTCGATATCGCCCTTCTTGGCCTTTTCCGCGCCATCCTTCGAGATCGCGACCCACTTGCGCATCCCGGGCGACGGCTTCGGCGCCACGTATTCCAGCGCCGACGCGATCTTCGCGCCGTCGCCTCTCGTGGTCGCCGACTGCATCACCGCCTTCATCCAGCCCTGCATCGGACAGGCCTTCTGTCCTTTTGCACCGCAGCCAAAATTCCTCCCCTCGGCAACAGAACCGGGGACCTCCGCGGTCCCGCTCGCGGCCCATGCTGCGCCCGCAAAGCCAATGCCGACGCTCATCAACACCGCACTCATCAGCTTCATGCTCGTCGACATCCCAGGCGCCGGCGGGCTCGCAGCGTCGAGCGCCAACCGTCGATGCGCTGCTCGGCTTCGAGCGCGTCGGGCGGGCCGGCGATCAACGCGGTCCGGCGTCCGCCCATGTTGACGCGGCGCGCCGGAGGAGCCCCGCCAGCCTTGCCCTCCCTCGGGCTCGGGGATACGCCCGCGGGCCTATCAATTGGCGTTGACATCGACCATGTGAACGTTCACATTCCGCTCGACAGGCATCCATTTGCTTCGCCTCGGGTGGGCCGTCATGCGCACCGAGACCTTCGTCATCTGATCGGTCTCGGCACCGATTCCGTTCGGTCGGGCACCGCGGAAGCGATCGCCGATCGATGGTGCTTGGGTCTTGCCAATTTCAATGCACTGGAGACCACGACAACCCTCGCTTCGGCTGTCGTGAGTTCCATAGTATTTCCCATCGGAATTCTCTGAGGTCCGGCAAGGCGGCCGGATGGCAACTTCGGGTGCTGCGTGACTTATGTTGCGGCGGGCTCTGCTCAGCCCCTCTTCGGGCGCACGGTGTCATCACATCGGCCCCGTCCGGGATCAGGTGCTCCAGGTTCCATCACACTGCGGGACCTGCTCTGGGTTGACAGACAAATTCTCTATACGATCCACCCCTGGAAAGCGACGCTATGCCAGCAACTTATCCATGCATCGAAGGGGCCGCCTGAACGAAGCAGCCTGCGGGAGCTCGTCCAGGTCCCCTGCAGGCTCACGCGCGTGCAAGCCCCGGTTGACGTCTCTGCCGCTAGCGAGAGGCCCGTGCGCAAACCCACCAGAACCACAACACTGTTCCTTTCCATGAGCCTCTGCGGGCGGATCCTGCTCGGGCTCTCCGCCGCGACCGCCGCGACGTTCGCACTCGCGCCGGCCACGCTCGCCGCCCCCAAGGCGTCGAAGTCGATCGCGGTGCGCATCGAAGGCCCCAACGCGGATGACATCCGCGAGGACATCCTCGCCATCGTACCGGAGACGCTGGGGGTCGTGGACCCTGACGCGTTCTTGAAGTCGCTGAAGAGCGCCGGCCAGACCAAGCCCGTCGGGGACACGCTCGTGTCGAAGGCCCAGCGCAAGAAGGCCATCGACCGCATCCGCAAGGCGGGCAAGGCCGCGAAGGCGGAAGGGGTCATCTACGGCGTCTCGCGGACGAACAAGAAGAAGAAGAAAGAGGTCCACCTCGTCTACGTCGACGAGAACGCCGGCGACCTCGCCGTGGACAGCGCGGTGCCGGTGACCGGCTCGCGCGACGACCGCAAGAAGGCGCTGGAAGAGCTGCTCGGCCCGACGCTGGCGCAGATCGCGCCGCCGCCCGCCGAGGAGGACGAGGCGAAGGGCGACCGGGAAGGCGAAGGCGAGGATGACGACGGGGGGGACGAGGAGAAGGACGAAGGCGGCGAGGAGAGGGACGCCGACGAGGGCGGGAAGGGCGGCAAGCGCGAGCCGCACGAGGCCGGGTCGGCGCTCTTCTCGGTCGAGCTCGGCGTCGAGTTCATCGGCCGCTGGTTCGACTACTCCGATCCGCGCACGCAGAACCTCCGGCCCTACAGCGTCTTCGGGCAGCCCGCGCTGTCGATCGCGGGCGAGGTGTACCCGCTCGCGTCGACGGACATCGCGGTGCTCAAGGGCCTCGGGATCACCGCGAGCTACGCGCGGGCGCTCGGCCTCAACTCGGCGGTGGGCGACGGCGACCCGATCAGCACCACCTACCAGCGCATCAACCTGGGCCTCCGGGAGCGGCTGTCGATCGGCGACGCGTCCCAGCTCGGGATCTCCGCCGGGCTCCGGTTCCTGACCTTCGATATCGAGGCGCCGGCGGATCTCGCCAGGACGGTGCCCAATGTCTCCTACACCCTGTTCCGGGCCGGCCTCGACGGCCGCTTCCCGGTCGGCCCGGTCGCGCTGACGCTGGGCGCCGAGTACCTCCTGCCGCTCTCGTCAGGCGCCGTCTACGAGCGGTTCAAGGGGCCGAGCGTGCAGGGCATCGGCGCGATGGCCGGGGTGATGGTCCCCATCGCGACCGGCATCGAGGCGCGCGTGCTCGCCGAGTACGCCCGGTTCTTCTCGTCGTTCCAGCCCGAGCAGGGCGACGCCTACATCGCGGGCGGGGCCATCGACCAATACCTGGGACTGCGGCTCGCCGGAGCCTACGTCTATTGAGAGAGAGGTAGCACGTGACGTTCATGACTTCCCTTTACGGGCGCGCCGCGCCCTCGCGCCAACGGGCCGCGACCGAAGATCGACGGGCAAGCGCTGGATGACCTGAGGTCGCTCGTGGCGACGTCCTCCGACGCGACCCTGGACGATTTGGCTGTCCAGCTCGCGCGCCGTGATCACATCGTAGCCAGCCGCCATACCGTCGGCCGGGCGTTGCGGCGGCTGAACATCACCCGGAAAAAAAAGCGCTCCACGCAGCCGAGCGCGACACGGAAGATGTGACAGCGGCTCGCCAGGCCTTCGCGAAGAAGCTCGCTCGACTCAATCCACAAGAATTGGTTTTTATTGACGAATTTGGGACCAATCTGGGCATGACGCGGAGGCATGCATGGGCGCCACGGGGAGTCCGTGCCCACGGTGCGGTGCCGATCAACACTGACCCCACGATCACGCTCACGATCGGGCTGGGCCTCGACGGTGTCGTCGCTCCCTTCGCGTTCGAGGGCACGATGGACGGCGTAGCCTTCCGCCCGTACGTCGAGGGGCAGCTCGTGCCCGCGCTGAGGCCAGGCCAGGTCGTCATCGCGGACAACCTCGGGTCACACCGCACGCGGGGCGTTCGCGAAGCGATCGAAGGCGCTGGCGCGAAGCTGATGTACCTGCCGCCCTACTCCCCGGACTTTTCACCGGTCGAGAATTGTGGTTCCAAGATCAAAGAGTCGATCCGAGCGGATGCACCTCGAACGCCCTCAGCCGTCTACAAGTCGATGGGCCACGCGATCGGAGCGATCACTCCGACGGACGCACGCGGCTGGTTCAACCACTGCGGGTACTGTATCCCTCGGACCTGCTCCCCGCTCTAGATCATAGAAGACGTGCAACTGCTTGTGCTCGTCGGTCTCGTACCCGATGAGGAAGAACCGCCGGCTAGGCGCGACCTGCAGAGCCTCGTCGTAGCACCAGAGCACCCGCTGCGCGGAGAAGTCGAGGCTCGGGTACGCCATCGGGCCCATGCTCCGGCCCGTCTTGCCGAGGAACCAGCGGTAGAAGGCGGGCAGCGGCCCGGGCGCGAGCTGCTCGATCCGCTCGATCTCGTCCGGCGACGCGCCCTGCCACTGATCGGCGAGCCCAGGGACGATGCGGACGAGCAGGGCCTCGGTGGCAGATTCTAGTGACTGCATTCTTCCTTCTCGTTGCGTCCTCCCGGAGGGAGCGCTGTGAAGCGGGGTTCCGCTTCAGATTGTCCGCGATGTATGGATTCCGCGCGCGTGGGGCCGGGATAGAAAACTCCCAGCCGACGGTCGGGGAGCTCCAGTACGACCATTTCTGCGCCCCATTCATCCGCTGTCGGCCCCGCACAGCGCCGCGAGGCGGCGCTCGTCCTCGGGCCCTCCCGCCGCGCGCGCCGTGTAGTAGACGAGCTGCTGGCGGCTCGACGTCGTCGAGGCGAGCGTGTGCCACTCGAGCACGAGCGGCCCGGCGCCGCCGGCGTCACGGCCACCCGCGCCCTCGGCCTCGACGCGGAAGGCCTTCGTGCCGCTCACCTTGGCGCGGACCTCGTGGCGCGCCCAGATCGCCCGGAACGCCTCGCTCGTCTCGAGCAGCTCGGCGACGAGCGCGTCGAACTCCGGATCTCCGACGTAGGAGCTCGCGCTGAAGCGGAACGCGGCCACGACCTCCCGCTCGATCACGCCGATCTCCGCGTAGCGCGCGCGGTAGGCCGCATGGCGGAAGGTCATCCAGAGCAGGTTGCGCCTTCGCGGGGAGACGTCGCCGAAGTCCACCAGCAGGCGGCGCGCGGCGCCGTTCGACGCGAGCACGTCGAACCGGGGGCTGAAGACGAGCGCCGGGACGCGCATCGCGTCGAGCGCGCGCGCCATCGCCGGCTCAGCCCTCTCCTGGCGCGCCGCGGCCCGCGCGGGCTCGGGCCGCGCCAGGTAGAACAGGTGACCTCGCTCGTCGTCGTCGAGCTTCAGCACGCGCGCGATCGCCTCGAGCGTCTCGCGCGACGGGTTCACGTCACGCCCTTGCTCGAGCCGGGTGTACCAGTCGACGCTGAGCCCGGCGAGCTGCGCGATCTCCTCGCGCCTGAGGCCCGGCGTGCGCCGCCGCTTCCCCGCGAACGCGCCGCCCGCGATCGGCGCCGCGCGCATCCGCCTCCCTCGGAGGAAATCCGCCAGCTCGCTCCGCCTGTCGCTCACGATCGCGCGCGCCCCGGGCACGCATCGAAAGATGCACTGTTCGCGCTCCTCTATCCAGGGATTGCGAATCCTAGGTTCCCGGCACGTCTGCCTAACCTCGACGCGGAGCTCCAGATTGCGGGCACCCCCGAGCGGGGACCCAACCAGGAGCTGGCACCATGTCTCAACATCTTCCTCTCGCAGGTCGCATCGCCGTCGTCACCGGGGCCTCCAGCGGCATCGGTGAGGCCACCGCGCGCAAGCTCGCCGCGCAGGGCGCCGCCGTCGCGCTCGTCGCGCGTCGCAAGGACCGCCTCGATTCACTGGCCGAGGGCATCCGCGCCGCGGGCGGGCGCGCGCTCGCGCTCTCCGCCGACGCCAGGGACAGGACCGCCGTCGCCGGCGCCGCGCGGTCGATCGCGGCCGAGCTCGGCCCCGTCGACCTCGTGATCAACAACGCCGGCGTCATGTTGCCGTCCGGCGTCGAGGAGCACCGGATCGCCGATTTCGAGCAGATGATCGAGGTCAACCTCACCGGCGCGATGCGGGTCGTCGACGCGTTCATCGATCCGCTGGTCGCGGCCGCGAAGCGGGGCGGCCCGTCGGACCTCATCAACATCTCGTCGATCGGCGCGCACGGCGTCTTTCCGACGTTCGCCGTGTACTGCGCCACCAAGGCCGCTGTCACCCACCTCTCGCGCAACCTGCGCGCCGAGCTCGGACCGAAGCACGTCCGCGTCTCGGTCATCGAGCCTGGGTTCGTCAACACGGAGCTCCAGAGCCACATGACCGACGAGGCCGCCAAGGCGTGGATCGCCAAGGCGAGGCAGCAGATCACGTGGCTCACGGCGGACGACCTGGCGAGCACCATCGCCTTCACGGCCGCCCTCCCGCGGCACGTCAACCTGGCGCACGTCACCATGATGCCGACCCAGCAGGTGTGACCGGCGCCTCCTCGCGACCGGAAACGCTCGCGGCGCCGTGACACGCGCCATGTGTTACCCGTGATCCAGCTGCTCCAGCTCGCGCACGCGCGCCTCCAGCTCGCGCACGCGCGCCTCGGCCGCCTCCCTCGCGCGGGCCTCGATCGCCGCGGCTTCCTCCTGGGTGGGCACGAGCTCGCCCTTGCCGCCGGGGCGCGTGAGGCGGAGCCGGGACTCGGCCCCGCCGCCGATCACGCAGAGCCAGCTGTCGAGCGCGGGGCTCCACACGCGCCCTGCGCCGGCGTACACGCGGACATACGCGCCGTCGGGGTCGCGCCGGTAGGCCTGGAGCGCCACGCGCCCCGCCGGCGGCCGGTGCGTGGCGGCCAGCGGATCGAAGATCGCGAGCTCCGGGCAGCCGAGCTGGCAGTACTTGAGCGGGACGTCCTCGTAGGCCTTCTGCCAGTCGGTCGCCACGATCTCCAGGGCGAAGCGCGGGGGCCGGTGTCCGGGCAGCCAGGTCTGCCACTGCTTGGGCAGCGGCGGCGCGGGGCGGTGATCGAGGAGGTAGACGTCCGGCGAGACGCGCACGAGCGGCTCCTCGCGCACCCAGGCGAAGAACCGATCCGTGCCGGCGTGGTGGTCTGTCCAGCCGCGCTCGCGCGCGAGCTGCGCGATCGACGAGAGGAGCAGGCGGGAGATCTCGTCGTGCTCGCCCCACGCGCCGATGCCGTCCGCGTCGTCCAGGTACCAGTCCGACCAGTCGATGGTCGCGCGGAGCTCCTCGGGCTCCGGGTCGCGGACGACGAGCGCGCGCGGCAGGCGCGTCGCAGGGGGAGCGGCTCCGGAACGGGCAGGCAGCACGAGCCCACACGGTAGCACCCCGAGCGGAGCGGCGGGAGCCACAGGCGGGCGCGACCGCGCGCGGCAGTCGACCGTGGCGTGCCGTCGGACGGAGCCGGAGGGAGGCACGACGCTGCGCCGCGGGCGGCTGTCGCCAGCGCGCTCCAGCGGACTGCGCGCCGCGTCGCCGTGGCGCCGTGGGGCTCCCGATCCGGCGCGCCGGCGCCATGTCGGCGGCATGCGTTCTCTCGGGGGAGTGCTCTTCGACGTGGATGGGGTGGTTGTCGACTCGCCGCATGAGCGCGCCTGGCAGGAGGCGCTGGAGGCGCTGATGGCGACCGAGTGGCGCGCGATCGCGCCCGAGACACGCTACGCGCCCGAGCGGTTCACGACGGCCGTCTACCAGAGCGAGGTCGCCGGCAAGGCGCGCGAGAGCGGCGCGCGCGCGGCGCTCGACTACTTCGGCGTGCCCGACGCGGCGGAGCGCGCCGGGGTCTACGCCGAGCGCAAGCAGGCGGTGCTGCTCCGGAAGATCGCGGCGGGGAAGTTCGTCGTGTTCCCTGACGCGACGCGGCTGATCCTGGAGCTCAAGGCGCGCGGCGTGCTCCTCGCGGCGGCGTCGTCGTCCAGGAACGCCAGCGAGCTCCTCCGCAGGATCCGCGTCGACGCCTTCGTCGAGCACCAGAACCCCCGCCGCGCGCCGGTCTCCCTGGGCGCGACGCTGCTCGATCTGTTCGACGCCGACCTCTGCGGCGCCGCGATGGCGCGCGGAAAACCGGCGCCGGACCTGTTCCTGGCCGCCGCGCGCGCGCTCGGTGTCCCGCCGCCGCGCTGCCTCGTGATCGAGGACGCCCCCTCCGGGGTGCAGGCCGCGAAGGCGGCCGGGATGACCGCGATCGGCGTGGCGCGGCTCGCCGACGAGGCGCTGCTGGCGGCCGCGGGGGCGGATCGCGTCGTGACGACGCTCGACCAGCTCGATCCGGACGCGCTGGTCGACGGGCGGATCGCGGCGCGCGCGGCGTGAGCCGCGGTGAGGGCGGCGTCACGACGCGCGAGCACGGAGGCGAGCAAGCACCTCGTCGGCGTCGATCGTACCTGCTGCGTCGTCCTGCACGATGGCCTCGGCTAGCGCGGCGTGGAGGGCCCCCCGCTCCTCGTCGTCGAGCTCATCGAGCGTGTCTCCCCCCACGACGACGAGATCCACGATGGCCCCCTCTGGCAATTCGGTGGGCTCGTCGAGCACGATGTGGCCGTTCCGCACGGTGGCTTTCAGCGAGAGCACCGTAGGGTCATAGCACCGTGCGGCGCCCCCTCAGCCGCCCTGCTTGCGGACGATCGCCAGGCTCCAGATCTCCCCGGCGCTCGTCCCGACCCACAGGGTCGGCGCCCCCTTGCCCGCGACCGCGAGCACGGCCGGCTCGCCGCGGGCGCCGAGCGTGACGCTCGCCGTCGGCGCGAGCGGCGCGCCGGACGCGGCCTCGATGGCGGCGCCGTCGAACAGCGCGACGCGGCCGTCCGCGAAGGCCGCGAAGAGGCTCGACTCGAGGACGGCGACGTCGGCGACGGGATCGGCGAACGCGAGCATCTTGGCCGCGAGCTTGCCGGACGACCTCACGACCGCGCAGACCGCGCTCGCGCCGCGCTTGTACACCGCCGTCAGCTTGGGGCCGCCGCGCACGCGATCGAGGTTCTGGGCCGCGCGCGGCAGCGAGGCGCGGAGCGTCGGGCCCGGCTCGGGCGTCGCGCCGGGGTGGACGCGGAGCTCGCCGCCCTCCCCCGCGCCGTCCATCACCACGTGCGCCTCGGTCTCGGTCAGATCGAACGCCCGCGCGGAGCCGCGCACCGCGAAGGTGCGGCCGTTCACCTCGGTCTTGTCGAGCTTGAGCTCCGTCGCGCTGCCGTCCCAGCCGAGCGCGAGCGCCGTCTCGCCCGACGGCCGCGTGGCGAGCTGCCGCGCGTCCCGGCCGACCTGATCGAGCTTCGGGCCGTGCGTGATGCCGAGCAGCGCCCACACCGCGTCGTCGCCGCTCCGCACCACGGCGACGTCCTTCGACAGGAGCGCCACGTCGTGCGCCGAAGGCAGCGACAGGTTCGTCGTCTTCGCGCCGGAGCCGCCGACCGGACAGACGCCGAGGCGCACCGGATCGGTCGAGACCATCGCGACGAGCCCGGGGCTCGCGAGGACCGCGGCGCCTCGGATCTCCGCGTCCAGGCCGTGCACCTTGCGGGGGGAGCTCAGATTGCTGAAGGGCATGGCCCGCGAGGATACCGGTTCTCGCGCGGCGCGGTCAGCCCTTGATGAGCGAGCGGACGTCGATGTCGAGGTTCTCGGACTCCGCGACCGCATCCATCGCCTTGCGGAGCTGGGTGACGGTCACCCCGGCGGGGACGTCGACGCGGGCCTCCATCCGGAAGAGCTGCGAGCCGGTGACAGGCGCCTCGTAGGCCGAGGTCTCGAGCGAGACGATGTTGACGCCGACGCCGTGGAGCGCGCGCGACACCGCGCGCACGATGCCCTCGTGATCCAGCGCGTCGACGGAGATGACGCAAGGGATGGTCGCCGCGCGCCGGTGCGACTCGGGGCTCTTGGTCCTGCGGCTCTGCACCGTGAGCCCCGTCGCCCGGGTGAGCGACTCCGTCTCGCGCTCGACCGCCTCGATCGCGCCGGAGGGCCCCGACGCGAGCAGGAGGATGCCGAACTCGCCGCCGAGCACCGCCATCCGGCTGTCCTCCACGTTGGCGCCGCGCTCCGTCAGGTAGTGGGTCACCTCCGCGACGATGCCCGTCCGATCAGGGCCGAGGCAGGAGAGGACCAGGAAGACTTCAGGCTCGGACGTCGTCGTCATGCGGCGCATCTTAGTCCGATCCGCGCAGCCAGCGCACCTCGCCGCGGGCGCGCGGGCCGCGCGTCCCGGACGACGAGCGCCCGGGCAACGCCGTCCGTGTCCTCCGGCCGAGCTCCCCCGAGAGCGGCCGGATCGAGCGCCGCGCGCGCGTCCGCGCGCGCCATACCGACGACGAGGCGCTTGTCTCCGGCGGGCCAGTGGGCGAGAGACGGCCATCCCCATGCTGTACGAACGCGACAACATCCATCGACTCACGCCCTACACGCCAGGTGAGCAGCCGCAGCGGGCCGACGTGGTCAAGCTCAACACGAACGAGAACCCGTACCCGCCGCCGGCCGCCGTGCTCGAGGCGATCCGGGACGTCTCGGCCGATCAGCTCCGCCGGTACCCGCCGCCCCGGGCGCAGCAGTTCCGCGAGACCGCGGCGCGGCTCCATGGCCTGTCGCCCGAGCAGGTGATCGCCACGAACGGCGGCGACGAGCTGCTTCGCATGGCCATGACGGTGTTCTGCGAGCCCGGCGGCCGCGGCATCGGCGAGACGTACCCGACCTACTCGCTCTACGACGTGCTCGCGGAGATCCACGGCACGACGATCACCCAGGTCCCCCTGGCCGAGGACTGGTCGGTCCCGGAGGATTTCGCGCAGCGCCTGAACGAGCACGGCTGCCGGCTCGCGCTCCTCGTCAACCCGCACGCGCCGTCGGGGCGGCAGGAGCCGCTCGACAAGCTCGAGCGCGTCGCGCGGGCGTTCCGCGGCGTGCTCCTCATCGACGAGGCGTACGTCGACTTCGCGGAGTTCGACGCGACGCCGCTGCTCGACCCGGCGCGAGGGCTCGACAACGTTCTTCTGCTGCGGACCCTGAGCAAGGGATACTCGCTCGCGGGGCTCAGGTTCGGGTATGGGCTCGGGCACCCGCGGCTCATCGAGACGCTCGACAAGGCCCGCGACAGCTACAACACCGATATCCTCTCGCAGGCCGCGGCCACCGCGGCGCTCTCCGCGCGGGACGAGGCGAGGAAGAGCTGGGAGAAGGTGATCGCCGAGCGCGCCCGGCTCACCGGGGCGCTCCGGCAAAAGGGGTTCACGGTGGCGCCGAGCCAGAGCAACTTCGTCCTGGCGAGTCCGCCGGGAGGAGGGCTGTCGGCGCAGGCGATGTACCGGGCGCTCTACGACCGCGCCATCTTCGTGCGCTACTGGGACGCGCCGCGCATCCAGGACAGGCTGCGGATCACGGTGGGCACGCCGGAGCAAAACGACGCGCTGCTTGGCGCGATCGACGAGCTGTCGCGCGCCGCCGGGGGCGCGAGCGCATCATGAGCTGAGCCGCCGTGGCGGCCGGGGCGCCATGCGCCGTCGCGCGCCGTCCGCTTCGTGCGCACGTGTACGATCCTTGCGCAGCCCCTGGCCTCAGCGCTTCGCGCGGCGGCGGGCCGCGCCGGTGGCATCGGCCCTGCAATCCCCTCGACCATTCACTGCACAGCGTGCCCCACAGGTCGGGTCCTAACGCCTCGTCGATCCACGGCGGGAGAGGAGATTGCTTATGCGTCACCAGCGTCACCAGCATCACCAGAGCAGCCGGTCATCGTCCCATGTCCTGTCGCGCCTGTTTCGCAGCGGCGGCGTCCCCTGTCTTTCCCTGGCGCTCGCGACGGCATGCGGTGCTGGCTCCGGCGGCAGCCCAGTCGACTCGCTGACGTCCAGCGCGACCGCGGAGGGCTCCGGCAGCGGCGGCAGTGATGGCAATGGCGGCAGCGGCACCGGCAGCGGTGCCAGCGGCGGCAGCTCCGGCAGCGGCACCGGCGGCAGCTCCGGCAGCGGCGGCGGCGCGGTCGCCCCGCCCGGCAGCTGCGGCGCGAGCGGCGCCACCGTGAGGCGCACCTACGCGCCGAGGCTGTTCACGGCGGGCGCGGATCCCTCCGGCGATGCCGAGTGCCAGGGCGTGCTCAACCCCGAGCGCGGCGTCTTCCATTTCAGGGATCTTCGAAGCCTGGGATCTGTCGCTGGCCTTCGAGACGAGGGGTACACGCTGATCTACGGTCAGGCGCTCATCGACGACTACCGTGCGCGGGACATCGATCAGCCCCTCATCGACCGGCTCGACGAGAGCTTCGCCGCCGTGCGCTCGGCGGGGCTCAAGGTGCTCCCCCGCTTCTACTACGCGACGGACATCGGCGAGGACGACGCGCCGCTCGGCCGCGTGCTGTCCCACATCGACCAGCTCAAGCCCGTCCTGGAGGCGAACGCCGACGTCATCGCCGTGCTGCACCCTGGCTTCGTCGGCGCCTGGGGCGAGTGGCACGCCTCGACGAACGATCTCACCCGTCCAGATAGCCGCAAGCAGATCTTCGACGCGCTGCTTCAGGCGCTGCCCGCGAGCCGGATGACGCTCGCGCGCCGCCCCTCGCACAAGCTCGAGGCGTACGGCGGCCCGCTGACCGAGGAGACGGCGTTCTCCGGAGCGCCGCTCTCGCGCGTCGGCCACCTGAACGACTGCTTCCTCGCGAGCGAAGACGACGTCGGCACCTACCAGCTCCCCGGCGAGAAGGCCTATGCCGCCGCGGACTCGGCGTTCACGCCCGTCGGAGGCGAGACCTGCGGCCGCAACCCGCCACGCAGCGAGTGCGCCTCGGCGCTCGCCGAGCTGTCGGCGCACCACTTCAGCTTCATCAACACCGACTATCATCCTGACGTGCTCGATGACTGGCGATCCGGGGGCTGCTTCGAGACGATCGCCTGCCGCCTCGGATACCGCTTCGTCGTGATGGAGCACGAGTCACCCGAGCAGATCGCGCGCGGGCAGCCCCTGTCCCTCCGGCTGCGCGTGTTCAACGACGGGTACGCCCGGGCCTATAACCCGCGACCGGTCTACCTCGTGCTCCAGCAGGGCGAGGCGCGGCGCGTGGCCGAGGTCGACGCCGATCCGCGCCGCTGGGCTCCTGGCGAGGAGAGCGAGATGTGCCTCGAGGCGCAGATTCCGGCCGATCTCCCGCCGGGCGACTACCAGCTCGGCCTGTGGCTGCCCGACGCATCCGAGCGCCTGCGCGACGACCCGCGCTACGCGATCCGGCTATCGAGCGGCGCGGCGTGGGACGGCGCCAGCGGCGTCAACCTGCTCGACGCTGCGGTCCGGGTGGTCGAGTGACCGGCCAGGTGGCCCCGCCGCGCGCGAGCGGCCGCACCCACGGCCCACGCTGATCCGGCGGCCGTCAGGCGCTGAGCTTCGTCGTGCTAGATCACAGCGAGGGAGACGCACAGATGAGCCAAGAATCCGAGCGAGACAAGATGATGAAGAAGACGGCCGTCCTCGAGATCCCCGGCATGGATGCCGTCATCCTCCGCAGGGATATCGCGTACCAGGCGACCGATGCACGCGCCCTGACCTTCGACCTCTACGCTCCACCAACCTCGGTGGCCGTGGCGCGGGCGCCTGCCGTCGTCTTCGTGTCCGGCTATCCGGATCCGGGGTTCGAGTCGGTGTTCGGCTGTAAACGCAAGGAGATAGGGCAGTCCACGTCGTGGGGACGGCTGGTGGCCGCATCCGGTTTCGTGGGCATCAATTACACGAACCGGGAGCCGTCCGATCTCCACGCGCTGCTCGAGCACCTCCGGCAGAACGCCGCCTCGCTCGGGATCGACGAGCGCCGGATCGGCCTGTGGGCCTGCTCCGGCAACGTCCCCATGGCCCTGTCGGCGCTGATGCGGGGAGCGAGCGGCTCGCTCCGGTGCGCCGCCCTCTGCTACGGCTTCATGCTCGATCTCGGTGCGTCCACCCGCGTCGCGGAGGCGGCGGCGCAGTTCCGGTTCGTCAACCCGTGCGCCGGGAAGTCGATCGACGACCTCCCTCCGGACCTGCCCCTGTTCATCGCCAGGGCAGGACAGGACAGGATGCCTCACCTCAACGAGACGATCGATGACTTCATTGCCGGGGCGCTGGCCCGCAACCTGCCAGTGACGCTCGTGAACCACGCCACGGCGCCGCACGCGTTCGATCTGCTCGACGACAGCGAGGCTTCGCGAGAGACGATCAGGAGCCTCCTCGGGTTCCTGCGGTTCCATCTCCTGGGGTAACGCGATCCGGCCTGCGCGCTCGGCTCGCCGGGCGCCGCCGGCGGGCGACGCCGCGAGCCCTCGCTCGGCGTCACGCTCTGACGGACGTCGGCTCGGCCGCGCCGCGCACCGCGTCGCGGAACCACTGCTGCGCCGGATCGCGGTGGTGGCGCTCGTGCCAGTACATGCGCACCTCGAAGCCGGGGAGCTTCACCGGCGGATCGACAACGCGCAAGGGGAGGATCTCCGCGAAGGCCTCGGCCACGCGCGCGCCGACGGTGACGACCAGGTCGGAGCCGGCGACCACGTGCGGCGCGAGGAGGAAGTGCGGCACCGCCAGCGCCACGCGACGGCGCTTCCCGAGCTGCGCCAGCGTCTCGTCGACGACGCCGCCGGGCGTGCCGCGCGGGGCGATGAAGACGTGGCGCATCGACGTCCAGGAGGCGAGGTCGATGCCCTTCTTCACCAGCGGGTGCCCCTTGCGCACGAGGCAGGCGAAGCGCTCGCGGTAGAGCGGGCGCGACCGGATGCCAGCGGGGAGCCCGTCGCTGCGCGCCGGGGCCACCACCACGTCGGCGTCGCCGCGGGCGAGCTGCTCCTCGAAGGAGGCGTCGAGCGCGCGGAGCCAGAGATCGACGTTCGGCGCCTCACGCCCGAGGCGATCGAGGAGCTTCGGCGCGAGGACGAAGGAGCCGTAGTCGGCGGTGGCGACGCTGAAGCTGCGGGCGGCGCTCGCGGCGACGAACGGCTCCTCGGCGCGGAAGCAGCGATCGAGAGCGCGCATCGCCTCGCGCACCGGCTCCGCCAGCTCCTGCGCGCGCGCCGTCGGGGCGAGGCCGCGCGAGGTGCGGACGAAGAGCGGATCGCCGAAGAGGCGCCGGAGCCGGCCGAGCGCATGGCTCGTCGCCGACTGGGTGAGGCCGAGCCGCTTGCCCGCGCGCGTGAGGTGCCGCTCGTCGAGGAGCGCGCCGAGCACCCGCACGAGGTTGAGATCGACCGTGGCCACGTCATGAAGGGCAGGCATGATGAGTATGTCTATCATGCAGTGGATCGATGCGCCGAGCGGGCGCATCTTCTCCCTGTCGACGGCGCGTTCGCCGTGAAAACAAGGAGCACGCACATGGACCACGCCATCGCGGGGGTTCGGGGGACACGGGCTCGGTCGTCGCCGACACGGCGCCAACGCAACAATCGCCTGGAGGTTTCAGCATGAAGGCCGCAGTCGTACATGCGCTCGGTGTCCCGCCGTCCTATGGCGATTTCCGTGAGCCGGAGCCCGGCGACGGTGAGACCGTGGTGACCGTACACGCCGCTCCGCTCAGCCCCATCGTCAAAGGCCTGGCCTCGGGCAGGCACTATGCGAGCGGAAAGAGCGGCGGCTTCGTCCCGGGCGTCGATGGCGTCGGCACGGACGCTGCGGGGAGGCGCGTCTATTTCCTGTTCCCGAAGGCGCCCTTCGGCTCGATGGCCGAGAGGTCGCTCGCCATGGACAGCATGATTGTGCCGGTGCCCGACGCGCTATCCGATGAGCAGGCCGCAGCGATCGCGACCGCGGGGCTCGCCTCCTGGATTGCGCTGTCACGCCGGGCGCTCCTCCAGAAGGGCGACACGGTGCTCGTGAACGGCGCGACGGGCGCGGCGGGGGGCATGGCGATTCAAACCGCCCGTCACTTCGGAGCGAGCAGAGTGATCGCTGTCGGTCGTGACAAGGTGAAGCTCGACCGGCTCGACGCCGACGTGAAAATTGCCTTTGACGATGACGCGGATCGATCATTGCGGGATCAATTCGATCGAGGCGTCGACGTCGTGCTCGACTTCGTGTGGGGCGAGCCGGCCGTCCGCGTTCTCCGGGCAGCGACGAAGGACCGTGGATCCAGGGCCGGCGAGCCGCGCCTGCGCTTTGTTCAGCTGGGTACCGTGGCTGGCGACGAGATCCCGATCCGAGGTGACATCCTGCGCAGCACGGGGCTCGAGCTCATCGGTAGCGGTATCGGAAGCGTTCCGGTGAAGGAGCTGCTGGCCGGGGCCGGCGAGCTCTTGGCAGCGGCCCCGGCGGCCGGCTTTCGTGCACCGTTCAAGAGTCTGCCGCTCAGCGCTGTGACCGATGCCTGGAACGAGGAGCCGGATGTGCGGTGCCTTCTCCTGCCGAACGCAAAGGCCTGAGGTCGATCATCCGCCTGCACGCAAGGAGGACTCCGATGGGCATCAACGGTGCGGTCGTTCTAGCTTGAGCGGCGAACATGTTGAAAATCGTCCAATTCTAGAGCGGGGTGCAGATTCGTGTGATACGGGCTCAGCCGCTAGGCAGGCGAGTGAGGCGTACGAAAGTACGCCGCAGCGAGCCGAACGACGCGGATGAGCCCGTAGCGCACGAAGATGCGCCCCGCTCTAATAGGTGCAGCCTCAGCCGAACAGTGCTCTCACACGGGTCAACCGATTCATGAGCGCCTGTTCCTGCCGCGACAGGGGTGCCCCTGCAGCGTCCCTCTGGCTTCGAGATGTCGGTCAGGTAGGCCCCAGATCCCGTCGCTGCGCTCCGAGCGCGGCCGGGCGCTCCTGAACGGGTGGCCGAGTCGACCGGAATACGCATTCAGCAGCAAATGAGCGTGGCTTGCGCGCAGTGTTTGTTGTACAATAAGTGAGTATGAATCAGCTTGCGAAATCAGGGGGGACAAAGGGAGCTGCCCGTCAATCAGTCCGAGGGACCCCCGCCGCGGGCGGTGGGCCTGCTCCGCGCGCAACGAGCAGCGCGATGTCGCGCATCATCGGGGGCATCGCGATCGTCGGTGCGCTCCCTCTGGCGTATTGGCTCGGCACCCGTACGGCGACGGCCGATCGTCCGGCGCTCACGGCGCGGGAGTCCGGCGCGCCGGATCGCAGCGTCTCCGCACCTATCAGGAAACCGCCCGTGATCCCAGCTGTGCGCGAGGGATCCCCCGCCGAGCCCGAGTCGGCTGTCAGCGCGCCGCCCTCCGAGCCTCTAGAACCACCGCAACAGGAGCCGTCGGCGCTCGAGCATCGCGATCGGGTTGTGGCTGAGTTGCGCGCCTCTGGCGTGGACCGCCGCCTGGGCGCGCCGGCATCGACGGTGGTCAACGGGTGGTCGAGCAAGCTCGCGCGGTTCGCGGTCGGCGGGTCGTTCGAGCAGGAGGAGTGCTACGCGAAGGGCTGCTTTGTGACCATCGTTCACCCGTCGCTGCAGGAAGCGGAGAAAGCCACCGATATCATCACCCGCACCGGCGAATTCAATGGCTGGCAAGCGGGCAAGATGCGCAGCGGTCCGATCGCTCACGACGATGGTCGCGTGGAACTTACATGGGTGATGTATCCACCACCGCCCGACGGCCATGTGCTCCCCGAGACGCTACCCCCGGACAACTTCGAGGAGCTGATGCGGCGCGGCTCCCCCCAGTGAGGAGCGCTCACGTCTGCATGATCGTGAGCGTCGGGCGCCTGTCTGGAGGTACGAAGTCTGTCGCGGGCCCGGGCTCCGACCAGACGCGCTGACCGCGCCTGCTTGTCTCGGCCCTGCTTGTCCAACCCTCCCGCGGCTACATGCCGTTGTCGTCTACTGGAGACACGCTCACGGTGGAAGTGATCCCTTCGAGCGTCACGTTCGACGGCAGCTTGCACATGACACCGACCTGCACCTCGGGACCGATCAGCGTCTTGTAGGCGTCGAGACGCACTCGACGGGTGACGCCGGCTACCTTTGTAAATGGTGCGGTTTCGGACGTGGTCCCATCCCGGGTGACCCAGGTGAGCTTGCAGTCCGGGCAGGTGCCGCCGGCGACGCAGCCCGGCAAGGCGGTGCCTCCCGCGTATTGAACCTCGGTGAACGAGATGAACCGGTTGTGCTCGGCGGAGTCGTCCGCGGGCGGAGTGATGGGACAGAACACGTCTAACTCTAAAGGCGACGAGTTGGTGATCCCGGACTCACTGCGCGTGATCCCCGAGACCCCGCTCGCGGTGGTGGCCGCCGAACACTCGATGCCGCTGACCTGGACGTTGTTCCAAGCCGGCGTGAGATCCCAGGGATCGGGGACCGTCGACGGCAGCGCGTCGGGATTGTGAAGGGAGTCGCAGTTGTCAGCAAGCTGGCACAGCATGACCTTGTAGCCGAGTATCGCCGTGAAGGTCGGCAAGACGCAGTTATAGTCCAGGCTGGCCGCAGTCAAGCCCTCGTTGGCTTCCAGCGTGTGCGTCGCATCGCTTCCCCAGAAGCTGCCAAAGGAATTGGGGTTGGAGTAGCTTGACGCATCCGCGAGCTTGATCTTGCCACTCCCGATACCACCGGTGTTGCTCACCGTTGTGCTGTAGTACTTTGATCCATTATTGGCTTGCATTCCGGCGTAGCAGCTGACGGTGCGAGAAGGAGCAAAGGACTGTCGCTGAAAATTCACGACCGCCAACATGGCTTCCGCCCATTTATAGGCATCGAAGGTGTAGCCGCCAGGACCATTCGAGCCCCACCGACTGGCCAGGGAAATCGGACAGATGACCGTCCGATTCGACTCGGTAGTGTTGAGGAGGGCGCCGCTGCTGTAGACTACGCGATCGTCCGAGAGCGGTGTCGCGAAGTGACATGCCGCCCCACCGTCCTTCAGCAGCCAATTCTTGTGCGTGGCCGACGCTACCCCGGCGAACAGAGAGCAAGCACCAAACAACGCTATCACTGCGAGCTTTTTCATGATGTTCACCTGTCAGTTCGGGATGACCGCGCTCGCGTAGTAGTTGATGGTGGTCAAATTGGGGGCATTGCAGGTCAGGCCCCAGTTCATCGTGGATTGGGAGCCGAATTCATTGAAGAAATACATGCTGCCGCTCCCTGTCCACGAGCTCGGCCCCGGGGTGGAGCAGCCCTGATTCGGGTCCGCCGAGCACGCGTAACGCGTGACTCCATAAGAGATGGATCCGTTGGTTGCCTTCTCGAACTGACGGCAGCTCACCGAAGCAGTGCTGGCAGCATCATACACATTTACCACGGTTGCCACAGGGTCCACGTAGGTCGGATCATCGCTGGCCACTCCGTAGTAAGCCGTTGACCGCCGCGTGATGGGACAGAACACCGTGACCCCTCCAGGGGCCAAGGTCAAGATTCCCCCTGTGCTGCGCTGGAGATACACCTCGTCACTCGATGTTCCAGCGACGCATCGACTCCCACTCATGTTCACGTTGTTGTCCCCCCGGGTGTAGATGAAGTTGACCGGCGCCGCGTCCACCCCAACCGCCAGAGAGCTGACCACACCGAGCGTCAGCGCCTGCATTTGTAATTTCATCATGTCCTCCTTAGGATTCCCTTCCCACGTGCGAACCCCGAGAAACAACCGGGCCCCGCCTCACGTAGCCGCATGGTTTCGCATCCGGCGCACAGGTTCTTCGTGAGACCTCGGAGAGGCGCTTCCGACGTTGCGTGTCGCCCGTTGCTGCACCTGATGCGCTTGCCCGCTGGTGTCCATTGAAGAATAGCGAGCAACACGCGCCAGAGGGCGTGGCCGCGGGGAGCTCCAGCACCCCGCGTGCCAGAGGCCGAGGAGAGCTGAGCCCTGGGGCGCCCGCCTCCGCCACCGCGGCGTCGGCAGCGCGTGAGGGGCTGGCAGTGCAGCTGCGGCCTGGGGACAGCTCCGGCCAGGCGACAGGCGTAGTGAATATTGCCGTCGCTGATCACGGAGCATGTCACGGTGCGGGCGTGACATGTCACGGTACAGGCGTGACATGTCACGGTACAGGCGTGACATGTCACGGTGTAGCGCGTCAGTAAAAAGTTACTGTCGCTCGACAGAGTCTGCCGCTCAGCGCTGTGACCGATGCCTGGAACGAGGAGCCGGAGGTGCGGTGCCTTCTCCTGCCGAACGCAGAGGCCTAAGGTCGATCATCCGCCTGCATGCAAGGAGAACTGGTCATCCGGCCGCCCGCGCGTTTGAAGAACGCGCCCGGTGTGAGCCCGACGAGCTGACGGAAGTCGGCGATGAGGTGGGCCTGGTCATAATAACCCGCGTCTGCGGCGATGCGTGCCCAGTCGCACGAGGTCGCAGCCATTCGCACCGCGCGTTGCAGGCGGACGGTCCGCGCGAACTCCTTCGGGCCGATGCCGACGTTCTCGGTGAACGCACGGCGAAGATGCCGCGCCGTGACGCCGAGCCGACCGGCAACACGCTCCACGCGGAGTTCGCCCCCTTCGAGCAAGCGAACCGCACGACGAGCGAGCTGCCCCGATGCCGTGTCGAGTGGTTGGCCGGCACGAAGGGCGAGCGCCCGGGCGACGCGGTCCATCACGTCCACGCGGCTCCTCGCGGCGAGTAGCTCACCGCAGAGCTCGCACGCCGCGCGGCCCCACACGTCCTCCAGCGGAACGATCCGGTCCGTGAGCTCGCTCGCTGCTACACCGAGCAGCGGAACCGACCACCCTGGCTTGAACCGAAGAGTGACCGTCCGCGCGAGGCCTGTCTTGCTCTTGAATACCGCGCGTGTTCGGGGGCCTGCGACCCACACGTCCCCCTCGCGCCCACCCTCGAGCGCTCGAAAAAAGAGGCCTGTTCTGCCGTCGGGAAGCCACTCGACGTCGAGCACCTGCCCGGGGGGTGGCGCGACCTCACGGATGTCCTCGACGAAGCGCGGGAGCGCGAGGGTGGGGAGATCGATCGCTGCGGCCACGTTCGTCACTCTTACGCCTCTCGTGCGGCCGTTCAAGCCGACGCGGGTGGCCGCGTCGATCGGCTACCGCTCGCTGTCGAGAGCCTTCATGTGCTGGGCGGGGTAGCGCGTGCCGCCGATCGCGTCCGCTGGCACGATGCTCTCGAGCGCCGCGACGTCGCTCGCCGACAGCGGCTTGTCGAGGGCCACGAGGGCATCGTCGAGCTGGGCTCGCGTACGGGCCCCGACGATCGGCACCAGCGCGGGCTGCTTCGCCAGCACCCACGCGAGCGCGACCTGAGCCGGCGTCATCCCTCGCTCGCCGGCGAAGGCGCGCAGCCTCTCGACGACGCTCGCGTTCTTTGCCCCCTGTTCGCCCGCGAAGCGTGGCATGTACTGTCGGAAGTCCCCGCTCCCCGAGGGCTTGCTGCCGGTGAGCAGCCCCCGCGAAAAGACCCCGTAGAGCGTCGCGCTCGTCCCGAGCTCTGCGAGCGCAGGGAAGATGGACGCCTCGGGCCCGCGCGTTGCGATCGCGTACTCGATCTGCAGGTCCACGATCGGGTGCACCTTGCTCGCGCGCCGGATCGTCTCGACCCCCACCTCGGACAGCCCGATATGCCGGACGAAGCCGGCCTTGATGAGGTCGGCGATGGCCCCGACGGTGTCCTCGATGGGCACCTGCGGGTCGAGACGCGCGGGGCGGTACACATCGATGACCTCCACGCCCAGCCGGTGCAGGCTGTACGCCGCGAAGTTCTTCACGGCCGCCGGGCGGGTGTCGATGCCCAGCGCGGCGCCGTCCGGGCCGCGCATCGCGCCGAACTTCACCGACAGCTGGACCTTGTCGCGCACCCCCTCGATCGCGCGCCGGAGGAGGAGCTCGTTGTGCCCGTTGCCGTAGAAGTCTCCGGTGTCGATCAGGGTGATCCCTCGCTCGATGGCGTGGCGGATCGTCGCCACGCTCTCGGCGTCCTCGGCCGGGCCGTAGGCGCCGGACATCGCCATGCAGCCGAGGCCGACGGGAAAGACGCTGGGCCCGGTCTTGCCCAGCGGAGTCGATCGGAGCGGGGAGCGGCGCATCGTGGCGTCGAGGTGGGTCATGTGGTGTTCATGCCACGCGCCCGAGGCTTCCGATTGGAAAAACCGGACATTCGGGGACCCCGGCACCTCGTTCCAACCGGGCACCAGACCCGTGGATCAAACCCGCGGCGGACGGCCCCCTCGGTCATGGAGTGGCCCCGAGCAACGGCGTCATGTCCGGATCCGCCTTCTGCATCGCGCGCCGATACGCGGGGCGCGCGCCGATCCGCTGCAGATAAGCCAGGATGTTCGGCCACGGCGAGAGATCGTACGGCTTGAACAGCCGCATGGTGGTCAGCGAGAACACCGTCATGATGTCCGCCGCCGTCAGCTCCGGACCGGCGAGATAAGGCGCCTCACCCAGACGCTCCTCCACCGTGGAGAAGATCAGGTTGAACCGATCCTTCGCCGCCTGCAGCGCCGCATTCTTCTCGGACGCATCGACGCGCTCCAGAGACCACACCCGCAAGACGGCCGGCTGCAAGGTCTCGTTGGCGAAATGGAACCAATAGAGATAATCGGCGAACCCGGGCCGGCCGTGCTTCACGGCGAGCCGCCCCTCGCCATGGGTCGCGATCAGATACTCGGCGATCGCCCCGGATTCGCCGAGCACCAGTTGCCCGTCGGTGAGGATCGGCGCCGTCCCCATCGGGTGCAGCGCCTTGTATTCCGGCGGCGCCATCCTGTTGTCCTTTCGGCGCTCGTACCGTTTCAGCTCATAGTCGAGCCCAAGCTCCTCGCAGAGCCAGACAATCCGCTCCGACTGGGAACGCCCGAGGTGATGCACGGTCAGCACGTTGTTCGCCATGAGCTCAATGTACGACCGCACGTCGCGGGGTGCTTGCCGGTAGCTCTCTGCTTCTTGCTCGATCCTCTCGCCGGAGACACAAAAGCGCGATGGTGCTACGCTCGCCACATGAACCTGGCGGCGCTCGCCGAGCTCGCTGCAAGCCAGCTCCCTCGCCCGAAGGACCGCGCTAGCCAGTACGTGCGACCGCTGAAGAACCTCGGCATCCTCCGGCACCACCAGCCGACATCGTTCGAAGCCGCGGTCTACGAGCCGGTCATGGGCCTTGTGCTCCAGGGGCGAAAAGAGACGGTGCTGGGAGCCGATTCGTTTCCGATGAGCGTTGGCGAGTGTCTGCTCATCAGCCACGACCTTCCGGTGATCGCGCGCGTCACGAAGGCCCCGTACCTCGTGCTGCTCTTCGATGTCGAGCTGGATACGCTGCGCGACCTGTACGAAGCGATGGCCGACTCGCTTCCCTCTGCCGCACAGCCTCGCTCGCTCGCGGTCCACACCTGCGATGCCAGGCTCGTCGACGCGCTCCATCGCTATCTCGCGCTCGCGGGCGCGCGGACGGATGCAGCGGTGCTTGGTCCGCTCGTCTCGCGCGAGATCCACTACCGGCTCGCGACAGCGCCGTTTGGCGGCATGTTGCGCGACCTGATCCGCCATGACAGCCACGCCAGCGCCATCGCGCGCGCGATCGCACAGCTGCGGCGTGACTTTCGATCGCCCGTCGAGATCCCCAGGCTCGCGCGCAGCGTCGGGATGAGCGCGTCTTCATTTCACAAGCACTTCAAGGCGATCACGGCGTCGTCACCGCTCCAGTATCGAAAGAGCCTGCAGCTCCTCGAGGCCCGCCGCCTGTTGCGCGCCGGCGCGATCTCGGTCTCCGCGGCGGCATTCGACGTCGGCTACGAGAGCGCGGCGCAGTTCAGCCGCGATTACACGCGCAAGTTCGGCGTATCGCCGAAGCACGACATCCCGGCATGATTGCTGGCCCGCGGCGCTAGCCGGTGAGCGAGGCCTCCAGCCGGTTACCTGCCGCGCGGTGGCCGAGCACCGCCAGGGCCTTCTCGACGATCACGCCCCCCGCCTCCGCGGCGGGCAGCCCGCCGGCGTGGATGCTGGAGATCACCGTGTATTCGAAGCCGATCGCAGGGTTGCCGCTGAAGGCGGCGGCCGCCTCCTGGTCCGCGCCGGGCGTGAGGCGGTAGGCGAGGTAGGCCGAGAGGCTGCTCGACGCCTGCTCGCCGCTCCCAGGGCGCTCGCCGAGCAGCACGATGACCAGCCGCGCCGCGAGCCGCTCGGCGACGGCCTCCGCGAGCTTCACCCGGCCGTAACGCGCGAGCAGCGGCTGGCCGACGGTCACGCCGCGCGCCCCCAGGCCGTCCAGCAGGACCGGGAGCAGGTCAGGGATGTTGCGGTGGACGGCCTCGGCGCTCAGGCCGTCCGACACCACGATCTGCACCTCGGCCTCCTCCGGCGCGAGCCGGGCGGCGCTCTCCGGGGAGAGGCGCGCCCCCGCGTCGCCGGAGCCGAGGTGCTCTCCCTTGCTGGCCGCCGTCGTGGCGATGAGGCGGAACGCGGCGACGCGGGCCAGCTCGTCCTCGCGCAGCTCGGTGGCGAGCGCCGCCCGCGCGATGGCCTCGTCGCGGCGACCGCGCCGGCTCACCGCGTTGGCCGGGCGCGGGCCGGCGGTGGCAAAGCCATAGGCGGCGGGCGTGGCCGCGAGCAGCTCGGCGAGCTCGGCCTCGTCCGGGCAGAACTGCCGCACGTCGCCGAAGCGCGGCCCGCGGGAGATCGCGCCCGCCTCGCCCTGCCCCTCCCCCGCGCGCGCCAGGATGCCCCGCGCGAGGGCCCACTCCAGGAACTCGCCGCCGGGCGCGCGGCCATGGATCTCCCGCAACGTCTGCACGTCATGCCCGCTCGTGTCGAAATAGGCGAGCATGCGATCGGTGTTGAGACAGACATCCATGTAGTAGTTGGCGCCCGCGGCGGTGAGGAGCTGCGTCGCCATCTGCTGGCCCTCCAGCGTGACGTGGGCGTGGAGGGTGTAACAAGGAGCCATGCCCATGGGCACGCCGAGGAGCTTGCCCATGAAATGGTCCTGGAGGTTCGCGAGGATCATCTCGCGGTCGTCGAGGTGCGTCTCCGGGCCGATGAAGCCGGTGACGTTGTTGAGCATGAACGGGTCCCAGCGGCGGGCGAGGCCGTAACAGAGCGCCTCGGCCGTGGCCATGTCGATGCCGTCGTGCTTGCCGTACGTGAGCTCGCTGCCCTGGCCGGTCTCGAAATACATGAACTGCTCGGCCTGGCCCGCGAGCGGGCCGCGCGCGGCCATGCGGCGATAGCCCTCGTCGAGGAGATCCACGGTGACGTCGAACTCGGTGACACAGCAGGACTCGGTGCCGGCCAGGCTCTGAAAGAGGATCTCCACGGGCGCGCCCTGGTCGAGCGCGGCGAGCTGCACCTTGAGGTGCGACAGGCAGCAGATCTGCGTGGGGACGCCGGTCGCGCGGCGGATGCGGTCGAGGTGGCGGAGGATCGCGGCGGTGGTCTCCACCGTGCCGGACGCGGGGTTGACGCCGAGCAGCGCGTCGCCGGCGCCGAGGGAAAGGCCCCAGTAGAGCAGCAGGGTGATGCCCCGGAGATCGTCGGTGGGGTGGTTCGGCTGGAGGCGCGAGGCGAGCGTGCCCGGGGCGCCGAGGAGCGTGCGGGCGCGGGTCGGGCGGCTGATCTTGCGGGCGAGGTACACGAGCTCGTGCACGTCGCAGAGCTTGGCGAGCGCCGCGGCCATGACCCCGGTCAGGGCGCGGCCGAGGCGCGCCACCTCCGGGCCGGGCGCGCGGAGCAGGTGGTCCTTGAGCTCGCCGAGGCGCAGCGAGGCGATCCGGGCGAACGCGTCTCGGTCGATGTCGTAATTGACGCGCATCACCGCGTCGATCTCGCCCCGCGCGTCGGTGAGCGGGTGATCGTGGAGGTGCTCCAGGGTCAGCTCGCTGAGCAGCTCCCGCGCGGCTTCCCGCGCCGCGTCGTCGCTCGCCGCGAGGCCTGCCTGGCGATCGCCGGCCTTGCTGCAGTCGGCGGCGCCGAGGAGCCGCTTCAAGCCGCGGAACGAGCCGCCGTGGCCAGGCAGGCGGGCCGCATAGACAACGTCGGTCCGGGGGCGAGGGACCTCGATCCGATCGAGCGGGGTCGGTTCCTTCACGGCGCGCTCCTCCCTTCACGGAAGGTTCGCCGAGCGACGTCATGGCGTCATCCCGTAGAACGAGACGGGCAGGACCTGATCGCACAGGCGGCCGACCTGGACGAACCGAGCGCCGTGCGCCTGCACCTCGTCGATGACGAGGAGGTCGATCGGCAGCGCGCCCCAGCCGGTCACGTAGCCCCCGAGCGTCTTGCCCGCGTTCTGCGCGGTGAGCAGCACGAGGGGGTGCTCGGGGATCGGTCCGGCCCGGCGCAGCGCGCCGGCGATGCGCGCACCGAGGCGCTTGAGGGTGGTCGCCGAGACGTCGTCGAGGGCGATCTCCAGAGAGCCGCCGCGGGTGCTCCGGCGGAAGAAGTCGACGGCGTGATCGAGCTCGGCGTCGGAAGAGGCGGGCGAGAGACGCGCCAGGATGGGCAGGTCGCGCAGGGGCAAGCGCTCGGGGCGCGGGAGGAACAGCGTCGCGCCGGAGAGCTGGGTGGCGTGGCGCAGCAGGCCGTACGCCGTGGCCCGGCCCATGCTGGCCGGCGTCGCCACCCGCGCGCTCAGCCGGGGGGAGGCGAGGATCGCGCGGGCGAGGTCCACGCCGAGATCGCCGTGGTGAGCCGGCTCGGGCAGGGGGCGCCCGGCCAGGCCGGCGTAGATCAGCTCGCCCACGCCCCCGGAGAACGTGAGGGTGGGCGCCGCGATCCCCTCCGGCAGCGCGAAGGGCACCTGCACGTGGCGCGCGGCCGCGGGCGTGTCGAAGGCGCCGGCGCGCCCCGCGATCGCCGCCTCGAGCAGATCCACGTAGAAGGCGACAACGGCCTCGGCCTCGGCCTGCGGGAGCACCTCGCCCGGGCCGCGGCGTAGCCCGAGGTGGTCGAAGGCGGCGCGGGCCTCGGGCGAGAGCGCGCGGAGGCGGCGCGAGCGCGGGTCGAGCGCGACGTGGCGCGCGCCCACGAGGAGGCAGCCGGTGCGCTGGACCTCGCCGGCCAGGCCGAGCGCGAGGTTCGTGGTGCCGCCGCCGATGTCGAGGTTGACGACGGGCTCGCCGGGGCGCGCGCGCGACAGGGGAGCGGCGCTGCCCATGAAGGCCACCCAGGACTCGAGGCAGGGGTCCTCGGCGACGGCGAGCAGCGCCTCGCCGACGCGCGCGCGGATCAGCGCGGCGAGCGCGTCGGCGTTGCTCCGGCGCGCGGCGAGGCCGGTGATGATCGCGCCGCCGCCGAAGAGGGCCCCGGGCGCCACGCCCGCCTCGGCGAGCCAGCGATCGAGGAGCGCCGCCGCGGCGTCGAGATCGAGGGCGTCGCCGGCGAGGGGCGTCAGCGCCATCTCCGATCGGTACCGCTCCTCCAGCGCGCCGAGCTCCACCCGGCCGCTGCCCGCGGCGCGCGTGAGCGTCGCCGAGGCGGCCACGGCGCAGCTCGTGGTGGAGCCGAAATCCAGGCCGAGCAGGGTGACCTGGGCGCCCATCACCGGACCTTCCTGATCTTCATGGCCAGGCCCCAGTCCTACCGCACCGGCGCCCGCGCGCCGCTCCACGTCAGGGACGTCAGAGCACCCGCTCGAACGCGCCCTGCAGCGCAGCCCGACCGCCGCGCTCGACGACGTCGCCGTGCGCCACCACGATGCGCTCCGGCGCCCACGCGAGCATCCGCTCCACCGAGGCGCGCACCGCCGCGCGATCGCGCATCATCGAGCGCGCGATGCGCGACGGGCCGAACCTCCCGTAGGCGCCGTTCAGGCGCATGAAGAGGCGCGTCGGGAGGTGCTCGCTCTGCGCGATGTGAAAGCAGAGATCCCAGACGAAGAGGGTCCTGCTCGGCCGGTGGAAGAAGACCGTCTCCTCGAGCTTCGGCATCCCGCCGACCGCCACCTGGTCGATCTCGGCCGACCAGAGCGGGTCCGGCGCGCCGTCGAGCGCGCCGGTGAACGTCACGTCAGGGCGCTTCTCGCGGAGCCCCCGCGCGCCGACCAGCCGCGCCCCCGGGAACAGCCGCGCCGCCGGCGAGAGGCCGAGGTGGTGCAGCAGGTTCGGCGCCACGATCGCCCGCACCTCGCCGAGCGCGCGGATCTCGTCCGCCTCCCGCTCCACGCTCGGGAGCGGCGAGAACAGCAGCAGCCCGCCGCCCTCGAGGCGCACGATCGGAGATCGCACCGGAAACCGGAGAAACCCCACCTTCAACGTGTCTTCCGCAACCCAGAGGGATTGATCGAGCCGTCGCAGCATGCTCCAATTGGTAAATCAGCTTGACCATTTGGTCAAGCAAATTGACTATCATGAACAAACACGACCTCGATCCATGCGACGTCGCCGAGCTCGAGCGGCGCAAGCGCGCGAGCCTCGGGCAGCTCCTGCTCCGCTCGGCGCGGCTGCTCGACGAGCGGGCGGTGGCGCGCGTCGCCCGGCGCGGCGCGACCGGGGTGCGCCGGGCGCACACGGCGCTCATGCCGTACATCGATCTCGAGGGCACGCGGCAGATCGACCTGGCGGAGCGCGCCGGCGTGACGAAGCAGGCGGTGGGTCAGCTCGTGGAGGAGCTCGAGGCGGCGGGCGTGGTGGAGCGGACGCCCGATCCGGACGACCGGCGGGCGAAGCGGGTGCGGTTCACGCCGCACGGGCTGAAGATGCTCCTTTACGGGCTCGGGGTGCTGCAGGAGCTGGAGGAGGAGCTCACGCGAGCCCTGGGGGAGAAGCAGATGGCCTCGCTGAAGAAGGGGCTCACCGCGCTCCTCGCGGCGCTGGAGGCGCCGGAGGCCCCGGAGACGCCGCCGGAGGGCCGGTGAGCGCGGGCGCGGCGGGGCTCCCGGGAGCGCCGGCGGGGTGGGGCTCGCGGCCCAGCGCGTGCGGCAGGAGCCGCGCGATGTTGCGCGCGTCGTCGATGGCGCGGTGCTGCGTCCCCTGAAACGAGAGGCCGACCCGGCGCAGGGCCTGCCCCACGCCGAGCTCGCGCTCGGCGCCGAGGCGGCGGGCAAAGGCCCGCTTGAGGTTGAGGTGATCGCCGCCGAAGGGCAGCGCCACCCCGTGGCGGCGGGCGTCGCGCTCGATCTGCCGCTTGTCGTAGCCGCCCCAGGAGCAGAAGAGCGCCTGTTCTCCGCGCACCAGCTCTCTCAGCCGCGCCGCCGCCGCGGGGAAGCGCGGGGCGGCGTCGACGTCGGCCTGGCGGATGCTCGTCAGCCGCATGCAGAACGCCGAGAGGCGCGGGTGTCGGATCGGGCGCACGAAGCACTGCAGCTCCGCGGCGGGTCGCAGGGTGCCGGCATCGACGAGCACGGCGCCGACCTCGATGATCTCCATCTCGTCGCGGGGGAAGGCGGGGTCGTCGCTGCAGGTCGCCTCGAGATCGATGACCAGGTAGTGAGTGAGGGAAGACATCGGCGTTCTCCTTGAATTCGTTGCGGGTAGTCTGCGGTCGCGATGACCGGAGGACCCGGACACGATTCCGGACACGCCGAGGGCTTCCCCTGGCGCCGCCGCCGCGATAGGACAGCGCCGTGACACGCCCCATCGCACGGTGGATACCTCTCCTCGCAGCGCTCGCCGCCGGGTGCGCCCCGGCGCCGCCCCCCGCGGCCCCGACGGCCGAAGAGGTCACGGCGAAGAAGGCCGCCAGCGTGGCGCTCACCGCGCTGTTGAACCGCAAGTTCGACGTCCAGGGCTGCGACGCCTCCGAGGCGCGCGTGGTCCAGGAGGTTGAAGCGCGCTCGGGCACGCCCCAGGGCGAGCGCTGCGCCATCCTCGTCGCGCGCAGGAGCGACCGGACATGGCTCGTCGCCGTCCGCTCCTCGCTCTCGTCAGCCTCCGTCGGGGCGCAGGCGCTCGTGACCGTGCTCCCCGAGGCCGAAGGCGTCGGCGCCATCGAGTACACGCCCTGATCCGCGCGGCGGCGGCGCTCACCGCGCCGTGGCGACGAGGAACAACCGCCGGAACGGAAACGGCGTCTTCCCGTCCGCCGCCTTCGGATACGCCGCCGCCACCCGCCCGCCGTACTCCTCCAGGAACTCGGCCCGCTCGTGCTCATCGAGCGCCGCGAGCAGCGGCCGCAGCGCCGTCCCCTTGGTCCACTCGACGACCGGATTCGCGCCCTCGAGGACGTGCAGATACTCCGTCTCCCAGATGTCGAGCCGCGCCGCGTGCGGCGCCAGCATCCCGTAATACGCCGCCGGCGCCGCGACCGGGCTCTCCCTCACCACCGCCGCCAGCTTGTCGCGGAAGCGAGGCAACCGGCTCGCCTCCACCATCGCCGCGTGCGACGGCGCGCCGTGGTTCCTCGGCATCTGCACCGCCAGCACGCCGCCGGCCGCGAGCCGCCCGAGCAGCGCCGGGAACAGCGCCTGGTGGTCGTCGAGCCAGTGCAGCGCGGCGTTGCTGAAGATCAGCGCGGGCGGCGCGGACGACGCGAAGCGCGCGATATCGCCCTCGACGAACCGCGCCCCGGGCAGCGCGGCGCGCGCCTGCGCCAGCATCTCCGGAGAGCTGTCGACCCCGAGGATCCCCCGGCCCGGGAAGCGCTGCGCCACGAGGCGGGTGATGTTGCCGGCCCCGCACCCGAGATCGACGATGTCGCCCGGCGCGGTGAGGTCGACCCGGCCGAGCAGGTCAATCGCAGGACGCGCCCTCTGGTCCTCGAACTTCAGGTACTGCGCAGGATCCCAGTCCGCCATTGCGCCCTCCACCGATCCAGCGCGGCAGAGCGTGAGCCCACCCGCCGCCGTTTCCTTTCCCTAGTTCCAGCAGATCCGGGCGCGCCTGTCGACGCAGAAACCGAGGACGACCCCGGCGGCGACAGCGCAGGAGCCGCCGAGGCCGCCGCGCTGGACATCCCCGCACGGGAGCGGCACCCTCGCGCCGGTGGATGCTCCGGAGATCTCCGATCTCCTCGTCGACTACGATCCCGACACCCTCGCGCGCCTGCCCGTGCGCCGGAGCGCGGTGGTCGAGCGCCTCCGCGCCGCAGGCCGCCCCGGCGCAGCCCGGCTCGCCGCGCGGCTCCCGGCGCGGGACGATCTCCTCGACGAGGCCGCCATCGACGCGCTCCTGCTCCGCGTCCACGCCGAGCTGCAGCGCCTGTCCGAGGAGTTCGACCAGGGAGCGCGCGTCCGCTTCGTGCTCGCGCCGCTGCTCGACGCGCTTCGCGCCGCCGGCGCGCCCCGCCCCCTGCGCGTCGTCGACGTGGGCTGCGGGCTCGGCTACGTCGTCCGCTGGCTCGCCGCCCGCGGGGCGCTGGGCGCCGACGTCGAGCTCGTGGGCTGCGATTACAACCGCGCGCTGATCGACAATGCGCGCGCGGCGGCCACCGACGAGGGCCTCCCGTGCCGCTTCCACGTGGCCAACGCGTTCACGCTGCGCGAGCCCGCCACCGTCTTCCTGTCCACCGGCGTCGTCCACCATTTCCGCGGCGACGCCCTCGTGTCGTTCTTCCGCGAGCAGGCCAGGGCCGGCGCACTCGCGTTCCTCCACTTCGACATCAAGCCGAGCCACCTGTCTCCCCTCGGCGCCTGGATCTTCCACCAGGCCCGCATGCGCGAGCCGCTCTCCCGCCACGACGGCGTCCTCTCCGCCCTCCGCGCCCACGCCGGCGACGCGCTCCTCGCCGCGGCGCGCGCGGGCGCCGAGGGCCTCTCCTCCGCGCTGTTCGACGGCCACGTCGGGCCCTTTCCCGTCCTGCGCATCATGCACGCGGTGATCGGCCTCCGCCCCGACCTGCGCGCGCCCTTCGCCGAGCAGCTCGGCCCGCGCGGCGGCCGCCGGCTCGGGGCGTTCTCGTGATCCCCGCGCTGCTCGCCGCGCTCGCCCTGGTCGACGCCGCGTTCTGCGGCTTTCGCGACGCCGCCGGCCGCAACCCGCGCATCGAGAAGCGCGCCTATTTCCTCCGCGCCGTCCGCCGCGGCGCCCTCGCCGGGCTCCTCGCCGTCGCCGCCCTCGCGGCCCTCACCTTCGCCGTGCTCGGGCTCGCGCCCGACCCCGCGGGCCTCTGGATCGATCTGCTCGCGGCCGGACGGCGCCTGATCCTCGTCTACGGCGCCTACGCCGCCCTCGTCTGCGCCGCCCTGCTCGCCTACGCGCTGCCCATCCACGAGGCGCGCGTGCTCGCCAGCGTGACGATCCTGGGCCCGCTCACCATGGTGCGCCCCTGGGTCCTCGCCGCGGGCGCGCTCCTCGCCGCGCTGGCCGCCGCGCGCGCGGAGACGGCCGCCCTGACGCTCGCCTCGGCGCTGGCGATCGGGCTCATCGAGCGGCTGCTCGGGCGCGGCTGGCGCCGCGGTCGGCCCATCCCCTTCGAGCCTTCGTAAACGGTCCTCCTCAAGCGGCTCCGGCCGCTACCGCTCGCCGCGCGCGAGGTGCGCGAGCAGCACGTCGGGAGCGATCGGCTTGACCAGGTGGGCGTCGCACCCGGCCTCCCTCGATCGGCGCAGATCGTCCTGCTGGCCGTAACCGGTGAACGCGATGATCTTCAGCTCCCTCGCGCCCGGCCAGCGCCGCATCCTCCGGGCGACCTCGTAGCCGTCCATCTCCGGCAGGCCGATGTCGAGCAGGACCACGTCGGGCGCGAAGCTGCGCGCCATCTCCAGCGCCGAGGCCCCGTCGTGCGCCAGCCCGATCGCGTGGCCAGCCTGCTCCAGGAGCAGCGCCAGGGCGAACGCGTGGTCGCGGTTGTCGTCCACGACGAGGACCCGCCGCGGGCGCGCGCTCGGGGCCGGCTCGACGGCCTCCCCGGGCTCGGCCGCCGCCTCGACGGCGGGCAGGCGGACCGTGAACTCGCTGCCGCGGTCGTCGCCGTCGCTCGCGGCCGACACCGAGCCCCGGTGCATCTCGACGAGCCGCTTCACGAGCGTGAGCCCGAGCCCGAGCCCGCCGCGCGCGCGGTCGAGCGTCGGGTGCGCCTGCTCGAACAGGCCGAAGATCCGCGGCAGCATCTCCGCCGGGATGCCGACCCCGGTGTCCTTCACCCGGACCACGATCTCCGCCTCCTCCTGGCCCGCGGAGAGCCAGATGCGCCCGCCCTCGTGGGTGTACTTCGCGGCGTTCGTGAGGAGGTTGACGATCACCTGCTCCAGGCGCGCGGAGTCTCCGAACACCGGGAGCGGCCGCGGGCTGACGTCGAGCGAGAGCTCGTGCTTCGAGGCGTCGATCAGCGGCGCGGCCGCCGCCACCGCCTGGCGGACGACGTCGCGGAGATCGAGCGGCGCCTGCTGCAGCGCGATCTTGCCGCGCGTGATCCGCGAGACGTCGAGCAGATCGTCGACCATGCGGCCGAGCTGGCACAGCTGCCGCTGCATGACCGACCGCGCCCACGCACGCCGCGGCTCGGGGACCGAGGGCATCTGCGAGACGCTGAGCGAGAACTGGATGGCCGACAGCGGGTTCCGGAGCTCGTGCGCCAGCATCGCGAGGAACTCGTCCTTGCGGCGATCGGCCTCCAGGAGCGCCTGCTCGGCCTGCTTGCGCGCGGTGATGTCATGGCACGACACGGCCACGCCGTCGCCGACCTTCACGGCCATGTTGCGCACCCACACGCGGTGCCCGCCGGCGGTGAGCTCGACCTCCGTGTCGTACGGCTCGCCGGTCTCGACGGCGCGCGCGTAGAGCGGGAACATCTCCGCCCGAAGGTCGGGCATCACGTCGAGGAGCCTCCGGCCGACGAGCGCATCCAGCGGCACGCAGTAGAGCCGCCCGGCCGCCGGGTTCGCGAAATCGAACAGGAAATCGACGATCTGACCCCCGGCGTCGCGCACCGCCTGGAGCACGACGAACGCGTCGAGCGAGAGCTCCTGGGCCGCGCGGAAGCGCTCCTCGGTCTGGCGCCGGTCGGTGATGTCGATGTTCATCCCAACCCACTCGCGCACGCGCCCCTCCGCATCGAGCAGGGGCACCGCCCGGACCTGCGTCCGCCGGTAGCTGCCGTCGGCGGCCCGGATCCGGTACTCCGTCTCGTAGCGCGACCTCGTATCGACCGCGTGCGTCCAGACCTGCATCGTCCGCTCCCGGTCGTCCGGGTGAACGACGGCCAGCCATCCGTGGCCGAGCATGTCCTCGGGCCTCCGACCGGTGACGGAGCACCAGTGCGGCGAGTGCTGCTGCATGAGCCCGTCCGAGCTCGTCGTCCAGACGAACTCCGCGGCAGCCTCGATGAGGCCGCGGTAACGGTCCTCGCTCCAGCGCTGCGCCTCTTCAGCTTGCTTGCGCTCGGTGATGTCCTTGATCACGCCGATCGTCCGCACCGCCTTGCCGCGCGCGTCCCTGATCACGGTGCCGCGCACCACCGCCCAGCGGACACGGCCGTCCTTGCGGACGTAGCGCTTCTCGCTGCGCCACTCGCGGTGCCCGCCGTTCATGGCCTGCACGCAGGTGGCGGTGTCCCGCGGTCGATCGTCAGGGTGCGTGAGGTCGGCGTAGGGGCGATCGAGCAGCTCCGCCTCGGAGTAGCCCGTCAGCTCGCAGAACGCCCGGTTGCACCCCAGGATCCGCGCCGTCACCGGATCTCCCATGACGAGGGGCACGCCGGCGAGCTCGATCGCCTGGAGCAGGTCGCGCACGCTCACGAGGTCCGCGCAGATCCCGCTCGCGTCCAGGCGCGTCCCCCCCGACCCAGCGCTCGGCCCCTCGGAGAGCGCTGCGCTCGCCGCGCCCTCCAGCTCTTCTTGAGTCGATATCACCCGCCCCCCGCGACGCCCCCCGAGATCGCCGGCCTGCGTACCGGCCACCAGGCACGCGGCGTCGCGGGCATCGTAAAGCAACGGCGCGCCCCCCGGCAGCTCGCGAATCGAGCCGGCTCGGCCCTTCACAGCGGCTCCGGCGCGACAGCGCCATGTGGACATGGAGTCGCCTCTCGCGCCCCCCTCGATACGAGGCCTCTCACCGGGGCGCCTCTCGCGGGGCAGCGCGGGGCCGACGGTCACCCGCGCCGACGAACCCCTCGACCCGCCGCGCGAGCGCGCGGTAGCATCGCGCCGCAATCCACCGATCATCGAGGAGCGCCGCGCGATCCGTCGCCGGCCGCACGCAAGACCCTATGAAGCTCGCTGTCATCTCAGGCAGTCACCGCAACGGCTCCGAATCGGGGAAGATCGCCCGCCACGTGCAGCAACAGCTGTCGTCGTCGACGGACGTCTCCTCCACGTACACGCTCGATCTCGCCGACAACCCGCTTCCGCTCTGGGACCCGGAGGTATGGCAGCCGTCCGAGAAATGGGAGCGCGTCTGGGCCCCCATCTCCGCCGAGCTCAAGACGTCCGACGCCTTCGTGATCATCGCGCCGGAGTGGGGCGGCATGGTCCCCGCCGGACTGAAGAACTTCTTCCTCCTCTGCTCCCGGGGCGAGCTCGCGCACAAGCCCGCGCTCATCGTCGGGGTCTCCGCGAGCGCGGGCGGCGCCTACCCGATCGCGGAGCTGCGCATGAGCAGCTACAAGAACACGTACCTTTGCTACATCCCGGACCACGTGATCGTGCGCAACGTCCGCGGCCTCCTCAACGACCCGGAGGCGCCGCAGTCCCCCGACGACGAGCGGATTCGCGAGCGGCTCCGCTACGCGCTGGGCATGCTCCTCCAGTACGGGAGAGCCCTGCAGCAGGTCCGCGCGAGCGGCGTGATCGACCTGGCCAAGTACCCTTACGGGATGTGACGGGCCCCCGGGGGCGAACACGCTAGTCTCGCCGGGTGCCGAAGATCCTCGTCATCGACGATCAGCCCGCCGTCTGCGTCGCGCTGACGACGCTGTTCGAGCTGCACGGGCACGAGGTCCGCGTCGCCGCCACGCCCGACGAGGCGATGGCGGCGGTGCTCGGCGACGAGCTCGGCGCCGTGGTCCAGGACATGAACTTCCGGCAGAGCGCCACCTCGGGCGAAGAGGGGATGGAGCTGCTCCGCCGGATCAAGGCCGTCGACCCCGAGCTGCCCGTCGTGGCCATGACCGCGTTCACGTCGATCGCGGGCGCGGTCGAGCTGATCAAGGCCGGGGCGAGCGACTACGTGCCCAAGCCGTGGGACGACCAGAAGCTCGTCGCCATCGTGGGCAACCTCGCGCGGCTGCGGGCGCTCGAGCAGGAGAACGCGCGCCTCCTGGCCCAGCGCGGGCGCGCGCGGCACCGGCTCGCCGAGCGCCACGACCTGGCCGGGCTCGTGTACGCGAGCGACGCGATGCACGAGGTCGTGAGCCTCGCCGTCAAGGTCGCGCCCGCCGACGTGCCCGTCCTCATCACCGGGCCGAACGGCACCGGGAAGGAGCTCCTCGCCGCCATCGTCCAGGCCAACTCGCGGCGGCGGGGCCGGCCGTTCGTCAAGGTGAACGCCGGGGCCCTCCCCGACGAGCTCGTCGAGGCGGAGCTGTTCGGCGCGGAGCCAGGCGCGTTCACCGGCGCGACCCGCCTCCGCGCCGGCCGCTTCGAGGAGGCCGACGGCGGCACCCTCTTCCTCGACGAGATCGGCACGTTGTCGCTGAACGGCCAGAAGAAGCTGCTGCGCGTCCTCCAGACCGGCGAGTACCAGCGGCTCGGGAGCAGCGTCACCCGCAAGGCCGACGTGCGCGTGCTGAGCGCGACCAACCGCGATCTCCCGCGGGCGATCGCCGAGGGATCCTTCCGCGAAGACCTGTACTTCAGGCTCAACGTCATCGAGTTGACGATCCCCGCGCTGCGCGATCGCCCCGAGGACATCGTGCCGATCGCGAGCCACCTGCTCGATCGCCTCGCCGCGCGCGCGGCGGGCGGCGAGCGGGTGACGCTCGGCCCGCGCGCGCGCCACGCGCTCGCCGAGCACGACTGGCCGGGCAACGTCCGCGAGCTCGAGAACCGGCTCACGCGCGCGGCGCTGGTGCGCAAGGGCGAGACGATCGAGCCGCACGACCTGGGGCTCGACGCGGTCGCGCGCGTGCCGCCGGCGCCCATCGCGACCGGCGCCGCGCCCGCGGCGCACGCCGCGTCGTCCGCGCCTTCCGCGACCTCCTCCGAGCGCCTCGAGATCGAGCGCGCGCTCGTCGAGGCGCGGGGCGTCGTCGCCAAGGCCGCGGCGTCGCTCGGCCTGAGCCGGCAGGGGCTCTACCGGCGCATGGACCGGCTCGGGATCCAGATCGAGCGGAAGCTCAAGTAGCGCGCTCGTCCGGCGGCGGCGGCAAGCGGCACTCCGCCTCGGCCCCGCCCCCCTCGCGGCGCCGCAGCGCGAGCGCGCCGCCGTGCGCGGTCGCGATCTCGCGGCAGAGCGCGAGGCCGAGCCCGCGGCCCTGCTGCTTCGTCGAGTAGAAGGGCAGGAGCGCCTTGCCCGGGGCGTCGTCCGGCAGCCCGTGGCCGCGGTCGGCCACCGTGAGCGCGAGCTCGCCCGTCGAGAGGCGCCGCACCGAGACCTCGATCTGGTCGGGCGGGCTCCCGGCCTCGACCGCGTTCTTGAGCAGGTTCAGGAGGAGCTGCTGGATCTGCGCTGGATCGAAGAAGCCTGGCTCGTCCGGCGCGTCGCCCAGCGTGAAGGGCGCGAGCCCGCGCAGCCGCTCGAGGAAGGGGCGCCACGGGACCCGCTCGGGGGCGGGCGGCGGGAGGCGCGCGAGCTCGGCGTACGCGGCGAGGAAGCGGGCGAGGTGCGCGCTCCGCTCCTCGATGGTGTCGAAGACCACGCCGAGGCGCTCCCGCTGCTCCGGGCGATCGAGCAGGAGGCGGCCCGAGTGGAGGAGCGAGGAGATCGGCGCGAGGGAGTTGTTGAGCTCGTGGCTGATCAACCGGATCGCGTTCCTGTGGAGCTCCGCCTCCCGGCGCGAGATCTCGCGCGTGAGCGACCGGACCGAGACGAGGACGTGCGCCTGGGTGTTCAGGCGGAACGCGCGGCGGGCGACGTACAGCGTCTCGATCTCGCCCCGGCGCTCGACGGACACGAGGGCGTCTCGCCCGGCGACCATCGCGGCGCGGAGCTCCTCGGGCTCCCCCGCGAGCAGCGCGGAGAGCGTCCTCTGGCCGACGCGCTCGCCCGCGGCGAAGAGGGCGCGCGCGGCGCCGTTGCCGTACACGATCCGGCCCGCCTCGTCGTGGAGCACCATCGCGACGGGCGTGGCGTCGAGCGCCGTCTCGAGCAGGAGCTCCTTCTGGTAGAGGTCGTCGCGCTGCGCCCGCAGGGCGTCGCCGAGGCGGTTGTGGCGCTCGACGAGATCCCCGAGCTCGTCCCGGCGGTCGTGCCGGACGCGCTGCGTGTAGTCGGACTCGGCGAAGCTCGAGAGGCCATCGGTCACCGCGCGGAGCAGGCCGACCGCGCGCCCGAGCAGCGCGCGGGAGGCGAGCGCGCCGGCGACCAGGGCGAGCCCGAGCCCCGCAAGGGCGGACACCGGCAGGGACGCCTGCGCCTGCGCCGCGGCCAGGCTCCCGGCGCAGGCGGCGGCGGCGGTCAGGGCGACCACGGCGGCGAGGCGGACCTGGAGGGGCACGCGGAGAGGCGCGCGGGGCCACGCGTGGAAGGAGGTCATGAGCGCGACGCCTCCGCGGGGGAGACCGCGCTCGCTCGGAGCGCGGGCACGAGCGCCGCGGCCATGCCCGCGAGCCAGAAGGCCACGGCGACCAGGAGGGCCGTCGGCGGCTCGAGGGGCACGTCGAGCTCGGGGGCGGCGGCGCGCGCCGCGGCCCGGAGCCCGGCGAGGGCGACGGCGCCGGCGGCGAGGCCGGCCGTCGTGAGCAGCGCGTTCTCCGCGAGCACGAGGCGCGCGACGTCGGCGCGGGTCGCGCCCAGGGCGCGGCGGATGCCGAGGGCCTGGCGGCGCTCGGCCACGAGCAGCGAGGCCATCCCGATGCGCCCCAGGAACACGACGACGAAGATCGCCCCGAGGAGCGCGAGGGCCAGGCCGCCCGCGCCGCGGCTCGTGCCAGCGTCGAGGTCGACGCCCTCGTCGAGCCGGCGCACGAGCACGGCGCGGCGCGGATCGGCGCGCTCGAGGGCCTCGCGCACGCGCGCGCCGGCGCGGTCGTCAGCGCCCGGAGCGACACGGACGAGGTACGTCAGCGAGCGGCCGAGGGCGGGCCCCTCGGCCGCGAAGAGGGCGCGCTGGGCGTCGTCGGGATCGCGGCCCATGGAGACGCGGAACGACGGGACGACGCCGACGACGACGAGGGGCCTCTGCCGGGCGCTCCGGCGCACGATCTGCCCGACCGCACGGCCGTCCGGGAAGAGGCGCGCCGCGAGCGCCTGCGTGACGACGGCGGGCGTCGCCTCCGCGCCCGCGGCGTCCCCTGCGGCGAGCAGGCGCCCCGCGAGGGGAGCGAGGCCGAGGACCTCGGCGACGCCGCCGCGATCGTCGAGCATCCAGGCGACCGCGCGCGAGCCGCCCGGGAGGGTCGTCTCGACGACCTCCCTGTGCGTGAGGTTGAACGGCGCCGCGGCCGCCTCGGCGGCGGCGAGGACGCCGGCGACGCGCGCGAGGGCCGCGGCGTCGCGGCGGACCGCGGCCGCGCGCTCGTCGAGGGACGCGAAGCTCGGGCCGTCGCGCTCGGTCGCGGCGAGGAGCAGCGACCGCGTCTCGATGCCGCGCGGCGCGGACGCGCCGCGGGCATAGTGGACGGCGAGCCCCGAGGCGTGCACGGCCACGGCGAAGCCGAAGGCGGTCTCGAGCACCATGAGGAGCGCGGGCGTCTTCCGGCGAGAGAGCGCCCTGACGAGGGGGCCTAGCACGATCGCCGGAGCCCTTCGGCCGGAGGGATCCTCGCCGCGCGCAGGGCCGGGTACGCGCCGGCGAGGAGGCCGGCGGTCATCGCGGCCACGAGCGCCGCGCCGGCGGAGCGCGCCTCGAGGTGGTAGTCGACCGGCCGGAGGTGGATGACGCGGTTGACGATCTCGAGCGCCGCCGCGGCAACGCCGACGGCGAGCGCGGCGGCGCTCGCGGCCACGAGCGCCACCTCGGTCAGGAGCCCAAGGAAGACGCCGCGGGCGCTCGCGCCGAACGCGCGGTAGACGGCGATCTCGGCGCGCTTCGCGCGGAGCTTCCCCTCGAGCAGCCGCGCGACGCTGAGCGTGCAGGCGCCGAGGAGGACGTCGGCGAGCAGGACGAACAGGGTCGTGCCGGGGTCGTCCGCGCGGAGCGCGTGCAGGCGCTCGCGCGGCACGAGCTCGGCCCCGAGGACGCGCCGGCCGCGCGCGCGCTCGCCGCGGGCGTAGGCGTCGAGCTCGGCCTGGAACGCGGCCCGGCTGGGCTCGTCGCGCAGCTCGACCACGAGATCCAGCCAGCCGTTGTCGGTGGCGGCGAGCGCGTCGAAGCTGCCGCCCGGGTCCTCGACCTCGCGGACCAGCGCCGGCCGGACGCCGAGCGCGAGGCCGGCGGCGCTCGGCGCGAAGACCACGGCCGTGCGCGGGGCGCGCGTGCGCGGGGCGGCCGGGAGCGCGACGACGCCGACCACCCGGAACGGCTCGCCGAAGAGCCGCAGCGTGCGCCCGATCCCGCTCGCTCCGGAGAACAGCGCGCGCTCCGCCGCGTCGGAGAGCACGACGGGGCGCTCCTGGCCGACGCCCTCCGCCGCCGGCCAGATCGCGCCGCGCCGGACCGTTGCGCCCACCATCCCGAAGAGATCGCTGGTGCAAAAAATCACCTGGACAGGGACGAGCGGGCCCTCGTCCGGGCTCCCGGCGGCCACGGCGGCGAAGAGATCCGACGCGCGCGAAGGGTGGGGGCTCTCGAGGAGGACGCGATCGCGGTAGCTCGGGGGATCGATCGCCCTGGGATCGGTGACGGCGCCGCCCTCCCGCGGGAGGGAGACGAAGTAGAGCCCGCGCGCCGACGCGAACGGATCGGACGCGCGCTCGTGGAGGACCGCGCGCGCGGCGGTCCATGCCGCGAGGCCGAGCGTGAACGCCAGCAGCATGATGGCGGTGTGCCCAGGCTGCCGGCCGAGGCTCCTGAGGGCCATCCGGAGCGCGTCGCCGGCCGTCACGGGAGGCCCTCCGGCGGAGCTTCCGAGGGCGGCGCCGGCGGCGCGGTGGCCCAGGGATCGATGAGCTTGCCGTCGAGCACGTGGACCCTGCGGCGCGCCCGCGCCGCCAGCTCGGGGTCGTGCGTGGTCATGACGATCGTCGTGCCGCCGGCGTGGATGCGCTCGAGCAGATCGAGGATCTGCCGCGCCGAGCGGGAGTCGAGGTTGCCGGTAGGCTCGTCGGCCAGGAGGAGCGAGGGCTCGCCGACCAGCGCGCGCGCGATCGCGACGCGCTGCTGCTGGCCGCCCGAGAGCTCGCTGGGCCGGTGGTGGAGCCGCGCGCTCAGGCCGACGCCCTCGAGCGCGCGCAGGGCGCGCTCGCGCCTTGCGCGCGCGCCCATGCCGCGGACCCGCAGCGGCACGTCCACGTTGTCGAGCACGTCGAGGTCGGCGATGAGCTGAAAGCTCTGGAACACGAAGCCGATCTTCCGGTTCCGGATCGCGCTCGCAGGGGCATCCGAGAGGCCCTGCATCGGCTCCCCGTCGAGCAGGTACTCGCCCTCGTCGAAGGGATCGAGCAACCCGGCGACATTGAGGAACGTCGTCTTTCCGGAGCCGGAGGGGCCCATCACGGCGAGGAACTCGCCGCGCGCGACGTGCAGCGTGAACCCGGCGAGCGCGTGGGTCTCGAACAGGCCGCGCCGGTAGACCTTGGTGACGTTCGTCATCCATATCATGTCGGTCTCTTTGGCAGGAAATGCAGGTACTTTATCTTCACGGCCACCGGCCAGCCAGCTACCGTCGTCGCGTGAAGCGGCTGTCTGCATCGAAATCCGCTCCCTCTGCCGCGCCGCGCGCGCATCGCCATGGACCGACGCGCAGGGTCGTGGCCGTGGCCTACGACGGCGCGAGCGCCATCGACGTGGTGGGGCCCACCGACGTATTCGCCCTGGCCTCGGACATCGCGAGAGCGAAGGTGCCCGGCGCTCCCCCCGCCTATGCGGTCGAGATCGCGGCCGCGAACGGCGGCGTGATCCGGACGCTGTCGGGGGTGCAGATCGTCGCCCACAAGGCGCTCGCGGATCTGGCGCCCGGCATCGATACGGTGCTTGTCGCCGGGGGCGAGACCCGTGAAGCGACGCGGGATGCCCGGCTGCTCGCCTGGCTGCGCGCGACGACGCCCGAGGTGCGGCGCATGGGCGCCGTCTGCACCGGCGCCTTCCTCCTCGCCGCCGCGGGGCTGCTCGCGGGGTGCCGGGCGGCCACCCACTGGCATTCCGCGGCAGCGCTCGCGCGCGAGTTTCCCGGCGTCGAGGTCGACCCCGACGCCATCTTCGTGAGGTCCGGGAAGATCTACACGTCGGCGGGCATGACAGCGGGCATCGACCTCGCGCTCTCGATGGTGGAGGAAGATCTCGGATACGACATGGCGCTCCAGGTGGCGCGGGGGCTCGTGGTGTTCCTCAAGCGCCCGGGTGGACAGTCCCAGTTCAGCCGCCCGCTCCTCGCGCAGACGGTCGCCGCGGGCCCGCTGCAGGGCGTGATCGACTGGGTGCTCCGGCACCTCGACGCCGACCTGCGCGTCGAGGCGCTGGCGGAGAGGGCCGGGATGAGCCCGCGCAACTTCGCGCGGACGTTCACCCGGGCCATGCGGATGACCCCCGCGAAGTTCGTCGAGTCGGCCAGGCTGGAGCAGGCGCGCTCCTGCCTCGAGGGAGGCCGAGCCTCGATGAAGCAGCTCGCGCGCGACTGCGGCTTCGGCACGGACGAGCGGATGCGGCGCGCGTTCCAGCGCACCCTGCAGGTCACGCCGGAGGACTACCGGAGGCGCTTCGGTCGAGCGTGAGCGGACGCAGGGCGCTCGGCCGAGCGCCGTCGTCGCTCGCCGGATCCTTCGCGCGCGGTCGCGCGCGACGAGGCGCGCGGGGCCCTGCGCCCGCGTGTCCTGAAAGCAGGGGACGATGTCCTTTCCGCCGCGGCCGACGCCGCTCAAAGTCAGGCCTGCGAAGCGCGCTCAGCCGCGCTCGGGAGCGCCAGGCGCGGGGCCGCGTCGAGACGAAGCCCCGCCATCGAGGCGATCATCGGCAGATGACGAAACGAAACGAAACGAAACGAAAGGGTTCAGGGACGAACGATGACGGACACCTATGACATCAAGCTGCCAGATCCTCAGCCGCCGCTCCGGGTCGGCATGGTGCTCTACCCGGGCCTCACGGCGCTGGATCTGATCGGCCCTCAAAGCGTGCTGACCGCTCACGCGACGACGTATCTGCTCTGGAAGACGCGCGACCTGGTCATGTCTGACTCGGGGGTTCCTATCCAGCCGACGGCGACCTTCAGCGACTGTCCGGACGACCTGGACATCCTGTTCGTCCCGGGCGGCATGGGCACCCCCGACGCCATGGTGGATCAGGAGATCCTTCGGTTCTTGAGGGATCGGGGCGCCCGCTCCAGGTACGTGACCTCCGTGTGCACAGGGTCGCTCATCCTGGCCGCGGCAGGTTTGCTGCAAGGATACAAGGCCACGACACACTGGTCCACGCGCCACATCCTGGAGGCGTTCGGCGTGGAGTGTGTCCGGGCGCGCGTCGTGGTCGATCGCAACCGGATCTCGGGCGGCGGGGTGACCGCAGGCATCGATTTCGGGCTGACGCTGCTGGCGCTGCTGCGCGGAGACGATGCCGCGAAGCTGACGCAGCTCATGCTGGAATACGACCCCGCCCCGCCGTTCAACGCCGGGGTGCCCGAAGCTGCGGGACCCGAGCTGACGCAGCGCATATTGAGCGTCCTCGACCCGTACGATCAGCGGATGCGGAAGATCGCCGCCGAGAGGAGCAACAGAGCGAGCTGAGGCGCGCCGGACGCGCAGCCGCGATGGCCCGCAGGATCATGCCAGCGTTCGTCGCCGCATCCCTCGTCGATCGTGAGCGCGCCATCCACGCCGCGGCCTCCCGGGGCTGGTCGTCACGTGGATCGCGGGATACCTCTTGACCGCGCTGCGACAACTCCCCATGACAGAGCGGCGATCACCCCGTCGCTGGCTTCGCAGCTCGCCCTCGTCCACGGCGTCGCGCGCGGCCGAAGGACGGTCGGCGCGTTCGTAACGACCTTTACCCCTCTCTTCGTGGTGCTGCTGATGATGGTCTTTCCCCCCACCTGGTCTGGTGTCGAACGATGAGCGCGCTCCGCGCCCTGCGCCTCGTCGGCTTCCTGGAAGGGCTGTCCTTCCTGGTCCTCCTCGGCGTCGCGATGCCGCTCAAGTACCTCTTTGAGCTGCCGATCGCCGTGCGGATCGTCGGCAGCGCCCACGGGCTCCTCTTCCTGCTGTTCGTCGGCGCGCTGATTCGCGTGGCCAGCGAGCGCGACTGGCCGCATCGCCGCTCCCTCGCGGCGCTCGTCGCGTCGCTCGTCCCCTTCGGGACGTTCGTGCTGGATCGCGCCCTGAAGCGCGAGATCGAGGGCGACACGCAGGCGGCCGTCGATGGCTGACGCTGGCGCGTCGCGTCCACGTCACGCGCGCCGGCGCTGCGCGCGCCGCGCGCGGATGCGGCTCAAGGACACGGGCGTGATGCCCAGGTACGACGCGATCTGGTACTGCGGGACGCGCTCGACGAGCGCGGGACTGCGCGCGAGCAGCGCCTCGTAGCGCTGCTCGGCGCTGAGCGTGAGCAGCTCCGCGGCGCGCTGCTCGCGCTCGACGAAGAGGGCCTCGGCGACCCGCCGCCCCAGCGTGTTCCAGCTCGGGTGCCGGTCGTAGAGGCGCTCGAAGGCCTCGAATTCGACGACGAGCACGCGCGAGTCCTCGAGCGCTTGCACGCTGAGCTGCGACGCGCACCGGCCGAGCAAGGCGGCATACGCGCCAACGAGCTCGCCCTCCATGGCGAAGCCGCGCGTCACGTCGCGTCCCCGCGGGGTGACGTAGAACTTTCGAACCAGGCCGCTCAGCACCAGGCCGAAGTCGCGCGGGCGCTCCCCGGCGCGGGTCATGAGCTCGCCGCGATCGAGGCGCACGCGCCGCGTCAGGCCCAGAAAATAGCGGATCTCCTCCTCGGGGACGCGCGCGTAGCCAGCCAGGAGCTCGCGGACCGCTGCGAAGGAGCCCTCCACGGGCGACGGGCGTATCAGCGCGAGGCCAGCCCGACAAGCGCCGGCGCGATCTTATCCGAAGTGAATGCGCGCCGCGGGCGGCGGGCATTACGGTGCGCGCATGTCGAGCCGCCGCCACCCGCTGCTCTCGGAGGGATTCAGGATCATCGCGTACCGCGGCGGCGCCGCCGAGCAGCCCGAGAACACCCTCGAGGCGTTCCAGCACGCCGCGTCGCTCGCGAGCGACGTCGTGATCGAGCTCGACGTTCAGCGGACGGCCGACGGCGTGCTCGTCGCGCACCACGACGAGGACACCTGGCGCACGACGGGCGCGCGCGGGCGCGTCGCCGAGCTGCCATATCCGGAGCTCGCCCGGCTCGACGCGGGCTTCGCGTTCGAGGCGGGCGGGCGGCACCCGCAGCGCGGGCGCGGCGTGCGCATCCCCACGGTCGACGACGCGCTCGCCAGCTTCCCGCGGCACCCGTTCGTGCTCGACGTCCACGCGACGCACCCGCAGATCGCGGCGGACGTGGCGGCGCTGGTCGCGCGCCACGACGCGGCGTCACGCGTGGTGATCGCGAGCGAGGCGCCGCGCGTGGTGGCCGCGATCCGGAGCGCGCGGCCGGGCTGGCTGTTCGCCGGCACGTCGCGCGAGGTGCTGCTGCGCGTCCTCCTGGAGCGCGCGCGGCTCGACGCGCTCGCGCCGCGCACCGGCGGCGTCTTGATGATCCCGGAGCGCCACGGCGCGCTCCAGGTGCTGAGTCGGCGTGGGCTGCGGCAGGCGCACGCGCGCGGAGAACGGGTGTGGGTCTGGGTCGTGGAGCGCGTGGAGGACCTGGCGCGCCTGCGCGACCTCGGGGTGGACGGCGTCTTCACGCCGCGCCCCGCGGCGTTCGCCGCGGCGCACGCCGCTCTCGCGGATCGCCCGCGCTGACCGCGACGTGCCGTGTCGAGGCTCCCCCGAGACCGCATGAGTCTGGACAGGCCAGGACTGGCTGAACTTGCGAGGCGGTTGCATTCGAATCGCCCCGGCACGCTTGCCTGCTTTCGAAGCCGCTCGCCCGCCTCGAGGTCGCGACGCGCCGACGGCGCCTATCGCGCCGGTGCGCTATAGGGTGTCGTCGCGGATGAAGCAGCAGCAAGAGCAGCTGTGGCTCGAGGACTTCATCGGAGGTCTCCCCCTCCCCGTCCTCGTGCTGAGCCCGGCTGGGGTCGCGACCCACGAGAACCCGGCGTATCAAGCGAGGTTCGGCCCGAGCGCCGACGATCGCCGCGAGATCGCGTCCGCGCTGCGGGGCGGGCACTCCTCGGCGCTTCGCGCGGCGCTCGACGGCGTCTCGCGCGCCGTGCCGCTCGGCTCGATCAGCGGCGCGCCGTTCACCGGGCACTATTTCCCGATCCGCGACGCTTCAGGCGCCGTGGCGTTCGTCGGGATCCTGTTCGTCGAGGAGCGCGCCGCCCCGGTGCCGGCCGCTCCAGCGCTGACCTCGGAGACCCACGACATCCCGGAGGTCGAGCGCAGCCTTCGCCGCATCCTCGACATGATGCCGCAGCTCGTCTGGTCGACGCGGCCCGACGGTTATCACGATTTCTACAACCGCCGCTGGTACGACTACACCGGCGAGACGCCCGACGCCACGCGCGGCGCCGGCTGGAACGACCAGCTGCACCCGGACGATCAGCAGCGCGCCTGGGAGCGGTGGAAACTCTCCCTCGAGACGGGGGAAGACTACCAGATCGAGTACCGCTTCCGGCGCGCCGACGGCGCATACCGCTGGTTCCTGGGCCGCGCGCTGCCGATGCGTGACGACGCAGGGCGCATCCTCCGCTGGTTTGGCACCTGCACCGACGTCGACGATCAGAAGCGCCTCGAGCAGCAGCGGGCCGAGGTCCTGGCGCAGGCCGAGGAGACCAGCCGGCTGAAGGACGAGTTCCTCGCGATCGTCTCGCACGAGCTCCGCACGCCCCTGACCGCGATCCTCGGGTGGGCGCGCATGCAGCGTTCGCGGCCGGAGCTCGCGCCCAAGGCGATGGAGGTCATCGAACGCAACGCCGAGGCGCAGGCCAGGCTCATCGAGGAGATCCTCGAGAGCTCGCGCATCGTGACCGGGAAGATCCGCCTCTACGCCAGGAACGCGAGCGTGAACGAGCTCGTCCGCACCGCGGTCGACGCCATCCGGCCGGCCGCTGACGCGAAGGCCATCGGCCTCGACGTCAGGCTCGATCCCGGTGTTGGGGAGATCGTCTGCGATCCCGATCGCCTCCAGCAGGTGGTCACGAATCTGCTGGTCAACGCCGTGAAGTTCACGCCGGGCGGCGGGCAGGTCGGACTCCAGACGGCGCTCCATCCGGGCGGCGTCGAGGTGACGGTGACGGATAGCGGGAAAGGCATTTCGCCCACCTTTCTTCCGCACGTGTTCGAGCGGTTCCGCCAGGCGGAGGCGGCCACCACACGGCAGCACGGCGGACTCGGTCTCGGGCTGGCGATCGTCAAATACCTCGTCGAGCTCCATGGCGGCACCGTCCGCGCGCGGAGCGACGGCGAGGGGAAAGGGGCGTCCTTCAGCGTGCGCTTGCCGGTGCGGGCCGTGGCCCTGGCGCAGAGCGAGAGCTCCGAGGTCTCGTCCGAGATCGAGCATCCCTCGGCCGGGACGATCCCCCGGCTCGACGGGCTACGCGTGCTCGTCGTCGACGACGAGCCGGACGCGCGGGAGCTCGTCACCATGGTGCTGCGCGAGGCAGGCGCCCAGGCGGACGAGACGGGCTCGGCCTCGGCCGCGCTGGAGATGATGAGTCACGCTCGGCCCGACGTGCTCGTCAGCGACATCGCCATGCCGGAGCAGGACGGCTACGCCCTCCTTCGCGAGCTCCGAGCCCGCGCTCCGGACCTCGGTGGCTCCGTGCCGGCGCTGGCGCTCACCGCCTTCGCCCGGCGCGAGGACATCGTTCAGGCCCGGGACGCCGGGTTCCAGCTCCACCTCGCCAAGCCGGTCCAGCCGGGCGAGCTCGTGGCGGCGGTCCATCGGCTCGCGCGCAAAGGCGCCTGATACGAACCAGGCGCAGAAGCGGGGAGAATTTCACAGGGAGGCGGGGAGACGGGGAGTATTTTGAAGATTTCCCTCCTCGTCTCCCCGCTTCCTGTGAATTGTCCCCGCTGAAAAGGGCTGCAAATGCAGGGATTCCTCGGAGGTCAGGCGGGAGGGTTCCAGTCGGCATAGTAGCGTTGCCGCATGCGCTCACAGTAGGCAACGAGGTTGGGCTGGGCCTCGGCGTGGCGCTTCAGCGGGGAATCGACGGGGAAGCGGAGCACGCTGGCGAGGAGGGCGTACACGGTCGCGTCCACCGAGCTCGGCTCGGTCCCGAGCATGAAGGGCTGGTCGCCGAGCAGGGTGGCGATGGCGCCGAGGTCCGCCTTGCCCTGGGCATAGATCTCCTCGCGGCTGTGGCGCCCCGTGCCCTGCGCGCGGAGCATGCCGGTCATCCTTTTGCGCAGGAGCTCGACGATCACGCCGCCGACGACCCGCGGCATGAGCGGAAGGAAGATGGGGCGGTAGGCGGCCCACCCCTCGGGCTCGCTCCAGCGGACGAACACCACCATCCAGTAGAACGCCTCTTCGAGCATGCGCCGGATCACATGGCCTCGAGCGCGCGCCTCCCCCGCAAGAAACCGGCGCCGGACCTCGGGCGCACGACACCTGTCCGCCTCCCCCGCGGACACCTGTCCGGACGCGGACACGCGCCCTCGCGCGCCGCCCGCCGATTGCGGCCAATCCTCTCGGGCACGCCCGCTGCTTGGGCGCCTCGCATGCGTCTTCTCATCCACTTCGTTTTGCCCTCCGCCACGGCGCTCCTCCTCGGTTGTTCTGCCGAGGCAGCGCCGGGCGCGAGCACCCCGACATTCCACAGGGACATCGAGCCGCTGCTCCAGAAGAGCTGCCTCGGCTGCCACGCGCAGGGCGGCACCGCGCCGGTGAGCCTGGCCTCGTACGAGAGCGCGAAGGCGCTCGCGCCGGTCATCGCCGACGAGACCGAGGCGCGGCGGATGCCGCCGTGGGGCGCCCTGCCGACCGACGAGTGCGCGCCCCCTCGCCCGTTCCGGGGGGACCTGCACCTCTCCCTCGACGAGATCGCCCTGCTCCGCGCCTGGAGCGACGCCGGCGCCCCCGAGGGTGATCCCGCGGACGCCCCGGCCCCCACCACCCCCGTCGCGGCGGGCCTGTCGCGCACGGACCTCGAGCTCTCGCCCAAGGCCCCCTTCGCCGCGGCGGAGGGCTCCGACAGCTTCCGCTGCTTCGTCCTCGATCCGGGGCTCACGGAGCAGGCGTGGGTCCAGGGCTACGACGTGCTGCCGGGCAACCGCGCCGTGGTGCACCACGCGCTGCTCTTCATCGACGCGAACCGCGAGGGCGAGGCGCTCGGCGGCGAGAGCGGCAGCTACGAGTGCTTCGGCGACGCGCGCCTCTCCGAGACGTCGCTGCTCGGCGCCTGGGCGCCCGGCACGCAGGCGTTCGAGCTGCCGCCGGACATCGGCATCTCGGTGCCAGCGAACGCGCTGCTCGTGATGCAGGTCCACTACCACCCGAAGCCGGGCGAGGCGCCCTCGCCCGACGCGACCCGGGTCGCGCTCCGCCTCGCGGACGAGAAGCCGAGCCGCGCGCTCTCGAACCTCGCGCTCGGCAACGCGGAGGCGCCGTTCCGGGACGGCACCGGGCTCCTGCCCGGGCCGGGCGATCGCGGGAGCGTCGAGTTCCGGATCCCCGCCGGCGCCCGGGGGCACGTGGAGCGGATGCGGTACGTCATCGACTTCCCGATCCCCGAGATCTCGATCTACGGCGCCGGCGTCCACATGCACCGGGCCGGCGTCGACCTCAAGGTCGACCAGATCCGCGCCGAGCCGCGGGGCGACGAGGCCGACCGCGCGTGCCTCGTCCAGACGCCGGCGTGGGACTACAACTGGCAGCGGCTCTACAGCTACGACGCGCCGATCGACGAGCTGCCCACGCTGCGGTCGGGCGACACGATCGAGCTGCGCTGCACGTACGACAACACAACGGAGAACCCGGCGCTCGCGGCGCAGCTCATCGAGGAGCGCCTGCCCGCGCCGCAGGACATCGTCCTCGGCGAGTCGACGCTCGACGAGATGTGCGTGGCGTTCCTGCCTGTCGTCCACCCGAACCTCTGAGGAGACGCCGATGCCTTCGAACCCCTGTCACGCACTGTTCGGTCTCGGCGCGCTCCTGCTCGCCGCCTGCTCTTCACCGCCGAGCACCGCGCCGCCCGGGCCCACGGCGCCGCGCGAGGACCTCTGCCCGGAAGGCTTCGCCGATTGCGACGGCGACAGCGACAACGGCTGCGAGGCCGCCCTGCTGACGAGCGTCGAGAGCTGCGGCGCGTGCGGCGCGCGCTGCGCGGGCGGCGACGGCGCGACGGCGCTCTGCGCGGCGGGCGCCTGCACCCTCGCGTGCGACGCCGGACGGGCCGACTGCGACGGCGACGGCGGCAACGGCTGCGAGGTCCTCGTCGCGGAGGACCCGCGCCATTGCGGGGCCTGCGGCGTGACCTGCGCCGACGCTTGCTGGAACGGCACCTGCGACGCCGCCGTGCTCGCCGGCGAGCTCCGGCTGCCCACGTTCCTCAGGATGGACGCGACCGGGCTCTACTGGACGAACCAGGGCTCGGGCGACGCGCCGGACGGCAGCGTCATGCGGCTCGATCCGGGCGGCGGGACGCCGGCGGCGCTCGCGCCGGAGCAGGAGCTCCCGGGCCCGCTCGCGCTCGGCGAGGCCGCTGTGTACTTCGCGCACGCGCGCGGCCTCGCGGCCGTCCCGAAGGCCGGCGGCGAGGTGACCGAGATCGCGCCCGACGCCCGCGGCGTCACGGCGCTCGCGGTCGACCAGGGCGCGCTCTACTGGGTCGAGGCCGGGACGCCGCCGGCGTTCGAGGACGGCGGGCTGTTCACGCTGCCGCTCGGCGCCGAGCCCGGCGCGGCGAAGGTGATGCTCGCGGCCATCCCGGGCGCCGCCAGCGGGGTGGCGCTCGACGCCGGCCATGTGTACGTGACCGCGCGGGGCACCGGCGCGGCCGACGGCGCGATCTACCGGGTGGCGCGCGACGCGGCGCCGCCGAGCGCGCCGGAGAGGCTGCACGAGGCGCTGGTCGCCCCGCGCGCGCTCGTGGCGCGCGGCGGCGCGCTGTGGCTCATCGAGGGGCGCGGGATCGCCGCGTTCTCGCCCGGGAGCCCGCTTCGCAGGGTCGTCCCGGATCTGCCGCAGATCCCCGCGCAGCTCGCGTTCGACGACGCGCGCGTCTTCTGGACGACCGCGCGGGAGGCCGACGGCCAGGTGCAGAGCGCGCGGCTCGACGGGAGCGATCTCGCGACGCACGCGCGCAACCTGAGCTACCCGTGGGGCGTCGCCGTGGACGGGACCAACGTCTACTTCAGCCTCGCGTGGGACGGCGGGCCCGCGACGGGGGCGCTGGTGCGCGGGCCGAAGGGCCCGTGACCGGGCTCTACGCCGGGGGAGCCCGGCCTCAACGCCGGCCGACCTTCGCGCTCGCCGCGGCGTGACCGCGCTGGATCGCGCGGGTCCAGAGGTCGGGGCGCCCCGGGCCGTGGTCGCCGGCGCGGGCGATCTCGGCGCAGATCGCGGCGGTGAACGCGTCGCCCGCGCCGGCCGCGCGGGTCTCGGCCACGACGGGCGGCGCGAGCGCGATCTCGCCGAAGGGGCCGGCGGCGCGCGCTGCGCCTGCGCCCTGGGTGAGCACCAGGGTCGCGCTCGGCCGCATGGCGGCGCGCACCTGGGCGTCGTCGAGGCCGAGCCCGGCGAGGTCCGCCGCGCTGCACCGCACCACGTCGGCCTCGCGGAGCAGGGCGTGGAGCACGCGCGGATCGCGCCCGGCCCAGAGGCGCCATCGCGCGTTGAGGTCGACGACGACGACGGTGCCTGTGCGGCGCGCGGCCCGCGCGGCCCGGCAGAGCGCGGCGATCGGCGCGAGCGCCGGAGAGATCCCCGAGAGCAGCAGCACCGGCGCCGCCCACCCCTCGGGCACCGAGAGGGGCAGATCGTCCTCTGCGCGGTGGGCGACCATGTGCCGCGCCCCGCCGGTGTCCTCCAGCACGATGAGCCCCTGGCGGGTCGGGATCAGCGCCACACCCGCGACGTCGACGCCGGCCGCCGCAACCCTCGCCAGGAGCGCCCTACCCGGGGCGTCGTCGCCGAGCGCGGCCGCGAGCCCGACGCGCAGCCCGCTCCGCGCGAGCGCGACCGCGGCGTTCACCGCGCCGCCGCCCGGACGGAACCGCAGCGAGGCCCCGCCCGGAGCCGCGAGATCCCAGAGGGCCTCACCGGCGCAGATGACGTCCAGGGTCAACCCCCGCGACGGCGCGACCCGCGCCGCGGTAACCCGCCCAGCGCTCGCAAACATCGATGCCATGGGGATCCCCATCTTACACCACGGGGCTCGCAGCAGCGCGCCGTAACTTGGCCGTCCCCACAGACGTCGAGCTGCTCCTGCTGCACTCGTGGACCTTCGGCGGACGGAGGGTCGCGCTCTTCGACGCGCGCGCGAACCACGGACGCCGGAGGGGGGACCGTCGCAGCGCTCCCCGCTGTCCGGGACTTCGAGGCAGAGGCGCGCGGCGCGGCTCAGCACGACCTGCACCGCAGGCGCACGTGTTGCGCCGCAGAGGACAGGCTCTCCGGCCTGCGCCGCGCCTGCGTCGGCCGGCACGAGCCGTGCAATCGTCGATCATCGTCGATCGTCGTCGATCGTCGGTCGTGACGAGCGCACAAGCGAAGCGCGGGAGGCCCCAATGCGGAACAGGATGGAAGACGTCAATGAATTCCTCTCCCACCGGCGGGTGGCCCTGGTGGGCGCATCGCATGACGACAAGGACTTCAGCCGGATGGTGATGCGGGAGCTCATCGATCGGGGTTACGACGTCGTTCCGGTGAACCCGGGGGGCGGCGTGATCGAAGGCCGCGTAGCGTACGCCGAGGTCGGCGAGATCGATCCCCCCGTCGAGGGGGCGATCGTGATGACCCCGCCCCAGGTCACCGAGCAGATCGTGCGGGCGTGCGCCGCTGCCGGCATCCAGCGCGTGTGGCTGCACCGGGGGGTCGGTCAGGGTGCAGTGAGCGCGCCTGCCGTGCAAGCCTGTCAGGAGCTCGGGATCCGCGTGGTCGCGGGCGAGTGCCCGCTGATGTTCCTCCCGAACGCGGGCTTCGTCCACCGGCTCCATCGATTCACCAAGAAGATCGCGGGGAGTTACCCGGCGCGCGCGTGAAGCGCCATGAACCTGGGAGATCTCGAGATGACATCGTATCCTGTCACCTTCACCGTCACGCGCCCCTGGAAGCTCGATCGCGTCCAGCTCCTCGCGCGTGTCCTCCTGCTCGCGGCGCTCTCGATTGCCGGCGTCACGGTGGGGTTCGTCATGATGCTTGTCTATTTGGCCCTGCCCGCCGTGGCGGCCGCGCTGGTGGCTCAGAAGGGATCGGCCCGGTTCCTGGCCGAGGACGGCCCGAGGCTGACGCGCGCGCTCGTGTGGCTACAGGCCGCGTTCGCTTATCTCTTCCTGCTCACCGACAGGCTCCCGCTCGATCGCCCCGCCGAGACCGCGCGCCTCGACATCGATCCGACCGGCGCGCCGACAGCGAAGGGCGCGCTCCTGCGCCTCTTCACGAGCCTCCCCTCGGCCATCGTCCTCGCGCTGCTCTCCTGCGTCGCCTATCTGGCGTGGCTCGTCTCGGCGGTCGCGGTCCTCTTCACCGAGCGCGTCCCGACGGCCATCTACGATTTCCAGTGCGGCGTGCTCCGGTGGCAGGCGCGGCTCCTCGCCCATCATGCGTCGCTGGTCGACCAGTACCCGCCGTTCGCGTTCGATCCGGGTCCCGTGGACGGCACCCCGCGCGATCACGCGGGCACGTTCGCCTGAGGCGTCCTCTCGGCGCCGAGGAAGGAGGCCGTTCGCCGGTCCTTGCCGCCGGAGGGAGCCGTCACAGGTCGACGACGCAGACGACGCTCGTTGTCGTGTCCTCGCCATACTCCGTGACCTCGATCTGGATCTTCGAGGTTGCCTCGTCCGCTCCGGTGCCGAAGCGAGCCGTGAAGTCCAGCTCGTACCAGGTCTCGATCGAGATCGGATCGGACACCTTCCACGCGAGCTGCTCGAAGCCGCCGATCGACGTGTGATCGAAGACGAAGATCGTGTCGTCGGGAGCGGTGTGCGAGACGGAGAGCGAGGGGCTCGTGAACTCGTAGGCGCCGGCCTCGCCGAGCTCGAGGCTGCAGGCCTCGCCCGAAGGCGTGGTCCCCTCGTAGGTGCCGACCAGGCAGGCGCTCGCGCTGGGATCGCTCGTCAGGGAGAGGTCGGGACAGGCGGCGAGGCGCTCTTCGAGCGCCGAGAGGCTCGGGCTCGATCCGCCCGAGCCTGAGCTCGAGTCGCCCGACCCGTCGTCGTCGCCTCCGCAGGCCACCACCAGCCCGAGGGTGAGCACGGGAACGAAAGCCAGGTAAGAGCGCCGTCGAGCGGGGTTCATGCCATGGGAGGATGAGGTCATCTGACAGAGGCTAGTGGAGACGCCAGCGCTCGACCAGCTGTCAGATCTGACAGGGGGCTCCGCAAGAGCCCGAGCAGCATCGCTTTCGCGACGGCGCGATGCGCGCCGCCGTGCCCCGCCCAGCGCTCGCCAGCATGGATGCCATGGGGTTCCCCATCTTGCACCACGGGGCTCGCAGCGGCGCGCCGGCTGCGCCGCTGGCCGTCGCAACCACCCTGGTAGGAGCGGCAGCCCTGCTGCCCTGGCACACGCCAGGCAGCCTTCACGCTTTTTCACGCAGCGGCGCGGTCGCCCTGACTACGCTGACCCCCATGGCATCCGGAAAAGGTCGCTTGCTCGGGCTCCTCGGCGGGCTGGTGCTGACCGAGGCGAAGGTGCAGGCCGTGGGCACGCCCCACCCGCTCTACCGGCGCGTGGTGCTCGAGGGCGAGGGGCTGCGCACGAGCAGCTGGCAGCCCGGCGACAAGATCCAGGTGCTCCTCCCCTCGAACGACGTGCGGACGTACACCCCGATCGACTGGGCGGAGGGTCGGACCACGCTGCTCCTCCACACGCACGGGAGCGCGCCGGGCGCGCGGTGGACGGAGGCCGTCCGCCCGGGCGACGTCGTGCGGTTCGTCGGCCCGCAACGCTCCCTCCGTCTGGGAGGCGTGGGCCTCCTGACCGGCGACGAGACCTCGCTCGGCGTGGCGGCCTCGGCGCGCCGCCTCGGCACCCACGCCGTCCTCCGGGTGACGAACGTCCCCGCGGCGGAGGCGGCGGCGCGATCGCTCGACGTCTCCGTGGACCTCGCGGGGTCCGACGAGGAGGCCGCCGCATTGCTCCGCGAGCGCGCGGCGGGCGTCGCCACGGCGGTGGCCTGCGGCGGCGGCGCCTGGATCCAGCGGGCCCGGGAGGTGCTCCGGGCGGCCGGGGTGCGGGAGGTGCGCGCCAAGGCCTACTGGATCGCGGGCAAGACCGGGATCGACTGACCCTCTCTGCACACCGGCGAGCGCTGGAAGGGCGGTTTGTTGGCCATCCTCGCGCGTCCTGATAGCCCCTCTGATCGAGGTGGTCGGGATCGATGATGCAGATCGGACGCTGGGCGCTCGCCATCGCGCTACTCACGCTCTCCGCTGACGCCCGTCCGGACCCGCGGAGCGGCGTCGCCGAGGCGCCGCGCGCCCGCGCCGGCGTCACGCTCGCCGAGGCGCGGAGCCGCGTGCATCCCGCCGCCACGCGGCTCGGTGACGTGGTCCCTCTCCTGCGGCAGGACGCGTCCGCCGAGATCTCGGCGATCGACTGGAGCCCGCTCCGGCTCACCCGCCGCTATGGGGTCGCCGCCACCGTGGTGCGCCTGGACACGAAGCGCACCGGGGAGCGAACCCTGACGGCGGCCTGCGTGGTGTCGGCGGCCGTGCGCGAGCTCGACACGGGCAACATCCTCTTCGTGGTCGAGGGCCGCGCGCGGGTCGAGGACAGCGCGGCGGCCGGCGAGCGCGCCCAGCGCGACGCCCTCCGGGCCGCCATCCAGAGCGCGGTGCGCGCGGTGCCGGACGGCCTGCGCCGCTCGCGGTGAGCGTGGGGGCACCCGACGGGTGGACGAGAGCCTGCGCAAAGCCGCTCCGACCTGTCGAGGATGTCCCGCGGCAAGAGCGTCATCGACGTCGCGCGAGACGACAGCAGGCCCCTCGCGCGCCCTGCGGCGCGTCGTGTCGCCGCGCCGCAGGGCTACAGGGCTGTGTGGCCCCTTGACGGTCGGGCGAGCGGGGGACGAATCTGGCCATACCATGTTGGTGATTCGGCGGGCGCAGTGGGACCGGCTGGCGGACGTGGCCGACGAGGCGTTGGCGGACCGGCTGGCGGAGATCGCGCGCCTGCACTGGCCGGCGGCCGCGGCGTTGACGCCGGAGGCCCGGCGCGAGCGGGTGAAGGGCGCGCTGGCACGCGGTCGCCGGGCCGGGTTCGTCGCCGATCGCGACGCGGGGTGCTTCGTCATGCTCGACTTCGCGTTCGGCGCTGGCTTCGAGCAGGAGCGGGACTGGGCGCGCGCCATCCTCGGCGAAGCAGGAACGAGGCCCGCCCAGCGCCTGCAGCGCCTGCTCACCCGGGCGCGCGGGGAGCTGGGGTGACCGGCGCGCTCGCGGGTGTGGCGGTCGGTCTTGCGGCAGGGCTGCCCGCGCCGCCGCCGTCGCGAGGCGAGCCGTCCCTTCCTCCCGCCGTCCGCCTCGAGCGCCTGGGGTTCGAGCACGCCGACGCGCTTCAGGCGCTGCTGTCGTCGGCGGCCGTGGCCGGGCCCCTCGGGCTGCGCCGCCCGCTGCGGCCCGATCACGCCGTGGGCGACGTGGCGGCGCTGCGCCACTTCGAGCGCGAGGGGACCCGCGTCGGATTCGCCGTGGTGGTCGCGGGCGCGGGGGGCGCCGCCGTCATCGCCGGTGGATGCGACCTCTGCGCCATCGATCGTCTCCGCGGCGAGGCCACGCTCCGCTTCTGGCTGGGCGAGCCGTTCTGGGGGCGCGGGATCGGGCGCGCCGCCGTGGGCGCGCTGCTCGACGAGGCGCGCGCCCGGAGCTTGCGGACGGCCAGGGCAGTGATAGCCGCCGACAACACCCGCTCCCGGCGCCTCGTCGAGGCGCTGGGCTTCGCCGTCGGCGGCGACGGGCAGCAAAGCCCGGCCACGGAGGGGAGGGCGCCGGCCCTCGTCTACCTCCGCGCCATCTGACTGCCACGGTCGAACGAATCAGCGCTCGAGCTACGAATGGACAATCCTGATCACCTTCCCGCCAAGCGGCTGTCTTCAAAGAACTGGGAGCAGGAGCGCGCCGGGTTCTTCCGGTCACCCACGCTGCAGGAGCTCGGCCTCGCCGGTCTCTACCCGTTCCTGCTATCGGAGGAGGAGGGGAGCTGGCCCGATTGCCACACCGTGATCGATCTACTCGAGACCCTTCGTTTGCGGACCCGCTACTACCGCAAGCGGTTCATCACCCTCGAGCAGTGCGGGCTCGACCTCTCCACCGCCGCAGTCCAAATCGAGATCCTGGACAAGAGCGGACCGACGACGAGCTGCTCGTCCCTGGCGGAGGGGGCCAGTCGTGAGGAGAAGGAAGGGGAGGAACCGCCCGAAAAGCTGTTCAACGACCCCGGCTCCCCCGCGACGCTCGCAACCGAGCGGTTGCTGGCCTGTATCCACGACGGCAACGTCGAAGGGGCGAAGAACGCCATCCTGGCAGGCGCCGATCTCTACCTGCCCTGTGGGTACAAGCCGTTCATGTTCGACCAATTCCTGTATCACTACTCGGGAGCCATCGATTTCTCCTGCTCGCCCCGGCAGGCAGCGTACGTCGAGTATTGCTGCTCCCTGGTGGCCAACAGCAAGCTCTCGTGGGCGTGCGAATCGACGCAGCGCGACACGAAGGCGCGCCTCGCGATGCTGCAGCTGCTCCTCGACCATGACCAGACCGACGTCCACCCGGACGCGCTCCTGACCAGCAAGTTGAAGTTCGACCTGGGGCACCTCGAATGTCTCCTTGACGGGCCGCACTGGCAGCATCGGGGCAAGCAGAATGCCTCCACCGACGTGCGCGACTTCATGCTCCTGCTGCTCTGCTGTCTGGTCGGCCTGTGCACCGAGCTCAACGACGCGAACCGCCGGCGCTCGTGTGGAATCGAGGATCTCTGGCAACGACTCCTGGCGATCGACTCGCTCTGCGAGTTCTGTGTCGGGATCCTCTACGGCCAGGGGATGACAAACACCATCGGGCTGCCACCGTTGAAGGCACCGCTGGCCTTCTCGGTCGAGCTCGTCACCGAGGTCTTCAAGCTGCAGGCCACCGTCGCCGATTGCGCCGGGGAGCTGGACCTGCGGCTGCGAAAAGAGCTGAACATCGCCGCCCCCGTCGTTCCGGGGGGACGCGAGGACCTGTGGGGAGCCGCGAAGCGAAACCTCTGGAACTACCTGCTGGAGATGCAGGACGCATTGCAAGGTTCGGACCTCATCTGGTCCGCCATCTTCACGCCGACGAACCCCGCCGCGCACGCCGAGCTCTTGAAGAATCCGACGGCCGTGTTCCTTGGTTTCTGCGACGCGCTGGAGAAGAGGGCATTGAGGCACCCGGACAAGGCGGAGAGGTGCAAGCGACAGCGGGAGACCCTGCGCGAGTACGACACGATCGCGCGAGCGATCGTGAGCCGGTCGCTGAAACAGCGAGGTTGCATCGATCTCCAGACCATGCTCACGCTCCGCCGCGAGCTGCCGGTCGCGGTGAAGGTCGAGGCGCTCATCGCTGGCGCGCTGGGCCTGGAGCAGAGCCTGCAGCAGCACGTCGAGGAAGCCCTGGCGGCTGTTCACGCCTCGATGACACACCCCGAGGAGTTCGGGGTCGCCAAGGAGCTCAAGAACAAGAAGGACCCCAGCGTCTGCGGGAGCTGCCCCGATGTCGAGTTCTACGGCCAGGGAGGCCTGGCGTGGGACGCCAAGCGCCTGGGCGGCAACCGCAAGGAATGGGACGTCACACAGCGCAAGGGGTTCAAGACCACGAGCGCGATCCCGTGCGCGCTGCTGCTCGACGCCACCTACGGCAACCGGCGCCGCTACCAGCGGGCCTGGGCCGAGATCTTCGCGGAGGTCGCCCGCGCCAAGCTGCGGCTGTTCCGCGTCGTGAAGGGGGTCCGCCGCCCGGCGCTGCTCGAGATCTCGGTGACCATGGTCTGCAAGGCGCGGAGCCCGCAGATCCTCATGCCGGGCGAGCCCGACCTGAACCCGCTCTACTCGTACGGGGCCCTCGTCGTCGCCCGCTGGCTCCGCGACAGGAAGCTCGTGAATAACGCCATCCAGCTGGCAACCACCAAGAGCTCAGATCCGTGGCTGCACGAGGCCCTGAGCATGATCAGCGGGGGGCAGCTCACCTGGTATGACTTCTTCAAGGACCACACCGGGGAGCTGGGACTGACAGGTGGCCGCCACGTGTGCGTCGAGATCGCCCTCACCGCCGTCCCTTTCCTGACGTCCCCGGCGCCCCCGAGCGAGGAGGTCGGCGAGGAGATCAAGAGCCTGTGGCGAATCATCTGGGTGATCGACGCCCATCGGTTCTTCATCACCTTCACGCACTACGAACGCTGGTCCCTGGCCAACGACGCGCAGATCGTGCAGCTGCCGGCGTTCTTCGAGATCCTCGGGGTGCCGCCGCTGAACCTGGCCCAACCGCCCACGGGCCAGACCGTTGCGACAGCGTTCGGGGGCTTCGCGGGGGCGCTGAAGTGAGAGGGAGGAAGCCGTCAAAGGTCGACGACGCAGACGACGCTCGTCGTCGTGTCCTCGGCGTACTCCGTGACCTCGATCTGGATCTTCGAGGTTGCCTCGTCCGCTCCGGTGCCGAAGCGAGCCGCGAAGTCCAGCTCGTACCAGGTCTCGCTCGAGATCGGATCGGACACCTTCCACGCGAGTTGCTCATAGCCGCCGATCGACGTGTGATCGAAGACGAAGATCGTGTCGTCGGGAGCGGTGTGCGAGACGGAGAGCGAGGGGCTCACGAACTCGTAGGCGCCGGCCTCGCCGAGCTCGAGGCTGCAGGCCGAGCTTGGCGCTCGCGTTCTGGAGGTGGAAGTTCACCGTGCGCTCGCTCGTCGCGAGGATCACGCCGATCTCCCAGGAGGTCTTGCCCTCCGCCACCCAGAGCAGGCACTCCCTCTCGCGCGCCGAGAGCGGCCGCCTCATCTTCGCGCCCTCCGTCACGAGCACGCGCCGGAGCGCCTCGTGCACGTACCCCGCGAGCAGGTGCACGTAGGGGAGCGCGCGCCGCGTCCGCCTCCTCGCCGAGCGGAGCTCCGCTCCCGTCGCGAAGCTCAGCACGCCGAGGTCGCCGCGAGGCCCGTGGAGCGGCGCGCTCAACCCCTCCGAGAGCCCGAAGTCCGCCGCTTCGAGCACGACGCGGCTCTCGAGCGCCGCCGGCCCGAGCGAGCTCCACTCGGTCGGTATGATGTGCCCCCGGCAGTAGGTCATCACCGGATCCTGACCGAGCAAGCCCTCGCGAAAATAGTGCTCGATCCAGGCTTCGGGGTAGCCGTTCGCGAGCGCGAGCCGGGAGCTCGGCGTGCCATCTTGCAGCTCGAGCGCGTAGACGAACCACTCGAAGCCGAGCTCGGAGGCGTGGCGCCGCAGCAGCTCGGTCACGCCGTGCAGCGAGTCGGCGGTAGAAAAGCCCTGGAGCTCCTCGTGAAAGCGGCCAATCTGCACTGGTTGGAGGTTACTCGCCCCGGTCGAGCCGCGCTCACGGATCGGATCGATCGCGCGCCCCCGCGCCCGCGGGCGGCGGGGAGGACAGCGCGTCGACCTCGCCGCGCGTCACGAGCCTGTCGCCGTCGCGGTCGAGCGCCTTCATCATCTCGCCGACGACCACCTCGGACGGCGTCTCGGAGCTCGCCCTCGACGCGGCGGCCCTGAGCTCCTCGGCCGAGACGCGGCCGTCCCCGTCGGCGTCGATCGCCTCGAACGCCCCGAGCTGGCGGACGAGGTCCGCGGCGAACGACTCCACAAGGACGAGCTTCGGATCGCGCCCGCTGTCCGCCGGCGGCACCTTCTCCGGGCGCTCCTGAGCGAAGCGGACCAGCGGCGCGATGTCATCCATGCCGCCGAGGAGCCCGCGCGGGAGGGCGATCCGGTACTCGCGCTCGTCGACCAGCGGGAGGCCGTCCATCGCGCTCAGGACGCCTCGCGCGTCCGTCGCCATCCGGTCGTCGATCTGGAGGTAACCGCCGTGCTGGGCGGGGGCGCGCGACCGCGACGCGGCGACGGCCTCGCGGACGACGCGGCCAGGCAGGAGGGTCACGACCACCTCGTTGCTGAAGGGCACCTCGGCCTTGAGATCCCCGTAGGTGAAGCGCTCCCGGTACGCGCGACCGCCGCGGATGCCGCCGCCGTTGAAGAGGCACCCGTCCGCCCCGAAGGCGTCGCGGATCCGCGAGCAGAGCAGCGCGCCGAGCGACGTCTGCTGGACCCGCGTCCCGACGGACGAGAGCTCGCTCCCCGGCGGGAGCCGGAGGAGGGTGGCCGCGTCGAGGTCGCGCACGATCTGCATGTGGCGGTCGACGCGCGCGCGCATCGCCGGATCCTCGGGGTGGGCGCCGACCTCCTCGATCCGGACGGTGACCGCGGGCAGGTCGGGCGCCCCGGCCGGCGGCGCCATGGCCGGCCACACGAGGTCGATGATGGCGGCGCTCTCCGCGTCCGTGCCGGCCTTCACGACCCAGCAGCCGTCCACGTCGTCGAGGATCACCTCGTGCTCGTGGCCGCCGAGGATCACGGGAAAGCGCGGATCGCGCTGCGCCCGCGCGAGCTCGAGGTCCTGGTCGCGGCTCTGGTGCGTGATCGGGATCACGCAGGCGCACCCCTCGTCGCGGAGGAGCCGGCGGGTCCAGCGGAGGGCCGCCTCGTTCGCCGGCTCGATGTCGATCCCCCCGAACGCATCCCGCCGGTACAGGCCCTTCACGTGCACGAGCAGGCCGAGGAGGCCGATCCGGACAGTCCGCCCGCCGGGGCTCGAGACGTCGAGGATCTCGTGCGTCGGCAGCGCCGGGGCGAACGAGGGCATGTTGGTGTTGAGCCACGTGCCCTGGAACTCCTGCACCCGCGCCCTGAGCTCCGGCAGCTCGACGTCGGCCTCGTGGTTGCCGAAGATGGTGTGGGTGATCGGCAGCGCGTTCATGCAGTCGACCATGCCCCTGCCGTGATCGAGGCTCGACAGCAGGCTCGGCGCGAGGAAGTCGCCGGCCATCACCACAAGGAAGCGATCCGCGGGCGCGGCGGCGTGGCGCCGCACGAGCGTCGCGAGGCGCGGAAGGTTGTCGAGCAGGTACACGTCGTTCACGCAGACGATCCGCAGAGAGGGGCCTCTGGGCAGGGCGTGTGCGGCGGCGGTCATCGCCATCGAACATAGCCCAGCCCGCGGGCGCGCGACGCCGTCAGCGCCGAGCGCCCCTCGCCTTCGGCGGGCGCCACGCGCGCAGGCTCTCCGCAAGCGGCTCGAGCACCGCGCGCACCCGCGGAATGGCGCGGGCGCTGCGCGGGCAGAGCAGCACGAGCGAGCGTCGCGCGGGCGGCAGGTCCACCTTCAGCTCCACGAGCGGCGGGTCCCTCCGGAAGTGCGGGTGCTCGCGCGCGAGCATCATCGCGCCGAGCCCCAGCTCGCACGCGCGGATCTGAACGAGGTAGTCGTCGGACGCGAACGACGGGCGCCACCCCGGGATCAGGCGGCCGAGCGCGCTGTTCGGTGAGAGGTCGTCGAGCGGCGGCGCCCAGCCGATCCACGCGAGCTCCGCGGGATCGGCCTTGCCCGCCGCCCGCGCCGCGTACGGCTCCGACGCGAAGGCGCGCAGCTCGATGTCGACCGAGGCGACGCTGTCCTCGTCGGCGGGGACGCCCAGCCGCAGCGCCAGATCCGCCTCCCGCCTCGTCAGGTCGAGCGGGCGCACCGTGGACACGACGTGCAGCTCGATCGCCGGCGCGCGCCGCGAGAAGGCCGCCGCGAACGGGACGAGGAAGCCGTGCGCGATGCCGGGGGGCGCCGTCACCCGGACCACGCCCGTGGGCGCGTGCCGCCGCTCCGCCGCGCGGGTCAGCTCGGCCGCCCAGTCGGCCATCCGCTGCGCGGGCTCGACGAGGCCGGCCCCGTACGCCGTCAGCGCCGTGCCGGCCACGCCGCGGTCGAAGAGGGGCTCGCCGAGGAGCGCCTCCAGCTCCGCCAGCCGCCGGCTCACCGTGGGCTGGGTCATCTGCAGCTTGCGCGCGGCGGCGCTCAGGCTGCCTGCCTCCGCCACCGCGAGGAACAGCCGCGCGTCGTCCCACGAGATATCCATCTGCGTATGACTACATGCGACTTTCGCCAGTTACCCATTCATTTTTCGGAGAACACACTGGCGGCATGTCCAGACACACCTTTCGCTTCGTATCCCGCGCTCTCCTCGCCTCCGCGCTCCTGCTCGGCGCGTGCGCCGAGCCGCTCCCCGCGCCCAAGGACCCACCGGCGTCGACGCACGGCGCGAAGAGGGCCGCACTCGGCACGCCGATCCGGCTGCAGGTGATGGAGGCGCTCCTCGAAGAGGCGGGCCCCATCACCGTCGAGACCGTCGTCAGCGCGCGGTGGGAGACCAGCCGCGCCGGGCTCATCAACCTCGCCCACGAGCGCGCCGCCGGCCTCACCGACGGCCTCGAGCCGGTCGACATCACCTTTCACGCGCTCGCGCACCCGGCCCGGGGCCTGTACCTCATCGACACCGGCGCGTCGCAGGCGCTCGCGGCGAGCGACCATCCCCTCCGCACCGGCCCCGTCGGACAGGCGCTCAACTTCGGCGCCTTGCGGGTGGAGGCCAGCCTCGGCGCCTTTCGCGGCGAGCGGGCGCTGGCCGGCGTGCTCCTCACGCACCTGCACATCGACCACGTGCTCGGCCTGCCCGACGTCGCGCGCGACGTCCCGATCTTCGTCGGCCCCGGCGAGTCCACGTTCGAGAGCCCGTTCCATGCGCTCACCCAGTCCACCGTGGACCAGCTCCTCGAGGGCCGCGCGCCCCTCGAGGAGTGGGCCTTCGGCGGCGAGGGCGTGATCGACGTGCTCGGCGACGCCTCGCTCTTCGCGCTCTCGGCGCCGGGGCATACGCCGGGCTCGGTCGCCTACGTCGCGCGGACGCCCGAGGGCCCGGTGCTCTTCACCGGCGATGTGTGCCACACGGCCTGGGGCTGGCGGAACGACGTCGAGCCCGGGAATTTCTCGTCCGACCCCGCCGGGAGCGCCGAGAGCCTCGCCTTCCTCCGCGCCCTCGCCGCCCGCCACCCGTCGATGCAGGTGCGCCTCGGGCACCAGTCGCTGTGAGCGTCGACCCTTCCCGGCGGGCGCTCATCCGTCGGAGGTGAGCTCCTTCTGGAGGTGCCGCTCCAGCCGCTCCAGCACCTGGCGCGCCACGCGCCGGAGCCGCCGGGGGTAGACGACGACGAGGGGCGGGCTCGGCAGCGGGAGCCTGGGCAGGAGCCGGATCAAGCGCCCCTCCTGGACCCGGCGCGCGACCAGCCAGCGCGGGAGCACGCTCACGCCGAGCCCTGCCTCCACCGCCCTGAGGTTCGTCTCGATGTCGTCGGTCGTGAGCCTGACGGTGAGCCCCAGCTTCTCGAGCTCGCGCACCCCGCCGCTCGCCACGACCCGCACCGCGGCGAGCTCCGACATGGATGTCGGCGCCGGCTTGCCCGCGAACAGGCCGGCGCTCCCGACGAGCCACTGGGGCGAGGTCCCCAGCGTTCGCTCGATGAACGACGGCTCGCTGCGGACGCCGACGCGAAGCGCGAAATCGAACGCGCCTGCCACGAGGTCGACCCGCTGATCGGTGAGCGCGGCGTCCACGACGAGCCCCGGCGATTCATGCATGATCCGCACGAGCTCCGGCAAGAGGAGGCGGCGGCCGAGCGCCCCGGGCGCCGAGAGCTTCACGCGGCCCGCGAGGTCCCCGAAGCCGGCGGCGGCGCGGAGCTCCGCGTCCTCGAGCGCGCGCACGTGCTCCTCGATCTGCTCGTAGTACGCGCGCCCCTCCAGGGTGAGCGCGACGCGCCGGGTGGTGCGCTCGAACAGCCGCAGCCCCAGCCGCGACTCCAGATCGGCGATCCCGCGGCTCGCGGCCGATTGCGTCATGGAGAGCTCGCGCGCCGCCCGCGAGAAGCTGCCGCTGTCCGCCACCTTGCAGAACACGCGCAGCGCGAGGAACCGATCCATGGCTCAATTTATTCTGAATTGAAATAACTGTAAGCCGTATTCTATCGCTACCGGCATGAGCTGGCGCTGACCATCCTGCGTGCATGCTCGTACGCCACACGTTCGATGGGCCGAGGCGGGGCCGTCTGCTCCGCCTCCTCGCGTTCTTGAGCGCGCTGCTGCCGCCTCTGGGCGCCCGCGCAGCCGAGGCCACGGGGGCATCCCCGCCGCCGGAGGTCGCGCCCCGCGACGCCGATTCCGCGGGTCCGGGGCCCGCGGAGGCTCGCCTCGTCCTTGGATCACGCCTCGTGGGCAGGGACACGGGCGGCGGCCTGGAGCTCGACGGCCGCGTGCGCCTCGCGGGTGGGGCGCAGCTCGGAGCCGCTGCCTCCTTCTGGGCCCTCGAGCGAGCGTACATGGGGGGGCGAACGGTGACAGGCGCGAGCGGCGCCTCGGGCGCTGCGGTCTTCCTGATGCCGCTCGTGACGCACGGCCCGCTCGAGCTCGATCTGCGCCTCAAGACGGGGTTCCTGGCGCTCCGGGATGTCGGAGGCGGCAACGGGGGAGGCAGCTCCGGGGGAGGCGGCGACGCGCCCGCTTCGGCGCTCCGGCACGTCGACGAGCTATCGATGGTCGCGCACGTCGCGCTCGGCGAGGCGTGGCTGCTCCGCGCCGGGGCCACCGTCGGCTTCGAGCTGGAGCTCGATCCGACCACGGAGCTGGCCGACCTGGCGCAGGTCCTGACGGCGGGCGCCGGCTACGCCGTGTCCGAGCACGTTCTCCTCACCCTCGACGCCAGCGCGGGAGGCAGCTTTGGATTCAACGGAGACAACGGCAAGTTCCTGCTCGAGGGCTCCTTCGGCGCGCGCTTCGCTTTCGGACAAGGAGGCTCGCGTGTCGCTCACTGACCGCCGCAGCCACCGCCTTCACCTCATGACGCTCGCGTCGAGCGCGTGCCTCGCGCTCCTGCTCGGGGCCGCGCGGGCCGACGCGCAGGCTCCGGACGCCGGGTCCGGGGCCGCCGAGCGCGCCGGCGCGGGCGCCTTCGATGCCGGGCCGCCCGGGGCTGCGGATGCGCGCAGCGCGCGCCGGCCCGCGCCGGACGTCCCGGTAGGCGGCTTCGTCGACCTCGAGTGGCGCGTGATGGGCCTGGGAGGACACGTGTCGCACGGGCCGGCGTTCGCCGCCGGCGTGACCTTCGCCAACGGCCTGGTGCGCCTCGGCCTGGGTGGGCTCGGGCGGCCAGGGCCCATGAATCCGGCCACCTTCGAGGTCGCGCTGCCCGGAGGGCAGACCTACAAGGGGCAACGCACGCTCGAGCTCAAGTCCGACGGATCCATGCTGGGCGCGCACGTGGGGCTCTCGTTCCGGCTGCCCTTCGCGGAAGCGCTGGCGGTCCAGATCCCGATCACGGTCGGCTACGGCGGGTTCGGCTTCTACTTGCAAGGGAACGATCGCAAGACGCCCGACGGACGCCGCGTGAGCGCGTGGGAGGACGAGCTCTTCGCGGGCAAGGACTCCTTCCTCGGCCTGGTCGTCGACACGGGGCTGCGCCTCGGGTACCAGCCGGACGACGCGCCGTGGTTCAGGCCCTACGTGGGCGCGAGCTTCACGGCGGTCCCCGGCTTCGACACGGTGGTGCGAGACGATTACCTCGGGTTCAGCGGGGTCCTCGGCGTGGAGCTCGGCCACGGCATCTGAGCGGGCGCCTTCGCCGGTGTCGTCGGCCGGTCAACGCGGCCCCGACGCGGGATCGCGCTCGAAGAGATTCGGCTGCTGCACGTCGCGACGGCAGAACGGCGATCGCGCGCCAAGCGTTCCATGCTCTTGCGGGGACTCACGAGCTCCGCACCGGCTCCGCGAGCCAGCGAACCAGCGCCTCGCTCTCTAGATCGAGCAAAGCATCCTCGACCTCGCCCGGACCGATCGCGCGGGCTCGCTCGATGATCGAGCGCTCTTCCTCCGCCGTCGGCCGTCGGCCGATCCGCCGCGCGAAGAGGCGACCGAGCAGCTCCGCGATCGCCTTCTCCTCCCCGCGCTGCTCACCCCTTCGCTCGCCTCGTTGCTCGCCTCGTTGCTCGCCCCGTTGCTCGCCTCGCTGCTCCCCTCGCCGCTCGGCCTCGATGATCAGCTCCCCGATGATCGGTGTGCGCCGGAGCAGCCCCTCTTCCTTGTCCTCCACCATGTCGACGAGCTCCTTCATCAGATTATGGCCCCAGGGATCGATGGCCGCCATCACCAGCAGCGCCGTGTACAGCTCGGCCCGCTCCGCGGACGTCGCCGCCCCCGCGTGGATCTCCGCGACGACCTCCCGCAGCGCCGCCGCGGTCGCGTTCCGCGCGAGGGGGGCGAACACCAGCCAGAGCACGCTGCCGCGGGCACGGAGCTCGCCGATCGTGTGCTGGTAGACGGCGTCGATCCTGAAATGCGCGCCGCTGAACGGCCGCCCCGGCCAGGCGGTAGAGCGCTGGCCCGTCGCGGGCAGGCGCCGCCTTCTGCCCGAGAGGACCACGACGACGCTCTCGATCGGCGGCACCGGCTCGCCGGGGGCGTCGAGGCGGAGCGCGGTGAAGAGGAAGCCGAGGTATTCGAAGATGCGATCCGGTACGTCGTCACGGAGCGCGAAGCAGAACTCGATGTGCAGCACCCGCGGCTCGCCGTCGATCCGTAGGCGCAGGGCCTTGTCGACGCGGCGCTCGATGGTCGTGACCTGGCTGTCGATCCAGCCGAGGACCTCGGTGCAATGGCCCTCGGGGACGAAGGCGCGCACCAGGTCCCCGGGCCTCCTCCGGGCGAGGTGGCGCAAGGTGATGTCGGCGTCTCCCATGCGTGGCGTCCCCGGCAGATCGCATGCCAGGGAGGAGGAGGCCGAAATCACGGGCTTCCCGCATGAGGTATGCGCGTCGGTCGGGTGGCGGCGCCATGGCGGGCTGCGCTCAGGGGTCGAACCGGTAGGTGGTCTCGCCGGCGGACGCCCGCGCCGCGAACTCTCGACAGAAGCCGTTCAGCGCCGGATAGGGCTCTGTCGGCAGGACGCGCCGGAACTCCAGATGTGTGACGAGGCAGAACAGCGCGACCTCCAGGTAGCTCAGATCCCGGTCCGACGGGAGCGCGGCGAGCGCGTGCCCCGCGTTGTCCTCCAGCCATGACATGGTGTTGACAAGGCTCGTTCGCTGCTTGGCCTGGTGCGCGCTGCCGTCGCCGGCCCCGGCCATGATCAGCCCGACCTCCGTCGCCATCGCATGAACGACGAGCTCCTGGGCGTTCGCGAGGAGGGGTTGGTCGAGGTCCTCCGGCCATACCGTGCGTACCGCGCGCTTCGACTGCCGCGACAGCTCGCGGCAGATATTGAGCGCGCCGAACCACACGCCGCGGGGTGTCCGGAGAGCCGGCATCTTGAGCGCGGGGTTGCCCCCGTAGTCCGCCGCGTTGGACGACATGAGGTCCCGCACGACCTCGAGCGAACAGTCGACCCCCATCTCCACGGCGAAGATCCGCGTGACGCGCGTGAAGTGCGAGCTGGAACGGCCGACGATCACGGGCTTGGCGAGCTCTCCTAGAGCATCTGACATGCTTGCTCCTCCGATCCAGGAACCATTCAGCGTCGATGCGGGTCCGACCCGTGGATCGCCTCGAGCTCCGAGCCGGCCCCGTCGTGCGGCTCCCACGCCTCGTGGAGCGGTAGCATAGCTGGCGTCCGACCCGCGCTGTCAAGCATCCCATGGGGAGAGGAAAAGGCGCTCCGCCAGGCCCGCGCTGGTCCCACCGCACGGACGCAGCTCCAGCCGTTCACCAGAAAATCGCCCTCGATCCAGCGACTTCGCTCTCCCGCTCACCCCGATCGGGAAATCCTCAAGCTGAGCTTGGCGCCCAGGAGCGTCGTGAAGGGCGTGCTGATCGAGAGCCGCAAGAGAGGGATCTATTCAACCAGAGATACTATTGCAATTTTATTGCAAATAACCCGGAGGTCGGCTACGCGGACGCCATGCACCCGCACATGGAAGCTTCGCCGCGCGTCGGCCGCGGCGCGGTCCCCAGGGCGTCCTCGGACGCCGCCGAGCTTCACCTCAAGGCGGCGCGTCGCGCGCACCGCGCCGGAGGGCGGCCGTGACTGGCGTGTCAGCGCTGCTCCTCGGGCTCGGGCTCGGCCTGCGCCACGCCGCGGACGCCGACCACCTCGTCGTCATCGCCACGTTGCTCCAGCGCGAGCGCGGTCCGCGCCGCGCCGCGCTCATCGCGGCGCTCTGGGGGCTCGGCCACTCCGCCGCCTTCCTCGGCGTAGGGCTGATCGTCGTCCTCCTCGGCCTGCGCATCCCCGCGCCCTTCGAGAGGGCGGCCGAGCTCCTCGTCGCGTTCATGCTGATCGCGCTCGGCGCATGGCACCTCGTCCGCCCACAGCGACGAGCGCCGGCGCCCGGTCACGGCGGCGCCGCACACGCGAGGTCCATCGCCATCGGCCTCGTTCACGGCCTGGCGGGCTCCGCGGGCATCGCCTTGCTCGCGACGGCGAGCATCCCCTCACGGCTCTGGGCCGCGGCGTACCTCGCGCTCTTCGGCCTGGGCACCGTCGCCGGCATGATCGCGCTGACGGTGATCCTGTCATGGCCCATCGGGTGGACGCTGACGCGAGGAGGGGCGCCGCGCCGCTTCTCGATCGTCACTGCGGCGCTGCTCGGCATCGCGACCGGCGTGGCGGTCGGAGCCGATGCCCTCTTCGGCGCGGGGGCGCAATGATCCCCTCGCCCCCGTCACGAACGAACCCCGGAACTCGAAGGGCCCCATGAATCAAGGCAAGATCCCCGTCACCGTGCTCACCGGCTTCCTCGGAGCAGGCAAGACCACGCTCCTCAACCGCATCCTGACGGAGAACCACGGCAAGCGCATCGCCGTCATCGAGAACGAGTTCGGAGAGATCGGCATCGACCAGGCCCTCGTCATCAACGCGGACGAGGAGGTCTTCGAGATGAATAACGGCTGCATCTGCTGCACCGTGCGTGGCGACCTCATCCGCATTCTCGGCAGCCTCATGAAGCGGAAGGACAGATTCGACCATGTGCTCGTGGAGACCACGGGCCTGGCCGACCCGGGGCCGGTGGCCCAGACGTTCTTCGTCGATGACGACGTCCGCGAGCTGTTCGCGCTCGACGCCATCGTCACCCTCGTCGACGCGAAGCACATCCATCTGCACATCGAGGACTCGAGCGAGTGCAAAGAGCAGGTCGCCTTCGCTGACGTGCTCGTGCTCAACAAGGCCGACCTCGTCACCGAGCGCGAGCTCGACACCCTCGAGAGGCGGCTGCGCGGCATGAACACGCTGGCCCGCGTGCTACGCGCGACGAACGCCGATGTGCCGATCGCCGATGTGCTCGGCGTGGGTGGCTTCGATCTCGACCGCGCGCTCGCCCAGAAACCGGCCTTCCTGGAGCCCGAGTACCCGTTCGAGTGGGCAGGCGCGTTCGACCTCGAGGAGGGCGGCTGCGAGCTCGTCCTGGAGCCAGGCCCCGACGAGTGCATGGACGTCGTGGTCCTGCCGCTCGAGCCGGCGGTCGATCCGGGCGCGCGCGAGGCCGCTGAGCGCGCCCTGCGGGTCTGGGCGGAGCCGGCGGTGCGCGTCGCGCCGGGAGGTAGCCTGGTGATCGGCGACCACCCATCCAGGCTCGCCCTGCGCGATCCTGGGACGATGCGGTTCCGGCTCAACGCGCCGAAGCGCGGGCGTTACGGCCTGTATCTGCAGCACACCCCGAGCGAGTTCCGGGCGCGGCTGGAGTCGCGCGGCGCCGTGGAGCCGGCGGTGGCGCGCGAGTTCGCGGCTGGGCACAGCCACGATGAGCAGGTGAGCTCGGTCGGCATCCACCTCGAGGGCGCCGTCGACCGCGAGCGGCTGACCCGGTGGGTCTCGGAGCTCTTGCGCGAGAAGGGCGCGGATATCTTCCGGATGAAGGGCATCCTGAACCTCCGCGGCTCCGAGAACCGCTTCGTGTTTCAGGGCGTGCACATGCTCTTCGACGGCCGCGAGGATCGGCCCTGGGGAGACGAGCGCCGCGCCAGCGATCTCGTGTTCATCGGCCGCGACCTGGATCGCGAGCAGCTGACCCGGGGCTTCCAGCGATGCCTGGCGTGACGGGGCGGGCGCCGCGTGGCAAGACCGAGCTCCCGCCGCGCTGGCGGCTCTCCGCGGGAGACTACGTCGTCGCGATGAGCGTGACGCGCGACGGCAGCCTGTGCGCGATCGGGACCGGCGCGGGGACGGTGCTCGCCATCGAGTTGCAGACCGGCGCGGTGCGCTGGTGCGCCGAGGCGCACCCGAATGGGGTCCTCGCGCTCGGGTTCTCCCCCTCCGGAGCGCGCCTGGCGACGTGCGGCCAGGATGAGAAAGCGCGCCTCTTCGACCTCACCGGCGCCCTCGTGGCCGAGCTCCCCGGCGGGGCGGCGTGGGTCGAGCACGTGGCGTGGGCGCCCGGCGGCGAGCACCTGGCCACCGGCTCGGGGCGGACGGTGCGCGTCTGGACCGAGCGCGGCGAGCCGATCGTCGAGACGGAGCCGCTGCCCAGCACGGTCGCCGCGCTCGCCTGGCGGGACGGCCGCGCCGAGCTCGCCGCGGCGTGTTACGGAGGCGTCTATCTCTGGTCGATTGACGCCGGTGCGACCTCGCGCCACCTCGCTTGGCAGGGCTCGCTCGTGTCGATGGCGTGGAGCCCCGACGGGAAGGTCATCGCCTGCGGCAGCCAGGACCGGTCGGTGCACTTCTGGCGCCTCTCGACCGGGCAGGACTCCGAGATGCGCGGGTATCCCGCGAAGCCGAAGGCGCTCGCGTGGGACGCGCAGTCGCGACTGCTCGCGACCGGCGGCGCCCCGGCCGTCACGGTCTGGGACTTCTCGGGCAAAGGCCCCGAGGGCACCCGTCCAATCGAGCTCGAGGGTCATCAAGACACGTGCCTCCAGCTCGCGTTCAGCCCGCGCAAGGGGGTGCTCGCGAGCGGCGCACAGGACCACGGCGTGCTGCTCTGGGAGCCGCGGCGGCTCGCCAAGCCGGTGCGCTACGCGTTCCTGGAGGACGAGGTCACCGCGCTCGCCTGGCACCCCGCACACGCGGGACTCCTCGGCGCGGACGCCTCCGGCACGGTCGTGCTCTGGCAGGTCGAGTAGCGGCAAGGCTGGCCGGGAGGCGAGCTTGTCAGGCGACTGCCGTCCCAGAAGAAAATTTCAATGCCCGAGGCGTGCCGTGCGGGTAGGCTTGTTCACTTGGAGCCCAATTTCTCGTGTCTGCCAGCCGAGAAGTCTGCTTCAGGGGGCTGATGCAATCAGCCTCTTCACCTTTCAGAGCTGTGCGTTTTCCCACGCTCGACAAGGAGACCAGGATGAAGGACCACGCGACGCACGACCAGCATGCGCACGATCACGGCCAGGCGTGCGGACACCAGGCGATACGTCACGGTGACCACGTCGACTACCTGCACGATGGCCACTTGCACCACCGGCATGGCGACCATGTCGACGAGCACGTCCTCTCGGTGAACGAGGAGAACCCTGCACAGTGCACCCCGAACCACGCGTGCTCAGGGCACGACGTGAAGCACGCGCACGGAGACAACTGCGGGCACGCCGCAGTTCCTCATGGAGATCACGTGGACTTCCTCGTCGACGGCCACTTGCACCACCCGCACGGCGGGCACTGCGACCATCACGGCGACGTACAGCTGACGGCGTAGCGCCGCGGATTCAGGCCAGGGCGTCGAGTGTCACGACGACACGTGGCGACGTTCCGGGCGGCGACCGGTGCACCGCACCGCGGTCCTGGTTGCCCGGCCACGCCTCTCCCTTGAGCAGCCCGACGTCGAACGGCTCCATCCGGCGGAGGCGCGTGCCGGCGCGCAGCACCCCCGAGACCTCGTCGGGGACACCGTTCGCTCGGTGTCCGAGCCGGTCCCGCCGGACGGCCGCGTGCTCTGCCCACTCCGTCCCAGGCCCGACATAGGTGGTCACCAGGCGGACGGTCACCATGTCCGCGTGGAGACGAGGGCACATGGGCTTCGCGAGCCGCGCGAGCCGTAGGCCGACCCGCGGGCAGCCCGTGAGATCCGCGAAGAGCGATATCAGCCCACGCACGTCCTCGAGGAAGGCTTCACGACCGGGCGAGGGGGGCGCTCCAGCAGCCAGCGCCGCGAGGTCGGGCGCGATCGGATCGACGCTCAGCGTCTCGGCGAGCGGCCGTGGCAGCAGCCATTCGCGCACGAAGCCGTCCACGTCGGGGTCGACGCCTCGCCGCAGGACGCAGACGCTCACCTCGGGCGCCGCGAGCTCGGCCAGGTCGACGAGCTCCGTCACGACGCGCGTCGAGCTGGCTGGCGCCGCGCGCGGCGATGCGAAATCCTCGTGTTCCTCAGCGGTCGTTGTCGTCATCACGTCTTGTCTGGCCTTCCGTGTAGGCGCCGCGACATGAGCCACCATGCCGCGACGAAGCCTCGCGAACCATGATGCCATGGGGTACGGCGCTGATGCAACCAAGTTGCATCAGCGGGCAACCGGTGGATGGATCGCTCGACGTGGGCTACCGCTGCGGAGACAACGACCTGAACGACTCGCCTCCTGACTGGGAACGCGTGATCTATCACGCGGATTGAGCCGCCGGGGTCCGAGCAGGCCGGCTCACCCCCGCCTGTCCGGCGCTCCAGCCCGGCCAGGCCAGGCCAGGCGAGCGACGACCCCGCGGCGACGCCTCTGTCACACTCTCGCCCGCCGGGCCGATGGTCCGGGCATGAGAGCCGCCGCTCCGACCGCCCTCGCCCTCCTCGCCCTCGCCTGCACCCCCTCCCCGCGCGACCCGGCCCCGGCGCCGCCGACCAGCCGTCCCGCCGCGGCGGAGGCGCCGCCGCCGCCCCTCTGCGCCCGGCGCGCGGTGGGCACCGCGCCCACGCCCCTCGACGCGACCCACGCCGGCTCCGGCGTCGCCCTCGCGGAGCTCGGTGGGCGCACCCTCGCCTTCGTCGCCGACGAGGACGACGCTGTCCTCCACACCGTCGACATCGACGCCCGCGCCGCGCTCGCGCGCACGCCGCTCGCGGGCCGGCCCGCCCAGGTGATCGTGCTGGGCGACGGCCGCGTCGTGGCCTCGCTGCGCGACCGCGCCCTGCTCGAGGTGCTGGAGCCGGTAGGGCCTGCCGCCCCCCTCGAGCGAAGGTGCCTGGTGCCCGTGGCGAGCGAGCCGGTGGGCCTCGCGATGACGCCGGACCGCGCCACGCTGCTCGTCGCGAGCCGCTGGGGCCACGCGCTCACCAGCCTCGCGACCGCCGACCTCCGGCGCACCGGGGAGCTCCCGCTCGCCCGGGATCCCAGCGCGGTCGTCGCGTCGAGCGACGGCCGGCGCGCGTTCGTCTCCCACGCGGTCGGCGGCCGCATCAGCGTCGTGACGCTCGGCGAAGGCGGCGCGCCGACCGGCGCGCGGGAGCTGTCGACCGACGGGGTGGAGCGGCGCGCCCCGAGATCGACGTCGAAGCTCGCCAAGCCTTTCCCCCGCAGCTCGAGCGGGCCCTCGCGGAAAGTGCCCTTCGATTTCGAGGACGGGACGCCGTTCCAGGTGCGCCGCCCGACGGTGGACGTGGATCGCCGCGGCTCCCAGGGCTTCGCGCTGGCGCGGGCGGCGAGCGGCGCGGTCTTCGCGCCCATCGCGCTCGTCGATCCGGGGCCCGCGACGGGCGGCGGCGGTTACGGCAGCGCGCTGGTCGCTACCGTGATCGAGCACATCGCGGTCGTCGACGCGATGGGCGAACGAGCGGACGTCCCGCCGGTCTCGGCCCACCTCGGGCTCCGCGGCTGCCGGCTCCCGCGGGCGGCAGCGATCGAGCCCGGGGACGAGGTCCTGCTCGTCGCGTGCCTCGGCCACGACGAGGTGATCGCCTACGACGCCCGCGCCCAGATCCCCGGCAAGCCGCCGCGGCCCGGATCGGTGCGGGATCGCGAGCTCTTCCGCGCCCGCGTGGGCGCCGGGCCCACCGCCATCGCCGTCGACGGAGCGCGCCGGCGCGCCGTGGTCTTCTCCCGGTTCGACGGCGCGCTGACGATCCTTCCCGCCGCGCGCGACCCGGGGCCGGCCGCGATCGGCGCCGTCGGCAAGGAGCTCGGGGGCGAGCTGCCGGTCATCACCCTGCCCCGCGCGTCGCGCCTCGACGAGCAGCGCGCGGAGGGCCAGCGGCTGTTCCACGCGGCCGGCGGCCGTCGCGTCGCGTTCGACGGCCGCGCCTGCGCCAGCTGCCACCCCGACGGCCGCGACGACGCGCTCACCTGGTCGACGCCGGAGGGCCCGCGCCAGACGCCGATGCTCATGGGGCGGCTCGACGGCACCGCGCCGTACGGCTGGGAGGGCGGCAAGAAAGACCTGGCGAGCCACTTCGCCCGCACCATGTCCCGGCTCGCGGGCACCGGCCTGAGCGCGAAGGAGCGCGACGCCATCTTCGCGTACCTCCGCGGCATGGATCCGCCCGCCGAGGCGACGGTCCTCACGGCCGAGGAGCGCGCCGCGCTCGTGGCGGCGCCGGCCGGCGCCGCAGAAGCGGCGGCCGCAGAGCCGGCAACCGCGGTGGCCGGCGCCGGCGCGGCCCTCGCCGCGCGCGGCGAGGAGGTCTTCCACGCCCGCGAGGCGGGCTGCTCGAGCTGCCATGTCGGCGACGAGCTGACCACCGACGGCGCGCGGCACGACGTGCGGAGCGCGACGCGCGTCGAGACGGAGCGCTCCTTCGAGACTCCCTCGCTGCGCTTCGTCGGCCGGTCCGCGCCGTACTACCACGACGGCCGCTACCCGACGCTGCTCGCGCTGGTCGAGGGGGTGGACGGCTCCATGGGCCACACGGCCCACCTGTCGGCCGGGGATAGGCGCGCCCTGGTCGCTTACCTGGAGTCGCTCTGAGGGTGGCGCGGCCGGCCTGATACGCACTCGACGGCACCGCGCCGTACCTCCCTGGAGTCGCCCTGATGGCCGCGCGACCGGCGCCCAGCGCGCGCCGCGCGGCCCCCTCAGGCCGTGAACCCGCCGTCGATGGTGATCGTCGCTCCGGTGATGAAGCGCCCGCCTTCGCCGGCAAGGTGAGCGACCGTGGCGGCGATGTCGTCGGTGCTGCCGTAGTGACCGAGCGCGAGCATGCTCCGCTGCATGTCCGCTCCAGCGCCGTTGGCCGGGTTCATGTCCGTGTCGATCGGGCCGGGCTGGATGAGGTTGGCGGTGATGCCGCGCGGCCCGAGATCGCGGGCGAGGCCCTTCGTGAGGCCGACCAGCGCGGTCTTGCTCATGGAGTACAGCGTGATTCCCGGCCCCGGCACCCGGTCGGCGAGGCAGCTGCCGATGCTGACGATGCGCCCGCCAGCGCCCATGTGCCGCGCCGCGGCCTGCGAGGCGAGGAAGACGCCCCGCACATGGATCCCCAGCGTCTTGTCCAGGTCCGCGAGCGTCACAGCCTCGATCGGCGCCATGATGGCGACACCGGCGTTGTTGACGAGGATGTCCAGCCTGCCGAACTCGGCCACCGTCCGCTCGACCGCGCCGACGATCGCAGCCGGATCCGCGGTGTCCGCCGCGATCGCCATCCCCCGCCGACCCGCCGCCTCGACGTCGGCGATGACCGAGCGCCCCTTGTCCGCGGCGCTCACGTACGTCAGCGCCACATCCGCCCCGCCCCGCGCCAGCCGCTTGACGATCGCCGCGCCAATCCCACGGCTGCCCCCGGTCACCAGCGCCACCTTGCCTGCGAACTCCGCCATGTGTACCTCTTTTCTGTACAGATCGATACAGAATGTATACGCTCTCCCGTGACCGGTGGTCAATCAGTTTTTTATCGATCGTCACAGAAATACAGAAAGGTCTCGATGATGGTCGGACGGGGTCGCCCTCGCAGCTTCGATCGGGGCGCCGCCCTGCGGCGGGCGATGGAGGTGTTCTGGGAGCGGGGCTACGAGGGCACCTCGCTCAGCGATCTCACGGCCGCGATGGGCATCAACTCGCCGAGCCTCTACGCCGCGTTCGGCTGCAAGGAGGCGCTGTTTCGCGAGGCCGTGGCGCTCTACAGCGAGGTCGAGGGCGCGGCGACGAACCGGGCCATGAGCGACGAGCCGACGGCGCGCAGGGCGGTCGAGGCGATGCTGCGCGGCAACGTGGAGGGGTACGCGACGCCGGGCAAGCCGAGCGGCTGCATGATCGTGCTCGCCGCGACGCTCGGCACGCCGGAGAACGAGCGCGTGCGCGCCTACCTCGCCGGGTGCCGGCGGGCGGCGCTCGACGCGCTCCGGCGCCGGCTGGATCGCGGCGTCGTCGAGGGCGACGTGCCGGCGGGCACCGACACGAGGGCGCTCGCCGCCTTCTACACCACCGTGCTCCAGGGCCTCTCCCTCCAGGCCCGCGACGGCGCCTCGCGCGAGGCGCTCCAGGCGATCGTCGACTGCGCGATGGCAGCATGGGAGACGCTGGCGAGGCCGCGCGCCGCGGTCTGAGCGCGCGAGGCGGCGCGCGAGGCGAGCCCGCGCGCTACGTGGCTTCGTTCATCGGCCGCATGACGATCTGCACGATGCGCGAGCGGTCCCGCGGCAGCGCGGCGAGCACCACGGCCTCGGCCACGTCCTCCGGCGTGGAGAAGCCGCGCATGCGCTCCGAGCCGGCGGTTCGCCCGTCGCCGAGGGCGAAGTGCGTCTCGACGCCGCCCGGACAGACGGCGCTCACCTTGATGTTGTCCTGCCAGAACTCGCGATCGAGCGCCTGGGTCAGGCCCATCTGCGCGAACTTGGAGGCGCAGTAGATGGCCTCGCTCGGATAGCCCTGCAGGCCGGCGACGCTGGCGACGTTGATGATGTGGCCGCCGCCCTGGCGGCGCATGTGGGGGATCACCTCGCGGCAGAACAGCCATGTCCCCTTCACGTTCGTCGCCATGATGCGGTCGTAGTCGTCCTCCGACCACTCGAGGAAGGGCCGGTATCCGCCGATGCCCGCGTTGTTGACGAGGATGTCGACCCTCTCGAGCTCGCGGACCGCCCGCTCCACGCACGCGGCGACGGACGCGGCGCGGGTGACGTCGGCCTCGATCATCAGCCCGCGGCCGCCCGCCTCGCGGAGCTCCCGCTCGAGCGCCGCCAGATCGGCCGCGGTGCGCGCCACGCCGACCACGACGGCCCCCTCCCGGCTCAGCGCGAGCGCGCTGGCCTTCCCGATTCCCCTGCTCGCCCCGGTGATGAGCGCGATCTTGTCCTTCAGCCGCACGGTGTCCCCCTCTCTCTCCGCCGCGCGCAGAGGAACGGAGCGTCGCCCCCCGCGCCGGCGGGAGGCACGTTATCACGGGCGCGCCCCGCCGGCGCGAAGCCGGTGCCCGGCCTCAGGCAGAGCGCCGGCCTCGAGGCTGGTCTCGGGGGCGGTGGTCGCGGCCCTCGCGCTCCGCGGCGCGCCGCCGGGAAGCACGGCCGGGCTGAAGGGGTGATATAGGACCTGCCATGACCACGCCCGCGCTCCCATCGAAGCTGCCGTCGACCGGCGTCAGCATCTTCACGGTGATGACGCGGCTCGCGAACGAGCACGGCGCCATCAACCTTTCGCAGGGCTTCCCGGATTTCGACTGCGCGCCGGATCTGGTGGAGGCCGTCGCCCGCCACATGCGCGCGGGCCACAACCAGTATGCCCCCATGCAGGGCGTGCTGGCCTTGCGCGAGGCGCTCGCGATGAAGATCGAGCGGCTCTATGGCCGCCGCTACGACCCGGCGACCGAGATCACGATCACCTCGGGCGCCACCGAGGGCATCTTCAGCACGATCACGGCGTTCGTCCGCCCCGGGGACGAGGTCATCCTGTTCCAGCCCTGCTATGACTCGTACGCGCCGGCCGTGCAGCTGAACGGCGGAACGCCCGTGTTCGTCACGCTCCGCTTTCCGGAGTACCGCGTCGACTGGGACGAGGTGCGGCGCGCGATCACCCCGCGCACGCGGCTCCTGCTCATCAACTCACCGCACAACCCGACCGGAACGATGCTGTCGGCCGACGACATGCGCGAGCTCGGGCGGGTGCTGGAAGGGACCGACGCCCTCGTCGTCGGTGACGAGGTGTACGAGCACATCCTCTTCGACGGGCGCCGGCACGAGAGCCTCGCGCGGTATCCGGAGCTCTCGGATCGCTCCGTCGTCATCAGCTCCTTCGGCAAGACGTACCACACGACCGGCTGGAAGGTGGGCTATTGCGCGGCGCCGCAGGCGCTCTCGGCCGAGATCCAGCGGGTGCACCAGTTCGTGACGTTCGCGGTGAACGGCGCCATCCAGCACGCGTATGCCGAGGTCGTGACGCGCGACCCGCTCGCCGCCGATCTCGCGCCCTTCTACCAGGCGAAGCGGGATCTCTTCCTGCGGCTCATCGATGGCTCGCGGTTCCGCCCGCTGCCGTGCGAGGGCACGTATTTCCAGCTGCTCGACACCTCCGCGATCACGTCCGAGCGAGACGCCGACTTCGCGCTGCGCCTCCTCCGCGAGCACGGCGTCGCCTCGATCCCGATCTCCCCTTTCCTCTCCGGCGTGGAGCCCGGGCCCGTCCTGCGGTTCTGCTTCGCCAAGCGGGACGAGACGCTGGAGCGCGCGGCCGAGAGGCTGCGCCGGGTCTGAGGGCCCGCCGCGGCGGACCTCCGGGGCGCCACCTTCCGTCCACCCGGCTTCGTCGACAGCCGGGCGAACTCAATGCCTCGCAGCCACAGAGGAACGACCTCATGAATGCAGAGAAGAACGACGCAACTCAGGCCCACGAGCTCCTCGCCGAGGCCGAGCGGATCTCGGCGCTCCTCGCCGAGCACGCGGCCCGACACGACCGGGACGCCACCTTCCCGATCGAGGGGCTGACCGCCACGATCCGCTCACCGATCAACACAGCGCTGCTCGGCGGGGCCGCCGGCGACGACGCCGCCCGCGCGCCCTGCTCGTGGCTCACCTTCGGCCGCATCGTCGCCATCCTCGCGCGGGGCGACGCGTCGTTCGCCACGGCGTGGCTCATGCACCAGGGCGCCATGTCGGTGTACCGCGCCCTCGTCGACCCCGGCGAGCGGTCCCGCTTCGAGCAGGCGATCCGCCGCGGCGCGTGGGTCGGCAACGCGCTCTCCGAGCCCACCAGCGGCAACATGTTCCTCGTGCCGCGCCAGGTGGCCCAGAAGGCCGAGGGCGGCTATCGCCTGACCGGCGAGAAGCGCTTCGTCACCGGGTGCGAGCACGCGGACTTCTTCTTCACGGCCGCGGTCTGCGACGGCCAGCCCGCGTTCTTCCTCCTCGAGAGGGACGACTCGATCGCCATCGAGCCCGTCTGGGACACGCTCGGCATGCGGGCCACGCGCAGCCAGATCGTCCGCTTCCAGGGCACGCTCCTGCGCGAGTCGCGGCGGCTCGCGGTCGATCCCACGGCGCCCAACCCCATCCCCAACGGCCTCGGCTGGCTCTCCGTTGGCATCGCCGAGGCCGCCATGGCCGCGGCCGTGGCCTACGCCAAGGAGCGGGTCCTGCCGCCGGGCGACCGGCCCATCGCCGAGCTGCAATGGGTGCAGTTCGCCGTGGCCGACATGAGCCTGCGCCTCGAGGCCGCGCGCGCCCTCGCCATGCGCACCGCCGCCGCCCTGGACGCGGGCGACCCGAGCTACGGCCTCCTGCAGCTGCAGTCCAAGGTGGTGGCCAACGAGGCCGCGGTGGCCATCGCCACCTCGGCCCTGGAGATCGCCGGCGGCGCCGGGTACATGCGCAGCCGCCCCATCGAGCGCCACCTGCGCGACGCGATGAGCGGCCCCATCATGGCCCTGTCCGGCCCCGCGATCCGCGACATCGTGGGCAAGGCCCTGCTCGGCGTCGCCTGACGCCGCGCGTGCGGCCATCTGCGCGAGCCCGCGCGGCGTCGGAGCGCACGGCGTCGGAGCGCGCGGCGCCGGCGCGCGTCAGCCGAGCAGCTGCCGGATCCGATCGAGCAGATCCGGAAAGCCGATCCCCTTCGAGAGCACCGCGTCCGGCGGGGGCGCGTCGCCGAGGGCCTCGTCGCCGCTGCCGCTGATCAGCACCGCCTTCGCGCGCGGCAGGCGCGCCCGCAGCACCGCCACGAGATCGGTGCCGTGGCCGTCGCCGAGGTTCTGATCGAGCAGCGCGAGGTCGTACCGCGCGCCCTCCGCCGCGATCTTCCGCCCGGCCTCGGCGAACGAGCCGGCCTCCTCCACCTGGAAGCCCTCGTCCTCCAGGAGCGTCGCGAGCACGAACCGGGACGACGCGTCGTCGTCGACGAGGAGCACGGTCACGCTCACGCCGCCCTCCTCCGCCCGCGCGGCCGGCGCGGTCGCGGCCAGGCAGGGCGCAGCGCCCGCCCCTCCCCCGCGCCATGTCCCGCGGCCCTCAGCACGTCCCCGGGTCGCTCCGGGCGCGCGCGATCGTGTGCATCAGCTCGCGCACCTCGAACGGTTTGTGGAGGCAGGCGTACCCGCCCTGGCTCGTGAACGCGTGGATCATCTCCGGCGTCGCGTGGCCGGTCATCGCGATCACCGTGATCCGGCGGCTCAGCCGCCGGATCTGCTCGTGGGTCCTCACGCCGTCCAGCGACGGCATCCGGAGGTCGATCACGCATACGTCGACCGCCGCGTCCCGCGCGCGCTGGATGGCCGTGTGCCCGTCGTACACGGCCTCCGCGCGCAGCCCGGCCGCGTTGAGCCCCGCCACGATCGACTCCGCGACCGCGGGGAGATCGTCCACCACGAGCACGCCGCGCGACGAGAGGGCCCGCGCGATGATCCGGATGAGGTGCTCCATCGAGAAGGGCTTGTAGATGACCGCATAGACGCCCTCGCCGATGCCCTGCTCGATGAGCTGCTCGCGCGCGAAGCCGGTCATCAGCACCACCGTGAGCTCCGGCTGGAGCCGCTTGATCTCCCGGAACGTCGCGACGCCGTCGAGGCCGGGCATCCTCACGTCGCTCAGCACGAGCGCGAAGCGCCGCTGCCTCACGAGCTCGAGCGCGTGCGCCCCGTCCCGCGCCTCGACGACCTCATACCCCTCGAGCTCGAGGTTCGCAGCGAGCGTGGCGCGCATCCCTTCCTCGTCGTCCACCACGAGCACCGGTCCGGTCCCTTGCATCGACGGCCGTCTCCCTCCGCTGTCACGCTGTCACGCTGTCACGCGGGCTGCACGGAGGAGTGTACCTCCGGCGCCGCGGCGCGCGGTAACCGGATGGTGAACGTCGTCCCCGCGCCGGGCGCGCTCTCCACCGCGATCGTGCCGCCGTGCAGGCGGACGATCCCGGCGGTGATGGCGAGCCCGAGGCCCGTCCCCTTCAGCTTCGTGCTGAAGAGCGGCTCGAAGATCTTCGCGAGGTGCTCCTCCTCGATCCCCTCCCCGTTGTCGGCCACCACGAGGCTCACGGCCTCGTCACATACACGTCCAACCACACGCACCCACCCTTCGCGTTCGACCGGGATCGCCTCGGCCGCGTTCTGGATCAGGTTCACGAGCACCTGCCGGAACTGGTCCTTGTCGAGGCTCGGCACCGGCAGCGCCGCCGGCACGAGGTTCTCCAGGCGCACGTGCGCGGGCGGCGCGACGACCGACATGGCGTCGTCCACCAGGGGCGCGAGCGGGCAGGCGGTGCAGCGGAGCCTGCGCTCACGCGCGAAGTCCAGGAGATCGCCGATGATCCGGTTGCACGAGAGCAGCTCCTTCTCCATCAGGCCGAGGAACTGGGCGACGCGCGGCTCCGCGCCGACCTCGGTCCGGGCGAGGCGCTTCTTGAGGTAGTGCGTCGCGTTCCGGATGGCGCCGAGCGGGTTGCGCAGCTCGTGCCCGACGCTCGCCGCGAGCTGCCCGATCGCCGCGAGCCGCTCGACGCGCACGCTCGACGCCTGGGCCTCGCGCAGGCTCTCGGCCATGTGGCGGAGCGCCGTGCCCATGCGCCCGAACTCGTGCTTTCCCAGGTCGGGCAGCGGGTAATCGAGGTCGCCTCCGGCGATGCGCCGCGAGCACTCCGCGAGCGCGCCGAACCCGCGCGCCATCGAGCGCAGGAGCCCGCCGAGGAGGACGACGAGGAGCACGAGCGCCGCCGTCATCAGGGCGATGCTCGCGATCCTGATCCTGGCGCCTGCGCGGCCCGCCTCCTCCGCGTTCCGCGCGACGTCGCGCCGCGCGTCGGCGATGGCCGCGTCGATCTGGGGCACGAACCCGTCCTCGTACTCGGCCTCGGGACGCTCCACGAACCTCCGGTAGGCCGCCAGATCCCCGGCGCTCGCCATGCGGGACACGTGGTCGACACCCCCGGAGATCGCCGCGAAGCTCGCGCGCATCCGGCGCAGGCGCTCGTCGCCCTCCTGCGCCTCGCGCAGCGCCTCGGGGGCGCGCTCACCCTCGATCAGCGCCCGCTCGAGCGGCTCCCACGCCCACTCGAGCGGCTCCCGCGCCCGCTCGAGCGGCTCCCGCGCCCGCTCGAGCGCCTCCGCCGCGGCCAGGTCCCGCGCGACGAGCCCGGCCAGGTAATGGAGCTCCTCGGTGTCGCCGCCGCCGAGGGAGATCTCCGCGGCTTCCCGCATGTAGCGGCCGGCGTGGTTGGCGAGCGTGACGTGGCGGGTGAGATCCTCGTACGACAGCTCGGCGCGCCGCTGGAGCCGCGACATGCTGGCGGACGTGACGTGGAGCGCGCCGGTCGCGAGCAGCACGACGGCCGCGGCCACGGCGAAGATCAGCGAGAGGGCGGCCCGGATGCTCATCGCGGCGCCTCGGCCGCACGCGCCGTCACAGCCGCTCCTCGGCGCCCGCGCCGGGCGGCTCGGGCGCCAGAGCGAGGGGCAGCTCGATGCAGGCCAGCGTGCCCGAGGGTGCGCTGCGGCCGAGGGTGAGCGCCCCGAAATAGCGGCGCGCCACGCGCCCGGCGATGTTGAGCCCGAGGCCGAGGCGGCCCGGCTTGGTGGTGTAGAACGGGCGCGTGACCGCCTCCCGCTCCTCCTCGGGCACGCCCGTCCCCGTGTCGCCGACCTCGATGCGGTAACGCGCGCCCACCACGCTCCCGCGCAGCGTGACCACCCCGCCCCCGGGCATCGACTCCGCCGCGTTCTCGACGAGGCACCGGACCGCCAGGGCGAGCTCGGCCGGATCGAGCTCGACCACGCCCTCCGCCGCGTCGACGTCGACGCGGATCCCCGGCTCGGCGATGCGCGCGCAGGCCGCCGCCGTGAGGACGCACTCGCGGGCGCTCGCGCTCACCGGCCGCCGCCTGAGGCTCGGGTTCGCGTCGACGGCGCCGTCGACGAGCGCGCTCGCCGCGATCGCCTCCTCGTCGATGACGTCGAGGAATTGCTCCACCCGCGGGTCGTCCCGAAAGGCCTGCTCCCGGGCGACCTTGCGCCGGATGAAGAACGCCGCATTGCGGATCGTCCCGAAGCAATTGCGCAGATCGTGGCGCAGCGTGGCCACGATCTCCTCGGCCGTCGCGGTCTGCTCCACCGCGCCGAGCGGATCTCGGCTCGTCATCGTGGGGGATGGCCTCCTCGGGCGCCGCGTTCGCCGCCGCGGTCGATCACTTGAGGGTCCGGGCCGGGAGCCCAGCGTCTCCGACCCGCACCGTGTCCAGGTAGCTCGACGCCGCGCGGGAGGACGGGGGCGGGTACGAGCTCACCCGCTCGCGCTGCGAGGACGCCGGCGCGTCCTGGGCCTCCCGCGGCCTGAGCGACGGCGCGGCCCTCCTCGTCTTCGAGGCGGGCGCGGCGGCCTCGCGCGCCGAGGCGGCACCCGCGCCGGCGTCCGCGGCCCGCCGCGCGTGGGCGAGGCGCGCGAGCTCCAGGACGATCCGGGTGACCCGGGCGGGCTCGAACGGCTTGAGGATGACGTAGTGGCGGCCCGCCTCGCCGGAGCGGATGTACTCCTCGTCGCCGGTGATCAGCAGGCAGCTCGTGTAGAACGGCAGGCCGGCGACCCGCTTGAGGAGCTCGTCTCCGTTCATCCCGGGCATCTTGTAGTCGGAGCAGACCACGTGGAACTGGCCTGTCTGCAGCAGCTCGAGCGCCCGGTGGGCGGACGTGCAGGTCTCGACATCGACGTCGTCGTCGAGGATGGCCGCGATGCTGTCCAGCATCCTCCGCTCGTCGTCGACGACGAGCACGCGCAGCCGCTCCTGGGCATACAGGCTCACGATTCTCCTCTTGTGTGCTCGTGCAGTGATCTGGACGCAGCCCGGGCGAGCGGCGGCAGGACGCCTCGCGTCATGTCGCGCGCGCTCGGCCCGCGCGCTCCAGGCTGTGCGGTGGCGCCGCACGACACCCATGCTCTCGTGTCGATACGTTCCAGCCCGGAGCAGCGGCGCAGCAGATTAGGAATCTACACTACTCACCCTTCCCCGGCAACGAAGATTCCTGAACGATTCCTGAGCGGTTCTCCGGCTCGCCGTTGTGGGGCGTCTTCGCGCGTCTTCGCGCGTCTTCGCGCGTCTTCGCGCGTCTTCGCGCGTCTTTGCGGGTCTTTGCGCGTCATCGCCCGTCTTCGTGCTTCCAAGTCACCGTCTTGAAACATTCGATTCACACGAACGATAAGCGCGTCGGCAGTCCGCCGCGCTCGACGCGCATGGATTGCACATCTGCAAGGAGCGGGGAGATCTCGACGCGAAAAGGCGCCATGAGCTGCGACTCTGTGCGAGAGGCATCCATTACAGAGCTGCAATCAGCGCAGGTGTGCGCTCGGCGCCGCTCGCCGGCGGGCAGGCGCGCGGCGCGCGGCCTTCCCGGAGGAGCCGGGCCGCCTCCCGTCTCCTCCTCTGCGACCGGCGGAGACGGACGCGCGCCGGGCGGTGCCGAGGACGGCTGCGCCGCTCGGCTGTCTTCAGCGCCGCGCGGCGCCTGACGACCGTGGAGTGACCGCCGCGATCCCATCTGGTAAGATGTGCGTGTCCATGCCACCGGCCATCGACAAACGCGCGTTGCTCGCGGCCCTGAAGGATCAGCTCGCCCGTGAGCTCGAGCGCTTCACCGAGCGGGCGCGCGACGCCGCGAGCGCCGTGACGCACGAGGAGAACCGCGCCGAGGGCGACAAGGACATGCGCGCCACCGAGGCGTCCTACGTGGCGCGAGGTCACAGCGAGCGCGTGCTCCAGATCGAGCAGGCGCTCGCCAGGCTGGGCGCCGTCACGGTGCGCGAGTTCGGCCCTGGCGCGGGCATCGAGAGCTCGGCGCTCGTGGAGCTGGAGAGCGGAAAGCGGCGCGCTCTCTACTTCCTCCTGCCGGCCGCGGGCGGCGAGCGCATCCAGTTCCAGGGGGTCGAGCTGCAGACCCTCGCCACGACGAGCCCCCTCGGCGCGTCCCTGCTGGGCCTGTCGGAGGGCGACGAGGCTGAGGTCGCCACACCGCAGGGGACGCGCACCCACCTGATCGCCAGCGTGCGGTAAGGCCGGCCCGGACGGGCCTAAGCCGGCCTCCGGGCCGCCTGCGGAGCTTGCCCGAGGGGCCTGAGTCCAGAAAAAGACGCTCGTCCTCGTAGGGTCCCCCTCCCCGCCGGCGTCACAGGGATGAACGACCCGCTCGGCACGACGCGGGCGACCCAGGAGAAGAGTCCATGACGCAGTCTCGTTGGTGGAGGCTTGGTGGGATATTGCCGCTCGTCGGCGCGCTCGTCGGCGCGGCCGGTTGCACGGCGGAGCCGGGGCAGGGCGACACGTCCCCGAGCGAGGAGGCCGCCGAGGCGGCGCTCGCTCAGGGGCCGTCGAAGGGGGACCGCCCCGGCGGCCACCGGAAGGGCTTCGGCGGCCACCACGGCCCGGAGCACCTCCTGCGCGCAGCGCTCCACGCGCTCGACCTCTCGGACGCGCAGAAGGCGACGATTAAGGGTGCCCTCGAGGGCCTGCACGACGGCGCGAAGGAGCACCCGGACCACGGGGCCGTCCTCGCGGCGCTCGCCGAGGGCGTGCGCGCAGGCAAGATCGATCGGGCCGCGATCGAGGCGAAGCTCCCGGACGCCGGCCCAGTGCCCGAGGAGCACCGTGCGCGCGTCGCCGGGGCGCTGAGCACCCTGCACGCCACGCTCACGAAGGAGCAGCGCCGAAAGCTCGTCGACGCGATCGCCGCGAGGATGGATGAGCGAGGAGAGAGGGGCGACCGCGGCCCGCGCGGCGAGCGCGCCGGGATGCACGGCCCCGGCATGATGCACGGCCCCGGCATGAGGGGCGGTCCGCTGGGCCACCTCCTCCACGGCCTCAACCTCAGCGACCAGCAGCGCGCGCAGATCGACAAGGCCCTCGAGAGCCTGCGACCGAGCGACGCTGACGTGGACGCGAGGCATGCGGCGAAGCGCGCCGAGATGCGCGCGCGGCTCGAGACGTTCGCCGCGGACCGCTTCGACGCGAACGCGTTCCTGCCGGCCGCGGACGCGGAGATGGGCCCACGGGCGCACCTGGGCCACATGATCGACATGCTGGGCGCGATCGTCCCGATCCTCGACGTCGCGCAGCGCAACGCCCTAGCCGCTCGCCTCGGGAGGGGCCCGACCGCGGGCAGGCCGGACCACGGCCCCGGGCACGGCGACCACGGCCCCGGGCACGGCGACCACGGCCCCGAGCACGGCGACCACGGCCCCGGGCACGGCGACCACGGCCCCGAGCACGGCGACCACGGCCCCGGGCACGGCGATCACGACCCCGGGCACGGCGACCACGGCCCCGAGCGCCGCTGAGCGCTGGTCCCGGTGGCACGCGCGGTGCGATGGGCGCAGAATCGCGAGGGCTCGTGATCGTCGACCTCAGGCTCGTCGCAGCGCGCGTCGCCGGGGGCGATGACGCGGCCTTCCGGCAGATCGTCGAGCACACGCGCGCGCCGATGTACCGCCTCGCCGCGCGCCTCGTCGGCGACCTCGCGGAGGCCGAGGACGCCCTTCAGGAGGCGTTCGTCGACGCCTACCGCGCCCTGCGCGAGGGGCGCTACGACGGGAGATCGAAGGTGGAGACCTGGCTGTACCGCATCGTGACGAACGCCTCCCTCGACGCCCTCCGGCGCCGCCGCGACACCCCGCGCGAGGCGCCCGCCGAGCCGCGCTTCGACGGCCTCGTCTCCGCCGAGGCGCGCGTCGCGCTGCGCGAGCTCGACGCCCTGCTCGCCGCGCTGCCGCCCCAGGAGCGCGCCGCGCTCGTCCTCGTCGCCGTCGAGGGGCTGCCCGCGAAGGAGGCCGCGGCCGCGCTCGGTTGCTCCGAGGGCGCCGTTGAGCAACGTTTGGTCCGCGCCCGCGCGGCGCTCCGCGCGCGGCAGACCGAGAAGGAGGCGCCTCATGCCTGACCGCGACGACGACCGGACAGAGCTCGATCGGGATCTCGCGCGCCTCGCGGCCGCGACCGACCGCCTCGACGCCGACGACCGCTTCACCGCGGCCGTGCTGCGCGCCGCGGCGGCGCCCGACGACCCGCTCGCCCGCATCGCCCGCGCCACCGAGGCCATCGCGCCGGACGCCGCCTTCACCGAGGCTGTGCTCCGCGCCGCGACGGCCGCTCCCCTGCCCGCGCGCGTCGCGGTGGCTGACGGCATCGTCCGTTCGGGTCGCGCCGCGATCGTCGTCACCGCCCTCGCGGCGGCCGCGAGCGTCCTCTTCTTCCTGCACACGCAGCGCGACGTCGACAGCGCGATCATGGCCTCCGTCGAGACCGTCGAGGCGAGCGAATGACCCTGCGCCCCGCGCCCCCGCCTGCCCCGGCGCGCTGGAAGCCCCTGGCCGTGCTCGCCGCCGTCTTCCTCTTCGGCCACGTCGCAGGCGTGGCCTTCGGTCACGTCACGGCCCTGCACGAGCTCGAGGCCACCTTCCGGGGCCCTCCGACCGAGGCGCGCGCCCAGTTCCGCCTCAAGGCGATGCGCCGCCACCTCGACCTCACCGACCGCCAGGTGCGCGAGCTCAGGGCGACCCTCGCCGAGGCCGAGGCCGAGCGGGACCGGCTCCTCTCCGAGTGCCGCCCCGCGCTCGACGCCCTCCGCGATCGCACCGACGCGCGCGTGAAGGGCGTGCTCACGCCCGAGCAGCTCACCCGCTACGAGGAGCTCGAGGCCGAGCGGCGGCGGCGCCCGGGCCCGCCGCCGTTCGGGCCGGGGCCTGGCCGCGGGCGCGGGCCGGGCGGTCGGGGCGACTGAGCGCCTGTCCGGGCAGCGCCGACGAGGGCGCGCTGCCCCGCTACGCGAGCTCCTCGTCTTGCAGCGCGCAGTTGATCCCGAACGCCGCGGCGGCTCCCTCCGCGGCGGCCACGATGGCGAGCAGCACCTCCTTCGAGGCGTCCCCGGCGACGAAGACCCCTTCGCAGGTCGTCTCCTCGTGCTCGGCGACCGTCTCGACGCCCCGCTCCTCCGTGACCGTGCAGCGGAGCCGCTCGGCCAGATCCGACCCCTGCTCCTGCTTCGCCTTGAGGAAGAGCGAGCGGCGCTCCACCGCGCTGCCGTCCTCGAGCACCACGCGCTCCAGCATCCCGTCCCTGCCCTCGAGCCGGACGACACGCTCCTCGCGCACGCCGATCCGGTGGCGCGCGAGCCGATCCGCGTCCGATCTCGACAGGGACGCTGGCCCGTCCGTGAACAGGACCACGTCATCGCTCCACGTCTTCATGTTCACGGCGAGCGAGACCCCGGTGCTGCCCTGTCCGTAGACGCCGATCGCCTGATCGCGCGCCTCCCATCCATCGCAGTAGGGGCAGTGGTGCGCGCTCTTGCCGTACATCGCGGGGAGCCCCGGCAGCTCCGGCAGCCGGTCGACGAGCCCGGTGGCGAGCAGCAGCTTGCGGCAGCGCAGGCGCTCGCCGCCTTCCAGCGTCACCTCGAAGCGCCTCGCTCCGCGGCGGACGTCGGTGACGGCGGCCTCGCGGATCTCGACGCCGTACGGCGCCAGCTGTTCGCGCGCTATCCGCCGGAGCTCGGGCGGCGCGATCCCGTCGCGCGACAGGAAGCCGTGCATTTCGGGCGCCGCGTGGTTGCGGTACTGCCCCGAGTCGCACACGAGGACGCGCCTCCGGCAGCGCCCCAGGATGAGCGCCGCGCTGAGGCCGGCCGGCCCTCCGCCGACGATGATCGCGTCGTATCCCGGGATGTCCTCTTCGCGTGTCGACATGGTCGGCGCCCGCCTCGCAACGGGCGGGCCCGCCACCGGCGCGCACGGCGTGTCCGCGTCCTCGTCCGAGGTGGGCTCGCGGGCGCCGCTCGCGGGCGTTCGCTCGAGCCGCTATGGTCACCTCATGCGCTCCTGCATGAGGCTGCCTGCCGTGCTGCTCCTGGCGGTGACGCTGACGAGCGCCTGCGCCAGAGGGGACCATTCCGGGTCGGCCCCGCCCGCGCAGGCCGCGGCGCTGGATCAGCGAGCGCCGGGGCCATTACCCGCGGCGCCGCCGCTCGCCGGGAGGGCGATGCGGATCACCGTCGAGACCGCGATCCTTGTCGACGCCTTCGAGCCGGCGATGCAGCGGCTGCGGACCGCGGTCGAGGAGCACGGCGGCTACGTGAGCGAGGCCCGGGTGCACGGCGGCCCGCACCGGAGCGCGTCGCTCGAGGCGCGGGTCCCCTCGGCGAAGGTCGGCGCGTTCCGCGCCGCGGTGGCGTCGGTCGGTGAGGTGGTCGACGACGCGGAGAAGGCCGAGGACGTGACCGAGCAGCGCGCGGACATCGGCGCGCGGCTGCGGAACGCCCGCGCCCAGGAGAAGCGGCTGCTCGACCTGCTCTCCGACAGGACGGGGAGCCTCGCGGACGTGGTCGCCGTCGAGAAGCAGCTCGGGAGCGTGCGTGAGACGATCGAGCAGATCGAGGCGCAGGAGCGGTTGCTGGAGGGGCAGATCGCCTATGCGACCGTGAAGATGTCGATCACGGCGCGCGGCGAGGAGCAGACATTGGGCGCCGGCGGCAAGATCGCCCGCGCGGCCAGCGAGGGAATCGAGAACGCGGGGGTCGTCGCCGTGAAAACCGCGGTCCTCGCCGCCTCGATCGGCCCCACGTTGCTGCTCCTGGCGGCGTTCTTCGCGGCGCTCTACTACGCCCTTCGCGCGATCGTCCGGCGGCAGCGGCGCACGACAGCCAGCTTCCGTCCGCCCTTCCAGGCGGGCCCGATGCACGCTTACCCGAGCGGCGCGCCGCCGGTGCAGGGTGCGCAGCCTTACCCGATCGCCGCGCCGCCGGCGCAGGGCGCGCAGCCTTCCCCGGAACCGACCTCGCCGCCTCCGGCGCAGGGCCCGCGCGGCGACGGCGAGATCGGCCCCGGGTGAGCCGGATCGCAGACCCGAGCAGCTCGATCACCACCCGCTCGGCCCCCGCGCACGAGATCCCCTGACAGCGCTTGCCGGGGCGCTCGGCGGCGCGCTCGTCAGCGAGCTCGTCAGCGAGCGGCGTGCCTCGCGCCATTGCCCCCGGCCCCGCGCACGCTCCTATCGCCACACTGCACATCGCAACGACACACAGACCGCTCGTTGCCCTTCTGTCGAGCCTTCATGCAATGTGAGATTTCGATCATCCACGCTCCTTGCTGGGTGTCAGACGGCGCGCGACGAACACGACACGCGGTCTCGCGCTCGCCCGGCACGCCGTGGACAGAGCACCCCTGACTCCAACGACTTCAGATTTCTACACAAATCGCCTGTTGAGTACTGGACATGATGGCTAGTCATCGGTACACCCCATGTGACCTTCGACGAGGGCACGAAGGGACGAACCCGGGGGGGGAACGACGATGTACCGGATCAGCATCGCTGATTTCGCAGCGCTTTTGCTCGTGTCTTTGGTCGGCTGCGTCGCAGTTCAGGAAGAGGAGGAGGACTCCTTAGGAGTTGCCCTTAGCGCGCTCGAGTTCGTCAACGCCCTCAACCCCAACGCCCTCAACCCCAACGCCCTCAACCCCAACGCCCTCAACCCCAACGCCCTCAACCCCAACGCATTGAGCCCGGCGGCCCTGAGCGCGATCCGGGATCCGGGCGCGGCCGGCGATCTCTCGCGCCAGCTCCTCAGCTATGTGGTCGGCTGTGCGTTCCTCCCGGCGCAGTCGTTCAGCTTCTCGTGGACCGACGGCTCGGGCACGGTGCACAACGAGGAGTACAGGGGGATCATCGGCCTCGTGCCGGACTGGAGCACCAAGCCGCTCGGCCTGATGGACCAGCAGTGGATCTCGGCGTGCCTCGCGTCGCGGACGAACTGGTACGGCGTCTCCGTGACGATCTCCTCGCGGGGCACCCCCTCGGCCATCGACAAGACCGGTACCCTCGAGCTCACGACCTACACGCATCTGGAAGGCGCCTTCTGGGGCAATCTGTTTGCCCCCTCTCCGTACCTGAACGCCTGCTACGATGAGGCGAATCGCGGCCATTCACGGTCGCTCTTGCGGGACTGCGCCGCCGGTCACCTCACCAGCGGCGGGGCCGTCCAGCAGTGCGGGATGCTCAGCATCCGCGGGTCGTGCGCCGCCTACTGCCAGCAGCTCAACACGAACGGCATGTACTACCCGAGCTGCGTCAACAACCTCACCGGCATCCCGGAGTCGACCACCCGTGTGATCACCGTCTTTCTTCCCTAGCCACGGACGGCGAGCCCGAGCCGCGGAACCTGCCCCTGGTCGACAGGACATTCTCCGGGAACAGGAGCCACGCAAACACGAAGCGGCGTCCGTCCGGATCGAAGGTGTCTTTCGCCGTGTCGATAGCGCCTCCGAGATGCTCCGATGTACGAGGCGGCGAGCACGAAGGGCAGGTCCCGGTCGGTGGTGCGCGGGGCTGCGATGAGGGCGAGTCGGTCGTGCGTGGGAGTACCGCTGTCGACGCGCCAGCCCGCGAGAACGAGCCAGCCCCGGCCGATTCAGTACTTCACGGGGCCGGCCTGATGGTGCACCATTTCAGCGCAGAAGAACTCCGGGGCGGCCGCGGGCGGAGAGCGGCGCGCAGGGCTCAGGGGGGCTGAGCGCGCTCTCCTCGGCGGCGAGCGGCCGCACGTGAGGTCGCAGATCAGGCAGGGCTCAGGGGGGACGATGGAGATCGACCGGCAGAGCGACGAGCGAATCAAGGCAGAGAACGCGCGGCTCCGGGCTCGCGTGGAGGAGCTGGAGCGAAGGCTCAGCTCGGGCGCGGCGCCGCGCGACGCGCAGCGCGAGCTCGCGGACAGCGTGCCTTACCGCGCGCTCTTCGATGCGGTGACCGTACCGCTGGTGGTCCACCGCGCGGACGGGCTCCTCGTCGCGATCAACCGGGCCGACTGCGCGCGGTGGCGCATCAGCCCCGAGCAGATCATCGGCAAGTACAACGCGCTGGAGGATCCGCAGGCGGTGACGACGGGCCACGCCGAGGCCTTCCGCCGAGCGCTCGCCGGGGAGGTGGTCACGCTGCCCCCGGTCCCCTACGACACCGAGCCGGGCGAGCTCTACAAGGATCGGCGCCGGCTCTGGACCGAGCCGAGCTACGTTGCGTTCGAGGACGCGAGCGGGAACCGCTTCGTGGCGGTGGTGACCATCGACGTCACCGCGCGCGTGGAGTCCGAGGCGCAGAGGCGCCGGGGCGCCGCGCTGCTGGAGGCCTTCATTCAGAACGCGCCGATGCTCATGTTCGCGCGGGACAGCGAGGGCCGCCACACGCTGCTGAACCCGCCGGTCGAGGCGCTCCTCGGCAAGCCCCGCCAGGAGCTGATGGGGAAGACCCAGCACGACCTGTTCCCCGCGGAGATCGCCGACCGGTTCGCGACGCAGGACCGGGCGGCGATGGCGTCGTCCGAGCCCATCACCTCCGAGGACGAGATGGAGCTGGCCGACGGGACGCACGTGTACATGAGCACCAGGTTCGCGCTCCGCGACGAGGAGGGCAGGGTCTCCGGATGCGGGGCAATCGCGGTGGACATCACCGAGCGGGTGCGGGCCGAGGCGAGGACCCGGCACCTGCAAGAGAAGATGCTGCTCGTGCAGCAGGAGACGATACGGGCGATCTCAACGCCGCTATTGCCCATTGCGGACGGGGTGCTGGTGGCGCCGCTGGTCGGCGAGCTGACCCGCGAGCGGGGCGCGCAGTTCACCGAGACGCTGCTGGACGGGATCTCCCGCCAGCACGCCCGGATCACCATCCTCGACGTGACGGGGGTTCCGCAGGCGGGGCCGGAGGTGACGGACGCGCTGATCCGGGCGGCGCGGAGCGCGCGGCTGCTCGGGGCCGAGGTGGTACTCACCGGGATCCGGCCGAGCGTGGCGCAGGCGCTCGTGGAGCTGGGGGCCGATCTGGGGGGGATCGTGACGCGGGGGACGCTGGAGCGCGGGGTGACCTATGCGCTCTCCGGCCGCGAGGGGGCGCGGCCGCCAGCGCGAACCCGGAGCGGGCGCGGCGCGCACTAGCTCACATCCCGGGGCCATCGTCGCTCTTCGCCAGCGTCGCGGCGTTGGCCTTCACCTGCCCGGGGGTCAACGGCTCGCCGTACACCGCGGCATACTGGATCGAGCCGCGAAGAGCGCGCCCGGCCTTCCGCGTGTTTCCGAGCACGAGATACCACGTCGGCTCCGCCCACGTGAAAACATAGTCGGCGGGCGGCCGCTCCAGGATCTCGTTCGTTCGCACATCGCCGTTCACGTAGAGATCGACGACGCCCTCGGCGGCGTTCAGCACGAGGTGCAGGACGCACGGCCGCTCCATCTCCTCGAGGGGAATGAACCACTGACCCACGAACAGCGTCTGGGAGCTGGCGTAGATGTGGAACTGCAGCTCTCGGTTTCCCATCCCGTCGGGGTCGCCCGCGCTCAGCGAGTACTTCCCGAACTCTCCTGTATCGGTCCCGAGGTACAGGATGCGAGCCGGCACGCCCTCGACCGCCGCGTCCGTCACGCTCACCACGGTCTCGAGCGTGAGCGCCGCCTTCGACACGAGGAGCTTGCTCGGGGGCGTGGCGGTCGAAGAAAACGCGGCCTCCACGCGCGCGTTGCCGCCCAGGGTCGTCCAGCGGAGGCCCACGCGCCCCGCCTCGCCTTCCAGCGTCAGCCTCTCTCCGTCAGGCACCACGTCGAGCGAGAGCCCCGGCTCCGGTCCCGAGTCGACGAGCTTGCCATCGGCGTCATACGCGTCGAGGAAATACCGCGCGAGCAAGCCGTCATCGACAAGGCAAGTCGAGACATGGCTCCCCGGCCCATCGCAGCCCTCCGGGGGCGCCCCGCCGCAGCCGCCACCCCCTTGCCCACAAGGCTCCACGGTGCCACCGGCGCTGGCGCTCGTTCCGTCTGTTCCGCCTGTTCCGCCCGTGCCGGGGACGACATCCTCGTAGCTGTAAAAGACGCAGCTACCCCCGGTGAGCGCGACCAGCGGGACGATCGTCGAGAGCGCCCGGCCCATCCACGTCCAAGATTCGATGCGCACCATCGGGACGATCCCTCTCTTCGGAAACCTCACCAGCGCTTGCTGATCACGAGCCCGCCCGGCATGGGGCTCACCGAAAGGCCGGTCGCCGTCGCGTCCCGCGCGTCGGGCTGCCCTGTCAGGAGGACGTACGCCGCCGTGCCGAGCCCCGCCGCGCCCGCGGCCAGGAAGCTCCAGACCGCCGCGTTCGCGAGGTCCGCCTTGGCGTGTCCCAGGTCGTTGTACTCGCGCAGGTCGAGCCCGGGGCAGCGCGCAGGGTCCGTGCAGGCCGGCTCCAGGAGGCGCTGCTGCGAGCTCGCCTTCCCGTTCGAGAGGAACACGAAAGCGACGCCGAGCCCCGTCCCCGCGGCCGTCGCGGCGAGCCCCGTGAACACGACCGCGGTGCTGCGCGGGCTCGGACGTCCATCCGCCGCGTCACCGCCCTCCTGGGCGCTGCCGTCGGCCGCACCCTGCCCAGGGCCGAGCGGCCCGCCGCCCTCCTGGGCGCTGCCGTCGGCCGCACCCTGCCCAGGGCCGAGCGGCTGCGGCTCGCCGCCCGGGTCGCGCCCGGTCCTGTCGCTCTCGATCCGCACCTTACCGGCCGCGAGATCGACCTCGACCTTGGCCCTCATCCCCTCCTTGAGGACGATCTCCTTCGTCAGCCCGCGTCGTCCAGGCGCCCCCACGGCGAGCGTGTGGCTGCCCGGATCGCGCGCGACGGGCGTCGACGGCGGCACGTCCAGCCCGCCGAGCGCCACCTGCGCGCCCCCCGAGCCCGCGCCCGTCACGGTGATCTCCACGGTCGGGATGCGCGACGAGACGGCCTCGAGCTCCGTCCTCGCCTCGGCCTGCGCCTGCCGGAACGCCTGCGAGGCGTCGGCCGGGAGCTGTTCGTCGACGATGACCTGGTAGACCGAGCGCGCCTCGGTCAGGCGGCCGAGCTTGTGGCAGGAGCGCGCGACCATGATCAGGAAGGTCGGCGCATGCACCGTGGCCTCGGCTCGGCGGAAGGCCTGGAGCGCGTCCCGGTACCGGCGCGCTCGGTAGGCCGTCCACCCCTGGTTGGCGTACGCGACGGCCGCCTGCCGCGCCTTCGCCGACGGGGGCGGCGCCTGCGCGGACGCCTCCGCGCCGGCGAGCGTGACAAGGAGGAACGCACCCATCACCGCCGCTCGGAAGCGCATTCCTGCTCTCTGGGGACGCGGAGCCACCCGGCTAGAGCCCCCAGTCCGGCCTGCTGCCGGACTTCTTGCGAGGACCCGGTAGTGCCTTGCGCGGCGCCGCTGTCGACGCGGTCCGAGCGGTGGCCGGAGACGCGGGGCGCGCGGGCGCGGCGCTTCGCGCCGCCGCCGCGGAGGGGACGGCGGATGCCTGTGCCGGCGCCAGGGAGGCCGCGCCCGGCGCGCCCGCGCCCGGGTCGAGCGGCAGCGGGGCCGGCACCACCGCGGGAGTCGCCGCGGCGCGCGCCTCGGGAGCGCTCGCGATGGCGGGGACCGCGGCGAGCCCGGCCGGCGCGCCGCTCGACGGCGCGGCGGGCGCGGGCGCTGCGGCGGCCGCGGACGCCTGGGTCGTGGTCTGATCGCCGTCGGTCGATGCGCCCCTGAGCGTGGCGATGAACAGGCCGCCCCCCACGGCGACGATCGTCGCCCCGATGGCGACCCGCCCCGCGACCCGCGCGATGGCACCGCGCGCCGTGTGCGGCGTCGACAGGTTGATCGCGCCGGTCAAGGTGCCCGGCAGCGATTGCGGGTTCGGCGTCGAGGCGCGGACGTCGTTCGGGTCCGAGCGCCGCTGGATGGGCATCGTCGTCAGCTGCGCCACCGGCGGCGTGCCGGGGTCGGCGAGCCCGGGCTCCCCGCCGGGGCCCCGCGATGACCACCCGGCGCCCAGCGAGGTGTCCCCCCCGAGCGAGAAGAACGGCGGCGCGCCCGCGACGCGCGCGAGCTCGTTGACCATGTCGCGCACGTTCTGGAACCGCTTGTCCCGATCACGCGCCAGCGCCCGCGCGAAGAACGCGTCGATGCCGCTGGGCAGATCGGGGGCGATCTCGCGCGCCGACGGCACCGTGCCGAGGATCACCTTCGTGACCACGCGGCCGATCGCGTCGCCCGGGAACGGCAGCTGCCCCGTGAGCATCTTGAACAGGATGACCCCGAGCGACCAGAGATCGCTGCGCGCGTCCACGTCCCGCTCGCCATAGAACTGCTCCGGGCTCATGTAGTTGGGCGAGCCCATCACCTCGCCCGTGGCCGAGATATCGGCCGCGAGCACCGCCGAGACGTCCTTCGCGATCCCGAAGTCGAGCAGCTTCACGATCTCGCCGTCCTCGCCGTCGACGCGCGCCAGGAAGAAGTTGGCGGGCTTGAGGTCGCGGTGCACGAACCCCGCTTCATGGACGCTGCGGAGCGCCTTCCCGGCCTGGACGATGATGTGCAGCGTCTCCGGGAGCGAGAGGCGGCCGCACCGCTGGAGGCGCTTGCTGAGATCCTCGCCTTGCAGGAGCTCCATGACGAGGTAGGGCACCTCGTCCTCCTCCTCGAAGCCGAAATCGTGGACCTGCACGATATGAGGGCTCTTGAGCTGCGCGGCGGCGCGCGCCTCCCGCTCGAAGCGCGCCCGGAGCACCGGCAGCCGCGAAAACGAGTCGCGCATGAACTTGACCGCGACGAGCGTGCCGAGCTGTACGTGCTGCGCCACCCAGATCGAGCCCATCCCGCCGTGCGATAGCTCTCGCTCCAGGCGGAATTTGCCGGCCAGAAGGACGTCTTTTTCAAACTTCATACGCCCGGACACCTCCCGAGGGGGGAGTCGAGAGGATACCGAATCCCAGGCAAGACGCGAAGCTCCGTGTGGTCGCTCCGGCGCGGGGAGCAGCACCTCGTACGACCGTCGCGGGGGGCGGTATGCAAACAGGCGACACGGCGCCAGAGCAGGGCGACGAGGCCAGGACGACGCCGAGCTGCGCCCGCAGGCGTGCCTGCGCCGATCCGTACCCTGGGCGGAAGGTGACGCGACGCGTGCGGCAGGTCAGGAAGCAGCCAGGGGTGCTGGCGCGCTGCAATGCGCAACGCCACAGCCGCCGCCCGATCCTGCCCGGGGATGCGCGCCGCGCTAGCTCGCCGGGCCGCCGGAGGCCGGCACCAGCGCCAGCACCCGGGCCGGCGCGCCGCTGCCGCGCGCGAGCGGGAGCGGCGCGACCACCACGATCGCCCCGGCCTCCGGCAGCTGCTCCAGATTGGCCAGGTTCTCGATGTGGTAGCCGCCGGCGCCCAGGAAGGCCCTGTGCTGCTCGAATGTCTCGCTCTGCCCCGGGTCGGTCGACAGCGTATCGATACCGATGCAGCGCACGCCGCGCTCGCGCAGGTAGCGGCTCGCCTCCACGGACACCCCGGGAAAGTGCATGACGCCCTGCGGGTCCTGGTTCAGGTACCTCGCCGGATCGGACCAGCGAGCCCCCCAGCCCGTCCGGATCAGCACGATATGCCTCGCGCCGAGCGCGCCGTGCCGCGCCTCCCAGCTCCGGAGATCGCCCACGGTGACCCGGTGGTCCGGGCTCGCCGCCACGGCCGCCGTCACGTCCACGACCGCCGCTGCCCCGACGAGCTGCTCCGGCGCGATCTGCTCGACGGTCGCCGCCCCGGCCGTGAAGTGCGCCGGCGCGTCCACGTGGGTGCCCGCGTGCTCGGCCATCGAGAACCGATTGGAGCAATACGCGTCCTTCTCGATGGTGCTGAGCGTCTCCGGCGCATAGGGCTCGTCGCCGGGAAACAGCGGCATCTCCGGGGTGATCGGGTGCGTCAGATCGACCACCCGCGCCGTGGCGAGGTCGATCACGAAAGCTCCGTGCGCCTCCTGCATGGCGCACAGCTCACCACGAGCCCGCTGACCGCACAAGGCACGCCGACGGGCGCTCGCGCCGCGCCGCGCCGCGAGCGGCGCGCCCGCCCGACGCGACGACCGAGGCGGGTATCGCTGCGCGCGGGCCCGTGCCCGCGCGCGCGGCTCACACCTTTGACGCGCGAGAGGTCGAGGACACGCTTGATCCTCGGCGCACTGGGCGTGTGGGGCGGGTGATCAGCCCTGTCATGTCCGTGGCGCTGTGATCCGGCGGAGCGCGCCCTCTTCTCCTGCCGTTGCGATCTCCAGATCGGACAGGAGCTCGGGTGAGGCGAAGACGCCCTCTCCGGCTTGGTCTGGCACCCACGCCGCGACCTCCAGCAGCTCGCCGGCGGCGGGCGAGCCCTTGCCGGTATCCATGAGCTCTCCCGCGTGGAGGCACAGTCGCACATCGACCCTGGGATCGCGCCCGGAGCGGGCCTCGAGCCGCTGGTAGATCGCGAGCGCCGTGCGCACCACCTGGCGGCGCGCCTCCCTGTCCCCAGCCGGGTCGTCGGGACAATCCGCCGTGAGAAGCACGCTGCTGCCGGTCTGCGCCATGATCGTGAGACCGGCGCTGACGAGCTCGGCGGCGATGAAGGGGAGGATGACCTCTAGATCCGCGAGCAATCCATCCTCCGGCTCCTCGAGGGCGCTCGGCTCGACGTGCACTTCGGCGTAGAGCGCGAGCGCCTGCCGCACCCGCGCGTGCGGGTGCTCGCGCGCGGCAGCAGCAGACAGCGCGCCTGTCCCGCCGCTCGCCTCCACCGTGGCCCTCAGCTCGCCCAGAAAGGCCGTGATCGTCGGGGGGCGCTCCCTGCGATCCTTGCTCATCGCACGGAGGATCACCTCATCCAAGGCGGGATGGACGCGCGCCCGGGTGCTCGGGCGCGGCGGGTCCACGTAGAGGTGCAGCTGGCGCAGCATCGGATAGGAGCGCTCGACGAAGGGCGGCTCGCCGACGAGCATCCGGTACGTCAGCACTCCGAGCGCGTAGACGTCAGCGCGGGAGTCGATCGACTCGCCGAGGATCTGCTCCGGGCTGATGCACGTCGGGGTCCCGACGATGTGCCGCGACGACGTGAGCGCAGGCCCCGGCGCATCGAGCAGCTTGGCCACGCCGAAGTCGAGCAGCACCACCCTCCGCCGCCCGCCCTGCTCGGCGAGAAAGACGTTCGATGCCTTGATATCCCGGTGCACGATCCCCCAGCGGTGCGCCGCGTCGAGCGCGCTGCAAAGCGGCTCCAGGAGCGCGAGCACGTCCGTGGCGGGCAGGCGCCCGCGGGCGCGGAGGTGCTCGTCGAGACTACAGCCCTCGAGCAGCTCCATGACATAGTAGGGGGCACCACGGCTGCTGAGCCGCCCGTGATCGAGGATCGCGACCACGTTCGGATGATTCAGGCGCTGTATCGCCTCAATCTCCCGCGCGAAGCGGACGACCGCATCGAGATCCGAGGCGAGGTCGGCGTGAAGGACCTTGAGCGCCGCGGCGGTGCCGCGCTCGGCGTGCGTGGCGCGATAGACGAAGCTGAAGCCACCCCGGGCGAGGGGGCGATCGAGGATGTAGTCGCCGACGCGAGCCCCCCGCGGCAGGGTGCGGGGCAGCGGATCGGGCGACGGGTCCTCCTGCGTGCGCGTGGCCTCGGCCTCCCGTATCCGAAGTGTGGCGTCGTCGAGGGCGCTCGGCTGATGAGCCACGGCCGCCATCGCCAGCGCGGAAGGGGTATGTGAGCTGGGGAGCGTGTCGTCTTCCGTTTCCGTGGTTCGTGCCATGCGCCGGGCAACAACGATATCATGAGCGCCGCTCACGGCCCCGGTCCGCGCCCGGCGCGAAGGGAAAACCGATTTGCATCGCTGTCCATCGTGCCACAGGCGGATCGCAGAGGCGGCCTCGTGCCCCCGGCACGGCGGGCCGCCGCCTGGGCCTGCGCCCGCAGAGGCCCGCGGCTCAGCGCCGCGCGTCGAGGGCTTCCGTCTGACCGAACTCCTCGGTCTGGGCGGCTTCGCTGCCGTCTGGGCAGGCTGGCGCGAGCGCGACGAGGTGCCGGTCGCCGTCAAGGTCGGCCTGATCGACGCGGAGCAGAGCGAGCCGCGCTTCCAGCGCGAGGCCGGCGCTCTCGAGCGGATCGGCCCCCCGCACGTGCCGCGCCTGTATGGGCAGGGGAGGCTCGACGATGGCCGGCCGTGGATCGCCATGGAGCGGCTGCGAGGGCGCACGCTCGCGGCCGACCTCGCGGCGCTGCCCGGGCCGCCGGACCCGGGCTGGGCGCTCGGGCGAGCCGATGCGCTGCTCGTCGCGCTCGAGGCGGCGCATGCCCGGGAGGTGATCCACCGCGACGTGAAGCCGGAGAACGTCTTCCTCGTGCCAGCGAGCGGCAGCGGAGCGCGCGCCGGCGCCGCGGGGCGAGGCCTTCCCGGCGCGGAGGAGCGCGTGGTCCTGCTCGATTTCGGCCTCGCCAAGCGGGGCGCCGGCGCCGAGGCGACCGGCGCCGAGCTCACGCGCGCCGGGACCGTCGTTGGGACGCCCGTCTACATGTCGCCCGAGCAAGCGCGCGGGGACCTCGCGATCGACGCGCGCGCCGACATCTACGCGTTCGGCGTGATCCTGTTCGAGCTCCTGACGCTGCGACCGCCGTTCGTCGGCGACGCGGGCGCCATCGAGCACGGCCACCTCGCGCTGCGTCCGCCGCGCCCGACCGAGCTGGCCGCCGTCCCGGCCGCGCTCGAGGACGTCGTGCTCGCATGCCTCGCCAAGGATCCAGACCGCCGGCCCGCGAGCGTGTCGCTGCTCCGGCGCGCCCTCGCCGCGGCGGGCGCTGGCCGCGCCAGCGGCGCTGTCGTGGGGGCTGGCCTCGCCAGCGGCGCTGTCGCCGTGGAGGCGGCCCCGGCCGAGCTGCCCGAGAGCGCGGGGAGCGCCCGGCTCATCGCGGACGGGCGCGAGCCGGTCGTGGTGCTTGTCGCGGACGTCAGCGGCGCCGTGCCGTCGGCCGTCGCCGCGCTGGCGAGCCGCAAGGGGCTCGTCGTCCGCCAGCGCGGACGCCGCCTCGTGGCGCTGTTCTCGGGCCGCGACATCGAGCATCCGGCGCAGGCGGCGCTCGCCGCCGCGCGGGAGCTCGTCGGCCGGTGCGACGCGCGCGCGGGGCTCCACCTCGCGGGCGTCAGCGTGCGCCGGAAGGGCAGGTGCGCGCCCCTCGCCTACGGCACGGCGGTCGATCGCCCGGAAGGCTGGCTGCCGCCCGAACCCTGGTCCGGGGTCGCGCTCAGCGCGGACATCGAGCGCGTGCTGGTGGAGACCGAACCCACGCCACCCTCGACAGGCGCCGCGGCCGCGATGGGCGCGTCGACCGCGACGGGCGCGGTCGACGGCGAGGTGCCCCTGCTCGGGCAGAGCGAGGTCGTCGAGGCGCTGGCGGCGAGCGCCGCCGCGGCCTTTGACGGCACGTGTCCCGGCCTGATGACGCTGCTCGGCGACGCCGGCCTCGGCAAGACGCGCCTCGCGAACGAGGCGGCTGCCGTGGCGCGATCGCTCCATCCGGAGGCGCTGGTGCTCTCGATGCGCGCGGCGCAGCCGCTCTCGTGCGAGGTCGCGCGAGAGGTGGAGGAGATCCTGCGCGCCGCGCTGGGCGCGCAGGAGAGGCCGCCGGCCGACGTCGAGGCGTTCTGCGTGGAGCGGCTCGGCCAGGAGATCGGGCGCGCGGCGTGGCCGTCCGTGGCGGCGGCGCTCGGGTGGGGCGCCCCGTCCGGCAGCGCGTCGCGCGACCACGAGCTCCTGCGGGCGATCGCGGAAGGGCTCCGCCGGCGCGCGCGCCGCGGGCCGGTGGCCGTGATCCTCGACGACGCGCACTGGGCGGACGACGCGCTGCTCGATGCGCTCGAGGTCGCGACGCTCGACGGCGCCGGCGTGGCGCTCTGGGTCGTGGTCGCCGCGCATCCGCGGTTCGAGCAGCTCCGCCCCGGGTGGGGTACCCGCACGCAACGCTTCGAAAAGAGGGCGCTTTTGCCGCTCGACGAGGGCGCCGGGATGCGGCTCGCGGCGGAGCTTCTCCTGCCGGCGGAGTACCCGCCGGCGGACACGCTGAGGCGGCTCGCCGCGTGGGCCGGCGGCAATCCGGCGTGCCTTGTGGCGATCGTCCGGGAGCTGAAGCGGGCCGGGATCGTGCGCCAGCGGTCGAACACAGGCAGCTACTACGCGGCGACCGCGGCGCCCGAAGGCCTGGCGCCCTCGCCTGGGTGGCAGTGGCTGGCCCTGCGGAGGCTCGAAGCGCTGCCGCCGGAGCTCGCGGCGTGCGCGCGGCTCTGCGCGGTGCTCGGGGCCTCGTTCACCAGGGCGGAGCTGGAGTGGGTCCAGGACGCCGCCGATCGGGCCGGTGGGGCCGGGTCGCCGGTAGACGCGGGCTTCGGCCTGAGCGCGCTGGTCGAGCGGGGCATCCTGGAGCGCGCGTCGCGCGCGTCGCGCACGCTAGGCGAGCGGTACGCGTTCCAGAGCGGCGTCTTCCGGGACTCGGTGGTCGAGCCGCTCCATCCGGAGCACCGCAGGGACACCCACCGGTACGCGCTGGCCTTCTGGCGAGCGCGGGTCTCCGCCGGGGATGCGACCCCGGAGACCCTTGCCTCGCTGGCGCGGCACGCGAGCGCGTGCGGAGCGAGCGAGGAGGCGGCGGAAGCCTACGTGAAGCTCGGGGACATCGCGCTCTCGGCTCACCGACACGTCGAGGCCGACCAGCACTACAGTGCGGCCCTCGAGCACATCTCTGCGGCGGACCTGCGCCGGCGCGCGCTCGCGCTCGCGGGCCGGGGCAGGATACGCTACCGAGCGCACCGGACGCGGGAAGCCATCGAGGATCTGACCGCGGCGCGCGAGCTCGGCGAGCGCCTCGCCGACGAGGTGCTCGTCGGCGAGATCCTCCTGGAAGAGGCCATCCTGCTCGACTGGACCGGGGATTACGAGGGGTCGGCGCGGCGCGTGGAGCAGGCGCGCCCCCTCGTCGCGCGGTCGGGCTCACCGCGGCTCGCGGTCCGGCTCGTGGTGGCCGATGGACGCAGGTGCGTGCGGACGGCGCAGGTGGCGCAGGCAATCGCGCTCCTGGAGAAGGGCGCCGTCGAGGCGGAGGCGCTCGGCGATCACGACAGCCGGATCGTCGCGCTGCTGCTCCTGCCGGTCGAGCTGGCGCACGCGGGCTCGTTCAGCGAGGCAGAGGAGCGCGCGCGCGAGGCGATCGACCTCTGTGCAAGGGTCCACGATCTGCCGCACCTGTGCGTCGCGTACATGAACCGCGTCGTGCTCTGGACGCTGAAGAAGTCGCCGTCCCGGGCCACGGAGGATCTCCGGCGCGTCATCTCGCTCGCGCGCGAGATCGGCAACCCATGGCTGGAGCGCGTGGCGACCTACAACGTCGCCGAGCTGCTCTACTGGAGCGACCGGCGCGAGGACGCGCTCGTGCTCGCCCGCCGGGCCCATGTCCTGGAGCGGCGGTTCATCGAGCGCCCGGTGCCCGAGTGCTCCCTGCTGCTCGCGCGGCTCCTGGCCACGGCGGGGCAGCACGACGAGGCGCGCGAGCTCATCGCCTGGGTAGCGGGCGCCTGCCCGCCAGAGCCCGGGGCGCACGCTGCGTTTGCGTGCTTCCGGATGCTCCAGGCGCTGCTGATCGACGAGGTGGAGGGCGCCGTCGGTCCCCAGGAGGGGATGGCCCATGAGACGGTGGCCCATGAGACGGTGGCCCATGAGACGGTGGCCCATGAGACGGTGGATGAAGCGATGGGCGCAGCCAGCAGCGCGGGGAACGTGCTGTTCGCCGATGAGCTCCTGGAGATCCTGTACTGGCGGGCTCGCCTCGCCCTGCGGGACCGGCGAGATGCCGATGCTTCTGCGGTCGTGCACAAGGCGCAGGCCATGCTGGGGGAGCACCCGGCGTGGCGGGCTCGCTTCGACGGCCTCGCGCGCGCCCTCGAGAAGGTGCTGGCTGGGCCATGCAGCACCTGAGGGCTTCAACATGCAGGCACCGCCGGATCTCGGCCGCATGGGTGTTGTACGACTCACGTGCTTCGCGCGGCGGCGCGGCCATTTCTCATGCAGGGCCTGCTCCTGCCGGGGCGGGCCGCTGAAGCAGAGGGCCGGCCTGCGCCTTGCACAGCTTGCTCGCCGAGCACATGCGGTCGGCGCCGCGCGCGCACCGGGGGGATCATGTCCATTTCACGAGCGTTCAGCGCTGTCATAACGGGGTTTTCTCTCTTCATCGCCGGATGTGGAGCAGAGCGGCACAGCGGCATGAGCTCGCGCACCGCGGAGCAGGACGCGATCATCGTCATGAACGGAGACGATCCTGCGTTCTTCTGGCGATCCGCGACGCAGCAAGCCTTGCGCGCCCTGGCTGAGATGCCGCTCGAGGGATCGAGCGGCGAGCTCACCGACACCCCGCTGCTCGCGAGCGCAGAGGGGCGGCGGCTCCTCTCCTACATGGTCCTCTGCGCGCTCCCTGAAGGCGAGGCGCTGCGCGGTGGGGCCGCGGGGGTCTCCTTCGAGGGCACGGTCGGCCTCGCGCCACGGTGGAGTTCGTCGCCTCTCGACGACGTCGAGACACAGCGGTGGATGACGGCGTGCCTGCTTCAGACGCTCAACGGCCTCAGCATGGAAGTGGAGGTCCGGATGACGGGGAGCCACCAGGCGCTTGCCGGGCGCCCGGGGGCCGCGCCGTCCGAGTTCACCACCCCGGATGCCACGATGTTCGGCAACCTCTTCCATCCGGACAGCCCGGCTGCGTTCGCCTGCGTCGACAACACGGATGTGGCGGCGTGCGGCGTCGACTGGAGCGGACATTCGGTCCAGCGGATCTGCGGCGTCTCGCCCACGTGCGGCGTCACCCTCCTTGGCCCGTGCTCCGTCGCCTGCGCTCGCGACGCGGACGGCCACTCCACGTGTGACGCGCCGGGAGGCGGCCGCTACGTGGAGGCCATCACCACGAGCCTGCATAGCAGCATCTCTCTCGACTCGTTCGCGCCCTGCAGCAGCCTGTGACGCGCCGGGCAGGCTCGGCGCTTGCCTGCCTCGGCGTACGACGACGCGCTCCGGGAGCGCGGGTCGGTCGCTCGTGTGGTAGCTTGAGATCGATGGCCTCGGAGCGACCCCCCTGCCAGGATGTCGGCGCGACGGCGGTGCTGGAGGCGCGCCCCCGCGAGGTGGCGTTCAGCCGGTTCCACGTCCAGGTGCAGCTCGGCCCAGATCAGGGCGCCTCGCAGGTGGCAGATGCGCCGGAGCTCGTGATCGGCTCCGCCCGCGGCAACCAGCTTGTCCTGACCGACCAGGCCGTGTCGCGGCACCACTGCGTCATCAACGTCACGCCACAGGGGTTTCTGCTCCGGGACCTCGGCAGCACCAACGGCACGAGGGTCTCGGGGATCCGCGTCGAGGCCGCGTACCTCGATCCGGGGGCGCTGATTGGCGTGGGCCAGTCCACGCTCCGCTTCGACGTCCTTCCGGACGAGATCCGCGAGCCGCTCGGCGACGAGGACCTCTCCGGGCGCGTCCTCGGGCAGAGCACCGCGATGCGGCGAATCTTTGCCATGCTGCCGCGGGTCGCGGCATCCGACTCGACGGTGCTCCTCGAAGGGGAGACCGGCACCGGCAAGGGGCTCTTCGCCGAGCTCATCCATCAGCAGAGCCGCCGCGCCTCGGGGCCGTTCGTCGTGATCGACTGCGGCGCCATCCCACCCACGCTCATCGAGTCCGAGCTGTTCGGGCACGCCAAGGGGGCCTTCACGGGCGCGCAGCAGGCGCGGGCGGGCGCCTTCGAGGCGGCGCGCGGGGGGACGGTGCTGCTCGACGAGCTCGGCGAGCTACGGCTCGACCTGCAGCCCAAGCTGCTTCGCGCCCTGGAGGAGCGGACGATACGGCGCGTCGGCAGCCTCGACCCGATCCGCCTGGACGTGCGGGTGATCGCCGCCACGAACCGCGATCTGCGCCAGGAGGTGAACCGGGGCAACTTCCGCTCCGATCTCTTCTATCGGCTGAACGTGGTCCGGATACGCGTCCCGTCGCTGCGGGAGCGCCGCGAGGACATTCCGCTGCTCGTCGCGCACTTCTACCGGCAGTTCGCCGACGGGGCCAAACCGCCCCTGGGGCTCGTGGAGGCGATGGCGCGCCACGACTGGCCGGGCAACGTCCGCGAGCTGCGCGGCGCGGTCGAGCGGGCCGTGCTGCTAGGGGATCCGGTCCTCTGGCGGGAGGGCGCGGCGACCGAGGGCGAGGCGGCGCAGGGGGAAGCTCGCGAGAACGTCTTCAGGGAGGACGATCTGTCGCTGTCGTTTCGTGAGGCGAAAGAGCGAGTCATCACGCTCTGGGAACGCGCTTATGTCCACGCGTTGATCCGCACCAACGGCAGCAATGTCTCGCGCGCGGCGCGGGCGGCGCGGATGGATCGCAATTACCTGCGGGAGCTGCTTCGCCGGCATGGCGTCCTGGCGACCGACGTCTGAGCGTCGGTGGACCATCCCTGGCACCGACGTGCCAGGCGGCCCGGCAAGGGTTCATGACACCGCATCGAACCGGGAGGAGGGCGGGGAGGAGTTCCCCGGTTCGCCCTCCCATGTTCGCTGTCGAACCCGGCCGCAGCGACCTCGGATCACATCGGCGTGCGGAACATGGTCTGTGCGGAGCAGAGGACCTGGGTCACCGCCTCCGCCTGCGCGTCGCTGGCGGCCGCCGCGGTGAGCGTCGGCGCGAGCGCCTCGACCCCCGCCGCGAACTTCGTGTAGGCCTCGACGATGCCGTCCAGCTCGGCGTCGAGGCTAGCCGACGCGCTCGCGCCGGCGTCCGCCTCGGCGTCGAGGTAGGCCGAGAGCGCGGCCTTCAGGTCGGCGTCGAGCTGCGCGTTGAGGTCGACCGTGGCATCAAGGACCGTCCGCAGCGCCGCCTCGGCGTCGGCCGTGGCGCCCACCAGGAGGCCGAGCGCACCGTCGGCCTCGGCCTGCGCCTCGCCCGAGAGGCTCGCGACGAAGTCGGCGCGCGCGGTCGTGATCGCGTCCACGCTGGCTGCTGCGGCCACGTCCGCCTTCAGCTTGGCGCCGGCGTCCGCGATCGCGTCGATGGTGGCCTGCGCGGCGCCGCTCAGCTTGGCGATCTCCGTGGTCGCCTGCGCGGTCGCGCGCGCCTCCAGCTGTGCGGCGGCGTGGGCGCAGGCGAAGAGGACCACCTCTGCATCCGCGGACGCGTCGAGCGCAGCGCTGAGCGCGGCGCGGAAGGTCATGCTGGCCGCGGCCTGCGCCTGGGCGCGCACGTCGGCGGTGGCTCCTGCGGCGTCCAGCGCGGCGTCGACCTCCGCGAGGAACTGAGCGGTCGCCTCACCGGCGGGGACCTCGCCGTCCAGCGCCGCGTTCAGGGTCTGGGCGGCCTCCAGCTCCGCGCTGGCGAGCGCGTCCGCGTCGATGTCCGCGCCCGCGGCTGCGAGCGCGCGCAGCTCCGCGTGGTGCGCCCCCAGGGTCGCCCCCGCGATCGCCTTCACGACCGCCTTGGTCTCGGCGCCGGCCGACGCCGCGGCCGCGACCGCGGCGGCGAGCTCCGCGTCGACGAGCGCGCGCACGTCCGTCGCCACGGTGGCGTCCACCGCGACGCTGGCGGCGAGATCGATGAGCACGAGCGCCTCGACCGAGCTCTCGGTCGAGATCGGCGCCGCGACGGCGATCTCGCCCGCGGCGCTCCCTGCCGCATCGAGGAACGCGGAGCCGATCACCTGGCCCGAGCCGTCGAGGGCCTGCACGATGAGCGGCTTCGCGTCCACCGGGACCTCCGCGGAGAAGGCCCCCTCCGCGTCGATCGTGGTCTCTGCCAGCGACTCGAGTGCTCCGCTCTCGAGCAGATGAGAGACGCGGACCGTCTTCGTGCTCGCGACGGTGCTCTCGCCGGCGAGGCTGTGGTCGTGAGACCCGGCGCCCTCGTCGGTCACGTGTCCGTTGACGATCGCGAGCGCGCCGTCTCCGGTCTGCGGATCGCCGTCCGAGGACGAGCCACCGGAACCGGAAGAACATCCCAAGGCCATCGAGACGCCAATCACCAAGGCCAACACGCTGCACTTCGAAGAGATCGTTCTCATGCTCACTCCTGTGTTTGCGGTGTACGCTCCGCGCCGCTGGCGCCATGTCGTTCGGACGAGCCGACGAACCCCTGCGACGCGATCACGACGTGATCACGACGCGATTTGCGGAGGTGGTCGCCGGCCAGTGCCGACAGGAAGCAGGCTTCGCGCTGCGCGCCTGCTGTCCTGACCTACTAGCAGGCTGCGTGCCGTCGGCGCTGCGCGTCTGGCCCGCGGGGAACGCACTGCAGGCCCGCGCGTCTTCGGCGTGGAATCAACGGTTCTGAAGGTGCGAATCGACCGGGTGTCACGAGCGCGAAGGGGGGTCGGTTGCTGGGGACAGCCAGCAGTGCTGCAGGCTGTCGCAAGCAGCGGCCGTCAACTTCCGTTCCGGATTGGACGTCCATGTAAGTGCGTTGATGTCGACCTGCGCATGCTCGGATGAACTCGGCCACGTCCTCCGCGCTGACGCAACGCGGTGCTGGTGCCGTGCTATCTCGCCGGCTCGCCGGAGGCCGGCACCAGCGCCAGCACCCGGACGGTCGCGCCGCTGCCGCGCGCGAGCGGCAGCGGCGCGACCACCACGACGGCCCCGGCCTCCGCGCCGCCGGCGCAGGGCGCGCAGCCTTCCCCGGAACCAACCTCGCCGCCTCCGGCGCAGGGCCCGCGCGGCGAGGGCGAGATCGGCCCCGGGTGATCCCGGCCGCAGACCCGAGCAGCTCGACCACCGCCCGCTCGGCCCCCCCCCGTGCACGCCCTCCCCTGACAACGCCGATCGAAGCGCTCGGCGACGCGGTCGTCATCGGTGTGCCCCACGCCATTGCCCCCGGCTCCGAGCACGCAACCATCACCACACTGCAAATGGGAACGACTCATAGGCCGCTCGCCGTCGTTCTGTCGAGCCTTCATGCCGTGTGAGATTTCGATCATCCACCGCTCCTCACTGGGTCTCAGACGGAGCGCGACGAACGCGACACGCGGCCATGCGCTCATCCTGCACGCCGTGGACAGAGCAGCCCTGACCCCAACGACTTGAGAATTCTTCACAAATCGCCTGTTGAGCACTGGACATGATGGCTAGTCATCGGTACACCCAGGCCGCTCTTCGCCAAGGCCACGAAGGGACGAACCCGGGGGCCGACGATGTACCGGATCGGCATCGCTGCGTTCGCAGCGCTCTCGCTCGCGTCCTTGGTAGGCTGCATCGCAGTTCAGGAAGAGGACGAGAGCGTCGTAGGAGTTGCCCCTAGCGCGCTCGAGTTCGTCAACGCGCTCAACCCCAATGCCCTCAACCCCAATGCTCTCAACCCTTACCTGAACACCTGCTACAACGAGGTCAACCGTGACCATGCGCGATCGCTGTGCCGGGACTGCGCTGCCGGTCATCTCAGCAGCAGCGGGACCGCCCAGCCGTGCGGGATGATCAACATCGTCGGATCGTGCGACAGCGCCTGCGAGCCGCTCAAGCAGCGCGGCATGTACTACCCGAGCTGCGCCACCGACCTCGACAGCAATGTGGACTCGACCACCAAGGTGATCACCGTCTTCCTTCCCTAGAGCGACAAACGGGTTGAAACCACGAGAGAAAGCAGGAGTTTCACAGGGAGGCGGGGAGGCGGGGAGCGAGAGACGGCAAGAGCGAGAGATTCATTTTTCGTAACCGTTCACGGGTCGGATCGCGTTCCTGAGCAATTTCGGGCACTTGCGAGCCCGTCAACCATTGGCCTCATAAGCCCGCTCGGCCTTGCAAGTGTACGGAATCGTTGCGTTTGTTGATCCGACCCGTGAACGCTTACCATTTTTCTTCCTCCCCGCCTGCGCGCCAAGATCCCTGCGGCGATCGCCGAAAACCGGGGCCCGGCCTCGCGGGAACGCCTCGTCCCCCCGATCAACACGGGTACGCAGCAAGAGGCCGCGGCGACGGCTCTCGTCCTCGCTGCGGTCAGCTGGTCCAAGCTGCCCGCGGCGCTCGCAGTTCTGCCCACATGGAAGAGCCGCATCGTGGCCGACGCCAACAATCCACTCGTCCCTCACGCCGTGGACAGAGCAACACGAATTCTCGATTTACGAACTTTACACAAATCAATCACTTCGCACTGGACATGATGCCTATTCATCGGTACACCTGAATTCGATCTTCGACGAGGGCACGAAGGGACGAACCCCGGGGGGGGAACGACGATGTACCGGATCAGCATCGCTGGTTTCGTAGCGCTTTCGCTCGCCCTTTTGGTGGGCTGCATCTCAGCGCAGGAAGAGGAGGAGGGCTCCGTAGGAGTTGCCCCTAGCGCCCTCGAGTTCGTCAACGCCCTCAACCCCAATGCTCTCAACCCCAATGCCCTCAACCCCAACGCCCTCAACCCCAGCGCCCTCAGCGCCAACGCCCTCAACCCCAACGCATTGAGCTCGGCGGCCCTGAGCGCGATCCGGGATCCGGGGGCGGCGGGTGATCTCTCGCGCCAGCTCCTCAACTATGTGGTCGGCTGTGCGTTCCTCCCGTCGCAGTCGTTCAGCTTCTCGTGGATCGATGGCTCGGGCAAGGTGCACAACGAGGTATACTGGGGAATCATCGGCCTCGTTCCGGACTGGAGCACCAAGGCGCTCGACCTATACAACCAGCAGTGGATCTCGGCGTGCCTCGCGTCGCGGACGAACTGGTACGGCGTCTCCGTGACGATCTCCTCGCGGGGCACTCCCTCGGCCCTCGACAAGGCCGGTACCCCCGAGCTCACGGCCTACACGCGTCTGGAAGGCGCCTTCTGGGGCAATCTGTTTGTCCCCTCTCCTTACCTGAACGCCTGCTACGACGAGGCCAATCGCAGCTATGTACGGTCGCTTATGCGGGAGTGCGCCGCCGGTCACCTCACCAGCGGCGGGGCCGTCCAGCAATGCGGGATGATCAGCATCCGCGGGTCGTGCGCCTCCTACTGCGAGGCGCTCAACACGAACGGCATGTACTACCCGAGCTGCGTCAACAACCTCACCGGCAGCCAGGAGTCGACCTCCCGTGTGATCACCGTCTTTCTTCGCTAGCGCGCCGCGGCTCCAGCTCGTGCGCCGTTCAGTCCCTGGTTCAGCGTCCATGGGGACCGGGCAGCTCAGCACTCCCTAACACGCGATCAGCGACGAACCAGAGCGACGCGGCTCCAGCACCGCGCTACCTCGACGGCTTGCCGGCGGCCGGCACCAGCGCCAGCACCCGGGCGGGCGCGCCGCTGCCGCGCGAGAGCGGGAGCGGCGCCACCACCACGACCGCCCCGGCCTCGGGGAGCTGCTCCAGGTTGGCCAGGTTCTCGATGTGGTAGCCGCCCGCGCCGAGGAACGCCTTGTGCTGATCGAACGTCTGGCTCGGCCCCGGATCGGTCGACAGCGTGTCGATGCCCACGCACCGCACGCCGCGCTCGCTCAGGTAGCGGCTCGCCTCCACGGAGACCCCGGGAAAGTGCATCACGCCCTTCGCGTCCTGGTTCAGGAACTTCGCCGGCTCGGACCAGCGGGCCCCCCACCCCGTCCGGATCAGCACGATGTGCCTCGCGCCGAGCGCCCCGTGCCGCGCCTCCCAGCCCCGGAGATCGTCCACGGTGACCTGGTGGTCGGGGCTCGCCGCGACCTTCGCCGTCACGTCCACGACCGCCGCCGGCCCCACGAGCTGCTCCGGCGCGATCTGCTCGACCGTCGGCGTTCCGGCCTTGAAGTGCGCCGGCGCGTCCACGTGCGTGCCCGCGTGCTCGTCCATCGAGAACCGGTTGAGGTAGTACGAGTCCTTCTCGACGGTGCGGACCGTCTCCGATGCATACGGCTTGCTGCCAGGATACAGCGGCATCTCCGGCGTGATCGGGTGCGTCAGATCGACCACCCGCGCCGCGGCGATGTCGAGGACCGCGGGCGCGGCCTGCGGCGCGGACGGCGGCGCCGCGGCGGGCGGCGACGCCGCAGCGGGCGCGCACGCCGAGAGGGCGAACGCCGCCGAGCACAGCGTGTACGCCGCGGCCCCCCTGACGCCCGCATGAAAGAAGCTGACCACGCCGGTTCCCTGCACCTTTTGCATGGCGCACATGTCACCACAAGCCCACTGCCGCCACAAGGTGGAGGCCGGGCCCTCGCGCCGGGCCGGCTCACACCTCGTGCAGCTTCACCCGGCGTCGCAGGTAGTTGATCAGGTCGATGCGGGTGACCAGCCCGACGAACTCGTCACCATCGGTCACGATCGGCACGAGCCCGGCGTCGAACATCGGAAGGAGCTCCCGGATCGGCGTCCGCACGTCGACCGTCCGGAGCCGCGTCGTCATCGCGGCCTCGACCGACTGGCGGAAGCGCGTCACGTCGTCGACGGCCGCGAGGAGGAGGTCGGACTCGTCCAGGATGCCGATGATCTTGCCGTCCTCCAGGACGGGCAGCTGCGACACGTCGTAGAGCTTCATCCTCGCATAGGCCACGAGGAGCGCGTCCGACCGCTGCACCGTGACCACCGCCCTGTCGGCGTGGCGGCGCGTGATCACGTCGCGCAGATCCCCTGTCGGCGCGCGGTCGGTGAAGCCCTGATCGGCCATCCAGAAATCGTTGTACATCTTCGACAGGTACTTGTTGCCGCTGTCGCAGACGAGGGTGCAGACGCGCTTCGGCGACGACTGCTCGCGGCAATAACGCAGGGCCGCCGCGAGCAGCGTCCCGGACGACGAGCCGGCGAGGATGCCCGTCCTGGAGAGCAGCAGCCGCGCCGTCTCCAGGCTCTCCCGGTCGGAGATCGTATAAGCGAGCTTGACGCGGGAGAGGTCGAGGATCGAGGGGAGGAAGTCCTCGCCGATGCCCTCCACGAGCCATGAGCCCGCCTTGCCGAGCTTGCCGGTCTTGACGTAGCCCGCCAGCACCGAGCCCTCCGGATCGGCGAGCACCATCTCGCAGCGCGGCTGCGCCTTGGCGAAGTAGCGCGAGAGCCCTGTCATGGTGCCGCCGGAGCCGACGCCGCACACCATCGCGTCGATCCTTCGATCGAGCTGCGCGTCGATCTCGGGGCCGGTCCCGGTCTCGTGGGCGAGCGCGTTCGCCGGGTTCTCGAACTGGTTCACGTAGAACGCGCCCTCCTCGCGCGCGATGCGGGCGGCCAGGTCCTGGTAATAGCTCGGGTGGCCCTTCTCGACGTCGGAGCGCGTCATCACCACCTGCGCGCCGAGCGCCTTCAGGTGGAACACCTTCTCCTGGCTCATCTTGTCCGGGATCACGAGCGTGAGCCGGTAGCCCTTCTGCGCCGCGACGAGCGCCAGGCCGAGCCCGGTGTTGCCCGCCGTCGCCTCGACCACGTGGCGCCGCTCGCCCCCGAGCTGGCCGGCGCGCTCGGCCGCCTCGATCATCGACAGGCCGATGCGATCCTTGATGCTGCCGCCCGGGTTCTGGCTCTCCATCTTGAGGAAGAGCTCGCACGGGCCGGCGTCGAGCTGAGTCACCTGGATCATCGGGGTGTGCCCGATGAGAGCGACGATGTTCTCTGCGGGCGCAGGGGTCGGCAGGGGCATTGGCATGACAGCTCAACGGTCACACGACGCGCACCGTCTGTCGAGGTGCTGCCAGCGATGACGCGCGCGTCACGCGCGTCGCGTGGGTGGCGTGGGCCGCGCGGGGTTGCCGCGGACGGCCGACCTCTGGACCGAAGCGGCCTTTGCGGCGTCCGGGCCGCACGCTGCCACGCTCAGAGGCGCGATCAGGGACGCGATCAGGCGGGCCGGACCGCCTTCTGGAACGCGGCCGGGCCGAGCGCGTTCAGCACCTCGCCCCGGCGGAGGCCGCCTCGCCGCGCGGTCCCCACGCCGAACCGCAGGTTGTGGAGCGCGCTCGTCGAGTGTGCGTCCGTCGAGATCACGAAGCGGATACCGCGCTTGCGCGCCTCCTTGATCCACCGGGGCTCCATGTCGAGGCGGTACGGGTCCCCGTTCACCTCGACGGCCGCCCTCGACTCGGCCACGGCGTCGAGTACCTCCTCGACGCGGCACGCGAACGGCTCGCGCCGCTGGATGAGCCGGCCGAGCGCGTGCCCCCAGATCTTGAAGACCGGCAGCCGCATGGCGCTGACGAGCCTGCGCGTCATCTGGTCCGCGTCCATCTTCATGCGCGAGTGGATGCTCGCGATGACCACGTCGAGCTGCTCCAGGATCGCGTCCGGATAATCGAGCCTCCCCGACTCGAGGATATCCGACTCGGTGCCTCGGAGGAGCTTCACGCTCACGCGCTCCTGGACGCGGGCGATCTCGTCCCACTGCTGCTTCAGCCGGTCGAGGCCGACGCCGTTCGCGTAATGGGCGGCGGGCGAGTGATCGGTGATGGTGATGTATTTCATCCCCATCGCCTCGGCCTCCAGGGCCATCTCCTCGATCGTGTTCTTGCCGTCCGAGTACACCGTGTGGCAGTGCACCATCCCCTGGATATCGCCCTCCTCGACGAGCTCGCCCGCGCGGCCCGCCCGCGCGGCGCGCTCCACGGCAGCGACGATGTCCTCCGCGCTCTCGCGGAGCTCGGGCGCGATGTACGGGACGCCGAGGTGCTCGTAGAGATCCTCTTCCGTCTTCACGGAGAGGCGTTTCTTGCCCCGCGAGAGCCCTCTCTCGTCGAGCGTGAGCCCCAGCTCGCGCGCGAGCGCGCCGAGCGCCGAGAGGTAGTCGGGCGCCCCCGTCCGGTGGTGAAGCGCGGCCGCGTAGTCCCGGGGCGGCACGCAGAGGAGCTCGCCGCGCAGGCCGCCCGAGAGCCTCACCCTGCAACGCGCGTCGCCGCGCTCCTCGACCTCGGCGACCTGCGGGGACCGGACGAAGCAGTCGATCACCTGCGCGGCGTCGTCCGCCGCGGCCACGAGGTCGATGGCCGTCACCGTCTCTTCCCAGCGCCGGATCGAGCCCGCGAGATCGGCCTGCTCGGTCGCCTCGCAGCCGCGCACGTGGGCGAGGAGCGGCTCGGCCGCCTCGAGCGCGTCGACGAGCAGGACGCGCTCGTCGCGCGCCTCGTAGCGGGCTATCCCCTCGAGCAGGCTCGCCTCGGTCTTTGCCCCGAAGCCCTTCACCGCCCGGACCTTCCCGGCGAGACAGGCCCGCTTCAGCTCCTCCACGCTGCCGATGCCGAGCGCCTCGTGGAGCGCCTTCATCCGCTTGAGGCTCATGCCCGGCACCTGGGCGAGCTCCAGCACGCCGCTGGGGAGCTCGGCGCGGAGCTCCTCGAGCTGCCCGGAGCGCCCCGTCTGGTAGAGCTCGGCAATCTGGGCGGCGAGCGCCGGGCCGATGCCCTTGATGCCGGTGAGCTTCTTGCCCCGGACGAGCGCGCCGAGGTCGTCCGTGAGCTGCTCCAGCGCCTCGGCCCCCGTCTCGTAAGCGCGCGCTCTGAACGGGTTCTCCCCCTTGATCAGGAGGAGCGTGCCCGTCTCGCGGAGGGCGCGGGCGATGTCGAGCTTGTCGAGCATGGATGGCGCAACTCTAGCACTCGCGGGCCGCCGGAGTTCATGCCGCAAGGCCCCGTGCAGCGGGGCAGTTTGCCACAGCGCCACCGGCGGCCGCTCCCGGCCGGGAGCACCGAAGTACATGTATTTGCAATAAAATTTTCAAGCAGCTGTCGCGTCGCCAGCGATCGCCTCGGGCACTGTGGGCGGCTTCAGCAAGGAGAACGTGACGTGATGCTGCGCAGTCTTACCTGGATCGGCCTCGGCGCCGCGGCGCTGGCGCTTTCGGGGTGTTCCGACGATGGAAGCGAGGTACCGGGCGGTGGCCAGAGGGGCGGCGCCATCCTGGGCTTCAGCGACGAGCCGGCCGGCGATCGCTGCGAGAACGGCGGCACCCGGGTCGACTCCGGCCGCGACCTCAACGACAACGGCCAGATCGATGAGGGAGAGGTCGAGGCGACCACCTACGTGTGCAACGGGCTCGACGGCAAGGCGGGAGCGGATGGTCCCAAGGGCGAGCCTGGCGACGACGGCGCCAATGGCGCCAACGGCACTGACGGCGAGGACGGCGCTGACGGCGAGGACGGCGCTGACGGCGCTGACGGCGCCGATGGCAACGACGGCGCTGATGGCGACGACGCCCAGCAGGTGCTCATCGACATCGCGCCCGAGCCGAGCGGACCGAACTGCGCGAATGGCGGGCAGAAGGTGACCAGCGGGCTCGACGCCGACGACGATGGCGTGCTCGATGAAGGCGAGATCTCCGACACCGCCTATGTCTGCCACGGCGAGGACGGCGGGCGCGGCGTCGCGGGGTTCCAGCTCGTGGCCAAATACACGGCCCCCGGCGGGCCAATCGCCGAGATCGTGGCCGCCTCTCCGGACGGCAACGTGCTGGCTTACACGAGCAGCGTCACGCACACCGTGGGGTTCGTGGACATCTCCGACCCGAGGAGCCCCGCGCTCCTCGGCACGGTCGACATCGCCGGCGCGGTGAGCAATGGCAACGGTGAGGCCACCACGGTCGCGATCACGCCGGATGGCCGGTATGCGATCGCGGCGGTGAAGGACACGACGGATCCGATCCACAACGCCGATCCCGGCGCCCTGGTCTTCATCGACCTGGCGACCCGGGCGATCGCCGGCTCGGTGGCGGTCGGCGTCGGCCCGGACAGCCTCAAGATCACGCCGGACGGCGCCCGGGTGGTGGTCGCCATCGAGGACGAGGAGAACGCCGATGACAACGCGGTCGCCCAGGCGCGCCCCGGAAGCGTCCAGATCGTCACCATCGATGAGGGCAACCCCTCGGCGTCGACCGTGGCCACGATCGCGCTCGCGCCCGGAGTCGGCAACATCCCGGGCGATCCGCAGCCGGAGTACGTCGACATCACCAAAGACAGCAAGACAGCGATCGTGTCGCTTCAGGAGAACAACCTCATCGCGGTCATCGACATCGCCTCCGCGACGGTCACCCGTTATATCGAGGCCGGCACGTCCACGCACGCTCGCGCCGATCTCGCGTCGAACGGCGAGATCGAGCTCGCGAGCTCGGGCTTCACCGGGCTGCTCGAGCCGGACTCGGTGTGTCTGCTCGCGGATGGCCGGCACTTCGTGACGGCCAACGAGGGAGACACACCGAACGAGGCGACAGCCGCCGGCCTGTGGTCGGGCGGCCGGGGATTCTCGGTCTTCGACCTCGACGGCGCCCGCGTCTATGACAGCGGCGACGCCGTCGAGCGGCTCGCGGCGCGCGCCGGCGCCTACCCGGAAGGGCGCTCGGGCGACCGGGGCATCGAGCTCGAGGGCTGCGCGACCGGGGTGTTCGGCGGCACCGACTACGCCTTCTTGCTGGGCGAGCGCAACGCGACGCTGCTCGTCGTCGACGTGAGCGCCCCCGCGGCGCCGGTGCTGAAGCAGCTGCTCGGCGCCCCGATGCGGCCCGAGGGCGCGGTCGCGATCCCGTCGCGCAACCTCGTGGCGGTCAGCGGCGAGGGCGACGACGGCGTGGGCGGCGGCATCTGGCTGTATCGCTCGGTCACGGATCCGGCCGAGGTCGGCCACGGCCCCGACGTCTACGATGCCCGCTCGGGAGGCCTGGGCTTTGGCGCGCTCGGCGCCCTCGCGTACGAGCCGGCCACCGGCTTCCTGCTCGCGACGCCCGACAACGCCTTCGCGCGCCAGCGCATCTGGTCGTTCTGGCCCGATCACGGGGAGCGGCGGATGCAGCTCGTCCGGGAGCTGATCCTGAAGGACAGCGCCGGCGCCGAGCTCCTGGGCTACGATCCCGAGGGCATCTCGGTGAACCCCGAGGGCGGTTATGTCCTCGCCAGCGAGGGGTTCGCCGGCAACGGCGGCAGCGCGAGCTGCGTGGGCTCGGTGCTCAGCAATCGACTCCTGTTTTTCAACGAGCGCGGCCAGCTCGACCCCGGCTACGGCGACGGAGGCATCGTTGACCTCCCGTGCGGCGGCGACGCGAACGCGATCGACTGGTCGACGGTGCGCGCCAACGGCTTCGAGGGCATCGCCGTGGTCGACGGCGCGCCGTCTGCTTCAGGCGGCCTCAAGGTCTATGTGGCCATGCAGCGCGGGCTCACGACGGAGGGCCAGAACACCCGCATCGGCGAGTACGACGTCGATACAGGAGCCTGGAGCTGGTATTTCTACCCGCTCGACGCGAACCCCGGCGGACCCCGTGGCAACACGTTCCTGAGCGAGCTCATTCACGTGGGCGGCGACACGTTCGCGGTGGTCGAGCGCGATCAGGGCTGGGCAGGCGAGGCGGGGAACAAGACGATCCGCACCTTCGCGCTGTCGAGCGGCACACCGAACGACATCGTGGATCCGGTGGACAAGGCGCTCGCCTGCGATCTCCTGGAGCACCCGTTCCGCTTCGATCAGGAGAAGATCGAGGGGCTGGCGCTCGGCGCCGGCGGCCTGTGGGTCACGAACGACAACGACGGCGGCGAGGCGATGAGCTTCTTCGTCCGTCTCGACGCGTCGATGCTGGGCGTCCAGGGCGGAGACGGGGAGCCGGAGGAGCCAGGCGATCCCGAGGAGCCGGGCGATCCAGGTGGAGAGACCCTGGTCATCAACGAGGTGCGCTCGGCCGGCGAGGACTTCGTCGAGCTCCACAACCGTGGCGCATCGAATGTCGATGTCGGCGGCTATCGGCTCACGGACAGCGATCCATCGCACGAGCTCGTGCTGCCCGCGGGCACGGTGGTGCCTGCGGGGGGATACCTGCTGATCCGCGGAGAGAGCAGCGGGGAGCCGCTCAGGCTCACCTTCGGGCTCGGCTCAGGGGACTCGGCCATCCTGTACACGCCTGGCGGCGTCGTGATCGACGAGCACAGCTGGACAGGCCACGTCGATACGGCGAGCCGCTGCCCCAACGGGACGGGCGCGTTCATCGCGCCCGCGCCGGCGACCCCGGGCGCGGCCAACGGCTGCCCCTGAGGGCGGATCGCGGCGCCGGCGCTGCTCAGGGCTGTCCCCGCATTTCCTCTCCTATTTATTTTGCTGGTTTCTTGGCGTCATTGCCGCTCGCTCTCCGGCCCGACCTCCCGCAGTCGCGATAGGCATCGACCGGGAACGCCGAGATGGCCCGACCCGAGCTCAGCTCGCGGAGGATCGCGACGGTCTTCGTCCGCTCGGCGCGCTGGTACAGGTCGAGACGGCTCTTGCGCGCCTCGTCGAGGATCGGTCCTTGGACAGAAGCTCCGACACCCCCGACGCTCTACCGCAGGGGCCGCCCTTGACAGGGAGTATCCCATCGAGTTTGCTCCTCGCTCGCCTCCGAGGCGGCCCGCGGGGGGACACGTCGGGGGGCGAGAACGACGCGAGGAGGGAATCGCGATGGTCTACGTGCCGCCCAACCAAGAGGGCTCCAAGGTCTCGTTCAAGTCGCGCTACGGCAACTACATCGGCGGTGAGTGGGTCGCCCCGGTGAAGGGGGAGCATTTCGAGGACATCTCCCCCGTGACCGGCCGGCCCTTCTGCGAGATCCCGCGCTCCTTCGCCGAGGACATCGACAAGGCGCTCGACGCCGCGCACGCCGCGCGCGCCGCCTGGGGTCGAACCTCGCCGGCCGAGCGCGCGAGCATCCTGAACAAGATCGCCGACCGGATGGAGCAGAACGTAGAGAAGCTCGCAGTCGCCGAGACCTGGGAGAACGGCAAACCCGTGCGCGAGACGCTCGCCGCCGACCTGCCGCTCGCCATCGATCATTTCCGCTATTTCGCGAGCTGCATCCGTGGCGCCGAGGGCACGCTCGGCCAGCTCGACGACACCACCGTCGCCTACCATTTCTCCGAGCCGCTCGGCGTCGTCGGGCAGATCATCCCCTGGAACTTCCCGCTGCTCATGGCCGCATGGAAGCTCGCGCCCGCGCTCGCCGCCGGCAACTGTGTGGTCCTCAAGCCCGCCGAGCAGACGCCGGCCACGATCCTGCTCTGGGCCGAGCTCGTCGGCGATCTCCTCCCGCCGGGCGTGGTGAACATCGTGAACGGCTTCGGCTTCGAGGCCGGCAAACCCCTCGCGTCGAGCCCGCGCATCGCGAAGGTCGCCTTCACCGGCGAGACCACGACGGGCCGGCTCATCATGCAATATGCCTCCGAGAACCTGATCCCGGTCACGCTGGAGCTCGGCGGCAAGTCGCCGAACGTCTTCTTCGAGGACGTCTTTGCGGAGAACGACGATTTCGCCGACAAGGTGCTCGAAGGGTTCGCCATGTTCGCCCTGAACCAGGGCGAGGTCTGCACCTGCCCCTCGCGCGCGCTCGTGAGCGAGAAGATCTACGGCCAGTTCCTCGAGCGCGCCGTGGAGCGGACGAGGAGGATCAAGCAGGGCGACCCGCTCGATCCGGCGACGATGATCGGCGCGCAGGCCTCGAATGATCAGCTCGAGAAGATCCTTTCCTACATCGACATCGGCAAGAAGGAGGGAGCGAAGTGTCTGATCGGCGGCGAGCGCGTCCGGCTCGGCGGTGATCTCGACCACGGGTATTACGTCGCGCCGACGATCTTCGAGGGCACGAACCGGATGCGCGTCTTCCAGGAGGAGATCTTCGGTCCGGTCGTGAGCGTGACGAAGTTCAAGGACGAGGAGGAGGCGCTGTCGATCGCGAACGACACGCTGTACGGCCTCGGCGCGGGCGTGTGGACCCGCGACATCAACCGGGCGTATCGCATGGGCCGCGCGATCCAGGCGGGCCGCGTGTGGACGAACTGCTACCATCTCTATCCGGCCCACGCGGCGTTCGGCGGGTACAAGCAGTCGGGCATCGGGCGCGAGACGCACAAGATGATGCTCTCGCATTACCAGCAGACGAAGAGCCTGCTCGTCAGCTACAGCCCGAAGGCGCTGGGGTTCTTCTGATGGAAGCCCCGGCCCCGCCGCGCGTCGTGGCCACGGAGGCGGCCGCTGCCCTCATCCGGCGGCTCGCCGCGCGCCACGGCCCGCTGATGTTCCACCAGTCGGGGGGCTGCTGCGACGGCAGCGCCCCGATGTGTTATCCGCGTGGCGAGTTCAAGGTCGGCGAGCGGGACGTGCTGCTCGGCGAGATCGAGGGCTGCCCCGTGTACATCGGCGGCGCGCAGTTCGAGCTGTGGAGACACACGCAGCTCGTGATCGACGCCGTCCCGGGCCGCGGGGCCGGCTTCTCGATCGAGTCGCCGGAGGGGATGCGCTTCCTCACGCGCTCCAACGTCTTCGGCGGAGACGAACTCTGCGCGCTCGACGCCGTCGGCGTCAAGCGCGGTCCACAAGGCTGAGCGCGGCATCACGCACGAACAGCGCACAGAGCCGCCCCGCGAGAGGCGAAGGCACTCTCTCTATCGCCAAGGGCTGTACTGGTACCACTGCATCCCCACGTCAGCGCGCGCTGGCCGCCACCTTTGCCGGCGTCACGCCGAGGACGCGGCGCATGCACCTCGCCATGTGGCTCTGGTGCGCGAACCCGGCTTCGATCGCCACCTGGCTGGCGGGCAGGTCGCCGCGCAGGAGCAGCGCCTTCGCGCGCTCCACCCGGCGCTGGATCACGTACTCGTGCACCGGCACGCCGGTCGACCGCTTGAACAGCGTCTTGAGGTGGGACGCGCTGACCCCGGCGACGCCGGCCAGCCGATCGAGCGACAGGTCGTGATCGAGGTGCTCCTCGATGTACGCCGTCACGCGCCGTAGCTGCGGCGCAGACAACCCTCGCCGCAGGCGGCCCGGCGCCTTGTAACGGCCGAGCAGGTGCGCGGCGAGCGCGACGCCGAGGCTCTCCCTGTAGAGAAGCCCGGTCGGATCGCCGGCCCTGCGCTCGGCGTCGAGCGCCCAGGCGATGTGCTCGATCTGCGGGTCCTTGATCTGGTGGCGCGGCTCCAGGCCGGCTTTGTCGGGATCGAGCCCTATGTCCGCTGCGACCCGGCGCAGCAGCGAAGGGGACAGCGACAGGATGAGCGAGGTGCCCGCGTCGTCCTCCTGCCAGACGTCCGAGGCTCCGGCGGGGATCAGGTCCACGTCGCCGCGCGTGTAGACGAACCGATCGGCGCGGCAGGCCCCGCGTACCGGCGCGCCCGCATGGATCTTCACCCGATGATCCTGCGAGGCCTCGAGCGCGATCACGCCAGGCTGGGTCGAGTGAACGCCGACATGTACCCCGACGTATGGGCGCGGCGCGCCCGCGGGCGGCTCCAGTCGGATGGGAGCTCGGGTCTGTCCGATGACCTGCATCCCCGCCAGTATCCACCGCCGCCGAGCGGCGCGCCACGGGGCGGCTCCGCGCTCGCCGCCGTCCGAACGTGCTCTCCGGGCGTCCGATCGTGCGCGACGGCCCGGGTCGCAGGCCCCCACCTTGGCGGGCACGAAGGGGCGCCCGTCATCGGCAGACGGGCCGCAAACGAAGGAGCTCACATGCGTGAAGTCACGGTCATCGGTCTGGGTCTCATGGGCACCGCGCTCGCTCGGGAATTGCTCCGCAGCGGCTCTCGCGTCACCGTCTGGAACCGCTCGATCGCGAAGGCCGCGCCGCTCGTCGCGGAGGGAGCGGTGCTGGCCCCGAGCGCGGCCGCAGCGGCGCAGGCGAGCGAGATCGTGATCACCTGCATCACCGACTACCGCGCGACGTACGGCGTGCTGGAGGGGCGCGACGTGGTCTCCTCCCTCGCCGGCAAGGTGCTCGTCCAGCTCAGCACGGGCAGCCCCGAGGACGCGCGTACCCTCGAAGCGTGGGCGAAGCAGCGCGGCATCGACTACCTCGACGGCGCCATCCTGGCCACCCCGAGCCAGATGGGGAAGCCGGAGAGCAGCATCCTCGTCTCGGGCTCGGGCTCGGCTTACGAGAAGAGCAAGCCGCTGCTCGAGAGCACGGCCGGGGCCGTGAGCTACCTCGGGGAGAAGGTCGGCTGGGCAGCGGCCATGGACCTGGCGTTCCTGTCGCACCTGTTCGCGGGGCTCCTCGGCTTCTACCACGGCGCCCGCATCTGCGAGGCCGAAGGGATCCGCGTGGCCGACTTCGGGGCCATGGCCGCCGTCGTCGCTCCGGCCATCGGTGGGATGGTCAAGCACGACGCGGACTCCATCCAGTCCGGAGCGTACGAGGCAGAGGAGGCCACGCTGGAGATCTGCGCGCAGGCCGTCGAGCTCATCCAGCGGCACGCGCGGGAAGCGCGGATCAACGCCGAGCTCCCGGCGTTCGCCGCGGCGCTCTTCAGGAAGGGAGTTGCCGCGGGCCACGGGGCGGAGTCGTCAGCCGCGCTCATCAAGGTGTTTCGCGAGAGCGCTTGAAGGTGGCGAGCCGCGCGCACGCGGGCAGAGGAGCGAGCTCCGGATCCATCTCAAGCACCATTGCAGCTTCATCGGCAACTTGGGCATCGTCTGCCGCCATACCCCCCTGAACAGATCGAGCTGCTCACCAGCAGCCTCGAATGCATCGCCTCGATCTTTGCTAGCACTGCCTTGAAATAGGAACGTAAGCCCTCCGCGACGCTGCCGGCGAGGGCCGCGCGGAGGCTCACGGCCCTGGCAGGTCGCGCGCGCACATCGCCGAACCATAGTAGTGGCGACCACTGGTCTCGTAGGGTGCGCGGTAGGTCGTCGTCTGCCGGTATCCGGCGGCGACGAAGCTCCCGCCGTGCGTGACGCGCAGGGCAGCGTGGTTGTCTAGCCGGGAGCAATCGGCGCACGGCACTGGGTCGGCAGGCGCCCGCCGTCCCACGCGCAAAACGCGAACAGCTCGAGCCATGTCGCGCACACGATGGGTTTGTCCTCGTTCGCGGCCGCAGCGGTCGAGGCGGTCGCGTGGCCATTTGAGCCCTTAGGTGCGAGCGCCGCCGCTCTGGTTGTGCGACATGGCGTCGCGGAACGGGCGCTCCCCCGGCGCGAGCGCCGGAGGTCGGCCAGCACCTCCGGGCGATGGACGGGGCACCGTCCACGAAGGCGACGATCGAGCGCTGCCGCGCGCTGCTGCACGAGAGATCGGTCGGGCGGTGGACGGCGACGGCGTTCGCGAGCCAGCGTGTGGAGCAGGTCCTGCCATGATGTCATCAACAGGATGGCCCCCGGGCGGGGCGCAGCGCGCGCTGGGGGTTCGCGGAGGAGGACGGTTGATGTCCGGCGCCTCGCCGCTCAAAGCGGTGGCCATGCGCGCCGATCATGGCAGCATGCGTCGCACATTCCCGTAGCAGGCTCCTGTGGACACCACCATTCCCATCTGCTCCGATCCCGGGGCGTCGTCCCGTTACGCCATCATCGAGGTCCTCTGCGAGGGGTCAGACACCCTTCTTTACCGAGGTGTACGCGAGCGCGACGGCCATCCCGTGGTGCTCAAGGTCCTCCGGCGCGATCACGCGAGCCCCCATGCCCGCGAGCGACTGCGTCACGAATACGAGATCGCCCGGGCGCTCGAGGCCGCGGCCGTCGTCAAGCCCTATGCGCTCGAGGTGCTCGGCGATCAGCCGGCGCTGGTGCTGGAGGATTTCGGCGGCGTGTCGCTCGATCGGCTCATCGATGGGCCGATATCGCTCGAGCGCTTCTTCCCCCTCGCCGTCCGCCTGGTCGAGGCGATCGCCGGGCTGCATCGACACGGCGTCGTCCACAAGGACATCAAGCCCCAGAACCTGCTCCTCCACCCCGCCACCGGCCAGGTGAAGATCACCGACCTGGGGATTGCGTCCTGGATACCCCGCGAGCTCCAGCACCTCGAGCACGTCGGGCTCATCGAGGGGACGCTCGCGTACATGGCCCCGGAGCAGACGGGCCGGATGAACCGCTGGATCGACCAGCGGACCGATCTCTACTCCCTGGGCGTCGTCCTCTACGAGATGCTGACGGGCACCCTGCCGTTCCAGGCCAGCGATCCTGTTGAGTGGGTCTATTGCCATATCGCGCAGAAGCCGGTCCCGCCGCACGCGCTCGTCCCTTCGATTCCTCCGCTCGTGTCGCAGGCCGTGCTCAAGCTGCTCTCCAAGGCCGCCGAGGAGCGTTACCAGAGCGCGGCCGGCCTGTGGCACGATCTGGACGAGGCCTTCGCGAGGTGGCGGACGAGCGGCGCCATTCCGCCCTTCGCGCTCGGTGCGCGCGACGTCTCGGACCGGTTCCAGATCCCGCAGCGGCTGTACGGGCGGGAGCGCGAGGTGGCGGCGCTCCTCGCCGTGTTCGAGCGGGTGGTGGCAGAGGGCCGGCCAGAGCTCGTCCTCGTGTCGGGGTACTCGGGCATCGGCAAGTCGTCGCTCGTCGCCGAGCTGCACCGGCCGATCGTGAGGGAGCGGGGGTTCTTCCTCTCCGGCAAGTTCGATCAAACCGCGAGGGACCTCCCCTACCGTGCTTTCCTTCAGGCGTTCCGGGCGCTTTTGCAGGAGATCCTGGGCGCGAGCGAGGAGCAGGTCGAGCGCTGGAGACAGCGCTTCCGGGAGGCCCTCGGCCCAAATGGGAGGCTGCTCGCCGACGTGCTCCCCGAGCTCGAGCTGCTCCTCGGCCCCCAGCCGCCCGTGCCCGAGCTCCCGCCCGCCGAGGCCCAGGGCCGGCTGCTCGCGACGCTCCAGCGCTTCGTCGCGGCGTGCGCCCGGAAGGAACACCCCGTGGCGCTCTTCCTCGACGATCTGCAGTGGGCCGACGCGGCCAGCCTCCTCCTGCTCGAACAGCTCGCCACCTACGCCGGGTCCGAGCACCTGCTGCTGATCGGCGCCTACCGCGACAACGAGGTCGGCCCTGCGCACCCGCTGCGGCTCACGCTGGCCGAGGCGCGGAAGCGCGGCGCCGTCGTCTCCGAGCTCGCGCTCGATCCGCTCTCGGCCGCCCACGTCGGGGCGCTCGTCGCCGAGGCGATCCACGCGCCCGAAGAGCAGGTCGAGCCGCTCTCGCGGCTCGTCTACGAGATGACCGGCGGCAACCCGTTCTTCGTGTTCCAGCTCCTGATCGCGCTGCACCAGGAGGGGATTATCGCCTTTGACGCAGACGAGAGGGCATGGCGGTGGGACATCGCCGCGATCCGCGACAAGGGGTTCGCCGACAACGTCGTCGAGCTCATGGCGGCCAAGCTGAAGCGGCTCTCGGTCCCAACGCGGGACGCGCTCACGCTCGCCGCTTGCCTCGGCAGCAGCCTGGACCTCGACGCCCTCGCGATCGTCGCGAGCCGTCCAGCGGCGGAGCTCCGCGACGCGCTCGAGGAGGCCGTGGGCGAGGGGCTGCTGCTCCGCCGGGGCTCGGCCTATCGATTCCTCCATGACCGGGTGCAGCAGGCCGCTTATTCGCTCATCCCGGAGGGACGGCTCACCGAGATGCACCTCCGGATCGGGCGGCTGCTCCTCAGGGCGCAGCGCGCGGACGAGCGCGACGAGGCGCTCTTCGACGTCGTCGGCCACCTCGACCGCGGCGCCGCGCTCATCCACTCCCAGGCGGAGCGGGACGAGGTCGCCGCGCTGAACCTCCGCGCCGGCAGGAAGGCCAAGGCCGCCGCGGCCTTCCAGTCCGCCGCCGCGCTCTTCGCCGCGGGCCTCGCCCTGCTCGCGCCGGACTCTTGGGAGACGCAGCACGAGCTGACCTACGACCTGACGCTCGAGCGCGCGCGCGCCGCGTACATCACCGGCGGCATCGACGAGGCCGAGCGGCTCCTGCAAGAGCTCATGGAGCGCGCGCGGACCCGGCGCGAGACGGCCGCCGCCGTCGAGCTCGCCCTCGCCTTCTACCAGACCCGCGGGCGATGCAACCGCGCGCTGGAGATCGGGCTCGCGTGGCTCCGCGCCTGCGACATCGAGCTGCCGCTCCAGCCCACCGACGCACAGATCGACGAGGAGACCGAGGGCGTCTGGCAGGCCCTGGGCGATCGGGCGATCGAGGACCTGATCCATCTGCCCCCCATGACGCACCCGGAGATGAAGCTCACGATGGGCGTGCTGCAGGGGCTGTCCCTCCCTGCGCTCTTCGTGAACCCGAACCTGCACTTTCTCATCGTCCTGCGCATGGTCCAGCTCAGCCTGCGCCACGGCAAAACCGAGAGCTCCGCGTACGCGCTCGCCGCCTTCGCGAGGGTGATCGGCCCGAGGTTCGGGCGATACCAGGAGGCCTATCGGTTCGGCAAGCTCGGCTGCGACCTGGCAGACAGGAGCGGTCTCCTCACCACGAAATCGGTGGTGTTCACGGCCTTCGGACAGCATGTCGTGTTCTGGACACGCCACTACCGAGAGGCAGCTCCGTACGCGCGCGCCGGCTTCAGCGCCGCGGTCGAGGCCGGTGATCTGAACATGGCGTGCTTCAATTGCCTCTGGTCCGCGCTGTTCCCGCTGCTCGCCGGCGAGCCGCTGGAGGACGTGCTCCGCGAGGTCGAAGAGCGCCTCGGCGTCGCGCGCAGGGCCGGTCACGCGTTGGTGCACAGCGCCCTCCTCGGCGCCCACGCCATGATCCAGACGCTGCGGGGGAGGCCGATCCTCTTCTCGATGCTGGACGGGTCCGAGCTGGATCCGCCAGCCTTCGAGGCGCGGCTGGAGGAGGGGAGTCTGCAGCGCATTCGCAGCGTCTATTATGGCTTGAAGGCCCAGGTGCTCTTCGTGCTCGGCTCTCCCAGGGAGGCGTCCGCGGCGGCGACCTGCGTGATGGTCGAGAACCCCTTCAGGAGCGAGCCCTACGCGCTCATCGCCGAGGACTTCTACTATCTCGCGCTCTCGCTCGCGGCGCTCGCCGACGCGCCGCACGCGGAGCGGGATTCCCCGCTGCGTGCGCTCCCCGAGCAGCTCCTCGAGTGCGAGCGACAGCTCGGCGAGTGGGCCAGGAACGGCCCCGACAACTTCCTCCACAAGCACGCCCTGGTCCGCGCCGAGATCGCCCGGCTCCGCGGCCAGGACCTGGAGGCCATCGGGCTCTACGAGCAGGCCATCGCGGCGGCGCGGGAGGGCGGCTTCGTCCAGCACGAGGCCATCGCCTGCGAGCTCGCCGCGGCGTTCTACCGCGCGCGCGGCCTCGCGACGCCCGCCGACAGCTACCTGCAAAAGGCCCGGGCCGGCTACTTCACGTGGGGCGCTCACGCCAAGGTGGAGCAGCTCGATCAGCGCTATCCCCACCTCGCCCCGCGCAAGCCGATCGCCCCCACCGTCACCTTCGCCGTGCGAGCCGAGCAGTTCGACGTCCTGCCGGTGGTGAAGGCCTCGCAGAGCATCTCCGGCGAGCTCAAGCTCCCTCGCCTGCTCGAGATGCTGCTTCGCATCGTGGTCGAGCACGCGGGCGCCGAGAAGGGGTGCGTCCTGCTGGTCCGGGAGGATCGCCCGTGGGCTGCGGCGATCGAGACGCCGGAGGGCGCGGTGCGGCTGCTCGGCGCGGACGAGGCGCCTTCCGCCGCGCTGCCAGAGGCCGTCCTCAACTACGTCCGCCGGAGCCACGAGCGCGTGCTGCTCGACGACGCCGCCGCCCGGCACCCCTTCATGGAGGACGAGTATTTCCGGCGCAAGCGCCCGAGATCGGTGCTGTGCGTCCCGATCATGCGCGAGGCCCAGCTCATCGGCCTGCTCTACCTGGAGAACAACCTCGTCACTGGCGCCTTCACCCCCGGCCGGCTCAGCGTCATCGAGCTGCTCGCCTCGCAGTCGGCGATCTCGCTGGAAAACGCCACGCTCTATTCCGAGCTGGAGCAGGAGAACGCCGAGCGGCGGCGAGCGGAGCAGGCGCTCAAGGCCACCGAACAGGCCGAGCGCTTCCTGGCCGGGGCGAGCCGCAAGCTGATGGCCCTCGGCTACAACGCGACCCTCGAGAGCGTGGCAGAGCTCGCGGTGCCCGAGCTGGCCGACCAGTGCGTCATCGACGTGGACCTCGCCCGCGGCGCCCCGGGACACGCCGTCTCCGCAGGCGTGCCCGCCGAGCGGGCCGACGCCGTGATGGACGCGCTGCGGCCCCTGGCGGCGGCGTCGCCGGAACGGCCCGTGGTGGGCGACATCCGCGCCGCGCCCCTGCTCGGGCAGCTCGGCATTCACGCCTTCCTCCGGGTTCCTCTCCTCGCGCGCGACCGGTGCTTCGGAGCCATGACCCTGCTGGCGACCGTGCCCGGGCGCCGTTACGACCCTGCCGACCTGCGGCTGGCCGAGGAGCTCGGGTACCGTGCGGCGCTCGCCCTCGACAACGCCCGCCTGTTCGCCGAGGCCCAGGAGGCCATCGCGCGGAGGGATGAGTTCCTCGTCGTCGCCTCCCACGAGCTCAAGACCCCGCTGACCTCGCTGCAGCTGCAGGCGCAGCGCGCCGAGCGGCTCTTGCGTCGCTACCAGCACGCGGAGCTCGCCTCCGAGCGGATCCATGCCGCGCTTCAGGTCCTCAATCGCCAGATCGCGCGGCTCGTGCACCTGGTCGACGAGCTGCTCGACGTCACGCGGCTGAACGCCGGGCGGCTGACGCTCGCGCGCGCGCCGGTCGATCTGGCGGCCCTGGCGCGCGAGGTCGTCGAGCGGATGAGCCAGCAGCTCGCCGACGCCCGCTGCAGCGTCCAGCTCGAGCTGGGCGAGCCTGTGATCGGGCGCTGGGATCCGTCTCGCATGGAGCAGGTGCTCATCAACCTCCTGTCGAACGCGATGAAGTACGGCGCAGGCAGGGCGATTCTCGTCGGCGTGCGGAGGCAGGCCGATCGCGCGCTGCTGGTCGTCCGGGATCAGGGGATCGGGATCGCGGAGGCCGATCAGAGCAGGATCTTCGAGCGCTTCGAGCGCGCGGTGTCGGTGCGCAACTTCGGCGGCCTCGGCCTGGGGCTCTTCATTGCACGCTCGATCGTGGCGTCGCACGGCGGATCCATCCGGGTGGAGAGCAAGCCGGGCGCGGGCGCGACGTTCGTGGTGGAGCTCCCGCTGAGCCCGCCGGAGGCGGAGGAGCGCGGCGCCGCGCCGGCCTAGCCCACCGTTCAGTTTGGAAGGGCCGCCAGCGCGCTCGCCCCACGTCGGTCCTGAGCGCTCCGACCTCTGTCCCGATGGGGTTGAGCGCAGCGCCGCGCTTCATGCTGATCCCGGCCATGGAGGTGCCGCCCGCAGCGGTGCTCGACCACCCAGCGCCAGGCGTTCGCTGAAGGCAGGAGGGAGCCCGACGCCATCCTGGCCCCCCGCCCGGGGCGGGCGACACGCCGTGAACTCGTCCGGATGCGCTGGCGCCTCCACACAGGAGCTGGGTGGTCCCCGCCTCCGATGCACGCGCCTCCGACAAAAAGATGGGTCGCACCCATCTCCGCGCTGGACGCGCGCCCGCTCGCCGTGGGTCACTCCGAGAGCTCTCCTCGCGACCGCGCCAGCATCGCGGCTGTTCGCAGCGCCGCGCGGAGGCTCACGGCCCTGGCAGGTCGCGCGCGCACATCGCCGATACATAGTAGTGGCGGCCATTGGTCTCGTAGGGTGCGCGATAGGTCGTCGTCTGCCGATATCCGGCGGCGACGAAGCTCCCGCCGTGCGTGACGCGCAGGGCAGCGTGGTTGTCCAGCCGGGAGCAATCGGCGCACGGCACGAGCGGGCGGTCGTCGTCGGCTGCGTCGCGCGTGACCTTGTAGGCCTCGCCGGCGAGATCGAGCTGGCCCCAGCGCCCCGCTCCCCTGGGAAAGGAGCCCACGGGCGCGAGATCGTCCGTGGTGCAGTGGATGAGGCTCCACGGGGGAAACGCGTCCTCGCAGGGCAGCGACGTCGAGCCTTCGCCCTGGCAGCAGTAAGCCGCGTCGTCGGAGGTGATGGGGGAAGAGCCCCATGGATACAGCCGTTGCTCATCGCCGCCGGCGGCGGCGTAGTTCATCTCGGCCTGGGTCGGCAGGCGCCCGCCGTCCCACGCGCAGAACGCGAACAGCTCGATCCATGTCGCGCACACGATGGGTTTGTCCTCGTTCGCGGCCGGAGCGTCGGTCCACGTCGGCCAGCCGTAAGGATCGCAGACGAGCGCCCGCTTCATCTCGGCCGTGGTCGCCTGGAGCATCGTGTTCCAGGCCGGGTCCCACCCGCTGTCCGGGATCTTGGGGTGCGCCCCGGCGCCGGCCGGCGGCGGGCTCGCCTGCGTCGGGCCGCCGGTCTCTTCCAGGTAGCGGCGAAACCGCCCGACCGTGACCATGTACTTGTCGAGGTGGAAGCTGCTCACGCTCGCGGGATACCGCGGATCGTTGAGCCGGTTGAACGTCCCGCCAGGCACGAGCAGGCTGGCGCAGCAGTCGTCGTCGTGACCGAGGCCGCAGCGGTCGTCGGCGCCGGGCGTGACGCCGGCGCAGCTCGGCGGAGGCGCCTGCGCGCGGTCGCGCCCGGCGTGAACGGAAGCATCCGCGTCCTGCTCCGCAGCGCCGCCGCTGTACGCGTGGCTCGATCCCAGGATCGCCGCGAGCGAGCAGAGGGCGAGGAGGGCCGCGAGCGGCTGTCGAGGCTGTCGCCTGGCCATTGGAGCGATTAGGTGCGAGCGCCGCCGCTCTGGTTGTGCGACACGGCGTCGCGGCGCGGGCGCTCCCCCGGCGGGAGCGCCGGAGCTCGGCCAGCACCTCCGGGCGATGAACGGGGCACCGCCCACGAAGGCGACGATCGAGCGCTGCCGCGCGCTGCTGCACGAGAGCTCGGTCGAGCGGTGGAAGGCGACGGCGTTCGCGAGCCAGCGCGTGGCGCAGGTCCTGCCATGATGTCATCGACAGGATAACCCTCGGGTGCGGCGCAGCGCGCGCTGGGGGTTCGCGGAGGAGGTCGGTTGATGTCCGGCGCCTCGCCGCTCAAAGCGATGGCGAGGCGCGCCGACCATGGCAGCATGCGTCGCACATTAGGGTCGTACGGCTCATGTGAACACCATTCCCGCCTGCTCCGATCACGGGGCGTCGTCCCGTTACGCCATCGTGGAGGTCCTCTCCGAGGGTTCAGACACCCTTCTTTGCCGAGGTGTACGCGAAGACGACGGCCTTCCCGTGGTGCTCAAGGTCCTCCGGCGCGATCACGCGAGCCCCCGCGCCGTCGAGCGGCTGCGTCACGAGTACGAGATCGCCCGGGCGCTCGATACAACGGCCGTCGTCAAGCCTTATGCGCTCGATCTGCTCGGCGGCCAGCCGGCGCTGGTCCTGGAGGATTTCGGCGGGGTCTCGCTCGATCGGCTCCTGGAAGGGCCGATGCCGCTCGAGCGCTTCTTCCCCCTCGCCGTCCGACTGGTCGAGGCGCTCGCCGGGCTGCATCGATACGGCGTCGTCCACAAGGACATCAAGCCTCAGAACGTGCTCGTCCACCCCATCACCGGCGAGGTGAAGATCACCGATCTGGGGATTGCGTCCCGGATACCCCGCGAGCTCCAGCACCTCGAGCACATCGGGCTCATCGAGGGGACCCTGGCGTACATGGCCCCGGAGCAGACAGGCCGGATGAACCGCTGGATCGACGAGCGGACCGATCTCTACTCCCTGGGCGTCGTCTTCTACGAGATGCTGACGGGCACCCTGCCATTCCAGGCCAGCGATCCCGTCGCGTGGGTCTATTGCCATATCGCGCAGAAGCCGGTCCCGCCGCACGCGCTCGTCCCTTCGATTCCCCCGCTCGTGTCGCAGGCCGTGCTCAAGCTGCTCTGCAAGGCCGCCGAGGAGCGTTACCAGAGCGCGGCCGGCCTGCGGCACGACCTCGACGAGTGCTTCGCGAGGTGGCGGGCGAGCGGCGACATTCCGCCCTTCGCGCTCGGTCAGCGCGACCTCTCGGACCGGTTCCAGGTGCCGCAGCGGCTGTACGGGCGCGAGCGCGAGGTGGAGGCGCTGCTCGCCGTGTTCGAGCGGGTGGTGGCGCAGGGCCGGCCAGAGCTCGTGCTCGTGTCAGGCTACGCGGGCATCGGCAAGTCGTCGCTCGTCGCCGAGCTGCACCGGCCGATCGTGAGGGAGCGGGGCTTCTTCCTCTCCGGCAAGTTCGATCGAACCGCGAGGGACGTCCCCTACTGCGCCTTCCATCAGGCGTTCCGGGCGCTCTTTCAGGAGATCCTCTGCGCGAGCGAGGAGCAGGTCGAGCGCTGGAGACAGCGTTTCCGGGAGGCCCTCGGCCCGAACGGCAGGCTGCTCGCCGACGTGCTCCCCGAGCTCACGCTGCTCCTCGGCCCCCAGCCGCCCGTGCCCGAGCTGCCGCCCGCCGAGGCGCAGAGCCGGCTGCACGCGACCCTCCAGCGCGTCGTCGCGGCATGCGCCCAGAAGGAGCACCCCGTGGCGCTCTTCCTCGACGATCTGCAGTGGGCCGACGCGGGGAGCCTCCAGCTGCTCGAGCAGCTCGCGACCTACGCCGGGTCCGAGCACCTCCTCTTGATCGGCGCCTACCGCGACAACGAGGTCGGCCCCGCGCACCCGCTGCGGCTCACGCTGGCCGAGGCGCGGAAGCGCGGCGCCGCTGTCTCCGAGCTCGTCCTCGAGCCGCTCTCGGCCGGCCATGTCGGGGCGATCGTCGCCGAGGCGGTCCACGCGCCGCACGCGCCCGCAGAGCAGGCCGAGCCGCTCTCGCGGCTGGTGTACGAGAAGACCGGCGGCAACCCGTTCTTCGTGCTCCAGTTCCTGATCGCGCTGCACCACGAGGGGCTCATCACCTTCGACGCGGACGAGGGCAGGTGGCGGTGGGACATCGCCGCGATCCGGGACAAGGCGTTCACCGACAACGTCGTCGAGCTGATGGCGGGCAAGCTGAAGCGGCTCTCGGTCCCAACGCGGGAAGCGCTCACGCTCGCCGCGTGCCTCGGCGGCAGCCTGGAGCTCGACACGCTCGCGGTGGTCGCGGGCCGTCCGGCGGCCGAGCTCGGCGACGCGCTCGAGGAGGCCGTGCGGGAGGGGCTGCTCCTCCGCCGAGGCGGCGCCTATCGATTCCTCCATGACCGGGTGCAGCAAGCCGCTTACTCGCTCATCCCGGCGGGACAGCTCGCCGAGATGCACCTCCGGATCGGGCGGCTGCTCCTCGGGGCACAACGCGCCGAGGAGCGCGACGACGCGCTCTTCGACGTCGTCGGCCACCTCAACCGCGGCGCCCCGCTCCTGCGCTCCCAGGCGGAGCGGGACGAGATCGCGGCGCTGAACCTCCGCGCCGGCAGGAAGGCCAAGGCCGCCGCGGCCTTCCAGTCCGCCGCCGCGCTCTTCGCGGCTGGCCTCTCCCTGCTTTCGCCGGACTCGTGGGAGACGTGTCACGAGCTGACCTACGGCCTGGCCTTCGAGCGCGCGCACATCGCGTACATCACCGGCAGCTACGAGGAAGCCGAGCGGCGCCTGGAAGAGCTCATGGATCGCGCGAGGACCCGGCAGGAGACGGCCGCCGTCGTCGAGCTCGTCGCCGCGCTGAACGCGACCCGCGGGCACTACGCACGCGCGGTGGAGATCGGGCTCTCGTGCCTCCGCGCGTGCGACGTCGATCTGCCGCTCCACCCCACCGACGCACAGATCGAGAAGGAGATCGAGAGCGTCTGGCAGGCCCTGGGCGATCGGGCCATCGAGGACTTGATCCACCTGCCCCCCATGACGCACCCGGAGATCAAGATCACGATGGGCGTGCTGCAGAGCGTGTCCCTCCCTTCGTTCTTCGTGGACCCGAACCTGTACCACCTCGGCGTCATGCGCATGGTCCAGCTCAGTCTGCGCCACGGCAACACCGAGCACTCCGCTGTCGCGTACGCCGCCTTCGCGATGGTGATGAGCTCGAGGTTCGGGCGATATCGGGAGGCTTACCTGTTCGGCAGGCTCGGCCACGACCTGGCGGACAGGAGCGGCCTCCTCACCACGAAATCGTTGGTGGTCATCCTCTTCGGACACTATGTCGTCTTCTGGACACGCCACTACCGAGAGACGTATCCGTACACGCGCGACGGCTTCAGCGCCGCGGTCGAGTCCGGTGATGTGAACGACGCGTGCCTCAACTGCATCTGGGCCGCGCTGTTCCCGCTGCTCGCTGGCGAGCCGCTGGACGACGTGCTTCACGAGGTCGAAGAGCGCCTCGGCTTCGTGCGCAGGGTCGGCCACGCGTTCGCGCACAACGCCCTCCTCGGCGGCCAGGCCATGATCCAGACGCTGCGCGGGAGGCCGGTCCGCCTCTCGATGCCGGACGGGTCCGAGCTGGATCCGCCGGCCTTCGAGGCGCGGCTGGAAGGGGGGGAGCTGGAGACCGCTCGCGACTTCTATCACAGCTTGAAGGCGCAGGCGCTCTTCGTGCTCGGCTCTCCCCGAGAGGCGCTCGCGGCGGCGACCCGCGCGATCGCCGAGCACCCCCCCAGGGTCGGGCCGCACGCGCTCATCGCCGAGAGCTTCTATTATCGCGCGCTCGCGCTCGCGGCCCTCTTCGACGAGGCGCACGGCGCGCACGAGGAGCAGCCATCCCCGCTGCGGGCGCTCCCCGAGGAGCTCCTCGAGTGCGAGCGGCAGCTCGGCGAGTGGGCCAGGAGCGGCCCCGACAACTTCCTCCACAAGCACGCCTTGGTCCGCGCCGAGATCGCCCGGCTCCTGGGGCGCGAGCCGGAGGCCAGCCGGCTCTACGAGCAGGCCATCGCGGCGGCGCGCGAGGGTGGCTTCGTCCAGCACGAGGCCATCGCCTGCGAGCTCGCCGCGGAGTTCTATCGCGCGCGCGGCCTCGCGACGCCCGCCGACAGCTACCTGCGAAACGCCCGCGCCGGTTATTTCCGCTGGGGCGCCCACGCCAAGGTGGAGCAGCTCGATCAGCGCTACCCTCACCTCGTCGAGCGCAAGCCGCTCGCCCCCACCGTCACCTTCGCCGTACGGGCCGAGCAGTTCGACGTCCTGTCGGTGGTGAAGGCCGCGCAAAGCATCTCCGGCGAGCTCAAGCTCTCGCGGCTGCTCGAGACGCTGCTTCGCATCGTGGTCGAGCACGCGGGCGCCGAGGAGGGCTGTGTCCTCCTGGTCCGGGATGAGCAGCTCTGGATCGCGGCGATCGAGGACCCAGGGGGCGCAGTACGGCTGTTCGATGCGGGCGAGGCGCCTTCGGCTGCGCTGCCAGAGGCCGTCCTCAACTATGTTCGCCGGAGCCACGAGCGCGTGCTGCTCGACGACGCCGCCGCGCGGCACCGCTTCATGGAGGACGAGTATTTCGGGCGCAAGCGCCCGAGATCGGTGCTGTGCCTCCCGATCGTGCGCCAGACCCGGCTGATCGGGCTATTGTATCTGGAGAACAGCCTCGTCACCGGCGCCTTCACCCCCGGCCGGCTCAGCGTCATCGAGCTGCTCGCCTCGCAGTCGGCCATCTCGCTGGAGAACGCCCTGCTCTATGCCGAGCTGGAGCAGGAGAACGCCGAGCGGCGGCGGGCGGAACAGGCGCTCAAGGCTTCCGAGCAGGCCGAGCGCTTCCTGGCCGAGGCGAGCCGCAACCTGATGGCGCTCGGCTACAACGCCACCCTCGACAGCGTGGCGCAGCTCGCGCTGCCCGAGCTGGCCGACCAGTGCGTCATCGACGTGGACCTCGATCACGGCGCCCCGGGACACACGATCTCCGCAGGCGTGCCGGCCGAGCTGGCCGACGCGGTGAAGGGCGCGCTGCGGCCCCTGGCAGCGGCGTCGCCGCTCCGGCCCGAGGTGGGCGACGTCGGCCCCGTGCCGCTCCTGCGGCACCTCGGCGTCCACGCGTTCGTCCGGGTTCCGCTCCTCGCGCGCGACCGGTGCTTCGGGGTCATGACCCTGCTGGCGACCACGCCCCGGCGCCGTTACGGCGCTGCCGACCTGCGGCTCGCCGAGGAGCTGGGGTTCCGCGCGGCGCTCGCGCTCGACAATGCCCGCCTGTTCGCCGAGGCCCAGGGGGCGATCGCGCGGAGGGATGAGTTCCTCGTCGTCGCCTCCCACGAGCTCAACACCCCGCTGACCTCGCTGGCGATGCAGGCGCACCTCCTCGAGCGGCTGCTGCCCCGCTACCGGCGTGCGGAGGTCGCCCCGGAGCGGATCGACGCCGCGCTCCGGGTGCTCCATCGCCAGATCGCGCGGCTCGGGCGCCTGGTCGACGAGCTGCTCGACGTCACGCGGCTGAACGCCGGGCCGCTGGCGCTCGCGCGCGCGCCGGTCGATCTGGCAGCCCTGGCGCGCGAGGTCGTCGAGCGGATGAGCCAGCAGCTCGCCGATGCCCGCTGCAGCGTCCAGCTCGAGCTGGATGAGCCTGTGATCGGGCGCTGGGATCCGTCTCGCATGGAGCAGGTCCTCATCAACCTGCTGTCGAACGCGATGAAGTACGGCGCAGGCAAGCCTGTTCACGTCGGCGTACGGAGGCAGGCCGATCGCGCGCTGCTGGTCGTCCGGGATCAGGGGATCGGGATCGCGGAGGCCGATCAGAGCAGGATCCTCGAGCGCTTCGAGCGCGCGGTGTCGGTGCGCAACTTCGGCGGCCTGGGCCTGGGGCTCTACATCGCGCGCTCGATCGTGGCGTCGCACGGCGGATCCATCCGGGTGGAGAGCGCGCCGGGCGCGGGCGCGACGTTCGTGGTGGAGCTCCCGCTGAACCCGCCGGAGGTGGAGGAGTGCGGTTCAGGCCTGGATCCGGGCCCTTCCGGGCAGCTACGCTGAAGTGCCCTCATGCCTCCGCCCCGACCGCCTCGCGACCCCGGCCATCGCTACCCTTCATTGCCCTCGTCCGTGGTGTCCGCGTTCATCCGCCCCGCGAGGCTCGACGCGCTGCTCGCCCCCTGGATGCCCGACGCGGAGGAGCGCGCCTTCGTCGTCCGGTGCATCGTCGGGGAGGGCCCGGTCCATCACCGCGGCGCGAGCTACACGCTGGTCTGCCTGCTCGGTCTGCTGCTCGAGGAGCTCGGCCCGCCGGAGGGCGGCGCGCCGAACGGCGAGTCGCTGCCCGTCCCGATCCGCCTGCCGCCGCACCTCGCGCGCGGCAGCGAGCACGACTACCCGCTGGCCATCCCGCTCGCGCCGCTGACGCGCCTCGCCCCGAAGGGCTCGCCGGAGCTCGCGGCGCTCGTCGACTGCCTCACCGACGGCCCGCCGCACCACGCGCTCGCCAACGCCGCGATGGTCTGCCTGCTCGACGCCCTCTTCGCGCGCGCCGAGCGCGCCCGCGCCGGGGCGGAGCCGGCCTGATGGCGCTGCCGCCGGCGCTCGGACAGGCGTTCCGGATGGTGGCCGCCGAGCTGGGCATGCGCTCGGCGGCGCGGCTGTTCCTGCGCGAGCTGATGGGCGCAGGCGGCGCCCCGCTCGCGCGCGAGGCCCGCGACCAGCTCGGGCGCGAGTTCCCCGTCCTCGACTTCGTCGCCGAGCAGTGGCTCTCCGGCGGCGCCGAGGCGCCGCTCGACGTCGCGGGCGTCCTCGACGCGCTCCGCGGCGTGACCCGGCTGCTCGTCGTGGGGCTGGAGGCCGACTGCCTCGACGCGCTCGTACCGCGGCTCTCCGGCGTCGAGGCGGGCCTCGTCACCGACGCGGGCGGGCTCGACACGGACTTCGGCCGTGTGCTCGCGAACTACGACGGGCTCATCGAGCCGGTGGGTCTGTCCGAGCTCCACCGCTGGGCCGGGCGGAGGAGCGCGCTGCTCACGTTCGTCTACGGCACCGACGGGCACGCGGCGCACGTGAGCCCCTCGTGGCTGCGCGTCTCGGGCCCCGACGTGCGGACCCAGTTCCGCTCGCTGATCGGCTGGGACATCCTCGGCCGGCCCATGACGGTGTACCCGCGCTGGATGGTCGAGACGAGCTCGTCCGATTTCTCATCCCTCGTCGGGCCGGCCCCGCGCGGCCTCGCGCCCGAGGTCGCCGCCGCCGGCGCGGACGACCCGCGCGCGCTCGCGCCGACGATCGAGGCGACGTGACGGCCCCCCAGGCCGCGCTCTTCGCCGTCCTGCTCGGCACGCTGCTGCTCCAGGCGCTCCTGCCGTCGCGCCGCGTGCTCATCGTGACGGGCGGCGCGGGCCTCGCCTGCCTCGCGTCGACGCTGCTCGGGGTCGCGACCACGCCGCGCCTGCTCGCCGAGGTGCCGTGGGACGTGCTCGTCATCCTCGTGACGCTGGGGCTCCTGTCCCAGCTCTTCGCCGCCTCGCGGCTCTTCGATCGGCTCGCCGTCGCGGCGACGCGGCTGAGCGGCGCCGAGCCCTTCCGCGTCCTCCTGGTGTTCTCGATCGCGATGTACGTCGTGAGCGGCGTCGTCAACAACCTCACGGCGCTCGTGCTCGTCCTTCCGGTGCTGCACGTGCTGCTCAAGCTGATGGGCACGCGCCAGCGGTACGTCTCCTGGCTGCTCGGCCTGCTGCTCGTCGCGTGCAACCTCGGCGGGGCCGCCACGCCGATCGGCGATTTCCCGGCCATCCTGCTGCTCGGCCGGGGCAGCATGACGTTCGGGGGCTACCTCTCGCGCGCCGCCCCGGCGACGCTCTGCGCGCTCGCCGTGCTGCTCCTCGTCGTGCGCGCGGTGGTGCGCCCGGCCGCGGGCATGCCGCGCGATCCGGTCTCGGCGCGGCTCACGCGCGCGGCCATGGAGGCGCTGCACCGGCGGGTGCGGGCCGACCGGCGCCTCCTCGTGCCGGCGGCGGCGTCGCTCGGCGCGATGGTGGTCGCGTGGCTGTTCCTGCCCGCGGAGCTCGGCGTCGGCCCCGAACTCGTGTGCTGGCTCGGCACCGGCGCGGCGCTGCTCGCGTCGCGCAGGCTCGGCGAGCGGCTCGCGCGGACGGGGCTCGACATCGAGGCGGTGCTCTTCCTGCTCTCGCTCTTCGTGATGGTCGCGGCGGTGCGGCGCACCGGCCTGTTCGAGGAGGTCTCGCGCTCGCTGGCGCGGCTCCCGGTCGCCCCGTCGCTGCAGCTCGTCGCGTTCCTCGTCCTCGCCGGCGTGCTCACCGGGCTGTTCTCGGCGGGCCCCAGCATGGCGGCGCTGCTCGACGTGGCCGAGTCGCTCGCCGAGCGGCTGCCCGCGCCCGCCGTGTATGTCGGCCTCGCCCTGTCCGTCTGCGCGGGCAGCTCGCTCTTCCTGACCGCCGCGACGTCGGGCCCGCTCGCGCAGGCGCTCACCGAGCGAGCCGACCTGCGGGACGTCGACGGCAGGCCCATCCGGTTCGGCTTCTTCGATTTCCTGCCGACCGGGCTCCTGAGCTTCGCGATCATCCAGGCCGTGGCGATCGCGTACGCGCTCCTCGCCATCTGGGCGGCGTGATGAGGGCGCCCGCCGGGGGCAGGAGCTGGCTCGCCCATGCGGGAGATGGGTGGCACCCACGTCCGGGTGGATGCGCCTCGTGCATGAAGACGGGTCGCAGCCGTCTCCGGCTGGCCCCCCCTCCAGCATGAAGACGGGTCGCACCCGTCTCCCGCTGGCTCCCCCTCCAGCATGAAGTCGGGTCGCACCCGTCTCCCGCTGGACGTGCCTCCACAAAAAGATGAGTCGCACTCGTCTCCCGCGGTGGTGTCCTAATTAGGACAGACGGGCCTGGTCGACCTTGACCGCGAACGCGTCCGATGCCCGGCGCGCTGCGCAGGAGCATGCTCCTGGCAACGAGCGTCGGCTTACATCGTCTTCAGGAGGCCACGCTGCCGACCTGGCCGGAATCCTCCGGCCAGGTCGGCAGGCGCCAGCGCGGCTACCTAGCGCCCCGTGGCAGCTGAGGCGGGCTCCCAGAAGAACCGCCAGCGGATCCATACGATCGCGCCAGCCAGAGGCCGACCAGCACGCCCAACAAGAAGAGCGCGTCGCCGCTCAGCATGGGCGCCACCTGTGGCTTGATGTTTTCAGCGATTGAGGGCAGATCTCGACCGAGAGAGGTCCACATAGAGGGGATCCCTTTCCAGGCCAACCCGGAGCTTAGCGGGCACGGGTTGGCTTGTTTTTTTGCAGTTACCTGGCCATCCGTGCGATGGCTTCATGGATCCATCGCACGCCGGGGAGTCTAGTGGCGGCAGGCTTCCGAGCGCAACGAGGGGGGGTCACGGTGCGGTGGTGCCCTGGTTGGGCAGCAGGTCTGCCGGTCGCTTGACGGCCCGACGCCTCAGTTCAGCTCAACCGGCTCGTCCTCGTTCTGCCGGTTGATCCGCTGCGTGAGCCACACGCGTAGCTCCTCCTCGTCCTCGACGTCCCACCCGTCCCGCTTCATCAGCTCGACGAAGGCGAGGTGCACCTCGGGGGTGATCTGCATCAGCAGGTCGTCGGCGTCCTCGCAGAGGTAGACGTCCACCTCGCTGCGTCCAGCGTCGGTCTTCAGGAGCACCACGCGCCGCTCGCGGTCAACCCGGATCGTCGATCCGATAGCGGGCACCCGCGGGAGCTCCACGACCTTCGACAGCGTGTGCCCGCCGCTCTCCAGGATGAGGCGCACGCGCATGCGGCGACCCTACCACGGGCTCGGCGCGCTCCGACGACGCCCGCGCGCCATCACGCGAAAGACCCTTCAAACAGGCTGGAAACGCGCACACGGGCTAGGACATGCGCTGTCCCAACGGAGCCGAAAGGCCGGGAAACATAGGCTTTCGGTGCTACCTTGGTGGGACAGGCAAAGCGCCCCGCCTCGGCTGGTACCCGAGACGGGGCTGCGGAACGCCGGATGGTGGCCCACCCGTCGCACGTCGCGCTGCGATCATGGGCACGCGTCCGGAGAGGTGCAAGCCCATGGCGAACGTGCTCCCAGCGGAGCGGCGGCTAGAGGTGCTCGCCGCGCTCGTGAACGGCACCAGCATCCGAGCGACGGAGCGCATGACCGGCGTCCATCGCGACACCATCGGCCGCTTCGCGCAGGCCATCGGCGAGGGCTGCGCGCGGCTCCATGACCGGCTGGTGCGCGACCTGACGTGCGCGCTCGTAGACCTCGACGAGCAGCACAGCTGGTGCCGCAAGCGCCAGAACAAGGTGGATGCCGCGAAGGACGACGCGGGGAGCGTGGGCGAGCAGTGGACGTGGGCGGCCATCTGCCGCACCAGCAAGCTCATCGTCGCCTGGCACGTCGGGAAGCGCGACCAGGAGAGCGCCGACGCTCTCGTCGAAGACGTGCGAGCGCGGCTCGTGGTGATGCCGCAGATCACCACCGACGGGCTCGGCCTCTACGCGCAGCCGATCGCGGCGAACTTCGGGCGCGCCGTTCCGTACGGGCAGATGATCAAGAACTTCACGGCGCGCCCTGGCAAGCCGGGGACGTCGGAGAAGTTCGCCGTCGAGCGCGGCGTGGACTTCATCAAGAAGCGCACGATCTACGGCACGCCGGACCACGAGAAGACCACGACCTACGCGATCGAGCGGAGCAACCTCACCGCGCGGCAGTGGAACGCGCGGCTCCGGCGCCGCACGCTCGCCTTCAGCAAGAAGCTCACGCGGCACTGCGCCGCCGTCGCGCTGCACTACACGTACACGAACCTCTGCCACATCCCGCGGAACATGCGGGTCACCCCGGCGATGGCGGCGGGCGTCACCGACCACGTGTGGACGGTGCAGGAGCTCATGGACGCCGCGCTGGCCGAGCCCGCGGGCGAGAAGCCGGAGCCTCAGCCGCTCGCTATCCCCAAGCCGGAGGGCACCGCCAGGGCGCTCCCCGGCGGGCGCGGATGGCTTCGGGTGCTGCCGGGCGGGTCCGCTCCGTCGGCGCCATCTGCTCCGGAGCCGCCGCCCGTGGTGCCCGCCGCGGCCCCTCCCGAACCTGAGCCGCCGCCCGCGCCATGGCCCCGTCGGATGGTGCAGTTGAGCTTGTTCAGCGAGTCAGATGAAGATTAACTTAACAACCACCCACGTTCCGCTTGCGCATCCACCATAACTGTGCTAGGCGGGCCAGTTGCCGTGCCCCGACGGGCGGAACGGCGGATCCGCGCACGGCGGGCTCAGTCCTAATTGTCCAACGATTTCGGCTAGATTCACGCTTAGCAATGGCCATGCCATGTTCATGCGTCAAGGGATGGCTTGCGAATATAGGTAATAATGGTTAATACTTAGTATTGCCTGATTGTAGTAACGCTTACGTTGCGCCTTGGCCGGACAAGGCGCGCTAAAACAGTTTGCAGTATCAGCTTGCCGCTGACACTGCAAACGTGAAGTAGCCGCGTAGTCGGCTAACATGGATCCTACCATGACAATAAGCTCGCTACCCAAGGGTGCAGTTGCATTCCCGCTGGACAAGGCGCGCGCAAGTGACCCGCGCATGGACGAGTTTGCTCGCAATGTGGCCGTGCTGCAAGCGCGCGGCAACGTAGCGCTCCAGTTCGGCAGCTTCGAGACGCAGGAAGAGCTCGACGCGCGTCGGAAGGCCCTCGCAACGTACCAGTTCTAAGCCGTGGGCTGCCAACTGGACGAATCAGCGCTCCGCGCACTGACCGAACTCTGGGAGACGGCCGAGGACCGGATCAAGAGAACGGAGCAGACGCACACCAAATTGCCCATCCCGGCCGTGAATGAACTCCGCTACGCGGGGTACCACATCGTCCAAGCTATTCTTGCCACTGATGCGGGCGCGGCGTCTGGGGAAACCCAAAAGGCACTGAACCACTGCAAGCGCTCGACGTACGACGCGGCCGAAGCCGAAGCCTTGTACCACCTGGAACGTATCAAACTGTTCCAGGAAGACTATAGAACTGTCTTCATTGATATACCAGGTCTGAGGTACCAAGACATACGTCGTCGCGCTCGTGAGGCGAAGGATTTTCTGCTAGAAACGCAGAAAAATCGCGACTCTAGAGATGCTCACTATGAGCGCGTTATAGAGATTTGCGATGAGCTCAAGGGAGCGCTCGTCGAACTCGACGAAGCCAGGGACGAACTGAACAAGCAGCTCGCTGCTAAGACTGCGGAGCAAGAGGCAGAGACCAAGAGGGCCGAGGAGGCCGAGCGTAAAGAGCGCGCGAAGAACGCTATGGAGGCACGGCGGTGGCGGATAGGGACCGCGGTCGCTTTCGCGGCGTTTCTTGTGTCGTGTGCTGCGCTGGTGAAAGAGCGGCTGTCAGCCCCGGCGAATGCATCAACACAGACTCCAGCCGCCACTGCTAGTCCTCAGCCATCTTCGCCGTAGCGGCGTTCTCGCGCAGCCTCGCGCAACGCCCAGCCGGTAGGGATCGCGCTTCAGCGCCGCCACCTCTTCAGCTTCAGCGCCAGCGCTTCCCGTGCGATGCGGAGCCTCGACGCCGCCGTGTGCGGGTTCATCCGGCGCCGCTTGGCGTAGGCGACGAGGCTCTCCGGATCGTCGACGGAGAGCAGCGCGTCGACCTGCCAGTCCGGGAGCTCCGTCATGGCGTCGAGCACCTCACGCGCCTCGATCTGGGCGTGCATGTCGATGCCGACGGGCTCACGGAGCAGGCCGAGCGGCGACGGATGGAGCACGGCGCGCCGCACGTACGCGCTGTGCACGTAGTGCGAGGCGAGGCGCCATGCGATGCCGTGGAGCCACTTCCGGAGCGCGTCCCTGGGCTTGTCCCGCGGGTCAGGTCTGTAGAGCCCGCGGCGGACGGCGTTCCAGGCGTTGAGCAACACCTCGGCCTCCACGTCGCGGCGGTCGCGCTTCGGGATGCCGGCGAGCGTCGCCAGGACGATGCCGCGCTCGGCAAGGATCGCCTCCATCGTCGGTCGCTTCCGGGGGTGTCGTGCGGCAGGCGGGCGTCCGGCCCCCTTCCGCCGGCGCTTCATGGGGCACCCCGCCGGGCGCCGCACGTGGGGCAGCGGTCCGCTGCGGCGAGCCCGCCGAGCAGTCGCTCGACGGTGACGCCGGCCAGCTTCGCGGCACGCACGGCGACGCCGTACGATGGGCGCCGGCCGCAGATGATGTTCTGTAGGTGCCCCTCGCCCATGCCCAGCATCTCGGCGAGGCAACGGGTCGAGCCGGCCATGGATCGGAGCGAACGGAGCGCGGCACGGAGGCGCTGCGCCTCCTCGCCTCCCATGGACAGGGTGGGGCGCGGGCGGGCAGAGGGCGGATCTCCGCCTTGCCTTCCGCCTCCGCGGATAGGTACAACCTTCATGTCGGACCTCGGGGAACGGGGTTCGGCCACGCAGCCCGGGCGACGGCAATCGCCGCGGGCTGCACTTACTTCCGGCCGAACTTAGCCGCTCATCGAAGGTCCTGGGTCAAACTAGGACAAGAGTCCTCAAATTAGGACACCACCTCTCCCGCTGGACGTGCCTCCACAAAAAGATGAGTCGCACTCGTCTCCCGCTGGACGTGCCTCCACAAAAAGATGAGTCGCACTCGTCTCCCGCTGGACGTGCCTCCACAAAAAGATGAGTCGCACTCGTCTCCCGCTGGACGTGCCTCCACAAAAAGATGGATCGGGCCTTATGCGATCAGGCAGGTTTTCCACGCCTGAAACGCCTGGGATTACCGCGACGTAGCACCAGGCGGAAGGCATCCTACCGTATAGCTGTACCCTACTGGCGCGCGAGAACACCTCTGGCGCGCGAGAACACCTCCTCGCCTCGCTCCTCGCGGTCGATTCGCACCTCCGGTAGATCGTGGCCCATCTACGCCGGTGGACTACCAGGGCTCCACCCTCGACCAGGGGCGCCGCGGCTTCGCTTTCGGCGTGCGCCCATCGACCGATGCGCGATGCACGCGTGGGTCATGTCACGCTGCGATTCGTGACATGTCACGCTGCGATCCGTGACATGCGACGTTGCAGTCCGTGACATGTCACAGAGAAATGGGCCACATTTCACGGCGGGCGGCTGAGCCTGCCGGCGCGTGGAACACGACATCTCGAGACATCGAGCGCCCTCTGCCCCTGGCACACGGCGTGCGTTGACCGCTCCAAGCGGACCTAGCAGCGTCGAGCTCTCGGGCTCGGCATCACGATGCGCCTGACCGCGAATCGACGCGGGTGGGCCTCTTTGTCTCGGAGAGAAGAAAATGCGATTGAGAAGCACTTGGATGATGATGCCGCTCATGCTCATGAGCGGGGCCTGCATCGGCGTGAACGAGGACGACCAGCCCGCGCTCGATCCCGCGATCGAGACCAAGAGCGCCGGGCAGGCGCTCATGTCGTCCCTCGATCGACGGCGGATCCCGATTCGCGCCATTGCCCAGGCCGACAGCGATTGCGATACGAGGCCGGCCCCGCTCTGCGGCACGACGTGCTCCGGGCATAACGGCGAACTGAATGATACGCGCTTGCAGCAGGGCATCGCGATCGCCAACGAGATCTACGCCGCGGCCGGCGTGGAGTTCTACCTGCGGAGCTTCACGCGCGTGGAAGCCCCGGCCCTCTGGTGCGCCGAGACCTCGGCGCAGACGTGGGCGGATGTGAAGAGCACGATCATGGCCGCCTTCCCGGAGGTCCCGGCGAACGCCTGGCCCGACACGACCGTGAAAGGCACGCAGCCGGCCGGGGCCTCGTTCAAGAACGACTGGTGGCACGCGACAGCCGCGACCTACGCGCCCGATGACGAGATCGTCGTGGTCATCAACGGAAGGCACCCCAGCAACCTGAACGCGGCCGACTTCCCGCACGTCGGGAGGATCGCCTTGATGCTTCCGTGGAGCCTGGACGACGCGTCTCTGGCGCACGAGCTCGGGCATTATGTGGGGCTGGCCCACGTGTTCCAGGCGGCGAACGGCCAGGATCCCGACACGGGCCTCACCTGGAAGAAGGCCGATCGCTACGATCTCATGTTCAGGTCCACGACGAGTGGTCCGGTCTTCTTCGGCAGCAAGGCCGCGGCGACGCCTTTCGAGAGCAGCCTCGCGTTGATCAGTCCATCCTGCACCTACGAGGACACCACGGTCTGCGACGTGAGCTGTACGCTCGCAGGAGATACCTTCGTCCCAGGTGACCCGGAGATCGACGGCGTGGCGCGCCTGTATCCGGACGGCGTCGTCGGGTTGAACGTCATGGATTACCAGTCGGTCAACGTATGCAGTCGGCGGCACATCTCCGATTCCCAGGCCCACATGATCTGGTCGTTCCTGAACCGCGAGCCGCCCATCACGACGCAGTTCATCGAGCGCGTGGGCACGCTGCCGACCGGATACACGAAGCCGCTCATCACCGCCCGCCCCCGCCTCGGCCTCGTCCGTGGCACCTGGTCGACCGCGCGTAACTTCTGCCGCGCCGCGGACGAGCACCTCTACTCGGGCGACTTCAACGGCGATGGCCGCATGGATCTGCTCTGCAACCAGGACGACGGCGATATGTTCGTCGATCTCGCCAACACGAACGGCGAGTTTTGGACCTCCGACTGGTCCCTCTCGGCTCGCAACTTCTGCCGCGCCGCGGACGAGCACCTGTACGTCGGCGATTTCAACGGCGATGGCCGCGACGATCTGCTCTGCAACCAGGACGACGGCGACATGTTCGTCGATCTCGCCAACACGAGCGGCGAGTTTTGGACCTCCGACTGGTCCCTCTCGGCTCGCAACTTCTGCCGCGCCGCGGACGAGCACCTGTACGTCGGCGATTTCAACGGCGATGGCCGCGACGATCTGCTCTGCAACCAGGACGACGGCGACATGTTCGTCGATCTCGCCAACACGAGCGGCGAGTTCTTGGGCTCCGACTGGTCCCTCTCGGGTCGCAACTTCTGCAACGGGACCGGCAAGAAGCTCTACGTGGGCGACTTCAACGGCGATGGCCGTGATGATGCGCTCTGCAACCAGACGAGCGGCGCCATGGCCGTCGACCTGGCGAACACGAGCGGCCAGTTCTGGAGCAGCGATTGGAGCCTCGCCACGCGCAACTTCTGCACGGGCTCGAACGCCACGCTCCACGTCGGCGACTTCAACGACGACGGCCGGAGCGACCTCATGTGCCGCGATGGTGTGTCGGGAAAGACCGAGATCGATCTCTCGGACGCCATCGGCCAGTTCTTGACGGCCGAGTGGCGCGGCGACCTCGACGGCTGGTGCACCGGCGCCACGATCAAGGACGTTCACGTCGGCAATGCCGACGGGCAGTTCGGCTCGGATATCGTGTGCAACGAAACCAACGGCACGCTGAACGTGGCGAAGGTGCGGATGGAGTGATCGCTCGATCCCCTGTCCGGCTAGGACGACAAACCGTCCATCTCGTGCGGTCGAGTCGGTGCGCCGGCGGTGGCGCGAGTTCTGCGCCGTCGCCGAGCGATGTGGAGAGGTTCCAACGCGTTTCTCAGGAGGGATGACATGAAGAAGATGACGGATGATCCGTTCACGCTCGTCGTGATCAACGGCAAGGGAGATGGCTACTACGTGATCGACAGCAGAGATCTCGGGCCGCCGAAGCGGCCGCTCGAGCCGATCTGCAAGGAGCTCGTCGAGCAGCGCGTCGCGACCCAGCACGTGCCGTACGCGGATGTGCCGCCGGCCCGCCGTCTCGTCGAGCAGGAGCTGGCGCGCGGCGGCGCCGCCGAGGAGGTCGGGCCCGCCGAGTTCTGCGGCACGTTCTACTTCAACCTGAACGCGTTCAAGCCGCAGGACTAGCGCCGTGCCCTGCACCGAGAAGGCGTACTGGCGCGGCACGCAGCGCCGGATCAGTCCGGCCGACACGCTCGCCCGGGTCCGGCCGCTGCTGCGGCGACTCGGCATCACGCGGATCGCGGATGTCACCGGGCTCGACTCGATCGGCATCCCGGTCGTGATGGTGTGCCGGCCGAACGCGCGCTCGATCTCGGTCTCGCAGGGCAAGGGGCTCGACCTCGAGGCGGCGCGCGCGTCGGGCGTGATGGAGTCGATCGAGCAGTGGCATGCCGAGCACATCCTGCGACCGATGGTGTTCGGCACCGCTGCCGAGCTCGCCGCGACGCGCCGTCTCGTCGATCTCGCCGGGCTGCCGCGGCTCGCGATCGGGGCGTTCCAGCCTCATCGCAAGCTGCTGTGGCTCGACGGTGTCGACCTGTTCGACGGCGCGCCGCGCGCGGTGCCGCTCGAGGTGGTCACCACCGACTACACCTCGCCGCGCCCGCCGGGCAGCGGCTGCTTCTTGACCACGTCGACCGGGCTCGCGTCGGGCAACGACGCGCTCGAGGCGACGCTGCACGGCCTGTACGAGGTGATCGAGCGCGACGCGGTCGCGATCTGGCGCGCCGGCGGCGCCGAGGTCCGGCGGCGCACCCGGATCGCGCTCGACACCGTCGACGACCTCGACTGCCGCGCGCTGCTCCGGCGGTTCGAGCGCGCCGGCGTCGCGGTCGGTGCGTGGGACGCGACCAGCGACCTCGGGCTGCCGGTCGTGGTCGCCGAGATCGCGGATCGCGATCCGGACCCGTTCCACGCGCTGTGCGTGAGCGGCGGCCAGGGCTGTCACCGATCGCGCGCGATCGCGCTCGCCCGCGCGCTCACCGAGGCCGCGCAGAGCCGGCTGACCGCGATCTCCGGCGCGCGCGACGACATCGTGGAGCCGTCGTTCCAGCGCGTCCGCGCGGCGGACCGGATCGCGGCGGCGCTCGTCGAGCTCGAGGCGCCCGCCGCGCGCTCGTTCGCAGAGCTGCCCGATGCGGCGAGCGACTCGTTCGACGACGACCTCGCCGCGGTGCTCGGCGCGCTGCGCGGCGCGGGGCTCGCCCAGGCCGTCGCGGTCGATCTGTCCCGGCCCGAGCTCGGCGTCGCGGTGGTCCGCGTCGTCGTGCCGGGGCTCGAGAGCATGTGGAACGCACCCGGCTACGCGCCCGGTCCGCGGGCGCAGCGAGCGAGGCCATCGTGATCGTGCTGTTCACCGGACCGAGCCTGCCGCCGGCCGACGTGCCGGCGGTGCCCGACCTGCGCGTGCTGCCACCGGCGGCCCAGGGCGACGTCTACCGGGCCGCGCGCGAGCGGCCGTGGGGCATCGGCCTCGTCGACGGGTTCTTCGAGCACGTGCCGGCGGTGTGGCACAAGGAGATCCTGTGGGCGATGGCCGAGGGCGTGCACGTGTTCGGAGCATCGAGCATGGGCGCGCTGCGCGCGGCCGAGCTCGCCGACTTCGGCATGGTCGGCGTCGGATGGGTGTTCGAGCAGTTTCGCGCGGGCGCGCTCGACGCCGACGACGAGGTCGCGCTGACCCACCTCGCGGCCGACCACGGCTATCGCCATGTCTCGGAGGCGCTGGTCGACATCCGCGCCACGCTCGACGCGGCGGTCGCCGCCGGCGCGTGCACCCGCGCGGCGGCCGATCGGCTGGTCGCGCTCGCGAAGCAGCGGTTCTATCCCGACCGCCGGTGGCCCGAGCTGCTCGCCGAGGCGCACGCCACCGGCTGCGACGTCGCCGCGCTCGAGCGCTGGCTGCCCGGCGGCCGCGTCGACCAGAAGCGCCGCGATGCGCTCGCGCTCGTCGACGCGATGCAGGCCGCGCGCGCCGCCGGCGCCGCACCGAAGCGCGTCGACTACGCGTTCGAGCGCACCGACGCGTGGGACCATGCGCTGCCGCGGATGCGCGCGGCGCGCGGCGCGACCGCGGCGCCGCTGCTCGACGCGCTGCGCGCGCTCGGCGACGCGTCGCTGTACGCGAGCGCGGTCCAGGGCGCGCTCGCCCGCGCGCTCGCCGAGGACGCGGCGGCGCGCCAGGGCCTGTCGGTCAGCGCCGAGCTCGTCGAGCGCACCGCGCAGCAGTTCCGCCGCGAGCACGGCCTGTACACCGCCGCCGAGACCCGGGCGTGGCTCGCCGAGCAAGAGCTCGACCCGGCCGCGTTCCTCGAGCTGATGCGCCGCGAGGCGGTCGTGCGCTGCGCGCAGGCCGCGACCGAGCCCGAGCTCGATCACCACCTCGCCGATCAGCTGCGCGCGATGAGCTGCTACGGGCGCGTGCGCCGGAGGCGCGGTGCGGAGTGAGCCGGTCGAGCACTGCCCGCCGCCGCTGCGCACGTTCGCGGCCGCGCACGAGGGTGCGGTCGGCCAGCTGCGCTGGAACGCCGACCTCGCACGCCGCTACGCCCGGCCCGGCACCGCGAGCGGCGTCGCGTGGGGCTCGGGCACGCTGATCGCGCGCGACCTGTTCCTCACCGCGGGGCACTGCTTCGACCGCACCGGCGGCCGCTGGCTGCGCCCGCTCGACGACCGCACCGGCGACGTGATCGGCTCCGCGGAGATCGCCACGAACATGCACGTCGCGTTCAACTACCAGCTCGATCCCGCGGGCGAGCTGCGGCCGACGCGCTGCTACCGGATCGTCGAGCTCGTCGAGCACCGCGCGGGCGAGCTCGATTTCGCGATCGTGCGGCTCGCTGGCGCGCCCGGCGCCGCGTGGGGCGTCGCCGAGCTCGCGCCGACCGGCGCGCGCCCGGGCGAGGCGGTGTGCCTGATCGGCCACCCGCTCGGCTTCACGAAGCACCTGGTCGCGGGCCGGTGCGTGGCCGCGGGCGGCACCGCGCTCCGCTACCTCGGCGCGGCGACGTTCGAGGGCAGCTCGGGCTCGGGCGTGCTGCGGATCGCCGACGGCCGCCTGGTCGGCGTCCACACGAACGGCCAGAGCAGCGCGGGTACGAGCTCCGGCGTGTGCGTGAGCGCGCTGCTCGCGCGATCGCCGACGCTCCAGCTGGTTAGCCGGGCGGCGGCAGCAGGCGGAGCAGCAGCGCGTCCTTGTTCTGCGCCGCGGTCGCGACGCAGCCCTTGAGGTCGGCGAGCGCGCGGATCGCGGTCTCGGCGAGCATGCGGCCGTCGTCGCGGCGGCGCGGCGCCTCGGGGATCGAGCCGACGTACTTCACGAACTCGTCGTACTTCTCGTCAAGCGGCGGCACCGCCTCCGGTTGTCCGGTCCGGTCATCACGCGCGAGACATCGCGGCGCCGTATCGCCGCTGCAATGCGCGGCTCTCCTCCTCCGTCGATGCGGTGATGAGCTCGATGTAGGGCTCGAAGGCGAGAGGCATGGGGAGATCGAAGAGCAGGTGCTTCTCCGGATCGACGCTCTTCCCCGCGCCATGACAGAGGAACAGCCGCTCCTGGAGGAGCGGGAAGACGGCGAGTGAGGTGAGCTCGTGCCGCTCGATCGTCTCGATGTCGGCGATCGACGGCTCGAGGATCTCGTCGAACACGCCGCTCGGATGCTTGAAGGGACCTCCGGCGTGATGGTTCACGTCCTTGCGCACGAGCGCCCCGCCGCGACCGATCGTGATGAACGAGCGCTCATGAGGCGTGCCCTCCCAGACAGTCACCCGCCGGCTCGTCGCGTCGGGGTGGATCCACACGGTCGGGAGGTCGACGTTCAACGGCTCCACGCCCTTGACCCGGCCAATCACGCTCGACGTGAGGAGCTGCCGGGTGACGGACGTGCAGAAGAGGACGTCCACCGGAGCGAGCCGTGTCCCCCGCCAATCGCGATCGCGGCGGAAGTGACGGAAGAAGACCAGGTAGGGAGACCTGCTCATCTGCGCGAGGACGAAGAGCCCCCGGCGGGTCTCGAGGTCGATCACGTTGCCAACGCCCCAGGTGACGCGCCCCATCGAGACACCACGGCGCATCGAATTCATGTTCATGGTCATTCTCCTCCAACATGGTTTGAGCGTGGGCTCCCGCCCGCGCGGCGGCCGGCGCGCCATGCGCCCTCGATCACGACACCTGCGGCGTGTTCGCAGGACACCCCGCAGGGCGGTCGATTCGTCAGCGCGTCGCGCCGGCCTTCGCCACGGGACATGGCGTGCGTGAACGCCACCGATGTGCAGGGTCTCGGACCACGCTGCCAGACGCGACTCGCCCGAGCGTAATTTTCCACGTCGCGATTGCCGCGCACGCAGGGCCGATGATAGCGTCTCCTGATTGCCTGGGGGTGCCATGCCTGTACGACATGTCCTGTTCAATGCGCTGCCCGATCCCGTCCGCGATCGGCTCGTTCGGTGCCTCGATGGTCAGGGCCCGCCCAGGCCGATCCTCTCCGCGCCGACGAACGCAGGCGCGGGGATCCTCGGATGGAGCTTCCTCGCGCTGGCCGCCGCCGCCGTGACCCTGGTGCTCGTCTGCAATCATTTTGGATCGCTTTGGTCAGGCGTTCAGGGCACGGGGCACCTTCTCGGCTACGCCGGCAGCATCTTCCTGCTCTTCGTGTCGACCCTGATGGCCATCAAGCGGCTCAGGTTCAAGTCGACCCTCCCGTTCAGGGCGGGCCGGTATCTCTTGCCGGCGGACTACGTCGACGCGACAGGGCCCAAGCTAACGATGATCCCGATGTCGGATCTCGTGAACGTCGGCGCGGTACACCACCACACGAATGGGGTCTACTCCCACTCGCTCATCACCTTCAGCTTCCAGGGGAACGTCAGCCAGTCGTTCGTCGTCCGTTCGCAGGCAGAGGTCGAGGCCAAGGTCGGCGAGCTCGAGTGGTCCCGGCAGGCGCTCCGGGCCGCGTTCGCGTCGAGGGACGTGCAGCAGCTCATCGCGCTGGATCCGTTCTTCGAGGTCCGGCGCGACGACGCCTGGGACAGGCTCGTGGCCGTCGCTCCACCGCACGCAGCGGGCGGCCACGCGCCGCGTGTGGGCACGATGCCGTCGTTCCTCCGCCCCGGCTTCATCGCGGGCGCCTCGACGCTGGTGGCCGTGATCCTCGCGCTGCCCTTGTGGTACGTGCGCAACCTCCTGAGCGACGAGGCGATGTTCCGTAGCGCCAAGGAGGTAGGGAGCGAGTTCGCCTACGAGGGCTATGTCCATTCAGGCCGCAGGCACCTCGATGAAGTGAAGAACAGCTTGCTCCCCCGGGCCGCGCTCACGGAAGCAAAGCGCGAGGGCAGCGTCACCGCGCTGCGCGCCGTCCTCAAGAAGTACCCGGGATCGGTGGTGGAGGGAGAGACGCGCGCCGCGGTCCATGCGCTCTTCTCGAAGACGCTGGCCGACTTTCGAGCGCAAGCCTCGACATCGGACCCGGTCATGCTGAGCTTCATGGAGAAGCTGATCTCGTATCTGGAGAAGAGCGAGCGGTCGACCGTCGAGGTCCGCTTCGACCCGCCTGCCACCGACATGCTCGCGAAGCTGGATGCGGTCTTGCAGCAGAAGGCGCAGGCCCTCCGCCCGCGGGGCGCGGGCGTGGCGCCCGTCGCGAAGCATTTCGATGTCGAGCACTCCCTTCCTCGCGAGGCGGCCATCGTGAACAACCTGGCGGCCGGCTTCAAGCGGGTCTTCCCGACGGACATCCTCGAGCTCAAGCAGGGAGAGCGCCTGACCGACAACGCCGGCGCAGCCAGGGTCGCTCCGAGCGTTCCGACGATCTACATCCATTACGATGTCGGCTGGTCCGGCACCATGTACTCGGGCGAGCGCAGCGAACGAGCGTTCGTCGGCATCCTGGTCGATTTCGACGGGACCATGCGGATCCCCGGAGAGCGCGACGCGTTCGACTTCAAGCTGAAGGTGATGCCCCCGGACGAGTTCACCGTGGAGTACACGAGCACGGCAGGGCTGGGGGCCAACCTCGCGAGCGCGCCTCCCGATGACCGGGTCTACGAGGTGATGGCGCTCCGCGCCTTCGACCAGCTCGCGGGCAAGCTCAGGAGCATCTTCTTCAAGCCTGGGAGCATGGCGCTCCAGGGGGCGGACGAGAGCGGCCCGGCGCAGGGGGGCTCGTCCCCCGACGCGCGCCCGCTCGGGCGCTCCCCGCGCCAGTGACCGGCTGAGCACGCGCGGGCGGTCGCCCTCGAGGTGGCGGAGACTCCGCGACACGCGGCCGTAGCGCTAGTTGCACCCCAGCCGGCACACCATGGCCGCCGTGTAGGAGCACCCGTGGTCACCCCACAAGGACGAGCTCGGCCCCGTGCACCGGAACGCGCACCCCCGCCCGTCCGCGGTCGCCTCGGCCGTCAGCCGGTATCCCTCGGCGTTGCAGCTCCCCGTCGATGACAGGCAGCTCGCCAGCTGCGGCTCGCACTGCTCGACCACGTAGCCGGCCGGGCACGTCCAGTCCACGCTCGCCCGGCCGTAGTCCGGCGACCGCCCCGTCTCGGTCGCGATCGGCTCGTGCTTCGAGAAGGTCGGCATCCCCGTCGTGACCTGGAGCGGCACCACGACGGCCCGCTCGCGCGGCACCACCGGGGCGGACGCGTCCTTCGGCTGCACGACGAACGTGTCCCGCCGCGTCTGCCGCTCGCAGCCGGCCGTCGCGCCCTCCGGCGTCCACGAGAACGTGAGCTCCGCGCTCCCGTGCGCGGGCACCTCGACCGTGCGCTCGCCGTGGGTCACCCGGACGTCGACCTGCGCCCGGTTCGTGATGAGCGCCTGCGCCGTCCCCGCGGCGCCGTACGGCACCACGCCGAGGTCGACGGGCAGCGGCGCGATCTCCGGCTCGGCGAGCGAGAAGCGGCACACGTCCGCCACCGGGTAGATCGCGTACGCCAGCGGCACCGCCTTCTTGACCTCCATCCGCAGCGCGCCGAACGCCTGCCCGCCTCCCTTGGCGCCCGCGACCGGCGCGCCCTCGACGCCCTCGATGGCCAGCTCCCCGACCGAGGTCATCGTCACCCGGCGGTCCCCCGCCTCGAGCCGGGCCTTGAACAGGCCGAGCGCCGTGCCGTGCGCCTCGCCGGCCGTCACGTCCGTCTCGTAGGCGACCATCGCGCCGCGCTTCACGGCCCCGATGAAGTGCGTCGCGCGGCCGCAGGCGCAGCCGCCGCCCGCCGCCGGCACCACGCTCTCGGTCGGCTCGAAGAACTGCGGATCCTCGTCCGCGACCAGCGCCATCGCGACCAGCCGCAGCCGGCGCCGGTCGAGCGTCCCTCCGGCGCTGAAGTACGCCGGCAGATCGACGTCGGCGCCGACGAGGACCGAGTCGACGGCGATGCCGACGTAGCGGAAGTCGATCGCGCGCTCGCCCGGCGCCGGCGCGGGTGCGCCCGGCGCCGCCGTCGCCGCGGGCGCCGCCGTGATCGCGACCACCGTCTGCGCCGCGGGCGCAGCCGTCGCCGCGGGCGCTGCCGGCTCCGCCTTCGGACGGGCGCAAGCAAGGCCGACCGGCGAGAACGCGCCCGCCGCGCTCCTCGACAGCCCGCGGCCCGGCACCATCGCGCTCGATGTGTCGAGGAGGTAGTCGTGCCGCACGTCGCTGAACGCCCGCGCGGCCGCGAGCAGCGCCCCGGCCTGAGAGCAGCCGCTCTCCTTGCAGGCCGGCAACGCCGCCGCGCCGGCCGGCTTGCGCGGCGGCGGGACCGGCACCTCCGGCGGCCCAGGGCAGCCGAGCGCGGAGGCCAGCGCTCCGAGGAGGAGCCAGCCCGCGCGCAGCGGCGCGGCGCGCCGCCGGCGAGCGCGATCTGCGCCGCTCACGGCCATGCGATCGTCATCCACCGGACGCGCCCCGAGCCGCTCACCGAGTCGTCCGCAAAGAACAGCGAGGCGCCGGACCGCCCCGCGAACGCCGGCGACACGTCCTGCGACGCGCCCCCGGTCAGCCACGCCAGCGGCTTCAGGGAGGGCGCCGACACGTCGCCGGGCGCCAGCGTGAAGGCGTTCAGCTCCACCGAGTCCCCCGGGGCCGACGCGAGCACGCCGCGGCAGACCTTGTCGCACGCGAGCGCGAGCGACGACACCGTCGCGCCGTCCGGGCCGCTCACCACGACGGGCGGGCCCTGCACCGCGCCGTTGCCGTCGACCCGCACGAGACGCGCGCGCCCGCCGGCCCCCGCGCCCCCGCCGGCCTCGTCGGCCGGCTCGTCGACCCAGCCGACGAAGAGCCCGCTTTCGAGCGGCGCGAGCACCGGGCTGCGCGAGTGCTCCGAGGATGCATGGAGGCGCGACTCGTCGCCGATCCGCTGCAGCGTCTTCGCGTCGAGCCGCGCGAGGAAGATGTCGCCGCCGGGCTCATCGCCCTGGCCAGCCGCGCCGCCCGCAGCCGCGCCGCCGCTCGCAACCGCGCCGCCCTGGCCAGCCGCTCCGGCTCCCGCAGCCGCGCCGCCGCCCGCGGCCGCGCCGCCCGCAGCCCCGCCGCCGCCCGCGGCCGCGCCGCCGGTCGTGCGCGCGTCGGACCACACGAGCCACACCTCCTGGCCGCGCACCGCGATCTGCACCTCGGCCGCGTCGAGCGGCGCGTTCGTGATGCGGCGGTCCGGCGCCGTCCGGTTCAGCGCGCGGTCCACCCGCGCCGCGTACACCTCGGCGTTGCCGTCGCGCGTGTCGATCCACGCGACGATGAAGCCCCCCGCGCCGTCGTAGGCGATCGCCACGTCGGACGCCTCGCTCGCGGCGCCGCCCTGCTTCTTCCGCGGCGCCGTGGTGAGCTTCTTCTGCGCGACCTTCGCGCCCGTCGCGTCGACCTTGGTCAGGTACACCTGCGTCTCGCCCCGCTCGCGCGCGACCCACGCGATCACGCTCTCGCCCTGCGCCGCGCCCTTGCCCTTCGCGTCGGCCGGGAGCGGCGGCGCCGCCGCGATCGCGACGCCGCCGAGCGACGACGCCTTCTGCGAGAGGACGCTCAGCTTGCCGAGGCCGCCCGGGGACACGGCGCGCACCGCGAGCGTCGCGGAGACCTCCTGCCCGCGGGGCGCGGCGTCCGACGCGCCCTCGACGAAGTACGTGACCCACGCCGAGAGCGCCGCGCCGCCGTCGAGCTCGACCGCCGCGACCTTGGCGATGGGGTCGCCCTCGGCGAGGGCGCGCACCGCGGTCGCGCGCGGCGGCGGGTCCTTGTCCTCCCGGAACGCGGGCGCGCGCCACGCGCTCTCGCGCACCGGGAGCGACACCAGCGCGAGCGGCGCCCGCGCGCCCGCCGCGCCCGCCGCGCCCGCCGCGCCCGCCGTGCCCGCCGCGCCCGCCGCGCCGCCAGGCTGCGGGCCGGGCGCGGCGCTCGCCAGCGTCGCGCACGCGCCCGCGTGGCACGTCAGCCCGCGCACGAGGTACGGCACGCCGTCCGTCGCCGCGAACGGCGCGGCGCGCACCGGCTCTGCCGCCCGCACCGAGAGATCCGGGCCGAAGCGCACGAACGTCGGCCACACCGGCGGCGCGGCCGCCCCGTCGCGCGCCATCTTGAGCGTGGCGGGCGCGAGCGTCACCGCGGCGAAGCCGTCGCCGTCGGCCGCGATGTCGGGCGGCCCGCTCGCGCTGAAGACGAGCGCCGCCCGCTCCGCGCCGAGCGTCCCGTCCGGGCCGACCGACGCGAGGTGGATGAGGCGCCCCGGCTCACGCGCGCCCGCGCCGCCGGCCTCGCCGCCGCGGGCGCGCAGCAGGTCCTCCCACGCGAGCAGCGCCCGTCCGCCTCCGCCCTGGGAGGGCGCGACGAGCGACACGAGCGCCTGCTCGCCGGACGGCGGCGTCGCCTGCCGAGGCGCCACCACCACCTTGCCGCCCGGCTCGACCGCCGCGAGGTAGACGGCGCCGTCGATGTCCCGCTCGTCGGTCCAGGTGAGCAGGTAACGCCCACCGAGGGAGGCGATCTCGAGATCGATCTGCGCGGTCGGCTCGGGGCTGACGACCACCGGCGCCGACACCTTCCCGGCCGCGTCGATCTCCAGGAGCGCGATGGATCCGAGCTTCCCGTCCTCTGCGGCGTCCTCCGCCTCCGCCTTGCGCGCGGGCTTGCCCTCGCCTCGGCCGCGCGGCGCGGCCGGCGGGAGCACGAGGGCGACCGCCGCGCCCCGCTCGGTGGCGACCGCGTGCCACCCGAGCACCTCGCGCGCGACCGACGCGGGCGCCGTCGGCTTGATCGCGGCGCCCTTGCCCTGCGCCACGACCGTCATGACCACGTCGACGCGGTCGACGCCGGGATGGGCAACGCCGGGGTGGGCGACGCCGGCGCGGGCCGCGTCGCCCTGGGCCTCGCGCGGCATCTCCCACAGCACGAGCGCGCCCTGCGCGTTCGGGAGCACGTCGAGCCATGAGATCTCCTCGGCCGTCTGCGCGACGAGGCTCGCCGGGGCGCTCGGCTTGCCGGCGGGGTCGAGCGCCAGCACGCGCACCGCGCGGCTCCCCTCGATCTGCTCGATCCAGGCGGCGAGGTAGCCCTGCGGCGTGGCGCGCAGCGCGGCGACGGGCACGTCGGCGGCGACGGGCCCCGCGTCCACGGTGTCCCCGCGCGGCGCGCCGTCCGCGCCGAGGAGGCGCGTCCTCCAGCGCCCTCCCGCGGCGTGGAGCAGCAGCGCCTCGTCGCCGCGCCGGGCGAAGTAGGGCGTCGCGTCCTCGTCGAGCTCCGCGATCACGCGGGCCGGCAGGAGCGGCGGCCCTTCCGGCGCCTTCGGCTGCGCGGGCGGCGTCTTCACGACCGGCGCCGGGCGCGCGACGGGGGCCGGCGCTGCGCCGGAGCACCCGAGCGAGAGGGCGAGCGCGGCGCCGAGCAGCGCTGGCGCGCGGCGCCCGAGCGCGGGGCCGGTCAGGCGGCGTGCGTCGCGCCGCGGACCGCGTGGAACCCAGGAGAGAGCGCTGCGGACGAGCATGGCGGCGACCATGCCAGAAGCGAAGAGCCCCCGCTACAGGGCGCCGCGCAAGCGGAGCGCTCGCCCCGGTCGTACCCGCGCGCGGGCCATCCTGGCCGGACCCCTGGCGGGTGGAACTAGAACGCGAGCAGGCGCCCGAGCAGCGATCTATACCTGCGCAGCGCGAGCCGGAGCTCCTCCGTCGACGCCTCCGCTCGCCCGGGCTCGCCGTCGACGAGGCGCTGCAGCGCGGCGCGCTCCTCCCGGAAGCTCTGCGCGACCCGCTGGATCACCTCGTTCACGAGCGCGTCGGCCTGCTCGACCGAGAGGCGGGGCGCTTCGATGAAGCCCGCCTGGATCGCGCTCCAGCGCTCGGACAGCTCGCGCGCCTCTTCCGGCGTGAGCACGGGCGCGCGCTCCGGCCAGGGCTCTCCGGTGGGCCCGCCGCGCGCCGTGTAGACGGCCGGCTGGCGGCCCGACTCGGGCGGGATCTCTTCGTCGGCGAACCGCGCCTCGGGTTGGCCGCTCTCGCGCGCCGTCACCATCCGTTCTCTGTGCAATGGGCTCACGATGGCCACCTCTCCACTAGTTCGCGCTGTGCGCCCAGCGGGCATAGCAAGGCGCATGCGCGTCCCGATGTGCATCCGCGCCCGCTGCGGCGCGCGCAGCGCGACAAGGCCAGAGGCCCGGAAGAGCGCGAGAAAACCCAGAGAGCCCTCCGGGCACGCCGGGCTGCCCGGCGCTGATCACGCGGAGCGGCGATCCTTCACGAGCCGATGAGGCGGAAGAGTACGGAATACACCCGCCGCCGGCCGAGCCGCCGCTCGCGCATGCTCGCGCGTCACAGAGCCGCCGCCCGAGCGCGGCAGGGCCGCAGCGCGGGCGAGGGCGCGCAGATTCACCTCAGCGACGGGCGCAGCTTCGTCACGACCGCGCGGATCTCCCGCACCACCTGGAGGAACGCCTCGTCCTCATCGGGCCACTTGGTCACGGGCTTCTTGTCCCGCGGCACCGCCTGGAGCTCGGCGAAGCGCGTCGTCTCCCAGTCGCAGGGGCGGAGCAGGATCGGAACGACCACGGCCTGCCCCGCCGCGCGCCGCTCCATCGCGCGCGCCACCTGCGCGTCGCCCTGCTCGGACGCGAGGTAGCTCGCGCTCACCAGGAGGAGGATGAGGTCGGCCGCCTCGAGCTGCTCGCCGATCGCGCGCTCCGTGTCCTCGCCCGCGCCGATCTTCCCGCTGTGCCACAGCGCGATCAGCCCCTCCCGCCTGAGCGGGGTCATCTGCGCCTCGAGGCGCGCGAGGAGCTCCTCATCGCGCGAGGCGTAGGAGAAGAAGACGCGCACCGGCCGCGGCGCCGCCGTCGCGCCCACACCCGGCGCGTGTGGCGCCACGGGCGAGGACGGCAACGTGGGCGACGACGGCTGCGCAGCCCGCGGCGCGGCGTGCGGCGGCGCAGCGGCCTGCGGCGGCGCGGGGGCGTGCGGCGGCGCAGCGGCGTGAGGCGGAGGCGCCGCGCCCGGCTCCAGGCCGAGGAGGACCTGGGTGACCTCCGCGTGATCGCCCGCCTGGTTCTCGTAGATGATGAGCCGGACGCCCGACTCCTCGAGCAGCCGGCGGCGGAACGGCGGCACCCCCTTCGGGAGCAGCGCGAAATGCATCGGCGGCTGCCCGCTGGAGAGCGCGCGCACGCGGGCGAGCGTCTGGTCGATGTTGTCGTCGGCGAGGCCGAAGCCCACGAACAGGATGGAGTGCGTGCGGTAGAGGGCGCCGAACGCGTCCTGCAGCAGGGGCGAGCCGAAGATCGCCCGGTCGTACTGGTCGCGCGAGAACACCCAGGTGTCCCACGCCCGCAGCGTGCCGTGCAGCTTCAGGATGAAGCACCTGTCCATGGCGACGTCGCCCGCCGGCCGATCGACCATGCGCCACTCGCCCTGGAACGCGCGCTCCAGGAAGCGGTCGATGTTCGTGGTGAGCACGGCCTTGAGCTTCGGCTTGAGCGCGGCGATCGCCCGCGCCAGCTCCGGCACGTCGCGGCCGGTGTCGTCGAGCTCCTTGTCGACCGTCCAGTTGAAGTCCTGCGGCCCGAGCGCGAGCCTCGCCGCGGAGAGCGCGTTGATGAGCTGGTTCGAGGAGATGTACTGCTGGATCTCGTCGATGACCGCCGGGTCCGCGCTCCGCCGCCGCGCGCGGTCGCGCAGCTTCTCGGCGAGCTGCTTCCAGGTGGGCATGCCCGCAGCCGCCGAGACGCCGGCGCCTGCGAAGACGATCAGATTCCCTGACGTGTAGCGCTCACGCAGCTGCTCGAGGATCTCTTCATCCATCAGCGATCACGATACCGCGGATCTGCGCCAGCGGGCCGCGCCCGGCCGCACCCTCACCGCGCCGCCCCCTCACCGCGCCACACCCTCACCGCGCCACACCCTCACCGCGGCGGCGCGGAGCGCCGCTCGGTGGAGAGCGAGAGGCCGACCCCCAGCCAGGCCCCCTCGACGGCGCCCGCCTCCCCGCGGGCGCCCTCGTAGGGCGCAGGCCGGAGCACGATCCCCGGGTCCAGCGTCAGCCCGAGCCACACCGGGCCGCCCAGCCGGGTCTCCACGCCGAGCCCGAGGCCGGCGCGTGCGGACCACGTATCGCGCTCGCCCGCGATGCCATCGACGGAGACGGCGGCGGGCAGCCTGAGCGATGCGACGGAGGCGGTGGCGCCGATCGAGAGGCGCCACGAGGCCGCCAGCCAGAAGCGGTAGTCGCCCGAGAAGCCCGCCTCGAGCCAGCGCAGCGGCTCGCCGCCGGACGGCGCGGCGAGCAGGCGGGCGAACAGCGACTCCGTGAACCGCAGGCGCCGCAGCCCGAGCGCGAGGCCGGCCCCGCCGAGCACCCGCGGCCCGCCGGAGACGACCGCCGCGTAAGGCCCGGCCGAGACGGACAGGGTGTCGAGATCGCGCGAGGCGAGCTCGACCTCGTCCTGCGTGGGGCGCCGCGGCGACGGCGGCCGCCGCGGGGCGCGCGCGCGGCGCATCTCGGCGACGATCATCTCGGAGGCGGCGATCGCGACGAGCCGCGCGGCCACGTCCGAGGTGAGGCCGGAGACGGCGATCTGCCGTCGCACGACGGCGCGGCCGTCGAGGCGGACCTGGATCTCGAGGCGCGCCGCGGTGGGCCGGTCGACCCACACGGTCGCGACGCGGTCGCCGAGCGGGCCGACCGGCTCGGCGGCCAGCGCCGCGCCGTCCGGGAGCTCGATCTCGAGCAAGCGCCGCACGCGGACGCTGGAGACCTCCTCCGCCGCGCCGCGCGACAGGGCGACGCGCACCTCGATGGGCGCCGCCGCGTCGGGCAGCCGCGGCGCGACGGGCGCGGCGGCGCGGCCGGCGATCGCCACGACGGCGCGCGGCTCGGCGGCCGCGGCCGGGAGGGCCAGGCTCAGCTGGACGACGACCGCGGAGGCGGCGAGCGCGGGAAGATCCCAGCGCGGGGCGCGCGCCGGAGGCAGGCGGCCAAAGCCCGTCCTCTGCGGCGGCGTCCGCGCCGGAGATGATCCGCTGGGCATCCTCGCACGGGCCATCGGGGTACTTGGCCACATACCCTGTTGCGATCTGAATTGCCTCTTTCTTGTGGTCCGAGACCACCTCACCGAGGCTGCTCTGGCCGGACGAATCCACCGCGACGCGCTCTCGAGCGAGAACGGCCGCGCGTTCGCGGATTATTTCGCTGCCAGCGCTCACCCCACAGGGGAGCGCGGCGGCCTGCCCGGCTCACGCCTCCTGGCGGAACGCGGCCACGAGCCAGTTGACGTGACGTCCGGTGTCGTCGTCGCTCGAATGGCGCTTGAACAGCGGCATCCTCAGGATGCGCACGTGATCCTGGAGGTTCGTCTTGAAGGGCGAGCCCTGGATGGGCGTCCCGTCGGGCCGCACCTGCCGCCCCTCGATCTTCATCTTCTTCAGCACCTCGAGGGACGCGAGCCGCAGGAGCTCATAGGCCCTGTCCGGGTCCTTGCAGCTCACGGAGACGATGAGCTTGCCGAACGTGGGGTCCTTGTTCACGAGGACGTCCCCCGCCTCGAAGCCGCAGTCGAAGCGGACCTTCAGGTCGGTGAGGCCCTTCTCCTCGAGCGCCTCGCGGATCGCGTCGGTGTCGGGGAGCGCGATGCGATCGAAGATACCCGCGTTGGGCAAGAACAGCCCTTTGCCGCCGTCCCGCGAGTCCCTGAGATCGGGATTCCAGCTCTCCGCGTTGATGCGGAACTCGCGGCTACAGTGGGTCTGCACCACGTGGTCCTGCTCGAAATCGATGGGTTGCCCGTCCGCGATGCGCATCTGCCACGCGACGAGGTTCACGGGGACGCGGCTGCGCTTCCGCTTGATGGCGTAGCTCTCCTCGCTGACGGGGTGCTCCACCTGGATCCGCGTGTTCATCTCCAGGAAGTAGAACTTCCCTTCCTTGAACATCAGCTCGACGGTGCCCGCGCCCACGTAGCCCACGCGGTCCGCGATCCGCACGGCGAGCCCGCAGATGCGGTCTTCCAGGCCCGGGTACCGCCGGAGCAGGGCCGGCGGCGCCTCTTCCTGGATCTTCTGGCTCGCGCGCTGCTCGCTGCAGTCGCGCATGCCGAAGTGCCGCGCGTTGCCGTAGCGATCCCGCAGCACCTGCACCTCGAGGTGGATCGTCTCCGGGATGTTCTGCTCGAACATCACGCCCGGCTGCCAGTTGTACGCCTTGATCTCGCCAAGGACCTTCTGGATGGCCTGAGGCACCTGCTCCACCGTCGGGATGACGGCCTGCCCGCGGCCGCCGCCGCCGTTGGCGGCCTTCAGCCGGCCCGGGAACGTGAAGCGCCCGGCCGCGTGGGCCTCCAGGACGATCCGCTGGATCTCGCCCGGATCGTCGCTGTCGATGACGATGCCCGGCGTCACCGCGGTCGGGTCGAAATCCTGGGCCATCAGGCGGAATTTGCGCTTGTCGCCGGCGCTCTCCACCACGTCCTGCATCGGGCCGACGAAGACGATGTTCTTCTGGCGGAAGTGCCGGATGGCCGCGGCGTTCTCCGCCAGCGGGCCGTACCCGGGGTAGAGCCCCGCGCGCGACAGCTCCTCCTGCGAGCCGTCGCCGAAGCGCCGCTCGAACTCGGCCCTCACCTTGTCCGCGATCTGGATGAAGTTCGCGTAGCTCTCGCGGAAGCTCCCCTCGAGCCCCACCCCGAACCCGCCGCCCTCCCGCGCGATCCGCAGCTGCAGCGCGTTCGCGTCGTCCTGCAGGCTGTAGAGGACCACGGGGATCTTGCCGAGCGCGATCGCCTCCCGCGTCGCCCGCACGCCCATCTCGCCCTTGTCCGCGACGAGGATGTACTTGAGCTGGCCCGCGCTCACCGTCGTGGCGGGGTAGCTGTCCAGGCGATGCACGGCGGCGTACAGGAGATCCAGCACCTGCGCGTCCTCCCGCAGGAGGTCGCCGGCCCGGGAGCGCAGGAGCTCCGCCGCCTGGTCGCGGAGCGAGGGCTCGTCCTGCTCCAGGATCAGGAACTTGAGGAACCGCTCGTCGTCGAATTCACGGCGCTTCAGCGCCCGGAGCAGCCCGCCCTCCAGGTAGCGAGCGAACCCGTCGCGGTCCGCGGCCGTGATCGATGCGCGCGTGTCCCGGATCCGCGCGAGCAGGCCCTCCGCCGCCGCGAGGAGCTCCTGCACCCGCTCCTCGTCGAGGAGCGCCCTGCGCAGCGCAGCTTCCAGGGGGCGCTGCCAGCCGAAGTGCGTCCTCCACACCTCGCCGTTCGCGATGAGGTACCGCAGCCCGAGGAGGCGGTGCGCGTCCTGGCCGCCGGCCAGCGTGCCCAGATCGAGCAGCACGAAGCCAGGGACGCCCATCGCCGTGGTGAACGCCTCCATCGAGGACACATAGCCGCCTCGGGGCAACACCAACTTCCACGACGGGAGCGATTGAACGTCGTTGCGAGCGGGTAGAGAGCTGGTGCGGACGGCGGTGGTCATCCTGAGCGGTTCTCCGGCGCGGCGAGCGACCAAGCAAGCGCAGAACCGCCAGGGGTGTCAAGCATGTCCACCGCGCTCGGCGGAGCGCGATCGACATGGACGGGCGCCCCCCGCTCTACGGGGTCGGGCTCGCGTCCGGGGCCGGCGGAGGCTGGGGCGGCGGGGCCGCGTGCTCCTCTTGCTCGGCCGCCTCCTCACCGGACTCGCCGGAGACGATCCGCTGAACGTCCTCGCACCGGCCGTCCGGGTACTTGGCCACATACTCCTTGGCCATCTGAGAGGCCTCTTCCTTGTGGCCGGCGACCACCTCGGCGCGGATGCGCTTGCAGAACGAGTCCTCCGCGAGGTTGCCCTCGGGCGACAGCGAGCGCGCCTGCTCGTAGTACCTCGCCGCCAGCGCCTGCTCACCCATGCTCGCGTGCATGTCGCCGAGCTTGTAGGCCGCGATCGGCGCGTTCGCGTCGCTCGGGAAGCCCTCGACCACGCGCGCGAACGCGCGCATCGCCGCGGCGCGATCGCCGCCCTTCCCGCGCAAGAGGTCGCTGAGGTCCATCAGCTCCCTCGCCGTCTTCGCGGAGGCGATGGCGCCGTCGATGCCGCCGCTCTGCTGCTGCAGGCTCTGCAGCGCCTCGGCGACGTTGCCCGCGTTGTACCGCGCGCGCCAGTCCGGCGCGGCGGCGGAGGAGGCCGGCGCGGCGGCCGTCGGCGGCTCGATCGGCGCCACCTCCGCGCTCGAGCGCGGGAGCGACGAGGCGCGGGCGCGCCGGGGCTCCGGCGGCGCCACGACCGCGATCCGCTGCCGGATCGGCACGCCCTCCTCGGCGTCGCCGCGCCCGAGCTCCCGCGAGCCGGCCGGCGACGTGAGCTTGACCGAGCCATCCGCGACGTTGACGTCGATCGCGTCGACGTTGTGCTTCACGCGCAGCACGCTGCCCGCCGCCGCCGCGAGGCGGGCCTCGCCGGCGACGATCGCGAGCGCCGCCGTGCGCGTCCCGCTCACGGTGTCGAGCCACGCCTCGCCCTGCACGAGCCGCAGCGTCAGCGCGCCGCCGTCCGCCTGCTCGACCTCGACGGTCGTGCCCGCCGTCAGCGAGATCCTCCCGCCGCCCGGCAGCTGGAAGGTGCGCCCCTGCGAGCCCGCGGCGAACACGTCGACGAGCGACGGCGCGTCGTCGGCCGGCGCCACGGCGGTGAGCGCGGGCGCCGCGCGCTCGTCGCTCCAGATCGCCTTGCCGAGCCACAGGCCGCCGCCGAACGCCGCGAACGTCGCCGCCGCGAGCATCGCGGCCATGCCCGCGCGCCGCGGCGACGAGCGCTCGCGCGCCCCGAGGTCGTGCTCGATGCGGTCCCAGACGCGCGCGATCCGCTCCTCGGTCGCGTGGTCGCGCAGATCTGCCGGGGCGATCCGGGGTAGCCCTCGCCGGCTCATGATGAGGCCTCGCTGCTGGTTGAATCTACAAAATGACCGTCGAGGAACTGTTGCGCCCGCGAAATCCGCCGCTTGACGGTCGCGAGCGAGCAGTCCGTCATCTGCGCGACCGTCTCGAGATCGTGCCCCTCCACCGAGCGGAGGATCCACGCGATCCGGTCGTCCGCCGGCAACGTCTGGAGCAGGGCGTAGATCTGCGCGATCTGCGCGCGCGCGTGGGGCGACGCGGCCGGGCTCGCCAGGGCGTCGAGATCGACCGGCTCGCTCGACTTGCCCATCCCGAGCACGCCGAGCAGCCGCGCGCGCCGCATCCGCGAGCGGACCTTGTGGACGATGATCGACCCGAGCCAGGCGCGGAACGCGGCGGGATCCACGAGGTCGTCGAGGCGCTCGTAGGCGCGGAGGAACGCGTCGTGGACGATGTCCTCCACGTCGCGCGCAGAGCCCTCGATGCGCGTCGCGAGGTGGATGGCGAAGGCGACGTGCCGCCGGTAGAGCTGCTCGAGCGCGCCCACGTCCCCGCGGGCGCCGAGCACCACGAGCTGCGCGTCCGGAAGCTCCGCGAGGCCCGTTCCGCGCTCGGCCGGCCCGGTCGCGGCGGAGGACCGCCGGTCCTGCGCGCGCGCCCCCCCGAACCGGCCATCGCCGCGGCCGCGCTCCTCCGGAGCGAACGCGGGCCCGGCGTCGCGCATGTCATCCTGGGCCTCCGCGGCCGGGGCAGCCGGGGCGGCCGGTTCGACAAGGCGCAAGCGCCCTCGCTGAGGTCTCAGAGCCATGCGTTCGTACCAGGGGACATGACTGGAAATGTACAGCAGACGGTGATCGCGATGCCCTCGCGGGAGGCGGGGCGGCGGCCCGGGCGGAGCGCCGAGCCCTGAGCTCCTGTCCAGAGCGGCATCAGGAGCGCCCCGAGGTTCCCACACTTTTCTAGACGCCTGGTCGGGCCCGGGCGGCTCATCGAAAAAACTGTGAGCCGTTCTGGCGCCCAGCGGCGTCTGGGTGGTGGCCGCCGGATTTGCGTGCGGTTCACACGCCTGTTGGTTGTGAGGGTGGCCTGACCGCCCTCTTTTCGGAGGATTCCATGAAGAAGCTCGTTCTTGCGCTCGTCGCCGTGTCGTCCCTCGTCGTCGCCTGCGGCGGCAGCGCCCCGGCCCCGACCGACCCGGGCGCGGCTCCGGCGGCTGACCCGGCGGCGGCTCCGGCGGCTGACCCGGCGGCGGCCCCCCCGGCCGACCCGGCGGCGGCCCCCCCGGCCGACCCGGCGGCCCCCGCGGCGCCCGCCGAGGCCCCCAAGCAGTGAGCTCTCTGCGCGGCGCGTCGCTTCCTGGGTGAAGCGCGCACCGCGGAGCGCTTTGGGCGACGCCTCTCCGGAGGCGCCGCCCTCTTTCATTTTGTGCCCCTCGGTCGCTCCTGGCCCGCGGCTCCAGCGCCGGCGCGCCCGTGCTTTGGCGCCATCCGCGGGGCGTCTCCATGTATGTTCCGTCCGCGCGCGTTCCCGTGGACGGCTCATCGCGGCGCCGCTGCAGCCCGCGAGCCGGTCCCGCTCCTTCTGACAACCCGACCTCTCGTGTCCCCGGGGCTGATCGTATGGGTACCACAAGCCGGCTGAGCTTCCTGCTGCGGTCCGGGCGGCATCGCCCTGGCTTCCTCTCCTCGCGCGCCTTCGCCTGGTCTGCGCTCGTCGCCCTCGCGGGGGCCTCGCTCGGGGCGGGCTGCGGCCGCACCGAGACGTGGGAGTACGACAGCTCGTCCGGCGCCGAGCCCCCGGCATGCGGCGACGGCGCCTGCAACGGCGCGGAGGACTGCCGCTCCTGCGCCCCCGACTGCGGCCCGTGCCAGGGCCAGGGGTGCGGCGACGGCGCCTGCTCGGGGACAGAGACGTGCTCGAGCTGCGCGAGCGACTGCGGCCCGTGCGGGGGGTGCGGCGACGGCGCCTGCAACGGCGCAGAGGACTGCGGCAGCTGCGCCGAGGACTGCGGCCTCTGTCCGCGCTGCGGCGACGCCGCCTGCGATCCGGCGAGCGAGTCGTGCTCGACGTGCCCGGGCGACTGCGGGGTGTGTCCAAACTGCGGCGACGGCGTGTGCAGCGGCGCCGAGACGTGCGCGACGTGCGCGGGCGACTGCGGCGTCTGCCAGGGCTGCGGCGACGGCGTCTGCTCGCCGCGGGAGGACTGCCGCTCATGCGCCCCCGACTGCGGCGTCTGCGAGGCCTGCGGCAACGGCGTGTGCAACGGTGGGATCGAGAGCTGCTTCTCTTGCCCGGACGACTGCGGCGCCTGCGCCACGTGCGGCGACGGCATCTGCTCGGGGACGGAGACGTGCGCGTCCTGCCGGCGCGACTGCGGCGTGTGCTCGGTGTGCTCGAACGGCGTCTGCGAGAGCTTCGAGACCTGCGGCATCTGCCCCCAGGACTGCGGCGCGTGCGAGCCCGTGGACTGCGAGGAGGTGGTCACCTGCGCCGCCCGGTGCATCGACAGGGAGCGGATGCCGCCGGAATTCAGCGTCGCGTGCGTCTCGAGCTGCGTCTCGCGGGGCTGCCCCAACGCTCAGTTTTTCGCGGATCAGGTCCTTTCGTGCGCCTTCAGGTCGCTCGCCGCCTGCAACGGCGACTTCGGCTGCATCCAGAGGCAGTGCGGCGTCGAGCTCTCGGCCTGCGTCCGGTCCACCTGCTGATCTCTCCCCGGGGCCGGCGCGGGCGTCCGCTTCTTTCGCCCTCGGACGCCCTCGGACGCCCTCGCCTCACGCGTCGTCGAGCAGCTCCTTGGCCGTCAGCTCGCTGGCCGCCCGCCCGTGCTCGTACTCGAGCAGGCCGAGCGAGGCGTAGCGCGGCCGCATCCGCGCGGACAGCAGGCCGATCCGCTTCAGGTTCGGCACGATCCGCCTGAACATCGTCCGGCGGAAGAACCCCATCAGGTCGCTCTGGAGCATGAGCTCGTCCCACGCGCAGCGCGTCATGCGGTGAGCGTAGAACTCGTCATAGAACTCGTGCGCCAGGAAGCGGTTGCGCAGGAGCACCGACAGGTCGAACGCCCAGTCCTCACGCTCCCTCCGCGCCCGCTCGTCGATGCCCTCACGGTAGAACCTGCTCAGCGCGAGCACCCCGAAGTGGACGTGGCGCGCCTCGTCGGTGATCACCGACCGGAGGACGTCCTTGAGGAGCGGCTCGCTCGTCACCTGTCGAATCGAGCCGAACGCGCCGAGCGCCAGGCCCTCGATCATGATCTGCATGCCGAGGAACTTCATGTCCCACCGGCCGTCGCTCATGATCGCGTCGATGACGACATAGAGGTTGTCGTTGATCTCGTAGAGCTTCTCCAGCTTCTGCGTCAGGTAGGCGTGGAACACCTCGACGTGGCGCCCCTCGTCGGCGACCTGCGTGCTCCCGTAGAGCTTCGCGTCGAGCGACGGCACGCACTCCGTGATCTGCGACGCCGCGAACAAGGCGCCCTGCTCGCCGTGCAGGAACTGGCTCAGCATCCAGGAGAGCAGCCCGTGGCGCTGCGTCGCGCGCTCCCGCTCGGAGAGCCTGCGCCAGGCGGGCAGCTTGGACGGCGGCATCCAGCTGTCGGGCAAGAGCGGCATTGCCGGGTCGAGCCAGTCGACGCTCCGCGACCAGTCGAGGTCTGTCGCAGCGTCCCACTGGGACGTCTTGGCGAGGTGGTAGAGCCTCGCCATGTCGGGGTCGTCCCGCCCGTAACTCCAGTTAAAGCTGGCCTCGTATCCAACCGAGATATCGGTCGAGACCACGCCCTTGCCCCGCCGCTGGACGAAGCCGCGGAAGGCAGGCCCGAGGAGCGAGGCGAGCACACGGACGTTACCGCTGCTCGATGCGTCGCGAAGGAGAGGGGCGGAATCGAGGAGGGTCTGGAGTGCTTGCTGGAGGCGCATGGACATGAGAGCTTTCCGGAGCGGCGAGGCGCGGGCGTGAGGTAGAGCGCCCCGCGGGCGGCCCTTATAATGGCACCTATCATCGAGCGGCAATCGCCTCTCGCTCGTTTTTACGTCGTCATATCGACTCCGGGAGCTCCCGAGTCGGCCAGGGGGTCCACGCCGAGCGCGCGCCCGTCGCCCACCTGACGTCGCGCGTCGCGGGGGCGCGGCGCGCGCATCGCTGAAGGGCCGACGCCGGCCGCGCGCCCTCCGCGTCAGAGCGCGCGGCACCGCAGCGTCGGCGCCGGCGAGGAGCAGTGCCCGGAGAGCTCGCCGATCAGCAGGAGCCCGGGCGGCCCCGCGGAGAGCTCGAGTCCGCCGATCCCGCGGACCGCCGCCTCCGTCGCGCAGAGCGCGTGCACCGCGTCGACGGGCGCCCACGCCCCGACCCGGGCCAGGTCGCCGCCGATGATCTCCGGGTGGTTCGCCGAGCGCACCACGACCTGCCCGGCGTGCAGGCACAGGTTCGTGTGCACGCGCGTGTCCGGGCCGCTCCTCAGCGCGATCTCCTCGTGGAGCGAGGCGGCGATCTCGATCACCGCCGCGCGCTCCAGCAGCGACTCCCGCAGCTCGCTGGAGAGGAGGCGCACGGCGAGGATCTCGCTGCCGGTCACCGAGACCAGCGTGAGCCCGGCGTCCCGGAGGCGCTCCTCCGCGAGGTCGAGCACGAGGCCGAGCTCCTCGGCGAGCGCGTCGTCGAGATCGTCGGCGTCGGTGCGCACCCGGAGATCGAGGTAGATCGCGATCGCGTCGGTCTGGAGCTCCGGCATGCTGCTCCGCCCCGACGTCGGCTCGCCGACCGCCTCGCGCAGCGTGTGGAGGAAGCTCTTCACCGAAGGATAGCGGTGCTCCGGCTGCTTCTCCATGCAGCGCAGCACCACCGCGTCGAGCGCGGGCGGCAGCGGGGTCCGCCGGCTCGGGCGCGGCGCGGGCTCCTCCAGGTGCTGCCGGAGCAGCTCGGTCGCGTCCGGCGAGTAGAACGGGAGCTTGCCCGTGAGGAGCCTGTGCAGCAGGACGCCGAGCGCATACACGTCCACGCGCGCGTCGAGGACGCCGCCGAGGATCTGCTCGGGCGCCATGATCGTGAGGGTGCCGGGCGCCCTCCCCGCCGTGGTGAAGCCGCTCGCCCCCTCGTCCGGCTCCATCAGCTTGGCGATCCCGAAATCGAGGAGCTTGACCGCCCGCGGGGCGCCCCGCGAGACGAAGATGTTGCTGCCCTTCACGTCGCGATGGATGATCCCGGCCGCGTGCGCCGCGTCGAGCGCCGAGCAGACCGGCTCGAGCAGCTCGAGCGCCTGCTCCGGCGAGAGCCGCCCCTCCTGCCGGAGGAGCACGTCGAGCGTCACCCCGTCGAGGTGCTCCATCACATAAAATGGCCGGCCGTCCGCGAGCTCGCCGGCGTCATGAATCTCGACGATCCCGGGGTGATTGAGCAGCCGCACCACCTCGATCTCGCGCAGGAAGCGCTTCACCATCTTCGGCGACGCGGCGAGCGTCCCGTGGAGCACCTTCATCGCCACGCGCTCGCCGGTCCGGAGGTGAATGGCCTCGTACACGGCCCCACATCCGCCCCGGGCGATGGGCGACACAACGGTGTACTCACCCGCCCGCGTGCCGCACGGCAGCTCGCCTCGGGAAAAGGACCTCTCCTCCAGTGAAAATGCCCGCGTCTCGTTATCTCGTGTCGCCAAAGCATCCATCGTCATAACCCCCCCGATGCGACTAAGGACTCACCCGAGCGAGGATTTTCTCCGCGCCAGACGGCCGGGTTGGCGCTACACGCCGCTTCGCCAAGTGGTACAGTAAATCCATCGTTATCCTTACGGTAGCCTATTCCATCTGCTAGCAGAACGGGCGCGGAGGGGGACAGATGAAGAGGCGAATCCGAGCTCTGTGCGCACACACATTTCTGTTGGCTTCAGTGCCGTGCTGCGGTGGCAGCGACGGATTTCCCGCGGAGTGGGGGTCGGTCGACGAGGTCTCAAGTGCGCTCGTGAATCACAACGCGCTGAACCCGAACGCCCTCAACCCGAACGCCCTCAACCCGAACGCCCTCGACCCGATTGCGCTCGCCCCGAACAGACTCGCCTCGAACGCCCTCTCGGCGGCGGTCCGCGCCGCCATCACCCGCCCAGGGGAGCTCGGCGCGATGTCCAGGCAGCTCCTTCAATACATCGTCGGCTGCGCGCTGACCCCGTCGCAATCGTTCAGGTTCTCGTGGCGCGACGAGCGCGGCGAGCTGCGCGAGGAGGTCTACCCGGGTTACCTCGGGCTCGCGGCGAGCTGGGCCATCGCGCCGCTGAGCGAGTCCCGGGAGCAGTGGGTCTCGGCCTGCGTGGCGTCGCGCGCCAACCGGGCCGGCGTCTCCGTGATGATCTCGTCGCGCGCGGCGCACCTCGCCCTCAGGCACCCGGACGCGAGCGAGGTCGAGTCGTATCCGATGGAGGAAGGCGCGTTCTGGGGCGATCTGTTCGCGACCCCGCCCCGCCTCTATGCCTGCTACAACGAATCCAACGTGGAGAGCTCTCGGGCCCTCAGCAGGGACTGCGCCGCGGGGCTCCCCGAGCCCGGAGGGGGCGTCCGAGAATGCCCGAACATTCACATCGTGGGCTCATGCGATCTCGCGTGTGACGCGCTCGGCGCGGCCGACGGCTATCGCCCGAGCTGCACCGACGATCGGGGCGAGTCGTGGCCCGCGGTGATTACGACGTTCCTGCCATGAGGCCCCCATGTTGCCCGATGCTCGTCGAGGCGGAAGCGCGGCTCGCTCCGGGGCGCCCACCGCGCGGTGCAAGGAGTGCGGCAGGCGCGTCGCGCACGCGGATCCGGGGTGTCCGGAGCACGGCCCCGTGGTGCGGCAGGCCAGCCCGGAGCCCGGCGCGCCCGGCGGCGCGGACGAGTCCAGCGGCAGCTGGCTCAGCGCGACCGCTCCGCCCAGCATCGAAGGCTACCGGGGCGTCCGGCTCGCCGGCGCAGGCGGGTTCGGGGCCGTGTTCGCGGCCGAGCCCGAGGAGGGCGGGCCGACCGTGGCGATCAAGGTCGCGCGCGCCGACCAGCCGGACGCGAGCGCGCGCCTCGTCAAGGAGATGCGGGCCCTCTACGACGTCGGGCCGCCCCACGTGCCCGCCGTCTACGGGTGCGGCCAGCTCGCCTCGGGCGCGCCGTACTTCGTCATGGAGTACCTCGACGGCCCCACGCTCGCCGACCGCCTCGTGGCGCGCGGGGTCGCCGGGCCGATGCCGGCGCGCGAGGCGTGCGCCCTCGCGCGCTCCGCGCTCCGGGCCCTCGAGGCGATCCACGCGCGCGGCTACGTGCACCGCGACGTCAAGCCGGAGAACATCTTCGTCTCCGGCGCGCCGCTCGCCGCGCGCGCCGGGGACGGCGGGCACCGCGCCACCATCATCGATCTCGGCCTCGCCGCGGGGCACCGCGAGCCGTCGCCCCGCCTCACCGCCGACAGCGACGCGCCCGGCACCGCCGAGTACATGGCCCCCGAGCAGTGCGACGGCCGCGACGACGTCGACGCGCGCGCGGACGTGTACGCCCTCGGCGCCGTGCTGTTCGAGCTGCTCACCGGCAAGCCGCCCTTCTGGGGACCTCCCGCCCTGGTGCGGCAGGACCACCTCAGCCGCCGCCCCCCGCGGCCCTCCCAGATCGCGCCGATCTCGCGCTCGCTCGAGGAGATCGTGCTCCGGTGCCTCGCGAAGGACAGGGGCCAGCGCTTCGCGAGCGCCGCGGCGCTCATCGCCGCCCTGGAGAGCTTCGAGCGCGGCCAGGAGCGCCGCCCCTCGCGCCTCAGGGGCCCCACCACCGATCCGCCGCCGCCGAGCGCCCGCAGCGTCGAGCGGCGCGCCGTTGCGCTCCTCTTCTTCGAGGCCGAGCTCGACGTCGTGGCCCTCCAGCGGAGGCTCAGCGCGCTGGGCGGCGAGCTCGCCCACGCCGCGGGCGGCCGCTTCGTCGCCGTCTTCGATCACGCGGACGGCGCGAGCCCGCTGCGCCGCGCGGTGCACGCCGGCCGCGAGCTCGAGCAGCAGCGCGTCCTCTCCCGCGGGCTGCTCGACCTCGCGACCGTGTCCGTCCAGCCGCGGCCCGACGGCACGCGGCGGTTCCTGAGCCCGCTCTTCCACCGGGCGGACCGGCTCGCGGCGGGCGGCCCTCTGGGCCTCACCCTGTCGCCGGCGGCCGCGGCGGCGCTCGGCGACGACGCCTCCCAGGCCCAGGGCGACGGCCTCCCCCCGCCAGGACCGACCTCCGCCCGGCCCGGGCTGGCCGCCGCCCAGCCCGACGCCGACACCGCGTTCGACTCGAGCTCCCAGCCGCTGTTCGGCCGGAGCGACGTGCTCGACGCGCTGGTCGCGGGCGCGCGCGACGCCGTGGCGACCGCGACGCCCACCATCGCCAGCGTCATCGGCGTGGCCGGCCACGGCAAGAGCCGCCTCGCCGGCGCGCTCGCGCAGCGGCTGCGCGCGCTCGAGGGGCGCGCCGAGGTGATCGAGCTCCGGACCGGCGAGCCGGTCGCGGGCGGGGCCGATCGCGTCGTCCGGGAGATCCTGCAGCGGGCGCTCGCGCTGCCGTCGTCCCCTCCGGCGGACGGCGGCAGCGCGCTCCTCCGGCGCCGCCTCGCGGGCGCGCAGCAGGCGCGGCTCGGGGCCGCCGTGGCGCTCGCGCTCGGCTGGATCAGCGACGACCCGCTCGCCGAGGAGCGCTACCCGGAGCTCCGCGCGCTCTCCGCGGCGCCCGGCGCGCTCCGCGCCGCGCTCTCCGTGGCCGCCGGCGAGGCCCTCCGCCGGCGATCGCGCCGGACGCCGCTCTTCGTGGTGCTCGACGACGCGCACGTGGCCGACGACGCGGCGCTCGCCGCGCTCGAGTACGCGGCGCTCGCCGAGGCGCAGGCGCCGCTCTTCATCTGCGCGTTCGGGCGGCCGAGCTTCGAGAGCGCGCGCCCCTCCTTCGGCGAGCGCGCCGCGCGCCGCGAGACCTACCGGCTCGAGGCGCTCGACCGCGAGAGCGCGATCGCCCTGTGCCGGCGGCTGCTCCTGCCCGCGGAGGACGTGCCCGAGCCCGCGGTCGCGCACCTCGTCGAGCGCGCGCAGGGCGTCCCGCTCCTCCTCATCGAGCTCGTGCGCGGCCTCAAGCGGGGGGGCGTCGTGCGCCGGCACCCGCGGGGCGACGCGTGGTACCTCGCCACCGACGAGCTCGATCGGCTCCCCGACATGCCGCTCCTCGACTGGCTGGCCCTCGGCGAGATCGACGCGCTCCCGCCCGCGCTGCAGGCGCACGCGCGGCTCATCGCGCTGCTCGGCCCCGACGTCGCGGTCGCCGAGGTGGCCGGCGTGCTCCACCGGCTCGACGAGCACGGCGAGGCCGACGACCTGCCGCTCGACGCCGCGGTCGCCGTGAAGCGCCTGATCGCCGCGGGCCTCCTCGTCCAGGACCGGCGGGGCCGCATCGGCTTCCGCCACGCGCTGGTCCGCGAGGCGGTGGCCCGCGGCGCGCCCGAGCCGCTCCGCCGGCGCGTCCACCTCGCGGCCTTCAAGCTGCACCGCGACGCCGCGAGCGACGAGGCCGGCGAGCGCGACGCGCCGCACCTCAAGGACGCGCGCCTCATCCCGTTCGCGTACCACGCCGCCCAGGCGGGCCTCGGCGAGATCGCGGAGATCGCCTACCTCACCCTGGCGGAGCGCGCGCGCGCCCGGCACGCCTACCTCGACGCGGAGACGCTCTACACCCGCGCCCTGGAGCAGCCGATCGAGCCGACGGCCCCGGGCGGAGGCCCGCCCAGCCGCCGCGCGCCGGGCGGGGTGCGCCCCGACCGCGCGGCCGCGCACCGGGGCCGCGGCCTCATGCGCTACCGCCTGGGCCGCTACCACGACGCGCTCGCCGATTTCGCCAGCGCGCGGGCCATCGCGCGGGCGCGCGGCGACATCCGGGCGCAGATCGACATCCTGCTCGACGAGGCCACGGCGCTCGACTGGATGGACGAGTTCAAGAGCTCCGAGGAGCGCGTCGAGGAGGCGGGCGTGCTCGCCGACGAGATCACGCTGTCGCCGGCGCTCACCGCGCGCCTCGCGCTCGGCGCCGGGCGCACGCTCCACCGCTTCAGCCGGGAGGAAGAGGCGACCGCCGCGCTCGAGCGCGCGGCGGAGTCGGCCGCCTCGCTCGGCGACGAAGGGTACGAGACGCTCGTCATCTCGCTGCTCATGCTCGGCTTCGTCCTCCAGGGGCTCGGCCGGCTCGACGACGCCGAGGACGCGCTCGGCCGCGCGATCGCGCTCTGCGAGGCGCACCACGACACGCTGCACCTCTGCGTCGTGACGAACAACCGCGCGCTCCTCTGGGCGTGCCGCGGCGACAAGGCCCGGATGATCGCCGACCTCGAGCGGGTGCTCGCGCTCGCGCGCGACCTCGGCCAGGGCGCGCTGGAGCGGGTCGGCGAGTACAACCTCGGCGAGTACCTCTACCTCATGGACGACCTCGCGGCGGCGGGGCCGCACATCGATCGCGCGCTCGAGATCGAGCGGCACCGGTTCTGCGGGGCGTGCCGGCCTGTCGCCCTGCTCCTCAAGACCCGGTTCCTCTTCTTTTGCGGCGAGCAGGCCGAGGCGCGCGCGCTGTTCGAGCAGATGCGCGAGATGCAGGAGCGCGCCCGCGCCGAGGGCCAGGCCGACGCGCTGATGGTCCCCTCGGAGGAGGTGCTCTGCGCCATGATCGATCTGGCCACGCAGGACAGGGGCGCCGCGGACGACGCAGCGTGGGACGCCCTCGTGGACCGCTCGGCCCAGAGCTCCGTGGGCCAGGAGCACATCGAGGTCCTCGAGATCCGCGCGGTGACCGCGCTGCGCCGCGGCCGGCTCGCCGCCGCGCGCGGCGCGCTCTCGGCCGCGCTCGAGGCCGCGGAGCGCATCCCGAACGTGATGGGCGACCGGCTGCGCCGCCACGCCGCCGCCATCGCCGAGCGCGAAGCGGCGGAGGCCGCCCTGGATCAGCCGACGCAGCCGGCGTAGGCAAACCGCGCCGCCGCCCCGTGAAGTGTCACTCGGCGGCGGCGAGCGCGAGGGTCTTCGCGTTGTCGGGTACGCACGTCAAGAACCGCTCCCGCCAGGCCGCGTCGCTGATCTTCGCCGCGCGGTCGAGCAGGTGCTGGCGCGCGACGGCGAGCGCCTCCGCCGCCTCGCGCGCGGCGCCCGCCGCCGCGAGCGCCTCGGCGTAGGCGAGCCGCACCAGCGACTCGCCCTCCTCGAGCGAGCCCGCCTCCTCGAGCTGCACGAACGCCTCGCGCGCGGCCGGCAGCGCCTCTTCCGGGCGGCCCTGCGCGAGCAGCGCGCGCGAGAGCACCGCCACGGCGGCGGCGCGGAGCGGAGGCGCCACCACCAGCGCCTCGACCGCGGCGCGCGCCTCGCGCTCGGCGGCCACGGGATCGCCCGACAGGAGCATGATCTTCGCCATGTACGTCAGCGTCACGCCCTCCATGCGCCGGTCGCCCTGCTGCTGGAACGTCGCGGCGGCGCGCTGCTCGAGGAGCTTCGCCTCCTCGAGCTGCCCCAGGTGGGCGATGACGTAGCCGAGGTTCTGGAGCGCGGCCGTCTCCAGGTCGTCGAGGCCCATGCGCTGCGCCGCGGCGAGCGCCGTCCGGAGCTCCGACTCGGCCACCTCGAAGTCGCCGAGCTCACCGTACAAGAAGCCCAGGTTCGAGCGCGCCGCGCAGGCGTTCCGGCGGTCGCCGGCCTGCTCGAACGCCGCGCTCGCCGCCGTGAACCCGCTCAGCGCGGCCCCGGTGTCGCCCCTCGTCTGCGCCCGGACCGCACGCGCCTGCTGGTAGAGCCCCGCCGCCTGCGGCTCGAGCCCGGCGGGCTCGCTCGCGACCGCCTCGAGCATCTGGATCAGCGCGTCGGCCGCCGCGTAGCGGCCGCCGAAGCTCAGGAACGTCGCGGCGTCGCACAGGCACATGATCCGCGCGCTGATCGCGCCCGCCGCCTCGGCCGCCCGCGTCGCCCACGCCTCGACGCGATCGAAGTGACCGAGCTTCCCCTCCGCGATGATCACCTGCCCGATGGCGCGGAACCACGGCGAGCTGCCGGTCCGGACGAGGCTCGCCGCCTCGGTGCCGCGCTGCGCGGCGAGCACCGCCTCTCCCTGCCACAGGCCGATCTCGGCCTCCACGAGCCGCAGCCGTCCGAGCTCCTCGTCGGCCGCCCCGCACTGGACGCCCATCTCGGCGCGCGCGAGCGCGCTCGCCAGATCGTTCGCCTCGAGCGCCTGCTCCGCGGCCCTCCGGTACCACCGCACCGCGCGCGCCGGCTCGCCGCCGCGACGGAAGTGCTCCGCGAGCGCCATCGCGTCGGTGTGCCCGCTGCGCTCGAGCCACTCGCCGGCCAGCTTGTGGCCGAGGGCGCGGTCCGGCTCCGTGAGCATCGCGTACGCGGCCTCGCGCACGATCGCGTGGCGGAACACGTAGTCCGTCGGGATGAGCCACCCCGGCGTCGAGACCGGGGCGATGAGCTCCCGCGCCGCGAGCGCGTCGAGCCACGTCTCGGTCTCCTTCACGCGCGTCGCGCCGCCGAGCAGCGCCGCCACCGCGAGCTTCGAGAAGCGGTCGCCGAAGATGCTCGCGGCCCGCAGCACGCGCTTCGCCTCGTGCCCCTCGGCGTCGAGCCGCGCCTCGACCGTGCCCAGCACCGAGTCGGGCAGCACGTCCCCCTTGCCCGTCGCGACCGCGCGGATGAGCTCCTCCAGGTAGAACGGGTTGCCGTCGGCCCGGTCCACGACCCGGGCCACCGTCTCCGCGGGCGTGTCTTCGCCGAGCGCGCTCCGCACCATGCGCTCGCTCGCCTTGGCGGGCAGCGGCCCGAGCTTGATCGTCTGCACCTCCCGGTCGGTCCACAGCCCGGGGAACTGCTTGCTCACCTCGGGCCGGGCCAGCGCGAGCAGCATGAGCGGCAGGTCCCGGAGGTTCCGGAGCGTCTGATCGATGAGGCGCACGGTCGCCGGATCGCCGAAGTGCAGGTCCTCGAGCACGAGCAGCACCGGCTGCGCCGCGCACTCGGCGGCGAGCCAGTCCTCCCACGCCGCGCGCGTCGCGTCGGCCATGAGCATCGCGTTGTCGCGCGCCGCGCGCAGCCCGCTCGTCTCGCCGTCGGGGAACGGCGTCCGCGAGAGCTCGCCCAGGAAGGCCGCGATCCGGCTCAGCGCCTCGCCGCTCAGGTGGCGCCCTAGCCGGCGCGTCAGCTTGCGCCGCCGGGCCTCCACGGGCTCGCCCTCGCGCATCCCCGCCGCCTTGTGGATCGCGTCGGCGATGAGGCCGAACGGGGACCCCGCGGCCATCGACTCGGCCCGCCCGGAGAGGATCTCCACCGACCCGAACTGGCGCCGCGCCCGGGTGAGGAACTCCAGGCGGAGCCTCGACTTCCCGGACCCCGCCGCGCCGATCACGAGCACCGCGCTCGCCAGCGACTCGCTGACGCACCCGGAGAACACGCCCTCCAGCATGGACAGCTCGCGGATGCGGCCGACCCAGACGCTCGGCTTGCCGAGGAGCACGGGGACGCTCTCGTCGGCCGCCGTCTCGGTCGCAAGGAACGGCCCGTTCTCGTCGGTCTCCACCTTGAGCCGGCCGCCGACCACGCTGGCCGTCACGTCGTCGAGCCGGACCGCCCCGGCGTGCGCGGCCCGCAGGGCGCGCACCCCCCGGTCGATGACGTCGCCCTCGATGAGCTTCGCCGACGACACCCCGCGCCCCGTGGCGACGGCGAGCGGAATGCCGGGGAACCGCGCGCGCAGCGCGAGCGCGCACCGCGCCGCCCGCTCGGCCCGGTCCACGGCGCTCCCGGCGCCGGCGAGGATCGCGATGAGCGAACCTCGCGAGATCTCCGTGATGTGGGCGCCGTAGGGCTCCACCGCGGCCCGCACCTCCGAGCGCGGCACCGCGGAGCCCGGGCCCTCGCTCGAGAGCTCCTGCAGCACGCTCGAGACGTCCGAGGCGCTGGGCACGCCGCCGGCCGCCGCGACGCTCATCTGCACGTCGTCCGGCTCGCCGGCGAGCACGAGGGACACGAGCCGCTGCTCGCTGCGCGTGAGGAAGCCATCGGGCCGCGCCGAGCGCATGGTCGCGTCGCGCGGGGAGGCCAGCGTGGCGGGCCGCGGCGAGGCCCAAGCGTCGAGCACCTCCGCGATGTGCGCGAGCTCGACCCCGACGTCGCCGCAGTCGCGCGGCCGATCCTCGGGGTTCTTCGCCATCATCCGGTCCATGAGGCGCTCCAGCGGCTCCGGGACGTCCGCGCGGACGTCGCGCAGCCGGGGCGTCTGCTGGAACAGGAGCTTGGCGAGCGCCGCCATGACGTGCGCCCCCTCGAAGGCCGGGCGGCCCGCGACGCACTCGTAGTAGACGCACGCGAGCGAGAACACGTCCGCCCGCGCGTCGAGCGCGCCCCCGCCCTCGATCTGCTCGGGCGCGATGTACCCCGGCGTCCCGAGGATGCCGCCCGTGTAGGTGAGCCGCCGCGACTCCCCGTCGGGGCGCGCGATCCCGAAGTCGACGAGCTTGAGCTGGCCGACGTCACCGGCGACGAGGAAGATGTTGCTCGGCTTGACGTCGCGGTGGATGATCCCGCGCGAGTGCGCGAAGGCGAGCGCGTCCGCCGTCCTGCGCAGCACCGCGAGGCTCTCGGCGAGCGCGAGCTGCCGACGCGCGAGGCACGCCGCCAGGTCCTCGCCCTCCAGCCACTCCATGGCGAGGTAGTGGTCCCCGGCGCTGGTTCGCCCGTGCGCGACGTACCGCACGATCCCCGGGTGGCTCAGCTCAGCGAGGATCTGCGACTCGCGCTCGAACCGCTCGACGTCGAATGCTTCGCGGCTGTGCAGGACCTTGATGGCGACCGGGCGGGCGTCGAGGCGGTCGTGCGCGCGATAGACCGTCCCCATCCCCCCTGCTGCGACCTGCTGCTCGACGACGAAGCGGCTCGCGAGGACTACGCCGGAATCCACACGGCTCGATGCTACTCGAGGAAGACGGAGACCGAAGCCTTGTAGCGGTCGGTGCCGCGCGGAAAGACGCGGGGGCCGCACGGAAGGTCGAGCGGCTCACGATCGCGGCAGTTCAAGAAACTGCCGTCCGATCTCGGCCCATCGCACACATCCTCACATTCGCCCACGACATCGATCGGGCAGTCGTCAATCGAGGGCCCGCAGACGCGCGGGATCTGCCTCTTGCCCGGCGCGAGGCAGGCGAAGCGGCGCTGCGGCTTCTGGAAGACGTTGCCGAAGTAGGTCGCCTCCGGGATGTCGTAGCTCGCCCGCTCCCGCTTCGTGGACGAGAGCGCTTCGTGCTTTCCGCGGAGCGAGATCATGACGTGCTCGCCCCGGTAGTTCACGCGCGCGAGCAGGCACGCGGAGACCCACTCCTGGCAGTCTTCATCGCACGAGCCGCGCTTCGAGCCCCACTCGGGCGCGAGGCCGAGATCCCCGTCGAAGCTGTAGGAGACCCCATCAATCTTGACGTTGAGGCGGGCATCCTCGGGGAGAGCGCAGCTCACAATGAAGCTGAGGAGCTCCCTCGACTCTGGATCACGGAGCGCATCCCTTGTCAGCGCGTCGGCGACCAGCGCGTTGGCGGTCAACGCGCTGGAGACCAACGCGTTGGCCGTCATCGCGTTGGCCGTCATCGCGTTGGCCGTCATCGCGTTGGCCGTCATCGCGTTGTGAATCATGACCTCCTGCTGGACCTCCGCCACCCCCTCATCATCCCCATCGAGCTCGGCAGACGCTACACAAGCGGCCTGCGAGAACGACACAGCCACGCAAGCGAGGAGAGCGAACTGGCGTGCAGATTCCATAGTACCAATCAGATCTACACCACTCCAGCTATCAAGTTCAATTATTTTATGGACATTTTTCTGGACATGTTTCTGCACACCGCCACGACACGCATCACCTAGTCAGGTGCCGGGAGTGGGATAACGCAGAGCGCAGCACTCGGGCGCACCCCGCGTCGGGGGGGAAGCGAAACAGCGCGTGGGTGGGAGATTTACGCCAGCTTCCTGGCCAGCAGCGTAGTGACCAGGTCGGGGTTCGCCTTGCCGCCGGAAGCCTTCATGACCTGACCGACGAAGAGCCCGATCCGCTTCGAATTCCCCGCGCGGAAGCGGGAAGCCTCGCCTGGATGGCCGGCGATGATCTGGTCGACGACGCGCTCCAGGGCGACCTGCCGGAGCCCTCGCCGCGCGACGATCGCCTTCGGACTACCGCCCTGCTGCATTATCTCAGCGAGGACATCTCTTGCAATCTTCCCGGAATCGTCCCGTCATCGATCAGCGCCAGGGGCTCGCCGAGCTGCGCGCCCGAGACGGGGAGGTCGCCTGTCTTCCTGTCCTTCAGCTCGCGGGCGAGCGAGTGGATGACCCAGTTGGCGGCGCCCCGGGGGTTGTCGTGCACGGCGGCCGTCTCCTCGAAGAGCCGGAGGAGGCCGTCGTCGTCGGCCAGGACCACCGCGTCATCGCCCGGTATCCCACGTGGTTCGATGAGGTGTCTGGCCCTCTCGGCCCGCGCCGGGTCGAGCCGCGCGAGGCGCTCCTCGAAGGGCGCGCGCTCGCGCCGAGGCTCCGGCGGCGGCGCCTTCGCGGCCGGGCGCTCGGGCGCGGGCCCAGGGGCCCGAGCGGGCTTCTCGGCCGAGAGCCTCGACCACGAGTCCTTGAGCGCCGCCGGGCGGTTGAAGACGGGCGCGCCGGGCGCGGAATCGAGGGGGTCCACGAAGAAGAACCCCTGGCGCTCGAACCGGACATGGCTCCCCTTCTCGACCGTGGACAGGCTCGGTTCCACCTGACACCCGCTCAGGAAAACCAGCGAGCCAGGATTCAAGCTCTCCAGGAAATCCTTTCTCTCTTCGACCCCGTTGGGCCGCTCGGCCGCGAAGAGCCGGTCGTGGAGCCGGACCTCGGCGGTGAGCGCGTGGGCGGCCGAGACCCAGTGCAACGTTCCCTTCGGCTTGCGGCCGTCGGGCGCCTCGCCGCTCTTCGCGGGGCGATCGTACGTGCAGCGGAGCTCGACGACCTCTCCTGTGGCCTCGTCTCTCACCTCGTCGCGACAGGTGTTGAACCCGGCGTAGCCGAGCCGCACCTGCTGCCCGGGCGCGAGCCGGAACCACTTCTTGGGGGGGTCCTCGAGGAAGTCGTCGCGCTCGATGAGCTCCACCGCGAGGGCGTGAAGCCGCTCGAAGTACTCCGACGCGAAGAAGAGCTTGTCGCCCCAGCCGCCGCCGAGCCTACTCAAACGGCAGGAGGGCGGCGGCGGGCGGCGCCGCGGCGGACAGGCGCGGGCGTGCGCGACGGACGGCGCACGCCCGCGCGGGCGCTCAGAACTGGGCGGCCTCGGTGGACTCGTGGAGGGCCAGCGTGGACGCAGCGCCGCCCGAGATCACCTGGGCGACCTCGTCGAAGTAGCCCGTCCCGACCTCGCGCTGGTGGCGGGTCGCGCTGTAGCCGAACTGCTCGCCGGCGAACTCGGCCTGCTGGAGCTCGGAGTACGCCGCCATCCCCCGGCGCTGGTACTGGCGGGCGAGCTCGAACATGCTGTGGTTCAGCGAGTGGAACCCGGCGAGGGTCACGAACTGGAACTTGTACCCCATCGCGCCGAGCTCGCGCTGGAACCGGGCGATCGTCGCGTCGTCGAGGTGCTTCTTCCAGTTGAACGAAGGCGAGCAGTTGTAGGCGAGCAGCTTGCCCGGGAACTGCTTGTGGATCCCCTCCGCGAAGCGCTTCGCCTGATCGAGGTCCGGCGTCGAGGTCTCGCACCAGACGAGGTCCGCGTAGGGCGCGTACGCGAGCCCGCGCGCGATGGCCGCCTCGAGGCCGCCCTTCAGCACGAAGAAGCCCTCGGGCGTGCGCTCGCCCGTGACGAACGGCTTGTCGCGCGGGTCGACGTCGGACGTGATCAGCTTGGCGCTGTCGGCGTCCGTGCGGGCCACGAGGACGGTCGGTACGCCCATGACGTCGCTGGCGAGGCGGGCCGCGATCAGGGTGCGGATGAACTGGCTGGTCGGGACGAGGACCTTGCCGCCCATGTGCCCGCACTTCTTCTCGGAGGCGAGCTGATCCTCGAAGTGAACGCCCGATGCGCCCGCCTCGATCATGGCCTTCATCAGCTCGAACGCGTTGAGCGGCCCGCCGAATCCCGCCTCCGCGTCGGCCATGATGGGCGCGAGCCAGTAGCGCCCCGCCTTGCCCTCGGCGTTCTCGATCTGGTCGGCGCGGAGGAGCGCCTGGTTGATGCGGCGCACGAGCGTCGGGACGCTGTTCGCCGGATACAGGCTCTGGTCGGGGTACATGGTCCCGGCCTCGTTGTTGTCGGCCGCCACCTGCCACCCGCTCAGGTAGATGGCCTTGAGCCCGGCCCGGACCTGCTGCATCGCCTGGTTGCCGGTGAGGGCGCCGAGCGCCGCCACGTAGGGCTCGGAGTGCATGAGGTTCCAGAGCCGCTTGGCGCCGAGGGTCGCGAGCGTGTAGTCGATACGGACGGTGCCGCGGAGGCGCGCGACGTCCGCCTCGGAGTACGGCCGGACGACGCCGCTCCACCGGCCCGAGACGGTGTCGCTCGGCGGCGCGTGCAGGGAGTCGGCGGAGATCGGCGTGTTCAGCGGGAAAGCAGCGGACATGACTGGGCTCCTAATGCGTTGGGGTTGGGGGCGGCAGCGGCCGCTGTGTCGACGTCAAACGAAGCGCGCCGGGCGTCACGAGCGCCGCTCTCCGGCGCTGGAGATCAAGAGCTCGTAAGCAGGCAGCGTGAGGAACTCCTCGAAGGTCTCTCCGATCGACAGCCGCTCGAACAGCGCGCGCGCCTCGGCGAAGCGGCCGCCGTCGAAGCGCGCCGGGCCGAGCGCGCCGCGGAGCGCGGCCATCTCGCTGTCCACCGCCGCGCGGAAGCGCTCCACGGTGAGCGGCAGGCCGTCGTCGAGCGTCGCCCCGTGGCGGATCCATTGCCAGACCTGGGTGCGGGAGATCTCCGCGGTGGCCGCGTCCTCCATCAGGTTGTAGAGCGGGACGCAGCCGAGGCCGCTGATCCACGCCTCGAGGTACTGGACGCCGACCCGGATGTTATGGCGCAGGCCGGCCTCGGTGCGCGCGCCCTCCGGGACGCGCAGCAGGTCGGCCGCCGAGACGCGGACGTCCTCGCGCTTCCGCTCGATCTGGTTCGCAGCGGGCATGTGCGCGTCGAACACCTCGCGCGCGAGCGGCACGAGCCCCGGGTGCGCGACCCAGGTGCCGTCGTGCCCGTCCTTCACCTCGCGCAGCTTGTCGGCGCGCACCTTGTCGAGCGCCGCGCGGTTCGCCTCGGGGTCGCTCTTGATCGGGATCTGCGCCGCCATGCCGCCCATCGCGTGGACGCCGCGGCGGTGGCACGTCTTCACGAGCAGCTGCGTGTACGAGCGCAGGAAATGCTGCTCCATCGTCACCTGCGAGCGGTCCGGCATCACGCAGGCGGGGTCGTTCCGGAGCTTCTTGATGAAGCTGAAGATGTAGTCCCAGCGACCGCAGTTGAGGCCGGCCGAGTGCTGCCGGAGCTCGTGGAGGATCTCGTCCATCTCGAACGCCGCGGGCAGCGTCTCGATGAGGACCGTGGCCTTGATCGTGCCGATGGGGAGGCCCAGCGCCTCTTGCGCGAACACGAAGATGTCGTTCCAGAGGCGCGCCTCCAGGTGACTCTCCATCTTCGGCAGATAGAAGTAAGGCCCGGTACCGCGGCGGACGAGCTCACGCGCGTTGTGAAAGAAATAGAGTCCGAAATCGAAGAGCCCGCCTGGCAGCGGCTTGCCGTCGAGCTCGACGTGCTTCTCGGGGAGGTGCCAGCCGCGCGGGCGCACGAGCAGGGTCGCCACCCTCTCTCCGAGGGCGTAACGCTTGCCGGTCGCCGGGTCCTCGTAACGGAGCTCGCGCCGCGCCGCGAGCCTCAGCGCCGCTTGCCCCTCGATGAGGTTCTTCCACGTGGGCGACGTGGCGTCCTCGAAATCGGCCATGAACACGCTCGCGCCCGAGTTCAGCGCGTTGATGATCATCTTGGGATCGACCGGACCCGTGATCTCCACGCGCCGGTCGAGGAGGTCCTCGGGCAGCGGCGCCACCGTCCAGTCGCCCCCGCGCACATCCCGCGTCTCGGGGAGAAAATCGAACCGCTCGCCCGCGTCCAGCCGCTCTTGCACGGCGCGCCGCCGGGCGAGCAGGGCGGGTACCCGGTCAGCGAACTTGCGCCCAAGACCGGAGAGGAAGCGAAGGGCCTCTGGCGTGAGGACGGACTCGTCGCCCCCGACCCGAGGAGCGAGCAAGCGGACGCTTGCGGTCTCATGATTCTGGCTCATCCACATCTCCTGCAACGCTGCGCGTCGTTACAAGCAACCTATGTTTGTCGACGAGGTTTCAGCGTCAACTTCGCTCTGAAATGCAGGCGGATAACGATGTAGACGAAAGGGCTTTACAGCGTGTTAACGTGTAAACTATTGTAAATTTCCACCAGGCGAGCTGCGCCTACATTTCATCCAGGTTGTCCTGGTCACGTCGGGAGGGTCCCCATGGCCGATGCACCTCTTCTCGGAGCCAAGGTCCGCGCGCTCCGGCGTCGCGAGCACATGACGCAGGTCGATCTGGCGGAGCGCCTCGGTGTCTCGGCGAGCTATCTGAACTTGATAGAGAACAACCGGCGTCCGCTGACTGCGCCGCTGCTCATCCGGCTCGCCCAGATATTCCAGCTCGACCTCCAGAACTTCGCGTCGGAAGAGGACGTCCGGCTCACGGCCGATCTCCATGAGGTGTTCGGCGATCCCATCTTCGAGAGCCACGGGCTGACGAACGCGGATCTGCGCGAGCTCGTCGCGGCGTCCCCGAACGTCGCGCGCGCGGTGCTCACGCTCTACCGGACCTACGCGACGACGCGCGAATCGCTGGATACGCTGGGAGAGCGGCTGGCGGGGGACGGGTTCGTCGCGGTCGACAACTCGCGGCTACCGTCCGAGGAGGTCAGCGATCTCATCCAGCGCCGGATGAACCATTTCGCGGAGCTCGAGGAAGGCGCCGAGGCGCTCTGGCGTGAGGCGGAGCTCGACGCGGACGACGTCTACCGCGGCCTCGTCCGGTACCTCCACGCGACGCGCGGCATCGAGGTGCGCATCGTCCGGGTCGCGGACGAGCGCCAGGCGATGCGGCGATACGACCCCGACAGGCGCGTGCTGAGCATCTCCGAGGTGCTGCCGCCCCGGAGCCGCAGGTTCCAGCTCGCGCACCAGCTCGGCCTCTTGACGCAATCGACGGCCATCGACCGCATCCTGCGCGACGAGAACCTCACGACCCCGGAGTCCCGCGCGCTCGCCCGCGTCGCGCTGGCCAACTACTTCGCCGCCGCGATCCTCATGCCGTACCAGCCGTTCCTGGAGGCGGCGCGCGCCGAGCGCTACGACATCGAGCTCCTCGCGCACCGGTTCGGCACGAGCTTCGAGCAGGTGTGTCACCGGTTGACGACGCTCCGCCGCCCGGGCGCCGAGGGGGTGCCGATGCACATGGTCCGCATCGACATCGCGGGCAACATCTCGAAGCGCTTCAGCGGCTCCGGCATACGGTTCGCGCGGTTCAGCGGCGCGTGTCCCCGCTGGAACGTCCACGCCGCCCTGATGACGCCCGGCATGATCCGGATCCAGCTCTCGCAGATGCCCGACGGCGCCGTCTACTTCTGCATCGCGCGCACCGTGCGCAGCGACCGCGGCGGCTACCACGTCCCCCACACGGTGCAGTCGATCGGCATGGGCTGCGACGTCCGCTATGCCCGCGAGCTCGTCTATGCCGACGGGATCGACCTGGACAACATCGGCGCGGCCGTGCCCGTCGGCGTCACGTGCCGGACCTGCGAGCGCCTCGACTGCGCCCAGCGCGCGCTGCCGGCGCTGCAGCACCCGCTCCGCCTCGACGAGAACCGGCGGGGCGTCTCGTTCTACGCGTCGGTCGACAAGTGAGGCGAGGCCGCGGCCGCCCTGCGCCGCGCGCCGGGGCGGCCATCGCGCGGCGCGGGATCGCCGGCGGCCCGCTCAGCTGGGCCGCCCGAGCAGCTCGTTGAGCGTGGCCACGAGCCGGGCCACGTCGATGGGCTTGACCATGTGCGCGTGAGCGCCGGCCGCCCGGCTCTTCTCACGATCGTCGTCCCCGCCGAATCCGCTCACGACGATCACCGCCCGTGGCCTGTCCGCGAGCGACGCGACCAGCTCGACGCCGCTGCCGTCGGGGAGCGACACGTCCGTCACCAGGGCGTCGACCGCGCTCCCGGCGAGCATCGAGCGCCCTTCCTCGCACGAGCGCGCCACGAGCACGCGGAAGCCGCGGCGGCGGAGCGCCATGCCGAGCAGCGCCGCCGTGTCGTCGTCGTCGTCGAGCACCAGCACCTGCGGCAGCTCCGCGCTCATCAGGCCCCCGCCTTGCGGTCGGCCGCGTTCAGCGGCCACTCCAGGGTGATCTGCGTCTCCGCGCCGACGCGGTCGGCCCGCGCCTCGCCGCCGTGCGCCTTGAGCACGCCGTCGATCACCCGGACGGGCAGCCCGCCGTCGGCGAGCGGATCCGCGTCCGGCGCGAGCGCCGCCTCGAAGAGCTTCTCCACCGAGGCCGCGCTCGAGTCGCTCGTCAGCACCACCCGCGCGCGATCGCCATGGGCCGCAAGCGCCACGACGACCCGCGCGCGGGCGACGTTCAGGGCGAGCATGAGCGCGTCCGAGAGCGCCGCGGTCATCGACGCGGCGTGCGCGAAGCCGCGCACAGGGGCGAGGTCGAGCGCCACCGTGACGTCGCGCCGCCCGTAGACGAACGACGCCTCCGCGACGGCCTTCTGGACGAGCGCCTCGAGGTCGAGCGGCTGCGCCGGGGCGTCGAGCTGCCGCGACAGCTCGGACGCGGCGGTGTAGCGGTCGGCGAGGCGCAGCAGGCGGCGCACGCCCCGCCGCGCCATGGTGAAGTACGCCGCGTTCTGGGCGGTGGCCTCGCCCCCGAGGACGCTCTCCAGCTCGTTGAGCGCCGTGGCCACGACCCCGGCGGGCCCGCGCACGTCGTGCCCCGCGCGCGCGAACAGCTTGTAAATCGAGTCGGACAGCGCCTTTTCGCTCATTCGTTACGCCTCGCCTCGCCTCGCCTCGCGCCCCGTCTCAGCTCAACGAGGAGCTCGCCGAGCCCGGCGAAGAGGCCGCCTTGTCTGGGCCCTCGTCCCCGCCCGAGCCGTCCTGCTCCCCGTAGCGCTCCAGCTTGCGGTAGAGCGTCCGCCGGTCGAACCCGAGCATCTGGGCGGCGCGCGATTTGTTGCCGCCGACGAGCGCGAGCACGCGCTTGATGTAGCGCTTCTCGAGCTCGTCCATCGTCATGATCTCCGCCGGCTCATCGACGGCGACGACGAAGCGGTCGGGCCGGTAGGCCTGGACCTTCTCCGGCAGGTCCTCGACCGTGATCTGCTCGAAGCGGGCCAGCGCCACCGCGCGCTCGATGCTGTTCTCGAGCTCGCGCACGTTGCCCGGCCAGTTGTACGCCGTGAGCTTCTCCGCGGCCGCGGTCGAGAGCGAGAGCACGCCCTTGCTGCTGCGGGACGAGAACTTCTCGAGGAAGTGCATCGCGAGGTGGAGCACGTCGGTGCCGCGCTCGCGCAGGGGCGGCAGGTCGATCTTCACCACGTTGACCCGGTAGTAGAGGTCCTCGCGGAACCGCTTCTCGTACACCTCGGTCTCGAGGTCGCGGTTCGTCGCCGTCACGATGCGGGCGTCGAAGGGGATCTCGGCGTTCGAGCCCACCGGCCGCACCTTGCGCTCCTGCAGCGCGCGGAGCAGCTTCGGCTGGACCTCGAGCGGCATCTCGCCGATCTCGTCGAGGAAGATGGTGCCGCCGCTGGCCTCCAGGAACAGGCCGGTGCGCTGGGTCTTGGCGTCGGTGAAGGCGCCGCGCGCGTGGCCGAAGAGCTCGCTCTCGAGGAGCGCCTGAGGCACCGCGGCGCAGTTGACCGCCACGAAGGGGCCGGACCGGCCGCTGGCCTCATGGATCGCCCGCGCGATGAGCTCCTTGCCGGTGCCCGTCTCGCCGTGCACGAGGACCGAGGCGTCGCTCCGCGCGACGCGCCCGATCAGATCGTAGACGCGCTTCATCGCAGGGCTGCGCCCGACGAGGCCCTTGGTCTGCTGGACGTCGTGGGCCGCCTCGCGCAGGCGCTTCACCTCCGAGCGGAGGCGCCGATGCTGGACGGCGCGCGAGACCGTCAGGCCGAGGAGGTTCGCGTCGAGCGGCTTCGTGACGAAGTCGAACGCCCCGGCGCGCATGGAGGAGATGGCGGTCTCCATGCTCCCGAGCGCCGTCATGACGATGACGAGCATGTCGGGGCGCGCGCCGAGGATGCGCTCGCAGAGCTCCAGGCCGCTCATCTCGCTCATGCCGACGTCGGTCAACACGACGTCGAAATCGTCATCACTCACCAGCTCGAGCGCGCTCTTGGCCGAAGTGCGCGCCGCGACGGAGAACTCCTGCCTCTTGAGGAGGGCTTCGACCAGATCGCACGTCGCTTCGTCGTCGTCGACGACGAGTATCCTGCCGCTCATCGCGTGTCCTTCCCCGGCAGCTCTTCTAAAGGTCGACCGCTGCCTGCAGTTGCAGGGAACGTGCCACGGAGAGTTCGCGCCATCAAGCCCAGTCCGCTCCGCGCCGACGTCCTTCCAACGTGACGTTTCGCCACAGGTGCGCGTTCTTGCCCCATCCTGGATGGCACCGGCCGCGCGCAGCGGCCGAGCGGTCCGCCGCCGACGGGGGCCAGCCAGCGCCGCCGCGCCCGAAGCGCCACGGCCGGTAGGGGGCTCACCGACCCGCCGTTCCTCCACGGATCGGCGCGGGCCGGCAGCACGCCTCGTCGCGGCGCGTGTCGCGCCTCCGATGGGCACGCGGGCGAGGGGCCGCCACCGAGGCATCGCCGCGGTCCCCCGCGGACGCCCGGCGCCTCTCTCGATCAGACGGCGCCGCCTGCCGGCAACAGCCAGACGGCGCCGCCTGCCGGCAACAGCCGAGTTCGCCCGAGCTCCGGGAGCCATGGTGAGAGGCGAAATTCCACATCGATATTCCCTGTCCGGCGTCCAGCGTCTCTTCGCATCCGGAATAAACCCCAATCGGCACGGTGATTGCTTGAGTGCGCGTCATGCAGAAGAGGGGGGCGGGAGGGGGGCTCGCGCGCTCGCGGGCCTTGCCGCTGACGCTGCGCGCGCTGCGCGATGGCGCGATGTCACCCCGCTGAAGGCTCGGCGCGTCGCCGCGGGCCCTCGGCCGAGGCCGCTGCGTGAGCTGGTCGCTAGCGAGCGAGCGCGACGAGCTCCTTTTCCCCCTCGATGAACGGCAGCCCAGCCACCTCGATGAACAACAACCTGACGTCCGGTCCTTGAGAGGAGAATGCATGAAGGCGACACAGCTCTTGAAGGGGCAACACCGCGAAGCCGAGAGGCTGTTCGATCTGGCCCTCTCGACCACAGGCGATGTCCGGGGAGCGACGGACGAGCTGACCAAGCACCTCCTCGCCCACATGCTCGCCGAGCAGGTGGTCCTCTTCCCGGAGCTGCTCGCCGTCGAGCCGGACCTCGTCGGCGGAGCCTGCGAAGAGCATACGGTCACGCGGTTCGAGATCCGCCGCGTCGTCGGCACGGCGCCGGAGGACCCGAGCTTCAAGGCCAGGCTCGCCACCCTGAGGGAGCTCGTCACGCACCACGCCGAGGAGGAGGAGCGGGACCTCTTGCCGAGGATCGAGGCGGAGCTGACCGAGGACACGAACGAGCGCCTCGGCCGGCAGATGCTGGAGCTCTTCGAGGCGCTCATCGCCCACTCCCGCCGCCCCCACGCCTCGAGCCACGCCCCGCTCCGCACAGCGAGGGCGGCCTGACGGCCAGCGCCCTCCCTCCGGCGGGTGGTGGTCAACGTTGCCCGAGAAGGATCACAGGGAGACGGGGAGACAGGGAGATTTGCTGAGTTTTTTCTCCTTGCCTCCCCGTCTCCCTGTTCCAATTTGACCAGCGCTCTCCGGCGTCCCGTCGTTCGCCCACCGCTCTCCAGCGGCCGCCACAGGCGCTCTGCGAGAGCGCCCGCGGCGCCCTGCGCGCGAAGTGAGCTCGGTTGGATCAGGGGCCGGTCGCGGGCGCGTCGCCGGGGCCCGTCGGGCCGCCGTGCGCGGGTCCGTATCCATGGGACTCGCCGTAGCCGAGATCCTCGGGGACCATGGGGTCCGCCGGGCTCGACGGAGCGGTCGAGGCGGGGCTCCGCGCGTCGTTCGTGACGAGCTCGTAAACGCCGCGCTCGAGCTCCACCTCGTCGAGGGCCGAGCCGCAGGCCCGGCAGGGCGTGGCCGCCGTCGATACGAAGACGTACCGGCGGCCACAGGCTTTGCATCGGAGCTCGCGGATCATCGCTGCTCACCCGGTTCAGTTGGGTTGACCTCGCCGCGCCGCTTCCTCGGCTTCGCGCAGCTCGTCGCCCTCGGGTCCGTCGAGCGCGCGGGCGGCCTCCTCGGCGTGCTCCTTGATCTTGCCGGCCTTCACCGACTTCTCCACCCCTTCTCGGTAACGCCGATCGGCCGTGCGGTTGCCCTCTCCCTCGATCTCCGCCGATGGGGTCTGCTGAGTCGCCTTCTGGTTCGCCATCATGTCCTCCTCGTGTCGAGCTTTGCTGGGCCCAGGCGAGCGAGCTTGCATCAAACGCGCCGCTTCACCGCCTGGATCGCGCGATCCAGCTCCTCCACACGCTGGTAGACGCCTTGTTTCACCTGGTCGAGGGTCTCGCCGGTCGCCGCGTCGAGGTCGCGCAGGCTCCTGCGGACGGCCTCCGACTTGTCCTCCACGTCCTTCATCAGCCTGACGACCTCGTCCTTGGGCAGCTTCTTCTCGGCCTTTTCGCGGAGCTCGACGGCATCCTTCTCGAGGTCCTCGATCCTGCGCGACGTGGACGCGCGCACGTCCGCGCGCGCCTTCACCAGCTCCGCCTCGGCCTCCGCGGTCTTCTCCTGGGCCTCGACGGCGGCGTTGTTGAGCTTCTCCGCGGCCTCGCGGAGCGCGTCGTCGGTGGCCCGCTCGGCCTTCTGGTCGATCTCGGCGACCTTCTTGTCGAGCTCGGTGGCGACCTCCGCCGCCTTCTGCTGCGCCTCGCGCTGCGCGCGCTCGGCCTTGGTTTGCGCGTCCGCCGTGGGGGACTCGCAGCCCACGACGGCGCTCATGACGATGGCGATAGGCAGGAATGTTCGGACGGTCAACATGATGATCTCCTCTGGTCTGCGGTCGACGCGCGACCTCGCGTCCGGGCGAGCGCCCGGCGCGACACGGACGCCTTATCGACGCCGCCCGGGATGGGCCTCATGGCGCGATAGATGGGTCGATCCGCGGGTATTGCGACAGACGTGCCATGCGGAAGCACGGATACCGCTCGGCCCGACGAGGCATGTCGCCCCGATCGTGGCCTCCGAGCACGTGCAATCGGCATGGCGTCAGGCCGGGGCGCGTCGGCCGAGCGCGAGGGAGACGACCGCCAGGACGAGGAAGATGACGAAGAGCAGCTTCGCCACCGAGGCGGCGCTCGCCGCGAGGCCGCCGAAGCCGAGGATCGCGGCGATGATCGCCACGACGAAGAACGCGACACTCCAACTGAGCATGATAACCTCCTCATCGGGTGAATCACTGGGTGAATCGGTGTTCCAGCGCTTCGATGCTGCGTTGTTGCAGCGATTGCAGCGGTTGCGTCGTTACGTCGTTACGTCGCTACGTCGCTACGTCATTGCAGCCGACGTGCCGCGACATCGCGAGTTCCCCGGATCGCGGAGCGCCCGGGCGCCCCGGCGGCTCGCTGCAGATGCCGCCGCACGACACGGGCGGGCGGGGTAACTGCGGCAAATTGCCTCACTCGTGACGTCGCGCACCGCGCATCATCTCGTTCATCGGCTGGCCGATCTCGGCACAACGCTTGCTCGCGCCTGGGCTTGTGCTGGCGAGGTGGAAGTCAGGCTCAGCTCAAGGCCGGTGTCGAGATCGACGCCGACGGAGAGCCGGCCGCGGCTGTCTCAGGAGGGTGGCGGCCGGCCGTCCGAGGCCGGGTGAGCCGCGCTGGCAGTGCGCCTTGTGGCGCTCGGTCAGCTCTCCGAAGATACCGTGCTCGCCGATGCCACCCGCGCCGCCGATCGCCCACCGTCGCTCGGCGCTCGCTGCCGAGGCCCCCTGACGGCGACGTCTGCCGAGGTCGGGCTCCCGACGCGAACGATCCGATCATGACGATCCCGCTCTCCACGCTCATCAGGACCCGCCGCGAGGCCATCATCGAGCGGTTCGTGGGCGAGCTGCGCAAGCGAAGCGCGGCGGTGCGCAACATGCCGAAGCCGCTCATCATCAACTCGCTGCCGAGCTTCCTCGACGAGGTGGCCGCCAGCCTGGAACAACGCGCATCGACGGCCGGCAGCAAGGAGGCCGCGCGCGAGCACGGCGAGATGCGCTGGGAGCACGGGCTCGACCTGGGCGTGATGGTCCGCGAGTACGGCGTCCTCCGGCAATCCATCCTCCGCGAGCTGGAGGAGGCGGGGATCACGCCGGATCCGCGGGAGATCGAGGCGCTCTCCGAGCGCGTGGACGCGGGCATCGCCCAGGCGGTAAGCGAGCACACCCGACTCCAGCTGGAGGCGATCGAGACCGAGCGCAGGCGCACCGAGATCGAGCGAGGCAGGAGCGGCTCGCTGCTCTCGCAGGCGCCCGCGCCGATCTGCTTCCTCAAGGGCGCGGCGCTCGTGTTCGAGCTCGCGAACCCGCTCTTCTGCCGCATGGTCGGCCGCGACGATCTCCTCGGCAAGCCGCTCGTCGAGGCGGTCCCGGAGCTGCGCGGGCAGCCGCTGCACGCGCAGCTCGAGGCCGTCCTGGCGAGCGGCGAGCCGAGCGTGGCGAGCGAGATCCCGGTGCGGATCACGCGCTGGACCGGCGAGACGGTCGAGCGGCTGTACAACGTCCTGTGCAAGCCGGTGCACGACGTGAGCGGCGCCGTGGAGGGCGTCATGGTGACGGCGTTCGACGTGACCGAGCAGATCGGCGCGCGCCGGAAGGCCGAGCGGCTCGCGCTCGAGCTCCAGCAGAGCGTGGCCCAGCGCCTGCGCGCGGAGCAGGCGCTCCGCGTGAACGAGGAGCGCTTCCGCAAGGCGCTCCGGGGGTCGCCGGTCATGGTGTTCACCCAGGACCGGGACCTGCGCTACACGTGGATGCACAACTCGTTCGGCAAGTCCGAGCGCGAGGTGCTCGGGAAGACCGACGGGGAGGTGCTGGAGGACCCGGAGGCCGCGAGGTCGCTCGATCGGACGAAGCGCGACGTGCTCGCCAGCGGCGTCGGCCAGCGGCGCGAGATCGCGGTGCGCGCCGGCGGGCGCACCCAGCACATCGACGTCTCGATCGAGCCGCTGGCCGATGACACGGGCGAGATCATCGGCATCACCTGCACGGCGACGGACATCACGGAGCGGAAGTCGATCGAGCAGGCGCTGCGGGCGAGCGAGGCGAGGTTCCGCACCGTGCAGGAGGCGTCGCCCGACGGGTTCATGATGCTGCGCAGCGTGCGCGACGCGTCCGGGGCGATCTCCGACTTCGAGTGGGTCTACGTGAACCCGGCCACGGGGCCGATCGTCGGGGGCCGGGGCAAGGATCTGGAGGGCAAGCGGCTCTTGATCGAGGTCCCTGGCAGCGCGCTCGCGAGCGCGTTCGACGCGTGCGCGCGCGTCGTGGAGACCGGGGAGCCCGCCCGGGTCGAGCTCTTCTGCGCGCACGAGGGCGCTCCGCGGACGTTCCGCGCCATCGCCGTGGCGCTGGGCGACGGCGTCGGCCTCTCGTTCCACGACATCACGGAGCAGAAGCGCACCGACGCCGAGCGCGCCCAGCTCCTCGAGCAGGAGCAGCGCGCGCGCCAGCACGCCGAGCAGCTGAACCGGCTCAAGGACGAGTTCCTCGCGACGGTGTCGCACGAGCTCAGGACGCCGCTCCAGTCGATCCTGGGCTGGGCGCGGATCCTCCGGACGGGCGAGGTGGACGCCGAGTCGCTCGAGCGGGGGCTCGCCACGATCGAGCGCAACGCGAAGGCGCAGTCGCAGCTCATCGAGGACGTCCTCGACGCCTCGACGATCATCGCGGGGAAGCTGCAGCTCCGGACCGATCCGGTCGACGTGCGGCAGGTGCTCGCCACGGCGCTCGACCTGGTGCGCCCGGCGGCGCTGGCGAAGGGCGTCGCGGTCGACACCTCCGTCGCCGACGACGTGGGCATCTTCCTCGGCGACGCGGAGAGGCTCCAGCAGGTCGTCTGGAACCTGCTGACGAACGCGGTGAAGTTCACGCCGTCCGGGGGCCGGGTGCGGGCCCTCGCCCGGCGCGTCGAGGCGACGCTCGAGGTCGAGGTGGAGGACAACGGCGAGGGCATCCCGAAGAGCTTCCTGCCGTTCCTGTTCGAGCGGTTCCGGCAGGCGGACGGGGGGATGACCCGGGCCCACGGCGGGCTCGGGCTCGGCCTCGCCATCGTGCGTCACCTGGCGGAGGCGCAGGGCGGCAGCGTGCACGCCGAGAGCGACGGAGAGGGCAAGGGCGCGCGCTTCCGGGTCCGGCTGCCGATCCGCGCCGATGCGCCCGCGGCGCCGCCGTCCCCGCAGCGCCGGGGCGGCGAGGCGCCGGGGGGCGCCGCGCGGCGCGTGCTCGAGGGCATCCGGGTCCTCGTGGTCGACGACGAGACCGACGCCCGCGAGCTGCTCGGCATCATCTTCGTGCGCGCCGGCGCGACGGTGAGCGAAGCGGCCTCAGCAGGCGCGGCGCTCGAGGCCCTCCACATGGGCGAGTTCGACGTGCTCGTGAGCGACATCGGCATGCCGGGCGAGGACGGTTACGCGATGATGCGGCGGCTGCGCGCCCTGGGGACCGACGTCCCCGCGAGCGGCATACCGGCGCTCGCGCTCACCGCGTACACGCGCATGGAGGACCGCCGCCAGGCGATCGCCGCCGGCTTCCAGATGCACCTGGCCAAGCCCATCGAGCCGAACAGCCTGGTGACCGCGGTCGCGCACCTCGTCGGCCGCGCGGGCAAGCGTGGTAGCTGGCCGTAGCGCCGTAGCCCCTGCGCGCGGCCTCTGGTTGATGCTATCAACGAGCCTCCGCTTTGCCCCTCCACGAGGACGAGGATGGACGGTAAATTCCTGAATATTATCCTGGTCGAGGACGACACCGTCGACGTGATGAACGTCCGGAGGGCGTTCGAGAGGGGCAAGATCACGAACCCGCTCTGGGTGGCGGGCGACGGCGTGGAGGGGCTCGATCTGCTGCGCGGCAACCAGGTGCCCAGGGATCGGCGCCTCGTCCTGCTCGACCTGAACATGCCCAGGATGAACGGCATCGAGTTCCTCCGCGAGCTCCGGGCCGACGTCTCGCTGCGGGCGACGCCCGTCGTCGTGCTGACGACCTCGAACGACGATCGGGACAAGGTGGATGCGTACGATCTGAACGTCGCGGGCTACCTGCTCAAGCCGGTGACGTTCATGAGCTTCGTCGAGCTCATGACGGCGCTGAACCGGTACTGGACGCTCGTGGAGATGCCTTGAGCCCGAGGTCGGTTCGCCTCCTCGTCGTCGACGACGACACGGTCGATCGGATCGCGATCTTGCGTGCGCTGCGGAGCGGCCGCGTCGACGCCGAGATCAGGGAGGCCGATTCCGTCGATTCGGCGCTCGCGGTGCTGTACGAGCAGCAGGTCGACTGCGTGCTGCTCGACTATTACCTCCCCGGGGGCGACGGGCTCGCGGTGATCGAGGCGGCACGCAAGGCGAAGCTCACGGCGCCGTTCATCATGCTGACCGGGCAGGGTGACGAGTCGCTCGCGGTCGATCTGATGAAGCGGGGCGCGGCGGACTACGTGCCGAAGAACCTGCTGACGCCCGAGCGGCTGGTGCAGAGCCTGCGCCACGTCCTGCGGCTGAGCGAGGCGGAGCGCCGCGAGGAGGAGGCGCGCAGGGCGCTCGCCCGCCACGCGAACCAGCTCGCGCAGCTCACCGAGGCGACGCTGCGCATCCACCGGTCGCTCTCGCTGAACGAGCTGATCCAGCGCACCACCGACGAGGCGCGCGCGCTGCTCGACGCGGGCGTCGCGGCCTCGCGGCTTTCGGCGCGGGGCGTGGAGCAGCGGCCTCTGACGGGCATCTCGCTGTCCGAGGAGTACGCCGCGCGGGAGGACCGCGACGGCATCCGCGAGGTCGCGCTCGGCCTGATCGAGCGGAGGAGCACCGGCGTCCGGCTGACGGGCGACGAGATCGCGAGCGATCCGACGTGCGCCGACGTGCTCTCGCGCGCGCCGGCCGAGCTCCACCCGCGCTCGCTCCTCGCGGCGCCGCTGCGCGGCCGGGACGGCCAGTGCATCGGGAGCATCCAGCTGCTCGATCGGCGCGACGGCCCCTTCGTGGAGAGCGACGAGGTGCTGCTGACCCAGCTCGCGCAGTCGGCGTCCGTCGCCCTGGAGAACGCGCGGCTCTACAACGAGGCGCAGGCCGCGACGCGCGCCCGGGACGACCTCCTGGCGATCGTGTCGCACGATCTCCGGAACCCGCTCAACACGATCGCGATCACGGCGTCGCTGCTGCGGAGCGATCTGCTCCAGCGGAAGGACGGCGACGACGACGACGCCGTCCAGCTCGTCGACCGCATGGACCGCGGCATCCAGAGCATGACGCGGCTCATCGAGGATCTGCTCGACGCGTCGCGCATCGAGGCGGGGCGGCTCGTTGTGTCGCCGAGGGTGGAGCGGGGCGGGACGCTCGTCCGCGAGGCGCTCGACGCCGCCGCGTCGCTCGCGGAGGCGAAGGGCTGCCGGGTGACGCAGGGGCCGCTCGACGCGGGCCTGGAGGTCCTCGCCGACCGGGATCGCGTGCTCCAGGTCTTCTCGAACCTGCTCGGCAACGCGCTGAAGTTCACGCCGAGGGGCGGCGTCGTGAGCGTGTCGCTCTGCCGGGTCGCTGACAGCGCGCGCTTCTCGGTGGCCGATACGGGCCCGGGCATCCCTCCCGAGCACCAGCCGCACCTCTTCGATCGCTACTGGAAGGCCGCGCAGGAGTCGCGCACCGGGGCGGGGCTGGGCCTCTACATCGCGCGCGGCATCGTCGAGGCGCACCACGGGACCATGGCGGTCGAGAGCGCCCCGGGCCAGGGGACGACGATCCACTTCTCGCTGCCCCTGGCGAGCTGAGGGGCGTCAGGGCGACGGCGGCGCGCTCCCTCGGCCGATCCCGGGCAGGAAGCGGCCGACCTTCGCGCAGTAGGCCGCGTACGCGCCGCCGTGGGTGCGCAGGAGGTACGGCTCCTCGACGAGGCGGACCTGCAGCTCGATCGCGATGACCAGCGCGACGAGCGAGGCGAGCGCGGCCGCGTTCGGGAGGATCAGCAGCAGCCCGAGCGCGGCCAGCATCATGAAGCTGAAGACGGGGTTCCGCACCACCGCGAACGGGCCTCCGGTGACGAGGCCCGTGCGCTCCGCCTCGCGGACGCCGACGCGCCAGGACGCGCCCATCGCGCCCTGGGACCAGAGCGTGCCGAGCGTCCCTGAGATCGTCATGGCCGCGCCGAGGCCGACGAGGGGCGAGCCGGGATCGGCGAAGGGCCCGATCCAGGCCGCGAGCTCCGCGACGGGGGCCAGCGCTCCCAGGACGAGCGCGATCACGAAGAGCACGCCGCCGAGCCACGGCAGCGACCCGGGTGGCCCCGAGATGCCACGGAAGCCCGCCGATCCTGTCGCGCGGAGCTGCCTGAGCGAGCGCCATCCGAACGCGAGCGCAAGGTAGATCCCGTAGAGAACGAGGGCGAGCCAGGGTCGGTTCATGTCGAGCTTTCCTGTCGATGGGTCAGCCGGTAGAGGACCGGCAGGACGACGAGCGTGAGCGTCGTGGACGAGAGGATCCCGCCGATGACGACCGTCGCGAGCGGGCGCTGCACCTCGGAGCCGGTGCCGGTGGCGAGCGCCATCGGGACGAAGCCGAGCGCCGCGACGAGCGCCGTCATGAGCACGGGGCGGAGCCGCCCGATCGAGCCGTGGAGCACGGCGTCGTCGAGCGCCTCGCCGCGCTGCCGCAGGTTCTCGATGAACGTCACCATCACGAGCCCGTTCAGCACGGCGACGCCCGAGAGCGCGATGAAGCCCACGGCCGCCGAGATCGAGAGCGGGAGCCCGCGGCCCCAGAGCGCGAGGACGCCGCCGGTGAGCGCGAGCGGGACGCCGGTGAAGATCAGCGCGGCGTTCCTGAGCGTCCCGACGGAGAGGAAGAGCAGGCCGAAGATCAGCCCGAGCGCCCCAGGGACCACCACGGCGAGGCGCCGCTGGGCGGCGAGCATGTTCTCGAACTGGCCGCCCCAGGACATCCAGTAGCCCGGCGGGAGCTTGATCTCGGCGTCGATCCGCGCCTCGGCGTCGGCGACGAAGCCGCCGAGGTCGCGCCCGCGCACGTTGCACTGGACGACGACGCGGCGCTTGCCGCTCTCCCGGCTGACCTGGTTCGGGCCCTCTTCCACGCCGATCTTCGCCACCGCGCCGAGCGGCACGAACGCCGCCCGCTCGAGCGCGCCGGCCGCCGCGGCGATGGTGGGGCCGCTCGGCCCGGTCGCGTGGCCCCCCTTGCTCCGGAGCGGGATCGGGAGCCGCTCGAGCGCCCCGATGTCGCGGCGGATGGAGTCGGGCAGCCGGAGCACCAGATCGAAGCGCTTGTCCCCCTCGAAGACCTCACCGGCGCTCACGCCCCCGATCGCTGCCTCGACGACCGCCTGCACGTCGGCGACGTTGAGCCCGTAGCGGGCCACCATGCGCCGATCCACGTCGATGGTCAGCACCGGCAGGCCCGTGACCTGCTCCACCTTGACGTCGGCGGCGCCCGGCGTCGCCCCGAGGAGCGCGCCGATCCTGCTGGCCTCCTCGAGCATCACGTCGAGGTCGTCGCCGAAGACCTTGACCGCGACGTCGCTCCGCACGCCGCTGATGAGCTCATTGAACCGGAGCTCGATCGGCTGGCTGAACTCGTAGTTCTGCCCCGGCAGCTCGTGGATGACCGCCTCGATGGCCTCGGCGAGCTCCTCCTGCGTCTTCGCCTTCTTCCACGCGCTCCGCGGCCGCAGCATCAGGTAGGTGTCGGAGACGTTCGGGCCCATCGGATCGGTCGCGACCTCGGCCGTCCCGGTCCTCGCGAAGACGTGCTCGATCTCGTCCGGGAACCGCTCCCTGAGGAGGCGCTCGAGCTGCGCCTGCATGGCCACGCTCGTCGTGAGGCTGATCGACGGGATGCGCGCCGGCTGGAGCGCGAGCGCCCCCTCGCTCAGCTTGGGGGCGAACTCGCTGCCGAGCCCCGCGGCGACCAGGCCGGAGGCGGCGAGGACGACGCCCGCGATCGCGACCACGATCGGCCTGTGGGACAGCGCCCAGGCGAGCGCCCTCCCGTAGGCGCGCTTCGCGTGGTGAAAGAGGAGGTTCTCCTTCTCCGACACGTTGCCCTTGAGGAGCAGCGCCACGAGCGCCGGGATGAACGTCATCGACAGGATCGTCGCCCCCGCGAGCGCCAGGACGACGGTCTGCGCCATCGGCCGGAACATCTTCCCCTCGATGCCGGTCAGCGTGAGGATGGGCAGGTAGACGATCGCGATGATGAGCTCACCGAAGATCGTCGCCTGACGGACCTCCTGGGACGCCTCGTAGGCGAGGTCGAGCCGCTCTTCCCGGGTGAGCACCCGCCCGAGCCGGCGCTGCTCCTCGGCGAAGCGCCGCACGCAGTTCTCGACGATGATCACCGAGCCGTCGACGATGAGCCCGAAGTCGATGGCGCCGAGGCTCATCAGGTTGCCGCTGATCTTGCTCTCGACCATGCCGGTGACGGTGATCAGCATCGAGAACGGGATCGCGAGCGCGGCGATGAGCGCGGCCCGGAGGTTGCCGAGCAGGAGGAAGAGCACCACGACGACCAGCGCCGCCCCTTCGAGAAGGCTGTTCCTGACGGTGCTCAGGGTGGCGTCGACGAGGTAGGTGCGGTCGTAGACGGTCTTGACCGTCACGCCCGCGGGCAGCGACTTGTTGACCGCCTTGATCTGGTCGTCCACCCGCCTGGAGACGGCGCGGCCGTTCTCCCCGACGAGCATGATGGCCGTGCCGATGACCGCTTCTTCTCCGTCCTCGGTGGCCGCCCCCGTGCGGAGCTCCTGGCCGATGCTGACCTCGGCGACGTCCTCGATCCGGATCGGCGCCTCGCGGTGGTTGCCGACGACGATGCCCCGGATGTCGTCCTCGCTCTGCACGAGGCCCGTGGCGCGGACGAGGTACTGCTCGCCCTTGTGCTCGATGTACCCTCCGCCCGCGTTGGCGTTGTTGCCCGCGAGGGCCTCGAGCACGTCGCGGAACGAGAGCCCGTAGCCGACGAGCTTCGCCGGATCCGGCGAGACCTGGTACAGCCGCTCGTGGCCGCCGATCGAGTTGACCTCCGTCACCCCAGGCACGGTCCGGACCTGCGGCCGCACGATCCAGTCCTGGATCGTGCGTAGGTCGGTGAGGTCGTACGGCTTGCCGTCGGGCCGCCTGGCGTCGGGCGCGGCCTCGAGGGTCCACATGTAGATCTCGCCGAGGCCGGTCGCGATGGGGCCCAGCTGCGGCTCGCCGAGCCCTGGCGGCAGGCTCTCCTTCGCGGCGCCCAGGCGCTCGGCCACGAGCTGCCTCGCCCAGTAGATGTCGGTGCCGTCCTCGAAGATCACCGTCACCTGGGAGAGCCCGTAACGGGACAGCGAGCGCACCTGCTGGACGCCCGGGATCCCGCCCATGGCCCACTCGATGGGGAAGGTGATCTGGCGCTCGACCTCCACGGGGGAGAGCGCCTTGACCGACGTGTTGATCTGCACCTGGACGTTGGTGATGTCCGGGACCGCGTCGATCGGCAGGCGGGTGAAGTTGTAGGCCCCGAGCGCGCCGACCGCGAGGGTGATGGCGACGACGAGAAAGCGATGGCGGATCGAGACGGACAGGAGCCGCGAGAGCAAGGTGAGCATGGGGTCCTCGCGCTCCTCAGTGCTGGTGTCCGGCCTCGGATTTGCCGAGCTCCGCCTTGAGGATGAAGCTGTTCTTGCCGACGTAGCGCTCGCCGGCCGCGACGCCGGCCTCGATCTCGACGACCGGCGCGCCGCGCGGCGATTCGACGGCGGGGGCCGCGGGCCGCCCGCCTGCGCCCTCCGGTTCGGCGTTCGGGGCTCCGGGTCGCCTATCGGCGCCCTGCGCCCCGAACCCCACCCCGCTCGTGCCACGGCGCCCGATCTTCACGGGGCGGGCCTCGAAGGCGTCGCCTTCCTCGACGAAGACGACGTCCTTGCCCTCGACCCGCTGGATGGCCTCCTCGGAGACGACCACGGGCGCGGCCGCCTCCTCGACGGCGATGTCGGCGGTCGCGAAGAGCCCGGGGCGCCACGCAGCGCCCGGGCTCTGGAGGACGAGGCGGGCCACGGCGGAGCGGCTCTGCTCATCGACGACCTGCCCGAGGTACGCCAGCGTGCCCTGCGCGCTCTGCTCGATCCCCTCGGCCTTGACCCAGGCCGTCTGGCCGATCCGCGCGCGGCTGAGGTCCTTGGCGTAGACGGTGACGTTGACCCAGATGGTGGACAGGTCGGCGATCACGAAGACCTGGGTGTCTTCCTTGAGCACCTCGCCGATGGCGATGTGCTTCTCGATGATGGTGCCGTCGATGGGGGCGACCAGCGCGTAACCGCTGCCCTTGCCCGCGCCCGAGCCCGCGGCGGCGTTGAGCTTCTGGGCGGCGCTGCGGTGCTCGATCCGCGCCTCGGCGACGGCCTGCCTGGCCGCGAGGTACTCCTTCTCGGCCGAGATGCGCTCCTTCCAGAGCGCCTCGTGGCGCGTGAAGCTCGCCTCGGCGAGGGAGAGGCGCTCCTTGGCCGCCAGGAGCTCGCGCTGGAGCTCGGCGAGCTCGCGGCTATCGAGCACGGCGAGCACCTCTCCTCGCGTGACCGTGTCGCCCAGCTGCTTCTTCACCGCTCGCGCCGTCCCCGGCACGCGGGGCGTGACGTGCGCGATGGCCTCCGCGTTGAGCGCGACCTCGCCGGGGAGGGTGACCGTCACCGCGACATTGCCCGGTCCGGCGGTGAGCATCTCCAGCCCGGCGTTCTGGATCATCGCGGGCGACAGCTTGAGCCTGTCGCCGTGGGCGTGCGCTTCCCCGGGCTCGTCCGGCGCGTGCTTCTCCGCGTGGTCGTGATCGCGGTCGTGGCCATCGCCGTGCGCTCCCTCCTCCTCGCCGTGCTGATGCCCGTCGTGCTCCTCATGGCCGGCCTCGCGGTCGTGCCCGTGGCGTCCATGCTCGACGCGCACCGTGATGGCGACGGCCGCGACGACGAGCGCCAGGGCCGCGGCGGCGATCGCGGCGATCACCTTCGGGGAAAGCTCTATCTTCCGCGGAGGAGCGCTCATCGGGGCGCCCTCCCCGCGGCGACCAGGAGCTCGATCTTGGCCGCCGCGTGGGCGTGCTCGGCCTCCAGCAGCGCCGCCTCGGCGTCGATGACCTCACGCCGCACCAGGAGGACGCTCGCGAGATCTTTCTCGCCGAGCTCGTACCCTCGCGCCGAGATCGCGGCCGCCTGTTCCATCAGGGTGGCCGTCGGTGTCAGCGCGTGGAGGGCCTCTTTCGTCGCCTTGTAACGCGCGTAGAGCTGGGTGATGTGGCCCGCGGCGCCGGTCCGCGCGGCCTCGGCGCGGGCCTGGGCGACATCGATCTCCGCGGCGGCGGTCGCGGCGCCGGCGCGGTTGGCGTTGAGGATCGGCAGCGGGATCGCGAGGCCGAGCATGCCAATGTTCGCGCCGTCGTCGCGCTCGACCTGGGCGACGACGTTGACGGTGGGCCACCCGGCCGCCCGCTCGCGCTCCGCCCTGGCCCGCGCGGCGTCGACCGAAGCCTCGGCGGCCCCGACATCGGGGCGACGTCCCAGGTCGCCGAGGATCGACGCGAGCGGCGGCGGATCGTCAGGCGGCACGAGGGGCCCCTCCACCGGGGGCAGCTGCTGCGCTGCTCGCAAGGGGAGGCCGAGCAGGCCGAGGAGCGCCGCCTCGTCGGCGTCGCGTGTGCCTTCCGCCGCCTTCGCGGCCGCCTGGTCGCGCCCTTTCTGGAGCGACGCCAGGGCGACATCGACCTCCGGCACCTCGCCTGCCTTGCGCTGGCGCTCCGCGGCGGCGTGGAGCCGCTCTGCGAGCGCGACGCGGGCGCGGGCGAGCTGCACCTGCCGCTCGCCCCGGAGCACGAGGGCGTGCTGGAGCAGGGCGGCGAGCAGGACGCGACGCCGGCCGTCCTCGGCGCCGATCTCGGCGGCGCGCTGCTCGGCCTTCGCGGCTGCGATGCGCTCGCCTCGCTGGCCGCCGAGCTCGATCGGCCACGCGAGGGACGCCGAAACGGCCACTGGCTTGCTCCCGTCGGGGTTGAGCCGAACGCCGCCCATGCCGGTCAGCACGGGGTTCTCGAGGGAGATCGCGCCAGCGGCCGAGGTCGCGGCGCGGGCGACGCCGGCCTCCGCCGTGGCCACGCGCGCGCTCGGGGCTGCGCGGGCGAGGTCGGCGACGCGGGCGCGGGTGAGGGGCGGCTCTGCGGCGAGGGCCGCCGGGGGCGCGATCGACAGCAGGTGCAGGGCGAGCGAGGTAGCGACGAACAGACGACGCACGGGGGGACGGAACATGGACGGACAGCCCTCGAGCGCGTGGAGCGCTCGCGCGAAGAACCGCGGTTGTGCCCGGTCAGGATCGCGTGAGAGGGCCGAGCTCACGGCGGCGCGGCGCAGGGGCGCTCAAACGCCTGTGCGCTGCTGCCGTGCTCGCGGGTGCGACACCTGACGAGGGCGCCTCAGGCGCGCGGGTGTCGGGGTGGCCGTTCGAGGCGGTGAGGGAGGCAGCGCCCTGGCATTTCCGGCAGCGTCGACGCGGCGATCTCGTACGCCTCCAGGAGGATGTAGGGCACCGCGGCGCCGACGGACAGCGTCATGGGGATACGACCACAAGCGCAGTCGCTGCAGCTGGGCGGACAGTCCTCGTGGGAGCTGTCCGGCGCCGCGTCCTCCTCGTGATGGGCCGACGACGCCTCGAGCATCGGGTGCTCGCAAGCGATCGTCATGCCGAGCGCCTGGAGGGTGTGGCCCTGCGCCAGGAGACCGACGACGAGCAGCACCGGGAGCGCGGCGCGGATCCAGCGAAGGATCGCGCTGCGGTCACGATGGGGTCGCCGGAGGCGGAACATCCGATGCGAGCGTGGGGGAGGACCAGACGGGCGTCAAGGAAGGCGTTCGATCGAGCCCGACCAGGCCGCTCGGCGACCGATGCAAGCCTGTGCACGCCGTCGACGCGCGCCCGAACGGAGGATTGAGCAGGAATGCGCACGACACGGCCATCGTGGCCCCCTGGACTCCACGCTGGAACATGCTGAGTGGACCCTCCACGAACAGCATGGGTCCGCGTTCAAAGCGCCCCTGCCGCGGACACCTCGCGCGCACAACCGATGGATCGATTGGCGTCAACGCCAGTGCGATAGGGACATGCACCATCGTCCGTCTCGAGCGAGTCTGCGAGGATCACCTGGACCCGACAGCCAGCGAGAAGCCTCGGGGGCAGCCACCGAAACAACACGTCGGCCAACCGCTCGGAGGAGCCCTGAGGACTCCCAGGCGCGCTCTCCTGTGCATCCCCGGCGCGAGCTCGTGTGACATCCGCCCCGAACAGGCGGTCTGTCGCACGCCCCCCGGAGCGCCACTCCCCACGCGGCATGTGCTGCCCGCATGCATCGCCGTGCGTCCAGCTGGGCGCAGACGAGCGCTCAGCGGTGCCAGGGCAAGCCGTCGAGACTCAGACGCGCGCTCCGAAACCGGGCGGCCCCGTCAAGACACAAGGGCAGCGTCACCGGTACCACACACGAGCCGAGGCAATGCGCTCAGCCACGTGTGCACAAGGAGTGGAGAACGAGGCGTCGAGAGAGAGACAGGGAGTGCGAAGGGGGGGACTTGAACCCCCACGGTGTTACCCGCTAGCACCTCAAGCTAGTGCGTCTGCCAATTCCGCCACCTTCGCGAGTGCGGTTGCGGGACGGAACCTACCCAGCTGGCCGGGGAAGTCAAGCTAATCCTCACAACGTCGTCACACGGCGCAGCGCCCGCGCTGATCAGCCCGGCGCGGCGGCCTCGCGGCCTCGACCGATCGCCGGTTGCCACGGCTGCGCGCGCGACCGGAGCGCGCACCCGAGGAGCACGCCCGCACCGCACGGAGCGCTGCGCGCACCTCGCCCGCGAGCTCTTCAGCGGACGAGCGCCTCGACGATCTCGCGGATCTCGAACGGCTTGCGCACCCAGGAGACGCCGGCGTTCGCGGGGAGAGGATCGGCGCCGGCGCTGCCGGACATGACCACGAGCCGCACGTCCGGGTTGGCCCTGCGCACGGCGGAGACGGTGCCGAGGACGTCCTGCTGGATGGGCGAGATGTCGAGCAGCGCAGCCTGGAACGGCCCGGAGGCGAGGGCCCCCGGGAGCTCGACCGCGCTCTGCACGCTGACGATGCTCGCGCCGCGCGCGGTGAGCGCCGTGTCGAGCAGATCCACCACCGCGTCGTCGTCCTCGACCACCAGGATCCTGACGCCATCAAGGATCGTCCCGTGCTGCGGCAGCGACGTCATGTTCCGCGGCACAGGCGGCTTTTCCTCGGCTCCTGCTTCGCCGGGCAGGGCGTCGGCGGGCGGCGTGTCCTCGACGGGCCAGCGCAGCTCGAAGCGAGCGCCTTCCTCCGAAGGCACGAGCGCGAGCGCGCCGCCGGCAGCGCTCGCCAGCGCTGCGGAGTGGCGGAGACCGATGCCCGCTCCGCCAGGCCGCGTCGAGACGCCGGAGCTCAGCAGCGTCGCTCGGCGCGACGGCGGGACGCCGGGCCCCTGGTCCGCGACGCCGATGACGACCGCGGCGCCCTCCAGCCTGGCATCGACACGGACGGACGAGCCGCGGGGCGACAGCGCCACGGCGTTGAGCAGGAGGTTCGTCAAGATCTGCACGACCGCAGCGCCGTTGCTCACGCCGGTGCGCGCGACCGCGGGCTCGATCACCGCGCGGAGCGCGATCGCCGAGCGGCGCGCCTCGGGCTCGAGCCCCATCACGGCGTCGTCGATGACGTCGGCGATCAGGCGCGCCGGCTCCCCCAGCGGCCTCGACGCGACCTCGCCGTCGCCGGCCGGACGCCCCTCGGCGCCGATGGCCCGCCGGATCAGGCGGCGAGCGTCGCGCGCGCGGGACGCGGCGACGCCGAGCGCGCGGCCCAGCTCGGGGCCTTGCTCGCCCTGCGCGCGCTCGATGCACCCCACGATGACCGTGAGCGCGTTGGAGACCTCGTGCAGCGCGATCGCGAGCTCCTGCGCAGACGGAAGCGAGGTCCCGGTCGCGCGCTCCTCGTCGGCGCGCTGGCCCAGGTCGCCGCGTAGAGGAGGCGCGAGGGTCAGGCCATCCTCGGTTGAAGGCTCCGATGTCCCACCGCGCGTCGGCTGCGCCACGGGCGTTAGCCTATCTCGCTCCGCGCTGAGCTGGTACCGCCCTTTTTCGCTCCGACTTCACCGGGACATCGATGGGGGGAGCGGCAGTACATAGGAGCCATCGGCCGCCGACCGGGTCTCGCCGATCTGGATGCCCCTCGTCTCCGGCGCGGTCGCGCCCTGGACCGGCAGCCAGGCCACGACCGTGGCGTCGCCGAGCCGGGCGCCCGACGCGTCGCGGACGACGCCCTGGAGCACGGCCGGGAACGAGATGGCGAGCTCGAGGTCGGTGACCGCGGCGTCCATCGCAGAGACCGTTAGGCGCGGCCTGACGAGCCACGGGAAGGCGGAGCCGGGCGTCGGGCGGACCGAGAAGTCGAACTCCCCTGGGTCGATGCCGATCGAGAACGCGCCCTCACGGAGGACCCCGGACGCCTGCCGGGGCAGCAGCGGCCCGGGCGTCAGCACCTGGCCGATGTAGGGCGTGACCTGGCCGCGGGCAGGGACCGCGAACACGCTGGCGCCGTCCATCAACTCGCCCATGGGCCCCTGGACGCGGCCGCGCAGCGTCCCGGCCTCGGGGATGACGACCGACTGACCGCAGTAGCAGTCGTCGCCGGCGGCGAACTTGAGCGGCTGCTTGACGGCCGCCTTGGTGGTGTCGTTGATCGGCTGCGCGAAGAGGACGTACTCGCCTGGCGGGAGATCGGCACGGAAGAGGCCGTTCGCGTCGGTCTCGGTGTCCAGCTTGTAGGCGGCGGTGGGCGCCCTGTCGATGATGGCGCTCTGGATACGGACGGCGGAGAGCACCGGGTTGCCGTTCACGTCGAGCGTCTGACCTTCCACGCGGCGCGCCGCCGCGTCGAGCTGGAGGAGCGACAGGTCCAGGTTCCCCGTGGAGCCCTGGAGCGCGAGCGCAGCGAGCTCCCAGTAGACCGTGGGCCTCGGCACGCCGTCCTTCGGACGCAGCCGGATGAGCGGGCTCCTGTCCTTGTCGGTCCAGTAGAACTTCACGCTGAACCCGACCTGCGTCGCGGTCGCCGGCGGGTCGGGCTCGGCCTGTTCGAGCAGGCCTACCTGGGAGAGGACGCTGCCTGTCACCGGGTCGACGAGATCGAGCTTCCACCCGTCGACGCGCACGCCCTCAGGCACCTGCAAGCTGCCCTGGAGCACGGCGGGCGCCTCGGCGTTGATGCCGAGCGTCCACTGCTCGGGGACCACCTGGTTCGGCAGGAAGATCGGCGGGGGGATGTCGTCGAGGCAGTCGGCGCGCGCCTGCGGCATCAACGAGATGTGGTAGTCGCCTGCGGGGATCGAGAGCTGGAATCTCTGGCCGTCGATGCCGTCCGGCTCCGAGAGCGTCGAGTAGCTCTGGGTGGGCAGGCCCAGGATCGGCGCGATGCGCCGGAACTCGACCTTCACGGGGAACTGCCCGCCGGTCAGGGGAGGCAGCCCGCCGGTGCGGTTCTCGCAATAGGAGCCGCCGAGGCGCACCGTGGCCTTCACGCTCGCGGGCATGGGGATCGTGAGATCGACGGAATGCACCTGCCCGCCAGGGTCCTGAGGAGGGAAGCCGCTCGCTGCATCGATGGCGAGGAGATGGGAGACCTCCGCGCCCAGCTCGGGCGAGGCGCGCGGCCGGATCTCGAGGATGAGCCCGTCGAGGTTCGCGCTCGTCGAGACGCACGCGCGTTGCCCGCTGACATCGGCGCAGGTCGCCCCCGGGCCGCACTCGACCGACCTGTCGCAGGCGTTCAAGGGGGCGGAGTCCGCCATTTCGAGGGGAATGCCGCAGGCCACCGAGGTCGGTAGGCAGGCGAGCAGCGCGGCGCACACGACGTGTCGCGCGCTCACGACGCCCTCCTCGCCAAGGACGCAGCGCGGAGCAGAAACCGCCCCCGTGGCGGTGCGGCGGGAGAGCGCCGCGGCTCCGCGGAGACGCCGGCGACCGGTGGCCGCCGAGCTGAGGAGAGCGACACACGGAGCCCGAACGGGTCCGCACCCGAGCAGGCGCAGGGGAAAATCACACCCGAACGAGAAGGCGATGTTCGTGCCAACCGACAGACGGCGTTCCGGGCAGCGTGTGGCGTGCATCCGCTCGACAGGGCGCCGCGCAACCAGCGGCGGCGCTGTGACAGCGCTGTCGCGTCGAGACGGATGCGCCGATGCGGCCACCCCGCACTCATCGCAAAAAGGCGAAGCGCGGACATGCACACGGGAAAGCTCGGGTGAGACGGGATACGAACGGGCTCCGGTCGGCGCTGCGGGGGCGCGAGGTCTGCGAGGAACATGACGCCACCGACGTCCGCGCAGCGGGTGCCGCGGCGCCTATGTGCCTGCACGGAAGCGCGAGCTTCCCGTGTCGACCCGCCGGAGTGAAGGCACCGTACCAGGCTGCCATCGCGCTTCGGCGTACTCCATCCGCGTCGCGAGGCGTACGAGATCGGCGATCTCGGGGACCGCCGCGCAGGCCGCGGCGAGCCCTTCGGGGTCGGAGAGCGGGACCACCAGCTCCAGGCCGCGCTCCTTGAGGGTCGCGCGCACGGCCGTGGCGACGTTGCCCGCGGCGAAGAGGCCAGCGCGGCGCATCGCGGTGCGGGTCGTCTTGACGGCCCCCTCGTAGGTGATCTTGTCGGCGCTGTCGCAGATCTCGCGGAGGCGACGCTCTGCGCGCGGGGGGATGAGCTGCCAGAGGTTCTGCTCGAGCCGCACCACGGCCGGATTGCCGCGGGCGCTGTGCGCGGTGGCCTCCAGGGGCCCGAACGCGGCGACGATGGCGGAGAGCAGCGTGCGGAGCTCATCCTCCGAGCTGGTGTTCACCAGGACATGGTCGGGCATGGCGCCAGCGAGCTGAGCGCCGAGCAGGTAACGCAGCTCGGGGGTGTCCTCGCGGACCTCGCCCCGCAGCAGCACGGCCGGCGGGTTGACCCGGACGACCTGCCCCTCCGGCGGCGACGGAGCAGGCAAGGACGCGCGCTGGTGGAAGAGCGCAGTGCGCAAGAGGCCGAGGTGAGCGGCCATGACGCCGTAGATCTCTCCGAGGAGGGTGGGCGATGTCGGCTGGATCCGCTCGGAGGGGACGAGCCCGGACTGGCCTGCGTCGCGGCGGTAGAGGCCCGTCTCCCAGACGATCGCGAGCGCCTCGTTGACCGGCGATTCCAGATCGCGGAAGAGCAGCGCGCTCACGAGCTCCGGCGCGTCGCGCTGCGCGGCGAGGGGCGGCGGCGTGACGACGCCCTCGCCGGGCCGATCGGACGGCTCGTCACCGTCGAAGGCGCGCAGCACGTGCTCGATGGCGCGGGCGTAGGTCATGTTCTTGTCGGCGATCGCGGCCGCCTGGAGGCGCTCCAGGGTGCCCCGATCGCCGAGGCGCAGGTGGGCCTGCATCCGTCGGACCGCCAGCGCCTCCCGGGAGCGATCGTCGCGCGGAGCGAAGCTCTTGATGAGCCGCTCGCCGGCGTCGTACGAGCCCGCGGCGAGCTCGCGGAAGAGCGCTGCCTCCTCGAAGCTCTCGGCCGCGGACGGCGACCACGCGGCCACGAGCCGCGTCGCGGAGGAGGGCGGCTGGATCGACGCCGGGGCGGAGACCGGGGGCCCGGGCTGCGGCGCGCCGACGCTGGAGCGGCCCGACGCGGCGCCGCCGCGCGCGGCGTTGCTCTCCGCGGCACCTGACACAGCGCTCGGTGACGGCGCCGGCGAGGCGGCGGTGCTCGCCGCCCCGTCGAGCAGATCGTCGTCCGACACCGCGGAAGAGGTGGATTGCGACGGGTCGTCGGCGATCAACCCCTCGTCGAGCGGGTCGTTGAGCTCGACGAGATCGATGTGCTGGTTGCTCGAGGCCGGCGCGCCGCCGCTCGACGGCGCGCGGCTGCTCGCCGGCCCGACCCCGCTCGACGGCGCGCGGCTGCTCGCCGGCCCGACCCCGCTCGACGGCGCGCGGCTGCTCGCCGGCCCGACCCCGCCCGACGGCGCGCGGCTGCTCGCCGGACCGACCCCGCTCGACGGCGTACGGCTGCTCGCCGGACCGACCCCGCTCGACGGCGTACGGCTGCTCGCGGGTCCGGCGCCGTTCGCCGCCGACGCAGCGCTGGGCGGCGCCTCTGGTGCCGCCTGGACCGGCTCCGCCGCGGCTGCCCGGAGCGTCGCAGCCTGGGGCACGTCCTCGGGAGGCAGGGTCGCCCGCTCGCTGGCCAGCTCGGCGTTCAGCTCGGCGATCTTCAGCCCCAGCGAGCGATCCGAGCCCGCGAGCGCCGTGGCCTGCGAGAGGATCTTCGCTGCGCGATCCGGGTCGCTCGACACGTGCAGGCGCGCGAGCTGCATCAGCGCGCGCGCGCGATCGATCCCCGAGCTCTGCGCGGCGAGCTCTTCGAGCGCCTTCCGGGCGGCCTCGGGCTCACCTCGCGCAGCCGTGAGCTCCAGCTGGCGGCGCAGCGCCAGCGTGCGCGTCTCCGGCTCCGCCGCGGCCTCCTCGAGCAGGCGCGCGGCCGCCTCGAGATCGCCGGCGTTCTGAGCGGTCTCGGCGGCGGCGAGCGCGACCCGACCGCGCGCGCGCATCCCCTGGAGATCGCCGCCGAGCGCACGATCGAACAGCGGGAGGGCGGCAGAGAAGTTCCGCTTCAGGGCCAGGCGCTCCGCCATGCCGAGCGCGACCAGCGTGCTCGGGCCGACCTCGGCGTGGCGCCGGGTCAGCTCCCGCATGCCGGCGCCGTGGCCCTGGATGACGTCGAGCGTCTCGGCGAGGAGGAACGCGTGCAGGTCGACGTGAGCCGGGCGCAGGCGCGGCGCGATGCGGCCGAGCTCCTCCACCGCGGCCTGCGCGTCGCGCGGCGTCCCGGTCCCGCGCAGGCGATACTCGATGCGGCGCGCCTCGAGGACGGCGTCGGGCGACTCCGGGGCGAGCTTCACGGCGCGGCGAGCGCGCTCGAGCGCCGTCGCGTCGTCCCCGAGCATCGAGGTGGCGCGCGCCGCCTCGACCAGCAGCTGCGCGCGCCGGTCGGGGGCGTCGCGCGACGCGCTGGCGAGCTGATCGAGCGCCGCGGCGAGCGCGTGGCCGTCCCCCTCCCGGCGGGCGATCTCGACGCGGAGCTCGATCACGGCCTCGCGCGGCGCGATGCGAGCGACGCTCTCCAGCGTGTCCTTCGCGGACTCGACGTCCCCGCCGCCGAGGTAGCTGCTGCACGCGCGGAGGCTGTACTCGGCCCGCTCGTCGGTGGTCGTCGCGAGATCGCCCAGCCTGCACCAGAGCGGGGCGGCGCGGAGCGGCGTCCCGAGCCGCTCGTGGATGTCCGCGAGGAACCTCAGCGCGCTCACGTCGTCCGGTGACGCCGCGAGCAGGGCCTCCAGCTCGGCGCACGCCTCGTCGAGGAGGCCGAGGCGCTGCTCGAGCAGGGCGGCGCGCCGGAGCCGCAGCGCGCGCCGCGTGTCCGGCAGCGGGGCCGCCTCGATGCGGCGCGCGAGGAGGGCGGCGACCGCGGCGTAATCGCCGCGGTCGCTCGCGTCCTGCTCGACGACCTCGACGGCGTGCATGTCGGTGAGATCCAGCCGGGCGATCGCCTCGTAGAGCGCCACCGCGGCGCCGCGATCGCCGAGCTCCTGGGCCAGCGGCGCGAGCTCGCGGAGCACGACCAGCCGCTCCTCGTCGCCGCTCAGGATGCCCTGGAGGCGCGTGAGCACGTCGAAGAGCCGCTGGCGATCGTCGGTGCTCCGCGCGAGCCGGATGAGCTCGTCGATGTGCGCCTTGTCGAAGGGCGTCCTCTGGGCGGCCTCCAGGAGGAGCTCCACCGCGCCATGGAGATCGCCGCCGGCGGCGAGGATGCCGGCGTGCTCGCGCGTCAACCCGAGGCGGACGGCATCCGGCAGATCGATGCGCGCGAGCTCGGACTGGACGAGCGTCTCGAGATCGGCGCTGCGACGTTCGGCCGCGTACAGCCGGCGCAGCCGGGTGACGACCTCGTTGCGCGTCTCGCCCACGAGCTGCCCGCCGGCGAGCGCCCGCTCCAGGGCGACGGTGGCCTCGGCGCGCTGGCCCTCGCGCTCGTGTTTGTCGGCGAGGTGCAGCAGCGCCTCGAGGCGCCGCGCGACCGGCAAGGCGTCGTCCAGCGAGCGCTTCAGCGCCTCGTCCCCGCTGGCCTCGACGGCCCCCTCCGCCTCGTACGCGAGCGCGTCGTCCTCCGGCGCGCGCCGGGCGGCCTCCACGAGCAGCGCCGCGGCGACCGGCGGCACGTTCAGGGCGCCAGCGAGCTTGCTCGCCCACCTGAGCAGGCCCGGACCGACGCTCGAGTGCGGCCTCATCGCTGCGGCGTACACCGCCGCGACGAGGTGCGACGCCGGCTCGGTCTGCCGCGCGAGCTCGCCCACGATGTCGAGGAGCGTCTGGAACTCGTCGACGTCGCCGTCGGCGAGCATCGCGCGCTCGATCGCGGCGAGCGCGAGCGCGGGCGAGTCGAGGACGGCGACGGCGATGCGCGCCATCGCGAGCCCCGCGCGGGCCCCCTCGGGGCCGTCGAGCTTCGCGATGCTCGCCTTGACCGCGCGGTCGAAGCGGATGGCCTCGACCTCCGGCTGCCCCGTGCACGCGATGAGATCGCGGATGGCCGCGCCGACGTCCTCGACGAGCGCCGCGTCCGGGCGTACGACCAACGCGCGGAGCAGGATGTCGAGGCGCAGCCGGAGGCCCTCCTCCGTGCGGCCGGTGAGGGCCGCGGCGCGCTTCAACCACGCGTTGCGCGACGCCGGATCGGCCGTCGTCGCCACCCGCTCGAGCGCGCGCACGGCGTCCGACGGCTCGCCGACGTGCTCGGCGAGCCGAGCGAGCAGCACGTACGAGGTGCCCTCGGTCGGGACCGCCTCGAAGCTGGCCACGGCGTGCGCGAGCGCGAGCTCGAACGCGCCGCGCCTCTCCAGCTGCCGCGCCGCGCGGTAATGGGCGGCGCGGCGGCCGTAGCAGCCCAGGGCCGCGTCGGCGAGCAGCCGGTAGGTCTTGTCGAGGACGACGACGCCGCCGTCGGCGTCCGCCGATTTCTCGACCAGCGCGACGGCGTCCGCGCGGAGGGGATCGAGCTCGATCGCGCTCGCCGCCGCGGAGAGCGCGCGCTCGGGCAGGCCGTGCTCGTGCGCCAGGTTGGCGGCCTCGATCAGCAGGTTGGCGCGCCTGCGCCGCTCGGGCCCGACGTCGCCCGACCACCTGTTCTCGTCCGCGGCGGGCTGCGCTCCCCTCTCGCTCCGCGCCTCCGCGGCGCGCGCGACGATCGCCTCGATCGCCGCCTCGACGCCCGCGAACTCGCACATGTCCCGCGCGTAACGCTCGGTGCCGCCGCTCGGCGCGAGCTCGCTCGCGCGGAAGAACGCCTCCTCGGCGCCCCGGTGATCCTCCGCCAGGTCCCAGCGCAGGCTGCCGAGCTCACGCCACGCGGCCGCGGCCTCCGCCGCCGCGCCGGCGCCCTGCGCGGTGAACGCCCGGGCCTTCGCCTCGGCCAGCGCGATGGCGCCGTCGGAGCTGAGCCCCTTCGCGTCGACCAGCGACGACTCGAGGCGCTGGACCCGCGCGAGGATCTCGTGAGGATCCGCCTGCACCGCGGCTGCGCGCGCGAGCTCCTGCGCTGCCCCGTCCGGATCGCCGCCGTCGAGCCGGCAATCGGTGAGCATGAACATCAGCTCGGGGGCGTGCGCTGCCGTGATCTCGACGGCCAGCCACCGCTCGAGCACGGTCACCGCGAGGTGAGGGTCGCCCGCCCGGCGCGCGAGCTCCAGCAGCCGCTCGCGCAAGAGCGGGTTCTGCGGGCCGAAGACGTCGAGCGAGCGCCTCGCGAGCGCCGTGCCGCGCTCGGGATCGAGGTCGTAGAGGGCGTGCAGCGCGCTCGCCAGCGCCGCCGCCATCTCGCCGAGCGGCTTGGGCTGCGCCAGGATCCACGCGAGCGCGTCCGAGAGCCGGGCCGCGTCGCCGGCGGCCGCGGCGCGGCGGATGAGCTCCGCGGTCGCCTGGGGGCACCCTGGCCGCAGCGCGAGCCAGCGCTGGGTCCACGCGAGCGCGAGCGGCAGCTCGCCCAGCGCCTCCAGCGCCCTCGCGAGGCCGTCGCAGAGCGCGCCGCGCGGGAACACCGTGGTGATGGAGCGCTCGATCGCGGCCGCCACCGCCCGGTCGACCTCGAACGGAGGCGCCTCGCCGGCCTCCGCGGCGGCGGCGAGATCTGCCGTGAGGATGGAGGCGAGCGTGGCCACGGCGCGCGCGGACGACGGATCGGCCTCGCAGGCGAGCAGCGCGACCTCGCGCGAGGGCGCCGCCTCGCGCGCCCGCTGCGTCCGGTGGTAGAGCGCCGCGGCGATCGAGAGCAGCACCGCGCGCAGCGCCGGCCAGACCGGCGCGGCGAGCTGCACGAGCGCGTCGGCGCGCTCCCGCAGGCGCCCGGTCCGCGTGGCCAGCACGAGCGCGGCGCTCGCCGCGCCGCGGTGCCCCGGGGCCTCGCCGAGCAGCGGCAACACCTCGTCCAGGGCGCGGGCGTCCTGGCCTTGCCGCCGGGCGATCGCCGACAGGAGGAGCCTTACGCGCACCAGCTCGACCCGCGTCAGCGAGGCCGCGCGGATCGCCTCGGACCTCGCGGAGCGCGCGCCCTCGGCCTCCGAGGACGCCCGCGTCGCCTCGGCCAGCCGCGCGCGGAGCAGGGCGTCGAGCGCGGCGCCTCCCCCGGTCCGCCGGCTCAGCCGATCGAGCGCCAGCAGGCAGCCGCGGTCGGCCGGCAGCGCCCGCGAGAGCCCCACGAGCGCCTCCTCGTAGGCCGCGCGCTCCTTCGGGCGGCCGCGGTAAATCACGACGAGCCGGCGGAGCGCGTCGATCCGCCCCTCGGCGGTGTCCGCGCCGCGGAGCGCGCGCTGCGCCGCGGCGAGCGCCTCGTCCTGCCCCTTGAGCCGATCGGCGATCCGCTGGAGCCCTGCCTCGGCGTGCGTCGGGTCGCCGCCGACGTCTCTCAGCGCCTCGAGCGCCCAGCGCGCGAGGCCGGGGTCGCCGATCTTCTCTTCCGCGAGGCGCGCGAGCTCCGAGAGCGCGTCGATCCGCCCCGCCGCGTCCTCCGTCGCCCTCGCGTCCGAGCCCTCGCCGATGCGGATGAGCGCCTCGACGAGGGGCGCCATGTCGTGCAGCGTCGCCGCGTGGTCGCGCAGCGCGGAGCGCGCGGCGGCGCTGCCGGAGTCGCTCGCCGCGGCCTCGATCCAGGCCTCCACGGCGCGATCGGGGCTCGCGAGCGGGCCAGCGTGGAGCCGCGCGAGCGCCACGTACGCCTCGGCTCTCGACGCCCCGACCCGCTGCTCCGCCCTGAGCTCGATCCGCGCGGCCACGAGCTCGTAGAGCCCCGCCTGCTCGAGCACCTCGTCGATCGCGCGGGCGGCGTCGCCGTCGATCGCCCCGTCGAGGCCCGCGTCGAGCACGCACCCGACGGCGCGCGCCCAGTCGCCCTCGCTCGTCGCGCCCTGGAGCCGGTGGCCGTGCACCTCCATCGCGCGTCGCAGGGCGGAGGGGCCAGGGGCCTCGCCCTCGCCGCGAGGCGCCCGCGCCGCGAGCGCGTCGGCGTGCGTCCGGAGCACCTCGTCGGCCGCGCCCTGCCGGCTGCGCAAGAACAGCGCGGCCGCCATGGCCTTGGCGGCCATGTCGTCGTAAGGCGCAATCTCGAAGGCGCGCAGGCGATCCTCGAACGCCGCCTCCCGCTCCCGCGCGGCTTCGCGCCGCTTGGCCGCCTCCAGGTACGCCTTCGCCGCGGCCGCGGGGAACACCTCGTCCGACGCCCAGGCCGCGATCGTGCCGAGCAGCTCGCTCGCCATCGCGTCGTCCGGGGCGAGCTCGCTCGCCTCTTCGAGCGCGTCGACCGCGCCCGCGACGTCGCTGGCGCGCGCGAGGAGCACGGCGATCTTCACCAGCATCCGCGCCGTCGCGCCGGGCGGCTGCGCGTCGTCGCGGAGGCCGCGCAGCGCCGCGGCGGCCAGGGCTGGCTCGCCCAGCCCGGCCAGCCAGCCGGCGAGCTCGCTCCTCATCGCCGGGTCGTCGCCCAGCGAGAGCGCCCGGCGCGCCAGCGCCGCCGCCTGGTCCAGCTCGACGCCGCGCGCGGCGAGGATCCTCGCGAGGGCGAGGGCTGCCTCGCGCTCCCCTTGCGCGTCGCCGGCGGCGCGGCGCTCGTCCACCCGCGCGCGCCAGTAGGCCTCTTCAGCCCGCGGGCCGCGGTGGCGCGACACCGGCGCGATCGCCCGGGCCCCTGCGAGGACCAGCTGCCCCGCGGAGGCGGGCCCGGCAGGATCCATCAGCTCCGGCGAATGCAGCGACCTCCTCGCGCCCGACGCTGATGCTGCCCGATCCGGAGGTGAAGAGCTCATTTCGGCGACCCGCTTCGGGTATGCTGAACCCGCTCAGCCTACCAGAACGACCGAGGTACAAGGCCAATCTTCCGGTGCAATCTCGCGCTTTACCGGAGCGTCACCGCGAACGGTAACACCGTGAGCGCCCTCTCTCCGGCCAGGAGAGGCGCCATGGAGGCGGCGAAGGTCCCGACCTCCGGCGCGACGCCGAGCCACTCCGGCAGGAGGACGGAAGCCATCGCCTCCCGCGCGCGCTCCTTGAGCGCTGCGCGGTCGGGAGCCCGAGCGCTGCCCTCGTTGGCTTCGTCGCCGGTCGCCAGGAGCTCCAGCAGCCCGCCGTCGTCCTGCTCGATCTCGACCGGCGCGTCCGTCGGCAGCTCCGCCAGCTCGCGCGCGAGCGCGATCGCTCGCTCCAGGCCGCCGAGCTCATCGACGAGCGAGCGCCCTGCAGCCTCGACCCCGCCGAAGATCCGTCCCTCCGCCGACGGCGCGATCGTCTCCAACGGGAGGTTCCGTCCCGCCGTGATGCGCTTCAGGAACAGATCGTAAACCGCCTCCATGGAGGCGAGCACACGGGCGCGTGTGGGCTCGTCCCAGGGTGTGAGCGCCGACATGTACGCGGCGCGCGCTGCCCGCTGAGGATCCGGGTTGGCCGCGACCGTCTCTGCGTTGATCCCGATGTCCGCAAGCGCCTTCCCGACGGCGAACTTGCCGCCCACGACGCCTATCGAGCCGATGATGCTCGTCCGCTCGGCGACGATCTTGGTGCCAGCGCAGGCGAGGTAGTAGCCGCCGCTCGCGGCCATCCCGCCGATCGAGACGACCAGCGGCTTCTGCTGCCGCAGCCGCATCAGCTTCTGCCAGAGCAGATCCGAGGCCAGCGCCGAGCCGCCGGGCGAGTCGATCCGGAGCACGACCGCCTTCGCGCTCTGATCCTCGGTGAGGCGCGTGATCGTTTGCCCGAGCTCGCGCTCGCCGATCCCGTCCGACGAGCCGATGGGCATCCCCTTGGCGCTCATGGTGATGCCGCCGATCGCCGGGACGACCGCCACATGCGGCGTCCCCAGCGAGCTCGCCCCGGAGACCGAGCGGAACACGTCCACGAGGCTCCGGGAGAAGCTCGCATCGCGCGGAGCGCCGCCGAACCGAGGCACGGAGCGCTCGGTGCCAGCGAGCTTCTTCGCGTCCTCGGTCGCGGACTCGAGATCGCCGATCTCGTCCACGAGCGCCCTCGCCTTCGCCTCTTCAGGCGCGAACGGGCCGTCCTCGAGGGCCTCCCGGAGCTCCTCCTTGCCGCGCCCCTCCACGATGGCCGACAGCCACGCCTCGCGGACCCCGCCGAGCGCGGACTCGAGCGATCGACGTGCCTCGGGGCTCGCCCCTTCCCGCGTGAACGGCTCGCTCGCGCCCTTGAACTTCCCCACCTGGAGGAAGTCGACATCCACGTTGAGCTTGTCGAGGAGCCCCTTCGCGAACACCAGCTGCGCCGCGATCCCCACCGTGTCGACCTGCCCGGCAGGGCTGAGCCAGAGCTTGCTGCAGGCGATGGACGCCAGCAGCATGGTCGCGTTGTTGTACTCGTCCGCGTGGCACACGACAGGTCGCCCCGCCGCGCGGACATCGCCGAGGATCCGGCCGATCTCGTGGGCCCGCGCGAACGCGAGGCGCGCGCTCCCGAGCCGCACGAGGAACCCCTTCGCGCTCGCGGACTCGGACAACGCTCGCAGCGACTGCACGAGCTGCGCGTGGGTCCTGCCGCTCGGCGGGCCGAAGAGCGACGCGGACGCGCTCTCGGGGAGCCCGCGCGAGAGATCGATCTCGATGACCGCCGGCTCGTCGAGGCCCGCCGCGGCGGGCGCCGGCAGCGCTGCCGCCCGCTCTCTCCCGGTGCACCCAGGCATCGATGCCGCCACGGCGAGGGCGCCGACGCCGGTCCACCGCACCCCTCGAGCTCGGCGCTTACTCATGCTTCATTCCAGGCAGATCCGAGGTGTCGATCGGCGGCGCCGTCGCTCCAGGCGCGGCGGTCGGCGGCGGATGCACGCCGGGCAGATCGCTCGTATCGATGGTGCCGCCCGGGGCGACATAGTCGTCGGGCACGCGGCCGTCGTCCGGCGCCGCCTCCGGCCCGCGCCGAGGGCGCCCCGGCGCGGCCGGCGGGCTCGCGGGAGGAGCGCTCGCCGCGGCCTGTGGGCTCGGCGGAGGAGCGCCCGCCTGCGGGCTCTCCGCGCGCGCGCTCGACGCCGGCTCGGTGACGCCTCCTGGCTCGCCCTGCGCCTTTTCGAGCCGGTCGATGAAGGCCCGGAGCGGGCGCGCGAGCGGGTGCGGCCGGCTCGTCGCCAGCAGGCGCTCGTTCTCGGCGCGCGCGGCCGCGGGATCGCCGGACCTCGCGAGCGCATAGACGAGGAGCGCCCGCGCTCGCCCGGGGCTCTGCTCGATGCTCGCCGCCGTCCGGAGCCGCTCGACGACGGCGGCCCAGCTCGGATGAGCCTCGGCGAGATCGAGCGCGGCCAGCGTCAGCGCGCTCTCCGGCTGCGCGCTCTCGGCCGAGATCGCGCCGACGAGCTTCCGCGCGGAGGCGAGGTCGCCCTGCATGCGGAGCAGATCGATCGCCGCGCGGGTCACCTCGGCGTTCGCCGGCGCGACGCGCCGCGCGTGCTCGACCGCCTTGCGGGCGCGCTCGATCGCGATGTCGAGCTCGTGCCGCACCGTGTCCAGATCCGCGTCCCCTGCGGCGAGCAGCTGCAGCCGCAGCCACCGCACGTCCGCGTTCACCGTCTCGACCCGGGCCAGCGCCGCCGCGACGCGCGGGTCGTCCTCGGCGAGCGCGCTCGCCTTGACGAGCTTGTCCCTCGCCGTCTCCGGATCCCCTTCGGCCAGGCTCCTCTCGCCCTCGGCGAGCAGCGCCGAGACGCGATCGTCGCTCGCCGCAGGCCGGGCCTGGACGGCCGGCTTGAGGTACTTCGGCCCGAGGGTCGCCGCGCTCACCACCATGAGGCCGACGACGATGAGGCCGACCACCCACCGCGCGATCCCCGTCCTCCTCGAGGGCAGCGACGTGATCCCCGCGTCGCCGTCCCCCTCGTCGACATAGGAGGGACGCCCCTCGGGCTCCGCGGGTGCGGTCGGCGACCCCGACGTCGCTGCCCGCCGCGACGCGTGGTCCTCGCTCGCCGCGCGCGGCGCCCCGCGCCTCGCCACGGGGGCTTCTTCTCCCGGGCTGTCGGCGCGCTCGATGCGCGGCGGTGGGACGCTGTTCGGCATCCGCAGCGGAACGACGCCTGCGGCGCGCCCCTGCCCCTCGCTGCCGGCGTCCGCGGGCCCGGGCCTGATGCTGCCCTGGCGCGCCTCGGCGACCCCCGCGCCGCGGAGGGTCCGCGGCTCCTGCCGGCGCGCGGGGTGCCCGTCCGGCAGCGGCGGCGCCTCTTCCGGCGGCACCACGACCCCGGGCAGCGCGCCCGGCTTCGTCATCGCCCGCGCGGGGGCGCTGGCCTCGGAGTCGTAGCCCGCGGTCTGCGCCCCGCGGCGCGGCGACGGGCGCTCCCTGCCCGACTGGACCTCCCGCACGTCCCGAACGACCGTCTCTGCGTCGTGGATGGACTCGGGGGCGACGTCCGCATCGCTCTCCGCCCGCGGGAGCGGGATCGCGACCGAGCCCTCGGTCTGCGCCGGCGCCGGACCGCCGAGCCCTGGAGGCGTCAGCGACCTCGAGCGGCCAGGGAACGGCGAGGGCCCGCCGATGCCCAGCGCGGTCCCGGCCATCACGATGCTGCCCGGCCCCTTGAAGAACGGCTCCAGCTCCGCGATCGACCCGAGCCGCCGCGGCCTCGCGTTGCCGCGCGAGATCACGTCGTCGCGGGTGATCTGGCCCTGGGTGATCGCCGCCTGGAGCTCCCGGAGCATCTTGAACTCGAGCTCCCGGCCGCCGAGCGTGCGCACCACCCACTTCTCGGGGAGCGCGCCGTCGGTGCGGCGGACCTTGAACTGGAAGCCGCAGTTCGTGCACTTGACCGTCGTGCCGCGCTCCGACACGAGCGCGTCGTCGAACTCGTACTCGGTGCTGCAACGCTCGCAGGTGACATCCATCTGCTCGACCGGTCCCCGTGTCCTCGCGAACGGCTGGCCCCCCAGGCGCGAGCCTGCCGGGGTTCCTCGTTCGGAGGTAGCCGCCCGGAACTCGGCGGAACGGTAGCACGGGTTCCCCTGTGCGCCCCAAAGCGTCGCGCCGCGCCGCGCCGTCCTCCGCTTTCCTGCGCGGTTCAGGGTTCGCGGTCCCCTGCGGTCCCCCTCCCCTGCGGTTCCCCCGCCCCCCGATGTCGCGGCCGCCGCCGCGTGACCTCCGCGCGGCACGGCACATCGGGGCCGGGCCGCGCCTCGCCTCGCCACACGCGGGCCACATGCCGACGTGAACGCGGCTTCACGGCGAGCGCGCGATCGACCGAAATGCGCCGCGACTTGCCAGGCTTGTGTGGGGCATGTCGCTTGCTACGCTCGTCCGGTCGCGACCGTCACGCGCGAGGGCGCGGCTCCTCGACGCCGGGCGGCCGAATGCTTTCGGGAGACGGTGAATGAAGCGACTTACTCTGCTGGGTCTCGCGAGCGTGCTGGCGCCCCTCCTCGCGGGTTGCCCCATCTACGACGATGACGCCGACAGCCCCTTCTGTGATGCAGTCGTCGAGGACTGCACGCCCGGCATCCCGAGCGGCTGTGACGGGCCAGCCGACTGTTGGATCAACGAGACCTGTGGCGAAGACAACAAATGCCACATCGGCGACTGCACGACCTGGGGGTGTAGCCGGGGCTTCGAGTGCGTCATCGCCGACGACCACACCGCCGCCTGCGTCGCGAGCGGCTCCTCCGGGGAGGGGGGCAGCGGCGGGGCCCCCGGCGACGTCGTGTACTGCGGCAACCCGGACGACTGCGCCGATGGCGAGACCTGCGCGCCGGATGGCACGTGTCAGCCCGGCAGCTGCGATCAGGTCCTTCCGAGCGGCGAGCCGCTCGGCTGCATCCACGGCTATGTCTGCGAGGGCGACGAGGCCGATGCGACCTGCGTGCCGGCGACCCCGGCCGCGTGCGGCGCCGACGCCGACTGCGCCCGCCTCGGCGCGGACTACCTCTGCGTCAGCGGCATCTGCACCGCGCCTCAGGACCAGTGCTTCGATCAGACGCAGTGTCCGGTCAACGACAAGTGCGTCGAGGGCAAATGCACGCCCGCCTGCAGCGAGGACGCGGACTGCCCCAGCAGCTACCGTTGCGACGCCACCCTCGGCATCTGCTCCCGCCCTGCGCAGCCCTGCGTCATCACCGACGACTGCGGCGGCCCCTCCGCCGTCTGCGTCGACGGCGCCTGTGTTCCGAGGAGCGACGGCGCCGCCTGCCCCGAGGGCGACGTCTGGGTCGAGAACGGCTGCATCCCGAATCAGTCGAGCAACTTCGTGTGCGGCGAGGATGGAGCGCAGGACGTCTGCGCGCCGGGGTCGATCTGTCTGCACCACAGCTGCTACATCTCGTGCGACCAGCCGAACCCGAACGCCTGCGACAACCAGCCGCCCTCGCTGAGCGAGTGCAGGACCGTGACGACGTTCTCCGGCGAGCACCAGGTCTGCGGGTCGAGCGAGAACCTCGGCGGCGACTGCGACCCCGAGACGCCCTGCAGCGAAGGCAAGATCTGCATCGACGGCTTCTGCCGGTAACGCCGCGGCGCTCCTCCGCCGCGATCGCTCCTCGGGGCAGGACAGCCCCCTGCCCTGCCCCCTCCGTGCGCAATATGCCCTTGGCATGCGCGCTGCCTCACGTCCCGCCGGTCACTGTTCCAGCCACGTGAATCCACGCTGAGGGATACGCGTTACGCGCCCCCACGCGATACGAACCGACGGAGCCACAATGAAGGCAAACGATCTCGTCAATTACATGGCCGACATGTTCCCCTACAGGAGAAGGAGCTCACTCGATTGGATCGTTCCCCTGTCGGTCGGGCTCGGCCTCGGCGTCGCCATGGGCGTCGGGGTTGGCGTCCTGGTCGCGCCGACGTCAGGTGACGAGGCTCGCCGCCGGCTGCGCGACAGCACGAGCCGGCTGCGCGAGCGCGCGGAGAGGGCCAAGGAGCGCGCCCTGGGCGCTGCGCAGCGGACCCAGGACCAGATCCAGGAGAAGCTCCAGGAGAGCACCGGCTCGTACTCCAACGAGCTCGGCGCCCGCTGAGCGAGCTCCAGGGGGGCGCGAAGGCGCCGCACCGCCCACGCGCGGAGCGGCGCCTTCCATCATTTCCCGGGATGTGCTCCAGCAGCCGAGCGACATCTGCGCAGCCGGAGCGGCACAAGCGATGCTTTTCCGAGAGCAGATGGATTGAACGAGACACCTCGCGAACCGCGGCACAGGGGCACTCGTCGAATGATGTATTACCGGACGCTCACTGCATTCTTCCCAGGTCGCACGGAAGCCGCGGGCGCACTTGGCCGCCTCCTCGCCCTGGGCGTCGCGGCCGAGGACATCAGCATGGTGCCCAGGCAGCACTCCCGTCTGGACGAGATCGAGCTCACGATCCACAGCAAGGCGTCCGAAGGGGCCGCCCTGGGCGCTGTGATCGGAGGGCTCGTCGGGGGCACGCTCGCGGCGATCACGGCAGGAGGCGCGCTGATCATTCCGCGGCTCGACGCGTTCCTGGCGGGGCCCATCGTCGCGTGCCTCGCGGGAGCGGGCGCCGCTGGCGCTGCCGGCACCCTGCTCGGCGCCGTCCTCGGCGCGCGCCTGCCCGAGTACGAGGCGCGCCGGCTCGACGACGGCAGCGCCGGCGGCGGCGCGTTGCTCTCCGTGCGGTGCTTGCCCGACGTTTCCCGCAGCGTTGAAGAGGTGCTGAGCGAGAGCGGCGGTCGCCGCATCCGCAAGACCTGCAGCCGCAGGACCTGAAGGAGGACCCTGCGCCCGGCGTGGCGTGGCCCAGCGATGATCCACGTGCGGACGCGGCCGGGACGCGCCCGTGATGAAACCGCCAATCCGCCAAGGGCGCCGAGAAAAACCTCAACAATCTTGGCGTCCTTGGCGGTTCAAACGACCCCACCTTCAACCAAGGTAACGCGCAGCAGGTGCCTGCTGGATCACGGCGACGAGCCGAGATGGCTCTGGGACCGCGTCTGCTCATCGAGGACGAGCTCGACCGCCTGGGCCAGCGCGCTCTTGACGTAGCTGCGCGTCGCGAGCGACCCGAGCCTGCTGAGCATGCGCGGCGTCAGGCCCCCGCCGAGCAGGAACCCCAGCCCAGCCGCCGCTGCGATCGCCACGTGCGGGTTGTCCCGCGCGAACGCCGAGACCGCCCGCGTGACCTCCGCCGCGTCGAGCCGGCTGAGCGCGTCGTTCACCACCTCTCGCGCGTCGCGCTCCCGTTCGACCTCGACCTCGCGTGCCGTCATGATGACCTCCTCAACTCAACCGTGTAACGACCCGCCCGATCAGGTAGCCCACGGCGGCCACCGCGAGGAGCGTGGCCACAGGGCGCTCTTGCACGAGCGAGACGAGCCGCTCGTCCGCGCGGCGGACCTCGCCGAAGAGGCGAGGGACGGCGGCGGGAATGTTCGCTCGCCGCTCCCGGCGTCCGGACTCTTGTTCGATGTCTGCATCGTTGGCGATCATCGTGAACCGGTCTCCAGCAATGCCCGAACCACCGCGCGACGTGCATCGGCTGCACGATCCGGAGACCGCCCCACCGGCGCGGGGCAGCAGGACGAGGAGAGCCAGCGGAGAAGCGCGCGCGACGAGCGCGGGGCGGAGCGCCTTCCGGGACGTTCGTGCTCACGGACGGAAGGGCGAGCGCGCGACGCCCGCGTCGACCTCGCGCGCGAGCGCCGCGCTTGCGGGCCGCGCTCGCCAGGTGACGGGCTCATGGAGATCGCTGGCCGCACGACGGCGCGCGGCGCAGCGCACGCGCTAGAAGCGGACGCCGAACGCCCGGAGCGCGCGGCGCAGCGTCTCCGCGCCGTCGCACACCGCCACCCGCTCGGCCTGGGACACCTCCGCAGCCCGCGTCGGGTCCCCCTTGAACCAGACGGCCCGCATCCCTGCCGCGAGGGCGCCGCCGACGTCGGCGGCGAAGGAATCGCCGACGTGGACCACCGCGGCGAGCGGCGCACCGAGGCGCTCGGCCGTCCATGCGAAGATCTCCCTGCCCGGCTTCTCGAACCCGAGCCGCCCCGAGTCCGCCACCGCCACGAAGTGCGCCGACCAGCCGAGCTCTTCGATCAGCTCCTCGAGCCGGCCCTCCGAGTTCGACAGCACCGCGACCGGCACGCCGGCCTGCCGGAGCTCGATCACGACGTCGATCATCCCCACGATCGGCCGGCGCCAGAGGTTCTTCCGGGGCTGCTCCGTCCAGAGCCAGTCGACCGCCGCGTCGAGCGCGCTGGCCTCGACGCCGCCCGCCTCGAGCAGGCGGCGCATCATGATCTTCCACGGGTGGCCGCCGAGCCCGCGCTGGATCGCCTCGTTGTACGCGCGCCAGCCCTCGTCCACCGCCCCGTCCAGCCGCTCCCGAGGCGCGGCGATGCCCCGCTCGGCGAGCCGGGCGGAGAGCAGCCCCGTGTCGAGCTCCACCAGGGTCTGGCCGAAGTCGAAGGAGACGGCTGTAGCAGGCTCGTTGCGCATGAATTACTCGGCGTACATCGCCTCGATCTCGCGCGCAAAATTCTGGCTCACATTGCGCCGCTTGATCTTGAGCGTCGGCGTCAGCTCGCCGTCCTCGATGGTGAAGCCGCGCGGCAGGATCGAGAACTTCTTGATCGTCTCGACCTGCGCGAGCTCGCCGTTCACCTCGTCGACGGCCCGCTGCACGGCCTCCCTGATCTCGGGCGACGCGTGCGAGAGCTCGCGGCCGAGCCCGCGCTCGGCCGAGAGGCGCTTCACCGCGTCGGGGGCCAGCACGAGCAGGGCCGTGAGGAACTTGCGCCCATCGCCGACGACCACCGCCTCGGCGATGAGGTCGTGGCGCTTGAGCGCCTCCTCGATGTTCTTGGGCGAGATGTTCTTTCCGCCGGCCGTGATGAGGATCTCCTTCTTCCGCCCGGTGATGTGGAGGAACCCTTCCTCGTCGAATCGGCCGAGATCCCCCGAGTGGAGCCAGCCGTCGACCAGGGCCTGCGCGGTCGCCTCTGGCTCCTTGTAGTAGCCGAGGAACACGGTCGGCCCCTTCACGAGGATCTCGCCGTCGTCCGCGATCTTCACGTCCATGCCTGGCACCGACGGCCCCACGGAGCCGAGCTTCGTCCTGCCCGGCAGGTTGTAGCTCGTCGCGCCGGTCACCTCGGACTGGCCGTAGACCTCGGTGATCAGGATGTCGAGCGACGCGAAGAACTCGAGGACCTCCTTCGCGATGGGGGCCGCGCCGCTGCTGAACGCGTGCGCCCGGCCGAGCCCCACGGCCGCCTTCACCTTCGCGTAGACCAGCGTGTCGAAGGCGCGGTGCTGCAGCGCGAGCAGCGGCCCCGGCTGCTCGCCTCGGGCGCGGAGCTCGCTGTGCTGGAGCCCGACGCGCCTCGCCTGATCGAGCATGATTTTCTGCAACCCCCTCGCGCCGGAGAGCTTCGCGTCGATCCCGTCCCTCAGCTTCTCCCAGACGCGCGGGACCCCGAAGAAGGCGGTAGGCCGCACCTCCTTGAGGTTGTCGGCGAGCGCCGCCATCGACTCGGCGAAGTACACGGCCGCGCCGACCGAGGCCGGGATGTGGATCGTGAACATCTGCTCGGCGACGTGCGAAAGAGGCAGGTAGGAGAGCGCGATGTCCCGGGACGAGCTCGGGATGAGGCGCGCCGCCATGTCCGCCGAGCGCGTGAGGTTCTCATGGCTCAGCATGACCCCCTTCGGCGGCCCCACGGTCCCGGAGGTGTAGAGCAGCGTCGCGAGGCCGTTCGGCTCGAGCGCGTCGAGCCGCTGCTCGAGCAGCTCGTCCGAGACGCGGTCGCCCCGCGCGAGGAACTCATCCCAGGCCAGGATCCGCGGATCGCCCGCGGGCTCCGCGCCCCGCATCAGCACCACCCACGAGAGCCGCGGCAGCCGATCCCACTGGCTCAGCACCTTCTCCAGCTGGGCCCTGTCCTCGACCAGCACCACCTGCGACCCCGCATGGCGCACGACGTGGCGCACCTCCTCGGGCGAGCACGTCGTGTAGATGCCCGCGGGAGCGCCTCCGATCGCCATGCATGCCACGTGGAGCACCACCCACTCGGGCCGGTTGAAGCCGAGGAGGCTGACCGTGGCGCCGGGCTCGAGGCCGAGCGCGAGGAGCGCCTTGCCGGCGCGCCGCGCCTCGCCCGCGTACTCCCGGAAGCTGGTCATCCTCCAGAAGCCCCCCTCCTTGACGTAGTGGGCAGGAGCCTCGGGACGCGCCTTCGCCTGGCCTAGCAGGCGCCGCGGTATCGAGTCACAGGGCATCGGGCTACCTCGTTCAGGGGCAAGCGTGCGCAATCACAGGAGAATTTTCCTGCACCCGCCCGGGGTCCGGGACCGCCTGGGGGAGTGGCGCCCCGCACAGTAGCAGCAGACGCCGCGGCGTTCTGAGGGTGAAACGTTCCCGCCGGGCGCTTCTGTCCGGCGGCGCTCCGAGCGCACGCTCGGCGGATCGCGCGCTGGAGCAGGCCGAGCGCGCGGCGGTCCTCGCTGCGGTTACGGGCGGGACGCCGGCTCGCCGTCACGGGCGAGCCGCTCGTCCTCCGCCCGCTGCCGCGCAAACGCTGGCCCGCGCTGTCGTCAGCTTGACTGCACGTCTTTGGATCAGGACCATTCGGCGGTGGGCGAGCGCAAAGGGACGATCGAGGAAGCTGACTGGGCGGCGGACTCCGCCCGCAGCAACGAGCTCGCCGCCTCGGGCCCGCCGGAGCGCGTGCGGGCAGCGATCGACGGCGGGACCCTGGTCTCCAGGCAGGGGCTCGTCCCCGCGCCCGAGCCCCCGCCCACCGTCCAGGTGCGGCGCGCGGATCGCGACGCGCCGACCACGGTCGGCCGGGATGCGCCGCCGGACGCGCCGCCGTCGCCCTCGGATCGGCACGCGCGGAGCTTCGGAAAATACCGGTTCATCGCGACGCTCGGGCACGGGGGCATGGCGGACGTGCACCTGGCGGTCGCGGTGGGGCCGGCGGGCTTCAGCAAGCTGCAGGTCATCAAGCGCCTCCGGCCCAACATCGCCGACGAGCCCGAGTTCCGGGACATGCTGCTCGACGAGGCCCGCCTCGCCGCCCGCCTGAACCACCGCAACGTGGTGCAGACCAACGAGGTCGGCCTCGCGGACGGCGAGTACTTCATCGCCATGGAGTACCTCGACGGGCAGCCGCTGAGCCGGGTGATCTCTCGCGCGCGAGAGCAAGCCCGGGCGATCCCGTTCGCCATCCAGTTCTGGATGCTCAGCGAGGTGCTGGCCGGCCTCCACTACGCCCACGAGCTCGTCGACTACGACGGGACGCCGCTCAACGTCGTTCACCGCGACATCAGCCCCCACAACATCTTCGTCACCTACGACGGGCAGGTGAAGATCGTCGACTTCGGGATCGCGCTCGCCGCGCACCGCCTCGTCGAGACGCAGACCGGCACGATGAAGGGCAAGGTCGCGTACATGGCGCCGGAGCAGGCGTTCTCGCACTCTTCCCAGATCGATCGGCGCGCGGACGTCTTCTCGGCCGGCGTCATCCTCTGGGAGATGCTCGCCGGCCGCCGCCTCTGGCGTGGGCTGTCGGATCCGCAGATCATCTCGCGCCTGATGCGGGACATCCCGGACCTGCGGTCCGCGCGCCCCGAGGTGCCCGTCGAGCTCGCGCGCATCTGCGCCAAGGCGCTCGCGCACTCGCCCGAGCAGCGCTATTCGACGGCCGCCGCCTTTCGCGCGGAGCTCGCTCGCTACACGGAACGCCTGGAAGAGCAGGTGACGGCCGAGCAGCTCGGCGCGCTCATGCGCGAGCTGTTCACCGGCGAGCGGTCCGAGATCCGGGCGATCATCGATCGCCAGCTCAAGCAGCTGCAGGAGCACGGCGCGGAGGCGGGGAGCGCGGGGCTCGCCGGCCGCGCGCCGAGGCTGCCGTCGCTGCCAGGGCGCGAGCCGCTCGACTCGGATCCTCCCGCGCAGGAGGAGGGCGCGACCACGGGCTCGTCGCCGTCGGCGCCCACGCGCGCCCTCCACCGCTCGAGCCCCCCGCAGGCGACGCTCCACGCCGTCGTGCGGACCGAGCCGGCCACGGCCGTTCAGCCCGCGCCGGCGCCGCGGCGCTCCCGGTTGCCGCTCGTCGCGTTCGCCGCGGTCATCGCGCTGGTCGGCGCCGCGACGCTGTACCTGAAGCTGCGCGATCCGGTCCAGCAGAGCCTCCGCGTGGCCCCGCCGCCGGCCCAGAGCGCGCTGCCCGCGCCGGAGCCCTCCCCGCCATCCGCCGCGAGCAGCGCTCCACGCGAGCAGACCGACGCGTCGCTCCTCCGCGCATCGATCAAGGCGAGCCCAGCCAGCGCGAAGATCTTCGTCGACGGGGTGGAGCTCCCCTCGAACCCGTTCGACGGCAAGCTCATCAAGGACGGCGCGGCGCACCGGATCGAGGTCTCCGCGCCAGGCCACGCCGCGCAACGACGGATGCTCGTGTTCGACCGGGACATCGAGCTCGAGGTGACGCTCTCCCACGCGCAGCGAGGGCCGGCCCCCGCGGCCACGGCGACCCCGAAGATCGTCAAGCCCTCCGCCGAGGCGGATCCCACCGTCCCGCCGCCGAAGCCCGATCCCTACTGACGCGCGGGGCCCGCGGGCGGCCGTTACAGATCCTGGTAACCGATCGGCGGCTCGACGAGCTTCGCCGCCTTGGCGACGCCGCGGAACACGTAGTCGGAGTAGCTGTAAGGCCCGTCCGACCACACGAGGAAATCGTCCGCGAGCACCCCGTTGGGCGCTCCCTCGCAGAGCTCCGGCGCCGCCACGACGGGCCCTTCGTTGTAGATCGGCGCCGACGCGTTGACCGCCTCCTCGGCCTCTTCCATGGCGGCCAGCGCGCCGGCGTGCCGGTCGGCGTCGAGCTCGTCGACGGGGTAGAGCTCCCAGTCGAGCATCACGAGCTCCGGGTGCGGGGGCTCGTTCGGGGCCGACGCGAAGGGGGCGTGCGTGGCCTCGGGGAGGCCCGTCCGCGCGAGCGCCTCGATCAGGCGGCTCCGGTAGCGCAGCGCCGCGTCATCCGGGGTCCAGAACGCCGTGAGGGCCGCGATCACGTCCTCGGTCTTCGCCTCGCGCCACAGCGAAGGGTCGCGCGAGCCGAGATCGAGCGCGCGCTCCTTCCGGAGGCGCGCCTGGAAGGCCGACGCGTGCGGCGCGAACTCCGGCAGCTCGGCCAGGGCGTGATCGACGGACCAGTGGAGCCGATGATCGACCTCGCGCACGTACCGGTGCTTGCCGAGGGCGCGGAGGAGTCGGGCGATTTCGTCGGGTGTGCGCGCTGCGAACGACCAGGCAAGCATCATGGGGCAAGGCTCATCGATCCGTGCAGGGGATGGCACGCCGAGCTGGCTCGCCGATGCCGATCGGGCGGCGGGCACCTCGGCACGGGGTGAATTCCCATCGCTCGGACGCGGTGTCGATCACTTCTTGCCGGGGAGGTGCCACACGCCGGCGAACCACACCAGGGATCCGTCTGCGCGGCGCACGGTGGTGGCAGGCGCGAAGTACGCGCCCGGCGGGACGGGCTCCCATCGTCCCTGCTGCCACGCCCAGCGGCGGCTCCGCCACTGCCACTCGCCGTCGATCCACACGTCGCCCGGCCGCTCGGACGGCGAGATGATCTCGACCCGCGCAGGCGGCGGAGGGTACGGCACGACCACCGTCGTCTCGCTCGGCAGGTGAGGGCCGGTCGGAGGCAGCGGGAGCGAGCTGTCGCAGCCCGCGAGCACGAGGAGCGACGCGAGCGAGATCCCGAGCGCGCGGCGCAGAGCGGCGTTCATCCTGCGTCGATCCAGGCGAGGTACGCGTCGAGGACGTCGCGGCCGACGAGCAGGCACTCCAGCGTCGCGAGCGCGAGGAACGGGCCGAACGCGATGCGGGCCTGGCCGAACCCTTCGCGAGGCTCCTCCGCGAGCGGATCTTGCGCCAGCTCTTCCTCGGCGGCGGCCCGTTCCTCGGGGGACATGGCCGCGAGCTCGGCGCGGAGCTGCTCCCGCTCGAGGCGCACCGCCTCGGGCTCCTCGATGCTCCCGCGCAGGAGCAGCATGGCGATGGCCATGATCGATCCCTGGATGGCGCCGGCGCCGAGCACGAACAGGGCGCCCCCCCAGCCGAACCACGCGCCCGCCAGCATGAGGAGCTTGGCGTCGCCGAGGCCCATGCCGACGCGGCCGCCACGGATCCGCGGGTAGATCACGACGAACGGGAGCCAGACGATGCCGAAGCCGACCGCCGCGCCGACGAGGGCGTCGACGAAGCCCATCGATCGCAGCGACGCGGTCGCGACGCCGAGCACCGCGCCGCCGATGGTGATCGAGTCGGGGATGAACATGTGCTCGAGGTCGATGAACGTCGCAGCGAGCAGCCCGAGCGCGAGCGCCAGGTCGGCGGTGTACGTGGCGAGCGCGTGGAGGGCCGGCGTCGTCCCGGGGAGCCGGAGGAGGATGACCTCGATGATCGCGAGCGAGAGCAAACCGCCCGCCGCCTCCACCAGGGGATACCGCGGCGACACGGGCGCACCGCAGCAGCGAGCGCGGCCGCGCAGCAGCAGGTAGCTGAGGACGGGGATGTTGTCGTAGGCGCGGATCGGCGCGCCGCACGCCGGGCAGCACGAGCCCGGACGGACGACGCTGAGCTCGCGCGGGACGCGATGGATGACGACGTTGAGGAAGCTGCCCCAGAGCAGGCCGAAGCAGAGCCCGAAGGCGCGCAGGAACCACGGAGAGAAATCGGCGAGCATCACCTGGGGCTCACGTCCTCGGGCTCGACGCGGCGAGCCGGAGCATCATCGTGAGCGCCTGCTCGAGCTCCGCGATCGTGGGTTGCACGGGGTTCTCGGCGAGCGCCGCCTTGAGGTCGACGAGGCGGCCGCCGAGCTCCTGGTAGTGACGGCGCACACCCTCGGTCGGCGCCTCGGCGACCCACCGCCTCACGATCTCGCGCAGCTCGTCGAGATCGCTGCCAGCGAGGAGCTGCGCCATCTGCGAGGCCATCGGATCCGGTGCGCCGCTCACGCCCTGCCCCATCCCGGCCAGCATAGCGCGGGCACTTTGACGGGCGAGGGGTCCTGCGACATAAGGCGAGGCGCTCACGAGGAACCGTGCCGACGAGGACGCCTGCCGTTGCCCTGATCCTGCTGGCCGCCGGCATCGCCGGAGGGGCCGGCTGCAGCCGCGCCGAGCAGCGAGAGCCCGGGGAGAAGCGCGCGGACGGAGGCGCCCCACAGGCGCCCGCGCCCCAGGGGAAGGTGCTCGAGGCGGCCGAGAACGAGTCGCCCGCCGCGAGCGCGACGCCGCGGGCCGGCGCCGCGGCGGCCGGGCCCGCGCGGATCGAGATCCCTGCTGGAAAGCTCGTCGCGGGCAGCACGCCCGGGGACAAGGGGCGCGATCCGACGCTCGAGCCGGCGTTGCTCGACGTCGAGCTGGGCGGCTTCACCGTCGATCGCGCCCTGTACCCGAACGATCCTGCGCAGGCTCCGCTCACCGGGGTGACGCGGGCGCGCGCCTCGGAGCTCTGCCAGCAGGCCGGCGGGAGGCTGTGCACCGAGCTCGAGTGGGAGCGCGCCTGCAAGGGCCCCGAGGGGACGCCCTACGCGGGCGGCGCGGCGTGGGACCCGGCGTGCGCCAAGGCGCCCGCGTCGTGCGCATCCGGGTTCGGCGTCGTCGGGATGGGCGCTGCGCTGCGCGAGTGGACCGCGAGCGACATCGCGCCGATCGAGAACCTCCAGCCCAAGGCCGCCGCCGTGCGCGGGGCCACGGCGAGCGCGAGCGCCGTGGATCACCGGTGCGCGCGCCGCGCGGCGGTCGATCCGGCGGTGACGGGCGACGACATCGGCTTCCGGTGCTGCCACGGGGCGCCGAACGCGGCGTCGATCCCGTCGCCGCAGTGGCAGCAGACGTTCCGGCGCGCGGAGATCGGGCCGCAGCAGGTCGCAGAGCTGCTCGCGTCGGTGCCGCAGCTGCGCGACCTCGGCGGGCAGATCTCCTTCTTCAAGGAGCCCGACGACGCGAACGCCGTGCTCAGCCGGGGCCGGACGCGGCTCTCGCCGAGCGGCGCTCCGGCGAGCCAGCCCGAGGCGGGCCCGCCCCCGAACACCACGCTCACGACGTCTCCGCTGCTCTGGAACCCGGTCCCGGGCGAGGAGGTGCTCGTCGTGACGGGAAAGGCCGACGACGACGCGTTCATCGTCGCGTTCCTGAAGCTCCCTGGAGATCGCTACCGCATCGCGTCGTCGCTGCTGCTCAAGGACGACCCGGGGCCGCTCGCGCTCGGGTTCAACGGCTACGTGCGGCGACGGCTCGCGTGGGCGACCTGCTGGGACTGCCGCGGCGAGTCCGGCAACATCACCTACCGGGACGACAACCGCGTGGTGATCACGCAGAAGTGACCCCGCCGCGGCGCGGACCGGACATCGACGCGCCCCGGCGCCTCAGGTGTCGGCGCCGAGCAGGGTGTGCTGGTAGGTCGTGCCGTATTCGATGATCCGCTCGACCGCGTCGACGAACTCCGAGCGGTCGAGCGACTCGGTGGGCAGCTCGGCGCACAGCAGGATCTCGTTCCGATCATCGAGGGCGAACTTGGCGACACGCATGTCGCGGTTGGCCTCGAGCAGATGACGGAGCAAGCCGAGCACCTGGCCGGTGTCCTCGGCCAGGGTCGGCATCGCAGCGCCGCCCTGGGCGTCGCATTGCGCGTCGAGCAGATCGAGCACGCCGAACATCGAGAGCACGACCCAGTTCTCGGTGCACTGGACGTAGAACGGAGGGAGCTCGACGACCCCTTCCTCGCGCGGACGGATGCGCAGGGTCGACGGCTTCGTCAGCTCGGCGCTGTAGCCGATCTCCTCCGTCCAGCGCTGCAGGGTCTCCACGTCGATCACGGGTGACGTGATCGCCCTGCCGCCGCCGGAGATCAAGATGCGGCGCGCTGGAAGCCCCCTCGCAGGGGCAAGCGACGGAGGCGAGGGGCGCTAGAGGCTGAGGACGGCGTCCTCTCCCCGGTCGGCGAGCTTCGCCGCGATCAGGCTGAGCAGCGCTTGCCTCCGCTCCTCGAGCTCGACGAGCGCGCGCGGCGGCACCAGCTCCTCCTCGATGCCGCCGGGGCGCAGCGCCGCGGCGGCCTCCTCGGGGCCGAAGCGCGCGAGCGCATCGCGGAGGGCCCGGGGGAACCGCACCGCTTCCACGAGGCGCTCGAGCTGCCGATCGAGCTCGTGCGCCTTTACGTGCAGCGGGAAGGCGCTCGCGTTGGCCTCCAGGCTGAGCGCTCCCGCGTGCACGTCGATGACGATCTCCTTCCGGAGCCCGTTGCCCGCCAGGTAATCGAGCACCAGCACCTCCAGGTAGTCGCGGAGGATGACCGTGCGCTCGCCGCGCACAGGCGACGGCGACCGAGCCCAGCGCGCCCACACGTCGAGCTCGGGCGCGTCGTCGAAGCGTACGGACCGCCGGCGAGGCGAGAGCCAGCGCGGGCCGGGCGGACCGGGAGCGGGCGCGAGGACCAGCGCGTCGACCGTCCCGTCGTTCATGACGGCGAGGCGACGCAGCAGCTTGCGTGCGTTCGGCTCTCGGCCGAGGAGCGCCGCGAGCTCGCCGATGCCGATGCGTCGCGCCGCTGCCGCGGGCACGACATGCGCGCCGAGCGCCCTCGCCATGCGGTAGAACGCGAGCGGGCGCCGGAACGCGAGCGGGGCCTTCTTCTGCGCCGGCGCGAGCTTCACCTTCACCTCGCGCGGGGCCGCTCCTTCCGCGGGTGCGCCCAGCGAGAGCGTCGCCTCGAATCGGCCGTCCGCCAGCTTGCCCGTAAGCCGCAGCGCGCGCAGGGGAGAGCGCTGGAGGGCGCGCGCGACCCGCGCTTCCCCCGCGGCCCAGGCGCTCGACGCGGGAGGCGAGCGCTGCTCGGCCGGCGAGCGCGCATCGGCTGGCGGGCGCGCATCGGCCGGCGAGCGCGCATCGGCCGGCGAGCGCGCCGTGGGCGCGCCGATCGCAGGCGCGCTCTCCTCGTCGACGAGCGCAGCGATCGCGCCGACGGACCCGTCGCTGCGCTCGGACGACGGTCGCGCGCACGAGACCGCGAGCAGCGCCGCCGCGACGAGCATGCGCGGCGCCCCCACGCCGCCGAGGCGCCGCAGCGGTCCGCGCGCCGATCCGGGGGCGCGCAGGTAGCGCGCGCACCGGCTCATCCGTCCTTCGCGAGCCCGCGCGGATGGTCCGGCGAGGACCCGCCCTCGGCCAGACGCTGCGACGACGCCTCCTCGGCCAGCGACCGCGAGCGCCCGTCATCCGTCGCAGCCTGCGAGCCTGACGCCCGCGCGCTCGCCCCGAGCGACGCGCCGCCGATGACGCGCTCCAGGAGGAACTGCTCCACGCGCTCGATGACCATCTTCTTGCGCTCCAGCGGGACGACGTGCGTGCCGCCGTTCACCATCATCAGCTCTCCGCGCGGCAGCGCCGCCGCCATCTCCTCTGCGAGCCGAGGCGGGGTGAACGTGTCGCGATCGCCCGCGATCACGAGCGCGGGCACGTCGATCTGCGGGAGAAGATCGAGCGTCGAGTGCTCGCCGGCGCTGCGCAGCATGTGGAGGAACATCGAGAAATCGATGTCGACCATGTGCCGCATGTACGGCAGCAGATCCGCCGGCGTGACCGCGCTCGCGTCGACCTCCCGCGTGAGCAGCGCGATCCGCAGCGCCATCGGCGCGGGCACGCGGCTCCAGATCGCGCGCGCGATGTGCGGGTACGCGTCGACCTGCTCGATCAGCCGCGGCAGGAGCTGGGCGAGCACGTCCGTGCCCTTGAAATGGTGCGTGATCCTGCCGGACGAGCCGCAGATCAGCACGAGCCCGCGCACCCCCTCGCGGTGGGTCCGCAGGTGCTCCAGGACGACCTGGCAGCCCATCGAGTGCCCGAAGAGCACGACGGGGCCGTCGCCGATCGACGCGCGCACCGCAGCCAGATCGCTGGCGTGATCGCGCAGCTCGACCGCCTGCGGATCACCAGGCAAGCTGCTGCGACCGTGGCCGCGATAGTTCCAGTGGGCGACGTTGACCGTACGGGCCAGGTCGTCCCAGAGGTACTTCCAGATGAAGCCGTCGCACGCGATGCCGTCACAGAGCACCGCGGTGAGGCGTCCCGAGCCCGCCCCGACCCCGCTGGCCAAGCTTCCGCTGCCGCCGGGACCTTCCCGGTAGCGGACGTAAATCCGCGTACCGTCCTTCCCGGCGGCGAAAAGCTCTCGACCCATCGATCCCCGAGCGACGCGGCTTTACGCGAGGCTCGCGGCGATGTTAGTCGCCGCTGTCCTCGTCGTCAGCCACGTCATTGACACTCGGAAGCTTTTTGATGTCTATCCGCGCCAGCTTCCACGCGCGCTGCACAACCCAAGAAAGCGAGCGATCGAGCCGCGCCGCTTCCTCCTTGATTTCCTGCAGCATCGACTCCGGAAAGTAGAGGCTCTGCTTCCGCTTGTCCGTCTTCGAGGCTTCGTTGTTTTTCGCCAGCGTGTCCTTGTCGGTCATACGCTCTTGGGGCTCCTCCCGATCCGCCACAGAAGAGCACCTTAGCGTACGGTGCACTTCCGTGGAAAGCATTCGTTTTTCCATGATGCCGATTGCGGCCACTATGTGTGTATTACCGCGATAGGCGCTCTGCGTCATGATTCCGGGAATGCGATCTTCCCCGCAATCGCGCTCGCCGCGACGATGAGGGGACTGGCCAGGTAGACCTGGCCGGGCCCGCTTCGCCCCGGGAAGTTCCGGTTGATGGCCGAGACCGTGACCTGTTCCTTGCGGTCGGATACACCGGGACCGGCCTTGATGCACGCGCCGCAGGAGGGGTCGACGAGCTCGGCGCCGGCTTTCTCGAAGATCTCGAGGTAGCCCTTGGCCTCGGCGTAGCGGCGGATGTCCTGCGATCCGAACTGGATGTAGAGGTGCACGCCGTCAGCGACGCGCTTGCCCCGCTCGACCGCCTGGCGCAGCACGGACGCGTACATGTCCATGTCGGCCTTCTTGCCGCCCGTGCACGAGCCTCCGTACGCGATGTCGATCTTCACCGGACCGCCGGCGGCCTCATCGAGCGACCGCAGCGGCACGCCGTTCCTCGGATCGCCCGGCGTCGCGACCATCGGCTCGACCGACGCGAGATCGACGTCGAACGTCGCCATGTACTCCGCGCCGGGATCCGCGCGCACGATGCGCGCGCGCACGTCCTCGGCGGCGAGCCCGCGCTGCTCGACGAGGTAGCGCACGATCTCCTCGTCGGCCTCGATGATCCCCGTGAAGCCGCCCGCCTCGACCGCCATGTTGGTGAGCGTCGCCCGCTCGTCGAGCCCCATCGCGCGGACGCCATCGCCCGCGAACTCGAGCACCTTGCCGATGCCCTGGCCCGTCTTCCAGAACGGCTGCGAGAGCAGGAACAGCATCACGTCCTTCGCCGTGACCCCCGGCCCGAGCCGCCCGGTCAGGTTGAAGCGCACCGACTGCGGCACCGCGACGCGGACGTCGCGCGTGAGCCACGCGTTCGCCATGTCCGTCGAGCCGACGCCGAACGCGAAGCACCCGAGCGCCCCCGCCATGCAGGTGTGCGAGTCGGTCCCCGCCACGATCTGCCCTGGCAGCGCGAGCTCCTCGATCACCTTGTTGTGGCAGATGGCCTCCGAGCCCACGGTCCTGCCGTCGCGCTCGACCTCGCCGTACAGCTTGATCCCGTGCCGCTCGGTGAAGGCCTGCTGCACCGTCGCGAGCGAGGCCGCCTGCTCCCGCAAGCCGAGCCTGAGGTGCGCCTCCGGCATCACGCGATCGAGGAACGTCAGGTGATCCCGGAAGGCGAAGACGCTCTCCGGCTCGGTCACGACCGCGTCCGGCCCGACGCCCGCCCGGAAGAGCGACTCGGCCATCGGCGTGACGTACTCGTGCGAGAAGCGCACGTCGATGCGGGCGAAGAGCGCGTCTCCAGGCTTCACCGCGGGGACGCCGATCTTCCCTGCCCGGGCGTCCACGATCGCGTGCGCCGCGATGATCTTCTCGCACAGCGTCATCGGCCGCGGCGGCGTGGCCAGGGTGGGCGGCGAGACCTCGCCGGCCATCCGCGCCTTGTTGTAGGCGAAGAGGCCACCGTACTCGACGACATCGGCGCTGATCGGGTCGAGCCCGCGGGTGAACTCGCCGATCGGGATCTCGTCGCCCCGCGCGATCCGGTCGAGGAGCGAGAAATCGGTCGTCGTGAGCAGCCCGATGTTCTGGCAGTTCTGGCCGTAGATCTTCTCGATGCTGCGCGCGACGACGATCTGGATCCCCGCCTCGCGCTCCGAGTACGGCGCCGTCTCGCGCGAGCTGCCGCACCCCTTCGAGCGCCCGCTGACGATGACGCCGAAGCCGCCGTTCTTGATGGCGTCGCGCTCAATGTGCCCGCCGCGCAGCCCGACCAGGCAGTAACGGGCGAGCGTCTCGTCGTAGTAGTAACAGACCCAGCCCGGCGTGAGCTCGTCGGTCGAGATGTTGTCGATCAGCGCGTGCTGCTCGGGATCGAAGCGAAGCTCGCCGCCCGCCAGCTGCTGCTTCAGGAGCGCCGGGTCCTCGGTCAGGTAGAGGGTCCTCCCGGTGACTTGAACGGACTTCCGGCGGGGGATCGGCATCTGCACCTCGGACGCCCCGGGACGCGCGGCGCGCGCTGGGACCTCTCCACACCTAGTCGCTCTGGGCGGAGGCGCCAACGGCGGTCTTTGCCGGCGCGCGCGGAGCTCCGCGCGCCTTACGTCGAAGGCAGGAAATCCAGCATGAGCCGAGGAGCGCCTGGACGGCAGCGTGCCTTGACGACGCACCAGGGAGATGGTGTCTTCGCGGCCGCGGCCGGGCCGCGAGCGATGACCCGACCCACGATCTCCAGCGTTCCCGTCGCGATCCTCGGCGCCGGCCTGACGGGCATGGCAGCGGCGTACCACCTGGGACGGGCCGGCGTGCCCCACCGGGTATTCGAGCGCCTGCCGCGCCCGGGCGGCCACGCGATCACGCTCGAGGACGCCGGCTTCCGCTTCGACCGGACAGGGCACCTCCTCCACCTGCGCGACCCCGCGACCCGGGAGCTCGCGCTGAGCTGGCTGGGCCCCGACCCGCTCGAGATCGAGCGACGTTCGATGATCTGGTCGAACGGCACGTACACCCGCTATCCGTTCCAGGCGAACACCTTCGGCCTGCCGCCCGCGGTGGCCTACGACTGCCTCCGCGGCTTCATCGAGGCGCACTTCGCCAAGGACAGACCTCAGCCAAGGAACTTCGAGGAGTTCTGTCTGGCGCACTTCGGCGAGGGGATCAGCCGCCACTTCATGATCCCCTACAACAGCCGCCTCTGGGGCGTGCACCCGAGCGAGATCACCGCCGACTGGTGCTCCCGCTTCGTCCCGATACCGAAGCTGGAGGACGTGCTCGCCGGGGCGGTCGGGCTGAACGACCGGGAGCTCGGCTACAACGCGAGGTTCCTCTACCCGCGGCTCGGCATCGGGCAGCTGACGCACGGGCTCGCGCGAGCGCTCGCCGAGCAGCGGCCGCGGGACGCGGGAACGCCGGCGCTCGAGCTCAGCCGCTCTCCCAGGTCGATCGACTGGCGCGCGCGCGAGCTCGTGTTCGACGACGAGATCGTCCGGTACGACGTGCTCGTCTCGTCCGCGCCGCTGCCCGCGCTCGTGAGGCTCCTCTCGGACGCGCCTCGCGCCGTCGGCGAGGCGGCTTCCCGGCTGCGCTGCACGCACCTCTACTACCTCGATGTGGCGCTCGACACCCCGTGCGGGCAGCCGCTGCACTGGGTGTACGTCCCGGAGGCGAAGTACCCGTTCTACCGCGTGGGCTGCTACTCCCACTTCTCCGCCGCCATGGCCCCGCCAGGCAAGGCCGGCCTCTACGTCGAGCTCGCCGATCGCGCCGAGCCCGATCTCGCGGCGCTGCTCCCCCGCGTCGCCGACGGCCTCGTCGAAATGGGCCTCATCCCCGCCCCGAGCGCCATCCGCTTCGCCCGCCTGCGCCGCATCGATCACGCGTACGTCGTGTTCGATCACAGCTACTTCGGCTCGCTGGAGGCGGTGCGGCCGTTCCTCGAGGGCCAGCGCATCCTCTCGTGCGGACGCTACGGCGGCTGGAACTACTCCTCGATGGAGGACGCGCTCCACTTCGGGCGCGACGCGGCGCACCGCGCGCAGGCGCTCCTCGGAGGCGCGCCGTGAGCACAGCCGAGCCTGATCGCGAGGATGCAGGCGGATCGCCGGAGATCTCCATCGTCATCCCCGTTTACAACGAGGAGGCGATCCTCCACGCCGCCGTCGTGGATCTGCGCGAGCGGCTCTCGCCGTTCGGCTGGCGCTGGGAGCTCGTGCTTGCCGAGAACGGCTCGTACGACGGGACCCTCGGCATCGCCGGCGAGCTCGAGCGCAAGTACCCGGAGGTGCGGCACTTCTCGATCGGCGAGCCGAACTACGGGGCCGCGCTCCGCGCGGGCATCGAGCGGGCGCGCGGGCGCTTCGTGCTCTGTGACGAAATCGACCTCTGCGACGTGGATTTCCACCGCCGCGCCATCGCGATGCTGCGGACAGGCGGCGTCGACATGGTGATCGGGTCCAAGCTCATCCAGGGGGCGCGCGACGATCGCCCGTGGGCGCGGCACGCGGCGAGCCAGGTGTACAACGGGCTCCTCCGCGCCACGCTCGGCTTCCGTGGGACGGACACGCACGGGCTCAAGGCGTTCCTGCGCGAGCCGCTCCTCGGGGTCACGCGCGACTGCGTCGTGGACAAGGACGTCTTCGCCAGCGAGCTCGTCATCCGCGCCTACCGCGCTGGCCTGCGGATCGAGGAGATCCCCGTCCGCGTGCTGGAGAAGCGGCGCCCCTCGATCAACCTTACCCGCCGCGTCCCGAACGTGCTGCGCAGCCTCGCGAAGCTGACCTGGGCCATCCGGGTCCGCGGCTGACGGCGGGCTCCGCCAACCTTCGCGCACCATTCGCAGCGCCGCGCGCGAGGCCGGGCCCGCTCGTGGAAAAATTCTGGCATGCTATACGCCGCAGGTGACGATCCTCCTCTCGAGCGCCGCAAGACCGGCTCGCCGCGCGGACACCGACGTGGACGTCGTGGTCATCGGCGGCGGCGTGAACGGCGTGGGGGTCGCGCGGGACGCTTCGCAGCGGGGCCTGAGGGTCGCCCTCTTCGAGCGCAACGATCTCGCGTTCGGCGCGAGCGGCAACTCGAGCGGCATGATCCACGGCGGGCTCAGGTACCTGACCAGCGATCCGCAGGTGACCGAGAAATCGTGCCGCGACTCGGGCCACATCCAGGCGATCGCGCCGCACTTGCTCTTCCGGATCCCCTTCCTCGTCCCGTTCGAGAACGCGCGGCACGGGCGCCTCCTCTACCCGCTCGCGGACGCCTTCTTCGAGGCGTACGACAACTACCAGCCGCTCAAGCGCGGCAAGCCGCACGCGCGCCTCTCGCCCGACGAGCTCCGCCGGCTCGAGCCGGGGCTGCACGGTGACCTGGTCGGCGGCTTCAGCTTCGACGAGTGGGGGATCGACGGCGCGCGGCTCTGCGTCGCCAACGCGGTCGACGCGATCGAGCGCGGGGCCAAGGTCTACGTGGGACACACGGTCGAGCGGATCGAGCGCCGCGAGGACACCGGCGAGGTCGTCGCCGTCCGTTACCGGGACCGCACGACGGGGGAAGGCGGGCGGCTCCGCACGAGCACGGTCGTGAACGCGACGGGCGCGTGGTCGCCGATCACATCGTCCCTCGCCGGCCTCCCCGCCGCGAGCTCGCGCGTGCGGCCCGGCAAGGGCGTGCACGTCGTGTTCGACCGGCGCCTCACCAATTACGCGATCATGGCGAGGACGATCGACGGCCGTCAGATCTTCCTCGAGCCGTGGGAGAACATGAGCGTCATCGGCACGACCGACGACGACTTCTACGGCGATCTCGATCAGGTCCGCGCGACGAGCGAGGAGGTCAGGTACCTGGTCCAGGGCATCGCCCGCGTGTTCCCGCAGATCCACGAGGCGCGCGCGATCGGCACGTTCGCGGGCGTGCGGCCCACGCTCTACGCGTTCGGGCCCACCGAGGACGCCCTCTCGCGCGAGCACCAGATCGTCGATCACGCGGCGCACGGCGCGCCGGGCCTCTACTCGATGATCGGCGGCAAGCTGGCCAGCTTCCGGCTCTTCGCCGAGGAGATGACCGACGTCCTCTCGCGGCGCTTCGACCTCGGCGCCCGCTGCGTGACGCACACGACCGCGCTGCCCGGCGGCGATCGCGCGGTGGACGCGCTCGCGCTCTCGCGGCGGATGGAGATCGACGCGGTGGCCGCCCGGCGGCTCGTGTACCGGCACGGCTCGCGCGCGCTCCGGATCGAGGAGCGCGTGCGGCAGCGGCCGCGCGAGGCCGCGACGGTGTGCCCCTGCGAGCCCGTGATCGAGGCCGAGGTGCGTTATGTCCTCCGGCACGAGCTCGCCCGGAGCGTCGCCGACGTCGCGCGCCGAACGCGCCTCGGCCTGGGCGCGTGCGGGGGCATGCGCTGCGCGGCGCGGTGCGGGCAGATCGTGGCGCAGGAGCTCTCGCTCCCGCCGCGCGACGGGATGCGGCAGGCGGCGGCGTTCCTCTCGCGGCAGGCGGTGACCCGCGCGGTCGCGCTCGGCCCGGAGCAGGCGCGGCAGGAGGCCCTCGCGATCGCCAGCGTCCGGTCGGAGCTCGGCGCGCCCGCGGACGACGAGGCGGCGGCGGCTTGCGAGGACGCCGATCGTCGCTCGCAGCGCGCCGCGCGGGAGCCGGAGGAGAGGGCGTGGCGCGATCGATCCTCGTGATCGGCGCCGGCGTCGCCGGGCTCGCCGCCGCGTGGAGCGCGCGGCGGCGCGGGGCCCGGGTCGCGGTGATCTCCGCGGGCGTCGGCGAGACGGCGCTCGCGGGCGGCGCGGTGGACGACGTGCCGTGGGAGCAGATCGAGCGTGCGTCGCGGCTGCTCGGCAGCGACCTGCCCGCGAGCGATCTCGCGCCGGCGGCGAGGCAGTTCGCGGCGGAGCTCGGCCTGTGGGAGCTGCCGCAGGCGGCGGGCGTGCGCCTCGCGACCATCGCGGGGCGGATCCGCCCCGCCCGCGGCAGGGATCGCGCGCTGCTCGACCTCGGCCCGCTCCGCCGCACGCGCGTCCTCGTCCCGCGCGCGGCGCGCGGCGCGTGGGACGCGGACGCGCTCGCGGAGGCGCTCACGGACGAGCCGTTCGCCCGGGCGCGGGGGCTCCGCTTCCTGCCGGTCGACGCGCCGGTCCTGCGCTTCGACGACGAGCGGCACATCGCCGACGGCGATCTCGCGGCCCGGCACGACGACCCGGCGCGGCTCTCCTGGCTCCTCGATCGGCTCCGCCAGGCGCTCGAGGGCGCGGGCGGCGCGGGGGCGATCCTGCTCGGCCCGTGGCTCGGCGCGAGCGCTCCGCGGGCCGAGGCGCTCGCGGCGCGCCTCGGCGTCCCGGTGGGCGAGGCGCTGATGGGCGCCGGCTCGCCGGCGGGGCTGCGCTTCGAGGCGGCGCGCGACGCGCTGCTCTCGACGATCGGGGCGGCTCAGCGCCACGGCCGCGTGCGCGCGGTGGGCGGCGGGCACCCGGGACCGGGGGCGCCCGACGAAGGCGTCACGATCCACGTCGAGGGGGAGGACGTGCCGCTCGCGGCGGACGGGGTGATCCTGGCGATCGGCGGCCTCGCCGGCGGCGGGATCGCGTACACGCCGCCCGAGAGCGGCGCCGGCGCCGATTTCCCCGCGCGCGGCGCCGCGCCCTTCGCGCTCTCGATCGCCGCGCCCGTCACGATGGGCGACGATCGCGGCGCGTTCGGCGTGGTGAGCTCCATGCAGGGCCCCGAGCTCGACGTCGTCGCGTGGCCCCGCGGCGAGCGCCCCGGCGCGCTGGAGGCGGTGGGGGTGCGGTGCGAGGGCGTCCGCGCCGCGCCCGGGATCCTGGCGGCCGGGGCGACCATCGCGGGGAGGGCGCGCACCGTGCTCGACGCGGTGACGACCGGGCTCCGCGCCGGCGCCGAGGCCTGACGCGCGTCGAGCGGCGCCCGGCGCAGGTCGCTCGACGCGCGATCCTCAGCGCTGGCGGATCGCCGGGATGGCGCGGAGGAGCTGCTGGTACCCGACGGCGAGCGCGAAGTCGCTCCCGCGGGTGGGATCGGAGGGCATGTCGCCCTCGGGGCCGGCCGCCGCGGCCGTCTCGGCGCGCTTCTCCACGAGCACGGCCCTCGGCGAACGGTCGCCGATCGCCCCTTCGGCGGGGAGGTGTCCCTCGAGATCCTGCTCGCGGAGGATGGCGGCCGGGACCTGCTGCGCGGCGCTCTCGATGACGACATCCGGCCGGATGCCCTGGGCCTGGATCGAGCGCCCGTTCGGCGTGTAGTAGCGCATCGTCGTGAGCCTCACCCCGGCGCCGCCGGGCAGCTCGTAGATGGTCTGCACCGATCCCTTGCCGAAGGTCCTCGCGCCGACGAGCACGGCGCGCCCGCTGTCCTGCAGGGCGCCCGCGACGAGCTCGGCGGCGCTCGCCGAGTACTCGTTCACGAGCGCGACGATGGGCAGCGAGGCGAACGCGCCGCCGTCGTGCGCCTTCGCCTCGTCGACGACCTGGTTGCGCTGGCGCGTCGAGTAGATCGTCCCCGAGGAGAGGAGCTCGTCGGCCACGGCCTCCGCCTCGTTGACGAGGCCTCCCGGGTTGTTGCGCAGGTCCAGGATGACGCCGGCCAGCGGCGCCTTCGATGCGGCGCGCAGCTTCGCCGCGGCGCGGAGCATCTCTTCGTGGGTGCCGTCCTGGAACTGCTTCACGCGGACGTACGCGATGTCCCGGTCGAGGCGCTTCGCCGCGATGCTCGTGACGTGGATCTGCTCCCGCGTGAGGTCGAACGAGAGGGGCTCAGGCACGCCCTGCCGGCGGATCGTGAGCTTCACCCGGGAGCCGGGCGCCCCGCGCATGATCTTCACGAGCTTGTCGAGGCGCTCGCCGCGGACGGGGCGGCCGTCGATCGCGAGGATCTGATCGCCGGAGCGGATGCCCGCCCGCGCCGCCGGCGAGCCCTCGATCGGCGCGATGACGGTGATGTTGTCGTCCTTGGCGTCGACCTCGATGCCGACGCCGCCGAACGTCCCCCCCGTCTCTTCCTGGAACTGGGCGAACTCCGAGGAGTTCATGTACGCCGAGTGCGGGTCGAGCTCCGCGACCATCCCCTTGATGGCGCCGTCGAGGATCTTGCTGCGCTGCGCCGGCTCGACGTAGTTGTTCTCCACGAGCACGAGCACGCGCGCGAGCTGCTCGAGCGGAGCGTAGGGGCTCTGCGCCTGTGTGCTCGCGCCCGCGAGGTGGGAAGTCGCCGCCCCTCCTGCGAAGGCCGCAGCGATGAGCCCCAGGGTGCGCATCCAGCTCGAGAAGCGTTGCATCGGCCGACCATAGCAGCGGTACGGGCGGCGGCGCGGTGCGCCGGCGACGGCCGCGCTCGTTCACACGCCTGCGCGGCGCGCGGTGGGCCGGGCGGCGGGGCGCCGCGCAGGTTTTTCGATGCGCCAGCGCGGGCATATCACCCGCCAGTCGACGAGGTCATCACGGCGCCCAAGCTCCGGGCGCATGGTTTGTCCTAAGAGGAGTGTTCGGCTATCTTCGCGCGCCTGAACGTGGAACTTGCCTCCTCATCGCCCGGCTTCGCGTTCGCGAAGCGGGGCTCGCCGCGAGGGGCTTCTCTCGCCGAGACGGTCGGGGGCCGTCGCGAGGAGGTGTCCGCGGCTGCGCTGTCGTCCGTGCGCGGGAGACAACTCGCACCCCGAGGCGGCTAGGATGGCCAAACCCACCGATCGTGAGCTCGTCGATCAAGCCCGGAGCGGAGATGCCCAGGCGTTCGGGGTGCTGGTTCGTCGATATCAGAAGCGCATCTTCCGGCTGGCGTTCCACCTTGTCCGCTCGGGCGCGGAGGCAGAGGACGTGACGCAGGAGACCTTCGTCCGGGCCTACCAGGCGCTCGACCGGTTCGACGGCCGGAGCGAACCATTCACCTGGCTCTACCGGATCGCCGTGAACCTCTCGCTCAACATGATCCGGGCCCGCAAGCCGAGCAAGAACTCGACCCCCGCGGACGATCCGCGGATCGAGGCGCTGCTGCTCGAGACGCGCCCGAGCCACGGCGGCGATCCGGCCGCGTCGACCCAGCGGCGCGAGCTCGCGGCCGCGCTCTGCGACGGCATCGACGCGCTCTCGGACACGCTGCGGACGACGCTCATCCTCGTCTGCATCGACGGCGTGCCCCACGAGGACGCCTCCAGGATCCTGGGTTGTCCGGAAGGAACAGTCGCCTGGCGCGTCCACGAGGCGCGCCGCAAGCTCCGCGCATACCTCGCGGAGCGCGGTTTCGGAGGGGACGCCGAATGAACGTCACCGACAAGCTCGACCTCGACGGGATGCTCAACGATTGGCCTGCCCCCGCCCTCGACGAGGAGGCGTGGGAGACGCGGGCCGCTCACATCGTCGAGGCCGCCATCTCCCGGCGCTCGGAGGACACCGCGGCGGCAGCCGACCTCCTCGCCCCCCCCGACCTCACCGCAGCGCCAGGCGAGGAGCAGACGGAGGACCCTTCGCGCGAAGAACGCGCATCAGGAGAACGCAGCACCATGGGGGACGGATCACAAGCAGCCAGGGCCTCGAAGCCTGAGAGCCTGTCGGGCGGCACCTTGTCGCGGCCGCCGGAGAAAAGACGCCAGTCGCTGAAGGAGATCGCCGAGCGGGTCAGCCAGGCGCCGGGTCGCGCGAGCGGTATGCCCGCGATGAGCGGCTCTGCGCTCTCGACGCCGCTGCCGGCTTCGGGACGCAGCTCGGCGCCGCCAGGGCGTGTGTCCCCGCTGCCGGGGCGCGGCTCGCTCTCCGGCGGCGCCCGCGCGTCGTCGCCGTCCCTGCGGCCGGCGGAGGGGGTGCCCGAGGACTCCGGGGTCATCGATCTGAACCGGCTCAACGCGTCGGCGCCCTCGGAGGTGGAGGCCTCCGAAGCGGCGCAGCACGGCGCGGCGGATCGGTTCGGGGACGCGAAGGCGGCAGCGGTGATGCCGATGGCGGCGCGCCGCGCCCCGTCCGCGCCCGTGGCCTCGGCTCCAGCGAAGAAGCGATCCGGCGGGATGATCGCCGGCGCGGCCGTGGCGGCCCTGGGGCTGGCCGCGGCGGTCACCGTCATGGTGAAGACGACGGCGCCGCCGCAGCAGGAGATCGCGGCGACTGCGGCGCCCGCGCCGACCACCGTCGCGGCGCCCGCCGCGCCGCCCGGCGACACGCGGGTGGAGCCGGCTGCTCCGGTCGCCGCGGCGCCGGAGCAGCGCGCCGTGGTCGAGCAGCCCGTGCAAGCGGAGGAGAAGCTCGCCGCGGCGCCCAAGGCGCCAGCCGCCCCGGCTGGCGGCGGCGCTCCTGCGCCGGCGGCCGTCGAGGCGCCGGCCACGCCTGCCGTGTCGCCGAAGCCCGAGCAGGGAAAGATGGCGGCTGCGCCGGCGGCGGCTGGCAAGCCGGGGGACCTCCCCTCGGCCATGCAGGCGGCCGTGGGCGACAACGCGGAGCGACAGCCCTCGGTCGTCTCGGAGGCGCCGGTGCCGGCGTCGGGTCCACTCCGGCAGCAGAACATCCCCGAACAGCCGTCGCAGGGCTCGGTCCAGGCCGCGCTCGGCTCGGTCATGGGCAGCGCCAAGGCGTGCGTCGCGGGCGCGGACGACGTGTCGCGCGCGCAGATCACGTTCTCGTCGACAGGCCAGGTGAGCAAGGTCAGCGTCAGCGGGTGGGCGGCGTCGAACGGCCAGTCGAGCTGCGTGCAGTCCGCGCTCAAGGGCGCCAACGTGGGTCCTTTCTCCAAGCCGTTTTTCTCGGTCAGCGCGACGATCCGACCCTAGCCAGGGGCGCCTCGCGGAGGACAGCAAACCTCCGGGTTGACACAGCCCCCCCCGTGGGTAGAATGCGCGCCCCCATGGTTTCCGCGACTCAGCAAACCCAGCGCATCCGCCGGCGCAAGGCGCGCACGGCGGGCACCCGCCGCAAGCGCTTCGAGCGCGCACACGGCACCCCCGCGTTCCCGATCCATCCGGCGGGTTACGACCAGAACGCGCCGGACGCCCTGCGCGCTGCCACGCCCGCCGAGGCGCAGGCGAAGAAGTAGGAGAGCTTTTCTCATGGCCAATCACGCATCCGCCGACAAGCGCAACCGCCAGCGCATCACGAGGACGGCGCGCAATCGCGCCATCAAGTCGGAGCTCCGCACGACCGTCAAGAAGGCGCGCACCGCGCTGAAGGGCGTGTCGCAAGAGTCCGCCGCGCCGGTGACCGCCGCGGTGAGCGCGCTCGATCGCGCCGCGTCGAAGGGGACGATCCCCGCCAAGCGCGCGTCGCGCGTGAAGAGCCGCCTCGCCCTCGCCCTTCACAAGGCGAGCGTCGCTGCCAAGACCGCCGCGAGCTGAGAACAACCCTTCCGCACGTACGCCCCGCTCACCGCAAGGTGAAGCGGGCGTCGTCGTTTTGTCTCCAGACCTTCGCCGCCGTTCCGCCGCCGCCGTCACAGCCCGTGGCGCTTCCGCCCCTCTCCACCCCGTGACGCCGGCGGCGGGCACCCGCACAGGAGACGGTCCGCCCCTCTCCCTCTCCACCCCGTGACGCCGGCGGCGGGCACCCGCACAGGAGACGGGTCCAGATCGGCGTTTTCGGCGCGGAAGCGTACTCCGGTACGCTGAGCACCGAAAACGCCGAGATGGGCCCGTATCCGAAGCGGGTGTCCGCCCCTTCAATGAGCGTCGGCCCAGGTGGGTCCGTGACCTACGTCGACGACGAGCGGGACGTCGAGCGGGAAGACCGACTCCATGGCCTCCCGCACCTTCGCCTTGGCCTCGTCCACGGCCGCGGCCGGCACCTCGAACGCGAGCTCGTCGTGCACCGTGAGCACCATGCGCGCGCCGGGGACGACGGGGCGCGGGACGCGCACCATCGCGAGCTTCAGGAGATCCGCCGCCGTCCCCTGGATCGGGGTGTTCTGGGCGATGCGCTCCGCCTGAGCGCGGCGCATGCGGTCGCTGCTGCGCAGATCCGGGAGCAAGCGGCGCCGGCCGAGCAGCGTCCGCACCGACTCGGAGCGCTTCGCCTCGGCCATCGTCCCCTCCATGAACTCGTGCACGCCGCGGTAGCGCGCGAAGTAGGCGTCGATGAAGCGCGCCGCCTCCGCCCGCGAGATGTCGAGCCGCTTGGCGAGCGCCGACTCGCCCATGCCGTAGATCACGCCGAAGTTGATCGTCTTGCTGCGGCGGCGCATCTCGGCGGTGACCCCTGCCTGATCCACGCCGAAGATCTCCATGGCCGTGCGCACGTGCACGTCCTGCCCGGTGCGGAAGGCGTCGACGAGCACCGGGTCCTTCGAGAGGTGCGCGAGGACGCGCAGCTCGATCTGGGAGTAGTCGGCGCTCACGATCACGCTCCCGGGCGGCGCGACGAACGCGCGCCGGATCATCCGGCCGAGCTCCGTGCGGATCGGGATGTTCTGCAGGTTCGGGTCCTGCGACGAGAGCCGCCCGGTCGCGGCCACGGCCTGGCCCCAGCGCGTGTGGATCCGGCCCGTGCCCGGGTGCACGAGGCGCGGCAGCGCGTCGACGTACGTGCCCTTGAGCTTGGCGATGGCGCGGTGCTCGAGGACCACCCCGGGGAACGGGTGCTCCTCCGAGAGCGCCTCGAGCACGTCGGCGTCGGTCGAGCGGCCGGTCTTCGTCTTGCGCTGGGAGCGCAGCTTGAGCTCGTCGAACAGGACCGCCTCGAGCTGCTTCGGCGACGCCAGGTTGATGTCGTGCCCCACGATCTCGCGCGCCTTCTGCTCCAGCGCGGCGAGCTCGGTCGTCATCTGCGCGCCGAGCTGCGCGAGCGCCTGCGGGTCGACGAGGACGCCCGTGAGCTCCATCTCCGCGAGCACGGCGGAGAGGGGCAGCTCGATCTGCACGAGCAGGTCCTCGAGCTTCTCGGCGCGGAGCCGAGGGCGCAGCCGGTCGGTGAGCGAGAGCGCGACGTCGGCGAACGCGGCCCCGTAGCTCGACGCCTCGCCGAGCTCGATCTCGTCGAGGGCGCGCTGCGCCTGACCGCGGCGCTTCGGGGCCACCTCGTCGAGGGTCTGCATCTTGGCGCCGAGCTCGCGCTCGGCGAGCTCGTGGAGCTGGTTCTTCCCCTCGGGATCGAGCAGGTAACTCGCCAGCATCGTGTCGAAGGAGACGCCCACGAGCCCGATGCGGTGCCGCAGGAGGATCACCTCGCAGAACTTGACGTCGTGGCCGACCTTCGGGAGCTCGGGGTCGGCGAGCAGCGGGCCCATCACCGCGTCGATGTCGCTCATCGAGAGCTGGGCCGGCGCGCCGAGGTAGCGGTGGCCCAGCGGGACGTACACGGCTTGCCCCGGCTCGCAGGCGAGCGCGACGCCACAGACGTGGGCGCTCATCGGCTCGCGGCTCGTCGCGAGCACGTCGAGGGCGAGGCGGCCGGCCGCGCGCGCCGATTTGGCGAAGGCCTCGAGCTCCTCGCGCGTCGTCAGGACCCGGTAGGTCGCCGCGCGCGCGGTCGGCTCGGGCGCGCGGACCGCCTTCAGGAAGCGCGAGAAGCCGAGCTCGGTGAAGAGCTCGCGGAGCCTGCCGGTGTCCGCGCCGCCGTAGCGCAGCGTCTCGAGGTCGAGCGACACGGGCGCGCCGCCGTCGAGCGTCACGAGCTTCTGCGAGAGGCGCGCGTCGGCCTCGTTCTGCTGGAGCGACTCCCGGATGCGAGGCTTCTTGACCTCGCCGATGCGCTCGTAGATCGCCGAGAGCGAGCCGAACTGCGCGAGCAGCTCGGCGGCCGTCTTCAAGCCCACGCCGGGGACGCCAGGGACGTTGTCCGAGGTGTCGCCGACGAGCGCGAGCAGGTCGCGCACCTGCTCCGGCGGCACCCCGAACTTCGCGACGACCTCGGGGTTCCCATAGACCTTGTCGCGCATCGCGTCCCAGAGCATCACCTGCTCGCCGTCGACGAGCTGCATCAGATCCTTGTCGCTCGACGCGATGACGACGCGCAGCCCCCGCTCCTTGGCCCGCGCGACGGCGACGGCGACGAGATCGTCCGCCTCGAGCCCCTCCTGGATGAAGATCGGGATGCGGTACGCCTCGACGATCTCCCGGCACCGGCTCATCTGCACCCCGAGGTCGGGCGGCGGCGGCGGCCGGTGCGCCTTGTAGCGGGGGTCGAGCTCGTCGCGGAACGTCTTGCCCGGGGAGTCCATCGCCACACCCAGGTACGCGGGCTTCCGCTCGTCCACGAGCTTCGTGAGCATCGCGACGGTGCCGTACGTCGCGTGGGTCGGCTCGCCGCTCGGGCTCGAGAGCGGGCTGATCGCGTGGTAGGCGCGGAAGACGTAGCCTGACAGGTCGACGAGGTAGAGGACGTCCGGAGCTCCGGCCGGGGGAAGCGCGGTAGGGCGCGTGGACATGGACCGACCCTTAGCACCTCGGCGCGCGGCCGTTCACCGAACCACGACGTCGCGCCGTATCGTCACGTCGAGGGTGCGCCCTTCCCGCTCCACGCCGACGGTGACGACCGTCCCCGCCGGGCCGCGGAGGCGCTGGATGCAGTCGGCGAGCGGGAGCTCCGTCGTGGGCCGGCCGTCGATGCGGGCGATGACGTCGCCCGCCAGGAGCCCCGCGGACGCCGCAGGCCCCCCCTCGACGACGCCCGCGATGATCACGCGCCCCGAGGAGAGCGAGAGCATCGCGCCGATGCCCGTGAGCTCCTCGCGCGCCCCGCCGTCGTCCAGCTGGCGGAGCTCGACGTCGACCCGCGTCGACTGCGCGCCGCGCGCGTCGAGGCCGGACACGATCTTGGCCATGTACTGCTGGTGGCGCACGCGCACCGAGAACGGGCCGCTGGCCGGCACCCCTTCGAGCTCGTAGTCGCCGTTCGCGTCGGTGAGCGCGAGCGAGATCGCGTTCGCGCCCGACGAGGTCGCGGAGTCGAGCTCGACCTGGGCCTCGACGACCGGCGCGCGCGACGCGGCGTCGACGACCCTGCCCCTCAGCGTCGCGCCCTGCGGCAGCACGATCCGCACGCGTTCGGCGGCGCGGCCCGCCTCGACGTCGACGGCCCGGCTCCGCGCAGGCGGGCGTCCGGCGGAGCTCGCCGTCAGCACGTAGCGGCCCGGGGCGAGCGCGTCCCACCGGAAGGCGCCGCCCGGATCCGACACCTTGCGCGCGCGGCCGTTCACGCCCGCGTGCGCGCCGGACCCGGCCGGCGTGAACGACTCGATCGCCAGGAGGTACGCCTCGACGGGCCTGCCCGATGGATCCACGACCTCTCCCACGATCGCGCCCGCGGCGAGCAGGCGAAGGACGTTATCGCGGCCCGCGGCGACGCGCGTGGGCTCGGCGTCGCCGTACGGAGGCTGCGCGGCGATGGCGGTACAACCGTCGGCCTCGGCCGGCAGCTCGAAGCGCCCCTCGGCGTCGGCGCTCGCAGAGTTGCCCGGCGGTTCGCGGCAGCTGACCACGGCGCCGGCGCTGGGATGACCCTCCGGATCCAGCACGACGCCGCGGACCGGCCCCACGCTCGCGGCCGTGATCTCGCGCGGCGGCGGCGCAGGTGGCGCCGGCGGCGCGGGTGGTGCCTCGACCTCGCGCGGCGCCGTGAGCTCCGGCTGCGGTGGAGGGAGCAGCGCGACGGCCGGCTCGCGCCGGGCCGGCATCACGGGGCTGGGGCGCGGCAGGAGCAGCCAGACGAGGAGCGGCATGACCAGCAGCGCGACGGAGAGCAGCGCAGCGGAGAGCCAGGCCCTCCGCTGCGCGCCTGCCGTCCGGATGTCCGCCATGCCATCCTCCGCCGCCGGTTCACCGGCCGGCGTCGGCCTCGTCCGCCGAGCCTTCGCCCGCACCTTGAGGGGCCGCGCTCGAGTTGGCCGGCCCGTCCGGCGACGCCTCGTCCGTGGGACCGAGCGCGGGGCCCCGTGGCTCGGCGGGCCACGGCGTCTCGCTGGAGGAGCCGCCGCACGCCCCGAGGAGCAGCATGAAAGGTAGGAGCAAGGTGCCGGACCGCATCGCCGGCATCCTAGCTCGTTTTTGCAGGGTGGTCATGACGGCCGGGCGCACCGCCGGCCATGGAGCGAGCGCGGCAGGCGCCGGCTCAGCGCGTGGACAGGTTCGTCCGGGCGATCCAGAGGCAGGCCGCGGCGTTGACCGCGCACCACACGACGAGGGCCATCCGGCCGAAGGGACCGGCGGCCTCGCCGAGCAGGACGACCGACGTGAGGTAGGCCGCCGTGCCGACGGCGAAGCCTGCGATCGCCGGCCGGAGCCTCTTCACGCCGAAGAAGAGCGCCGTGAGGCCGAGCGGGACGAGCGCGTTGGCGAGCGGCAGCCAGCGGTGGACCGATGCGCCGATCAGCAGGTCGAGGTCGGCGATCGGCCGGGCCAGCACGTCGACGGCGAGCTCCACGCGCGGCAGGAGCCACGGCGCGAAGAAGAACAGCCCCGGCCCCGCCGCGAGCGCCGGCAGGAGGAAGCTCGCCCGCCACGGGCTCGTGGCGGTCGCGTCCTTATTGCGGGCGCGGCGCGCGACCCACGTCGCGAGCACCAGCAGCGCGAGCAGCCGCACGACGATGTGGCTCTGCGTCACGCGCACGACCGAGCTCGCTGCGTCGAGGATGCCGGCCCCGTAGAGGAGCTTGCCGCCGTCGGAGTCGTCGACGACGCGCGCGCCTGCGCGGAGCGCGTCCTCGACCGCGCGCGGGTCCGTCACGCCGAGGCTCACGAGCAGCGCCGCCGCGCCGGCCACGTGGGGCGCGGCCATCGAGGTGCCGCTGTACGCGTAGAAATTCTGGCACTTGTCGCGCCCGCGGTTGCAGATGGTCTGCTGGGTGACGTTCACCCCGGGTGCGGCGACGTCGACGCCCTGGCCGCGCGAGGAGAACCGCGCGATCTTGTCGTTCACGTCGGTGGCGCTCACGCCGATGACGCCATCGGAGGCGCCGGGGAACTGCACGCGCCCGCCGGTGTTGCCGGCCGCCGCGACGACGACCGCGCCGCGCGCGACCGCGTCGTCGATCGCGCTCTGGAGCACCTTGGAGTTGCGGGGGCCGCCGAGGCTCAGGTTGATGACCTGGGCGCCGTGCTCGGCCGCCCACCGGATGCCGTCGGCCACGTCGGCGGTCGTGCCCCAGCCGCTCTCGTTCAGCACCTTGACCGGCATGAGCCGCGCGTGGAACGCGAGCCCCACGGCGCCGAGGCCGTTGTTGGTCGATTGCGCGATCGTCCCGGCGACGTGCGTGCCGTGCCCCTGGTCGTCGTTCGCGTGGGTCGTCTTGGTGACGAAGTTCCATCCCTCCACGCACTCGGTCGAGGCCAGGTCGGTCCCCTTGGTGAAGGGCCCGTGGTCCTCGCACGCGATGCCCGTATCGACAACGGCGACGGTGACGCCGCGGCCGGAGGCGAAGTCCCACGCGCGCTCGGCGCCCACGCGCGCCATGTGCCACTGGTCTTTCATCAGCGGGTCGTTCGCGACGAACGAGGCGCGCACCCAGGCGAGCGGCTCCGCCGCCTCCACGCGCGGATCGCGCGCGAGCCGCTCCAGCGTCGCGCTGACCGGCCCGTCCACCGTGGCGATCTGGATCCTGGTCTGTGACGTGAGCGCCGTCGGCAGCACGCGCAGCGAGAAGTCGCGCACGAGGTCCGCGAGCGAGGCGTCGTCGAGGTCGTCGCGCGCGTCGACGACGATCTGCCCGGGGATGTCGTAGCTGGTCTCGTCGAGCTCGGAGGCCATGCCGTGCAGCGGCTCGCCCGCGGTCGCGACCGGTTCGACCAGGAGGTCCGGGCCGCGCAGCGACGGGCCGACGTCGACGGGCAGCGCAGGGTTGACGTACCCAGGGAGGCGAGGCTCGAGCATCCCCGGCGAGCGCGCGGCGAGGACGGCCCCGGCGCCTTGGCCGTCCGTCCCATCCTCGGCCCTGGCCGCGCCCGCCGCTGCGACCACCGCTGCCGCGGCGAGCAGCGACGTCGCGAGCGCGCGTCCGGTTCGGAGATTTGCGGTCCCTGGCCAACGCAGAAGGCGAGACGTGTGCATGCGGGTCTCCTCATCGGCAGGGTAGCGCCGCCGCCCGCGAGCAGCCATCGCTCCAGCATCCTCGCGCCGCGCCCATTGCGTCCGTGCGCCAGCCCCCCTTCGCGCCCCTCGCCGTGTCCCGATGGCATCAACCGCCATCCTCAACCACGGACTTCCTGGAACACCCGACACCGCCCCACCGCATCCCCTCAAGATCCCCTCAAGGCCGAGCTCGACCGCCCAAGCTCCCGCCACCGCTCCCCACGGCAGAGCCGTCGGTGGCGGGTGGGGCCGCGCGGGAGGGCGGCGGGGGTGGGCCCCACAAATCCGAGCGCCGGCCCGCATCGAAGCGAGTCGCCCCCAGCCCCACCCCCCCGTGTGTGCGGCAACAGCCCCCCAAAAGGCGCGAGTTTGTGGGGGGACCCCCGCCGCCCTCCCGCGCGGCCCCACCCGCCACCGGCGGCCCCCGCGTCTGGGGACGCCCTCCAACTCGCTCGCCTGGGCCGTTCCCCCGCCCGCCGTTCAGTTCACTGCGGCGTGGCCCAGAGTCCCGCCATCCACGCTTCCACGTCGCTCACCGACCTCGGAATATCGCTCGACAGGTTCCGATACCCCGTCTCCGTGACGAGGATATCGTCCTCGATGCGCACCCCGATACCGCGGTACCTGGCCGGGACGGTCTCGTCATCGAGCTGGAAATAAAGCCCCGGCTCGACCGTGAGCACCATGCCCGCCTTGAGCTTGCCGAACTTGTAGACCTGCTGCCGCGCCTGCGCGCAGTCGTGCACGTCGAGCCCCAGCATGTGGCTGACGTTGTGGAGCGAATACCGGCGGTAGAGCTGCCTGTCTTCCTTGAGCGCCTCCTCGGCGGAGACGTGGAGGATGCCGAGCCGATCGAGCCCCCGGGCGAGCACCCGCATCGCCGCCCGGTTCGGCTCCATGAAGTCGTTGCCCGGCTTCACCTCGCGGATCGCCGCCTCCTGCGCCTCGAGCACGAGCTCGTAGATCTCGCGCTGCTCCCTGGAGAACTTCCCGTTGATCGGCAGGGTCCTGGTGATGTCGGCCGTGTAGAGCGCGTTGCCCTCGACGCCGGCGTCGACCAGGAGGAGCTTGCCCGGCTCCAGCGCGCCGTCGTTCCTCGTCCAGTGCAGGATGCACGCGTGGTGGCCCGACGCGGCGATGGTCCCGTAACCGACGTCGTTGCCCTCGACCCGGGCGCGCAGGTTGAAGGTGCCCTCCACCTCTCGCTCGCTCCGCGCGCGGGGGAGCGCGCGGATGACGTCCTCGAAGCCCCGCTTCGTCGACGCGACGACCGCCTCGAGCTCCTGCACCTCGAGGGCGTCCTTGAGGAGGCGCATCTCCGAGAGCGCCTCGCCGAGCTGCTTGTCGCGATCGTGCCGGGCGAGGAGCTTGTCGACGCGCTCGGACATGCCGCGGAGCACGCGGTGGGGGCGCGTCACCGTGCCGACGAGGCCGCTCAGGTACGCGTCCAGCTCGGGGAGCCCGCGGCACTCGTCGACGCCGAAGTGCGCGCGGCTCTGCTCGACGCCGAGGCGGGGGCCGACCCAGAGCTCGCCCTTGGCGCGATCGGTGAAGAACGTCTTGTCGCTGCGCCCGGGGTTCGGCTCGACGAAGAGGATGTCCCGGTGCCCGCCCCCCTCCTGCGGCTGCAGCACGAGCACGCAGTCAGGCTCGAGGTTGCCCGTCAGGTAGAAGAAGTCCGAGCCCGGGCGAAAGCGGTAGTGCGTGTCGTTGGCGCGCACCTTCTCGTGCCCGGTGGGGATGATGAGCGTCTCCGCCGGGAAGAGCTTCGACAGGGCGCGGCGGCGGGCAGCGAACACCTCCGCGTGCGCGATCGCCTGCGGGAGCTCGCCGGACGCCGGCGTCCAGCGCTCCAGCATGAACGCGATCAGCGCCTCCGGCAGCGTCGAGTCGTGGCTCGCCGGCTTGACCTCGGCGCCGGGAGCCGCAGCCGCGGGCGCCTCGGCCGGGCCGCCGGCGGGCGCGCTGTGGGCAGGATCTGCCTGGAGGGGGGCGGCGCTGGTCTCGGGCGTGTGGCTCATGAGGCTCGAACTATGGGTCGATCAGGTGAGGTCGTTCAAGCCAAAGCGCGCCCCCGTTCACGCTGGGGCGGATCGACCCGCGCGGCAAGGCGGCGCGTCACGCGACCGAGGCGCCGCCGTCGACCGCGAGGATCTGGCCGGTGATGAAGTCGTTTTCAGCAAGGAACACCACGGCGCGGGCGACGTCTTCCGCCTCGCCGATGCGCTGGAGCGGGATGCGCTCGCGGAGGCGAGCGAGCGTGGCCTCGTCGTAGGAGGACGGCGGCAGCACCGTCCCGGGTGCGACGCCGTTCACGCGCACCTCCGGCGCCAGCCCCACGGCGAGGCCGCGGACCAGGTGCGCGAGCGCGGCCTTCGACACGGAGTACGGAATGTAATTTTTCCAGGGGCGCTCGGCGCTCACACAGACCATCGCGACGACGCTGCCGCGGCAGGCGCGGAGCGCGGGGGCGAGCTCGAGCGTGAGCAGGTACGGCGCGGTCGCGTTGAGCGCCATGGCGCGATCCCACGCGTCGGCGGAGAGCTCGGCCGGCGGGACCCGATCGAAGTTCGCCGCGTTGTGGACCAGGAGGTCGAGCCGGCCAGACGACCAGTCGAGCACCGCGCGGGCGAGCGCGGCGAGCGCTCCCCGGTCGTGGAGGTCCGCCTGGAACGCGGCCGCGCGGCGGCCGAGGGAGCGCACCTCGTCGACGACGACCTCCGCGCCGGCGGCGCTCGTGGCGTAGTGGACGGCCAGGTCGACGCCTGCGGCCGCGAGCGCGCGGGCCGTCGCGGCGCCGAGGCGGGTGCCGGCGCCGGTCACGAGGGCGATACGGCCGGTCAGGGGAGCATGGGGCATGAGGAGGTGTGTAGTCGATGCGGGGCCCCCCGCGTCGAGTCGGTAGACGTCGCGACGTCGCGACGTCGCGCGCCGCCGTTTTTTTCGCCCGCGCCGCGCGCCATGGCACGCTGGACCGGCTTTGCCGACGCCTCCGACACGCCGAGCAGCCGCACAGGAACGCTCCCTGGAGCCGCCGCGCCGCCTGCGCGCCCTCGCCGCAGCGCTGCTTTGCGCGGCTGGATGCAGGGAGCGGCTCGAGTCGATCGATCTGCCCAGCATCGGCCTGCCGGGCCTCGATCCGCCCGGCGCGAGCGCCCCCGCGGCGCCGGCGAGCGCCGCGCCGCGGGCCCCGAGCGCGCCGCGCGCCGCCGGGACAGCCAGCGCCGCGCCGCGCGCCGCCGCGCCGGCGACCCGACCCGAGTGCGACGAGCTGCCGTCGGAGGAAGAGGAGCGGCGCGCGCAGCTGCCGCCCCTGACGGCGCTCGGGAAGGCCGTGCCCACGGAGCCGTGGGCCCCGCCGCCATACGAGGTGCTCCCGGGCGTGACGCTCCCGGCGAAGATCGCCGCGAAGGTCGAGCAGATCGACCAGGGCTACGCGCGACGCACGCGCGAGCACCTCGTGATCACGAGCGGGACACGCGACGCGAACCGCCAGGCCAGGGCGATGTTCACGAAGCTCAGGCTCGGCGAGGACCTCCTCCAGCTCTACCGCAACAAGGCGGCGGTCCAGGAGATCAAGAAGGCTTATCAGGCGAACTCCCGCAAGCCGCCGGAGCAGGTGGTGTCGGCCATGGAGGCCGTGATCCAGGACCAGATCGACCGGGGGATCTACGTCTCCGCGCACCTGCGCAAAGGCGCCGTCGACGTGCGCAACAGGACCATGTCGCCCAAGGAAAAGCGAGCGTTCCTCGAGAGCACCGCGGAGGTTGGGGGCGTCTTGGTGCTCGAGGAGACGACGCCCGCGCACTACCACCTGCAGATCGATTGACAGGCGCGCTCCGCTCCATGGCGCCCCGCCGGGCGTCAGGGCATGCGCAGCGGCGCGACCATGCTCGGCACGCGGCGCAGGCGCAGCGAGAGCCCGATGAGCATCGCTCCCTCGGCGATCGCGAACGCTCCGATGAACCAGACGAGCGCCAGCACGCCGGCCGCCGGGAGCGCCACCATCATGACGCCGAAGATCACGAAGATGGCGCCGCTCAGCCCGAGCCAGATCTCGTTGGCGATCACGTGCCGGAGCTTCACCGCGCTGACGATCTTGAAGATGCCCATCACGATGGCCCACGCAGCGACCACGCCGTAGAGCGTGAGCGCGGTGATCATGGGCCGCCAGAACGTCAGCACCGCGATCCCGACGCCGAAGATGCCCTCGACCACGGAATACACGCCGCCGCGGCCGCTGATCGCGGACGCGAACGCGGCGCAGCCGTCGAACAACGCCCACACGCCGAACAGCAGCACGAGCGTGGCGAGCGATGGGATCGGCCACACGAAGAACAAGATCCCGAACAGGATCCCGACCACGCCCCTCAGGGCCAACAGCCACCAATACCGTCCCAGCGATTCCATGCCTCACCCCCTTCTCTGGCATCCACGTCGCGCACATCCGGCGGACGCGCGCGGCCTGAGCGCACGGCGCGTCCGCCGCTCGCGCGCGGAGAGCTGTGCCGCTCATGCCCGCATGGCGTCACATTGCCCGGGCTGGATGCACGTCCCCTGCCCGACCGCGGCGAGCGAGCTGCTCAGCAGCCGCGAGCAGGCGGGCCCATCGAAGGTCGAGCGCTGGTAGGTGTCACGCGCAGGCCTCGCGGCGCGCGAGGCTCACAGGCCGGCGATCGGCCCGCCCGCCGGGTCGCCGTACTCCGACAGCTCGACGCCGAAGTAGTTGATGATGGAGCAATGGAGCGCGCCGGTCGGGGGCTTGCTGGCCTTGATGGCGCGGCCTGTCTGGAACCCCCCCACGTGGCCGGCGAGCATGATGGGCATGTTGGTCCGACCGTGGGAGTCCCCGTCGCCGTTCTCTGACGTGTAGAGCACGAGCGACTCGTCGAGCAGGTTGCCTGTCGCCGTCTGGGCGGCCTTCATCGCGTTGAGCAGGTAGGCGAAGCGGCGCACCTTGAACCGCGAGGTCTGGACGACGCGGGCGTTCGCGATGCGCATCGCCTCCGCCTGCGGCAGCCCGTCGAGATCGGTCGCGCGGTCGCGATCGCCGAGCTTGTGGGAGATGAAGTGATCGCTCCAGTCCCCCACGCCGTCGGGCAGATCGTACCCGGCGAAGTCGAGGCCCCAGCTGTTCGAGTACTGCAGGACGAGCACCCGCGTCAGGTCGCAGGTGAGGGCGAGGAGCCCGAGATCGATCATCTGCTTGAACTTGCCGTGCAAGTTCTGCCCCTTCGTGGGCGCGCCGGGGACGGTGCAGCCCGACTGCGTCGTGGACTGGATCTGCTTCTCCAGCTCGAACACCGACTCGAGGTGCTGCTCCACGCGCGCCCGGTCCGCCGCGCCGAGGCGCAGGTTCAGGCGCCTCGCGTCCTCTCGCACCCAGTCGAGGACGCTGGCGCGGCGCCGCCGGATGTCGTCCATCTCCTCGCTGGGGCTGCCCATGTTGCTGAAGAGCGTGTCGAACACCTTCACCGGATCGCGGAAGGCATCCTCGACCTGACCGCCGTCCCTGAACGAGATGAAGCCCTGCGTGACCGCCGTGTCGCCCGTGGGGGACAGGTTGAGGCTGCGGAACGGGGTCTCGGCCGCGATGTGGTTGGCGAGGTACTGGTCGAGCGTGGCCTTGCGCGGGACGGCCGTCCCGCCGCCGTCGGTGTGGGCGCACAGCGCCATGGCCGGGCTGTGGATGTCGGAGCAGATCACCTGGTGGTCGACGCCGGACACCATGGTGACGTCGCGCCAGATCGCGTCTCCCGCCGGCCACTCGCGCTCGGCGTCGAAGCCGTTCATGTCGACGAGGCACGGCGGCAGCCCCTCCGCCGAGAGCGGCCCCTCCGTCTTCGGGTGCCACGCCCCGGGATCCGTGCCGTTCGGGACGAAGAACGCCACGAAGCGCTTCGGATCCGCCGGTGCAGCGCTGGCGCGCTGGGGCCGCATCACGTCGAGGAACGGCAGGGCGACCGCGACGCCCGCCCCGCGGAGCAGAGCTCTTCTCGAGATCTTCACTGGCGACACTCCTCTTCCGTCGGTCGAACCTTGTGCGAGCACATCACTCTGGCGCCCTCCGCAGCCGGAACTCCGGCGAGCGCACGATGGCGGTCAGGAAGGAGCGGAACCGGTTGCCGTCCTGCGTGAAGCTCCCCGCGGAGGCGTCGATCGCGCAGCGGTCCTCGGCCGCCGGCTCGCGCCCCTGGGTGTAGATGAACAGCTTCTCCGCGACGCAGGCGGCCAGATCGGGGCTCCGCCGCAGCTCCGCCGCCAGGGCAGCGAGCGAGTCGAACGACTCGTTGGCGGCGCCTTCCAGGCGCGGCTCCAGCCCGAACTCGTCGATACCGATGCTCCCATCGTACTTCCCCAGCTTGTCGTACTGGGCGAACCCGACGCCGATGGGATCAATGAGCGCATGACAGCCAGCGCACCCTTCCTGGGTGTTGCGCTTCTGGAGGACCTCGAGATAGGTCAGGCCGGAGAGCTCGCTCTCCAGCTGCTCGAGGAGCCCCGCGGGGATCGAGATCTTCTCGCAGAGGAAGGCCGCCCGGAGCCACTGGCCGCGCACGGCGATGAGATCACCGTCGTTCTTGGCGCTGATGAGGCTCGCGTGCGTGAGCAGCCCGGTGTTCGCCCGGTGGTGGCCGGCCGGGAACTCGACGCGGCTCACGCCGTCCCCCGGCACCTCGAGGCCGTAGAACTTGCCGAGCGCCGGGGTGACATACGTGTGGTTCGCGGTGAGCGCGTCGAAGAAGTCGACGTCAGGGGTGAACGCGTGCTCGCCGAGGACGAGCTCGCTCTCGGCGATCATGTCCTCGAGCAGCGCGGGCGTGAACGATGCGTCCGGGTTGACCGGCGCGCGGAGCTGCTCGAAGGTCAGCCACTGCTTGAAGAAGGCGTTGAAGAAGACCTGCGTCCGCTCGTCTCCGACCATCTCCTCCGCGACCGCGCGGAGGCCCTCGTCGCTGTCGAGCTCGCCGGACTCCGCCCGCTCGAGCAGCGCTGCGCTCGGGGACCGGCCCCACAGCGTGAACGACAGCCGCGACGCGAGCTCGAGCGGCGTCAAGGTCGACGTCTCCGAGCCGGCCGAGCCGACCTCGATCCTGAACAGGAAGCTGGGCGAGGTCAGCAGCGCCTCGATGACGAAGCGGAACGCGTCCTCCCTGTCCCGCGCGACCTCGCTCGCCCGCGCGACCAGATCGCTCGCCTCCTCGGCCGAGAGCGGCCTTCGATACGCCAGCTTGCCGAAGCGCTGCACGAAGCGCTCGAGGCAATCGTCGGCCTCCGGCTCGCAGCCGAGCACCGTTGTCCGGCGCGCCTCGTCCGCCATGAGCTCCTGCCCGAGCGTCTCCGCGATCGCCAGGTAGGCGCGCAGGTGCTGATCCGACACGTTCTGGAGGGCGGCGATCGTCCGGAAGCCGCCCTGGCCGGTGTCCTCCGGGATGCTGTCCACGGCGGGCGGCTCGTCGAGCTGGAACAGGTCCTGAAGGGTCAGCTGGACCTCGACCTTGGACAGACGGCGCAGCACGCCGGGGCTCGTTCGGGCCTCTCTGCAGTCGTACGCGGCCGGCTTCCCGGTGGTCGGGTCGATGGGCCTGTCGTCGTCGATAGAGCTGCCCGGGCTGCCATCGCCGAGCTGTCCGGTGCAGGCAGCCGCCGTCAGGCCGACGAGCCCCATCGCGAACATGCCCGCCGCGATGGAACGGCGGAGAAACGGTACCGATCGATCGGTGTCGGGCGGCGCTGTCTTGCTCATGGAGTGACCAGCCGTTCGGGTGGAATTCACCTGGCCCATGCCGAGGCGTGTCCCGGCGATGAGCCGCGACATGGCTAAGGAGAATATTTGAAGCAGAGCGGTACGTGCGCCCCGGCGTCACCTCGGGGCTCGGTCTACATTCCCGATGATCGCTCTTCTGATCCAGGCTTACCCTACTTCCGCCCGCCGACCAACCCCTTCGTCGGTCGCCCGGAGGCGCTCATGCAGAGGCATTCAGGGCGGAAGAAGCATTCCCTCCAATTTTCCGGAGAAATTGAACAGGGAGACGGGGAGACGGGAGAAAAAAAAATCTTACCGATCTCCCTCCCCGTCTCCCTGTTCAATTTTCCGCTCCCCAATGCCAATCCATGAAGGGAATTGTCAGATGAAGCGGACCGATCTGCTCCAGCGCGCCGAATTCGCCCTCTGACCGTCGGGCTCGACACCCATGCTCGCGGCGCTCTCGGAGTCTCCATGAGATCGGGTGGGGTGGTCATCTCTGATAACTGCGTCGCCGGCCGCCTGTGCGAGCCGGGTGACGGCGCGGACTGCCGCGCTCGATCGCGCGATGATGCGAACCAGCTCTTGCGCGTCCCGGAAATCCCGTTCTTCGATCCTGTCCGCCCTTGATTTCCACCGGAGCGGCGCTGTACCTCGGCGTTCTCGTGTAGGCTCCGGCGCGGGCGCAGACGCGGGAGCAGAGGAGCAGGGCGGTGAGGATCACATGCGTGGGCGGCGGGCCGGCGGGCCTCTATTTCGCCCTCCTGGCGAAGCAGGCAGACCCCCGGCGCGAGGTCGTCGTGGTGGAGCGGAATCGGCCCGATGACACCTTCGGCTTCGGGGTCGTGTTCTCGGACGCGACGCTCGACGGCCTCGCCGACGCGGATCGCCCGAGCTACGACGCGATCCGGAGCAGCCTCGCCCACTGGGACGAGCTCCACGCGCACTTCGGTGGGCGCGTCCTCGTCTCGAGGGGGCACGGCTTCAGCGGCCTCTCGCGCCAGAAGCTGCTCGCGATCCTGGGGGACCGGGCGCGCGAGCTCGGCGTCGTCCTGCGCTTCGAGGAGGAGGTGACGGACCCGGAGGAGGCCCTCGCCGGGAGCGATCTCGTGGTCGCGGCCGACGGGGTGAACAGCCGGATCCGCGAGCGGTTCGCCGACCGGTTCGGGCCGCGCATCGACGTCCGCCCGAACCGGTTCGTGTGGCTCGGCACGACGTTCCCGTTCGACGCCTTCACCTTTTACTTCGAGGAGAACCGCCACGGCCTCTTCCGGGTCCACGCGTACCGCTACGAGCCGGAGCGCTCGACCTTCATCGTCGAATGCCGGGAGGAGACCTTCCGGCGCGCGGGCCTCGATCGCGCCGGCGAGGACGAGACGATCGCGTACTTCGAGGAGCTCTTCGCCGAAAAGCTCCAGGGACACCGGCTGCTGAAGAACCGGAGCGTCTGGCGGAGCTTCCCCACGGTGCACAACGAGCGCTGGAGCGCGGGCAACGTGGTGCTGCTCGGGGACGCGGCGCACACGGCGCATTTCTCGATCGGCTCGGGGACGAAGCTCGCGCTCGAGGACGCGATCGCGCTCGTCGACAGCCTGGAGCAGCACCGGGGCGTGCCCGAGGCGCTCGCCGCCTACGAGGCGGAGCGCAAGCCCAAGGTGCTCGCGCTCCAGCGGGCCGCGCAGGTGAGCCTGCTGTGGTTCGAGAACACCGAGCGCTACATGGCGCTCGACCCGGTGGAGTTCATGTTCAGCCTGCTGACGCGGAGCCTGCGGGTGACGCACGAGGGCCTGAAGGCGCGCGACCCGGCGTTCGTGCGCGAGATCGACGCGCACGTGGCGCGCAAGGCGGAGGCGCAGACGGGGGCGCGCCTCCTCGCCGGGGATGGGGAGCCGCCGCCGCCGATGTTCACGCCGTTCCGGCTGCGATCGCTCGTGCTGGAGAACCGGGTCGTTGTGTCGCCCATGTGCCAGTACTCGGCCGAGGACGGGCAGATCGACGACTGGCACCTCGTCCACCTCGGCAGCCGGGCGCTCGGAGGCGCAGGGCTCGTCATCACGGAGATGACCGACGTCAGCGCGGAAGCGCGCATCACGCCGGGCTGCGCGGGGCTCTATCGCACCGACCACGTCGAAGGGTGGCGGCGCGTCGTCGGTTTCGTCCACGCGCGCTCCCGGGCCAAGATCGGCGTCCAGCTGGCCCACGCCGGGCGCAAGGGCGCGACGAGGCTGCTCTGGGAGGGCATGGATGTGCCGCTCGAGCGCGGCGCCTGGCCGCTGCTCAGCGCCTCCGCCATCCCGTACCTGGCGGAGAGCCAGGTCCCGAAGGCGATGGATCGCGGGGACATGGACCAGGTGACCTCGGACTTCGTGCAGGCGGCGAGGCGGGCGGACGAGGCCGGGTTCGACCTGATCGAGCTGCACTGCGCGCACGGCTACCTGCTCGCGAGCTTCATCTCGCCGCTCACGAACAGGCGCGACGACGCGTACGGCGGTCCTATCGAGAACCGGATGCGCTACCCGCTGGAGGTGTTCGACGCGGTGCGGGCCGCGTGGCCGGCGGAGAAGCCCATGAGCGTGCGCATCTCCGCCACCGACTGGGCGCCGGGCGGGCTCACGACGGACGATCTGATCGCGCTCTCGACGATGCTGCGAGAGCACGGCGCCGACATCATCCACGTCTCGGCAGGACAGACGGACCCGTCCAGCAAGCCGGAGCATGGCCGGCTGTTCCAGACGCCGCTCTCGGAGCTCGTGCGGCTGGAAGCCAACGTGCCGACGATCACGGTGGGCAACATCCAGAGCTACGCGGACGTGAACAGCATCGTCGCGGCCGGGAGAGCCGACCTGTGCGCGCTCGCGCGGGCGCACCTCTACGACCCGTACTGGACCCGGCACGCCGCCGCGGAGCAGGGCTTCGACATCGACTGGCCACCTCAGTACAGGTCGGTCGAGAGATACACGCTCCGCATGCGGTGACCCTGCGCGGGGCGAGGGAGAGGTCTTTCCCGCCCGAGCCGCTCCGCGCAGCGCCCCGGTCGAGCGAAAAAAGTGAAGGCGGGCCCTTGATCCTCACGCTACGTGAGGACCTAGCCTCCGGGGCATGGACGTGCTCACCCGCCCTGGAAACAGGGGTAACGCCATGCGTTCAGCACCGTTGAAAGTCGGCGATCTCGCCCGGCAGACCGGCCTCTCCGTCCGCACGCTCCACTATTACGAGGAGATCGGCCTGCTCGCCCCGTCGCATCGCACCGCGTCGGGGCACCGGATGTACTCGGCGGGCGACGTCGCCCGGCTCCAGCAGATCAAGTCGTTGCGCGAGCTCGGCTTCAGCCTGGAGCAGATCGCCGCGTGCCTGGACCAGCCGGGGTTCTCTCCGCTCCAGACCGTCGAGCTCCACCTGTCGCGGCTGCGCGAGCAGATCGCGCTGGAGCAGCGGCTCTGCGCGCGGCTCGAGGGCCTGGCCCACGTCCTGCGGTCGGGAGAGGACGTCTCTGTGGAGCAGCTCCTTCAAACCATCGAGGTGATGACCATGATCGAGAAATACTACACCCCAGAGCAGCTCGAGGAGCTCAAGCAGCGCGCGGACGCGATGGGCCCCGAGAAGATGCGTGAAGCCGAGTCGGCGTGGAAGCAGATCTACGACGACATGCGGGCGGAGATGCAGAAGGGCTCCGACCCGAAGAGCGAGCCGGTGCAGCAGATCGTGAAGCGCATGCGGGAGCTCATCGACGCGTTCACGGGGAAGAACCCCGGGATCGAGCGATCGCTCAACACGATGTACCGGCAGGAGCCCTCGGTGAGGACCCAGCACGGGATGGATCCGGAGCTGCACGAGTTCATCGGCAAGGCGATGAGCTAGCTCGCAGCGCCGGCAGGCCGCCGGCGGAGCGCGCGGCCGCGCGGGGCGCCCGGCCGCGCGCTCCGCCGGCAGCCGGGGGCCACGGCGCGAGCGCCCGGCCAGGTGGCCTCGGGCGCTCGCGCCGTGGCCGTTCTGCCGTGTGGGGCAATTCGCGCCACGCGCGAGGATCGAGCCGCCTCTGCGCTCGGCCGGGGCCCCGCGCGCGAAAATCGCCGACCTGTCCGGGGAGCTGCAGCCGCAGGCCTGGCACCCCCGTTGCTTTTCATGACAGCGTACAGCGCCTCCGGCGCGAGCCGCCCCAGGAAGAACCCAGCAGCGCTCCATGCGCCCCACGGAAGGTCCATCATGCACCTGCCCGGAAGAGAGATCCCCTGGAAGGATTTCCTGAACGACATCAAGCAGGAATGTCTCAAGGACAAGATCGACACCGTCGCTGCTTCGCTGGCGTTCTTCGGTGTCCTCGCGATCTTCCCGTTCCTGCTCTTCGCGGTCGCCCTCGCCGGCCTGGTCATCGATCCTGCCGAGTCCGCGCGGCTGATGGGCGAATTGTACCAGGTGGCCCCGCCCGCCGTGGCCAACATCCTGGGCGAGCGCCTTCAGGCGCTCACCGGGGGGCAGAGCCCGGCGCTCCTGACGGTCGGCGCCCTCGGCGCGGTCTGGGCCGCCTCGGGCGGCGTCACCGCGCTGATGGAGGCGCTCAACTCTGCCTATGGCGTCGAGGACAGGCGGTCGTACCTCAAGCGCCGCGGGATCGCCCTGCTGGTCACGATCGGCGGCGCCGTCCTGCTGACGGTCGCCTCGGCGATCGCGGTCGCCACGCCGGCGCTCGCCGCGCACCTCGGCCCCTTCGCGACGCTTGTCCTCTGGCTGCGCATGCCGGTGTCGGCGCTCATCGTGATGGCGGTCCTGGCAACCCTCTATTACTTGCTCCCCGACGTCGAGCAGAAGTTCAAGTTCATCACCCCGGGGTCGGTCGTGGCGGTCGTGATCTGGGTCATCGCGTCCCTCGGCTTCTCCTTTTATGTCAGCCGGTTCGGCAGCTACGAGGTGAGCTACGGCGCGCTGGGCGGCGTGATCATCCTCCTCCTCTGGATGTGGATCTCCTCGCTGGCGGTGCTCCTCGGGGCCGAGATCAACGCCATCATCGAGCACCGATCGCCTGAGGGGAAGCGCACGGGCGCCAAGGACGCCAGCGATACGGGGGCGGATCTGCCCAAGGCCGCGAAGGAAGAGGCGCAGAACGCCGCGCTCCCGGCCGGCGCCGCGCGCGCCCCGCGCGACGAGAGCTCGGGCAGCGACGCCGCGCTCCCCCACCCCGTCGGCTCGCGCCGGTCGGAGCTCCATCGAGGGAGGGCGTAAGCGACGCCCCTTCACCGCCGAGCCGCGCGGAGCGGGCCTATCTCTGCCATTGGAGCCACCTTCATGCCAACTCGATACCTCCCCTCCTTGCCATCGCTGCTCGTGCTGCTCGGCTCGCTCGTCACGGGTTGCCGCGGCGCACCGAGCGGCGCGCCCGTGGCAGCTCCGCCGGCCGACAGCGCGAAGGGCCCGGAGACGGGGAGCGTGCGGAGCCTGGAGGGCGAGCCGACCGGCGCCGGCGGCGCGCCGGGCATGAGCAGCCCGCCTGGCTGCGGGACCGACAGCCCGATCCTCAAGTACGTGGGGCAGGACCGGGATGAGTGCGCCCGGATCCGCTTCGTGTGCGAGCCTGGCTGGAGCTACTTCAGCGACGACTGCGGCTGCGGCTGCACGAAGCAGTGACCGCCGCCGCGGGGCTCGCGACAAAAACACCTCGCCCTGGGCGGCCTGCGGCATCTAGCATCGGTGCCCGCATGCGCCCCCTCCTCATCGTGAACCCCCGGTCCAGCGGCGGAAAGACGGGCAGGCTCTTCGACGAGATGCTGACGCCCATCCGCCGCATCCTCGGCGACGTCGACATCGTGCGCACGGATCGCCCGCGCCACGCCGTCGATCTCGCGCGCGAAGCCGCGCTCGGCGGGCGCGAGACCATCGTGGCGGTCGGCGGGGACGGCAGCATCAGCGAGGTCGTGAACGGCCTCATGCAGGCGAGGGACCGGGGCGCCACCGGCACGCGGCTCGGGATCATCGGCGCGGGCACCGGCAGCGATCTCTGCAAGACGCTGAAGCTCACCCGCCGGCTCGACAGCTTTTGCACCGCGATCGCGAGCGGCCACACGCGCCGGCTCGACGTGGGCCGCCTCTCGTACGAGACGCGCGACGGCCAGCGGGCCGACGCGTTCTTCGTCAACGTCCTTTCCACGGGGATGAGCGGCATCGTGGTCTCGCTCGTCAACGAGTCGTCGCGGGTGCTCGGCAACACGCTCGCCTACACGATGGCCTCGCTCCGGGGCCTCGTCCGCAGCCGCGTCGGCCGGGTGCGCTGCGTGACGACGCTGCGCGGGGAGCGGCGCGAAGAGGAGATCTCGACGCGCATGCTGGGCATCTGCAACGGCCGCTTCTTCGGCGCGGGCATGCAGCTCGCGCCGATGGCGAAGCCCGACGACGGCGTATTCGACGTCATCGATCTGGGCGCCGCGCCCCACCTCCGCTTCGCGGCCGTGTCGACCGGCATGTACACGGGCTCGCACATCCGCCACCCGGACGTGCGCCACTTCCAGTGCGATAGCATCGAGCTCACGCTCCTGAACCGCGACGTCGAGCAGGCGTTCTTCCTCGACGTGGACGGCGAGCCGCTCGGGAAGCTGCCGATCACGGTCACGCTGGAGCCACAGGCGATCGAGGTGCTGGCGCCGGGCGATTGAGGTGGGCGGCGGAGGAGATCGTCCTCATCTCCTCCCAACGGAAGGCTGCGTCGGTCGACAGACGCGCAGCGCTCGGCATGGATCGCGGCAAGATCCGGATCGCCGATCAGAGCCTGGTGACCTCGGCGGTGATCTCGACAGGATCCTCGTCGTCCGGCACCTGAAAACGCACTTTGAAGGTCGTCCCCTCGTCGTCCTGCATGAACAGCGTGGTCTCGCCCGGAGGGAGCCGGTACTTCTCGTGCGTTTTGTCGGAGATGCCTTCGAGCTCCGTCTTTGACACCTTGCTCGCCTCGTCGAGGTCGGGGCTCGTGAAGAAGCCGGGCTTCTCGTAGGTGTAGGCGCGCGGGGCCTCCGAGCTTTGATCCGAAGGCCGGAGGTCGCCCTTAGCCACGAAGAACAGGGTAGGAGCGCCGCCCGGAGCGCTCCGGGCATAGTAGAAGTCGAGCGGATCGTCGTTGGCCCAGTACCTGCCCAGGATGAGCTCCGCGATCTGGTTGGCCTGGCTCTGCAGGGTCGGGCGGATCGTGGCGATGATCTCCTCTGCTGTGAGGCCGATGCTGACGTTGTGAAGCGCGTAGACGGGCTGGGCGGCACCTTCTACGATGTCGGGGATGCCGTTGCCGGTGGGGTCGTGGATGACGACCTGGCCAACCTCGGTGAGCAGCTCCCAGAAGAACTGCGGCGCCGGTATTGGGGGCGGTTGGTCGGAAATCAAGTCGGTGAAGGCCGTCCAGCCACTTGGATCGCCGCTCTGCCCGATATTCGTGCCCAGCACGCACGTTCCACTCACGCGCCAATAGCACCCCGCAAACGGTGCACGTTCACCGTAAGCAAGATAGGCTGCCCTGCCCAGGATGGGCTCGAGCATGAACGGGGGGACGGTCCACACCGTACCCGTGCCGATCGGCATGCCGGGGGAGTTCTTCTTGCAGGAAGGCGTCTCGGTGCAGGACGGCACGGAGGTGGCGAGTTCGTGCAGCGAGATCCGTAGGTCGATCGTCGGCGTCGAAGCGATGCCACGGATCTGGAGCTTCTCGGGGTCATTGAAGTCGAATCGGAGCGGGGCGTCGCCCTCGCGGTGGAACATCTCGCCGCGCCCACCGGAGAGGTCAACCCCGGAGACCCGACGCAGGCCGGGCTCGGCGACGACGCGCATCTGGAAGTCGGGCAGGAGGACATCGCCCTTCGTCGTGAACGTCTCATCGTCCCGTACGAGCATGCCCGGATGTTCCTCGCCAGGTCCGAGCTTCTCGTCGAGCGACTCGAGATCGTGCAGGGCCTCGTAGAGCGTGATCGGCATTTTCATGCCCTCCGGGTCGGAGATTGCCGGGTGCGTGCCTAGAAGTTGCTGCTGGAGCGCGACGATGAACTTGGGTATCGGCACGAGGGGGTCCGTCCGGTTGTTGCGCACGGCCGTCGGCGCCGGCTCGACCGCGAGATCGAGAGTGATGCTGTCGGCGAGGATGTCGGCGAAGTCGAAGTTGAAGGTGTTGGGATTCTGCGCGAAGATCCGCTGCAAACCTTCGAGCAACGTCCCGGTCACATTGGCGTTGGCTGGCGTCATGCTGAGCAGCCGCACCAGCGCGAACTCCGGGGAGGTCCGCCACTCTGCCCCGAAGCTCCGGCCGAGTTCGGTGAGCGAGCAGTCGTGGCCGGGGTTCGCGCTGTCGTTCCGCCATGAGGTCCCGCACGCGCCCTGGATCTGCTCAAGCGCGTTCCGGAGCAGCCCGGTGGTGTCGATGTCGAGGAGCGTGATCTGTTTTGCGCCGTCGTTTCCCAGCAGCTCGAGTGTATTCGTCTTGCCCAGCTCGAGTACCTTGCTCGGCTCCGGCTGATCATTGATCTGTAGCCGGAAAGTCCTGGGTTCTTCGGGCGTGGTGTCCGTGCCCTGGCCGCCTGCGCCGGAGCCACCGGGCTCCTCGCTGCCATCGCCGACCCTGTAGCTCTCCCAGTCAGCCCCGAGGATCTGGGCGCATCCGCTCATCACCGCAATAGCCAGGCCTGGACCGATCGCGCGCTTCCACAGGTGCTCCGCTAGCATGGCCCCCAAGGTCTCTACGCCGGGGCAACGTGTCAAGGAGGAGATCGTCCACGCCGGCACAGCCCGCATTCGCGCCATCCCGCCGGGAAAGGAGGGCAAAGCGGTCGAGAATGTCAAGGGCGAATCGTCACGCTCACCTCAGATGACAGAAGGTTCCTTATGCTATTCGCCTCACTCCTGAAAAAGCGCCGTTGTATCAACAATTTATCCACGCATCGAAATGACCGCTTCCACGCCGCAGCCAGCCTGCAGGGCGTCCGGGAGCCGTTCATCTCGGCGCGCTGCTCACCGCGCTGATCGGCTCGGGTGTGGAGTTCATCGCGATCTCTCGACCCTGATCTTCGTGAAGGCGAAGGCTGGTCGTCGTAAGGACCAGATGGTCGCGCCGGTCCTGAGCACCACGCTTGATTGAGGAGCGGCGAGAGAGATCGAAGATGTCGTTCCGAGATCCCGGATTCCCCGTCTACGTCCGAAGACCCCGCCTGAACTGCGGGCTACTTGCGAGAGCTGCTCGCCCGGATGACGCGCTGCGAAAACCGCCGTGGCCTCCGAGCTTCTAACCCACGCGTCCTGCCGTCCCGCGCTCTCGAGCCATCGAGTCCGCGCCGCAGCGGTGGTAAGGGATCTCGCATGAGCTTCACCGATTTCTCCTCTGCCGAGCGTGCCCCTGGCTCGGCCGCTGCCCCCGCGTCCTCCGCCCCCCGGCTGCTCGTCGTCGGCTGCGGCGGGATCGGCGGCATCATCGCCGCGTACCTGTTCGAGCAGCGCCACGACGTCACCGCCTTCACGACGAACCCGCTCATCGCGGACGCCATCAACGCCGGCGGCTTCCGGGTGCGCGGCGAGACGAGCCCTGGCACGGTCGGCGGCCGCGCGGTGCGGGAGCTCGGCCCGGACACCCGACCCTTCGACTACATCCTCCTGGCGACGCAGCCGCCGCAGGTCGAGGAGGCCGCGCGGAACGCGGTCGCGCACCTCGCCCCGACGGGCGCGATGATCTGCCTTCAGAACGGCCTCTGCGAGGAGCGCATCGCGCGCATCGCCGGCCCGGAGCGCACCTTCGGGGGGATCGTCGCGTGGGGCGCCTCGATGGTGGAGCCCGGCGTGTACGACCGCACCTCGAGCGGCGGCTTCGTCCTCGGCCGGCTCGACGGGGCGAGCGACCCGCGCCTCGATGAGCTCGCGCGCATCCTCGAGGCGATCGGGCCGACGACCGTGACGGACAACCTCGCCGGGGCGCGCTGGTCGAAGCTCGCCATCAACTGCGCCATCTCGTCGCTCGGCACCGTCGGCGGCGATCGCCTGGGCGCGCTGCTCAGGCACCGCTTCGTCCGCCGCCTCGCACTGGAGATCATGACCGAGACCGTGCAGGTCTCGCGCGCGCTCGGCGTGCGCCTCGAGAAGGTCGCAGGGACGCTCGATCTCGACTGGATCGCGCTCACGGACGCCGAGCGCTCCGCCGTGGGCTCACCGGGGCTCTTCGCGAAGCACGCGCTGCTCCTCGCGGTGGGCGCGCGCTTCCGCCGCATGCGCTCCTCGATGCTCGCCGCCATCGAGCGAGGCCGCCCGCCGGCTGTCGACTTCCTGAACGGCGAGGTCATCGAGCGCGGCGCGGCGCTCGGCATCGCGACGCCGATCAACGCCGCGATCCGCGAGGAGGTGCTCGCGATCGCGGCGGGCAAGCGCAAGCCGAGCCTCACGCTGCTGCGCGCGTTCTTCGACCGGACGCGCGAGCTCGTGGGAGCGTCGTCGTCCATCCGGCCCCCGCCGCCGGCAACGCCGGCCGAACCGCCCGCGACCGCGCCGCACGAGCCGGCCGCGGCCCCGCCGTACGAGCCGCCCACGACCGCAACGAGCGCACAGGCGGACGCGTCGGGCGAGCCGTCCATGCCAGCAGAGAACGTCCAGAGCGATCTCGGGAGCGCGTAGACCAGGCGCGCCGAGCCGCTCGGCGACAGAGGACCGACAAGCAGACGAGCGGCCGACGGACACCGACACGTGTCCTGGCGCTCCTGGCGTCGTCGTGGATCGAGGTCGCCGCGCCGTCGCGGCGCGAACTCTTTGTCGCGCCGTGGCGTCGAAGTTCGGTAGCATCGGGCGTCTCTTCCTGCGGATCCTGAGAGATCCCTCGACGAGGAACCCTCGCATGACGCACTTCTCGCTCGCTCTCTCCTCCCGGCGCGGCGCCGCGCTCCGCGGCGCTTCCCTCGTGCTGCTCGTCGCGCTCGCCGCGTGCGGCGACGACGGAGGCGGAGGCGGCGGCGGCAGCGGGGCCGCGGGCGGCGGCGGCGGCGAGGGCGGCGGCGGCGGCGCGGTCATCGCGGAGCCGAACCGGTTCCGCCTGCGCATCGACGACGCCGAGGTCCCGTCCGTCGTGCTGGAGCTCGACAAGCAGAAGGCGCTCCAGGTCTTCGGCGAGGACGGCGCCAAGCAGATCACGATCCTCGACGTGGACACGACCGGGCTGCTCCAGAACGCGCTTGTGGAGATCCAGAAGGCGTGCGGGGAGAAGTGGCGGGTGGACAGCGTGGATCCCCAGCACGACTGCAGGCTCACCGACCTTGGCAAGACCTTTCCGGAGCCGTGGAAGACATCGCCGGAGTTCGCGCTCGTCCGGCTCCTCACCATGACGCCCGCCAACGCCGATGTGACGAAAACGTCCCTCGAGGGGTTTCAGAAGCTCATCGACGACCATCCTTCGACGTTCCGCTTCTCGTTCGCGGACATCCTCGCCGAGGCTCTCGGCATCGCGAGGACCGACGCGTTCGTGCCGATAGAGAAGCTCATCCCCGCGCTCCAGCAGCAGCTCCTTGCCTCACACCCGGCCATCTCCGATCCGGAGGGCGTGAAGATGCCGATCACGCTCTACGAGGCCCTGTACGATCTCGAGGCGCTCGACGAGAAGCTCGGCCCAATCGGCGATCATCCCGGCGTGCTCGTCCGCGACGACGAGACGTTCACGACGAAGAGCGATGTCCTCCTGCCCGATTTCCAGATGCGCGTGGTCGCCGAATCTGGCCTGCGCAGGGTCTCGGGTGTCGACCTCTCCAGCGGCGGCGGCGATATGTTCCTCCGCCAGAGCGACGCACCACTCAAGTTCGATTTCAACGATCCGGAGAAGCTCCAAATCAGCGGCATTGCGCAGAACCCGACCGTCGATATGCGGATAGCGCTGCGCGAGCTCCCCACCACCGTGTCTTCCTGCAGCGATACGCCAGCCTGCAAGGGGAACTACCCCGAGACCCCGGTGGGTACGAACAAGATCTGGAGTGTTTCGCCTTTCCTGCTCGAGCCCATCGTCGCCAAGGCAGCCTACCTCACGTACCAGGAGCGTCAGTACGGCCGTTGCTTTATCGGAGGGATGACGCCGCCGCCCGACCCCTCGTGCGACGTGGGTGTAGGGATCGGACAAGGGGGCGATCCTGCCGGTTGGACGTTCTTCCGCTCTGACATCGTGATTGGCGGGAACCCTGTCACGTCGCCGGTGCCTCAATTCCTCTGGGAGCTGCTCACCGAGGTTGGACAGGTCGCCATCCACGACCCGACCGGCGACGGCAACCCCGAGATCCTGGACGGCGCCGCCCAGCCGGTCTACGCGCTCCACAACGTCGGCATCGGCCTTACCGCCGACGAGATCGTGGCCGAGCTCCGCCCCACCCTGCAGAGCCAGGCCAACGAGATCGCGGAGATCATCCTGGGCCGTTACTGGATCAACAACGACGGGCTCGACTTCTTCTACGGCCGCGGCGCGCCCGACGGCGCGCCCACCTTGTTCTTCGTCGCCGAGGACGACCTCCGGCCTTCGGATCAAAGCTCGGAGGCCCCTCGCGCCTACTCCTACGAAAGTCCCGGCTTCTTCACGAGCCCGGATCTCAGCGAGGCGAGCAAGGTCTCGACGAAGGAGCTCGACGGCGTCGACGACACGACGCACGAGAAATACCGGCTGCCGCCGGGCGAGACCACGCTGTACATGCAGGACGACGAGGGCGCCGTCTACGAGGTCCGCTTCTACGTGCCCGAGAGCGACGATCCGGTGGAGATCACCGCCGACGTGGAGAAGCTCTGATCATGGAAGCGCGAGACCGCACCCGCCCCGCCGCACCCGCCGCCCGCCGGCTCTCCCGGCTCGGCCCCCTGCTCGCCGCCGCGCTCTCCACTGCGCTGCCCGGCTGCGTCGAGGCCGTCACGGTGGAGCAGGCGCCGCCTCCGCCGGCGCTCGGCATGAACGAGAGCCGCACCCTCACGCTCGAGTTCCTGCGGTTCGACGCGAGGGGCTTCGCCAAGACGCTCACGCTCGACGAGCTCAAGGCCATCCCGCGGCCCACCCTCGAGGGGATATGGCTGCTCGATCTCGACATCTCGACGCTCATCGAGAACGCGCTGCTCAAGGTCATGTACATGCCCCCCGCGGAGATCGCGGCGCTCCCGCCGGCGTCGCGGAACCTCGTCGGGCTCCTGAACATGACGCCGGAGAACGCCGACCTCCGCGGCACGAGCCTCGAGGGCCTGCTCGGGGTCGGCAACGCCGTCGGGCTCCCGACGTCGAAGATCCTCTCGGACCTCACGGGCGCGGCCGGCAACGAGCGGCTCATCCCCGTCCAGATCACCTCGCAGGCGGTCCTGGAGAACCTGGTCAGCACCCACCCGAACACCCAGCACCGGAGAGGGCCGCCGAACGACGAGCACCCGGACGGCGTCTACCCCGTCGCGCCGCACTCCATCCCCGTCACGCTGTACGACGTCGTCACCGATTTCGCCGGCCTCGCCGCGCAGTTCGGCCCGACGCCGCTCGATCCGGACGACCCGGGCGGCGCGGAGCACCCCGGCTTCATCAAGGCCGCGTCGGGGGTGAAGGCGGCCCTCGACGACTTCACGATGACGGTCCGCGTCGACGTCAACGCCCTGCCGTACAAGGGGGTCGACGCCACGATGGCCGATGTCGCGAGCGTCAACAGCACGCCGGGTCAGATAGACACCCTGTTCGATTTCAGCCAGGAGGACTGGCTCGTTCTGGACAACCTCGCCAGGAACCTGAGCATCGGCGAGCTCACGCTGGCCATCCCCGAGAACGCGATGCTCCTGCCAGGCGGAACGAGCCGGGAGCCCGCGCCGCGCGGCAATTCGCCCGTGTGGGAACAGCCGCTCTGGGAGTTCGAGCACATCCTCGCCCGCGCGGGTGAGCTCAGGGCAGCGCAGATCGAGGATCACTGCTCCAGCTACGCGCCCGCGGGCACCTCGACGAGCGACTTCGAGGCCGTGAAGGTCTGCATCGACGAGAGCGGGTGGACCGAGATCAGCGTCGACGAGAGCGTCGTCCTGGAAGACCCGCCTCCGGCGCCGTCTTACTTCTGGGACATCCTCCTCGACGTGGCCCAGGCGCGGCTCCATGACGGCGGCCTCGCCGAGGGGGAGGCCGACCTCGAGGTGACCCTGCGCGACGTGCCGGTCGGCGTGAAGACCGAGGATCTCGTCGCGAGCATCAAGGAGAACCTCGCGAGCGATCCAGCGGTCCTCAAGGACATGGCGCTCGAGCTCAACAACAACGCCGCCGGCGACGCGGACTTCTACCTCTACCAGCCGAGCACCGAGAGCGGCGTCGCCGGCCAGCGGGATTACCTCTACTTCGTCGCGCCCGACGACATCCGCAAGGACGCGGACGGCGTGCGCGTGCGCGACTATGCGTACGAGAGCCCTGGCTTCTTCTCCGACCCCGCGCTCGAGAAGAAGGTGTCGACGACCGAGGAGATCGACGGCGACGCGCTCCACGAGAAGGTGGAGGTCAAGGCGGGAGATACGCTGTACTTCGCGGACGACGAGGGGCACCGCTACGAGATCAGGATCGGCGACAAGCCGAGCCCCCATCGCCTCTCGCTCACCCTCACCCGGATCCAGTGATCGGCCCCCCCCACCGTGAGGACCCGTCTCATGCAAGGAGCTCTGCCGCCCCCGCGGCCCCGCGCCCGTGCGCGTCAACGAACACGACGTGAGCTCGCCGCGCTCTCGCTCGCGACAGGCCTCGTCTGCCTGACGGCGCGGGACGCGCACGCCTCGGGCATCGACGCGCCCTGGGTGACGAGCGGCCTCTCGGGCCCCACGACGTCCGACGCCGCGGCGGTCTACTGGAACCCGGCCGAGCTCGCGGGGGTCCAGCGGCCCGAGCTCGTCCTGGGCGCGGGCCTCATCGTCGGCCACGCGACCTACCAGCGCGAGCGGCGCGGCACGTACCAGACGCCGGACACGCTTCAGTTCAAGCTCCCGCTCGATCCGGCGAACGTCGACGCCAGCAAGCGCGGCCGCGCCGAGGAGGTGTCGACGACGCCGATCGCGCCGACGGGCAACGCCTTCCTGGCGATCCCGGTCCTGCCGAACCGCCTGACCGTGGGCGTCGGCCTGTACGTGCCTTATGCCGCGGCGCTCAGCTTCCAGGACGGCGCGCAGCGCTGGCAGCTCCGGCAGGCGTTCATCGTCTCGACGTCGCTCACGGCGGCCGCCGGGCTCAAGCTGACCGACCAGGTCTCGCTCGGCGCCGGCGTGTCCTACGTCAGCGGCCTCGCGGAGCTCTCGAAGGTGCAGGACTTCGGGAGCCTCAAGGAGTTCCACGACGGCCTCGACTACCTCAAGCAGGACAACGACTTCGGCCCGAACACGCCGTCCGAGCTGCGCGAGCTCGACGTCCTCGCGCGCTCCATCTCGATCAAGGAGGCCCTGTCGCACGGCGCCTCCTTCCACCTCGGGCTGGCCTTCAATCCCAACAAGGACCTTCGCTTCGGCCTCACGTACCAGCACAGCGCCGCGATGCGGTACAAGGGCAAGTTCGCCATCGACATGAACCACCCGTTCTTCACGCAGGACCTCGCCGAGCAGGGCCTGCGTTACAAGCCGCTGGTCGAGGGCGACGTGGAGCTCTCGTTCACGCTCCCCAAGCGGCTCACCGCCGGCGTCGGCTACCGGGTGAACGACAAGCTCAGCCTCGATGGGCTCCTCTCGTACGTGCTCTATTCGGACATCGAGGCGTTCGTCGTCGAGGCCTCCTCTCCGGACCTCGCCCAGCCGAAGCTCGGGATCACCGATCGCGTCACCGTGACGCTGCCGCGCAGGTGGAACGACACGGTGTGGGCGGAGATCGGCGCCAAGTACAAGCTGAGCGAGGCGTTTCTGGCGACGGCGTCGGTCGGGTATCAGTCGGCGGCCTCGCCGGACAGCACGATCGACGTGGCCTCGCCCGACAACCACCGGCTGATCGGGGACGTCGGGGGTGTCTTGAAGCTCAGCGATCGCGTGTCGCTCTCGGGCGACGTCCGCGTGCAGGGCATCCTGCCGCGCACGGTGACCGGCTCGGACTACGACCTCGGCAACGGGAAGTACTCGCTGGTGCTCGCGACGGTGGGCGGACACCTCAAGTTCGTGTTCTGACGGCGATTCGCTGACCACCGGCGGCACGACATCGTTGGGCAACGGCTCTGCGGCGCCGAACCGCTGTCAGGTGCCCGGCGCGAGTACATAGGAAGCGCCATGCACGTGCTGGACCTCGTCGAGGATCGGTTCGAAGTCGAGCGTTTCGCCGCCTCCGGCGGGATGGGGGACGTGTACCGCGCGCGCGATCGGCGGTCGGGAGAGGCGATCGCGCTCAAGGTCCTGCAGGGCGCCAGCGAGCGCGATCTGCGCCGGTTCGCGCGAGAGGCGGAGGCGCTCGTCACGCTGCGGTTGCCCGGCGTCGTGCAGTATGTCGCGCACGGCGTGACCGGCGCAGGGCAGCCGTACCTGGCCATGGAGTGGCTCGAAGGCGTCACCCTGGAGGAGCGGCTCGCCGAAGGACCGCTGACGTTCGACGAGAGCGTGACGCTGGCCGCGCGCGTGGCGGAAACGCTTGGCGCCGTCCATGGCCTCGGCATCGTTCACCGCGACCTCAAGCCGAGCAACCTGATGCTCGTCGATGGCGACGTCGAGCGCGTCACGCTGCTCGACTTCGGTATCGCGCGCAATCTCCGGATCGAGCTGAGCCTCACGTCGCCCGGAGCGCTCCTCGGAACGCCCGGGTACATCTCCCCCGAGCAGGCGCGCGGCGACTTGGCCGTCGACGCCCGCGCCGACGTGTTCGCGCTCGGATGCGTGCTGTTTCAGTGCCTCGCCGGGCGCCCGCCGTTCCTGGGCGGCAGCGTGCTCGCGCTGCTCGTGAAGGTCGTCCTGGAAGATCCACCGCGGCTCGGGGAGCTCCGCGGCGACATCCCCGAGCCGCTCGAGCGCCTGGTGACGCGGATGCTGTCGAAGGAGGCAGCGCAGCGGCCGCGCGACGGCGCCGCCGTCGCAGCGGAGCTCGCGGCGCTGGCCGACGGGCGCCCCGGCGGAGCGGGCGCCGTCTCGGCGCCGTCCGCGTCGAGCGAGGCGATCACGACGGCCGAGCGCAGGGTCATGTGTGTCATTTTGACCGCCAACGGCACAGACGAGACAGACGCCACGCACTCGGACGCCGAGGGCGCCGCGCGGACCCAGGCGCTGCGGGACATCGTGGCGCGCCACGGCGGGAGCCTCGATGTGCTCCAATCGCGCTGGCTGCTCGTCGCGCTGTCGGGCGCCGAGTCCCCGACCGACCTCGCGGTGCGAGCGGCCCACTGCGCGCTCGCGCTCCGGACGGTGCTTGGCGGCGCACCGATGGCCGTCGCGACGGGGCTGGCGGAGATCGAGGGGAGGTTGCCTGTCGGCGAGCTCGTCGATCGCGTGGCGCAGCTCATCGCCGGGCGTGACGGCCCGCTGCCCTCGGGCATCCGGCTCGACGAAGCGACGGCGAGCCTGCTCGCGAGCCGCTTCGATACGGCGCGCGAGCCCGAAGGATGCTGGCTTCGCGGCGCCAAGGCGGAGCCGGACACTGTCCCCAGGTTGCTCGGGAAGCCGACGCCCTGTGTGGGGCGCGAGCGCGAGCTCTCTCAGCTCGCGGCCGAGTGGCGCCACTGCGTGGACGAGGGCTCCGCGAGCGCCGTGGTCGTCGTGGGCGCCCCCGGTCTTGGCAAGTCGCGCCTCGCCTGGGAGTTCCTCCGCGCCCTCGAGGAGCAGCGCGAGGCCGCCGAGATCTGGATCGGCAGGGCCGATCCGATGGCGGCCGGCTCGGCGTTTGGCCTGCTGTCCCAGGCGCTCCGCCGCGCCATGCGCATCCTCGACGGCGAGCCGCTGGAGGTGCGGCGGAGCAAGGTGCGCGACCGGGTCGAGCAGCTCGAGAGGCTCGGGGCCAAGCGCCCGCACGTCGCGGCGTTCCTCGGCGAGCTCGTCGGGACGGCGTTCCCCGACGAAGGCGACGTGCAGCTCAGCGCGGCGCGGCAGAACCCGATGCTGATGGGCGATCGCCTCCGCGAGGCGTTCGTGGACTTCGTCAAGGCCGAGTGCCAGCGGCAGCCGGTGCTCGTGGTGCTGGAGGACCTCCACTGGGGCGATCTGCCCACGGTGACCTTGATCGACGCCGCGCTCCGGCACGCCAGGGACCTGCCCTTGTTCGTCCTGGCGCTCGCTCGTCCAGAGGTCGACGAGCTCTTCCCGGCGCTCTGGAGCGAGCGCCACGGCCTCCGGCTCAGCCTCGCTCCGCTGCCCCGGCGCGCGGGTGAGCGGCTCGTGCGGGAGGTGCTCGGAGAAGGCATCGGCGCCGAGCAGATCGAGAGGCTCCTCTCCTGCGCCGAGGGCAACGCGTTCATGCTGGAGGAGCAGATCCGCGCGGTCGCCGAGGGCAGGAGCGCGGGCACGCCCGAGACGGCGCTCGCCATGGTGCAGGCGCGGCTCGAGGCGCTGGACGTCGAAGAGCGGCGCGTCCTGCGCGCGGCGAGCGTCTTCGGTGAGACGTTCTGGCAGGGTGGAATCGCCGCCCTCGTGGGCGGCGCGCCGGTGGCGCCGCGGCTGGGCGAGCTCGCGCGGCGGGAGCTCATCCTGCGGCGCCACGAGGCGCGTGTCGCAGGCGAGGTGGAGTACGGGTTCCGCCATGCGCTGGTCCGGGAAGCCGCGTATGGCATGCTCACCGAGCGCGACCGCCGTGTCGGCCACGCGCTCGCGGGCGACTGGCTGGAACGGACCGGCGGCGCAGACGCGATGGCGCTCGCGGAGCACTTCGAGCTCGGCGGCGCGCCGGCGCGGGCGGCGGAGGCGTACCTGCGCGCCGCGGAAGAGGCGCTTCGCGGCAACGATCTGCGCACGGCGGTGGAGCGCGCCGACCGCGGCATCGGCTGCGGCGCCGCTGGAGAGACCGCGGGCAGGCTCCGCCGAGTTCAGGCCGAAGCGCATGTATGGAGCGGCGATTCCACGCTCGCCGTGGAGCGAGGCCTGGAGGCGATCGAGCGGGTCGAGCGAGGCTCGACCACATGGTTCTCAGCCATCGAGCAGCTGTGCCTGGCCTCGTCCAAGCAGGGATCGTTCGACGCGCTGGAGCGATGGCTGGCCATGGCGGCGGATGCGCCAGCCGCAGGCAACGCTCAGTGCGTCAAGCTCACGTGTCTCAGCGCCGGCGCGATGATGCTGACCATGAGTGGGCGTTATGCCGAAGGGGACGCTCTGATGGAGACCGTCGAGCGCACTCTCGCAAAATCAGGGATACAAGACCTGGAGGTGATTGGACGCCTCCACGACGCGCGCGCGTGCTACGCGATGTGCACTGGTGACCTCAGCGCCGCCGCGAACCGCCTGGAGACGGCGCTGTCCGCCTTTGACCAGGCTGGCGATCGTCGCAATACCTGCAGCGCCCGAGCAAATCTCGGCTTTTTCTACGCGGAGCTCGGCGACTTCGAGAGGGCGGAGTCGTTGCTGCGCGCATCCAGGGACGAAACCGACCGGTTGCAGCTCTGGGATCTGAAGATCGTTGTGGAGTCGAACCTCGCGCAGATCCTCACGCATCGCGGGCAGCTGGCCGAGGCGCGGAGGCTCGCAGAAGCAGGCGCCACGCCGAGCCGGGAAGCGAGCGGCGCGCGTGTGGAGATGATGTCCCGCTGCTGCCTCGGGAGGATCGCCCTCGCCGCCGGCGATCTCGAGGCCGCCGAGCGCGAAGCGCGCGCTGCCATCTCGCTCGCTCCCGGCATACCGACGCTCGGCGTGCAGGCCTTTGCGGTCCTCGCGCGCGCGCTGCTCGGACTCGGCCGCATCGACGACGCAGTCCGGACAGCAGCCGACGCCAACGCCACGCTGGAGTCGTTCGGAACCATCGAAGAGGGCGAGTCGTTCGTCCGTCTGACCTGCGCCGAGGTGCTCTCCGCGAGCGGTAGGCACGACGAGGCCGCCGCCGCGATCAGCGCGGCCAGGACGGCCCTGCTCGCGCGCGCCGAGAAGCTCGGCGACCCGGCCTGGCGCGAGCGCTTTCTCGAGCACGTCCCCGACAACGCCCGCACGCTCGAGCTCGCGCGGCGGTGGCTCGGCGGCTGATCCTCGCCGTGCAAGGCGCTTCTCTCTTGGTGGAGGGGAGTGGGGCTCAGGACGCTCTCATCGGATGATGAGCTCACGTCGTGGCTGTTCGCCGCGAGCCGGCGCGCTGTTCTCCGCGAGGAACAGGTGTCTCCTCCAGAGAGACAGGGGGCTCGGCAGCCTCGTGCTCAGCTCCGGAGATAGGGGAACGATACGCCTCGATTTCGGCGCAAACGAGGGAGCTCGCCGACGGACACCCGGCCCGCTCGCCGTGGCATGGCATCTGCAAAACCTTCCGCCGGACGCTTCGTTTCTCGCTGACAGCGCCGCTTCAACCCACGGGCAAGGCACGTTGCGCGCGGGTCGACGCGCAGAGGGCCGCTCACCGTGAGCTCCTGTCGACGTCAACGACATCGCAGTTCCACCTGTCCGGTCACCATCGAGGAGAGTCGAATGTTCACTCGCGTTGCCAAACGATCCATGTCCATCCTTCCCGCGTCGCTTTTCGCGAGCATCACCCTGCTCGGCTGTCAGGTCGAGGTCGCCGAGGAGCCGTCCCCCGACGTCGAGGTGGGCGAGGCGAGCCAGGAGTTGATCAACTGCAAGGGCCGGTGCGTCAGGTTCTTCTTGGCCTGCATCCGGTCGAGCGAAGAACCCGAATTGTGCACCGCCGAGCGGGATGCCTGCCTGGCGGACTGCGACGAGCAGACCTGCGAGCCCGGGGAGCCCGGGTGCTGCCAGGGTCAGCCGACCTGCTGGTAGTCGCCTCTCCCCCGCCCTGCCGGGATGATGGAACCGCCAAAGCGCCATAAGACGCCAAGATTATTGAGATTTTCTTGGCGTCCTTGGCGCCGTGGCGATTCAAAAGACCCACCGTCAGTCAAAGTACCCCACCACCCTGGAGAGGGCGACGCAGGGACCGCAGGCCGCGACGCGGCATGCTACACAGGGTCCTGTGAGCCTGGGCGAGAGCGTGATCATCTGCCCGGGGTGCAGCGCGGAGAACTCACCCTTCAACCCGCGTTGCACCCGCTGCGAGGCGCTGCTCTCGGAGGAGCCGCGGTCGCGCTCCACAACCGCCGACGAGCCCCCGTCGAGGCAGTCGACCTCCCGCGACGAGCACGTGTCCTCGAGCGTCACGATCGATCCGCTCGCAAGCACGGTTGTCGTCCCGGACGGGGGAGCGCCCGTGCCTCCGGCGCCGCCCGGGGCCGAGGCGTCGCTCGATCTGCGCCCGGGCACGAAGCTCGGCCGGTTCGAGGTGCTCGATCGCCTCGGCGAGGGCGGCATGGGCGTGGTGGTGCGAGCGCGCGATCACGTGCTCGGCCGCGACGTGGCCATCAAGGTGCTGCGGCCCGAGGTGCTGGGGCGATCGGGCGCGGCGACGGCGCTCGCGCGGCTCGTCCGCGAGGCGCAGGCCATGGCGAGGATCAAGCACCCCAACGTCGTCACGGTGCACGAGGTCGACGCCTCGGGCGGGCAGGTGCGCGTGGTGATGGAGCACGTCGACGGCCGGACGCTGCGCGCGTTCTGCGCGGAGAAGCGGCGGCCCGCCTCGGAGGTCGTGGCGGCCTTCCTCCAGGCGGGAAAGGGGCTGTCGCAGGTGCACCACGCGGGGCTCGTGCACCGCGATTTCAAGCCCGACAACGTCCTTGTCGGCGCCGACGGCCGCGTGCGCGTCACCGATTTCGGGCTCGCGGGGCTCGCGGAGGGCGAGGCCGGCGGCGGCGGCGCGGAGGCGGGGATCGAGGCCGCGCTCACGCGTTCGGGCTCGTTTCTGGGGACGCCCGTCTACATGGCGCCGGAGCAGCACCGGCGAGAGGCCGCGGATGCGCGGGCCGATCAGTATGCGTTCTGCGTGTCGCTGTGGGAGGCGCTCGCGGGCGAGCGTCCGTTCGCCGGCAAGACCTACGACGAGCTGCGCGAGAACGTGGCGCTCGGGCGGGTGCGAGAGCCGCCGCGAGGGTCCGAGATGCCGGCGCGGATCCGCCGCTGTCTCGAGCGCGGGCTCTCCGTCGACAGGGACGCTCGATACCCCGACATGGACGCGCTGCTCGCCGATCTATCGAAGGATCCGGCGGCGGCGTGGAGGCGCGGGCTCGTCGCGGCGTCGGGCCTCGCGCTCGCGGGCCTGCTCGCGTTCGCTTTCGCGCGGCAGCCTGCGGACAGGCTCTGCAAGGGCGGCGAGGCGAGGCTCGCGGGCGTCTGGGACGAGGCGACGATGGCGAAGGTGCGGGCAGCGTTCGCCGGCACCGGGCGGCCGCACGCGGAGGACACGTACCGGCGCGTGGAGAAGGCGCTGGGCGATCGAGCGCGCGCGTGGGTCGCGATGTACGCCGACTCGTGCGAGGCCACGCATGTGAGGGGCGATCAGTCGGCCGGGCTGCTCGATCTCCGGACGCTGTGCCTGGAGCGCCGCCGCCAGGAGATGGGGGCGCTCACGGCGCTCTTCGCGCACGGGGCGGACGCCGAGGTGCTCGATCGATCGATCGAGGCGTCGCTCGCGCTCCCGGGCCTCGAGCGCTGCGCGGACGCGGGCGCGCTGACCGCGGCGATCCCGCCGCCCGCCGACGCCGCGGCGCGGGCCCGCATCGACGCGCTGCGGGGTCGCCTTGCCGAGGTCAGGGCCCTCTATGAGGCCGGCAAGTTCGGCGACGCGCTCGCGCTCGCGCGGCCGCTCGCCGACGAGGCCCGCGCGGCGGACCACGCCCCGATCGAGGCGGAGGCGCTCTTGATGCTCGGGCGCGCGGCGCGGGACGCGCACGACGCCCCGGCCGCGGAGGCGGCGCTCCGCGAGGCGCTGCGCGCGGCGGCGCGGGCCAGGGACGACGCCCTCGCGGCGGAGGCATGGCCGCAGCTCATCTACGTGGTCGGCTACCTGGGAGGCCGGCACGCCGACGCGCTCGCGCTGCAGCTGGCCGCCGAGGGCGCGGTCGAGCGCACCGGGGGCGACACGCTGGCGAGCGCGCGGCTGCTCGGCACGCTGGGCAGCGTGCTCGACGAGCAGGGGAAGTACGGCGAGGCGGCGCAGCACGTCGAGCGCGCCCTGGCCGGCCTCGAGAAGGCCCTTGGCCCGAGCCATCCCGAGGTCGGGGCGACGTGGAGCCGCCTGGGCACCGTCCTCCTCCACCTCGAGAGGTTCGATGACGCCGAGCGCGCCTACACGCGAGCGCTCGCCGTCCGAGAGGAGACGCTCGGCGCCTCTCATCCGAGCGTCGCGCTCACGCTCAACAGCCTGGGTCGCCTCTTCAACACCCAGGGCAAATACCGAGATGCCTTGTCCCGGATCGAGCGCGCCATCGCCATCCAGGAACGGGCGCTCGGCCCCGATCACCCGTTTCTCGGGGCCTCCGTCAACAACCTCGGCAATGCGCTCGTCATGCTCGGCGAGACCGACGCTGCCAGGCGTGCTCACGAGCGGGTGCTCGCCATCCGGGAGAAGGCGCTCGGCCCCGATCACCCCGACGTCGCGTCATCCCTCAACAACATCGGGGCCGTCCTGGAGATGCAGCAAAAGTTCGCCGAGGCGACGCCCTTTTACGAACGGTCGCTCGCGATCCGCGAGAAGGCGCTCGGCCCGGATCACGCGAACGTGGCCGCCTCGCTCGGCAACCTGGGGAGCGCGCTCGTCGCGCAGAAGAGGTACGCCGAGGGCCTGGTGCGCCTCGAGCGCGCCGCGGCGATCCAGGAGAAGGCCTTGGGCCCGAGCTCGCATGCGGTCGCATCGATGCTCACCGGGATTGCCAGCGCCTACAACGAGAAGGGCGAGCCGGGAAAGGCGCGCCCGTTCGCCGAGCGGGCGCTCGCCATCTATGCGGCGAAGGGCGAGGGCGTCTCGCCGATCGAGCTCGCGGATACGCGCTTCCACGCGGCCCGGGCGCTCTGGGGCTCGGCGCGGGACCGGAAGCGGGCGGTCGAGCTCGCGACCCAGGCGCGCGACGCCTATGCGGCCGAAGAGGGGGAGTACGCGAAGCGCGCGCTCACGGCGGTAAACGGGTGGCTCGCAGCGCACGGCAGCGCGCGGTGACGAGGGGCCCGCGCTCGGGGAGGAGCTCCCGAGCGGGTGGCAGGGGAACTCCCCTATCCTGCGCCCTCACCTACCCGCGGCTCTCGAATCTCGAGCTCGCGATCGTCATCGACTTTGGCGAGGTGAGAGTGAGGCAGGGTATCCATCGCGTGGTCAACGGACTGCGGGAATGACTTCACCCCTCTCCCTCAGATTCTACGGAGGAGCCCATTTTTCTTGACAGCCAGAACATCGAGATTGCTATCGTCGAGCATGCGTTCAGCCTTGTTCTTGCGCCGCTTCGCCCCCGTCATCCTCGTCGCGCCGCTCGCTGCGGCGCTCGGATGCGATGAGGCCGATACCCCGCGAAGCCGCGTGAAGGAGCAAGGCATCGGGGCGGCTGTCGCTGCGCTCACGGCGCCACGCTGGGACATGGCGCCGCCGATGAACGTCGCCCGGAGCAGGCACACGGCGACACGTTTGCTCGACGGGAAGGTCCTCGTGGCCGGCGGAGCGAGCGAGACGGCCGAGGTGTACGACCCCGCCACGAATACATGGGTGCTCGTCGCGCCGATGAGCACGCGGCACACCGGCCACACCGCGACGCTCCTTCCGGACGGCAGGGTCGTCGTGGCCGGCGGCGTGACCGAGGTCGTAGAGATCTACGACCCCGCCGCGGATGCATGGACGCTCGCCGCGCCGCTCGTCACGCCGCGCGAACGCCACACCGCGACGCTCCTGCCCGATGGCCGGATCCTCGTGGCCGCCGGCGAGTTCGAAGAGTGGGTGATGGGCTCGAGCGAGATCTACGATCCCGTCACGAATACGTGGACCGACGCGGGCCCGTTGGCGCAGGTGCGCTCCTCCCACACGGCCACGCTCCTGCCGAACGGCAAGGTCCTCGTGGTGGCCGGGGTGGACGCATCCGGCGACCCCATCGGCAGCGCGGAGATCTACGATCCGATTACGGGCACGTGGACCGCCGCGGGCTCGATCCAGAATCGGGAAGGGCACACCGCGACGCTCCTCGCGAATGGCAAGGTGCTCGTCGCCGGCGGCTACACCGATTACGGTGGTGAGGGGTTCTCCTCCACGAACCGCAGCGCGGCGCTCTACGATCCGGCGAGCGATACCTGGACGACCGCGACGCCGATGAACGTCACCCACCACAACCACACGGCCACGCCGCTCGCCGATGGCCGGGTGCTGGTCGCCGGCGGCGGCGCGCTCACGGAGGTCTACGATCCGGCGAGCGGGAGGTGGTCGCTCGGCAAGTCCCTGAACATGGACCGGAGCCGCCACACCGCCACGGCGCTCGCAGGCGGGCGGGTGCTCGTGGCCGGCGGCGGGAGCGCGACCGTCGAGAGGCTCACCCTCGCGGCCCCGGGCGATTCCTGCCTCTTCGCGGGCGAATGCGCGAGCGGCTTCTGCGTCGACGGTGTCTGCTGCGATGCCGCGTGTGACGCGGGCTCGTGTGACGCGTGCGCGGTGAGCGCAGGCGCGTCGGCGAACGGCACCTGCACGCCGCTGAGCGGAGCCGTTTGCGGCAGCGCCGACGGCTGCACGGCGAACGGCGTCTGCCAGGCGGGCGCTTGCGTCGGGGCGTTGCCGGTCGGCTGCCAGTCCCCGTGGACGCCGGCCGGGAACATGCCCGTGCCGCGGCAAGACGGCACGTGGGCCGAGCTCGCCGATGGCCGCGTGCTCGTGGCCGGCGGGTACGACAACGACTGGAACGATACCCTGTCCGCGGACCTCTACGATCCGGCGACGAACGCCTGGAGCAGCGTCGCGTCGCTCTCGCAGGCGCGCCGCAAGCCCGCGTCGATCCGGGTCTCGACCGGCGAGATCCTCGTCGTGGGCGGTGATTCTCCGTCGACGGCCGAGGCATACGATCCGGCGAGCGATACGTGGACGCTCACCGGCGCCATGGTCGCGCACCACGATCCGAGCGTCGCTCTCTTGCGGCTCCCCGACGATCGTATCCTCGTCGTGGGCGGCGGGACGGCGGTCGCCGAGCTCTACGATCCGACGACGAAATCCTGGGACGCGACGGGCTCGCTCGGCGTCTCGCGCTCGGGGCACTCGGCGGTCCTCTTGCAAAACGGGAAGGTGCTGGTGAGCGGCGGCGCTGGCAATCCGGCGACGGCGGAGCTCTACGACCCGGCCACGGGGACGTTCTCCCCGGCGGGGACGCTGACCTTCGCGCATTCCGGGCACCAGGCGACGAGGCTGCTCGACGGCGGCGTGCTCGTGGTGAGCGGCAACGGCGCCGATCGGTATGACCCGGCCACGAACACCTGGACGCCGACGCAGGCGTTGCTCATGCCGCCCGCCGATTTCACGGCGACGCTGCTCGGTGATGGTCGGGTGCTGGTCATGGGCGCGCCGCACGTCCCGCACGCGCAGGTCTACGAGCCGGCGACGAATGACTGGACGGTGACCGGGCCCCTGGACGTCGCGCGCCGACGTCATACGGCCACGCTGCTCGGAAACGGAATGGTGCTCATCGCGGGCGGCACGGAATGGACGGGCGGCAGCCAGTGCGACCTCCGGAGCGCCGCGGTGTACGACCCCGGGACGAATGGCTGGTCGATGGTGCCGAACCTGAGCAGGCTACGCAGCTCTCCGTCGTCCGTGCTGCTCGATGGCAATCGCGTCCTGGTCTTCGGGGGGCTACTGGGAGGTTGCTCGTCCGGGGACGGCGACCCCGAGGCGCATGCAAGCACGGAGATTTACGAGGGCGGCGTCACCCCGGAGGGCAGCGGCGGAAGCGCAGGCGCGGGCGGGTCCGGCGGAATGGGCGGCTCCGGCGGAAGCGCAGGCGCGGGCGGGTCCGGCGGAATGGGCGGCTCCGGCGGCTCCGGCGGAAGCGCAGGCGAGGGCGGAAGCGCAGGCGAGGGCGGAAGCGCAGGCGAGGGCGGAAGCGCAGGCGAGGGCGGAAGCGCAGGCAGCGCCGGTGGAATGGCCGGCTCCGGCGGTCAGGGCGGTATGGGTGGCGTGAGCGGCACCGGCGGCTCCGGCGACGGCGAAGAGCCGGGCGACGGCTGCCGCGCCGCACGCGGATCCGCGGAGAATAGCGGGAGCGGCTTCGCGGCCCTCGTGGCCCTGGGCGCCCTGTTCGCGCGCCGCCGCAGGCGCTGAAACGCGAGAAGGCTCTCGCAGGCTGTGGAGTGAAGGCGGCCCCTTCGATGCATGGGTAAGTGCCTCCTCAGAAGAATTTGTGGGTGAGCCATTCGGGCTCCGGCAGGTTCCCGAGCGTCTGGTAGCTCTATTGCGGGAAGTCGGCCGGGGGAGCGGACCACCAGGCCGGACGCGCCGGTCAAGACCGGCGCATCCGGCTTGGCGGCTCAAAGGCCGGCGGCGTCCGTCACCCATCGAAGGCAGGGCGCCGGCCGCCTGCGCCGGCGACCCGGTGCTTCGCCAGGAGCTTCTGCAGGTAGGTCCGGTTGAACCCGGACTCCCGCGCCGCCTGCGAGACGTTCCCCCCGTGCCGATCCATCAGCGCCACGAGGAACGCACGCTCCAGCTCGGCGACGCCCGCCTCGCGCGCCGCATCGAGCTCGTCGGCGGAGAGCCGCGAGAAGCGCGGCGCCAGGGGCCCGGGGCCCGGAGGCCGAGCCACATCGGGCGGGAGCAGATCCACGTCGAGCTCCGGTCCCGTCGCCAGGATGCACGCGCGCTCCACCACGTGGGCGAGCTCGCGCACGTTGCCCGGATAAGCATGCTCGCGGAGCGCCCGCGCGGCGCGCTCGGTGAAGCGGGGCCGCTCGCCGGGGCGCTTCCAGCAGGTACGGAGGAAATGCTCGACGAGGAGCGGGACATCGCTCGCGCGCTCGCGCAGCGGCGGAATCTCGATCTCGATCACCTTGAGCCGGAAGTACAGGTCGCGCCGGAACTTCCCTGCCTCGACGAGCGCCGGCAGATCCTGGTGCGTCGCCGCGATCACGCGGACATCGACCTTGTCGGTCCGGTCGGAGCCCACGCGCTGGATCTCTCCGAACTGCAGGAAGCGCAGGAGCTTCGCCTGCACGTCGGGCGCGATCTCCGCGACCTCGTCGAGGAAGAGCGTGCCTCCCTGCGCCGACGCGACCCGCCCGACGCGGTCCCGGTCGGCCCCGGTGAACGCGCCTTTGACGTGGCCGAAGAGCTCCGACTCGAGGATGCTGCCCGGCAGCGCCGAGGTGTGCAGCGTGACGCAGGCCTTGCTGCGCCGCGGGCTGTTCACGTGGAGCGCGCGGGCGATGAGCTCCTTGCCGGTGCCCGTCTCCCCGCGGACGAGCACGGTCGCGTCCGAGTCGGCCACCTGCGCGACCGTCTTGAGGAGCGCGAGCATCCTGGCGTCCTGCGTGACGATGCCCTCGAAATCGTAGCGGGCGAAGAGATCGCGCTCGAGGCGCTGGCTCCGGCGGCGCAGCGCCTCGCGCTCGAGGGCCCGCTTGAGGAAGAGCCCTGCGAGCTCGGCGAACTCGGCGACGAAGCGGAGCGCCTCGGCGCTGGCGGCCCGGGACTTGTACTCCACGTAGACGGCGCCGTAGACGTCGGCGCCGTGGGCGAGGGGCGCGACGAGCGCGGCGGACGCGCCCGACTCCTCGAGGCTCTTGAGGAGCGACGAGCGCGGCTCGTCGGCGTCCCTGGAGAGGTGGACGATCTGCCGCGTCTCGATGGCCTGCCGCACGAGGCCGCGGCTGAACTTGCGCTCCTTGTCGGAGATCCTCGCCTTGTCGAAGTGGACCGCGAACTTCTGCTCGTAGGAGCCGTCCTCACGGACGACGATGAAGCCGCGGTCGGCGCCCGTGGCCTCGAGGACGCGGCGGAGGACGAGCTCGGGGGCCTTCGCGTCATCGTCCTCCGAGAGGAGGATCCTTACGATCTGAAGGAGCGAGGGGTAGAGATCCATGGGCGCAGAAGCGCAGGGTACGATGAGGGGGGAAGGGTGCACAGAGCGATTCCCCGTGGCGTCGGCGGTTCCGCCGGGGAGCGTCGCGGCCAATGGCTGGTCGCCCGCGCGCGCACTAACCTGGCACCGGTTGCTTGCCGAGGGCGTGGTCCGGGCTGCATCGGGTCGGGGAGGGGTCGGCTTGCGTTACCTCCTGCGGAACGCGCCGAGGGCACCGCCGGAAGCGTCACGGAATCGTCCGGCCGACCACAGATCGCGGGGTTAGCGCCCGCCATCGGCAGGTCCCTCTGTGCCAATGTCGGGGGAGACAGGCTGCCCCTGGAACTCTGTGGAGAGAGAGCCGAGAATGGAGGGCGGGCCCCTGGTCCTGCCCTCCGGGCCCGGCGCAACAAGGCGCATGGAAAGACCGTCTGAGGCGCCGTGCCACCGCAATTGCGGTGCTTGGTTGCGCAGGCCGGCCGGGGCGTTCCCTGGTTGACAGGGGCGGCGCCAGCCCCACGCATCGGGGTGCGAGTTTGCTCACATTCCGGGAGCATGCTGCAATGAGTGTCACGCGCGTGCACATCCCCCGAATGTCCAGATACACGCGGTGCGACGAGAGCGGATATCCCAACCACTGGCCACATCTCGCTCGTGCCCCTATTTCCCGGTATGCGCATTGCGAACGCTTACAAAGGCAGGACGCCGGAGGCTCGGCTCTTCGTCCCTGCCATACGAATGGGGGGATCAATTATGCTCTTCAAAAATCTGGTTCCGGCGACCTTTCTGGCGCTCGTTACGGTAACAGCATCCCCTGGTCATGCTGATAGGCGCGCTGTGATCGACGGCGAATTCCGGATCCAACCCTACGTATTGCCGAACGGTCAAGGGTATCGACATCTCACATCGATCATCCACGAAGAAAAGAACGAATTGGTCCTTTTCGGCGGCCTGGGCAACGGCCCTCCGTCGCCGCCAACGCCGATGAACCACAATGTGTACACGCTGAATCTGACGAAACCGCCGTCCCAGCAGGAGTGGAAAGATCGAGGGGCCGACGCCGCCGTGGCGGAACCGTGGTTCACAACCACGAATGGATTCGTCCAGTTCGACGACGAATATTATCTTACATGCGATGATTCCGGCACCGATTCGGTGTATTCCTTCAACGCGAACACGTACAAATTCAAACACCTCTCCACGTCATCACTCGGCCCGGAGCTCAAAGCGGAGGATTGCTGCGCGGTCGGAGTGGAGATACGCGAAGGCAACGAATTCGGCGGCAAGGCCGAAAAGAGAATCTATATCATGGGTGGACAAGACCCCAACGCCGAAGGCTCCCTCTCGATCGTCCGTTACTATTCGATCACGCATGACAGATGGGAGCAGGTGGCGAGCATGAACGTGGAGCGGAGGCATATGGGCTGTGCCGCTGTCGCGCGGGGAGGAAAAACGTCCATCTATGCGATATCCGGCGGCGATTCATCCATCGGCGAGTCGCTCCGATCCCTGGAAGCGTATGACATCACGCGAGACAAGTGGACGCTGTATGACAATTTTGGCGTGGGTCGAACCCGGTTCGGCGTACGGAACGTGGACGACAAGTATCTCTTGCTGATCGGCGGCGACGCGAATTGCACGGGCGGCGCGTGCCAGCCTGATCAGCCGCTCCGCCGGATCGATATCATTGATGTCCGGCATCGAGATCCTAGATTCATCTCCTCCGACGATTATGTGATCCCGGAGCTCAATAGCTCGAGGCAATCCCCCGCAACGAGCTTGAGGAAAATGAGGGGCAACAATCAAGAAGACAAATACATGCTTTACGTGGTCGGCGGCAGGACCCGCGACGACGCAGGCTTGGGCGTGTTGACGACGGCCGAGGTCTTGTCGTTCTCTAATATCAACCCGTCAAGGTGAAGGGCGCTCCGTAGCGATGTCCCCGGACCGGCCGGCGTCCCGGCGTCCCGGAGGCCAATCATTGGCCCAGCACGCGATGCTCGACGTCGGCCTCGCCGCAAAGCGCGGCAGGGCCGCCGTCCGAGCCCTCAAAAAAAACAAGATCCTTGACATTCACGCTTCGGCGAATTCGTAGCGTCCGGCGTCCCCGACAGGCTCATCCCCTGATGGTCGCGCCGTGGATATGCGCCGCAAGATCGGCGTACTTCATGCGAAACCGCCCGCACCCTTCCGGCAGCGGCGCGCGGGGCGGGATGCCCTGGCAGCTGTCCGACCCCGCAGGATTGCGCAGAATGACCGACGCGGGCGTGCCGTCGGCGCCACGCTCGATCTTCTCGCCCGCGACCCAGTGGTAGCCACCTTCCCACTTCAGGAGAATCGGCACCTTCTCCCCGCGCCCCAGGGCCCCGGCGACATCGTCAGCGACGGACGCGCCGCTGCGCAGCAGCGCCGACACGCTCGTGTAGCTGCCGCCCATGATGTCCTGAAACAGGCTCGTGAAGTTGCCGAGCGGGACGCGCGAGTCGCCCCCCAGAGCAGCCCAGAACGAGTCGTTGTCCTCGGGGTTGTCGTAATCGAAGATCCAGCTCATCAGGGTCGCGTGGTTCATGAGCGCGGACTGGAACAGCCGGTCGATGTCGATGCGGCCCGAGGCGTCGCGCTGGATCGCGTTGCGCGGCATCCTCAGCACGCGGCCGGAGCGCAGCGTCACCTCGCCCGCCTCCCGCGTGATCCCGTCGAGGAGCCGCGTGAACTCCGCCGGATCGGCGCGTAGCAGGACGTACTCCATCGTTCCCGCGCCGCAGGTGCCGTGGCGCGCCCCCTGCTTGACGCGCAGCGGGTTGTCCACGTGCCGGATCGCCTGCGCGAGCACGAGGTGCGGATCGATGCCGCCCTCGAGCACGAGCCTGCCATCGCGCCGGACGCCCGCCATGGTCGCGAGGTTCGGCAGGAGCGCCCCCGCGTGCAGCCGGCCCGCGGCGAGCAGCCTGCCGAGCGCGGCCAGCGCGCGCGCGTCGCCCACGAGCGCACGCCGGACCTCGTCGAGGCGCGCGCTCCGATCGGCGGCGAGCGCGCCAGCGGCGGCAGCCGCGGGCCCATCGCCGACGGAGTCCACGGCGGGCGGCGGCGTGTCCGGGTCCGGCTCGGCCCCAGGAACGACCCGCGGGAGCCCCTTCGCGTCCGTGAAATAGCCCTGATCGTGGCGCGAGGCCGCGGCGGACGTCTGGACCGCGGTCGCCTTGCGGCCGAGCGCCGCCACCTCCTCCGGGCTGAGCCCCGCGGCCCTGGCCATGGCCTCGTCGAGCGCCGCCGTATGCCGGACCCCGAGGCGCCTGTCGAGGGCGGCGATCGTCGCGGCGTCCACGATGCCCGTCTGCGGCAGGCCCTCCGCGGCTTGCAGCGCGACGATGGCGGCGTGCGTCTTCGGCCCGAACGAGCCGTCGGCCTTCATCGCGTCGCCGAGCGTGCTGAGCGCCTCTTGCAGGGCGCGCACGCCGTCACCGTGCGCCCCCTGCGCGAGCGTCGCCGTGCCCGCCGCGACCGCGCTCAACACCTCGTTCGACGCGAGCTCGGGGGCGCCGAGCCCTGTGTTCCCGCTGTCCCCCATGGGTCCCCTCCTGCGATCACCAGGCGCGCTGGATCCGTCCCAGGATACCACGCCGCGCCCGTCGGTGCGCGCGTCAGGCGGCGCTGCGGTGCGCGCTGGTTCGGCACCGCGAAGTCGTGCTCTCGATCGTGGGACTCCTTTCTATCTCTCTCCTCGGGTCGCGACGATCCGCCCGGTGCAAAGAGCCTTCAGCTCTTGCCGAGCGTCTGCTGGAGCTCACACGAGCGCAACAGCCGCCCTCTGTTCGGCGGGCATGGCATCCAGCGCCCGCAGCGCATCCATGATCTGGCCTCTCGCAAAGACCTGAGTTTGACCACTGAACGGATTCAACGCCGCATTCCGTCCCGCCAGGAGCGCGCGCCCGAGCCCACACAGCACGTCGATATACCGGTCGTCCAGCGTGGATCAGGCAGGCAACGCGCTCGCGCGAGCTGCGCCGCGCTCGGCCGCATGTGCCCTCTTTCGCGCGCAGCGCAGGGCGTGAGACGATGCCGGCCGGAGGATCAGCCATGAAACCGATCGCAGGAGCAGCAGCGGAGGGCGGGCATCTGGAGCTAGGGATGTTCGGCCCGAACGGCACGGGCCACTCGATGTCGAAGGTCCCCGAGCGCTGGTATCCCACCTGGGAGAACAACCGCGACCTGGCGCTCGCAGCCGAGGCGGCGGGCCTGGATTTCCACATCCCATTCGCGCGCTGGAAGGGCTACGGCGGCGAATCCGACCCTCAGGGCGCCACGCTGGACCCCATCGTCTGGGCGGCGGGCATCCTCGCGATCACGAAGCGGATCAAGGTCTTCACGACCGTGCACACGCCCTTCGTGCACCCCATCGTCATGGCGAAGCACCTGGCCACGATGGACCACATCGGCCCCGGGCGCGTCGGCCTGAACATCGTCACCGGCTGGGACAAGGAAGAGTTCGAGATGTTCGGCATTCCCCTGCGCGAGCATGATGAGCGCTACGAGTACACGAAGGACTGGCTCGACGTGATGCGCGCGCTGTGGACGGCAAACGGGCCCGGCCATCATCGGGGCAAATTCTTCGATCTTCCCGGGCTCATCGGGGAGCCGAAGCCGCGTGGCAAGATCACCCTGATGAACGCGGGGACGTCCAGCGCCGGCCGGGCCTTCGCGATCGAGCGCTGCGATCTGCTGTTCAACATCCTCGTCTCTCCCGAGGCGTGCCGGGAGGAGGTCGCGACGGTCAAGGAGGCAGCGCGCCGCGCGGGTCGCTCCATCGACGTGTACACGACGGCCTGCATCGTCTGTCGTCCCACCCGGAAGCAGGCCGAGGAGTACCACGATTATTTCTCCCGCGAGATGGCCGACTGGCCCGCGACCGACAACCTCATGCATCTGCTCGGGATGGGCTGTCAGTCCTTCTCCCCGGAGTTTTACGCCATGTTCCGGCAGCGATTCGCCGCGGCGCACGGGCACTACTCGATCGTCGGCGATCCGGGCCATGTGGCCGAGGAGATCCGGCGCATCCGTGACACGGGCGTCCGGGGCCTCACCCTCGGATTCATCGACTACACCAGCGAGTTCTCGTACTTCAAGGATGAAGTGATGCCACGCCTCGTCGACCTGGGCGTCCGCCGGCCGCCTGGCTGATCCCGCGGTCATGGTTCCTGGCCCGCTGAGCCCACGTCGAAGTGGCGCTCGGGCTCGGCATCGAGACATCCTGGCCAGGAAATCCGCTTGTGCTCGCTCGGCGAAGACACGCCCCGGCTTCACCTCCGAGAGCCGGCGTAGCTGGTTGCCTGTTCAAGGCGGCCGGCGGAGACGAGCAGAGCGCCTCACGTACAGCCCTGGGCCGGCCGCGCGTCCGCTGGCAGCCGCATCGTGAACGTCGTACCGCGACCGGGAGCGCTGTCCACATCGACGCTCCCGCCGTGGGCTTCGGCGCAGGCGCGTACCAGCATCAGACCGAGGCCCCATCCGTGTGCGCCGTGCTCGCCTGCAGCGCGCGTGAACGGATCGAACAGCGTCTCTTGCGCCTCCGGCGGGATCGGCGCGCCCTCGTTGTGCACGCTCACCTCGACCCCTTCCCGCAGCTTCGTGATGGCGACGGCGATCGGCGCGTCGTTCGCGCCGTACTTCAGCGCGTTCGAAATCAGGTTCCAGAGCGCGCGTCGCAGCTCCGAGGCACCCCAGATCCCTCGGACGCCCCCGTTTGCGTGCAGCACGATGCGGCCAGGGTGATCGGCCGCGATTTCGTCGACGAGCTCGCGGCCGAGGTCGCTCAGGTTGCACTCCTCCAGCGTGAGCGAGAGACGCCGGCCGGCGTGAATCCGATCGGCGTCGAGCAGATCGGTCACCATGCGGTCCGCCCGATCCAGGTTGCGGACGACGACCTCGACCCGCTTCGCGACGACCGGCCCGCTCGCGTCCGGCTGCGCTGCGAGCAGCGTCGCAGCCATCCTCGCGGCCGACAGCGGACCGCGGAGATCGTGCGCCAGGACCGAGACGAACTGGTTTCGTAGCTCGCGCGCGACGCGCAGGGCACCGAGCTGATCGAGCAGCTCCGTGTAGAGTCTGGCGCTATCGAGGTGGAGCGCGAGCCGCTCGCCGACCGCCGCGATGCGCCGCGTCTCACGGGCGGTGAACGTCCGCTTTTCACGGAGGCCGATGTACACGACACCCATGAGAGAACGCTGCGGCGGGAGGCGGATGCCGAGCAGCGAATGGATGCCGCTGTGCCGGAGTCTATCCGGCACGTCGAGCAACGTGGTCTCCACGTCGCGCATCGACATCGCATAGTCCTGCAAGGCGACGGCGCCTGCGAAGGACGATGCGTCGACGGTTCGCACGTACTCGACGAACGGCTCATCGGCCAGGCCCACCGAAGCGACCATCTCCAGCTTCCCGCTCCTGATGTCGTGCAACAGCAGCGCAGCCGTATCGGCGTCCATCGACTCCATGACGACCTCAAGGACCTTCCTCAAACGCCCCGACGACAGGGGCGCCTCTCCGCCGAAAGGCTGCAAGAACGGGTCATGGAGCAGCCGCAGGTAGCGCTTCTCGGCTTGCTCGTCCTCCAGGAGGTGTTGCCGGAACGCTCGCGCTATGAACACGGAACAGGCGTGGATCTCGGCGAAGAGGCGATCGATCTCCTCCAAGCTCGGCTGCTCTTCGGCGCCTGCGATGGCCCAGGAGCGCACGATCGCGCGCCCGAGGATGGCGAACTCTTCCAGCGCCTCCTCGAGGCTGAAGCCAGCACGCAAGCGTGAGGACAGATGGCTCTCGATGAGCTCGTCTCGCTCGCGGCGCACGTCCTCCCCGTCCCATCCGCGCTCGAGCGTCTGCACGTACTTGGGCATCATGTTCGTCAGCTCGGGGCTCGCCAGCCCCCGCGCCGCCGCTGCCCTGTTCGCTTCGCTGGCCCACGCTTCGACGATCTCTGATGCGCGCGCCGCGATGATCTGTTTGATCGTCCGCATCGACACCCTCACATCCTTGTCGAGATGATCCTTAAGAGGCTCGACGGGGCTCCTGCCAGTGCGCGTCACCGAGGCTCCGGATCACACCACCCGAGCGCTTGGACGCATTCCCAGATCTCCGGGTCAGCGAAACCCGCAGGCGCTCGGGGTCGCCCTGGTGATCGCGGTCGTCGCCCTGCCCCGGTCACCGCCCCGACCGGCGCGCCGACCTCGTCTGCTCTCACCGCCTTGCCTCGCCGCCCGCCCCCGGGCAGGCTTCGCCCATGGGCCAGCCCGCCGAGAAGCAGCGCCGCGCCACGTACGCCGACCTCGGCGCCGTCCCGCCGAACAAGGTGGCGGAGCTCGTCCGCGGCACCCTGCACGTGTTCCCCCGGCCGGCACCGCGGCATGCGAGCGCCAAGAGCGCGCTGCTGGGGGAGCTCTTCGGGCCCTTCCAGCGGGGGCGGGGTGGGCCAGGAGGCTGGCGTAGCCTTGTCGAACCCGAGCTCCACTTCCCCGATCCGGACGCGCCCGGGGAGGTCAACGTGCTCGTGCCCGACCTCGCCGGCTGGCGCCGCGAGCGCATGCCCGAGCTGCCCGAGACCACCTATTTCGCGGTCGCTCCAGACTGGATCTGCGAGGTGCTGAGCGCATCCACGGAGGCGGTCGACCGTGATGAGAAGATGCCTATCTACGCGCGCGAGGGCGTGCGGTATGCATGGCTGGTCGACCCGATCGCGCGGACCCTCGAGGCCCACGCGCTCGACGCGGATCGTCGCTGGGGACCCGCGGCCGTCTACCGCGACGCCGCGCGCGTTCGCGTCGTGCCGTTCGAGGCCATCGAGCTCGACCTGTCCGTGCTCTGGGCGGAGTAGCAGGCTGCTGCGCCGTAAACGCCCGGCCATCGCTATGGGCACGGCCAATTCTGGTATCCTGCGCGCCCCTCGCCCGGCCCGGGCGGGGCGAAAGCCCAGGACGCGCCAATGACCCATCCGCTCCGCGACATCGTGCTCCCCGACAGCCGGCCAGTCTTCCAGAACGAAGAGCGTAAGCGTCCCGCGAGATTCGGCGCTGCGCCGCGCGTTGTGAGCTTGGTGGCATGCCTCCTGATAGCGGGGGTTGCGTGCGGGGAAAACGACCCCGCTCCGGCTGCATCCGGGCAGGGCGGCGCTGGCGGAACCGGCGGCGACGCCGGCGCTGGTGGAACCGGCGGCCAGGGCGGTGCGGGTGGAGCCGGCGGCCAGGGCGGCGCCGGCGGCCAAGGCGGCGCCGGTGGAGCCGGAGGCCAGGGCGGCACTGGCGGAGCCGGCGGTGAGGGCGGCACCGGTGGAACCGGCGGCGACGAGCTCGGGGAGCTGCGGAGAGCAGCCGCAGCGGCCGGCAAGCTCCTGGGCGCCGCGGTGGACGCGAGCGCGCTGCGGGACGAGCCGGTGTATCGAGAGATCCTCGCCCGCGAATTCGACTACGTCACCGCAGAGAACGCCATGAAGTGGGGTCCGCTCGCGCCGACCGCCGACAGCTACGCCTGGGCGGACGCCGACGAGATCGTCGCGTTCGCCGAGGAGCACGAGCAGGCCATCAAGGGCCACACCTTCGTCTGGCACCAGCAGACCCCGTCCTGGCTCAACGAGGACATGAGCGCGGACGAGCTGAGGGCCGCCTTGAAGAGCCACATCGAGACCACCCTGGCCCGCTACCGGGGCCGCATCCGCGCCTGGGATGTCGTCAATGAAGCCGTGGATATCAACAGCGGCTCCAGGTACACCGAGAGCATCTTCTGGCGGAAGCTCGGGCCCAGCTACATCGAGGACGCGTTCCGCTGGGCGCGCGCCGCCGATCCCGACGTCCTGCTCTTCTACAACGAGGTGGGCATCGAGCGCATCGGGCCCAAGTCGGACTTCACGTACGAGATGATACGAGATCTCCTGGCCAGAGGCGTGCCCATCGACGGCATCGGTTTCCAGTCGCACGTCTCGATTCATCGTTATCCGGCGGAGAGCAACCTCCGCGCGAACATCCGCCGCTTCGCGGACCTGGGCTTGAAGGTCAACATCAGCGAGCTCGACGCCCGCACCCTGCTGTTGCCTGGCACGCGCGACAGCCGCTGGCAGGCGCAGCGCGTGGCGTTTCAGCAGATCGTGGGCGCCTGCGTGGCCGAGCCCGGCTGCGAGGCGGTGACGTTCTGGGGCTTCACGGACAAGCACTCCTGGATCAACGACGACGGCGATCCCGACGACGCGCTCTTGTACGACCGAGAGTATGTGGCCAAGCCGGCCTACGAGGGCACGCTGGACGGGCTGCGCGGTCTGCGCTCCGTCGTGGGAGACAACGTCCTCGAGAACGGAGATTTCGCGAGCGGCGACGCAAGCTGGGCGGCGACGGGCGGGGAGCTCAGCGTGGGCGCCGCGAGCGAGCGCGAAGGTGCTGCAGCCTGCGTGAGCGGACGGACCGAGACGAGCCACGGGCTCCGCCAGGAAGCCCTGGTGGAGCCGCTCTCCGCAGGGGGCCCGTTCACGTTCTCCAGCTGGATACGTGTGGGGGGCGCCAGCGGCCAGACCGTCAATGCCGCCCTGACGATCACCGAGGAAGGGCAAGCGCCGCGAGACCTCTCGCTCGCCACCATCGTGGCCGCCGACGGGCGCTGGATCGAGCTCGCGGGCAACTTCGGCCTCGGCTTCAACGCGGCGCCTGCCGCCGTCGAGCTCAAGCTTTACGGACCATCGGCGGACGTGGAGCTGTGCGCGGCCGAGGTGAAGATTCAGCCCTTGTCCGCGCGCTGAGCCACGCGCCGGTGAACGAGCGCTCGACCCGCGGCCCCGCCGGCGCATTGCCCTACCCGATCTCCTCGCCCGCCACGGCGACCGCGATCTCCGCGCCCTCTTCCCCGGTCACCCGGAGCGCAAGGCGCGCCCACTCCTCGCCGTCCTTCATAAAATGTTGTCTCCGTGAGCGGAGAGACACGCATCGTCGAACCCCCTGACGGTATCATCCACGCGGTAATTTCGACGAGCCCGGCACCGCGCACGCCCATGAGCACCCCCTCGACCCCTGCCTCCGACGAGGCCGTCCTCCGCGTCCGCAACCTCCACAAGTCCCACGCGCTCGGCGCGACGCCCATCGAGGTGCTCCGCGGCGTCGACCTCGACATCCACGCCGGCGAGATGTGCGCGATCATGGGCCCCTCCGGCGTCGGCAAGAGCACGCTGCTCTCGTGCGTCGCGGGCCTCGAGTCGCCCGATCGCGGCGAGATCCGCGTGCTCGGCGAGGACATGGCCGCCCTCGACGAGCACGGGCGGACGCTCCTGCGCCGCCGCCGCGTCGGCATCGTCTACCAGTTCTTCAACCTCGTCCCGACCCTCACCGGCTACGAGAACATCGTCCTCCCCTACCTCATCGACGGCGCCGCCCCCGACCACGACGCCGCGTCGCGCATGCTCGATCGCGTCGGCATGCGCGCCCGCGCCGAGCACCTGCCCTCGCAGATGTCCGGCGGCGAGATGCAGCTCATCTCCATCGCCCGCGCCCTCGTCCGCCGCCCCGCGCTCGTGCTCGCCGACGAGCCGACCGGCAACGTCAACGTCGCGACCGGCCGCCGCATCATGGCGCTGCTCGCCGACGCCCTCCGCGACGCCGGCAGCGCCATGCTCCTCGTCACGCACAACGCCGAGGACGCCGCCCGCGCCCACCGCGTCGTCTTCATGCGCGACGGCCTGCTCCTGCACGACGCCGCCCTCGCGGGCCCCGCCGTCACCTCGGCCGCCGTCCACGATCGGCTGAAAGAGCTCGGCATCTGAATGCTCCTCCTCCTCCGCGCCCTCTTTCAGCCGCTCGTCCGGATCCTCGCCCTGCGCAACCTGCGCGCCGACCGCTTCGGCGCCATGGCCGCCGTGCTCGGCGTCGCCCTCGGCACGGCCACCGTCAACGTCGTCCTCATCCTCGACGTCGGGACGCGCGCCGTCGAGGCGAGGAGCGCCGTCACCAACCCCGACCTCCCCGTCTTCACCGATCAGACCATCACCCTGCGCGGCCTCCGCCCCGACGGGCAGCCCATCGACGCGGAGGACGCCCAGGAGGAGACCCACGAGGACTACGAGATCATGCGGTCCGCGATCCGCCTCGGCTCGCTCTCCGCGTTCCTCGTCGGCGCCCTCATCGTCTTCTTCACGTTCAACGTCGCCGTCGAGCGCCGCCGCCGCGAGATCGCCCTGCTGCGCAGCGCCGGCGCGCTGCCGCCGCAGGTCGCGGCGGTCTTCGTCCTCGAGGCCTTGCTGCTCGGCGTCGGCGGCGCCGCGCTCGGCCTGCTCGGGTCGATCCCGCTCGCGTACCTCGCCGCGAAGGCGGGCATCACGACGACGGGCCGCGCGCGCATCCCGCTCAACGCCATCGTCCTGCCCTGGAGCGGGATGCTGCTCGTCTGCGGCACCGGCGCCCTGACCGCGCTGCTCGGCGTCCTGCGCCCGGTGCGCGACGCGCTCCGCCTCGACATCGCGCGCGCCCTGCGCCCGCGCTTCGTCGAGGGCGGGGCCGAGCAGCGGCGGCGCATGCGCGGCGTCACGCTGCTCGCGCTGCCGTTCATGGTGCTCGTCTACGGCCTGCTGCGCCCGTTCTTCCAGGAGTCCGTCCCGCTGTTCGCCTTCTTCGTCCTCGAGGCGGGCCTCGCGTGCGCGGCGTTCCTCGCCGCCATCGTCTTCGTCCCGGACCTCGTCGCGCGCCTCGGCGCGCTCGCCGTCCGCCTCGCGCCGCGCCGCTGGGCCGCCGAGCGGCTCCTCCTGCGGCGCCGGGTCGAGCACAGCGGCCACGAGCTCGCCTGGAGCGTCGGCGGCGTGATGATGGTGTTCGCCCTCCTGCTCGCGCTGCACATCGCCACGGCGGCGCTCAAGCAGGAGGTCTCGGCCTGGGCCGGCCGCGCCCTCGCGCCCTACGCGTTCCTCTACCCGGACGAGCCGCTCGGCCACGCCGAGCGCCTGCTGCCGCGGTTGCCCGAGCGCCTCGTCGCGGCGCGCTTCTCGAGCCGCACCCCGTGGCCCAACGTCGCCTACGCCGTCCCCGCCGACGAGCTCCTCGCGCTCGCCGAGGCCACGGGCCGCGCCGAGTCGATCGCGCTCGCCCGCCGCTTCGGCCCGGGCAAGGCGCTGGTCTCCACGATGATGGCCCGGCGCTTCGGCGTCGGCCCCGGCGACCTGCTCGAGGTGGGCGGCCGCGCCGGCGCGCGCCGCCTCGAGGTCGTCGGCATCACCGACGAGCTCGGCTACGTCCACGCGGCCGGCGCGTACCGCAACCTCCGCACGTACGCGGTCATCGACGCGTCCGACTTCCCGGTCATCTCCCCGTACGCGACCGCGATCGGCCACACGATCGCCCTCGCCGATCCCCGGACCGGCGCCGCGGCGGCGCGCGGCGGCTCGGCGACGCCGCCCTGGGCCGAGCTCCTCGCCGACGTGCCGCGCGCGCGCGACGTCCGGATGCAGACGGGGGCCGAGATCGAGGTCATCCGCCGGAAGGCGACGGGGCGCGACTTCGTGATCTTCGACATGATCCTCGGCTTCACGACCCTGCTCGCGGCGATCGGCGTCGCGAACCAGATGGTCCTGGCGCTGCACGCGCGGCGCCGGGAGCTCGCGCTGCACCGCGTGCTCGGCATGACGGCGGGGCAGGTCCGGCGGATGGTGCTGATGGAGGGCGCGCTGGTGGGCGCGCTGGGCGGCGCGCTGGCCGTGCTGCTCGGGATCCCCCTGGGCTCCGCGGCGCTCGGCGCGCTGCGCACGGTGTCGACCTTCGAGGTCGAGCTCAGCATCCCGCCGGAGTACGGCCTGTTCACGGCGCTCGGCGCGACCGCGGTGGCGCTCTTCGCGTCGCTCTATCCCGCGCGGAGCGCGGGGCGGAGCAACGCGGCGGAGTCGGTCCACTACGAGTGACCACGAGCAGGAGCGCGCGCCCGTCCTTCACGAAACTGGCCCGGCCGTCGCGGGCTCTTCTCCCCCGATCGCCCTCGGCGGGACGCCACGAAGCGCTCGGACGCGGCGCTTGCGCAGAGGCGTTCAGCATGACAAGCCACGTGGCATATCGTGGGCGCGACCACATCCCCGCGGGCATGTGCGACGGTGCTTCCGGCGCGTTCACCGCAACGGGCATGTCGCTCTCGAAAATAACTGTCACGGACAGCCTCGCTAGCCGTTGACGGCGAGCCCGCGCGCCCAGCGTCCCTGGCGTTGACGTGCGCTCTCCGCGCCCGCCGGGACGGGCCGCCGCGCCGCGCGGCGCGCCCGCTCATGAAAATCGCTCAGGCCGGACACGGAGAGCGGGACATCGGTGTGCTCGCGTCGCGGCGACCCCGGAGGAGGTGAGCCTCTCCTTGGCACAGCGGTGCTCCGCTCGACTTCTGCGCTCGCTCCTTGCTCCTGGTGGTGACTGACAGCGACGGATCGACCCTCGTCCGAGAGGAGGTATGTGTGTTATTGGACCAGCGGTTTTTGCAGATCTGGATCGGAGCCCTGCTCGCGCTCGCCTCCGCTCCAGCCGGAGCGACGGTGCCCCCGGCCAGCACCGCCCGCTCCGAGGCGGGCTGGGGATATCACCCTCCTCCGGAGGAGCGCGCGGTGTCCTCCCAGGGTTTCTGCAGCCTTGATCTGCCCTACACCGAGCCGCCCTTCCTGGCAGACCAGACGACCGGCATCTCCTGCCCCGGTTACGCCACGCAATCGCCGATCTGCACGGGGCCTTTCTGCCCCGCCAACGGCGTTTGCCCGGGGACGAGGACGCTGCACGAGGACCTGAATGCTTGCCAGGGGGCGGCCTGCTGCCTGCCAGGCTCCGTCGACCCGGACGGCGTGGTCAACGTCCTGCCCTACCTGGCGAGGCCGGCGGAATGGCCCTTCTCCGCCGACGCATCCGTCGACCGCAGCACGAACGTCGACGACAGCCCGGGCATCGCGACGGCCATCGAGTGCGCGGCGTCGCTGAGCGCCAGCAGGCGCACCGTGGCTTTCGCTGCCGGGCGTTACGTGCTGCGCACCCCGCTGCGGCCTCACCATGACGCGCTCACCCTGGAGGGGCCGGAGCTGTCTCCCGAGGCCAGCCCGGGCGATCCCCGGACCGCGACCCTCGTGGCGATCCCCTGCAATCCGGAGCAGTACCCCGGGGCCATCCAGGTCACCAGGGTCGTCAAGCCGGACGGGACCATCATCAGCGCGGTCCGGGGGCTCTGGATCCGCAATCTGCAGATCGCGATCACGGAGGGGCCACGCAGGACGGCGAACAGCGGCATCCAGCTGAACACCTGCTCGGACTGCAAGGTGGAGAACGTCATCATGCGCTACGCGCCCCTTGTTCCCCAGCTACCTTCCTGCAAGCCGAGCAACCTGGAGGGCATCGGCTTCACCTGGGGCTCCGGGGGCGTCATCCGGAACGTGCTCGTGGATGGCTTCTCGAAGAGCGGCATCTACCTGTCCTCCATCGCCGGGTACCACGACACGCCGCCCATCCTCGTGGAGAACTGCGAGATCAGGAACATCAACGGCCCGATCGGCGCCAGCGGGATCAAGATCGTCACCGCCAACGTGACCGTGCGAAACTGCCATGTCCACCACAACATGATCCATCCCGGCGACGGCTCCACCACGGTCAGCGGCGGGCATGGCCTCTGGATCTCCACCCAGATCTCCCCTGGGCCCGGGATCCCGAGCCCGGTGCCGGAGAACGTCGTGGTCAAGGACAGCTACTTTCATCACAACGGCGGCGCCGGCGTCGTGCTCGCGAGCCCCATCGAGGACGAACGTCCGACGGGGATCCTGATCAAGAGGGTCAAGTTCGCTTACAACGGGAGCCATGGCGTCCACGTGCAGGCAGGCGCCGGCGTGGCGTTCTGGGACGTCTGGTCCTGGGGAAACGCGCTCTACGGCGTGCTCCTGAGCTCGCGGACGACGCTGCCCGCGACCTCGGCCCGGGTAGAGGATGTGACCCTGGAGAACCTGCTCGTCTTCGACAATGCCCTGCGCTTCGCGTCGGGCTCCTTTCCCGGCATCAGGATCGAGGCCAGCGACGTCACGATCCGCGGCGGCACGGTGGCTCGCTGCGAGCCCTGGCGCGGGATGCAGTCGCGATCCATCCAGCAGCAATGCTGGCTGTCGGGGCCGGCCGGCGCGCAGGTGCTCTTTCCTCCGGAAGAGAACGTCATCTCGGACGTGAGCACCTACGGCACGAGCGCGCCGGAAGTGCTGGCGTGCCCTTATTGACGAGCGGCGGGGGCCCGCGCTGCGCCGCCTCACTTCCCTCGCCTGCGCCGCCGGGGGGCCGGCCGGCGGCGCGTCGTCGCCTCGGCGGCGAACGGCCTGTCGCCGAGGCGCAGCGCGCTCCGCTGCTCCGGATCGAGCCGCTTCACCGCCGCCCGGAAGTCCTCCCGGGCCAGCCGTAGCCGGTTCTGCCCCGTGTTCTCGTTGATCTGGAGCTCCCGGGCGATGTCCACCACCGGGATGTCCAGCATGTCGTGCATCACCAGCATGACCCGCCGCTGCGGGTCGAGGCTGGCGAGCAGCGCGTCGACCACCTCGGCCCGCTCCATCGCCTCCAGCCGCTGCTCCAGACGGGGCCGGCTGTCGACGCCGGCGGAGATCGCGGTGAGCCGCAGGCCGTCCGGGATCTCGCGGCGCCGATAGGCCCGGTCGCGGTAGTGGCTGACCTGCCGCCACGCGATCCCGTAGAGCCACCGGTAGAGCGAGTCCCACACCCGCCGCGGCTGCCCCTCCCCGATCCACGGGAGCACCGCGCTGAGCGGCACCGGCTCGTGGTCCTCGTCCTCGAAGTCGTCCTCGAAGAAGTCGTCCTCGTCGCGCCGCCCCTGCAACGCGCGCAGCAGGCGGCTCGCGTCGAAGGTCTCCAGATTGCGGTAAGCGGCGAGGAGGACGTCGTGCAGCACGTCCTCGCGATCGTTCGCCCCCACGCCAACCCCCCGGAGCAACCCGCGAAGGAAGGGAACGCCCACCTCGTGCACCACAGCGAAGCTGAGATGTTTGGCGCGGAGGTCATCCTCTGATCGTGATTCCACATATTATTTTTACTGACCCTCTTTCCGGGTCGTTTTGGAACCCTCCCCCGCGCGCCAAAACCTCTTATTTTGAAGCGTTTTTTGATGAGCTCACCAGCGACTGACGCGGTGTGAAACGCCGCGGCCCGCCGCGGTGGTGCGTGGTGCGCGCCAGCCCTCATGTCGCGTCCGGAGATCCGATGCTCCGTGACCAGAAGCCGTGACCTGCTGGCCGGGTATCGTGCAAGTTGTGCGTTTCTCCCGAGAAAACGCGGGCTGCGCCCTCCCGCCGGCCCCCCGCGCGCCGGCCTCGGCCGCGGCCCCGCGGGGCTTCCCCGGCGCCGTCACGCGGTCACCCGCCCACCCGTCGCTCCCCCGCCGGGGCCGCCCCCTTGCCGCCCGCTCTCCCGGCCCGTAGGGTGACGGCGCCGTGCCCCTCACCCAGCTCCGCCGAAGCGCCGGCGCCGCCCCCCGCGACCTGACCGCCTTCCTGCCGACGACCCGGGAGGAGATGCGCGCGCGGGGCTGGGACGCGCTCGACATCCTGCTCGTCAACGGCGACGCTTACGTCGACCACCCCGCGTTCGGCGCCGCGATCATCGGCCGCTTCCTCGAGGGGCGCGGCTTCCGGGTCGGCATCGTCTCCCAGCCCCGCTACCAGGACCCGAGCGACCTCCTGCGGATGGGCGTACCCCGGCTCATGGTCGGGGTCACCGCCGGCAACCTGGACTCGATGCTGAACAAGCTCACCGCGCAGAAGAAGGTCCGCAGCGAGGACCAGTACTCGCCGGGCGGGCAGGTGGGCCTCCGCCCCAACCGGGCCTCGATCGTCTACGCGAACCTCTGCCGCCAGGCGTTCCCCGGCGTCCCCATCGTCCTCGGCGGCATCGAGGCGTCGCTCCGGCGCATCGCGCACTACGACTACTGGTCCGACCAGGTCCGCCGCTCGGTCCTGCTCGACGCCAAGGCCGACATGCTCATCTTCGGCATGGGCGAGAAGGCCGTCTGGGAGGTCGCCGATCGCCTCCGGCGCGGCGAGCCCGTCCGGTCGATCCGCGACGTCAGGGGCACCGCCGTCCCCCTGCGCAAGGGCGAGTGGGAGCACATCGAGGGCTCGCGCTACGTCGCCGACGGCAAGGCGGTGATCCTCCCGAGCTACGAGGAGGTGGCCGCGGACAGGGGCGCCTTCGCGGAGATGTCGCGCGCGTTCCAGTTCGAGACGAACCCCGGCAACGCCCGCCCGCTGCTCCAGGCGCACGGCGCCGAGGCGGTGTACTTCAACCCGCCCGCGTTCCCGCTGGAGACGGGCCAGATGGACGCGCTCTACGACCTGCCGTTCACGCGGGTGCCGCACTGGTCGTACGACGCGCCGATCCCCGCGTACGAGACGGTGAAGCACTCGGTCGTCACGATGCGCGGCTGCTTCGGCGGCTGCACGTTCTGCTCGATCACCGAGCACGAGGGGCGGGTCATCCAGTCGCGCTCGGCGGACAGCATCCTGCGCGAGGTGCGGGCGCTGCGGCGCATGGACGGCTTCCGCGGCGTGCTCAGCGACCTCGGCGGGCCGACCGCGAACATGTACCAGATGCGGTGCAAGGACGAGGCGATCGAGAACGCCTGCCGGCGGCTCTCGTGCGTCTTCCCGGAGGTCTGCGAGAACCTGAACACCGACCACGGCCCGCTGCTCAAGCTGATGAAGGCGGTGCGCGAGGAGCAGGGGATCAAGAAGGTCTTCATCGCCTCCGGCGTGCGCTACGACCTCGCGGAGCGGTCGCCCGAGTTCATCGAGGAGCTCGCCGCGCACCACACGGGGGGCCAGCTCTCGGTCGCCCCGGAGCACAACAAGAAGGACGTGCTCGACAAGATGAAGAAGCCGGGCATCGAGAGCTACGAGCGCTTCGCCGAGCAGTTCCGGTGCGCGAGCGAGGAGGCCGGCAAGAACCAGTTCCTCGTGCCCTACTTCATCTCGGGGCACCCCGGCTCGACGCTGCGGGACATGGTCGACCTCGCGATCTACCTGAAGAAGAGCGGGATGAGGCCGCGCCAGGTGCAGGATTTCATCCCGACGCCGATGTCGATGGCGGCCTGCATGTACCACACGGGGATCGACCCGCTCACGCGGGAGCCGGTGTACACGGCCAAGGACCTGCGCGAGAAGAAGCTCCAGAAGGCGCTGCTCCTCTACTGGGACCCGGCGCACCACGACGAGGCGCGGGAGGCCTTGATCAAGGCGGGCCGCGGGGATCTCATCGGCACGAAGCCGCACTGCCTCGTGCCGCCGGCGGCCGGCAAGGGGGCGCCGCCGCGCTACCTCGCCAAGGTCCGCGGGGAGCGCCGGGGGAAGCCAGCCGATGCGACACACCGCCGAAATCGATAGGGATCGGGCGTTCACCGCGAAGCTCGGCGACCGCGGCCTGTTCCCGCACCTCGCGCCGCTCGTCTACGTGAACCACGCGGGGATCTCGCCGCCGTCGCGGCCGGTGCGCCTCGCGATGATGGCGCTGCTCGACCACTACGCCGCGCAGGGGGCGGCCGCTTTCCCGGCGTGGTACGCGCAGCGGCTCCGCCTGCGGGAGAAGCTCGGCCGGCTCATCGGCGCCGCGGCGGCTGACGACATCGCGCTGGTCCAGAGCACGACGCGCGGGCTCACGGACATCGCGCTGTGCCTCCCCTGGCGGCCGCGCGACCGGGTGATCCTCTTCGAGGGGGAGTTCCCGGCCAACGTGACCCCGTGGCAGCGCGCGGCCGCGATCTTCGGCCTGGAGGTCGTCTTCCTGCCGCTCGGCGGCTTCGCGGACGGCAGCGGCTCGGGCCTCGCCCAGCTGGAGGGCGAGCTCAAGCGCGGGGCGCGGCTCGTCGCGGTGAGCGCTGTGCAGTTCCAGACCGGGCTCAGGATGCCGCTCGAGGCGATCGGCGCGCTCTGCCGCGCGCACGGCGCCGAGCTCTGCGTGGACGCCGTGCAGGCGGTCGGCGCGACGCCGGTGGACGTGGAGGCGGCCGGGGTCGATTACCTCGCGTGCGGCGGCCACAAGTGGCTGATGGGGCTGGAGGGCACGGGCTTCCTCTACATCCGCCGCGAGCGCCTGCCGTCGCTGCGCCCCGCGGTGGCGGGCTGGCTGAGCCACGAGGACGCCGTGAGCTTCCTGCTCCAGGGCCCGGGCAAGCTCCGGTACGACCGGCCGATCCGGCAGCGCGCCGACTTCGTCGAGGGCGGCAATCTCAATGCTGCGGGCTTCGCCGGGCTCGAGGCGGCGGTGGACCTGATCCTGCAGATCGGGGTCGAGCGGATCCACGAGCATGCGAACCGGTTCCTCGACCCGCTCGAGGAGGCGCTCCGGGAGCGCGGATGGGAGAGCCTGCGGCCGGGAGATCCGGCGCTGCGGGGTTGCTCGCTCGGGGTGAGGCCGCCGGGCGGCGCCCCGGTGGTCGAGCTGTACCGCGAGCTCACCCGCCTCGGGATCGCCTGCGCGATCCCGGACGGCGTGCTGCGCTTCTCGCCGCACTGGCCCAACGCGCTCGACGAGTGGGAGCAGGTGCTGCTGTCGGTCGACGAGGCGCTCGGGCGGACAACGACGGGGTGAGTCGGCGCCGCGCGTGGCGCATCGTCCGATTCCATGATGACCATGACACGGCACAAGCACCTCAAGCTGTGCCAGTCCAAGATGGATCGTGTCCCAAAGCTCCTCGGCACGAAGACGGCGCAGGAGACGATAATGACGTGTTCATCGCGCTCTCGGCACGTTCCCTCGGCGCCACCGCCCTGACAGCCGACGAGGACGACGATGCGATTCGAGCCGTCCCCGACTTCAAGCTGGAGCGGATCGTCGCCTGAGCGCCTCGGCGGCGCTGCCCGCTGAGACCCTCACCCACACCGTCACGCCCGGGGATGTCGTTATCCGTTCCGTCGACATGTCGCATTCCGTGCGGCGGCGGTCTGACATCCACGCATTGAAGGGCCCACCTTCACACCACAGCCTATCGATATGGCGCCCTCCCCCAGCGTCATCGATGCTTGCCCTCCTTGACACGCGCGAAACCGAAGCGGACGATGAGAACGGCAAATAAGGACGGGACCGTCCTTCACGTGACCTAACCATCCGCGTGCGCTCGTGCGCTGGGGGGCTCCGCAAGGCGCTCGACAGCAGCGAGCCGCTGTGGACCGCCTTCCAATCCAAGTTCGGGTCATTGGCTCCGGCGCCGCACACGCCGCCGGTCCGTCAGGGTCTACCACCGACAGGGAGAGCCACATGCCGCGTCATAGAACATCCATTCATGCACTCTTGTTTTGCATCACCGCCGTCACGTCGTGCAGCGCGGAGGTTGATCCAGCGAGCACGGACAGCGACGAGGAAACTCGGCCTCACGGGCAGCAGGGGCCCGACGCCGCGTCCCTGGAGCGCCGCGCGGCGTTCATCGCGACAGTTCAGAGACAGGCGTCTTCTGCGTACAATGTAAGCCTCAACACGGCGGGCGCGCGCGCCGGGGTGAGCGCTCTGAATCCGGCGCACGGGCTCGTCTCCGAGTTCACGTCGGCCGGCGTCGCCGTGACCCGCGAGAGCTCGGTGAGCGCGGGTCGAATCACGATGAAGCTCGCGCGTTATGGCTGCGAGGGGGAGCTCGTCCCCCTGGACGTCGCGGCCGAACCGCGCGGATCAAACAACCGCGTCGAGCTCAGGCACCTAGCCCGGTCCGCGGGCCTGAGCGTCACGGAGTGGTACCTGAACGGCCCCCTCGGGCTGGAGCAGGGCTTCTCCCTGGATTCGCCGCCTCCATGCCGTCGCGACGGCGAAGGCAAGGTGGAGCTCGAGATCGCGCTCGGGGGGGATCTCTCGCCGGAGCTATCGGAGGACGGCCAGTCGGTGGCGCTTTTGGACGAGGCCGGCGCGGCCGTGCTGCGGTATGCCGATCTCGTCGTTCAGGACGCGCGCGGGAGCGTGCTTCCGGCGGAGATCAAGCTGAGCGACGCGAGCCTCTCGATCGTGGTGGACGACACCGGCGCGGCCTATCCGCTCGAGGTCGACCCGCTCATCGCCACCGAGCAACACGTGCTCTACGCCAGCAATGCTGCGAGCAACGACGGTTTCGGGTGGTCCGTGGCCATCTCGGGGAACACCGCGGTGGTTGGCAGCCTGGACGCCGAAGCAGCCTACGTGTTCGTGCGCAACGGCGCGTCGTGGACCCAGGCGGCCGTGCTCACGCCAAGCGATGGTCTGCCGGGCGATCGCTTCGGCGCGTCTGTCGCCATCGACGGGGATACGATCGTCGTCGGAACCTTCTCTTATCCGGCGAATCACGGCGCTGCGTACGTGTTCGCACGCAGCGGCAACGTGTGGCAGGAGCAGCAAAAGCTCGTCGCGCAGGACAACCCGCGCCGCGACAACTGGTTCGGATATGCCGTCGCCATATCGGGCAGCACGATCATGGTCGGGGCGCCCTACGACAGCGGCCTGACGCATGATGGTCCCGGCGCTGCGTACATCTTCGCCCGGAGCGGGGCCGCGTGGGCGCAGCAGGCCAAGCTCGTACCCAGCACCGACACCTTCGACCAAGGCTCGACCGTCGCCCTGGACGGCGACACCGCGGCCACGGGTGGAGAATGCGATGATGGGGTTGACTTCAACGCGGGCTGGGATCGTCCGTGTCAGGTTCACGTATTTGCCCGTGCCGGCAGCACCTGGTCCGAACAAGCCGTTCTTTACCCACCGATCGGAGCGACACCACACTACAGGTTCGGAGCCTCGCTCTCGTTGAGCGCGGAGACGCTGGCGGTCGGCACCACCGTCTACGATGAGCGCGGCCCCGACAGGACAGCCGCCGTGGTCTTCGCGCGCAGCGAGGGCGCGTGGACCCAGCAGGCCATGCTGTACCGCAACGAGGTCGACACGCCGGACTATGGCGGCTGGGGTCGCAGCGCCAGCGTCGCCGTGTCCGGGGACAGGTTGATCCTCGGCGGAAGTCACGACGGCGGGCAGGGACCGAGGATCTTCGCCAGGACCGGCGGCGTATGGACGCCGCAGAGCAAGGTCGAGAGCTCCACGTGGAACACGTGGGATGTTCGTGTAGCGCTCTCGGGAGACACGCTGATCGCCGGTACATGGGCCGATGGCGTTCGCGGCGAGGGCGCAGGCGCCGCTCACGTCTTCCAGGTGAAAGAGGTTCTGCCGGCTCACCTCGTGGGAGCCCGCGCGTTCGTCGAACATGCCGCCGACACGCCGTTCGTGCTCGACACCCCCGACACCAACAGGTTCGCGACGCCGAGCAGCATCAACTGGACGAACTTCACCGGGACCACGCAGGGCGCGTCGCTGTTCGCCTTGTCCCTCTTGCACGAGGATCCCACGCTGACGACCTCGATCCTCCGCGGCTGGTGGGGCTCCACGAGCCCTACCTCCACGAGCCTGTACGGCCACGTGGTCGCCGGGAACCACTTCAAGCGGATCTCGAAGATCGGCGACATTCTGCCTGGCGATCTGCTGGTCATCAACTACACGGACGGCGGCTCAGGACACACGGCGATCGTCGATGCGTACCCGACCGCCATCGCGCCGGCCATCGAGCCCGTCGTCTCCGGCACGACCCAGTATTCGCTCCGGGTCATCGACTCGACCAGCACCGCCCACGGATGCGCCACGGACCCGAGCACGGGAGACACGCGATGGGTGCCGGCCGATCCAACCAAGCCGTGCCGCGGCGGGAGCACGGATGGCGGGGCGGGCAGGGGCACCATGCGTCTTTACGCCATCTCCCCGGGCCAGGCGAACGCCGGGGACCTCACCGGGTACAGCTGGAGTCTCACGCCGAGCTCCGCGTACTTCCCGCAAACCGGCGCGCGGCCCCACGCGATCGGCCGGCTCGTCCGCTAGAGCTTCGCCGTCACCTCGACCTTCCCGATGCCCGACAGGTCGCGCCGGAGGCGGGTGAGCTCTACCGCGAGCTCACCCGCCTCGGGATCGCCTGCGCGATCCCGGACGGCGTGCTGCGCTTCTCGCCGCGCTGGCCCAACGCGCTCGACGAGTGGGAGCAGGTGCTGCTGTCGGTCGACGAGGCCCTGGGGCGGATCGCGACAAGGTGAGCGGTGAATCCGTGGTTCGCTGGAGCGCGGTTGGGCGTGCCAGGAGGTCGCCGCCGTTCTGCCTTGCCGCCTGGCTGGCCTACCCGACCACGCCGCGGCGCTTCTCCATGGCATAGGCGATGCCTGCCTTGAGCGTCCCCCGGGTGGTGAGCGCGCCGAGATTGGCGTTCAGCGTCACCAGCGTGCGCGCCACCTCTGCGCGAATGCCCGTCAAAACCACCTCCGTCCCGAGCAACGATACAGCTCGCGCCGCTCGCAGGAGCGCCTCGGCTGTTTGCTCATCCACCGCGGACGCTCCCGTCACGTCGAGAATGACCGTACGCGCCCCCGATCGAACTACTCCATCGAGCAGAGCGGTGATCACCAGCTCGGCCCGCCTCGCGTCGAGCGTACCGACGAGAGGCATCGCCATGAGCTCGTCGTCGATGGGGACGAGCGGAGTCGAGAGCTCTTGCAATGCCTGCGCCTGCGCTCGGATGATCTCCTCGCGCCTGTGGGTCTCGGCACGTTCCTCGTCAGCCTGCTTTGCATCGGTCACGTTGAGCGTGACCCCCCGAATGCCGATGGGTATACCCGCCTCGTCCCGGATGAGCGTCATCCGGGTCGACACCCACAGGATCGGACCATCCTTGTGGATCCACCGATACGTCGACGAAGAGCTGCCCTCTTCAAACATGCGTCGAACGCTGGCGTCCGCCGTCTCTCGATCCTCCGGGTGAGTAACCTCGACCCAGAAATTGGGACGCAACCACTCCTCAATCGTGTAGCCGGCGAACGCCTCGACGCGATCGCTCACGAAGGGGATTTGGTTTTTCTCAGGGCACAGCTGGAAGTAGTTCTCCCATATGATGCCATCAATACTGGAAACGGTGTACTCGAAGCGCTGGAGCAGCAAATGGTCCCTCTCCAGGCGCCTCCGCGTTTCCTCCTGTGCGCGCACGTGGTGGTCCACGTCGAGCAGAACCCCATGGATCTGGTCCGGTGCGCCGTTCGTCCCCTCGCGGAACATGAGGTGGGACTCCACCCAGACCTCGGACCCGTCCTTCCGTAGGAGCCGATAGGGGCGCAGATGAATCTCGCCGCCCGGTACGAGTGCTGCATGCTCTGCCCTCACCCAATCGCGATCGTCCGGATGGATGATCGTCATCCAGAAATCGGGCTGAGCCACGACCTCGGCGACGGAATAGCCCAGCAGCGACTGCACTCCGATGCCGCCCACGAGCCCGGTTCGGAATGTGTCCGTGCCTCGCTCGCGCTGGAGCTCCACCACGATGCCGTGCATGCCAGCCATGAGGGCCTCGAGCATCTCGGCGCGTGCCTTGAGCACTCCGAGCTCTGCGCGCATCGCTTCAATCGTGTTCTGCGTGTCCGTCATCATCCACCTCCCCAACATGGTCGCGCCGTCGGATCGGGGAGGCCCAGGATGGCGCTCATGCTCCTCCCGCGATCACGGTCGGCGCCGTCGATGACGCCGATAGCGTTGCGCGTAGCTCCGCTTACAGCTCGTTGCCGTTCAGCTTCTCGTCCTGTCCTCGCCGGTTCCTGCTGCCTTCTTCCCGGTCCGGCTGAATAACCTCCTTCGAGGCGCTCGACTAGAACGCATGCGCCAGCGCATAGAATCGACGCACGTCAGCGAGGACGCGGAAGGAGGCGATCTGTCGGCCTTTCTCGACCAGCTCGGCCTCGGCGGCGCCATCGAGCGGCCGGGATGGCCAGATCACCGCCCCCGCTCGTAATCGAGCGCGGCCTTCTCCACGACGTCCCAGTCCCGCGCGGCCCGCTCGGCCTCGGCCACGAGGTCCGCGGTGAACAGCGTGAGCCCCCAGATGCCGTTGTCGCGCCGCCGGAACGGGTACCGCGTTCCGCGCGCCGTCTCGACCGTGGCCCGCTCGCCCGTCACCTCCACCTTCCCGATGCCGGACAGGTCGCGCCGGAGGCGCGCGATGAAGCCCTGCTTCGTGGCCATGTCGACCCACACGTCCGCCCCGTCCTCGGCCATCGCGTGCGCGCGGTACTGCTCCAGCAGGCGCGCGCGCTCCGGCTCCGGGTAGCTCGCCTCGATCCGCTCGCTCGCCTTCCGCCGGTAGTCGCGGATGGTGTACGCCGCGTGCTGCGCCCGGTCCTCGAGGTACGAGAAGCACGCGCGCGGATCGCTGACGCCGATGCTGTACGCGATGCGGAGATAGGCGCCCTCGGGCGTCGTGTCCGGCGGGAACTGGTTGAGCTTGAGCCAGACGAGCACGAGGGCCAGCACGCCGACGGCGGCGGCGCCCCAGGCGATGGCACGGCGACGGGTCATGTCCGGCTCATCTCTCGCTCTCTCGAACCGCCCGGCACGCTAGTCGATGTGCCCGCCGAACTGCAGATAGAGGGACGTTACCCGCCCCCGGTCGAACGCGGGCCCGAGCGGCGCGTCCAGCGCGAAGAGCAGGCCGGCCCGCATGAAGAAGGTCTTCTGGCTGTCGTACACGAAATACGGCAGCAGCGAGACCTGCCCCTGATCGTCGTAGACCGACGACGGCACCCACACCGTCTGGAGCGCCACGCCGCCGCCGAAGCCGGAGCGGCTCTGGAGCTCGGGCTCGACCTTGGCCTGGAACACCGCCTCGAGATCGTCGGAGTCGTCGATGAAGCCGCGCCGGACGCCGTCCCCCACCGGGATGAAGAACGTGAGGTCCCCGCCCGCCCGGAGCACGAAGGACCTCCCGAAGCGGTACTCGATGCCGCCCAGGCCGCCGACCGGGAGCGCGTTCGCCGCCCAGAGGTGCAGATCGTAATAGGCCATCGCCGACGCGCTGAAGCCCCTGGCCACGTGCCAGTCGTAGCCGTCGACCGCGCCGAGCGGCAGCCCGGCGCGGCCGCCCGCGTACCACGTGAGCTTGCGGGCAATGTCCGAGTAGTAGAGCGTGAACGTCGGGTTGCCGAGCGCGGCGCGCGACTGGCGGCCCGGATCCTCGAAGTCCCCCGGGCCGTCGAACGAGAGCGCCAGCGGGAACTTCAGGTTGATGAACAGATCCGGCGACGGCTCGAACTGCACGAACGGGACGGCGGCGAGCGAGGTGCCGAGATCACGGGCGCTCCACAGGTAGAGATCCACGCCTGCGTCCGAGCGGTGCACCGGCGGATGCCAGGCGTGCGCCTCGGAAGGGACGGCGAGGAGCGGAGCAGCGGCGGAGACCGCCAGGGCGAATGCTTGAAGCCATCGGGGCGTGCTCATCTCGAGAACTGCCCTACCGAGATCCTCGCCGCGCCGTCAACCGCGTCGAGCCCCCCTTCCTGAGAAGCCGGAGCGCCCCTACGATGCGCCCCATGTCCCGCACGAGACCAGAGGCCCCGTTCCTCGACGCGCTCCGGCGTTCGATCCTCGTGTTCGACGGCGCGATGGGCTCGCTACTCTACGAGCGCGGGGTGTTCGTCACCCAGAACTTCGAGCAGCTGAACGTCGCGCGCCCCGATCTCGTGAAGAAGATCCACGCCGAGTACGTCGCGGCGGGCGCGAACGTCATCGAGACGAACACCTTCGGCGCGAACAGGTTCCGGCTCGAGCGGTACGGGCTCGTCAACGAGGTCCGCAACTTCAACCTCGCGGGCGCGCGCCTCGCGCGCGAGATCGCGGGCGGCGACGCGTACGTCGCCGGCTCGATCGGCCCGACGGGGCTCGTGCCCGGCGTCGCCACGCGCGACGACCTCGCCGCCGCGTCCGCCACGTTCGCCGAGCAGGCCGGCGCGCTCGCCGAGGGCGGCGCGGACCTCCTGATCCTTGAAACATTTCGACATCTTGACGAGATCAAGCTCGCCATCGACGCGGCGCGGTCGGCCGCGCCGGGGCTCCCGGTCCTCGCGTCGATGACGTTCGACACGAGCGGCGTCGCGGCGGACGGCAGCGAGCCGGAGCGCGTCGCGCGGACGCTGCGGGACTGGGGGGTCGAGCTGCTCGGCGTCAACTGCGGCGACGGCCCGCAGCTGTCGCTCGCGATGGCGGAGCGGATGGCGACCGCAGGGCTCCCGCTCTGCGTGCAGCCGAACGCGGGCCTGCCGCGCACGGTCGACGGCCGCCAGCTCTACATGGCGACGCCCGAGTACTTCGACGTCTTCGCCCGCCGCATGATCCAGGCCGGCGCGGCGATGATCGGGGGCTGCTGCGGGACCACGCCGGAGCACGTCCGGTGGATGGCCAAGTCGGCCCGCATGCTCCGGGGCGGCGCCGCGCCCGAGGTCGCCGCGCGCCCGCACATCACGATGGACGCGCCCACGGGGCTCGAGCCCACGCCGCTCGGCGAGCGGAGCCCCCTCGCGGCGAAGATCGCCGCGGGCAAGTTCGTGGTCTCCGTCGAGGTGAACCCGGCGCCGGGCCTGAACCCCGAGAGCGCGCTGAGCGCCGCGAAGATGCTCATCGACAGCGGCGTCGACGTCGTGAACGTCGCCGACGGCCCGCGCGCCACGGCGCGGATGACGAACCTCGCCTTCTGCTCGCTGCTGGTCCAGCGCTACGGCATCGAGCCGATCCTGCACGTCTGCGGCCGCGACCGGAACCTCATCGGCCAGATGGCGCACCTGCTCGGCGCCCACGCGATCGGCATCAAGAACCTCGTCATCATCACGGGCGATCCGCCGAAGGTCGGCGACTACCCGGAGGCGACCGCCGTCTACGACCTCGACTCCATCGGGCTGCTCCACATGGCGAGCACGATGAACCGCGGCCTCGACCCGGCCGGCAAGCCGATCCCGGGCGGCAAGACGTCGTTCCTGCTCGCCACGGGGCTCGAGCCCGGCGCCCAGGACCTCGACAAGGAGATCGCGCGTCTGGAACGGAAGCGCGCGGCGGGCGCCGACATCATCATGACCCAGCCGGTCTTCCACCAGGATCTGCTCGAGAAGGTGCTGCGGCGCATCGATCACCTGGGGATGCCGGTGCTCGTCGGCGTGCTGCCGCTGGTCAGCCACAAGAACGCCGAGTTCCTCCACAACGAGGTGCCCGGCATGCAGATCCCGGAGGAGATCCGCGAGCGCATGCGCAAGGTGCCGGCCGGCCCCGAGGCGCGCAAGGAGGGGGTGAAGATCGCCCGCGAGATGCTCTTTTCGGTGCGCGACCGGGTGCAGGGGGCCTACCTGATGCCGCCTCTCGGCAAGTACGAGCTGGCGCTCGAGGTGCTCGACGGCCTCAAGACGGGCTGATCTGCCCGGCGGCCCGCCCCCGCGCACGAGTTCTTGCTTGCAGCGCCGGGCGCCGCGCGGGGAAACTCCGCGGAGATGTCCATAGAGTACCGGCTCCACTCGCGCTGCGCCTGCGGCTCCGTGCTGTCGTCGTCCGAGTTCGCGGCCGCGTCGCGGCCCTTCACGCTGGCCGGGACGAGGCGCGTCTACGAGCGCTCGCGCCCCTTCACGATCCGGCACATCGCCCTCGATCTCGCCCTCGACGTCGAGGCGCGCTCGATCCGCGGCACGGCGCGGCTCGACGCGGTCCGCGTCGACCCCGGCGCGCGCGAGATCGCGCTCGACGCGATCGGCTTCGACCTCGAGGCGGTCGAGATCAGCGCCGGGGCCGGCCGCGCCGCGAAGCCCAAGCGCGGCGCGGGCAAGGCGGCGAGCGGCGCGTTCCACCCGGCCGAGCACACGTACGACGGCGAGACGATCCGCGTCGCCGTGCCGCTCGACGAGGCCGAGGTGTCGATCCTGGTCCGGTACCGGGCGACGCCGCGCCGGGGGATCTATTTCCTCCAGCCGGACGAGCACGTCCCCGACCGCCCGCGCCAGGTCTGGACGCAGTGTCAGGACGAGGACGCGCGCCACATCTTCCCGTGCATCGACAAGCCCCATATCAAGCAGACGACCGAGCTCCGCGCGCAGGTGCCGCCGGGCTGGTACTGCCTGTCGAACGGCGAGCTCGCGAGCGACGCGAGATCGCAGAAGGAGGGCGTCTATCACTACCGGCTGGACGAGCCTCACCCGAGCTACCTGTTCACGCTCGTGGCGGGCGAGTTCGCCCGCATCGACGACGCGGCGCTCGACGTCCCGCTCGCGTACTTCGTGCCGAAGGGGCGCGAGGAGGACGGCCGCCGCACGTTCGCGCGCACGCCGGACATGATCCACCACTTCAGCGAGAAGCTCGGCGTCAAGTATCCCTTCCGCCGCTACGCGCAGGTGGTGGTGAGCGACTTCATCTTCGGAGGGATGGAGAACACGACCGCCACCACGATGTACGAGCACATCCTGCTCGACGAGCGGGCGGCGCTCGACATCTCGTCGGACGATCTCATCGCCCACGAGCTCGCGCACCAGTGGTTCGGCGATCTGGTGACCTGCCGCGACTGGTCGCACGGCTGGCTCAACGAGGGATTCGCGACGTTCATGGAGCACGTCTATCGGGAGCACCACCTCGGCGCCGACGAGTACGATCACGGCCTGAAGGCCGATCTCGACTCGTACCTTGGCGAGGCGCGCGGGCGTTACCGGCGGCCAATCGTCTGTCAGGACTACGACGCGCCGCTCGACGTCTTCGATCGACACCTCTACGAGAAGGGCGGGCTCGTGCTCCACTTGCTCCGCCGGGAGCTCGGAGACGAGCTCTTCTGGCGCGGGGTGAGCACCTACCTGACGCGCCACGCGCGCGGGGTCGTGGAGACACGGGATCTCGCCCGCGCGCTCGAGGACGTGAGCGGCAAATCGCTGGAGCGCTTCTTCGAGCAGTGGGTCTTCCGCGCCGGGCACCCCGAGCTCGACGTGAAGATCGAGATCGAGGGCGACCAGTGCACCGTGACGGTGAAGCAGGCGCAGGCGGCCGGGCAGCCCAGCCGGGAGCACGCGCTCCAGCCGGACGCCTCGACGCCGCCCGTCTTCGCGTTCGACCTGGTGCTCGATTTCGGCTTCACGGAGGGCAAGGGCTCGATCACGCGGCGCGAGGTGCGGCGCGTGGATCAGGCGGCGCACACCTTCGTCATCCCGCTCCCGCGGCGGCCTCGCTTCGTGGTGGTGGATCCGGACCTCAGGATCCTGGGCGAGGTCCGGGTCGACGCGCCCGGCGATCTCCTGCGGGCGCAGCTCGCCCACGCGCCCACGGCGCGCGGCCGCATGCTCGCCGCGAAGCCGCTCTCTCGGCGGGACGACCCGCCGACGGCGCGGGCGCTCGGGCAGTCGCTCTCGGACGCGAGCGAGTTCTGGGGGGTGCGCGCCGCGGCCGCGGCCGCGCTCGGCGCGCTCCAGTCGAGCGCGGCGTTCGCGCTGCTCGAGGGCAGCGCGGGCGTGGAGCACCCGAAGGTGCGCCGGGCGGTCGCGAGCGCGCTCGGCAGCTTCCGGTCGGCCAAGGCGGCGGAGGTCCTCGGCAAGCTCGCCCTGCGCGACGCGAGCTACCTGGTGCAGGCCGAGGCGGCGCGCGCGCTCGGGGCCACGCGGCAGAGCTCGGGGTTCGAGACGCTGGTCGATCTCCTGGATCGCCCCTCGTGGGGCGAGGTCATCCGCTGCGGCGTGATCGACGGGCTGGCCAACCTGCGGGACGAGCGCGCCGTGCCGCACCTGACGGCCCGCACGCGCTACGGCGTCCCGACGCGGGGGCGGCGGGCGGCGATCATGGCGTTGCCGAAGCTCTCCAGCGATCGGCGGACGCGCGAGCTCCTCGAGGAGCTCCTCGATCAGCCGGATCCGTACCTCCGGGTCGACGTCGCGCGGGCGCTGGGCGATCTCGGCGACGGCCGGGCGCGTGGCGCGCTCCAGCGGCAGCTCGACCGCGATCTCGACGGGCGGGTGCGGCGTCGGATCCGCGAGGTGCTCCGCGACCTGGGCGGGGCGGGCAAGCGCGAGCTCGACCGGCTGCGGGACGAGCTCGAGGCGCTGCGCCGCGACAACGCGGAGATCAGGGCGCGGCTTGGCAAGCTCGAGGCGGCGAGCACCAAGGCCAAGAAGGCGGCCGACGCCAAGTGAGCGAGCCTCTTTGCCGCGCCGCCGCGGTCGGCTAGGCAGGCTCCATGTCGGAAGCCACTCCCGTGAAGCTCGACCGGCGCGGCGCGGTCGCGGTGCTCACCATCGATCGGGCGGATCGCCGCAACGCGCTCTCCCGGGACGCGCTGCTCGCCTTCGGCCGCCTCGGGCGCGAGCTCGTGGACGACCCGGAGGTGCGCGCGATCGTGATCACGGGCGCCGGTGACAAGGCGTTCTGCGCGGGCGCCGACCTCAAGGAGCGGCAGGGCATGAGCCCCGACGACGTCCGTCGCCAGGTGGGCCTGTACCGGACCGACCTCGGGGTGCTCGCGCGGAGCCCGAAGCCGGTGATCGCGGCGATCAACGGCGTCGCGTTCGGCGGGGGGCTGGAGCTCGCGCTGATCTGCGATCTCCGGGTGGCGGCGCCGCACGCCGAGCTCGCGCTGCCGGAGACGTCGCTCGGCATCATCCCGGGCGCGGGCGGCACGCAGCGGCTGCCGCGGGTCGTCGGCGAGGCGCGGGCGAAGGAGATGATCCTGCTCGGCAGGAAGCTCACCGCGCCCGAGGCGCTCGCCTGGGGCCTCGTGAACCGGGTGTCGCCCGAGGGGACGCCGGTGGTCGACGACACGATCGCGTGGATCGAGCCGATCGCGAGCGGCGCGCCCATCGCGCAGGCCGCGGCGCTCGGGGCGATCGACGACGGCTATGACGTGCCGCTCTCGCTCGGGCTCGAGATCGAGCGGGTCCACTACGACGAGACGCTGCGCAGCGAGGATCGGCTGGAGGCGCTGCGCGCGTTCGCCGAGAAGCGGAAGCCGGTCTACAAGGGGCGGTGAGGGCAGCGACCGGCGGTGACGGCGCGCCTCTGCTCGCTCTGGGAGCGGCCCCGCGGCGCGCACTGGCCCGGCGGCGAAGCTCGTGTGACTGCCTTCGTGCTAGCCTTGTCCGCATGGATCCCAAGCCGACCGGCGCCGCGCTCCTGCTCGCCCCGGCCGCCCGGGGCGGCGCGGCGGTGAGGCTCCCGCCCGCGGAGCCGCAGCGGGCGCATTTCCCGGCCGTCGATGAGCACCTCGTGGCGCCCGAGGTGACGCGCGACGAGCTGATCCGTGGGCGCAAGGTCGTCGCGGCGCCTGCGCTCGAGCCGCACGCCGAGCAGCAGGTGCGGCTGGATTTCCTGATCGCGCCGCACCTTCGGCCCGGCTACATCGGCGCGGCCGATCTCATCACCCGCGTCGCCGAGAGCTCGGATTTCGCCACCGACCTCTCCATTCGCAGGGCGGGGACCGATCCGGCGACCGGGCGCCGGTATCTGGAGGAGCTCTCGTTCGAGATCGTCAACGAGCAGTCGATGCGGGACGCGCGCGAGAAGGCCGAGGATCTCGTCGCCCGGGGCGTGCGCCGCGTCTTCGTCATCTTCGTCAAGCGTGACGAGATCGCCGAGTGGTCGGCGGCTGAGGGGCGGTTCGTGCCGCTCGCGCCTGACGCGACCATCGAGGATCCGTGCTTGATCCGTCCGATCCCCGTCCGCGCGTTGCTCGACGGCGCGGCGGCCGAGCGCGAGGTCGTCCGCGCGCTGGAGCGCAAGGGCAATCCTGAAATCGAGGCCATCAAGGCCCGCGAGCGAAAGGCAGCGCTCGATGAGGGGCGGCGCGCGGGGCTCGACGAGGGCCAGCGAGCCGTGCTGCTGCGCCAACTCCGGGCGCGGTTCGGAGAAGTGCCCGAGGCGAGGCGGGAGCAGGTCCTCGCTGCGTCCGGGGAGCGGCTCGCGGTATGGGCCGAGCGGATCCTCACGGCCGGGACACTGGACGAGCTCTTCGAAGGCTGAAACGCCGCACATCGCAGGCGGCTCCTGCGCCTGAACCCGTGCGCGTGGAGGCGCTCGCCAAGGCGGCGGCCGCATCCGGGATCAGATCGGGGCTCGTCGAGGCGCTCTGCTGCGTAGCGACGATTATCGCTTCGCGGCACCTGGCATCTGCAAAAATAAAATCTCCAGCAGATGCATCGACATCTCCCTCGTTGAGAAGGGCAATTGCAACATTGAATTCGTCTTGATGTTTGATGGCCCGAAGCTCCTCGGAAAGCGCGCGCACGCCGCAAGTTTCCGAGAGCACGATTGGCTCCACACGCAAAGCGCAACACCTAAAACCTAGCCTCAGGGCCGAGACCACTACAGCCCATCGGTCGGCTGCCGCAGCACCTCGACCTTGCCCTCCAGCCGCTTCGACACCCACACCTTGTTGTTCCGGTCGACGATCACCGCGCCGCAGTCCTCGATCGACTCGACGAGCGCGAGCCCCTTCTCGGCCCCCAGGATGAACGCCGCATCATCGACGGCGTCCGCGGTCAGCGCGTCCTTTGCCCAGATGGTCACGCTCCGGCTCCCGGTCGCCGGGAATCCGGTCCGCGGATCGATGATGTGGTGATAGCGCCTGCCGTCCTTGATGAAGCTCCGCTCGTAGTCGCCCGCCGTGGAGAAGGCGTGGTCCTCCACCTCGATCATCGCGAAGTAGTCGTTCGCGTCCTTGCCGCGCGGGTCCCGCACCCCTGCCCTCCACGGCGACCCGTCCGGCTTCTTTCCGGCGATGTACAGGTCACCGCCGGCCTGCACGAAGAACGACGTCAACCCCTCCACGCGCAGCACCCGCGCCGCGGCGTCGACGGCGTAGCCCTTCGCGATCCCGCCGAGGCTCATCCGCATCCCGGGCTTCCCGAGCATCACCGTGCGCCGCGCGCGATCGATCTTGATCTGCCTGTGATCGATGAGCGCGCGCGCCCGCTCGACGTCTTCCTTGCGCGGCACGTTGTCGTCGATGTCCTCGTCGAACTTCCAGAGCCCGTGCATCGCCTCGAAGGTGACGTCGAAGACCCCCTCGGAGCGCTCGCTGATCCAGAGGCTCTTCTCGATCACGGCAAGAGACTCCGGGCTCACCTCCACCGCGCCCTTCCCGGCCGCCGCGTTGACCCGCGACAGCTCGCTGTCCGGCCGCCAGGTCGTCATGAGCCCCTCGAGCCTGCGGATCTCGGCGATCGCCTTGTCCAGCCGGGCCCTGATCGCCGCCTCATCCATCGCCTCGCTCGTGTAGGCGGCGAGGAGCAGGCTCGTGCCCATCGCCCTCGCCTCGACCGCGACGCGGGCGGGCCCGGCCTGCGGCGGAGCGGCCTGGGCCGGCAGAGGCGCTGCGCTCGAGGCGGCCGGCCCGGCCTCCTGGCGCGCGCGTGGGGCCGCGTCGCAGGCAGCGAGCGCGAGCGCCGCCGCGAGGCAGGGGCAGAAGCAGAAGCAGAAGCAGAAGAGGAGCGGAGAACAGCGCGGTCCGTGCATTCGAGGGTCCTGGCTCCATGAGAAGTCCCGACAGCGTGGCGGCGCGCGAGCGCGCGAGCGCGCGAGCGTCACCACCGGGCGGCGTCGGCGGAGCTCCTCCGCCAGCGCCACCATGGCCCGGGCGAGCCGCGCGGATCCAGAGTAGTATCGCTCGCCGCTATGAACCTCGACCCGAGCCGCATCCAGCGTGACATCGACGACCTCTCCCCGGACCTCCGCGAGATCGCCGCGCGCATCCACGCGAACCCCGAGCTCCGCTTCGAGGAGCACAGGGCCGCGGCCTGGCTCGCCGAGGCCGTCGAGAAGCGCGGCATCCAGGTCGAGCGGGGGCTCGCCGGCATGCCCACCTCGCTCCGCGCGCGCATCGGGCGCGGCGGGGGTCCCCACCTCGCCATCCTCGCCGAGTACGACGCGCTCCCGGAGATCGGCCACGCTTGCGGGCACAACCTGATCGCGGCGGGTGCGCTCGGCGCGTTCCTCGCGCTGGCGCGGCAGAAGGACGCCGTGGCCGGCACCATCGATCTGGTCGGGACGCCCGCCGAGGAGGGGGGCGGCGGCAAGATCAGGCTGCTCGAGGCGGGCGCCTTCGAGGGCGTCGACGCCGCGATGATGTTCCACCCGTTCGATCGCGACCTGCTCGCGCACGACACGCTGGCCAGCGCCTGGCTCGAGCTCCAGTTCCGCGGCAAGCCGTCGCACGCCGCGCTCGCGCCGTGGGACGGCAACAGCGCGCTCACGGCCTGCCTCGACACCTTCCGGCTGATCGACGGCCAGCGCGTCCACTTCCGCGACGGCGTGCGGGTGCACGGGTTCATCAAGAACGGCGGTCAGGCGGTCAACATCATCCCGGAGCTCGCCGTCGCCGAGTTCTCGGTCCGCGCCCTCGACACCGAGGAGCTCGCCCGCGTGCGGGCGATCGTGGAGCGCTGCGCCCGCGGCGCGGCCATGGCGAGCGGGTCCGAGCTCACGCTCGTCGATCAGGGGGGCTACAAGAACATGGTCAACAACCGGAAGATGGCGCGCCGCTTCGGCGAGCACCTGCGCGCCCTCGGCCGCTCGCCGCTCGAGATGGACCCCGCCGTCGGCACCGGCTCGACCGACATGGGCGACGTGTCCCACGCGCTCCCCGCCATCCATCCGTGGATCGCGATCTGCGGCAAGGGAGAGACGACCTGCCACCAGCACGCGTTCGCCGCGCGCGCCGCGAGCCCCGCCGGCCAGGACTCGATGCTGATCGCCGCCAAGGCCATGGCGATGACGTGCGCGGATCTCCTGCTCGATCCCGAGCTGCGGCAGGGCGTGCGCGAGGAGTTCGCGCAGCGGAAGGCCGGGGCGAGCGCGCGCTAGGCGCGTTCAGCCGTCGTCCTGAAGGGGGTTCCCGAGATCGTCCATCAGCCCGGTCCCCCCCTCGATCGGGATCGCCCGCGCCAGGGCGACCCGCTCCAGCATCACCGACAGCGCGATCTTGTCTCCGACGTCCGGCAGCCAGGTGCGGGACCCATCCCAGAGATCGAGCCGGATGTTGCTCGCCGGCACGGTCCCGCTGACCGCCGCCGCGCCGCCGGCGCTCGCCTGCGCGGAGGGCACCGCCATCCGGTCGATCTGCGACCAGGCGAAGCGCCGCACGCGCGGCACGCCGAAGGTGAGCAGCTCGCGCAGCTCGATCCCTTCCGGGTGCACGACGACCCCCCGCATCTGCTCGCGCAGCACCATCGCCAGCGCGCTCGCGCACAGGACGATGGCGCACACGCTGGAGGAGACGAGCCGGTGGCGATCGCCCTCGACGACGTACTGGAAGATCCGGGAGCTCGAGGGAGCGTTCTGGCCGTAGAAGATCACCGCCGAGACGCCGAGGGCGAAGGTCAGGTAAAGCAGCGCCGGGAGGCGCTCCTTCAGCGGCGGCCCAAACGCGATGCGCTTCTCGGGCCTGTACGTCATGTCAAAGCCGGGAGGTCGGGAGGGACGCGCCATAGACTCCTAGTCTACACGGCGGGGGAGCCGACGCTTGGGTCCGCCCCCTCGACCGGGCCGCCTCGTGCCGGGCCGCGCCGCGCTCCCGGCGACCCACGTGCGGGCGAAGGGCTGAAACCCATTGCCGGGCGATGGCTGAACGGACATGAAGGGGCGTCCCGACGGCGTCCCGTCGGCCCCTCCTGGAGCCTTCCATGCACGATCGCTTCCTGCGCGCCTGCCGGCGAGAGCCGACCGATGTCACGCCCGTGTGGTTCATGCGCCAGGCCGGCCGGTACATGGCCGAGTACCGGGAGCTCAGGAAGAAGTACACGCTCCTCGAGATCTGCAAGACGCCCGAGCTCGCGCTCGAGGTGACGCTCCAGCCGCTGCGGCTCGGGATGGACGCGGCGATCCTCTTCGCGGACATCCTGCTGCCGCTCGAGCCGATGGGCGCCCCCTTCGAGTTCGCGAAGGGCGAGGGCCCGGTGATCCACGAGCCCGTGCGCGATCGGGCCGGCATCGAACGGCTGCGGGTGTTCGAGCCCGAGGAGGGCCTCGGCTACGTGCTCGACGCCGTGCGCCTCATCCGCAAGGAGCTGGACGGCAAGACGCCGCTCATCGGCTTCGCCGGCGCGCCGTTCACCATGGCGAGCTACCTGGTCGAGGGGGGCAAGTCGAGCGACTACCGGCTCACGAAGCAGCTGATGTGGAGCGACCCCGAGGCGTGGTCGGCGCTGATGGGCAAGATCTCGGAGGTCGTCCGCCGCCTGTTGCGCGCTCAGGTCGCCGCGGGCGCCCAGGCGGTGCAGCTGTTCGACTCGTGGGTCGGCTCGCTCTCGATCGACGACTACCGCGAGCACGTGCAGCCGCACGTGCGGCACATCCTCCGCGACCTCGAGGCGACCGGGGTCCCGGTCATCCACTTCGGCACGAACACGGGGGCGCTCCTGGAGGCGCAGCGCGACGCCGGCGGCACGGTGATCGGCGTCGACTGGCGCACGCCGCTCGACAAGGCGTGGCAGCGCATCGGGTACGATCGTGCGGTGCAGGGCAACCTCGATCCGCTGCTGCTCTGCGCGCCGCGCGCCGTCGCCGAGCGCCGCGCGCGCGCGGTGCTCGCGGAGGCCGGCGGGCGCGCCGGGCACATCTTCAACCTCGGCCACGGCATCATCCCGGAGACGCCGGTCGATACGGTCAAGGCGGTCATCGATCTCGTCCACTCCATCCCGCGCGCGTCGCTCCAGGGCGAGCCGGATCGCTGACGCCGCGCATCGCGCCGCGGCGTCGACCGGGATCGCGCGGCGGGCGCCAGGCCGCGCCGGCGCATCGCGCCGCGCCAGCGCATCGCGCCGCGCCAGCGCATCGCGCCGCTGACCAGGATCGTGCGACGAGGAGCGAGGCCGCGCCGCTGCCTGGCCCTGATGAAGAAGCCGCATCGGCGCCTCACCGTCGAGATCTCAGACCCCCTCCCGGGGTGATATGGTCCAGCCGCGAGCATGTGCGAGCTCCTCGGGATGGAGTGCAACGTCCCCACAGACATCGTCTTTTCGTTCAACGGCCTCCGGCACCGGGGCGGCCGCACCGGTCCCCACGCTGACGGTTGGGGCCTCGCGTTCTTCGAGGGGCGCGCCGCGCGCGTGTTCCTCGATCCGAGCCCCGCCGCGGAGAGCCCGCTGGCGCGATTCCTCAGCGAGACGCCCATCAAGACGCTGCTCGCGATCGGCCACATCCGGCGCCGTACCCGCGGCGACGTGCTTCTCGCCAACACGCACCCGTTCGTGCGCGAGCTCTGGGGACGCCACTGGGTCTTCGCGCACAACGGCACGCTCCCTCGCGTCCGGCGTCGCGCGCTGGGCCGCTTCAACCCCATCGGAACGACCGACAGCGAGCACGCCTTCTGTTACCTGCTAGAGGGCCTCCGCAGCTCGTTCCCCGGCTATCCGCGCCGGCCCAGCGAGCTCTGGGAGGCGATCGCGGCGCTCGGCGGCGAGCTCGGCCAGGACGGCACGTTCAACTTCCTGCTCGGCGACGGGCGCCACCTCTTCGCCCGCTGCGCAACCCGGCTCTGTCACATCATCCGCAAGGCCCCCTTCGGCATCGCGACGCTCCTGGACGACGATGTCCGCGTCGACTTCTCGGCCGTCACGACCCCGAAGGATCGGATCGCGGTGGTCGCGACGAGCCCGCTCACCGCGAACGAGACCTGGACCACGGGACGACCGGGCGAGCTCTGGGTATTCGACGGCGGCGAGCTGCGCGCGACGCTGTCGTCGCTCGCCTGACCGACGCGCCAGCGCGGTGTCCACCCCTCGCGCGCTGTCGTGCCGCGGCCTGGAGATGGGCACGGCAGCCTGAAAAGAAAAACGCCGCGACGGACCTGGGGGGGGAAGGTCTCCGCCGCGACGCAGGTCTATCCTACGCACCCTGTGTGCCAAGTCAACTAACCGGCACGCTGGCGGGGCCGCTGCGCGGTCGCGGCGCACGCGGTTCCGCTCCGTTCCGCTCGGTTCCGCTCCGTTCCGCTCCGTTCCGCGCCGCTTCACGCCGTTCTGCTCGGCTTCGCTCGGTTCCGCTCCGGTGCAGCTCCGTTCCGTGCCGCTTCGCTCCGATGCAGCTCCGTTCCGTGCCGCTTCGCTCCGATGCAGCTCCGTTCCGTGCCGCTTCGCTCCGTTCCGCTTCGCACGGTTCCGGTCCGCTGCGTTCCGCTTCGCTCAGTTCAGCGTTGTGATGCGCCATGGTTTTGAGGCAGAACTCACAGAGCCTCGTCCCCGCAGAACGCGGACATGCCAGGCGAACAGACACATCGTGTTCCAGCGAACCATTCTCTCCCTTGCCGGCTCAATCGCTCGCCGGACGGGTGGCGGCGCGCTCGGGAAACGCATAGAGAGACCCGCGTCCTCGGCAGCTCGGGCTGCACAAGAGGAAAGAGATGGGGCGTCAACTGCGATAGCAGCGCACAGCGCCCCACAAGGCGCATCGGCGAGCACCGGCGGTGCGGGGCGCCGCGTGAGCGGCGGCAAACGGCGGCGAGGGGCGGACGGCGTGCGGGGAACAAGCCGAGAACGTGGAAGGGCGCGACGAGCGCAACGAGCGCGACGGAGCGCAGAGGGCGACGTAGGCCCTTGTCGGGTCGGGAAGGCGGAGGAAGCACTGAAGACGGCTCCGCCCGGATGGCCGTCTTGACGGGAGTCGGGGCATGTCAGTACGCTTTGACGTTGGGCGAGCTAGGGCATATCGAACCGTTGCATCGCGACCGAAGAGCCACGCCCGGGTAGGTTCCGTCTCGGGAAGAGCTCGAACGATGTCGAGGCTAGGTCGCACGACGGGTTGGGCTGAGCGCGCGTGAGTGACTTCGACGAAAAGACTCGTGTAACGCAGGTGGTCCAGCCCCCACCGGGCGGCGGCAGCAAGAACACGACCGACTGCCTGGTCGTGATCTACACGAAGGAGCCCACGCTGCTCGGCAAGCGGTTCGTGCTGGAGAACAACCCGACGCGGGTCGGTCGCGGCGCGGACAACCACATCGTGCTCGACGGCGACTCCGTGTCACGAAGGCACGCCCATTTCGAGCAGCGGCCGAACGCCTGGATGGTCGTCGACGATGGGAGCACCAACGGGACGTACTGCAACGATGAGCAGATCTCCCGCGAGGTGGTGCTGAAGAACGGAGACCGGGTGAAGATCGGCCCCACGATCTTCAAGTTCCTGTCCGGCGCCGACGTGGAGGCGCAATACCACGAAGAGATCTACCGGATGACCATCATCGATGGTCTCACGCAGATCCACAACAAGCGCTACCTCTACGAGGCGCTCGAGCGCGAGATCATCCGCGGCCGCCGCCACGAGCGGGACCTCGCGATCCTCCTGTTCGACATCGACCACTTCAAGCGCATCAACGACGTCCACGGCCACCTGGCCGGCGACTTCGTGCTGAAGGAGGTCGCGCGCATCGTGCAGAGCCGCATTCGCCGCGACGAGGTCTTCGCGCGCTACGGCGGCGAGGAGTTCGCCATCATCCTGCCGGAGACGTCCATCGAGGGCGCGGCGGCCCTCGGCGAGACCCTGCGTCAAAAGGTCGCGGAGCACCTGTTCGTGTTCCAGGCCGACAGCATCCGCGTGACGATCAGCGTCGGCGTGGCGCTCCTCCAGGAGGGTGATCGCACCGCGAACGACCTCATCAAGCGCGCGGACGAGCGCCTCTACCACGCGAAGAACAGCGGAAGAAACCGGGTGTGCGCCTGAGCAGCCGCCCGCGGGCGCGCTAGGTTCCGGCGGAGGAAGGACGATGCCGAACAGCGATCTGCCGCTGCCGGCGGCGCCGGACGCGGGCAGCGGCGCTGAGCTGCCCGCGATCCTGTCGACGCCGCCTGGTCCCCTGTCGCGGAGCGCCCTCGAGCGCCTCGAGCGCGTCGAGTGCCCGGCGTTCGGCCGGCGGCGCGAGGCGCGGGCGCAGAAGAGCGGCGCCGACATGCTGCCGATCGTGCTGTCGCACGGGCGCGGCGCGAACGTCTGCGACGTCGACGGGAACCGCTACGTCGACCTGTGCGCCGGCTTCGGCGCGCTGCTGCTCGGCCACTCGGCGGCGCCGGTGCGGCGTGCGGCGGAGGAGCAGCTGTCGCGGCTGACCCTCGCGCTCGGCGACGTGTACTCGGCCGACGTGAAGATCGCCCTGCTGGAGCGCCTCGCGGCGCTGCACCCCGGGCCCTCGCCCATGGCGCTGCTCGGCCAGAGCGGCAGCGACGCGATCACCGCGGCCGTCAAGACGGCGGCGCTCTCGACGGGACGGCCGGGGCTCGTCGCGTTCGAGGGCGCGTACCACGGGCTCGGGTACGCGCCGCTCGCGGCGTGCGGGCTGCGCGAGAGCTACCGGTCGCCCTTCGCGGAGCAGCTCAACCGGCGCGTGACGTTCGCGCCCTACCCACGCGACGAGGCGGGCGCCGCGCGCTCGGTCGACGCCGTCGAGCTCGCGCTGCGCGGGGGCGACGTCGGCGCGGTCCTCCTCGAGCCGATCCTCGGGCGGGGCGGCTGCGTCGTCCCACCCGACGCGTTCCTGCGCGCGGTCTGCGAAGCGGCGCACCGGCACGGGGCGCTCGTGATCGCGGACGAGATCTGGACCGGCCTCGGTCGCTCGGGGGCGATGACGCGGACGGGAGAGCTCGGGGCGCCGGTCGATATCCTCTGCTTCGGCAAGGGGCTCGGCGGCGGGCTGCCCATCTCCGCGTGCGTGGCGCCCGAGCCGATCATGCGGGCGTGGGCGCGCGAGGGCGAGGTGGTCCACACGTCGACGCACTCCGGATCGCCCCTCGCGTCGAGCGCCGCGCTCGCGACGCTCGACGCCCTCGACGAAGGTCGGCTGGCCGCGCGCTCGCGCGACGTGGGCGCTCGCTTCCAGGCGATGCTGCGAGAGGCGCTCCCGCGCAGGGCAGGCGTCGTCGACGTGCGGGGCGCGGGGCTCATGGTCGGCGTCGAGCTCGAGAGCGCCGAGCTGGGGCTCCGGGCCATGCGCGGGATGCTGGCCGAAGGGTACCTGGTCCTCACGGGCGGGGTGCGCGGCGAGACGCTGACGCTGACGCCGGCGCTCACCATCCCCGAGGCGCTGCTCTCGGCCGCGGCCGGCGCGCTCGCGCGCGTGTTGACGGCCTAGCGCGCGAGCGGAGCAGGACGCGCGTGCTATCCCGGTGCCCGTGGGACCGATAGACCAGAGCGAGGCGCTGCACCGCCGCGCGCGGGCGTTCATCGAGGCGGCGGCGCTCGGCGTGGACAGGGCGGGCTCGACAGGCGCCGGCCGAGCGGCGGCCGCCTCTCCTCCGCAGGACCAGGGCGAGCGCGGGGCGCTCCCGGAGACCTTCGATGCGCTCGCGATCGCACTCGCCCGGCACCAGGCCGCGCATTGCGCGCCGGTGGCCCGCCTCTTCGAGGCGCGCGGCGCGGACGTCGCCGCGATGGATCACGCGGCGCAGATCCCCGCTGTGCCGTGCGACGTGTTCCGGTTCGCGCGCGTCGCGGCCCACCCGCCGGAGGCGGACGAGCGCGTCTTCCGCACGAGCGGAACCTCCCTCGGCGCGGCGTCCCGCGGCGAGCACCCGTTCCGCACGACCGCCACGTACGAGCTGGCCGCGCTCGCGTGGGGGGAGCGCCTGCTGTGGCCCGACGGCGCGCGGCTCCGGGCGATCGTCCTCGCGCCGCCGCTCCACGAGGCGCCGGACTCGTCGCTCGGGTTCATGATCGACCGCTTCGCCGCGCGCCTCTCGGGGCCGGCGAGCTGGCACGTTCGTGGCGGCGAGCTCGACGCCGCGGGGTTCGCCCGCGCGTGCGCCGAGGCGCGCGCCTCGGGAGAGCCGGCGCTCGTGCTCGGCACGTCGTTCGCTTTCGTTCATCTGATCGAGCACCTGATCGAGGCGCGGCTGCCTGAAGGCGCGGCGCTGCTGCCCGAAGGGAGCCGGGTCATGCAGACCGGCGGCTACAAGGGCCGCTCGCGCGAGGTGCCCGCGGAGGAGCTGCGGGCGTCGATCGCGCGGGCGCTGGGGGTTCCCCTCTCGCACGTGGTGAGCGAGTACGGCATGACCGAGCTCTCCAGCCAGCTCTACGAGGGCACGCTCGCGGCGGCGCTCGCCGGCGCACCGGGCGCGGCGCCGGGGCTGTACCTCGCGCCTCCCTGGACGCGCGTCACCGCGGTGGACCCCGAGACGCTCGCGCCGCTCCCTGCGGGCGCGATCGGGCTCGCGCGGATCGTCGATCTCGCGAATGTCGACTCGGCGGTCGCCATCCAGACCGCCGACCGCGTGCGCGTCACCGCGGAGGGCGTCGAGCTCCTGGGCCGCGCGTCCGGGGCGCCGCCGCGCGGCTGCTCGATCGCGATGGACCAGATGCTCGGCGGCGGGCCGTGATGATGGACGACGGCGCGGCGCGGCGCCTCCGGGTCGAGCGCGCGGTCGCCGCGGCGGCGCGGATCGCGGACGCGCGCGATCCGCTGGGCGAGGAGGCGCGCCAGCGGTTGCCTTCCACGAGCGGCCTCTCGCCCGAGGGCGTGGAGCTCGCGCTCGACCGCCACCTCGAGATCGCGCCGAGCGACGGCGAGCTCGACGCGCTCGTGGCGTCCTCGGGGCGCGCGCGCCGCTGCCACGTGGTCCTGGCGGCCAACGTCTGCACGGCGCCGCTGCGGGCCATCGCCGTCGCGACGGCCACAGCGCCGGAGGTCTTCGTGCGCCCGTCCCGCCGCGATCCCGTCGTCGCGGAGCTCCTCGTGCGCGCGCTGCAGGCCGACGAAGGCTTCCGCCGCGCCGGCGGGGCCATCGCGCTGGTCGCCGACATCACGCTCGGGGACGCCGGAGCGGCGGCCGGCGAGCGGGTTCCCGGGGATCTGCCGCACGCCGAGCTGCACGTCTACGGCTCGGACCAGACCGTGGCGACGCTGCGGGCCCAGGCCGGCCCGGGCGTGCTCGTGCGCGGGCACGGCGCCGGCCTGGGGCTCGCCGTCGTCGGCCTGGACGCAAGCCTCGTCGAGGCGGCGCGGGACATCGCCGGGGACGTCGTGCCGTTCGATCAGCGCGGCTGCCTGTCGCCGCGCTTCGCGCTGGTGGAAGGCCCGGCCGAGCGCGCGGAGGCGCTCGCGCGCGGCCTGCACGAGGCGCTCGAGGAGGCGGGCGCGCGCGTCCCGCGCGGGCCGCTCGACGGCGCCGCCCGCGCGGAGGTCACCATGTACCGGGCCACGCTCGACGCCGTGGGCTCGTTCTGGGAAGGTCGAGGACACGGGGTCGGCCTGGATCCGGCGCCGCGATCGCTGCTGCTGCCGCCGGCGGCGCGCGTCGTCCACGTGGCGGCGAGCAGCGCCGAGGCCGCTCCGGCGCTGCTCGCGCCGATCCGCGGCGCGATCACCGCGATCGGCGCGGGCGGAGGCGGGATGCTCGCGCGCGCGGCGGCCGCGGCTGCCCCACGCGCCCGGCTCTCCGCGCTCGGGCGGATGCAGCGCCCGCCCCTCGACGGCCCTGTCGATCTGCGGACGCCCTGACGTCCAGCTGCCCGCGCTGGCGGCTCGCAGCGAGCGCGCACGTCGCGCGGCCACGCCGTCCAGACCGCGACACGATCGGGACGTGGTGGGAGCAAGGTGCGCTCGAGCGACGGTGTGTGATAGCGATCATGGCATGTCGTCGCGCACCGATCCGAAGGCGACCCATCCGCCCACGGAGCTCGAAGCGATCGCGAGCCCGTCGGCGACGCCGTCCGGCGTGGAGGGCTCACGGGACAGCCTCGTGGACCGCGCGCTGGACGAGCTCCGCCCCGACGAGGAGGACGCGTCCCTCTCGAGCGATCCGGCCGGCAGCTCGGCCCGCGTCGCGAACGCCGACGATGAGGGCGCGCCGCCGTCGGTCGCCTCCGCGAGGATCCAGGTGCGCCGCGACGAGCGCCTGGATCTCGTGATCGAGTACCTGGCCTTCGTGGCGAAGCCGATGCCGCTGTCGCTCCTCCTCGACGAGGCGCCGCAGCGGATCGCCGCGATCCTCGGCGCCGACGTGGCCTCGCTGTACCTCCTCGAGGGCGACGGCGACGAGCTGGTGCTGCGAGGCAACGTCGGCTTTCCGCGCGAGGCGCGCGGCACGGTGCGGCTCTCGGTCGGGCAGGGCATCACGGGCATGGCGGTCGAGTGCCTGCGGCCGATCTCGGTCGTCCAGGCGACCGAGCACGAGCGCTATCGAGCGTTCCCTGAGCTCCGTGAAGAGCGCTTCCCGGTCTTCCTCGCGGCGCCCATCCTCGGCAGCGGCCGCCCGCTCGGCGCCCTCGTCGTGCAACGGGCGGGCGATCGCGCCTTCACGGCGCGGGACGTCGAGCTCGTCATGGCGCTGACCGCTCCGATCGCGGCCGGCGCTCGCCACGCGCAGGTGCTCGACGAGCTGCGCGAGCGGCGGCGGCGCACGGGCGGTGGCACGCGCAAGGTCACGCTGCCGGGGTTGCCCGTCGTCGCCGGGCGCGCGCTCGGCGCCATCGCGGCCCTGCGGCGGCCGGCGACCTCATCGCTCGGCGCGCGGCAGGGCAGCGGCGATCCGAAGCTCCTGCGGCTCGCGTTCGACATCGCGGAGAAGGCGCTCCTCGACCTCAACGCCCGCGCAGCGAAGCGAGGGCTCGCGCAGGAGGCGGCGTTCCTCTCGACCTACCTCCTGATGATCGGCGACGGCCGCCTGCGCGCGCGCGCCTTCGAGCTCGCGGCCAGCGGGCGCAACGTCGCGCAGGCGCTCGGGACGGTCGCTCGCGAGGTGGCGCGGGCCGCCAACGGGATCGTCGGTGACCCGTTCCTGCAGGATCGCGCCCGTGACATCGAGGATCTCTGCGATGCGATCCTGATGCTGGCGACCCCGGATGCCCGGGCCGAGCTCCCGTCGAAGGCGGTCCTCGTGGGAGACCAGCTGACGGTCTTCGACCTCTTGATCTCCGCCCGGGCCCACCCGGTGGGCGTCGCGCTCAGCGACCGGTCCGGGCCGCGCTCGCTCGTGCTCCTCCAGCTGCTCGGCGTGCCGTCGATCGTGGATGTGGCGGGGGCGTTCCGCTGGGCGTCGCCAGGAGACGTCGCGCTCCTCGACGCGGATCACGGCTTCCTGGTGATCAACCCGTCCCGGGCCGAGGTCGCGACCGTTCGCGCGGCGCGACGCAGGGGCCCCGCGTCGCCGGAACCCGACGAAGACGACGACGAAGAGGACGAGCCGGCGAACTGAGCACTGGCCGGGGCCAGTGCTCGCGGCTCAGCTGCCGGACCGCGCGGCGGCGGCCGGCTCGGCCGGCGTTCCCTGGGCGCTCTGCAGCTCCTTCTTGGCGCGCCAGTTTGCCAGGCGCTTCGTATCGCGACGCTTCTTCTTGGCTCTCACTGCGGGCTTCTGCGGCATGGCCGGCGGTATAGTCGCTCGAGCCCCTCGAGGGAACCCCGTACCTCACGCCGCCCCCTGTTCAGGCCACGGGGCGTTGACGCCCCACGGCGACCGCCCCATGACCGCTGCTCCGATGAACGTCCGTCTCGTACACGAGTTCCGCTTCGAGGCCGCCCACCGCCTTCCCAAGGTGCCGCAGGGGCACAAGTGCGCGCGCCTCCACGGTCACAGCTTCAAGGTCGAGGTCGCGATCCGCGGCCCAGTGAACGAGGAGACGGGGTGGTTCATCGATTACAGCCACCTCTACGAGGCCTGGGCTCCCCTCCACGACCTGCTCGATCACCACTACCTGAACGAGGTCCCCGGGCTGGAGAACCCGACGAGCGAGGTGCTCGCACGGTGGATCTGGACCCGCCTCGCGCCGTCGCTGCCGTCCTTGAACCGGGTCACCATCTTCGAGACCTGCGACGCCCGCTGCGAGTACGAGGGCGACTAGGTCGATGAAGACGCTCGTCTGCCGCTGCGAGGACGTCACGCTGCACGAGCTCGAGGCCGCGATGGATCGCGGCTACAAGGACATCGAGTCCGTCAAGCGCTACACGGGCTTCGGCACCGGCTGGTGCCAGGGCAAGTGGTGCCTCGCGCTCTGCGCGCGGCTCATCGAGGAGCGCGGGGGCGACGCCCGGAAGCCGATCACCCCGCGGCCGCCGTACCACCCGGTCTCGCTCGCGGCGCTCGCCGGGCTCGACGAGCTCGGCCTCCGCGGCGGCGGGCGCGAGCGCTAGCCGCGCTCGCTGGCCGCGCTCCGCGCGATCAGCGCCCTGGCCCGATCGTCGATCGTGATCAGACGAGGGGGCGCCGAGCGCTCGCGCACCCGACGTTCACGGTCAGCTCGAAGACCCCTTCGGACCAGTACTTCGAGACCGCGTGGTGCAGGTACTTGAGCATCGAGTCGATGATCTGCGGCTCGACGTCGAGCATCGCCGTCGACTCCGGGATCACCATCAACCTCGAGATGGGATCCTCGAGGAACTCACGCCCGCTCTCGAACGACACGGCGATGAGCTGGACGTCGACCTCGACCTCGTCGAGCCCCGCGCCCTCGATCTCCTCGGCGATGGTCTCGATCGTGGGGCGGCTGACGGCGGCGGCGTCCACCGCGGCGCCGAGCTCCGAGAGATCTTGCTTGAGCGCGCACTCCCGCGCGATGTCCGCGATCTCCGGGAACGAACCGCGCAACGGCAGCGCGATGAGCGCCTGGCCGCCGGGGACGAGGACCCGGCGCAGCTCGGCGAGGAGCTGCGCCCGCTCGCTCGGACGGCAGACCGGGTGCAGCGTGAACGCGTGGGAGAAGCTCGCGTCCGGCAGCGGCGTCGGAAGGGCGTCGGCGAGCACGTAGCTCGCGTTCATCCCGGAGAACAGCGCGGCCTTGTCGCGCGCGAGCTCGAGCGCGGCGGCGGAGCCGTCGACGCCCACGAGGGTCGCGCCGGGCAGCTTGTCGGCCACGATCGCGTCGGGGAAGCCGCTCCTGCAGCCGAGGTGGACGACGCGCGCCGCCTCGGAGGGCAGCAGCATCTCGACCGCCAGCGAGGCGAAGAACGAGAGGTAGCGCGGGACGACCGCGTGCTCGAACAACACGGCGTCCGCCGCGCTCAGCGGCGGGCCGATCATCAGGCGACCCCGTCCTCCTCGTCGTCGTAGGGCGCGAGGAGGCTGAGCGCCTCTTCGGCGAGCTCGCCGATCGTGACCTCCGACGTCGCGTCGTCGCCGCCGTCGTCCGCGAGCTCGACCGTGCGCTTGTCGTCGAGCAGCGGCTGGATGAGCGGCGCATGCGCCGGGTCACCGATCTCGACCAGCGTCTCGATCGCCGCCGCGACCGCGTCCGGATCCTTGTGGCCCAGGAACTGGCTGAGCAGCTTCGGCACGCCCGGCTCCGGCACCTCGGCGATGAGGTACGGCAGCTCCGGGAGCGCCGACGAGCCCACCGGCAGCCGCTTCAGCGCGCGCTCGATCGCCTGCGCGACCTCCTTGAACCGATCGTAGGCCAGCGTTTCGATCTCCTCGCCCGCGGCCTGCCGCGCCTCGGGGTGCTCCGACGCGAGCACATCGATGAGCGCGTCGAGCGCGCGCGGCCCCTCGTGCTCGCCGAGCAGCGACGCGATACGCACCAGCCGGAGCGCCGCCTCGTCCTCGTCGTTCTCGCGCGTCGCGGCCGCGATCGCGTCCGTGAGGACATCCAGCAGCCCATCGCCGGGCATGGCCGTCAGGTCGTCGTGGAGCCGGCGAGCCGTGCGCTCCGCGTCGAACAGCTTGTTCAGGGTCGTCTCGATGGCTTGACGATTTTGCACGAAGAGGAGCTATCAACAGCGCGTCGCCTCCGCAAGCCGGCAGGCAACAAGGGCCTGTTCCTCGCGAATTCCCGTCCACGGCGGGCGCGGCCGCGCGTGCCCGGCGCCGCCCACGCCGGGACCGCCGCGCGCAGGCCGGGCGGGACGAGCACGCCGCCGCTGCATCGAGCTCGCCCGCCGCGCGCGATGCGGTAGACCGTTCGTGGCATGCGTGTGTCCGGCTCATTGCAAACCCGCCCGGCGAGGGCGGCGGTCTCCCCTTCCCCGCTGGTGCGCGGCGCCGCGGCGTCGGCGCTGGTCCTCGCGCTCGGCGGCATCGACGATCCCGAGCCGCCGCCGCCCGCGGTCGTCCCTCCGGCGGCCGCGGCGCGCGGCGCCGCGGGTGCGGCGGCGCTCTGCGGCCCGCGCACCGTGCCGGAGGGCGCCGCCTGCGTCCCGCTGCCTGCTCCGGGCGCGCCGCTCCCCGAAGGCGGCGCTGCGGCGCTTTCTGACCCTGCCGGTGCGCGCCCCGCCAGAGCGGGCACGCGCAGCCAGGCCCACGAGCACATCCCCCGCCGCCCGGAACGTCCGGCGAGCGCCGCCGCGTACACGTTCCCGATCGGCGCGCCGGACGCGCCGCCGGGGTTCCTCCTTGTCGAGGACGCTCCAGCCGGGGCGGGCGCGCTGTCTGCAGCGGGCTCCGTCGCCGCGATCGGCGCGGCGCGGCCCGAGCCGCCGTCGTGGATCGGCGGGATCGACATCGCCGCGACGCGCGGCGAGCGGGTGGCGGCGCTCAGGCTCGAGGGCCAGGAGGGGAAGGCCGAGGTCGTCTTCGTCGGCGCGCTGTCCGGGATCACGGTGGCCACGGCGCACGACGTGCGCGAGGCGCGCGACGTGGATCGCGTGCGCAGGTACCTCCTGCTCCATGGCCACCTCGATCGCCCTGGCCCCGGCGTCGTGGCGGGCGCGCGCCTCGACGCGGGCGACGTGGTCGGGTACGCCGGCGAGACGGGCAGCCCGGGCCTCGTCCGGCTGCGCCTCGAGGCGCGGCAGATCCGCGAGGGTGCGCGCCTCTCCGAGCCCGATCCGAAGCGCATCACCGACGCCGCGGTGACGGTGCCTTGCGACCTCCGCAACGTCCTGCCGCTCCGTCAGGGAGCGAGCTTGTAACCGAAGCCGTAGACCGTGAGGATGTGCTCCGGCTTGTCGGGCGAGCGCTCGATCTTCTTGCGCAGCTTGACGATGAAGTTGTCGACCGTGCGGTTCGACGGCCCGGCCTCGATCCCCCAGATCTTCTGGAGGATCTCCTCGCGCGAGACCGGCTGGCCCACGCGCTCGTGCAGCAGGCGAAGGAGCTCGACCTCGTAGAACGACAGCTGATCCGAGCGCGAGCCCCGCGAGACCGTGTGCGCGGTCATGTTGATCTGCACGTTGCCGATGGAGAACACCTCGACGGGCGCCTCGGCCGGCCGGGCGGCGCGGCGGAAGAGGGCGCGCAGGCGGGCGATGAGCTCGCCCACGCTGAACGGCTTGGTCACGTAGTCGTCGGCGCCCGCGTCGAGGCCGCGGATCTTGTCGATCTCCTGGCCGCGGGCCGTCAGCATGATGATCGGCACGAATGCGTCCCAGCGCCGCAGATCCTCGCAGACCTTGAAGCCGTTGGTGTCGGGGAGCATGAGGTCGAGGAGGATGGCGTCCGGCTTCTCCTGCCGCGCGAGCAGCACGCCGTCCTTCCCCTTCGAGGCCGACGCCACCGAGAAGCCCTCGAACTCGAGGGCGTCCGTCAGCCCCAGCACGATGTGGGGCTCGTCCTCGATGATGAGAATCTTCTTCCGTGCCACCACGACGGAGTCCGGTCTTAGCACAAAACCGGGCAGGTCCCTCCCCGAGCGCTCCTCCGGCCGGCTCGCTGGAGCCTCCTCAGGGCCACAAAAGCGCCGCGGGGCGCGACCTCACGATCGCACCCCGCGCGCCGGGCTCAATCAGTCGTCAGCGGACGTCCGCTGACGTCCGCTGACGTCGCCTACTCGCCGGAGCAGGTGATGAACAGCGTGGCCCCTTGCTGGGCTTCGCCCTGGCCCGTGAACCGGATCTTGCGCTGCTCGGTCGACGGGCAGTCGGCCACGATAGCGGCATCGCCGAGCCGGATCGACGGGTCGACGTAGCACCACCCGTGCACGTCTTCGATGTCGCCGACGTTGGTCCTGCACGCGACGGCCCCGTCGCCCTCGAGCTGCTGGATCTCGCACACGCAGTCCCAGCCGGACGCCTTCGCAATGTCGAGCGAGAGCACCTCGTCCTTCGCCGCCGTATGAGCGCCCGTCACCTCGAGACGCCCCGGCTTCCTCTCATCCAGGCAGTTGCACTGGCCCTGCGAGTTGCGCGCCTCGAGGATCAGGCAGGAGACCTGCTGGTCCGCGTCCGGCGTCAAGGTGCGCGGCAGGCACTGGCCGCCGAGCACCGTCTTCAGGCGGTCGATGATGGCGCCGATCGCCGGCCGGTAGCCGTAGTCAGCCGCGCCGGGGTTGTTGAGCTGGCCCGGGCACACCGAGCCGACGATGCCCTGAGGGCCGAGCTCCCGGATGAGCTGCAGCTCGCGGAGGCCCGGGTAGGCCTTCGCCTTGATCTGCGTCGTCGACCTGGGCGCCGGATCCTCCTGGTTGTTCCCCGCTTCCGGCTCGCACAGCGGGTTGTCGGTCGCCTGACCCCCCACCGCTCTGCAGTCGCAGCTCTGAGCCGTCCCGTCGCAGGTCTTCACCGCGTCCACGGGGAGATCGAAGATGCAGGCATACTGGAGGTCCCCCGTGCTGTCCGGCGGGATCGTGTACTCGCGGCCGTTGATGCGATTCCAGCCCGTCTCCTGCGGCCCGACGATCGCATCGCCCGTGATCGGGTTCATGCCCGAGCGAGGCTTCATCGACTCGACCATGAAGGGATCCTTCGGCGCCTGGTACTTCGCGGGATCGCCGAGGATGAGCTCCCAGGTGCTGGCGGCGCCGGCCACGGGCGCGCTGAGCTCGTCGGAGTTCTTGAACCCACCGACCGGCTCGCCGTCCTGGTTGAGGCCGTTCAGCAGGTCGGGCTGGCCTTGCGCGTTCTGACGCGCGATGTCGTGCCACGGCACGCCGACGATACCGGCGAAGAAGACGAGCCCGGGATCGCGGACGTTGGAGTCGAGGTCGTCCGGGTTCGGATCGCTGAAGATCGGGTTCGGGACCAGCTCGCCCCTGCGGTTCGGGATCTGCGCCTCGGTGAAGGCGCGCCGGTAGCGGTCGATCGGATAGAGGAAGTCGAAGCCGAACCGGCGCTTCTGATCCCAGCAGCGAGAGTTGACGGGGTCCTCCTCCTTGGTCAGCTGGGCGGTCTTGCCGTCCACGCCCGTGCACGCCTCGTCCTTGGGGCAGTCGTCCTGTCTCTGGCTGCACGACCTGCAGCACTTGTTGCCCGGATCGGTGGCGCACTCGGTGCGCGGCCGCCACAGGCGGAAGCCTGTGGTCTCTGCCACGAGGTAGTTCTTGCCCTCCTCGCGGATCGAGCAGTCGTTCTCGTCGGTGAGCATGACGATCGCGAGGAGCGAGCTCGGCCGCAGGAAGTCGGCGCGCTGCCTCTTGACGTCGGCATCCTCGCCGGTGACGACGATGTTTTCTTCCGCGTCAATGCCGATCGTCGCGTAGGGCTCCGGGTCGACGAGGAAGCGGTACACGCTCTCGAGCTGCGCCTCGAAGCCGCAGCCGGTCTGCCCCGTACCTTGGACCATCGCGGTGAGCTGCCCGACCAGCGACGTGTCGTTGAGGTCGGCGTTCGAATCATTAGGGCCGATGTCCGCCTCGCCGTCGTTCGGATCGGGCCTCTCCGGCTCGCCGTCGAGCTTCTGATCCGGGTCCCAGGCCAGGAAGCCCCGGTTGAGGTAGGTCGGGATGTTGTTTTCGGTGGCGTTCTCGTTGTCGCGCGCGAGGAGGTGCGCCATGTCCACGTTCGAGGCGCTCGTCGTCGCCTGGCAGGCGCCCGACCCGTGGCCGCCGAGGCTCGAGCTGATGATGCCGATGTGGATGTCCTTGACCGGCTCGAACTCACGCTTGTGGTCCGGCGGACAGGGCGTGTTGGGCGAGGCGACCGTGGTCGCCATCGTGCCGTCCTTGTGGATGCAGCGCGGGTTGACGAGACCCTGGACGAGGTCGGGGATCGCGAGGGCGAGGATGGCCTGCTTGTCGGCCATCGAACCCGAGTTGTCGATCGCCAGGAGGAGATCGATCTTGTCGACCGAGCTCTGCGTCAGCCGCTCGACGATCGTCGACGTCGACCGGGGCTTGTTCTCGGCGATGGGGCGGCTCAGACATCCGAAGGCGCTGCCTGTGCCCGCGATCAGCAGGCCCGCCATGGCGAACCTCACCGCGCCCCTCCACGGGCGCCTGCTCTCACGCTCTATCCGCGTCATATTCGACTTTCCTTTCGACCACCGATCCAGTTGCGCGGCGGTCAAGCCACCGAAAAGGCCCGCCGTCCACGGGCCCATGACCGACTTCCGCAGGCGATCCACGGCTCGACGGGAGCCCGATGCTAGGGACCCGACCGGAAGGCTGTCAATTCGACCCGGCCGGCCCCGCTCGACCCCGCGAAGGGGTCCCGTAGCAAACGAGATGCCGCCGCCGCAGACCCGTGCCCTCCATGCCCCGCGCGCCGCCGCGACGTCAACCTGATTGCGCGACAGCCAACGCAGTAGGCGACCCGCCCCTCAACCTGGGTCGACCTGGCTCCTCCGACCTGGTCCTCAACCTGGGTCGGCCAATAAGGAAAGTTCACTCATCACTGTATTGCAAACCACCCCTTCACGGGCCGCGGGAGCCCATCCTCCATCACGCGCGACCGGCGGTCGCGGGAGGCCCAACCTCGGTCGGCTGGGAGGCCCAACCTCGGTCGGCCGCGGCGCCGCAACCCAACCTCGGTCGATGCGGGGAGCTGGGTGGGGCGCCGGGGAGCTGGGTGGGTCGCGGGCCCGGCGCCGGTGGGGTTTGCCGCTTCCCAGCAGGGCCGAGTTGTGGTCAGTGCCCGGGCATGTTGCGCGTCGCCCTCGCCATGGTCCCGGAGGTACGGCAGCTGCTCACCGAGGATCCGGCGCAGCTCTCCGACCTGCTGGACGAGATCCACGACGAGGACCTCGCCGACCTCATCGGCCTGCTGGACGACGCCGAAGCGGCGAAGGTCCTGATGGCGCTCAGGGCCGAGGAGGCCGCGCCCATCTTCGAGCGCCTCGACGGCGAGACCCAGGAGGCGCTCGTCGAGCAGATGGGCATCGAGAGCATCGCGCCGATCGTCTCCGAGATGGCGGCCGACGACCGCACGGACCTCATCGAGGCCCTCCCGGACCAGGTCAGCGGCACGCTGCTCTCCACGCTGGAGAAGGTCGACCCCGAGGCGGCGGCCGAGGTCGAGGAGCTCGCCAAGTGGCCCGAGGACAGCGCCGGCGGCCTCATGACCACCGACTACGTGTCGGTGGGCATCCACCTCACGGTCGCCGACGTGATCGAGCGCATCCGCGCCGTCGGTGAGGACGCCGAGACCATCTACTACGTGTACATCGTCTCCGATCGCGGGCACCTCATCGGCGTCGTGTCGCTGCGCGATCTGCTGCTCGCCTCGCCGTCCGAGAAGCTCGCGGACGTGATGACCGAGAACGTCTTCGCCGTCAGCCCCGAGACCGACCAGGAAGAGGTCGCGCGGACCATGGCCAAGTACGACTTCAACGCGCTGCCCGTGCTCTCCGCGGACCGCAAGCTGCTCGGCGTCATCACCGTCGACGACGTGATGGACGTCCTCACGGAGGAGCAGTCCGAGGACATGCAGCGGCTCGGCGCGGTCGGCCCCATGGAGGACAGCTACTTCAAGACGAGCTTCTGGACGTTCATCCAGAAGCGAGCCCCGTGGCTCGCCGTGCTGTTCGTCGGCGAGTTCATGACCGGCGAGGTGCTCCGGCGTTTCGAGCACGACCTCGAGGCCGTCGCGACGCTCGCCTACTACGTGCCCTTGCTCATCTCCACGGGCGGCAACTCCGGCTCGCAGTCGTCGTCACTCATCATCCGCGGCCTCGCCGTCGGCGACGTGCGCGTCGGCGACTGGGCGAGCGTCCTCGTCCGCGAGCTCGGGCAGGCGGTCGTGCTCGGCCTTATCCTCTCCGTCATCGGCATGTTCCGCGTCTGGCTCTGGGGCGACGGCACCGGCTTCGTCCTGACGATCGGCGTGACGCTGATGGCGATCGTCCTCATGGGCTGCACCGTCGGCGCCATGCTCCCCCTCCTGCTCCGGCGCATCGGCCTCGATCCGGCGACCAGCTCCACGCCGTTCATCGCGAGCCTCGTGGACGTCCTGGGGATCCTCCTCTACTTCACGATCGCCCGGCTCTTCCTGGCCGACCTCCTCGCGCAAGCCGGAGCGGGCGGGTGAGCGGAATCACGCGGAATTGCGCGGAGCCTGGCGGAATTGGACGGCGATCGGACGGCGATCGGACGGCCATCGGACGGCGATCGAGCGACGCCGCGCCGCCCGTGCCGAGGCCCACGCCGGTCCCGCCGCGCGGGCGCGCCGCGTGCTTTTCGGCGCGCCACGACCCTTGACGCGTCGGCCCCCATGGGGGAGTGAAGCAGGCGACGTTCGTTCAGCGCAGCGTGCGCTGAGCCCCTCCTAGGGAAGGAGTGACGATGGCCGAAGGCTTGAATCGCGTAATGCTGCTCGGCAACCTGGGCGCCGACCCAGAGCTCCGGTTCACCCAGGGGGGTCAGGCCGTCTTGAACCTGCGGCTCGCGACGACCGAGTCGTACCTGGACCGCGACAAGGTCCGGAAAGAACGGACGGACTGGCACAATGTCGTGATCTGGGGCAAGCGCGCCGAGGCCTTGGGCAAGATCCTCAGCAAGGGTTCCTCGATCTTCATCGAGGGCTCGCTCCGCACGTCGAGCTACGACGACCGGGATGGCAACAAGCGCTACAAGACCGAGGTGATCGCGAACAACGTCCTGCTGACGGGCGGGGGCCGCGGTCGCGGCGCTGTCGGCGATGACGCAGGCGCGTTCGGCGCTGATCCCGGCGGTGGCTACAGCGGCGGTGGCGGTGGCTACAGCGGCGGTGGCGGCGGCGGTGGTGGCGGCGGCGGCGGTTACAGCGGCGGCGGCGGCGGCGGCCGCCCGGCGGGTGGCGGCTACAACCGCGGCGGCGGCGGTCGCCCCGCGCCGGCTGCGCAGGATCCAGGTCCTCCGCCCGACGATTTCGGCGGCGGCGGTTACGGCGGCGGCGGCAACGACGACGACATCCCGTTCTGATCGCTCCCCCTGCCCGGTCGAGTCATCAGCCTGGCGTACGCATCTCTCTTCAACATCTCGCATCCACGCGATAGGCCCTCTCCGAGGGCCGGGCAGCTCTCCACGAGCCCCTTTTCCCCGTCCTAGGGCCGCGGCCGCGGCCGCCGCGCCAGCAGGATGGTCACCCCCGCCGCCGCGAGCACTCCGAGCGCCGCGGTCATGGCGAGGGGCTGCTCCGCGGCGAGGAAGATCGTCCGCACGAGCAGTCCCGGCTCAGGTGGCGCCACGAACACGCCCTCGAACGCGGTCGCGCCGAGCAGCGCGCCGCACCGAGCGCCCGTCCCCTGCGCAGGCTCCAGGCAGGCCAGGCTGCAGAGCGCCGCGTCGTGCTCGCTCCCGGCGAAGCCGAGCACGTGCTGCCCGCGGATCACCACCGCGCGCGCGCCAGCCCTCCCGGCTCCCTCGAACGCCTGCTCGAACCGGTGCGACTGCGCGTGGATCGGCCCTGCCTCCCACCGCTCGATCGCTATCCCGAGGCCCCCCCGCACGAGCCCCGAGGCCCGATCGAGCACGAGCTCCTCCAGGCCGGTCACCCATTGCCGCGACGGGGCCGTCACGCACACCGCGCGCAGCGAGAGCCCGTCCGCCTCGACGCCCCGCAGGAGCGTCACCTTCGCGCCCGCGATCGCGGAGACGTCGATCGCGGGAAGCGCCTCCTCCGGCGCGCCGCTCGCCCCGGCCGGCAACACAAGGCGCAACCCGAGGCCCGGCGCCACGCCGTGGAGCTCAGACGCGCTCGAGCTCATCCATCAGCGCGATCACCTCGGTCCGGATCTCGACGAGGGCCGTGCGCATCCGCTGCACCTCCTCGTGGCTCGCGCCCGTGTCCGGCGTCGGCGGCTCGATGCCGCCCTCGCGCAGCTTGCGCCGCGCGCCCGCGATCGTGAAGCGGTGCGAGTAGAGCAGCTCCTTGACCTTGAGGAGCGTCTCGACGTCGCGCCGGCTGTAGACCCGCTGCCCCTTCGCCGACTTCTGCGGGCGGATGGAGCGGAACTCGGTCTCCCAGTACCGGAGCACGTGCGGCTCGACCCCCACGATGCCGGCCACCTCGCCGATCCGGTAGTACAGCTTCGCCGGAAGCTGCGCGCGCACCGCCAAGCAGTCTACTCCTCGGCCGCCGAGGCCGTCTCACGCGGGTTGAGGGCCTGCTTCAAGATCTGGCTCGCCTTGAAGTTCAGGACCCGGCGCTCCGTGATCAGGATGGGGTCGCCGGTCTGGGGGTTGCGACCCTGCCGCTGGCGCTTGTCGCGCAGCACGAAGTTGCCGAATCCAGAGATCTTGATCTTCTCCCCGCGACCCAGGGTTTCCTTCATGGTCTCGAACACGAGGTCCACCAGATCGGCAGATTCCTTCTTCGAGAACCCCCCAAGGCGGGAGTAGACCGCCTGAACGATTTCGGCTTTCGTCATGACACCCCCATCGCCCTTGCAGAAGGGGGGACGCGCCGCAACCCCTGAAGACCGTTCAGGAAGCCGCGTGCGGTCCCCCGACCGGCCTGGAGGGCAGAATGCCAGCGTGCGTCGGTAAGGTCTAGGGGGTTACGCAGGCTTCGCCCGATGTGCACCAGGCACGCTTCGTGGAGCCCCCCGAGCAACGCAGCGCTCGGAGCGAACCTGCGACCCCACGAGCAGCGCCCCACACCTCGCACCCTCGATCCGGCGGCCAGGAATCCGGCAGGCTCACCGGCGCGACCACGGGCGCAGGATGGGCTCGGCGGCGACGATCCGCTCAGACGGCAAGATCGCCGAGGTGGCGTTCCTTCGTCGACTGCCGGGACCAGGCGCCGACGACGGCCGCCTCGCTCGGCCGCGCGTCGCTCCAGCCGACGACCGGCGCGCTCGATGCCACATCGCGGCGGCGCACGATCTGCTCCTGGACGACCAGGAACGCCACGTAGAGGTAGCCGACGGCGAAGAGCACCGCGAACGGCGTGGCGAAGTAGTGCCCCGTCTCCACGGACGCGACCACCGCGCCGCACGACAGCACCGCGAGCATCGCCTCGGTGATCGGCAGGTCCGTGCGGACCTTGTACCGGCCCTTGTTGTCGCCCTGCTTCGGCGTCCGGACGAACTCGCCGGACATGCTGCGGAGCCCCTCGATCACGGCCTTCGACAGGTACGGCGCGAGCCCCGTCCCGAGCGCGATGAGCATCGGCAGGCGCCTGACCGCGCCCCAGCGCGAGCGGCCCTGCGCCGTCTCGGCCAGCATGTAGAACGCCGCGAGCGACCCCGTCGTCGCCGTGCAGAGCGGCAGATCGATGGCGATCATCGTCAGCGTGTCGGCCGCGGGGAACAGGACGAGCGCCGGCAGCAAGAGGATGCTCAGCAGCACCAGCAGCGGGTAGGCGAAGTGCGGCGTGAGGTGGAAGAACGCCTCGATCCGCTGCCCGAGCGAGAGCTTGGCGCTCAGCACGGTCGCCATCAGCTTGCGCGCCGTCTGCACCGTCCCCTTGGCCCAGCGGTACTGCTGCGCGCGCAGCGCCGAGATGTCCTCGGGGAGCTCCGCGGGCGAGACGACATCCTCGCGGTAGATGAAGCGGTAGCCCGCGAGCTGCGCCCTGTACGACAGGTCGAGGTCCTCGGTCAGCGTGTCGTGCTGCCAGCCGCCCGCCTCGCGGATGGCGTCCTTGCGCCACATCCCCCCGGTGCCGGAGAAGTTGAACAGGAGGCCCGCGCCGAAGCGCGCGCGGTTCTCGACGAGGTGGTGGCCGTCGAGCATGAGCGCCTGCACCTGCGTGAGGATCGAGACGTCGCGGTTCAGGTGGCCCCACCGCGTCTGCACCATGCCGACCGTCGGGTCCTCGAAGTGGCCGACGATGGACCGCACGAAGTCCGGCTGCGGGATGAAGTCGGCGTCGAAGATCGCGACCAGCTCGCCCTTCGCGATCTTGAGCCCCGCGTCGAGCGCCCCCGCCTTGTAGCCGACGCGGTCCACGCGGTGCAGGTACACCGCGTCGAGGCCCAGCGCGCGCAGCCGCTCGACGTGCGCGCGGACGAGGCCCTGCGTCTCGTCCGTCGAGTCGTCGAGCACCTGGATCTCCAGCTTGTCGCGCGGGTAGTCCATCTTCGCGACGGCATCGAGCAGCCGCGCCGCGACCGTCGACTCGTTGAAGAGCGGGAGCTGGATCGTCACCGGCGGGAGGTCGCGATCGGTCAGGGCCGCGACCTCCTGCGCGCGGGTGATCTTGGCGCGGTTCAGGCGACAGAGGACCACGAGATGCAGCCGGTGCAGGCCGTAGGCGCTGAGGCCGAGCAGCACGCCGAAGTAGAGGACACAGAGCAGCAGGGAGAGCATCGCGAGCACCTACCGCCGGCGGGTTGCCGTGCAGCCGTGGGACCGGGCGAGAACGCCGCTCTCCACCCCTGCAGGCGCCGGCAGACAACGAACGCGTACCATCCGCTGGATCCGAAGTTGTCAGGCACTTGTAATTCGTTGCAACTCTCTGTCGCGAGGTCCGCAAAGTTGACTTCGGCCCGAGTCGCTCCCCGCGGGAAATGACAATCACCGACAATCCCGCTTCGCCCGGGCGCGCGGCGCTGCCCGCAGGTGCGCCGCACGAACGCACGTACGCGAGCGGCGCGCCGACTCAGGGAGTCCCCGGATACTGGAGCTCCAGGTAAGGTGTTTTTGGTAAGGCTCCTCCGAAACCACGTTCGATGAGTAGGGTGCTCACCCGCTGGGCAGATTCACAGTACTGCGCGGTTTCGGGTCCTGGGCAGGGGCCGCGCGCCGCGTCGGCAGAGGCCCGGGGTCATCTGCGCCTGGCACCCGCGGGGGCTCGGGGCTATCGGTTCTCCCGATGGATCGCGCCCTACTTAATGAACTGAAGGCTCGTCAGATCGCGTTCCTCGAGGCGCGGCTCGTCTCGGAGGCGGCGGCGCGCGACTTCCGGGAGCGGCTGCCTGCCGGCTTCGCGGCGCTGCTCGCGACGCCGCTCGGCGAGCTCGTGGACGCGGGGGCGATCGGGCGCGCGCTCGAGGCGCTGGCGGCGGAGGAGCCGCTCCGGCGGGCGGTCCGGCCCGCGGCCGCCGCGGCGCTCGCGGCGCTCGTCGAGGCGGCGCGCGCCGAGCGGCGGAGCGCGAAGGAGCTCCTGCCGGAGGGCGCCCGCGACAAGCTCGACCGCATCCTCGAGCAGCCGAAGATCGTGCCGGAGCGGCTCGTGCGCGAGGTGCTGGAGAGCGCGGCGCTCGACGCGGTGATGCGCGACGTCCTCTACGACACGCTGATGGAGTTCACCGAGAAGGTGAACCCGTTCTTCGCCGAGTGGGGCCTGCCCGCGCTCCTCAAGCGGGTCGCCCCCTTCGGCCTCGGCGGGGTCGGAAAGACGATGGGCGCGATGCGGGGCGAGTTCGAGCGGCGGCTCGAGCCGGAGATCCGCCGGTTCTTGCAGGGGTTCTCGCGCACGGCGATGCGCCAGGTGCACGACATCCTCGTCGCCAAGGGCGACACCCCCGAGTTCGTCGGCCTGCGCAAGCAGGTCGCCACGTGGGTGCTGGAGCAGGAGATCTGCGCGCTCGTCGGTCAGCTCGACGCGAAGAGCTCGGCGATCGCCGCGGAGCTCGGCGCCGACATCGCCGCGCAGCTGCTCCGGGATCGGCCCGTCCGGACGCGGACCAGCGAGGCGATCGCGGCGTTCGTCGCGGCGCACGCGGGCGAGCCGCTCGGCGAAGCGCTGGGGCGGCTCGGGATCACGCCCGAGCTCGACGCCGGCGCGCTCGCGGACGCGCTCTGGCCCGTCGTGAGGAGCATGTGCGCGACCGGACCGGTGCGCGCCTGGCTCGCGTCCGTGGTGGAGGAGTTCTTCGACGGGTTGCCGGACGGGCTCGAGCCGTCCGCCTGAGGCGAGCCGATGCGAGAGGCGCCTGCCCCGGGTGGCACCCGGCCCGCGGTGAGCGCGGGCCCCCATCCGAGGCCGACCGCGGTCAGCCCATGGCCGAGGCGTCGGCCACCGCAGACTCGATGTACGCGAGGCCGCGCGACGGGCACGCGGGCACCGTGGGCGCAAACGCCTCCATGTCCAGGATGAGCTCGGGGCCGACCGCGGGCGTGAGCACCACGACGGGCACGCGCGGCGACATGCGGCGGAGCTCCTCCATCTCGCTGTGGAGCTCCGCCTCCTCCCGGGGCACGAGCACCATCACATGAGGACGCCAGCGGGCAAGCACGTCACGCGCATGGCCGAGCCCGCAGCACGTCTCCACCGTGTAGTCCCGGGATGAGAGGAAGTGGACGAGCGGCTGGGAGTTGCTGGCGTCGTCATCGATCACCAGAACGCGGGTCGTGCTCTCAATCTCCATGGGTATCCCCCGTCAGCGGCCGGCTCTGGCCGCCGCTGTGAAAACCAGGTCTTCATGGCCTGGCTCACAGTGACCATACTCCATATTCGGCAAAGAGCGATATCAATCGCGCCTCAGCGCATCACGCGATGCGTTGATACGCGCTTGAAACACCAGCGCTCTCTGCCTGTTTCTTTTCTGATCCGCTGTGATCCGCCGTGATCCGCGATGGCCCGTCTGCGACCCGCTCGGGGAGCCGCGACGCGCCGATGAGCGCCGGCGCGGGAGCGGGATCAGCCGCCGAGGTAGGCCGCGCGGATCTCTTCGTTCGCCGCGAGATCCTTCGACTCGCCGCTCATGGCGATCTGCCCAGTACGGAGCACGTAGGCGCGCGTCGAGTACTTGAGCGCCAGTCGGGTATTCTGCTCGACGAGGAGTACGGTTGTTCCCGACGCCGCGATCTTGGCGATCGACTCGAAGATGTCCGCGACGAGCCGCGGCGCGATGCCGAGCGAGGGCTCGTCGAGGAGCAGCATGGCGGGGCGCGCCATCATGGCGCGGCCGATCGCGAGCATCTGCTGCTCGCCGCCGGAGAGCGTGCCGCCGTGCTGGTGCATGCGCTCGCCCAGCCGGGGGAAGAGCTTCACCACGTCGCCGACGGTCTCCGCCATGGTGGGGCCGTGCTTGTGGCACCACGCGCCGAGCTCGAGGTTCTCGCGGACGCTGAGGTTCGAGAAGATCGCGCGCCCCTCCGGGACGAGCGAGATGCCGGCCGCGACGAGCTCCTCCGTCGAGACGGACGCGAGGTCCTTGCCGTCGTAGCGGATGCGGCCGGAGGCGATCGGGAGGAGGCGGACGATCGTCTTCAGCGTGGTCGTCTTGCCGGCGCCGTTCGCGCCGATCATCGCCACGATCTCGCCGCGCCGCACCTCGAGGCTGACGCCCTTGAGCGCCTTGATGCCGCCGTAGCTGACCGCGAGATCGTCGACGACGAGCAGGGGGTCGCCGGGGGCCACCGAGGGGGGCTGCCGCGTCGGATGCGATGTCTTCATGCGGGCTCCTCCGCCGCCGCGCCGGCCGCCTCGTCGTCGATCTCCTCGCCGAGGTACGCGGCGAGGACCTTCGGGTCCCTGCGCACGACCTCCGGGGTGCCGTGCGAGATGGTCTCGCCGTGATCGAGGACGTGGATCTCCTCGCACACCCCCATCACGACCTGCATGTTGTGCTCGACCAGCACGACCGTGATGTCGAAGGTGTCGCGCAGCCAGCGGATCTGCTGCTTGAGCCCCTCGGCCTCGCCGTAGTTCATGCCCGCCGCCGGCTCGTCGAGCAGGAGCAGCCTCGGCTTGAGCATCATCGCCCGGGCGATCTCGAGGCGGCGCTGGTTGCCGTACGAGAGCGACGTCGAGATCTCGTCGGCCATGTCCTCCAGCTTGAACACCGAGAGGAGCGAGAGGGCGCGCTCGGTCATCTCCTGCTCGTCCTTGAAGAAGAACGGCGAGCGCAGCAGGGCAGACGCGAGCGTGGATCTCCGCAGGTTCTCGCAGGCGACGAGCACGTTCTCGAGCACCGTGAGCTGGCCGAAGAGGCGGATGTTCTGGAACGTGCGGGCGATGCCGAGGCGCGCGATCTGGCTCGGCCGGAGCGGCGCGAGGTCGGTCCCGCCGAAGCGGATCGCGCCCTCGTCGTGCTTGTAGACGCCGGTGATCAGGTTGAACACCGTCGTCTTGCCCGCGCCGTTCGGGCCGATGAGCCCGAAGATCGAGCGCTCGGGCACGGTGAAGGAGACGCCGCCGACGGCCCGCAGGCCGCCGAACCGCTTGGTCACGTGCTTCAGATCGAGGTTCACTCGAGCTCCCTCCCGGCCGGCTTGCCCTCGCGGCCGACGGTGATGCCGGGCGGCGGCTCATCGGGCGGCGCGCCAGGGCTCGGCAGCGCGCCCTCGTGCCCGGCGCCCGCCTCCACGCCGGTCGTGGCGGGGACGGGCTCGGCCGGGCCCACCGGGAAGCGCTTCCTGCGCGACCAGCGCCGGCCGAAGAGCTCGCGCTCGCCGAACAGCCCCTCGGGGCGGAGGACCATCAGCCCGATGAGGATGGCCGCGTAGAGCACCATCCTGAGGGCGTTCAGATCGAGCGCGGGGTAGGCCGCCTTCAGCGCGAGGACGCTGTCGAGGCCCTGCAGCTGCTCGATGAGCTTCACCGTGAAGGTCACGAACACGCCGCCGAGGATCGCCCCGGAGACGCTGCCCGAGCCGCCGAGGATCACCATCGTGATGGCGTCGAACGAGTAGTTGAACGTGAACTGGTCCGGCTGGACCGTGGGGTTGCCGTCGCGCATCGACGAGAGCAGGGCGCCGGCGATGCCGCCGCCGGCGGCGGAGATGACGAACGACGTGACCTTGTAGCGCGTCGGATCGACGCCCACCGCGGCGGAGGCGATCTCGTCCTCGCGGAGGGCGCGCAGCGCGCGGCCCCAGCCGGAGAACTTCAGCCGCCAGGCGAGGATCGTCGCGAGCACGACGGAGCCGAAGATCCAGAACGGGCCGGCGTACTGCGGCACGCCGGTGTCGTCGGGGCCGGCGTAGCCGATCGGGCCGCCGAGCGCCCCGAGGAGCTTGCCGACCGCCCCCTGGTCGGAGCCGCCGGTCGTCGCCGTCGCGATCGTCAGGCGGAAGATCTCGGCGAACCCCAGGGTCACGATGGCGAGGTAGTCGCCGCGCAGCCGGAGGCTCGGCAGGCCGACCACGAGGCCGAAGAGGGCCGCGACGAGCCCGGACGCGAGCAGCGCCGCGGGCATCACGACGAACGAGTTGCCGAAGAGCGGCTCGCCGCCGCCGAGGTGCTGGTGCAGGTTGCCGGCGACGACCGCCCCGGTGTACGCGCCGATCCCGACGAAGCCGGCGTGGCCGATCGAGAACTGGCCGGCCATTCCGTTGATGACGTTGAGCGAGAGCGCCGCGATGACGTTGACCATCGCGAACAGGGCGAGCTGACGCCAGGCAGCGTCCGGCAAGAGGGTCTCGAAGCCGAACTCGAGGGCGACGACGACGCCGAGGAGCAGGAGCGCAGTGAGGACGCGCTGCAACGGTCGAGGCATGGCCGGCCAGAGTTGGAATGGCCGAGCCGCACCGTCAAGCAGTAGCGTCAGTAGCGTTACTTGATGACCCGCAAATAGGGGGGCAGTTCGCGCTTCGGCTTGCCCGCCCCTTGGCGAGGCTTGGGCTCGGGCTCACCGGAGCCACCCGATTCGTCGTCTTCGCGCTCCTCGGTGGACCGCACCGGCGCGAGGGCCGGCACCGGCGCGAGCGGCCTCACGGGCGCGCCGGCGTCCCGCGCCGGGGCCTCGCCCGCGCCGAGGCGCTCGCCGGCCTCCACGGACTCGAGCTGGGGGCGCGCCCTGTCGCGCGCCGGCGCCTCGTCCGCCGCCTCGTCGCTCCGCTCGTCGTCGCCGCTGGGGGGCGCGACGGCGGCGAGCCGAGGGCGCGGCCTCTTGGCGGGCTTCTGCGGCGGGGCGACGGCGGGACGCTGCTGCTTCTGCGCGGCGAGATCGGCCGGGATGTCCTCGGGCCACACCATGCCGCGCTGGTCCTCGCTCACGAGCGCCCAGATCGCGTGCCACGGCAAGCGGCACCAGAACGGCGCGCGGTTGAACGACAGGGTGCAGCTGATCCCGTCGTCGTCCACCTTGAGGTCGGGGATGGCGATCGCCATGTTCATGCCGACCTGGAGGATCAGCTGCGGCTGTCCCGTGAACCACTTGGGGACGGAGACACCGGGCCGGCGCGGATCGAGGTGGATGAACACGCTCGGCTCTCGCTCGAGGAGGGCCAGCGCGACGTCCTTTTTCGGCGGGAGCGGTCTCTGCACGTCGGACATCGTACTGCTCTGCCCAATACCCCGGACCGCGCGGCTCCGCCAGCGCTTCGGGGAGGCCACGCGCCGAGCAGCGTGCCGGGTGAGCAGGCCGCCGCGCCCCCGCCACCAGGCGCTCCAGCAGATCTGTAGAAAACGCGCTGTGAGCGCAGCGCGCGGCGCGGCCGGCGCCGGCGCCGCTCGAGCCTCCCGGCAGCCCCGGCGACGCTCACGCTGCGCGCCCCCGGCCCAGCTGGACGGGGACCTCGGAGAGGGTGACCCGGTGCTTGCCGCCGCTCGTGAGGGGGATCTCGTCGACGATCTGGACGCAGACCTCCGCGCGCTCGCCCAGGTGCTGCCGGACGAGGCGCTCGATGAGCCTCGCGGTCTCGGGCTGGAAGCCCTTGCCCGGCACGAGCTTGACCGTGAGCGCGCGCCGCCGGTCCTGGTGGACCTGGTAGCGGGCGATGGTCGGCTGGTCCTTGATGAGGTGCGGGAAGAACTCCCCGGCGAGCAGCTCGCCGTCGGGGCCGACGAGCAGGTCGAGGACGCGGCCCTCGACGGAGGCGAGCATCGGCAGCCCGCGGCCGCACGCGCACGGCGCGCCGGCGGCGATCGCGACGTCCTGGTTCTTGTAGCGGATGAGCGGCATCGAGCGGCAGACGAGGTCGGTGACGACGACCTCGCCGGGCTCGCCGGGGAGGGCGTGCCGCCCGTCCCGGAGCAGCTCGACGAACACGTTCTCCATGTTGATGTGCTTGCCGGCGTGCCGCTCGCACTCGGCGGCGATCAGCATGAGCTCCCGGCAGCCGTACCGATCGAACACCGGCGCGCCGAACGCGCGCTCGATGGCCTCGCGCTGGTGCGCGAACAGCCGCTCGGCGCTGGTGACGATGCCGCGCGGCGCGGGGAGCGCGCGGCCATCCGAGAGCGCGTAGCGCGCCGCGTGGTACAGCGCGCTCGCGTACCCGACGATGAGCTGCGGCCGGTACCGCGCGATCTCGTCGAGCAACGCGGCGAGGCGCCGGTCGGACAGGTCGAAGGCGGAGATCATCTTCTTGCGGAGGATGGCCTCGTGAAGGGAGCGCTTGGCCTTCGTCGCGAGCGTCTCGCTGACCAGCACGGCGCTCCACAGGTGGAGCTCCCGGTCGCCGAGCCGGGCGCCCGCCCACCCGTCGGACCGCATGGCGGCCGCGATGCGGCGCTCGTAGGTGCGGTGGTCGAACCGGAACTGCACCGGCTCCCCCGTCGACCCGCCCGTGCCGCTCGCGTAGAGCCGGCCGACGAAGCCCTCGGCGAGGAGATCCTGCCCGTGGGCGCGGAGGTCGGCCCTCGTGAGGACGGGGAACCGCAGGAGGTCCTCCGGCGCCTTCACCGAGGCGGCGCGCACGCCGTGCTCGGCGAAGCGAGCCCGGTAGAACGGGACGTGCTGCTCGGCGAACTGGAGGGCGGCGAGCATCCGCCGGAAGCTGAGATCGCGAATCTCATTCTCCGATCGCCACTGGGAGCGCTCTATCCGCTCCAGGTCTTTCAGGGTCTCCCTGCCCCTCAAACGGGTCTCGTAGAGCGGAAACAGGATGTTTCGAAACAGCCCACCGTACATGCGGGAGAGCGTTCTTTCGAATCATCGACCGTCAAGCGCGCGCGGGCGCCTCTCCCGTGAAATCCATGTGTTCGAGGCGCGGAGTCCGACCGGAGCGGCGCGCGCGGGCAAACTCCGTCGCAGCAGAGCCGGTGAGCGCTCGGCGCGACCGCTGCCCGGACACACGCAGTCAGGCGTTCACGCCGCGCCGGGCATCGAGCGCCAGCCGGGGGCGCGCCGGCGGGGGCGCGCGTCAGCCTGCGCTCGTGGCCGCGGACGAGCTCGACCCGAGGATCGCGACGGTGGCGCCGGCGAGGATGATCGCGGCGCCCGCGATCTCGAGCGCGGTCGGGGTGGCGTGGAGCCACAGGGCGCCGATGACGATCCCGCCGAGCGTCTCGCCGGGGGACACGAGCGCGACGATGGATGGGGACATGCGGCGCGCCGCGATCTGGACCGCGGTGTGGCCGACGACGGTGGGGACGAGCGCGAGCGCGACGATGGCGACGGCGGCGTGGGCCGGCGGCGGGGCGACGCCCTCGAGCGCGCCGGGCGCGAACGGGAGCGCCACGGCGAGGAAGACGGCGGCGCTGCCGTAGACGAGGGCGGCGTAGCTCCGCGCCGGCAGCGCGTCCCGGAGCGCGCGGGCGAAGGACACGTAGAGGCCGTAGAGGAGGGTGGCGCCGACGACCAGGAGGTCGCCCGAGAGCCGGTGATCGCCTGCGCCGGCCGAGCGCGCGACGACGAGCGCGCCGACGGTGGCGAGGAGCACGCCCGCCTGCTCGGAGCGCGTGGGGCGGACGCCGAAGAACGCCCACGCGCAGAGCACGACGGCGAGCGGCTCGAGCGAGACGAGCGAGAGGGCCGCGGCGAGGGACGTGCGGTCGAGCCCCCAGAGGAAGAGCGCGAAGTGGACGGCGAGCAGGAGGCCGGCGCAGAGGACGGCGGCGCCCTGGCGCGGCGAGAGGCGGGCAGCCGAGCGGGCGATCGCGCGCAGGTCGACCAGGGAGAGCGCGATCGCGGCGAGGGCGACCCGGCCGAAGGCGATGGCGAGCGGGTGGACCGGGCGCGCATAGCGGGCGAGCGGGCCGCTCGCGGCGAAGGCGAGGCTGGCCAGGACGACGAAGAGCGCGGCGCGGCGGGCGCGACGTGCCGAGGAGCGCGGCTCGTCCGTCATGCGAGGGTGCTAGTTCAGGAGACCGGGAAAGACAACCAGCGCGGCGCGCGCGGGGTCAGCGGGGCGGGGGCGGCGGGGGCGCGATGGCGACGAGGTTGAGCCCGCCAGGGTACTGGTAGCTCGTGTAGGCGCCGTAGCCGAGCACCTGGATGCCGACGGGCGCCGAGGCGGTCAGCACGTGCGCGCCGCCGTTGCCGGGGCCGAGCCGGACACGCGCGACACCGAAGCCGGAGCCGTTGCCGATCGGGGTCGGGGCGACGTCGACCGAGCCGTCGTCGAGCGTGATCGCGGCGTCGAGCGGCTGGATGATGTCGACGTAGCTCTCATCGTAGTCGCTCGGCGCGAGGAAGACGTACTTGGAGCGGTATTGCTCTACCGCGGTGGGGTGGCTCTGCGACGGATCGCCCTTCTGGCGAGACTCGGTGTCCGCATCGACGATCTCGGCGCCGAGCATGAACGTGCTGACCGCGAACTCGTGGTCTCCCACGACCTCGAAATCCCGCCTCACCACGTCGAGGTCGACGACCTGGCCAGCGTCGATGGTGGTCGGCGCGCCGTCCGGCTTGCCGGACGGATATGTCAGCGCCGTGCCATCGACGTTCCCGTAGAGGCGCACGATGTGGCCGATGACGCGGCCGCCCGGCGACGTCGGGAGCGTCACGAAGTACCGCTTGCCCAGCGTCTCGGCGGGGAACACGGACTCCTCGATGTGGTCGCAGGCCTGGTGGCCGACCGGCGCCTGCACGCACGGTATGCCCGTCAGCACCTGGACAGGGCGGGTCGCGGTGACGAGGCTGCCGCTGAGGTCGCTCCTCGGGTGCCCGAGGACCTCGACGACATCCCCCTCGTCGAGCTGGACGGTGAAGCTGCCGCCGCCGCTCGTCCGGGGGATGCCGTCGCCCGCGACCACCGAGCCTCCCTGGGCGACGTTCACGGTGACGCTGGTGCCGTCCTGGATCCCGCTGATGACGATGTAGCCGCCGAAGTCCGCCTCCGCCCAGCCGCGCTGGCCCGTGATGCGGTAGTTGCCTGTCATCGCGGTGCTCGGCAGGAGCAGCGACGCGTCGTTGGTGAAGGAGAAGCAGCCGAAGGGCTCCCCGTCGTTGGCCGCGCACGCCTCGTTGCCAGGGCAGGACGACCAGTCCTTCCCGGACGGGCCGCCCTCTCCCTTGTACTCGAGCGCGTTGAATTGATAGACCGTGACCGGCCTGGTCGAGACGAGGTGGTAAGCGCCGCCGTCGACGCGGACGGAGCTCGTGATCGAGTCGCCCCCGGTGCAATGGGTGGCGTCGGGCCCCTTCAGCTCGCGCACCCAGGGGAGGTAGATCTTGCTCAGGCTGTTGGGCTTGACCTCGGCGCGCGCCACCGCGGCGCCGGCGCGCGTCACCTCGACCTCGGCGATCTCGTCGCCGGCGTTCGCGACGACGACCGCGTAGTCGAAGATCGACCAGACGATGTTCGCGGTGACCGTGGGCCAGAAGTCACAGCCGATATAGGATTTGCTCGCGGCGGCCTCCGCGCACGTCTTCGGGTCGCCGACCAGCTCGGGGCCGACGTCGCCGCCCCCGGTGCCGGCGCCGATGTCGTCGCCGAAACCGCCGGAGCTCATCGACCCGACGGCGTCGCCGCCCGAGCCGCCGCCGCTGGAGGTGGTCCCAGGCCGAGGGTCGCCCGCCGACGAGCCGCTGGCGGAACACGCCGCCGCCGAGGCGGCGCCCACCCAAAGTCCTACGCCGAGAAATAGAGCATGCTTCGAGATCTGCATGGGCCCTCCCGTCAACGGATCTCGAGCGCAGGGGCCTGTACGACAGCCCCGCTGGCACGAGAACTCATGATGTTGTTCGCTGAAGGTGCTGGTCGGGTGCTCGCGCACTCCTGGACACGTTGGTGTCCATCGATCCCGGCTACGCGCTTTTGCAGCGCGGCGCAAGCCGATCGAATAAATCAGTCAAGGGCGCCACCAATGAATATCGCGCTTCTCTGAAATGGATGGTCAGCAAGAGACGCAAATCACAAATGCGTCTGTCTCAGGCGCGTCGGAATGAGCCGTCGCAGACGTTCTCTGCCCCACTCTGCCCCAGATGATCCATCCCCGCTCGGCCAGCGCCCGCACAGGACAAGAGGGCATAGGTGTTAGCCGAGCTCGTTCGGTTGCATTCAGCGCACGAGCTCGCCCCACCATCAGTCACCAATGTGAACGTGAACGTGGTCGTGAACGTGAACGTGAACGCGGTCGTGGTCGTTCACGGTCCAACGTTGACGACCACGACCACGACCACGACCACGTTCACGACCACGACCACGACCACGTTCGAATGTAGGAGAACGCGGCGCTAGGCTTCGTTAACGCCTAGGGGGGAGAAGGGGGCTAAGGAACTGTCCTGTGTACGAGCCCTTCACCTTCGCGACGTGCTCCGGCGTCCCCTCGGCGATGACCCGGCCGCCGCCAGCGCCGCCCTCGGGGCCGAGATCGATCACCCAGTCCGCGCACTTGATGACGTCGAGGCTGTGCTCGATCACCACCACCGTGTTCCCCGCCTCGACCAGCCGGTGGAGCACGCCGAGCAGCTTGCGGATGTCCTCGAAATGCAGGCCCGTCGTGGGCTCGTCGAGGACGTAGAGCGTTCGCCCCGTCTGGCTCTTGCCGAGCTCCCGGCTCAACTTCACGCGCTGCGCCTCGCCGCCGCTCATCGTCGGCGCGCTCTGGCCGATCTTCATGTACCCGAGGCCGACCTCGACCAGCGTCTCGAGGACGCGGCGCAGCGCGACGTGGTGCTCGAAGAGACGCAGGCAATCCTCGATGCTGGTGTCGAGGATATCCGCGATGCTCTTGCCCTTGAACCGCACCGCGAGCGTCTGCGCGCTGTACCGCTTGCCGGCGCACACCTCGCACGGGACATAGACGTCGGCGAGGAAGTGCATCTCCACCTTCACCATGCCGTCGCCGCTGCACGCCTCGCAGCGCCCGCCCTTCACGTTGAAGCTGAACCGCCCTGGACCGTAGCCGCGCGCGCGCGACTCCGGCAGCTCGGCGAAGATCTCGCGGATCTGGTCGAACGCCTTCGTGTACGTCCCCGGGTTCGAGCGCGGCGTGCGGCCGATCGGCTTCTGATCGATCGCGATGACCTTGTCGAGCGCCTCGAGCCCCTGGATCGCGCGGTGCGCGCCGACCGGCTCGGTGCTGTGGTGAAGCGCCCGGCCCAGCGCCGGCAGGAGGATGCCGTTCACCAGCGAGCTCTTGCCGGCGCCGCTCACCCCGGTCACCGCGAGCAGCACCCCGAGCGGGAAGCGGACGTCGATGCTCCTCAGGTTGTGCTCGGCCGCGCCCAGGATCTCCAGCCACCCGCGCGGCGCGCGCCGCGCCTCGGGCACCTCGATGCGCGCGCGCCCCGCCAGGTACGCCCCGGTCACGCTCTCGGGGTCACGCGCGATCTCCTCGGGCGTCCCCGCGGCCATCACCCGGCCGCCGAGGTGCCCGGCCCCGGGACCGAAATCCACGACGTAGTCGGCGGCCCGGATCGTCTCCTCGTCGTGCTCCACCACGAGCACCGTGTTGCCGAGATCCCTGAGGCGCCGCAGCGTCTCGATGAGGCGCTGGTTGTCCCGCTGGTGCAGGCCGATGCTCGGCTCGTCGAGCACGTACATCACCCCGGAGAGCTCGCTGCCGAGCTGGCTCGCCAGCCGGATGCGCTGCGCCTCGCCGCCGCTCAGCGTCGGCCCCGAGCGGTCGAGCGTCAGGTAGTCGAGCCCCACGTTCAGGAGAAAGCTGAGCCGGCTCGTGATCTCGCGCCGCACCCCCTCCGTGATCTTCTGCCGGTTGCCCGGCAGCTCCAGCCGGGCGAAATGCTCGTAGGCGTCCCTCACCGTCATCGCGGTGACGTCGGCGATCCCCTTGGCCGCGACGCGCACCGCGAGCGACTCGGGGCGCATCCGCCGGGAGCCGCAGGCGTCGCACGGGCGCTCGCTCATGAACTTGCGGTAAGCGTCCCGCGCCGACTCGGACGACGACTGCTGGAACCGGCGCATCAGGCTGGGGATCACGCCTTCGAACTTCATGCCCCAGGTGCCGTGCGTCTCGGTCCCCTCCTTCCCCCACGTCACCGCGATGCGCTTGCCGGAGAGGCCATGGAGCACCATCTCCTGCTTCTTCGCCCCGAGCTTGCGCCAGGGCACGTCGAGGTCGACGGAGCACGCCTTGGCCACGGCGTCGATGATGCGGAACGTCCAGCCCTCCCCGCGCGCCATGGCCGACGCCCAGGGGGCGATGGCGCCCTCCCGGATCGACAGCGCAGGATCCGGGATCACGAGGGCCGGATCGATCTCGAGGCGGGTGCCGAGGCCGTTGCAGGCGCCGCACATGCCGAGCGGGCTGTTAAAGGAGAAGCTCTGCGGCGAGAGCTCGGGGAAGCTCTGGCCGCAGCAGGAGCGCGCGGCGCTGAACAGCAGCGGAGCGTCGGGGCGACGCCGCCGCCCGGACGCCCCCTCGTCGGCCTGGAGCTCGACCCGGAGCTCGCCGCGCCCCTCCTGGAGCGCGACCTCGACCCCCTCCGTGATGCGCTGGCGCTCGTCCGCCCGCACGACCAGCCGGTCCACCACGAGCGCGATGGTGTGCTTGAGCTTCTTGTCGAGCTTCGGCAGCTCGTCGAGCCGGTGCTGCGCCCCGTCGATCTCGACCCGCACGAAGCCGCGGCCCCGGAGCTCCTCGAACAGGTCCTTGAACTCCCCCTTCCGGTGCGTCACGAGCGGCGCGAGCAGCACGAACTTCGTCCCCTCCGGCATCCCGAGGAGCTCGTCGACGATCTGCTCCGAGCTCTGCGCCTTCACCGGCTTGCCGCAGAGGTGGCAATGCTGCTCGCCGGCGCGCGCATAGAGCACGCGCAGGTAATCGTAGACCTCCGTGATCGTGCCGACCGTGGAGCGCGGGTTGCTCGACGCGCTCTTCTGCTCGATGGCAATGGTCGGCGACAGGCCGCGCAGGTGCTCGACCTGCGGGCGCTCGATCTGACCCAAAAACTGGCGCGCGTAAGAGCTCAGCGTCTCGACGTAACGCCGCTGCCCCTCGGCGTAGAGCGTGTCGAACGCCAGGCTCGACTTGCCCGAGCCGCTCACCCCCGTGAACACCACGAGCTTCCGCTTCGGCACCTCCAGCCGATCGATGCGGAGGTTGTGCTCCCGCGATCCGAGCACCTCGATGAAATCCGGCTCGCGCGCCGCGTCGAGGAGCTTGAGCGCCGGCCGGTGGTGCTCCGCAGGATCGAGCTCCGCCGCCGCCGGGCCGGCGCGCCGCGCGCCCGATGAGCTGCCCTTCCCCGGCTTGCTCAGCGCCGCGCTCCGGGACGGGGATTCGATGGATTGCGGGTGTGTGGATCCGTTCGTTCGCGCGACCATTGGGATTCCCCACCGCCATTAACACGGTGGCGCGCTCTCTGGCACCTCCAGGCACGCCGTGTTCCATGGAAAAACTGGCGGGCTGAGCGCAATGCTCTCGCCCGCACACCGCCGGAGCGGCAGCGCGGGCGCGCGGATCAGCGCCTGGTCGGGCCGCCGGGCGAAGCGCGCCAGCGCACGACAACGCAGGTGACGTTATCGGGGCCACCGTTCTCGTTGGCGCGCTTGACGAGCCGGGACGCGATGCCGGCCAGATCGGCGTGGGTCGCCAGGATACTTGCGATATCTTGCGCCGGCACCACGCCGGACAGGCCGTCTGAGCAGAGCAGGAGGACATCCCCTCCCTCGATGGCGTCGATCCGCGTCTCGACGTCGACCGCCTCGTCGGTGCCGAGGGCGCGGGTGATCACGTGCTGGAGCGGGAACGAGCTGGCCTGCTCGGGGAGGAGGTGGCCGAGCCGGATGCACTCGTTGACCAGCGAGTGATCGCGCGTGAGCTGCTCGAGGCGATGATCGCGGAGGCGGTATACGCGGCTATCGCCCACGTGCGCGACGGCGATGAAGCCGTCGCGCGCCAGCACGGCCGCGATCGTGGTGCCCATGCCGCGCTTCTCCCGGTCGCGCCGCGCGGCGGAGAAGATGCGGCCGTTCGCGAGCTGGATGCCCGCGACGAGCAGGGGGAGCCCCTGATCGACGTAGCGCGCCTCCGAGCCCCGCGTCGTGGGCGGCCCCACGCCGACGGCGACAGGCCAGGTGGAGTCCGGGTCGTCGAAGAAATCACGCACCGTATCGATCGCCATGCGCGAGGCGACCTCCCCGGCGGCGCGCCCTCCCATGCCGTCGGCCAGGAGGAACAGCCCCCGGGGCTCGAGGATCGCGAAGCTGTCCTCGTTCGTCTCTCGGACCATGCCAGGATGGCTGATCCCGGCGGCTTCAAAAACGAGGTGACGCTGCACGGCGCTTCCCTCCAGCTTGCTCGCAGGCACGCTCTGCCGGACTGCCGGACGACGGGCGCGCGTCTTCCGTCATCGCGTCATCCACACCCTTCCGGCGCCTTCCTCGGACCGATCGCGCGACACGGGGTGCTTCGTCTGCTCATCTTGCCGCCCGCTCCGACTGCTCCTAGCGAGCCTACGCGCCAAGGATCGGTCGCGTCCACCAGATCAGGCCTCGGGGCGCGCCCGCCCGCGGCCGTCCGCGCAGGGCTCCGCACGGTGGGCGATTGCGCCTCACGCCGCGCGCCCGTCGCCGTTCCGTTTCCAACGTCTTGATTTGCCGCGGCTTCGGGGCGGCCTCCCGTCGGGCCAGCGAGCCGACCGGGCCGCCGGGCCGAGCCGGGGACGCCGGCGCGCGGCGGCCTCGTCACGGGACCGCGAACCGGTCGGCGCCGCCGCCGGAGCACGCGCTCAGCGCGAAGCCGAACCGGTCGTCGGTGCCCTCCTGCATGATGCGCTCGAGGTTGCGGCACTCGTGGCGGAAGACGCCCCGGAGCGCGTAGCGATCCTTGCTGTCCACGACGACCACGACGCCCGTGAGCGTGACCTCGAGGCGGTAGGTGACGGGATCGCCTTCGATGGTGTACCGCGTGGTCGTGAACTCGGACGGGTCGTGGTTCCTGTACGCCTGCCAGATGCACTCGCGCGCCGCGCCGTTGTAGCCGTCGCCGCGCTTGACCACCTCGGTGCCGCACTGCTTGAGCGGCGGCGTGAGCGGCCCGCTCTGCACCTTGTCGGGCGAGGACGAGCAGGAGCTGGCGAGCAGGAAGAGCGCGAGGGAAGCGAGCGATCGGCCTGGCGAGCAAAGCATGGGGACTACTTACCTAACGCGATCCGCGAAAAAGGGATTCTTTTTTTCGGACGGACCGGGCCGGCCGTCGGCGAGGGGCGGCGTCGCTCGTGTTCCGAGGGGCGGCTTTTTTCCGCGCTGGCTTCTCGGGCTGCGGCTCGAGCGCGGCGGCCAGGGCGCCGAGGTCCTGGAGGCCGGCCACGAGCGCGCGCAGGTAGTGCTCCGAGAGCCGCTCGGCGGCGCAGAGCGCCCGGGAGGCGAGCACCTGGGCGTTGTAGGGGCCGGCGTCCTCCGGCACGTTGTCGGCCGCGCGCGCGACGGCGAGCGTGGCGCGCGCGCTCACCAGCGACTCGTGGAACAGCGCGGTGGACAGCGCGCTGCTGAGGGCCTGGGCTTGCCGCTTCACCCGGCGCTCGACGACGTCGCCGTCGCACGGGAGCTCCGCGAGATCGCGCGCGAGCGGCCCGGGGAGGCGCACGTCGCGCGCGGCCACCTCGCCGCGAAGGCGCGCGAGCGAGGGGACGGCGGTCGTCTTCCGCTCGGCGGCGAGCGCGCGCAGGCGGCGGCGCGCGGTCCTCACGACGGCGGGGAAATCGCCGAGCGCGAGCGCCGCGGCCAGGGCGCCGTCGTGAGGGAGGCCGGCGTCGGCGAGGGCGCGGAGGTGGGCCTCGGCGTCGGCGCGGGCGCGGTGGAAGGCGGCGTCGAGCGCCGCGAGCCGCGCGGAGGCGCGGGCAGCGAGGCGCGCGCGGGCGCCGCCGTCGAGGGCGCGAGCGCGCTCGAGGAGCGCCTCGACGAGGCGGTAGCCCGCGGGGTCGAAGCGGTGGGCGCCGGCCGCCCGCAGGGCGGCGAGGCGCGCGTCGGCCGGGGGCGACCCGGGTTGGGGGCACGCGGCCGACCCAGGTTGGGGGGACGCGGCCGACCCAGGTTGGGGGGACGCGGCCGACCCAGGTTGGGGGGACGCGGCCGACCCGGGTTGGGGGGACGCCGCGGCCAACCCGGGTTGGGAGGGCATTGTCGGAGAAAAATCCGACGTGGATGTCATCAGGGCGCGCCTCGCCGCGGGATCGGCGAGATCTCCACCCGGCGGTTCTTCGCCCGGTTCTCGCTCGTGTCGTTGGGCGCCACCGGGTGCCGCTCTCCGAAGCCGGCCGCGAACAGCGACGTGTCGGGGACACCCGCCGCGGCGAGCGCCCGCGTCACCGTGAGCGCTCGCTGCGCCGAGAGCTCCCAGTTGTCGGCATAACCGCGGGACGAGCTCGTGAGCGGGCGGTCGTCCGTGAAGCCGCTCACCATGATGAGCTCGTCATGATGCTCGAGGTACGCCTTGAGCGGGTCGGCCAGCGCGCGGAGCAGCGCGATGCCCGCAGGCTGAAGCTCGGCCGAGTTGAGCTCGAACAGGATGCTGCCGCGGATCCCGATGCGCCCCTCCGTCAGGGTGATCCTTCCCTCGGCGAGCGGTCCGGCCAGGGCGCGCTCGAGCGTTTCCAGACGCGCGCGCTCCGTCGCGCGGGTAGCGCGCTCGGCGGCGAGATCGCGGGCCAGATCGACCTGAAACGAGATCGCCCAGACGAAAAAGAGCACGAAGAGGCCGAAGAGACAGGCCATGAGGTCGCCGAAGACCGGCCAGACCGCCGCCTGCTCGGGGACATCGTCTTCGGCCGGCGTCAGGGACATCGCATCGCTCTCGCGGCGGACGTCAGCAAACGCGGTGAGATCTCGCCACGATCCGCCGAGCGCACGGTCTCCGGGCGCGAGAGACCAGGGCCAGACGCACGCGAGGCGCGGCGCATCAGCTCGTCTTGCTCCTCAGCGCCCGCAGCTCGGAGAAGAGCTCGCGCTGGAACTGCAGCGAGTGATCGAAGACCTCACGGGTCTGGTCGAGGTAAGCGCCGAGGAGGTCCGTCGCCTCGCCGTGCTCCCGGCGCTCGATCGCGTCCTCGATCGCCCCCAGGCTGTTCAGCCAGCGATCGCTCGCGTCGCGGTAACGGTCAACCGCAACGGTGAACATCTCCGCCACAGACGTCATCTCGGCACCGCCGGCCCGCACGAGCTCCGAGGCCTCCCGCACCACCGCTGCGGTTGCCTCGAGGCTCTCGCCGAGGCCGCGGGCGTGGGCGCTGAGCCGCTCGGCGAGCCCGTCGGCCGCCTCCCGCCGCGCTCCGTCGAGCCGCTCCTCGAACGCCAGCAGCCGCGCCGCCTGCTCCGCCAGCTGCGCCCGCGCCGCCTCGCCCAGCGCCGCCACGCGCGCCTCCGCGCGCGCCTCGCGCTCCGCGCCGCTCCGCTCCGCCGCCTCCGCCAGCGCGGCCACCCGCTCCGCCTGCTCCCGCGCGCTCCCGGCCATCCCCGCCGTCGCCTCCGACAGCTTCTCCAGCAGCGCGTCCAGCCTCACATCCCGCGCTGCGTCCGCCTCCGCACGCACCGACAGCCGCTCCGACGCCTCCCCGATCAGCCGCGACGCCGCCTCCGGCGCCGCCTGCGCCGCCCGCGCCGCCTCCGACAGCGCGCCCGACAGCGCCTCGCCCAGCGCCGTCAGGTGCGCCGCCCGCTCCGCGTCCAGCTCCGCCTGCCGCTCCGCCGCTTCCGCGGCGCGCGCCGCATGCGCTCGCTCCAGCCGCTCGATCGCCTCCCCCACCACCGACGACAGCCGCTCCGCCTGGCCCTCCAGCCTCGACGCCGACGCCGTCTCGAGCTCGCGCCGGCGCGCGGCGGCCTCCTGGTCGAGCCGCTCGAGCCGCTTCGCTGCGCCCTCTTCCATCCGCTCCAGCCGCGACGCCACGCCCCCTTCCAGCCGCTCCAGCCGCGACGCCACGCCCCCTTCCATCTGCGCCAGGCTCTCGCCGAGGCCGCGGGCGTGGGCGCTGAGCCGCTCGGCGAGCCCGTCGGCCGCCTCCCGCCGCGCTCCGTCGAGCCGCTCCTCGAACGCCAGCAGCCGCGCCGCCTGCTCCGCCAGCTGCGCCCGCGCCGCCTCGCCCAGCGCCGCCACGCGCGCCTCCGCGCGCGCCTCGCGCTCCGCGCCGCTCCGCTCCGCCGCCTCCGCAAGCGCGGCCACCCGCTCCGCCTGCTCCCGCGCGCTCCCGGCCATCCCCGCCGTCGCCTCCGACAGCTTCTCCAGCAGCGCGTCCAGCCTCACATCCCGCGCTGCGTCCGCCTCCGCACGCGCCGACAGCCGCTCCGACGCCTCCCCGATCAGCCGCGACGCCGCCTCCGGCGCCGCCTGCGCCGCCCGCGCCGCCTCCGACAGCGCGCCCGACAGCGCCTCGCCCAGCGCCGTCAGGTGCGCCGCCCGCTCCGCGTCCAGCTCCGCCTGCCGCTCCGCCGCTTCCGCAGCGCGCGCCGCGTGCGCTCGCTCCAGCCGCTCGATCGCCTCCCCCACCACCGACGACAGCCGCTCCGCCTGGCCCTCCAGCCTCGACGCCGACGCCGTCTCGAGCTCGCGCCGGCGCGCGACGGCCTCCTGGTCGAGCCGCTCGAGCCGCTTCGCAGCGCCCTCTTCCATCCGCTCCAGCCGCGACGCCACGCCCCCTTCCATCTGCTCCAGCCGCGACGCCACGCCCCCTTCCAGCCGCTCCAGCCGCGACGCCGCGCCCCCTTCCATCTGCGCCAGGCTCTCGCCGAGGCCGCGGGCGTGGGCGCTGAGCCGCTCGGCGAGCCCGTCGGCCGCCTCCCGCCGCGCTCCGTCGAGCCGCTCCTCGAACGCCAGCAGCCGCGCCGCCTGCTCCGCCAGCTGCGCCCGCGCCGCCTCGCCCAGCGCCGCCACGCGCGCCTCCGCGCGCGCCTCGCGCTCCGCGCCGCTCCGCTCCGCCGCCTCCGCAAGCGCGGCCACCCGCTCCGCCTGCTCCCGCGCGCTCCCGGCCATCCCCGCCGTCGCCTCCGACAGCTTCTCCAGCAGCGCGTCCAGCCTCACATCCCGCGCTGCGTCCGCCTCCGCACGCGCCGACAGCCGCTCCGACGCCTCCCCGATCAGCCGCGACGCCGCCTCCGGCGCTGCCTGCGCCGCCCGCGCCGCCTCCGACAGCGCGCCCGACAGCGCCTCGCCCAGCGCCGTCAGGTGCGCCGCCCGCTCCGCGTCCAGCTCCGCCTGCCGCTCCGCCGCTTCCGCAGCGCGCGCCGCGTGCGCTCGCTCCAGCCGCTCGATCGCCTCCCCCACCACCGACGACAGCCGCTCCGCCTGGCCCTCCAGCCTCGACGCCGACGCGACGTCCGCCTCCCGCCGCGCGCGCGCCTCCTCGTCGAGGCGCCGCTCGACCGCCTGCAGCGCGCCGCCCGCGACCGCGCCAGCGCGCTCCACCGCCTCCGCCAGGATCGGCCTGACCACGCTCGCCGCGACGTCGGCGGTCTGCCGGAGGCCCGCGGCGATGTCGCCGCGGACCTCGGCCGCGGCGGCCGCGAACGAGGCGGCGGCCTGGCGCGCGCCCTCCACCTGGACCGCGAGCAGCCGCTCCTCGAGGCGCTCGAGCCGGCTCGTCGCCTCCCGGAGCGACGCCGCCGCGGCGGGGAGCGCCTCGCCCTGCCGCGCGAGCGCCTCCAGCGCCGCGAGCTGCCGCCCCGCCACCGTGAGCGCCGCGAGCGGGCCCGACGCGTAGGCCTGGAGCGCCGCCGCGGCCCGCGCCTCGGCCCGGCGCAGGAGCACGCCGGCGAGCCCGAGCACCCCCGACGCCGCGACGCCCGCCGCCGACGTGCCGAACGCGCGCGAGAGGCCCTGCATGGGCGCGGCCAGGCTCTCCCGCAGCGCGTCGACGTCGGCGCTCAGCGTCAGCGCCTCGCGGGCCCCCCGCAGCGTCTCGAACAGGCCGAGGAACGTGCCGAGCAGCCCGATCATCACGAGCAGGCCGACGAGGTACGACGCGAACGTCGTGCTCGCCGCGGGCAGCGCCGCGCCGGCGATCCGCGCCTCGAGCATCGATCGGAGCGGGGCGCCGCTCTGCTCGATCGCCGCCCGCGTCGCCGGCCGCGGCAGCGCGCCGAGCTCGCGCTCGATCCGGGCAGCCCGCCCCGCGCGCACGAACAGCTCGAGCGTGCCGAGCGCGAGCCCCAGCGCGATGAGCTGCACGAGGCGGTACGCGAGCGGGTCCGCCCCGCGGTAGACGAGCGCCGCCCGCCCCACCAGGGCGAGGCCGACCCCGCCGGTGAGGAGCACCAGGATCCGCGTCGTCCACTGCCGCGCCGTCGCGAACCGCATCGTGAAGCCCCCCGCGAGCTACGCGGGCGCGCCCGCCGCCGCCGCCCCGTCGACCAGCGAGAGCAGCCGGCCCGCCTCGTGCGCGAGCACCGCCTGGACCACGAGCTCCATGCGCTGGAGCTCCCGCAGGAGCCACTGCTCCTGCCCGAACCAGCCCGCGACGTCCTCGAGCCCGGCCCCCTCCGGCAGCGCGCCCACGGCCGCGCGGAAGGCCCGCGCGAAGGCGCGCGAGAGCCCGGGGACGAGCTCGGCGAGCGCGCGCTCGCGCCGCTTCTGGGTGGCAGCGGAGATCGCGGCGTCGAGCCGCTCGAGCCGCGCCGCCTCCGGGCCGAGCGCCCGCAGCGAAGGCGCGAGCTCCTCGCGCAGCGCGCGCGTCTCGAGCCGGATGCGGCCGAGGGCGCGGCCCATGAGCTCTCCGAACGGCTCCCAGAGCTGCCCTGCCGCGGACGCGAGCGGGCGCCCCCCGCGGTCGCGGGCCGCGCGGGCAGGCAACACCCCGGTCTGCTCCAGCGTCGCGTGCACCGCCACCGCGTCGGGGAGCTTGTTCCGCCGGTGGAACGGGGCGGCGAACACGTGGTCGAGCGCCTCCGCGAGCTCGCCGAGGCGATCGGCGGCGAGCGCCCGGACCTCGGCGCGAGCGCCCTCGGACGCCGGCGGCGGCGCGGCGTGGCGGTCGAGGAGCGAGAGCTCGCGCGCGAGCGAGACGCTCCCGTGCAGGTCCATGAGCCCGGCCAGCACCGCCGCAGGATCGGCGAGGTCCGCGAGCGGCGCGCGCGGGCCCTCCGCGAGCGCCGAGACGGCGGCCGCGAGGGGGCGCGAGATCAAAGGCCCGCGGCGGGAAGCCCCGGCTACGGGGTGAAGCGTTCGCACAGCGGCGCGTTGTTAGCCGTCGCGGCGCGGAGCCGCAAGCCTGTCCGTCGCCCCGCCCGCGGCGCGCGTCCCGCGCCTCACGCGCGCCGCTCGTGGTGCGCCGCGCGCCTCACGCGTCTTGCGGCGCACGCGCGCCGCCTCGACGCCTCACTGCTTGATCGCCGGCGCCTGCGCGCTCGTGGCCCACAGCGCGAACGAGATCTGGTCGGCGCCCTTCGCGACCGCCGACTTGATGAGATCCGCGCCGCCGTGCCCGGCGTTCCGCTCGATGCGGAGCAGGACGGGACCGCCCGCGCTCGCGGACTGCAGCGCGGCGGCGAACTTGCGCGCGTGCATCGGATCGACCCGATCGTCGCTGTCGGCCGAGAGCAGGAGGACCGGCGGATACCGCTTCCCCGACTGGACGTGGTGATAGGGGGAGTAGGCGTAGAGCGCCTTGAACTGCTCCGGATCGTCGGCGGAGCCATACTCGCTGATCCACGTCTTGCCGGAGCCGAACAGGTGGTATCGCACCATGTCGAGCAGGGGGACGCCGCAGAGGACGGCCCCGAACAGGTCGGGCCGCTGCGTGAGCGCGGCGCCGACGAGCAGGCCGCCGTTCGAGCCGCCCAGGACGGCGAGCCGCTCGGGCCGCGTGTACCCCTCGCCGACCAGGTGCTCCGCGGCGGCGATGAAGTCGTCGAAGACGTTCTGCTTCTTGAGCAGCATGCCGTCCCGGTGCCACGCCTCTCCGTACTCGCCGCCGCCGCGCAGGTTCGCCACCGCGTACACGCCGCCCCGCTCGAGCCAGGGGTACATCGAGGAGGTGAACGCGGGGGTCTGCGACATCTGGAACCCGCCGTAGCCGTAGAGCAGCGCGCGGGAGCTCCCGTCCTTCTTCATGTCCTTGCGGCGGACGATGAACATCGAGATCTTCGTGCCGTCCTTGGAGGGGAAGAAGGTCTGCTCGACGCTGAAGGGCGACGGATCGATGGGCACCTCGATGCGCGCGTAGAGCTCGGTCCGACCCGTCTTGATCGAGGTCGCGTGGATCTCGTGAGGCGAGGTGTAGGACTCGAACGAGAAATACGCCTCGTCCTCGTCGGGCAGCCCGGAAGGGCCGCCGACGGTGCCGATGCCCGGCAGCGGGACCTCGCGGACCAGCTTGCCGTCGAGCGCGCGCACCTCGACCCGGCTCGAAGCGTCCTTGAGATAGCTCAGCGCGAGGTGCCCACCCACGATGGAGACGCTGTCCAGCGTGGCGTCGGGGCGCTCCGGGACGATCTCCTTCCATGCGGCGCGATCCGGCCTGTCTGGATCGACCTCGAAGACGCGGTAATGCGGCGCGCCCTCGTCGGTGTGGACGTAGAGCCGGTCCTTGTAGACCTCGACGGTGTAGTGGGCGTCGCGCCCGACCGCGAGCGGCTTGTCCGCGGCCTGGCCGCCGGGCCTGCGGAGATCGCGAAAGTAGACGTCAGCCGAGGTCCACCCGTGAGAGACGGTGAGCACCAGGAAGCGGCCATCCTTGGAGAGGGACGCGTTAAGGAAGGTCCTTGGATCGCCCGTCCTGCCGCGCACCACGCGATCCTGCTTCGGATCCTGGCCGAGCCGGTGGAAGCGCACCTCGGCATAACCCGGCCGCTCGGCGACCGGGATGGACGGGTCCGTGGGGAGCCAGACGTAGTAGAAGCCGTCGCCGGAGGGCGTCCACGACGCATACGCGTACTTGGCCCCTTCGATGACGTCCACCTCGGAGCGCTTGCCGGACGCGACATCCATCACATAGAGCGTCGCCTCATCCGAGTTGTTCTGCTGGATCTTGTAGGCGACGTTCTTGCCGTCCCACGACACCTCCCATCCGCCCAGCGAGACGCTGCCGTCCTCGGACCAGGTATTCGGGTCGAACAGCACGCGTTCCTCGCCGCTCTTTCCCTCCTTCCAGTAGACGACCGACTTCTCCTTCGTCGCGTGCCGCCGGCTCAGGAAGTACCGGCCCCGGCGGTGGCGCGGCGCGGAGACCGCATCGATGTAGAATAGCTGCTTCAGCCTTGACGCGATCGCGTCCCGCTCGGGGAGCCGGGCGAGCTCGGCGCGCGTGAACGCGTCCTGAGCCTTCATCCACTCCTTCACCTCGGGCGCGTCGCCGTCCTCGAGCCAGCGGTACTTGTCGGTGATCTCGACCCCATGCACGGCGTTCGTCACCGGGGCCACGCGGGTGGGCGGGTACGCGGGGCGGCTGGGACCTTCGGACGCGGGCGCGGGCGCGGCGCTGGCCGCGGTGGGGAGCAGAGAGGAGCTTGCGGTCATGGTCGGACCCGATGGGTGTGCCTCGCCCCCTCCGCAGGCGCCAGCGAGAAACGCCGAGAGGAGCAGGCAGGGAGAGTACTTCATGGTGCGACAAGCATACCGTGCCCCTGCCGACAGGGGCACGCGGGTTCGCGGGGCTCGCGCCGGGGCGCGAGCGGCCTGGGAGGCGGGTCGCCGGGGAGGGCCGTGTTCCCGCGCCGGCCAGAGGGTGGGAAGTCACATGATGGGCTGGAATATCCGATAGATACGCTTCGAGCGCGCTCCTCGTCGTGTCCTGGCCTGGTGTTCGTGGCGGGGCTGGAGGGCCGGCTGCGGCATGACATCTCTTGATTCTCGAGAAGGCGTTTGCTCCTCTTGGCTCCTCACCTCGGACGATGCCTCCGCGCGGTATAAAAGGCGCAGCACCGAGCCACAGCGCTGCTGCCGGCTCTTTCCTGTCGATTCTCGTCTTTTCCGACGAGCTCGCCCCCGGCGCTGCGAACCGCCTCCGCGCCGAGGTGCTCGCCGGCATCGCGCTCGACGGCGTCGACGCCCGAGGTCCGGCCGAGAAGCTCCCCGAGCTCCTGGGGGCCGCGGTCGAGCTGACCCGCGCCGACGATCTCGGGCTTCGCCTTGCGAAGGCGGCGGACCCGCGCCGCTTCGGGGTCGTCACCTATGCTGCTTCCACGAGCCCCACGCTTCGCGCCGCCTACGAGCGGACCGCTCGCTACATCGGGCTCTGGAACGAAGGAGTCCGCCTCGAGCTCGATCGCGATCGCGCGGCGTGCCTCACGTCCATCGTGCTCCGGCCTCAGGGAAAAACGGCCATGGCCGCTCCCGATGGCCTTCGCCAGCTCGCGGAGCTCGGCAGCGCGACCATGCTGATGCTCGGCCGCTCCTTCACCGGTGCGCCGATCTCCCCGGTGCGCGTCGAGCTCGCGTCCTCGGCCCCGGCCGACGTGCGGCCTCACGAGCGCCTGTTCGCCGCGCCGATCGCCTGGAACGCGCCGGTGCCGCGGCTGATCTTCGATGACGCCGTGCTCGACCAGCCGCTGCCGCAGCACGACGCCGTGCTCCAGGAGCTCGTCTCCCGCTCTGCAGAGGCGCTCCTCGCCGCCCTGGCGACCCGGGAGACCTGGTGCGCGAGGACGCGGGAGGCGGTCGCCGCCCTCCTGCGGGACGGCTCGCCCGACATCGCCGGTGTCGCGAAGGCGCTGGGGACGAGCCGGCGCACGCTCCAGCGCAGGCTCACGAGCGAGGGCCAGACCTTCGAGTCGGTGCTCGATCACGTCCGATACGAGATGGCGGCGGGCTTCCTCGCCGACGAGCGGCGATCGATCGCCGACGTCGCGTGGCTCGTCGGGTTCCGCGAGCTCAGCGCCTTCTACCGGGCATTCCGGCGGTGGAGCGGGCGCACGCCGGCCGAGTACCGCGCTTCGCTGGCGCCAGGCGCCGCGACACAGCCGCGTCCGGGCAAGGCGCCGGCGCGCCGGGCTCCGTAGCGCGCCGAGCCCGCGCGCGGGCTCGATCCCTGGCAGCGCGCGGCCTCCGGCGAGCTCGCAGAACACCCTGCGCTTGGCGTCGCGCGCCACCTTTCTGGCACGTCCGGACAATGTACGCCGTCGAGCAAGGCGCTAGGGTCGAGTCATCGAAGCCGCCACGCCGCGCCCCAGCGGGACGATCCGCGCGCGCGCCGCTTCGACAAGAGCCTTACCACCAGCGGTTCGGCGAGCGCGCTCGCCGCAACCGCACAAGGAGCCCCCATGGCAACGCACAGCCTCACCCTTCCCGGCCAGGGCCACGTCGATGTCACCGTCGACGCGTACGGCGCCGGACACCCGTTCCTGCTCCTGCACGGCGGCGCCGGTCCCCAGTCGGTGGCCGGCTTCGCCAAGACCCTTGCCGAACGCAACCACGCCCGGGTGATTGTTCCCACCCATCCCGGCTTCGACGGGACCCACCGCCCGCAACGACTGACCACCATCGCTGGCCTCGCCCAGCTCTACAGCACCCTGCTCGATCAGCTCGAGCTCGTCGACGTCACCGTCGTCGGCAGCTCCATTGGCGGCTGGATCGCCGCCGAGCTCGCCCTCCTGCAAAGCCAGCGCATCAGCAGCACCATCCTCATCGACGCCGTCGGTATCGACGTCGCCGACCAGCCCGTCGCCGACATCTTCTCCCTGACTTTGGCCGAGCTGGCCGAGCGCAGCTACCACAACCCCGAACGGTTCCGCATCGACACGGCCAGCCTCAGCGACACCCAGCGCGCCGCCATGGCCGCCAACCGGGCCACCCTCCGGACCTACGGTGGCACCATGACCGATCCGACCCTGCGCCCGCGGCTGGCCGCCATCTCCCAGCCCACCCTCGTCCTCTGGGGCGACAGCGACGGGATCTGCACCCCCGACTACGGCCGTGCCTACGCCGCCGCCATCCCCGGCGCCCGCTTCGCGCTGCTCCCCGACGCCGGTCACCTCCCCCAGATCGAAACCCCCGAACCCCTCCGCAAGCTCGTCTGGGACTTCGCCCATACCCACGCCACCCGACCCGCCGCTCACTGATCCAAGCCATCGAGCCATCAGGTCCCATCGCACCGTCGCAGCGTCGAAGCTGCCGAGTTGCTGGGTCCTCTCGATCCTGAAAGTCACAGCATGGCGAGCTTGAAGGACGTCGATGGGAGCGGCCGGACTACATGTCCTGGACGACTGCGGCCCTCTGCTGCAGGGCGCGGGCATCACGCAGCGGCGAGTTGCCGAACATCCGCGAATACTCGCGGCTGAACTGCGAGGCGCTCGTGTAGCCGACGCGGAACGCCGAGACCTCGGCGCCCACGCCCTCTTCGACCATCAGGCGGCGCGCCTCGAGCAGGCGCAGGCGCTTCTGGTACTGCAGCGGGCTCATCGCGGTGGCCTCCTTGAACCGCTTGAAGAACGCCGCCCGGCTCATCCCTGCGGTGCGCGCGAGCGCGGTGATGTCGACGTCCTCGTCGAGCGACGCCTGCAGGTGATGGACCGCCTCGGCGATGCGGTGCGCCTGGCTGCCCGCGCGCACGAGCTGGCGGATCGCCGGGCCGTCGGGGCCTTTCAGCAGGTGAAAGGTCAGCTCCTTCCTCACGAGCGGCGCGAGCACAACCGCGTCGTCGGGCGTCGCGAGCAGCGCGCCCAGCCGGACCGCGGCGTCGAGCATGCGGTCGCTCGCCTTGCCGATGAAGATCACGCGCCCCGGGTTCTCGAGGCCATCCGGCCGCGCGCGGTCGAGCTGCGCCGCGACCTCGCGCAGCAGGGCCGCGTCGAAGTCCATCTTCAGGCCCAGAAGCGGCTGCGCCGGCGACACGCCCATCACCCGGCTCGTCACCGGCAGGTCGATGGGGCTGACGATGTAGTGCGGCTCCCGCTCGCGAAAGACCTGCCGCTCGAGCAGGATCTCCTTCGTACCCTGGACGACGACGCAGAACGACGCGCGCCAGTGCCGCTTCGCGCGTTGCTGAGGGCGCGAGACTTTGATGCAAGAAATTCCGGGCACCGGCGAGGCGTGCACGCCGTCGCTGGGGCACCAGCGCGCGATGAGGGCCTTCAATTCGTCGCGCAATTCGTCGCGCCCAAAGCTCACGGTGGCAGCCTAGCCTCGCGTAGACGATCGGGCAAGAACTGGAGACGGCCGTGTATTTCGCGTGCGCCGCGGCGGTGACATGGTGGATCGCGAACCAAGGAGAGGTGTCCCATGCGTATCTTCCTCACGGGAGCCAGCGGCTTCATCGGATCTGCCATCGTCCCCGAGCTCGCGCGCGCCGGCCACCGCGTGCTCGGCCTCGCGCGCTCGGACGCGTCCGCCGAAAGGCTCGCCGCCGCCGGCGTCGACGTGCACCGCGGCTCGCTCACGGATCTCGATGGCCTGCGCCGCGGCGCCGCCGCCTGCGACGGGGTGATCCACTGCGCGTTCTCCCACGACGACTTCACCGACTACGCCGGCAACTGCGAGAAGGACCGCGGCGCGATCGAGGCGCTCGGCGGCGCTCTCGCCGGCTCCGAGCGCCCGCTCGTCATCGCCTCCGGCATCGCGCGCTTCACGGCGGGCCGGGTCGTCACCGAGGACGAGGCGCCCGACCCGTCGGCCGGCGGCCCGCGGGCCGCCTCCGAGCGGCTCGCCCTGTCGTTCGCGAGCCGCGGCGTGCGCGTGTCCTCGGTGCGGCTGCCGCCGTCGGTCCACGATGATGGCGACCACGGGTTCGTCCCGATGCTGATCGAGATCGCGCGCAAGGCCGGGCGCTCCGGGTACGTCGGAGCCGGCGAGAACCGGTGGCCCGCGGTGCATCGGCTCGACGCTGCGCGGCTGTTCGTCCTCGCGCTCGAGAAGGCGCCGGCCGGCGCGTGGCTCCACGCGGTCGGCGACGAGGGCATCCCGACCCGCGACATCGCCGGCGTGATCGGCCGCAAGCTCGGCTTGCCAGTGGAGTCGGTCCCCAAGGAGCACTTCGGCTGGCTCGGCGGGTTCTTCGCGCTCGACACCCCCGCGTCGAGCGCGATCACGCAGGCGCGGTTCGGCTGGAAGCCCGAGCAGGCGGGCCTGCTCGCCGACCTCGAGCACGGCACGTACTTCGCGCGCGCATAGCGGAGTACGCGATCCCGGCCCTCGCGGCCGAGCTCCAGGGGCGCCGAACGCCGCCCGACCTCCAGCACGAGCTCGCCGGCAGCGGCCAGGAGGAATCCGCGGAAAGACCCCCGTTTCCTCGTCCAAGCGCACGAACGCCGCGCAACGCAGCCTCCTCGGTCGTCATCTCGGAGAACGGGTGGGCCCTCCTCGGCTTGCTCCCGGCATTCCCATGGCGCGCTCCTCCGAACGGCGAAACCTCCTCATCTCGCGCGGCTGGGTCCAGGCGACGGCCCTCGTTTTCCTGCTCGGGTTCTTCGTGCTCGGCCTGCTCGCCTACCGCACCTACGCGGCACAGCCACCCATCCCCGCCCGGGTGGTCGACCCTGCGGGGCGCGTTCTGTTCACGGGCGACGACGTGCTCACGGGTCAGGAGCTGTTCCTGCGCAACGGGCTCATGGAATACGGATCCGTCTTCGGCCACGGCGCCTACCTCGGCCCGGATTTCACCGCCGATTACCTCCGCCGGGCCGCCTCCCACGCCGCCTCTCGCCACGGCGGCGTGGACTCGGCGGAGGCGCTCGCGCGCACCGTCGGCGATTTTCGTCAAAACCGCTATGATCCCGCGACAGGGACGCTGGTCTTCACCGATGCCCAGGCGGAGGCCTTCGAGCTGCTGAAGGATCACTATCGCCGCTTCTTCGCCCAGCCCAGCGGCAAGCACGGCCTGCGCTCCGGCCTCTTCTCGGACGCTCGCGAGCTCTCGCAGCTCACCTCGTTCTTCGCCTGGACGGCCTGGACCGCCGCGGCGGAGCGACCCGGAGAGGCCTACTCGTACACCAACAACTGGCCTCCAGAGCCGCTCGTCCGGAACCAGCCCACGGGCGAGCTGGTGGTATGGAGCGTGCTCTCGCTCATCGCGCTCCTCGGCGGGACAGGCCTGCTCTTCGCGGCCTTCGGGCGATGGCGCTTCCTCGGTTGGCACGGGCGGGAAGGGCACCGGCTCAGCTTCCGCCAGCCGGGCGAGGTCGCCTTGACCCCAGCCCAGCGCGCGACGGCGTGGTTCTTCCTGGTCATGGCGCTGCTGTTCACCCTCCAGTCCGTGCTCGGAGGCGCCACGCAGCATTATCGCGCCGAGCTGTCCAGCTTCTTCGGTATCAACCTGGCCGGGGCCTTCCCCTTCAACCTGGTGCGCACATGGCACCTGCAGCTCGCCATCTTCTGGGTCGCGGTCTCCTATCTCGGCGCGGGCATCTTCATCGCGCCCATGATCAGCGGGCGCGAGCCGAGAGGCCAGAGCTGGCTCGCCTATGGTCTGCTCGGGGCGCTCGTCATCGTCGTCGCGGGCAGCCTCCTCGGCGAGCTCCTCGCCATCCACGGCGCCTCGAACAGCATCTGGTTCGCGCTCCAAGGGTTCGAGTACCTCGATCTGGGCCGCTTCTGGCAGGTGCTCCTGACGCTCGGCCTGTTCTCCTGGGTGGCGCTGCTCTTCCGCGTGCTCCGGGGTCGGCTCGCCGTCGAGCACCGGGGCAACATGCCCTGGCTCTTCTTCTTCGCTGCGCTGGCCATCCCGGCCTTCTACGCCGTAGGCCTCCTCGCGCACCCGCGCGCAAACTTCACGAGCACCGACTTCTGGCGCTTCTGGGTGGTGCACCTCTGGGTGGAGGACTTCCTCGAGCTGTTCACCACGCTCATGGTGGCCTATCTCTTCGTCCTGCTCGGGGTGGTGGCCGAGGCGATCGCGCTGCGGCTCATCTACCTGGAGGTCATCCTCTATTCGGCGGGCGGGGTGATCGGCACCATGCACCATCTGTACTTCTCCGGCACGCCCGTGGAGCACATGGCGCTCGGCGCCTTCTTCTCGGCCGCGGAGGTGATCCCGTTGACCTTCCTCACGGTGGAGGCGTGGACCTTCCTCCGCCTGGGGATCGCGCAAGGCGAACAGTCGACGAAGCCCTTCCCGCATCGCTGGGCGATCATGTTCCTGGTGGCCGTGGGGTTCTGGAACTTCCTGGGGGCCGGGATCTTCGGGTTCCTGATCAACCTGCCGATCGTGTCCTATTACGAGATCGGCACCGCGCTGACCGCCAACCACGGGCACGCCTCGATGATGGGCGTCTATGGCATGCTGGCCGCCGGGCTCGCGCTCTTCGCGCTGCGCTACCTGATACCCGCCGCGCGGTGGTCCGACAGGGCGGCCAAGATCAGCTTCTGGTCGCTGAACGTCGGGCTCGCGTGGATGGTCTTTGCCACGCTGTTCCCGCTCGGGCTCATGCAGCTCCACCACGCGGTGAGCTACGGGTATTTCGAGGCTCGAGAGCTCCAGTACCTGACGAACCCCACGAACCGCCTCATGGAGTGGATGCGCCTGCCGGGCGATGTGCTCTTCATCCTCGGCGGCACCCTGCCGCTCCTCCTCCTCGCCTACCGCGGCGTCCGCCATCGCGTCCCGCAGCTCGCGGGACCGGAAGCCCAGGACAACCTCTTCACCGAGATCGAGGCGCCGCCGGACAGCGCCGGGAGGGCAGCGCCTTCGGGCGCGGGGCAGGGCGAGTTCCCGTGAGCGTCGCGCCGGAGGCGCTGCTCGGCGCCGGATATGCGGTGTTTCTCCTGGGGATCGCCGCCGGGATCCGGGCGTTCGGAGGAGCCAGGGCCGAGCCCGCGCCCGGGTGGCCGCACGACGACGCGCGCCGCTTTCAGCTCGGCCTTTCGCTCGTGGTCCTGCTCGCGGGCGATTGCATCGTCGGGGCGGTCGCGCTGCGGAACCACGGCCTCGCTGATCTCGGGATCCTTGGCCTCGCCGCGGCGCTCGTGACGAGGGCGCTCGCCAGGGGCCTGGCCGCGTTCGCCCGAGGTGGTCGTCGCGCCTAGATCGGCTGTTCCAGGCGCGGTGGAGGGCGTTCTCCGAGAAGGGACGTGCTTCATAGAGAGGAAGCCGTGGAACTTTCGCCCGGCGACAGCGACCTCATCGCGCATCGCCTTTCACAACCCGTTGAGACGGCGGCGTCCGGCGCGATCCACCAGGCCGAGCGGAGACCTCCCCGCTCCGGCGGCCAGCCGTCGTTGCTGGTACGAGGCTTGCTTCGAAGCTCCTCATGAAAAAGCAGCAGAAGAATCGGCCGAGACCGCCGACGAGCCGGCAGGAGCAGCCGGACCCGGCGGTGGAGGGAGAAGCGAGGGAGTCCTCGTCGGAGGACGAGCTCGCCGGAGGCGCTGCCAAGGGGGCGCTCGTCGGAGGCCTCCTCGGAGGCGCCAGCGGCGCGGCCGTGGGCGGCGCGGCCGGCCTGATCGGCGGCGCGCTGGGCGAGGACGAGAAATCCGGCTGGTGACCGGCGTCAGCCGCCCGGGTCGGTCGCCAGCTGCGACGCGTCCGCCGTTTCGCCCCACCCCGGGCCGTCGATGAGGCGGGCCACCACACCATGCGGCTCACGTCGTCGCCCACGGCGTTGGCAGGCGCGGGCGACTCAGGCGCAGGCGACGCGGGTGCAGCGGGCAGAGGCGCGTGCCCCGCGCACGGTTCAGGCGTCACGGCGCGGGCCGCAGGCTGTGGAGTGAAAACCGATCGGTGGAATGGCCATCAATCGGAGAGGGGGCACTGCTCGTAGCAGCGCCAGGCCTCCGTGTTGCGGTCCGTGCCGCCGGCGAAAGACGCCTTGATCTCATCGCAGGGCGCGTCGAGCACGCACGACGCGCGACACTCCTCGTGTTCGGAGCAGCCGGAGAAGTCGTCCTCGAGCTCGAGGTCGTCGACCCCGCAGGCCTCGGCGTGCTCGACGGCATCCGCGCATGTCCCCGTTTTGCAGCCGGCCCCCAGGAGCGCGGTCGCAACGAAAATCGACGCCATGAGATAAGTCTTGCGCATGGTCCAGCCCTGCAGCTCGCAACGTGTGGATGGAGGGGAGCCGGCCGGCCCATGCAGCGCGGCGCCCCGGAAGCGGCCCGCCGTTGTCGCCGGCCCCTTCGCCCTAGGAAGAACGTGACGGAGCCAGTCTGGGCACGGGCCGATCTCGATTTTTGAGTTCGCGTCTTGCTGGAATCCGGCGGAGGTTGAACCAGGCGCCGCACGCCGGCTCAGTAGGTCTCTGCGCACACGCCGTAGCCGCACGGATGGACCATGAAGGCGCCGGCGACGGCGCTTCGCAAGCCCGGGAAGGTCGCGAGCGCCGCCCCCGTCTCGATGTCGTAGAGGACGCCGTCGTAGCGCGAGTAGAGCGCCGTCGCCGAGACCGGCTGGATCCCGTAGTTGTCGCTCACATCCCCGGAGTCGGTGCGGATAGGGATCCTCGGCAGTGGCGGCGCGTCGACCGGGTTGCCGAGCTCGTCGTAGATCGTGGAGGCCTGATACGTCCAGGGGCTGCTTTGGAGGAAGCGGGTGTACGACTGGACGAGAACGTGGGTGTCGTCGAGCCAGCCGATCGCGCAGCCGGGCACCACGTTGACGAGCGCGCTGTCCTCGTAGAGCTGCGTGAACCCGCAGCCTTCCGAGGGGGCGGAGTCCGTGACGACGACGTGGTGACCGTCGGGGGAGACGAGCGGCGCCGGCCGGTGCCCGGTGTCCTGGAAGAGCGGCGCGCTGCCCGCCCAGTCGCTCACGACGCGCTCCGTCCTGTGCGAGTCGACGTGGTAAGTGCGGCCGACCGTGCTGCCGTCGAAGGACATCGAGAAGTCTTGAATCACCTCCTCGCGCGAGAGCGAGGCGAGCTGCGCGCCGTCCGGCAGCGAGAAAAGACGGAGTGATGTGTCCGTGACCATCGGATCGAGGGCGGCGCGCGCCGCGAGCAGGCCGCCGTCCGCCGAGAGCAGCACCTTGTTGCTGTGGAACGGAACGACCGCCGAGGGTCCGGCGTCGAGCGCCGCCGTATCATAGACGAGCGTCTTCCCCGAACCCGTCGCGAGCGCCACGTGCCCCGAGGGAGCGCCTGCGACGGAGTGGAGCGCGCCGCAGCCGAGCAGCCCCGTGCTATCCGGATCGGTGAGGGTGCCCTTGTACGAGATCGCGCCGTACACGTTCGAGACCGCCAGGCGCAGCTCCTGGTCGATGTGGACGTGGGCGTTCGCGACCAGCGGCGGCACGTGTTCGCTCAGGGTCACCTCGGGGCCGTCGAGATCGATGATGTCGAGCCTCGACGCTTGCTTGTGGAGCAAGGCGAGCGCACGCTCGGTCGGCGTGAACGTGTAGCGATAGTCGGCTCGGTCAGGGTACTCGGCGACGGGAACGGCCCCGCCTCCGACGCGATAGACCATGAGCGGAGAGCCCGCTCTGTTGTCCGCGAGCATCCAGAAATAGTCGCGCGTCCCCGCGAGTTGCGTGATCGACGGCAGGTTGACGATGCCCTCCTGGATCGCCGCCTTCGAGTACACGCGCACCGTCGTGCCGACGGTGGTGAGAAATCGCTCGCCATCCTGGAACCAGGAGTGGAATGAGCCAGAGAGCTCGGGGGTGACCGTGGGAGGCGAGCCGTCAGCGGGGAGCACGGCGATGCTATTTTGCGGGGGAACAGGAGGCTCCGGTGCGATCCGGAGCGCGTCCGGCGCCGCGTAGACGTCGCCGTGGTGGCTCACCGGTGCGGACCAGCGCTCGACCCCCGCGGTGCTCCAGAGCGTGATCGTGCTGGTGGACTGGCGGCGCGTCCAGGCGTAGCTGCCGTCGCTCGCGAGCCCCGCCTGGTCGTACTCGGTGGTCACGGAGGCCAGGACGGAGCCGTCGATGGCGCTGCGCAGCTCGAAGGCGTGCTCGGGGTCCGTCTGGATCAGCACGATGTTGCCGCGGAGGACCACGCCGCCCGGCAGCTCGAACGGCAGGGTCCCGAGCGTCGGGCTGCCGGGGTCGAAGCCGCCCGGCGCGTGTCCGTCGGCGATCGCAGCGCTGGAGTCGGTATCCCAGAGCATCCAGCGATCGTAGTCCCAGCTCAGCACGCGGCTTCCGGAGACGAAGAGCCGGCTGAGGCCTTTCTGGTGACCGAGATCGAGAAAGGCCTCCGGAGGGCCGAACGAGGTGCCTGCAGTGCCGCACGGCCCGAAGGCGGCACTGCCCCCTTCGCCGCCGCCGGCGCCGCCGGCTCCTTCGCCGCCGGCGCCGCCGGTGCCTGACGTGGAGTTCTCACCGCCCGAGCCCGACGTGGAGCTCTCACCGCCCGAGCCCCCGGCGCCGCCGTGGCCTCCGGAGCCGGGGGTGGGATTCTCGCCGCCGGAGCCTCCGCCTCCGCCCCCGGAGCCGCCCTCCGTGCCGGTCGTCGTTCCAGGAGCAGCTCCGCCTCCGCCGAGGTTTCCGCCCCCTGCGTCGGAGCAACCGAGGAGAGCGATGAACGACACCGCGACAATCTGGGTGGATCTCGTGTGCATGGCGCCTTCGATGCCGCCGATCCCCTGGCCATTCATTGCCAAGGCGGCTCCAGGGGGCGTCGCAGGGATCGAGTCTGCACAATCGAAGTTGTTGCGCGTCCCCTCCCCTTCTACCACCCGAGGTGAGCGGGACAATGCGACCTTGAGAGTGATCTAGATACGGTCGAGCGCCTCCATCGCGCCGTCGGACAGCTCGAGATCTGCCGCCGCGAGGTTCTCGCGCAGGTGCTCGACGCTCGACGTCCCGGGAATGAGGAGGATATTGGGCGAGCGCCGCAGCAGCCACGCGAGCGCGACCTGCATCGGCGTCGCGCCGAGCCGACGCGCGACGTCGGACAGCGTCGAGGACTGGAGCGGCGAGAAGCCGCCGAGCGGGAAGAACGGCACGTACGCGATGCCCGCCGCGGCGAGGCTGTCGATCAGCGCGTCGTCCTGCCGGTGCGCGAGGTTGTACAGGTTCTGCACGCACGCGATCTCGGTCATCGCGCGCCCCTCTTCCACCTGCTTCGCGGTCACGTTGCTGAGACCGATGTGGCGGACCTTGCCCTCGCGCTGCAGCTTCATGAGCGCGGAGAGCGGCGCCTCGATCGAGCCTTCCGCGGGTCCCTGCGCGTCGAACAGGATGCGCAGGTTCACGACGTCGAGCGCGTCGAGGCCGAGATTCCGGAGGTTGTCGTGGACCGCGCTCGTGATGTCCTCGGCGGCGAACGCCGGCTCCCAGGATCCCTGTGGGCCGCGTCTTGCGCCGACCTTCGTGGCGATCACCAGATCCCTCGGATACGGGTGCAGCGCCTCGCGGATGATCTGATTCGTGACGTGCGGCCCGTACACGTCGCTCGTGTCGATGTGATCGACGCCGCTCTTCACCGCCTCGCGCAGCACGGCGAGCGCGGCATCGCGGTCTTTCGGCGGTCCGAACACGCCCGGCCCGGCGAGCTGCATGGCTCCGTATCCGAAGCGCTTCACCGTGCGACTGCCCATCTTGAACGTCCCGACCTTGGCTAGATCCGTCATGGCTGTCGACGGTAGGCGACGACGGGGTGTATGATAAGAGCCTCGAATCAGCACGGCCCGTGCGGAAAGGCGAACAATGGCAGTGGATCTCGACGACGTCCGAGTCTTCGCCGCGGTGGCGCGCGCCGGCGGCTTCCGCGAGGCGAGCCGCACGAGCCGCACGAGCGCGTCGAGCGCGTCGAGCGCGAGCGAGGCGGTGCGCCGGCTGGAGGGCGAGCTCGGCGTTCGGCTGCTTCATCGGACGACCCGCAGCGTCGCGCCGACCGAGGCCGGCGCGCGGCTCCTCGAGCGGCTCGGTCCTGCGCTCGCCGAGATCGCAGCGGCGCTCGACGTCGTGAAGAGCTCGCGCGATCAGCCAGCCGGCACGCTCCGGTTGAACGTCCCCGTCGTCGCCGCGCGGCTCGTGCTCCCACGGATCTTGCCGCCGTTCCTCGCCGCATATCCCGATATCCGTGTCGAGGTGACGGCGGACGACACGCTCGTCGACATCCTCGCCGCGGGCTGCGACGCAGGCATTCGTTACGAAGAGACGCTCGAGAAAGACATGATCGCGGTCCCGATCGGCCAGCGCGAGCAGCGCCTGGCGCTCGCGGCGTCGGGCGCCTACCTCGAGCGGCACGGGCGCCCGACCCATCCGCGCAAGCTCCTCGATCACGCATGTCTGCGCGGCCGCTTCCCGAACGGCGCGCTGTGCCCGTGGGAATTCGAGCGCGACGGCGAGGTCGTGAAGGTCGACCCGACCGGCCCGCTCGTCGGCAGCCTCGGGAGCGCGACGGACCTCCTCGTGGACGCCGCGATCGCGGGCACCGGTCTCATCTACTGGTTCGAGGACTGGCTGCGCCCGCACCTCGAGAGCGGCGCCTTGAAGCCGGTTATGGAGCGCTGGTGGTCGCGTCTCTCCGGCCCCTTTCTTTATTATCCGAGCCGCCGCCACATGCCCGCGGCGCTTCGCGCGTTCGTGGACTTCATCCGCGCGGACAGCAAATAGTCATGGTGGGAGCATGGGAGATCGATTCACCGGCTATCGGGCAGGCGATGCGCTGCGGAGCTGCCTCGCGGCACCGCTCCCGACCCTCGCGGCCGAGCTCCACGTGCTCCGGGCGCCGCCTTCCGCCGCTCAGCGCGGCGTGCTGCTCGCCGCCGGCACCGCCGTGCGCTGCCCCGAGCCCGAGCGCGCGCCGCCCTTGATGCGCGCCTCCGTCACGACCTCGTCCCACTGCGCGTCGTACCCGTCGAAGTGGACCCGGTAGGAGCCGGGGGCGACGACGCCGGTGATGATCGCGGGCTTGTACGAGCCCTTCCACTCGACCTCGACGCGGTCGCCGACCTTCCGCGCGCCGCCGTCGCCCGCGGCGCGCTGCTCCTCGTCGCGCAGGCGCCGGGCGCTCCCCTCGTGCAGGCACTGCTCGCGGTGGCAGGCGAGGCCCGACGCGCAGTCGTCGTCCGCGCGGCACGGAGACCCGAGCGGCGCCTTCTTTCCGCAGGCGGCGAGCGCCCCAGGCACGGCGGCCACGATCAACAGCGCTCTCAGGAAGGTAATGGCTCGAACGCGCACGACACGGCATCCCAGCAGAGCGGCCGCGGCCCGACAACAGGGATCGCGACGCTCTTGACCGGCAACGCCTCTCGAGACGCCCGCGTTCCCCGCGTCCACGCCGACCACGCCGTTCGGGCAGCGGCCCGCGCGCGCCCGCCACGGCCCCTCCCGGGCGCGCCGCCGCCCTCCACGCCCGAGCGCGCGCCCCCGCTTCGGATGCGCCGCGCCCCTGCGCGCCGCGCCCGCCACCACCCCCGCCGCGCCCCGCCCCCGCCACCGGGGCCGCCCTACCCGGGCCGCCCTCTGCTATGGTCGCCCCCGCTGTGCGTCTGCTCGCCGCCCTCGCGCCCGTGGCCCTTCTCGTCGCGGCGCCGCCGCTCCTGGGCTGCGGCGGCGGCCCCGCGAAGGACGCGGGCGTCTGCGCAGGCGCGGGCGTCTGCGGCGCCGGGTACTGCGTCGCCGGGCGCTGCCGGCCCGCGAGCGCCCTCCCCGCGCCCCTCGACGCGCGCCGCGTGCTGCTCCCGCCCGAGGACCTCGCCGTCCTCGTCGAGGACGACGCCGCGGCAGCGCCGGGCGTCCCCGACGCCGTCGCGCTCGGGCGCGCCGGCGCCGGTGAAGTCGTCCTGCTGCTCCGGTTCTCGCCGACCTTCGGCGTCGGCGCCGACATCGCGAGCGCCTTCGTCGTGCTGGAGCCGGCCCCGATGGCGCCTCCCGCCGAGCGCGCGCTCACCCTGGAGGTGGCGCGCATCCTCGAGCCGTGGCGCTCCGAGACGGCGACGTGGGGGCGGCAGCCGCGGCTGTCGATCCCGGAGGCCGCCGCCATCGCGCGGCCCCGACCGGCGACACCGCTCCGGATCGACGTCACCTCGCTCGTGCGCGACAGGGCCAGGCGGCGCAAGGACGACCACGGCATCGCCATCCTCGCGGCGGGGAGCGACGCCGTCGGGGCCGCCTACTCGATGGGCATCTCCCAGGGCGTCGGCCCCCGCCTCGAGGTGTACGTACGGTGAGCAACGGCCAGGACGACGAGGACGACGACCTCGGCGCGCGGAACTCGCTCCCGCTTCCCCTGATCCGCCACGACCTCGGCGAGAGAAGGCCGCCCGCACCCAGCGCGCCTTCCCTGCCCAGCGCCCCGGCCACACCCGACCCCTCGGGCGCGGGCGCTCTTCCCGCGCCCGCCACGCCGACCGCAGGCGCTCGTCCCGCGCCCAGCGCCTCCGCCGTCCCCCACGGCGCCCTCGCGCGCGGCCTGCTCGACGACGACGAGCCCGCCGTCACCCAGCGCTCGACGGCGAGCGGGCGCCCCCTCCCGCTGCCCCGCACCGCGCCGCCCCTCTCGCCCGAGGAGGCCCCGCCGCCCACGCTGCTCCGGGTGAGCGACCTCCGCGTCTCGTTCGCCGCCGACGGCCGCGTCACGCGCGCCCTCGACCGCGTCTCGTTCACGGTGCCGCGCGGGCGCACCGTGGCGCTCGTCGGCGAGTCGGGCTGCGGCAAGACGGTGACCGCGCTGAGCATCCTGCGGCTCCTGCCCGCGCCCTACGCGTCCATCGACGGCGGCTCGATCGAGCTCGACGGCCAGGACCTCCTCGCGCTGAGCGAGCGCGAGATGCGCGCCGTGCGCGGCGGGAAGATCGGCATGATCTTCCAGGAGCCGATGACCTCGCTGAACCCCGTGTACACGGTCAGCGCCCAGATCGCCGAGGCCATCCGGCTGCACCGGCCCATGTCCCGCGGCGACGCCCGGCTCTACGCCGTGAACCTCCTGCGCAAGGTCGGCTTCCCCGAGCCCGAGGTCCGCGCGAACAGCTACCCGCACGAGCTGTCCGGCGGGATGCGCCAGCGCGTCATGATCGCCATGGCCCTCGCGCCGGAGCCCTCGCTGCTCATCGCCGACGAGCCCACCACCGCGCTCGACACGACGACGCAGGCGCAGATCCTCGATCTCCTCGAGCGGCTCAAGGCAGAGACGTCGATGAGCCTCCTGCTCATCGCGCACGACCTCGCCGTCGTCGGCGAGCTCGCGGACGAGATCGTCGTCCTCTACGCCGGCGTCGTCGTCGAGCAAGGGCCGGCGCGCGACGTGCTCGCGGCGCCGTCGCACCCGTACACGCGCGCGCTCCTCAGGAGCATCCCGGCGCGCGGGATCCGCCCGCACCGCGTGCGCGGCGAGCGCTCGCTCCGCCTGCCGACCATCCCGGGCGCGCTGCCCGATCTGCGCGATCCGCCGCGCGGCTGCCGCTTCCAGGACCGCTGCGACGCCGTGTTCGACCGCTGCCGCGCCGAGGCGCCGGACCTGTACGCCGCCCCGCCCGGCGCGGGGCACCACGCGGCGCGCTGCTTCCTCCTCACGGGCCCGGGGCGCGCGGGCAACGAGGGCGCCTCGTGACGCGCGACAGCGGATCCCCGCCGCCCACGCAGCGCGACGAGCCCGCCGCGCCGCACCCGCACCCTGCAGCCGCGGCGCACCCGGAGGGCGCGGAGAGCGCGCCGGGCGAGCGGCCGCTCGTCCAGGCGGAGGGGCTCTCGAAGTTCTACCCGGTGCAGCGCGGCGCCTTCGCGAAGCCGTCGTTCGTGCAGGCCGTCGTCGAGGCGACCTTCCACGTCCACCGGGGCGAGACGCTCGGCCTGGTCGGCGAGTCGGGCTCCGGCAAGAGCACCCTCGGGCGCCTCGTGCTCCGGCTCATCGAGCCCACGGTCGGCCGGGTCCTCTTCGACGGCCACGACCTGAGCGCCCTGTCGAGCCGCGCGCTGAGGGCCATGCGCCGGCGGATGCAGATCGTCTTCCAGGACCCCTACGGCTCGCTCAACCCGCGCATGACGCTGCGCGAGATCGTCGGCGAGGGCATCGTCATCCACCGCCTCGCGAGGAGCCGCGACGAGGAGACCGCGATGGTCGAGGGCGCGCTCCAGAAGGTCGGCCTGCGGCCGGACATGATGGAGCGCTTCCCCCACGAGCTCTCCGGCGGCCAGCGGCAGCGGGTCGCGATCGCCCGCGCCCTCGCCGTGCGCCCGGACTTCATCGTCTGCGACGAGCCCGTGAGCGCGCTCGACCTCTCGGTGCAGGCCCAGATCGTCAACCTGCTGGAGGAGCTCCAGGACGAGCTGTCGCTCGGCCTGCTGTTCATCTCGCACGACCTCCGCGTCGTCGAGCACGTGAGCCACCGCGTCGCGGTGATGTACCTCGGCCGCATCGTGGAGATCGGCCCCACGCAGGGCGTGGCCGGGCGGCGGCACCACCCGTACACGCGCGCGCTCTTCGAGGCGACGCCGTCGATCGAGCGGGGGAGCAAGGCGCGCCGCCTGCTGCCCGGCGCGCCTGGGAGCGCGATCAACCCGCCCGACGGCTGCGTGTTCCACCCTCGCTGCCGGAAGGCCGAAGAGGGCAAATGCGACGTCGAGATCCCGCCGCTCGAAGAGCTCGTCCCCGGCAGCGGCCACCGCGTGGCGTGCTGGTACCCCGAGATCGAGTGACGGCGGCGCGCCGGCGCGTCGCGGGATGAGCCGGGCCGGCCGCCGGTTCGTGCGTTGAGATGTCGCTCGGATGCCCCGGAAAAGCTGGCTCGCCGGGAATGGCGCCCTGCGAGCGGAGCAGCTCACCTGGCCGGTACGGCTCAAATTGGCACAATCGAAGATCCGGTGTGTCACGCGCCAGAAGCGCTCCTGCGGGATCTGCGCTTGCTGTGCGAGGCATCCCTTTTGCTGCACGCCCCGCGCCGCCGCGCGCGAGGTTCGGTGGCGGAGCCACGAGGTGATGCGATGACGAGCGACGTGCTTCGCGTGCTGGCGGCAGCCCTGCTGTCCAGTGCGTGCCTGATGGGATGCAAGAACAGCGTGAATGACGGCATTGGCGCCAGCGGCGGCAACGGCGGCAGCGGCGGCGACAACCGCGGCAACGGCGGCAACGGCGGCAACGGCGGCAACGGCGGCAGCGGCGGCAGCGGCGGCGACAACAGCGGCGGTGGCGGCAACGACGGCAGCGGCGAGGACGGCAGCGGCGGCTGCGGCGAGGGGAGCGGCGGCGGCTGCATCGACCCGTCGGACGGGCCGTGCGCGGTGCGTGACGTCGAGGGCACGATCCCCGGCGTGAAGATATCGATCGAGTCGAGCCGCTGCAACTACCGCCAGGGAGAGCCGGCCGAGTTCATCTACACGGTCACGACCGACTCGAGCGTCCCCCCGATCGACATCGCGGCCTCCACGGGCTGCGGGCGCTGCGTCGAACCGACGAGCGATCCGCTCTCGTTCGTCTCCTACAAGATCAGCGGCCTCTCGTGGGGTGCCGATCCGCAGCCGCAGCTCTACTGCCTGTGCGACGTGGGCTGCTGCGCTCCCGACGAGGCGGTGACCGTGCAGGTCGACGCGACCACGGCGACGCAGACGATCCGCTGGTCGGGGCGGCAGTGGACCGGGCCGTCCGACACGAGCAATCCGGAGGGCGACCCCTTCGCGCCGGGGAGCTACGAAGTCGAGGTGACGTTCGATGGCAAGGAGCAGGGCGTCGTCACGGCGAAGCTGGGGATCGAGATCTACCCCTGAAGCACGGCCGAGGCGACGCCCGCAAGCAGGCCGCGGCCCAGGGTGGCACAGTCGACACCCCGGGGTGGCGCGCGCCACGGCCTGTCCCTCCGGAGCCCGCGCGCGCCTCGCGGAGCATCTCCCTTGCTGCCGATCGCGCGCCGCCGCAGACAGGCGGCGTGGCGCGAAGGAGGGAGAGGTGAGGGAATGGCAAACGACATGCTTCGAGCTCTGGCGATAGCCTTGCTGTCGGCCGCGTGCGCGACCGGATGCGGCGGCAGCAAGGAGGGCGCCGGGAGCGGCGGCGACGGCGAGAGCAGCAGCAGCGGCGGCGACCGCGGGCTGCCGTCTGGGGCCGAGCCGTGCGCGGTGCGCGACGTCCAGGGCACGATCCCGGGCGTGACGATATCGATCGAGTCCAGCCGCTGCGTCTACTGGAGGGGCGAGCCAGCGGAGTTCGTCTACACGGTCACGACAGACGCGAGCGTCCCTCCGATCGAGATCGCGGCCTCCGACGGGTGCGGGCACTGCGTCGTGCCGAGCGCGGATCCGCGCTCGTTCGTCACGTACCAGATCACAGGGCTGTCGACGGCGGGAGATCCACAGCAGTACTGCCTCTGTGACACCGGGTGTTGCGCTCCCGACGACGCGGCAACCGTGCAGGTCGACGCGACGGCGGCGACGCACACGATCTCCTGGTCGGGGCGGCAGTGGAGCGGGCCATCGGACACGGACAACCCGGAAGACGAGTTCTTCGCGCCGGGGACCTACGATGTCGAGGTGACGTTCGACGGGCAGGAGCAGGGCTCCGTGACGGCGAAGCTGCCGATCGAGATCGTCCGCTGATCTCGCGCGCCGGCGATCCCGCAGGGGATCCCCGGCGCGCGAGGCGGCGCCGCGGCGGCTTCCGCCGGGTCGCCTGGGCTTTCTGCTAAGGTCCGCGCGCATGCACGCCTGGCGCGGACACGCCTTCGGTCCCCCCGAGATCCTCGTCTGGGAAGAGGTGGACGACCCCCCGCTCGCCGAGGGGGAGGTCCGGATCGAGGTGGCCGCCGCCGCGATCAACTTCCCCGACGTGCTCTTCACGGCGGGCGCGCACCAGGTCAAGCCGACTCCGCCGTTCATCCCCGGCTTCGAGGTCGCCGGCCTCGTCGTCGAGAGCCGCGAGCCGTCCCTCCCGCCGGGCGCCCGCGTGGCCGCGACGCTCCCCGGCTCCGGGGGGTACGCGACGCACGCCATCGCGGGGCCGCGCACCACCTATGCGCTCCCGGACGCGATGCCGTTCGAGGACGCCGCGGCGATGACCATCACCTACCAGACAGGCTATTTCGCGCTCCACCGGCGCGCCGGCGTCCAGCCGGGCGACACTGTCCTCGTGCACGCCGGCGCGGGCGGCGTCGGCAGCGCGGCGATCCAGCTCGCCAAGGCGGCCGGCGCGACCGTCATCGCGACCGCCGGCGGCGAGGAGAAGACGGCGGTCTGCCGCGCGCTCGGGGCAGACGTCGCGATCGACTACCGGCGCGAGGACTTCGTCGCCATCGTGAAGGAGCGGACCTCGGGCCGGGGGGCCGATATCGTCTTCGACCCCGTCGGCGGCGACGTCTTCGATCAGTCGACGAAATGCGTCGCCTTCGAGGGACGCATCGTGGTGATCGGCTTCGCCTCCGGCCGCATCCCCGCGGCGCGCGCGAACCACCTGCTCGTGAAGAACTATTCGGTCGTCGGCCTCTACTGGGGCACCTACAGCCGCGCCCGGCCCGATCTCACGCGGAGGGCGCAAGACGAGCTCTACGCGCTTTACGGCCAGGGCGCGATCAAGCCGCTCGTCTCGGCTGCGCCGCCGATGGCGGAGGCGAAGGCGGCCATGAAGGCAGTCGCGTCCCGCGCGACCACGGGCAAGGTCGTGCTCACGACCGCGCGAGGCGGCGGCGCGCTGGCGCGCTGATCACGGAGACCCGGCCCGCCGCGCGGCGGACTGGGTCCCTCGGCCTATCCTACGAATGCCGCCGCCGCTCACGAGAGCGGCAGCGGCGCGGAGGATGGATTCAGTTGCAGCCGCTGGCGGTGGACGCCTCCGGGAGCGCCGCAGGCGTCTCCTTGTTCTCCGTCGTCAGGCCGAAGCCGTACGGGAACAGCGCGCCGTCTTCACCGCGGTTGACGCGCTGGCAATCGGTCGCAGGCCAGGAGAACGAGAGCTTGCCCTGGAACTGCTGCTTGCCGAACAGCACGTCGGCCACGCCGCCGCCCTCGGAGCCCGGGAGCCACGCGGCCACGAAGGCGTCCGAGCGGTTCAGCTCTTTGTTGACATAGAGCGGACGGCCCGAGAGGAAGACCGTCACGATCGGCAGATCCGGCTTGGCCGTGCGGATCGCCTGGAGGACCTGCAGATCCTCGGGGTGGAAGACCGCGTGCTCCAGCGTCTTCGCGTGCGGGGTGTCGTCCGTCGCGAGCTGGATGTCCCCGTACATCTCGGCATAAGGCGTCTCGCCGATCACCACGATCGCCGCGTCGAAGGTCCCCGAACTGGCGGCGGAGCCGTTGGCGCTCAGCGTCGCCTGGCCGCCGCCGGCCGAAACGAGGTCCTGGATCCCCTTGAGGATCGACGTCGCGCCGGGGAAATCGGCGTTCGTCACGTCGGTGCCCTGCCACGTCCGCGACCAGCCGCCGGCCTGGTTCGGGATGCTGTCCGCGGACTTGCCCGCGACGAGCACCTTCGCCGACGCGGCGAGGGGCAGGACCCCGCCGGCGTTCTTGAGGAGGACAAGAGACTTCCGGACCGCCTCGCGCGCGAGGGCCCGGTGCTCCGCTTGCCCGAGCACCGACTGATCGCCCGCGAACATCCGCTTCGACGGCGCCTGCTTGGTCTTCTTCGGGCCGAGGAGCCCCGCCCGCATCTTGACCCGCAAGATCCTCGTCACCGCGTCGTCGACCCGCGCCATCGAGATCTGGCCGCCCTTCACCTGACTGAGCGTGTTGTCGTAGAACGCCTTCCAGTCGTCCGGAACCATGATCATGTCCACACCGGCGTTGATCGAGGCCGCGCACGAGGAGTTGGTGCAGCCCGACACCTGCCCATGACCGTTCCAGTCGCCGATGACGAACCCGTCGAAGTGGAACTTGTCCTTCAGCACCCCGGTGAGCAGATCGCCCTTCCCGTGCATCTTCTGGCCGCGGATGCTGTTGTACGACGCCATGACCGTCTGCGCGCCCGCCGGGATGGCAGACAGGTAGCCCTGCGCGTGGATCGTGCACAGCTCGGTGTCGGAGGCGAGGTTGTTCCCCTGGTCATCGCCCTTGTCCGTGCCGCCGTCACCGATGAAGTGCTTGGCCGTCGCGATGACGCGCGTCGCTCCGAGGAGATCAGGGCTGTTCGCGGCGCCCTGGATGCCTTGCACGATCCGGCCCGCGTAGGCGTTCACGATCTCGGGATCCTCGGAGTAGCCCTCGTACGTGCGGCCCCAGCGGTCGTCGCGCACGGTCGCGAGCGTCGGGGCGAAGGTCCAGTCGAGCCCGGTCGCGAGGACCTCCTTGGCCGTCGCGGCGCCGATGCGCTCGAGCAGCTCGGGGTCGTGCGCCGCGCCGAGGCCGATGTTGTGCGGGAAGAGCGTGGCGCCGCGGACATTGTTGTTCCCGTGCACCGCGTCGATGCCCCAGATGATCGGGATGGCCACGCGGCCACCGCTGGTGTCCACCGAGGCGTTGTAGAACTCGTCGGCGAGCTTCACCCAGTCCGCCGCCGTCGCGTTCTTGTTCTTCCCCGGCCAGGAGCCGCCGCCGTTCAGCACGGAGCCGATGTTGTACTGCTTCACCTCGGCCGGCGTGATCTTCTGGATCTCGGCCTGCACCATCTGGCCGACCTTCTCCTCCACCTTCATCTTGCCGAGCAGCTCGGTGATGGCCGCCTCGATCGCCGGATCCTGCGCGATCGCGCTCCGCACCTCGGGCCAGCCATTGTCGCAGGGCAAGAGGCCGACGCTGTCCCCGGCGCCGCTGCCGCCGCCGCCGGTGCTGTCGCTGCCGCCGGTGCCGCCGCCTCCGGTCCCCGAGCCGCTGCCGGAGGAGCCAGCGCCAGAGCCGCTTCCGGAGCCAGAGCCGCTTCCGGAGCCAGCGCCAGCGCCGGAGCCGCTTCCGGAGCCAGCACCAGCGCCGGAGCTGGCCCCGGAGCCGGTCGCGTTGTCGGACGTGTCGTCACCGCAGGCGGCCGGCGCGAGAACGACAGCCGCCGCCATGATCCATGTTGCATACCGTGTGAGGCGCATGAGTGCTCCCCTCTCTTGTCGATGAGATGAAGGATGGGCTTTAAGGTGAACCGTGACAGTCGAGCAAAGCGTCGATCGGGACGTGTAAGAAATATAAGACAGAGAGGGAACGTTCTAATCCATGACTCCCCCCGCACGCAAGCCCCGCTCACGCCGCGGACGAGGGTTCGCTCGCGTGTTCGCGGAAGCGTCACCGCCGCGCCGTCGCCATGAGCCCGAGCCAGTTCTTCCTCGTGCCTCGTGCCTCGTGGCGCGCCGGATGACACGGTGCGTCCTGGGACGCCACCGGTTAACCATAGTCCGAGTCGGGCCGCAATATACAAACCCGATGGCGCGGCGCGGTAATCCACCCGTGGCATAACGCGACAACCCGTGCACGAGCGAGGACGCGACGGGCTCATCGATGAACGCGGGCTCACTGGGGTCGAGCACATCATCTCCGATCCGAGGATCGAGAGATCGCGCGAGGAGACAAGGAGGAGCGCTGGCGTCCGCGCACTGACGAGAGACGCTCGGAGCAGTTGACATTACCTGCGTTCCGTCGGTGTCGCGGGAGCCGGCGCTCAACGATCCACCATGAGGAGGACGGTGAACAGCTATCATGAGCTGTGGCACCTCGGGGATACGACGCAAACGCGGCACCACGCCGTACGCGAGCGCCAGCTCGTCGAGCCCGCCCTCGCGCGGTCGTACCCCCGCAATGCTGATTCCAGCGGGGTGCGGCGCGATCGGCGCGGTCAACGGGCCAGCGAACAGAGCCATGGGCTCACGCAGCACGGGCCGACGGGCGAGCCGAGACGTCTACCGTCGCGATTCAGCGGAAGCATATTCCGTCAAGGAAACAATGATAGAATCGTGACTTCTGTGCGGCAGTATTTACCCGCGAGACTGCACGCGCTTATTCTCCGCGCATGGTCTCTATCCCGCGTACTTCCATTCGTCTCTTCATGACCACCGCTACGCTGCTCCTCGCGCTCGCCGCGTGCGGTGACGACGAGGTCGACTTTGGCGCAGGCGGCGCAGGCGGTGAGGCCGGCGGCGGCACCTCCACCAGCACCAGCGCAGGAACTGGCGGCGGCACCACCAGCGGCACCGGCGGCGAGGGCGGCACCGGCGGCGCTCCCGGCACCGGCGGCGAGGGCGGCAGCGGCGGCGCTCCCGGAACCGGCGGCGAAGGCGGCAGCGGCGGCGCTCCTGGCACGGGCGGCGAGGGCGGCGCAGGCGGCGCTCCTGGCACGGGCGGCGAGGGCGGCGCAGGCGGCGCAGGCGGCGCTCCCGGCACCGGCGGCGAGGGCGGCACCGGCGGCGCTCCCGGCACCGGCGGCGAGGGCGGCGCAGGCGGCGCGGGCGGCGAGGGCGGCGCAGGCGGCGCAGGCGGCGCTCCTGGCACGGGCGGCGCCGGCGGCGATGACGGCGAGCCCGTACGGTGGGCCGACGTGGAGCCGATCCTGCTGGCAAAGTGCTCGCCCTGCCACACCCGCACGGATCCCGCGCCGGCCAGCGGCTTCGCCATCACCTACGAGTCCTCGCAGCTTGCCTCGAGCTCGACCCAGTGCGCCGTGGACCCGGGTGAACCCACGAGGACGCAGGGGGAGTGCGCCACCATCCGCATCCACGACCTCGACAACGCCATCCGCATGCCGCGCAACCGCGGATGCACCGGCGACCCGGCGCTCGACGCCGCGAATTCTGCCTGCCTGACGGCCGCGGAGCAGAAGACCCTCGAGGACTGGATCCTGGACGGCCAGCTCGACTGATCCGAGGAGGCGCGGCCACCACCGCGCCTCACCTCACCTCGGCTGCTCGAGGAGCGCTCCGTCTCGATACGCCTCGATGAGCCGCTCCAGGATCTCGATCTCCCGCTCGAGCTCCTCCCCCTTCTCGGTGTCTCCCACCCGGCGCTCGGCCTCGTAGACCTCCACGTCCGAGATCACGGGGATGATGTCCTCCCCCGCCTCGACGGCCTGCTCGACCGACGTGAAATGGTGGTGCTGCGCGAGCCGCGCCCCGCTCGCCTCGAGCACGAGCGTGTACCCCTTGTCGCCGTACGCCTCCGAGAACGCCCCGTCGATCGTCACCGCGCGGCGCGACGCCTTGATCGGCGACTCCCCCCGCTCGACCCGGACCGGCACGTGCCCGTTCACGATGAGCCCGCGCTCCTCATCCACACCGAACTCGCGGCACACCCGGCCGCAGAACGCGGCGTCGTGGATCAGGTGGAAATAAGGGTTCTTCGTCTCCCTGTGCGTCCTCTCGTCGGCGACGAAATACGACTCGAACGTCGTCATCCGGTCCTTGCCGAACATGGGCGAGAGCGGCCCGGTCCAGAGGTACCAGAGCATGTCGACGTCCTCCTGCGCGCCCGCCCGGAAGGCCCGGCGCACCGTTCGCTCCAGCGCGTCGAACAGGGCCCTGCCGCGGCGAACCTCGCCGTCCACCACGAAAGGAAGGAGCTCGCCCTCGCCGTCCACCGGGACACAGCCGTGGAAGATGAGCGCCCGGTCGCGCCTGAGCCATGTCGTCCCCTGCTGCACCATCCAGCGCATCTGGCGGGACAGCGCCGGGCTCCTCAGGAAAGACTCCTTCAGAAGGGCGACGCACGCCGCCTCGTCCGGCGTCAGCGCGTACGGATCGCCGGGGTCGAGCGTCGGGAAGCGCGCGTCGAGCAGCGGGAACACCTCGCCGTCGATCGCGACCGTGCCCGCGCGCGCGTCGATGCGATGGAGCAGGCAGCGGTGCTCGAGCGCGTACTCCGGGCGGCGCCGGCAGAGCTGCCCCTCCAGCTTGAACTGGAGGACGGCCGCGGCCTTCTGCATCCGCGCCATCAGGAGGGCGTCGCGCAGCCCCTCGCCCCGGACCGCGAAGCGCTCCGCCGGATCGTCGGCGTAGGCCGTGCGCGCGAGCCGATCGAGCGGCGCCACGGAGATGCCAAAGCCCTCTTCCAGCTGCGACAGGCGCCCGTACCGCAGCGAGAGCCGGACGACCGTGGCGATGAGCGCCTCCTGGCCGAGGCTCGCGCCCATCCAGCTCACGTCGTGGTTGCCCCACGCGACCCGCACGCGCGGCTGGCGCATCAGGTACTCGATCACCTTGTCGAGCCGGGGACCGCGATCGCCGAGATCGCCGGCCACCACGAGCTCGAAGACCGTCAGGTTCCGGATGGCGCGCGCCGTGGCGCGCAAGATCTCGATCTCGCGGCCGTGCTGCACGAACGGATCGATGAGCGCGTCGAGGTAGCCGCCCTCGCCGAGGGCGGCGCGCGCCGAGACGAGCTCGCGGAGCAGGCCCCGCATGTCCTCCGGGAACGCCGCCTCGACCTGGCGGAGCGTGTAGCGCAGCGACAGCTCGCGGATGACCTCGACCTCGCGCGCGAGCGTCCAGAGCAGGAAGGCCCGCCGCTCCGCCTCGCTGCGGGACGCGACGCGGGCATACCTCTCGCGAGGGTAGTAGACGACCGAGAGCAGCGCGCGCTTCTCGGCCGCCGTGAGCCGGTCGCCGAAGACCCGCTCGACCAGCGGCCGCAGGCTCCCCGAAGCGTTGTTGATGATGTGCTTCAGCTTCCTGTGCTCGCCGTGGACGTCGCTGACCACGTGCACCGTCCCCTTCGGGAGCGACAGGATCGCCCGCAGATGGCCGATCTCCGAGAGCGCGGCCTCGGTCGTCGGGTACCGGCCCGCGAGGGCCCGGAGGAGCGGCAACTCCCGCGTGTCAAGCATGGCGCCACAGCATAGAGCAAGGCCGCGGGTCGACGCACGCGCGCGACGTGCTCCCCGCTGAAGCGGCCGGGCAAGCGCGCAAGGCGAGCACATGTGCCTGGCTCTGCCGCGTTTCTCCTTGCGGCCGCGCGGCGTCCGACTAGCAAATGCAATGGGAGCCCATGCAATGTTGTGGCAGCGAGGCAGCATCTCCGCGCCGAGCGGCCTCGACGTCGGCCCACATTCACCAGCGAGCGCCCTCTTCCTACATGAGCAAGTCTGTCCTGATCATCGATGACGACGTGGATCTGGCGACGACCCTGGCCGAGACGCTGCGCGACCTCGGTTATGAGGCGACGCCTTTCTTCAGCGGGCGAGAGGCGCTCGAGCGGCTCCTCGACGGCGAGCGGCCCGGAGTGATCCTGCTCGACCTGATGATGCCGAAGATGAACGGCTGGAAGGTGTGCGACGAGCTCTGCGCGGTCCCCGCGCTCGAGGAGATCCCCGTCGTCATCATGACCGCGGCGTCGAACATCAAGCAGCCGATGCCGGCGCACGCGCGCGAGGTGCTCAGCAAGCCGTTCGAGCTCGACGCCCTGCTGAGGACGATCGACTCCGCCTGAGCGGCCGGCGGCCGCGACAACGGCAAGCCCGGCGTGCGCGCGGATTACGGCCCGACGTATCATGCCGCTTTCCTGCACGACCCCGACGGCAACAACCTGGAGGCGGTCTGTATGAAATAGGGCGCAGCGCGCGGCCGTTGCGCCATCGCCGCAGAGGGCTCCGGCCGCCGCGCCGAGGCGGCCTGGGCGCCGAGCCCCGGGCTACCGCTTCTTCTTCGCCTTCGGCGGTGCGCTCGGCTTGATATCGATGCTCGTGGCCCCCTGGCACGGCACCTGCGCTGTCACACCCGCGCTGAGCCACTCGGGGAACTTCGTCTTCCCGGCCCGGCCGACGCGCACGAAGAAGCGGCCGCAGCGCACGGCCAGCGCCTGGTTCACATCCCCCGCGTACTTGCCGGTCATGTAGACGCCCCCCGGCTGCGGAAACCCCACCGTGAGCAGGCCCTGATCCTTGGGCAGCGACGCAGGATTGCCCCCCTGCCGCGCCTGGCTCGCGGCCTCCTTCGCCGCCGCGGCCTCTTTCGCCGCGGCCTCCTTCGCCGCCGCGGCCTCCTTCGCCGCGGCCTCCTTCGCCGCCGCGGCCTCCTTCGCCGCGGCCTCCTTCGCCGCGGCCTCCTTCGCCGCCGCGGCCTCCTTCGCGGCGGCCTCCTTCGCCGCCGCGGCCTCCTTCGCGGCAGCCTCCTTCGCCGCCGCGGCCTCCTTTGCTGAAAGCGTCTTCGCCGCCTGCGCCTTCCCTGCTGGAGCCTTCTTCATGGGGGGCGACTCGCTCGCCGCGGACGCCGCCGCGGCGACGGGCTCGACGATCGCGGGCGCCAGCTCCACCGCGACAGCCGGCTCGGGCCGATCGCGCCGCGCCACGTAGATCCAGAGCCCCGCCACCACCGTCGCCGTGATCGCCGACACCGCGATCGTCCCGACAGGCGACAGCGAACGCGGCGCTTGCCATGGCAGCCCGGGCAGCCGCGGGCGCCGCGACGACGCGCCCGCCGGGGGCGACGACTCCCCGGGAGAGCCGCCGCGGCCCTCCGCGCTCGGCCTCGGGTACGGCACGCCCCCGGGCGGCGTCAGGCCCGATGAGCCATCCACCGGCACCGTCACCCCGGGCGGCGTCAGGCCCGACGCGCCCATCGGCACGGTCACGCCAGAGGGGGTCACCGGCGAGCCGGAAGGCGGCTTGGGCGGCGCACCCAGGAACGCGGGCGCGAGATCCGCCGGGAGGGCCGGCGGCGGACCGAAGCGGATCGCCTCCGGGATCACCGACGTGGTCGGCACGAAGTGGGCCGCCTCCGCGCCCGTGCCAGGCATCGTCGTGCCGTCCTCCTCGAATATCGGATCGACCTCGGTCAACGTCGGCGGCCCGCCCTCCGGCGGCCCCTCCTCGGCCGCCGCCGCGTCGCGCTCCGCCGCGCGCTTCGACGCCTCGAACAGGCGGCCGAACGTCTCGCGATCCGGCAGCGCGGGCCTTCGTCCCTCGACGCCCTTCGCGCCGTCGCCCCTCACCTCGGACGCCGCCGGCACCGGGATCGTGATCGGCTCGGGCGCGCCGATCGACGCCTTGCCGTCCTGCCGAGCCGACCCGATCAGCGCCTCGGACGCCCCCGCCGAGGGAGGCGCGGTCTTCGCCTGCGCGCCGGGAGTCCGCAGCCTCGCGGCGCCGCCGTCCCTGGCCGCCTGATCCCTGGCAAAGAGATCCTTCGCGAGCCGCTTCGCCACGTCCGCCGCGGGCCTCGCGGTCTGACCTCCCTTGCCCTTGACCGGGATCGTCGGCCGCCGGTCCTCCTCGTGATCCGCGTCCTCGATCTCGATCGTCGCGTGCGCCGATTGCACGCGCGTCACGAGCTCGGCCTTCCCCTTCTCCGGGCGAGCGACCTTCGCGAGCGCCTGCTCGATCTCGTGAACGGTGATCTTTCGATCGTCCGGCGCCGGCGCGAGGGCCGTGTCGAGCAGCGCCACGATCGGGCGCGGGATCTCCGGCCGGATCGTCGCGATCGCCTGCGGTCGCGTGCCGTCCGCGGGCGGCCGCCGCCCCGTGAGCAACGACCAGAGCAAGAGCCCCACGCCATAGATGTCGGCCTTCACCGTGACGCGCTCGGCGCGCGCCTGCTCGGGCGCCATGTAGCCCGGCGCGCCCTTGACCACGCCCGCGATCGTATCCGGCGTGCGCCCGAGGATCTTGCCGATGCCGAACCCCGTCAGCCGCACCTGCCCGTCCCACCCGATCACGATGTTCTCCGGGTGGAGGTTGCGATGGATGATCGGCGTGGGGCTGCCGTGCTCATCGACGGACCCGTGCGCGTGCGCGAGCGCCCCGGCGATGCAGTGGACCAGGTAGTAGACCGCCGCGTCGGCGAGCTTCTGCTGCCGCGCCGCGAGGTGCTGGTGCAGCCGATTGAGGTTCACGCCCTCGACGTGCTCGAGCACGAGCACGAGCCGGCCGGCGTGCTCGAAGAAGTCGAACATCCGCACGATCGCCGGGTGGTTCATCGTCGCGCAGATCGACGCCTCGCGGGCGAGCTCGTCGGCGAAGCGCGGATCACCCTCGGCGGTATTCGGGACGAGCTTCAGCACGCAGACGCGGCGAAACCCGAGCGGCCCATCCAGTCGCCCGAGATAGACGCTGGTAGGCCCAGAACCGGACAGGCGCCGGAGAATCTTGTAGGCCCCAATCGTCTCGGGAGCGGGCTCCGTCGGAAACATCCGGGGCCGATCATACCCAAGCGGGGCGAAGCCCCCAAGCCAACGACCAAGACCGATCACTTCGCGGCGCCAGGAGGCGTCCCCGGGCGCCTCGGTACGAGCCCATGCTCCACGCGCCCTGTACGGCGCGTCGCTCTCCCGTTCGCCAGAGAGCGGTACAGCTGATCAGCAGATGCCCGAACAGCTGTGACGGATCACCGTGGAGAACCCTCCGGCCGCGCTCGCGCGGCCGCGCCTCTGGCCTTCGAGCGGCGCGGGGCCTGGGCTATAAGCCGCCGCGATGAAGCTCCGTGCCTGGCATCGATTGCTCGCCGTCGTGCTCCTCGCGGGCTGCGAGGCCGCCGTCCCGCCCCCTCCGCCCGCGCCGCCCCCGCCCCCGTCGCCGAACGCCGCCCCCGCCTCGGCGCCTGCGCCCGCGCCGGCCGCGCCGGCCACGCCGGCGTCGCGGTTCCCCGCCGGGTGGCCTTACCCCGAGGGCGCGCCGCCGGTGCGGGGCCCCTCGATGGTCACGAGCGACGCCGCCCTCGCCACGAAGGTGGGCGCGGAGGTCCTCGCCTCGGGCGGCAACGCCGTCGACGCGGCGGTCGCGACGGCGTTCGCGCTGGCCGTGGTGCACCCGACGGCCGGCAACCTCGGCGGCGGCGGGTTCATGGTCGCGCGCGTCGGCGACAAGGAGCACGCGCTCGACTTCCGCGAGACCGCGCCGGGCAAGGCGACCCACGACATGTACCGGGGCAAGGACGGCAAGGCCACGGAGAGCGCGCGCGTCGGCCACCTCGCGGTCGGCGTGCCCGGCAGCGTGGCGGGGCTCTGGGAAGCGTACGACAAGCTCGGCTCCAAGAAGAAGACCTGGGCCGAGCTCGTCGCGCCCGCGATCCGGCTCGCGAAGGAGGGCTTCTCGGTCGACGAGAACTTCGCGACGACGGTCAAGGCCGCGTCGGGCAAGCTCAAGCGCTTCCCGGCGTCGGTCGCGCTGTTCCTGCCGGGCGGCGCGCCCATCGAGATCGGCGCGACGTGGAAATCGCCCGAGCTCGCGGCGACGCTCGAGCGCATCGCGGAGAAGGGGCCCGCGGGTTTCTACGAGGGCAAGACCGCCGAGCTCTTCGTGGCCGAGATGCGGCGGGGCAAGGGCATCATCACGGCCGCGGACCTCAAGGGCTACAAGGCGAAGTGGCGCGAGCCCGTCGTCTTCGAGTACCGCGGTCGCCGCGTCGCCTCCATGCCGCTCCCGTCGTCGGGCGGCCTCGCCCTCGCGATGATCGCGCACCAGCTGGAGGGGCTCGACGTCGCCAAGCTCGGCTGGCACTCGCCGTCGCACGTGCACGTGGTCGCCGAGGCGATGCGGCGGGTGTTCCTCGCGCGCAACGAGGTCCTCGGGGATCCCGATTTCGTGAAGAACCCGGTGGAGGAGCTGCTCTCGGTCGCGTGGGCCGAGAAGCAGCGCGCCACGATCGCGGCGGACCGCGCGACGCCGACCGACGAGCTCGCCCGCGGCGCGGCGGTCAAGGACTCGGGCGGGCGCGGCCCGCACACGACGCACTTCTCGGTGGTCGACGCGCAGGGCAACGCCGTCGCGCTGACCACGACGCTGAACGGCTGGTACGGCTCGGGGGTGACGGTGACCGGCGCCGGCTTCGTGCTGAACAACGAGATGGATGACTTCGCCGCCGTGCCCGGCACCCCGAACCAGTTCGGTCTGGTGCAGGGGGAGGCCAACTCCATCGCGCCCGGCAAGCGCATGCTCTCGTCGATGTCGCCGACGATCGTGACCGGGAAGGACGGCCGCGTGGAGCTCGTGCTCGGCGCCGCGGGCGGCCCGACGATCCTCACTGCGGTGTTCCAGATCCTCTCGAACGTGGTCGACTTCGGCTTCGACGTGACCACGGGGGTCAACGCGCCGCGCTTCCACCACCAGGACTACCCCGACAAGCTGTTCGTCGAGCAGGGCGGCTTCCCCGACGAGCTGAGGAGCGCGCTCGGCGCAATGGGCCACACCCTCGACGACCGCGAGCACATCGCCGACGCGCCGTCGATCGGCCGCGAGGGCGCCGCGTTCGCCGGCGCGCGGGAGCCTCGGCGACCCGGCTCCGAGGCGGCCGCCGGGAAGTAGCGCCGGCGGGGCGCCGCGCTCCCCACATCGGCTCACGCGACGCCCGCCCATCCCACAACGGGCGGGCTCCATGGCCTGCTCCGGCAGACCGACGCCACGGCGCGCTCGGGAGCGCCGCCGGGTGGCGGCCCCGACAGCGAGCCACGCCCGCGTCGACCAACCCACCCGACCCACGTTGTCGCCCGCCGGGCGACGCATGTTGTCGGGACGAGATGGCAACGGTCAATCGTTCAGGCGTCTCCTTACTCCTCTGTCAGGGGCCGATCGTTGCGCATTTCAATGGCTTATCGATGAGGGAAGGCACCGCGCGTCTCAGGCACTTCCCTAAGGAGATCCCTCTCCATCTGGCGCACCTTGGCCGTTCCCGGCACGGGCGTGTGCCCCGTGCACCGTGGCTCCTCGCCTCGTGAAGGCGTCATCGCGTGATGCACATCCGACGGCCCTCTGCGCCACGGAGCGCCGTGCGTCCGGGCGGCGAGGCGACGCTGTTGTCGCATTCGCTCCCGAGCGTCGGCCCAAGCGTCGGAGCGAGTCGTGCGTCGCTCGCCTGACGCGCGGCGTCTCGGCGGCGGAGCCAGCCGTGAGCGCTCGATCCGCGTGCGGCGCCGCGGCGGTTCGACCTTGACACAACCCGTCCGTTTCGATTGCGTAGGGCGATGCGCCCCGCCGAGCACGTTCGCTCCCTCGGCGGATGGCGCGGCCGCCTGTCGCCGTCCTTGAGTTCAGCGCCCCGAGGAGCTGCCGTGAAGCGGGGGACTGCTGCTTGACACGGACCGAGATACCGACTGAACGCCGCGCTGGGTAAATAGCCCTGTCACTCCAGGGGGGGTCGCCGTCATGGTGGAGCTGTTGAATCACGAGTTGCTCGAGACGCTGCACGATGGTGCTCGCAGCAGCGTCTATCTCGGCCGGAAGAAGAGCACGGGCAAGATGTGCGTCATCAAGGTCGCGCGGAAGGGCGTCAATGGCACCCGCAACGTGGCGATCCTGAAGCGCCAGTACGAGATCACGAAGCACCTCGATCTCGATGGGGTCGTGCGGGTCCACGAGCTCGAGGTCCGGCTCGATTACGCCGCGCTCGTCATGGAGTACTTCGCCGGTCGTTCGCTGCGGGCGATCATCGACGGCAATGGGCAGGGCGTCGGGCTCGCGCAGGCGGTGAGGATAGCGCTCCAGCTCGCGGACACGCTCGGGGCGATCCATGAGCGGAACATCGTCCACAAGGACATCAAGCCGAGCAACATCATCGTCGACAGCGACGTGCGCACGTCGAAGCTCACGGACTTCTCCATCGCCTCGCTCCTGCCTGGGGAGCGCGCGGCGGTGGTCGACCCCTGGTCGGTCGGCGAGGGCACGCTGCAGTACATCTCGCCCGAGCAGACGGGCCGGATGAACCGGTCGATCGACTTCCGCTCGGATTATTACTCCCTCGGGGTCACGCTCTACGAGCTCACGACGCGGCGCCTCCCGTTCGAGACGACGGATCCGCTGGAGCTCGTGCACCATCACATCGCGAAGACGCCTGTCGCGCCGCACCTGATCCGGCCGGCGATCCCGGAGGCGCTCTCCCGGGTGATCATGAAGCTGCTCTCGAAGACGGCGGAGGAGCGGTACCAGAGCACCTTCGGCCTGAAGGCCGATCTGAAGGCCTGCCTCGACATGCTGGAGCAAGGAGCGCCGGCGGAGGACTTCGTGCCGGGGAGGCGGGACAAGCCCACGCGGCTCCAGATCTCGCAGAAGCTGTATGGCCGGCAGGGCGAGGTCGGCGCGTTGATGGCGGCCTTCAGGGACATCAGCGGGTCTGGTCCGGAGGCGGCGGAGGGTGGCCGCTCGGAGCTCGTCCTCGTGGCCGGCTACTCCGGCGTGGGCAAGTCGGCGGTCGTCAACGAGATCCACAAGCCGATCGCGAAGGAGGCGGGCTACTTCGCCGCTGGCAAGTTCGACCAGTTCACGCGCAACGTCCCGTACGCGGCCGTGCTCGCGGCGCTGCGGGAGATCGTCCGGCAGATCCTCACCGAGAGCAGGAATGAGCTCGCCGACTGGAGGGCCAGGATCCTCGCGGCCGTCTCTCCGAACGGGCGGGTCATCGCCGAGGTGATCCCGGAGATCGAGCTCATCATCGGCGAGCAGCCGCCCGTCCCGGCGCTGGGCTCGATGGAGACGCGGAACCGCTTCAACCTGACGTTCCGGAACTTCATCGGCGCGATCGCGCTGAAGACGCGGGCGCTCGTGCTGTTCCTCGACGATCTCCAGTGGGCCGACACGGGGTCCTTGAACCTCCTCAGCGTGCTCCTGGAGGACCCGGACATCCGCCACCTCTTGCTGATCGGATCGTACCGCGACAACGAGGTCGACGACGCGCACCCGCTGACGATGATGCTGGACGCGCTCCGGAAGAGCGAGGCCCGCGTGCGCACGATCACGCTGACGCCGCTCGGGCCCGATCACGTCAACCAGCTCGTGTCGGACACGCTCGACGCGCCTCGGGAGGAGTGTCGCGAGCTCTCGGGTGTCATCTTCGCCAAGACGCACGGGAACCCGTTCTTCACCATCCAGTACCTCGAGAGCGTCTGCCGCGAAGGCCACCTGCGCTTCAGCTCGGAGACGGGCGCCTGGCGATGGAACATCGCCGACATCCAGCGGATGAAGGTCGCGGACAACGTCGTCGACCTGATGGTCCGCCGGATACAGGGTTTGGGCGAGGCGACGCAGCGGGTCTTGAAGCTCGCCGCGTGCATCGGCAACCAGTTCGATCTGAGGATGCTCGCCCTCATCCACCAGAAGAACCGGCGCGCGACCGACGAGGACCTCTGGGGCGCGCTCGACGCAGGGCTCGTCGTGCCCGTCGACGGTGAGTACGGCATCGCGCGCTTCCTCGACGACGCGGACGAGGGCGCGGTCACGTTCAAGTTCCTCCACGACCGCGTGCAGCAGGCGGCCTACAAGCTGCTCACGGAGGGCGAGCAGGAGCGGATCCACCTGGAGCTGGGGCGGCTCATGCTCGGAGAGAGCCCTCCCGCGTCCGTCGAGGACCGGATCTACGACATCGTGATGCACCTCAACATGGGGGCAAAGATGATCGTGGACAGGCAGGAGCGCGAGGAGGCCGCGACGCTCAACCTGAGAGCCGGACAGAAGGCGAGGCGCTCGACGGCGTACGGCCCCGGGGTGCAGTGCCTCCGCGCGGCCGCGGCGTTCTTGCCCGAGGACTCGTGGGAGACGAATTACGAGCTGTCGCTCGCCATCTACACGGATCTCGTCGAGCTGGAGTACCTGACGATCAACTTCGACCGCGCAGAGGCCTGCGCGAAGATCGTCGTGGACCATGCAAGGGACGTACTGGAGACGATCCGGGTCTACGAGACGCGTATTCAATTTTACATGTCGCAGCATCGGCTGGCGGATGCTCTCGACATCGCCCTGGCCGTGCTCGCCATGCTCGAGGTACCGCTCTGCGAGGCGCCGCCCGCTGACATCGACATACCTCGCCTGGCGGACCTGCCGGTGCTCGTCGATCGGCGAATGCTCGCCGCGAACCGCATCCTCGTCTCTTCCTTGCCGGCCGCCCTCATGGCGAAGCCCCAGTTCGTCCCGCTGATCGCATTCACCCTGATGAACATCTGCGTACAGCACGGAATCTCACCTTCCGCGGCATACGCCTGTGCGATCTACGGCCACATCCAGTGCAGTTTCATGAACAATATAGACCAGGGGTTCGCGCTGGGACAGCTGGCGATCGATCTCATCCAGCGCTTCGGGGCGATGGAGCTCGAATCCAAGATCTATACGCTCAATTACATCGCCATTCACCACTGGAAGCGTCATCTGAAAGAGACGACCCAACCGGCGCGTCATGCGGTTCAGGTCGGACTGGAGACGGGAGACATCGAGTACGTCGGGTACAGCGCCTGTCAGCACCCCACATATTCCTTCCTTACCGGGGAAGAGCTGGGGACGACCGAGCAACGAATGACACATTCCATCGAGCTCGCGCTGAAGCTCAACCAGCAGTACCCGCTGTATTACGTGAAGATCTGGAAGCAGCTCGTGCGCAGCCTTCGAGATCCGTCCGCGGAGAAGCTGCGCCTGGTCGGCGACAGCTTCGACGAAACGACGATGATCCCCTGTCTCGAGCACAACAGTATATCGTTGTTTTCACTGCACCTCGCGAAGGGCATGCTGCTCTACCTCTTTGGCGAGCCGAAGCTCGCCTATGAGTGTCTTCGCGCCCGTGAGGAGTACCAGGACGTGGCGGGGTTCGCCACCGTCGTGCAGCAGAACTTCTACTGCTCGCTCGCCATCCTCGCGGCCTTCGATCGACTCTCGAAGGAGGAGCAGGACGCGGCGCTCTCCAAGGTCGACGCGAACCAGCAGAAGCTCGGGATGTGGGCGCGCCACGCGCCCGAGAACAACCAGCACAAGCACGACCTGGTGAGCGCGGAGCTGGCTCGTGTGGGGCGCTCGATGATCGAGGCGATGGCCCTCTACGATCGCGCGATCGAGGGAGCCCGACAGCACGGATACATCCAGGAAGAGGCGCTGGGGTGTGAGCTTGCGTCGTCGTTCTACCGGGGAATGGGCCGGAGCGAGATCGCTCAGCACTACATGACGATGGCCTACCGGGGCTATGCGCTGTGGGGCGCTGATGCGAAGTGCCAGAGCCTCGTCGCCGCGTTCCCCCATCTGAGGCTCGAGGGGAGGCCAGACCAATCGACGTCGGTGACGGAGACGTCCACCCACGATGACGCGGTCCTGGACCTGCTCAGCGTGGTGAAGGCGTCGCAGGCCGTGGCGAGCGAGATCGTCCTGGAGAGGCTCCTGGAAAACCTCATGACGATCGTGCTCGAGAACCTCGGAGCGCAGTCCGGCATGCTGGCCCTGGCGCGTGGCGATGCCCTCTTCGTCGAGGTGGAAGGGACCTTTCAGCCAAAGCAAGTTCACGTGCTCAAGTCCGCGCCCGTCGTGTCGTTCAGCAGAGCGCCGCTCTCGATCGTGAGCTACGTGCAGCGCACCCAGAAAGGCGTCCTGCTGGACAATGCGACGGAGGAGGCCAAGTTCTCCGCCGACCCTTACATCCGGGAGAGGCGCCCGAAGTCGGTCATCTGCACCCCGATCATCCGTCAGAATCGGCTCGTCGGCGTGCTCTATCTCGAGAACAACCTGTCCACCGGCGTGTTCACGCAGAATCGCCTCGATCTCCTGAAGCTCCTCTCGACGCAGATCGCGATCTCCATCGAGAACGCAAAGCTCTATGAGAGGCTCGAGCAGGAGGTCGCCGCGCGCACGGAGGAGCTCCGGCTGTCCTACGAGCAGCTCCGCGACGTCAACGACCAGCTGCAGGTGGAGCTGGGGGAGCGGGTCCGGCTGCAGGAAGAGCGCGTCCAGATGCAGGAAGCCATCATTCAGACGCAGCGGGATCGGCTCTTCGAGCTATCAACACCCTGCATACCGATCACCGATCAGGTCATGGTGATGCCGATCATCGGGACGATCGATGAAAGACGGGCGGCGCAGATGATTGAAACCGCGATGCAAGGGGTCGCGTCCAGCTCCGCGAAGGTCGTGATCGTCGACGTCACGGGGGTCAAGAGCGTGGACACGAGCGTCGCGAGCCGGCTGATGAGCTTGGCCCAGGCGGTGGGACTGCTCGGAAGCAAGGCTATCTTGACGGGGCTCCGCCCTGCGGTGGCGCAGAGCTTGGTCGCGCTCGGCGTGGACCTCGGCTCGATAGAGACCCGCTCCAATCTCAAGGCGGGTATCGCCTACGCGATGCGGCGGACCTCGACGAGATTGCACGCCTGAGCAGCACCCTCTCTCACGGCGCCGGGCGAGGCGCCATGCAAGCACGCGCCCGGTAGGCTCCTTCGCCTTCATCCAGCGCGCACGATCAAACTCTCTAGTCCAGAATAGCGACCGGCCTCGAGCGCCCAGCGCTGATTTCCGGCGATCATGGCCTCGACCGCGTCCAGGTAGAGGCGGATCTCGTCGTCCGCCCAGAGCGCGAGCACCTTCTCCTTCACGCCTTGGTACTCCGCGACCCGGCGGTCGTGCATGTCCTTGAGCCGGTCGATCGCCTCTTCCAGCGTGCTCACGCATTCGTTCCGGAGGACGACGATCAGGTTGTGCGTCTCGCCGTTGGTCAGCTCCTTCCCGAGCGAGAAGTAGTCGTTCGTCCAGCAGAGGATGTCATTACAGATGTCTCGAACCGTCTGAATCAACGGGTGCTGGACGACCTCGAGCGGCAGCGGCCGTTCGAGCAGCAGCTCGAGCAGGTCGCAGTAGGTATAGACAGCTCCGCTGTAGCGCCGCATCATCAAATATTCTTCAAGATGCGGCACCCTCATCTGCTTCCGGTTATTCGCCTCCCACAGGTTGGCCTCGTAGTAGTACTGAAAGTGCGAGAGCCAGCGATTCAGGAAGAAGTGCGGATGACTGCGTCGGATGCGCTCACGTACATCGAGCATCCCGCGCGTCAGGGGATCGCTCATGTCCGCTTCGGTGTACCCGAAGAGCTCACCCAGGTACTTCTCATTGAGCCACTCGACGGATTCCGGGTCCGTGCTGAGCTGCCCCTCGTCGTACGCATCATCCAGGAGGAACAGCGCGGCCGTGAAGTCCGATGCCAGCTGGAGCGTCTGCGTGCTCGCGGACGGCAAGAGCCATGCCGCCAGGTGGGAGAAGTTCGTCGCCTTGAGACGCGAAAGCGACCGACCGTCTGGCACCAGCCGCAATCGGCGAACCCACGCCAGGGTCCTTTGCTCAGCGATCTCTCTCCCGGGGTGACACGACGCAGAGAACGGATATTCGAATGCACCAGCATCGCGCTTGCTGACGACGACGCTAGTTCGATCGGATGACATGACGAACTCCACCACAAGACGATTCCATGGAGTAGAGGCCTATTCGCAACGGCACATGCCCTACCAGATCCCCTGAACGACTGGCGACTCGCGTGTGGCAGGAGATGACGCTGGAACCACCTCGATGGGTAGCGCCATCGGGCAGCGGGTGTTGAGGAACACATTCCATTCAAGACGGTCAGCAGCAAGCGCGACTCGGTGGCATCGGCGGAGCAGCTCCTCGAGCATCACGCGGGCCTGCGTCTTGGCCAGGAAGACCCCGAGACAGAAGTGGGCACCATGTCCGAACGCCAGGTTGGCCTGGTCGCGGCGCTCTGGGTTGAAGCGGTGCGCCTCCTGGAACTTCGTCTCATCACGCAGACCGGAGCCGATGAGCAGCGCAACGACGGCGTGGGCGGGCAGACGCGTACCGCCGAGCTCTGTCTCGGCGAGGGTCAGGCGCATCGTGGCATGCACCGGCGGCTCGAAGCGCAGGACTTCGTCGATGAAGCGCGGGATGAGCGCCGGCTCCGCGCGCAGGCGATCCATCCACGTCGGGCGCTGGGCGAGGATCAGCACCATCTGGGTCATCAGCGCTATCGCCGTTTCGAGCCCTGCCACGAGGAGCAGGAAGAGGAGGGCTACGAGGTCCTGGTCCGTGGTCCCATCGTCGTCCGTCCGGGACCGGAGCAGCTCGCTGACCAGGTCGTTCTCCATCTTCCGCCGGCGGCTCGCCAGCAGGCCCAGCATGTACTGCTCCATCTCATCGATGGTCCTACGCACCTCGTCGAGCCGCGCATGATCTTCTGGAGATACGGCGCCGACGCTGACGATGTCAGTCGTCCATCGCTTGAAGTGCCGCTCCAGCGCTGAGTCAAAGCCGATCAGCCTGGCGAGGACGCTGACCTGCGCGCGAAGCGCCAGATCGGAGAGAAAGTCGGCCGCGCGGCGCTGCACCAGCTGGTCGACGAGCTGCGCGGCCGTGGAGCGCATCTGCGGCTCCAGCGAGGCCACCGTCGCGGCGGTGAATGCGCGGTTGATGAGGCTGCGCAGCTGACCATGCCGCGGCGGGTCCGCGAGTAGCAACGATCTGGACAGCGGATTATCTCGCCGCAGGTAGGGCGGCTCCGACGCGACGCGCAGCCCCGCGGACGAGAACACCTGCGTGTTCTTGAACGCCGCCACGATGTCATCATACCGGGTGACCACCCACATCCCGTTGGGGTCCACCTGACACACGGGCGACTCGCGGCGCAGCGCCGCGTAGAAGGGGTACGGGTTCTCTCGGACCTCGGGGGCGAACAAATTAAGTCGAGTCATTGCGCTCTTCCTGTGGCGAAGGCAGGACGCAGCCGCAACGCCATGGCGGCACACGTCGATAAGCCTGGAGTGGGGTGCTGCGTCGGATGGCGCGCTGGGCGACGCGATGGCGTCGATTCGGTGCTGCCCTGAGGCAGCTGGCCCCTAGCGCTGAAAGGAGCACGAGACGGAACCCGCAAGCCGCGTTTCCGCGATGCTCCAGCGCGTGGTCACCTGGGCGCATCTCCCGCGAGCAGGGCGCTGAACAGCCGCCACGCGGCCCGAGCCAACGCTCGGCGTCCGCAGGACACGGCTGCACTCCTCGGTCGTCGCTACGCCCGCCAGGATGCGAGCATGCGACTCACGAGCGCCTGAACTGCTTCCAGGGCATCTCCCGGTGCATCATGAGACCAGAGCAAGCGAGAGAGCCGCTAGGCTCTCTTCATGGCTGCAGGGGTCCGATGGTTCGTGGGTGCTCCTCCATCTGATGACAGCATCCTATACCATACGGACGAATGCGCAACTGTATTCTTATTTGCGGACTTCACACGACGACCTCGTCGTGATCGAAACACCGCGGACAACGAATCTTCCAACACTTCAATACGATGGCCGAGCCGCCACGACATGCCGCGTGAATAAAAATACATTTCAGGGCCTGCGGCCCGCGCCGCTCCAGCAGGCGCCGAGAACATCACCTGCCCCCGAGCGACACCTCGATGGCCATCCGATAGATGATGCGTTGCGATCAATGAGCGCAATGATCTCTGGATGATCGACGTCGTCAATCGCGAGCGACTGTGCAGCAATGCAAGATGCAGTCGACTCGGGTTTCATCCGTGAAGGCATAGCGCGTGACCGGGGCCGCCCCCGCTGCGCTCCGGATGGAGCGAGCCGTGGAGACGAGAACGCTGCAGGCGTGCGTCGGCGCGAACGCTCGCGGCGTCTGCCTGGGATGCTGACGGCGAAGGTTTTCGCCATCGATGTGACGTGCATTGCAGGAATGCACGGCCGCACGAGAGTGCGCCGGCCCGCTATGCAAAATGAACGCCTCGCTCGAGCGGAGCGCGATCACGCTTCCCAGTGTCGTCGGCCATGATGCGGGTCGCTCGATGTCACGCTCGGCTCGATCTCGTGACCTCGAAAGAGGGGGCCTCTCCCTGGAACCACACCTCCTCCGGAAGCGCGCCGACCCACGCCGGAGGCGCGTTTGGGACGAGGCCCGTTTGGGATCGGGGTCACGCTCTGGGCACTCCCGGGTTGCGCTCAGGGATTTCCTTAGTCGTGCTCTGGGCATGCCCAGTGCTGAACCACTGAGCAGCAGCCAGGGGCGCGCCCGGCCCCGCCTTGACGATGCGACCGATCGGTCATATGACTGACCGGTCGCATGCCGAAGAGCACGTTCTTTGGGTTGCCCGAGGAGCGGCGGGACCGCCTCGTGCGCGAGGCGATCGCCGAGTTCGCGGATCGCCCCTACGCCGAGGCCTCGCTCTCGCAGATCGCGCGCCGCGCCCGCATCCCCAAGGGGAGCTTCTACCAGTACTTCGAGGACAAGCTCGATCTCTACCGGTGGCTCCTGACCGAGGAGGTGCCGCGGCAGAAGCGCGCGTTCCTCGGCGCCGGGTGCCTGGAGGGCGACTTCTGGGCTCGCCTGGAGGTCCACATCGAGCGCGGCATGGCGTTCCTCGTGGAGCACCCGCGCCTCGCCCGCCTGTCGGCCGCGGCCACCGACCCGACCGCCACGGTCGAGGTCCGCGGCCTTCACAAAGCCATCTGCGAGGCCGGCGCCGCGGAGCTCCGGGCCCTGCTCGCGGAGGGCATCGCGAGCGGCGCCGTCCGTTCCACCGACACGAGCCTCGAGGTGGCGACCCGGCTGGTCGCCGCCGTCATCGGCCCCGGGCTCACCGAGGCGGTGCTCCAGGAGCTCGGGGCCGAGCTCCACGACGTGCTGGCCTCCGACGCGCTGCGAAAGCAGCTCGGCCCGAAGCGCCGCCGTCGCCTCGCCCAGCAGGCGGTCCAGTTCATCCAGCGCGGCCTTGGCGCGAGCACGGCGTGATTCCACCAGGAAAGGGAGCTTCATGATCACCTACGACTTCGCCGGACGGGTCGCCCTCGTCACCGGGGGCACCTCGGGCATCGGCCTCGCGACCGCGCGCGCGTTCGCGCGAGGAGGGGCGCGCGTCGCCATCGCCGCGCGCGACGGCGACGCCGGACAGCGGGCCTGCGCCGCGCTCGAGCGAGAGGGCGCGCCGGCGCTGTTCGTCCAGACCGACGTGCGGGACGACGCCTCGATGAAGCGCGCCGTGGAAGAGACGATGAGGCGCTTCGACCGGCTCGATTTCGCGGCGAACTGCGCGGGCATCGGCGGCGACATGGCCCGCCTCGATCGCGCCGATCAGGCGGTGTGGGACGACGTCATGGCGACCAACGCCCGCGGGATCTGGCTGGCCATGCGGCACGAGATCCCGGCCATGCTGGCGTCGGGCGGGGGCGCCATCGTCAACATGAGCTCCATCTACGGCGTCGCCGGGAAGCCGGCGCACCACGCCTACGTCGCGTCCAAGCACGCGGTCCTCGGGATGACGCGCTCGGTGGCGCTCGAGGTGGCGCCGCTCGGGATCCGCGTGAACGCCCTCTGCGCCGGCGTCACCCGCACGCCCGCCATGCAACAGGCGGAGGCGTTCGCGCCCGAGCTGGTGCAGGCGCTTGTGGCGCAGCATCCGATGGCGCGGATGGCCACCGAGGACGAGATCGCCGGCGCCGCGCTCTGGCTGTGCTCCGAGGGCGCGGGCTACGTGACCGGCGGCGCGATCCCGGTAGACGGCGGCTTCCTGGCCGCGTGAGCGCGCCGAGCCGAGATGCCGCTGGAAGAAGAAGAAGGAGAGCGGAAGGGGCGACCGCAACCGCGGAGCGGCGGTTGCGTGGACCTCGACCGTCTGTTAGAGAGCACGGCTGACGCAAGAGGAGAGTGCTCCGGTGAAGATCAGCTCCTGAATCGGTCTCCGTCGCAGGTCGCGAGCGCGACAGGTGGCATCCCTGCTCCCTGGCCGCGCGAGGCAGCCTGCCCGTCCCGTGACCGGGCCATGTGGCCCTCAGGATTCAGGAGCTCCCATGTCGTTGTTGCGCGCGCAGCGCCTCTCCTTCTCTTATTCCGACGCGTCCACGATCCTCGCGGACGTGGATCTGTGCCTGACCCCGGGGTGGTACGGGATCGTCGGGCCGAACGGCGCCGGCAAGACGACGCTCCTCCGGCTCTTCGCCGGCGAGCTCGCGCCCGAGGGGGGGAGTTTGCGGCTCGAGCCGCGGGGCGCGACCGTCGCGGTTTGCCCGCAGGCCGTGGAGCACGCCGACGCGGCCATCCACGCGCTGGCCGACGCCGAGGACGGCGCCGCGCGCAGGTTGCGCGGCGAGCTCTTGCTGGATCCGGCGGAGCTCGGGCGCTGGGCCACGCTGTCGCCCGGCGAGCGCAAGCGGTGGCAGATCGGCGCGGCGCTCGCCGCGGCGCCGGACCTGCTCCTGCTCGACGAGCCGACGAACCACATCGACGCGGACGCGCGGGCGCTGCTCGCCGGCGCGCTCGCGGGGTTCCAGGGGATCGGGGCGTGCGTCTCGCACGATCGCGAGCTCCTCGACGCGCTGACCACCGGCACGATCCGGGTCGAGCGGGCCGCGGCGAGGCTCTATCCCGGCGGGTACAGCGCGGCAAAAGCGCTCTGGGAGGCCGAGGCGCGCGGGCGCGAGGAGGCGCACCAGCGGCTGCGCGCCGAGGAACGGCAGCTCCGGCGCCGCCTCGGCGACGAGCGGCGGGCGCAGGCCTCGGCCGACGCGGACCGGAGCACGAAGCGGCGGATGAAGGGCCCGCGCGACAGCGACGCCCGGGGCCTGCTCGCGGACTTCCGCGTGTCCTCGGCCGAAGCGCGGCTGTCGCGCAACGTCGGCGTGACCCGGCGCAAGCTCGAGAAGGTGTCGGCCGAGGCGGGAGAGCTCGAGCTCGAGAAGGCGGTGGGCCGCAGCGTGTTCGTCGATTACGAGCGATCGCCCGCGCCGTGGCTCTTCGTGCTCGACGCGCCCCGGATCCACGCCGGCGGCGAGAGCGAGGGGCGGATGCTGCTGAGGGACGTGCGGCTCGCGGTCGGCCGCGAGGACCGCATCCGGATCGCGGGCCCGAACGGCGCTGGCAAGACCACGCTGGTGAACGCGCTGCTCGCCGGCGCGCGCGTGCCGGCGGACAAGGTGCTCCATGTGCCGCAGGAGCTCGGCGAGGCAGAGCAGCAGGCCCTCATCGCGAGGGCGCGGCGCCTCCCTCCGGAGGAGCGCGGGCGGGTGATGTCGCTGGTGGCCGCGCTCGGGGTGGAGCCGGGGCCGCTGCTCGGGTCGGCGCGGCCGTCGCCCGGCGAGGCGCGCAAGCTGATGATCGCGCTGGGCCTCGGGCAACACGCGTGGGCGCTCGTGCTGGACGAGCCGACCAACCACCTCGACCTGCCCTCGATCGAGCGGCTGGAGCGCGCCCTCGCCGACTACCCGGGCGCGCTTCTCCTCGTCACGCACGACAGGGCGTTCGGGCGGAGCTGCACGTCGATCCTCTGGACGGTGGCCGAGGGAGAGGTGCGGGTGTCGTCCGACGACGCCGGCGCGTGACCCGCGCCGGCGTCCTCGCGATCGTGCTTTTGAGGCTGCGCCGCGCTCAGTCGATGGCCGGCTTGCCGCCCATCTCCTTCAGCACGGCGTCCGCGCCCGACACCGCGTCCATCACCCACTCCATGTAGCGGTGATCGACGTGGATGGTCCGGGTGATCGACGGCATGAACAGCCAGTCGGACGCCATCGCCTCGTAGTTGCCGTCGAAGGCGAGGCCCACGAGCTCGCCGCGCGCGTTCAGCGTGGCAGAGCCGGAGTTGCCGTTCGTGATGTCGAGATCGCTCAGGAAGCAGACCGGCACCTCGCCGAGGTCCTTGTCCACGTATGGGCCGAACCGCTCCTCGCGCGCGGCCTCGAGCAGGGTCGCCGGGGTGTTGAACGGCGCCTCGCCGGTGCTCTTCTTCACGACCTCGCTGAGCGTGGTGAACGGGCGATAGACCGGCTTGTCGCTCTCCGGGCGGTACCCCCGCACGGTGCCGTACGTGACGCGGAGCGTGCCGTTCGCGTCGGGCGCCAGGAGGCCGCCCCGGTGCGCGCGGAGCGCCTCGACGAAGCGCGGCTTCACGAGGGCCATCGCCCCGGCGTAGGCCTTGTCCCGCGCCTCGATGGCCTTGTCGACCGGCGCGAGCTCGAGCGCCAGGCGGATCATCGGATCCCGGCTCGCCTGGAGCTCCTCGAGCGTCGCCGTCTTGAGCAGCTGGATCCGGGTCGCCGCGTCCTCGAGCGCCGTCTTCTCGTAGATCGCGTCGATCGCCGCGGCGATGCCGGCCTCCGTCTGTGCCTGCCCGCCCGCGAGGGCCCCGAGCAGCGCGGGCCTGTCCTTCGGATCGAGCTGCAGCGCGCGCCGCGTGGCCAGCTTGAAGGTGCTCCGATCGATCGCGCGGTCGTACGACTTCTGCAGCGACGCCTGCGCCTGCTCGAGGCGCTCCCAGTTGCGCTGCTGGTACTCGGCCTCGCGCTCGGCGTCGGCCTTCGGCCGCTCCTCCGCCATGCGCACGATGGTGACCGCGGCGTCGAGGAGCCTCGCCGACGAGGCGATCTCCGACACGGCCGCGTCATGGTCGCGCGTCGCCTGCTGCCCGGCGTGCAGCGCGGCGATCTGCTCGATCGCGCCGCCGTAGGCCGCCTTGCGCTCCGGGTCGGCGTCGATCCAGGCCTTGAGGTCGCCCTCCTGCTTGGCCTTCTCCTTGGCCAGGCCGCCCTGGACCAGCCCGTCGAGCAGGCCGCGCGTCTTGAGCAGGTAGTTGGCGTAGCCCTGGATGGTCGGCTCCGCCTTGATCCGCAGGGCCGGGTCGTTCTTGCCGAGCTCCTCCAGGAGGGCGATCGACTCCTCGTAGAACGACACCCGCTTCGGGTACAGCCATGAGACCGCGGACTCGACCTCTGCCGCGGTCCGGAGCCGGTTCGTCGTGCCGGGGTAGCCGGCGACCATCACCAGGTCGCCCTGGCGGAGCGGCGACGACGCGAGCTTCAGGTGATGCGCCGGCCGGTAAGGCACGTTGTCCTCGGCGTGGGCGGCCGGCCGGTTGTCCTTGCCGACATAGGCCCTGAAGAAGGCGAAATCGCCGGTGTGGCGCGGCCAGCGCCAGTTGTCGATGTCCCCACCGAAGTTGCCGATCGCCTCCTGCGGGACATAGACGATGCGAACGTCCTTGATCTCCAGCTGCTCGATCAACGAGACCTGGCCACCGCCGAAATACTCGGCGATGGAGCAGCGGATCTCGGGGCGCCCCTCCTCGCACGCGGTCACGAGCTGCTTCTTGCGCTTCTCGATCTCCTCGTAGCGCTCGAGATCGCCCTGGATCGCCTCGATGCCGCGCCGCACCTCGCCGGTGACGTCGCGGAAGGCGCGGGTCACGAGCACGCGCGCGGTGGGGCCGGCCCATCGCTCCTCGGCGCGGGATTTCGCCAGGTAGCCGTTCGTCAGGAGGTCCTGCTCCGGGGTGGAGTTGTACTGGAGCGCCCTGGTCGAACAGTGATGGTTCGTGGCGATGAGCCCATCGGGCGAGACGAACGAGGCCGAGCAGCCGCCCAGGCTCACCACCGCGCCGAGCGGGGACGCCGTGGGATCGGCGAGCGACTCGGGATCGATCTCGAGCCCGAGCGCCTTGAGCTGGTCCTTGTGCTGCCGCATCTGCTCCGGCATCCACATCCCGCCGGGGTTCTCGAAGGGCGCCCCCTGACCGGGCTCGGAGCCCGGCGGCCTGGTATCGCCCGCTTGCGGCCGCTCCGAGCCGCAACCCGGCGCGAACGCGGAGACCGCGAACAACGCCAGGAGCGTATGACTACGTAGAGAGGAGTGAGACATGCGGTGTTGTTACCATCGTCGGTAGACAGTGCAACCACACACCAACTTTCTAGTGATACGAGACACAGTAGAACGAGCCTCATGCGGGCCAGGGACGCGCGAAGATGGCGCGCGAGGCGCTCCGTGCGTGGTGATGGACACCTGAAGCATCCCCTCGAATTATTCGGAAAAATTCACAGGGAGGCGTGGAGACGAGGAGTGAAATCCCACGAATCTCCCCGTCTCCCCGTCTCCCTGTTCAATTCCCACGAAAGATGCCAACAACTGAGGGGAGTTGTCAGGGACACCGGATCTCATCAATGTTCGTAGAGGCGAGCTTCGCCTGCTTCAGCGGGCTTGTCGGGCCTTCATGGTTCTCTGCGCCTGGCGGCCGGACTGGCATCCACGGCATTCCGGACAAGGCGCGCGCGGGGGGACGCCGCGCCAGGGCGGCGCGGAGGGTCGGTCGAGCAGCGGGGGCGATGTGGCTCAGTCGACCTGGTGAGCCCGGAACCCGGCGACGGCCCCGTGGGTCTCCAGGCAGCGGTGGATCCAGGCGGCGTCACGCGCGCGCACGGCGATGAGCCGGACGTTGCCGGAGCCGTCGAGCGCCTGGAGGCCCTGGAAGCCGACCAGCGCTGCTTCCTGGAGCGTCATCACCTGCGCGCCTGTCTCGCTCAGGACCTCGTCGCTGAGCAGGCCGGCGCCGTCGGATCCCTCGGCGAGGTGCACCTCGAACACGGTCATCATGAGGCCATGGTCGCCGGGCGGCGCCGCGCCGACAAGGTCGTCGTGCGAGACAGGTCGCCCCCTGCGCCCCCTGCGCCCCCTGCACCGATTGCCGCTGGCCTCGCGCTCCGTCGCGCCCGGTCAGGCCTTGCCGGCGGCCTCGCGCTTCGTCTCGAGCTCCTCCCAGCGGCTGACCAGGCGCGCCGCCTCCTGCTTGGCGCGCTCGAGCTCCGAGAGCAGCCCCGCCACGTCCGCGCCGCGGCTCGCGTAGAGCGTCGGGTCGGCGAGCTTCGCCTCGAGCTCGGCGACCTTCTGCTCGGCCGCGTCGATCCGCCCCACGATGCCGTCGAGCTCCGTCCGCTCCGCGAACGTGAGCTTCGGCTTGTCGCCTGCCCGCGCGGCGGCCTTCGCCGGCGCCGCCGCCGGCCGGGCCTCCGCCGCCTGGGCCTTCGCGGCCCGCGCCTCAGCCTCCGTCTCGAGCGCGGCGTTCGCGCGCTGCTCGCGGTAGGCGTCGTAGTTGCCCGCGTACCGCACGACCCGGCCGTCGCCCTCGAACGCGAGGATCGAGGTCGCCACCCGGTTCAGGAACCAGCGGTCGTGGGTCACGACGAGCGCCGAGCCGTCGAGCTCGATGAGCATCTCCTCGAGCGCGGCGAGGGTCATCACGTCGAGATCGTTCGTGGGCTCGTCGAGGATGATCACGTTGACGCTCTGGGTGAGCATCTTCGCCAGGGCGACCCGCGCCCGCTCGCCGCCGGAGAGCGAGCCCACCGGCTGCCGCGCCTTGTTCGGATCGAACAGGAACCGCTCCAGGTAGCTGCGCACGTCCATGGATCGGCCGCCGACCTCGACGCGCGTGTGCGAGCCCGCGATGTTCTCGAAGATCGATTTGTCGAGGTCGAGCCCGCTCCTGTGCTGGTCGAAGTAGGCGACGCTCGAGTTCTTTCCGAGCACGACCTCGCCTTCCATGCGGGGCCCCTCGGCGGCCGCGCCGTCGCCTTCGGCGCCGAGCTGGCCGAGGATCGCGCGGAGCATCGTGGTCTTGCCCGTGCCGTTGCGGCCGACGATGCCGACGCGCTCGCCCTTGGTCAGGGTGAAGTCGAGGCCGCGCACGAGCCATTTGCCGTCGAGCGAGAGGCCGAGCTTCTTCAGCTCGAGGATGGTCTTGCCGGTGCGCACCGACTCCACCGAGAGCTGCGCGGTCCGCTCCGCCTTGGGCGGCGGCGCGCTCTTGGTCGTCTCGGCGCGCTGGATGCGGGCCTTCTGCTTTCCGGTGCGCGCCTTCGGCTGCCGCCGGAGCCACTCGAGCTCGGTGCGCAGGAAGTTCTGCCGGTTCGACTCGGTGCGCGCCTCGAGCGCGAGGCGCTCGGCCTTCTGCTCGAGGTACTCCTCGTAGCCGCCGTCGTAGCTGTAGACCTTGCCCTTGTCGATCTCGAGCGTGCGCTCCGCGACGCGGTCGAGCAGGTAGCGATCGTGGGTGATGAGGAGGAGCGCGCCGGGGTGCTCCTCGACGAGGTAGCGCTCGAGCCACTCGACGGTCTCGACGTCGAGGTGATTGCTGGGCTCGTCCAGCACGGCGAGGGCGGGCCGCGACACGAGCAGGCGGGCGAGCGCGACGCGCCTGCGATCGCCGCCGCTGAGCACGCTCATGGGCGCGTCGGGCCGGGTGACGCCGACGTGGCCGATGATGGCGTCGACCTGGTGCATCATGTCCCACCCGCCGAGCCGCTCGACGTCGGCCCCGGCCTCGGCCTGCTCGGCGAGGAGCGTCTCGGCGTCCCCCGAGCCGGCCGCGAGCGCCCGGCTCACCTCGTCGTGGCGGGCCTTGGCGGCGTGCCACGCGGAGAGCCCGGCGAGCACCACGTCGCGCGCGGTGTCGGTCGGCTCGAAGACCGGATCCTGCGAGAGGACGCCGATCTCGGCGCCGCGGCGGCGCGCGATGGTGCCGCTGTCGGCCTGCTCGACCCCGGCGAGGATGCGGGCGAGCGTGCTCTTGCCGGAGCCGTTGACGCCGACCAGGCCCACGCGCTCGCCGGTGCGGATGTTGACCGAGACGCCGTCGAGGATCGTCTGGGGACCGAAGGATTTGTGGAGATCGTGAGCGGTGAGGACGGGCACAGGGCGCGGAGCTTAGCGCAGCCGGCGGGGCATGGGCCGGCTTTGCTGGGCCCGTGACGGATGGTCCGGGCCCCCAGGGGGCGCGGCGCCGCCCCAGCCCCGATGGGGAGGGCGGGTGTGCCGTGTTCTGCGATGAGAGGCGGAAAGGCGCTCAAGGCAAGCTCTTCTGTGCTGATCCGATGAATCGTGATTTTCGGGATCGCCCGGGCGCGAGACGAAGGGTTCTCCCCGGTGGCAGAGGGCGCCCACGCGACCCATCTTCGCGATCCACGCGACCAGGCTGGCGCGATCTGTCGCGCAGCGCTGTCGCGCGGCGGAGACGTGTTGAAGGCAGTGCTCGCAAGGAAGAAAGGAGGCGCAGGATGCGAGATCGATTCGACAGGGACACAGGCTACGGACGAAATGAGCACGGCTGGGATCGGCGCTACAGAGACGACCGGAGCCATTTCACCGAGCGCGGCGATCCTCGCAGCGAGCGCCGCAGCGCGGGCCCGATCTACGATCACGGGGCCGCTCTGCGCGACGACCGCGATCGGGGCCGCGAGCACGCTCGCACGGTTGGGCCCACGACGCACCGCGACCCCATGGGCCGCGCTCTCGGCGACGGTCGCTTCGCCAACAGCGACAGTCGTCCCGGTGACCAGGAGCGCGGCTGGCCCCACGACGACCGCGGCGGCGATTACGTCGGCGGCCGCGAGCACAGCCGCGGCTTCGGCGGCAATCCCCTTCCCGCCGTGGGCAGCGCATACAACTTCAATCTCGGCGGCGCCTATTACCTCGGCATGACCCGCGTCGTGAGCCCCGATTACGGTCCCGATGCGGCCTGGCACGACGGCGCGTACCGCGGTGAGAACCACGAGCTCCGCGAATCCGGCCGCTCGGCGCTCGAGGGCGTCGGCCACGCGCTCGGCGAGATCGGAGACCGCGTGCGCAGAGCGTTCGGCCGCGGACCGAAGGGCTACAAGCGCTCCGACGCGCGCATCCAGGAGGACATCTGCGAGATGCTCGCGGAGCGCGGGGACATCGACGTGAGCGACGTCACGGTCCAGGTGGAACAACGAGGTCATCCTCGAGGGCACAGTGCCCGAGCGCTACCACAAGCGCATCATCGAGCTCGCCGCCGAGGGCGTGCGGGGCGTCGAGGACGTGCACAACAGGATCCGGGTCCAGCGAGCGATCGAGCCGGCGACCCGCTCGACCGCCACGGCGGGCACGATGGGTGATGCCGCCCTGGCGGGCACGCAGCAGGGCGCGTCACGCCCGACGGCGAGCCACACGGCCCGGATCTGAGCTCGCGCGCCGGCGCCGATCGCACGAGGTGCCGAGAGCCTCCGCGACTCCGGTAACCCGCCCGTGCGCTGAGGGCTCGCTCGACGTCGCGACGTCAGTCGACTGCGATCGCGACGAACCGGACCCGCCCGAAGCGCCGCGCCCTGTGGAAGTTCCCCTCCCCCAGGATGGGCGACCACGCCGCCCCACCGTTGTTCTGCATGGCGTAGAAGTTCATCCGCCACGCGTCCCCCGGCGCCGGCGGCGCGGCCTTCGCCTTCGTGAACGAGCTCCACGGGATCTTCGCCTCGACCACATACCCCCGGTCCTCGTCCGAGCCGTCGTCGAGCGTCCCCCGCAGCGCGACCGCGCTCGCGAGCCCCGCGCTCCACTCCTCATGGCCGAAAGGCCCGCTCGGGCCGCCCCGTGGAGCGTTGTAGTCGTCGAACTGCGAGTCGAAGACGAGGTTCTGAGGGTTGATCTGGATCTCGTAGTAGTCCTTGTTGTCCCCGTCGCCGTCCGGATCGATCATCACCTCGACGGTATCCCGCTCCCAGAGGTGCGGATCCCGCGCGCCCTCGGGGAACCCGCCGGTGATCGTCCTGTCGCTGACGTCGAATCCGACGTAGAGGAACCCGTCGTCCCAGAGCAGCCGCGCCTCGCCCTGCGTCGGCAGCGACCGATCCTCGCGGCCCGTGCCCACGTTGACGAACGGGCCTGTCGTCGCCGCCGCATGCCACGCCGGCTCGTCGAGCCGGCCGTCGATCGCGATCGCCGCGCCAGGCGCGAGCTTGCGCACCGCGAGCTCTTTCACGGAGGCGAGCTGCCTCCGCGCCTCCGCATCCGCGCCACGGCCAGCGCCCACACCCGCGGACGCCGCCGGCGCCCGGCCGGCCGACCCGGCAGGCGCGGCCCCCTGCTCACCTCCGCCACCCCTGGAGCACGACGCCGCTGCAGCGACCGCGCCGACCATCACCAGGGCCCGCGCGACCGCGTGCGCATCGTGCGCATCGTCGAACGAGCGCCGCCGGCAGCAGGGCCCCCGCACGCGGCCGCCGCTACTTGCGCCCCTTCTTGCGGGCGTCGCGCTCGCGCTTGCGCTGCGCCTTCTTCGCGTTGCGCTCGGAGGCGCTGAGCGTCTTCATCTTCGTCATGTTCGGGCCCCCGGCGCCGGCGCCCGGGAAGCCGCCCATGCCCGGCATGCCCATCCCGGGCATCCCCATCCCCGGGAAGCCCATCCCCGGGAAGCCCATCCCCGGCATCCCCATCCCGGGCATGCCGCCGCCGGCCATCATCTGCTTCTGCATCTCCCGCATGTTCTTGGCCATGGCCATCTGCTTCATGCCGGGGATCTTGCCCATGAGGCCCATGTTCTGGCCGAGGCCGCTCATCATCTGGCGCATGAACAGGAACTTCTGGACGAGCTCGCTCACCGCCTCGGGCTTCGAGCCCGAGCCCTTCGCGATGCGCTCCACCCGCTTCGGCTCGCGGACCAGCGCGTACGGGTCGCTCTTCTCGAGGCGGGTCATCGACTGGATGATCGCCTCGATGCGGACGAGCTCCCGGTCGTCGAGGTTCACGTCCTGGGGCAGGCCGCCCGGGAACATGCCGCCGAGGGGCAGCTTGTCGACGAGATCCTTCAGCGATCCCATCTTCTGGATCATCCGCACCTGATCGAGGAAGTCCTCGAGCGTGAAGTCGCCCTGGAGCATCCGCGCGGCGTCCTTCTCGGCCTTCTTCTGGTCGACGACCTCCTCGAAGTCCTGCATGAGGCCGACGACGTCGCCCATGCCGAGGATGCGGCTCGCCATGCCGTCGGCGCGGAACGGCTCGAACTTGTCCGTCGTCTCGCCGATGCCGGTGAAGAGGACGGGCGCGCCCGTCACCTCCTTGATGCTGAGCGCCGCGCCGCCGCGGGCGTCGCCGTCGAGCTTCGTCAGCACGACGCCGCCGATCGACAGCCGCTCGTTGAAGCCGCGCGCCGTCTTCACGGCGTCCTGGCCGATCATCGCGTCGACCACGAGGAAGATGTTCTCCGGCTTGGTCGCGTCCTTGATCTGCGCGAGCTCGTGCATGAGCGGCTCGTCGATCGCGAGGCGGCCGGCGGTGTCGTAGATGATGACGTCGCGGCCGAGCCGCTTCGCCTCGCCGCGGGCCGCGGCGCAGATGGCGACCGGCGACTCGCCCGGCACGTTGAACACGGGGATCTTGAGCGACTCGCCGAGGACCTTGAGCTGCTCGACGGCCGCGGGGCGCTGCATGTCGGCCGCGACGAGCAGCGGCTTCTTCCCCTGCTTCTCGAGGTAGCGCGAGAGCTTCGCGCAGCTCGTCGTCTTCCCGGAGCCCTGGAGGCCGACCATCATGATGCCCGTGGGCCCGCTGTCGGCCCAGGCGATCTCGTCGCCCTCGTGGGTCATCATCGCCTCGAGCTCGTCGTGGCAGATCTTGATGAAGTGGTCGCTCGCCGAGACCTGGTGGACCTCGCCGGCGTGCTTCACGCGCGTCTCCAGGGTGCGGCCGACCGCGGCCTCCTTGACCCGGGCAAGGAACGCCTTGACCACCCCGATCTCGACGTCGGCCTCGAGCAGGCTGAGCCTTACCTCGCGGAGCGCGGCGTCGATGTTGCCCGCAGTGAGCTCCGTGAGCCCGGCGAGGCGGTTTCTGGCCTGACGAAAGCCCCGTGTCAGCGTGTCGAACATGGCAGGGCGGGTCTTAGCACAGGGGACCGCGAGCGCGGATCCCCTTGCCCTCTTCAACGCCGCGCGACGCGGGGCGCGGGCGCGGCCGGCGCCCCTCCCCGGGGGCGCGCGGCGCGGGCGCCACGGCCGGCGCGGACGCCGCCGGCACGGGCGCGGACGATGCGGGCCGTCACATCCCGCGCCGGCCCGAGCGGCGGAGGATCGCGAGCGCCTCGGCGCACCTCGGCATGACCTCGGCGCTCTCCTTGACCTTGGCGTCCGCGGCGACGAGATCCGCCAGCGCGCCGGGCCCGGCGTCCCCGTCGGGCGCCTCGATCAGGGCGCGGACGCGCGCCTCCGCGGCCGTCGCGTCGAGCAGCAGGCGGTAGGCCCGCGCGCACGTGTCCTTGGCGCTCGCGGCGGGCGGCGTCGATGCGGGCTGGCGCTCGAGCTCCGCGAGCAGCGCCTCGCGCGCTTCGCGCGGCTCGCTCGGGGCGTCGCGGAGGACGTCGATCGCATGCAGGAGCGCGTCCGCCTCCTGCTGCTCGGCCGATCGGCCGCACCCGGGCGCCAGCTGGACCATGGCGACGGCGGCGAGCGCCGCGGCGATCCGCTTCACTGCAGCGATCCGCCGGACGGCCGTCCCTGCTGCGCCCGCCGCCGCTGCCGCCTTCGCCGCCCCTGCTGCGCCGGCCGCCCCTGCGCTGCCCGTCGCGCCGGGCCTCGTCGTCACGCTGGGCGCCCTCAGTCGGCCGGCTTCGCGGGCGGGCCCATCTGGATGCGCTCGCCGAGGTAGGAGCCGATCAGCGTGAAGAGCACGCCGATGAGCGCCATGATCACGTACATGAACAGCGGCATCGTCCGGACGGTCTGGCTGTGCAGGAGGTAGAAGACGGTCGGGATCGCGACGAGGAACGACGCGACGACCGGCTCGAGGAACGTCTTTCCGGGCGAGATCATGCCGAGGAGGACGCCGCCGATGAACCAGACGGGGATGGCGACGATCATCCCGTTCGAGCCCTCGAAGTCGAGCTGCTGCACGATCATGGGGAGGCCGCCGACGAGGGCCGCGGTGAGCACGCTCTGCAGGACGAGGGCGATGAGGCACCAGAGGATCGAGAAGCCCTCCTGCTGGTAGCGGCGGTGGCGGTCGAGCTCGGAGTCGCGGAAAGGCGCGAGCGAGCCCATCCTGGCGCCGCACGCGATGCAGCGCCCGCTCGCCGTCACGGAGGCGTTGTTCGCGCCGCACGACGGGCACACGATGGAGCTGTCGTTCTTCGAGGGCATCGCGGCTAGGCTAGGCAAGGCGCCGCGTGCGGGCAAGCGCGTGACGCGGCCCCCTGCACCGCGGCCGGGCGAGCGCGCGGCGAGCTCAGGGGCGGCCCGAGAGGACGGTGGGCGGGGCCGCGACCGGTCGCCCGGAGGCGGGCGGTACGAGGCTCGCGGGCCGGCGGCAGGAACACGGGCGCGTGGGGGGTGCCGCCACGCGCCGCCCCCCGGCGCGCATCCGGGCGCCGGCTCGGCGATCGCGTCGCGCGGTTCCTGATGGGCGAAGGCACGGGCTAGACTCGGCGCCCCGCCGACGGACGCTCGCGCGGCGGGGATCCCGCCGGCTGCTGCGAGTTACGCAAGAGGCGCACGAATGGGCCTGGACGCGACCGTGGTGTGCAGATGTTGGCTCGACGGGACGACGCGGACGCCGCCCCCGCACGCGGAGCACGTGGCGTTCGATGAAGAGGGGCAGCTCTGCCTGACGCTCCCCGAGGAGCGTCAGGACGCGCACGACGCGTTCTATGCATGGATGGAGGACTGCTGCCCGCACCCACGCATGTGGCTCGCCTCCGAGTGGATCTCGAACTGGGCAGGTCTCAGGGCGTTCCAGGCGGCGCTCGATCGGATCGGCTGGCAGCACTTCCCGACGCTTCACGCCGAGCTGCCGGCGGCGAACGGCGGCATGATGCCGGCCGAAGCCAGCGCGCGCGCGCTGGGAGAGCTCGCGCGGTTCGCCGAGCGCGTCGCCTCCGTCCGCTCGGCCTTCCTGGTCGACTCCGAGACCGGCCATGAGCTCTATGACTTCATTCCGCAGTACGAAGGCATCTTCATCATGAGCGGCTCGGACCAGATCCACCTCGGCTTCGACGTGAACGGCTTCTTCGTGCGGAGCCGCGGAGCGCCGCCCCGCGAGCTGTTCCGCGCCCTGCGCGTCGAGCAGGTCCTGCTGGAGCCCGAGCGCACCGAGGCCCCCGAGGGCGGCCGCGTGCTGCTCCGGAACCTCGACACCGGACGCGAATTCGAGTCCAGGGTCGCCGTTCCCGGCAGGTGCATTCCCTGGCCCGACGGTCGAATGCAGGACGACAGGGGGCGCGTCCGCTCCGCGTATCCGCGCGGCTTCCACGTGGCGCAGCGCGCGCTGGGCATCGCCGATTTCGAGCAGATCCTCGGCTCCCTGCGCCGGGTCTTCGAGGCTTCGGTGGCCACGGGCAACCCGGTGTGCTGGTGCTGAGCCCGCGTACGCACGAAGGGAGCGTGTCGTTCGCCCGTGTCCTGCGGGCCCAGGTCGGCCACGCCCGAGCCCGCTCCTCCCCTCGTCCGAGGACCCGGCGAGACGGCGGTGCACCGCGGCCGGCGCTCCGGCTATATACTCGACGAAGCGTGCCCACCGACCCGACCTCGACCCTGGAATCCATGACGTCCGGCCCGCGCGGCCCGGGCGGCGATGGCCTCGATGTGGCGGGGCCCGATCCGGAGCTGCTCGCGCTGCCGTCGCCGCCGAAGCAGGAGCGCACGGTCACGGTGGCGCTGATGGCGGCGACCGCGATCGCCGCGCTGTGGATGGCCGTCGCGCTCCTCGGGGAGGCGCGATACGCGCTGTCGCCGGGCCAGCCGGCGGACGTGGGAGAGCTCGCGTCGCTGCGGCCGCAGGCGGACCTCGCGAACCGTTACGTGCGGGCCGCCGGCCTGCTCGGGACGCGCGGCGCGATCCGGTACGGGCGCGCCGCGGAGGGCGACTCGTTCCGGCTGGCGCCGGTGGCGGGCAACCCGGGGCTGTGGGTGGAGATCCGGGTGCCGGAGGGCTTCGAGGGCCCGCGCTTCGTCCCGCCGAGCACGTTCGCGGGGCGGCTCGTGCCGTTCAAGAGCGCGGGCATCCGGCACGCGCGGCTGGCCGCCGAGGTGGAGGAGCAGGCGGGGATGGCCGTGACGGACGACGCCTGGCTGCTCATCGACGGCAGCTCGCCGCGCGCGTCGCGCTGGGCGGTCGCGCTCGTGGCGCTGTTCGTGGGCTTCGCGGGCTGGAACCTGTTCGGCATCGCGCGGGTGCTCCACCGCGTGAGGGACGCGAGGGACGCGCGCCGCGCTTCTTGACGCGCTCGCGGCAGGGGAGCAGGACGCTGCCTGCCCACCGATGCCCAAGGTCACCTTCGTCAACGAGCACAGGACGGTCGAGGCCGCGCCGGGTCGTCTCCTCAGCGAGATCGCGGCCGAGCTCGGGATAGCGGTCTGCCGCGAGGCGTTCCGGGGCACCGGCATCGGCGACTACACGTGCTGGGTGAAGGGGGAGCCTGGCGCGACGTCGCCCCCGACGTTCCTGGAGAAGCTGCTCGGCGCGCGCGGCCAGCGGCGGATGGCGAACAGGACGCGCGTGCTCGGCGACGTGCAGGTGTGGACCCAGGCCGGCCCTGGCAACCGGCTGCGCGCGCCGCGGCCGATCGCGCCGCCGCCGAGCCCGGCGACGGATCCGGAGGCCCCGCGCAAGCCGATCGACGCGAGCGGCAGCGCGGCGTTCCCGTACGGCGATCCGCGCGCGGTCGGCCACGGCAAGCGCGAGCCGATCGCGGCGGGCGCGCTCGAGGCGAAGGCCGCGAAGGAGAAGAAGGCGAAGGCGGCCCCGGCGAAGGCGGCGGAGGGCGCGGCGACGGAGGCGGCGGCGAAGGCGGCGGAGGGCGCGGTGCCGGAGGCTGCTGTGAAGGCGGCGGAGGGCGCGGCACCCAAGGCCGCAAAGGCGCCGAAGGCTGCTGCCAAGCCGCCAGAGGCCGCGGCACCCAACGCCGCAAAGGCGCCAGAGGCCGCGGTGCTCGATCCTGCCGCCAAGGCGTCGGAGGCTGCGGCGAAGACACCGGAGACCGCGGCGCCAGAAGCTGCGGCGAAGGCGCCGGAGGTCGCGGCCCCCGACGCCGCAAAGGCGCCAGGAGCCGCGGAACCCGAGGCCGCGGCGAAGGCGCGCGAACCTGCAACGGCAGCCAAGGAGACCGGCGGAGGGGCATCGCAGTAGCGGTCGTTGCGCGCTCGCGCCACGCCGACGCGAGCGGATACAACCTACGTCATCTTGTTCGTCTGCGGCGAGCTGAACGGCGAGAGCAGTCAAGCCGCAGAAGAGAACGTCGAGCACACGAGGCCCCGCTTCTGCAGCTGGTCGTTGCGACCAGGACCGGGAAGCCTACGGCAGACGTCGCGCTTGAGGCCCCCAGCTGCAGTCGCGGCGGTGGTACAAGAAGTACCTCCCGATGGCCCGACTGACCCTGCCCCAGCTCGAACGGCACCTCTTCAAGGCCGCCGACATCCTCCGCGGCAAGATGGATGCATCCGAGTTCAAGGAATACATCTTCGGGATGCTTTTCTTGAAGCGGTGCGCCGATGTCTTCGACGCCCGCTTCGAAGAGCTCTGCGAGAAAGAGCGCGCCCGAGGCCGGAGCAAGGCCGAGGCGCAGAAGCGCGCGGGGCACCCGAGCTTCTACGCCGAGACCTTCTACGTCCCGCCGCTCGCGCGCTGGGAGCACCTGCGCGACGAGCTCCACCACAATGTGGGTGACGGGCTCAACAAGGCGCTCGCCGCGCTCGAGGAGAACAACAGCAGCCTCGACGGCGTGCTCACGCACATCGACTTCACCCGCAAGGTCGGCCAGTCGAAGATCCCGGACAAGAACCTCCGCGACCTCATCGACCACTTCTCGAAGATCCGGCTCCGGAACGAGGACTTCGAGTACCCGGACCTCCTCGGCGCCGCGTACGAGTACCTCATCCGCGACTTCGCCGACTCCGCCGGCAAGAAGGGCGGCGAGTTCTACACGCCACGCGCCGTGGTCCGGATGATGGTCCGCATCGCCGCGCCTGACGAGGGCATGCACATCTATGACCCGTGCTCCGGGTCCGGCGGCATGCTCGTGCTCTCCCGCGAGTACCTCGACGAGCATCAGAAGAACCCCAAAGACATGCGTCTGTACGGCCAGGAATCGAACGGCGGAGTGTGGTCCATTTCCAAGATGAACATGCTCCTGCACGGCATCCGTGACGCCGACATCCGGAACGGCGACACCCTGGCCGAGCCGCTCCACACCGAGGGCGGCGAGCTGATGCGCTTCGACCGCGTCATCAGCAACCCGCCTTTTTCGCAGAACTACGATCAGAAGAACCTGCCCTTCAAGGAGCGTTTCCGCTACGGCTTCTGCCCGGAGAGCGGAAAGAAGGCCGACCTCATGTTCGTGCAGCACATGCTCGCGGTGCTGCGGCCGGCAGGCATGGTGGTCACGGTCATGCCCCACGGCGTGCTGTTTCGCGGCGGCGCCGAGAGGGACATCCGCGCGGGGGTCCTCGACGACGACCTGCTCGACGCCGTGATCGGCCTGGGCTCGAACCTGTTCTACGGCACCGGCATCCCGGCCTGCATCCTGGTCCTGCGGGCCACGGGCGCGAAGCCGAAGGAGCGCCGGGGCAAGGTGCTCTTCATCAACGCCGATCGCGAGTACGCCGAGGGCCGGGCGCAGAACTGCCTCCTGCCCGAGCACATCGAGAAAATCGTCAGCGCCTGGCAGGCATTTCGTGATGTGCCCGGCTTCGCCCGCGTGGTCGGTCGCGAAGAGCTCCGGGAGAACGACGATAACCTCAATATCCGCCGCTACGCCGACAACGCCCCGCCGCCGGAGCCTCACGACGTGCGGGCGCACCTGCACGGGGGTATCCCCAAGGCCGAGGTGAAGACGAAGCAGCCGCTGTTCGAGGCGCACGGGCTCGACCCGCGTCGGCTGCTCCGGGAGCGCGATGAGCGCTACCTGGACTTCGTGGACGGGATCACCGACAAGGCGGACCTGAAGAAGCGGCTGGACGCCGATCCAGGCATGGCTGCACGGGAGAAGCAGCTCGCTGACGCCGTCGAGGGGTGGTGGAAGAAGGCGCGGCGGGAGCTCGGGCAGCTCCAGGGGAACAAGCTCATGGAGGTTCGAGCAGGGCTAATCCGGAGCTTCGAGAAGCAGGTCGGTCCGGCGGGGCTGCTCGCCCCGCACCAAGCCGCCGGCGCGGTGGCGACCGTGCTCGATGGAGCAGCAGATCTCCCGCTCTTCGCGGCGCAGGGGGCCACTGGGCTGGCGAAGGCGGCTGCCGCGGATCTCCGGGCCGCCGTGTTCGAGATGTGGTGGGCGGAGGTGCAGGCGGATCTCAAGACGGCGGCGGCGCACGGGCACCCGGGCGTGGTGGACGCGTGGGCATCCAGCATCCGCGTCGCGCTCGAGGATGACGAGGTGAAGGACAATCTGCTCGACCATCCGCTCACCCGGAAGCTCTTGCCGGCATACCTGGCCGAGATCAAGGGGCTCGAGGTGCGCAAGGCCGAGCTGGACGCCGAGATCAAGGCAGCGCAGTCCGTTGAGGAGGAGGATGATGACGGCGAGGAGGGTAAATCGGAGGAAGAGATCAAGGCGCTGAAGAAGGATCTCGGCGCGGTCAAGAAGAAGCTTAGGGCGCTGGAGGGGGACTTGGTAAGCCGGCTGGAAGAGGAGACCGGCAAGCTTGGTACTGGCGATGCCGAGGATTTGGTGGTCGGGATCCTGAGAGATAGTCTCAACGGCCTACTGGGTCGGTATGTGGCCGACCATCGCCGGCAGGTTGTCTTGGCGTTCGAGGGATGGTGGGACAAGTATCGGGTGACACTCACAGAGATCGAGCGAGATCGCGACGCCGCCTCAGATAGGCTGCGCAACCTCTTGGGGGTGCTCGGTTATGCCTGACAGCACGGCCCCGATTGGTTGGCGAATCTCCAAGGTGCGAGACCTAGGCGAGATCCAACTGGGGCGGCAACGCTCGCCATCAACGGAGAGCGGCGCCAATATGGTGCCGTACCTCCGAGTTGCTAATGTTTATGATGGCTGGATCGATTACTCGGATGTACTACAGATGAATTTTTCGCCCACTGAGCAGCAGAAATATGCTCTCCGTCGGGGCGACATCCTGCTGAACGAAGGACAAAGCTTGGAGCTTGTCGGTCGAAGCGCCGTCTACGACGGTCCAGACGATCGCTACTGCTTCCAGAACACCCTCGTACGCTTTCGAGCCGGATCTGCAATAGACATTGCCTATGCTCGCGCGATGTTCAAGCGATGGCTTGACATCGGGCACTTTACCAAGATTGCCAAACAGACCACCAGTATCGCTCACCTGGGCGCGGATCGCTTCGCCAAGCTTGACGCTCTGGTGCCGCCCCTTCCCGAACAGAGGACTATTGGCCAGATCCTCAATATCGTTGACACGGCCATCCTCAAGACCGAGCAGCTCATCGCCAAGCTGAAGCAGATGAAGCAGGGGCTCCTGCATGACCTGCTTACCCGCGGCATAGACGAGAACGGCGAACTTCGGGATCCCGAGCGAAACCCCGCTCAATTCAAGGCTTCACCATTGGGCCTGCTTCCAGATTGCTGGAAAGTGTTACCCTGCGACACGATTACTGCTGCACCTATCTGCTACGGAATCGTCCAAGCCGGACCCTATGTACCGGAGGGGCCATTTGTACTCACGATCGGCGATCTCAAAGGCGACTTTAGAAGCGGTCTGCATCGAACCTCACCACAGATCGACAAGAACTACTCTCGCAGTCGCGTGCGCCCCAGCGACTTACTTCTCTCTATAAAGGGAACCATCGGTAAAGTTGCCATTGTTCCAGCGTGGTACGAAGGCAACATAAGTCGTGATCTTGCTAGACTGCGCTTCATTCCATCGGCACTTCCAGCATTCATTTCTCAGTATATGACCAGCCCAATCGGTCAACGTCGACTTGAGTTGGCGATCGTTGGAACCACTAGGGCCGAGATCTCAATCCATGTGCTAAAACGGTTACTGGTTCCGCTGGCCTCTGATGAAGAGCAGAGAGAGATCGCACGACGGCTGGAAGCGGCCGACGAGCGCATCTCTAACGAGCAAGCAGGGGCCAAAAAGCTCCGCCTCCTCAAGCAGGCTCTCATGGAAGACCTCCTCACCGGTCGCGTCCGCGTCACCCCCCTCCTCGCGGAACCTCCCCCGTGAGCGACCGCGACCCTGACGACCCCGCCGACGACATCGTCTCCGCCCGAGGCGAGATCATCCTCTACCCCATGGAGGACGGCCGGAGCCGGGTCGAGTGCCGCTTCGAGCATGGCACCCTGTGGCTTTCCCAGGGCGCGATGGTCGCCCTCTACCAGATCGACAAATCCAACGTGTCACGCCACCTCCGCGCCATCTTCGCGGAGGGAGAGCTTGATGAGAAAGCAGTTGTTGCGTATTTCGCAACAACTGGTCTCGACGGCAAGACCTACCAGGTCGGCCACTACCACCTCGACGCCGTGATCGCCGTCGGCTACCGCGTCCGCTCGCCTCGCGGCACCCAGTTTCGCCAGTGGGCGACCGAGCGCCTCCGCGAGTACCTGGTGAAGGGCTTCACCATGGACGACGAGCGGCTCAAGAACCCGCCCGGCCCCGGCGTGCCCGATCACTTCGACGAGCTGCTCGAGCGCATCCGAGACATCCGGGCGAGCGAGCGGCGCGTTTACCTGCGCGTGCGGGAGATCTTCGCCTTGGCGGCCGACTACCGGCCGGGCACGCCCGAGACCGTCGCGTTTTTCCAGACCATGCAGAACAAGCTGCACTTCGCCGCCACCGGCAAGACCGCGCCCGAGCTCATCCAGGAGCGGGCCGACCATACCCAGCCGAACATGGGCCTCCGCACATGGAAGGGGCAGGGCGTACGCAAGGGCGACGTGACCGTTGCCAAGAACTACCTGAACGAGGACGAGATTACCGAGCTGAACCGCATCGTGGTCATGTTCCTGGACTACGCCGAGGACCAGACCAAGCGGCGGAAGCAGCTCTACGTGCACGAATGGCCGAAGAAGCTCGACGCCTTCCTGGCCTTCAATGAGCGCAGCGTCTTGCCCGGCCCGGGTAAGTGGAAGCGCGAGGACGCGGACGCTCACGCCGAGCGCGAGTACGAGCGCTTCGCCGCCCGGAAGCGTGAGGTCCTCGAGCAAGAGGCCGAAACCCAGGCGCTGAAGCAGCTCGAGAATGTCGCCCGACGGTTGCCGAAGGGGACCGCGAGCGCGGATCCCCGCCCCTCGTCGAAGGGGACCGCGGACGCTGGGTCCCGCCCCACGTCGAAAAAGAGGAGCTGAGCACGACCATGAGCGGCGGCCCCGAGTACATCAATGTCGAGCTGCCCTTCATAGAGCAGCTCAGCTCGCTGGGCTGGAAGCACATCACTGGTAGCCTCGATCACCCCTCTGTCACCGGCCGTACTTCCTTCCGGGACGTCCTCCTCGAGCCCGACCTCCGTCAGGCCCTCCGTCGCATCAATCTCCGAAACGGCCAGCCCTGGCTCGACGATGCCCGCATCTCGCAGACCATCGCGGCCCTCACGCGCATCAGCGCGCCCCGGCTCATGGAGGCCAACCAGGAGGCCACCAAGCTCCTCCTGGAAGGCCACGCCGTCGACGGCTTGCCCGACTGGGACGGGGGCCGCCAGCAGACGATCCACTACATCGACTGGCAGAAACCCGAGAACAACACCTTCACGGTCATCAACCAGTTCCGCGTCGATTGCCCCCGTGGCCAGGCGGTTCCGTACATCATCCCGGACCTCGTCCTCTTCGTGAACGGGATCCCCATCGTCGTGGTCGAGTGCAAGAGCCCCACGGTTCCCGAGGCCATCCCGAGCGCTGTCGACCAGCTCCGGCGCTACCAGAACCAGCGGAGGGCCGCGGGCGAGATGACGGAGAACGAGGGCAATGAACGGCTCTTCGTGACCAACCAGTTCCTCGTGGCCACGACCTTCGACGACGCTCGCTCAGCGACCATCGGCGCCGACCTCGAGCACTACCTCGCCTGGAAGGACACCGCCCCCATCCCGCAGGCCAACGTCGCGGCCGAGCTCGGCCTGGAGCACCCCTCCAAGCTCTCCAGCCAGCAGAAGCTCATCGCCGGCATGCTCCGTCCGGCGCACCTGATCGACATCCTCCGGCACTTCACCCTCTACCAGCAGGTCTCGGGGCGGACGGTGAAGGTCGTCGGCCGCTACCAGCAGTTCCGCGCCGTGCAGGCCGCCATCGATCGGCTCCTCCACGGCAAGACCCGCGAGCAGGACGGCGAGCACGACCGGCGCGGCGGCATTATCTGGCATACGCAGGGTTCGGGGAAGAGCCTGACCATGGTCTTCCTGGTGCGAAAGCTCCGCTCGATCCCGACGCTGCGCCGCTTCAAGGTCGTCATCATCACCGATCGCAAAGATCTGGAGCGCCAGCTCTCCGGTACCGCGGCGCTCACCGGCGAGACCGTGAAGGTCGCCCGCAAGGTCGACGAGCTGAAGAAGCTCCTGGCCAAGAAGGGGCCCGGCATCGTCTTCGCGATGATCCAGAAGTACGGCGACCGCGACGATGACAAGGCCAGCGCCCAGGTGGCCGCCGAAGCGTTCCCGGTGCTCAACGAGGACGAGTCGATCCTCGTCATGGTGGACGAGGCGCACCGGTCGCACACGAACACGATGCACGCCAACCTGCAGAAGGCACTGCCCAACGCCGCGCGGCTGGGCTTCACCGGCACGCCCGTCATCATGGGGGCGAAGAAGCGCACCCACGAGATCTTCGGCGAGTTCATCGACCGCTACCGGCTCAAGGAGTCCGAGGCCGACGGCGCGACCGTCCCGATCTTGTACGAAGGCCGCACGGCCACCGGCGCGGTGAGCGACGGCCGCGACCTCGATCAGCTCTTCGAGGACATGTTCTCCGAGAAGACGCCCGAGGAGATGGAGGCGATCAGGCGCAAGTACGCTACCAAGGGGAACGTCCTTGAGGCCGAGGAGATGATCAAGTCCAAGGCGCGGGACATGCTCCGACACTACGTGGAGCACATCCTGCCCAACGGCCTGAAGGCTCAGGTGGCGGCCTGTAGCCGGCTCGCGGCCGCCCGGTATGCGAAGGCACTCCCCGAGGCACGCGACGAGCTGGTGAAGGAGGCGAAGGCACTCGACCCCGCGCTCCGCGACCTCGACGACGAGGCGCTCCAGGCCAAGCCGCGGAAGATCCGCGCTGCCGTGCGCGCCTCGCGCCACCTCGCGATGCTCGAGCGGCTCGAGTTCGCAGCCGTGATCTCCGGCGTTCATAACGACGATCCGATCTACAGCCTGTGGACCGACTCTGCGAAGATCGAGTCCCACATTGCCCGGTTTATCAAACCGCTGAAGCACGAGGACGAGACCAAAGCCGATCCGCTGGCGTTCCTGATCGTGAAGTCGATGCTCCTCACCGGCTTCGACGCGCCCATCGAGGGCGTGATGTACCTGGACCGGCCGATCCGAGAGGCCGAGCTCCTCCAGGCCATTGCTCGGGTGAACCGCACCGGGCACGGCAAGCAGGCGGGCATCATCGTCGACTACTACGGCGTGGCGCAGCACCTGAAAACCGCGCTCAAGGAGTACAGCGCTGAGGACATCGAGGGCGCGCTCCGCAGCCTCCGCGACGAGATCCCCAAGCTGCGCGACCGTCACCAGCGGCTGCTCGACTTCTTCACGAGCCACGGCGTGGACGACATCCATGCGCTGGAGGAATGTGTACAGCTCCTCTCCGACGAGCGGCTGCGCGCCGAGTTCACCGTGAAGCTCAAGCAGTTCCTCGACACGCTCGACCTTGTGCTCCCGCGGCCCGAGGGCCTGCCCTACCTGAAGGACGCGAAGCAGCTCGGCCTCATCTACGCAGAGGCACGCGACCGCTACCGCGGACAGGGCCTGCCCGAGCTCGCCAAGTCGATCGGCGCGAAGGTCCGCAGGCTCATCGACGATCACATCGTGTCGCTCGGCGTGGACCCGAAGATCGCACCCATGACCATCACCGACGCAGGCTTCGCGGCGCATGTGGAGCAGCAAGCCTCCCCGAGGGCCAAAGCGTCGGAGATGGAGCACGCCATCCGGCACCACATCCGCCAGCACGTCAACGAGGATCCGGTTCACTACCAGCGGCTGTCCGAGCGGCTGGAGGAGCTCCTCAAGATGTACGGCGAGAACTGGGAGCAGCTCGCGCTTGAGTTGAAGGGGCTCGCTGACGAGACGGGGAAGGGTCGCAAGAAGGACGACAGCGGGCTCGACCCGAAGACGCAGCTGCCGTTCTTCGCGATGCTCAAAGAGGAGCGGGCGAAGGACCGCCCGGTGCCGCCCGCCGATGCCCGCTGGCTGATACAGCTCACCGTGCAGCTCGTGGACGTGATCCGCGCAGAGATCCGGATCGTCGACTTCTGGAAGAACACGCATGCGCGGGAAGTGCTCCGCGGGGCGGTGTTTACGTTCCTGGACGATCACGAGATCGTCCCCTTCGAGCGGGCGGATGCTGTCGCTGACCGGGTGATGGAGCTGGCCAAGGCAAACCACACCAAGCTGGTGAGCGGATGACTGCGCTGGTGGTGGGTGACCTAGAGTTCCAGGTGCGGCGCAGCGATCGGCGGCGCACGCTGGAGATCACGATCGATCGGGATGGTCAGCTCCTGCTGTCCGCCCCCTCGACGACGGCACCGGCCCAGCTCGAGCGCTTCGCACGTGCGAAGCAATTCTGGGTCTACCAGAAGCTCGCCGCCAAGGAGACGCTTCCGCCGAAGGCGCTGGCCCGGCAGTTCGTCAGCGGCGAGGGTTTCCCGTACCTGGGTCGAACCTTCCGGTTGCTCTTGGTGCCTGAGCTCGACGTCCCCGTGAAGCTAGAGGCGGGGCGGTTCAAGATGCGCCGCGCCGACGCCGTCGACGGGCACGCGCATATGGTCCGCTGGTATGCCGCGCACGCTCGCCCGTGGCTTGAGGCGCGCGTCGAGCGGTACGCCGGTCGCATCGAGGTGCAGCCCGGGCGGTTGGTTGTGCAGGACCTCGGCTACCATTGGGGCTCCTGTGGCAAGGGCGGGCGCCTCTATTTCCACTGGAAGACCATCCTGCTGCCTCCCAGGGTCGTCGAGTACGTCGTGCTCCATGAGCTGGTACACCTCATCGAGCCGCACCATGGGTCGGCGTTCTGGCAGCGGCTGGCACGGGTAATGCCGGACTACGAAGCCCGGAAGGCTGCGCTTGCGGAGATGGGCCGGCAGTTGCCGTGATCTTTGGAGCACCGCCGGACCGGCGGGGGCTCCGGTCGGCCATGGTTCACGACCGGCTCGACGCTTGCGCATCTCCGACAGCACGTAGTGTCGATCAGAACCCCCATTCCGGCAGCTCCGCTGGGAAAGTGCCTCAATCGAACTCGATGACCGGCCGCCCGTAATCCACGGGGCGCTCGAAGTCGGCGTCCTCTCCTAGGTTGGGCATCCTCAGAAGTCCGGCCATCACTGGCCGACGGAGCTGGCCAGCGCTCGGCGCTCTTCAGAGATCTCCGACGTCTCCCCAGCAGCGGCCGGACCGCCCGGTTGCACGCTATAGTGGATTTCACTATCCTGTCTCCGCGAGGAGCACCGATGAGAGGGACGGGAACGGCGAAGCGTGGCCGGGATGAGGAACGCGGTCCGGCGGGGCGAGGCCCGGACGAGGACAGCGGACCCGTCAGCGTGGTGCTCCCGGCCGAGCTCCGGGAGCGGGTCCAGGCCGAGGCGAAGAAGCGCGGCCTCAAGCTCTCGCCCGCGATCCGCGCGCTCCTCAGCGAGCGCGTCCAAGAGATCGACGACGCAGAGCAGCTCAGCCGGGCCGAGGAGTGGCAGCGAGCCCAGGTCTGGGCGGTCTGGGAGCGGATGAAAGCGGGAGACCACGACGAGGCCGCGCGCCAGGAGATCGACTCCATCTTCGACGAGGCGCTCCGTGACGCCCCTCGTCGCGGCGCCCGCTAGGCCAGGGCGCCGCGTGGGCCGCCGCGTCCGCTTCCGCCGGGAGTTCGCCCGCGACCTCCGCGATCAGGTGCGCTGGCTCGACGAGAACCGCGGGATCGAGCAGGTTGAGCGCCTGCGGACCGGCCTCGACGAGGCCATCGAGCTCCTCGCCCGCTTCCCCGGGATCGGTCCCGCCGAGGCAAAGGACGACGAGGACCGCGCCGTCGTCCGCAGGCTCCTCCTGCGCAAGCTCCCCTACGTCATCTGGTATCTCGTGGACGCCTCCGGCCGCGACGGTGACCTCTGGCTGCTGCGCCTCTTCCACGCGCGGCAACAGCGGCCGCTGGCCGGGGCCGGCCTCCCCTCACGGAAGCCGCGGACGAGGTGAACGGGCAATGCGCGTCGCTCCTCCCGGCGCGCGCCAGCCCCCGCAGCGCTCCCGCGCAAAGCCCCCCTCGGCGCCCGGCGTGCTATGCACGCGCCGATGAGCGACGTGGTGGTGATCGGCGGCGGCGTGGCCGGGTGCGCCTCGGCGCTGGCCCTGGCGCGGCGCGGGCTGTCTGTCCGCGTCCTCGAGCGCAACCAGGGCGAGGGCGCTTCGTGGGCGGCGGCGGGGATCATCGGCCCCCAGCTCGAGGCCGCGGGCGACGGCCCCCTCGCGCGGCTCTGCCTCGCGAGCCGCGCCCTGTACGCGGAGCTCGCCGGGTCGCTCGTCGACGCGACGGGGATCGACGTCGGGTACCGGCAGAGCGGCGCCCTCCGCGTGGCGTTCACCGCGGAAGGACGCGAAGAGATCGCGCGCGAGCTCGGGTGGCAGCGAGAGACCGGCCTCGCCGTGGAGATCTGCGACGGCGACGGGGCCCGCGCGCACGCGCCGGCGCTCTGCGACGAGGTCGCCGGCGGCGCGTGGCTCGCCGACGAGGCGCGCATCGATCCGCCGTCGCTCATGCGCGCGCTGCGCATCGCGGCGGAGCGCGCGGGCGTGCGGTTCAGCACCGGGGCGACCGTCCGGCGCATCGTGGTCGAGCGGGAGCACGCGCGCGGCGCGCAGCTCGAGGACGGCACGAAGGTCGAGGCGGGCTGGACGGTGCTCGCCGCCGGGAGCTGGTCGTCCCTGCTCGAGGCGTCGGGCCTCGCGCCCTCAGCGGTGCGCCCGGCGCGCGGGCAGATCGTCGAGCTCACGCCGGCGACGCCGGTGCTCTCGCAGGTCGTCTACGGCCCCGGCTGCTACCTGTCGCCGCGCGACGACGGGCGCGTGCTCGTCGGCGCGACCACGGAGTTCGCCGGCTACGTCACCGCGGTGACGTCGCGCGCCGTGCGCGACCTCCTGACCGCGGCGCTCCGGCTCGTGCCCGCGCTCGGCGACGCGCCGATCGGCAGGACGTGGGCCGGCCTCCGGCCCCACCCGAAGGACGCGCTGCCGATCCTCGGCGAGGGGGAGATCGCGAATCTGATCTTCGCGACAGGGCACTTCCGCAACGGCGTGCTGCTCGCCCCGGTGACGGCGAAGATCGTGGCGGCGTTGATCGCCGGAGAGGAGCCGCCGCTCGATCTGTCGCCCTTCTCGGCCAGGCGAGCCGGCATCGCCGGCTGAGCGGCCAAGATCCCGCGACAATCCAGCCAGATAGCAGCGGCAGAGCGCTCCTTCTCGGCCGAGCTACGAAGCCGGTGACGCTCCCGCCGGCCGGCGCCGCGCGGTGGAGGCTCGGCGAGAGCGACGACCAGGGAGGCGTGACGGAGGACCGCAGCCCCTCGGAGGGCATGGCCCCGACGCGGGTCCCACCTGCGAGCCCGGGTGCATCCGCCCTCGTCAATGTGGGCCGGATCACCGGTCGACGTGGGCCGGATCGCCTCCCGCAGTGTCAGGAACTTTTCTCGGGGCTCGCCGTGTCCTGGAAGTGTCCGGGAAACGAGGCGGCGTCAGCCTTCCTCCTCCCGGCCCGGCCCATGCGCACGTCTCCCCACACCTCGTTCGTCGATCGGCTCCTCGCCGAGCTGCCGTGCCTCCTGCGGGCGGCGCGCCGCCTGACGCGCTCGGAGCAGGACGCCGAGGATCTGGCGCAGGCGACGATCGTGCGCGCGATCGAGCGGCACGCCGACCTGCGCGACGAGGGGCGCATGCGCGCGTGGCTGCTCCGCATCGAGCGGTCGGTGCTGCTCAACACGACGCGCGGCGCGCGGCAGCGCCTCGAGGTGATCGAGGGCGGCCGGGGCGCCGAGTCGGTGCCGGAGCCGCAGGGCAATCTGGAGGCGGAGCTCGTCGAGCGCGGCTTCGCCGACGAGGTCGAGCGCGCGCTCGCGCGCCTGCCCCCGGAGTGGCGCGAGGCGCTGCTCCTGCGGGAGGTCGAGGAGCTCTCCTACGAGGAGATCGCCGATCTCCAGGCGTGCCCGGTGGGCACGGTGCGATCACGGCTCTCGAGGGCGCGGCTCGCGCTCGTCGAGGGCCTCTCCGAACGATGCGAGGAGACGTCATGGCAGGGTGCAACCGCGAGTGGTTCGAGAACATTTCGGCGTGGCACGACGGCGAGGTGACGCCCGAAGACGCGGCGCGGATCGAGGCGCACGTCGCCGGCTGCGCGCCCTGCCGGCGCGCAGCGGAGGTCCTCGGCGGCGTGCGGCGCGCGCTCGTCGCGAAGGCGGACGGGGAGGTCCCGGAGCGCCTGCGCGATCGGGCGGAGGCCGCCGCTCGGAACGCGCGCGCGCGGCGCCGCGGCCCCTGGGCGATCACGGCCGCCCTCGCCGCGGCCGCGGCGGCCGCCGCGCTGCTCGTCGGCAGCCCGAGCCGGGGCGTGAGCGCGGCGATGGCCGACGAGCTCGTGAGCCACCACGTGCGCGGCTTCGCGCGCGAGCGCCCGTGCGACTTCGAGTCGTCCGATCCGGGCGCCGTCGCCGGGTGGCTCGAGGGGAAGCTCGGCTACGCGGTGACCGTCCCGGCGGTGTCCGGCGCCCGGCTGCTCGGGGCGCGCCTCTGCCAGATCGGCGGCACGCGCACGGCGGCGCTCATGTACGCGAGCGGGGACAAGCCGCTCACGGTGTTCGTGCCGCCGCCCGGGTCCGGCGCCGCGACGGCGGCGCGCGCGCTCGCGGGGCGCGGCGTGGGGTGCACCCGAGGGCCGCTCGGCAACGCGATCTGCGCGAGGAGCGTGGAGCAGCCGGTGCTCGCGGTGGCTGAAGTGGACACAGCGGCGCTCGCGCCGGCGCTCTTCGGGCGCTGATCCCGTCGATCGCGAGGACCCATGACGATCGGTTCATTGCTGGCGCTCTTCGGCGCGGGGCTCCTGACGTTCGCGTCGCCCTGCGTGCTCCCCATGCTCCCCGTCTACCTGTCGGCCCTCGGCGGCGCCGGGGCGCTCGGCGGTCCGGACCCGGCGGCGGCGAAGCGCGGCGTGCGCCTCGCCGGTGTCGGCTTCGCGATCGGCCTCGCGATCGTGCTCGTCGCGCTCGGCGCCGGCGCGTCGGCGATCGCCGCGGTCCTCGCGCCCCACCGGCGCGCGTTCACCGTCGCGTCCGGCGTGCTCCTGGCGCTCTTCGGCGCGAAGCTCCTGGGCGTGCTGCGCCTCCCGTGGCTCGAGCGCGAGGCGCGCCCTCTCCTCTCCCGCCTCCCGGGCGCGGGCGGCTTCTGGGGGGGCATGCTCTTCGGGATCGCCTTCGCGGCGGGGTGGACGCCGTGCGTCGGCCCGGTGCTCGGCGCCGCGTTGACCTACGCGGCCAGCGCGGGCGCGAGCCCGCTCACCGGCGCGATCCAGCTCGGCGCTTACGCCGCGGGACTCGCCGCGCCGCTCGTCGCCGCGGCCTTCGTCGGGCCGGCGGCCGTCGCGCTCGCGCGCCGCCTGATGCCGGCCACGCCGGCCCTCCAGCGCCTGACGGGGGCGCTGCTCGTGGCCGCCGGGATCGCCGTCGCTGACGGCCGTCTGGACGCCCTCTCGCCGGCGCCCGCGGCGGCCGTGGACGCGGGCGCACCCTGCGAGAGCGGCCCCGCCGGCGCGTGCGCGGCCCCGGAGGGCGCCGTGGCGCAGGGCGACGTCGCGCTGCCCGAGGGGATGCCTCGGCTGCTCGAGTTCGAGAGCGCGCACTGCGCGGTGTGCGAGCGCATGGCGCCGCTCGTGACCGAGCTCGAGGCGCGCTGCGCCAAGGAGGCCGGCACCGTCCTGCGCATCCAGGTCGACGATCCGCGCGGGCGGGCCCTCGCCGCCCGCTACGGCGTGCGCTTCGTGCCGACGTTCCTCAGCGTCGACGCCGCCGGGCAGGAGGTGGAGCGCGCCGTCGGCGAGCTGCCCGCCCAGCGGCTCGCGAGCCTCATCGGCGACGTCCGCGGCGAGGCGTGCTCCCCCGCCTTGTGAGCCCCCCACGGCGGGGCTCGCTGCCCCCTCATCCCGGAGGCTACCCGAGCCTCGCGGAGCGCCGTGTACCAGCTCTCAGGCGGGAGACATCGTTCCACGATGGGCTACGTCGCCGCGAGCCGCGCGCGCACCTTGGCGAGCACCGCGACGTCGGCGGGCGGGAAGAGCTCGTCCCGGAGATCGGCCGCCTCGGCCCAGCGCACGGCGGCGACGTCGAGCGCGGCGGGCGCGGGCGAGCCCTCGGCGAGGGCCGCGGCGTAGAAGAGGAGGAGCACCGGCTTCTTCGGATAGCGGTGGTAGGTCACCTCGACGATGTCGCCGACCCGGGCCTCGACGCCGATCTCCTCGCGCAGCTCGCGGATCAGGGCGTCCCGCGGATCCTCGTCGGCCTCGACCTTGCCGCCGGGGAACTCCCACGCGCCCTCGAGGTGCGCGCCCGCCTTGCGCTGCGTGAGCAGGACGCGGCCGCGCTCGATGATGACGGCGGCGGCGACGAGGACCAGGGGCGGAGCGGGGTCGGGCGTGGCGGACATGGGCGCGTAGAATGTCGGTCGCGACGCGCAAAACAAGGGCGAACGGCTGGCTCGACGCTGCACATCCCTCCGGCGTCTTCATTGCCTTGCGCGGCTGGGATTTCTCACCCTCGGACTCGTGCGCCGGTGGCGGCGGGAGCGGGGGCGCGATCGGCAGCGGCGGCAGGACCGGGCGCACCTCCGGCAGGCCAGCGCGACCCGTCGCGTCCCCGTCATCACGGCGTGTAGCTGGGCAGCTCGATCACGTAGGCGTCGACGGTATCCCCGTTGCCCCAGTCGCTCCCGAACACGGCGCGCGTCCCGCTGGGGCTGGGCACGGTGTGCGGCTCGGCCCAGTACGGCTCGGCGAGGTGGGTGTTCTCCTTGCCCCAGCTCCGGTGACGGCCAATCCGGCAGACCTTGCCCGTGCTCGTGTCGGCGATCAGGTTTTCCATGTCGAGCACCCCTCTGCCCGACGCATCGCCGATCGACGACACGAAGATCCACCCCGGCTGCTTGTATGCCATCCCCGAGATGTGCCCTGTCGGGGGGTAGGGCCACCCCGTCTCCGGACCGATGACCACCTTCGAGGTGCCTTCGGCGAGATCCCATGTGACGAGGAGCCCGATGTCGTCATTGCCGCCGGGACCGGGATCGTAGACAGCCCCGTTCCAGGTGTCGTGACCGTTCACCATGCTCAGCGACGCGTGGCCGTACGGCTCCAGCAGATCCAGCGTACGCACCACGTTCAGCCGCGGATCGGTCACGCCGCCGCTGTCGCTCAGGAACGCGAGCGTGCCGCTCGGCGCGACCTGGGCCGGGTTCTCGTCGAGCGCCTTCCTGGCGAGCACCGTATTCTGGCCGACATCATAGATGAACACCTGATCGTCGCACGTGAGGCCGATGCGGTTCGAATCCCACGACATGAACAGCGGGTCTCCGCCCGCGCTCGCGCCGCCCGAGCAGAAGTCGAACGTCGTCACGACCTCCTTCGTCCCGGCGCCGACGTGGTAACGGATGAAGTCCTTGCCGTCGACGTAGAACAGGACGTCGGGATCGGAGGTGTGCCAGTACACCTGCTCGATGTCCGCCGGCGTGATGTCGAGCGCCTCGATGAACTGGTATGTCTTGCCGTCGTAGAGCTGGTGCTCGCCGGCCGCGACCGAGAAGAGGAGGAGCCTCGACTCGTCCGCGTTCCACGCCGAGATGGTCGAGTACATCGGCTTGATGACCGGGTCGTTCCCGCCGCCCGGCGCGACCGCCGTGATCCGGCGGATCGTGGTGCCGAACTCGGCGTCGGTGACGGCCTCGCCGAGCGCCGGCCTGGCGAGCTCGGTCATCGGGCGCGCTTCCTTGTCCTGCACGAGGCCCGCGCAGAGATCGATCGGCTCGCCCGGGCCCGCGCCGCCCGCGCCGCCCACGCCCACCGAGCCGGCCGTCCCCGTCGCGCCGGCGGCGCCCGTCCCCGCAGCGCCGCCGGATCCGGCCGTTCCCCCGGTCCCGCCGTCTCCGGCCGATGACCCGCCGTCGGAGCAGGCGGCGAGGAAGGAAGAGGAGACAAGGAGGGTGACAGAGACGCCGACTCTCATGGGGTTTCCTTGGCGCGAGCCACGATGCGTGGCCGCGGCAGCATACCCCGAAGCGACGTCAGGCGTACGCGACGGTTTGCAAACCCACCGGCTGTCCCGGTCGCGGCACAGCCTGACCAGGTGTGGTGCTGTTGATATGGCGTCGCTTTTCACGCTACAGTCTCGTGCGAGCCAGGGACGCGGGCTCCACTCGCCGGAGGCGGCCGATGGGCTGGGAAGTCGATCACGTGTTCCTCGCGACGCCCGACGTGGGCATCGTCGAGCGGATGCTCGCCGAGTTCGGCCTGAGCTTCAGCCGCCACGCGGTGCATGAGGGTCAGGGGACCGCGAATGCGTGCGCGGCCTTCGAGAACGCGTTCTTCGAGGTCCTCGGCGTCCACGATCTGGAGGAGCTGCAGACCGAAATCGTTCGGCCGCTGGGGCTAGACGAACGCATTCATTGGGCCGAGACCGGTGCATGCCCGTTTGGCATCTGTTTCAGGACCATCGATGCCGGAGGCGCCGGGGACTGGCCCTTCGAGACCTGGGACTACAAGCCGAAATACATGCCGACGGGCATGAGCATGCCCATCGTGACACCGCGAGGGTCCCTGGCGGAGCCCATGATATTCGTGGCGCCCCGGACCATCAGGCGGACCACCCCGATCGAGTCGCGATCGCATCGTGGCGCGCGCCGGACGCTGACGCGTGTCCGGCTGCACCTGCCAGCGGAGAGCCCGCCGCTCTCGTCGGGCGTGCGTTGGTTCGTGGACCAGGGCATGCTCTCGATCGATCGTGGGGCGACCTGCTCTCTCGAGCTGGAGTGGGATCACGGTCACGAAGGGCAATCTCACCAGTTCCCTGCAGAAGTGCCGCTCGTCGTGCGCTGGTAGAACGGGCTTTCGCTGGACGTTGGGGGGAAGCACGCGCGCGCGCCCGGCCATGCGGTCGCGCGTCTGCCGGCGGCGGCCCCCGCGGCACGGGGAGCCCGGCCGCCCGCCGACCCCGGAGCCGCCCGGAGGCCGGAGCCGGAGAGCGAGCCCGCTTCCCTTTGCCGCCGAGGTGTGGGATGCGCCTGCCATGAGCGTCACGTACCGGGAAGCCGGGGTCGATATCGATGCAGGGGACGCGCTCGTCGAGCGCATCAAGCGGCTCGCGAAGCCGACGCGCATCCCCGAGGTGCTCGCCGACGTGGGCGGCTTCGCCGGGCTGTGCGCGCTGCCGGGCGGGCTGTCCGAGCCGGTGCTGGTCAGCGGCACGGACGGGGTCGGCACCAAGCTGAAGGTGGCGTTCGCGACGGGCGTCCACGACACGGTGGGCATCGATCTCGTCGCGATGTGCGTGAACGACGTGCTGACCGTGGGCGCGCGGCCGCTGTTCTTCCTCGACTACTTCGCGACGGGCAAGCTCGACGTCGACGTGGGCGAGGCCGTGGTCCGCGGCATCGCCGAGGGCTGCAAGCAGGCCGGCTGCGCGCTGATCGGCGGCGAGACGGCCGAGCTGCCGGGCATGTACGCGGACGGCGAGTACGACCTCGCCGGGTTCGCCGTGGGCGTCGTCGAGCGGTCGCGCATCCTCGACGGCAAGCGGATCGCGGCCGGCGATGCGGTCATCGGCGTGGCGTCGAGCGGGCTGCACTCGAACGGCTTCTCGCTCGCGCGGCGCGTGCTCGAGAAGGAGATGGGGCTCACGATGAGCGACCGCGTGGCCGACCTCGGCGGCACCGTGGGGGAGGCGCTGCTGACGCCGACCCGGATCTACGCCCGCGCGATCACGGCGCTCCTCGCGGCCTGCGGCGATGCGGTCCGGGGGCTGTCGCACATCACGGGCGGCGGCCTGCCGGGGAACCTGCCGCGCGTGCTGCCGGACGGGCTGGGCGCGCGGCTCGACCTCCGCTCCTACCAGCGGCCGGCGGTGTTCCAGGTGCTCCAGCGCGGCGGCCCCGTGGAGGAGGCCGAGATGCGGCGCACGTTCAACCTCGGCGTCGGCCTGGTCGCGGTCGTGGAGAAGGGCGCCGCGGACCGGGCCATCGAGGCGTTCGCCAAGAGCGGCGAGCAGGCCTGGGTGCTCGGCGAGGTCGTGTCGGTCGGCGACGTGCCGTTCGAGGAGCGCGTGCTGTTCGGATGAGCGGGCCGGCGAGGGCGATGCGCGGCGCGCGGGCCGGGATGCGCCGAGCGACCGCGCGGGCCGCGCGGCGCGAGCTCAGCCGCCTTCGAGCCGCGATCGCAGGTTCTTGATCGCCTCGTCGATCGCCCGGCTCTTCTTGTAACAGGGCCTCACCGTCGTCTCGAGCACGACGAGGGTGCGCTCGTCGCCTTCGGAGACGGCGCGCTCGAGGAACGGGAGCTTCTCGCCGCACGTGGCGTCGCGCAGCTCGAAGGAGATCCGGACCGCGGGGGTCCCGCGGGCCGCGATGTCCGGATCGCGGAGCAGCTTCGCGGCCCGGGTGGCCGGCGTGGAGCGGCCGCGGGTCTCGACGATCTCGTAGAGCACGTCGATGCCCGCCGTCCCGAAGCGGCTCGAGAGCGCCTCGAAGACCTTGTCGGCGTGCTGCTCGCCCGTCTTCGCGATGGCGATGGCGACGTTGCGCGCCGCGATCGCGAGCGCGCGCTCGCGGAGCGCCGTCGGATCGCGCTCCGCGAGCTGTTGGATCGCGTCGGAGGCCTTCACCCACCGGCGCGCCCTGACAGCGTCGGTGAGCGCCTTCCGGGCCGCTTCATCGGGCGGGGGTTCGGCCGGCGCGTCGGGCGCCGCCGGCACAGCGGCCTCGGGCGCCTGCGCCGTGGGCGCGGGCGTCTCGGGGACGGCGGCGGCGTCGGCCGGGGTCGGCTCGCTCGTGGCGAGCGCGCTCGCGGGAGGCCTCGCGGGGCCGAGCTGGGGCTCCGGCTCGGGCGGGGCGCGCCCACCGCCGGCGAGCGCCGCGATGACGGCCGCCGCGAGGATGCCGCCGCCCAGGTACGGGGCCAGCCGGCCCACGCGACCGCCGAGGCCTTCGTGGCCCAGCCGCGACGCGCGAGCTTCCCGGGCTTCGCGCTTTCGCCTGGCCTTCTCCTCGCGCTCACGCGCGGCGCGCTCTGCCTCCTCGGCGAGCTTCCGCCTGGCCTCTTCCTCGCGCTCGCGGGCGACGCGCTCTGCCTCGGCGGCCTCCAGCTCGCGCAGCAGCGTCGGGGCGAAGGCTGGCCGCGAGCCGCTCATCCGCTCGGACGTCGGCTCCGAGACGGGCGCCGCATCCTCTGCGGGCGGCTCGCCCGGCGGCGGGGACGCGGACGCCACGGGAGCCGGCTCGGTCTGCGGCGGCTGCGCCTTCACGGACGGCGCGGGCGAAGGCGATGACGCCGGCTCCGCGTCGGCCCCGGACGGCGGCTTCGACGACGCCGGCTTCGCGACGGATGCCGGCTCCACAGCGGATGCGGCCAGCGGCTCCGATGGCGCACGCTCCGCCGCTGGCGACGACAGCGGCTTCGATGACGCACGCTCCGCTGACGGCGGCTTCGACGATGCACGCTCCGCTGACGGCGGCTTCGATGTCTCACGCTCCGCTACAGACGTCGGCGGCTTCGACGATGCACGCTCCGCTGACGGCGGCTTCGATGTCTCACGCTCCGCCGACGGCGGCTTCGATGTCTCACGCTCCGCCGTTGGCGACGACGGCGGCTTCGATGTCTCACGCTCCGTCGTTGGCGACGACGGCGGCTTCGATGTCTCACGCTCCGTCGTTGGCGACGACGGCGGCTTCGATGTCTCACGCTCCGCCGTTGGCGACGACGGCGGCTTCGATGTCTCACGCTCCGCCGACGGCGGCTTCGACGACTCACGCTCCGCCGACGGTGGCTTCGACGACTCACGCTCCGCTGCGGGCGACGACGGCGGCTTCGATGACGCCGGCTCCGCAGCCGACGGCGATGGCTCCTCCACCCCCGACGGCGACGGCTTGTTCGATGAGGGCTCGGCCGCACGGCGCTCCGCCTTGCCCGACGACAGCAATAGGTCGTCCAGCGACAGCCGCAGGGAGCCCAGCCCCGCTGCCTCCGTCGCCCCAGGCGCTTCGACGGACCGCTCCGCCTCGCTCGGCGACGGAGGCAGCACCTCCGGCGACGGCGGCATCGACATCAGCGACGCCCACTCCTTCAGCTCCGGCGACTCCTGCGACCGCGCCGGCGCCTCGGACAGCGGTGACGACGCGTGCGGAGGACGCTGGTCATCGACCTCGGCAGGAGCGCCACCGCCGGCGGCCTCGCGCGCGAAAGCGGCCTGCGCGATGAGCGCCGCGCCGCCCACCGTCGTCGGGCGCGCGTCGTCCGGCACGCTCGAGTCGTCGGCCGCGGAGGCAGCGTCGGCCCTGGCGACCTCCTGCGCGAAGGCGACCTGCGCCATGAACGCCGCGCCGCCCACCGCGGTCGGCCGCGAGTCCCGCGTCATCTCGGCGACGAGGGTCGGCGTGTTGCGCACCGGCGTCGGGCGCGAGTGGCTGAGGGCGTCTTCCTCGTCCTCGTCGCCGTCCACCGCCGACGCCACCGCCTCTGCCGGCTCGGCGCCGCCCGTTCGACCCTCCGAAAGCTCGCCCGACGCGCGCGCGCTCTCCGCCTCCTTCGCGCTCGCGCCGCTCCCGGCCGGCTCACCTGCCGCCCGGTCCGCGGCAGGCGCCAGCGCGTCCGCGACATCGTTGAACGAGACGAGGCACGAATCGCCAAGGACAATCGCCGAGGAGCCGCCGGCGCTCGCGTCGGGCGCGCCCGACGGCGCGCTGGGCACGGGCGGCCGGTTGCTCGGCACGCGCGCCGCGTCCGCGATCGCGGACACCGACGTCATCTCCGCCCTCGATGACATCTCCCCCCTCGACGACATCTCCGCCCTCGGCTCGTGCGTCACGATCCCGGACACGGAGCACGCGTCGTCGAGCGCCGCGATCAGCTCCGCCGCGGTCTCGAAGCGGGCGCGCGGATTCTTCTCGAGGAGGAGCCGCGCGACCGCCTCGAGGGCAGGCGGGACCTCGACGCCGGGCGAGTGCGCGGCGATCGCCGGCACGGGCGCGCTCCGCTGCTGGTTGAAGAGCTCGACCGGATCCTTGGCGAGGAACGGGTGCTTGCCGGCCAGCATCTCGTAGAAGATCAGGCCCAGGGCGTAGAGATCCGCGCGCTCGTCGACGAAATCCATCCCGAGCGCCGACTCCGGGGCGAGGTAGGCGATGGTCCCGAAGATCACGCCGGCCGTGGTGAGCCGGACCGGGAGCGAGTCGGCCCCCGCCCGCGCGGACTCCGGCGACGCGACGGACCGGCGCAGCTGATCGACGCTCACCTTCGCGAGGCCGAAGTCGATGAGCTTCACGAGGTCGCCCTGCGGCTCGACGACCATCACGTTGCGCGGCTTCACGTCGCGGTGGACGATGCCCATCGCGTGGGTCGCGTCGAGCGCGGCCGCGAGCTGCCTGGCGATCAGGGCGGCGCGCGCGGCGGGCACCGGCCCCCGCCGGATGATCTCGTGGAGCGTCGTGCCGCGCACGTACTCGAGGACCAGGAAGAACGAGCCGTCCTCCGCCTCGCCGAAATCGGTCGCGGTCGCGACGTTCCGGTGCTGGATGTGGGCGCCGGCGATGGCCTCGCGCTCGAAGCGCTGCGCGAGCTCGGGGAGCCGCTCGGTGTCGGGGTGCAGGATCTTGATCGCGACGCGCTTGTGCATATGCACGTGCTCGCCGCGGTAGACCGCGCCCATGCCGCCCATGGCGATGACCTCGTCGATGCGGTAGCGCTTCGAGATCACCCGCCCGAGGTAGGACCTCGCCCGGTGCTTCGCGGCCTCGTCGGCGGTAAGGGTCGGCTCAGGCGGGCGTTCCGACATCGTGGCGCCGCCACCCTACCCCGAGCGGCGCGAAGATGGTAGGTTGCCGGACCGCTCGGGGCGCCTCAGGGGCGACGACGCGCCACGCGATGCCGCATGGCCTGCGCCGCTGCGTGCAGCACTTCAACGACGCCGTCCGTGAGCGGAGGTACACGCTTCGCGTGCAGACGCCGCAACGGGGCTCGGTCAACCTACCTGACGCAGCCCGCGCGGCCTTGGATCCGGCTCCTCGTCGTCCATACGCTGAGAAATTGGGCCTGTAGCTCCTGGTTCCGCCAGATGATGATGCTGTGGTCATCCTGGTTGTTGCTGCTGAACTCGCCCGCGACGCGCGTCAGCATGCATTGCGTGTCGAAGTCGCCCACCGGCGTCAGCATTTCGTAGGTCGGGTCGTCTTCTGCAGGGACACCGAACTCGTCCGTGAGCTCCAATTGAGTGGTTATCGACGAGACGGTGATGCAGCGCGCCCTGGCGTGTACCCCTGTGCTGCTCGAGACGCCGCTCAGGATCCAGTGGCCGAAAACCCGAAGCACCGACACGCTCTCGCTCATGCCGTTGAAATCTCCGCCCATCCGTGTGAGGAAGCACGCCCGCGGAAGGCCGGCAGACGTCGTATCCAACCCGAGATCGACGCCGGCATCGCCTTGCGACCACGAAAATTCGGCCGTTCTGCCGAGGGTCGAAGAGACACAGGTGGCCAGGGCGCGGGCGCTTCCGTGCGTGTTGTTTCCGTGGAGATACCATCGCCCACCCGAGATGTAAGCGTGCACCCATTCGTTGCCTGACTCGAAGTCCCCCATGATCCCTGTCAGAAAGCAGGTCCTGTTCGAGGCGCCGCCCATGTCCACCGGCCCGCTGCCAGCCTGCCAGACGCCCCCGCTCACCCAACCCAGGGGCTGCTCGGCAACGCTGGTCTCCTCGCTGTCATCTTCTTCCTCGCCAGCCCCCGCGACACACCCGCTGGCGCCGATCGCAACGAGGGCCAAGAGCCCGTTCATCAAGAGTTCTTTGACCATCTGTCTACCCTCCAAGCAATGAGAAGCTCGTGCGTGGCGAGCCAGCTCGGTCGAGCAAGGCGCATGCCGCCTTGTGAGCGTTCGCTTCCGTGACGGCCATGGGCGGAGACGCGGTGGATAGCTACCGAAGCGGAGGGTCGGCACACGACGGGGGCGGTCGGACGGCGCGCCGGCACAGCAGGTTCAGGCCGAAATAGGCGGCTCATGGCGCGCCGGGCCGAAGAGCTCGACGGTACCGCCAGACGCGTGACCGTGACATGTCACGATCGAGGGCGTGACATGTCACGGTCGCTGTCGCGCTTTCACCGTGACATGTCACGCGAAGACCGATCGAGAGCGATCGTCGCGATCGGATGACCAGGGCGCTGTCCCAGGAAGCATCGCTCTCCAGGCAACGCCGACGTCTTCGCGAACAACGGAGTGTCGAGGGGCGCAGGTCGCGAGGCCGAGCTCGGGCGGCCGAGGCGACGCGGCGGGTCCACGCCCGCCCTCCCGCCCGAGCCCTCGCGCCCTCTCTCCTCGCGCGATGGCCCGGCGCGTCACGCGGCGCGCGCTCGGCGGACATGGAAACGGGCCGCGTGGCGCGATCGCCGGACCCGGGTGGCCGCTTCCGCCCCGGATCTCTCCCGCGCCCGCCTCCGCCGTAGTATCTGCCCCCCATGCCCCCCCTCGATCTCGGCGTCCTCGTCTCTGGCCGCGGCTCGAACCTCCAGGCGATCCTCGACGCGATCGCCGCCGGCCACCTCGACGCCCGCGTGCGGCTCGTCCTGTCCAACCGGCCCGACGTGGAGGGCCTCGCGCGCGCCGAGCGCGCCGGGGTCCCCACGCGCGTCGTCGCGCACCGGGACTTCGCCGATCGCGACAGCTTCGACGCCGCCGTCGTCGACGCCCTTCGCGAGGCGGGCGCGACCTGGGTCGTCCTCGCGGGCTTCATGCGCCTGCTCACGACGACCTTCCTCGACGCCTTCCCGCACCGGGTCGTGAACATCCACCCGTCGCTCCTGCCCTCCTTCCCCGGCGTCGACGCCCAGCAGCAGGCGCTCGATCACGGCGTGCGCGTCACCGGCTGCACCGTCCACCTCGTGGACGCCGGCACCGACACCGGGCCCATCCTCGCGCAGGCCGCCGTCCCCGTGCTCGACGGGGACGACCGCGACGCGCTCGCCGCGCGCATCCTCGTCCAGGAGCACTCCCTGCTCGTCCGCGCGCTCTCGTGGATCGCCGAGGGGCGCCTCCAGATCGCGCCGCCTGATGTGCCGGGCGGGCGAGCGCGCGCGACGCTCGCCGGCGTCGCGACCGCGCTCGGGCTCGCCCAGGACGGCCCTGCGCGGGACAACGTCGGGGAAGTCGGAGAAGTCGGGGAAGGGGCGTGATCCACAAGCACTACGACGTCATCGTCCTCGGCCGGTCCATCGGCGCGCTCACGGCCGCGGCGCTCCTCGCGCGCCGCGACTTCACCGTGATGGTCGTCGGGCACGGCGAGCGCCCGCCCACCTACCGCCTCGACCAGCACGTCCTCCGCCGGCGCGCCTTCACGATGCTCGCCGAGCCCTCGCCCGCGTGGCGTCGCTTCCTCGTCGAGCTCGCCCAGTCGCAGACCTGGAAGCGCCGCATCGTCCCGGCCATGCCCATGCTGCAGGCCGTCGCGCCGCGCCGGCGCCTCGACGTGCCGCCCGACATGGTCCTCTTCGGCCGCGAGATCGACCGCGAGTTCCCCGAGCTCCGGCGGGTCGTCGACGAGCTCTACGCCGAGCTCGCCCACGTCAACGGCGCCGCGGACGACGCCTTCTCGCACGACGCCCTCTGGCCGCCGGGCACCTTCTGGGAGCGGCGCGAGACCGCGCGCTACGCCGGCATGCTCCCGTACGCGCGCGCCGAGCCTGACGCCGACCTGCTCGTCGAGTTCCCGCGCGGCCACCTGTTCCGCTCGATCGTCACGCAGTCCGTCCTCTTCGCCACGGACCTCTCGGCGCTCCCGCCTCCCTTCGCGGTGGCGCGCCTGCACGGGGCGTGGACGCGCGGGCTGATGATGCTGCCGCGCGGCGAGGAGGAGCTCGAGGAGTTCCTCGTCGAGCGCATCCTCGCCCACGGCGGCCGCTGCCTGCTCGACGAGCGCGCCGCGTCGGTCCACGTCCGCAGGGGCACCGCCGCGGGGGTCGTGCTCGACGGCGACGATCACCCGAACGGCAGCAGCTTCGTCATCACCGACATGGACGGCGAGACGCTCGCGAGCCTCTCGGGCGGCGAGGGCATCCACAAGCGCGCGCTGCGCGAGTGGCCGCGGATCACCTCCTCGGTTGGCCGCTTCGTCGTGTCGCTCGTCGTGCGCCGCGAGGGCTTGCCCGAGCCGCTCGGCCCCGAGGCCCTGCTGTTCCCCTTCCCGTCCGCGTCGGCGGGCCGCTCGCCCGCGCCGCGCGTGTCGAGCGACGGCGCCTCCGGGGGCCGGCCGAGCTCGCCGCGGCAGACGCGGCCGACCGGACCCGGGCGCCCCGTGGTCCACCTCCAGCGCTGCGATCTGCCGGCTCCCTCGACCGACACGCTGCTCGTGGCGGAGATCCTGCTGCCCGACCGGGGCCCGCTGTCGCTGCTCGAGGCGCGCCAGGCGGTGCTCGACGCGCTCACGGCCGAGCTCCCCTTCCTCGAGCGCCACCTCGTGCTCGTCGACTCGGTGCACGACGGGCTGCCCGTGTGGCTCTACGACGGCCAGCGCCGCCGCCTCATCGAGCGCGCCGCGCTGAAGGGCGCCGCCCCGGGCGCCGAGCCGATGGTACGGCAGCTCGAGGTCGACCCGCCCGGCTACCTCGGGCTCGCGGGCGAGCCGATCCGCGGGCCGATCGAGCGCACGCTGCTCGTCGGCCGGAGCGTGCTGCCCGGCCTCGGCCAGGAGGGCCAGCTGCTCGCCGCCTGGGGCGCCGCCCGGCTCGTCACCCGGACCGACCGGCGCAAGGAGCGGATGCGGCGCGATATGTGGAGCAAGGTGGAGATCGGCTAACGCGCGGGGTGGCGGCCCTCGCCAGGCTGTCGGCCCCCCCACCGGTCACCAATGTGAACGTTTACGCGAACGTAAACGTAAACGTTTACGTGGTCGTGGTCGTGGTCGTGGTCGTCAACGGTAAACCGTGAACGACCACGACCACGACCACGACTACGACCACGACCACGTAAACGTTCGGATGATGGGAGAACGCGGCGCAAACTTTCGTTACCGCCTATGCGCTGGGGGACTACCGTTTTGAGCTCTCCACTGCGCAGAGAACGAACCGTTCCCCGTGGGGCGAAGCGGGTGAGACGTGAGGGCGAGACTCCGTGTCTCAAAGAGATCGGGGGAATACCTGAAAGAACCCGTCGCGCTCGACCACGGTGAGCGGCACGTCGAACAGGCGCGACAGGTTGTCGTCGGTCAGCACCGCGCGCTTCGGGCCATCGGCGAAGACGCGGCCTCTCCGCAGCAGGACGACCCGCCCGATCTCCGGCGGGATCTCCTGCACATGGTGCGTCACCAGGATCAGCGTCTTGCCCTGCCGCGCGAGGCGCCTGAGCAGATCGATGAGCTCGAACGCGGCCTTCAGATCGAGGCTCGTCGTCGGCTCGTCGAACACCAGCGCCTCCGGGTCGTGCACGAGGGCGCGCCCGAGCAGACAGCGCCGCTGCTCGCCGGCGGACATCTCCGCGATGGGCTTGTCGCCGAGGTGCGCGACGCCGAGGTCGCGGAGCACCTCCTCGGCGCGCCGGCGCTGCGCGGCCGTCGGCGGCTCGTGCTCGTGCAGCCCGGCGCTCGCGAAGAAGCCGGAGAGCACCACGTCGGAGCCCCGCACACCCCGGGGATAGGCCATCTGCAGCTCGTACGACACGAGCCCAAGCCTGCGCCGCAGTGCGGACACCTCCCACCTTTCGCGACCGAGTATCCGCACATGCGAGCCTTCGCGGTGGACCGGATAGATTTCCCGTGAGAGCAGCCTCAGCAGGGTCGACTTCCCGGCGCCGTTGGGCCCGAGGATCGCGGTGTTCGCGCCCTGCTCGATGCGCAGCGACAGCCCCTCGAAGACGCGCGTGTCGCCGCGGAAGACCTCGGCGTCCTCGATCTCGATGAGCGCGGGCGCGCTCATCGCTTCACTCCACATTCCTGGCTCATCGGGCGCAGATTACCCGCTTGTCAGCGTCCCGCACCGAGAAATCAGGGCGTTCGCGGTGGATCGTCCGTGCCCCGGTTCGGTGATCCACTCCATCGGCCCACTCTCCATCTCTCGCGGACAGGCACCGTTGGAATGTGCCCGTGAACCGGCGTTCTCCGCTCTGGAGAGACGATGGCCCGACCATTGCAACGCTCTCCGAACCTTCCTTTCAACAAGCGCCCCGTGCCAAGCCGATGCTGGCACTCGGGAGTGGAAAAATCCGATGCGGCGCGGAGCCGCTCGGTCACTTGGAGATTGACAATGACGAAGATCAAGGGTTCGCTTTTCGGTGCTGGGGCAGCTGCGTGCCTGCTCGCCGCTCTCGGCGGGTGCATCGTTGCCGCGGACGATGGCTCCAGCTCCGAAGAGGACGAGATTTTCGCCGATGAGGCGGCGGCGGCCGCGGCGGCATCGCAGATGCGCTTCGGCGTCGCTCCGCAGTGGAGCCAGACCTGGTCGCCGCCCCAGTCCGGGCCCGCCAACGTCGATGTGGTCGCCGTCGGGGACTGGTTGCAATCTGGCGGCTTCACCAGCACCCATAAGACCAAGCTTCAGCAGATCGTCAACGCGGGGAAGACCCCCTACTTCTTCGGCTACATCGCCACGGACATGACGAAGAAGGGGCTCGGGTCCGAGAACGATTGCGACGGCAACAGCGGCGCACCGCTGTGCCAGAAGGGCGCGGCGTACGTGCGCGCCAACATCGCCTCGATGGCGAGCGCCTACCAGAAGGCGGCGGCAGGGATCAGCGCGGCCCTCGGAGGGCGCGAGGCGCTGATCCACATCGAGCCGGACTGGTACCAGTTCTCGCAGACGGCGCAGCAGAACGCGCTCACGGAGACGGAGTCCGACAGCTTCATCAACCAGATCCTCGGCGCCATCAAGTCGGGCTGCCCCTCATGCAAGGTGGTCATCGACTTCAGCCCGTGGTTCAGCCCGTCGGCAACCAAGTGGGCGTCGTCGGTCGGCGACTTCTACGACGGCTGGGATCGCAGCGTGGTCAAGTACGTCGGCCTCACGGGCAAGCAATTCCCGTTCACCACGGGCAAGATCGACAACTTCACCTACAAGGAGATCACCACCGCGCTGAGCCTGCCGCTCGTCATCGTGGACGCGTACACGTTCGGCGGCGGCCCGATCAACGTCGACTCCACCTGGCTCAACGAGAGCAACGTCGCCAAGGCCGTCGACATGGGCGTCGCGATCGTCATGCTCTCTCAGACGGGCGACGTCGCCGGCTATGACAGCTTCATCGCGCGGGTAAAGGGCAGCAGCAGCTCCAGCTCCAGCAGCACCACATCCAGCAGCTCCAGCAGCTCCAGCACCTCCGGCAGCGGTGGTGGCGGCGGCGGCACCACCACGTCCTCGTCGAGCAGCAGCAGCAGCAGCAGCACCGGCAGCGGCGGCAGCGGCGGGAGCAACCCCGGGACCGGCGTGCGCGTGGAGGGCGGCAACATCACCGTCAGCATCACCCCCAACTCGACGTGGACGGGCGGCTACTGCAACAACGTCAAGCTGACGAAGACCGACAGCGGCGAGACCACGTGGAAGCTCTACGTGCCCTCGAACGGCGCGACGCTCCGTGACTTCTGGAACACCAGCGCCGTCAAGCAAGGCACCGATTTCGTGTTCACCGGCGTGAGCTGGAACGCGAAGATCAGGCCTGGAACGAGCGTCGAGTTCGGGTACTGCGCGAACGGCACGCGCTGAGCTCCAGTCGATTGGCGCCGCGCCAGCCGAGGAGGCCAGACAGCCCCCGGCGGCGCGGCGCGCCGGCCCGCAGGATCGGCCGAACGACACGGGAAGAGCCCATCTCGGGGCTCCCCGCGCGGCCTCCGCGCCCGGTCGCGCTCGCCCGCGGCCCACGCCCTCTGGTACCGTGGGCGCCCCGTGCCCTCCGTCCCGCAGCGCTTCCCCTTCGCCGGCAATAGCCCGGTCGAGCCCCTCCACGCCGCCGCGCTCCCTCCTCGCCGGGCGCGCCGTCCGGTCCGAGGCGCCGCATGGCGCTGAGGCTCCGGGTCACCTGGCGCAATGCGGGCAGCCCGCTTCTGCCCGACGCGCTCGCCGACGTGCAGGCGACGGCCGACGACGCGCCGCTGCCGCTCGCCGGCTCGGACCCGGGGCGGCGCGAGTTCGTGATCCCCGCCGGGGCGTCGCGCGTCGCGCTCAGCGCGCGCTTCTCGGCGGCGTTCGACGCCTTCGAGGACGTCCCCGCCCTGGAGGAAGAGGTCCTGTCGGTCGAGCAGACGTTCGACGTGGCGAGCGGCGGGACGGCGCTCAGCCCCGCCCCTGACCCGGCGTTCGGGCAGGCTCACCCGCTCGTCGACGTGCAATCGGCGCCCGGCCTCGCGCTCGCCCAGATCAGGACGGATTTCGTCGATATCACCCCGTTCTGGATGGCCTACGCCGGGTATGCGGACGAGTACCGGCGCGAGCACCGGCCCGGGACCGAGCTCGTGGCCCTCGGCGCCACCGCGGGAGATCAGAAGATCTGGTTCGCGAGCATCCCGGAGGCCTGCAAGGCGCCGCCGGACGGCGGGATCTCGGCCCTCGTGTTCTACCGGCCGGAAGGGTACGCCTATACCCGGGTCGACCAGCGCCACGAGATGTTCGGGCTGAATCGATACCTGCTCACGCCCGACCCGTCTCCCGGCGCGTCGTTCTGGGCGCGCGACGTGTTCGAGCGCGATCCGCGCGACCAGTCCCGCTGGGTCTATGTCCGCTGCGGCTTCGAGGAGGCGCTCGCCGCGAGCGGCAGGGCGGTGGTCATGCTGCACCCGTGGCCGAGCGGGGCGAGCTTCGGCGCCGCCACGACCGCGAGCCTGCCCGGCCTCGCCGAGGCGGCGCTCCGCTTCCTCTGCGGCGCGCAGAAGATCGGTGCGGGACAGGGCGGGCCGCGGCTCGGCAAGCTCGGGCTCGCGGGCTTCAGCGCCGGCGGACTGGCCCTGTGGCAGGCGCTCGCGGCCAACAAGGACCGCGTGAGCGAGGTGTTCGCGTTCGACGCCCGCGGCATCGCCAAGAACGAGGCCTTGCTCGTGCGCTGGCTCGGCGGCGACGCCTCGCGCCGCCTGCGGATGACCGGCGGCCACCAGCTCGACGCGAACGCGGCGCTCCAGCAGAAGCTCCCGGGCCCCGCCAAGGAAGCGCGCCTGACCAGCCTGCCGCCCGACAAGAGCGGCTATCTCCCCGGGGCGAACCCGCGCTGGGATCACGTGTGCTCCTCGCTCGAGGCGAGCGAAAAGGATACCTATCTGAACGCCGGCTGGGTATGGCACCAGTTCGCGATGTTCGGGGGCTTCCCGGAGGCTGGAGAACAGACCGCCGTCACGTTCCTCCAGCGCTTTCTGGAGGAGTCGGAGCTCTGAGCCGCACCGCGCCCGAGGCCTAGATCCGGACGGCCGACGACCGGGCATGTCAGATTCAAACGCAAAAGCGCAAAGGCGCAAAAAAGAGATGGGATTGAGCGCAACGAGATAGCCAGGGTCATCGACATGGCATTCGATGGCCACGCTCCCCATTTCTCTCGTCTTTTTGGGTCTTTGCGTCCTGGCGCCTTTGCGTTCAATTCTCTCACGCCTGAGCGATGAGCCGCGCCAGCACCCGCATGTCCTCGTCATCGCCGATCCTCGCGAGCGCGGCGCGCGCCCTCGCGAGCGCGGGCTCGACGTAGCGCAGGTACGTCGGATCCACGCCGATGCGGTCGAGAAAGACGAAGCGGCCGGCGTCCTTCAGCTTGCGCTGGACCGTGAGCACATCGAACTCCCGGCCGAGCGCGTCGCGCGCCGGCCGATCGAGCGAGGCGGCGGCTGCATAGTCGTCCAGCCGGGCCTCGACGAAGGAGCGATCCAGGTCCTGGGCGCTGTCGTTGAGGAGCGCCGCGAGATCGTAGGCGCGCGGGCCGAGGAGGGCGTCCTGGAAGTCGAGCCAGGCGATCTCGAGGCCCCCGCCCGCCGCGTCCACGACCATGAGGTTCTGGCTCTGGTAATCGCGGTGAACGAAGCCCCGCGGCCACGCGGCGATGCGCCGGGCGAGGCGCTCCGAGACGGCGTCGAGCTCGGCCCGCGCGGCGTCGCCCAGCCGGAGCCCGCGCGCGTCGAGCGCCCACGCGCGGAAATGGTCGAGCTCCCAGCGCAGGAGCGTCTCGTCGAGCGCGCACGAGTCGACGATCGAGCCGCTCGGGAGCGCCGCGAGCGCCCGCTGCGCCCGGGCGAGATCGCGCGCGGCCAGCGCGTAGACCTCGGCGCGGCGGGCGGGCGCGCGCTCGACGAAGGCCGAGAGCGTCGCGTCCCCGAGATCCTCCAGGAGGAGCAGGCCGTGCTCGCAGTCCTCGGCGAGCAGCGCCGGCACCCGGACGCCGCGCTCCCGGAGGAGCGCCTGCACCTCCAGGAACGGCCACCGCGGGGGAGCGGCGCCGACCGCGACGCCGTCGGCCCCCGCGCTCGGCGCGAACATCGCGACCGCCGTCCCGGCCGGCGTCACGACGCGCAGATAGCGCCGGCACGACACGCCCCCGCGCAGCGGGACCATCGACGACGGGACATGGCCCGTGGCCCGCTGGACGAGCCGGAGCAGGGCGTCGGTGTCGAGCTCGCGCACTCCCTTTCCTACGCCGGCGGACGGCGCGGACGCCAGGGTTGTCACGACATCGCCCCACGCCGCGCTGCGGCCGTTACGCCTCGGCGCCTGTCTCCATCAGCGCCTCGGCGCCTGTCCCCCTCAGCGCCTCGGCGCCTGTCCCCTCGACACCTCGACGCCTGTCCCGGCGGCGGAGCGAGCCAGACGCTCAGCAGGCGCCGGCGCAGCCGTCGGCGCTGTTGAACCAGAGACCGCCCGAGTCCTCGCACGCGCTGCGGTCGTACCTGCCGGAGCAGCAGCGCTCCTGGCTCTCGCACACCTTCGCGGCGCCCTCGCCGCTCCGGAAGCAGCACTTCCGGCTCTCGGGCGTCTCGGGCGCGGCGGCGGGATCCTCGGGCGCGGCGGGCTCCCCGGGCGCGGTCGCCTTCTCGATGACCACCGGCACCGCGGGCGCGACGAGCGTCGCCACCGTGTCGCAGCCGAACGAGGCAATCATGACGAGGAGGGCGAGCGCCGATCCCAGCGCACGAGCGTTTCCAGCCGGCTTCATGATCGCCGTGGGTGGCATGGGCGCAGTGCGGCGGCAAGTTCGTGACGAGAGCCGTGCTATAACGCCGCGGAATGGCGAACGGTGCGGAGAAGGGCGCGGCGAAGAGCGCGATGAACCGTGGGACGAACGGCGCGACCGGGCCCGTGAGGGTCACGCCGCTGAACGGCGCAGCCGCCGCCGCCGTCGCATGGCGCAGTCGGAGCGAGCTCCACATCACCGTCATCGTCAAGGCCACCTTCGCCTTCGCGGCGGACGCGGAGATGCCCAGGGTCGAGCCGCAGCAGGTCGTCCACGGGGAGGTCCATCACGGCAACAACCCTGGGCGGAGCGTCCGGCTCACGAGCGATCTGGCGCCGCACCTGGAGCGCGCCGACGTGCTCTTTACCGGCCACGCCCACGCGCCGCCGCCCGGCGCGCCCGTGCACGCCTTGCCCGTGCGACTCGCGATCTCCGATGAGGACGGGCCCCTCCTCGACAAGGAGCTCCTGGTCAAGGACAGGGCCGGGTTCCAGCGGATGCCGCTCGTGTACGAGCGGGCGCTCCGCGGCGAGAACGACCAGGAGAACTTCCTCGGCGTGCAGGGGACGGGCGACGCGTCCGAGCCCGAGGCGAACATCGTCGATCCCCTCCAGCCGGCGCGCGCGGCCGGCTTCGGGCCCATCGCGCGCGCCTGGCCCGCGCGCAGGCGGCTGCTCGGGGCCACGCCCCGCAAGGCGCTCGACGCCGCCATCGCCGAGATCCCCGATCCCTTCGAGTGGGCCTATTACCAGGCGGCGCCCCCCGATCAGCGGACGCGTTACCTGCGCGGCGGCGAGTGGATCGAGCTCCACGGGCTCCACCCCACGCTGCCGCGCCTCCGGACGCGGCTGCCCGAGGCGCGCGGCCGAGCGCGCGTCCACGGCCTCTCGGCCTTCGGCGTGAGCGAGGGCCACCCGCTCGAGCTGAACGCGGACATCCTGCGCATCGACGGCGACGAGCAGCGCTGCACCCTCGTCTTCCGGGGCAGCCTGGTCGTCCCCGACGAGGCCGCGCTCGCGGCGGCCACCCTGGTGGCGGGGGTCGAGCTCCCCGGCGAGCCACTCGAGTGGCCCGAGCTGCCGGCGGAGCAGGGCGCCGCGGCCCATGATCCCGCCGGGGCGGCCGATGCGGCCGGCCTCGCGCGCGGCGTGGGAGGCGACGGCGACGGCGGCGACCCCCTGGGCGAGACCCAGGCCGCGCCGGCCGCCGGGGCGCGCACGGTGAGCCTCTCGGACGCTGGCGCGGCGGCCGTTGCCCTCGCCTCGGCGGCGGCGACGCCGTTCCGCCCCGGGTCGGCTCCCGGCGACATCGCCGGGCCGGCCGCGGGCACGCACGGGCCGCGGGTCGACACGGGGACCCTCTCGATCTCCTCGGTGGAAGAAGGGCCGAAGGGGTCTCCCGCCGCGACGCTGGCGCTGCTGCCCGAGGAGGACGCCGGCGCGACGGACCAGCCGGCGCTCCCGTTCCAGCCGGCGCCCCCGGGCGGCGCGCTGCCTCCCTCGATGATCAGCCGGGAGCCGGTCACGGCCGAGGAGCGCGCGGGCTCGGGCACGCTCGCGCTCGCGATGGAAGACGACTGGGAGCCGGTCGCCGGCGCGCCCGGCCCCTCCGGCACCGGCGCGCTCGCGGCCCCCCCTGCGCTCGTGCCAGCAGCCGCGGAAGCGCCAGAAACGGCGGCAGCGCCCCTCCCGGCTCCTGAGCCGGCGGCGCCACCTCCGGAGCCGCTGCTGCCGGAGCCGCCTCCCCCGCCGAGGCCAACGCTGAGCGCCTCGCCTGCGCGCTCCCCCGAGGCGGATGAGCCGCCGCCGGCCCCGCCGCCCCGCAGGCCGCCGCCTCCACCGCCCGAGCGCCCCGCGCTGCCGACCCCTTCCCCCGCCTTGAGGAGGAGCCTTTACGAACGCTTCGATCGCAAACGGTAGCTCGCCGAGCCCGCAGCGACGAGCGCGAGGGGCGCCCGCGGGCGAGGCGCCCCTCAGCAGGAGCCCCTCTCCCACGTCACGAAGGATGGATCGACGATGACGACGCGCAGACTCTCCGATTCAGATGCCCCTCAGCAGGAGACCCTCTCCCACGTCACGAACGATGAATCGACGAGGACGGCGAGCAGGCTCGCGGATTCAGACGCCCCTCAGCAGGAGACCCTCTCCCACGTCACGAACGATGGATCGACGAGGACCATGAACAGGCTCGCCGATTCAGACGCCCCTCGGCAGGAGACCCTCCCCCACGTCACGAACGATGGTTCGACGAGGACCATGAACAGGCTCGCCGATTCAGACGCCCCTCGGCAGGAGACCCTCTCCCACGTCACGAACGATGGATCGACGAGGACCATGAACAGGCTCGCCGATTCAGACGCCCCTCGGCAGGAGACCCTCCCCCACGTCACGAACGATGGATCGACGGGGACGGTGAGTAGGCTCGCCGATTCAGACGCCCCTCAGCAGGAGACCCTCTCCCACGTCACGAACGATGGATCGACGAGGACCATGAACAGGCTCGCCGATTCAGACGCCCCTCGGCAGGAGACCCTCCCCCACGTCACGAACGATGGTTCGACGAGGACGGTGAGCAGGCTCGCCGATTCAGACGCCCCTCGGCAGGAGACCCTCTCCCACGTCACGAACGATGGATCGACGGGGACGGTGAGTAGGCTCGCCGATTCAGACGCCCCTCGGCAGGAGACCCTCTCCCACGTCACGAACGATGGATCGACGGGGACGGTGAGTAGGCTCGCCGATTCAGACGCCCCTCAGCAGGAGACCCTCTCCCACGTCACGAACGATGGTTCGACGAGGACGATGCGCAGGCTCGCCGTTTCAGGCGCCCCTCAGCAGGAGCCCCTCTCCCACGTCACGAATGATGGATCGACGAGGACAGTGAGCAGGTTCGCCGTTTCAGACGCCCCTCGGCAGGAGCCCCTCTCCCACGTCACGAGCGATGGTTCGACGAGGACGGTGAGCAGGCTCGCCGTTTCAGACGCCCCTCGGCAGGAGCCCCTCTCCCACGTCACGAGCGATGGTTCGACGAGGACGATGCGCAGGCTCGCCGTTTCAGGCGCCCCTCAGCAGGAGCCCCTCTCCCACGTCACGAATGATGGATCGACGAGGACGGTGAGCAGGCTCGCCGATTCAGGCGCCCCTCGGCAGGAGCCCCTCTCCCACGTCACGAATGATGGATCGCCGAGGACGATGAGCAGGCTCGCCGATGATGGATCGACGAGGACGGTGAGCAGGCTCGCCGATTCAGGCGCCCCTCGGCAGGAGCCCCTCTCCCACGTCACGAATGACGGATCGACGATGATGAGCAGGCTCTCCGATTTGCTAGACATTCGACTCGAGCTCTCCGGCTTGTCGTCCGACCTCCTCCAGGTGAGCAGACTGTCGGGGCGCGAGGCGATCTCCCAGCTCTTCACGTTCGACGTCGAGGTGGTCTGTCCGAGCGACGCCGGGGTCGACGGACAGGCCTTCACGGGAGAGAGCGTCGCGATCGTCTTCGAGCAGAACAGGGTCGAGGTGCGGCGCGTCCACGGGATGGTCGCGGAGGTCCACGACATGCTCGCGAACCTGCGCGACCACCGGGCGTACCGCCTGCACATCGTCCCGCGCGCCTACCGGCTGGCGCTGGTCGAGACCACGGAGATCTCGATGAACAAGGCGGTGCCGGATCTCATCAAGCAAAAGCTCGAGCTCGTGGGCCTGAGCGGGAGCGACGTGGAGCTCAGGCTGACGGGCACGTACGCGCCGCGGGAGTTCGTGGTGCAGTACCAGGAGACCGATCTCGCCTTCATCAGCCGCCTGGCCGAGCACGCCGGGATCAGCTTCTTCTTCGAGCACCAGGACGGGCAGGACACGATGGTCTTCACCGACGGCGCCGGCTTCGAGCCCGCGGCCGGCGCCGAGTCCGTCCAATTCCGCGAGAACAGCGACACGCGCGACGTCTTCGAGCTCGAGGCGAGATCGCGGCTCGTGCCGAGCGTGTATGTCGCCCGCGACTACAACTACCGGCAACCGATGCTCGATCTGACGTCGGAGCACGTCCTCCCCACGGGGTACGCGGGGGGCGTGGTCGAGTACGGCGGCCATTACAAGACGCCGGCGGAGGGGAAGGCGCTGGCGCAGGTCCGGGCCGAGGAGCGGCAGGCGACGCAGCTCGTGTACGCGGGCAGGAGCGCGGTGTGCGGGCTCGGCGCGGGCGCGCGATCAACGCTGGAAGGGCACCCGAACCTGGAGTCGCTCGACCTGCTCTTCGTCGAGGTGGAGCACCGCGCGACGCTGCTGACCGGCAGAGACGAGCCGCGGCGCTACGTGAACACCTTCCGCGCGATCCCGGGCAAGAACACGTACCGGCCGCCGCGCGTCACGCCGACGCCCCGGATCGGCGGCGTCGTCACGGGGATCGTCGACGCCGGGCCGGGGGGCGGGGGCAACGACGCGCAGATCGACGATCAGGGCAGGTACATGGTCCGGTTCCTGTTCGATACGGGGGCTGCCGGCGGCGTGTCGTCCAGGCCGGTGCGCATGCTCCAGAACCACGCTGGAGCGAACTACGGCACGCATTTCCCGCTCAAGCCGGGGACCGAGGTGCTCATCGCCTTCGTGAACGGCGACCCGGATCGGCCGGTCATCGTGGGCGCCGCGCCCAACCCGCTGACGCCCTCTCCGGTCAACAGCGCGAACCGGTCGACTCACCGGATCAAGACGCAGGGAGGCATCGTCTTCGATCTCGTGGACGAGTAAGCCGCCTCGATGACGCCGCTCAGGGAGCTGGCTTCTTGCCGGGCGCGGGGCTCGCGGCGGAGGAGGCGCCCTGGGCGCCTGTCATGGCCCGGATGGCGTAGTTGAGCGCGGCGCGCAGGTTGCGTTGCGTGTTGAGCTGGGTGAGGTCGAGGCCGAGCGCGACCATGGTCTGGGCGACCGTCGGCTTGATGCCGGCGACGATGCCGTCCGCGCCGAGGAGGCGGATCGCGGTGATGAGCTGGATGAGGTGGCTCGCGACCCTGGTGTCGACGACCTCGACGCCGGTGAGGTCGAGGATGGCGAAGCGCGCCCGCTTCTCGACGATCTGCGCGAGCAGGCTGTCCATGACCTCGGCCGTGCGGACGCTGTCGACCGTGCCGACCATGGGGAGCGTGAGCACGCCGTCCCAGACCTCGATGATCGGCGTCGAGAGATCGCGGATCACCTTCTGCTGCGCCGCGATCTGGTCGAGCTGGATGCGCAGCTCCTTCTCGACGAGCCTGGAGTCCGACACGTCGAGCGACACCCCGAGCACGCCGTCGATCCGGCCGCCGGGCTCGCTGCGGAGCGGGATGAGCCATGTGTCCCAGTCGGCGCCGTGCGCCTCGCCGCGACCGCGGCGTACCTGGCCGTCGTACCATTGCCGCATGTCGGCGGCGGCCTCCGGGGTGGCCGCATAGAGGTCGTACACGCTGTGCCCGACGTGCTGCCCCCGCTTCAACCCGGCCTTCGCGGTCGACTTGCCGTCGTGATAGACGTAGATCCCGTCGCGGTCGAGCGCCCATATCGTCATGGGATCCACGTGCTCGACGAGGCCGTCGAGGATGCGTGCCTTGAGCCGGAGCGTGCTCAGCTCGTCCTCGGTCATCGGGGCGGCCGCGGGCGCGGGGCGGAGCGAGCCGAGGACGGCGCTTCGGTCGGACGACCGGCTGGCGCTGCACGACAGCGGCCGGTAGGCGCCGCCGCCGTCGCGCAGGCGCACGCTGAACGAGACGGGCTCGTCCCTCTGAAGGAGCGACGACCAGGCCGCCGAGAGCGCGGCGCGATCGTCCGGGTGCGCGAGATCCGCGAGGAGCGCGCACCCCTCGACCCCGGGGCCCAGCGCCTCGCGGAGTCCACCGCTCCCGTGGAGCAGCGCTCCGTCGGCCGAGGCGATGAAGAGCAGATCGGCAGAGCGGGCGAAGAGCTCGCCGAGCAACACGCTGGGGGCAGATTCCATCAGTCTCACGACTCCTCAGAGAGCAGAGAAGGATAAGTGTAGCGTGAACGGAGCAGGCTGCGAAAGAGCTCCCTGGCGGCCGTTATGCGATTGAGCCGGGAGAAACGCGCCACGACGTGGGGGCGCTAGCGCTAGCGTGGCGAGCGCTGCGCGGCAAGACGGTGAGCCGGCTCGCCGCTGAATGAGCTACGGCGAGGTGGGCCGAGGACGGGAAGGCGCCGCTTGCGTGGACCGGAGCGGGAGAGGTGGTGAGAGGTGCGGTGCGCCTCCACCGTCTCGAACTGCTCGAGGGCGGACCGCAGGTCCTCCACGATCTCTCCGGCGATCACGTCCGGCGCCGGCAGGTTCTCGGAGGTTTCCTGAATAAGGTCACCACACTATCTCCCTGTCGTGAGCGCTTGCCGCCGTGGCTGCGATCGTCCTGGTCGCACCGGTGATCGCCGACGCTTCGGTGCGCTAGCCTTCGCCCCTCAAGCTACCTCCTGAAACGACGGTCGTTCAGCAGCTTCCAAGCCTTCTTGTGGTCCGCTGTTGTTCCACGTCGGATCTCTCGGATCGTTGTCCACAGCAGCTGGCCTGGGAACTCACGAAGAATGGATCCCTTGCAACATCTGCCGATGAACAACATCGCAATATCGTCGAGGTTTTCGTTCGTGTTGCAGCTCTGGGCCAGCGCGAGCGGGGAACCAAACAAGGGCGGAATCGGCGCAAGAATCCCAAATAGGCTTGAGAGCACAATCCCGACAATGACGGCCCTGCGCACGCTCCACCCCCTTCCAATTCATCTGTCAGTCGATACTGCCGCCGAGCAACGGCTCGAACGCGTGGTAAGCCTCATAGCTCTTGAAGTGCCGCGCGTAGATGTCCGCGCCGTCATCAAGAGTGTCCGAAAGAACGCGGCTTACATCCACAACGTGCTTCAGCTTCCAGTGAATCTCCTGCCCTAGGATATTGTTGAAGCACGTTTCATGCGCACGGCTGTGTTGCTCGGCGCGCGCGCGTGCCTGCTCCTCACTTTCGGCGCGCACCAGCGCGAAGCACTCTTCGTACATGGGTGTGTACGATGGGTCCGGCGACCAAGACTCGTAGAGTATAACGGCAACATAGAGATCGTTGTTCGGACTGGATTCCATGGATGAACTCGCTTGCCTATGCGGCTTTGACCGGGAGTGTAACGCCGCGTGATGCCGAGATCAGCCTGCCCTGTCGCGGGGCGCGGCGGTAGGGGCCTACCTGTCCGGACGCTTCCCTTCCCTCAAGTCGGTCACCTTCCGCCGCGCAGGCGGCGGCCCCGTTGAAGCCGACCGATCAGGCGTGGCTGAGGTGAAGCCCGCGAGGTGCCGCGATCGCGCGCTCGCCGGCGTCCACCTCGACCCCGCGGCCGGTCCGCAGGCCGTGGCGCCACGCACCCCAAGCACACTCTCGTTGACGGTGCAGGACGGCGACGGAGGCAGGGTAGCTCAGCGGTCGCGAGCGGTCACACAGAGGGGACGCCCCGGGACGGACCGGGTGGGGTCACGAAGGGAGGTCCTCACGGCGAGGTGCTCCCGGCCGACGCTCGCGCTCTCAGATCGGCCTCCACCGTCTCGAACTGCTCGAGGGCGGACCGCAGGTCCTCCACGATCTCTCCGGCGATCACGTCCGGCGCCGGCAGGTTCTCGGAAGCTTCCAAGCTCTCGTCCTTCAGCCAGAAGACATCGAGGCTGCACTTGTCCCGGGCGATCAGCTCCGCATAGTCGTAGGCTCGCCACTGCCCGGTTGGATGCTTCTCGGAGAACGTCGCCCGCCGCTTGTGCAGCTCACCGGGCTTGTAGCAAGCGACGAAGTCGTCGAGATCGGCGCGCGCGAGCGGGTTGGTCTTGAGCGTGAAGTGCTGGTTCGTGCGGAGGTCGTAGACCCAAAGCTTCCTGGTCCACGGCTTCTCGCTCGCGGGCTTCTTGTCGAAGAAGAGCACGTTCGCCTTCACGCCGTGCGCATAGAAGATGCCTGTGGGGAGCCGGAGCAGCGTGTGAACGTCGCAGTCGTGGAGCAGCTTGCGGCGGATCGTCTCCCCTGCCCCGCCCTCGAAGAGCACGTTGTCGGGCACGACGACGGCCGCGCGCCCATGGATCGCGAGGATGGTCTTCACGTGCTGGACGAAGTTGAGCTGCTTGTTGCTCGTCGTCGCCCAGAAGTCCTCGCGCATGACGGTGAGCGCCTCGCGGGCCTCGTCGCCCTCCTCCGTGAGGACCACCACGCTCGACTTCTTCCCGAACGGCGGGTTGGTCAGGACCATCGAGTAGCGGGAGCCCGGATCCGCGGCGAGGCTGTCCCGGGTCTCGATGGGCGGCTGCCCTTCGTCGGCGCTCGGCCCGATGCCGTGGAGCAGCAGGTTCATCGCGCAGAGCCTGGTCACGCCGGGGACCAGCTCGACACCGCGGAGCGCGCCGAGCTTCAGGTGCTTCTTCTGCTCGCGGGTAAGGCTCGTGTGCGTCCGGACGATGTGGTCGTGCGCCGCGAGCAGGAAGCCGCCCGTGCCGCAGGCCGGGTCGCAGATCGTCTCGTCGGGCCCCGGGCGCATGACCTCGACGATGGCCTGGATGAGCGGGCGCGGGGTGAAGTACTGCCCCGCGCCGCCCTTCGTGTCCTGCGCGTTCTTCTCGAGCAGCCCCTCGTAGGCGTCGCCCTTCACGTCGGCGTCGAGCGTCGTCCACTGCTCGCGGTCGATGAGGTCCGCGACGAGGCGGCGCAGCTTCGCCGGATCCTGGATCTTGTTCTGCGCCTTGCGGAAGATGAGCCCGAGCATGCCCGGCTGCCGGCCGAGGTGGTCCAGCGTCTTTCTGTACTGGACCTCGAGCGCGTCACCGTCCTTGGCGAGCAGCGCGGGCCAGTCGTGACCGGCCGGGATGAACGGCTTGTGGTTCCACGGCGGCTGCGTGCGCTCGTGCGCCATCTTCAGGAACAGGAGGAACGTGAGCTGCTCGACGTAGTCGCCGTAGGAGAGGCCGTCGTCGCGCAGGACGTTGCAGTAGGACCAGAGCTTCTGGACGATCTGGGCGGAGGGGTTCGACACGTTCAGGGGCCTGTTTCTTTCACTCGAAGTAGACGCGCTGGATGAGCTCGCCGTGAAGTGGGTCGAAGTCCTTGTCCGTCGTGATCAGGATTGCCTGGTCGAACTCCTCGTCCGTCTCATCGCCCGGCCACTTCCCGAGGATCGCGCCGACACCGGTGGTTGCGGTCTGCGGCCGATAGAGAGCTCTCGGATCGATGCGACGACCGAAGATGGGTTTGGGGATCCTCGACCAGAAGCCGGAGACCCCTTCTCCATCCTCGATCCTCTCGGCGTCGAGCCGAAGGATGCGCCCCGAGGGGCGGTACACCGCCCGGCCATGGACCAGGACCCGACGGTTCAGGAGCACGCCGGCCGCGTCCACGCTCCCCGCAGTGAGCACGCCCCGGATTTCCTCTCCGTCATCGAGCTTGATCGCGAAGGACTGGGTGCTCACCCGAACCATGTCGAGGAGTCCAGCGATGCGCACGGCCTGGGCCCTCGGCGTGGAGGCGCTGAGCCTTCTCGCGGCCTCGACCGTAGCCCGGTCGAGCACGGCTTCGCCCGGAACGCCCGTCCGGTGCTCCTCGACCCGGAGCGCGTCAAAGCCGGCGTCGAGCAGCCGACCGAAGTGAGCGAGGTGCTGGAGCAGGGGTCGATCGAAGCGTTCGCTGTCCGGGTTGCCATCGCCGACGTCCTGGAGAACCCCGGCGAGGACGTCGAACCCCGTCCATCCGGGGGGAGGCCGTGTCGGCCACAGCTCCGTCTGGAGGTAGAGCTCCGCGGCGGCCTCGCCCAGCTTCGGGGCCTCGAAGTGAAGGGTCGTGTCGTCGTTGCCCTCGACGTCGACGAGCCGGATATCGCAGGCGGCATTGAACCAGGCCCGGGGCCGTCCGGCCGTGACGCTTCGCCCCTCGAAGGCCATCAGCACGGAGCGTCGCACCGCGACGTCGACCTGCTTGAGGGCGACGCCCAGCGGCGCGGGGGGCATGCGATGGCCGAAGCCCTTGGGGCTGGAGAGGCGGACTGCGTGGTGGACGATGGGCACGGCGGGCTCCTTCGGGGTCGTGGCTCGGCCGGAACCGGCTGCGAGAGGATAGCGCGAACTGGCGACGCCGTGCAGGGCGGGGCGTCAGGTGTCGGGCTCCTGAGTGAAGTACTCTGCCACCTTCTCGAGAAAGTTCGGCTGGAGGGACGACGCGAGCTGGAGCTTACGAATCCCCTCGACGGTTTCGCACAGTTTGTTGAACGGCAGGAAGCCACACACGTTGGGGAGCGCCTTCTCGCGAAGCGAGAAGGTCGGGCGCTGTATCTCCTGCTCGACCTTGTCGCGGCGCTCCTCGGGCGCGACAAGGTAGAGTTTGATGTCGAGGTTCGGCTGGAGGGCCAGGAGATCCGACATCCGGAGCAGGCCGGAGTAGATCGACGTGGTGCACTCGACCTCGAACGCTGCGACGATCGAGTTGCCTTTGAGCCAGAGCACGTCGATGAGCTCGATCGTCCGCGTCGTGGGCTCGTTGAATTGCGTGGGAAGCTTCTGGACCACGCGAGAAAGCTCGCCGAGCTTCTTGCCCTTCCATGTTCGGGAGCGATCGTTGCGCGCGACCCAGACGTCGAGACCCATCTCGGCGCCGAGCGTGAGGAGCGTCCACTGGATCTCCGTGTGCCGCGTGGTCGCCGCGGGTCCCTCGTCCTCCGGCGCGGCATGCACCGGGGCCGGCGGCTCTTCGGGCTCGGGCACGGTGACGTGGGCCTCGATCTTGCGACCTCCCTCGCCTTGCTCGACGTAATACCGGAGTTTCCGGGCGAGCTTCCAGGCTGGAACCGGGCGAAATACGGGCTTCTTCTGCGCGCCTTGGATCAGCTTCACGATGAGCGCGCCGTCCTCGTCGCGCTGGAAGCGGTTCGGCGACTTGCGCAGAAAGCCCTTGAACGTGCCCTTCAGCGAGGCGTCCGCATAGAAGTCCACGCGGCCCTCCAGATCGTCGAGCGGCACGCCGTGCTCCGGCTTGAGCAGGATCCGAGGCTGCACATCGAGCCGGAGGGGAAAGTCGTCGTCCTTCCAGATCTTTGCCTTCGTCTTGCTGGGTCCGATGACATCGAGCACCGCGACCCAGCGCGCGACTCCGGTGATGTAGCCGATGAACGTGTCGCCGGGCTTGATCCTCTTGAATGCTGCCTCGTTCTGCGCACCGGTGCGAAAGCCCAGGACCTTGGCTTCGGCTTTCTGGAACTCTGCGTAGGTGGTACCGTTGAAACTGCCCAGCCAGTAGGTCAAGGCTCTACCTCCGTGTCCGAGGCATGCCGGCGTGTGGCCTGACGCCGCGGCTTTTTGCGCTCGGTCGTCATCTGGTCGCTATGGATGCGCTCGAGCAGCACGCTCGCCGGCTCGTCGTTCGGATCTTGCGGGACGAGCTTGCCTTCGAACGCGCGCTTGAGGACGGATTGGCGGAGGCGCTGGGCGCGGGCGAGCTGGGCGCGAACGACTCGCTCGGTCTCATCGGCGACGGAGAGGTGGCGATCGATTTCCGCAACGATGCGCAGTTGCTCGGCCAGGGGTGGCAATGGGACGTTAAGCGGCTCCACGTCACCGTGATTAATCTGGGGCACGTTCGATCCGTCAGCAATGCTACTAAGATCCAGCCGCTGAAACCAGGCCACAAGCCAGTTTTTAGCGATCGCGACTGGTTCAACCGCCATGATGTTTAGGTCTAAGGCAGCCTCACCAACCAGGCATCGCTTTTTATTCGTCGCGATCGCGCCGCCTCGCTTCGGAAAAACAATTGAACCCACCCTGAAGATTCTCAATCCAAGTTCGACGGAGCTCCGCCGCGAAACATACGAACTACCGGTTCGCATTTCTCGCTCATTCCCCAGAAGATTCATATCGCTCACACGAAACCAAGGAATATCGCCTTCTGAACTGATACTGGAATCGATCCCCTTCGGCGTGCTTCCACTCGCAACAAACGCCAACTGTCGCACGGTCGTCCATGCCCACCCCGCTGGCAGACTGGGCAATTTGCTCGTATCTGGCTCTTGGGGGTCCTCGTACTTCGCCTTCCACCGATCGTCGCGAGGCACCTGCCCCTTGGCCTTCATGTTCGCGAGCTGGTCTGCCTCCCAACGGGCACGGCGCTCCTCCAGGATGCGCCGGAGCAGCACGTCGCCAGGCTCGTACTCACGTCCCTCCTTTGTCGCGAGCTCGGCCTCAGTGGGCACCAGCCGCCCCTCGCAGGCAGCCTTGAGAACAGAGGCGCGATAGCGCTTCAGGTTCGCGAGTATCCGCTCGAGTGAAGCCGCCCCGGCGTCGATGTCCGACAGGTACTTTTCTGCCTCCTCCAGAATTCTAGCCTGCTCGCGGAGCGGGGGAATTGGAACTGGAAGCGCTCCAAGCTTCGTCATATTGATCGAAGCAAGGTTCGTGGTCTGCTTTCCGTGCTCAAGAAAGTACTTCTGGCCGAGCGTATTAGCATACCAAGACAACAGCTTCGGATGCAATACCCCGAAGCAAATTCGGGCACGAAAAACATGATTCTGGTGTATGCAGAGTGGAAGCTCTCCATTCCAGATCCACCCTCGACCGAGCTTGTCTCGGTCCCCTCCCTCGTTAAAAAGCACATCTCCAGGGACAAGACGAAGCTCGTCGATTTCCGCAACCGAAGCCTCGATCTCCTTAACCTCAGCAAGATCGAGATAGCCACGCTGCACGTTGGCGACACGAAGGTATGGGACTAGCTGTAGTCGCTCGCCCGACGCACGACGCTGTCCCTTCGTGATGCCTCCCTTCAAGTCCGCGATCGCAGCGAGTGACGTCCATGACCACCCACGCGGCAGCTCTCCTTCCATCACGCCGCCAACACCTCGTTCAGCTCTTCCATCACCTTCTCCAGCTCCGCCCCGAACACCCTCGCCGCCTTCCCCACGCCGCCCATCCCGGCGAACGGCGCATACTCGAAATCATCGAACGAGATCTCCAGGTTCGCCGCCATGTGATCCCGTATCGCCTCCAGCCAAGCCCGCTGCTCCGCCGAGAACTTCCGCCCCTGGTTCGCCTGCTGCGTCATCCACCGCTCGAACCGCTCTTGCACCCGCTCGCGGAAGGGCACGAGCTCTTCCTCCTGGTGCAGCGCGAACCGCACGAGCGACACGACATCCGTCAGCAATCTTCCCGCCCCCGCCCCGCGGACCTTGTCGCGCTCCAGCGTCTCGTACGCCCGCCACAGCACCTCTGGCGTCCACTGCCGCGGCGGCGCCTTGATGGCGTCGGCGAGCGCCTTCACGTCCTCCGGCTTGAGCCGCTGCCGGTGCGGGCGGCTGTAGAGGATCTGGAGCGCCGTGATCTGGTCCCGGTGCTTCTGGCAGAACGCCTCGAACGTGCTCGTCAGCGCCTTCGCTCGCTCCTTCGCCTCGTCCGAGAAGCCCGCCGCGGTCACCTCGTCCTTCGTGACCGCGTCGATCGTCTGCTCCAGGCTCTTTTTGACGTCGGTGAGCGCCCTGCGCAGCTCCGGGCTCGCGCGGAGCGGCTGCACCGCGTCGCGCAGCATCTCCTTGCGCACCTTCTCCAGGACGCTCGCGGGCGGCGCCGCCCCCGCGGGCAGCCCCGCGACCACGCGGGCGCGCTCGGCCTGCGCGTCGGGGTCGATCGCCTCGATGAGCTTCGCGCTGAGCTCCGCCAGGTGCTGGCCCCCGGCCAGCTTCGCCAGCATGGCCCGCTCCTCCGCGCCGATCCGCCGGTCGAGGCGCGCCAGCCTCCCCGCGAGCGACGAGAGGACGTCGACCTTCGTGCTCCCCTGCGCCACGGCCTCGAGCAGCTTCTCGAACCCCACCGTGCGGTTCTTCTCGAGCGGCAGCGCGTCGATGAGATCCGTCTCGCAGACGCCGACGCAGTCGACCAGCACGAAGCGGTCCTTCGCGAGCGCGTCCGGCGTGACCGCCTGGAGATCCGTCGGGTTGATGACGCGCACGCCGCGGCCCTTCATCTGCTCGAAGAAGTTCCGGCTCTTCACCGCACGCATGAACATCACGATCTCGAGCGGCTTCACGTCCGTGCCCGTGGCGATCATATCGACCGTGACGACGACGCGCGGGTCGTGCCTGTTGCGGAAGGACGAGAGCAAGTTCTCTGCCTTCAGCCCGTTCGATTTGTACGTGATCTCCTCGATCTCCTTGCCATCAGGCCCGAGCCGCTTCTCGACGATCCGCGCGGTGCCCGTCTTGTAGGTGATCTTCTCGCAGAACTCGTTGCCCTTGCCGAACTCCTCCCGGACCGTCTGCACGATGTCGTCGGCGTGGCTGTCGTCCTTGGCGAAGATGAGCGTCTTCGGCACGACGCGCCGGCCAGGGAAGATCTCGGCGAAGAGCCGGTCGCGGAACGTGCGAACCACCGTGCGGATCTGGTCGACGGCGACCACCTGGCGATCGAGCGCGGCCGCGTCATACGTGAGGTCGTCGTCGAGCAGCTCCCAGCGGACCCGGCGCGTCTCGCGGTCGCGCCGGCCGACGATCTCTTCCGGACCGGCCTCCACCGTGGCGCCCTTCTCCGTGATGCGCGTGCGGATCTTGTACACGTCGTAGTCGACGTTCACCCCGTCGGCCACGGCCCGCTCGTGGTCATAATCCATGACGAGGTTCTGGCGGAAGAAGGCGAAGGTCTGCTTCGCAGGCGTTGCCGTGAGGCCGACGAGGAAGGTGTCGAAGTACTCGAGCACCTGCCGCCAGAGCGAGTAGATGCTGCGGTGGCACTCGTCGACGAAGATCGCGTCGAACGCCTCGATCGGCAGCGCCGGGTTGTAGGCGACCGGCACAGGCTCCCGGAGCAGCTCGCTCATGCTGGCCAGGCCGATCTCCTCCGCGCCGGGCGGGAGGTCCGCCTCGCCCTTCAGCATCGAGTACAGGCGCTGGATGGTGGTGATCACGACGCGCGCGACCGGATCGAGCTTGTTCGAGGTCAGCCGCTGCACGTTGTACAGTTCGGTGAACTTCCGACCGTCGTCCGGGGTCACGTACTGCTGGAACTCCTTGAGCGCCTGGCGACCGAGGTTGTCGCGGTCGACGAGGAACAGCACCCGGCTCGCGTCGCCGAACTTGATCAGCCGGTAGATCGACGTGATCGCCGCGACGGTCTTCCCCGCGCCGGTGGCCATCTGGATGAGCGCCCGTGGCCGGTTGTCGCGCAGGGACACCTCGAGGTTGCGCACCGCGCGCACCTGCGCGACCCGCAGGCCCGCTTCGGGCACGTCCGGGAACGTGAGCAGCCGCGTGCGGAAGGACGCGGGACGCTGGCTGAGCGGATCGGGACGCCCATCGACGCGGGGCAGGTAGACCGGCTCCGAGGTGATCCAGCGGCTCAGGGTCTCCGGCTTGTGGAAGTGGAACACGGCGCGGCTGCGCGGGTCGGGGTCGAGCCGGTTGGTGAAGGCCGTCTCGACGCCGGTGGACTGGTAAAGAAACGGCAGCGGCCGCACCGGCGCCGGCAGGAGGTCCGGGAGCCCGGCGGAGTACTTCTCGGTCTGCCCCTCCACACCGGTGAGCGTGGTGCCGACCTCCTTCGCCTCGATCACGCCGACCGCCTCCCCGTCGACGTAGAGCAGGTAGTCGGCGAAGCCGTGTCCGCGCTTCAGCGGGAACTCACGGATGGCGACGCCATGCGCCGCATCGAGGTTCATCGCCTGCCTGTCCTGCACGGCCCAGCCGGCAGTCCTCAGCGCGTCGTCGATGTTCTTCCGGGCAGCATCTTCGGGACGAGTCATGGGCTGGATCAGCAAGCGTAACGAAAGCAGCAGGTTCGCGTCGATACCGAGGCGTGGTGGGGGGGCATTCCACCCGGAAGCACCGGGTAGGATAACGGCGCCGGAGCAGGCGGGGGCGGGGCGCCGCCGCGGGCTGGATCGGAGCCGATGAAGGCATCGGTCGCGTGCTGGAGGGCCTCCCTAGTGCGCGCGAGGGGCTCCGCCGTCGGCACGAAGCCTTCGGTCACCGGCACGAAGGTGTCCGTCACCGGCACGAAGGCTTCGGTCGCGCGCCGGAAGCTTCCGGCGCGGGGCGCGATGCTGAATTTGCCGGGAAATTTCGTCCTCCGGCGGGCGCCGAAGGGCGCCGGGACCAGGACGGGAGCTGCAAGTCCGCGAAATGTCGTGCTCAGGACCGCGCCGGAGGGCTTCGTTTTCGCGACGGAAGCTTCCGGAGCGCGCCGGAAGGTCTCGGGCGCGCTCCGGAAGCCCTGATTGGTGTGCTGGACTACTCCAGATCGGTCGCGTCGGTCTCGTCGAGCGGTTCGCCCGGCTTGGATGGCGCGGCGGCGGGCTTCCGCTGGGGCGCCTTACGGTTTGCGAGGCCAAGGCGGATGAGGTAGCCCCGCTTCTTGACGACCGCGCGCGCCGTGGTCGACCACTCGTCGAACCAGGCGCGCAGCTTGGAGAGCGCCTCTTGCCGGCGCGCGGTCTCCGGGAGCTCGGTCGTCTCCGGCAGCGGGGAGGTCGGGCCGAGCGCCACGTCGACGAGCCCCTTCAAGCGCTTGCGCTCGTCCTTGTCGAGGCCGCGGGTCGCGAGGAACGCGACGGCCTTCTTGTCGCTCTGCTTCGTCCCGGCGCGGTCCGGGTCGGCGCCGCTCTCGAGGGCGTCGAGCCGCGCGAGGAAGGTGGCCACTCCCCGGACGGCGGCGGTGCCGGTCGAGGGCGCGAGGTCCTTGAAGACGTGAGCGTGCACGTCGGGGAAACGCCGGCGGAGCGCGGCGCCATAACGGGCGAAGTTGGGCTCATCCCACTGGTCGAGCTCCGCGGTCGCGGCGCGCTGCGCCCTGGCATCTGCGGTATCGGGCGCCGCGCTGCTCCTCCGGGGAGCGGCGAGGACGTCGAGGAGGAGCGCGCGCCCCTCCAAGATATCGTCATCGGTCATCCCCGCCTCGGCCATCAACGTGCGAATCGCGGCGACAGCGCCCATCCCCATCAAGAACTTGGTGACGCGCTCCGGCGTGGCCTCGAGGACTTCATTCGAATACTCCATGCGGATCTCCTCCCTGCCGGCCGGCAAAGCCGGACGGCGGCAATGAGAGCGGAAGTTACGATGGGAGCTCCCGGGATTGGAAGAGGATTGTCGAGCTCTCGCCGTCCTCCGCGCGTCGTTTTTTTGCTGCTCGCTGCTTCGGCCCGACCCGACCAAGATTCGAGCGTCAGCGGTTCATCGCTTCCCCTTCATCCATCATCGAGCGCTGCCGTGGTGTCGCGCAGGTGAGGCCCCTGGCCTCCCGGCGCGCAGCGCCCGCTCTCATCAGCGCCGGCGTGTGCGGGGAAGGCCCGAACAGCGGTACATGCGTCAAGGACGGAAGAAATGGCGCACGGAGCGCGATCCAGGGCCGAGCAATGTCCTACCGGTCTGGTGTGGACGCTTGCACCTGGAGGACGTGCGAGCGAGCGTGCGCGGGCGAGAAAAATCTCGGGGTGGAGGCAATGCGCATGAGAAGGAGAACGGGGCGACAGAAGGCGATCCTCGTGGCGGCCGTAGCCGCACTTGCGTATGGGGCAGCGTCGTCTGGGTGCCTGTGGGATCGCGAGGAGCCCCTGAGCGGGAGGATCTGCGCGATACCGAATACCGGCGTCGTCGAGCACTGCGTCGACGCGAGCGAGGGCCCGGCCAGCGCGTGGAGCAAGGCCGAGGCGGACGGCGAGCTGCCGATATTCATGTGGGCGCGGTGGTCGGGTCGAGTGACGCCCGAGGAGCTCATCGCGAACGAGGCGGAGCTCGGGGCCTGGTTCGACACCATCGATCGGGTCGTGTCCTATGTGCGCGACGAGAAGAAGCACGCCGAGTCGCTCCGGGCGACGCTCCATGGCGAGCTCAGTAAGCTGCTCCGGCTGATCAGGGATAGCCAGGAGGAGGCCCTCCAGGCAGAGCCGATCCATGCAGCCGACAACTTCAACGAGGCGATGACCGGCAAGGCGAGCGCCGAGAGGGAGCCGCTCATCGCCGCGATCGCGGCGGACAAGCAGGCGATGGCTGCCGTGCAGGCCATCCTCGATCGAGCCAGGGACGAGGGCGCGCCGCTGCAATCCAGGTACGCGGGTGCGGCGGCGCGCTTCGCCGCCTACCGCGCGACCGAGGCGGCGGAGACGGCGGCGTATGCGGCGTTCTCGGCGCAGGCGTCGCGATCGGCGATCGACGAGCTCGACGGCGTGGAGCAGGCGGTGCTCGCGGCGGCGCGCGAGGCGAGCCGCGCGCCGAGCGAGCTCGCCGCGGAGGTGATGACGCTGTCGGCGGAGCTCCAGGCGCTCGCGGTCTCGTTCGACGAGGCGATCGCGCCGCATAAGGAAGTCCTTGCGACGCACGGCGCGGTGGTGCCGGACATGACGTCGGGGGCGCTGCGCTCGCTGAGCGCGATGCTGGGCTACGCGCAGCGGCGGGTCGCCCGGAGCGACGCGACGGCGACGGCGCTGCTCGGGGGCATCGCGCTGCGCCGGCAGGCGCTCGTCGCGCTGGAGGCGGACGAGGACGCGCGCGAGGCGATGGGGCGGGCGCGGAGCCTCAAGGCGTCGGAGGTGTTCGGCGAGGGAGCGCGCGCGCGGGTCGCGGCGCTCTCGGCGGCGCCGCCTGTGAGCGAGCGGCTCGGGCTGCCGCTGTTGGCCGAGCGGTGCGGGGAGCTCTTGGCGCTGGTGCAGATGCGGCCGCTCTGCGAGGCGGCGTCGTCCTCGTGGCGAGAGGCGGGGTGCGCGGCGCTCCGAGGGCAGCTCGACGCCGCGGAGGCCGAGCTCAGGACGGGCTTGCCGCAGAAGATCGCAGCAGGCCTCGCGGCGCTGCGGGAGCAGGGGATGGCCGCGGCGGAGCTCGACGCAGCGCAGGCGAGGCTCGACGCGGGCGACGTGAAGGGCGCCGCGATCGCGTATGACGCCGCCGTGCGCGGCGCGGAGGGGACATGAGAGGCTCGAAGGACGTTGCGCTGCGCGGCCGGAGCGCTGCCGTGTTCCACAAGCTGGTCGCGGTGGTCACGGTGCTGGCGGTGCTGGCGCCGTCGTTCGCTTGGGCCACCACGCCATACACTGTGCTGTGGATGAGCCGCCAGGACGCCACCTCGTGCGCGGCCCCCGAGCTGGAGACGGAGGGCGCCGCCATCTTCGAGGTGAACCAGACGCCGCTGCCCACCTATGGGATCCCGGGCGCGGTGGAGATTTACGGCGACGGTTCCGCGAGCAACACGCTTGAGGCGGAGTTCGACTCGGTGCTGCTGCGCATGGGCGCGAACGACTTCCACTTCGGGGTTCACGTGAACGGCGGCGACTGGTGTACCCACGCGCACGACGTGGTGCACCTCGTCTCGGAGCCGCTCGGGCTGAACAAACCGCTCTTCGACATCCGCCGCGACGGGACCGGCTTCGAGGGCGACACCGACGTCGACCTGAGCCTCGCGGAGATCAACCCCGCGCTCGCGCGCGACATCGCGGAGCTGGAGGTCGCGCTCGGCAAGCTGATGGGGGCGATCCTCCGGAACGCCGCCAGGGTCGCGGACCTGAGGGCACGGATGGACCTGCTGCGGCAGCTCGATCTGGAGCTGCACGACCTGGTGAACCGGCCGCTGGACGAGATCTCGCGGACCGACCTCGACGCGATCCTCGACCGGTACGAGGACGTGGTCGACCCGGCGACGCGGGCGGCGATGGAGCAGCTCGTCGACGACCTGAAGAAGAGCGTCAGCGACCTGGAGGACGAGCTCGGGCGCCTCATCGACGAGTTCGGCGCGCAGGCCGACGAGGTGGCGGACCTCGCGACGCAGGACGCGCGCGCCGAGGGGTGGAATCCGGATGATCCGTGGGCGTACGCGCTCGGGGAGAGCGAGGTGCCGTGGGTCGAGGTGCCGGACATCGCCGAGGTAGAGGGAGCGTTCGAGGAGGGGAGAGACCCGTACGCGGCGTATGCGGACGGCGTGATCGCGGCGCTGGAGGCCGACGTGAGCGGCGACGTGGTGGTCGCGCGGGCGGACTTCGTGGCGAACGTGCGGGCGTGGCGGGCCAACAGCGCGGCGCTGGAGATCGCGCTGCGCGACCGGATGGGGGTGTCGCTCGCGGAGACAAACGCGTTCCTGAAGGCGCAGAACCGGATCACGGCGGTCGTGCGGCGGTTCATGGATGCGTCGGACTGGTTCGTGGACTCGCCGGTGCCGGCGGACCTGCGGGCGCAGGTCGACACGGTGCTGAAGCCGCGGTTCGACGCGCTCGCGGACCAGATGAAGGATAGCCTGAACCAGTGGACGGGGGACGGGCTCGACCTGGAGCAGACGCAGCTCTACCAGACGATCAGCGCGTTCGCGGGGGCGATGTCGACGGTCGCCGAGGGGTTCGGGGCGTACGCGGAGGTGATGCAGACGCTCGTCCACGCGACGACCCGCATCGGGGTCGGGTTCGTGCCGGTGGTGGGGCCGGCGCTCGACCTGTGCGAGGCGGTCACCGGGAAGGCGTGGTGCTTGCCGTCGGGGGAGGAGCTCAGCGACGAGGAGCGGATCTTCTCGGGGGTGGGGTTCGGGCTCGGGGCAGTCGGGCCGATGTGGCGGGTGATCAAGACCGCCAGCGGGCTGCGGCCGTCCGCGATCCGGGTGGCTGGGGAGATCGCCGAGATCGAGGAGGCGTTCGCCAAGATCGTGAAAACGAACCGCGTCAGGGGGTACAAGAACCTCCGCGGGGCGGTCACCAAGCAGAAAAAAATAGACATCTTCGAGAAGAAAGCGGCCAAGTTCCTGGTGGACGACGGCAGGTCGCTCGTCGGGGTCGGCGACGACGGGGTGCGCAGGGTGCTCGACATTCCGAGGGAGTCACGGACGGGTACCATCGAGGGGAAGGCGCCCGACTTCCTGTCGGTGTCCAGCGGGCACAAGCTCATCCTGAGCGAGGCGAAGGGCGGCGGAACGATCGACGCCTTCGACGTGCGCGATCAGCTCTTGAATGCGATGAGGGCGCTGAAGGACAAGTGGGGGCTCGCTGGCGACGTGCAGCGGGTCGAGCTCATCATGGAGCAGGGGGCGAAGTTCAAACCGAAGAAGTTCACCGTCAAGGACGGCTACCTGTTCGATTCGGATGCTGGTGAGACCGTTACCCTCGAGGGCTTCAACAAACCCATCATGGTGATCCGACTATGAGCTATTCAGGACCTCAATTCTTCGCCTGGTGCGACGAGTCCGAACGGGTCGATGCGTTCGCGGCAGCATTGTCTGCGTTGATGATTCCGGGGGATCTCGTCAGCCTGGGTATGAGTGCGACCATAACGTGCAGAACACGCTCCGTCGAAGACGTCCTTGCCACGGTCCGCGCCAACTTCGGAGGACGGAATAGCGCTCACCTATCATCCGGCGTGATGCTGCGCGAATCAGAGCGCGTCATGGTGTTCAGCCTGGCTTGCTATCCCGAAGACAGCGAAGATGACCATCCGTACGGCCCTCTCGAGGTCAAGGCGGGCGAACGCAAGAAGGATTTTTACCCCGACGAGCTCGCCGTGGGCAGAGGCCCCCGCTCCGTGGAGGCCGAGGCCGCAGCGGCTTACCACGTGGTCCAGGGCGACATCGAGGACCTCCTGCTTCGCCTCTGCGCGTCGGATGCGAGCGGGCGCGTGCCGACCGGCGCCTGCACGGACAAGGAGGACTGGATCGCCCCGGTCGAGATGTGCGCGACCTACAACGCGAACGCCGCGGAGCTCGCGCGCGACCTCGCCCTGTCGTGGGTGAGCCTGCACGACAAGGAGAGCGTCTCGCGCATCGCGGGTACGTCGCTGGAGGCGCTCCGCGCGCGTGTCGACGCCGCGCCGCGCGGCGCGCGCGTGCCCATGAAAGGCACGAGCGAACTCACGGGCTCGCTCTCGCGCGAGACCGTGCTCAACGCGCTCGCGACGCCGCCGGCCACGCTGCTCGAAGCGCTCGAGGCCGCGGCGGTGCCCGACGAGGCGTGGCGCGCGGCCGAGCCGAAGGCGCGCGAGCTCCTCGAGCTACGCCACCAGCTCGAGGACGAAGCCGCGGGGGAGGTCCCCCCCGCCTTCTGGGTGGACGTCACGACGCGCGAGCACACCCGCTTCCTCGAAGAGCACGCCCCCTTCCACGTCCGGCGGCTCCCGAGCGGCGGCGTGCTGCTGGCCACGCACCCGTACCGTACGCTCTGGCCGCTCTGGACCGATGCGATCTTCGTGCTCGGCCTGATGTCATGACGTCAAGCCAAGCAACACGCTCGGAAGGCCGTGACGCCATGGGCCAGGATCAAACCCGGGGAACGGCGGCTGGGGCAGGCCGGCAAGAGGGCCGCGATGGTGGCCGACCTGCTTCCGTGACGAAGGGAAACCAATGGTCCGTCAGCAATGTGTAAATGATGCAGCCATTCCGCTCAGGTCGGAGGGCATCGCGTCGTGAGTCGCGCAAGCAGCTATCGTACGCTGAGGGAGGAGCCCCTTCGCCTGTATGCGGCGTGCGCCGAGGAACACCGGGTCGACGCGTTTGCGGCTGCTCTGTCCGCCCTCGTCATGCCGGGGTGGTTCGTCAGGCTCTCGATCCATCCGCTCGCCGGTCCCGATAGGTCTTACGCCGTACTTCCCGTCGAGAAAGCCGTGGCAGTGGCTCGCTCGGCCTTCGGCACGGATGTGCGCATCGGAGCGAGCTTCTGGACCATGACGAGCTTCGGCCACGGCATCCCGCTCACCGTCGGCTGCGCCGACGACAAGCACGAGCGCCGGTCCCCGGACGGTCCTCTGAGCGCATCGAGCGGCGATCATCTCGATCTGCTCCCACGCCGCATCGACGTGGCTGTCGGCGCCCGCTCCGTCGAGGTCGAAGCCGCGGTGATGTCGGTGCATGTTCAGCAGGACATCAACGATTTCTTGGTCCGTGTCTGCTCGAGCGAACACGTGACGACCGGCGGGTGCTCGGACCTCAGTGCCTGGGGTCCACCGATCGAGCTCGCCGCAACCTACCACGCGGACTCCTTCGTCGCGCGCGATCTCGCCCTCTCATGGGTGCACGTCCACGAGGGCTACAAGGTGGCGCGCGCCGCAGGCAACTCGCTCGATGCGCTTCGAGCGCGTGTCGAGGCCGCGCCGCACGGGACGCGGATCGCGGTCGCGGGCACCGTCGCGCGCGCGCGCAAGCACGCCGAGCTGGAGGATTCCGCAGAGAGGGAGAGGATGGGGCTGCTCGTGCGCGATGAAGCCGATCCGCGCGCGCGCTGGAGGAAGACCATCGAGCTCACAGAGAGGGAGGACGCGCTGCGCGCGCGCGGCGAGGTTCTGCCGGTCGGCACGCGCGTCGCGCTCGCAGGCGACGCCGAGCTGACGCGCGAGCAAGTCCTTGCAGCGCTCTCCATGCGGCCGGCCACGCTGCTTGAAGCACTCGAAGCCTCCGCTGTGCCGGACGACGCGTGGCGCGCGATCGAGCCGATCGCGCTCGAGACCATTCAGGCAGCGAAGGAGGGGGCGCCCACCGAGGACGTGATCGTGAATACGGGCGCACACACTCGATTCATCGAGCATCACGCCCCCTTCCACGTGCGCCGCCTGCCGAAGGGCGGCGTGGTGCTGACCACGCACCCGTACCGCACGCTCTGGCCGCTCTGGGCCGACGCGCTCTTCGCGCTCGGCCTGATGTCCTGACGCAGGCTACACCACGAGGATGATCGAGCAATGAGAGAAGGGCCGTTTTTCTTTGCCTGGTGTGACGAGGCACAGCGGGTCGATGCGTTCGGCGCGGCGCTGTCCGCCCTCATCAAGGAGCCCCAGTACAGTATCCGCGCGATCATGGATCGCGACACGGAGTGCAACACGACCTCCGTGGACGAGGTGGTCAGCATGCTCCGCGCCCACTTCGGGCGCACCGACGCCGAAGCCTACTTCGTCGCGTCGCTGAGCTACGAACACTTCGTCCATTGCATCCTTCGCGGCTATACCGACAGGAGCGAACGTCTCAAGCCGATGGGCCCCATCCACATGCACGCCCGCGAGATCGAGGACTTTTGCCCCATGCACATGGACCTCGCACTGGGGAGGGGCCCGCGATCCGTGCAGGCCGAGGCCGTGCTCGCGTGGCACATGGCGCTGGAAGACATCGACGACGTCCTGCTCCGCCTCTGCGCGCCGGACGCGAGCGGACGCGTCCCGACCGGCGGCTGCACGACGGCGCGGACCTGGCTCGCCCCGGTGGCCATGTGCGCCACGTACAACGCAGACGCCCGCGACGTCGCGCGCGATCTCGCCCTGTCGTGGCTGTGCCTCCATGACAAGGAGAGGGTGTCGCGCATCGCGGGCCTGCCGCTGGAAGCGCTCCGCGCGCGGGTGGTGGAAGCCGCGCCGCCTGGGGCGTGCGTCGCGCTGAGACATAGCAGCGGGCACTCGAGCTCGCTCTCCCGTGAAACCGTTCTCAAGGCGCTGGCGACGCCGCCCTCCGCCCTGCTCGAGGCGCTCGAAGCAGCGGCGGAGAAGCCCGATGGCGCGTGGCGCGCCGCAGAGCCGCGCGCGCGCGAGATCTACGAGAGGACGCTCCCGTTCAGGGGGCGTGACGGACAGGGCACGGAGACAGGCAACGGCTCGCCGCTCTCGCAGGTCGACATCACCCTCGACCACTTCGAGTTCCTGGTCGATCACGCCCGGTTCCACGTCCGCCGCCTGCCGAGCGGCGGCGTGGTGCTGGCGACCCACCCCTACCGCACGCTCTGGCCGCTCTGGTCCGATGCGCTCTTCAGGCTCGGGCTGATGTCCTGACGCAGGTCGTGCATCCGCTCACAAGGCTTCACGCTAGACCAAGAGAGGACTCGACCCGAGCGCCGCGCGGCAGAGGCCCCCCAACAACCTTCCCGCCCTCCCGCCCAGGACTTCGGATCTCTCGCGGCGACTCCACCCCTCCAGCCCCGCAGGCACCCTTCCAACCGCGGCTCTCCCCGTGTGATAGCCTCGCAGGACGCATGGCCCCCTACCGCTCCTCTCGCGAGGACCGCGCCGCGCCCCCGCCGCCGCCCCCGGGCCCGGTCGCCGACATGGTGCAGCAGTTCGCCGACCCCTACGCCTTCCTGCGGGAGCTCGTGCAGAACGGCATGGACGCCGGCGCGCGGAAGATCGCCGTGCGCGTCGAGACGCTGCCCGGCGCGTGCGCGACCTCGGTCACCGACGACGGGTGCGGCATGAGCCGCGAGGACATCGAGGGCCCGCTGCTCACCCTCTTCCGCTCGTCGAAGGAAGGCGACGCGACGAAGATCGGGAAATACGGCGTCGGCTTCGTCTCCGTGTTCGCCCTCCAGCCAGAGCAGGTCGACGTCGAGACGTGGCGCGACGGAAAGGCATGGCTCCTCCGGCTGCACAGCGACACGAGCTACGAGCTCGAGGACGCCGGCCCGCGCCAGGGCAGCGGCACGCGCGTGACCCTGATCCAGCGGCTCGACCGGGAGGAGTTCGTGGAGCACGCGCGCCGCGCGCACGCCGCGCTCCGCCGCTGGTGCCGCCACGCCGACCGCGAGATCACCCTGAGCATCGCAGACCACGAGGGGGGCTCCCGGACGGGCGCCCTGCGCATCGACGCCCCGCTCGCCGTCGCAGCGCCCGTCTCCGTGACCGCCGTCGAGGAAGAGACCACCGTCGTGGTCGGCCCCTCCGCCGGCGCTCAGCACCTCGCACAGCCCACGAGCGGGGACCCCGCCGTCGAGAACGGCCAGAGCTTCGCCGGCTTCTACAACCGCGGGCTCACCCTGTTCGAGACCGCGGACGAGCTCTTCAGCGGGCTCTCGGGCGTGCGGTTCAAGGTGATGAGCCCCCACCTCCAGCACACGCTGAGCCGCGACAACGTGCGCCGCGACGACGCCTTCTGGGAGGCGATCGCGCGCGTGCGCGAGCTCGTCAAAGGTCCGCTCCGGCGCGAGCTCGCCGCCCGCCTCCCGCAGGCCGCGGCCGCGGCAGCCGCCGGCGAGGCCGAGGGCGCCGCCGCCTACGCGGCGATGCTGGAGGCGGCGCTGTCGCCGCCGACCGCGCTCGATCCGGACGAGATCCCGTTCCCGCTCGCGAGCCCCGTCGCAGGCGACCGGAGCCGCGCGGGGCTCCGGGCGCTCGCGCCGGGGCGCGAGCCGCTGCTCGTGGCCAGGCGATCCGACGCGCTGACCGCGGCCATGGCCCGCAGCGGGCTGCCCGTCGTGCTGTGCAACCACCCCGCGACCAGGGCGCTGCTGAAGCGGTGCTTCCCGGCGGCGCGCGTCGAGAAGGCGCACGCCGCCTACCTGCTCGTGCGCGAGGAGCGCGAGGAGCCGAAACGCGCCCGCGCCGCCGACGCCGCGCTCCTCCAGGTGATCGCCGACGCGCTCGCGCGCGCCCGGCACGGGGTCGCCCGGGTGAGCCTCTGCCAGGTCGAGGGCGCCCTCCGCCAGCGCAGCGGGTTCCTCCTGCCCGGGAGCGGGGAGCGCGCCGGGCCCGAGCAGAGCTGCCACGCGGCGCGCGAGGTCGTGCGCCGCGCGGCGCGCTTCCCGCCCGGACACGCCCTCTACCTCAACATCGAGAGCGACTCCGTGGCCCTCGCGCGCAGGCGCGCCGCCATCGACGCGGTGACCGCCGGCAACCTGCTCGCCCGCGCGCTGCTCGTCGAGGCCAAGGGGCCGCTCGATCCCGAGGACAGCGACCGGCTCCTCGACCTCTCGGCGAGCCCGCCGCCGCGCGCGGGGGCGGCGCGCGGCGAGAGGGCGCCCGCAGGCGGCGCGCGCCCCGCGCCGAGGGGGTCGCCGCGGTGAGCCGGGTCGTCGCCCGCGGCGCGATCCGCGTCGATGCCCGCCGCGCCGTCCAGAAGCTCAGGGAGCACCTGCTCGTCGACCTGGACCTCTACCTGCTCGAGCTCGTCCGCGCCGCCGCGGCCGGGGGCGCGACGCAGATCGATCTCCGCTACGACGCCGACGACGTCGTCGTGACCTTCGACGGAGAGCCGCCCGACGGGCCCGCCCTGGCGCGCCTCCTCGACCACGTGCTCAACGCCGCGCCCGACGCCGCGTCCCGGAGGCTCCGCCTGCTCGCGCTCGGCGTGAACGCGGCGCTCGGGCTGCGCCCGGCGCGCGTCGACCTGCTCACGACGGGGCCGTCCAGCGAGGCCAGCGGCGCGAGCTGCACGCGCGTGCGCTTCACGCCCGCCCTGATCGAGGCGCCCGCCGAGGCCCCCGCGCCGGCCGCCGGCCCCGCCTGCGACGAGGTCCCGAGGCCGCCCGGAATGCCCGCGGCCGGCCTGCGCATCGAGGTGCGGCGGAGGCTCGGCTGGTCGGTGCTCCGCCGGGCGATCACGGGCGATAGCCCGCCCGAGCTGGCGCACCTCGCCGCGGCCACCGGCGATTTCCCGATCCCGATCGCGCTCGCCGGCGAGCCGCTGCGCCGCGCTCTCCCGAGCAGCGACCTCGCGGTGCTCGTGCGCGTGCCGTTCCACGTGCGCGGCGCGCGCCGAGCCGCGCTGGAGATCGTCGCGCCCCCCGAGCCCGAAGGAGGTCCGGCCAGCTCGGCGCCCCGCTCGCGCCCCCTCGCCGCGCCCATCTCCGCTCCCCTGCCCTCGGGCCTCCCCGCCGTCGACTACCTCGAGCGCGGCGTGCGGCTCGTCCGCGAGCGCTGGAGCTTCGATCCGCGGTTCCCCTCGGCGCCCTACCAGGGCGTCGAGCTCCCGGTCCGCGTCGTCGTCGACGCGGACGCGCTGGCCACCAACGCGTCGCGCTCGGCGGTGCGCGAGGACGCGCCCCTCCGCGCGCGGCTCCGCGAGGCGGCGGCCGGCGCGCTGCTCGACGCCATCAAGGCCCTCGCCGCGCTCGTCTGCGGCGAGGGCGCGGTCCCCGACGGCGCGCTCGTCGTCGACGAGGACCGCGGCCGGCTCGCGGACGCGCTCGCGGCCTTCGCCTGCGTCGCGACCGGGGCGGCGCGGACGGGCGCCGAGCTGCCCTCCGAGGCGCAGGCCGTGCGCGAGCTCCCGCTGCTCCGCGACGGGCGCGGGCGGCCGACGTCGCTCGCGGCGCTCGACGCGCACGATGCGCCGCGGCTCTTCCTCTTCCGCGGCGACGCGAGGCTCCCGAAGGCGCTCGCCCCCTGGGCCGGCGACGTGGTCTGGAGCCCGGGGGGTCTCGTCGAGCGCGCGCTCGCCGGGCTCCCGCTCGCCGACGCCGAGGCCATGATCGAGCAAGCGAAGCTCGGCGCCGAGCGCCGCAGGGCGTTCCTCCTGCACGCGACCGGCGATCCCGTCGTGCCGCCCTCCCCGGAGCACGCGTTCCGCGACGCCTTCCAGGTGGACGAAGGGCCGCTCGCCGGCCTCCGCGGCGAGCTCGCGGTCTTCGCCGACGCCCGCGAGCCCCCGCGCGGCGCGGAGGTCCGGGTGTTCGTGGAGGGGCGGCACCTCGAGACCGTGGAGCTCGATCCCGCCGCCGTCCCCTTGCCCGTCGAGATCGCGCTCGCGTGGAAGGGGCGCGTGCAGCCGCGGTTCGCGTACGACGGGGTCGAGCGCGACGCGCGCTTCTGGCGCGCCGTCCGCCACGCGCTGAAGGTCGCGCTCGCCGCGGCCGACCGCGAGGCGAAGCGGCTCTTCGGCCCGGGGGACGCTCGGCCAGGCGCAGGCTCGACGACATCCGCGCCTGCGCCCGAGAGCGAGCTTGCGCGCGTGAGGCCCGCGCTGCGCGCCGCGATCGGCGCGGTGTTCTGCGCGCCTCCGCGCCTCGGCCCCGGGGACGGCGGCCCCGGGCGCGGAGGCGGCGCGGCGCCGGCCCCGGACGACGGCCTCGCGCCCTCAAGCTTCGAAGGCCTCCTGGACGCGCGGATCTGGCCCACGCTCACAGCGGGGTTGTTCGTCAGCCTGAACGGCCTCTCCGTGCTCTCCCGGACGACGCGCGGCCTCTGCACGGCGCCGCCCGAGGCGCGGGGGCGCGCGCCCGACCGGAGGCCGGTGCTCGCCGTCTCGCAGCGCGAGCTCGACTGGCTCGCCGCCGCGCTCCCGGAGCGCGAGCTCGTCCCCTACGCCCCAGGGCTCTTCACCGAGGACGAGCTCGCGGCGCGAGGGCCGGCGCGGCGGCGCGCGCTCGCGGCGTCCCTGGAGAGGCTCGGGGCGATCCCCGCCGGCGCGCCGGTCCTCGAGGTCAGCGGCCCCGGCTTCCTCGCGCTCGCCACGCCGAGCGACGCGATGGTGGAGGTGTGGCACCACGCGTCGCGGCCCCTCGCCACCCTGGAGGCCGCGCCGCTGTTCAGCCCCGCCGCCATCGCGATCGACGACGACGCGGCGGCGCCGAACAGCGCCTGGGACGGCCTCCTGTCGCCGCGCAACAACGCCGCCGTCCACGCGATCGAGTGCGCGCTCTGCGAGGCGCTCGTGGCCGCGCTGGAGGGCGACGCCGCGGCGCGCGCGCGGCTCGGTCTGCGGGGCGATCCGCGCGGCAGGCCCGACGCCCGCGTGAGCGCCTACCTCCTCGACAGCGTGCAGGCGCTCCAGGCGCGCGCGCGGGCGCTCAGAAGCGCGCCCCTCAAGGCGGCCCCGAGCGAGCTCGCCGCCCGCATCCGGCGCCTGCCGCTGCTCGGGATGCTCGACGCGCGCGGCCAGGAGGTCGCGTGCTCGCTCGAGACCCTCGACGAGACGCACCCGGCGCCCGCGCCGATCCCGGTGCTCGACGCGGCGCCCGGCTTCGAGACGCTCTCCTGGCACCCCCTCGTCGCCCGCAACCCGCGAGAGCGCGCGGCCCTGATGCGGTGGGCCGGCGGGCGCGCCCTCCTGGCGCAGAGCGGCGTGCCGGCGCGGCGGCAGCGCGCCGCCGCCGAGCAGGAGCGCCGCGCGTCCGCCGGCAAGGCGCTGCAGGAGCATGGCCCGCGCGGAGCCGCTGGCCCGCCGCGCGCGCCGCTCGCGCTGCCGGGCGCGCCCTCGCACCCGCTGCTGCGGGTGAGCGCCGCCGCGCTCGGCGTGCCGGGGCTCGAAGGCGAGATCGAGATCGTCGAGGGCCCGGTGTCGGACGCCCGCTTCGTCGGCCCCGACGGCGCGGAGCGGCGCGTGGAGGTGGAGCTGCCGATCCCGCTCCGCCTGCTCGTGCGCGCCGGCGCGGCGGACCCGTCGAGGGACGCCTCGCGCGCGATCCTGACGCGCCTCGCGAAGGCCGCTGGCCGCCACCTGATCGCGCTGGCGCCGCGCTTCGACGAGCTGCCGCCGTTCGCGCGGGGCCACGCGCGCCGCGCCGTCCTGAAGACGCTGGCCCAGGGCAAGCGCGTCGTCGCGGAGGCGGCGCGCGCGCAGCTCTTCCACGACATCGAGGGGACCCTCTTCTCGCTCGACGACCTCCGGCGCGACCCGCGCGCCGAGTGGCTGTGCACCTCGACGCCGCCGCCCTACCCGAAGCAGCGCTACGAGCGGCCGGTCCTCGCGCTGAGCAGGCCCGAGCGGCTGCAGCTCGCGACCGCCGTGATCGTCAACGATATCACCGACGCGGTCGCGCGCGATCGCGCGGCCGAGGAGCGCCTCACGGCGCCGCCGCTCGCCGCCGTCGGCCTCGACGCGGCCGCGCGCGCGGCGTGCTTCGTGATCCTGCCCTTCGAGCGGCCGGCCGGCGCGCAGGAGGGCGCGCCGCCCGCGCACGGCGAGATCGGCCTGCTCGCCCCGGAGCACACCGGGGCGGCGGGCATCGCGGTGCACGTGGGGCGCCGCCCGCTCTGCGCGCTCGACGCCGGCGACGGGTGGCCCCTGTGCGCGGCCGTCAACGACGACGCGCTCGAGCCGAACCGCGCCTTCGACGGGCTCAAGGCCCGCGGGGACGCGTCGAGGCTCCGGCAGGCGGTGCGCGACGCCGCCGCGCGGTGGCTGCGCGCCCGGCTCGCGCCGCCCGGCGACGCGCTCGCGACGCGGTGGATCGACGTCGCCATCACCTGGCCCCGGCCGCTGTTCGTGACCGGCGCGCTGTGGATGCCCGCGCGGTGGCCGCGCGCGCCCGAGGTGCTCGTCGCCGCGCCCTCCGCGGCGATCCTCGGCGAGGGCCGCGGGGGCGGCGAGGAGCGCGACGGCGGCGGCTTCACCCCCGTCGCGCTGCGCTGCGGGACGGGCGTGGGCCCCGGGACGACCGGCGTGGCCCCGCTCGCGCCGGTCGAGGGGAGGCTCCTCGTGTGGCCGCTGCGCGAGGCGCGCTGGGACGCCATCGCGGAGCTCGCCATGGAGGCCGCGGCCTCCATGGCGGCCGAGCTCTCGGATCAGGCGGCCGCAGCGCCGTACCTGTGGAACTTGCACCTGCTCGGCCGCCTCTCCGGCGGCAAGCTCGCGGCGCGGACCGCCTCCGGGGAGAGCGTCGGCCCGGCGGCGGTCCGCGCCGAGCTCGCGGCGAGCGGCTGCCTGTGGATCTCCGATCGCCGGGGGAGCGCGGACGGCGATTTCCCGGACGGCTCGCCGCCGTTCGTGCTGCTCGACGACGGCTCGCCGCTTGTCGAGGTGCTGCGCCACCGCGCCGCCCCCGGCGCGCTGCGCGAGCTCGGCGCCCTCGCGGCGACGCCCGCCCCGGCCGTGGCGCTCGCGGCGGAGATCGAGCCCGCCTCCGGGACGGGTTTTCCCCCCGCGAGCGCGGGCCCTCCCGCCGCGGGCGCCCGCGGCGCGGAGGCGCCCGCGGCCGCGGGCGGCGCGGAGGCGCCCGCGGCGGAGGCGCCGCCCGACTCGAGCGGCGCGCGGGCCTGGGCGATCGCGCTGTGGCGCAGCGTGCTCGGCCTGCTCGGCGGCGAGGCGGCGCCGGTGCCCGGCGCCACGCCCGAGGGGGAGGAGGCGGCGGCCGGGAGCCCGCTCGCGGCCGCGCTCCACGAGGCCATCGTCCGGATGAACCTCGAGGGATCCCCGGTGTGCGCCGTCGTCGAGGGCCGCTCAGGGCGGCCGATCCGTTACGACGCGAGCCGGAGCCACATCGTCGTCAACACCGAGCACGAAGCGCTCGCGTGGCTGCGCGCGCGCGGGGCGCCCGACCCGGCGGCCGTCGCGCTGCTGGCGGCGGCCGCCGTCGGCGAGGTGAACCGGGCGCTCCAGTCGGTCACCGACGCGGAGGAGCGCCGGGCGCTCGATCATCTGCTGCGCTCGATCGGGTAGCGCGCGCGGGCGCCCCGCTCCCGGCGTTGCCCGCGCGCCGCCGGGGCGCAAAGCTCTTCCCCGTGGACACCGTCTTCACCGTCGGCCACGGCACCCGCAGCGTGGAGGAGCTCGTCGAGCTGCTCGGCGAGGGGCCGGCCGACACGCTGATCGACGTCCGGAGGTTCCCGGGATCGAGCCGCTCCCCTCACCTCGGCCGCGCTGCGCTCGCCGAGGCGCTGCCCCGGCTCGGGGTGACCTACGTCTTCCGCGGCGACGCCCTCGGCGGACGGCGGACCGGGCAGGCCGACTCGCCGCACGTCGCCTGGGAGAACCCGAGCTTCCGGGCCTACGCCGATCACATGGAGACCGCCGCGTTCCAGCGCGCGCTCTCCGAGCTCGAGGCGGAAGCGCGCGCTGGACGGCGAATGGCCCTCCTGTGCGCCGAGACGCTCTGGTGGCGGTGTCACCGCCGCCTCATCGCCGACGCCCTCGTCGCGCGCGGGCTCGCGGTCGTCCACCTGCTCGGCCCCGGCGCGCAGGCCCCGCACGCGCTGAACCCCGCCGCCCGGCCCGACGGCGCCGGCCACCTGATCTACGACGTCGGCGCGCAGCGCGCGCTGCCGCTCGGCGGCGCCGGCGCGGAGCCCGCGCCCGCGCCGCGCGAGCCTGTGCGCCCACGCCGCGCGCGGTGATCCCGGCCGGCCAGGTGGCCGCCGGACCTGGATGTGCCCCTCGTCGAGCCGCTGCAGAAGCGCGTCGCATTCCTGCGGACGGCGATTGGCACGGGAGCCCGCCATCGACCTCCGGTATCGCTGGCCGCTCACCGGCGCCGACCCGAGGGCCGTACGGTACGTGTCAAAAATCACGAAATCCGCGTAGCGGTCCAGTCGGGTATCACCTGAAAAATAGACCATCAGTCGTCGCACTGACGTCCTGATCCCGGCCCACCTGGAGCGCCATCCGCTCCCACGGGGGCTTTCCGCGGAGCGCGACATCGAGCGCGCCCCCGCCCGTCCGGTATGGCGGAGCCGCACCGATTCCGTTACCGTCCCGAAATCACATGAAGGCGCGCCCGATGTGGGCAGGGCCTCCTGGCTCGGGAGACAGTAATGAAAGTGCAACGCATTTCGGCGATCCTGCTCACCTCGGTCGCCTTCTCTGCAGGCTTCATCGGTTGCGGCGACGACGATTCGGTCGGGGGCGCAGGCGGCGGCTCTTCCTCTTCGACCACGAGCTCGTCATCGGGCGCCGTGAGCAGCAGCGCGGGCGGGAGCAGGGCCGAGTTCCTCGGCGCCCGCTGCACGGCCGACGCCGACTGCGGGCCGGACGGCCTGTGCGCCCTGGAGTCGGACGGCGAGGCCGGTCCTGCGGGCGGGTACTGCACGATGGAGTGCGTCGACGACGGCGACTGCGAAGGCGAGGGCAGCGCCTGCATCAATGACATCTGTTACCTGGGCTGCGTCCTCGGAGAGCCCGAGATCACGGCCCTCGACGAGGAGCTCGACCCGCTCAAGTGCCACGGCCGCGACGAGCTGCGCTGTGAGGAGGTGGATGACGGCGTGTCGGTCTGCATGCCGAACTGCGGATCCGACTCCCAGTGCTCCGACTCCGGCCGCAGCTGCGATCCCAGGCAGAACGCGTGCGTCGACACGCCCCACGAGGGTCTGCCGATGGGGGCCGCGTGCGACCCCGAAGCCGACGAGGATCCGTGCGCCGGACACTGCGTGGGCTTCCCCGGCGACGTCGGCGCATGCACCGAGTTCTGCGGCTTCGGCGGCGATGTGTTCGAGTCCGACTGCGGCGGGTTCGAGAACGGTCTCTGCCTCTACCAGTTCACGGAGGTCGTCGGCGCCGGCGACTTCGGCGCCTGCACCAAGGCGTGCAAGGCGCACGACGATTGCCTGTTGCCGAACGCCCGCTGCGAGGACTTCCGCCTCCCGGACAACGGCATCTGCATCTTCGACAAGGTGCCGTGCGAGGACGACAGCGACTGCAAGGCACCGGACGAGTGCGCCGAGACGCCTGATGGCTTCTTCTGCCTCGACCCGCTGTACCCGCTGAGCAACGAGGGCACGGGCGGCGCCGGCGGCGCCGGCGGCGCGGGCGGCAGCGGCGGCGCGGGCGGCAGCGGCGGCGCGGGCGGCAGCGGCGGCGCGGGCGGCAGCGACGGCGCGGGCGGCAGCGGCGGCGCGGGCAGCACCAGCAGCGCGGCCAGCACCAGCAGCGCGGCCAGCACCAGCAGCGCGGCCAGCACCAGCGGCGCGGGCGGCAGCGGCGGCGCGGGCGGCAGCGGCGGCAGCGGCGGCGCGGGCGGCAGCGGCGGCGCCTGATCGCTGAGTCTCAAGACAGGCACTCATCTCATCTCCTCTCGACTCCAGGAGGTGAGATGAGCGCCTCGCGCTCCACTCCCCTTCCTCGAAGCACCCGAGACAGCGCGGTGGCGGTCGCGACGACGCGTTTCCCAGGGCTCCCACGCGCCCAGGAAGCGGCGCGCGCCGCCGTCGCCATCACCGGTTCCGTCGCGAGCGCGAGGCCTGTCTATCGGCCCGCAGACGGCGCGTTCGCCCGCGGCGACAGGCCGCGGACGAGGGTCGCGAGCGTGCGCAGCACCGGGGTGTCGACCCCGGCCCGGCGCGCGCGCTCGACCACCGCGCCCTGGAGGATATCGACCTCCGTCGCGCGGCCGGCCCGCACGTCCTGCAGCATCGAGGGCTCGGTGAGCGGGAACTCGGAGCGCGTGAGGGCGAGCATCGCGTCCGCGGTCGCCTCGGAGATCTCCGCCCCTTCCGCCCGCGCGACCGCGATCACCTCGAGCATCGCCGCCCGGGTGAGGTCCTCCATCCGCTCCGCGACCACGCCGGCGCGCTGGCCGGTCAGCGCGCAGATCGCATTGAAGGGGGCGTTCCAGACCATCTTCTCCCAGAGCATGGCGCGGTGGTCCGCCCCGCGGCGGACCGGGATGCCCGCGCGCTCGAGCAGCCCGGCGGTCGCCTCGACCCGCGCCTCCTGCCCGGGCCGGTAGGGCGCGAGCCCGGCGCGCGTCGGCGCGAGCGTCTCGATCTCGCCAGGCCCGGCGACGCCCGAGGACATGTACGCGATCGCGGCGATCACGCGCGGCGCGCCGACGTCGCGCGCGACAACGTCCTCGGAGTCGAGCCCGTTCAGGAGGGGCGCGGCGAGGCCGTCCGCGGCGAGCAGCCCGGCGAGCTTCGCGCTCACCGCGGCGAGCGACGGCGATTTCACGGCGATGAGCGCGAGATCGAACGGCCCGCGCGCCCCGTCGAGCGGGGCGACACGGAGCGGGGGAGTGCGCAGCTCGCCGGACGGCGTGCGGACGATGAGCCCGCGGGACCGCATCACCTCGGCGTGCGCGCCGCGCGCGACGAAGGTGACGTCTTCCCCAGCGAGCGTGAGCCGCGCCCCGAAATAGCCGCCCACCGCGCCCGCGCCGACAACGAGGATCCGCATCGGCGGCGACCATAGCACGCTCGAGCCGGACCGCAGGGAACCGACGAGTGGCGACCAGCGAGGATTGCGGATATGCCTACGCCGAGATGCGTAGGCCGGAAGCCCCCGCCACGGCGCACGAGAGCGGCCTCATGAGCGCAGGCGAGCCGAGCGTGACGATGGAAGCCGAGCAGCTCCAGCGCTTGCTGGACGCCCTGCCGGCGCTCGTCTCGTATATCGACAGCGACGAGCGCTACGGCGTCGCCAACCGGGCCTACGAGCGCTGGTTCGGCGAAGACAGCGGCTCGGTCGTCGGCCGGCAGGTGCGCGAGGTGATCGGCGACGCCGCCTACGCCGCCGTGAAGCCGCACATCACCGCGGTGCTCGCCGGACGGCCGCAGGACTTCGAGACGCGGCTCACCTACCCGAAGGGCCGCCGGCGCCACGTGCGCATCCAGTACATTCCCCACCTCGGCGCGAGCGGCGACGTGCGCGGCTTCTTCGCGCTCGTCGCGGACGTCAGCGAGCAGAAGCGCGCCGAGGACGCGCGGCGCTTCCTGGCCGACGCGTCGGCCGCGCTCGATCCGGCGCAGGGCCGCGACGCGGGCTTCCGGCGCGTCGCGGCCCTCGCGGTCGCCTCGGTGGCCGATCTGTGCGCCGTCCACACGCTCGAACCGGACGGCTCCGTCCACGCGCGGGTCGTCGCGCACGCCGATCCGGCCAAGGCGGAGCTCGCCGCCCGTCTGGCCCGGCGCAGCCACCCCCCGCCGGCGCCCGGGACGCCGCCATCGCCGTTGCACGAGGTGCTCCACGGCGGCCACGGCCGGCTCCTCCCCGACCTCGCCGGCCACGCGCTGGCCGGCGCGGACCAGCTCGCCGCCCTGCGCGAGCTCGGCTGCCGCTCCGCGGTGATCGTGCCCATCCGCGGCGACGGGTGCGTCCTCGCGGCGCTCACGCTCGCGTCCGCAGAGGTGGATCGCACCTGCGACGCCGCCGATCTCGCCTTCGCCGAGGAGCTCTCGCAGCGCATCGAGGTGGCCTTGCAGCGCGTGCGCCTCTACGACATGGCCCGCGACGCCGAGTCCGAGGCGCGGCGGCGCTTCCTGGCCGAGCAGGAGGCGCGCCGGGCCGCCGAGCGCGCGGCGCAGCGCATGGCCGGCCTCCAGCGGATCACGGCGGCGCTCGCCGACGCGCTCACCAGCGAGGCCGTGGCGCAGGTCGTCGTCGACATCGGCGTCGCCGCCGCGGGCGCGTACGCCGGGATCATCGTCGTGACGGCGGGCGACGAGCTCGAGTGCCTCAAGGAGGTCGGCTACGAGCGCGAGACCGTCGAGCGCTTCCGGCAGATGCCCCTCGACGCCGCCCTCCCGCTCACCGACGCGCTGCGGACCGGCGCGCCCGTCTGGCTGCGCTCGCGCGAGGAGTGCTCCGCCCGCTACCCGCGCATCGCGAGCGCCGTGCTGGCCGGCGCGACCGTGTCGCTCTGCTCCCTCCCGCTCGTGGTCCAGGAGCGGCCCATCGGCGTGCTCGGGCTGAGCTTCGCGGAGCCGCGCCCGTTCGACCGGGAAGAGCAGGAGTTCCTGGTCGCGGTGTCGCGCCAGTGCGCGCAGGCCATGGAGCGCGCCCGCCTGCACGAGGAGCGCGCCGCTCTCGTCGAGCGCGAGCGGCGCGTCGCCCTCGAGAACGCCCGGCTCTACCGCGAGGCCCACGAGGCGGACCGGCGCAAGGACGAGTTCATCGCGATGCTGTCGCACGAGCTCCGCAACCCGCTGGCGCCCCTCACCACCGGCCTCGAGCTCCTGCAAATGAGCGCCCAGATGAGCGCCGGCGAGCGCGCGGATCGCGACGACCGGCAGATCCTGGCGACCCTCGAGCGGCAGGTGAAGACGATCGTCCGGCTCGTCGACGATCTCCTCGACGTCTCCAGGATCACGCGGGGCAAGATCGAGCTGAAGCGGGAGCGGCTCGATGTCGCCTCGGTCGTCGAGACCGCTGTCGAGTCGGTCCGCCCGCTGCTCGTCCAGCGCGGGCACGATCTCGTCCTGTCGGTGGATGCGGGCGTCTTCGTGCACGGCGACCGCGTCCGGCTCGAGCAGGTCGTCGTGAACCTCCTCAACAACGCGATCAAGTACACGAACCCCGGCGGCCGCGTCTCGCTCGCCTGCGCCGCGATCGCCGGCGACGCGCGGATCCGGGTGACCGACACCGGCGTCGGCATCTCCGCCGAGCTGCTCCCGCGCATCTTCGAGCCGTTCATGCAGGCCCGGCGCACGCTGGACCGCTCCCAGGGCGGCCTCGGGATCGGGCTCACGCTGGTCAAGCGGCTCGCCGAGCTGCACGGCGGCCGCGTCGAAGCGCTGAGCGGGGGCCCCGGCGAGGGGACGGCCATCAGCGTCTGGCTCCCGCTCGCCGGCGCGCCGAGCGCGCCCGCCGAAGCCTCCGCTCCGCCAGCGCCCGGCGCCGCCCCTCCGCGCGCCAAGACGCGCCCCCTCCACATCCTCCTCGTCGACGACAACGTCGACGCCGCCGAGGGCCTCCGGCGCGTCCTCCAGCTCCACGGCCACGCCGTCTCGATGGCCCACGACGGCCCGGCGGCGCTCGAGGCCGCGCGGGCGTCGAAGCCCGATCTCGTCCTGCTCGATATCGGCCTGCCCGGGATGGACGGCTACGAGGTCGTCCGGCGCCTGCGCGCCGAGCCCGAGCTCACGCGCTCCTACATCGCCGCCCTGTCCGGTTACGGGCAAGACCAGGACCGCCGCCGCTCGCGCGAAGCGGGCTTCGACGCGCACCTCACCAAGCCGGTCGCGACGGAGCAGCTCCTGTCCCTGCTCGCCGAAGCCGCCCCGCGCGGCTGATCGGCCCGCGCTCCATTTCAGAAGTGCAATGCAGCCGCGCCGGGGCGCGATACATCGCTGAAACAGACGATTCCAGTTCTGAACGGTGCGCCCATTTCCTTTCATTGGCGCTGTCGCGTCCCGCCTTCGCTCGGTGCCCTGTTGCGCTCGCCGATGGCCGCGAAACATGCAGGAAACATGAGGTGGCATAGGCGATTGCAAGAGGCCTAGCGCGCCGTCGGGCCGACAATTTATTCCTGCGAAACAGTTGCGAAACAGAGCCCACAGTACACAGTTTTTGGTCCGGGACTGTGGCTGACGCCTGGTTCGGACGGCAGCGCGGCAGTGACGGTGAGAAGGACTCACCGGGTCCAAAGGTGGGTTTCATGAGCAAGAAGAAGGACCTCCTCGTCATCGGCAACGGCATGGTCGGGCACAAGTTCATCGAGAACATGGTTCTCGGTGGCTTCCTGCGCGAGTGGAACGTCACGACCTTCTGCGAGGAGCCGCGGCTCGCCTACGACCGGGTGAACCTGTCCGCCTTCTTCAACGGCAAATCGGCCGAGGATCTGTCGATGGTCAAGCCCGGCCTCTACGAGGAGGCGGGCATTCAGGTCCATCTCAACGACAAGGCCGTCTCGATCGATCGGCGGAAGAAGGCGGTGACGTCGGCGAAGGGGAAGACGGTCTATTACGACAAGCTCATCCTCGCCACCGGCTCGTATCCGTTCGTCCCGCCGATCAAGGGCAAAGACGCGAAGGGCTGCTTCGTCTACCGCACGATCGACGACCTCGAGGCCATGGACGCCTACGCCAAGGTCGCGAAGGTCGGCACGGTCATCGGCGGCGGCCTGCTCGGGCTGGAGGCGGCCAACGCGCTCAAGAACATGGGCCTCCAGGTCCACGTCGTGGAGTTCGCGCCGCGCCTGATGGCCCTCCAGGTCGACGACGCCGGCGGCGCGATCCTCCGGGCGAAGATCGAGTCGCTCGGCGTGAACGTGCACACGAGCAAGTCGACGACGGAGATCGTCGCGGAGCACGGCCGCGTGGCGAGGATGGTCTTCGCCGACCAGAGCGAGCTCTCGACCGACATGATCGTCTTCTCGGCCGGCATCCGCCCGAGGGACGAGCTCGCGAGGGCGTGTGATCTCGCGCTCGGGAACCGCGGCGGCGTCGCCATCAACGAGCGCTGTCAGACGTCGGACCCGGACATCTATGCCATCGGCGAGTGCGCCAGCTATAACAGCCAGCTCTACGGCCTGGTGGCGCCCGGCTACCACATGGCCAAGGTCGCGGTCGACGCCATCACCGGCGGGAAGGAGACCTTCAGCGGCTTCGACATGAGCACGAAGCTCAAGCTGATGGGCGTGGACGTCGCGAGCTTCGGCGACGCGTTCGCGACCCAGCAGGGCGCGCGCGTGCTCAGCTTCATGAACGCGACGTCGAACGTCTACAAGAAGCTCGTCGTCAGCGCGGACGGCAAGCTCCTCCTCGGCGGCATCCTGGTCGGCGACGCCGCGAACTACGGCCAGCTGCTCCAGCTCGTGCAGAACAAGATCGTCCTCCCGCCGCACCCGGAGGACCTCATCGTCACGGCGCGGGACGGCGCGAAGCCGGCGGGCCTCGGCGTCGACGCGCTGCCCGACACCGCCATGATCTGCTCGTGCCTGAACGTCACGAAGAAGGCCATCTGCTCGGCCATCTGCGACGACAAGCACGTCACGGTCGCCGGCATCAAGGGGCACACCAAGGCCGGCACGGGCTGCGGATCGTGCACCACGCTGATCTCCGACATCCTGAAGAAGGAGCTCAAGAAGGCCGGCGTCGCGGTCAACAACTACATCTGCGAGCACTTCAACCACTCGCGCCAGGAGCTCTATCACCTCGTCCGGATCCACCAGATCAAGACGTTCGACGACCTGCTCACCCGCCACGGCCAGGGCAAGGGCTGCGAGATCTGCAAGCCCGCGGTGGCGTCGATCCTCGCGTCGACGTGGAACGAGCACATCCTGAGCAAGAAGCACCTCCCGCTGCAGGACACGAACGATCGCTACCTGGCCAACGTCCAGCGCGACGGCACCTACTCGGTGGTCCCGCGCGTGGCGGGCGGCGAGATCACGCCGGATCAGCTCATCGCCCTCGGGGTGGTCGCGAAGAAGTACAACCTGTACTCGAAGATCACCGGCGGCCAGCGCGTGGACCTGTTCGGCGCGCGGCTGGAGCAGCTGCCCGACATCTGGCGCGAGCTCATCGCCGCCGGCTTCGAGTCGGGGCACGCGTACGGCAAGGCGCTGCGCACCGTGAAGTCGTGCGTGGGCAGCACCTGGTGCCGCTACGGCGTGCAGGACTCGGTGGGCTTCGCGGTCGCGGTCGAGAACCGCTACAAGGGGCTGCGCAGCCCCCACAAGCTGAAGTCCGCGGTGTCCGGCTGCGCGCGCGAGTGCGCCGAGGCGCAGGGCAAGGACTTCGGCATCATCGCGACGGAGAAGGGCTACAACCTCTACCTCTGCGGCAACGGCGGGATGAAGCCGCAGCACGCCCAGCTCTTCGCCTCGGATCTCGACGAGGCGACGCTCATCAAGTACCTCGACCGGTTCCTGATGTTCTACATCCGCACGGCGGACCGGCTCCAGCGTACGTCGGTGTGGTTCAACAACCTCGAGGGCGGCATGGATTACCTCCGCCAGGTCATCATCGAGGACTCGCTCGGGATCTGCGATGAGTTGGAGAAGGAGATGGCCCACCTCATCGACACCTACGAGTGCGAGTGGAAGGCCGCGGTCAACGACCCCGAGAAGCTCAAGCAGTTCCGCCAGTTCGTGAACGCCGGCGAGCCCGACCGGAGCATCGTGTTCGTCAGCGAGCGCGCGCAGCACCGCCCCGCGGCGTGGCAGGAGAAGTCGAACGTCGTCGAGGAGATGATCTGACAGCGGGGCCGAGGGGCCCTGTCTGAGGGAAACCGTCATGAGCGAGCTGCACACTTCGGAAGCGCCTCGGAGCGAGACCATGACCCAGGGTTGGATCGACGTCTGCGGGGTAGAGGACATCATCCCGAACACGGGGGTCTGCGCGCTCGTCGGGAAGCGCCAGATCGCGCTGGTGCGGGTCGGCGAGGGCGAGGAGGTCTACGCCATCAGCAACTTCGACCCGTTCAGCAAGGCGTTCGTCCTCTCCCGCGGGATCGTCGGGGACAAGGGGGGCGTCCCCAAGATCGCCTCGCCGATCTACAAGCAGAACTTCGATCTGCGGTCGGGTCAGTGCCTGGACGACCCGGGCGTGAGCATCCCCGTGTATCCCCTCCGGGTCCGGGACGGGCGTGTCGAGATCCAGGCCGCGGCGGAGCCGCTCGCGGCGGCGAGCTGACGGGATGACCTGGCGAGCCAGCGCCAGGCGCTTCCGTGCGGCGGACGCGCCGCCGTTCGCGGTGTCTCTCTTGGAGTTCTCGGGGCTGGGCTTCCGCGCCGGGTAGACAGGGAATTTCGATGAGCGTTGCAAAGGTCTCGGACACTCACTTTCGCTTACCCATCGTCAACTCGGCGCCGAAGATCCACGACAACAACAAGAGCCTGCTGGACTCGCTCCTCGCCGACCAGCAGAAGCTCACGGCGGTCGAGAAGTTCTCCAGGATGCACGAGGAGCACGCGCTCCCGGCGCAGTCCAAGTACTACCGCGACCTGATCCCGCTCGAGAAGCCGAAGCCCGGCCAGCAGTACGGCTTCGAGGTCGACCTCGACGCCTGCACGGCCTGCAAGGCGTGCGTCACCGCCTGCCACAGCCTGAACGGCCTCGACGACAACGAGGTGTGGCGCTCGGTCGGGCTCCTCCACGGCGGCACGCCCCAGACGCCGGCGCAGCAGAGCGTGACGACGGCGTGCCACCATTGCCTGGACCCGGCGTGCATGACGGGGTGCCCGGTCAAGGCCTACGAGAAGGACCCGATCACCGGCATCGTCAAGCACCTCGATGACCAGTGCATCGGCTGCCAGTACTGCATCCTGATGTGCCCCTACGACGCTCCGAAGTTCAACGCGGAGCGGGGGATCGTGCGCAAGTGCGACATGTGCAGCGATCGGCTGGCGAACGACGAGGCCCCGGCGTGTGTGCAGTCGTGCCCGAACGGCGCCATCCGGATCACGATGGTCGACCAGCAGCAGGCCGTGCAAGAGAGCCAGACGAGCCTGTTCTTGCCGGGGGCGGCGGCGCCGGAGATCACGATCCCGACGACGACCTACAAGACGCAGAAGTCGCTCCCGCGCAACATGCTCCCCGCGGACTTCTACCAGGTGAGCCGGGAGCACTCCCACCCTCCGCTCGTCGCGATGCTGGTGCTGACGCAGCTCTCGGTGGGCGCGTTCTGCGTGAGCCTGGCCCTCAACGAGCTGCTCGGCGCGCAGGCGACGCGTGATTTCGGCGGCCACAGCGCCACGTTCGCGCTCGTCTTCGGGATCGCCGCGCTGAAGGCGAGCCTCTTTCACCTTGGCCGGCCGCAGTTCGCGTTCCGGGCCTTCCTGGGGCTCAAGACGTCGTGGCTCAGCCGGGAGATCCTGGGGTTCTCGCTCTTCGCCGGGGCCGCGACGCTGTACGCGGCGTCCTTCTGGCTGCCTGCCCTCCCGGCGCTCCCGGTGCTCTCGGCGCTGCCCCCCATCGAGCACCTGCAGGCGCCGCTCTCGTATGCGGTCGCGCTGAGCGGGATCCTCGGGGTCTTCTGCTCCGTGATGGTGTACGCCGCGACGCAGCGGGAGCACTGGCGCGGGGCCCTGACGGGCTTCAAGTTCGCGACAACGGCGGCCATCCTCGGGAGCTCGACGGTCCTGATGATCGGGCTGCTCCTGAGCGCCGAGCACGCGGCGCTGCTCCTGACGCGGGGCTTCCGCGCGCTGAGCGCGTTCCTGTGCGTGACGACGGCGCTCAAGCTGCTCGTGGAGCTGTCGATGTTCCGGCACCTGCGGAAGCGGAGCCACTCGACGCTCAAGCGAAGCGCGATCCTGATGACGGGGGAGCTGAAGGGCGCGACGGGCTGGCGCTTCGCTTGCGGGGCGCTCGGCGGGATCGTCCTGCCGGCGCTCAGCCTCTTCTCGGCGCCGAACAGCGGCGTGAGCTCTGAAGTTCTGATGGCGATGGCGGTCGTGGCGTTCCTGTTCTGCCTCGCGGGCGAGTTCCTCGAGCGGTACCTCTTCTTCGCAGCGGCGCCCGCCTCCAAGATGCCCGGAGGGCTCTCCTGATGACGACCAGCGATGCAAGCGATGCGAAGAAGACGTCTCCGGCGCCCAAGCAGGCGGACAACCTCCTCTTGCAGCGCAACGGGCCGCTGACGCGCGAGCTGCTGCTCACGCCCGGCGAGTTCGGCCTCGGGAGGGTGCCTGCGCGGCTCAAGCCCGACCAGACGACGACGGTCGTGTGCGGGTTCTGCTCGACCGGGTGCGGGCTGAACGTGCACCTCAAGGACGGAGAGGCGATCAACCTCTCGCCGAACACCGACTATCCCGTGAACCTCGGGATGGCGTGCCCGAAGGGGTGGGAGGCGCTCACGCCGCTCCGCGCGACCGATCGCGCGACCACGCCGCTCCTCAGGAACGCGCGCGGGAAGCTGGAGCGCGTGGAGTGGGACGTCGCGCTGCGCACGTTCGTCGATCGGTTCAAGGCGATCCAGGAGGCGCACGGCAAGGAGTCGGTCGCCTTCATCAGCACCGGGCAGATCGTCACCGAGGAGATGGCCTTCCTCGGGGCGCTCGCGAAGTTCGGGATGGGCATGTTGCACGGGGACGGCAACACCCGGCAGTGCATGGCGACGTCGGTGGTCGCGTACAAGGAGGCGTTCGGGTTCGACGCGCCGCCCTACACGTACCGCGATTTCGAGGAGTCCGACGTCGTGGTGCTCGTCGGCTCGAACCTCTGCATCGCCCACCCGATCATGTGGGAGCGGCTCTGCAAGAACAAGAACCGCCCCGAGATCCTCGTCGTGGATCCGCGCAAGACCGAGACGGCGATGGCGGCGACGGCGCACTATGCGCTCAATCCGAAGTCGGATCTGACGCTGTTCTACGGAATCGCCCACATCCTCATCCAGCGCGGGTGGATCGACCCGGGGTACATCGAGGCGCACACGGTCGATTTCGAGGCGTTCAAGGCGCACGTCGAGGATTTCACGCCGGCGCGCGTCTCCGAGGCGACGGGGCTCAGCGAGGCGCAGCTCGCGTCGTTCGCGGAGAAGATCCATAACGGGAAGCGGGTGTCGTTCTGGTGGACCATGGGCGTCAACCAGAGCCACGAGGGCGTGCGGGTCGCGCAGTCACTCATCAACCTGGCGCTGATGACGGGGAACATCGGCCGTCCCGGCACCGGGGCGAACTCCATCACGGGCCAGTGCAACGCGATGGGCTCGCGGATGTTCAGCAACACGACGGGCCTGTTCGCCGGCCACGACTTCACGAAGGAGGAGCACCGGAAGAAGATCGCCGGGATCCTCGGCATTCCGGAGGAGGTCATCCCGACCCGGAACAGCCTGGCCTACGACCAGATCATCGAAGGCATCTTGAAGGGGAAGATCAAGGGCCTCTGGATCATCGCGACGAACCCGGCCCACTCCTGGATCAACCAGGAGGATCTGCACGAGCTCCTCGGCCGCCTGGAGTTCCTCGTGGTGCAGGACATGTACGCCACGACGGAGACGGCGGAGCGCGCCCACCTCGTCCTCCCGGCGGCCTCGTGGGCCGAGAAGGAGGGCACGTTCATCAACTCGGAGCGGCGCATCGGCCTCGTCAAGAAGGTCTCGCGGGCCCCGGGCCAGGCGCTGGCGGACTTTCACATCTTCCAGCTGGTCGCCCAGTACTGGGGCTGCGGCGAGCTGTTCAAGGAGTGGAAGAGCCCGGAGGCGGTCTTTCAGATCATGAAGCGGCTCTCGAAGGGGCAGCCGTGCGACATCACGGGCATCGACGGCTACACGATGCTCGACGAGCGCGGCGGCATCCAGTGGCCCTACCCCGAGGGGGCTGCCTTCGAGACGAACGAGCGGCGGCTGTTCGAGGACGGCCAGTACTACCGCCCGGATCAGAAGGCGAAGTTCGCCTTCCAGGCGCCCCGCCAGCTGCCAGAGCCGACCGACGAGCAGTATCCGTTCACGCTGCTCACGGGGCGAGGGAGCTCCAGCCAGTGGCACACGCAGACGCGGACCAAGAAGTCGGCGGTGCTGCAGCGGCTCTATCCGAAGGAGATCTACGTCGAGCTGAGCCCGGTCGACGCGAAGAAGATCGGTATCGAGATGAACGAGTGGGTGGTCATCGCGTCCCGCCGCGCGGAGATCAAGGCGCGGGCGTTCGTCACGAACTCGGTGAAGCCCGGAGAGATCTTCGTGCCGATGCACTACGAGATCACGAACAAGCTGACGTTCCCGGCCTTCGACCAGTACTCCCGGCAGCCGTCGTACAAGGCCTGCGCGGTGAAGGTGCGGCGGGAAGAGGATCGCGGGTAGCCCGCGCTGCCTCCGCGAGGACAGCCTCCGCGAGGGGCGCGCGGCGCGCGTGCGAGGCGCGCTCAGCGGTGCGCGCCCCGCCGCGGGCGCGCGGCGTCTTGCCATCGCTGCGGGCCGCGGGCCCTCGGCGCGGCCCTGCGCACGCCGCTCTCGGCCGGCGCCGGGGCGCGCAGGTGCCCGCTGCGCAGGTAGTAGGCGAGGAGCGTGTCCAGCAGCCGGGCGTTCATGGGGGGACACGCGATCGCCGTGTCGGCCAGCCCCTCGATCGTGTTCTGGCAGTCCAAGACAGGCATCTGCGCGTACAGCTCCCATCGGGTCAGGTCACTGTGGACCTTTTCGGTCAGCATCGGCAGGAGGGGAAGGAACGGGCTGTCGTCCGATCGCCGTATCCGCGCCAGCAGCTGCTCGCACCATTGCGCGTAAGGCAGCCGCGCCAGCGGATAGCCGCGGGAGACGAGCAGATCGAAGAAGCCGTTCAGATCGAGCCGCTGAGGCGGCGGGGGCACCAGGTGGAACGCCTTCCCCAGCGAGCCCGGCAGACAGGACAGACGCACGATCGCCTGGCTGACGTAATCGACCGTCACGAGCTCCTTGCTCTGCGCGGGGAGATCGGGGGCGCAGCGCATCTCGACGCAGCCTTTGATCATCCTGCTTACGAAGTCGGTCACGTTGGCGGCGCCCGTCTGGCTGTGACCCAGGATGGACCCGGGGCGGAAGACGGTGACGGGCACCCCGCGCGAGCGCGCGATCCACACGAGCTTCTCGGCGACCCACTTGCTCTGGGAATACCCCATGTCCGTGTGGAGGTGGTCCACCCAGCGATCGAGATCGTCGCTCTCCCGCACGGTCTGGGCGCCGGTGAAATAGCCGATCTGGCCGATGACCCCGATCGTCGAGACGTGGTGCACGGGCTTCGTCCGGCGCCGGCAAGCGAGCCGCAAGATCTCGTGTGTCCCCAGCACGTTCGCCGCCTTGTGGGACGCGTACGGCTTGATGTAATTGACCTCGGCGCCGGCGTGGTAGATCGCGTCGATGCGCTGCGCGAGCGCCTCGAAGCAAGCCGGGGTGAGCCCGAGCAGCGGCTCCCTCAGGTCGCCAGGCACAGCGACGATCTTCGCGCTCGCCGCGGGATCCCAGAGCGAATAGGCCTCCAGGCTCCGCCGGAGCCTCGCCAGGCCTGCGGCGGCGTCGGGAGCGCGGACCAGGCAATGGACCGTGGCGCGCGTCTGCGTGAGGAGGTCGCGCACGAGAAAGGCGCCCAGGAACCCCGTGGCGCCGGTGAGGAAGACGTGGCGAGGCGGAGCGCTCGTGTCGACGAACGAGCCGCAGGGCCGAATGTCGGGAGCGAGGGCGGCCTCCGCGCGGAGGTCGATCGCGCCCATCGACGCCGCGGCGCCGCGCGCCTTCCAGCGCCGCGCCTCCTCGACGGCGCGGGCGAGCCCCGCCAGGGTGGGTGACTCGAACAGCCGGCGCGCGGGCACGTCGACGTGGAAGACCGTCCGCACCTGGAGGAGCACCTGCGCCGCCAGAAGGGAGTTTCCGCCGATCTCGAAGAAGTCATCATCGACCTCCGGGCGGTCGGTATGGAGGACGGACGCCCAGATCTCGGCCACCCGGCGCTCGATCGGAGAGCGGGTGCTCTCCGGCTCTCCGGTGTGCAGCCGGCCGACGTCGGGCGGCGGCAGCGCCCGGCGATCGACCTTCCCGGTCACGGCGAGCGGCAGCGATGGCAGCACGACGAACGCGGCCGGGATCATGTAGTCGGGCAGCTTCTCCTGCAGAGACCGGCGCAGGCTCCTCGACAGGTCGCGGGACGCGGGGCCGCTGCTCTCCACGCCGGCCTCCGCTCCCTGCCACCGATCCCCGCACGGGGGGCGCGACGGAGGGCCGCCTAGGCCGAAGTCCGAGACGACGTACGCCACGAGGCGCATGTCGCCGGGCGCGTGCTCGTGGAGCACGACCACGGCCTCGCGCACGGAGGCGCACGCGCACAGCGCCGCCTCGATTTCCCCGAGCTCGACGCGGAAGCCACGAATCTTCACCTGGGAATCGATCCGCCCCAGGAAATCGAGCGACCCATCGGCCAGATAACGGACCTGATCACCCGTCTTGTACAGGCGCTCTCCCGGCTCCTCGGGCAACGGGTTCTGGACGAACGCCGCGGCGGTCAGCTCGGGTCGGTTCAGGTAGCCTCGGGCCAGCCCGTCGCCGGCGACGTAGAGCTCGCCGGGGACGCCCACCGGCACCGGCTGGAGCCGGCGGTCCAGGACATAGGCGCGCGTGTTCGAGATGGGCCGTCCGATCGGCACGCGGGCGGCGCCCTCCGGGACCGCGCGCACGAGGTGAGCCGTGGAGAACGTCGTGTTCTCGGTCGGACCGTAGCCGTTCACGAGGTGCTTCGGGGCGCCTTTCAGGAGCACCTCTCTGGACAGCTTCGGATTGAGCACATCGCCGCCGACGACGAGGCAGGAGAGCCCCTGAAAGGCGTCCGGGCTCACACGCGCGAGGTGGTGGAAGAGCGCCGTGGTCAGGAACAGGACGGTGATGCCTTCGCGGCGGAGGAGCGCAGGGAGGGCCTCCGGCGAGAGGAGCGTCTCGCGAGACACGACGACGAGACGTGCGCCGTTGAGCAGCGCGCCCCAGACCTCGAATGTCGACGCGTCGAACGAGAGGCTGGAGGCGTGCGCCACGTGATCCGACGGCCCGAACGCAACATAGTCCGTGTCCCGGACGAGGCGGACGATCCCCCGGTGCGGGACGGCCACGCCCTTGGGCCTTCCCGTCGATCCCGACGTGAACATCACGTAGGCGAGATCGGTGGCGGCGGCAGGGATGGCCGGGTTTGCATCGTCGCCGGGCGCGCCGTGGTCCTCGTCGAGGCACAGGACGTCTCCGCGGAAATCGAGCTGCGTCACCAGCTCTCGCTTCCCGAGCACGAGGCTCACCGCTGCGTCCTCGAACATGAAGCGCAGCCGCTCGTCCGGATAGCTCGGATCGAGGGGGACGTAGGCGCCGCCGGCCTTGAGGACACCGAGCAGGGCGACGAGCGCGCTCGACGACCGCTCGGCGAGGACGCCCACGCGCAGGTCGGGGCCGGCACGGCGCGCGGAGATCCGATGAGCGAGCCGGTTGGCGCGGCGGTTCAGCTCGCGGTAGGTGAGCGCCTCACCGCCCTCGACGACGGCGATGGCGTCGGGCGCCCGCGCGACGTGCTCCTCGAACAGCTCATGAACGCACGCGTCGCGCGGGTAGGCGGTCCGCGTCGCGTTCCAGGCGACGGTCATCCGACGCCGCTCCTCCGGCGTGAGCAGCGGAATCTCGGAGATCGGCCGCTCGGCGTCCTCCACCACGCCCACGAGCACGAGGCCGAGGTGGTCCAAGAGCCGCTCGATGGCCCCGGGATCGAACAGCTCGGTGCTGTACGCCATGCTCGCGACGAGCCCTCGCTCGGACGCCGCGACGGACAGCGACAGATCGACCGGCGCGACGGGGCGGGCGCGCGGGCGCCGCGCAGGTGTCGCCGCCCTGAGCGCGGTGCGGCGCAGGACATCCCCGGGCCGCACGAGCTCGAAGGTGGTCTGGAACGTCGGGTGATCGCTCGTCTCGTCCGCCTCCCCGAGCCCCGTGAGCGGCCGGTCCAGAGGCTCGCGGCCGCGGGCCTCGGTCGAGGCCACCTGCGCGGCGACCTGCGCGAGGACGTCTCGAAAGCTGAGCTCCTCGTCGAGGCGGGCGTGAACGACGAGCGGATAGCGAGGCCCTGGCGCCGCGCGCGAGCCCCACCGGCCGCCGCGACGAGGCCAGGGCGCCCCAATCAGGATCTCGCTCTGCGCGGTATGGCGATAGAGCAGCGCCGCATAAGCAGAGAGCAGGGTGACGAAGCGCGTCGCGCCCGAGCGCCGGCGCAGGCGATCGAGCTCCAGGGCGAGCCGAGGCGGCAGCTCCCGCGACACCGACGCTCGGCGCCGTGACGGCGCGGGCGGGCGGGGGCGATCCGTGGCGAGATCGAGCACGGGCAGCTCACGCGGGAGCCCCCCGGCTGCGTGGGACGAACTAGCCTGTATCGCGCGAGCGCGCATGATCACACCTCACGTTGTATTGCCAAGGAGGACGCGTTGGTGCTCGGGCGGTCATCGGGCGCGCCCCTGCGCTTCAGCGCATAGGCGATTCCGCTCTGCAGGGTGCCGCAGGTGACGAGCCCTCGGAGCTCGGTGCCCAGGTCGACGAGCGCCTGCGCGACGACGGGGCGGACGCCGGTCAATACGACGTCGGCGCCGAGCAGCCTCGCCGCCTGCGCCACGCGGATCAGCGCGGCGGCCACCTCTCCGTCCACGGCCTTCACGCCCGTGATATCGAGTATCGCCACCGCCGCGCGCCGCTCGCCGAGCGCGTTCAGGAGCGTCTCCAGGATCTGCTGCGCGCGCTCCCGGTCGATCGCCCCGATGAGGGGCATCGCGATCACGCCCTCGGCGATCGGGATGAGCGGCGTGCCGAGCTCCCGGAGCGCCGCCTGCTGCGCCTGGATCACCCGCATCTGGGCGAGCGTCTCCTGCTCGTACCGGAGCTGCTCCGTGATGTCCCTGAAGAACGCCGCCATACCCGTCGGCTCCCCCGCCGGGCCCACGACCACGAAGGCGCTGGTCTGCCCCATCCACTCGCTCCCGTCGGGGCGCCGGATCTTCAGGACGCCGCGCCACGCGCCGTCCGTCATCAGGATCGGCACGACCTCGTCGGAGAGCTGGCGAAAGCTCTCGGGCGAATAGAAGTCGCTCAGCCCGAGGCCGACGGCGCGGTCACCGAAGCCGCTCATCGCCTTGAAGGCGGGGTTGGCATAGACGACCTGCCCGCTCATGGACGTGAGGGTTATGCCATCGAGCGCATTGTCAATCAGCCTCTTGGACACACCGAGCTCTTCGGCCTGGCGGCGCTGCTCCACCTCCGTGTCCTTTCGACCTGTGATGTCCTGGCTCACGCTCAAGACCTGGCGCGGCGCGCCAGCGCTGTCGCGCGCGAGGACGATCTCGCGCCGCGTGACCCAGCACCAGGACCCGTCGGCCTTGCGCAGCCGATACGCGAGCTCCGCCAGGTCGCTCGCGTGGCCGTCTCCAGCGTGATCGAGCTGCTCGCGAGCCCGGGTCTGGTCGTCGGGGTGCGCCAGCGCCACGAACGCGTCGAGGCCCGCGAGGTCCGCATCGTCCGTCGGGTATCCGAGCTCACCAGCCAGAGAGCGGTTCTCGTACAGCATGCGCCGCTCGACCGGATCGTGGACGGACAGCAGGTACGGCACCGCCTTCAGCACCGCGTTCGCGCGGCCCAGCTCGTCGCACAGATCCCGCTCGTTCTGCTCGAGCCGGGACACACGAGCGCGGAGGGCGGCTAGCTCGGCATGATGCGATTGAAGCACCGTGTCGTGAGGATCCATGATCACCCCTCATGCTGGCTGCTGACGGCGGTCAGGCGGTGGGCACCTCGCCTTTACCAGCGACGTTACACCTGAAATGCTGCCTTGGACAGCATCAATCTACCCGTGGGCACCATCACAGTCCGGGCAGCATGGCTCGCCGATCCATCGCGTCGCCGTGAAGATGTTTTCTGCGCTACTCGATCGATTGCGCGGTCGAGCGCGGTCCATCGCTTGGTTGCCCGCGTCTTCGACGGAGCGGGCGGGCGCGTGGCGAAGCTGAGTGTGCCGCATGACCAACGTCGCAATCGTGCGCTCGTCGCGCGCACATGGTCAGAAGACGCCTGATACATAGAGCTATCCGTGTGACGCAGTCGTTCCCTGTGCGCCATTCAGCGCACCGCGCCGCCGTGCTGCGACTCCTCGTCGAGGCGAGCGTGGAGGACGAGCGGATAGCGAGGCCCTGGCGCCGCGCGCCGGCCGCCGCGGCGAGGCCAGGGCGTCCCGATCAGGATCTCGCTCTGAACGGTATGGCGGTAGAGCAGCGCCGCATAAGCAGAGAGCAGGGTGACGAAGAGCGTCGCGCCCGAGCCCCGGCGCACGCGGTCGAGCTCCAGGGCGAGCCGAGGCGGCAGCTCTCGCGACGCCGACGCGCGACATCGCGAAGGCGCGGGCGGGCGTGGGCGATCGGTCGCGAGATCGAGCGCGGAAAGCTCGCGCGGGAGCTCCCCCGGTGCGTGGGACAGACGAGCCTGTGTCGTGTGAGCGCGCATGATCGAACCTCCCTGTTGAACTGCAGAGGACGATGCGTGGGAGCTCTCAGACGGTCATCGAGCGTGCCTTGCGCTTCAGCGCGTAGGCGATACCGCTTTGCAGGGTGCCGCAGGTGACGAGCCCTCTGAGCTCGGTGCCAAGATCGACGAGCGCCTGCGCGACGACGGGGCGGACGCCTGACAGCACGACGTCGGCGCCGAGCAGCCTCGCCGCCTGCGCGACGCGGACCAGCGCGGCGGCCACCTCTCCGTCCACGGCCTTCACGCCGGTGATATCGAGTATCGCCACCGCCGATTGCTTCTCGCCGAGCGCGTTCAGCAGCGTCTCCAGGATCTGCTGCGCGCGCTCCCGGTCGATCGTTCCGATGAGGGGCATCGCGATCACGCCGTCGGCGATCGGGATGAGCGGCGTGCCGAGCTCCCGGAGCGCCGCCTGCTGCGCCTGGATCACCCGCATCTGGGCGAGCGTCTCCTCCTCGTACCGGAGCTGCTCCGTGATGTCCCTGAAGAACGCCGCCATGCCCGTCGGCTCCCCCGCCGGGCCCACGACCACGAAGGCGCTGGTCTGCCCCATCCACTCGCTCCCGTCGGGGCGCCGGATCTTGAGGACGCCGCGCCACGCGCCGTCCTTCATCAGGGTCGGCAAGACCTCGCTAGAGAGCTGGCGGAAGGTTTCGGGTGCATAGAAGTCGGTCAGCCCACAGCCGACCGCGCCGTCGCCGAAGCCGCTCATCGCCTTGAAGGCGGTGTTGGCATAGACGACCTGCCCGCTCATGGACGTCAATGTGATGCCGTCTAGCGCATTGTCAATCAATGTCTTCGACACGCCGAGCTCTTCGGCCTGGCGGCGCTGCTCCACCTCCATGTCCTTTCGACCCGTGATGTCCTGGACTACACTCATGACCTGGCGCGGTTTGCCAGCGCCGTCGCGCGCGAGGACGATCTCGCGCCTCGTGACCCAGCACCAGGACCCGTCGGCCTTGCGCAGCCGATACGCGAGCTCCGCCGAGTCGCTCGCCTGGCCTTCTCCGGCGTGATCGAGCTGCTCGCGAGCCCGGGTCTGGTCGTCGGGGTGCGCGAGCGTCACGAACGCGTCGAGGCCCGCGAGGCTCGCTTCGTCCGGCGCATATCCGAGCTCGCCGGCCAGCGAGCGGTTCTCGTAGAGCTTGCGCTTCTCGACCGGATCGTGGACGCAGAGCAGGTACGGAATTGCCTGTAGCACGGCGTTCGTACGGCTGAGCTCGGCACGCAGATCCCGCTCGGTCTGCTCTAGCCTGGACACACGAGCGCGCAGGGCGGCAAGCTCGCCATGATGCGATTGGAGAACCGTCTCGTGAGGTTCCATCGATTTCCCCCGATGCTGGCTGCTGGCAAAGGTCAGGCGGCGGCGGTGGACACCGCGCCTCCACCAGCGACGTTACACCTGATGAGCCGCCTTAGACAGCATCAATCTCAGCAGGAATACCGTCACAGTGGGGACAGTATGGCTTGCTGCTCGATACTGTCACAGCGAGGACGTTTGCTGCTCTCATTGATTCATTGTGCGGTACGGCGCTTGGTCGAATGCTTGGCTGCGCGCGTCTCCGACGGAGCGGACGCGCGCGTGGCGCGGCTCGGTATGACGGATGCCCAGCGTCGCAATCGTGCGCTCGTCGCATGCACAGGGTCAGAAGACGCCTGACTCGGAGACCACCCGTGTGGCGCTGTCATTCCCTGTGCGCCATTCTGGGCACCGCACCGCCGCGCTGCGGGATAGCGACGATCCGCCGGGCGAGCTCGCGCCGACTCGCTACGGCGCCTCGCCACACCGCCGCGAGGCCAGGCGGGACGGTAGCGGCGACGAGGCGCTCGCCCCCGAGGTCGGCGATGGGGCGGATCACGATACCGGGCCGGCGCCTTGAGAGCGTCGCGCCTCTAATCGAGGAAGCCCATCGAGACGGCTGCGGAACCGGGCTTGCCCGAGTTCGCGTTCAGATCGCCGGCACCCCCGCCGTAACCAGGGATGCCGAACTTGATCGGAGAGTCGGATTCGACGTCAGGGCCCTGGTCGACGGTATGTGCCACCGCGAGTGAGTGTCCTCCGTGGCCTCCACCCCCCCGCCCCCCGTTGCCGCCCTTCCCGCCATCGCCGCCACGGCAGCCTGGCTGCGATCCAGCCCTGTTGCCTCCGCCAGTGCCACCGTACCCACCCACGCCGCCGTACTGGCCGTCCCCGCCTCGTCCACCGTTTCCACCACGACCCGTGATGATGCTGGTTTTACTTACGCGGACGCTGGCGTGGTAAGACAGAATCCCGATGCTGGATCCGCCTGGACCGCCGCCCTTTCCGGGCTTGCCGCCGCAGCCGCCAGCACCGCCGGAACCGCCAGAAGCGCCGCCCTGTGCTGCTCCTGCGCCGCAGTACGCTGAACCGCCACGCGAGCCGCCTCCACCGCCGGCCCCGTAACCGTGCTGCCCTGCATGGCCATCTTCGCCTGCGCTACCTTCCAGCCCCGTGTCTGTGACCCGACCCGGCCCTGATGCGCCGTTCCCGTTCGCGCCGTCATCCCCCGCCAGGCCGCCCCTCCCCTCTGTGCAGGACAGGATGGCTTGCCCAGTTCCACCCAGACCGTGGCTCATTGGATTCGTGATTGGCAGAGGGGAACCACTTTCGCCGTCGCCACCATCATCGTTTGTGCCGATACCACCCATCCCCCCCGACGAGACGCCATCGTCACAAGAGGTTGTGACTCGCGCCCCTCCCGTCACCGTATCGGCAGAGCACGCCACCGCTCCCGGGTTCCCTGGTGCCCCTTCTTGTGCTGCATCGACGCCTCCATCCGCGCCAGGAGCTCCATCTGCACCGTCCCCGGCTACGACCTCGCTCAAGCGCAGCTGTACCGTCACTCCCGGCAGGGCGCGCATAGCAATGGAAGCGCCGCCCGGCACGGTGGCATCTTGTGCGATCATACGGATTCTCGTCAGCGTCGTGATCACGTCGGCATCGAGCGAGGGCTCCGCCGCCTGGTCCACGACGGTGAGCGGGATCAGGTTCGGATCTGGCGCGATCGTGGTGAGCTCGCCAAGTGGATGTAGAGGCCACTGTCCATGGGGATCGCGACAATCGAGCCCACCCCACACCTCCATACCCGCTGGCACGCGGACTTCTACGTTGAAAGTATCGGCGCATGCGTACACCCGCATGCCACGCTCGCGGGCAAGCTCGAACGCCCGCGCAAACGTATGTACCGGCAGATTCGGCGTGCCAGGCCTAGCGTCATTGCCCTTGTCTGCCACATACACGCCCTCGCAGTCGACCGGACGATCGGCGTTGCCGGGATCCGCGTTGCACGACTCCACCGGCGCGCATGTGAGGGTCTCCTCGCAACGTTCCCACACACCCGATTCGCTACCGCATCCGAGCGCCGCGCTCCCGTTGAACAAAGCGACTCCGAACAGCAAAGGCCGAGCACCCAGCGCGCGGAAGCTCGATTCCCATCTCGTTATCTCTTCCCACATTGCGCCCCCTACTGCAGCTCATGAGAGTCTGGGTCGTTCGGATCAATGGCCGCAAACGGCAGGAACTCGGCCGCCACTCCATCGTCGCCCTTGCTCTCCGTGACATTCGGATCGCCGCCGTCCCCTCCCTCCCCAGCAGTTCCAAGGAGAAACGTCGCCTGGACGTTCTCGCGCGTAACCTCCGCGGTCTCCAGATACGCGATGGCTACCGAATGACCGCCGAGCCCGCCGCCTGCGCCACCGCCGGGCCCCCCGTTGCCGCCATCGCCTCCGCGGCATCCCGCGAGCGCCCCGGGCACGCCTCCGCCTCCCTCACCGCCGGGAGCTCCGCTTCCTCCTGGCAGTCCCGCCCCTCCCGCGCCACCCCGACCACCACGGCCGGTCTGAAGGGTCGATCCGCGGATGGTGACCTTCGAACCTCTTGTGACGATGCCAGCGCTCACTCCTCCGGCGAAACCGCCTGTCCCCTGCTTGCCGCCACAACCTCCGGAACCGCCGGAGCCGCCAAACGCCCCCCCGACCGGCCCGGCACCACAGGCGGTCGCACCGCCGCGCGAGCCGCCACCACCTCCGCCCCCCTGACCCGGGCGTCCGAGGGTCCCGTCCTGACCCTTGCCCAGCGTGCGGACCCATCCCACAACGCCAGGAAGCCTTGCCCCCTGACCGTGCACACCCGCCGCACCGTCGAGGCCGCGCTGGCCGTCGGTGCACGCCATGCTTCCCTGCTGACCGACGCCCCCGGTACCGGCGCCCGTCGGGTTCGGGTCGGGCAGCGGCTCCCCATAACCTGCGTTGAAGCCCTCATCGGGCAGACCGGGGCCGCCTTGGCCGCTGACCGAGGTTTCGTCGTCACACTCCGTTGTGACCTCTCGGGTTGCGGCCACGTCATCGACCGTGCACGCGTCGGCTCCCACGTGTCCAGGCCGCCCATCGGCCGCCGCTGCGTCCTCCGCCGGAGCTCCGGGCTCACCGTCGGCTCCGTCACCTGCGACGATGCGGCTGTCGATCACCTCGATCTCGCTGCCAGCGGAGAGATAGATCCCGATCGAGTTGCCGCCCGGCATCGCGCCCCGTCCTGTGATGACTTCGCTCGCAACGAGCTTGAGCTCGGCCTCATCGCGCACAGCGACGATTCCGATCGAGCACGCTTCTGTTCGGTCCATCTCGTTACCATCGGGCGCCACGATCCGCAGGTTTGCGAGCGTGATTCCCCGCCCTCCGAACATCACGACTTCACGCTCGGGCTGATTCGGGGCGATGACCGTCTTCGCATCGGCACCGAGGTGCTGCCAGCCGTTCGTGCAGTCGAATCCCCCCCAGATGCTCGTGTCGTAGAACCCAATGCTTTCGTCGAAGGTCTCCGCGCACGCGTAGACATGGTGGGGGTGACTGCCCGCCTCTACGAGCTCGAGGGCCTTGCGCAGTGTCTTCAGCGGCTTCGCGCGCGTTCCTGGATTCGCGTCGTCGCCGAGACTTGCGCTGACGAACAGGCCGCACCCATCTTGCGGAGGCTTCACCGTGGGGTCGTCGCCACAGATTGGGTCCTCGTGACCGGAGGAACACCCGTATACGACAGAAGCGACTCCGAACCCGAGCGCGATAGGCACCAAGGTGGCCACAGCCACCCGGCGTCGACCTTTCGATGAGGTATCCATGCTCCGAAGCTCCACGTTCGTCACCACACACCCGCCATCATAAGCCCCATGCGCTGCCCGCTCACCGTGGGCACAACACGCACCCCATCGCTGGACGATGAGGTGCGGTCCACGAGCAGAGACACTAGCGTCAGCGCACCGATCGCGCCGCCCGAGGCCAGGGTCACCCATCCGGCTGTCTTCAGGAGATCCCGCTTCTCTTGCAGGTCGCGCAGCTCCGAGCACGCGCGCGGTGCATTGGAGCCGGCACATCGGCTCGCATCCTTGTCCGCGCCGCGCAGCGCGGTCGCTCGGTCGTGGAGTTCATCCTCGGTGTACGCACTCCAGATCAGCAATCCGCCGCCGGCTGCCATGGTTGCCCCTGCCACGACCGCGCCAGCGATGCGCAGCTTCGACGCCGTGGAGGAGGGCTCCACGGAAGACGACGCCTGCGCCCCTGGCGCCGAGCTCCGCATCGACGTTTCCTTCGCAGGAGCGCCCGGCGCTGCGGCGCGCGGCACCTGCAGCGAGATGGTCGTCGGCTTCCCGGCCTGCGCGTCGAACGACGCGAACGCCTCCTCATGGCCCGCCAACCTGGCCCGCACCATGTGCTGTCCGGGATCCAGGAACAGCCTGTAGGTCCGCGCTGGTGCGCTGATAGGCTTGCCGTCGATGAGCACCTCGGCATCGGGCGGGTCGACGGACAGGTAGAGGGTCGCGACGTGCGGCGCTGCCTTGCGCTGCCCGGCCTCGAACCGAAGCTGTAGTTGAAGGGGGAGGATGTTGCGCTGATCCAGGCTCCAGGCCAGATGCTCCGCAGCGTCACGGTACTTGCGCAGCTCGAGCTCACACAGGCCAAGCTCTCCGGCGATCTCCGCGCGCTCCTTCTCCGTGCTCGACGGCGGATCTGCGGCCTCGAGGGCCGCCTTGTAGGCCGCATGAGCCTCGGTCCACCGCCCTGCGTCGCGGGCCCTCTGTGCACGGCGAATAAGGTCCTTCTCCGTCGAGTTGCCGCCTTGCTCCAGCGTCGAGTAAATGTCCTCGGCGCTGGCCGAGCTCGTGTAGCTGGTTGCGGCGCCAATCATCAGGCAGAACAGCACCGAAGGCGCAACGTCACGCATGCGCGGACCGTACTTACGCCGGACGCGCGGCGTCAACGGCGACAAATTCGCAGGAAACCGACCTTTTTCCAGGCAAAGATCGACCCGACGACGCAAAGGAGCTCGTCGCCCCTCCGAGCAGTCGAGCTGCCCAGGTACGCACATCACAAAGCGCACATTATCCTACCAAAGTTGACCCACCCTGCTCTTTCTTGAACCCTTCCGGCCAGCTCAGGGGTGCTACGAGCTGTGGGCAAGCCAGCACGAACTCCCCCCCACTTCGAGCGCTTCCGCCGCCTCGTCAGGCGGGTCGGTGTCCCCGCGCGACACGCCGAGGACCTCGCGCAGGAAGCGCTCCTACGAGACTGGGAGGCGAGAGGGCGGCTCGAGACGGGCGTGGATCCAGCGCCGTACTCCGTCACCATCGCCCTGAACCTCGCCCGCAGGCACCTACGTGACGCGAGCCGTCGGGGTGAGGTCCTGACCCCGTTCGACGAGCACGACTTCCGCGGGGACCAACCGAGCCCGGAAGCCCTGCTCCGCAGGGAGCAGCGGGAAGCGACCATGCGCGACCTGATCGAGCAGGTCGACCCCAAGTACCGCGACCTCTTGGTCGAGCACGAGCTCGAGGAGAAGTCGCTCGCCGAGATCGCCGCCAAGCTGGGGCTCAAGCTGGACACCGTGAGGAGCCAGCACCGCAGGGCACGCGAGCAGCTGGACGAGGCGAAGCGGCGCTGGATGGCGCAGCAAGAATTCCGGGGCTGGGACAAGGAGCCCTGCGTTCCGGTGGCGTTAGGCCTGGTCCGTCGCTCGTGGTGGACGACCGCGCTGCACCTGCAGAAGGTCGGGGCGAAGGTCTTCGCGCAGGCGGCGCTCGTCGTGCTGACGGGCGCCGTAGTCGCGACAGCGCCACGCTCGTCAGGCTCGGCCAGTACGACCCCGTGGCTACGGCCGGCAGCGATCCACGCCGGTGCAGCCACGCCCCCGCAGCAGCACACCGCGCCGCCCCTCGACGAGCCAGACGCACGCCGTGCGGTCGCCACGGCCTCGCTCGTGGTGCAGGGCAACGCAGCGCCCGGCGGGCATTCACTGACCGCGATGAACGGCAAGCCCGCTTCGCCGGCCGCAGCAGGTGCGCGTTCCTCGCCGCCCGTCCGCGCCGTACGCCCGGTCGCGAGCGAGCGCGAGAAGAACCTGATCCTCCAGGCGCGCAAGGCCATCGAAGCCTACAACGCCAGGGCTGACGTCGAGGCGCGACGCCTGCTCGACATGCACGCCATGGAGTTCCCGCGGGGTCATCTGGCCCGGGAGCGCGAGGCGCTGCTGCTGCAGCTTCGCTGAATCGGCGGCGGCCCTAGCGACAGATAGCCAGCGGTGGAGGCGGCGGCGTTCTTGAGCGACGTCAGGCCGAGATCCGCCCTGCGCCGGGCCAGGAGAATGAGCAGGTCCATGATACGCAAGGAAGCCGTGGCGGAGCATAGGCGCATGTCACGTCGAGTCGAGATTGGTGCGCCCCCGGCAGTACACGTTCCCTTCGAGGCCATCATGCGGCACGCGAGGGTGATCCATGCCGTGTTGCGCCAGTTCGGCGTACCCGCTCGCGACCAGCCTGATGTCATGCAGGAGATCTTCCTGTCGGCCTGGCGCAGCGTGGAAGGCGGAGGATTTCGGCCCCGTCCGGAGGTGCCGCCGAAGAAGGCTCTACAGAGCTGGCTCTTCGGTGTTACTTGGCACCACATCTTCCATTACCGGGAGCGCCTATACCGGTGGTACAGGGAGCTTGCGGCATTCGCGGCTCCAGGGATAGCGAGGCATGCACCGTCGCCCTTCGGCCAGGTGGAGGCCCGGATGGCGCTTCGTTGCCTGGAGCGGCTCAAGCCCGAGCTCCGTGCCGTGCTCGCGGGCACCGCCGTGGGCAATACCGCTGAGGAGATCGCAGCAGAGCTTGGTGGCCATCCAGGCACGACGAACAAGCGGCTGCACCGCGGGCGAAAGCAGTTGCGGAAGATCCTCCGCTGAACGAGGTGCGGACGTAGCTCGCCGTCGCCGCGCGCGTTCGAGCTGGTCGAGCAAGGCCTGCTCGCTGAATCGACACGCTGTTCTTCGCCGTCCGGCGCATCTTCGCGGCTGGGGTCGAGCTGCCGGAGAGCCCCTCGCTCAACTTCGTCGGGGGGTGGTCACCGACAACCCGGCCGAGAACCGGACCGACGTGTTCGTATCCGTTCGGCGGAGCCCATCCTGACGTCGAGCAGGCCAGGGACATAGGCTTGGCGTGCGATGCGAAAGCGACGGCAGGGCACCGGCAACGGCGGCGAGACCGGACTGAGGGACCCCGAAGCGACGCCAGATGTAGATGCTCTCGACAACTCGCGGGAATTCGGTGAAGTTCACCGGTGAAATCCCCGGTGAAGAGGCCGCTCAGTGCTTCTTGGTGCGGCGCTGCTTGGTGCGGAGGGCGCTCAGCTCCTTGGCTTCCTTGAGCCGGTAGCTCTCGGCCTCGATCTCGATCACCTCGGCGCGGTGCACAGCCGGTCGGCGAGCGTGACGACGCAGGCAGCATGCGGGAAGACCTCGCCCCAGTCGGCGAAGGCCTTGTTCGTGCTGAGCAGGATCGGCTTCTGCGCGTCGTAGCGACGGGTGACGACCTCGAAGAGCAGGTCGGCGTAGCGGCTATTGTAGGAGAGATAGCCGACTTCATCGATGCAAAGAAGGGCGGGCACCGTGTAGCGGTGCAGCCGGCGCGCGGGCGCGGCCGAGGAATCCTGCGCGGCGAGGTCGGCGCGCATGTCGCTAGCGGTCGAGAAGCGGACCGTGTGGCCGCGGACGACAGCCTGGTGAGCGACGTTCTTGAGGATCATGGTCTTGCCAACGCCGTTGGGGCCGACGAGCACAGCGTTGTGGCCAGTTCGCGATCACCGCCGCCTCCCGTCACCGGAGAGGCCCACGTGGGACGCGGGGAGCGCGTCGATGAAGAGCTCGCCGAGCGGGCCGCTCGCGCATGGCCCAGGGCGGAAGCCGCGCTCCGCAGAGCGAGCAGCGGCCGATATCTCGGATTCGATGGTCATCGTCGTCCTTCCTGCCGGGGGTAATCTCCGGCGCGAGCTGGGACATCGACGCGGCCGCGGCTTCCGTCAGCCCGTGATGCGTCACTTTCTGCGCGGAGAACTTGTCCCGCTGCCGGTCGCGATACCGGGCCTGGCGAGCGGCATGGAGGCGGCGAGCGCGAGGCCGGGTCTGGTAGGCGGCCCCGGCGCGGCGGAGCGACTCACGGCGCTGGATCGGGCGGCAGTCGGGGCAGAGGCGCTGGCCGCGATCGCAGCGACGGCAGAGGCGAAGCTGGACGCGGCAGCGGATGCAGAGGGCGAGGCGGTAGGCGGACGAAGGCAACGGGCTCCACGCCGCCGCTTTCTGGACCTGGAGCCCGGCTTGTGATGAAGGTGGGGGACTCCGGCAACGCGGAGCTCCAGAAGGCCCGAGGGTGGCAGCCCTCGGGCCTTCGACTTTTCGGCGGGCGCAACGTCTACGCCGCCGAGGCGAGCGCGGCCCAGATCGGCGTAGGTGCCGGCAGTGAACGGTGAATGCCGGCGATCACGGGGCCGCGATCTTCACCGGCCCGACGCGGGACGCGATGATCACTGACAGACCTCGGGCCTGGCCGGCGTCGCGGCCCGCGAGCTCGGGGCTCGCGGCGTCGCGCCCCGCGGCATCAACCTGGCCGGCGTCGCGCCCCGCGACCGTCCCAAGGCGCTCACCACAGATCTCCTACATCGGCACCATCAACACGCTCCAGCGCGACGTTCGAGCCTCGCGGACGCTCGCTGCACCGACCTGTTCGCCCGTCTCCCGTCGCAACCTTCGGCGTCACCGGTCGCACCTGTTGATGATCGCGGCAATCCGCGGGGGTTCGGTGAAGTTCACCGGTGAAATCCGCGCCCGGTGCCGGTGAAACCCGCATCCGACGCCGGTGAAGTTCACCGGTGAAGAGGCGGCTCAGTGCTTCTTGGCGCGGCGCTGCTTGATGCGGGAGGCGCTCAGCTCCTTGGCTTCCTTGAGCCGGTAGCTCTCGGCCTCGATCTCGATCACCTCGGCCCGGTGCACGAGCCGGTCGACGAGCGTGACGACGCAGGCGGCGTGCGGGAAGACCTGGCCCCAGTCGGAGAAGGCCTTGTTCGTGCTGAGCAGGATCGGCTTCTGCGCGTCGTAGCGACGAGTGACGACCTCGAACAGCAGGTCGGCGTAGCGGCCGTCGTAGGAGAGATAGCCGACTTCGTCGATGCAAAGGAGGGCGGGAACCGTGTAGCGGTGCAGCCGGCGCGCGAGCGCGGCCGAGGACTCCTGCGCGGCGAGGTCGGCGAGCATGTCGCTCGCGGTCGAGAAGCGGACCGTGTGACCGCGGATGACGGCCTGGTGGGCGACGTTCTTCAAGATCATGGTCTTGCCGACGCCGTTGGGGCCGACGAGCACGGCGTTGTGGCCGGCGGTGATGAAGCCGGGAGCGAAGAGGTCGTCGACGGCCTCGCGGTCGATTTTCTTGGGCCAGGACCAGTCGAAGTCGGCCATGGGCTTGAAGGCGGCTACGCGGGAGTTTTTGATGCGGCGTTCAAGGCTGCGCTTGTGGCGCTCGCGCTCCTCGATGGCGAGCACCTCGCGAAGCCAGGGCTTGTCGGCGAGCTCCTCCCAGCACGCGAGCAGACCAAACAGGCCGAGGCCCTTCAGGCGGGCCTTCGTCTCGGTGGGCGTTAGATCGGTCATGGCGTCGGGTCCTTCTTCAGGGCGTCGTAGGTGGCGAGCGAATGCGGCGTGACGACGAGGGCGGCGTGCTGGCCGCGCGTGACGGGGATCGAGATCGGAGGCGGCAGGTGGCGCTCGGAGCGGCGGCGGTCGATCACCTGGCGCACGGCGCCAACGTGGATGGTGTCGCGCTCGAGCACCTCGACGAGCGCCTCTTCGAGCTCGGCGGCGCCGACGGCGTCGAGCAGGTGCAGAAGCCGGGCGATGGCGCTGCCGACGTTGTCTCCACGCTCGGCGAGGATGCGCAGGAATGCCTGGCTGCTGCGGGCGGCGCGGGCGAGGCGATCGAGGCCGCGATGCTCGCGGGCGCGGCGCTTCTCGTCGACCAGGCGCTGGATGTGCACGGGCTGCTCGATCTGCTGGCCGCGGTCCCACGAGCGGACATGGGTCGCGACGATCTCGTTGCCGTCGGCGATGCGCACCTGCTCGAGGTCGGCGAGGACGACGAGCGTGCGGCTGGTCCGGTCGTGGGGAACAGAGTAGTCGTTGAGATCGAAGCGCGCGTAGGGGGTCTTTCCGACCTCGACCTCGACGCGCTCGTGGGCTGGAAACGGCGTGTCGGGGAGCGAGAGCAGCACGCTGCGCTCGTCGTCGAAGGCCTGGCGCACGGTGCGGGCGCGGTCCTCGACCCAGGAGCGATCGAGCGCTGCGGAGCTGGTCCACTCGGTCGCTTGTCGGTTGAGGTCGTCGAGGTCGGCGTAGGTCCGGGCCTCGAAGAACGCCTCGCGGACGTAGCGGATAGCGCGCTCGACGCGGCCCTTCTCGTTGCCGCGGGCGACGGCGACAGGGCGCGGCTCGAAGCGGTAATGCGCCGACAGAGCCAGGAGCATGGGGTGAAACCGGATCGCGTCGCCGTGGCGCTCCACGACAGCGCTCTTGAGGTTGTCGTAGAGCAGCACGCGCGAGACGCCGTCGATGTCGGCGAACGCCTCGACGTGCCCGCGCACGAAGAAGGGCATCGCCGCGCTCGGGAAGAAGCGCAGGAAGAGCCGCCGCGAGTAGCTGAGCACCATGACGAAGGCCCAGAGCGGGCGCAGCGCCCGGCCGACAGCCAGCTTGCCGAAGTGCGCCCAGTCGACCTGCGCTTGCTCGCCGGGCAGCGTGCGCAGCCGCTGAAATGCCTCTGCCGGTTTCTTGGGGCGGAGACGGCCGATCACCCGACGCAGATGATCGGGACCGCCCGGATAGCCCCGCTCCTTGAGCATGCCGAAGAGGCGACTGGAGCGCAGCGAGGGATACTTGCCGAGCTGCTCGACGATGAAGGGCACGAACGGGTCGACCATCGACGGGCGCGGCGCGACGACCTTCGGGTCGACGCCCGATTGCCCGAGCACGCGCTGAACGGTGGTGTGGTGCAGCCCGAGCTGAGCGGCAATGGTGCCCACGGGCCACTTCTCACCATGATAGAGGCGCAGAACCTCGGCCTCCTTCTCTTTCGCGATCACCACCGCCTCCCGTCACCGCGGAGGGCTTCGTGGGACGCGGGGAGCGCGTCGGTGAACAGCTGACCGAGCGCGCCGCTCGCGCAGGGCCCAGGGCGGAAGCCGCGCTCCGCAGAGCGAGCAGCGGCCGACATCTCGGATCCAATCGTCATCGTTGTCCTTTCGGCCGGGGGTGATCTCCGGCGCGAGCTGGGACATCGACGCGGCCGCGGCTTGTGTCACCCCGTGATGCGTCACTTTCTGCGCGGAGAACTTGTCCCGCTGCCGGTCCCGATACCGGGCCTGGCGAGCGGCATGGAGGCGGCGAGCGCGAGGCCGGCTCTGGTAGGCGACGCCGGCGCGACGGAGCGACTCACGACGCCGGAGCGGGCGGCAGTCGGGGCAGAGGCGCTGGCCGCGATCGCAGCGACGGCAGAGGCGAAGCTGGACGCGGCAGCGGGCGCAGTGGGCGAGGCGGTAGGCGGACGAAGGCAACGGGCTCCATGCCGCCGCTTTCTGGACCTGGAGCCCGGCTTGTGATGAAGGTGGGGGACTCCGGCAACGCGGAGCTCCAGAAGGCCCGAGGGTGGCAGCCCTTGGGCCTTCGACTTTTCGGCGGGCGTAACGTCTACGCCGCGGAGGCGAGCGCGGCCCAGATCGGCGTGGGTGCCGGCGGTGAACGGTGAACGCTGCCGATCATGGGGCCGCGGTCTTCACCGATCGGACGCGGGACGCGATGATCACCGACAGCACCTTGGAACGTCCCGCCTTGGCGGCTACGCCCGCTTCTGATTGCATAGGGTGCGCCACCTGTTCCGCCTCGCTAGAACTCGGTGGTCCGAGCCCATGAGCAAGTACAGGTACCCTCAGCCAGCAAACGAAGACGCCTTTGAGGAGTTTTGCCTCGCCCTCGTCAAGGACGTCTGGGCTCGTCCAAACCTCCAGCGCTACGGACACCGAGGGGAACGCCAGTACGGCATCGATCTGCTCGATCAAAGCGGCCAACCCCCGCTCCTTGCCGTTCAGTGCAAGCACCACGATCCAACAAAAACGCTCCCACCTAAAGAGCTGGAAGACGAAATCAACAAAGCGCTCACTTTCTCAGACCCGATCGGCGACTACCTCGTTCTCACCACGGCGAAGAAGAGTACCCACACACAAGACAAGGTACGCAAACTAAACGCCGCCCACTCCGCCGTCGGCCCGTTCAAAATCCACCTCCTCACCTGGGACGAACTAGAAAGACTAATTGACCGCAGTCGCGCAGCGCGTCAGTTTCTCGGCATCGAAGCCGACGACGCAATGGTTCGTGCTCTTAAAGATGAGGTGCAACGGCTCCGAGAGATGCTGATTCACCACGGCAGCGGCTCGCAACATAGCGAACTCGACGAGGTAAAGTCGCATCTTGATCAGGGCAGGCCACAGCTTGCCTCGGCGCTTCTCGAGCGAGTTCAGCGGCGCTCGTGGGCTGATTTGACACCCGGACAACGGTCCCGGTGGTGCACATTGGAAGCTGATGCGCGCCTACGCATCGGAGAAGACAAAGCGGCAGCCAAACTCCTCCTACAGGCACGCACTCACGCCCCCGACGACGAGAAAGCAATAATCAACGAGATCGTCGCCCGTCACATTTTGAACGAATTCGATGCGGCGAGAACTGTCGCCGAGGACGCACGAAGGCGCTTCCCTCACTCCGAAGCGGCCTACGCCGCCTGTATCGAGCTGGCTACGTCTACCGAACAGGCGGAGTCGCTTGCGAGCTCAGTGCCCAGTTTGATGAGGGACGCACCTGACGTCCTTACGGCAATCGCTGCCCGATCGGATCTGGGAGAGCTCGCCGAGCGTGCCGCTCGGCGCGGAACGCAGGTTGGTCCTCAACACGCCCGAACTTGGTTCGCGCTCGGGGCGTTCCTCCTCGATGTCGAATTGCGAAAGGTCAACCAGTTCGTACCTGGACCCAAGCAGCCACTCACAACCAAAAATCTAATCGAAGCTAGAGACGCGTTTTCTAATGTGATTGAGATCTCGACCAAGACCGGCCACTCCGGCGTGCGTGTGACGGCACTACTTCGTCGGGCGCTCGTCTCGGGTCTACTACTGGACAAAGACGCGGCGCGTCGTGACGCGGAATCCGCCCTGCACCTCGCGCCCAACGACCACGACGCCATGGTCGCTGTCGCTCGTAGCGCTGAAGAACGGGGTGACCGTGAGACAGCTGCGAATATACTGCGCCGTGCCATTACAAAAAGCAACGACGACGAGAGCGCGTTTTTCCTTGGAGTCACACTATGGAATAGGAATGCCCCCGGGGATCGTCAAGAGGCCGTTCAGTTACTTGCCACCGTGGCGAGAGGCACGGGACCTCACCGCGAGCGGGCCCTTGAATTTTATATCGAGTGCCTTCTTGAACTCGGCGACCTAAAGAAGGCGAAGCAGGCAATAAGCGAAGCAGAGTCAACGACAGATCCTGCACTTGCTTGGACTCTTCGCTCGCGCGTCGCCAAGGTCTCCAACGACACCGCCGGCGCTTCAGACGGTGCACAGAGCGCTTTAGACGCCGTAACCGAGCGCACACCACGAAGTACCGCGACGAAGCTGGCAGCTGTTTTGATGTCCTTGGGGCGCCTCGCAGATGCGTTTCCATTGCTCCAGCAGATTGCCGTTCCAAGCATGAGTGACGATGATGGCCGTCGTTTTGTCGAATGCGCCGGACGACTGGGGCGGCACGGGGCTGTTCTCGACTACTGCAGAAGCGCACGCGAGAACAGTATTTTCGATGAGCACCTACTGACATGGGAGTTATACCTCCTCGAACGGTATGACCCGCCGACTGCACTCACAATTCTGCTCGATCTAGTTTCGCGCGATTCGACGAACCACGGCGCACGCACGCGTCTTGTCGCTTTAGCACTCCGCCTTGGGCGAAAGGAACTGGCGCGGGAGCACGTCTCTTTTCTGCCAGGGGTGACTGAGGTCGATGCCCCAGAGGGCGAGCTGATCGTGTCAATACTTCTGGAGCTGGGACAGGTTCGCGACGCGTTCTTGTTCGCCTACGATTTGCTTCGGCGATACTTCACAGATCACCGAGCGCATCGTGCCTTCCGAGACGCAACACTAGACAGCGAGCGTGATCTGGGTCCGCACGAAGTCCCCAACTCTGCGGTCCCAGGCGCTGCGGTTTGTCTCGAGGAGAGATCCGAATCACAATGGGTTGTGCTAGAGGATTCCAGCGTCGAGGCGTCGGGAGTCGAGAACGAAGTCAGGTCTGACTCACCGCTCGCAAAGCTACTTGTTGGAAAACGCGTCGGCGACGCGGTCAATCTGTCGGATGGCCCAGGGCTTCGCCGGGCTGCCGTGGTGAAGGAGATCTTACCCAAACACGTTTTTCGAGCCCGGGACGTCGTCGAGCGATGGCAGTACCGCTTCCCCCATAAAAACGAGATGTGGACGTTCCAAATTGACGAAGAAGACGGCAAACCCAACCTCGGGCAATTCATTGAATTGGTCAATCACAGACGAAGGCGTATGGAGGAGCATGAAAATCTCTACAGAACCAGACCTATCACTGTCGGAGTGTTCGCCAAGATCATTGGAAGTAGCGAGTTTCAAGCGCTCGGTCACATCGCGAGCAGCGAGAACTTGCCGCTGCGGTGTTTCAACAACTCGAGTGAGGACCTGCAAGAGGGTCTCTCGGCGCTCAGCGCTGCGTCCGAGGTAGTGGTCGAACTATCAGGGCTCGCAACCTTGTTGATGCTCGACGAGCTCCAACAGCTCGACGCGTTGGAAAAAAAACTGCTAATATCTCATTCAACCATGCGCGCTCTTCGATCCTTCGTAGCGGACGCAAATGCTTCCACGCGATCAGCGGCTAGCCTGGGTCCGGCGTCAGACGGGCCTCGGCTTTTCGTGAAAACGGAGGAACAGAAGGAGGCAATTTCTGGCTCCGTCGAGAGAGCTCTACATTTCGTAGAGGAGCGATTCACCACTGTGAGCGCTCTGGAGATGGCCTACATGGACCCTGACGCGCGAGCGGCGCTCGAAGGCGTTGGATCCGCTGCACTAGAAAGTGCCATCATCTCCGTGCCTGCCGGCCGCGTGCTCTGGACCGACGACGGAGTACTCGCGCATGTGTTGCGCGAGCGTCTCGGTGTCCGTCGAACCTGGACTCAGGCTGGTTTGAGCTGGCTGGTCGAGGGAGGCCGCGTTGACCGCGAGGTGTACAGCCGAGCAAGCGCAAAGTTAATCGGCTGGGGTTACACGTTCAGCCACGCGAGTCCCGCGGTCCTCCGTGCCGCTGGCAACCTCGCCACCTGGAAACGAGACACCTGGCCCTTGAAGCAAGCCGTCGGGTATATCGGATTGCCAGAAGTGCGCATTTCCGACGCCGTACCGCTGGGAGTCTCTCTTGTGGCGGACGCTTACGTTGAGTCGATGCATCCGGACGTTCGCCGAGGAATCCTAATCGACGTACTCGAAGCGCTCACGCGGCGTCGAGACATCGCCGAACGCGTCCTCGACGATTTCGGTCGAGCTCTTCCTGTTGCCTTCAGACTAAATTTAGTTGGCTGCGCAGATGCGCTAAAAACTCTCGAGACGTGGCGAACAACCGGAAGACACGGAATAATTCGACCCTAACCAACAGCGGCACCACAACAGCATCTGCAGCAACACAACAAGGACGGACCACCGGATGATTCACACATTCAACAACATCAACTGGGAGCAATTCGAGCTGCTTTGCGGGACCCTCCTGACGGCCGAAGGCTTTCGCCGCGTTCGTCGATTTGGAAAACCCGGGCAAATGGACCACGGCATCGATTGGATCTTTAACGACTCCGACGAAAACGAATGGGTTGCACAGACCAAGCACTTCACTCACAACACCACTTCTCCATCGCAACTACGCCGCGCAGCAGCTGAGCTTCAGCGCGGACTCAAACTACTTAATGCGACCAATGCATTACTAATCATATCCATACCATTAACAGATGAAGCACGCAACGAGATACAGTCCGACGGCGGAATCAATGTGTGGGACGCCAACAAACTGAGCTCAATTATAGAGAAGCACCCAAAGATTCAGCGTGGATACTTGGCCAGCGTTGCTGCAGGGGAAATTCTGGATGAAATCTTCAGAGGCATAAACGAGCAAACCACAAAAGGCAGCGAGTTGATCGCGAGACTTGGCGCCGTACCAGCTGGCCGTGAGGGATGGCGCGAATACGAGGACGTTTGCATCGAAATTCTCCTCTACGCGTTCGCACCTCCTCTGCGACTTCCGAAGATTCAAAGCTCGACAGAGGACGGCCTGGACCGCAGAGATGCGATCTACCCGATCGGCAATGGAGGTTCTTTCTGGCAGAGCATAAAGCACGAGCACTCCTCTCGAATGGTCGTAGCTGAATTCAAGAACCTAGTCGACCCTGTAGGTCAGCGAGAAGTCGAGTCATTGGAACAGTACTTGCTAGCCAAAGCAAAACGAACGTTCGGACTGCTGTGCAGCAGGCACGAGCCCTCGAGCAGCGCGCTACGGGCACGACGTCGAGCGTGGATGACCGCGGAAAACGTCATTGTTTTCCTTTCGGACGAGGACTTGGCGGAACTGATCCGCACGAAGGACGATGGAGGGGATCCCTCTGACGTGCTCGACGCAAAAATGGACGACTTTTTTATTACATTGGCGCCGTGAGTACGGAGACGAGCCGCCCACGCCGGGGCTTACCGACCGGCGTTGTGTTCAGCCTTGCGTGGCGTGACTTCGGACGGGCCCGACGGTCTTCGGATGAAGTCGGAACCGGCGCTTCTCTGGTGCGTCATTCGCGACAACCACACCTTGGGCCGAACGCCGCCAGTTCGACTCGGCGGGCGCCGTGTGCCGCTAGCTCGACCCGAATGGCACTGACCGCCACGAGGCGCCTGGAGACGGGACCCTACTGTCCAGCCTTGTATGCACGGAGAAACGGCATGATGTCGGTTACGAATTTTGGCTTCGCTGAACGGCTTGGCGAGAGCAACACCTGCTAAGGCCTGTCCGAGGAGGGCAGCACCCTGGGCCACTGTGGTGAGGTGAGCGGACTCGCAGGATTCCTTACCTCAGACTCCTCACCCCACTTACCTCATGGGACCAGGCGCGGCCCTCCCCTCGCCTCAAACCCCGCGCGGGAAGTCGCCCAGCGGCGGGAAGCGCGGGTCCTCCGTCGGATCGGGGGACGGCGGCTCCGGCTGCTCCGGCCCCGGATCCCCCGGGTTCGGCGGCAGCGGGGCATCGTCGTCGTCGCCGGGAACGTCCGTCTTTGCGAGCTCATGCGTGCCGTGGTTCATGACGGCCTTCCGCTGCAAGTTTCAAACCGAAGCATCCGGACGCCCAGGAGCCGCCCCCGGCTTGACGCCCCCGCCCGGCATCCCTGATCTGCAGCCGGCGTGCTCTCGATCCGCCACGACCCCTTCCCGCTGGAGGCCGCCCGCGACCTGCTCGGCATCGTGCGCGCGCTCTACGCCGAGGCGCGCACCCGCGGGGCGAGCGTGGCAGATCTCCACGCCATCGCGGCGGTCGGCGACGACCTCCGGCAGGCGATCGCCCTCGCCGAGGCCCATCCGCCCGGCACGCTCGGCTTCTCGTCGGCGTGGGCCCGCGCCGAGCGCGCGGCGGGCCGCGTCGGCGAGCTCGCAGACGCCGTCGCGCCCGCTGCGCCCATCGTCCGCGCCGCCCTGGCGCGCGTCGGCGGGGGCAACGTCACCCCCGGCGGGTGAGCGCCCCCGCGATCGGATGGTCCGGCGCGACGGGCCAGGCGAGCGCACGCGACGCGGCCGCGCAGTACGCCGCGAGGCGCTCGCGCGGCACCGGCGGGCGCGCGCCCAGGCGACCGAGGTTGTCGACGAGCAGCTCGAGGCAGGTGTTGCCCGTCCGCTCCCCGACGCCGAGCGCCGTGGCGTGGACCCGCTCGACGCCGCTCGCCACCGCCCAGAGCGCGGCCGCGAGGCCGAGCCCGCGATCGTTGTGGCCGTGCCAGTCGAGCTCGATCCCGGTCGCCCCCAGCGCGCCTAGCTCCCGCCGGGCGAACGCGACGAGCGCCTCGACCCCCGGCGGCGTGACATGGCCGGTCGTGTCGCAAAGGCAGAGGCGCGCCGCGCCGGCGTCGACGGCGGCGCGGAAGAGCGTGCGGAGCATGTCGGGCGGCGAGCGGGTCGCGTCCTCCGCGACGAGGCAGAAGGGCAGGCCGGCCGCCGCGGCCGCCCGCCCGGCCTCGTCGACGCTGCGGGCCAGGAAATCAGGCCCCCACCCCTCGACGAAGAGCCGGATCGGCGAGCTGCCGATGAACGCGTAGACCATGATCGGCGCCCCGGCGCGCTCGGCCACGCGGGCGACCTCCTCGACGTCCGCGGCGAGGGTGCGCGCGGCCGCGGTCAGGCCGAGCGGCAGGCGGGACGCGACGATCTCCCGGACGAGCAGGCACGCGTCATCGAACTGCCGCGGCCCGGCCGCCGGGATGCCGAGGTTCACGACGTCGACGCCGACGCTCGCCATCGCGTGGAGGAGCTCGATCTTGAGCGCGCGCGGCGGGTTCACCGTGGAGACGCCCTGGATGCCGTCGCGCAGCGTCTCGTCGAGCACCTCGACGGGCCGGGCTCCCCGGTCGAAGGGCAGCCACGCCTCGCCCTCGGCGCGCGCGGCGCCCCACGCGTCGGCCACCAGGCCGCCAGGGGGCGGCTGCAAGCCACCGCGGGGCGGCCGCAGCCCGCCGGAGCCGGCGGGCGTCAGCTGCCCGCCAGGGGGCGACAGCAGCCCACCGAGGCGCGGCGGGCGCTCCCCCGGCGCCGGCTCGGCGCGGTTCCAGTCGAAGGGGGCCGCGGCGCCGGGATCCCGGCCGTCGGCGCTCATGCGCTGCATCTCATCTCGAAGGGGGCTCTCGGCGTGGCGCGGGCGCGGCGCATCGCGTCGATCCGCGCTGGGGGAAAGGTTACTTCATGTCGGCCGCCGGAGCAGGTCCCAGCAGCGCTCGGCGAGCGCCGCGCCCCGCGCCGCAAGCGCATCGAGCCGGCGCCAGGCGCCCACACCCGCAGGACCGGACCACCGCACCCGCCGGCGGGAACGGCTTTCCGCGCGGAGAGCGGCAGCGTAAAAAGCTGACCAAGGAGCAACTTGCTGCTCCGGGACACTTACCTGGGCAACGGCGACGGGATGCTGTCCACGCAGCCGGTCGACGTGCCCATCGACGGCGTGGCGCAGCTCGCCGGGGGGGCTACCAGCACACGTGCGCGCTGAAGGCGACCGGCGAGATCCTCTGCTGGGGCGAGAACACCGACGGGCAGCTCGGCGTGGGCCAAGGGGTCGGCGACCAGCCTTCGCCGGTCGCGGTCAAGTTCGAGCCCTGAGCGAGAGCGGCGCTCGTGACAGGAGCCTTGTCGGGCGCGGCGCCCGTCGTGGCGCCGCGCCTCGAGCTCCGCTGACGGCGCGCGCCTCCCCTGGGCGGTGAGCCGCCGCGCAGCAGCCCTCTCCGCACGCTCCTCCCGAAGTTGACTGGAGCTCGCGGAGGGCCGGTCCACGGCCCGTCCTCGCGCCGGGTGAGCCCTTGTCTCCGCGCGCAGCGTGACATGTCACGATCGACCGTGACATGTTACGAATCGATCGTGACATGTCACGGATCGATCGTGACATGTCACGCCAGCGCCGCTGCGACCGCGCCCCCCGGCGCCGCCAAGCGCACGCCGCCCACGCTGCGCGACAGCCGCCGTCGCGAAGCCTGCACAAGGACCCTGGCAGGGAGACGGCCACCTCGGGGATGGCACACTGGGTGCACTGATGCACCGGCGCGCCGGCGAGCCGGAGCTCGCGAGCGCGCCTGCAGCTTCGCGGCGAGACACCTCGGCCGCGCCGGAAGCCGAACGCCGAGCTTCCATTCACGCGTCCTGGCGTGAACCAGGAGGAGCACCCAATGATCTCTCGACGGAAGTTGTTGACGGGCGCCGGAGCGCTCGCCGCCGCGGCGGCATTGCCACGTGAACCTGCCTGGGCCGATGGCCCTTCAGGAGAGGCGTGGGCCCCTTACTCCAACGTGGCCACGTGGGGCGGCCCGAAGAAGATCCTCGAAATCTTCCTCTACGGAGGGCTCTCTCCATGGGAAACATTCCACGTCGAGCCGCGCGAGGAGGTGTATTCTGGTGACCTGCTCGACGCGTTCAATGAGACGTCGATCTCCGGCTGCGGCGGCTCAGGGAATGGAACGAACTCCCAGACCATGGGGGGGATGCAGTGGAGCGTCGCGACGTCCCCGCTCTGGAGTCGACCCGACCTGCTCGCCCGCACGCGCGTCGTCACGATGACGCACGAGTTCACCGCGCACCCCGTGGCGATCCCGTATGCCCTCACCGGGCGGCGCTTCGGCGATAGCCGCGCGGCCAGCCTCGGCGCGGCGATGAAGCGCCGCTACCCCGGACAGCACACCTCCTACGTCCTCATGCCCCCGAGCTCGCGCTTCTTCCCCGGGGATGCCTCCGCGTTCGACGCGTGGCTCGCGGTCGGCATGCACGGCTCCGCGACGCGGCCCGTGCTCGTCCCCATGAGCGCCGCCGCGAGCGACTTGGCAGCCTGGGCAGAGCGGAACAATGTCAAGCCGGGGAGCGACGCGCTGAATCAAGTCTATGCCGGTCTCTACGAGGCCGGCCTCGACGGATCCCGGTCGCGCGGGTTCGACGCCTACGCGGCCGCGCTCGACAGCTTGCCCGGGAGCCCGGACCTCGTGCCGGTGTTCAACTCGAGCCTTCGCACCGAGGGCCCCACGGCGGTGCATTGCTCGACGAACTCCCCCAGCCCCGGAGGACCCCCCGGGGGATCGCCGCTCAACACCACGAAGGCGAGCCTCGACATGGCGGCGTGGCTCTTCAACACGAAGGACACGCGCTACGTGGGCATGGTCGACGTCGGGCTCGGCACCGACACCGGGGCGGCGTACGACGGGCACGGGCACACCGCCGGCGTGACGTTCGGCAACCTGTACAACCTCCTGAAGGAGCTGAGCCGGGTGACGAGCCTGACGACGCCGGCATCGGGACGCATCAGCATCGACGACACGCTGATCATCCTCAACACGGAGTTCGGCCGCACCATCGGGCCGGACCTGCCCGCTGGCCGCAACCACTACGGTCGAGGCTACGTGGTCGTGCTGCTCGGCGGTCCGATCCAGCCCACGGTCTCGGGGGAGCCCAAGCGGATCGGCAGCTTCGATTGGATGACCGGGGCCCCCCTCGGCAGCTACACGGCCGCCAACCTCGCGTGCGTGGCCCTGACGGCCGCAGGCATCGATCCGCACGTCACTGACAATTTCGCGGTCGGCGAGCTGCCGCCGGGGCCTCCCTACGAGGCACCGTTTTTTCAGGCGTGAGAGGAGACACCATGAACCCGAAGACCATCTCATCGAGGCGGCGCCGAGCCGCCTGGCTGCTCGCCGGCAGCTTGCTCGCGGCGTGCAGCGGGTCCGACACGCTGGAGTCTCCGCTCGGCGTGGGTCAATCGGCGCTCGCGCCGGATCCCACTCCCCCTGGCGGGGAGGACGCCGGGGACGCGGCCTGGGTCGAGCAGGTCGTCCCGGCGCTCCTCGGGAGGCCCGTCCGCAGCTTCGGCGAGCTCAAGTTCCTCACGGTGATGACCGCGCGCGTCGGCCGCGCCCGCCTCGCCGAGGCGCTCATGAACGAGCCGGCCTTCGTCGACCGCTGGACGGGCGTGCTGCTCGATCGCCTGCGCGTGGACCGCGAGGGGGAGCACAGCCAGGCAGACTGCTTCTCCCAGCCGCTCTTGCCCACGGACGCCGCCAGGAAGACCGCGGCGAAGATCGTCCTCCATACGGACCGCGCCGGCGCCGACCCGGCGCTGTCCGTCGCGGGCGAGCCCAACGCGCCGGCCTCACCAGGCACGTACAACATGGCCGACGTCGTGCGCGGCTCCCTCCTCATCGACAACGTCTTCCCGGCGTACCGCGGGTTCGTCTTCGCGCTGATCCGTAACTCGGGCAACGCCGGCGAGGACGCGGTGATCGGCCAGCGCCAGGTCGCGGAGCATTTCACGCAGGTCTATTCGAACAAATCCATGACCTGCCTGAACTGCCACCGGTCGGAATTTTCCTGTTCGCCGTCGAAGTTCACGCCAGGATACAGCTGGGCGGCAGGGCAGGAGCGCCGCGTCTTCTCCGCGCTCGATCCGTGGACGAGCCCGCCGATGGACGCCGACTGGATAGAGTCGTTTCGTTACACGAGCGGCTCGATCGCCCCGTTCGCGGGATGGAGCAAGGCGGCGTGCGGCGGTTTCGCGAGCGACACGTCGGCCGCCGCGACGAACGGATCCGGCCTCCTGCTCCCCCCCGAGGACAACGCGACCGTGTGGTCGCTCGACGACCGGCTGAAGGAGGGCTACCTCGCGCTGCGCGAGTCGTACAAGACAGGCGCGCTCGACACCGGCTCGGGGTTCGCGAACGAGGGGCGCACGCTCGGCGCGTACTGGCTCGCGGCCGCCTTCGCCAACGACATCTGGAGGGAGATCTTCGGCGCGCCCCTCACCATCGCCAACTTCGTATCTCGCAACACCGACGAACAGAAGAGGCTCTGGAACCTCGCCGAGCACCACGTCGTCGGGCGGGACTGGTCTCTCAAGGGATTGCTCACGGAGATCGTCACGTCGCCGTATTTCAACCGCACGCCGGCCTCCGTGGAAAACATGCCCAAGGTCTTCGAGCCGTTCATCGATGCTCCGACCAGCGATTACGTGGGCGACGCCGTTCATCGCCGCTCCGCTGACCTGCTCTTCCGGATGAAGGCGTCGGCGCTCGGCTGGAACCTGCCGGTCAGCCACTTCCCCGCGGCGACCACGTACCCGACCCGCTCCGACGCGGCCGCGATGGGGCTCCACCTCTCGCGCCTCAGCCTGGCCAGCCCGACCTCGTCGCAGTTCTCCATGCTCGGGTGGGAGGCCTCCGGCGGCCGCTGCGAACGGCCGCCGGAGATCACCCGCGACTGGATCGACGCGCTCTCGGATCGCGCCAGGACAGGCGGCGTCACGGTGCGCGGCGCGGTCGAGGCGCTGCGCTTCCGGCTCCTCGGGCGAGGCCTCTCGACCGACGCCGCCGAGGCGACCGCGCTCGCGACGTTCCTGGGCAAGGCGCTGACCACGACGTTCGCCACGGCGTACCCGACGGCGTCGGACGGCAACGAGGCCCTCAGGGATCTCTGCGAGGTGTTCGTCAAGACCCCGCAGTTCATGCTGGAGGGCGTCCCGCACGGCCTCGGCGCCGCGGCGACGGACTTCGATTCACCGCCCCAGCTCCAGGTGGGTGACATGGGGCCCGGCGGCGCGCTGGTGACGGACACGCCCAGCGACGCTTGCGAGAGCTGGCTCGACCAGACAAACACGTTCGACGGCATCTCGGTCAACTGCGCGAACGAGTCGTTCCCTCCCGCCATCGACTGGTCGGTCATCTGCCCGAAGGGCGGCTGCATTTACATCGACAAGATCCGGTTCCGACCGCCGTGGCCGTGGCCGTGCCTCACGTGCGCGTTCCCAGGAGACTGGTACGCGACACGTCCGCCGCCCATCGATCCGCGAACGGCGCACGTCCGCTCGATACCCATGCAGCCGGCGCGGGGCGGGGTGTTCCTGGCCTGGGCCAAGGACGCGCAGATCGTGCAGCTGAGCGGGCAGGCGCGGATCGTCCGCGCGAGCTCGCAGATCGAGACGGCGCTGGTCGGCAAGTCGCTCGGGGTCGGCGACAGCCTGGAGCTCTGGCCGGGAGACACGTTCCAGGTCGTCACCCCGAGCGGGGAGGTGTTCAAGAGCCCCACGGGAGGCATGCCGAACATCCCGAACCAGACCACGTGGCTCTTCATGGTCACGGGGCCGGAGGGGCTGCCCGACCCCGTGGAGATGACGCCGACCACCATCGATCTGCCCACGGCGATGAACGTCAGCAGGGCGATGCGCGACGCCGCCCGCAACGAAGAGCCGGGTTCGGTCTCGCTCATCCACGAGGTCACGTCGCCGTCGGGCAACTCGAGCTTCATCGATCATCCGGAGCTCAACGGGAAGCCGAACCGCATCGTCCTCGTGTCGCCCCTCGAGGGCACGATCACCACCAACAACCATTTCGTGGGCGCCTGGTACAGCGCGTCCCAGCAGAAATGGGCCGTGTACAACGAGGACCTCACCGCGATGCCGGCGGGCGCGCGGTTCGCCGTCCGCGCCATGTCGTCGAGCAACAGCGTGTTCATTCACCAGGTCGCGGCCGGCAACGCCGGGGGCAACTTCACGTACATCGATCATCCGTCGCTGAACGGGCGCCCCTACGTCGCCCCTCAGGTGAGCCACATCTACAACCCGCAGGGTGCGCCGAGCGTCTACAACAACCATCCGGTGGGGGTCTATTACAACGTGGGTATCCAGCGGTGGGCCATCTACAACGAGGACCTCGCCGCGCTGCCGATGGGGGCATCGTTCGCGGTGAAGCTGGGCGGATACCACACCGTGGTATCGAGCGCGGCGACGCGCAGCGGCAGCGCCCTGGTCATCGACGATCCGAATACGAACGGCGTGCCCGACGCGCGCCTGTTCTTCACGCATGTCAACCGATCGCCGGACGGGGTGATCAAGTACCATACGAAGCGGAGCGTCCTGCGCTACAACACGACGCTCGCGAAGTGGACGATCGTCAACCTCGACGGCACCACCGTGGCGGACGACCTGGCCTTCAACGTGCACCGCGGTTACTGAGGGCCGCCTTCGCGGCGGGGCGGGCTCCCGGGCCGGGCTCGCCCCGCGCGGCGCCTGCCAGGCAACGAAACTGTCCACGAGCTCAGACTCGGGTTCCCCGTCCATCGGCGTCGGCTCCTCGCTCGGCCAGGGTACCACCACGCGACGGTGTCGTGCGGTGACATCCACGACCTTGCGCGTCGGACGCGCTTCTGTGTAGGGTTCGCGGTCGCGACATCGTCCGCGCGCGGCCGCTGCGTTCAAGGGGGCCTCGGGTGGACCACAACCTGGTGGGGAGCTCATGAGCGTGGACGTTTTTGCCATGCACTGCGCAGCGCTGCCGGCCGCCCGGGCCGTCGGCTTCAAGGGCACCGAGGCGCTGTGCCGACCGTTCGAGTTCGACGTCCTGTTCACGGTGCCGGCGGGCACCGACGTCCGCGCCGCGATCAACGCCCCGGCGACGCTCACGCTCCAGCGCGGAGCCGACTCGCCGCCGATGTGCTGGCACGGCGTGTTCGTGCGCCTCCGGCTGCTGCGCGAGTCGGCCGACCGCGCGCTCTACCATGGGTCGCTCGTGCCCAGGCTGTGGCTCCAGCGCCACTCGGTGCGCAGCTTCGTCCACACGAAGAGCAAGATCGACGCCTTCCTGACGAAGACGCTTACGCATGGCGGCCTCACGACGAGCGACTTCCGGTTCAGCGTCGACACCGACCGCTATCCGGAAGAGGAGTTCGTCTGTCAATACCGGGAGAGCCACCTCGACTTCACCCATCGATGGCTCGAGCGCGAGGGGCTCTACTACCACTTTGAGCACCCGGTCGACGACGGCGGCGCCGAGGTCATGGTCATCGTCGACAGCAAGGATCAGCACGAGCCGCTGAGCGGCAACGGCCGGGTTCGTTACCACCCGACCTCGAGCCACGACGTGTCGGCGGGCGAGTGCTTCCGGGAGGTGCACGTCGATCTCAGCGCGCTGCCGGCCGCGGTGCGGATCAACGATTACAACTACGCGAACCCGGCCGCCTCCGTGTCGGGAGAGCACGCCGTGTCGAAGAGCGGCCACGGTGAGGTGCGCGAGTACGGCTACCGCGTCTTCACGCAGGACGAGGCGACGCGGCTGGCCCAGGTCAAGGCGGAGTCGATGGCATGCCGTGAGCTCACCTTGCATGCGACCGGCAACGCGACAGGGCTGCGGGCCGGCTACGTCTTCGAGCTGGAGGACGGGCCTTCGGACATGCCAACCCGCTACCTGGCCGTCGAGGTGCGGCACGCGGCCGCGATCACGGGCGGCTCGTTCGACATCACGCGCTTCACGGGGATGGCCGTGGACGAGACGTACCGCGTCGAGGTGGTGGCGATCCCGGCCGACGTGCAGTTCAGGGCGGCCCAGGCGACGCCGTGGCCCCGGATCTTCGGCTTCGAGAACGGCGTCGTCGACGGCTCTAGCGACAGCCAGTATGCCCAGATCGACGATCAGGGGCGGTACCTCGTCCGCTTCAACTTCGACGCGAGCGAGCTGCCCGACGGCTCCACGTCGACCTACCTGCGCATGATGCAGCCGCACGGGGGCAGCGTCGAGGGCTGGCACTTCCCGCTGCGCAAGGGGACCGAAGTCATGGTGTCGTTCCAGGGTGGCGATCCGGACCGGCCGGTCATCGCGGGCGTGGTGCCGAACGCCCACCGGCCGAGCACGGTGACGAGCCGCAACCTGACGCAGAACGTGCTGCGTACCGGCGGCAAGAACCACATGGTCGTCGAGGATCTCGAGGGCAAGCAGCACATCGACCTGTATACCCCGGTGGGCGGGACGAACCTCCACATGGGCGGGCCTACCCAGCAGGGCTTCGTCGTGCCTCCGCTGACGCCGAGCGCAAACTCCGCAATCCAGAACGTGGACTGCATGTTCTACGTCTACACGGACGGCAACGCCGGGTTCAACGTGTGCGGCAACTGGTGGCAGACCGTGGGCTGCAAGTATAACGTCGACGTCGGCGATGACGCAACCCTCCACTACGTCGGCACTCACACGCTCAACGTGGACGGCGATTCCAACGAGTTCTACAACGACCATCAGAACGTCACGGTGCATTCGGGGCGCGTCGACAAGGTCACGTCGGGCGGCATGACGCAGGACATCCATGGAGGGCTCACCCAGACGATCGAGCCCGGCGGCAAGCAGGTGGTGACGGGGAGCTGGGTGCACAAGGTCAGCGCGCAGAACCACGACGACTACGGCGAATGGAAGACGGACGTGGACAAGACGTGGACCGCGACGATCAATGGTAACGTCAGCATCGAGAGCAGGGCGGGAACGATCCTCATCAAGAGCCCTACCGAGATCACGCTCGACGCCCCGAACGTGAAAAACAAGGCCACCGGCCAGTGGTTCAAGGCGACGGCCTTATCCGTGGAGCTCTACGGGACCAAGAACTCGGCGGGGATCCACAAGTTCGACGGAGCGGGGATCGCGACGAGCGTCAATGGGCAGAAGATGGAGGCGACGCTCAACTCCAGAGCGGTGACAGGTGTAAAGTTCGAGAAGGTGGGACAGGCGATGTCTATTGCGAACGTCAAGGTCGACCTCGCCAACTGGAAGTATGCGAATGATCCGGCAAAGCTAGAGGTCGGCGAGCTCGCCTTCTTCAACGGCGCCTTCGAATCTAGAACGAAGGCCTTCCTCAAGCTCGGCTAACCCCATGAAGGTCGTCAAGCCCGCCAAGATCCCCGTCCTGACCCGCGTCGTCGAGCTGGGCCGTCGCTCATTCTTCCACGCAGCAGGCATCATTGCCTTTCCGCTCGGCGCTCCCCGGGCGTTGCACGACGAGCTCACGTTCTGGAGAACCACGGCCGCCGCGCTCGGCGAACGGGGCGTCTTCGACGAGGGCTTCGCCAGGGTCCGCGGCGAGCTGCTCGTCGCCGGCAGCTACTTCGCCCCTGGAGGCACGCCGCTGCCGGCGTCTTACGTGCGTGCACGCGTCGGCGCGCTGGACAAACGCCTGGCGGTCCTCGGCGACCGGTTCTGGCGCGATGGCGTCCCAACGCCGCCGCAACCCATCGAGACACTGCCCATCGACTGGGCGCACGCGTTCGGGGGCTCCGGGATCGACAGCAATCCTCATGGCAAGGGCGCCGCGCCCATCACCATGAACGGGCACACCGTCCACCCCCTGCCGAACATCGAGCGCTATGGGGCCATGATGCGCGCGCCCTCGGAACGCCCGGAGCCGGCGGGCTTCCTGCCAATGGACATCACCTTCGCGCAGCGCCGCAAGCGCGCCGGGACCTACGACAAGCGCTGGCACGAGGAGCACTTCCCCGGATTGCCCCCGGACGCGGAGCCGACCTTCTTCAACGCCGCGCCGGAGGACCAGTGGCTGGACGGCTTCTTCCGCGGGGACGAGGAGTTCCTCGTCGAGAACATGCACCCGGAGAGCCCGCGCATCGAGGGGCGGCTTCCCGGGCTGATCACGCGCTGCTTCGTCACCCACCGCACCCCGGAGGGGGAGCGCTTCCTCGAGATCCCGATGCGCTGTGACCTGATCTGGCTGTTCCCCTCGGCCGGGCTCGGCGCCGTCGCCTTCCACGGGGCGATGCGGATCGCCGAGGACGACGCGGCCGACGTCGTGCACCTCGTCTGCGCGTGCGAGGAGCCCGCGGCCCCGCGGCCGATCGAGCACTACCAGCAGGCGCTCCGGCGCCGGCTCGACAAGGACCAGCCAGCGGCCGATCTCTCCGATGCCGATCTCATGCCGCCACGCGGCTCGGGCGTCGCGCCCGACCTCGGTGGGTCCGACATGGGCCGTTGGGTCGAGAGCGAACACCTCACCGCAAAGAATGTCCGCCGCGGGCAGGAGCGCACCCTCGCCGCGGCGCGCGCGCGTCTCGAGGCCGAAGGGCTCGACCCGGACAAACATGGCGCAGCGGCGCTCCCGCCCGAGCCAGAGGTGCTGCCCACCGGCGATCCCGAAGCCTTCGCGGCGCGTGTGCAGGAGCAGCTCGCGCGCATCGACGACGAGGTCCGACAGCTGGAGGCCCTGGAGGCGGAGGGCAAGGAACAGGCGCGCAAGCTCTACGCGGAGACGGGCAAGGACCTCGACGAGGTCATGGCCGAGGCGGCCAGGGCCAGCGCTGGCCCGCCCACGTTCCGCGCGGCGGATCATCTCGCTCGGCTGGGTGCGATGGCCGCCCAGGCGCGCGCCGAGGGCATCGTGCTGGAGGAGCTGGAGCAACAGATCGCCGACCCGCGCACCCGCGCCGAGCTCGAGCAGCAAGAGGAAGGGATGCGCGAGATGTACCGTCGCTTCGTGCACCACCAGCCCGCGGCGGCGGCGATGGATCCTGACGCCCTGGCGCGGGCACGCATCGTCGTAGAGCTCGCGCTCGACACCGGGGAACCGCTCGCGGGCCGTGATTTCACGGGGGTGAACCTCTCCGGGATGCGCCTCTCCCGCGTCGATTTCTCGGGCGCATTCCTCGAGTCCGCCGACCTGTCGGGCTGCGACCTGTCGGGAGCGAACCTCGAAGGTGCGGTGCTCGCCCGGGCGAACCTGCGCGCCGCGGACCTGCGCGGGGCCCGGCTCCGGGGCGCGAACCTCGGCGGCGCCACGCTGCACGACGCGGCGCTCGATCGCGCCGACCTCAGAGACGCCGTGCTGAACGGCGCGGATCTCGTCGGCGCCCGCCTCCCCTCCGCGAACCTCACCGGCGCCGACCTGATGGATGCGAAGCTCGGCGGGATCGATCTCTCAGGCTCCGTGCTCGCGCAGTGCATCCTAATCAAGGCGGACCTGCGCGGGACGCGCTTCACCGGCGCGGATCTCTCGGACGCGACGTTCGTGAAGTGCACCCTCGACGGTGCCGACCTCTCGCGCGCGATCCTCCAGAAAGCGACGTTTGCGGAGTGCACCGGAACCTCCGTATCGTTCCGGAGCGCGCGGTTCCGCCAAAGCATCGTCGTGCACGGCTCGTCGTTTCCCGGCGCCGACTTCCGCGACGCCGACATGGAGAAGGCGAACCTGCGCGGCACGGCGCTGCCCGGCGCGCGCTTCGACGGCGCGAACCTCGCCGGCGCCGATCTCTCGGAGTGCGACGCGGAGCGGTCGAGCTTCGAGAGCGCCGTGCTCAAGGGCGGGCTGCTCATCCGCACCAACCTGGTCGAGGCGTCACTCGAGGGCGCGAACCTGATGGATGCGCTCGCCTCCAAGGCGCGGCTCGTGGGGGCCAGGTTCACCGGGGCCAACCTGTTCCGCGCCGACCTCTCCCGTGTCGTCGGCGACGGGCGAACCAGCTTCGCCGGTGCGAACGTGACGCACGTACGCTTCCTGCCAAAAGCCGATGTCCCGCCGCGAGGTGACACGTGAACCGGGACGAGCTCCTCGATCGGGTCCGGCACGGCGAGCCGGTGCGCAGCGAAAACCTGTCGCACCTCGAGCTCGACGGCGTGGATCTCTCGGGCGCGGTGTTCGAGGATGTGCGCTTCCCGAGGTCCCTGCACGCCGCGCTCCTCAAGGAATCGATCTTCGTCGGCTGCGACCTCAGCGGGTGCGATCTGAGCTCCGCCGATCTGCACCTCGCGAGCTTTCACCGGTCGAGGCTCGCAGGCGCGCGTTGTGAAGAGGGCAAGCACATCGCGGCGAGCTTCGTGGAGTGCGACGCCGAGGGCGCCTCGCTCGCTGGGGTCGAGGCGCCCATCGTGACCTGGGTGAGGAGCTCGCTCCGAGGCGCGTCGTTCGCGAGCGCGAACCTCGACCGCGCGAACCTCATCGAGATCGACGCCGACCGGACGAGCTTCGCCGGCGCCAACCTCGAGAAGGCGACCCTGTACCGGGCCGATCTGCGAACGGCTGACCTCGCTGGCGCGAACCTCACGCTGACCACGCTCGTCGAGGCCAAGCTCGGGCCGAAGCGCTTTGCCGACACGAAGCTCTTTCGCACGCAGTTCATGAAGAGCGATCTCGCGGGGGCGAGCTTCGCGGACGCCGACTGCGCGCAGTGCAACTTCATGGGCGCCGACCTGCGCGGGGCGACGTTCGCGGGTGCCCGCGCGCCGCAGTCCTATTTCGGCGAGGCCCGGCTCGACGGGGCGAAGCTCACGAACGGTGATTTCCGGCAGGCGATCTTCGAGAAGGCGGAGCTGCTCCAGGCCGACCTTTCGGATGCGGCGCTGGAGGAGGCCTACTTCGGCCACGCGCGCGCCGTCGGGGCGCGCTTTCCAGGCGCGAGGCTGAGAGAGGCCGATTTTTCCCATGCCGACGTGACGGGCGCCGACTTCGACGGCGCCGGCCTGTATCGGACGAAGTTCCACCTTGCCAAGCGCGAAGGCGCCGTCTTGCGCGGAGCGCTCCTCGCGGGCTGGCTGGGAGACGACGAGGAGCTGGCCAGAGCAGAGGCCTGGCAGCACAGGCGCGGCGCGGCGGGGTGAGAATGGACAAGCGCCAATCCGACAGCTCGGCGCAGCACCACGCTCGGAAAACAACGGGCTCCATCGAGGCCATCATGAAAGCATCAGGAACCTGCCCCAAATGTCAATGCAATGTCCTGTGGTACATCGCCGACGTCGCAAAGAACACGGAAACTGGTATGGCTCAGCAGCAGCCGACCTTTCAGCTTGCAGTCATCGGGCTTGGCGAGGAGGGTTGCTCCGGGAAGACCGAGGCCTACGCCTGCCAGCAGTGCGGTTACATCGAGCTCTATCTCAAGGAGCGGCTGACGGTGGACGGCAAGCATGTGAACGAGCGGCGACCGTCCCCAGGAACGCCCTACCGCGGCTGACGACTTCTGTAGGCGGTAGACTGCAAGGGAAGCCACAGAGACGTCCTGTCGAGAGCGGGCCAGGGATAGGGAACGAGGAGAGAGGGGTATCAGCGTGACAGCTGTGAAGAAGTTTGTCAGACGGGAAACCGACCTCGAATCGGGCCACGTCGAGCAGGTCAGCGAGGCCGTCGTGGTGCGCCTCGCCTCGGGGCGCTATGAGGCGCGGCGCGCCAAGAGCTGCCTCGTCGCGCCCGAGGCCGGCGACAAGGTGCTCTGCGCCATCGAGCCGGAGGGGGTCTATGTGCTAGCCGTGCTCGAGGGCCGCGAGGGCGCGCCGACGAAGCTCACGGCCGACGGCGATCTGGAGGTGCAGGCGCGGGGCGGGCAGGTCGCGATCTGCGCGTCGCAGCGCGTGGACATCGCGAGCGGCGGCGGCGTGGCGGTGACGGGCGCCGAGCTGCACGTGCGCGCCGCGAAGGGCTCCGTGGCCATCGAGCAGCTCGGCTTCTTCGGCCGGCTCGTGCAGGCCGAGGTGGCCAAGGTCGCCCTGGTGGCCCAGGAGGTCGACTCGCGGCTCACGCGGCTGACGCAGCGTGTGAAGCGGGTGTTCCGCTTCGTGGAGGAGCTGGATCAGACGCGCGCCGGGGCGGTCGACCTGCGCGCCGAGAGCATGATCGGCATTCGCGGCGAGAACGCGGTGATCTCCGCGCGCGTGCTCGCCAAGATCGACGGCGAGCAGATTCACATCGGTTGATCCGACCGAAAGAACAGGAGGCTTTCGATGTTGGCAAAGAGCTCTGCTGGCGGCCTGTGCATGGCGTTCCCGGACGTGTGCCTCACGCCGGCCCCCCCGTCGCCGTCGCCCGTTCCCATTCCCTACCCGAACGTCGGCGTCGAGCCGACCAACACGGGATTCGTGCCTCACGTGCTGCTCACGTGCGCGCCAGCACACAACATGTCCTCGCAGCCGCCGCTGACGAACGGCGACAACGCTGGCGTCGCCATGGGCGTCGCCTCCGGAACGGTGATGGGGCCGGCGCGCACCGTGACGGCCGCGTTCACCGTGGTCGTCGGGGGGATGCCCCTCGCGCGGCTCACCAGCATGACGCTCCAGAACAGCACCAACGCGCCCGGCGCCAAGATCGTGCCCAGCGCGACCAACGTGCTCGTCCTGGCGCCGTGAGCGTGTTGCACCAGGGGTGGCGACGGTGCGCGTCACGCCGTCACCCAGCCCCACCCTGCGTCAGTCACCGGTACGGCGTGCCGGCCGCCGCATCGATGTAGTGAACCCTGGCGCCCGGTTGTGACATGAGCTGGGCGAGTGCCTGGTTCGCGTCGCGCGCATACCACTCGGTGAAGCCGCAGATCGCGCAGATCCAGGTCTCGAAGAAGCCCGCATTGACGAGCGCGGTCGCCGTGCCCACAGACTCCGTGTTGCCAGTCAGGATGTACTGGGATGTCACGTGCAGCGGGTTCGTATGCGCGTACTGGCAGTCTTTCTGCTCCACTTTCTGCACGACCCAGAGCTTCCTGGACTGACACTTCGGACACTGACGAGAGTTCTTCATGGCGATAGGTCTCCTTGCCCCGGCAGAGCCTACCACCTCGGCTCGCCGCTCCTCCAAGCGATCGACCGAGACACAACGCCCCCAGGGCCGTCTCGACGGCACGGTCCCGGTGCCCACAGAGGGACCCCGCCAAGGCGGCACACCGCGCGCGCCTGCCTGGCGCCCCGTTCTTGCCCGCGCGTCGATGCCCGAGATCACCGCGCGATACGCGGCTCCGGTTCCCCTCGGCCGAGCATCTGTCCCGCAGCGCCCGCCACGCTCATCGATACGGAGAGTCCCCTGGCCTCCGCGGACCGCCAAGGCCGAGCTTGCGCTCGAGCGCGTCGATCTCGGCCTCCCACGCGGAGCGCTTGCGCTGGATCTCGCGCGTGCGCAGGGCGGCAGCGACGAAGGGCCCAGCGAGGAGCAAGACGAGGAGCACGAGACCGACGTCCACCGGCACGCTCGCCCAGCGGGTGAGGCAGTAGGGCGCGAGATCCTGGTCCTCGCGACTGGACACGTCGCTCGACGTGAGGCGGTCGATGTCGACAGCGCGGTTGTGACAGAGCTCTACCGACACGTCCGCCTCGTACCAGGTGCCCGACTCGTGCCATGTGAAGACTCGCCCCGGGCCGCGGCACCCCCGGCATACGCTCGGACAGAAGACGCTCGCAGCCATGATCGAGCGGCCGATCATGGGCTCCACGCACGCGGGGAACATGCACCCGCCGATCAGCGCGGCGAGAAGGGCGAACAGGACAAGCACGACGCGACTCGCGTACCACATCGTGGGAACTGTCCCGAGGCTCGCGTGGTGCCGGTCGCGGAGGCGCGCGAGGCGTGATTCATCGGCGATCCGCTCCTCGGCCGCCGCCTTCTCGGCCTGGGCGCGGGCCGCCTCGCGCACGGCTTCCTCCTCGCGCCGCTTCTCCATCGCGACGATCTCGCGCGCCTTGTCTTCGATCATCTTCGCGAGAACGTCGGGCACGCCGTCGCCATCGGCGTCGACCGGCGCACCGCAGGCGGGACATCGGGGCTTGGAGAGGTCGAGGGCGGCTTGGCAGCGAAGGCATCTCATGGGCGCGGGCTTTCATCCAGAGCTTACCACAGCGCACCTCGTGCATATCGCGGCAGCGCCGGGTATCCGATCATCGGAACGCACGCCCTGGCTCAAACGGCGGATCGCCGATCTGGCTCTCGACCGCGACGCCGGCGGCCTTCACAGCGCCGTGATCGTAGCCTGGCCCTCGATCGCTCACGAGCCTTCGGGATCTTCCGGGCTCACCGGCGCCGTCTCGTCGATCTCCTTCATGTTGGCGCCCGCGATCTTCGCCCGCCTCCGCGAGGCCCCATGCAGATTGGCACGCTCCAGGTTGGCGCCGCGGAGATCGGTCAGATCGAGCTTCGCGTGCGCCAGCACCGCGGCGACGAGGCGCGTCTTGCAGAACGAGGCCGCGCCGAGGTCGGCGCGGTCGAACCGCGCCGACATGAAATCGCCGCGATCGGCCTTCGCGTCACGCAGGTTGGCGCCGGCGAACGACGCGCCCACGAAGCGCGCATCCTCCAGGTCGGCGCCTGCCAGGTTCGCCGCGGAGAGGATCGCGCCGTCGCCGCGGGCACGAGCGAGCCGCGCTCGCTCCAGGTTCGCCCCGCGCAGCGAGGCGCCTCGGAGGTCCGCCTCCTCGAGCGAAGCCTCGACGAGCTCCGCGCGGTCGGCGCGCGCGTTCGTGAGATTGGCGCGAGACAGATCGGCGCCGCGGAGGTCGGCCTCGTCGAGCGTCGCCTCGACGAGGCTGGCCCCTGCGAGGCGGGCACCACGGAGCCTCGCGCCGCGGAGCGCGCACCGCGCGAGCGAGCGCCCGCTGAAGTCGAGCCCCGACAGGTCACCGCCCGACAGGTCGTCTCCATCGAAATCGCCGCCTTCGGCGAGCCTCGCCTCGGCCCGCTTTCGCGCCTCCAACCCGGCGAGCGGCTCGCTCGTCACAGGCGGCGATACGGCTGCCGGCGACACCACCTCGGGCGGCCGACTCCCCCTCGCCGGCAGCGCCATCTCGGCCAGCACCGGCGGCGCCACCTCGAGCTGCGGACTCACCTTCTCGGGCGGTGCCACCTCCACCGCCGGATAGACCGCCTCCTGCCCCGATGGTTCTCGCGCCACGAGCGTCGACCCGGATGACGCCGACCGAGGAGCCGCCATGGGCTCCGGCTCCGGCGGCGGCGTCGATTCCGCGACACCGCTCTCAGGATCTCCCCGGTCGACCAGCGTGCGCCCGGCCTGCGAGCCCCCGGCGCCAGCGGGGCTGACGAGCCGAGGCGCGGCCATCGGGCTCCACGGCGCGCCCGGGATGGGGTCCTCCCCGCGCGGCGCGCTCGTCCCCGGCGCTGCCACCGGGAACTGCGCCCGCTCCGCCCCGACCTCCGCGAGCCTGTCCTCGGGGATCGGCATCCTCTGGCCCAGCGGTCCCGTGATGCCTCCGCTCACGGCGACAGGAGCAGGAGCCTGCGGCGCGGCAGGCGAATCACGAAAGGGGAGCACGGGTATCTCCATCTTCCTCTTCGAGAGCGGGCCTGTCTCCACAAGCCCGGCGGGCGCCACGATCGGCCTCGGAAGCGGCACCGCCGGCGCCGAGCTCCGGTGCGTCGCCGCAGGGTCCCCGGGGAGCGACGCGCCGTGCTCCGGCCACGGAATGGTCCCTTTGAGCGTCTCGACGCCCGCGAACAGGCGGATGCCCTGGAGCGCCTCCTCGCTCTCCGTCGCGAAGTTGCCCCGCCACACCAGCGAGGCGATCTGTCGATCACCGTCGATGACGAGCGTGTCGGCCGTCAGCGGGATCTCCTGCGATCCGCCCGCCCGCGCGGCGTCGATGCGGTAGCGGCGCACACGAGCGCGCGCCGCGGGGAGGCGCGTCCAGACGAAGCGCCTCTCCGCGCTCAGGTTCTCCAGGAGGATGCACTCATCGCCTTGCAGAAAGGGGATCTGCTGATCGAACGGCGCCGGGTTGAAGGCGCGAAAGTCGAAGTCCGCCGGGATGTCGAGCACCTCCGCGCGCCCCGCGGCGGCGGGGTCCGCGCCGGGCGAGCCGAGCTGCGCCGAACGCCGCGTGGCGCCTGGCTCGAAGCCGTTGAAGAGCCGCTTCCGCAAGGCCCAGTGAGGCGCGATCGGCCCGAAGCACGCGGGCCGGTGGGGGCTCGCAGGATTGACGAGGTTCGGGCGCGCTCGCCTTGCGCCCATCGCTGGATCCAGCGCGTCGGCGCGCGCGCCCTCGCCGGCCTCGGAGACGCCGACCGGGTTCCACGGATGGCTGGGTCCGCCCGCCGCGCGCTCGTACACGAGCGGCATCCTCTGAAACGGCGTGGGCGCGATGCTGCCGGGCGTGGCGTCCCCGACGACGTGGATCGTCTTGTCGAGCAGCAGCCCATCGCGGAAGAGCGCGAGCCTCGCCGAGAGGCCGATCACCGGCCCGGTGGCGCCCGGCGCATGCGCGTGCCCGGTGAGCACGACGCCGGCGCCGGGGAGGTACGGCGCGGTGTCGCTCGCGGAGCGCAGGCTCCGCGAGGGGTCGTCGTCGTGAAAGCGGTCCTCGCGCTCGACGGGCTCGGGCGCCACGAGATCCGCGTCGCCGTCCGCGCCGAGGGCGAACGTCGCCTTCACGAGGATCGTGACGCGCAGCACGCCGCCGATGCGCCACAGGACCGCGCCGCACGACACGGGATTCAAGGCGACGATGTCCACCGGCCAGAGCGCGCGCACGCGCCGATCCTACCCGCTCGTGGTCCGGCGCGTGCAGGGAGCGTGCAGGGAGACTGGGGAAACTTCGCGGCTGTGACGTGCGTCTCCATCGCCGCCAGCCGTCGCGCCGCCGCGCCGTCGCGCCGCCTCGCCCGGCGGGGCGCGAGGGGCTGGAGGCGCCGGCGGACATGGTCTATCGTCACGAGTCCGCCGATCGGACGCCGCGAGGCGCCGAGAGCCGCTCCAACGTCTCGATGGCCGCTGAAGGGGGTCTTGCCATGCGGATCGCGCTGATATCCGACATCCACGGCAATGAAGTGGCGCTCAGGGCCGTGCTGGCCAGCATCCGGGCGACGGGCGTCGATCAGGTGATCTGCCTCGGCGACGTCGCGACGCTGGGGCCGCGGCCCTCGGCCATCCTGGACATGCTGCAGGAGCTCGGGTGCCCGTGCATCCTCGGGAACCACGACGAGTTCATGCTGGATCCGGAGCTGATCCGCACCTACACCGAGGCCCCCATCGTCGTCGACGCGGTGGACTGGTGCCGTGATCGGCTGTCGAGAGACGAGCTCGCCTTCCTGCGCACGTTCCAGGCGCGCCTCGAGATCCCGCTCGACGCTCACTCGACGCTCCTCGTGTTCCACGGGTCGCCCCGGTCTCACATGGAGGATCTCCTCGCGAACACCCCGCCGGAGGAGCTCGATCGCCGCCTCGCGGGCCACGCGGCGACGGTGATGGCCGGAGGGCATACGCACCTCCAGATGCTCCGCCAGCACCGAGGCACGCTCCTCGTGAACCCGGGCAGCGTCGGGCTCCCGTTCAAGGAGTACGCGAACGGCGGGCCGCCGACGCTGCTGCACCACGCCGAGTACGCGACCGTGGAGGCGCAGGGCGGCGCGGTCAACGTCAGCTTGCACAGGGTGCCGGTCGACAGGGACGCGCTCCGCGCGGCGGTGAAGGCCTGCGACAACCCCATGCGCGGCGCGCTGCTGCAACAATACGCCTGAGCGAGCCCGGCCGGTCCCGTCGGCCGCGGCGCCCAGAGATCAGGGAGCGCGAGCGCCTCGAGGCCGCCCGCGACGCCGCGCGCCGCGCGCTGCGCCGACGAATCCCGCGGCGTCGGCGAGGCCGAGGGGCCCGATCCGCGTGCGGCGAGGCGCGGCGATCTGGTAGCCTCGAGGGCGCGCGCCGGAGAGCGATGGAGCCCCGATGACGAAATACGAGCAGATCAAGCTGTCCTATGAGGCCTCCAAGGCGGCGATCGGCCAGGTCGCCGAGGAGCTCTTGCAATGGATAACCGAGCTCCGCGACCACATGGCCTGGCCGAGGGACAAGTGGGCGCTCAACCGGATCGCCGGAGACGCCCACGCCAACGGGCTCTTGCAGCGGTTCGTCGTCGAGAATCAGCCCGGCGTCGGCGAGGTCTTGAAGTGCCAGCTGTCCCTCACCGTCGAGGAAGAGCTGCCGTTCACCGTCGACTTCTTCGCGGTGGGCAGGACCGACAGGGGCCTCCTCGTCGTCCTCATCGGCGGAGAGCAGATCACCGTCAGCAAGACCTCCCCCGAGGCCTTCTTCGAGAAGGCCGTGGAGCACATCCGGCAGCAGGCGAGGCGCGTGGCGAAGACGCGCCGCGTAGGAGCCATCGCCGGCACGCCCCACCGCCCTGCCTAGGCGCAGCGCTCGCCTGGCTGCTCAGGCGCAGCGCTCGTCTGGCGCTCGGGCGAGCGCCACCGTGCCACCGCTCGCGGGAGATGGCGCCCCTGCGCTTCACCAACGAAATCCGCCACACCAAAAACGAAAGCCTCACCCGTACAACGCCTACGTAAATTCACGGACCCTCGTCAGGAGATCCCTGGCCCAGCTCCTGCATAGCCCTGACCCCGGAGCGCCTGAGGGACGGTTTCCCCCCCCACACCGTCGGACGGGCGCTCTTTTTTCTTTTGTGCGCGCCTCCGCCTCGGCACCCGCGCGGGTGCCGAGGCGGGTCACCGCGAGACGCAGGGCACGCCTCTGTCACCGGAGACGAGCTGCGTGGCACGCTCTGCCCAGGTGGTGCGTCACGCCAGCTCGGCGAGCAGCACGCGATGACCCGGGGCCAGCGACTCCAGGCGTCGCAGCGCCCCGTACTTGCGATCCCACTCCCCCGACGCGAGGTCCGCCTTCAACCACGCGAGCCCTTCGCCACATCGCCCGATCCGCGGCGTGCCCGCGCTCGCCGCGCGCGAGGCCAGGGCTATCGCGCGCGGCGTGCTGCGTCGGAGAGGAGGCGCTTCGCCGCGCCAGCGATGGCGGAAGCATCAAGCCCCGCCGCGCGCAGGAGCTCGGCCGGGGTGCCCGAGCCGGGCATCTCCCTCACGGCGAGGTGGACGACGCGCGCGACGACGGGCTCTTCGCCAGCCAAGGCCTCGAGCACGGCGTCGCCCAGGCCGCCCTCGGCCCAGTGATCCTCCACGACGACGGCGTTTCCAGAGGTGGCCTGCACCGCCGCGCGGATGCCGGCGGCGTCGATCGGCTTGATGCCATACGCGTCGAGGACTCGAGCGGAGAGCCCGCTCGCCTCGAGCTCTGCGTGGGCCTTCAACGCCTCGTGGACGGTGATGCCCGCAGCGATGATCGTCACGCGATCGTGGGGTGTCTCGCGCAGCACCTTGCTCCCGCCGATGGGGAACGCTTCGGTCGCATCGTACAGGATGGGCGTCTTCTCGCGCGTCGTTCGGAGATAGACGATGCCCTTCTGATCGGCCATGGCGGCGACCAACCGAGCGGTCTGATTGGCGCAGCACGGATAGAGCACGGTGCTCCCGTGGACGGCGCGCATCATGGCCAGATCCTCGAGCCCCATCTGCGACGGGCCGTCCTCGCCGATGGATACGCCCGCGTGCGAGCCGCACACGCGGATATTGGCCCTCGACACCGCGGCCATCCGGAGGAAATCGTGGGCGCGCGTGAGGAAAGCCGCGAACGTCGACGCGAAGGGCGACCAGCGCCGGACGCTCAGCCCGACGGCGGCGGCCACCATCTGCTGTTCGCTGATGAACATCTCGAAATAGCGATCTGGATGAGCCTTCGCGAACTCCTCGGCAAAGGTCGAGTTGTTGACCTCGGCGTCCACGGCGACGATATCCGCGCGCGCAGCGCCGAGCGCCTCGAGCGCGTCGCCGTAGGCTCTCCGCGTCGCGACGGCCGCGGAGCGCTCGTAGATGGGGAGCCTCAGCGGCCCGGCGGTGGGCCGCGGAGCAGGCTCACCCGGCGCAGGCGCCTCTGGCTCGATGACGATATCGCGTATGCCTCCCAGCTCTTCGATCGCCTTCGCGCACTGCGCCTTGTCGAGCGCCTTTCCGTGCCAGCCGTCCTTGTCCTCGACGAGGGACACGCCCTTTCCCTTCACCGTGCGCGCGACGATCAGCGCGGGAGCGTCCGAGGCGCGGAGGGCATCGGCATAGGCGCCAGAGATGGCGGCTGGATCGTGGCCGTCGATCTCCAGGGCACGCCAGCCGAACGCGCGGGCGCGCGCCGCATAGGCCGCGGAGTCCCAGCCGAGGGGTGTCTGTCCGCGTTGCCCGAGGCGGTTCATGTCGAGGATGGCAATGAGGTTGCCGAGCTTCGTGTGGCGCGCGTGGTCGAACGCCTCCCAGATGGATCCCTCGGACATCTCGCTGTCGCCGAGCAACACCCAGACACGGTAGGGAGCCTTCTCGAGGTACTTCCCGGAGAGCGCGATCCCGACGCCCACGGGGAGCCCCTGACCCAGGGAGCCGGTCGCGACGTCGACCCAGGGGAGCGTCGGCACCGGGTGCCCCTGCAGCGGGCTCCCGAAGCGCCGGTACGACAGGAGCTCCGCGTCGGAGATGACGCCCGCCGCCTTGAGCATCGCGTAGAGCAGCGGGGAGGCGTGGCCCTTCGAGAAGATCAGGTGATCGTTGTTCGGGTTCTCCGGATGGCTCAGGTCCCAGCGGAGGTAGTCGCGGAGGAGCACCGCCATGAGATCGGCCGCCGACAGGCTGGAGGTCGGGTGTCCGGAGCCGGCCATCGTCGAGCAGCGGAGGCTATCGACGCGAAGCTGCTGAGCGAGCTCACGCTGACCGTGAGCCTGCTCGGCGCTGCTTCGGCGTTGCCCCTCGCTCCGGTCGCGCCCGCCGCGCGGTTCGTGCCCACGCGGAGGCACCCCGTGGGGCGCCTGGGTCGACCGCTCGCCAGGCGGCGCGGGCGAGCGGTCCTTCTCGGCCTTCGGCGCTTGGTCTCGATCATCCTGCGCAGGCAGTCCCCTGGGGCGGCTCGGCGCAACGCCTTTCAGGGGGCTGCGTACATGCTTTGGCCGTCTCTTCTCGGCCGGCTTGGGGGCTTCTTGCGCCATGGCTGCACCTGACGCTGCCGTCTTGATGCAAGCAGGGCGCCACCGCGCACAAAGCTTGTGTCTGGACACGACGATGACAGCCAAGCCTGCCCGCATGGCGCGATCATCGAGCGCCTGAGGCGCGCGCCGACCCGCCGATTTCACTCACGCGCTGGTTGGCAACGACCGCTCAGTGACGCGTCCTGAGCAGATCGCGTTCGGTGGGCACGCTTCGCGCGCCGGTCGCGCGGTCACCGCGGGGGATGCGAGCGCTCCGCGGCGCCGGGCGCGGGTCGACCGGGCGCGCGGCCTGCGCGGCGAGGGGGCGCGGCGCGGCCCCGGGGACGGAGGCCTCGTCGGGCGCGGGGACAGCGGCCTCCACCGCCGCGGCGTCACCCGATCTCGCTGCTGGGCGTGGGCTCGCCTGGGCCGCGATGCGCGCCCGCGCGGCGCGGACCACGGACGCGGCGCGCGCGTCGACGCTCGACGCCCGCAGCGCGGCGGGGACCTGTGCCTGCGCCCACAGCGCGCCGGTCGACAGCACGACGCCGAGCGCCACGACGAGGCCGGCCGCGAGGCCCAGCTTGCCCCGGCGCGCGGGCTCGGCCCGCTCGGCGCGCGCCGGCGCACCCGACGCGCCGACGGCGGCCTCGTAGGCGGCGACCATGGCCTCGATCGAGGGGAACCGCTCCGTCGGGTTCAGGGCGAACGCGCGCGCGAACCAGGCCGAGAGCGCTGGCGGCGCCTCCGGGTACAGCGCCGGCCCTGGCGGTTGCGCTGTGGCCAGGATCGAGGCGAGCACGTCGCTCATGGTGTGGCCCGGGAAGGGCAGCCGGCCCGTGAGCGCCTCGTACGAGACGACCGCGAGCGCCCACATGTCCGAGTGCGGGTTGGTGTCCCCATCGCAGGCGTGCTCCGGGCTCAGGTACGCCGGCGTGCCCAGCACCACGCCGTCGACGGTCCTGCGGGGAAAGTCGGCTGGCAGCTCCTTTCGGATCCACTTGGCGATGCCGAAATCCGCGACCTTGGCGCGCACCTCACCGCTGCGCTCCTCCTCGAGCAGCACGTTCGTCGGCTTGATGTCGCGGTGCACGATGCCGAGGCCGTGCGCGACGGAGAGGGCCTCGCCGATCTGGCCGAGGAGCGGGGCGAGCTCCGCCGGGGAGATCGGCCCCCGCTCCTGCATGAGCTGCCTCAGGGACCGACCTCGAACGTAACCCATGACGAGGTACGGGCCCGCGGCAGGGTCGTTGCCGACGTCGTGCACGGCGACGACGTGGTCCGTCTTCTGCGCCAGCTGCGCCGCGACCTGGGCCTCGAACCGGAAGCGCTCCAGCGCGGTGCCGGCCTGGCTCTCGCGCCGGACCGTGAGGAGCTTGAGCGCGACGTCGATCCGCAGGGCCCTGTCGTGCGCGAGCCACACCTCGCCCATGGCGCCGCGTCCGACCAGCCGCGAGAGCTTGTACCGCCCGGCGACGAGCTGGTTGCGCCGCGGGTCCTGGGCTACGTCGCCCCGCCCGGCTGCAGAAGAAGCGGGAGCGGCGTCACCGGAGCGGTCAGAGCGCGCCGCAGCGGCACGCGCGCTGTCCGCCATCGGGAGATTGACGTCAGATCGTCCACCGGAAGTTGATGCTTGCCACACGAGCGGTACCCTCCGTGCCGTCGCCGTGCCCAAGCTCATTGACGCGCTGATGCGACAACGCTCCTGGACGCCGAGACCGGGGCATGTCAGCCACGGTACCACCGGGCGGGCGAGGCTGGAATCAGGAACGACGGAAGCGCCTCGCTCAGGAGTCTCCGGATCCACCATGAGGTGCGCAAGGGTGGTAAATCAGCGCCATACGGCGCCATCACCCCGGTCAGAACGTCATCGTGAGCGCGTTCGCCAACCGGTTCGCCCGGCCGTGAGGGAAATCATGCGGCGGCGCCGGATGACGCGATGAAAGGCCGCCGCCCAGACGGCCATCCATGCCGCCAGAGCACCCGTCGGGGCGGTTCGACCGGCCATTCCGCAGGTGCACCCGCCGCCTTCATCGCCTTCTCCACCTGCGCTGTTCGATGTGCTGGAGCCGCCGCTGGATGCGGATGATCCCGTGCCGCTACCGGCGGCAGCGGCCACGCACCTGCAACCGTTCGGCTGGCCGGGAGGGACACAGCCCGCGGGGCAGCTCCCGGCATCGTCGCCGTCGCATTCCTCGGGAGCCTCGATCGTGCCATCACCGCACTGGCTCGTGGGCTCACACGACTGACCCGGGCAGGAGCAGGTCTCGGAGCAGCCCCGGAAGCTGCTCCACATGCACTCACCCATCGCTCGTTCACGATTGCCCCCGTCCTTGTTGCTCCCATCGAGCTCGGGCACCCTCCCCGAGCCGGAGATACAATCTCCGCTCCCGTCAGGACCGTGATCGGAGCCGTACTGGCCCCCGACAGGCGCGCAGGGATCCGGCTGTGTCAAGGCGCCGTGGTCGACCCAGCGATCCGCATAAGAGAGGACGACGTCCTTGTTGACCGGCCATGCCGCCGCGAGCGCAGGCATGAGCCGCATGAGGAGCGCCGAGTATTTCGTCGGTTTGGCCGTGTTGTCTTGATACCATCCGCCAGGCTCGAAGCCGCCGTCGATGTACCCATAGGGGTCTCGAATCGTCCGGGTGGATTGGTCGGAGAAGTCGTCCCAGTACTCCTCCTCCGTACCGACGGGCTGGCCCCACAGGGCGGCGCCGTTCTTGCCGGCGTAATAGCTGGCCGTCTCGAAGAATCGGCGCGCATCGACGGCCGCGAGGTCCGCCAGCATCGCCGGGTCCGCCAGCATCGCGGCCGCGAAGGCATAAGCGAAGAGCTTGCCGCCGCCATTGCCGCCGCCGCCTCGGAACAGGCTCGCGCCCATCCTGTCGACACCCCAGATGTCGATACCGTGCTGCACGTAGCCGACGAGCACGGGGAATTTGGCGGCGAGATCCTCCTCGGGCGTGCAGGGCGGCGCGCCGCAAACATCGGCGAGATGAAGCCAAGCGTAGACGTCGGTGTCGCGCGCCCAGATGTCGGTCGACCACGGCCTGCCGTCGGGGAGCGCGTCCTCCGGCGGCATGAGGTCGCACGTGACCGAGTGGCTCGTGTAATCGAGGCGGAGGTGGCGCGTCCAGGCCAGGGCCGTCTCCTGCGAGGGGGTGTCGGCGCACGCGGCCTGCAGACGGGACAGGAGCTGCGTCTGCAGCGTGGAGGTCGAGAGCACGGGCTTGTTCGTGCCCACGAAAGGAGGACGAAAGGTCGTGCTCGGGTCAGCGGGCGGCGCGTCGATCACCGTGACCACCGCCGCGAAACGCCCGCACGACTTCTCACCGGCGCCATCGCAATCGCCCGACGGGTTGTCGGACACGTACTTCACGACGGAGCTGCCGGGCGGCGCAGCGTAAGGCAGGCTGATGGGCGGTGCATGGTCGTCGAGCCGGTCGTCCCACCGCTGCGGCCCGTCGGGGGGAGGGTTCACGTCCACACCGTGACGGCCGCCGGCCGCCTCGGGCGTGATGGTCGTGATGCTGGCGACGCCGTTCTCGCTGATGACGAAGTACTCGCCCGTCGCATACTGACCGCAGGCATAGGCCTTATCGAAGCGGAACGTGATGTCGTTGCTCGACCCCGATGGCGCCGCGTAGCGCAGGCAAGGGCCGCTCGAATCGGACGTGACGGTGCTCGGGCTCCCTGAACAGCCGCAGTCCGCCCTGGCCTGCGCGTCAAGGAGAACAACCGCCGCCGAAGCGGCGAGTGCGACGGTCAACAGGTTGAGCTTCATCCTGTACACGACCTAACACGGGGCACGCGCTCGAGGGGTGCCGGTCAGCCCTCTCGAGCTGTTCTGCGCGCGGCGCTGCCTCGGCGCCGCGCGGGTAGCGGTGGCGGAGGCGGCGCGCCCCGGGACGGTCACGGCGAGACGCAGGGCACGCTCGGCGCGGCGTCCGGCGAGAGGAGCGGCGGCAGCCAGCGCCGCAGCACCAGGGGCACCATGGCGTCGTGGGGCATCGGCTCCGTCGGGACGAGCGGCTCGAGCTCGCGGAGGACGCCCGGCGCCGCAGGGTGCGCCTCGACGCCGCGCTGGAAGGCGCGGCGGAAGTCGGCGATGGGGCGCTTGGCCCAGGTCATCGTCTGCCACGACACGACGACGTGCGTGGTCGGGCGCGAGCGCGCGAGGGGGAGCGCGATGTCGACGTCCATGCACGTGTCGATCACGAGCGCCGCGTGCACGGGGGTGGACGCGCTCAAAGCGGTCGCGATGCCGCCCGCCTTGTTGCAGCCGCCGCCGGAGTGGCCCGCGACGACGACGCGCGCGCGGTCGAGGGTCGCGACGCCGCGCAGCCGCGCGGCCGTGGCGTCGAGGAACGCGTCCAGATCGAAGGCAGGCCAGCTCGTCCGCGCGACGGCGACCGCCGCCGGGAGCACGGCGCTCGGCGCGGCGACCAGCATCGGCGGGATCCGGCCCGCCTCCATGAGCTGCGCCGCGATCCGGCGCACGTCGCCCTCCTGGCCGCCCCCCATCCAGCGGTGCTCGATCCGCGCCTCGTTGGTGCCGTGCAGGAACACGAGGATCGGCAGCGGCCGCGCGGGATCGGCGGCCGCCAGGCGGTGCACGAAGGCGCGACCCCGCCAGCGCCGCTCCGGCGGCACCGGAGGCGCGGCAGCCCCGGCCTGCGCTGCGCCCTGCTCGGCGGCGCCGCTCGCCGGCGCAGACGGGTGCTCGTAGTCGTATGTCGCGCCGTCGAGCTGCGCGGGTGCCGCCGCCGAAGCCTGCGCCGCCGGCGCTGCGGCCGCCGGCGCAGGCTTCGGCTGCGCCCCCACGGCGCCCGGGGAGGACACGGCCGCGAGCCCCGCCGCGAGCGCGAAGGCGCGCGTCGCGGGCGCAAGACCACGCGCCGCCGCCCGCGGAGCGCGCGCGCCCCCGCGGCGCCCGACGGCCGTCACTGCGGCTCCTCTGCCGGCGCCGCGCGGCCAGCGCCGGGCGCCGGGGCGGGCGAGGCGCTCGCGTCCCGCGGGATCGTGCGCTTCCGCTCGAAGGCGCGGGTCGGGTCGACCACCTTGACGTCCCCGAGGCGGCTCAGCATCGGGCCGATCGCCTGGGCGTCGCCCACCACGACGATCGCAGCGTGCGCCGGTCGCACGTTGTCGTGCGCGACCTTGCCGGCGAAGACCGGCGTGATGTCCCGGAGCTCCTTGCGGTAGCTCTCGTGGTGGTCGTCCGGCAGATCGAGCGCCTGCATGACGGCGATCTCGTCCGCGAGGCCGGTGGCCGTCCCGAGGCCGAGGCCGAGGCCGGCCGTGAGCCGCCGCGCCGCGGCGTCGACCTCCTCCTGCGAGGGCGCCGCGGCCGCGAGCTGCTCCGCGTGCTCGAGCATCGCCCGCGCGGCGAGGCCCGTGCGCGCCGCAGGGACGCGGACGTGAGCCAGGAGCGGGACGGGTCCGTGCGCGACGTCGAGCGGCGCCGCGGACACCTCGCGCGCCGGCCCGCGCGGCGCGAGCAGCTCCTGCGAGAGGCGCCCGGAGGGGCCGCCGAGGACCTCGCCCGCGACCGCGAGCGCGGGCCACTCCGAGGCGCTGCGCTCGGGGCCGAGCACGCCGAGGAAGAGCTCGCTCTCCGCGCTCTTCGGGCGATCGACGATCGTGATCTTGAGCGACGCCGGAGGCACCGGATCGGTGAACGAGAGCGCCGGCGGCTCCGCGCCGCGGCGGTCGGTGAAGGCCTTCTCCACGGCCGCGCGCGCGGCCTCGGGCGTCGTGTCGCCCGCCACCACCACCACGGTGTTCTTCGGGACGTACCACGCCGCGTGGAACGCGCGGCAGTCGGCGGCGGTGATCCGCGGGAGCTCCGCCGCTGTCGCGCCGAACGAGGCGTAGGGGTGCAGCTCGGTCGGGAGCGCGTAGAGGTCGCGGAAGAGGACCATCAGCGCTCCCCAGCGGCCGTCCGAGCGCGCGCGCTCCCTCGCCGCCTCGGCGGCCTGGGCCTTCAGCTTGGCGAGCTCCGCGGCGTCGAGGCGCGGCCGCTGCACGACGTGCCCGAGCAGCAGGGCCGCCTCCGCGAGGCGATCGCTGGGCGCGCGCAGCCCGATCACGGTCGCGTCGAGGCCGGTGTCCACCCGCAGGGAGGCGCCGAGCGACTCGACGCGCGCGAGCAGCTCGCGGCCGGGGAGCCCGCCCGCGCCCCCGCGCAGGAGGAGCTCGCCCGTGAGCGCGGCGAGCCCGGTGCGCTCGCCGTCGGCCGCGGAGCCGCCGCGGATGACCACCCGGACCTCCACGAGCGGCAGCGCGCGGCTCACCGCCGTGGCGACGCGGAGGCCGCTCGGGAGCTCGGCCCAGGCGATCGCGGGCATGCGCGCGGGCTTCGCGGGGCCGGACGGCGGCGGCTGCTCCCCGCGAGCGACCTCGGCCGGCGGCGCCGCTGGCGCAGACGTCGCCGGCGCGGGCCTCGCCGGCGCGCCCGCCTGCGCGGGCGGCTGCGGCGCCCGCCCAGCAGCGCAGCCGCACGTCACGGCGGCCGCGAGCGCCGCGGTCCAGGAGAGCCAGGGGCGCGCTGTCCGTCGCCCGCGCAGGTCGCGTCGCTCGCTTCGCTCGTTCATCGCGTCACGCGTTCTCCGTCGCTCGCCTCTTCGCGTCACTTCTTCGTGGGTTTCGCCGGCTTCGTCGGCGCCGGATCCGGCGCGGGCCGGCTCGCCGCGCCGTGCGCCTTCGCCGGGCGCTCGCCCGGCGCGGCCTTGTCCGCGCCCTTGCCCGACGCGGCCTTGCCCGGCGCGGCCTTGTCCGCGCCCTTGCCCGACGCGGCCTTGCCCGGCGCGGCCTTGTCCGCGCCCTTGCCAGGCGCGGCCTTGTCCGCTCTCTTGCTCGGCGCGGCCTTGCCCGCGCCCTTGCCAGGCGCCGCCTTCTCTGCGCCCTTGCCCGGCGCCGCCACCTCGGCGTCCTGCTCCGGCGCCGCGGCGCGCGCCCTGCCTCCGGCCCGCGGCGCGCCGGCCGACGCGCGCGGCGGCGGGGCGGCTCCCGGCGTCGCAGGGGGATAGGTCTCGACGATCGTCCGGCGCGTCGGGCCGAGGTGGTCGCGCGCGACGCGCTGCACGTCCTCCCGGGTCACCGCGAAGTAGCGCGCGAGCTCCCCGTTCAGGTGGGCGGCGTCCCCGAAGAGGAGCTCGTGCTCGCCGAGCGCCCGCGCCCGCGCGCTCGCGTCCGCGAGGCCCGCCACGAACGCCGACTGGAGCAGCCGGCGCGCCCTCGTCAGCTCGGCCTGCGAGGGTCCCGCCGTCGCGAGCGCCCGGATCTCGCCCTCGATCAGCTTCTCGACGTCGCCGACCCGGGCGTCCTCGGCGAGCCGCACGTCGATGGAGAAGAGATCGGGCCCGCGGTGGCCGTCGATCGCGACCCGCACCGACCGCGCGACCGCCTTGTTCCCGACGAGGAGAGCCGGGAGCCGCGAGCTCTCGCCGCGCCCGAGCAGGGAGGCCGCGAGCGCGAGCGCGTGGTGATCCGGGTGCTCGGGCGGCGGCACGGCCCACCCGTAGAGGATCGACGGCGCGCGGGCGGCGCTGTCCCTCACGACGCCGGTGCGCTGGCTCGTCTGCTCGGGGAACGGCACGTCCTTGAAGGGCGCGGCCGAGACGGCGGGGATGCCGTCGAAGTACTCGTGCACGAGCGCCATCGCCGCGCCCGCGTCGAAGCCGCCGGCGATCGCGAGCACCGCCCTGTTCGGGCCGTAGTGGGCCGCGTGGAAGTCGCGGGCCCACGAGAGCTCGGCGCCCGCGAGATCGTCCGCCTCGCCGAGCGCCGGGTGCTCGTGGGGCCAGTACCCCTGGAAGACCAGCTCGCGGAGCCGGATCGCGCCCTGGCCGTGGGCGGCGCCGAGGACCGCGCCGCGGCGCTCGAGCGCGTCCCTGCGCTGCGCCTCGAAGCCCTCTCCGCTCGGCGCGGGCGCCCTCATGCGATCGGCCTCGAGCCACAGCGCCAGCGCGAGCTCGTTCGCGGGCAGCGCCGCCGTGAAGGTGGTGCGATCGACGTCCGCCTCGGCGTGGAGCTCGCCGCCGCGCTCGGCCACGAGGCGCTGGGGCTCGCCCGCCGGCAGGCTGCGGCTGCTCCGGGCCATCGTGTCCATCACGAGGCGCGCCACGCCGCTCCTGCCGCTCGGCTCGTCGCGCGAGCCCGCGTCGTACGTCACGGCCACCGCGACCGTGGGCGAGCTCTCGTCGGGGCTCAGCACCACGCGCATCCCGTTCTTCAGCGTGATCCGCTCGACGGGCAGCGCGAGATCGAGCGGCGCTTCCGCCGGAGCCGCCGCGGCGCTCCTCGGCGCCCCCGCCGTGTGCGCCACCTTCCCGATGGGCGCGCCCCCGCCGCGCGCCGCCTTGCCGGCGGGCACGCCCGCCGCCTTGCTGGCCGGTACGCCCGCCGCCTTGCCGGACGGAGGCGCTGCCGCGGCGAGGTGGGGCGCGCCTGCGCAGAGCAGGCCGAGCGCCGCGAGCGCGGCCGTGAGGGCGCGGCGGGGCAGGGTTCGGCTCACGGTCGTGGACACCGCACGGCGATAGCACGTCGCCGCCCGGGCGCGCGCGTCGAGGAGCGACGCGGCGCAGCGACCGCGCTTCACCCTGCCGGCCGACTCGCGTAGGCTCACGCCCCGAGCCCGAGACGTCACGAGCGCGCGCCGCGCGCCGCCCCGCGCCGCCCCACGCCCAGAGAGAACCGCCGATGCCCGACGTTCAAAATTTGATCAAAGCCGTGGTCGGAACGCTCGTCTTCGTCGCCGTCGGGCTGATCGTCTTCCTGCTGGCGTTCGTGCTGATCACGAAGCTCACCCCCTTCTCCATCCGCAAGGAGATCGAGGACGACCAGAACACGGCGCTCGCGATCGTGATCGGCTCGGTGATCCTGGGCCTCGCCTGGATCATCTCCGCGGCCATCCACGGCTGACGCGCGGGTCTCGGCGTTGGCCTCGGCCGGGCCCGACCTCCTCGGCGCGCTGCCGGCCGGGCCCCGCGGCGCGGCCCGCGGCGGCTTCATGTGGAGCCGCCGCGTCGACCTCGCGGTGTTCGGCGGCTCCGCGGCGGTCGCCCTCGCCCTCGCCGCGCTCTCGACGGGGGGCGCGCTCCCGGCCTGGGGCTTCCTGCTCTTCGTGGTCGGCGTCGACGTGGCGCACGTGCACACGACGCTCTTCCGCACGTACCTCGACCCGGAGGAGCTCCGCCGCCACCCCGCGCTCTACGCCGGCGTGCCGCTCGCCTGTTACGCCGCCGGCGTCGCGCTCCACCTCGCCTCCGAGCTCACCTTCTGGCGCGCGCTCGCCTACGTGGCCGTGATCCACTTCGTCCGCCAGCAGGTCGGGTGGGTCGCGATCTACCGCGCGCTCGCGGGCGAGCGCTCGCGCCTCGATCGCGTGCTCGACGACGCGCTCGTCTACGCGGCGACGGGGTGGCCGCTCCTTTACTGGCACGCGCACGCTCACCCACCGCGCGCGTTCCAGTGGTTCGTGGACGGCGATTTCGTGAGCGCGCCCTGGCTCGCCGCCGCGGTGGGCCCGCTCGGCGCGGTGTACGCCGCGCTCGCCGCCGCGTACGTCGCCCGCGCGATCCAGCGGGCCTGCGTCGACCGCGCGCCGCTCAACCTCGGCAAGCACGTCGTCGTCGGGACGACCGCGGCGACGTGGTACGTCGGCATCGTCGCGACCGACAGCGACTTCCAGTTCACGGTCACCAACGTGATCGTCCACGGGGTCCCGTACATGGCGCTCGTCTTCGCGTACGCCCGGGAGCGGGCCCGCGAGGCGCCGCGCTCGCTGCTCGCGCGGGTCCTCGCCGCCGGGCTCCTCGCCTTCCTCGGCGTCGCGCTGGCGCTCGCGTTCGTCGAGGAGATGCTCTGGGACCGGCTCGTCTGGCACGACCGGCCGGAGCTCTTCGGCGGCGCGCGGACAGGGGACGAGCCGCTCCTCGGGCCGCGCGCGCGGGCGCTGCTCGTGCCGCTGCTCGCGCTGCCGCAGGCGACCCATTACATGCTCGACGCCGTGGTCTGGCGCCGTCGCCACACCCGCCCTGCCCAGGCGCGCGCGCTCGGGTTCCGGCCCGGAACGCGGGAGGGCGAGCAGGGCGAGAGCGGAGAGGCTTGACCCGCGGCGCAACTCCCGTAACCCTCGGCGCTTCGCATGGCTTCGCTCGCGGTGCCCGTGCTCCCGCCACGCCCCTCGCCCGCTGCTCGGCGCGGATCGGCGCCGCCCCCGCGTAGCCCGGAACCATGTCCGGAGAAGATCCGACGATGTTGAGGGCATGCAATGCGTGCGCGGTGCTCGCCTGCTATCGCTCCTGCATGCTTGCGCCGTCTGGAAGAGGTAACAGCGATGAGTGAACCCCGGCCAACCGACGGGCTCAACGGGCCGCGCGTGACGCCGATTCCCCCGAACCCGCGCGCCCCCGTCCTCCTGGTCGACGACGACGCCGAGCTCCGCGAGATGCTCCGCGAGATGCTCGAGTCGTCGGGCTACGATGTCTACTGCGCCAGCAACGGCAGGGAGGCGCTCGATCTCCTGCACCAGGCGGACCCGCCGCCCGGGCTCATCCTGCTCGATCTCATGATGCCGATCATGACCGGCGAGGAGATGCTCGCCGCGCTGAAGCAGGTGCACGCCCTCGCGGCGATCCCGGTGACCATCGTCTCCGGCCACGACGGCCCGCCCGAGGGCACGGCCTACCTGAAGAAGCCCGTCGACTTCAGCGCGCTGCTCGGCGTGGTCCAGAAGACCTGCGGCTAGCCGCTCAGGTCGAGCGCGCCCAGAGCGTCGACCAGAGCGTCGACCGGAGCGCCGACCAGCGCGCCGACCTCGACCGGCGACGGCGACCGCGGGCTCATCGCCGCGAACGCGAGGAGCGCCACGACGGTCAGCAGGAGCGCGAGCGCGAACGCCGCGGCGAGGAACAGGATGCCGAGCGACGCGCGCTCGCTCCCGGCCTCGCCCGCGCCCTGGTCCGGGTCCTCGTCGCGCCGCTCCGGCTCATCCACGCTCCGCCCTCCGCTCGCCGGCTGTGCTTACCGCCTCGCGCCGGACGGCGCAACGGACGCAGCGACGACCTCCGTGTCCGCCGCGCTCGACGGGCGCGGCGGCGTCCTCGGCGGACGCGCCCGTCCGGACATTGTCTGTCCGGAAGGGCCATCGCCGTCCGCCTCCAACGGCTGTAGGTTCGCCTCCTCGGAGGGCGTGAGAATGGCAGAAGGCCGCACCAGCGACGCTGCGGAGAAGAGCGGACAGGCGAGCTCCGATCGCCTGTGGATCCTTGTCAACACAAGTCTTCGTGAGTCTGCGCCAGAGCGCGTAAGTGGCCGCCCTCCCCGGGAAACCATGGTGATACGTGACGGCGATACCCTCCTCGTCAGCGTCGATGTCGGCCGGGGCCGCGGCAAGGCGCTCACGGTGCCATTCAACATGGTAGAGCTCGGTCGCCTGGAAGCGACGCTGGTGGTGCGGCTCGCGGCCACCTCCGCCCCGTGCGCCGCCTGCATCGACGAGAGCCTTGCCAGGGCGGCTCAGGAGCCCGGGGGGCTCGACACGGATCGCGTCTTCTGCGCGGTGCGCGCCGCGATCGCCGGCTGCGCGCAGCGCGCGCACGGCGAGGCCGCCCGCGGCGCGGCCGACGCCGGCGGGCCTCCGCCGGAGAGCTCGGGCCCGCGGCCGCTGGGCGCGCTCCGGCTGGCGCCGGTCAACGCGCCTCACGTGCCCGCGGGGGGCGCGCCGGGAAAGGAGAGCGAGCTCGAGCTCCTGCTGATCATCTGAGTCGGGACTCCGCGCTTCCCGCGAGGCGCGCATGTCGGCTTTTGACCCGGCGTCGCGGCGCGCAAGTCCGGCTCAGCGCCCCGGCTCATCGAGCCTTCCATACCGCCGCATCGCCTCGCGGAGGCGGTCGAGCGGGATGGCGTGGGCGACGTGATCGTCCTGCCCGAACGTCGTCGTCGCCATGGTCATCGCGTTGAGGATGGCCTCTTCCACCGCCTCTTCGGCGCCCTGGAACATCGGGTTCAGGCGCGCGTCGTCCACCTCGCGGAGACTCCGTATCAGCCCGCCGGGCTCGACCGACACCCGGTTGCCCGTCGCGAAGGCCAGGAACAGGTCGCCGCTGCCGTCGCGCGATATCGTCCCTGTGCGCCCCACCGCGAGCGCGATGCGCCGCGCCACCCGCTCGAGCTGCCGCGCGGACAGGGGCGCGTCGGTCGCGACCACGGCGAGCAGGGAGCCTTCACCGAGAATATCCAGCACGGGCAGGAGATCGCGGATCTCCAGCCCTACCGGCACCCCGTCGACCCGGAGCTCGCCGCGCGCCCCGAAGTTCGCCTGCACGATGGCGCCCACCGTGAACCCGCCCGCGGTCTCCGGCAGGACGCGCGACGCCGTCCCGATACCGCACTTGAATTCGTAGCAGATCATCCCCGTCCCGCCGCCGACCGCCCCTTCCTCGACAGGGCCACCCGCCGCGCGCTCCGCCGCCTCGACGACGTCCTCGGCCGACACGTGCAGCCCGCGGATGTCGTTCAGCGCGCTGTCGTCGCACTCTCCGACGACCGGTGTCACCGTGGGCTCGTCCACGCCGATGCCTGGATAACGCCGGAGCATGTACTGGATTGCCCCGTCGAGCGCGCGCCCCACGGCGAGTGTGTTGGTGAAGACGATCGGCGTCTCCAGCACCCCGAACTCCCTCACATAATGGAGGCCGGTCATCTCCCCGTTCCCGTTCAGGACGAAGCTCGCGGCGGGGACCTTGTTATGCCAGAAATCATCGGACGTCGGCAGGATGACGGTCACGCCCGTGCGCACCGGCCCTTTGCCCGGGTCGAGCCGGCCGGCGCCTCGGCGATGGGTCACGTGCCCGACCCGCACGCCGGGGACATCGGTGATCGCGTTCAGCTTCCCGGTGGGCAGGCGGCCGATCACGATGCCGAGATCCCGCGCGCGCCGGCGCGCCTCGCCGACGGGAAGCGCGGACAATGCACCAGCGCTCGGTGCGGGAGGGGCGGGTCGAGCCGCAGGGCCGGCGCACGCGAGGAGCGAGGGCAGCAGGAGCGCCGCGGCGAGCGCGGCGCCAGCGGGGAGGCGGGGGCAACGCATCGGCAAAAGGATAGCCGACGGCGGTGTGCTCGAGCTCCGCTCAAGAAGCCTCAGAAGATTCCTTACGCGATCTGCCCCTTCTGAAGAGCGACGCCATCTCGACCCATCCTGCACGCATCGCAGGATGCCGCCTTCATGCAACAGCCAGCGTGCGGGAGGATCTGGCGGGGAATTGCCGCGCATCCCGCTCGCCGATGCGCTCCATCTCCCGGAGCCAGGCCGCTCGTTGCTCGGGGGTCCGCGTCTTCTGATCGAAGAAGGTGGTCTCGCGGACGGGCCCAAAGCCGACGAAGCGCAATGTCGCGTTGATGAACGAGGTATGAACGGAGCGCCAGTGCCAGAATCGGTACCACCAGCCCGGGCTATCCATCGTGGTCACGACGCGCGCGCTGCGGCCGGCGAGCAGCCCCTCGGGCAGCGCGCTCCGCTTTCGATAGGCGAACGACCATCCTGGCAAGAAGGTGCGATCGATGAAGCCCTTGACCAGCGCGGGTGGCCCTGCCCACCATGTGGGGAAGAACCAGGCCACGTGGCTCGCGCGCTCGATGGTGGCCTGCGCCTGGCGGAGATCGGGCTCGAGCTCCTGCTGGCCGCTGAAGCCAGCGCGCAGGTGCGGATCGAACGCGAGCGAGCGCAGGGCCAGGAGCTCGACGCGGGCTCCGCCTCTCTCGAGGCCGCTGGCGTAGGCCCGAGCGAGCGCGTCGCTCAGGCTGTCGGGGGCTGGGTGACCTTGGATGACGAGGTGCATGCGTCGATCTTGGCCATGCAGCAGCGTCTGGGTAGACGGTTCTGCGCAGTTGTGCCATGCGTGGGTGCATGGCACGCTCTCCCGCGCCCCCGCCCGCGAGCAGGCCGCTCGCCGACCTGGATTGGGCCGATCTGCGCCTCTTCCTGGAGGTGGCGCGCGCCGGCAGCTTCTCGGCCGCCGGCCGCAAGCTCGGCATCGAGCAATCGACGGTGAGCCGGCGCATGGCGACCTTCGAACGAACGCTCCGGGTGGCAGTCTTCGATCGACTGCCGGGAGGCTCGATGCTCACCCCGCTCGGCGAGCAGCTCCGCCGCCACGTCGAGTCGATGGAGGCCGGCGCCGACCAGTTCGTGCGCGAGGCCAGCGGCCACGAGAGAGCGGCCGAGGGGATGGTCCGACTGGCGCTCACGGAGTCGATCGCCGTACACGGCGTCATCCCGCGCGTGCTCCCGGCGCTCGCCGAGAGGCACCCGCGCGTCTCGCTCCACCTGCTGACCAGCTACGAGGTGGCCGATCTGGGCCATCGTGAGGCCGAGATCGCCGTGCGCTTCTTCCGGCCGAAGAGCGGTGATCTGGTGGCCGCGCGGATCGTCACCCTGCCCACGATGCCTATCGCCCACCGCAGGCTCTCGAAGAAGGGCCGCGACGAGCTCGACTGGGTCGGCGTCGATCTGGGCCGCACCCCCACCGTCGAGGACGACTACCAGAAGCGGCATGTAAAAAAGGCACCGAAGCTCATCGTGAGCAGCTACATCGCCCAGATCGAGGCCGTGCGCGCGGGGCTCGGCGCCGCGGTCTTGCCGTGCAGCGCGCTCGATCTGGACGACGACCTGGTGGAGCTCGATCTGGGCCTGCCCGCAGGCCCAGTGCTCGAGCTCTGGCTCGTCACGCCGCGCGGCCTGCGCCAGGTGCCGCGCATCGCCGCCGTGTGGGGCGCCCTCGAAGAGCATCTCCAGTTCTTGAGCTCGCCGCGACGCGCGCGGGCGCGCGGGCGCTCGGCTGATCCTCAGCAGCGATTGCGGCTTCGGCCGGCAGGGCATGAGCCGGATGCGAGCAGAGACCCGCCCGCCAGGTAGCCTGTCCGTAGACGAGCTTCGGCGTCGGGAACCCGTGGAAGAAAGGGACAGAGTCATGCTGGACAGGATATGGGATCGCCATCGCGCCGCCGGGCTCGACGCCGCGGCGGCCGTCGCGGCGCCGTCGCCGGAAGGCCTTTGCTACCTCGCGATGCTGGCGTTCTCCGACGAGCGCTACGCGGACGCCGCGACCTTCGCCGCCCGCGCCGCGGCGGCCTCGCCGGGAGACACCCTGTTCCAGGCGGCCGCGGCGCACCTCGCGCGCGTCGCCCGGGAGGGGAAGCGCAATGTCTACGTGTCCGCGGAGGGGTTCGCCGCCTTCATCCGCGGCGGCGGCAATGTGCCGCTCTACCGGGAGACAAGCGCGGCGCTCGCCGGCCAGTACCCGGAGGCGCCCTTCGATCTGCTCGACATCGGCGCCGGCGATGGACTGGCGCTCCTGCCCGCGCTGACGCCGGCGGTGCGGCGGGTCACCGTGGCGGAGCCGGCGGCGCCGCTGCTCGAGCGTTGCGCCGCAGCGCTCTCCGCGCGAGGCGTCGACTTCGAGGCCTTCGGCGGGCGACTCCAGGATCTCGCCGCTGACCCCGGCATGGCGCCGCGGCGCTGGGCGGTGGCGCAGGCGACCTTCTGCCTGCACGCGATCGCCCCGGCCGAGAGGCCAGCGCTTCTCCGCTGGGCGCGCGCGCATTGCGATCTCCTGCTCATCGCCGAGTTCGACGCGCCGCGCATGGACGAGCCGCTCTCGCCGGACACCGCGCGGCACGTGCTCGCGCGCTACCGTGAAGGGCTGGCCGAGTACGCCGGCGCCGATCTCGACACGGTCGCGCAGGGCTTCCTGATGCCGGTGCTCTTCGGTTATGTGGACCGCGGCGCCACCCGCACCACGTTCGAGCACCCCATCGACGACTGGGCGGCGCTGCTGCACGAGGCCGGCTTCGCGCGCGTCGAACGCCGGCTGCTCCATCGCACCTGGTGGGCGCCGGCCTGGATGCTGGCGGCGCGCTGAGGCGCCTCGCGGGGTTTCCGGTGCGCGAGCCAGCTCCGGCGCTGACGGTGCCTCTTGTGCCAGAACGGGCCAGCTGTTCGCCGGATGTCAGGGTTCGGGGGCGCCCCGCGCGCGGCGGCTCGGTCGCTCCGCCCGTTACGCCTCGGAAATAGACGAGCCCGCGATCGGAGCCGGCGCGGCACGGCCGATGCTGGACGGGGCGGCATGCAGCGAACCCTCCGAACCTGCGCTCCCTTCTTCGTCCTGTCTCTGACCGCGATCCTCGGTTGCGAGACGTCCACCGATCCCAACACGTACCCCGACCCCGAGGGCGAGGATTGCAGCGACGCCGACAAGCCCTTCTGCGTGGTCGCCTCGGACAAGCAGCGCATCTCGAGCCCGGACGTCCCTCCGGAGGACAAGACCGCGCTCGTCTCGGGCAACTCCGCGTTCGCGCTCGACCTCTACCAGCAGCTCCGCCAGGAGCCGGGCAACGTCTTCTACTCGCCCTACAGCATCTCGACGGCGCTCGCGATGACGTGGGCCGGCGCGAAGGGCGAGACCGAGACGGCCATGGCCGACACGCTGCGCTTCGACCTCGGGCAGGACAAGCTCCATCCGGCGTTCAACTGGATCGACCAGGAGCTCGAGAGCCGCGGTCAGGGCGCCCAGGGCGCCGACGGAGAGGGCTTTCGCCTCAACGTCATGAACGCGCTCTGGGGGCAGATCGGCTACTCGTTCGAGGCGCCCTTCCTGGACACGCTCGGGCTGCACTACGGCGCTGGAATGCACGTCGTGAACTTCTGGGACTTCCCGCAGGAATCGGTCGATCTCATCAACGGCTGGGTCAGCGACCAGACCGAGGGCAAGATCGAAAAGCTGGTGCCCGTCGAGGCGATCACCACCGAGACGGTGCTGGTCCTCACGAACGCCATCTACTTCAACGCGGCGTGGCGCACCCCGTTCGAGCCCACCGAGACGGAGGACGGCCCGTTCGAGACGGCCGATGGGACCGAGGTAACGGTGCCCCTGATGCACGGCAACCTGGAGATGCCCTACGCCGAGGGCGACGGCTACCAGGCGATCGCGATGCCCTACGACGGGGACGAGCTGTCGATGGTGATCGTCCTGCCGGCGAAGGGCACGCTCGACGCGTTCGAGGCGTCGCTCGACGCGGCGAAGGTCGACGGCATCGCCTCCGCGATGAGCGAGCACCTGGTCGACACCACGATGCCCAAGTTCAAATTCGAATACGAGCTGAGCCTCAAGAAGACGCTGGAGGCGATGGGGATGGAGATCGCGTTCAAGTCCGGGGTCGCGGACTTCACCGGCATCAACTCCAGCGGACGGCCCTTCATCCAGGACGTCATCCACAAGGCGTTCGTCGGCGTGAACGAGGCCGGCACCGAGGCAGCGGCGGCGACCGCGGTCATCGTCGGCGACGAGTCGGCGCCCCAGCCGGCGTCGCTCGCGCTCGTGAATCCCTTCCTGTTCCTCATCCGCGACAACGCGACGGGCAGCATCCTGTTCGTCGGCCGCGTCGCCGACCCCAGCGCGAGCTGACCCGCTGCGCCCGGTTCTGCGACGGACGCGGACGCATCCCTATGCGTGCGCCGATGTACGTGGCAGAGCGCCTGTACTGACAATGTCAGGCCTCGCCACGCTGAGCGCAGCGTGCCACAGCAGAGGGCGCTCGCGCCTGTCGAGGGTCCGCCTTCACGCCAAACGCGGCGATGGTGAACACCGACATGATGGCACCGAAGACATCGAGCCTCATGAAGACGGCGATCCCGACGTGCAATCCGACCGTGGCTGCCACCCAGAGCCGCCGGGTCCGACGTGGCCAGATGAAGAACGGGTACCCGATCTCCACGAGCAGCACGAGCCACCCCGCGGCCACTGCGATCCAGGCGTGGTGAGCGAGCCACGAAAAATCGAACCGCCGGTACTCGGGCAGCATGAGCGAATGCCACATCGCGTCGCCGTCCCACCACGCTGGGCCCAATGCCTTCTCCACACCACTCGAGAGGTAGACGAGACAAAGGTGCAGCTGCACCACCCGCAGCGCGAGGCGCGCTGTCGCGCTCGGCTCAGGCGGCGCTCGCCCAAAGGCACGATCGAGCGACAGCACAGCGCCAGAAGGCATGAAGACGAGGTAAAACAGGAAGATGTTCGCGAACTGATCTGCTCCGTAGTTCGTCCTCTCCGCGGTCATCATCAACGTGAAATGCACGAGCCATGTGCACGCCGCGGAGAACCTCGTCCTCCAGCCGAGCAGGAGGCCAACCAGCGACAGCGCGTAGAGCACACCCACGCCAGCGATCACCGAGCTCTCACCGACCCCGAAGCGCGAAAATGCGTTCACGAGGTGGCCGATCCGGGGGAAACCGATCGCGCCGGCCCCGTCGAGGAGCTGTCCCTGCACGATGCCCGAACGCGAGTAGAGCTCGGAAGCGATGGGCGCGATCAGCGCTGCCTGCATCAAGAGAACCGACGCGAGCCCTATCCGGAGCGCTGCCAGGGGCCGGGCCGACGCGGGTGCGAACGCGAATCGCCCCATCGAGCCCCACAGGCGCGCAGCTGCCTCTCTAGCCTTCGGCAGGAGCAGGGTATGGGTCCGCTGCCTCATGGCGTCGCCTCTTTGTTGATCTCGCCGGTAGCGAGCTGCGTCTTCAGGGTGAACTTGGCCTGATATTCGAGATACCACCGTGGCTGTTTGCCCGCGCGATACTCCGCCATCGAGGGCAGATCGTAGCTTTCGATTCGAACAACAACGCTGTCCGCCTCTGGGTGTTTGGCGAACACCTTCGCTACCCAGGACGCAATCAGGGAGCGCCTCGCGGCCGGGTCCTGCTCATCCCAATACATGCCGACGATATTCTTGACGCGGAGGTCCGCTTCGCGGCTCGCTCCTGTCTCCAGCACCTCGGTCGTCAGCGTTCCCGCGCGATCCCTGACCTGGAAGGTGGCCCAGGGCAGGGGCCCGACGCTCGGAGCAAAGAAGGAATACGCGCTGCTGGCCCCGGAGAGCGCGCCATAATAGCCCACCACATGTTCCACCCATCCTCCGTTTGGCAAGCGCACATGCAGCACACCCAGCACGATCACCAGCCCGAGGTGGATCGCAGCAGCGGGAAGCACGAAGAGCACGCGCTTTCCTATGTTTCCTGTTCCGTCCATGGAGCTCACTCCTGTGGAGCCGTATTGCGCGCGGCGTGCCACCCGCTTTCGCCACCCACGTTTCCAACGCGTCGCCATCCGGCCGCAGCGCAGGCCGCGGCCGGACGGCGACGCTTGACGTGCGATGTCTCAGCGCGATCGCCCGTAATGTTCGATTCCGCGCTCGGCGAAGCGGACCCGGCATTCCGTGATGGCCGCGCCCAACTCCGTGCCCATCACGGCAGGGCCCAACCCTGTCCTAGCGCCGATAGGGCCGATAGTAGCCAGTAGCCGGCCGATAGTAGCCGACAGCCGGCCGGTAGCCGCCGATAGCCGGCCGGTAGCCGCCGACAGCCGGCCGGTAGCCGCCGACAGCCGGCCGGTAGCCGCCGACAGCCGGCCGGTAGCCGCCGACAGCCGGCCGGTAGCCGCCGACAGCCGGCCGGTAGCCGCCGACAGCCGGCCGGTAGCCGCCGACAGCCGGCCGGTAGCCGCCGACAGCCGGCCGGTAGTTGTAACGCACGCTGTCGGGCGACGGTGGCGTTGATGTCTCCTCGACGAGGTTCAGGTTGTCGATCGGCACCGTATTCGCCGCAGAAGCAAGCGCAGAGATCCCGCAAACTCCTGCGCAGACGGCGATCAGGCCAAGAATTTTCACATGGTTCATTTGTCGGCTCCTTCCCTCTTCGGTTGCGCCCGTGGGCGCGACGTTGCGCCCATGACGATGCAGGAAACGGGCCGATTTCGACCGGTGCGGCAGGTGGCAGGCTGCTGATCGCAGCGCACAAATCATCCCTGAAATGTGGGCTGGCCAGGTGAAGGTGCGCAATGCGTGAGCAGCGCGCTGCGGCGCTGGAGCATCCGCGGCATGACAGCCATTCATGGCAGTCAAGAACCTACCGCAGCAGGGAGCATCTAGAGCGACAAACGGGTTGAAACCCCGAGAAAAGCATGAATTTCACAGGGAGGCGGGGAGGCGGGGAGCGAGAGACGGCGGGAGGGAGAGATTCATTTTTTCTCCCTCCCCGCCTCCACGTGAAAATTCTCCGGGTTTCAACGCGATCGGTGTTCTAGGATCTTGGGAGACCATGTTCAGGAACATGCGGAGGTCCTGGCGAGACGGCTTGAATTTGGCGTGTGACGCGGCAGCCGCGGCAGATGAAGCAGTTCAAGCATTCGTCCTCCCCGCGAAGGACGTCGCCCGCGCCCGCGACGCGGGCAAGGTCGTCGCCATCCCCCACCTCGAAGCCGGGGACGAACGTGCCGCCCCTTCCACCGCCTCCACGACGCCATCTGCGCCGGAGCCGATCGCCTCTCCCATATCCCACAACGGCGTCGTGTTCCCTTGCGATCACGGCCTGTACGTCATGAAGCTCGACGCGGCAGGCACCACCTCTGGAACAAGACGTTCGGCAGCCCCGAGGACGATTGGAGCCTGGTCTGCACCGGCGACCTTGAAGGCAACGTCATCGCAGGCGGAACCTTCACGGTCCGCATGAACCATTCCCCCGCCGAGGTACCCACCTGTCCGGTATCATGGAGTGTCTGCACCCCATGCGAAGCGCCGGCAAATCAGGGGGCTCCACGCCGTGACATACGAGCACGGCTCCTGCTTCGGGTGCGCCGCCGCGCCGAACACCACCGTCACCTCCCTCGCCGTCGGCGACCCGGCGGACATCGCGGTCATCGATCAGCGGAGGCTCATCGAGAGCGCCCCTTCGGGCTACTGGGGATGGCCCAGCGTGAGCGTCAGCGACGATCGCGTGGTTGTCGCCAGCGCCGCGTGGAACGGCGGCGAGGAGGAAGGGCGCGCCACCATCCAGGTCGTCGACATCTCCGACCCCAGCGGCGCCCTCGTCGAGGGCGCGCGCGTCGACGTGACCGGCCAGATCGAGAGCCCCTGGCAGGTGGATGAGCACGACGGCGTGCTCCGCTTCGTCAGCCTGCCGTCTCGCTCCTCGACGTCTCCAATCTCGCGAACCCCACGATGCTGGAGCGCGTCGCCTTCGGCGGCAAATGGGCGCGCGTCGCCGAGGAACGCGACCGCATCGATGAAGCGTTCGCGTTCTTCGACGGCCTCGGCACCCTCGCCGTACCCTACAGTGAACGGCGCTTCGACGCGTCGTTTCCCGACTGCGATCCCGTCACGATCGGCGTCCAGCTCATCGATTTCACGCGCGACACCCTCTCGAAGCGCGGCTTCGCCGCCACGCGCGGACGGGCGCGGCGCGCCCTCGCCAGCGGGGAGCGGCTCGTCGCCGTCTCCGACCTGGGCGTCGAGGCCTTCGGCATCGACGATCGCGGCGCCCCGGCCAAGGTCGCCGGTATCGCGCTCGCGATGCTCGCCAACAGCGCGGTCGCGGTCGGCGACCTCGTGGTCCGCATCGGCGCAGACGTGAATACGGGGGGCGGCGCCTGGCTCGAGATCGCGTCGGCCGCGAACCCGGGCCTCGCCGAGCCGATCGCCAGGCTCGACGGCGCGGCGCTGTACACGGATGCCCCCGGCTGCCAGCACTACCTCGGCAATGCCCGCCTCTTCGCGCACGGACAGCACGTCTACGTGCTCGCGCAGACAGGGGACTACGCGTCCACCCGCCTCGCGATCGTCGATGTCGGGGACCCGTCCGCGCCGCGCGTGGTCGCCCAGCGCGATCTGCCCTTCAGCCCCGGCGCGCTGTACGCGAATCCGTCCGGCGCTCTCGTGTCCGCGGGCGACACCGTGGTTCAGGCCGGCGGCACCCTCGTGATCCGTGGCGTCAGCGATGACGGCTACTACACTTTCGAGGAGGACCGGCCGCCTCACGAGGCGTGGCTCGATCTGCTCGACCTCTCCGACCCGCTGAACCCGCGGCACAGCTCGCTGGCGCTCCCGGACGGCGCTGGCCACACGGGCCTTCAGATCCACGGCACCACGGTGTTCGTCTCGCGCTGGACGCCGCTGCCCGACGATCCCTCCAGGGCGCGCTTCTATCTCGATCGCATCGACGTCGCGGACCCGTCCGCGCCGGTGGTGCGGGCGCCGGTCAACGTGCCCGGCTCGCTGCTCGCGTTCGATGGCGCGTCGAGCAGGCTGCGACCGCGCGCTCTGCTCCTGGGGCTACGGCCTCGAGGCCGTGGACGTCGGCCCTTGATCCACGTCGCGCGGCCCGCGGCCGAACCGCGCCCGCGCCCGCCACACGAGAATCCGCGTCCTCCGACCAAGCCGCGTCGACCAGCGCTGGTCTGCTTGAATGCCCGTCCCAGTGGCATGTCTGGTGCCAAGCCGAAGTGCATCGCGAGGAGGCGAACGATCATGCGCAGGGAATTGGAGTGTCTCAGGCCCATGAATGGACTTGCACAGATGCGAACGTTGGCGATGGGTTGCATCGCCGCGAGCGTCCTCGGCCTCGCCGCGTGCGGCGACGAGGGGCAAACGAGCAGCAATGCTGGAGGCGCGGGCGGGCAAGGCGGTGTCGGAGGCGCGGGCGGGCAAGGCGGTGTCGGAGGTGCGGGCGGGCAAGGCGGTGTCGGAGGCGCGGGCGGGCAAGGCGGTGCCGGAGGCGCGGGCGGAGGGGGATCGAGCGCGTGCGAGCCCGGCGTTTCGGGGACGGCCACGCCCGTGACGATCCGCTTCCGAAACACAGGGGCGACCGAGCTCCTGGTCGGCGACACCCAGTGCATCTCGACGTGGATCGTGACCTCGTCGAGCGGCGCCGAGGCCCCGAAGAACCTGGCGAGGCCGCTGTGCGACGACGGGACCCCGATCTGCCCCGCAGATTGCCTCGACGCTGGCTATAAGCCGCTCCCGCCTCAAGGCGAGCTGACGTTCACCTGGAACGGCGTCATCTTCGAGAGCGTCGACGCCATGGAGGCGGGGTGCCCCGCGGCTCAGGCGGGCGAGCTGTGCCCCGCGATGTGCGCGCGGCCCGTAGACGCCGCGCCGGGCAGCTATACGCTCAAGGCATACGCGTACGACGGATCGACGCCGATTGAAGAGACCGTCACGTTCACCTACCCCGAGTTGGCCGAGGTCGAGGCGGTGTTCCCATAGATCGAACGGCTCGCCGGCGCTCGTCGCGGACCTCGGCGCGGCGCGCTCGCCCTCGTCCCCGCCTTTGCGCTCCTGGCTTGCGGCGCGCGCACCAGCCTACTGGAGCTCGATACTCTGAGCGAGGGTGGCGCGTCGTCAGCGTCGTCCTCTGCCGCATGCCCCTCCCGCGCGGGGGCAGAGCTCTATCCTCGTACAAACCTGGGCTCGAACCCGAAGCCCCTTCACGAGGACCCGATGAAGAGCTGCACCCTCCTCCTCTCCCTGCTCGCCGCGGCGAGCTTCGCCTCCGCGTGCGGCGGCGACGACACCGGCAACGGCGGCGGCGATGGGAACGGCGCGCTCCTGTTCGGCCCCTACAAGGACACCAGCGTCAACATGAACTGGGACACCAGCGTGATCTCCACGAAGGTGTCGGGGACCCAGACCGTGTTCGCCGACGACCTCAGCGCCGCCGGCGGCAACGTCGTCAGCCTGGCCTTCGCCACCGGCGAGTGCGGCAACGAGCGCTGGGGCGACGTGCCCGGCGCGGCGATGGCCGCCGCCAACGTCCCGGTGCTCGAGGCCGCCGGCGTCGGCTACATCCTGTCGACCGGCGGCGCGGCGGGCTCGTTCACCTGCGGCTCCGACGCCGGCTTTGCGGCCTTCCTCGATCGCTGGGCCGGACCGCGCCTCATCGGCGTCGACCTCGACATCGAGGCCAGCCAGTCGCCCCAGGTGATCGCGGCGCTGGTGCAGCGCCTCGAGACCGCGCACGCCGCGTACCCGAACCTGCGCTTCAGCCTGACCCTGGCGACCCTCGCCAACAACGAGGGCGCGTCGACGGCGCGCTCCCTCGGCAGCAACATCGGCTCGAGCCTCAACGTCGTCGGCGACACCGCCATGGCCGCGGTCGCCGACGTCTTCGGCTTCGACGGCAGCGCGGCGACCTGGCCCAGCTACGTCACCGTCAACCTGATGACCATGAACTACGGCTCGCCCGGTCCCGGTGTGTGCGTCGTGTCCGGCGGCCAGTGCGACATGGGGCAGTCGGCGATCCAGGCCGCGTACAACCTGCACGATCACTTCGGCGTGCCCTACGCCAACATCGAGCTCACCCCGATGATCGGCGGCAACGACGTCCGCGGCGAGCTCTACACGCTGACCGACGTCGACGAGACCGCCGCCTTCGCCAGGTCCCAGGGCCTCGCCGGCGTCCACTACTGGTCCTACGACCGCGACGTCGACTGCCCGATCGGCGCCGCCTCGCCGGTGTGCAACTCCCTCGGCAACGCCGGCACCCGCGGCTTCCTCGCCCGGTTCCTCGCCGCGGGGCTCTGACCACAGCGCGACCGCGCGCGGCAGAGCGGCCGGAGTACGGGGTGAAGCGGCCCTGCGCCCCGGACGCCATCCGGCCGTGGGGCCAGAGCGCCCTCCCGGTCCCGAAAAACGGGTGATGGCGGCGACGAGGTGCGGCCACACAGCCTCGAGCATCACCTCGGAGGTACCGGATGCGATGTGGGACATGGCTGGCGCTCTTCGCTCTCCCTGCGCTCGCGGCGTGCGCGGCGGTTCCAGACGAGCTGCCCGGCGCGCTCTCGGTGGAGGAGCCGCCCGTGGCCTCCGGCGCCGGCGAGGCAGCCGCCTGCAGCGCCCTCGCGCCCGCGGGGCCCTCGCTGAGCCTCGCGCAGCCGGGCACAGACCTGCTCGATCCTCAGTGGGTCCTCGGGGCCAAGGACGCGCCGGTCTATCTCTACACCTCGGCGGCGACCCCGACGGGGGATCGGGGACTCCAGCGCGTCACCCTGGATCCCTGGTCGGCGCAGCCGCCCGCCTTCAGCGAGCCGGCGCTGGTGCTGGACGCAAAACACCAGGCCATCCCGGGCGATGCCTTCGCGGCGGCACAGCTCTATCCGCTCGACGGCGCTGGGCGCGCCCACCGATTGGAAGCCCAAGGGGCCCCTCTGCGACGTCAGGTTTCCGGGCGTCGGACCGGCGACGACCATTTACCTGGGGCGGTACTCCGCAGACGGCATCAGCATCGGCTACAATGGCAGCGCGATGGCCTCGAAGGAGGCAATCCACGAGGCCGCGCCGGTCGCGCGCCTCCGCATGGCCCCCCGCCCGGACGGCGCGTGGCTCGCCTGGACCCTCGCGCCGCTCGAGGACGCGCCGGGCGCGCTGCGCGTCGCGCGCATGACCCCTTCGGGGGAGGTCGCGCTGCCGCCCATCACCGTCCCCTCGTGCTCCACGCCCGTCGCGGAATCGCTGGCCGCCGAGCAGGTGGACGGAGACCTGGTGGTCGCGGTCGTCGAGACGAACACGCGCGGCAAGGACCGGATCGTGCTCCGCCGCCTCGACGCGGAGGGCACGTTGACCTGGATGACCACCCTTTTCCTGGGAGGGAAGGTCGAAGGCAGCCTGTCGATGCTCGCGCAGCGCGGCCGCGGGCTCCTGATCGCGTGGGCGGAGCGGGCGTCGAGCTCGTCCGCCTCGCAGCTGCGCGCGGTGCGCCTCGGTTGCGCCGAGGGGTTCGCCGCCGCCACGCCCGTCTGCGAGACCGAGGACGTGATCCCTCAGTGACGCGGCACGCGGCCGCCGGCCTCCGAAACTTGGCCCGCCTTCGCCCGGCGTGCGAACCCCGAGCCCGGAGACCTCTGCAAGGATGACCAGCCCTCGCTCCCACGCCGAGCTCGTCACGCTGCGCAAGCTCGCGCAGGACCTCGCCGCCCAGCGCAAGGAGCGCCTGTCGAGCGTGCACCTCCTCGCGGCCATCGCCCTGAGCGGAGGCCCCGCCGCGGATCTGCTCCGCGATCGGCGGCTCGACGACGAGGCCCTGCTCAAGGCGACCCGCTCGGTCGACGACGAGGGCCCCGACCCGATCGGCCGGGCGATGGGGGGCGCGCGCGACGTCGCGAAGCGAGCGACCGCGAAGGAGCCCGCGGCGCTCCACCTGCTGCTCGCGCTCCTGTCCGACCGGAGCTCGGCCGCGCACCGCGCGCTCACCCAGTCGGGGGTCGACCTGGCGCGGCTGCGGACCGCGGCGCTCCAGATCGCGCTCGGCGTGGTGCAGGCGCGGCGGACGCCCGCGCGGCTGCTCCACGACGGCGGCGCGCCGGAGACGCCGCCCGCGCCGGCCGCGGCGACCACGGCGCGCCGCGCCCGCGGCGAGGCCGCCGATCCGGCGCGCACGCCGCGCTCGCCGCGCACGTCCCAGGAGCTGCGGCCCGCCAAGGGCGCAGGCGTCGCCGTCCCGGAGCTGCGGCCTGCCAAGGGCGCCGGCGTCGGTATCCCGGAGCTGCGGCCCGCCAGGGGCGCCGGCGCGCCGGAGTCACGGCCCGCCAAGGGCGCCGGCCCGGGCGTCACGGTGCCGCTGTTCCCGCCGACGCCGCTGTTCCCGCCGGGGCGCCCCCGCCCCGCCGCGGCCCCGGCCGGAGCCGACGCGCTGATCTCCGCCGAGCCGATCGCCCTCACGCCCACCCCCTCCCCGGCGTCCTCGGCCTCCCCTGCCCCCGCTTCCGCCGCCTCCCCCGCCGCGCCCGCGCCGGGGCGGCCGTTCCCGCCGCTCGCGCCGCCGACCGCCACGAGCGCCGCCGCGAGCGCCGCCCTCGCGGCGCGCTTCACCCTCGACCGCGCGCGCTTCCCGGCCCTCGCCTCGCTCGGGCACAACCTCTCGCTCGCGGCGGTGCAGGGGGAGCTCGAGCCGATCGTCGGCCGCGAGCACGAGATCGAGCAGGCGCTCGACGTCCTGGCCAAGCGCCACGCGAACAACCCCTGCCTCCTCGGCCCGGCGGGCGTCGGCAAGACCTCCGTCGCGCGCGGCGTGGCGCACCGGCTCGCGTTCGACGAGCGGGAGCCGCGCGTCGTGGTCGAGCTCGTGCCCTCGGAGCTCCTCGCCGGCACCGGCGCGCGCGGCGCGCTGAGCGAGCGCCTGTCCGCGCTCCGGTCCGAGCTCCGCGAGGCGGGCGGGCGGGTCATCCTGTTCATCGACGGCCTGTCGGAGCTCTTCGGCAGCGGCGCGCTCGACGAGGCGATGGCCGAGATCAAGCTCGCACTCGCCCGCGGCGAGCTCACGCTGATCGGCACCGCCACGCCCGAGGAGTACAGGAAGAGCATCGAGGTCGACCCGGCGCTCGCGCGGCGCTTCACGATCGTCGAGATCGACGAGCCCGAGGAGGACGAGGCGTTCCTGCTACTCCAGAGCGTCGCGGTCGGGCTCGGCGCGCACCACGGGCTCGCGTTCACGGACGAGGCGCTGGCCTCGGCCGTCGCCTGGTCCGTGCGCTACCTGCCCGGGCGCGCGCTGCCCGACAAGGCGCTCTCGATCCTCGACCTCGCGGGCGCGCGCACGCGGCGGCGCGCGTCGTCGGCGTCGCGCGCGTCGCGCGCGGCGCTCCGTGAACCTGCGCAGCCCGCGCGGCAGGTGGGCCCCGCCGAGGTCGCCGAGGTGGTCTCCGAGCTCGCCGATCTGCCGGTCGAGCGGCTGCTCGAGACCGACCGCGAGCGGATGCTCTCGCTGGAGGCGCTGCTCGCCGAGAACGTCGTCGGTCACGGCGAGGCGCTGGCGCGCATCGCGCGGGTGCTCCGCCGGAACGCGGCCGGCCTGCGCGCGCGCCGCCCGATCGGGTCGTTCCTGCTGCTGGGGCCGACCGGCGTGGGCAAGACGGAGACGGCGAAGGCGATCGCCGAGGCGCTGTTCCACTCGCCCGACGCGATGACGCGGCTGGATTTCTCCGAGTACGCGGAGTCGCACGCGGTCGCGCGCCTCGTCGGCGCGCCGCCCGGCTACGTCGGCCACGAGGCGGGCGGCCAGCTCACCGAGGCGGTGCGGCGGAGGCCGTACCAGGTGGTGCTGCTCGACGAGATCGAGAAGGCGCACCGCGACGTGCTCGAGGCGTTCCTCCAGGTCTTCGACGAGGGCCGCCTGACCGACGGCCGAGGCCGGCGGGTGGACTTCACGAACACGGTCCTCGTGATGACCTCGAACCTCGGCGCGGCGGAGGCCGGCGCGCTCCGGTCCGAGCGCTCCGTGGGCTTCGCCCGCGCCTCCGCGGCCGTGTCGCCCGAGCGCCTCGGCGAGGCGATGCTCGCCGCGACCCGCGCCGCGCTCCCGCCCGAGCTCTACAACCGCATCGACGAGGTCCTCTGCTTCGCGCCGCTCACGCGGGCGGACGTCGCCGAGATCACGCGGCGGCTGCTCGGCGGCCTGGAGCGCGAGCTCGAGGCGCGCGGCGTGGAGCTCGAGGTCGAGCCCGAGGCGATCGACGCGCTGCTCGACGCCGGGGGCTTCGACCCGGAGCTCGGCGCCCGGCCGATGAAGCGCACGATCGCGCGCCTCGTCGAGGCGCCGCTCGCGGAGCTCATCCTGCGCGGCCAGCTCGAGGAAGGGTCGGCGGCGCTCGTGGGCGTCGAGCAGGGCGAGGTCGTGGTGGACGCGATCGCGCGGGCTGGCACGCGGCGCTACGCCGCGTGCTCCAGCTGAAGCGCGGCGCTACGCCGCGTGCTCCAGCTGAAGCCCGAGGGCCCTCGGATCGAAGTACGCCTTGAATCTCCTGATGGCGCCGGCCGGGTGCTCGATGACGCTCACGCCGTCGTACGAGAACTCCCCTCCATGGAATAGCTTTCCACGGCTCGTCCACTCGAGGATGGCGGCCTCGTCCGACTCGACGACGCACCGGAACTCGGACCGCACCTCGCCGAAGGTGTGCCGGTAGCTGCGCCAGAAGTTGCGGGCGCCGTCGGGGCCGTGGAGCGGCCTCGAGATCGTCGAATTGCTGAGCTCGGCGTCGGGCGCGAACAGCCGCGCCATGGGCTCGACGTCGCCGCTCTCCTCGAGCCGACGCAGGGCTTCGATGAACTCGCTCGCCTTGGACATGATGCCTCCTGCGGTGCCGGCGCTTGCAAAGGGCGGACCTCTAGCTGCGCGCAGGCGGCTGTCGAAAGGGCCGCCTTCGCTCCAGGGCCTGCGGGCGACATCCTTGCCCTCGATCGACCCCGGCGACGCGCGCGCCCGTCAGTGCGCGGCGGAGCGCTCGTGCCGCCGCGTGACGACCGCGACGGCGACGGCGAGCAGCGCGGCGAGCAGGAACCCCCCGCCGAACGCGAGGCCGATGATCCAGGGCTGGATCGCCCTCCCCAGGCCGTCCGCGAAGCCCGTGGCGGCGGCGCGGCTCGCGCGCTCGATCGCGACGCTCGAGCAGCCCGGGTCGCCGGCGGGGCACCCGGCGAGCTGCTCCATGAGCTCTGCCGTCCCCTCGCGCGCCGCGGCCCTCGCCGCAGCGCCCGTGCCCTGCTCGACGAGGGTGACGAGCGCCCGGTCGTGCTGGAGGGCGCCCTCGACCACAGCGCTGCTGACCGCCTCGCTCGTCTGCGCGATGACCGGCTCCAGGCCCCCGGCCTGCCGCCCGATCTCCGCCGCGCCGGCCCGGACCGCGTCGTGGACGATGGCCCCCACGAGCGGCCTCTCGCGCTCGCGCGCGCCTTCGGCCGGCCTCTCGGCCGATCCTCCGGCGGGCCCGGCCCGGTCCTGCGCGCTGCGATCGAGCGCCTCGAGCGTGCCGTGGGTCGCCTCCTTCGCCGCCTCGCGGACGCACCCCGGGGCGAGCACGAGGGCGGCGATCAGCGCCGCCGCGGCCGATCGACCGGAGCGCGTCGGCCCGCCCGCGCGCAGCGCCGCCGGCGCCGTCGGTCCGGGAGAGAGCGAGCATTGCACAGCCGCGCCGGCCTTCATCAACCGTGCCCGCCGCGCGCCGTACGGAGCGCGCGCTGCCCCGGTCCCCGCTACGGCGGCCCCGCCTCGATCGCCCGCCGGTACCGCTCGCGCCTGTGCGGCTCGCGCAGGATCTCGTAGGCCTCGTCGAGCACCTCGATGACGAGCCGCACGTCGTCGAGCAGGTCCACGGTCGCGGCGGTGAGCAGGGTGGAGGGCTCGAAGGCCTTCCTCAGCGCGAGGTACGCGCGGCGGATCTCGTAGTTCGTCGCGTCGCGCGGGATGCCGAGGATCGAGAAATAGTCCCCGTCCTCCACCAGCGCGAGCCGCGCCCGGACGCGCTGCCGGATCGCCTCCTCGTCGAGCGGATCCTCCACCGGCGGGGGCGGCGCCTCGGTGATCGACGGCGGGATGAGGACGTCGAGCACCTCCAGGCAGACGAGCGCGTAGAGCACGCTCGCGTTCTCGGGCTCCGCCACGCTCACGAGCTCGCCGACGCTGCGGCCGCGCGCGGTGCGCACGAGCTCCTCCTCCTCGCGCCGCAGCGCGCACTCGCCGAGCAGGTTGCGCCGGACGCCGTCGTCGAGGCGCGCCCCCGGGCCGCCGAGGCGGCGCAGGGCGACCTCGGGGGCGATCACGCGGCGGATCGTCTCGACGAAGACCTCGGCGCCGGTGGCGCCGCCGAAGACGTTCGGCTCCGCCTTGAGGCGGCCCGGCGGCTCGGGCTCGAGGTCGCACGTGCCGGCCTCGACGAGCACGACGTGGCCGATGACCCACTCGGCGTGCGCGCGCAGCACCGGCCAGAGGTCGTCCTGGCCGAGGTGGCCATGCGCGATGAGCGCCGCGCCGGCGTGCCGGCCCGAGGCGGGGAGCTTGCCCGCGAGCCGCGCCGCGACCTCGCGCTCGAGGTCGCCGCGCCCGACCAGGAAGGCGAGCAGCGTCTCCTCGGGGATGCTCGAGCCGGCGGTGACGAGATCGCCCTCGTGCAGGACGATGCGCCGCGCGCCCTCCTCGGTCGTGATCGCGAGGGCGCCGGAGGAGCGGCTGCCCACCGCGCGGGCCAGCGCGCGCGGCGCGTCGCCCGGGCCGAGCACCGTGGCCGAGGAGGCCCCGCCGGAGCTCGGCGCCTCGTCGATCGGCTCAAGCGCCATGGCGCGGCCGAGCCCGGCCGCGGTGACCGTGGCGGGCGCGGGCGGCACGAGCGGCAGCGCAGGCGGCGCGGGCCCACGCAGGGCCGCGCCGGAGATGGCCATGGACGGCGGAGCTGGCAGGGGCCCGCGGCCGAACGCGGCCGTGCTCGGCGCGGCAGGCGGGCTCGGCGCCAGGAGGCCGCGCCCGAGCGAGCCGGCGCCCGCGCTCGCCGGGACGGGCCCGCCAGGAGGCGCCGCGGCGCGCCCCGCCGGGGCGGAGCGGGCCGGGGACGGCACGGGCGGCAGCGGCTCGGGCTCGGCCCTTCCGACCGACGGCAACAGCGCGGTCCTCACCTCGACCGAGGGAGGCGAAACGAACGCGACGCCCGGAGACGGCGGCGGCGGAAAGCCAGGCGCGCGGGCGTCGCGGGCCTCGCGCGACCGGGGCGGCGGCGGCTCGGTGATGCGCTGGCGCAGGCTCGGCTCGACGCGGCCCGACGGAGCGCGCGCCCAGTCGACATCCTCGCCGCCGCGCGCAGGGCCGGCGCGGTCCCACGCGGGCTCCTCTCGCGGCGCGGGCGATGGCGACCGATCCCACGCGGGCTCGGGGCGCGGCGGCGGCGACGCGAAGGCGTAGGGCCGGCTCGCGTCGCGCGGGGTCGGCGGCGCGGCGTCGCGGCCGCCGCTCCGGCGCGCGGGACCGCCGTGATCGCGCTCCTCCCTGCCGTGCAGGTGCGCCTCCCTGCCGAGCGAGAGCGCCGCGAGCTCGGGGCCTGCGCGCTTCGTCGCGTGCGCCCCGTCGAACGCGGGCTCGGAGGCGCGGTCGTCCTCGTGCTCGTCGCCCGGCTCCGCGAGCTCGACGAGGGAGTCGCCGGGCCCTGTGTGCTCGGCGCGGGTGGCCGCCGGCTGCGGAGCGGGCGCGACGCCGTACGGCTCGGAGCTCGTCCTCGGCTGCGAGGGCAACCCGGTGGGCACCGGGGCGACGGCCGCGCTCGCGCCGGTCCGCGGCTCGTCCTCCTCCGGATCCAGGGGCTCGTCGAGCGCGGAGAGCAGCTCCGGCGACAGCATGAGGTCGACCTCCTCCTCGGCCGCCGGGATGCTCGACGGGTGCGCCTTCGCCGTGACCCGCTGCTCGGCGGCGACGAGGATCTCCTCGAGCTCCGGGCTGATCCGCGCCGGCAGGAGGCGCGGACCGACCTCGTCGCCGTCCTCCTCCGGGGGCGGCAGCACCGAGCCGACGTCGAGCGGGTCGAGATCGCTCGAGAAGTCGGGGTTCGACGGGACGTCGTTGTCGAGCGGCCCCGGAAGGCCGGCCGCGAGGCGCGCCTCGACGGCGTGCTCCCCGCGGAACCGCCCGGGCTCCGCGACCGCGCTCACGTGCGCGGCGAGCTCGGCGGTGTCGACCGGGCGCTCGAACACCTGCCCGAAGAGCTGGGGATCGAGCTCCGCCGAGCGGACCGGATCCCCCACGAGGAGCACGGACGCGGCGACGCCGCCCGGCCGCAGGTAGAGGCGCTCGAGCGCCTCGATCGCGCCGGGCTCGTCGATGTCGACGATCACGACGCGCGGCGCGTCGCTCGCGAGGCGCGCCTCGAGCTCGGCGATGGGCGCCGCGATCACCTCGAAGCCCCGGCCCCGCAGCGCCGCGCCGATCGCCTCCCCGTCCGCCGACGCGTCGGCCAGCAGGATGGCGCCTTCGCGCGGGCGCGCCTGCACTGCTTCGTAGTCGTCGCGGGGCTCGGACACGGCGGTCATCTTGTGGCGGCGGCCCGGCGGAGCAGCGCCCAGGGGCCCGCATCGACTGGACTCTCGACGGTCGTCGGCGGGCTGTCAAACGCGATCGCGGCCCGCTCGCGTTCCCGCCGCGCAGCGCAGCTCCCTCCACGACCGCCCGCCGGCGCGGCGAGGTCTCCACCCCTGCCGCGCTGGGAGCGCCCGGCCGACATCACCTCCGCGACGCGAGCGCGAGGTCGACGTCGCCGCGCGTCGCCCCCCGCTGTGTGCGCCGCATGGTAGACGTCGATGCATGGTGCTCGGCGCTTCCCACAACGAGATCGCCCTGGCGGCTTTCCTGCTCATCGTCGTGCTGCTCGCCGCGAAGATCGGCCGCATCGGCGAGGCGATCGGCGGGCTGTTCGAGCGGGAAGCGCCAGCGACGGACGGCGGCGCGCCCGGGGACGGCGCGGAACAGGCGGAACAGAAGGAAGAACGCCAGGAAAGCTGAGCACGCCCCCTCGCCGGCGACCTCGCCCGCGCTTGCGTTCTGTTTTTTTGGAATTCATAGTTTTCGATGCTCGTGAACGGGCCGGCCTCGCCGCGGTCGCGGCGGCGCGCGGAGATCGCGGCGCGGATCCCGCGCGGGTACCGCCCGGCGCTCCACCTCGCGGCGCCCACGCTGCTCGGCGCGCTCGTGCTCGCGGCGGCGGTGCGCCTCCTCGACGCCGTCGATGCCGTCGAGCTCGTCGCGGTGCCGGCGACCCTGCTGCTCGGCTTCGCCTTCGAGTGGTGGGCGCACAGGTCGGTGCTGCACCGGCGGGCGCCGCTGCTCGGCGCGCTGTGCGAGCGGCACGAGCGCGAGCACCACCTCGCCTTCACCGCCGACGACATGGCGCTGCGGAGCGCCCGCGAGCTCTGGCTGGTGCTGACGCCGCCGGCCTCGGCGCTCCTCGTCCTCGCCTCGCTGCTGCCGCTCGCCGCGGCGGCGGGCGCGCTGTTCTCGCTGGACGCGGCGCTGCTCGGCCTCGCGACGGCGATGGTGTTCTTCGTCAGCTACGAGTGGCTGCACCTCGCGTATCACCTGCCGGCGGACAGCCCGGTGTACCGGATCCCGGGGCTCGCGCGGCTCCGCGAGCACCACCGCAGGCACCATGACCCCCGGCTCATGAAGCGCTGGAATTTCAACGTGACCGTGCCCGTGTTCGATCTCGTCCGCGGGACGCTCTGGTCGCCGCCGCGCAAGGGCGTGTAGCCGCCGCGCAAGGGCGTGTAGCCGCCGCGCAAGGGCGTGTAGCCGCCGCGCAAGGGCGTGTAGCCGCCGCGCACGGGCGCGCCCTTGCGCAGCGCCATCCTCCGCCCCGCCGGGACGCGCGACGCGCCCGCCGGGGCGTCCGCCGCGGCCGTGTGCTAACGGGTCGCGCGTGCAGCCGCGGACCAGAGACGGCCTCGTCCTCCTGCTCGTCGGGGTCCTGCTCGGCGGCGGCGTCGCCTGGCTCCTCGGCCGCCGGCGGGAGAGCCCCCCCGCCGCGCCGCGCGCGCTCGACGCCGTGCCCGCCGGCGCGATGCTCGTCGCCACGCTCGATCTCCCGGCCCTGCGCGCCTCGCCCGCGTTCGCCTCGTTCCTGCGCGAGGAGCGCGAGATCCCGGGGCTCGGCAAGGTGCGCGACGTGTGCGGCTTCGACCCGGTGGCCGCGTTGACCGAGGTCGCGATCGCCATCCCGGCGGCGGGCGAGGGCGGCGACTTCGGGCTGGTCGCGGCCGGCGCCGTGCAGGACGAGGCGCTGCTCGCGTGCGCCTCCAAGGTCATCGAGGCCCGCGGCGGGCGGCCGGTCGTCTCCGGGATCGGCAGCTTCCGCGCGGTGCGGGACTCGAGCGCCGAGGGCCACGGCGAGATCGCCGTGCGCCCCGGGGGGCCGATCCTGCTCGGCGGGGGCGCGTACCTGCGCGCCATGATCGACGCCGCCGAAGGCCGCGCCGCGAGCGTCGGCGCGAGCGCCGCGCACGACGACATCGCCCGCGCCGTGGGCGAGGGGGCGGCGCGCGTCACGGTGGTGCTCACGCCCGAGCAGCGCGCCGAGATCGGGCGCGAGCTCGCGCTGAGCGGCTCCAGCCGATCGCCCGCGGCGTCCCTGCTCTCCGGCGGCGCCAGCGTCGCGCTCGGCCCGGAGATCGCCGTCCACGCCGCCGTCCTCTGCGACGCGGAGGCCCCCTGCGCCGCGCTCGGCGCGGAGCTGCGCGCGGCGCGAGACACGCGCGCGGCGGACTTCGCGACGCGGCTCATCGGCTTCGGCGCCGTGCTCGAGCGCATCGCGATCGCGGCCGAGGGCAAGGCGCTCCACGCGCGCGTCAAGCTGTCGGCCGAGGAGGCCGGCGTCCTCGTCGATCGGCTCGCCTCGCTGCGCGGCCTCCGCCAGCCCGCGCTCGCGCCCAGGCGGCCGCCGGCGCAGGCAGACAGCGAGGCGCCGCCGCGCGGAGACGCCGCCCCGCCGCCGCGCGGAGACGCCGCCCCGCCGCCGCGCGGAGACGCCGCCCCGCCGCCGCGCGGAGACGCCGCCCCGCCGCCGACCGATGAGGTTGTCACACCCCCGCGGCGAGCGAAGCCGGACGGCGGCGCGCCATAGCGCGTGAACGCGCTGGGGAGAACCGACCGCCGCGTCGCGCTGCCGCGGCGCGGCTCCGTCGATTCCGTGGTCTGCCTGACGAGCGCGCCGCTCCGCCACCCAAAGCCGCGCGGCGCGCCCGATCGGGCCCCCACGGGCTGCCTCGAACTCCTGTAACCTGATCGGTGCCTTCCGACGGGATCGGCGCTCCGGTCTTTCCCGCCGCGCAGGAGGCGGGTGGGGCACATCGAATGCAGGTCGTCGGGATCTCCGCCTCCGTGGTCGTCGGGACCCTCCTTCTGGTCGCCCTCTGGGCGCTCCGCCGGCGGCTCCACGCCCGCGAGCTCGAGCTCGAGCGGAAGGCGCAGGAGCTCGCGGTGAGCCGCGCCGCGGAGCAGCGGCTCTGCGAGGAGCTCGCCGAGGCGCGGCGGGCCGAAGAGGAGGCGCGCAGGGCGAGGGAGGAGGCCGTGACCGCGAGCCGGTCGAAGAGCGCGTTCCTCGCCAACATGAGCCACGAGCTCAGGACCCCGCTCAACTCGATCCTCGGCTTCGCGCAGCTCGTGGAGCGCGACCCCTCGCTCGCCGACCGGCACCGCGAGAACCTCGCGGTCATCTGCAAGAGCGGCGAGCACCTGCTCGGCCTCGTCAACGACATCCTCGAGATGGCGAAGATCGAGGCCGGCCGCATGACGCTCGTCGACGCCGAGTTCGACCTCCACGACACGCTCTCGGGGCTCTCGGAGATGTTCGCGGTCGAGGCCCAGAAGCGGGGCCTCACGCTCAGGGTCGAGCGGGCGCAGGACGTGCCGCGGCACGTCCACGGCGATGAAGGGAAGCTGCGGCAGGTGCTGATCAACCTGCTCGGCAACGCGCTGAAGTTCACGCCGCGCGGGTCGGTCACGCTGCGCGCCTCGGCGCGGCGCGCGACAGGCGCGCACGACGGCGCGGCGGCGGGGCGGGTGCGGGTGTCGTTCGAGGTGACGGACACCGGCCGGGGCATGGCCAAGGCGGAGCTCGCGGAGCTCTTCGAGGCGTTCGCGCAGACCGCGACCGGGCGCCAGTCGCGCGAGGGCACGGGCCTCGGCCTGCACATCAGCCGGCGCATCGTGCGGATGATGGGGGGCGACATCCGGGTGGAGAGCCAGGTCGGCCGCGGGACGACGCTCCGCTTCGACGTGCGCCTGTCGCTGGCCGACGCGCCCGACGCGCGCGCCGGCGGCGCGACGCCGCGGGCACTCCGGGCCGTCGGGCTCTCGCCGGGCCAGCCGAGGTACCGCGTGCTCGTTGTCGACGACCGGTGGGACGTGCGCCACTGCCTGCTCAAGCTGCTCGACTCGGTGGGCGTCGAGGCGCGCAGCGCGACCAACGGGCTCGGCGCGGTGGCGCAGTGGGAGACGTGGGCGCCGCACCTCGTCCTGCTCGACCTCCGCATGCCGCTGCTCGACGGCTACGAGGCGGCGAGCCGCATCAAGGCGAGCGCGCGGGGGCACGAGACGGTCGTCGTGGCGATGACCGCGAGCGCGTTCGAGCAGAACCGGGCGCTCGCGGCGGAGGCGGGGTGCGACGACTTCGTGAGCAAGCCGTTCCGCGACGCGGACATCCTCGGCCTCCTGACGAAGCACCTCGGGGCCCGCTTCGAGTACGAGGAGCGCGCCGCCGAGCCCGGCGCTGCCCAGGGGGCGCCGGCGGTCGACCTCGCCCGGGCGGCGGCCGGGCTGCCCGCCGCGCTCCGCAAGGACCTCCGGCGGGCGGCGACGCGGCTCGACGCGAAGGCCGTCCAGGCGACGCTCGATCGGTTCCGGCCGGAGGACGCGGATCTCGCGGGGGCTGTGGCCGAGCTCGCGCGGGGGTATCGCTTCGACAGCATCTTGGCGCTATCGAGCGCCGACGAGGAGGAGCCGTCATGACGGACACCGACGCAAAGCCAGCCCCCCGCGGGGCGGCCCCGGGCGCGCGGCCGGAGCGCCCCAGGGAAGAGCCCCCGAGCATCCTGATCGTGGACGACATGCCGGCGAACCTGTCGCTCCTGACCTCGATGCTGACGGCGCAGGGCTACGAGGTGCGGGCGGCGATCAGCGGCGCGATGGCGCTGATGTCGGCGGCGGCGGCGCCTCCGGACCTCATCCTGCTCGACGTGAGCATGCCCCACATGGACGGCTACGAGGTGTGCCGCCGGCTCAAGGGGGATCCCGGGACGGCGGACATCCCGGTCATCTTCCTGAGCGCGATGACCGGCATCGGCGACAAGGTGATGGCGTTCGACGCGGGCGGCGTCGATTACGTCACGAAGCCGTTCGAGCTGCGCGAGGTGCTGGCCAGGGTGGGGACGCAGCTGCTCTTGCACCGGCAGCGCCGGGAGCTCGAGCGGCAGCGGAGGGAGCTCGAGGAGCGCTACGCGCAGGTGCGCCAGATGCAGGCGGCGCTGCGCGGTTACCTGTCCGACCGGGCGTGGGAGAGCATCGAGGAGAGCGTGTCGTCGAACCGGCCGAGCCCGCCGGCGCGCGAGGTGCTGACGGTGCTGGTCAGCGACATCGAGGAGTTCGTGCGGCTCTCGGAGAGCGAGGATCCTGGGCCGCTGATCGCGGATCTCAGCCTCTACATGGCCACGGTGGCGCAGATCGTCTACGACCACGCGGGCGAGGTCGACAAGTACGTTGGCGACGGCATGCTCGCGTTCTTCCGGGGCGCGAGTGACGCGCTCGCGGCGGCGCAGCGGATCCAGCGGAGCATCGCGGCCTTCAACGAACACCAGCGCTCGCAGGGCCGGCCCGCCTTCCCGACGCGGCTCGGGCTCTCGACAGGGCCCGTCCTCCTGGCGAGCATCGGGTCGAGCGGCAGGCGGGAGTTCACCATCATCGGCGATCGTGTGAACACCGCGTTTCGGATTCAGGCGCAGGCGAGGGCCGGCGGTCTGCTGATGGATGAGGCGACGTTCACCGCGGCCGGGAGCCCGGGAGAAGCGATGCCCGCGCTGGTGCGGATCCGGGGAAAGCAGGGAGAGGAGAGGCTCTATGCGATCTCGCCGGAGGCGATGTTGGCGGGCGCAGGCGCAGAGGGTAGCGGGGAGGACGGCGGTTGAACGTTCACGCTCGCTCCCGGCCCGATAGGCTGGCTGTTCAAGGCTGCTCCCGGGCCTGATCGTGTTGCCCCGCACCGCCGGGGCCATTCGAGTTCGAGCGCCTGGATCGTGCGATCCGCCGAAAACGTTCGTTCTTGAACCACGCGATGACCTCGTGCAATAGTCGCCGCGGAGGATGGAAACGAACATGAAGCTTCGAGTTAGCGTTACTTTGCTTGGCCTGCTCGCGACCTTTGCGGCGGGCGCGACTGCGTGCTCGGATGACGATGGTGGCACGACGTCGGCGTCGTCCTCGACCACCGGCACGGGCGGCGGCGCCACCAGCGGCGGCGCCACCGGCGGCGGCGGCGCTGGCGAGGGCGGCGGCGCCACCACCAGCAGCGGCGCCACGGGCGGCGGCGGCGCCGGCGAGGGCGGGGGGAACGGCGGCGGCTCGGCCTGCGCGGCGCTGCTCTGCGACGACTTCGAGTCGTACGAGGGCCAGGGCGCGAACGGCGAGAAGCTGGGCGCGTGGACGGTCTACACGGCCATGGCGGGCTCCACCGTGTCGGTCGACACGACGAAGCATTACAGCGGCGCCAAGTCCATCAAGGTGACCACGCCCGCGAGCACGGGAGACAGCAACTACAAGTCGGCCATGATCAAGTTCACGGACGCCGACGCCCTGCCCACCGAGGCGAACGTCATCCATGGTCGCATGATGTTCTTCCTCGAGGCTGCGCCGACGGGGGATGTGCACTGGACCATCATCGACGGTTCAGGGACCATTCCTGGCAGCGATTTCGAGGGAATGCCCTACGCGGCACAGTATCGCTACGGCGGGCAGCACCCGGTCACGGCGGGCAGCCAGCTCATGGCGAACTACGATACGCCCGGGTACTGGAGCGACCCGAAGACCGGCCCGCAGTCGGACTGCTGGCACCACGCGGAGGAGACGACCGTGGTCCCGACCGGCGCATGGACCTGCGTCGAGTTCAGCTTCGACGGGCCGAAGAACGAGATGCGCTTCTGGCTCAATGGCGAGGAGCTGGCCGATCTCAAGGTGTCCGGGACGGGCCAGGGCTGCGCCAACAACGAGGCGAACTACACGTGGAAGGCGCCGGCGTTCGACAGCATCGGCCTCGGCTGGGAGTCCTATCAGGCGGATTCCGCCCGCTCGATGTGGATCGATGACGTCGTGATCGGCACCGGGCCCATCGGCTGCCCGCCCGCGCAGTGAGCGCGCGCCGCTGAGCTCGGCGAGGCGCGGCGGCGGACTCCGCGCCTCGCTGATCCCTTTCCAGGGGTCGGGCGCGCGCTGCCCACGGCGCCGGGGCCGGCGCGAGCGGCGCAGACCGCGCGCCGGCGCGCCTCAAGCCGGCGCACCTGACGAATGTCGGGGTCGCCGATTGATCGCTCGCCAGGACCGCTCTACGAGACGGCGGAGGTCCAACGCCTCGCGAACCTGGAGGTCTCCGCTGTGATGAAACCGGCCTATCGTCTCTCGCTGCTCGCCTCGTTCGTCCTGGGCGCCACCGCTTGTGGCGGCGCGCCCGAGCCGGCCCCTGCGGTCCCCGACGTCCCCGCCCAGCCGCAGCCTGCGCCGGAGACGCCCGCGGCGCCCGCGGCCGCGGCGCCCGAGTCCAGCCCGCCGGCCGGCGCCGCGGCGCCGGAGGCCGCTGCGCCGCCGGCCGCGCCGCCTGCACCGCCGGTGAGCGTCTCGGTGCCCATCGAGGCGCGGACCAAGTCGAAGCTCAAGGGCACGGCGACCTTCACCGAGGTCGAGGGCGGCGTGAAGGTCGCCGTCCAGGTCTCGGGCGCTCCCAAGGGCAAGATCGCCGTCCACGTGCACGAGACCGGCGATTGCAGCGCGCCGGACGCGAAGAGCGCGGGCGCGCACTACAACCCCGAGAACCACCCGCACGGCCTCCCCGACGCCGCGGCTCGCCACCTCGGCGATCTCGGCAATATCGAGGTCAAGGCCGATGGGACCGGCACCCATGAGATCCTCGCCGCGGGCGCGAATCTCAAGCAGGGCGCTCCGAACACCTTCCTCGGCCGCGCCATCATCGTCCACGAGAAGGCGGATGACGGCGGCCAGCCCGCCGGAAACGCCGGTGGCCGCATCGGTTGCGGCGTCATCTCGCAGGGCAAGTGACGCGCGCGCGGCGCGGCCCGCCGCTCCGCGCTCACGACACGTCGACTCCACCTCACCGCCTGTCCCGAGAGGGCCTCTCCCCGAGCGCCCGCAGGGCGGGAGTCTCCCTCTCCGGTGTCACCGGGGCGGAGCGCTGACCGGAACGCCCTTTCCCCCCGGGGGCGAGCCCGGGCTCGGGAGGCTCCCGCTCGCGGGCCGCTCCTCGGGCCGCGTTCCGCTGGCCAGCAGCGCGACGACGATCGCCGCCGCCACCGCCGCCAGGACGAAGCCCGCCCTGAAGGGCGAGCGCAGCCGCCGGAGCGTGTCCGCGAGCGTCGTCTCGTCGGCGTCCTCCTCGACGCGCGCCCTCTCCGGAGCTGAACCGGCCGCGCCGAGCCCGACACGGCCGGCTTCCACCCGGGGCTGCGGCCGGTCCGAGCCGGTCGCCACCTCGCTCCGCTCCGCAGGGCCGGCCTCCGCCCGGACGCCCGCGTGGTCCGGGACCGCGACGGCCTCGCTCCGCTCCACCGGATCCGCCTCCGCAGGGGCGCGCGGGCGGCCCGAGACCGTCGCCGCCTCGCTCCGCTCCGCAGGGCTGGCCTCCGCCCGGGCGCGAGGGCGCTCCGAGACCGTGACGGCCTCGCTCCGCTCCACCGGATCCGCCTCCGCCGGGGCGCGCGAGCGGTCCGACACCGTGATGGCCTCGCTCCGCTCCACCAGGTCGGTCTCCTCCCGGGCGCGCGAGCGGTCCGACACCGTGATGGCCTCGCTCCGCTCCACCGGATCCGCCTCCTCGGGAGCCGCGGGGAACACGGGAGGTGGCAGCTCCGGGCGAAGCTCGATCGCCATGCCGCCGGTGGATGGGCCGGAGCCCATGGTGGTGGGGATCGAGCCGCGCTCCCCCGCGTCGACGCCGTCCACGCCGGGGCGCGCCCCGGACAGCGAGTCGCGCAGGCCCCCGCGCAGGATGCGCTGGATGCGATCGACGAGCGGCTGCGCTGCGAGCGGCGCGAACGGGCGGAGCGCCAGCGTGAGCTCCGCCAGGTCGGGCCAGCGCCTGTCGCGATCCCGCTCGAGGCACCGCATGATGATCGGATCGATGTCCGGCGAGAGCCCGCGGACGACCTTCGACGGCAGCTGCGGCACGAACTTGCCCCCGAGCACGAGCGAGACCGTCTGGACGGAGCGCGCGTGCATGGGATACCGGCCGGTGAGCAGCACGTAGAGGAGCGACCCGACCGCCCAGATGTCCGCGCGCGCGTCGACGTCGCGCTGCCCGCGCATCTGCTCGGGGGGCATGTAGTGGGGCGTCCCCAGCATCTGGCCGGTGCTCGTCCGCATCTCGGCGACGCCGAGGAGCGCCGCCTGCGACACCTTGGAGACGCCGAAGTCGAGCACCTTGATGCACGGCGTCCCCTCGCGCGTGTGCGTCAGGAAGAGGTTGGCCGGCTTCACGTCGCGGTGCACAAGCCCGAGCGCGTGCGCCTCCGCGAGCGCGTCGCACGCCTGGATGACGTAGAGCGTCGCCTCCTCCACCGGCAGCGGGCCCCGCTGCTTGCGGATGACCCGGAGATCGCGGCCGTCGAGGAACTCCATCACCATGTACGGCAGCCCGTTCTCGAGCCGCCCGACGTCGTGCACCTTGACCGCGTGCTCGCTCCTGAGCCGCGACGCGATCCGCGCCTCCTGCAGGAAGCGCCCGCACATCTCCGGATCGGCCGCGGTCGCCGGCAGCAGCACCTTGATCGCCCGGAGCTCGTCGAGATCGACGTGGGTCGCGGCGACGACGGCGCCCATCGCGCCCTTGTCGAGCAGCCGGTCCACGCGGTACTTGCCGGCGATCAGGGTTCCGGCCTCCAGCCCTTCGATCTCTTCCAGGCCGCGCATGTTCGAAACCTCCGACCGAGAGCGCCGCGCCGCGGCAGCCAGCATAGCGCAGGCGATCGCCGGCCGGACAGCCGATGCCGAGGAAGCGACGCTCCTCTGCCCCTCTGCTGGCCGGCGCGGCGTTCGCGTGCCGGCGCGGCGCGATGTCGCGGACGCCCTCACCGCGCGCCGCGCCGCTCGCGGGAGCGCACCACGGCGGCGCGGCCCGCCCTGGCTCAGCCCCCTTCCCGCGCCCCGCTCGGCCTCTTGATCACGATCGTCCGCCGCGCGCCGCCCGACTCGAGCGTGAGCTCGAGGGTGGCGCCCTCCTGCGCGCTCGGCAGCGCATGACGCATCGCTTCAAAGCTGACGAGCGGCCGGCCATTGATCGCGACCACCGCGTCGCCGACGCGGACGCCCGCGGCCGCGGCGGGGCCGCGGTCTTCCACGGCGACCACGACGGCGTCTCCGCTCGTCTTCAGCGCGCCTTCGAGCAGCGGAAAGAGGGGCGCCGCGGTCAGCCCGAGCGCGCTGACCGTCCTCCGGTAGCTCTGCACGGCCGCGTCGAAGCTCTCCTTGCGCATGCGGTAGCGCGCGACGGCCGCCACCGCGCCGCCGCGCTCCTGGAAGCGCGCGTCGACGCGCTCGGGGGTGGCGAACGCGCCGACCTGCTTCAGGTAGCGGCTCGCCTCGGCCTCCGCCATGCCGGCGCGGCGCGCGCCGCCGCCGTGCGCCTGGATGAAGCCGTAGGCCTGCGACCCCGCGAGCGCCGGCACGACGTTGCTCGCGAGCCGGGAGATCGCGTCGGCGCGCGCGACCGCGAGCGCCGCCTCTCGGCTGGCGCCCGAGCCCTCGCCGACCACGAAGATCGCGTCGCCCTCGGCGGTGAACGGCCGGTCCATCCACGGAGGGCTCTCCTCGGCCGGCGGCGCCGCGCGCCACCCCGAGCTCGGCGCGGGCGGCGGGTCCGCCCCGGCGGCGGTGCGCGGGCGTCCCCGGCCCTGGTAGGCGAAGGCCACGGCGAGGACGAGCAGCGCTCCCGCCGCGAACGCCGCGAGCACCCCGCGCGAGCTGGAGCCACGGGCCGCCGAGACGGCCGCGGCAGGCGGAGACGCCCCCGCCGGCGCCGCTGCGCCCGCGCCCGCGCCCGCCGGCGCCGCTGCGCCTGCGGGCGCCCCTGCCCCTGCGCCCGCCCCCGCCGTCGTCACGTGCCCCCCCGCGGCAGAGCGCTTCGTCGCCGGCTCGGGCGCTCCGGCGAGCGTGGGCGTCGGCTCCGGCGCGGCGCCGAGGCGCCTCAGCGCCGGCCGGAGCCACGGGAACGCGAGCGGCGCGTTGCACCGCTTGCACGGCACGTACGGCTCCCGGTCCTCGCGGGCGGCGTGCGCGGCCTCGTTCACGTCGAGCAGCGTCTGCCGGGGCGCGTTGCACCGCTCGCAGGTGCCCTCGACGATCGCCGAGACCACCTCCGCTCGCAGCGGGGGGCTCTCGGAGGCGAGGTGCTCGAGCAGCACCACGGGACAGCCCTCGATCTGGATCGACGTCACCTCGCCGCCCAGCGCGCGGAGCGACAGCGCGAGCGCCCTCGCGCCCTCGGACGTCACCCCCGCCGCGCCCGCGAGATCGAGCACCAGCGCCCCCTCGATCCCGTCGAGCGCGCGCTTCCACCGCACGTGCGCGTCGAGCTTGCAGCGCACGCGGATGCGCGTCCCGCGCTCGTCGACCGTCTTCTCGATCGCCTCGTGGGTCCCCGCGTCGAGCCGCGCGAGCTCGTCGAGCGCCGCCCGCACGTCCGCCGGCAGTTCGATCCCCGCTTGGCTCGCCGCGAACGCGAAGTAGCTCTCGGCGTCGTCGTCGAACACCGCCGCCGCGCCGCAGCGCGGGCAGGGGCTCGCGGGCGGCTCGTGCGTCCTGACGAGGTGCGCGTCCCTGTCGCAGTCGAACAGCCGATCGAAGGCGGCGCCGCAGCGCTCGCACCGGTACGGGCCGTAGAACGACACGACGCGCCCGTCCCCGAAGAAGCGGCGGATCATGCTGATCTGGTTCACGATCGGCTCGGTGCAGCGGCCGATGTAGATCTCGGACGCGCTCCGCGACACCTCGGCCAGCATCGCCATCCACTCGCGCACGCCGAACGACGTGACCCGCTGCACCCCGCCCAGATCGAAGAGCACGCGGCCGGAGATGCCGCGCGCGACCGCGAGGCCCTGGAGCTCCTCGGTCATCCGCCCCGACAGCGAGACGATCAGCAGGCTGCCCAGCCTCCGCTTGGTCACCGTGAGGGCCCGCGGCCCGTGCCCGTGCGCCCCCTCGGGCTCCGCCCCGGGGCCGGCGTCCGCGAGCGACAGCGCGGGGAGCCTCCTGGATCGCGGCGGCGTGTCCAGATCCCCCGCGGCGTCGGGCCGCGACGCCGCGAAGAGCGGCGCCGAAAGCTTCGTGGCGACCCCGCCGGGGCGGCCGGTCTCGGCGGCCTGCGGCGCCCCGCCCACGGCGTCGAGCGCGCCCGCGAAGGAGTCCTCGTTCTGTATCGCCTCCTGCTTCTCGACGATGTGCGATTCGAGGTCCGCCCCCGAGGCGAGCGCGCCCCGCCACACCTCCACGCGCTGGCCGAACAGCTCCGACATGAACGACGACAGGGCGAGCGCCGAGGTGGCGAGCCGCTCCTCCCGGGCGAACGCCTCGAGGTCGATCTGGAGATCCCTCGCGGTCGCGTACCGCTTCTCCCGATCCCGCTCCAGGCACTTGAGCAGGATGCGCTCCAGCCCCGGCGGGTAGTCGGCGCAGACCTCGCTCGGCGGCAGCACGGGGTCCTCGACGATCGCCCGCATCAGCTCGAACTCGGTGGCGCCGCGCCGGAACATCCGGCTCCCCGTCGACATCTCGTAGAGCAAGAGGCCGACCGAGTAGATGTCGCTCCGGCGATCGAGGTGCTCGCTCGTGCACTGCTCGGGCGACATGTACGGGACCTTGCCCTTGAGCGCGCCGTCGCGCGTCTCGTTGACGCGGTTCGCCGCCTTCGCGATCCCGAAGTCGAGGATCTTCACGGCCCCGTCGTAGGTGACGATCACGTTGTGCGGGGACACGTCGCGGTGGACGATGTCGAGCGGCTTGCCGTCGAAGCCGACCTTCTCGTGCGCGTAGTGGAGCCCCGCCGCGATGCCCGCCGCGATGGTGATCGCGTGCTCGATCGGCATCCGCCGGTTCGCCGACCGGAGCGACTTCCGGACGGTCCTGAGATCCTCGCCGTGGAGGTACTCCATCGCGATGACCGGCACGCCGTCGACGTCCTCGATGTCGTACATCTGGACGAGGTTGGGGTGGTCCAGGGTGGCGGCGATGCGCGCCTCGTCGAGGAACATCCGCACGAACTCGGGGCTGTCGACGAGGTGCGGGAGGATGCGCTTGACCACGCAGATCTTCCTCACGCCCGAGATGCCCGCGACGGAGGCCACCCAGATCTCGGCCATGCCGCCCATCCCGATCTTCTTGATCAGGCTGTACCTGCCGAGCGTGGTGGGGTGGCGCGAGCCGACGCTCATGGGGCCGGCGGCGTGGCGCTCGGTCATTCGACCGCCTCCATCGCTCGGGCCGGCGGCGTCACTTCTCCAGGAGCGCGGCGGGCGGTCATGGTGCTCATCGAGGGCCTTCGGCCTGGGATTTCGCGAAGCTCACGCTGCGGCGCTCACCGCGCGACTCGATCTGGAGGGTCATCGTACCACCGGCCGGCGCGCGCGCCCACGCGTCCGCCGCGGCCTTCCCGAAGATCTCGACCGAATGGACGGGGCGATCGTTGACCGAGAGTACGATGTCCCCCGCGACGATCCCTGGATCCGCGCCGCGCTGCGAGCGCTCCGCCGCGACGACGACGAGCTCGCCGGAGGTGCGTACCCGCGCCTCGAGCTGCGGGAAGAAGCGCGCCACGGTGAGCCCCTGGAACGTGGCCGTCTGGCGGTAGAGCTCCGCGGCCGCGTCGAAGCTCTGCCGGGACAGCCTGTACCGCGCAAAGGCGAGCACGCCGTCGCCTTCCCGCCGCACGACGGCGTCCACGCGCTCGGGCGTCGCGAACGCGCCGACCTGCGCGAGGAAGCGCCCGGCGATGCGCTCGACGATCTCCGCGCGCTGCGCCGCCCTGGCCTCGGCCGGCGGCTGCGCGACGAGGAGCTCGGCCGCGGGAGAGCCCGCGAGCTCCGCGGCGAGGCCGGACGTGAGGCGCTCGATCGCGCCGTTGCGCGCCGCCGCGAGCGCGCCCGACTCGCTGGCCGCGGGGCCGCCGCGACCGACGACGAGCACGCTCTCGCCCTCGACGACGAACGGCCGCTCCACCCACGCGGGCGGGAGGTCGTCCATGACCGACCAGCCCGCCGTGCCGGGGCCGCTCGCGGGCGGCGCCGGCGCGCGCGCCTCCCCCGCGGGCGCCGCCGAGGCCGCTGGGGCCGCCGAGGCCGCGGGCGCTGCCGGAGCAGCGGGCGCCGCCGAGGCCCCTGGCGCGGCGGGGCCGACGCCGCCGCGCCACGCCGCGAAGCCGGCGGCCGCGAGCGCCACCCCGCCGAGCAGCGCGAGGAACGCCGCGTTGCCGCCCGCGCCGCGCTGCTGCGGCGCGGCGGCGCCCGCGCCGTGCTGCTGCGACTGGGGCGCCGCGGCCGGCTGCTGCTGCGAGCTCGCCGCAGGCAGGGCGGGCGGCGGCGGGACCGAGGGGGCGCGCGTCGCGTGGGCGCCGAGGACGTAGAGCAGCGAGCGGGAGCCGTCGAAGGCGAGCGGCGTGTTGCAGCGCTTGCAGGTGACGCTCGGGTCCTGGCCGCCGCGGAGCAGGGGGGCGTGCCGATCGACCTCGACGAGCACCGTCCGGGTCGCGCTGCAGGACGCGCAGCGGCCCTCGACGACCGCGGACTCGATCCGCGCGAGCTCGGGCCACGAGGGGCCCGCCGTGCGCTCGGCGAGCAGCCGGGGACAGCCCTCGATGCGGATCGCCTCGACGGCGCCGTCGAGCTTGCGGAGCGCCGACTCGAAGCGCGCCGCGCCGTCGGCGGTGACCGCGGGGACGTTGCTCAGATCGAAGACGACCTGGCCCTCGAGGCCGTCGATGATGCGGCTCCAGCGGATCGTCGCGGTCAGCTTGCTGCCCACCTTGAAGCGGGTGACGCGCCCCTCGACGGACTTCTCCACCACGTCGCCGACGGCGGGCTCGTCGGCCCTCTCGAGCTCGTGGAGGATCTCGCGCACCTCCGGCGGGATCGCGCCGGCGCCGTGCTGGGCGACGAACCCGAAATACGTCTCCGCGTCGTCGTCGAAGGCGCCGGCGCCGTCGCAGCGGGGGCACACCGCGTCGGGCGGCTTGCCCTCGGCGAGCGAGGCCGCGTCGTGGACGCAGTCGACGAGGCGCTCGAACTGGGCGCCGCACGACTCGCAGCAGTACGGCGCATAGAACGAGACGACCCGCCCGTTGCCGGCGAACCGCCGGATCATGCTGAGCTGGTTGATGACCGGCTCGGAGCAACGCGCGAGGTAGAGGGCGCGGAGGCGCGGCTGGGCCGCATGGATCATCTGGAGCCACTCGCGGACGCCGAACGACGTGATCCGCTCGACGCCGGCGAGGTCGAGCAGGACCTTGCCCTCGAGCTCCCGCGCGAGCGCCGCCCCCTTGAACGCCTCGGTCATGCGCCCGGCGAGCCGGACGACGAGGACGTCGCCGATCGTGCGCCGATCGAACGCGAGGCTGTCGAGGCGGCCGGCGGCGCCGGCGGGCGGCACGCTCCGCGTCGGCGCGGCGCGGTGCGCCCAAGCGGCGGGCGGCGGCCGATCCACGGTGGTGGGGCTGTGCCCCGACGAGACCGGCCCCGAGGCGGGCTCGGCGCTTTGCGGGCGCGACGCCCTGCGGCCGTTCGGCGGCACCCGGATGGTCGGCCGCGGCTCCTCGCCCTCGCGCCCCGGCGACAGCGGCGACGGCCCCGGCGTCGCGCTCGACGCCGACGCCGGCGCGTCGAAGGAGGTCTCGGACGTGAAGGTCGAGTCCGACGCGATCTCGAGCTCCTCGAACTCCGCCATCCCGCCGGCCGGCTGCGCGACGACGCGCGCCGCCACGGCCGGCGCGCGCTTCGCGGCGCGCGGCCTTCGCTCCCCCGGGCCTTCGCTCCTGGCGAGCGGCGTGGGCGCCTCGGAGAGGACCGTGATCGTCATGGTCTGGTTGTGCAGGTCGCAGTGGCCGGTCGCGTACGGCGAGATCTCCCCGTACGAGTAGAACCCTGTCACCTGCGTGCCCTTCGGCAGCACGTCCAGCACCGCCTCGACCTCTTCCTCGGTCCGGTCGCCCAGCACGATCCGGCGCCCCACGCAGCTGATCGCGATCGCCAGCGCGCTGTCCCCGCCCGCCCTTCCCGCCTCGCTCGCCGCCCTCGCCGCCAGCTCCGCGCCCCCGATCAGCCGCTCGAAGTCCGCCTTCATCAGCTGCACCAGGTGCCCTCTCGGCACGTCCCCCGCGAACGTCAGCGACTGCGCGTCGTGGTCCACCGCCAGCACCGTCCGCACCAGCGCCTTCTCGTCCTGCGCCGTCGCGCGCAACGCCAGCGGGAACAGGAGCGCCGACGCCGGCAGCTCCGCCGCCTTGTCCCCGAGGTACTCCTTGTACAGCGCGAGCGCCGGGCGGCCGTCGACCTCGTACAGCACGTTGCCCTCCGAGCGCGTCACCACGCGCTCCGGCCCGAACTTGTCCCAGCCCCCCTTGGACCCGTGCTGGATCACCACGTGCTCGCCGTACAGCCCCACGGCCGCCACGAGCCCGCTGCGCACCACGTCCCCCGCGCACACCCACGTCCGCTTGAACTGCGTCCCGTCCCCGGACAGGCCCCCGGTCACCACCACCGACTCCGGCAGCACCGCGTTCAGCCCGCGCACCAGCTGGCTGCCGTTCACCCCGAGCCCCTCCGACAGCACGAGCACCCCGCGCAGCCCCGGCCGCTCCAGCTTGCGCGCCAGCGCCTGCCCCGCGGCGAACGACGCAGACGCGCTCGCCACCTCCACCTGCGCCGTCGCGAGCGTCGTCCGCTCGAACCGCGCCACCGCCACCGTCAGCGTCCCGTCGCGCACCGACGTGCCCGCGATCTCGCCCGCGCTCGAGCACCCCACCATGTGCGACCGCGGGTACGCCCGCCGCAGCTCGCGGATCGCCCCGGGGTCGTCGAGGAGCTCCGGCGCCCCGAACGCCAGCACCAGCGTCCGCTCGCTGTCGAGCACCGGCAGCACCCGCACGGACCACTTCTTGGTGTCCCGATCGTAGTGGAAGGTCTCGAGGATCATGGGGCTCCTCGCCCCCAGGCTACAGCACGCGGGCGACGACGGGCGTCGCGACGTGACGGTGGAGCTCGCTCATCCGCCTGCTGCGTCCGGCGCTCGGCGCGGCGCCTGGGCTCGGCGCGGCGGGCTGACGGGCCTGGTTCGACGGCGACCGCTGAAACGTGCCTCCCTCCTGGGCGCACATGACCGGGAGCAGGGGGCCAGCGCTTCGCCATGCTCGATGGCGATCGATTCGTCGAGCACGCTCGAGGAAGGCCGGCGCAGAGCGTTTCCGATCGGTCAAAACAATCTTCGACCGACGGCCGGCGGTCGGCATGACACCCAGAGCGTGATCCGCTGAGCCACCGACAAAGCCAACAAACCCAACCGCTTCACTCGGTTTTGGAACATCCCAACCACCCACGCTGGCGCCTGGGATCACGTCCACCACGTAGCGCCGATCGTCGGTCTGGGACGTGCGCCGGCGCCTGCGATGAGATCATGAGTTGAGCGCCGAAGCCGCTCTGTCATCGACGATCAGTCACGCGACGAAATTCGCGAATTTGGATTGCCGACGCCTTTTCCGGATTCCATCATTGCGGCCCGACTCGCCGTATCCCTCGACGCTGGATAGCGCCGAAGGCGAACACTTATCCACTCGCGGAGACGTCAGCTCACGCCTCGAACGGCGGCTTCGATCTCCAGCACAGAGAGGAGCACCAGGATGAAACCAACGATCCTCTTGCTGACATTGACTACAGCGTTCCTGGTTCAGAGGGGCGCCCTCGCGGCAACTTACTATGTCGACTGCGAGCTCGGCGATGACGCCGGGGAGGGCGGAGTGGACGACCCATGGCAGACGCTTCAATTCGCCGTCAACAACATCAATGACGGCGACACGATCATCGTGCGCCCCGGGCTCTGTCAGGGCTGTCGCATCGGGGAGTCGGGGGCGCCGGGCGCAGGGAGAAAGACCCTGAGGGCCGAGCCCGGCGTCACGATCGTTGAGCTGGGGACTGCGAACAGACACGAAAGCCACATCGAAGTCGAGCTCTTTGGCGGCACGGTGAGCCATTGGATCATCGAGGGCTTCGAGCTGACGGGCGCGCCCAGATCCGGCGTCGATCTACGCGGCACAAGCGACATCACCGTCAGGTACTGCTATGTCCACAACAACGGCCGGACGGGCATATTTACCGCGTTCAGCGACGATGCGGTGATCGAGTACAACGAATCCGCCTTCAACGGCGAGCATGGGGTGTACACCAGCAACAGCGGAGATCGCCCCCTGATCCGCGGCAACCTCCTCCATCACAACGCGTCCGCTGGCGTTCACATGAACGGCGACAGGAGGTTCACGCCGGGCGACGGCGTCATCACCGGCGCCACCGTCGAGCAGAACGAGATCTGGGAAAACGGCATGGCCGGGGCCTCGGCGATCAACTGCGATGGGGTCAGCGACAGCATGTTCAGGAACAATCTGCTCTACGAGAACCACGCGAGCGGCATCTCGCTCTATGCGATAGACGGGTCGGAGGGGTCGAGCCGCAACCAGGTTTACAACAACACGATCGTGATGGCGGAAGGCAGCCGCTGGGTGTTCAACATGCCGCGCTCGAGGGGCAACATCTCCGATCCGGTCGGCAACAAGATCAAGAACAACATCCTCTACACACCGCGGACCGACAGGGGCTCCATCCTGATCTACCAGCCCGACATCGAAGGCTTCGAGAGCGACTACAACGTCGTCGTGGACCGCTTCAGCGCGAACGGCGGCAGATCGATAATCAACCTGAGCACGTGGCAGAGCCTCGGCTACGACAGGAACTCGCTGATCGCCTCTCCGACGGAGCTCTTCGAAAACCCGAACGTCGCCGATTTCCACCTGAGGCAAGGATCCCCGGCCATCGACAGCGGAACGGCCGTCCCTGTGCTCATCGATCTGGACGGGGTCGCTCGGCCCCAGGGGCCCGGCTGGGACATCGGTGCTTATGAGTTCATCAGCGGCAAATGAAGGGCGATCGGGTCGCGCTCGCGGGGTGCTGCGCGCAGCAGCGCGGGACGCCGCACCTCCGTGAGAGGCGGAGCTCGACCGGGGTGGAGGCCGCGGCGAGGGCGCGCTGGGGGATCTGCGGCGCCGTCCTCGGGGTCGGCTACCGCACGCGGGCCACGACGAGCGTCACGTCGTCGTCGAGGGCGCGCTCGCCGCGGAACCTGGACACCGCCGCGACGATCGCGTCCCTCGCCTCCTCGGGCGCGCAGGCGGCCACGCTCTGGAAGAGCGATCGCAGCCGCTTCTCGCTGAACTGCTCGCTCGACTCGTTCTCGCACTCGGTCACGCCGTCGGTGAACCAGAGGAGCGCGTCGCCGCCCTCCAGGGCGACGGTGCTCGACGTGTACTCGGCCGAGCTCGCCGCGCCGAGCGGCTCGCCCTGCGCGGCGAGCTGCCGGATCGCGTTGTTCCTGACCAGGTAGGGGAACGGGTGCCCGGCGTTCGCGAGGGTCATCGAGCCGGCGCCGGGGTCGAAGATGCACGCCGCGCAGGTCATCAGGAACTTCTGCTGCCCCGCCTCGAAGATCGAGCAGTTCATGACCCGCAGCAGCTGCGCCGGGCTGATCGCCTCGCGCGCGAACGTGCGCACGACGTCGCAGGCGGCCTTCGCCGCCCCCGTGATGATCGCGGACGAGATGCCGTGCCCGGTCACGTCGCCGACGACGGTGAGCAGCCTGCCGTCCGGCAGATCGTGGAACGTCCACCAGTCGCCGCCGCACTCCGCCGCGGGCTGGAAGTGGCTGGCGAGCCGCAGGGAGGGCCGCTCGATGACGTCCTGGCTCGGCACGAGCATCTGCTGGACGGCGCGCGCGACCTCGAGCTGCTTCTTCAGCGACGCCTTCTCCGCCGTGTCGTAGAGCAGCTGCACCAGCCGGTCCCCGAGCGCGACGAGCTGGACGCGGACCTCGTTGATGGCCTCGTCCGAGCCGCTCGCGCCTGCGGCGTCCTGGCCTGCGGCGGCCTGGCCGGCGGCGGCCTGGGTCGCGCCGCCGGGCGCCGCGCTGCTCAGGGAGAAGAGCTCGCCGAGCTTCGACGCGAAGCGCCGCTTGGCCGTGGAGATCGTCGATCCGACCTCGATCGGACGCGACGGCTCGACCTGCGAGCTCGCGGCGTCGTGGAAGATGGTCAGCGCGTCCCCGATGGCCACGACGACGCTGCGCAGGCGGTCCCGCTCGGCCAGGAGCTGCCGGTGCAGCGCGCCCATCTCGTTCGTGGAGAGGTCGAGCGAGCGGGTGAGCAGGCTCCGATCGTCGGCGACGTGGCGGTAGTGCTCGCTGATGCGCGCGACCACCTTGTGCCAGGTCTCCCTGTCGGGCGGCGCGTCGAGGTCCTCGAGCCCGAGGCGCCTGAGCTGCCGCGCGAGGAGCGGATCGATCTCAGCCATGGCGCCCGCCTCGGCCGGCTCGTCGTCCTCTTGCGCCGCGCGCGGCGAGCGCGGGCGTCACCACCCGGTCCGCTCCAGCGTCTCCATCGCCGGCGTGGAGCGCTCGAAGAAGTGGAGGGACGCCGGGAGCGAGCGGAACTCGCGCGGGTTGACGTCGAGGTCCCAGAAGGACGTGACCATGGTCGAGGCCATGGGCGAGACGTCGACGACCAGCACGGCGCCGGCCGCGTAGATCTTGAGCATGCCGAGCCCGGCGCCGCCGCGCGACGTGTCGAGCACGGGGGCGCTTGTCGAGTCGGCGCCGCGGGCGCTCAGGCCGCGGGTGATGCCCTCGAAGACGTGGTGTCGCCGGAGGCCGCCGAACGGATCGTGGGCCTGGAGGGCGAGGTACGCGCCGTCGGTGCCGAGGCGCAGGGTGGGGATCTCGTTCTCCTCGAGCACGAGGTCGCGCCGCCTGTCGTGCGCGTAGCGGGGGCGGCCGCGGCGGTCGACGGGGGCGTCGTACATGGCGTTCATGAGCAGCTCGTGCGCGAGGGAGGCGATCCGCTCGGCGACCCGCGCGGGGGCGCCGGAGCGCTCGGCCCAGTGCGCGACCTCGGCGACGGTGCGGTCGCGGTCGTCGCTCGTGCGGGGGCGCCATTTCACGATGGTGGCGCCCCAGGAGAGCAGGTCGGAGAGCCGAGGCGGCAGGGCGAGCGGCTTGAGGATGCGGCGGGCGGCGAGGGCGATCTCCCAGGGCCGCGGCATGGAGGCGAAGCTCGGCCAGCCGACGATGCTGGAGAGGCGGGGCTCCTTCAGGGCGGCGTGGAGGATCGCGTCGGTGCTGCCCGAGGTCCACACGAGCAGGTGCATGCTGGGGTACCGCTCGGCCGCCCACTCGAGCGCGAGGTCGAGATCGGCGGCGTCGCAGCCGAGCAGGAGGGGTCGCTCGGACAGCCGGGCGCGCAGCTCGGCGGGATCGCTGGCGACGGGGACGTCCTGCAGGCCGGAGGCAGCGGACATCGCGCGGGCGATGCGCTGGCCGACGACGCGGTTCCGCTCGAGGACGGCGATCGTCGCTTTGGGAGGAGAAGCGCTCAAGGGCTCACCGCGGGTTATCCCCCGGCAGCGGCTGCCCTGGGGGTGGACACGGCCCCATTACATCACAGCGCGCGTCCGAGAGGTGCCGTGAAGACGCCGAGCCGCCGCGTGGGCGTGGAGGCGCGGGGGACGCTCGCCCCCGCAGACGACCGCACATGCAGGGGCGGCGGCGCCGCCGCGCCGGTTACCGGACGCACTGAGACCAGGCCGTCTTGTTGTTGACGGTGTGCTGCTCCCAGTCGAGCGTCGTTGGATTGTACTCGAGCCAGACGCCATCGGTCCAGTTGTTCGACGTGAAGGGCCCGCCCAGCCCTGTCATGCCGCACGCCACCCCGCCGACCGAATTGCTCGCCAGAGGATCGATGCGATGGTTGTTGCCCGCGAGCCACTGCCATGCACCGTAGTTTTGCGGCACATCCACGCAGATGGCCTTCACCGTGGCCGTCACCGGGGTATCCACGCCCGTGGTGCTGACGCCCTCGAGGAACCACTCGCCCGAGGCGTCTTTTCGCACCCTCGCGTAGTCCGTGATCCAGTTGTTGAACCTGAACGCGCCGTTGCTGATCACCTGCGTGAGGAAGCACCGCCGTGACGACGTGCCGAATCCCATGCTCGTCGGCAGGCCCTCCCCCGGTCCCCAGGTCCAGGTGAATTGAGCCGTCCTGTTCTCCGCCGTGTTGACGCACACGGCGTTGGCGCCCAGGTTCTGGCCGCTGGCGGCATCGACGTTGAGGATCCAGTCCCCGCCGGACCGCTGTACGCGCACCGCGGCCTGAGAGCTGGCCCCGAGCTTGCCCCAGACGCCTGCGAGGAAACACGTCCGGTCGACGTCCGTCCCCAGGTTGAGCTCGCAGCTCCCGCCGCATCCCCAGCTGTACCCCGACCAGCCGATCGCCGCCTGGGCCTCTCCGACGGGCTCGTCCAGGGTCCCCTCGCCCTCATCACCCATCTCGCTCACACAGCCCAGCGCCAGGGGAGCGACGATCAGCGCCAACGCCGAGCCGAGATGAGCGCTCCAGGGCTTGTTCATCAGCGGATTCGATCTCATGGGAGGAGCTCCTTGGCAGAGGGGAAGTGAATCGATTTCAAGTTCAGGGCAACACTACGACCTCTATCGTTTTCAACGATGGTTTGTCAACATGGTTAACTTTCGAGCAGCGCCTCCTCTGCGACATGAAGCATGAAGGAGGAGGTCCGGAATAGGCGAGCACCACGCGCGGGTGAGCCCCCTGCTCGCCTGTCTCGCCTGTCCGGGGCGCGCGGGCCCGCGACCCGCTCGACCAGGCCCCCAGCACCCGGGGTCCCGCGCCGTCCCTCGCCGTCCCTCGCCGTCCCTCGCAGGACGGCGCGACGGAGCGCGCGGCGACTGCCACGTCTGCGCGTTGACACCCACATGACTTAACCGGTAAAGTGTTCCATGCCATGCCGAGCACGGCATGGAGGACCTCGCGCGGCCGTCCGTCGTCCCTTGTCTGCCGGGCTACGGGGCCGCGCGCTGTCACGGGGATGGAGCGTCGCGGGGACCCGACGTCGCCCGCGCGGAGAGGCTTGTCATGAAGACTGGACTTATGTCGCGTCGCATCTTCTTTCTATCGGCGCTGATGCTTTCCGCCAGCGCCGCCGCGGGTTGCTCTTCCAAGGAGAAAGCCGAGGCGGCGCGTGGCGCTCCGGACGGGTCGGCGGCGCCCGCGTCGAAGCCTGCGGCGAAGGGCGCCTCGATGGTCACGATCTCCAGGGAGCAGCAGGCTTCCTGGGTGCGGAGCTTCAACCCCCTGCTCGCCGAGGGGAGCGTGCGGTTCCCGACGCTCGCCGGCATCTACGAGCCGATGCTCATCTTCAACACGATGAAGGGCGAGTACACGCCGTGGCTCGCCACGAAATACGCGTGGAGCGACGGAAACAAGAGGCTCACCTTGACGACCCGCTCCGGCGTCCAGTGGTCGGATGGACAAGCGTTCTCGGCGAAGGACGTGGTGTTCACGTTCGAGCTCCTGAAGAAGCACGCCGCGCTCGACCTCTCGGGGGTGTGGAAGTTCGTCGAGTCGGTGAAGGCGACGGACGACACGACCGTCGAGTTCGCCTTGAAGCGGCCGTACGTCCCGGGGCTCAGCTACATCGGCCACCAGCCGATCGTGCCGGAGCACAAATGGAAGGACGTCGCCGATCCGGTCACGTACGCGAACGAGAACCCCGTGGCGACGGGGCCGTTCACCGAGATCAAGACCTTCCAGAACCAGGTGTACGAGCTCGGCAAGAACCCGAACTACTGGCAGAAGGGGAAGCCGGCCGTCGATGGGCTGCGCTTCCCGGCGTACCCGGGCAACGATCAGGTCAACCTGGCGATCATCAACGGCGAGGTCGACTGGGCGGGCGCGTTCGTCCCCGAGATCGAGAAGGTCTATGTCGCCAAGGACCCGGCGAACCACCATTACTGGTTCCCGCTCGTCGGCGGCATGGCCACGCTCTACCCGAACGGCACGAAGAAGCCGTTCGACGACGTGCGCGTGCGCAAGGCGATCAGCATGGGCATCGATCGGGCGCAGATCGTGAAGATCGCGTCCAACGACTACACCCAGCCGGCGGACGCGACGGGGCTCGACGACTCCTACGAGCGCTGGCGCAACCCGAAGGCCGTGGCGGCGGGCGACTGGGTGAAGCTCGACGTGGCGAGGGCGAAGCAGCTCCTCGACGAGGCCGGGTACGCGCCGGGCCCGGACGGGATCCGGGTGAAGGACGGCAAGCCCATGCGCTTCGAGATCAACGTCGTCACCGGCTGGTCCGACTGGGTCCGCGCGGTCCAGATCATGACGCAGAACCTCAAGCAGCTCGGCATCGACGCCTCGCTCAAGGCGTACGATTTCAGCGCGTTCTTCGAGGCGCTCCAGAAGGGCACGTTCGACATGTCGATGGGGTGGACCACCGTCGAGCCCACGCCCTACAACTACTACCGAGATCTCATGTCCGCGGAGCTCGTGAAGCCCGTCGGCGAGGCGAGCGCGCGCAACTGGCACCGCTACGGCGACAAGGAGGCCGACAAGCTGTTCCAGCAGTTCGAGGCAGCGACGGAGTCAGCGGAGCAGAAGCGCATCCTCGACGACGTGCAGATGCTCTACGCGCAGAACGCGCCGGTGATCCCGCTCTTCAAGAACCCGTCCTGGGGCGAGTACAGCACGAAGCGCTTCACCGGCTTCCCCACCAAGGAGAACCCGTACGCCAAGCTGTCGCCGAACAACCCGCCGGAGTACCTGCTCGTCCTCACGGAGCTCAGGCCGAAGTGACGCGCCGCGGGCCTCCGCGGGGGACACCCCGCCGGCCGCGTCGACGGTGATCCCCTCCTGACAACTCCTCTCATTTTGTTGGCATTTTTAGCGAGGAATTGAACGGGGAGACGGGGAGATTCATGAGATCTCACTCCCCGTCTCCCCGCCGTCCTGTGAATTCCACCCCACGTGCGAGCGCCTCCACCCAAATCTCTTCTGCGTTGGCCGTGCGTCAGGCGGCGGCCCCGAACCCGAGGGCGAGGTCCTTGCGCCGGACCGCCCGGATCACCTCCGGAACGACCGAGGTGGCGATCCCGATGGCGAGCGGTAGCCACTTCTCTTCGCCCTCGGCGCCGCCAGCGGGCAGCCGGCTCGCCGCCGGCGGCGCCAGCTCGAAGGAGACGTCTTTGCCTCGGATCGCGCTGATCATGCCAGGCACCGCGCTGATCGCAGCCGGGACAGCCGCCCGCGCCAGCGCCGCGACCCACTTCTCCTCGGCGTCTGCGGTATCGCCGTTCCCGGCGTACACACCGTTGGCGGCCCCGGCTTCGGGCGCGAAGTCCTTGCGCCGGACCGCCCGGATCACCTCCGGAACGACCGAGGTGGCGATCCCGATGGCGAGCGGCAGCCACTTCTCTTCGCCTTCGGCGCCGCCAGCGGGCAGCCGGGTCGCAGCCGGCGGGGTCTGCTCGAAGGAGGCGTCCTTGCCTCGGATCGCGCTGATCATGCCAGGCACCGCGCTGATCGCGGCTGGCACAGCCACGCGCGCGAGCGCCGCCACCCACTTCTCCTCCGCGCCTGCGGCATCGCCGTCACCGGTGTTGTACCCACCGTCCGTGGCCGGCGCTTCGGGCGCGAACTGCTTGCGCCGGACCGCCCGGATCACCTCGGGGACGAGCGATGCGGTGACGCTGGCAGCGAGGCCTATCCACTTCTCTTCACTCATTTGCGTGGCATCCGCCGGCGCTCCCGCCTGCGCTCTCATGCCCGTGTTGGCCTGTGGGGCCCCGGCGCCTGTCGCCTGGGACGTCGCGCCTTGCTGCCGCGGCGCCCCGCCCGCGGCGATGGCCGGCGCCGTCGCGGGCCGCGCCGCGGCTCCGCCAGCGGGCGCAGGCCCGGCCGGGCGCTGCTGCAGCTGCCAGCCTTCGCCCTCGGCGCCACCGGCAGGCAGCCTGTTCGCCGCCGGCGAGGCCTGCTCGAAGGAGGCGTCTTTGCCTCGGATTGCGTTGATCATGCCCGGCACCGCGCTGATCGCGGCTGGCACAGCCACCCGCGCGAGCGCCGCCACCCACTTCTCTTCCGCGCCTGCGAACTCGCCGTTGCCGGCGTACCCACCGTTCGCGGCCCCGGCTTCGGGCGCGAAGTCCTTGCGCCGGACCGCCCGGATCACCTCCGGGACGAGCGATGCGGTGACGCTGGCGGCAAGGCCTATCCACTTCTCTTCGCTCATTTGCATGGTATCCATCGAAGCGCCCTCCTGTTCTCTCCTGTCCGTGTTCACCGGTGGTGCGGCCGCCGTGCCTGTCGCCTGGGACGTCGCACCTTGCTGCCGCTGCTGTCCGCCCGCCGCGGCGGCCGGCGGCGTCGCGGGCCGCGCTCCTGTCGCGCCCGCGGGCGCTGCCTCGGCCGGGCGCTGCTGCTGCGTCGCGGGCCGCGCTGTGGCGCCCTCAGGGGCTGCCTCGGCCGGGCGCTGCTGCTGCGTCGCGGGCCGCGCTGCTGTTGCGCCCGCGGGGGTCGGCTCGGCCTGGGGCTGCCGTGGCTGCCCCTCCGCCGGCGTGGTCGGCGACGTCGCGGCGCCACCGGTCGCCGGCCTGGCGTTCGGCGGCGAGCCGGGCGCTGCGCTGCCGGCCGTGGTCCTCGTGGGCTGGGCGCTCTTCGCGGCGCCCTTCGCGGGCTGGCCGGGTGCCTCGGCCGGCGCGGCGGCTGCGCCAGGAGCCAGCGTCAGGAAGCTCGACTCAGCGAGGCCGGCCGGCTCCGCCGGCACCTTCAAGAGCGGAGTCTGCCGGAACCCCATCTCCTGGAGCTTGGCGCGGACGCCCTCGTGCACCTCGGCAATCGACGGCTCGTCGCCCGCAGCGCCGAGCACTTGCTGCAGCGCGGACGAGAAGGCCGACAGGCCCTCGGTCGCCGAGGTCGAGGCCGCCGCCGTCTCGTTCTCGGAGCAGGCCGAGAGCAGCAGTCCATTGAAGGTGAGCTGATCGGTCTCGTCCCCACCGCCTTCGCCCGGCGCGGCCGCCTTCCCCGCGGCGATCGCCTCCCGGCCCAGCACCAGCCGCTTGACGCCCGCGTCGCTCGCGATCTGCACGCTGCCGAAGGGCCGCGGGACGAGCGGCCGGCCGATGAGGCTCTTTTGCTCCTGCTGCACGTCCGGCGGCGGTGACCACGCCTTGCTGCGCACGAGCTCGACGCGCCCGCCCATCGCGACCTGCTTCTGCATCCCGCCGGAGAAACAAGAATCGAGCACCACCGTGAGCACGCCAGGCGGGGCCGTCTGGCTGAGCTCGCTCAGGCGGTTGTCGAACAGGAACTGCATGTCGCCGAGGACCAGGCACTCTTCGAGGTTCTCGCCACGCGGCTGCTGAAAGCCATGGCCAGAGTAGAAGAAGACCAGCCGGTCATCGGGGCCGACATTCTCGAATAGCCAGGCGAGCCCCTCCTCCACGTTGGCGACGGTAGCGTCGCCGTCGTAGAGCTCCTTGAACTCACTGAAGCCGTAGCGCTCGCTCAGCAGCGAACGGAACTTGGCTGCATCCTCGAGACAGCTCGGGAGGTTGTTCTCCTCGCTACCGTAGTTGTTGATCGCCGTCAATAACGCTCTCTTCGATGCCATGTGAATACCTCCTGTCAAAAGCGGGGCGAGGCCGGGCCCGTCGCCGCGTGGACGTCAGGCGTTCTCGATAGCGTCGCGGGGAACGCTGGTGGACCTCGCTTCGCTCAACCCGTGAGGGCCCCGCCCCTGCCGCCGTATCGAGACCGGGGAGACAAGGGAGCGAGCGAGCGCCCAGACGGTCTGCTTTCGAGCCACCTGGACACGGTGTCATCAGGCATTTCGAGGGTCGCAAACGAGTACGTCGCACCCTCAAACGGATGTGCTCGAGACGGCCGACACATCAGGACGCGTCGGCCTGGGCACGCCTGAGACGACCGCACACCTCGAGGCGCCCCTCGTTATGTCCAATCGAGATCCGGGTTCACGATCCGCCGATTTTTGCAAGCCCTGCTCGTCGTCCGCCGTACAGAGCGACACAGGGAGCGGGACGATCGACGAGCACTCGACATGCCAAGCTTCGAGGCTGCACGTGCTCGAGAGGGCCCCTCCGGACGATGACAGACGCGCTACGCCTCGTCGCATTGCTCGAATGTTTCACGAGCGCTGCCGTCGCCTCCGGTTCGTCGTGCGCCTTACGGAGTGCACGGGGCAAAGAGCCTCAGTGTGGCGTTCCTGAGTGCTGTCTGGCGCGACGCCCTCGCGAGCGGGGGCTTCTCCTGTTCGTCGCAGCAGGGGCGGGCGCACCGAGATAAGAAGAGCTCGTCAAGCGCGAGGGAGCTCATCTGCAGGAAGCGAGCTAGAGTGGCGGCTGGCGAGGGGGGTGCGTCACAGGTGGCGGGGTCACCACGCCCCGAGCGCCACCACCCCGATCTGGTGCGCCGTCGTCACCGGCAAGACACGGAGGGCGGCCGGCGCCGCCTTCGCTCGCGGGGACGAGGAGCCCGCGAAGAAGGACACCACGGTCGCAGCGCCAACGACGACCCCCGTCGCGACAAGGGTGGCCCCGAGGACGCGGGACGTGTCGCGCTGGACGCGCAAGCGGTGGAGCTCGGGGCAGGCGGAGGGCTGCGGCACCTGGCGACACGCGTCCCAGGTCGATGCTGGATCGCGGTTGAGGCCGCCGCCGCGCTCGTCGATGTCTCGATCGAGGACGTTCGCCCGGAGCATGAAGACAGTCCCCGAGGAGATGGCGGCCGTCGTGACGGCGATCCCCGCGATCCGCAGTGTTCCCGGCCACGACGCCCAGGGCCCAGGCGCCGGGGCCGCGGCCGGTCCGACCGGGCCGCGCTTCGCCGCGCTTGGCTCGGGGGTGCGCGGGGGCGGCGGGGCCACGCGCGACAGCGTCAGCGTCGCGCCGATCGTCGCCCCGCCGGCGATCTCGACCCGATGAGAGAGCTCCTCGTATCCCGACAGGCGGGCCCGGAGCGTGTGTTTCCCCGGATCGACGAACAGCTCGAGGACCGTGGCTCCCGTCCCGATCGGCTCGTCGTCCAGGAGGACCTCGGCGTCGGGCGGGGCGGCAGCCACGTAGATCCTTCCGACGTGCTCCAGCGCCTTGTTGAACCCGGTCGTGAACCGGCGGACGAGCGGCTCCTTCAGGGCGGCATCGTGTTCGAGGCTCTCCCCCAGGTGTTCGGCGGCCTCCCGGTGCTTGCCCTGCTCCAGCTCGGAGAGCCCGAGATACCCGAGGACCTCGGCCAGCTGCACCTCGGTCATCCCGGCGGCGTCGGGCGCCGCCAGGGCGGCCTCGAAGCTCGCCTCGGCGTCCGCCCACCGCCGCGAGAAGTAGGAGATCCGGGCCTTCTGGCGCAGCGCCGCGGCCGCCGGCGGCGAGCCCCCGGGCGGCGGCGCCGCGCGCGAGGGCCCCGTGGCGCTGATCAACGCGCCGAGGAGGCAGCACCGCAACAGGACCGACCGCAAGCGCAAGCGCGTCATGGATAGCTCACCTTATCAACGGCATCGCCAGCCCGGCAACGGCGCGCGCCCGGGCCGCTGCGTGCGTCTCCACGACGATTTTGACGTCGTCTCTGGAATGCAACCGACCGAGGCCCCAGCGTGCCGTCGTTCCCTCGCACGCACGGCAAGGGCGCTCCGGACGAGCGGCCGCGCCCCGGAAGCCTGAGCGCCCGGCAGCGAGCGTCGGTTCTGCGGCGCTTCGTCGACAGGCTCGACAACAGACGCCGCGCGGTCTTCATCGAGCATCGCTGTCCCAGGCCCAACGCCGGTCCAGCACGGTGAGGCAGAGGGGTAGATTCGACCCCTACGCGCCTTCTTGGATCAGCACCGAGCACGAGTCCCTCGATCTGGTGAGCTATCTCATCGCCAGCCCGATGGGCCGCATCCGTCAACCGTCATGAGAGCACTTCGATGGCCGTCGTCGCCCCAAGGACGTTATCGATCCAGCGGTCGAGGGTCGCCATGTCCGTGCATGCCTGGACGCGCTCTCTCTCGCTCTCGCCGAGCACGATCCCGGCCCGCGCGAGCAACCGAAGCAGGGTGTCCCTCTTGCCTTCGAGCTTGCCCTCGCGCTTGCTGCGATCCATGAGCTCCCGCACGAACGGAAAAGTCGTCTCGCCTTCGATCTGCCGTTCCATCACCAACGCCTCCAGAGCCCGCCGCATGGGCTCACGCAACCCGCTCCAGATGACCTGAAAGTAGACCATGGCGTGCTCCTGGTCGAGCCGGCCAAGGGCAACGAGCGCCGCCCGGACCACGGTGAGCCCGTTCGGCCCGTTGCCGTGCGCCACCGCCGAGAGCACGGCGAGCTCCGCCTCCTTCCCGGCCTCGTCAGGGTCGGTGATCTCGGGGACGACGGCCGGACCGAGCACCAGCGGCTCGACGTTGCCGCGGTCCAGGCCGAGATCGATGGTCTCCGTCGCCCAGGCGGCCACGCCGGCGTCCGGTGCGACCACGAGGACGACCGTGCCGCAGCGCTTCCTGGCGCGTACGACCGTCACGTACGTCGGCCACGAGAACTTCTTGTCCGGGTCCACGTCGCGCTGGACCTCGACGACGATCGCCAGAACGAGCGTGCCGCTCGTCTCTCGAAGCTCGAGCACGAGGTCAGCGCGGAACTCCACCGGGATGAGCTGCTCGAGCGACGACTCGACCACCGCGACCGAGGCGTGCGGCGGCACCTCGACGTGGAAGAGCGTCGCGAGCAAGTGGGGCGCGAGCTACGGGTGCTCACGGAACATCTCGACGAGGGCGTTGTGCTCGAGCGTCGGCATGATGTTCGGCCTTGAGCACCCCCCATGCCGGCACGAAACGACGGGAAAACTCGGCGACAGTGCCGACTCAGGGGTGGCGGCGCCATGGCGGGTGGCGGCCAGCACTCCCCCTCCCCCTCCACGGCGGTGGCCCATGCGCCAGCCAACCTCTCCGCGCTCGCCTCCCTGAGCACCGGAGGCAACGGCTTGATTCCGCTCGTGTATCCGAGGGCCCCCACGTGCAGCCGCCCCGTGCCCTGACCGCCGCGGGGCACGCGCGGGCCACACGCCGTGACGAATCCGAGGAGCTCCCCGGAATTCATGAGTGGGAGAGCGCAGCTCGGCCCCTGCGGGCCCCACCGCATGAGCCTGGCGCGCCACGCCAATCCAGCATGATTGCAACCACTCGTGAGACCACTCCATGCCCTCAGTGACCCATGAAGCCTTAGTGGAGCTGTTCAAGAACCGGCCGACGCTGGCCGCCGAGATGCTGCACGACGCGCTCGGCCATCCGGTCCCGACCTTCACGGAGGCGCGCGTCGAGTCCTCCGATTTCACCGAGATCGTGCCCTCCGACCGCCGCGCGGACGTCGTCGTCGTGCTGCTGGTCGGCGAGCAGCAGCAGCCCGCGATGGCCATCGTGGTCGAGGTCCAGCTCGGCGTGGACCCGGACAAGCCCTACGTCTGGCCGGTGTACGTCACCCAGACGCGCGCCCGGCACCGCTGCCCAACCGGGCTGCTGGTCGTAACGATCGACGCGGCGATGGCGCGGTGGAGCGCGCGGCCGATCGACACCGGCCACCCTGGCTGGACGCTGACGCCGCTGGTGCTCGGGCCCCAGGGCGTCCCGGTCGTCACCGACGCCGAGCAGGCGAAGGCGGCGCCCGAGGTGGCCGTGCTCTCCGCGATGGCGCACGGACAGAGCGAGGCGGCTGAGGCGATCGGCGAGGCATTCTTCGCGGCGGCGGCCGGGCTCGATGAGGAGCGCCGGGCCGTCTACGGGGATCTGGTGCTATCCTCGCTGAACGCAGCGGCGAGGCGGAAGTTGGAGGCGATGATGAAGAGCGGTTACGAATTTCAGAGCGAGTTCGCACGCAGCTACGTGGCAAAAGGCGTGGAGAAGGGCCGGGAGCAGGGGCGGCTGGAGGGAATCCTCGAAGCCAAGGCGCGCGACGTGCTCGCCATCCTCGAGGCCCGCGGGCTCGAGGTCCCCGCCGAGGTGCGGGAACGCGTCCTCGCGAGCACCGACCTCGACGAGCTGGACCGCTGGATCCGCCGCGCCGCCGTGATCAGCGACGCCCAGGAGCTCCTCGCCACGACCGGCTCCTGAACCGACGCCCCGGGCCCCAGGAGCAGCCGAGCGCGCTGCCCCTATCGCTGGGCGGCGATGCAGGGTGCCCCCTGCCCTCCCTACTTCTCCGCGCTCGCTTCCCTGAGCACCGGCGGCAACGCCATCAGCCCCGGGCGCGGCCGATACCGCGGCTTCCGGTACGTCACGATCGGGCTCGTCTCGCTTTTCAGAATGAAAACACACCGCTCTCGCCATGTCGTCCGAGTGAAGGCGCCGGGTGTCCAAGCCGGAGCAGAATCGGAGGGCCAGCTACGCAAGAGCCACACCGGACGCCATGTCCGAGGCATCGGTACGGCGTTGGCGACCGTCGAGGGCTTGATTCCGCTCGTGCGCCCGAGCGCCGTCCCCTCTCGTTCAGCCCCGTGCCCTGACCGTCGGGGGCGACGCGGGTCACATGGCGTGATGACCCCGAGGAGCTCTCCGGAATTCATGAGTGGGAGGACGCTGCTCGGCTCCTGCGGGTCCCACCGCATGAGCCTGGCGCGCCACGCCAATCCAGCATGATCGCAACCACTCGTGAGACCACTCCATGCCCTCAGTGACCCATGACGCCCTGGTGGAGCTGTTCAAGAACCGGCCGACGCTGGCCGCCGAGATGCTGCACGACGCGCTCGGTCATCCGGTCCCGACCTTCACGGAGGCGCGCGTCGAGTCCTCCGATTTCACCGAGCTCGTGCCCTCCGATCGCCGCGCGGACGTCGTCGTCGTGCTGCTGGTCGGCGAGCAGCAGCAGCCCGCGATGGCCATCGTGGTCGAGGTCCAGCTCGGCGTGGACCCGGACAAGCCCTACGTCTGGCCGGTGTACGTCACCCAGACGCGGGCCCGGCACCGCTGCCCGACCCGGCTGCTGGTCGTGACGATCGGCGCGGCGATGGCGCGGTGGAGCGCGCGGCCGATCGACACGGGCCACCCTGGCTGGACGCTGACGCCGCTGGTGCTCGGGCCCCAGCGCGTCCCGGTCGTCACCGACGTCGAGCAGGCGAAGGCGGCGCCCGAAATGGCCGTGCTCTCCGCGATGGCGCACGGACAGAGCGAGGCGGCGGAGGCGATCGGCGAGGCATTCTTCGCGGCGGCGGCCGGGCTCGATGAGGAGCGCCGGGCCGTCTACGGGGACCTGGTGCTATCCTCGCTGAACGCAGCGGCGAGGCGGAGGTTGGAGGCGATGATGAAGAGCGGTTACCAGTTTCAGAGCGAATTCGCGCGCGGCTACGTGGCGAAGGGCCGGCAGGAAGGCCGGAAGGAGGGAATCCTCGAAGCCAAGGCACACGACGTGCTCGCCTTCCTCGAGGCCCGCGGGCTGGAGGTCCCCGCCGAGGTGCGGGAACGCGTCCTCGCGAGCACCGACCTCGACGAGCTGGACCGCTGGATCCGCCGCGCCGCCGTGATCAGCGACGCCCGGGAGCTCCTCGCCACGACCGGCTCCTGAACCAACGCTTCGGGCCCCAGGAGCAGCCGAGCGCGCTGTTCCTATCGCCAGACGGCGATGCAGGGTGTCTTCGGCGCCAGCCTACTTCTCCGTGCTCGCCTCCTTGAGCGGGGGCAGCAACGCCGGCAGCCCAGGACCCGGCCGATACCCCGGCTTCCGGTACGACAGGATCGGCATCGCCTCGTTCTTGTACGGCGCCCTCTTCCCCAGCTTCAGGCACTGATCTCGCACCCAGTACACGTCGCACGCCACGATCTCGTCCTCCGGCCGCCCGGTACGCTCATGATACCTGAGCAGGTAGTCCTGGAGGCCCGGCTTGCGAAATCCCTCGTTCCGATGCGGCTCACACGCCGTGACGAATCCGAGGAGCTCCGCGGAATTCATGAGTGGGAGGACGCTGCCCAACCGGGCTGCTGGTCGTGACCATCAACGCGGCGATGGCGCGGTGGAGCGCGCGGCCGATCGACACTGGCCACCCTGGCTGGACGCTGACGCCGCTGGTGCTCGGGCCCCAGGGCGTCCCGGTCGTCACTGACGCCGAGCAGGCGAAGGCGGCGCCCGAGGTGGCCGTGCTCTCCGCGATGGCGCACGGACAGAGCGAGGCGGCCGAAGCCATCGGCGTGGCCTTTTTTTCGGGGGCGGCGGAGGGGCTCGATGAGGAGCGCCGGGCCGTCTACGGGGACCTGGTGCTATCCTCGCTGAACGCAGCGGCGAGGCGGAGGTTGGAGGCGATGATGAAGAGCGGTTACCAGTTTCAGAGCGAATTCGCACGCAGCTACGTGGCGAAGGGGCGAGAAGAAGGGATGCGCGAGGGCACCCTGAAGACCAAGGCGCAGGCCGTGCTCACCTTCCTCGAGGCCCGCGGGCTGGAGGTCCCCGCCGAGGTCCGGGAACGCGTCCTCGCGAGCACCGACCTCGACGAGCTGGATCGCTGGATCCGCCGCGCCGCCGTGATCAGCGACGCCAGGGAGCTCCTCGCCACGACCGGCTCCTGAACCGACGCCCCGGGCCCCAGGAGCAGCCGAGCGCGCTGCCCCTATCGCCAGACGGCGATGCAGGGTGTCCCCTGCCCTCCCTACTTCTCCGCGCTCGCTTCCCTGAGCACCGGTGGCAACGCCGGCAGCTCCGGACGCGGCCGATACCCGGCGTCCGGTACGACAGGATCGGAATCGCCTCGTTCTTGTAGGGCGCGCTCTCCCAAGACGGCCCGCGCCTCCAACGGGCTCCGTGCGCTGCGGACGCCGCCGCTCCAGGGACGCGGCCGGCGACGCCAGAATCGCGGACTCGATGCAGTGCGCACATAACTGAGAGCTGGGTCGCCTGTTGACGCCGCCCTCAATGGGAGAAGCATCCGGAGTCGGGGAAGAACATGGGGCACCGGCTGAAGGTGGAGACGCGCATGCCCGTGCGTTGCGGCTGTCCCTGTGCGCTCTTCGTCGATTCGGCGCCCGCCAAGGCAGTCGAGTTCGGCGTTGGCATTGGCATAGCGCGAACCAGATCGGGGCTGGCCCCAGGCTTGCGGTCAATCCTTTCGCCGGGTTGCCTTACCGCTGGGCCTCTCTGTAGATCGGGGGAGAGTCGAAATGAGAAAAGTCTTTGCCATCCTGCTTCTTGGTCTTGTAGCTTGCAACTATGACATGGGGGAATGCTGGGTCCGCGGTGAGGAGACGAGCGGAGCCGGCGCTGGCAGCATTATTCCTACGACTGGTTCCGGAGACTTCGGTGACGCGCCCCCCGAACGGCAGAACGCCGAGGAACCAACCGAGTGCGACAGCACGGAGCCGAGTCGCCCCGACGACAGCGGTCCGTCGCACGATGACGATCCGTATGAAGCAGGACTGAAAGTATTCTGCGCCACGCCAGACCATGGTACCACATGCTCAGAACGGTGCTTCGCGAAGGGAATCGGATGCGTCGCGCTCGCCGTACACCCATACAAGCCCGATGGCGGAAACGGCAAGCTGTTTTCATGCAACGACTTAACAATCGGGTTCATGTACGGATATCATTACCCGAATGGCGACGACTGCTATTATCCAGTCAGCGGCCTGCCATTCCCGAAGGTCTGTTCCTACTCTGGGAATGACTAGGTCTCTACAATCGGCCGTCGCAACGCCGACGAACCAGGAACATTGCCGAGGGCAGCATGGCGGACATCGAGAAGCTGCTGGTCGATTTCTACAACGGGGCACATATGGTCGACATCGTCGCCAAGTGGGCTTTTGCGGTCGCAAACCGACAGATGGTTCTTGAGAATCTCGCGTCGTTCGAACGGGCATACGAGCAGCTCGTCGAGCTTCGCGCAGCGGGGAAGCTCGGCGCCGGAGCGGCCGACTTCTCAGCGGAGAACCTCGACGTGGTCAAGCGAATCAACCAGCTGATCGCGCCGGGATTCGACAGCGACGAAGCGCGTCAATCAGCTCGAGAGATACATGCTTTGGCTGAACGATGCGCGCGAGCGCTGCAAAAAAGCGACACGCCTCCCGCGGGACAAGGAAGTCAATGACCCCGAGGAGATGGGCAGCCCACGCGGGGTGAGAACTGTTGACGCTCCGCCGGCAGCCGCGGACGCGGCCGATACCCCAGCTTGCGGTACGACAGGAGGTATCGGAACGGTGTCGGCGCCTTCCCGAGGACCGGCGTCCGCCCGTGTGCCCGAGAGCTCTCACGCGCGGCAGCGTGCCCTGATCGCCGGGGGGCGCACGCGGGTCACATGGCGTGATGATCCCGAGGAGCTGCCCGGAATTCATGAGTGGGAGGACGCTGCTCGGCCCGTGCGGGACCACCGCACGAGCCTGGCGCGCCGCGCAAATCCAGCATGATTGCAACCACTCACTGGCCACCCTGGCTGGACGCTGACGCCGCTGGTGCTCGGGCCCCAGGGCGTCCCGGTCGTCACCGACGCCGAGCAGGCGAAGGCGGCGCCCGAGGTGGCCGTGCTCTCGGCCATGGCGCACGGACAGAGCGAGGCGGCGGTGGCGATCGGTGAGGCGTTCTTCGCGGCGGCACCCGGGCTCGATGAGGAGCGCCGGGCCGTCTACGGGGATCTGGTGCTATCCTCGCTAAACGCAGCGGCGAGGCGAAAGTTGGAGGCGATGATGAAGAGCGGTTACCAGTTTCAGAGCGAATTCGCGCGCGGCTACGTGGCGAAGGGGCGAGAAGAGGGGATACGCGAGGGCACCCTGAAGACCAAGGCGCACGACGTGCTCGCCATCCTTGAAGCCCGCGGGCTCGAGGTCCCCGTCGAGGTGCGGGAACGCGTCCTCGCGAGCACCGACCTCGACGAGCTGGACCGCTGGATCCGCCGCGCCGCCGTGATCAGCGACGCCCGGGAGCTCCTCGCCACGGCCGGCTCCTGAACCGACGCCCCGGCGCTCAGAAGCAGCCAAGCGCCCCGCCTCCGCCGCCAGAAAGTGCCCCGGGGTGCCGCCCGCATCGGTGTTGACCAAGCTCGTTCGGTCGCGCTCAGGTCACCGTGCCCGCCCCACTCCACCCCCCAGCGGTCACCAACGTGAACGTGGTCGTGGTCGTGGTCGTGGTCGTGGTCGTGGTCGTCGACGACACGATCGTAGACGTGAACGTTCCGCCGGTACCTTGGTCGACGATTGTCGCTGCCTCCGTTTGATTCCGCGCAACCGAGTTCCGGGTCGCGTGGGAGCGAGACGTTTACGTTCACGATCGAGCCGTTAACGACCACGACCACGACCACGACCACGTAAACGTTCACGTTCACGACCACGTTGGTGACTGCTGGGGGCGGGCTTGGTGCGCTGAACGAGCTTGGTTAACACCGAGGGGGATTCCCCCACGCCAGCCTATTTCTCCGCGCTCGCCTCCTTGAGCGGCGGCGGCAGCGCCGGCAGCCCCGGACGCGGACGATACCCCGGCTTCCGGTACGACATGATCGGGATCGCCTCGTTCTTGTACGGCGCGCTCTCCCCCGGCTTCGGGCACTGATCTCGCACCCAGTACACGTCGAACGCCACGATCTCGTCCTCCGGCCGCCCGGTCCGCTCATGATACCTGAGCAGGTAGTCCTGGAGGCCCGGCTTGCGAAACGCCTTGTTCCGATCGAGCCGGATCCGGTTGAAATAGTCCTGCTGGATCTGCCCGAGCCCCAGCCCCCGCGCGTCGGAGAGGTTCAGATCCGGCGGGAGCCCCGTGAACGGATCCACATGCCGGCCGTCGACCGTGATCGCGTCCACGCTGATCGACCCGTCCTCCGTGATCGGGTTCGGCGCGAACATCCCCCACCCCTGGAGGATGCGCGGATACACGATCGTCGCCTGCACGAACTTCGGCTGAGTGTGCTTGAAGAACGCCGGCACGCTCTTGTTCTCGTTGATGGCCTGGCTCACCGCGCAGAGCCCAAGGTACGCGACCAGCGCCTCCCGCGCGATCGTCCTTCCGCGGGCGAAGCGCTCCGCGAGCGGCGACGGGCTCTCCACCACGCCCGCACCCCGCCCGCGCGGCGCCCGATCCAGCCCGAAATACCGCGCTATCCCGTCGCGCCGCCTCGAGACGACCCCGAGCAGCGCGCCCGGCGCGCCGAGGGCCAGCGCCCAGACGAACGGCCAGGCAAAGCGACCTCCAGGGAGCGCCTGCACGATCTCGCGCACCGCCGCCGCGCCGCGGAACACCCGCCCATCCGCCGGGTCGGTCGCGTCGCGCACCTCGAAGAGCTCCGGCCGGAGCTCCCCTCCCCCGGCCGCCTCCGCGCTGCCCGCCGGGACAGCGCGCGCCTCCTCGAACCGGAGCAGCTCCAGCGCGTCGAGCCGGACAAGGAAGCGCATGAGCGCGAACGCGAGCGGCGAATCGCCGTCATAGACAACGACCCGGGGCGCCGCGCGGCGGCGATACCAGCGCTCGAGCGCGTCCCAGTGCTGCGCCGTCGGCAGCAGGAACGACCAGGCGATCATGAACCACGAGAACGGGCCGAGGCGCATCATCACCCCGAACGAGCCGTGCAGGGCCCACATCCCCCCCATCGCGAGCGCCCGCGTGAAGCGGCGGCCATAAGGCGAGAGGATCCACGTGATGAGCAGCGCCTCGAGCACCAGCACGCCCCAGGTGAGCCCCTTCATCGCCCAGAAAGGGATGAGCTCCCGCGCGAGGACGGCGATCCCGGTCACCATGCGATCGAGGTGCAAGACGTAGTGCACCGTCTCGCCGCGACGCCAGATCTGGCCCGACTTGTTGACGACGTTGAAATAATAGATGGTCGCCAGGTTCAGGATCGCGAGGAGCACGATCCCCGAGACGTACGGCCGCTCGGCCCACTCGGGGCGCCTCCGATCCGCGAGATCGGCGGCCGTCCGCTCCCGCCGCTCACGGTACGAGCGAATCAGCGCGTCGACGGAGAAGCGCCTGCCGGTCGGCATGAACATGGCCCAGCAGGTGATGATGTTCACGACGACATAGCCGCCGTTCTCGATCATGACGATCCGGTTGTCCCTGCTCGCCACGAGCACGAACGCCAGGATCGAGAACAGCCGCGTGTTCCATCCGACGAAGAAGCAGAGGAAGCAGAAGAGCGAGAGCGCGAACGCGACGTGGACCTCTCCCGTCGACGAGAACGCGTGATACAGGCTGAAGTTGTATCCGCTGCTCGGGTGGAAGAGGTGATAGTGGTTGGTGAGCACCCCTTCGTTGCTGTAGATCCAGCTCGCCTCGGCCCAGTGGCGCACGCAGTCGGCCGAGAGGAGGAAGCCGAGCACCAGCCTGAACAGGCCGAGCGTGCGGACGTCGATGGTGCAGTAATGCTCCTTGATCCATCGCCCCACGCGCCGGAGGCGCCCCTCGGCCGGACGCCTCGGAGCCCCGCCCTCGGGCGCTCGCGGCGCGCCCTCACCGCGCGGCGCGCTCTCCCGCGGCTCGCCCTCGCCGGGCGGAACATCCCCTGTCGACGCGCCCTCACCGGGCGGCGCGCCCGCGCCACTTCCGAGCGCCGCGTCGGGTTCCGCGGCGCTCGGGTCCTCGTCAGGCCGACCCATCCGAGCGCCTCAGTTCGGCTTGCCGTGCCGGCGGAGGGTCGGCACGAGGGGTAGGCCCCCCTCGCCCAGCTTTCCCGTGCCACCCCGCGAGTGCGAGAACAGCTTGTCCCGCTCGAAGCTGCTCGGCGCGGGCTCGCCCGGCGCGGGGATCGACGCCGAGACCCAGTACGCATCGAAGCCCGACAGCGACGCCTCGCGCCCTTTTCCGGACGCCTGGGGCCCGCCCTTCGCGAGGTAGTCGCGGAAGGCGCGCTGGTAATCGGACCACTCCGGCCGCCGGATGCGATCGAGGTAATCGGACCAGAGCTGGCCGAGCCGCGCCCCGGAATGCCCCGCAGGCTGGAGCCGCGGCTCCTCCCCGGTCAGCGGATCGATCGGCTCCGACGCGCGCGTCTGGCCGTCGATCACCATCAGCGCGTTGTCCCGCGGCGGCTCGGGCGCCATCACGTTCCACCTCGCCAGCATGCGCGGCCACGACGCCACGCCCGCGAGCACCGCCCCCTGCGGGACGGCCGCCGCGCCGGGCAGCGGGTTCTCCTTCGCCGTCTGCGCCAGCACCGCGGCGAGCACCACGAGCACCGCCGCCTCCCGCAGCGACCCCAGCGCGAGCCGCGCCGTCCGCACCGCCGGCGCAGGGACGTCCGGAGCGGGGCCCGCGTCGCCGCCGTCCGCTCCGCCCTCGTCGGGCAGCGGCATCCCGCACGCCTGCCGCCCCAGGAGCTCGCTGATGCGGTGCCGGCGGGCCGCGACCACGTCGTAGAGCGCGTTCAGGAGGTGCGAGATGCCCGGCAGCTTGAGCGGCCAGGCGAGCCAGCCGAGCGGCAACGCCAGGAGCCCCTCGGTCACCGCGGCGCCCCGCATGTACACGCGCCCCTTCCGGTCGATCGCGAGCGCCGTCCGCTCCACGAGCTCCGGCGTGACCTCCTTCGGCATCGGCACGCGCTCCTCGGCCCCCGTCTGGTTGCGGACGTAGAGCTCGTCGAGCGTCACATTGCCCTGGAACGTCAGGTGCTCGCGCAGATCGAGCCGCTTGACCAGGCGCGCCAGGAGGAGGCAAACGCCGCAATCCGCGTCGTACACGAGCGTGCGCGCGCGCCCCTCGCTCCAGGAGCGCTCGTACACGTCCCAGAGCTCGCCGGGCAGCACGAGCGGCGCCGCGGCGGCGAGCGCCCAGCCGAACAGCCCGAGATCGAAGAAGACCCCGAGGATCAGCCCGTGCAGGACCATCAGCGCGGCCGCGACCCCGCGCGTCCAGCGGAAGAGCGCCGGGACGAAGAGCAGCGCCGGGATCGCGAGCTGCATGGCCCACGTGCCGAACGTGAGCCCGCGCAGCGTGCCGAGCGGCAGGACGTCGCGGAGCCAGATGCCCGCGTCGCTCGCCAGGCGCTCGGCGTGGAGCGCATAGTAGAACGCCGTCCCGTCGCGCCACGCCTCGCCGCGCTGCTGGAGCGCCGTACAGAGGTAGATGAGGGCGAGCTGCAGCAGCACGGCCAGCGCGGCGAGCGACGTCGGCGACCACCCGGGCAGGCGCTCGGCCGCGATCTCGGCCTCCGAGGCCCTCGACCTGTCGTTCAGCTCCGTGTCGCGCTTCTCGTCCCGCAGGGCGAGCGAGGCGCGGAGGCTGTCGAGCGACAAGCGGCTCCCGCACGGCAGGAACGCCGTGAGCGCGAGGATCGCGATCGCCGCGTAGTTGCCGGCGTTCTCCAGCAGGACGTTCCTCGACGTCAGGCTCACCAGCACGAGCAGCGAGAGCACATGGAAGACGCGCGTCCGGTGGCCGATGAGGAACAGGGCGTAGACGACGAGCGCCAGCGAGAAGGCGAAGTGGGCCTCTCCCTCCGTCGAGATGGCGTGGAACAGGCTGAAGACCTGCTGTTTGCCCCGGAGGTTGAAGAGGTGGTTGTGGTTCGGGAGGACGCCCTCGTTCGAGTAGAAGTCCCGCACCCATCGCCACCGCCCGAAGAGGTCGGCGATAAGGACCAGCCCGAAGGTGATGCGAAACAACCCGAGCGAACGGGCATCAAGGCGCAAGAAGTGATCGCGAAGTGATTTCACGGAGAGTCCTCGACACGGAATCCGTAATCCGATGCGTGCTCGAGCTCAGGGACGCTCGGCTTACGCAAGAGCAGGGAGCGCACCGTCCAGAGATCGCCGAAGACGCGGTAGCGCAGCGCGGTCTGGTCGAGGTAATCGACGCCCGCGGAGCCGCCCGTGCCGGTGCGCCGGCCGATCACCCGCTCGACCATCCGCGCGTGGCGCTGCCGCCAGATGAGCATGGCCTGCTCCATCTCCAGGATGCGGTCGAGCACCTCGCGCGGCCACGCGAGCCGGGGCAGCTCGCGGTAGCTCTCGATGAAGACGATCGCCGCGCGGACCGCCCGGCGCTTCTCGCGCGTGGCCGCGTCGGCCGCCGGATCGTCCTCGGCGAGCAGGAACGCCTCGGCGGCCGCGCTCTCCGCCTCGTAGCGCGCGCGGAGCCGCTCGACGTCCGGCGGGGTGAGCGCCTTGTCGATCGCCATCTGGACGCGGCGCTCGTTCTCCTGGCGCATCGAGCGCGTGTAGCTGCGCAGGAAGCTCACGACGCCTTCCGGCTCGCTCGATCCGTCGATCGGCGTCCGCGAGAGCCACTCGTCCAGGAAGTGCTTGAGGCTCGGCCCGCTCGCGAGCCTCGCCTCCACGCGGCGCGTGGCCGCCGAGGGCGCGCCGTCCGCGGTCTTGAGCGCCTCCTTGTAGCTGCCCTCCCGGCCGAGCGGGATCCGGAGCGCGTCGTCGAGGCCCAGCAGGAGCTCGATCTCGCGCAGCTGCGCCGACTGGAAGCCGCTCGCGGGGATGAGGCGATCGCGGAAATCGAGATAATCGCGGGTCGTGAGCGTCTCCATGACCCGGAAGTGCTCGATCGCCTGCTCGAAGATGGTGACGACCCGCCGGAACGAGCGCGCCGCGGAGGCGAGCTTCTGATCGGGCACGGGGTTCTGGCGGAAGAGCTCGCGCGCCGAGGTGAGCTCCCGGAGGATGAGCTTGAACCAGAGCTCGTAGATCTGGTGGACGACGATGAACAGGGCCTCGTCGTTGCCGACCTTCTGCTCGTCGTCGTCGAATCCACCCTGGAGGGCGAGCAGCTCCTCGACGTGGATGTAATCCCAGTAATTCATGTCCTTGGTGATTCGAGAGGCGCCGCCAGCGGCGTTCGTGTGGCGTGTTCGCAGCAAGCGGTGCGCCCGCGCCACGAGCGGCGCCGGGAGTCTACTTCCCGCCCCCCAGGAAACGGAAGGGCCTGGCACGGGTCGCACGGATTGCGCGTCTGCGCAAAAAGCAGCGGGATGCGCCGCCGGGCGAGCGCGCGCGGCGAGGCGGGGCGCGCGCGGGCGGCCTCCACCGCGGAGCGCGCGCGGCGCGCTCAGGGCGCGCTCGCGGCGCCGGGAGGTGGATCGGCCGGGGCGCGCCGCACGCCGTCGGGGCCCATGTCGACGGGCGGCGCGTAGCTCTTGAGCTCGGCCCGCTCGTGGCTCGCCCCGCCCGCGGCCTCGATCACGACCACGCCGACGTCCGGGCAGAACGTCGACACGTAGCGCGCGGGCCTGTCGCCGAGGCGCTCCTCCACGGTCTGCACGCACCCCGTGAACCGCCCCGCGGGCACCTCGATCGCCACGTCGACCGCGGTGATCCGCGCGCGGCCGCCGTGCTCGCCGGTCCACGTGGTGCCGGGCGCGATCGGCTCCTTGAGCACGAAGACGCCCGTGTCGCCGCGGATCACGCCCTCGCCGGTGAACTCGAAGCGCTTCACGCCCGAGGGGAACCGGAGCTCGCCGCGGCGCGCGTCCGCGCGGTGCACGCGCGCGACGAGGAGGCCCTGCTCGCCGCCCTCGCTCATGGTCGCGTAGTGGTAGATGTGCCCGTCGACGAGCGGGAAGTAGCGCTCGGCCCGCGTGCCCGAGGCGGCGCCCCGCTGCCCGTCGGGCGCCGCGTTCCACGCCGCGGGCCGACCCGGGCTCGGGGCGCCACCGCAGGCGATCAGCGCGAGCGCGAGCGCGGCGAGCCAGCGCGCCGGGAGGCGGCGTGAGGGACGTCCGGGCTCGGCGTTCACCGCGCTGCCTCCTCGGGGATCACGGGGCCGCGTGGCCGTGGGACCAGTACCAGAGCGCGAGGAACGCGAGCAGCGCCATGGCCGCGACGAGCAGGACGACGGCCAGCGGGTCGGGGTCGATCCGGCGCAGCAGCGCCCGCGCCGCGCGGCGGATCTCGTCGCGCTCGGCCTCCTTCGCGAGCCGCCCCGCCTCCGCGCGGACCAGCGCGTAGTCGCCGCGCTCGAACGCCTGCTCGAGGCGCTCGATCTCGGGATGGCGAGGGCGCGCCGGCGCGGCGTTGCCAGGGGGCGGCGCCGCCTTCTCGTCGCGCCGCTTCCCGCGCTTCTTCGGCGGGCGCCGCGGCTCGGCGTCGGACTGCGCGTCCGGCGGCGAGCTCGGATCCGGCTCGGGCCGGGCGTCGGTGTCGGCCTGCTCCGTGTCGGTCACGTACAGCTCTCGGTGGTGATGTAGGCCATGGCCGAACCCGCGGCAGATCCCCGGGACGGCGCAGGCTACCTCAGGCCCGGCCGCGCGTGCCCGAAAAAGGCCCGAAAACCCGCTGTCCGCCGGCGCGCCGCCCGGACGCCGGGCGCGCAGCGCGTTCATCCGATGCGCCCCGGCCTACTCGAACGGCAGCCGGTTCCGCTGCCGGTCGACCTCGCCCGGATCCGGGCGATCTCGCCATGGGACCATCGCCTCGCCCTCGCCGCTCACCACGCAGCGGAGCGCCTCGCAGGCGGCCCGGTAGTACGCCTTGCGACCGCAGCCGACGGCCTTGAAATGACCGCCGAGCTGCTCCTCGATGCGGACGTCCTTGTCGGCGCAATCGAGGTCGGAGGTGGCGCGCGCCCGGATCATCGGCATCGCGTTCGACGGCACGTTGGACACGCTGCACGCCGGGGAGAGCGCGCCGGCGAGGAGGACGGCGAGGGGGGCGAGGGCGGCGAGACGGGGCGGGCGCACGGCGAGAGCGTAGTGCACCGTTCGGCTCGAAATCCCGAGAAATGAACCGCGGCGAGCCGGGGAGCCCACCGCGCTCGCCCTCGATGCCGGCGCCCTCCGCCTCTCGCGTCGCCTGGCCCGCCCGCTCGCCTCGGCGCCCGATCCGGGCTGCGATCAGAACTGGAAGTACACGAACGGCACCGCGGCCGCGCTCGCCGCCTCGTGGAGCCCGATCGCCACCAGGAACAGCAGCGCGCCCTGCACCGGCGCGGGCGCCGCGATGAAGGCGCCGCGGGCGCGCTCGTAGAGGCGCTCCGGCACGTAATGGGACAGGAGCGCGACCCCGAGCAGCGCGACGAGCACGGGCGGGAGGTTCGGGTGGAAGGTCGTCAGCGTGCCGATCTGCCGCAGGATGAGCACGGCCTGCGAGAACGTCGGCACGCGGAAGAAGATCCACGCGAAGCAGACGTAGTGGAACGTCAGCAGCACACACAGCGCGCGGAGGGGAACGCGGGAGAGGGGCGAGCTCGCGGTCGCGCCCCCGCGCTCGCCGGCGGATCGCCGGCGCTGGACCGCGCGCTGGAAGGCGCGCGTCACGGCGAGGCCGAGGCCGTGGAGGAAGCCCCAGAAGACGAAGTTCCACGATGCCCCGTGCCAGAGGCCGCCGAGCAGCATCGTGATCATCAGGTTGCGGTACGTCGCCAGCTCGGAGCCGCGGTTGCCGCCGAGCGGGATGTACAGGTAGTCGCGGAGCCAGGTGGAGAGCGAGATGTGCCAGCGGCGCCAGAAATCGGCGAGGTTGTGCGCCTTGTACGGCGCGTCGAAGTTCTTCGGGAACCGCACGCCGAGCAGGAGCGCCGAGCCGATCGCGATGTCGGTGTAGCCGGAGAAATCGCAGTAGATCTGCGCGGCGTAGCCGTAGACGCCCGCGAGGACCTCCAGGGCCGAGTAGTTCTCCGGGCGCTCGAACACGCGGTCGACGAGGTTGAGCGCGAGCTGGTCGGAGAGGACGACCTTCTTCACGAGGCCGATCGCGACGAGGAACAGGCCCTCCCCGCCCTCCTCGAGGGTGAGGCTCGGGGCGCGCTCGAACTGCGGGAGCAGGTCCCGCGGGCGAACGATCGGCCCGGCGACGAGGTGGGGGAAGAAGGCGACGAAGAGCAGGTAGCGGAGGTAGCTCTTGTGGGGCGGGAGCTCGCCCCGGTACACGTCGACGACGTAGCTCATCGACTCGAACGTGAAGAACGAGATGCCGACCGGCGGCAGGAGCACCCGGAACGCGTGGCCCACGCTCGCCGGCTCGCCCGTGAGCAAGGCGCGGAGCGCCGCGGCGTTCTCGAGCGCGAAGTTCCAGTACTTGAAGAACCCCAGGAACCCGAGGTTCAGCGCCACGGTGGCGATGAGCATCGCGCGCCGCGCCCGGGGCCGCTCCTCGCGGGCGATCGCGCGGGCGAGCAGGAAGTCGACCGTGGACGAGGCGAAGATGAGCGGCAGGTAGCGCCAGTCCCAGGCCGCGTAGAACCCGTAGCTCACGAGCAGCAGGAACACGAGGCGCGGCCAGGCGCCGGCGTACCGCACGAGCGCCCACGATCCGACGAAGACGGCGGCGAAGAACTCGGCGTAACGGAGGGTATTGAAGAGCACGGCCGGTCGGACCCCGGGTCAGGCTGCGGCGAGGGGCGCGGCGCGCGGCGGGGCCGAGCGCGTTGTCGAGGAGGAGCGGGCTACCCGGGCGGTGGGGGGCCGTCTACCACAGGGAGCGCGGCGCGGTCGCGCTCCTGGCGCGGCCCGATGGCGCCGCGCGGTCGCGCTCACAGCGCGGCGCCCTGCGGAACGTCGCGGAACGGCGCGGAACGGTACGGAACGGCGCGGAACGGTACGGAACGGCGCGGAACGGCGCCGGGAACGCGACCGCGCGGGGCCGCGTTTCAATGGCGCCATGGCGCCGCGCCATGTTGAACGGCGCCCCGCGTCGTGCCAAGGATGGAGCTGATGCTGGGTCGCCTGATCCTCGGGGTTGTGAAGGGGCTCATCGTGGGGGGCCTGCTGGGCTTCGCGCTGGCGAAGCTCGGCTTCGCCGCGCCCATGGCGATCGTCGCCTACCTGGCCGCGGCGCTCGCCGGGGTCCTCGTGGGGCTGGTCGCGGGCAAGCCCATCTGGGCGAAGGACGCGAAGATCGAGGCGGGGATGAAGGCCTTCGTCGGGGCGCTGCTCGGCGCCGGCCTGATGTACGCCGCGCGCAGGTGGCTCACGGTGCCGGTGCCGCTGCCGCTCGGCGAGCTCGGGGGCGCGAACCTGTCGCTCGGCGAGGCCGCTGGGAGCGCCGGGACGTTCGGCGGCCTGGCGATCACGTCGCTCGCCGCGATCGCCGCGCTGCTCGGCGGCTTCTACGAGGCCGACAACGACCCCTCGGACGAGGAGAAGCCGGGCGCGAAGCCGGCGGTGAAGGCGGCGGCCGGGGGCAACAACAAGCGCATCGCCGCCTCCGCCGCGGCGGACGAGCTCGACGACGACCTCGAGCTCGAGCCCGAGAAGAAGCGCGCGAAGAAGTAGCCGTGCCGTTCGCGCGGGCCCTCCTCTACGCGGCGTCGCTCGGCGCGCTCGCGCTGGTCGCGCGCTCGCTGCTCGTCGCGCCGGTGCCCATGGCGGTCGCGGGCGCGGCCATCGCCGGCTACCTCGCGCTCGTCCTGTGCGGGGTCTTCTTCCTCGGGCTCGGGATGTTCGTCGACGTCGTGAAGCGCGGCCCGCCCGGCGCGCGGGGCGTGGCGCTGACCTTCGACGACGGGCCGAGCCCGGAGCACACGCCGGCGGTCCTCGCGCTCCTCGACGAGGCGGGCGTGAAGGCGACGTTCTTCGTCATCGGCCGCAAGGCCGAGGCCCACCCGGAGCTCGTCCGCGAGATCGCGGCGCGGGGCCACGCCATCGCCCTGCACAGCCACGCGCACGACCGGCTCTTCTCGCTGCGCTCGGCCCGCCGGGTCGAGCGCGACCTCCGGCAGAACCTCGACGTCATCGAGCGGATCACCGGCACCCGCCCCACCCTCTTCAGGCCGCCGGTCGGCCATACGAGCCCGCGCATCGCCCGCGTGGTGGACGCGCTCGACCTCGACGTAATCGGCTGGTCGGCGCGGGGGTTCGACGGGCTCGCCGGGGCGGACCCCGGGCGGGTGGCGGCGCGGATCATCCCGGGGCTCCGCGACGGGGCGATCGTGCTGCTCCACGACGCGGCCGAGCGCGACGACCACGCGCCCGCGGGGCCCCTGGCGCTCCCGCGCATCCTGGCGGCGATGGAGAAGCGCAACCTGGTCGGGGTCCGCGTCGACGCGTGGCTCGACGACGGCGCGCGGGACGCCTAGACCACCTCTGTCGGGTGGCGCTACGCTCGGTCCGATGGCCGCGCCGGTGAGTCTGACGCTCTTTGCGCATATCGCCGGGAGACCGGAGGACGAGCTCGACCTCGCCGAGGCGGCGCTCCTCATCGACGACGCCGCGTACCCGGGCCTCGACATCCCGCACTACCTCGGCGTGCTCGACCGGCTCGGCGGCGAGGCGCGGCGCGCGGTCGATCGCCCCCTGCGCGCCGCGGAGGCGACGCCGGGCAGCGGCCCCATCGAGCAGCTGCTCCGGTGGTTCTACGGCGACCTCGGGTTCCACGGGAACTCCGGGGACTACTACGACCCGAAGAACAGCTACCTGCACGAGGTCCTGGATCGCCGGACGGGCATCCCCATCACGCTGGCCGTCGTCCTCCTCGAGGTGTGCTGGCGCGCGGGCCTCGAGGCCCAGGGCGTCTCGTTCCCGGGCCATTTCCTCGTGAGGACGCCGGTCCGCGGCGGCGTGCTGCTCATCGACCCGTTCGAGGGCCGCCTGCTCGGCCGGGACGATCTGCGCGCGCTGCACACCCGCGCCACGGGCGCCACGCGCGATCCGGAGCCGCGGCTGCTCGTGCCCGCGCAGAAGCGGCAGATCCTGGTGCGCATGCTGAACAACCTGCGGTCGATCTACTCGAGCCGCTCGGACGCGTCGCGGCTGCGCAGCGTGCTCGAGCGGATGCAGGTGCTCGCGCCGACCGACGAGCTCCGGAAGGAGCTCGATCAGCTCGGCGGCGAGCGCCCGTGGCCGTCCGCGGGGCGGGACGTGAACTGACGCGGCCCGATCGCCGCTCGCGCACCGCGCGCGATCGGATACGCTCGTCGGCATGGGTCAACCCGCCACGACCCCCCCGACCTTCGAGGAGCTCTACCAGAGCATCCGCGCCCTGCCCGAGCACCTGACGGGCGAGATCCTGGAGCCCGGCGTCCTCCGAACGATGTCGCGGCTCGGGAAGCGCCACCGCCGCGCGGCCAGGCTCTGCCTGCACGGCCTCGTCCCGTTCGACGCGAACGTCGGCGGCGTCGGCTGGTGGATCGAGCCCGAGACGGAGATCCGTTTCCCCGGCGGCCGGCTCGCCGTGCCTGACCTGTGCGGCTTCCGGGTCGAGCGGGTCCCCGAGCTGCCGGACGAGAACCCGCTGACCATCCTCCCCGACTGGTGCTGCGAGGTCCTGTCGCCGCGGACCGCCCGCGACGACGTGGCGGTGAAGCTGCCGCTCTACGCGCGCTCCGGCGTCGGCTGGAGCTGGATCGTGGACCCGATGCGCCGGCTGGTCGAGGTCTTCGAGACGGTCGGTGGGAGGCCGGCGCTCACGGCGACCGCGCAGGACGACGAGCGCGCTGTGCTACCGCCCTTCAACGGAGAGCTCGCGGTCGCCTCGTGGTGGATTCCGGGCGCCGCCGAGGAGTAGAGCGCTCCCGCCCAGGGGAGGGCGGGGGCTCGCCGCCAGACGGGAGAAGCGAGGGCCACTGCCGATCGCTCCGTTCGCGTGGAATCGAGCCTGGGATCGCGCGTTGGCCCTCCCATCACCCATGCCCGTCGGCCGCCCCCGGCAGCAGCACCACGAACCGCGCCCCGCCGTCCGCGCCTCGCTCGACCCCGATCGTCCCGCCGGCCGCCTCCACGAGCCCCCGGCACACAGCGAGCCCGAGCCCTGTCCCCTCGCCGACCTCCTTGGTCGTGATGAACGGCTCGAACAGCGTCTCGCGGACCGCCTCCGCGATCCCCGGCCCGTTGTCCTCGACCTCGATCCGCGCGCCCCCGCCCGCGCCCCGCGACGCGCGCACCGCCACGCGCCCCCCGACGCGCGGCACCGCGTCGGCCGCGTTCAGGAGCAGGTTCAGGAGCACCTGCACGAGCTGCCCGTGCGCGAGCGGCACGGCCGGCACGTCGGGCGCGACGTCTCGCTCGAGCTCGATCGCGCGGAACGCCTTCTGCGGCGTGACGAGCGAGACGACGTCGCCGATCGCCTCCGCGACCGACCCCGAGGGGAGGTGCCCTGCCTCTCCATCGTCGCCGGCCTCGGCCGCGCCCCGCGCCGCGGGCCGGGCGAAGTCGAGCAGGTCGCGCAGGATCTTGTGGATCCGCTCCGTCTCCCGCTTCATCCGCTCGACGAAGTCGCGCTCCTCGGCCGGCGTGAGGCCCCCGGCGAGCAGCAGATCCTGCAGGCCGAGGATCGCCGCGAGCGGGTTGCCGATCTCGTGCGCGAGCCCCGCCGCCAGGCGCCCCACGGACGCGAGCCGCTCCGAGCGGACCAGCCGCTCCTGCGCGCTCTTCAGGTCCGCCGCGTAGCGCTCGATCTCGGCGATCTTCGCCCGCAGCGACTCCTCGTCGGCGCGGAGGCGGCCCGTCATCAGCGCGAGGCTCGCGCCGAGCTCCGCGAGCTCCCGCGCGCCGGCCCGCGGCACTTCCAGGTCGCGCGCCCCGCCGGCCACGCGGCGCGCGGCCTCCGACACCGCGTCGATCGGCCGCACCACGAGGTGCGTCATCGAGATGTACGCGAACACGAGCAGCGCCAGCGCCACGATGCCCGTGTAGAGCGCCACGATCCGCACGAGCGGCGCGGCGGCCACCGTCGACGGGTCGGTCGGCACCAGCACGGCCACGGAGCCCGTCGACGTCGCGGGCGCCGGCTCCGCGAGAGACGCCGCCTCGCGCGCAGGCTCCGGGACGACCACCAGGAGCGCATCGCCGCGCGCCGTCCGCACCGTCTTCAGCACCTCCGTGCCGGCCTCCACCGAGGCGGGCAGCGCCGCCGCGATCTCCGGCTCCCCGGCGCGGCCCGAGAGCGCCCCGGCCGCGTCGTAGACGCCGATCGCCGACGCCCCGTCCGGGCCGAGCTGCGCCTCTAGCAGGAGCGAGAGCTCCGGGGCGGAGCGGGTCGTCCGCGCCGCGGCCACGTGCCCGGCGATGGCGCGGCCGATCGCGCGGGCGCTCGACGCGCGCGCGCCGCTCATCGTGGCCCGCGTGAGGCTCGCCACGGCGAAGAAGAGCGGCACGAACGCCAGGAGGAGCAGCGCGCCGAGCGCGAACAAGAGTTGAAGCCGGATCCCGAGCCGCACGGTGTGGTCTGCCCCCTGTCGTACCGTCCTCGCCCAGCTCGGCGCCCGCTCGTCCGCGGCATCGCGCTGGGCTCGGAGGAACGACCTCTCTGATAGCGGCATGCGCGCCCATGGCAAAGCTCGCGAAGCTCGCAACGCGCGCAACGCGAGCAACGCTCCGACGAACGGCTGGGCCTGGTACCCGCCGCGCCGGCCTGGTACCCGCCGCGCCGCGCTGGTACCCGCCGCGGCAGCCAGACGTGAACGACGTGAATGACGTGAATGACGTGAATGACGCAAACAACGTGAACCACGCTGGCTGTTACAACGGCGAACCTCTTACGCGCTTGATCGCTCGCCCAGAGGCGTGACATCATGGCTGGTTCAATGGGGATAGTCTTATGAGCTTGCTCGAATCCTCCTCCGACGTGATCGACCCACACCATGTTCCTTTCCTCGCCGGCTCCGCCGCCCGCGACGCGCGCCCGTCGACCGGCCGGCGCGACCGCTCGACCGAGCGCGCTGGGCTGGCTGCGGCGAGCGACGCCGATCACGACCTGCTCCGCCTCGAGATCGAGCTCCTCCGCCGCGGCGGTCGGGACGCCCTGGAGCTGCGCCGGGAGCTCGCGGCGTTCTTCTTCGTCGTCATCGCCCTCTTCGGCGTCGCGCAGCTCGTCCGGGATCTCATCCGCGCCGATCTGCCGCCGCTGCTCCAGATGGGCTATTCGTGGGGTTTCTTGCTGCTGCTCCTCGTGCCGATCGGGTGGTTCGTCCGGCGGCAGCCGCTGCCGCTCGCGCGGCTCGGCGTGACGCTCTCGGGCGCGCGGCATAGCCTCCGCGAAGCGCTCGTCATCGCCGCCATGGCCTTCGCCGCGTGCCTCGCGCTCCGCGCGGGGCCGGCCCTGCGCGGCGAGCCGTGGCTCGACTGGGGCTCGGTCGCGGGGTATTCGGGCCTCGAATTCGCGATCTTCCTCGCGAGTTATGGGCCGCACTGCCTGCTCCAGGAGTTCATCGCGCGCGGCGTGATCCAGACCTCGCTCGAGCGGCTCCTGCCCGACGCCGGGCGCCTCGCGCCCATCGTCGTCACCTCGGTGCTCTTCGGCGTGTTCCACCTGTATGTCTCGCTGGCCTTCGCGGTCATCACCTTCGCCGCGAGCGTCCTCTTCGGCCTCTTTTACGCGCGCCACCGCACCCTCGTCGGCGTCACCGCCGTCCATCTCACGGTCGGCCTCGCCAGCGTCGCCGCTGGCCTCAACTGACGCTCTCCGCGACAGGCAAGCACGTGGGCAGGATCCTCCCAGGTGTACGTCCCCGGTAGAGCCATCCTCGATGCGAGAAGCGGGGAGTGGCCTGGTGAGGTACCATGTGGTGACCACGCCGAGATCGGGCGCACCCCATGGCCTCGATGGCCTTGCGCTTGCTATCGGCCCGCTCACGTGCTCGGCGTGCTCAGGATCGTGGACCGGATCGGATCTCCCGTGCCGGCGTCGGCGCCCGCGCCCGAGCCGCAAGCGAGGCGAGTGTGAGGAGGTCTGCGGCTACAGGGGCTGCGCTGTGCGCGATCGCCGCGATTCACCCTATGCCGGCCTGCGCGCCGGGCATCGAGCCGGACCACGACCGCTGGTCCGCCGAGCCGGCGGCGTCGTCCCTGGGACGCGCGACGCAGCGGGCGAGCAGGTACGGGTGGAAGGCCATTCGTATGAATGACTTCAGCCGCGACGAGATGGTGGATGTGCTCTGGGAGCATCCCGAGAAGAGCCTGGCGGCGATCTGGCTGATGGAGGGGACCCAGCTGGTCGCGCCGGGGCCGGTCATCCCGGGGCCGCTCGGCCAGGGCTGGGAGGCGGTCAACGCGGGTGACTTCAACTCCGACGGCATGGCGGATGTGCTCTGGCGCAACATCGACCAGAACCTGGTGGCCATATGGCTGATGGAAGGGAGCCAGCTGCTCTCGCCGGGGCCGATCCTCCCGGGGCCGATCGGCCAGGGCTGGAAGGTGATCGGGGTGTCCGATCTGAACCGCGACGGCATGGGGGATGTGATCTGGAACAACAAAGATCAGAACGTGATGACGACATGGACGATGAATGGACCGCAGCTGCTCGCGCCGGGGCCGGTCATCCCGGGGCCGCTCGGCCAGGGCTGGGTGGCGCGCAGCGCGCGCGACTTCAACCGCGACGGCATGGCGGACGTGATCTGGGACAACGAAGAGCAGAGCCTGATGGCCGTCTGGCTGATGGAGGGCGCCCAGCTGCTCGCGCCGGGGCCGATCCTCCCGGGGCTCGGCCCCGGCTTTCACGTCGTCACCGCGCAGGACTACGACGGCGACGGCATGGCGGACGTGCTCTGGAACGACACGGAGCGGAACCTCATGGCCGTCTGGCTGATGGAGGGCGCCTCCCTGGTGATCGCGGCAGGGCCGGTGATCCCGGGGCCGCTCGGCCGCGGCTGGGAGGCGCGCCCCGCCTCCGACAGCAATTTCGACGGCATGGCGGACGTGCTCTGGTACGCCAAAGGAACGAACCAGGCGGCTGTCTGGTTGATGGACGGCACTCAGCTGCTCGCGCCGGGGCCGGTGTTTCCGGGGCCCTACGACGGCGGGTGACAGGGCGCCGTCCCACGTCCGCTGCTCTGCCTCGGCGCCGGCGGCGCTGGCGCCATCGATGCGGAGGCAGAGAGGAGACGGAGGAGCGCCGAACACAGCCGATTTTGTGCAACAATTTCGGTAACTTGCGTCCACGTACCGGCCGTCCCCCGCGACGATCCCTCCGGATCGCGCAGAAATGATGAATACAGCCTGGCTGTCCAGGAGGCGCGCGGCGCGCAGGAGTTTCTTGTCACCTCGGATCAGCGCCGTGATTTGTCATTGACAGCCGCGAATCGCTTTGCTCTTCATTGTAATGCTGCCCTTCTGAACCGACCGGGACGTACATGACCGCCGCATGCTCCGCGACCGCCCTCTCGTACGAGTCCATCCGCGTTTCGGTCCAGCGTGGCGTTCATCAGGACGGAGGCGGCCTTGGCGCGCGGGATTGAGCTGGATCGTTCGCGCTATCCGCTGGTCGTGATGCGGGCCGGCGAGCACTACACCCAGGAAGATTGGGACGTGCTGATGAGGGGCATGATCCAGCTCATCGTCTCGGGGCCGTTCGGCCTGATCAACGACACGCGCGGCAGCAGCATGCCGAACGCCATGCAGCGGCGAGCCATCGCGCAGATGTACGCCGACTACGAGCGGCAAGCGCGCGCGCACCTGCTCGCGTCCGGCATCGTGGGCGAATCCAGCCTGGTGAACGGCATCCTGACCGCGCTCAACTGGCTGAAGCCGCCGCCGCATCCCGTCAGGGTCTTCTCGTCGATGACCGACGCGGAGCGCTGGGTGCTCCAGCATTTCAATGTCGAGCTCCGCCGGCAGGCCCAGGCGCCGAGCGTCGAGCACCGGGTCGGCTGACCCGCCCCGCCGCCGCGCGGCGGCGGGGAAGCGCCAGGGAAGCGGCAGGGAAACAGCGGGGAAACGCCGAGGAGAAAAACAGGAGAACACGCGCCGCTCGGCGGCGGCGCAGGTCCTCGCAGCGCGGCCTCGCTCTTCCTTTTTGCTGGACACGCGCCGATACGAGGCGAGATATTGTGCTGTCGGCCCCACGCTCGTCACACAGGCAACGACGGAAGGGAGCACTCTATGAAGAAGCGCGCCGTGCTCGTCGGCATCAACGACTATTCAGACAGACCGCTCGCGGGACCCCTCAACGACGTCGCGTTGATGCGCAGGTTCCTCAAAGACCGCTGTGGCTTCAACGTCAACACAGAGATCGTACGTGCCCTCGACGCGACAGGGACCAAGGGAGCCATCCTGGAGCGGCTCGAGTGGCTCGTACATGGGGCAGAGCCCGGCGATCGGCTCCTCTTCCACTTCAGCGGCCACGGCGACCAGCTCACCTCGGCGGGCGACGCTGGCGAAGCCGATCAGCTGGACGAGGTGCTCTGCACGCTCGGCTTCAACAGCACGAACGCCACGGCGATCCGTGACAATGAGCTCGCGGCGCTCTTCTCCAGGCTGCGGCCCAGCGGCGCGCACGTCGTATGGGCCTGCGACTCGTGCCACGCCGGCGGCATGCCCCGCGCGGCGCGCGGGGCAGGAGAGGCGGCAGGAGGCGAGAAGACCGTTCGCAGCTGGAGCGTCTCCCCGGAGCGCGAGCCCCGGAGCGCGCGGGCGCTCGCGCCGGGGCGCGCGGCGGGCCGGATGCGCCAGGCGATGAGCGCGCTCCCCGTCGTCTTCATCGGAGCCTGCGCGGAGGGGCAGCAAGCGTACGAAGGTCCTCTGGGCGGCCAGGTCTATGGAGCGCTCACCTATCACCTCGTCCAAGAGCTCGAGCGGCCGGGAGGGCTGACGGCCTCCATCGCGCAGATCGTCGAGAACACCAGTCGCGCCATGAGACAGGCCGGCTATGCCCAGGATGCCGTCCTCGTGGCGCCGGGCGAACGCGCGGCGGCCCCGCTCTTCTGGCCCTGAGCGGGAGCATGGCTTTCCTGCGCTCGCGCGCAAACCAATCTTCAGGAGACAATCGTTCATGATGAATCAACACCGGTGGCCGGTCGGGCTTGTCATGCTTGCGGCGCTCTTTTCTTCAGGATGCACGACGGACTCGGAGGTGGAGAGATACCTCATCGTCACGCCGGCCTCGAAGCAGCCGGACTCGCCGGCGCTGGGGACCAACGTGTTCGTCCAGCAGCGAGGAGGCACGCACCTGCGGCTAAAGACGGTCGCAGGGAAGCTCGATTTCTCGACGGACGCGCCTGGAGGAGACGCGCAGCAGTCCGCGTGCATCGCCGCGCCGCCCGCCGACGAGCCGTGGTTCTTCATCGTGATGCCGGACGACGTCGAATGCGAGCTCTACGTCGATCTCCTCGGGCGCGGCAGCGGAGACGACGCCCCGGCGTGCTCGGGACCGCTGCTCGCTAGCCGGTTGTTGCCGATCACGACCGCTCGACAGAACCCCTCCGGCGGCTCCGATGGCGGCGGGGGAGGTGCGGGCGGCGGCGCAGGGGGCGCGGGCGGCGGCGCAGGGGGCACGGGCGGCGGCACAGGGGGCACGGGCGGCGGCACAGGGGGCACGGGCGGGACAGGAGGAAGCGAATCGTGATCAAAGTGCGGGAGCGCAAGCTCATCAAGTTGAACCATGGCGCGCCGTGGATGCAGTCCGTGCTCATCGCGGCAAGCGTCGGCGCGGTACTCCTCACGACCCGCGTTGGCCATGCTGCAGACGGCGAATGCAGGGACGTCGCCGTCGAGTGTAGTGCTGGACAATCGTGCACCGGTCTTGTGCTCGACCTCGAAACGGAGATCAAGCAGGAGTTGCCCGCTCTCCAGAAGCGCGTCCCCGCCGCCCCCGATCCAGCGCTAAAAGCGCTCGTGGCGACCGTGACAAGCGCGCAGGGCGCGTTTCTCACGAAGAAACAAGAGATGGATAGCGCAAGCACGGCGACCGATAAGGAGACAAAAGCGAGAGAAGCAGTCGCTGCGCACTGCACTTACGTCACGGCGAGGAAGGCTGTAGACAAGGAGCTCCAGAAGGCAGTCGCGCCGCCGGCGCCTGCCCCCTCCGCGGCGCTGCCGGGCGTATGCAATGCCCCTGTCGATGCGGCTGCGTGTGCCAAGCAGCTCCGCGACCAGGCCTCGAAGCTCAAGCCCGCCGTGAAGGCGAGCAAAGCGATCACGAAGCAGCTGACGGACGACATCTCGTCGATCGTCGTTCGCGCCGAGGAGATCGACGAGCAGCTCGGAGCGGTCGACGAGCTCATCGAGTCCCTCACGACGCTGGACAATGCGAGCCTGACGGCGAAGGCGTCGAAGATCCATGAGTCTCTGCTCGGTGTACCCGCGCTGGTCGACCAGACCAAGGCCGTGCAGGCGAAGCGCCAGGAGATCCAGCAGATTTGCGCGACGTCGTGCAGGGCCCCCGGCGCATTCTGCATCGACGCGAGATCCGGCGAGCCGCTCTGCGACGGCCTGGAGCCCGATGTCTACTCCCTCGTCGACTCTCTGTCCCCCAAAGACAAGCTGATCGTGCGCGTATTCGGCGAGGCGGCGCTCAAGGACAAGGTCAAGCTCTCGGTGAGCTTCCTCCGCTCGCCGGACCGGCTCTTCGAGAAGGATGCGGCGGCCACAGCCGCGAAGGCCGCGACCGCGCCGACCATCGTGCTGCTCGCGGAGCAGGTCGCGGAGATCCCCGAGGACACGTCGATCACGTCGCTGAAGATCCGCTACGAGCTCGCGGCCGGCGATCCGGGGAGCGCGATCGACGAGTCGTATGCCGTGTCGATCGATCAGGGGCAGTACTACCTCGAGTTCGGAGCCCTCTTCCCCATCGTCGTCAACGGGTCTCGGCGCGTCGTCCAGACCACCCTCCCCGGCACCGGCGGCGAGCGTCGCCTCTCGGTCCAGGAGGACTGGAGCGTCAACCCCTCGATCGTGCTCAACGTCTTTCCCGGCGGCCGGCGCCGCGGCGTCATCTCATCGTTTCAGGACATGCGGTGCGCGACGACGTTCGGCGATCTGCTCGGCGTGCAGGCCGGCGTGGATCTCGACCTCGGCCAGCCCTTCGATCGCGTCTTCCTCGGCGGCGTGCTCGAGCCCGTCGCCGGGCTCAGCTTCAACGCCGGCTTGGCGCTCATCCAGCAGGAGTACCTGCCCTCGGGCCACGCGGAGAACATGATCCTCGCCGAGGGAGATTCCCTGACGCCCGTGCGCCGATACACGCCTCGCTTTTACTTCGGTGCCACGCTGACCCTCGACATCGTGAACACCGCGGCGACCGCCACCACCAGCTTCGTGGGCAAGCTCACGCGTTGAGCGCGCTCGCGGGGGGCGCGAGCGAGGAGTTCGTCGAACGTCTGCACGGGCGACAGGCGCGCCGCCGCGCACGAGCCACGCGCCTCGACGCCTCCTCGCAACACGACATCAACACGACTCCAGGTCACACCCTCACCCCCTCTCTCGCCCCTTTCCCCCATCGCGCAGCCGCCTCCGCCGGCAGAGAACTGGGCCCCGGCGATCGACCTCTGGTACCGGCATCCGAGCCGATGGCCAACCTGGTGCTCGCCGTGCTCACCGCCCGCCGTATCGCGCGCAACGCGGCGCCGCTCGCCTGCGCGCTGGCCCTCGGGGCGCTCGTGGTCCTCGACGCGGCCGCGCCGCTCCCGCCGCTCGCGGCCGCGACCGCGCTGCTCGTGCTGCTCGTGGCGCTCGTCCAGCGGGCGCGGCGGCGCGCCGCCGCCATCGAGGCGAGCGCCCTGCTCGACCTCGAGGTCGGCGCCCTGCTCCTCGTCGGCACGTTCGCCGCGGTCCTCCGCCTCGACGGCTCGCTCGACGGCGACGCCCACGCCGCCCTCTACGTCGTCATCGCCCTCGTGAGCGCGTTCGCCCGCCCAGGGGCGTCGCTCCTCGTCGCGCTCGCCGCCGCCGCCCTCGAGATCGCCGTCCGCTCGGCCGCGGCCCAGCGCGGCGCGCCGAGCCTCCTCGACGCCGCGCGCGCGGCCGCGCCGCACATCGCCTTCATGGCCGTCTTCTCGCTGCTGAACGCCACCATCCTCCGCGCGGAGCTCGGCCGCGTCAGGAAGGCCTCGCACACCCGCCTCCAGGCCGAGATCGAGCGGCTCCGCGACGACGCGCGCAGCTACCGCCTGCTCTCGGCCCCGGCCCAGGCGCGCGGCGCGGGCGCGTGCCAGAAAGGCGACGACGAGCGGCTCGCCCGCTCCGGCGTCGAGGAGATCCACCAGTCGGTGCTCTTCGCCCTGCGCCTCCTGCGCGAGTCGCTCGACCTCTACACCGCCGTGCTCCTCTGGCAGAACGACGCGGGCACGCACCTGCGCATCAGCGAGCTCGCGAGCGACGCGCCGAACCTCTCCGAGGGCCCGTTCCTCTCCGGCGACGGCGTCTTCGGCGCGGCGATCACCCAGCGCGCGCCGGTCGTCCTCGGGGGCCTCAAGCCCGGCTACAAGCTCCCCTACTACGTCGGCCCCTCCCCGGTGCGCGCCGTGTGCGCGCTGCCGGTGTTCGAGCACGGCCAGCTCCGCGGCGTGCTCGTCGTCGATCGCGTCGAGGACCGGCCGTTCTCGCCGCGCGAGCTCGAGCTCATCGACGAGGCGTGCCGCTACGCCGTGCGGGCCATCCAGAACGAGCGCGTCTTCGTCCAGCTCGAGCGCGCGAAGATCGAGCAGGGCAAGCTCTACCGCGCCGCCGAGGGGCTCGGCGCCGCCACGACCGAGCCCGGCGTCATCGAGGCCGGCGTCACGAGCGCCCGCGAGATCACGTCCGTCGATTTCGCGGCCGTCACGCTGTACGACGAGGCGCAGAAGGTCCACGAGATCCGCGCCGTCAGCGGCGACGGCGTCGCCGAGCTCACCGGGCAGCGCTTCCGCCACAACGCGGGGCTCGTCTCGATGGTGCTGCAGAACCGGCACCCGCTGCCGTACCGCGGCGAGTACGACGAGAAGCGGCAGGTCGTCTTCACCCGCCGCGTCACGCCGCCGTCGATGCCGTCGATCATCGTGCTCCCGCTCGTCGTGCACGACCGGCCGCTCGGCACGCTGGTGCTCGGCTCGCGGCGGCGCGCGGCCTTCACCGACTCGGTGCGCAGCACGCTGGAGGTGCTCGCCAGCCACATGGCCGTGTCGCTCTCGAACGCGCGCATGGTGCGGCGCCTCGAGGAGCTCGCGACGATGGACGGGCTCACCGGGCTGCTCAACAAGCGCGCGATGCTCGAGGTGGCGGACCAGAAGATCACCGCGGCGCGGCGGTTCTCGCGGCGGCTCTCGGTGCTCGTCACCGACATCGACCACTTCAAGAAGGTGAACGACACGTACGGCCACGACGTGGGCGACGTGATCATCAAGGGGCTCGGCGACGTCCTCCGGCGCGCGAAGCGGACGACCGACGCGGTCGCGCGCTTCGGCGGGGAGGAGTTCGTCGTGATCTGCGAGGAGACGGACGCGCGCGGCGCGATGCTGCTCGCGGAGCGCGTGCGCGAGGAGCTCGGCCGGACGACGTTCCACGCGGCCGGGAGCAACGGGCCTGTGCAGTGCCAGGTGACCTGCTCGATCGGGATCGCCACCTACCCCGAGGCGGGCAGCACGTGGGAGGAGCTCTTCAAGGCCGCGGACGAGTCGCTCTACGTGTCGAAGCGGTCGGGCCGGAACCGCTCCACGGCGTGGTCGCCGGCGGTGCGCTCGAACAGCGCGCATCCGCCCGCGGCGGAGGCGGGCGCTCCGGCGAAGCACGCGGCGGAGTCGGGCAGCGCGGCGAAACACGCGGCGGAGGCGGCGGCCACGGCGAGGCACGCGGCAGAGGCGGCCGCCGCGGCGAGGCACGCGGCGCCCGCGACGGCGCGGTCCCCGGCGACGGCCGCGGCGGCCAGGGCTGCGGCGGCGAAGCCCGCGGCAGGGGCGCCCGCGCCGCAGCGCAGGCCGGCCGTGGCGGGCGGCGCAGGCGGCGCCCCGGCGGCCCCGGGACAGGACGGCGCGCCGTCCGCCGGCAAGCGCGCCGCGGCCGCCGCGCAGGCGCCGGGGAAGGCGCCCGGCGAGGCCGAGCCTCGGAGCAAGCCGAGGCGCCCGCCGGACGTCGATCCCACGAGCAAGCCGAAGACGGCCGCCTGAGGTCTGCGCGCCGCTTGCGGCGCAAGCGCGGCGGGAACATAAGCCTCTTCGGCGAAACCGAAGCCAAGGAGGCGCGATGAGCTCGGACCCCGATCGAGACGACCCCAGGGAGGATCTCAAGCAGGGGCTGAGCCTGCTCTGGCGCGCGGCGCGCAAGACGGCCGTGGACCTGCGCAAGGACCTCGACAGCACGAACGTCGGCAGGGCGATCGACGACGCCGGGCGCGAGCTCGTCCGGGCCGCGACGAACGTGGTCGGCCGGATCGGCGCCGAGCTGAGCAAGGGCCCGGCGCAGGCGCCCCCGCGGGACGAGCGCTCCGAGGGCCGCGGGGAGGCCGAGGGGCCCGAGACGCGGCCCGCCGGGCCCACGCCGGAAGACCCGGGGTTCCGCATCGCGGTCGACCCGGAGGACAAGGACACGAAGCCCCGCTAGAGCGACAAGCGGATTGTCACTGAATACGAAGGACCGCCTGACTCGCGAGCTCTCCGTTTGCCACCGTCACCTGATAGTCGCCGGGCGGATACTCCTGGGTGATCAGGATCCTGCGGATGTTGCAGGCGTCGATGGGCGCGAGCTCGTCGATGCCGTTCCCGGTGATGCGCACGGTCGTCCAGCCTTCGACGAAGTTGTCCCCGATGATGTAGATGGGATACCAGACGAGGCTGTCGAACTGGTCCGACGCAAAGCGCTGGATGCTCGGCGGGAGGCCCGGATCGGGCGTGGGCTCCGGCTCGGCGCAGGGGCCCCACGGCGGACAGTCGCCGAGGACCCGGTACGGATCGCGCCCGAGGATCTCCTGAACTCGCCATTCGGTCAGGAGCCGGTTGTACATGCTGCCATAGGGGTTCAGGTTGGGCGGCGGCGGCTCCAGGGGCACAGCGTCGAAGCACCCCTCCCCCAGGGCGTGGTCGCGGCACAACGCGACGTCGATGTCGTCGGCGACGCTGAATTGAGAGAGCCACTCCGCGATCGGGAGGGGCCGCGACGGATCGATGGCGACATCCAGGATCATGAGCTGCCCACCGACCCGGACCACGGGCGCGACGTGGCCGGACCACGTCACGCTTCCGGACGGCTCGTTGGCTGTCTGGAAGACCAGCTGCTTGCGCGGCTTTGCCTTGACCCTGGCGAAGTAGGGCGTCGGATAGTCCCATTGCTGGAAGAAGTAGATCGCCGCCTCGGCCCGCTCCTCGCAGCCGTTGTCGGCCGCGAGCCAGGGGAGCCGCCGCAGAAACTCGGGTTGCTCCGGCATGGTGAGCAGCCGGCTGTCGCGGATCGCGGCGAACCCGGAGCTCAGCTGCTCCTCGGTCCACGTGGGAACGCAATCGGCCGCCAGGCTCCCGGGCGGGCCCTTGAGCTCATCGAACGAGCGCGGACCGTCGGGCAGCTGGCAGGCCGCGCTCGCGCCGCCTCCGGGGGATCCTTCGTCACCCGGCGAGCCCGCGCCGGACGGCGGGGAGTCGACGGCGTCCTCCAGCAGCGCTCCCGTGTCGGAGCGCTCGATGTCGGGAGCCTGATCGGAATGAGCGCCCTCGTCGCCTCCACAGGCCGAGGCGGCCAGGGCCGCCGACGCGACACACAACACTCTTGCAAGAGCAACATAGGACTGTCGCATGAATCTGATCTCCCTGCGTAAGATATGATGCACCCCGAGAGGAGCCGTCACGCTCGGAGCATGTCGGGGACCGCGGGGTGCGGCGCACCATAGCACCGCTCGCGGTCCCCGCACGGCGGACACCGGCGATCCTCGAGGGCGGCGCGAGACGCAGGGCAGGCGCAGTCCCGCAATCACCTATTCGTTCGCCCCAGGCTGGGCCCATGCCGTCCGAGGGATTGCAATCCGTGGTCACGCCCTCCGCGAATCTCCGCGGATGCTACGGTTCGCCCCCACGGAACCTTCCCGCCAGAAAACCGATCGATGTGGTGGGCGGTTAGGAGCGGTCGCCTCGCCGCACGCGCGCTCGCCTCTCGCTGCGCGGCACGTCCGATGTTCGCGCGGTGAGGCGAGGGGGGAGCAGGACCTCTCGCGCGACCTTGGCCCCCGCCAGCATGTCAAGGAGCAGCCGCACCGCTTCGCGTCCTATCCCGCCGACGTCCTGATCGACGGTCGCGACGGGATAGCGCAGGAGATCGGCCATCAGGATGTCGTCGAATCCGACGACGTCGATCTCGTCGGGCACGGAGAGGCCAGCGGCGCGGATGGCCCGCAGGGTCCCGACAGTGCTCCAGAAATTTGCCGCGTAGACGGCCAGAGGTCCACGCAGCCGCTGGAGAAGCTCGACCATGCGCGTCTCGGCCGCTTCCGGGGTGGCCTCCTTCAACTCCTCGATGGCCGCCGCCTTGGCGCCGCTCCGCGTCAGCTCCGCCTGGAACCCGTCGAGACGATGTCGGTAGGTGGCGATGTCGAGCGGACCGCCGATGTAGACGAGCGACCGATCCTTGTGCCTGAGAAGGTGGCAGAGCGCCAGCACAGAGCCGGCGGCGTGATCGGTGCGCACGCACGCCACGTCGAGGTCCGGGACCGCCCGGTCGATCTGCACGAAGGGAAGTCCCTGCTTGTGCGCCGCGATGAGATCGCAATCCCCTCCGGACACCGGGGACACGATGAGCCCATCCACCCGCGACTCGTGCACGAGCTGCAAGGCGCGACGCTGGCGCCCCGCGTTACCGGCCAGGTGGCTCACCACGAGGGCGTAGCCGTGGAGCTCGGCCTCGCGCTCGGCGCCGACGGCTATCCCGGCCCAGAACGGGTTCGCCAGGTCCTCGACGGCGAGCGAGATCGCGTACGATTTTTGCTCCCGGAACGCCTGGGCCATGGCGTTGGTCCGGTAACCCAGCTTCTGGGCCAGCGCCCAGACCCGCTCCACCGTGGCGGCGCTGATGCGAAACTTCGCATGCTTGCCCGTCAGGACGTGCGACACCGTGGTCTGGGACAACCCCAGCTGCTCGGCGATGTCCTTCATACGGACCGGACGCAGGCCGGGCACGTGCGGCGGGTCGTGGTCGGGGGGATCGTTCAAGCGCTCGCTCCGCTCAGCTAATTCGGATTAGCTGTTGACGGTAGCACGCACAGGCATAGTATTGAAGCGGAATACGCGGTCGGTGGTTGCGGTCCCTCGCGCGCGAGGTGGCCATGGCAGCGGTCTACGGATCCGCCAGATGGCGCCGACGCGACGACGACCTTGACGTTCCGGCGGGCTGGAGCGGCAAGGCCATACTTGCTCAAGCCCGCCTGCTCCAGGAGACAGCAATGGCACAGAGTGAACCGGTGATCTTGGGCTTCATGGGCAACCGGGGCTTCTTTCCGACGGAGTTCGCGAAGGAGGGAGCGAAAGCCACCCAATCGGCCGTGGGCCATGTGCTCGGCCAGCGCGTGCGCTACGTCGATCTCGGCAACGTCGAGACCTACGCCGACGCGCGCGCGGCCGCGGGCGTCGCCCAGCAGTACCGCCGCGCTCCCGACGGCGGCGGGGCCATTGGCGTCATCTGCTCGATGTACAATTTCTCCGATGAAAACGGGATTCGGGACTTTCTGCGGCTGGCCGACCTCGACGTGCCGGTGCTGCTGCACACCGAGCCTGACGTGCGCGGGTTGGGACGCATGGGACAGAAGGGCCGGCGGGACGGGGCGTGCGGGCGCTTTTCGGCCGCCAACGCGCTCCGCCACATCGGCTACCCGTACACCCTCACGTCCAGGCATTGCGAGGCCGTGAGCTCGGCAGCCTTCGCGGACGATCTCCACGCCTTCTACGCGAGCTGCGTCCTGGCATCGAAGTTCCGTCGCCGGGGCCGCGGCGTGCGCCTCGGGCTGGTGGGCTCGGGGCCCGACGCGTTCCAGACGGTCACCAACGTCTCCACCGAGCTCTTGGGGCACATGGGCCTGAGCACGGTCGGCCTGGAGCTCATCGCGCTCGATCGACAGATGCGCCAGGTCTCGCCGCGCGAGCTATCCGCTCAGCTGGAAGCGGTCTCCGGCTACATCGCGGCGGCTGACGTTCCGCGCGCCTCGCTGGAAGCGATCGCCCGGATGGGCGTCGTCTTCGACCGGTTCGTGAAAGAGAACGACCTCGACGGCATCGCGGTGCGCTGCTGGACGGAGATGCAGAAGTACCAGATTGGCGGAGAGGTGGGCGTGATGCCCTGCACCTGCATGAGCATGCTCTCGGACAAGCTCATCCCCGCCGCCTGCGAGACCGACATCGCGGGCTGGATGGGGATGTACATGCTCCAGTGCGCTTCCGGGCTCGTGCCGCTGCTGGGCGACTGGAACAACATGTACGATGACGAGCGCGAGGAGGTGGATCTCTTCCACTGCGGCGTCTGGGCCAAGAGCGTGATGCGCCCCGGCGCCCGCATCACCCGCCAGGAGATCCTGGCCACCCAGGCCGACATCGGCGCGGAGAACACCTGGGGCGCGGTCGACGGCGAGCTCAAGGCGGGCACCTGCGCCTTTCTGAGACCTTGCACCAACGCGCGCGAAGGAAGCGTGTTCCTCTACGGCGGGGTGGGCCGGGTCAGCGAAGAAGGCGTCGACACCTTCGGCACGCGCGGCCGCATCCAGATCCCGCGCATTCAGGAGCTCTTTCGCTATTTGACGCAGCCCGAGCGGGCGGTGGAGCACCACACCGCCCTCGTGGTCGGGACGCAGAAGAACATCGAGCTGACGATGAAAGCGATTCGAGACGCGGTGCCCTACATCAATGCCCAGGCGGGCCTCGGCCGCGGCGGCCAGGCGCTGGTTGATTTCTACGAGCACAGCCAGGTCGGCGAGCTCTGAGGCGACGGTCGGCTCGCTACAACGTAGCTCGACGTGGGCTCGGGCGCGTTCCGCCTATACCATGCCGCTCCCGGGCGGCGTTCCGGCGGGCGGGAGCGCGATGAGGGGCTCGTCGTCGGGGAGGCGGAGGGGGTTCGGCAGGTAGGGATCGAGCTCGCCGGGCTCGAAGCGGCAGAGGCCGATCACGTGCCAGAAGGAACCTGCGATGTCGCCGCCGAACCTGTAACGACCGTCGGGGGTGAAGGCGGCCCATCCCTCGGCGCAGGGCAGGAGGATCGCGAGACATCGGCCGGTGGCAACCCGCCAGAGGCGGAGGGTGCCGTCGGTCGAGGCAGAAGCGAGGAGCGTGCCGTCAGGGCTGAAGGTGACGCTCACCACAGGGGCAGTGTGGCCCTTGAGAGCGCCGAGGGCTCGACCGCTTCCGGCCTCCCACAACCTCACGATCGTGTCGTACGAACCCGAGGCCAACGTTCGGCCGTCAAGGCTGAACGCCACGCTCGTCGCCCCCTTGCCATGGTCCTCGAAGACACGGAGCGCTCGCCCGCTTTCGACCTCCCACAACCTCACGGTCGTGTCATTCGACCCCGAGGCCAGCATCCGGCCATCGGGGCTGAACACCACGCTCGTCACCACCTTGCCATGACCCCCAAAGGTGCGGAGGACTCGGCCGCTTTCGACCTCCCACAATTTCGTGGTCGTGTCATTCGACCCCGAGGCCAGCGTTCGGCCGTCAGGACTGAACACCACGCTCGTCGCCGCCTTGCCATGGCCCTCGAAGACGCGGAGGGCTCGCCCGCTTTCGACCTCCCACAACCTCACGGTCGTGTCATTCGACCCCGAGGCCAGCATCCGGCCATCAGGGCTGAATCCCACGCTCGTCACCGCCTTGCCATGATCGCCCAAGGTGCCGAGGGCTCGCCCGCTTTCGACCTCCCACAACCTCACGGTCGTGTCATGCGACCCCGAGGCCAGCGTCCGGCCATCAGGGCTGAACGCCACGCTCATCACGTGATGGCTGTGGCTCTCGAAGACACGGAGGACTCGACCGCTTTCGACCTCCCACAACCTCACGTTCGTGTCATGCGACCCCGAGGCCAGCGTCCGGCCGTCAGGACTGAACACCACGCTGGTCGCCACCTTGTTATGTCCCCCCAAGGTGCGAAGGACTCGACCGCCCTCGACCTCCCACAACCTCACGGTCGTATCATTCGGCTCCAAGGCCAGCGTCCGGCCATCAGGGCTGAACGCCACGCTCATCACGTCATGGCTGTGGCTCTCGAAGACGCGGAGGACCTGCCCGCTTTCGACCTCCCACAACCTCACGGTTGTATCATTCGACCCCGAGGCCAGCGTTCGGCCGTCAGGACTGAATACGACGCTGTTCACCCGGGCGCCATGGCCCTCGAAGACACGGAGGACCTGCCCGCTTTCGACCTCCCACAACCTCACGGTCATGTCCCGCGACCCCGAAGCAAGCGTTCGGCCATCAGGCCTGAACGCCACGCTCGTCACCATCAGGCCATGGCCCTCGAAGACACGGAGGGCTCGGCCGCTCTCGACCTCCCACAACCTCACGGTCATGTCATCCGACGCCGAAGCAAGCGTCCGGCCATCAGGGCTGAACACAACGCTGTTCACCCAGTTGCCATGACCCTCGAAGACGCGGAGGACGTGCCCGCTGTCGACCTTCCACAAGCGCATTGCGCGCCCCGCCCCCGAGGCCAGCGTTCGGCCGTCAGCGCTGAACACGACGCTCCTCACCCCGACGCCATGGCACTCGAAGACGCGGAGGACTCGCCCGCTTTCGACCTTCCACAACCTCACGCTCGAGTCATCGGACCCCGAGGCCAGCGTCCGGCCATCAGGGCTGAACGCCACGCTGTTCACCGGACCGAGGTGTCCAGCTATCCCCCGGATGGCTCGCCCGGAGACCACATCCCAGAGCCGGACCGAGCCGTCGCCATGGCCCGTCGCGAGGAGATCTCCCGAGGGATTCCAGGCCACCGCGTTGCACGATGACGCCGGTATCCACATCAGGTCAGCCCCGGAAGGCCGAGGTGGTGCCGCCCCTTCCGCCACGAGCGACGCGACGGCCACCCCCCGGGCGCCGACCAGCTTGGCGCCGCGCAGCGTCGCCCCAGCGAAATCCGCACCGGTCAAATCCGCGTCCACGAGGCGAGCAAACGACAGGTCCGCGCCCCGGAGATCGGCGCCCATCAGCGAAGCGCCGCGCAGATCCGCCCGTCCAAGCCGCGCCGAGAGGAGCGAGGCGCCGGCCAGCCTGGCCTCGACCAGCGCGGCGTTCGTGAGGTTGGCGCTCGCCAGATTGGCGCTCCGAAGATCCGCGCGGTTGAGGTTCTGCCCGCTCAGGTCCTGGCCGGCCAGGTTCACGCCCTCGACCACCTCGATCTCGTCCTCCCCGACGACCGCCGCCCCCTGCTCGCTCTTCTCCAGCAAGCGCACGATCCGCAGCCCGTTGTCCTTCGCATGCCCCTTGGCCGCCCCGTGCAGCACCCGCGCCGCCCACGCCGCCGCCTGCTCGCGCCCCGCGAGCGACACGAAGAAGTCCACCATCAGCTCGCTCATCTCGTCGGCCGCGAGCGCCGCGCTGTCCCCTGTGTCATTCACCTCCCGCGCCGCCGCCTCGGCCACGAGCCACTCGAGGACCGAGCGGTGGACGAACGAGAAGGCACCCTCCGCGTCCCGCACGAGCAGCGATCCCGAGCCGATCAGGAACTCGACCATCGCCCGCTCCAGCGGCGGCCCGTCCTTCGGCTGTACGCCCTTCACGAGGCTCTCCGGCAGCTCGGCGATTCCGACCGCGCGCGCCCGCCGGTCCCACAGCAGCCGCGCGAGCTCGGTCATCGCGCCCCGGAGCGCCTCGCGCGAGATGCCACGCGGCGCTCCCCGCGGGTTGGCACGCCGGTGCTCGTGGTCGAGCCACTGCTCCACGAGCAGCTCGTACAGCTTGGCCGCGGTGATCTCCCCCGTCCCCTCCTTGGCTTCGAGGAGCTTTCTCTCCTCGATCTTCGCGATGAACCCGAGCATGCGCGGGTTCTCCGAGAGCCCGAGCAGATCGCTGACCTCGTGGAGCAGCCGGTACCGGGCCTCGGCCTCCGCGGGCTCGGGGATCAGGTTGCCCAGGAACCGCCGGATCTGTGGCTGCCCGAACCCCTCCAGCTGCACGAGCCGGTAGCCCTGCACCTGCTCCGCCCGCCGGGCGAGCTCCTGCTCGATCTGCCGGTCATCGAGGAAGTGCTGCGTCCGGCTGGTCACCACCACCTTCGCGATCCCCTCGGCCGCCTGCATCACGGTCTCGAAGTGCTCGAGCACCCGGTCGTACGTCAGCCGCAGGGCGAGCTCGTCGAAGCCGTCGAAGAGCAGCGCGATCCGCCCCTCGGCCAGCATGTAGCCGAAGGCGCGCGGGTCGATCGGCTCGTCCGCGAGCGCGAAGTGCTGCGCGACAAGCACGCTCAGCGAGCGCTGCTTCTCGAGCCGGCTCATCTCGATGAGCACCGGCACGAGCGGGTGCTCCTCCCTCACCATCCGCCGCGCGAGCTCGTGCAAGAGGAACGTCTTGCCCGCGCCGAAGTCGCCGAGCACCAGCACGAAGCGCCGGCGGGGCGCGTCGAGCAGCTCCCACAGCGACGCGAGCGCGCTCTCCGTGACGCTCTTCTCGCGGTCGCCGAGGCTCACCACGGCCGGCTGCTCGACGTAGAGCCACGGCGGGTAGATCGGGTCCGCCTCGAGCCGGTCCGTCTGCCGCACGAGGTACCGGCCGAAGTCGATGAGCCCCTGGTACTCCGAGAAGCTCTTGAGCACGACGCCGCGGCGCCATGCGCGCTCGATCAGCGCCGGCGGCGCCTGCGGGCCCGCGTGGATCAGCGTCGATCGGAGCAGCGGATCCTGCTCCCGGAACGGGCGCTCCACCTCGGTCACGTAGCGCGCGACGAGCTCCTCCGTGATCGACTGATCGAGCGCGCCGATCACCCGCAGGTCGACGAGCGATCCGTCCCGCGCCGCCAGCTCGAGCACGCCCGCGAACGGGGGCGGCGTCCGGTGCCTCGTGACGGTCGCGCCGGGCGTGCGCAGCAGCGCCACGCGCTCGATGCGCTGGAGGAAGCCGTCGTGCCGCTCCTCGAACGCGCGCTCGCCGCGCTCACCGTCGCCCGAGGTGCAATCCACCTCTCCGGCCGGCCCGCGCCGCCCCGGCAGCTCGCGCTCCGGCCGCGGCGCCGGCGCGAGGTGCTTCTGCAGGAACGCGACCAGCACCGCCGCCGAGGCGCGGCACGCGAACGCGCGGAAGCTGTCGTCCTTGGCGAGGTCGGCGTGATCGCTCACCGCCTTCACGAAGATCGACCGCTTCTGGCAGCGGCCCGCGAGGTCGCCGATCGCCGCGCCCTCCATCTCCAGGCCCAGCGTGCCCCGCACCACGCGCTGGAGGTCGCCCCAGACGCCCGGATCCTGCACCACCGCCGTGAGCGTGGCGACGGCCCCGACATGCACGCAGAGCGGCGGATCGGACGGCGGACCGTCCGGGTGGAGCAGCCGCTCCTCCAGCGCCTTCTCCCGCCCGGCCTCGGTGAGGCGCAGCGCGCCGCCCTTCATCGCGGCGAGCCCGTCCTTCACGGCCTCCTTGACCCGCGCCGTCCACCCCGGGCAGGCGCGCCTCCGGTCCGCGTGCGCCACCGGCGAGGGCCCGCCCTCCGCCTCGTGCGCGTGGAGGGCGTCGAGGAGCCACCGCTGCTGGGACTCCCGGGAGGGCGGGCGCTCGCGGGAGAGCGCCGCGAGGTCGAGCTCGCGCGCGAGGAAGGCGGCGTCCATCTTCCACGTGGCCGCGAGATCGAAGGTGCGCACGTCGTGGAGGCGCTCCGCCTCCTTGCCCGGCGGCGCGACGCGTTTGCCCTCATCGAAGCTGTAGAGCCGGTCGGCCACGATCACGTCGCCGAGCGCCACCTTGCGGGGGTCGCCCGCGCAGATGCCGCACATCGCGAGGCACGCAGGATCGAGCTCGGCGAGGAGCTGCTGCCCCCGGATCGCCGCCGTGCGCTGGCCTGCCTCGCCGATCCACGCCGCGGCCACCGCGAGCGACCCGCCATGAGCGCTCGGAAAGGCGCGCCGGTAGTAGCGAAAGCCGCCGAGGTCCCGCAGCTCGCGCCACCCCGCGGCGCCGCCATCGCCATGCGCGAGCACCCCCTCGAGCTCGTCCTGGAGCGCCACGACCACGAGCACGTCGATCGGCCCGACGTCGACCTCCGCGCCTGCGTCCGCGCCTCCCCGGCCCCCGTACCGCGCCTCCGCCGTGTCGTGCTGCGCCTTCGCCACGCAAGGCATGGTGCAGCCGGAGCGAGAGGCGCCGCAATAGAGTGAGCGACGTCGCCTTCGCCTGGGAGGGCGCTTCGGAGAGAATCGGGCCGCGGCGACACCCGCAGGTGATCGAGCTCCGCGGCGCCGAGGCGATCTCGAGCCTGTACCGCGATGAGCTGGCGCTGGTCGCCCACGACCCGGCGCCCGCGGTGGACCCAATGCACGCGTTTACCCAAGCGCAGGTCGAGGTGCCCCGGAAGACGCCGCGGGGAAAGCTCGGTTCGGCCCGACGCCGGAGCTCGTCGGGCTCGACGAGGTGGCTCGACCGCAGCGATCTATCTACGCATTGCCATCCTCTGAGTCCGGAGCTCTTCGAAGCCTCGACTCCGTGAGCGCACCGATGTTCTCCGGGCTTGGCACCAAGGGGACCCATTGCTCATGCGAGAACATCACGATCTCAGCGACCCGCTTGGCGAGCAGGCGATCGCGGTCGGCCGCTCTTTCGAAGCCTGCGAATCCGAACGAATGTGCCGCCTGCAAATCCTCGATGCGCCGCTGACACGTGCGGTACAGCGCCCAAAGCTGCTGAGGCTTTCTCAGCTGAAGCCATGTCGTCATTCCCGCTGCCAGCAGCGAGAGCAGCGACGGCACCAGCTTGCTCAGCCAGAACCCCTCGCCGAGCATGACGAAGACCGGCGCCACCAACGTGCATGCGACAGTGGCGGTGAAGCAGATCAACGCCTCGGCCTTGTTGTGATCCGCCTTTCTTTCGAAGTGCAGACGCCACTTCCCCGCATAGCTTACCGCGTCAATCTCGTCGGCCATGGTGATTCGAACTTTGCTGTCTCTCGAGGAGAGCGCGCTTCCAGTTCGCCGCTACGTATCGCGCCCGAGGCGTGCAGGTCGAGGCTACGCGCACCTCTGACGGTGGATCAAGTCGGCCGGGATGTCGTAGGGAGCCAACCGGGAGCCATCCTCGGCCCATCATCAGCCGCAGGCGAACCCTACGCGCAGGAGTTCCGTCCATGCCGCTCACGAAGACCTCCGCAGCTCGACGGCTGCCCCCACATCATCGCACCCGGCCGAGGGGCCAGGGAATCCAGATGTCGGCAGCAAACGCCGATCGCGCCGGGAGCCTGGCAGCTCTATTTGCCGCTCAGAGCTTTCCAACTCCGGCCGACGCGGGCACGACCGTCTTCACGGCGTTCGCGTCGCTCGTCAGCGCAGAGGAGTACGAGTACGGGATGTCCGCCGCGCAATTGGCGGGATAGGCGCGCGACGTGCGGCTCACCTCGACGTTCGAGATGCGCTCTGCCTTCCCGGGTGAAGGGCCCGGGCCGGATCCCCGGCGCGGCGATCACCTGATGGTGGCGAACGGCTTGATCTGCGCCTCGATGGCTGCCCGATCCCCGGCGATCACGATCGTCATCCGCGAGTCGTCGAGGTACTTCTGCGCCACACGTCGCACGTCCTCCGGGGTCACCGCGAGGACGCGCTCCACGTAGGTGTCCAGGTGATCGTCCGGCAGCCCCTGGAGGTCCACGTCCTCGAGCGCGTTGATGAGGCTGCCTCGCGACGACATCTGCAGCGCGAACGCGCCGGCCATGTAGCGCTTGATCGAGGACAGCTCCTCCTGCGAAGGCGGCTCGGCCTGGAGCCGGTCGATCTCGGCGAAGATCTCCTTGAGCGCGGGACCCGTGACAGCCGTCGTGATCTCGGCGGCCTCTACCCAGTACGCGGTCCTCCGGTGGTCCACGAGCACGCTCACGGGCGAGTACGTATACCCCTTCTGCTCGCGGATGTTGCTTATGATGCGGGACGAGAAGGCCCCGCCGAGCAGCGTGTTCGTCACCTCGAGAGCGATGCTGTCGGGGTGGCGGCGCTCGATCACCGGCAGGGCCAGGCGCACGACCGACTGCGGCGCGCCGGGCCGGTCGATGACGTGGATCTCCCGGGCGCTCCGGCCGACCGGAGGCGTGCGTTTGGGCTCCGCGCCGCGCTTCCAGCTGCCGAAGGCGTCGCGGATCGCAGCCTCCACCGCGGCCGCGTCGAACCGCCCAGCCACATAGAGGTGCGCGCGCGCCGCCGCGAAGTTCGCCTCGTGGAAGGCGCGGGCGTGCGCGGCCGAGTACCCTTTCAGCATGGCCGGCTCGGGGAACACGCGGCCATAGGGGTGCCCGGGATAGAGCAGGGCGCTGAGCTTCTCCCGGGCGAGCTGCGCGGGATCGGACTTCGCGATCGACAGGGCGCGGAGCAGGTCCGCCCGGATCCGGGGCACATCGGCCTCCGGCAGCCTCGGCCGCTGCGCCACGTCGGCGATGAGCTTCACCAGCTCCGGGCCGCACTCGGAGAGCGCGTCGCCCTCGATCTCCGTCGTATCGAAGCCGACGTCGACCGCGAGCTGCCCGCCCATGCGGGCCGCGGCCAGCGCGATCTCCTCCGCGCTCCGGGTGGTGGTGCCCTCCTCCATCAGCTCGCCGGTCAGGCCAGACAGCCAGACCTGATCGGCGGCCTCATCGATGTTGCCCGTGCGCACCGAGAGCTCCACCGTCACCTTCGGCAAGGTGCCAAAGGGGATCAGGGTGGCCCGCATCCCGTTCGGCAACGTGAGCTCCGTGGTCGATGGGACGTCGACGTCCCTGGGGGGGCCTGGTCGGGGCGGCCCTTCGGCGCGCGCCGCAGCGCCGAGGAGGGTGAGCGAGGCGAGCGTGGTGAGCACAGCGCGTTTCATGAGGGCCTTTCTCCGTCTACCTACCTGTCGGCCCTCTTCGGGCTCTTCGTCTCGGTTTGCCCCTGCGGCAGGCTGCCCGCGGCCGGCTCCTCCGCAGCGGCCGGCTCCTCCGCGGCCCCGGGGGCGACGGTGAGCACCGTCCGGTTCGTCGGCCTCAGGTACTCGCGCGCGGTCGCATGCAGGAGCTCTGGCGTGATCCGGGCGAGCTCCCCCTCGATCCGGTTGAGCCGCTGCGGATCGTCGTCGAAGAGCGCAAAGCAGGCGAGCAGGTCCGCCCGGCCGAGGCCGTGCTCCGAGTCGACAAGGTCGTAGAGCTCGGAGCGAGCCTTCAGCACGGCGAGCTCCAGGGTCGCCCGATCGACGGGCTCGCGCCGGACCCGCTCGATCTCCTCGTCGATCGCCGCGAGGATCACGTCTGCGGGCTTGTCGGCGTCGTGGATGAGATAGGCGGTCCACAGCGCCGGGCCGTTGATGTTGAACATGTTCCCGAGCCCCACATTGATGCCCCCACCCACGCCGCCGGTGAGGCCGCGCCGCCGCACGAGGGCCTGATGCAGGCGGCTGTCATCGCCTCGGAGCAGGATCTGATGGAGCAGGCCCATCGCGTAGTACTCGGGCGTGTTGCGCGGCGGGGCGTGGTAAGCGACAGCGAGGGCGGGGCGGGTGGCGAGCGCGTCGGTCCTGCTGGCGCGCTTCTCCTTCTCCTGGCGCGGCTCGGCGGTGTCGGGCCGCTCCGGCTGCGGGGACCGCGGGATGTCTCCGAGGTGCTCCTTGACCCACGCGAGCGTCTGCGCCGGATCGAACTCGCCGACGACCGCCACGACCGCGTTGTTCGGCGCGTAGTAGGTGCGGAAGAACGCCGTCACGTCCTCGAGCGTCGCGGCGTCGAGATCCCTGAACTCGCCGTAGAAGTTGTGCGCGTTGTGCCAGTTCTCGTTGGCGAACTGCGGCATGTCGAGCCACGGGAAGCCGCCGTACGGGGTGTTGAGGATACTGCCCTTCACCTCGTTCTTCACGACGTCCTTCTGGTTCGCGAGGTTCTCCTCGGTGATGTCGAGGCCCCGCATCCGGTCGGCCTCGGCCCAGAGCATGATCTCCACGGTGTTGGAAGGAACGGTCTCCCAGTAGTTGGTGAGGTCGAACCGGGTCGAGCCGTTGAGGACTCCGCCGTGCGCGTTGACGAGCCGGATGAACCCCATCTTTCCCAGGTTCTGCGAGCCCTGGAACATCATGTGCTCGAACAGGTGGGCGAACCCGGTGCGATCTTTGGGCTCGTTGCGGAAGCCGATGCCGTAATAGACGGCGACGGTCGCGATGGGGGCCGTCGTATCGCGCGAGAGGACGACCTTCAGGCCGTTGTCGAGCTTGTGGTACGCGACGTCGACCTGGAGCCGGGCCGGGGCGCCGGGCAGCGCGGGCGCGTCAGGCGCGGCGGGCGGCGGCGAAGCAGAGCTGGGCGCGTCGCTGGTACAGGCCGCGCCAGCGCAGAGCGAGGTGGCGAGCGCGAGGGCGAGAAGGCGGATCCGGATCGAGGGCAGGAGCATCGTGGGCGCCTTGGCAAGGACTGCGGATCAAAGGCGGGCCAGAGGAGCGGCCGGCCAGGGCGGCTATGCACCGTGGGATGATGCCAGCGCGATGTCGATCACCTGATGCTGCGTAGAGACATGGCAATGGGGTAGTCGTCGCCGTCGCGATCGCGCCCGTTCGCAGGTCGCCGCGGCCTCCTCCTTCGAGGCGCCAAGGACGAACTCGACCGGTCAGGCCTCCGCCGACACGGCGCTTCAGTCTCCGCGGGTCTCCACAGGCCTCCCGCCGATCGACGCAGCGGTGAGCCCGTCGGCCTGCACCACGCACGCCTGGATCGGCCGGCCGAGCGACGCGCGCCCCGCCACGGCCCCGCGCTGCGCTTCGAGGAACGAGATCCCTCCGCGCGCGTCGCACAGCGCGAAGCCGCCCGCGTAGGCGGCGCCGCCGAGGAAGTCGGCCTCGCCGGCGTGCGCCCAGGCGAGCGCGCCGGAGCGCGCGTCGAGGCCGACCGCGGCCCGGTAGTACGTCGCCACGTAGCGCTCCGCCTCGATGCCCGGCGGGCCGGCCGCGCGGGGGCGGGCGTAGAGCCGCGCCCGGTCCTCGGCCAAGGCGGTCGGCGCGAGCACCTCGGTCCCGGCGGTCATCCAGACCGGCGCCCCGGGCAGCTCGCGCGCCGGCAGCCGCGCGGTCGACGCGCGCCCGGCCGCGCCGAGCCCGATCGAGGCGTCGAACCGCGTCGCCGCCTCGCCGCCGAAGAAGACCGCCCCGCCGAGCAGGAAGGCGCGGCTCACCTCGGTGCGGAGCTGCGCCCGCGCCACCTCGCCGCCGGTCTGCAGGTCGAACACCGTGACGTAGCGACCCTGCCAGGGCAGGAACGCGTAGCGCCCCACGACCGCGGGCACGCCGATGGCGGCGGAGTCCTCGATCTGGCGCAGCACGAGGCCCTCGCGGCTCACCGCGAGCACGACGCTCGTGGTGCCGGTGGTCGACACGAGCGAGACCACGGTGGTCTCGCCGTCGTCACCCGCGCCGCGGAGCCTGCCACCGGCGCGCCGCGTCCAGAGCAGCTCCCCGGTGCGCGCGTCGAGGGCGAACAGCTCGCCCCGGCCGAGCCCGACGACGACGCTCCCCGCGACGGCCGGGCGCGCGTCGAGCGGGTGCGCGAAGGTCCACGCCGGGCCGCCGTCGAGCGGCACCCCGACGAGCTCGGGCGCGCCCGCGCCCGCGACGACGCCGACCGCCACGTCGGCGCCGAGGGGGATGCGCCTGCCCGCGAACCGCTGCTGGAAGGCCGCGATGCCCGCGCCGCCGTCGTCCTTCCAGCGCGGGTCGAACGCCTCGCCCTGCGTCTGGCCGCCGCCGCAGGCGACGGACAGGGCCGCGAGCGCAGCGCAAACAGGGACGAGCGGCGCGCGGGCGCGGGCGGCGGCGCAGAGCGCGCGCGGGCGCGGGGCTCGTCCGCGGGCCGTGGCCGGAATAGCCCTGTTCGAATCAATGATCTCGGGCACCTGCGTCCACGTTCCGGCGATCCCCCGCATGCGGTGTGTTCCTGCGCCGGTCGTAGCGTGGCTTCGGCTCACCGAGCAAGTAGGGGGGTTTCTGCGAGCAGCGCTCTGGCAGCTCACGCCGAGAAGGCGCCGTCGATCGTAAGGCTCACGCCGTTGATGTAGGTCGACTCGGGCCGGGCCAGGTACGTGACGAACCGCGCGATCTCGTCGGGGTCGGCGATGCGCTTCTCGGGGCTCATGTTGCGCACCCAGTCGACGTGCGGGCCGTCGGCCGGCATCATGTCGGTCGTCGTCGGGCCAGGCTGGACGTTGATGACCGAGATCCCGCGCGGGGCCAGATCCAGCGCCAGCCCGCGCACCAGCCGGGCGACCGCGGCCTTCGTCATCCCGTACACGGCCGAGCCGGCGAGCATCGCGCGCTCGGCGATGTTGCTGCCGATGACGAGGATCTTCCCGCCGCGCGAGAGGTGGTTCGCCGCGGCCTTGGCGGCGACGAACACGCCGCGCACGTTGACGGCGAGCATCCTGTCGAAATCCTCGAGACTGTATTCCTCCACGTTGCCGAAGATCAGGATGCCGGCGTTGTTCACGAGGACGTCGAGCCCGCCGAGCGCCCTCGCGCCCTCGGCGATCGCGCGCTCGAGCGCGCTCGCATCGGCGCTGTCGGCCTGAAGGGCGATGGCGCGCCCACCCCCGGATTCGACGGCCGCGACGAGCTCTCGCGCCCGGTCCGGCCTGCTCACGTAGGTGAAGGCGACCGCCGCGCCCTCCCGCGCGAGGCGCTTCACGATGGCCGCGCCGATGCCGCGCGATCCGCCGATGACGATCGCCTTCTTCCCCGCGAGCGGCCCGATGTCGTTGTTCATGTTGAGCTCCTTTGTGTCGTTGGCTGTTGTGCTTCGGTTTACTTGAACGATCAGTCAAAAATAGCGCGCGGCGAGGGCGGGGCCCGGAGCGGCCGCCGCGCGATCAGCGCGGGCGCAGGCTCTGGACCGCGAAGGCCGCGACGTCGCGGAGGGCTTCGGTCGATGCGCCGGCCTTGGCCTGCACCTTCATCCCGCTGAGCGTGGTCGCGAGGAAGCGAGCGGCCGCGCGGCTGTCGACCGCGCGGCCGATGTCGCCCTTCACCTTGCCGTCGTCGATGACGTCCTTGAGCACGGTCTCCAGCAGCGCGGCGCTGGTCGCGGTGAGCGCGCGCACCTCGTCGTCCTCGCGGGCGAGCTCGCAGACGGCGTTCACGCCCATGCAGCCGAGGGAGCGCGCCGCGCCGTGCTCCTCGGCGAGGTCGACGAGGACACGCTCGAGCGCCGCGAGCGCGCTCGGTCCGGCCCGGAGCTCCTTGATCACCGAGGCGATGCTGTCGGCGTTGTAGGCGCGGAGCGCCTCGAGGAACAGCCGTCGCTTGTCGCCGAACGTGTCGTAGAGGCTCTGTCGGCCGATCCCCATGGCACGGACGAGATCTTCGGTCGAGGTGCCGGCGAAGCCCTTCTCCCAGAAGACCGGGATGACGCGCCGGAGCACCTCGTCGCGATCGAACTCCTTGGGACGGGCCACGGAGAGAGCATGATCGTTCTGGACTATTGAGTCCAGAAAAAAAGAGCAGGGCACCGGGCCTGCTTTCCTGCTGCTCTGGCCGTCGGGGCGCTGGAAGCGCCGTGTGCTCGACCGCGGGGCGGCAGCGCACCAGCCGAGGGCGCCCCATGGGCGTCCAGCTGCGGATGGGGGCCGCGATGGAGCCCGCGTCCCTGGATGAAGCGCTGCGTCCCTGGGTGACGAGCACGCTGCCGCATATGCCCCCTGCACGGAGGCGGAACAATCCCGTCCCTGGAGCGGCGCTCACCTGCGCGCGGTACGGGCTCAGCCGAGGAGCTCGGCCTGCGGCCAGGTGGTGCAGATCTGAAGCTTGAAAGGTCAGGCACGCTCGTTGCTCATGACGCCCGCACTCCCCGCGACCCCCGCGAGAATCGGAGCGCGATGAGGGGCTATCCGGAAGCTCTGAGCTTTCGGCGGCGAGGAACGCGCGCTCGTCGAGGACCGGCGGCGTCAAGGCCGGGCGCGCGACCTCACAGAGGCTGGATAGTACGGGGGCCACCAGCAAAGAGAATGAAACATCGGTTTCTCCCAGCCTCAGGGCCATTTCGAGTTCGCATCATTCACTGCGAGGTTCAATCATGAAACGATTTCATTGTGAGACGCTCTCCGTGTGCATCCTGGCAGCGGGCGTCGCCGCTTGCAGCGGCTCGACCGGCGATCCTCTGCCGGTGGGCTCGACGGGAGGCCCCCAGCCCGACCAGGCTGCGCCGATCTCCTCCGGGGACGACGGCGCCGGAGCGGAGGGGGATGATCTCGCCCCCGCCGGGGAGCTGAACGACGATACCAGCGCGACCGAGGAGGAGCTGAGGCCCAAGGAGGACGACTCCCCCCTATCCACCCTCCCGTTCGACCCCACGGGGAGAGATAGCCCGAAGGGCCTCCCGCTCCCCTTGCAAAACGTGACCTGCCCCAGCTTCGAGGGGTTCACGTGGCATGACGAGACTCCCACGACCGGCGCCGACCTCGGGAACGCGGTCGCCGCGTCCTGCGACGCCGTCTACCAGGTCGGGTCCACCACCGGGGCCATCTCGGGCGAGGTGAACAGCGGCGCGAGTGACGCCTTCATCCGCAAGGTCGGGCAGGACGGGAACCTGTTGTGGGGCGCGCAGGTCGGCACGTCGGCGAGCGACCAGGCGACGAGCGTCGCCGTCTCCTCGGCCCAGTGCCCCACGAGCGGCAACGAGTCGCTCTACGTGGTCGGCCACACGAGCGGCGCGATCGAAGCCGGCCAGCACAAGGGATCGTCGGACGCCTTCCTCGTCAAGCTGAACGCAAACGGGACCGAGGCGTGGCGGCGCCAGTTCGGTACGGCTGTGGTGGATCAAGCGTGGTCTGTGGCCCACGCACCTGACGGCAGCGTCTACGTGGTGGGCTCCACAGGCGGGAATCTCGCCGGGGTGAACCCGCCGCCGACGAGCGGCACGACGTCGCTGTTCGTGGCGAAGTATTCGGCGAGCGGCGATCCTGTCTGGACCAGGCAGCTCGGAGTGAACAACAGGACGACCATCGCGCGCAGCGTGTCCGTCGGAGCCGATGGGCAGGTCTACGTCGCCGGTTACACCACCGGCGCGCTGGCAGGCCAACCGTACGCGGGCGGCAGCGCTGACGCCTTCGTCGCCCGCTACAGCGACAGCGGTGCTCTGGGCGGGGTGGCTCTCCTCGGCACGAACCTCCAGGACCAGGCGTTCAGCCTGACCACTGCGGTGGAGTCGGGTCAAACCGTCGTCTACGTCTCCGGCACGACGAACGGGAACTTCCCCCCTTATGCCTCTTCGACGGCGTATGACGCCTTCCTCGCCAAGCTGGACGCGAGCCTCACGACGCAATGGATCCGGCAGACAACGGCGAGCGAGAACGTCTCCGCTACGTCGGTGGCCGTCATCGGTGGATCTGTCGTGTTGACCGGCCAGACCCCCCGCGACCTCGACTCCGACGCGTCCCTCGGGAGCGCGGACATGTACCTGCGCGAGTACAGCGCGGCGGGGGCACACCTGCGCACCGAGTACATCGGCACGAACGCGACGGAGGCGGGACAAGGCGTCGCCGTCGATCCGAGGGGCAACGTCTTCCTGACGGGCAGGACGGACGCGCCGTTCTGCGGTCACTCCTTCGGCGGCGGTGGTAGCGACGCCCTCCTCGTCAAGGTCATGAAGGGGTGCCGGGTGGACACCGCTGATTCGTCCTGCAAGCCCGCCGTGTGCTGGGGAGACCCCCATTACGTCAGCTTCGATAATGTCGCCTTCGACTTCCAGGGGGAGGGCGACTTCGTGATGGCGACCAGCACGGCCACTCCCGATCTGGAGATCCAGATCCGGCAGTGCCCCGTGTCGCCGGGCGTCTCGACCGGCCGGGCCGTGGGCGCGCGCATCGCGGGTGATCTCGTGGAGTTCCACGCGAACGGCGCGCTCTACTTGAACGGGCAACAGGCGACGGTGCCGTCGAGCGGCGCGCTCGCGCTCGCCGGCGGCGGGAGCGTCTACCAGTCCGCGAGCGGCAGGACCGTGCTGGCCTGGCCGACGGGAGAGCGGCTGGCGGTGCGTCCAAGGAGCTATGTCCTCGGCTTGTACCTGGACATGCTCTTCCTCGTCCCGCCGGCCAGCGTGGGCAATATGGTCGGCCTCTTCGGGAACGCCGATAACGACCCCACCAACGAGTTCATGATGGCGCGGGACGGCAGCGTGCTGAGCAGCGCGCTGACGTTCTTCGAGATGTACCAGGACACGAACAGCTACGCGGACGTCTGGCGGGTGGGCGCCGCCCAGGGCGACGTCGCGCTCATCCAGCAGGGCACGCCGTGCGGCGATCCGGCCGGTCCCGGGCAGCCAGCGTGGCTCAACAACCTGACCCCCGCGCAGAGGGCCGCGGGCGAGCAGGCCTGCGCCGGCATCACCGACGAGGCCGTCAAGCAGACGTGCATCCTCGACGTGGGCCTCACCGGCGACGCGAGCTTCGCGGACTCGGCCCAGGAGGTCGCCACGGATCTCGCGAGCCACGGGCAGGGCGGGCCGGTCATCAACAGCCCCCGCAGCGTCTACTTCAATCAATTCACCGGATCCATCGGCCAGGAGTGGGCGTCCATCGTCACCAGCGTCACCCCGCTCGGAGACCGCACCTTCCTGGGGCAGTTCGGCAACGAGACGGCGCACCTGACGCTCAACGATCTCGCCCCCCACACCGAGCTGACCGTCAGCTTCGACCTCTACCTCATCAACGCTTGGGATGGTGATGGCCCCTTTGGCCCCAGCGTCTGGGCCGCCTCCGCGGACGGCGTCGAGCTGCTCAGCGAGTCCTTCTCCAACACCATGAGCTCTCAGAGCTATCCGCTGGACGGGAGCCTGGCCGGGGCGGGAGCGCTCGAGGTGAACACCCTCGCCTATCCGTACGGCGATTCCGTGTACCGCATGAAGCTGGTCTTCCCGCACTCCGCGCCCGACCTCGCGCTCGACCTGTCCGCGACTGGGCTGACCGGCCTCTTCGATGAGGGCTGGGGCGTGACCAACTTCGAGGTCCAGGGGCGCTGACGTTCGCCGAAATCGCCGTGAAATAGTGAGGGGGGGTTGAGATGAACGAGGATGCGGCGCACCGCCTCTGGGTCCGTGATCGTGGAGAGCGCGCGCATCCTCCGTTCGCACCTCGGGCATCGCAAAGCATCGAACCCGAAGGTGCGTTTCATGAGCACGGCCCCCCGCACGCATCCTCTCCTCTCGGTCAGCCGCTGCTCTCCAGCCCCTCCCTCGCCGGGCCCGCGCCGCTCAGCCAGCCTCCGCGAGGAAGGCTGCGAGCTTCTCTGGGTTGCGGTGGGCATAGATCCCTCGAATCACGCCCTCGTCGACGCTCACGCTCACGGCGGCGATCAGCCGATCTTCGTCGTGGACCAGGAGCCCCGGGGAGCCGTTGAACCACCGCAGCACGAAGCGGTAGCGGCCATCGGGGTGCGCCGTGGCGCTCCAGACGCGGGCGAAGAAGGTGCTCACCGCGTCCGCGCCGCGGAGCACATGGGTCACCGTCTCGGCCTTGCCGCCCCCGTCCGCGTGGAGCTCCACGCCCTCCGCGAGCAGGCTGCGGAGCTCGTCGATCCGGCCGGCGCGGGCGGCGTTCAGGAACGCGGTCAGGAGGCGCTGGTGCTCGGTGGACGACGCCGCGAACTTCGGCCGCGCGTCGCGGACCCGCGCGCGGGCGCGGGAGGCGAGCTTCCGGCACGCCGCGCTCTCTTTGCCGAGCAGGGTGGAGATCTCGTCGAAGCTGTAGCCGAACACGTCGTGCAGCAGGAACGCGGCGCGCTCCTTCGGCGTCAACCTCTCGAGGGCGTGCATCAACGCCACCGAGACGGTCTCGTCGATCTGCGGCTCCTCGTCAGGGCTCCGCGTATCCTCCATCAACGGCTCCGGCAGCCAGGTGCCCACGTACGTCTCTCTCCGGGAACGCGCCGATTGCAGCGTGTTCAACGCGATGCGGCTGCACACCGTGACGAGCCACGCGCGCGCGTCGCGGATCTGGTCGATGTCTGTCTGGCTCCACTTCAAGAACGTCTCCTGCACGATGTCGAGAGCGTCGGCGCGCGTGCCGAGCATCCGGTAAGCGAGCCCCTCGAGGAGGGGGCGGTGGCTCTCGAAAAGACGCGTTCGGTGATCCATGACGGTTACTCGATGGCGTTGGACATCAGCACGGCGAAGCGCCAGCCCTGCGCCGTCCGCCGGAAAACATGCGTGTACTTCTGCCGCGCGGCGAAGACGCCCGCGGTCCCGCCGCGCCGCATGGCCACCTCTTGCCGGCCCACCTCGACGGCCAGGTCGCCGCTCCGCTCGATCCGCTCCGGCGTCTTCCTGAACGACGCGAAGCTCGCGCTCCGGAAGAGCTCCGCTTCGCACGCGAGGAACCGCTCGCGGCCGGAGACGACATCATGCCCCGGGATCAGGAGCTGGATGTCGTCGGTGCAAAGCGCCGCGTAGGCCTCCGCGTCGCCCCGCTGGATGGCAGCGGCCTGCGCAGCCCGCAGCCCGCCGATCTCCCGGCGATCTTCCTCGGTGAGCGGCCCGAGCCACACCGGCTCTCCAGGAGAGGCGAAGAGATGGTCGATCTCGGCCCGCGCGCACGCGACGCGACGCGACCGAGAGGCCTCGTCTCCGCTCATCCCATCCAGCGAGATCACGTCGACCTTCGTGACGCCGATGAAGGCCAGTATCGCCCGCAGCGTGCGGGTCTGAAGCTCGTCCTCGGCGGCGGGCGAGGCGACGCCGCCGCGCGCCGTCACGATGGACGCCGACTTGCTTGTAAGGAGGCCCACATAGCGCCCTTCTACCTGTGCAAACGTACGGTCATTGCGGATGACGTGATCGAAGTAGGCCTTGAGGGTCGATGGCAGCGTGAGGTTGTACAGCGGGCTGCTGATCAGCAAGTGATCGGCCGAGCTCAGCTCATCGATCAAGGCGTCGGACAGCACGAGGCCCTCGGGCGGCGGCCCCCCGGAAGGCGGCGTGGGCGCGAGAAACGCAGCGATGGTCACGGCGTCGAGGTGCGGCACCGGATACCGGGCGAGGTCGCGAACGATGACGCGGCCGCCCGGATTCGATTCTGTCCAGCGTACCTGGAAATAGTCCGCCACGCTCCGCGAGATTGACCCTTGCGTACGGGCGCTTGCATCGATTCTGAGCAGTCTCTTCATGTCCTCTCCGGGTGGGGTCCGCTCCCAGGACAAGGCAGCCCCCCGGAATGTGACCGCCGGCGCAGCCCGGACGCAGGCGCTCACGCCCGAGCGCTGCGGCGATGGACTGCCGAAGGGGGCCAGCGGGCGATGTCACGTCGAGCCGCTGCTGCCGCCGGGCGCCGCGCGGGCGTCGGCTCCTTGCCCCGAGATCTCCCCGGAACGCGCTCCAGAAGAAAAAAAGATGTGCCCGTCTTCGAATCCATGAAGGCCGGCCGGGCTCGGCGGCATTCAAAGGGCACAGGTTGACGATCGCACAGAGGAGGGTCCCAGGGCGGGCTCGCGCTCGAGCGGGGCATCGCCGTGTCTCTCGAGGTCCTCCCGCAGGGAACCCCCCGCGGACGCGACGAGAGGGACGACCGATGATCCGCAGCCAGCGCCGCAGGCCTCCGCGGGCGCCTCCGGGCTCGCCGGAGCGCCGCTCGGATCCGAGGGCCGGGACGACGTGGCTGCGCGAGGGCGGAGATCTCTCGATCTCGGCGCATCGCTCGCCCATGGAGGAAGACTCATGATCATGCGGAGCAGGTTCGGTGTTCAGGCGATATTCGGTCTCGGGCTCGCGCTCCTCCCGGGGTGCGTCGGAGAGCCCGGCGCGGACGGGGAGGGCGCCGGGAGCTCCTTCGACGCGCGCACGGAGCTCGCGTTTCCCGGCGTGCGCGGCCGCGTCGAGGAGCGCATCGTCGATCTCCCCGGCCTGGGGCCGCGGAAGGTGGTTTACGAGCGGATCGGCGGCGTGGCGGTGCTCGAGGGCGATATCCTCCTCGACGAGCGGGACCGGCAGGCGCGCTCCGCGGCGCGGCTCGTCGGCGCCTCCCGGTGGCCGGGCGGGGTCGTCCCGTACACGATCGACGCGAGCCTGCCCAACCAGGCCCGGGTGAACGACGCCATCGCTCACGTGCAGTCCGTGACGCCGCTCCGGTTCAAGCTCCGCACGACGGAGGTCGATTACGTGACGTTCCGGCCGAGCACCGGGTGCTCGTCCCTCGTGGGGCGGAGCGGCGGCCAGCAGTTCATCGACCTGGCCACCGGCTGCTTGACCGGCAGCACCATCCACGAGATCGGGCACGCCGTCGGCCTGTACCACGAGCAGTCGAGGGCCGATCGCGACGAGACGATCACGGTGCACTTCGAGAACATCGATCCAGGCCACCAGCACAACTTCTTCTCGTACGTCGATAGCAACAGGGACGGCGTGGACCTCGGGCCATACGACCTCGGCTCGATCATGCACTACGACGCCTTCGCGTTCTCCGCCAACGGCCAGCCCACGATCACGAAGAAGGACGGGTCGACCTTCACGTCGCAGCGCGTGGGGCTGTCGAACGGCGACATCAGGGCGCTGGAGGCGATGTACGGCCGCCGCGTGCGGCTCCGGACCGGGGTCGCCTCGAACCGCTGCCTCGACGTGTCGAACAGCGGCACGGAGGAGGGGGCGACGGTGCAGACCTGGGAGTGCAACGGCACGAGCGCCCAGGAGTGGCTGCTCACGCCGAGCGGCGAGCTGCGGAGCAGCGTGGCCCCGAACCGCTGCCTCGACGTGTCGGGCGGCGACACGACGCCCGGCGCGCAGGTGCAGACCTGGGAGTGCAACGGCACGGACGCCCAGAAGTGGACCCGGAGCGCGAGCGGCGAGCTGCGGAGCGCGCTGGCCGCGAACCTCTGCCTCGACGTCGCCGGCGGCAGCACCGCGGAGGGCGCGGCCGTGCAGACCGGGACCTGCAGCGGCTCGAACGCCCAGAAGTGGAGCGACTACGTCGAGATCCAGAGCGACCTGAGCTGGAACCGCTGTCTCCACGTCGCCGGGGCCAGCTCGACCCCGGGGACCAACGTGGCCCTCTGGGATTGCGACGAGAGCAACGGGCAGCAATGGTTCTACTCGCCGAGCTTCGAGCTGCGGAGCGCCATCGCCGACGACCGCTGCCTCGAGGTCGACGCCACGGGCGCCGTCCAGTCCGGCACCAACGTCCAGATCGGCGTGTGCAACGGCAGCAACGCCCAGAAGTGGCTCTGGACGGCGGCGGGCAAGGTGCTGACCTTCCTCAACAGCGGGCTCTGCCTCGACGTGAGCGGCGGCGCGATCGATCTCGGGACGAACGTCCAGATCTTGCAATGCAACGACACGCGCGCGCAGCGCTGGATGAGGCCCAGCATCAGCTTCTGAGACGGTGAGAGGCGGTGAGGTGCCGAGGCGGCGAGAGGCGGTGCGGTTCATGATGTCGCGAAGGCGCCTTCGGCCCGTGTCGCTCCTCGCCCTCGCCGCCCTCTCCGGCTGCGCTCCCCGGGACGCGCTCGAGGGCGCGGCGGAGCGCGTCGGCGAGCATCGGGCCGCGATCCTCGGCGGCGCGCTCGACGCGGCGCGCGACTACGCGGTCGGCGTCGGGGACGAGGGCGGCGCCTCCTGCTCCGGCGTCCTCGTCTCGCGCCGCGTGGTGCTCACCGCCGCGCATTGCCTCGATCCCTCCGCCGGGCCCGGCGGAGGGATCACCCGGATCTACTTCGGCGAGGATCTCCGCCCGGGCGCGGCGCCGCTGCCGGCGGTCGTCCGCGCGGTCGCGGCGGTGCGGCACCCGGGCTTCGACGAGGCGACCTTCTCCAGCGACCTCGCGATCGTCGAGCTCGCCGCCGCGGCGCCGGTCGCCCCGGCGCCGCTCCTGCGCGAGGCCATGGACGGCGGCCCGCGGTACGTGGGCCCGCGCCTCGCGTTCGTGGGGCACGGCATCGACGAGGCGGGCACCTCGCTCGCGCGCCGCGTCGCCGTGTTCCCGATCGCCGCCGTGGGGCCCGCGGACGACGTCGGCCTGGACACGGACAGCGGCCCCATCGACGCGACCCAGCTCTACGCGCGGAGCGCCGGCGGCAACACCTGCTTCGGCGACTCCGGCGGCCCCGCGCTCCTCGCGCGGGGGGGCGTCGAGCGCGTCGCCGGCGTGAGCTCCTACGGCGACCCCCACTGCGAGATCGACGGCGTGAGCGCCCGCGCGGACGCCCCGGCGATCGAGGCGTTCATCCAGCCCGAGATCGACCGCATCGAGGCGGGCGATCCGTGCCGCGGCGACGGGATCTGCGGCGCGTCGTGCGATGTCGGCCCGACGCTGACCGATCCGGACTGCGCGGAGGCGCATTGCGGCAAGGATGGGATCTGCGCGGTCGCGTGCGTCGATCCCGTCGATCCCGACTGCGCCGGCCCGGACCGCTGCGGCCCCGACGGGGCCTGCGACCCAAGTTGCCCGGACATCGACGCGGATTGCGTGCCGCCGCCGGACGGCGAGGCCGCGGCGGGCGGGCGTGAGTCTGGCGCGGCCGGGGAGCCCGGTGGATGCGCGCTCCGGCCGTCCGATCGCGACGGCGAGGCCGCGCGCCGGCGGCGCGGATGGCTCGTCGTGGCGGCGCTCGGGGCGTGGGCGAGGCGGGCGGCCGGCCGACAGCGCCGCTGCCTCTTCTTGTTGTGCCTTCTCCCTGACAGCCTCTCGCTCAGGGAACCGTCGTGTTGAGCAGGAGCTGATTCGCCTGGCTATAATTCCCCAGCATGAGATCCAGGTCCCCATCGCCATCCATGTCGCCGACGTCCCCGTCGGCCGTCAAGAGGAGGGTCTGGGTGAGCCAGGGGGCGTCGATCTGGGCGAAGTAGCCGCCGGCGTTCGTGTACAGCGAGTGCTTGCGCGATAACATCGAGGGGATGTTGCCCCGCAGCATGACGATGTCCACGTCGCCGTCCATGTCGAAGTCGCCGAGCTCGACCTCGCGAGCGTCGGCGTCGTAGGCGTGCGCGCTGATCCGGCTCGCCGTCACGTTGGCGAAGTACCCGGTCCCGTTGTTCGAGAGCAGGACAGTCTGACCCCCGCTTGCGGGGGCGAACACCAGATCCAGGTCCCCATCGGTGTCGAGGTCCGCAGCCTCGACGTCGACCGACTTGAACGTCGTCACCGGCGAGCTAGCGCCCAGACGACCGTTGGCGTTGACGAACGGGCCTCCCTGGGTGTTGCGCAAGAACATGGTCGTGGTGCCGGCCAGGATGAGATCGGGATAGATGGCTTGACGGATCGCGAGGCAATCCGCCTGCTGGGCCGGCGTCACCGCGCCGCTCGCCACGAGCCCGGCGACCGATCGCTTGGGATCCGAGCAGATCCCACACAGGGCAGCAGGGCGGCCAGCGCACGCGGAAGCGTTGACGTCCGCGATCTCCACGCACAGCGCCTTCTCCACCGTGATGTTCTGCGTCGTGGTGCCGAACCAGAAGCTGCTCTGGTCGGTGAACACGCCGTTGCCCCCGTTGATGAGCAGCGTCGAGTTGCCCGGCGAAACGTTCCCGAAGAACGCGTCGAGATCGCCGTCGGCGTCCACGTCGCAGAGCTCGACCGCGCGATCCGACATCGTGGTCGATGGCAGGCGCCCGGTCGTGGCCACCGCGAAGGTGCCGCCGGAGTTGAGGTACAGGGCGGCCTGCTTCGACGCCGTCGTGCCCGTGACGGAGTCAGCTGCCGCGATGATGTCCATGTCGCCGTCGCCGTCCACATCGCCGGAATCCACATCGGTGTGAATGACCAGCACGCTGGGGAACTGCAGCGCCGTGACGTCCACGAGGTGGCCGCCGTCGTTCCTGAGCAGGCGCGGCTGCATGAGAGCGACCGAGTAGGGCGTGATGAACACGTCGAGATCACCGTCGTTGTCGATGTCGATCAGGTCGATGTCGCTGGTCGCGGTCGTCGTGCCCAGCGGGACGCGCCCCACCGTGCCGTCGGTGAACAGCGGCTGCGGAGGCAGCGGCGCGGTGAGCGCGGCGTGCGCGTCGACGATGCCGCCGGTGCGGGTGAGGCCGGCGAAGGCGGGCAGCGGCGCGGCGGTCTGCTCGATCATCTTCACCACGCGCACGGGGTCACCCCGCAGCTCGCTGTGCTGGGACAGGAGCAGCCCGGCAACGCCGCTGACCATCGGGGTGGCGAGGGACGTGCCGTTGGCGCCGAGGAAGGTGTTCGTGCCAGGCGCCGCGACCGAGACCGTCTTCGCGCCATAGGCGGACGATTGGCCGCCCGTCCAGACGGAGCGGTTGCCGGACTGGTCGCTCGCCGCGACCACGATCTTGTTGGGCAGCCCGAGATGAGCGGGGAAGTCGGCGACGAGCGGATTCCCAAACGAATCGACTGCGTCGAGGTTGGTCCCCCAGTTGCCCGCGGCGGTCACGAACAAGAGGTGGGAGACGCCGAGGTCCCAGACGGCCTCCGTCAGGTCATGAAGGGCGTCCTCGGGAGTGTACGAGATGCCCGTCCAGCTGTTGAAGCTGCCGCCGAACGAGCTGTTGACGATGTGCGCACCGTTGCGCGCGGCGTACTGGTACGCCTCGAGGATGGCATCGTACGTCGGGGCGGCGACGGTCGTTGGTGTGCCGTTCACGATGCGCGTCTCCAGGCGCCCGTTGCCCAGGGGCATGATCTTGACCCGCTGCATCACGCCGGTGTAACCGGCGCAGTCGTCTCCGATCTCGCCGAGAGCCCCCGCCACGATGTCTCCGTGCGTGTTTCCGGTGTCCACGGGCGACGGGTCGTTCGGCCTGAGCGGGCTGCCGCCGAGGTCTTGCCCCGGGCGCGCGAACTGGAAGCCGCGGCAGTCGTCCGGATAGCCGTTCTCGTCATCGTCTCGCGCGGCCCCGTCGCAGTCCTGTCCTTCGGGCGCGCCTAGCAGCGCGCCCGGGGGCAGGGCGTTGCAGGCGACGCCGCCGGGGCCGATCTCGTCGGCGATCGAGCCGTCGCCGTCGTCGTCCAGGTCGTTCGTGTAGATGCGCGCGACGTCGGGATCGAGCAGATCCGTCGCGCCGTCGCCGTCATCGTCCACCCCGCAGCCGCCGGGGCAGCCGTCGCTGTTCAGGTCCGACCGCGGGCAGGTCCCGCCCGTCGTGAGTGGCATGCAGTCGCTGCTGCACGGGGGCGCGGCGCAGCACTCGTCCGCGTTGAGGTAGATGTTGTCGACCAGCGGATGAGGGCCCGGGCCGCTGCAATTGTCCGTGCCGTAGTACGCCCCCTGATAGTAAATCACGCCGCTGTCGACCACCGCGACGACGACATCGTGGGATCCTCGCTGGATATCCCAGGCGGCGTCCACGTTCATCGCCTCGATGTACCAGTCCTGCGTATAATAGAATGGATCGTTCGGCACATAGGTCGGCACGGCGATCAGGTTGGGCAGGGCGAGCCGCACCGGCTCGCCGCCCGCGAGGAGCGCCGAGAGCGCCTCCCTCTCCGTCCCCTTCGGCACGGTGACCACGCCCATGTCCGGAGTGATCTGCCGCGCGAGCGCGCCCTGTACACCGGAGAGGACCCTCCCGCGCTCCTCCGTCGACGTGCCGGAGCTGAACTTCACGATGAGCTCGCCCGGCACCATGGACGCGAGGGACACGACCACGATGTCAGAAGCGCTCTCGTTGCCGTCGATGTCGGTCGCGACGATGTGGACCCGGTTGGGCGTCAGGAACTCACCCGGGTCGTTCCGGAGCGGCAGGTCGATGGAGAACTCTCCTGCCGGAGTGAGCGCCGACGCCTGCGCTGGCGCATCGCCGATGCTGACGCTGACCGATCGCGCCAGCGTGTTGTCCTCGACGCGGCCTCGCAGGGTGAATGTCCCCTGAGCCACGATGTCCCCCTTCGCCGAGGACCTCGCGTAGTCCTCGGCGACGCGGAGCCTCGGGGCCTCGTCCGTCGCGCCGAGGCGGATGGCGTCGAGCCGGCAAGGGCCCGTGGCGCCCCGCGGGAGATCCAGCGCGATCGTGAGCCGCAGGTCGTCGTACTCTGTCTTGAGCGCCGCCACCAACTCGGCAGGCAGCTCGAAATCGACGCGTGTGAACTGACCTGCCGCTCCCTGGGGGAGCGCGACCTCCTGGATGAACCGGCGCTCGATCCCCTGGGAGGGCAGCTCCACGAACAGGTGGACGTGCCCCAGCGGCTCCGCGCCGGGCGGCGCCTCCGGGAGCGACAGGCTGATGGAGAGGGTGGAGTGGACCGCCGCGAGGGTGCTGAGCGGCGCGCTCACCAGCTCGTGGTACCCGCTGCCGGGCACCTCGAGGCTCTTCTCGCCGTGCGCGCGCTGGTCGCTCGCCTGCGCGGCGCCGCCATCGAGCGTCCACGCGCCCGCGTCCTCGAACCCGAGGATGCTCTCGTTCGACGGTCGCGCCGCGCCGGCGCTCGGGGCGCCGCCCGGAGCGACGCTCGTGCCATCGCAGCTGCATATCAATGCTGCGGCGACGACCCATCGTCCACGTTTCATATCATTCTCTCGCTGATGCCCGAAGATTGAACCAAGATGGAAGTCGGCAGGTCCACGATGGAGGGCCTTCAGGGGGCGTGCTGCATGACGTGCCTGTCGCCGGCCCGTTGGACGCCGGCCCGCGTGTCGGGCGTGCACCGGGCGCCAGGCAGGCATGGCAATGCGCATGCCCGCCGGTTCTGCACGCGCGGCCATGTCTTTCGGCCGGCTTCTCTCGCGAGGGCGGGCGTGAGGTGGCGCGATGTCACGGTGCGACGGCCCGCTGTCACGTGACAATGTCACGTGACAGTCACGGGACACGAGCCGGCCCGCCGCTCCGGCCCCCGGCTGGCCTCGACGAAGCACGTCTCCGGCTTCGGCCTCGGATTGTGGATGACGCGGCGCATCTCCGTCCCAGCCGCAGCCTCCGCCGATCGCCCGGATCCGCCTTACGCCGCGCGTGCCCCTGCCGCACGAGCCGGTCGATCAGGGGTGTGGGGTCGTGCTCGGCTGGGCTCCATCGGCATCTGACACACGAGGCTATGCCCGCTGTCCGGCGTAGCCCACACGAAGGGGGACCCCATGTCCGTGTACATCACCGATGTCATCGCCCGCGACATCCGCTTTCCGACCTCGCGCTCTCTCGCCGGCTCGGACGCCATGAACCCGAGGCCGGACTACTCGGCGGCCTACGTCGTGCTCGAGACCGATGGCCCGGAGCAGATCGAGGGGCATGGCCTGACCTTCACGATCGGCCGTGGAAACGAGCTCTGCGTGGCGGCGATCGACGCGCTCCGCCCCCTGCTCGTGGGCAGGCGCGTCGACGCCGTGACGGCCGACATGGGCGCTTTCTGGGACGAGATCACCGGCGACAGCCAGCTCCGCTGGGTCGGCCCGGAGAAGGGGATCATCCACCTGGCGACGGCCGCCGTCGTCAACGCCGCCTGGGATCTGTGGGCGAAGACCGCGGGCAAACCGCTCTGGAAGCTGCTCGTGGACATGACCCCGGAGGAGCTCGTCCGCTGCGTCAGCTTCCGCTACATCACGGACGTGCTGAGCCCCGAGGAGGCGCTCGAGATCCTTCGCCGGAACGCGCCTACCCGCGCGGCGCGGGAAGACGAGATGCGGCAGCACGGCTTTCCCGCCTACACGACGTCGGCAGGGTGGATCGGCTACTCCGACGACAAGCTGCGCGAGCTCTGCCGCGAGGCGCTCGCGCGCGGCTTCTCGCATTTCAAGATCAAGGTCGGCGCGAGCATCGATGACGACGTCCGCCGGGCGCAGATCATCCGGGAGGAGATCGGGGCGCAGCGCCGGCTCATGATGGATGCCAACCAGGTGTGGGACGTGGGCCAGGCCATCGCCAGCATGCGGCGCCTCGCCGCGTTCGATCCGTGGTGGATCGAGGAGCCCACGAGCCCCGACGACATCCTCGGCCACGCCGCGATCGCCAGGGCGATCGCGCCGATCGGCGTGGCGACGGGGGAGCACACCCACAATCGCGTCATGTTCAAGCAGATGTTCCAGGCGGACGCGATCCGGTTCTGCCAGGCGGACGGCGCCCGGCTGGGCGGCGTCAACGAGGTGCTCGCCGTGCTGCTCATGGCGGCCAAGTTCGGCGTCCCGGTCTGCCCTCACACCGGCGGGGTCGGCCTCTCGGAGATCATGCAGCACATCTCGCTCTTCGACTACATCTCCGTGAGCGCGTCGCTCGAGGATCGCATCCTGGAGCATGTGGATCACCTCCACGAGCACTTCGTCGATCCGGTCGTCGTCCAGGCTGGCCGGTACATGCCGCCCACCGCGCCGGGGTACAGCACCACCATGAGGCCCGAGTCGCTCGATCGGTTCGAGTTTCCGACCGGCGCGGCGTGGGCGAGGTGAGGCAGGCTGACGACCTGCCGTGCGCCTGCCAGAGCAGCCGAGCGCTCCGGAGGCTAGGACCGGGCCCTTTGTCTCGACGCGATCACGGCTCTTCGAGCCGCGAGCGGACGACCTCGCCGTCGAGCGTGCTGCCGTCGGCCTCGATATAGAGGTGATCGCCCACGATCGTGACCGCCCATTGGCGCCGCAAACCCGTGTTCTCCGCGAGCGCTGCGACGAGGCGGTGGTCGACGGTGGAGAGCGAGATCGCGCCGGTGACCTTGCTCGCGCGCGAGGCGGCCTCACGCGCGCCGGACACGAGCTCGTCGCGCCGGCGCGCGTCCGAAAAGAGCGCGTGAACGGCCACGCCCGCGTTGTGCTGCACGACTCTCTTGAGCTTCTCGAACGGCGCCGCGCCGCACTCGATCCAGGTGAGGACGCGGCCCGCGGGATCGCGCGTCCAGAGGTCCGCCCCCTCGGCGTCGGCGAGCCCTGGGCCGAAGGCGAGGCCCTCCTCGTGAAAGAGGCAATACGCGAGCACCCGCAGCATGACGTGCTCGGCGCTCTCCGACGGGTGGCGGGCGACGATCACCCGCTCGCTCGCCTCGCGGCCGCGATCGACGTGCGAGAGGTCGATGCGGAAGTCCATTCGCGTCGAGGGGAGTGCCATCGATGCTCCCGCTAGCCTCGATGCGCCGCGCCGCCGTCGCCGAACGCGGCTTCGGGCAGCGCCGCTGCCGCTTCTTGTTGCTCTCGCCGCAGGCGGGCATCGAGCACGACAACCCCTGTGTTCAACATCGATGACCTCCGGAGCGCGCCGCTGTTCGCATCGCGCAGGACCGTGCTCCAGCCGAGTACCACGCGAGCGAAGGAGAGCCTATCTGGAACGTGCCTCACGGTCACGTGCTTCGCGCGGGTCTCCCTCGCACGGCTTCGCGATCGTCGGCCGGTGATGGTACAGGGCCTTGTCCATGATGTCCCGCCGCGCCGTGATCGCCGCAGCCGGCCTGTTCTCCGCCGGCGCGCTCGCCCCGGGCCTGGCCCGCGCGGCGGGGCGCGTGCCCGCGCCCCTCCCGGCGTTTCCCCTCTCGATCGCGGTGACGGAGGAGGAGGCGGGGAAGCCGGTGCGCGACGACGCCTGGATCGACGCGCAGATCGCCGAGGCGGTCCGGCTGTTCGAGCCCGCCGGTGTGGCGCTGCGCAAGGTCGGCTCGCGCACGCTCGCCCCGCGGTTTTCGCGGATCGAGACGCGCGAGGACCGGGACGCGCTCGCCTCCGTGCCCCCGCCGCTCAGCCCCCGCCCCGCGCGGCATCCTACCTACTCATCGCGAACCATGCGACACGCGCGGGAAAGGCCTGGATTTCGGCTCGATTCGAGGAGGACGCGAGACCCATCACGCGCTCGTTCGAAATCACGAGCGACCCGAGTAAACTGTGCGGGAATGTTCTACGTGTCGAAGCTCGCAGCGCTGCGGATCGCGGGGGTGTTCGTGTTGGCCTCGCTCGGGGGCTGCTCGAGCGAGGCAAGCAAGGCGAGCGAGGCGAGCGGGGCGAGCGATGACGGGAAACCGCCTGCGCCTGCCCCGAAGTCGCTGGCCGTCGTGTTCACGCCGAAGGGAGGCACCTTCCAGGCGTCCGAGCCCGTGGAGCTCACGGTCGAGGATGAGCGCGCCGCGGTGCACTTCACGACCGACGGCTCGCTGCCCACCGCGAGCTCGCCGGTCTACGTCGAGCCGCTCGTGCTCACCGCGTCCACGCGGGTGCGCGCCCTCGCCGTCGTCCCTCACGCCGCGCCTTCCGGGGCGGGGGGCAACGGGGGGGCGGGGGGCAACGAGGGGGCGGGAGGCAACGGGGGGGCGGGCAGCGACGGGGCCGACCTCCTCGGGCCGATCGCGAGCGAGGCGTATTTCAAGGTCGCCGCCGATAGCGCGGAGTTCAGCTCGGAGTTGCCGATCGTCGTGATCCACACCTTCGAGTCGAAGCAGCTCGACCCGCTCGGAACCGAGTTCGTCCCGGCCACGTTCATGCTGCTCGATCCCAACGCCGGGCAAACCAGGCTCCTGGGCCGCGCGAGCTTCGATGGCCGCATCGGCATCCACGTCCGCGGCGCGACGTCCCGCGAGTTTCCGAAGAAGCAATACGCCGTCGAATTTCGTGACGACGCTCTGGACACCGATCTCGACCGGGAGTTCCTGGGGATGCCGGCGGACTCCGACTGGGTGCTCAGCGATCCGGTGAGCTTCGACCGCTCGCTGATCCGCAATGCGCTCGCCTTCGAGATGAGCAACCGCATCGGCCGGTACGCGCCGCGCACGAGCTTCGTCGAGGTGTTCCTCGTCGACTCGGGGGCCGACGTGGCGAAGAAGAGCTTCCTCGGGTTCTACACGGCGATCGAGAAGATCAAGCGCGGTCGGGATCGTGTCCCGGTGGCCAAGCTCTCGGCCGACGATCTCACGGAGCCGAACGTGACCGGCGGCTTCCTCTTGCGCATCGACAAGGGCGACGATCAATTCAAGGCCGCCGGCCAGGACCTCCAGTTCGTGTACCCCGATCCCGAGGACATGCTGGCCCCCGCGCGAAGGCCGCAGCTCGACTACATTCGCGGTTACATCGACGACTTCGGTCAGGCCGTCGACGCGGATGACTTCAAGCAGCCCAGCAGCGGCAAACACTATTCGAGCTTCATCGATCAAGACGCCTTCATCGACCACAACATCATCAACGCCCTGACGAAGAACGTCGATGCCCTGCGGATCAGCACGTACTTCTTCAAAGATCGACAGGGCCTCCTCTCGGCCGGTCCCGTGTGGGACTTCGACCGGAGCCTCGGAACGCCCTACGATGAACGCGCGTTCGAGCCGGAGGAGTGGAAGCTCGAGGGCTCCGACGGGACCGACTACTTCACGGAGGGCTGGTGGGGGTCGCTGTTCCGCGATCCGGCGTTCAAGGCGCGGTACAAGGCACGTTTTTTGGCGCTGCTCCAGGGCGAGCTCGCGCGCGACAAGCTCGACGCCATGGTGGACGGCCTGGTGCGCAAGGCGGGAGCTCCGGCCGTGGAGAGGAACTTCGCGCGCTGGCCGGATTCCCCGCCTCTCAATGGGTCCCACGACGCCGAGATCAGCCTGCTCAAGGACTTTCTCCGCAGGCGGGCCAGCTGGATTCGCGACCAGCTCATGACGTGGTGAACGTGCGTTTCATGAGCGCGGCCCACGCGACGTAGCGCGACGTTGCGAACAACTCCCCGTCGAGCAGCCGCCCGAGGGCAAGACCGAGATCAGGATGAGCAACGACGTTGAGAAATGGATGCGCCTGGCGATCGAGGAGGCCGAGCGGGCGCGCGGAGGAACGGGCGACAACCCTTGGGTCGGCTGCGCGATCGTGAGCGCCGCCGGGGAGCTCCTCGGCAGCGGGCATACCCTGGGGCCGGGTGAAGATCACGCGGAGATCGCCGCGGCACGCGCGGCGCACGCGCGCGGACTCAGCGTGGTCGGAGCGACGCTCTATTCGACCCTCGAGCCCTGCTCGTTCCACGGCCGCACGCCGGCGTGCTCGCGATCGATCATCGAGCGCGGCGTGGCCCGCGTCGTGATCGGGATGAACGACCCGAACCCGCGCGTCGACGGCGAAGGCGTTCGCATCCTGCGCGGAGGGGGCGTCGAGGTCGTGGAGGGCGTATGCGAAGCAGAAATCCGCCGGCAGCTCGGGGGTTGGGTGCTCGATCACCATCCTCACGAGCCGCTGCGGCGCGCGCTGACCTTGCCGGCATCGGATCGCGTCCCGCGGCTCGCGGAGATCTACGGCGTCGATCAGCCCCGAATCGAGGCGCTGCTCGCGAAGCGGTAGAGATCGCACAGAGACCGAGCAGAGCAGGGTCGTGACGCTCCGCGCTTCCCCGAAGGCGCTTCTGTCGATGGCGGGGCTCGCGCTCCTCGGCGCCGCTGCGCTCGCGTCGCGGCGCCCCGCGCCGAGCGCGCCCGCTCTCCCGGGGGCGAGCGTGCTCGCTCCAGCTGCGCCGAGCGCGCCCGCTCCTGCGGAGCCCCCGCCGCCCGCTCCCGCGACGCTTTCCCGCCCGGAGGGCCCGGCGGCCGGCGCCCCCGTCCAGCCCGAGGTGATGACCGTCGAGGGAGAGGACTACCGCGTCCATGTCTTCGCGTTCCGCCTCGCGAACGCCCATTTCGAGGTCGTCGACGTCGCGATGTCGCGCGACGTGGCAGGGGTGCTCGAACGCACCCGCGCGTCGTTCGTCATCAACGGTGGCTTCTTCGATCGACAGAGGAGACCCGAGGGGCTCGTCGTGGTCGATGGCCGGGAGCTCGCGCCGCTCGCGCCCTCGCTCGGGGGCGGCGTGCTGGTGGTCTCCGGCGGCCGCGCCGCCCTGCACGACGCCGCCGGGTTCGTCCTTTCGCCCGGCGCTCACCTCGCGGTGCAGGGGCTGCCGCGGCTGGTGCTCTCCGGCAGCCGGAACGTGCGCAGCGACGGCGGCCCGCGGGCGGAGCGGACCGCGCTGTGCGTGCTCGACAGGGGGCGGCGCATGGAGGCCATCGTCGCGCGCGGGGACATGGCGCAGAGCGGGCCCACGCTGGGGCTGCTCGCCGACATGCTGGTGGCGCGCGGATGCGAGCAGGCCCTCAACCTGGACGGCGGACCCTCGACCGGCGTGGCGTGGCGCGAGGACGGCGGCGCGCGCGAGATGGCGCCGCGAGGGCCGATCCGGCACGCGATCGCGGTGCGGCTGGATCCCTGACAGGGGAATGCGGTTCTGAGGCCGGAGTGGACCGCTCGCGTCCTCTGCAGCGCGACGGCCAGCGGCTGGCCTGCCTGCGGCGCCTCTCCGGACGGCGCCTTCCGGGTACGATATGGGGCGCGGGTCAGGGCGCGGCGACGGGCGCGAGGACGAAGCGAACGGTCGAATAGATGTCGTTCCGGATGAAGAACCGGTAATCGCCGGCGGCGAGATCGTAACTCGCTGCATTGGACACCGCTTCACATGAGGTATTGCAGCCGGCGCACTTCTGGAAGCCCGCCGGCTCCGGGCCGCCGGAAAGACCTTCGAAGAAGCTGATGCTACGTGCGCGTGCTCGTAGCGGCTGCGCGCCCGCCGCTCGCTCGTATGCCGCTCGGGCCTACTCGCTTCGGTCCAGCTTCACGACGCGGGTGCCCGCGATGTGATCATGCACGCAGCGCCGATCCTTGCGAAAGATGAACAACACGTTGACGATGCCGAGGACGCCGCCCACGTACGGGATCAGAGCCACGACCGACATCGGCAGGAGCCGCCGCACGACGATCGTGCCGAAGGCCGCGCGCTTGCCGTCGCTGGCGTTGACGATCTGTATGCCCAGCGTCTTCTTGCCGATGGTCTGCGCGCTGCGGGCGAGGAACGTGCCGTGCAGAACCAGGGTGATCGCGAACCCCGCCAGCCCCCACAACAACGACTGCGGAAACGGCGGCTCGGAGACCTTCGGAAAGTCGCGATAGACGCCGGCAAAATACTGCAGCGGGACGATGATGATGATGGCCAGAACCCCGTCGATCATCGCCGCCCAGAAGCGCGACATGCGCGACGCGCTGCCATCGTAGGCTCGCTCCGAGTCAGCCATCGGCTCGAGCGAGGTCGGCGGTTGATACGGGTTGGGAGCGGAGTGGTCCATGGCTCATGCAACGCCGACCGCAGCCGCGCGTCAATCGGCAACCGGGGTTGCGTCCGTCACCGGCAATGAAACGCAACCCCCATCCCGCAGACCACGCCGACGCCGGCCGCGCGAATCGAAGCTAGGCGTCCGCCAGCAGCAAGCGCTCGGCGGCGTCGGCGTGCATTGCGCGGATGGCGTCGAGCCGAGCGCGCCATGCGGGGCTGTCTCGGAGTTGCTTCTCGACCTGCAGCGACAGCTCGGCAGCCGACAGCGCGGCCGCCAGCCCGCCATGCTGGATGAGCCAATCGATCAGGGAGGCTGCGAGCCCGGAGTCCTTCAGCTTGCCGGTGGAGGGGATCCGACGCGCAGGCTGTTCGTCTACAAGGGCCAGATACTCCGACCATAGCTCCTTGGCGAACCTGACCTCGACAAGATCGACGTCGAGGATCTCCTTCAGCGAGGCGGCAGCGATGAGGCGCAGGCCTGCAGCCTTCTGAGCCAGGCCGAGCGCAATCCGGAACGCCCGTGGCCTGGGCGCGAGCCGTGCCAGTCGGGCCGCGGCCCAGGTCCGACTGCCGCTCGCTGCGGCGACGAGCCGGGCCAGCGCCGCCTGCCAGTGGGGTAATCCGGCGTCGTCGGGAAGGCGGCTCAATGAGTCGACAGTCTGGACCAGGACGCGGCCGGAGGTGCGCGCCTCGGCGAGGAGCCTGGTAGCCAGACCGAGCCCCTCCGAGCACAGGTCATGCTGGGCAATGCAGACGCCCGCTGCCGTGGAAGCGATTCGCTCGTCGCCGCACTCGACCAGCACCTCGGCCAGGGCCACGAAGCCGCGCGCCACCGCGGGTCGCGCCTGCGACTCGTTCGGGAACAGGAGCCTCGACCCGGGGTTGAGCAGCGGCCACGTATCCGGCACCGTCGTGATGCCGTCGATCAGCACCTGTCGGACGTCGGCCTGGTCGACGAAGCGCAGCAACCCCGCGAGGATGTCCGGCCGGATGCTGGGGTGCAGGTCCTCGGACCGCCACGCCTCCATCAGGAGGTCGCGAGCCTCCACGGTCGCGGCGGCTGAGACCCTGCCGGCGGCGTTCTTGCGGTTGACCACCGCGCAGTCCTTCGACAGCAGCAGCTCACGGTACGGCGCCAGATCGAGCGGGCCGGGCATGCGCTCGGACAGCACGTTGAGGGCGCTCATCGCCGCGCGACCCACCACGCCGGATCTTCGCGCGCGCTCCAGGAACAGCCGCCGGAGCTCGGCGGTCGGCGGAGCGATCCGGGCGCACCGCGCCAGGATCGCGGCGGCGACCGGCCCGGCCGCTCCCGGCAGCAGCTCGAGCAGCAGCGGCGCGTCCTCGACGCGGCCGATGGCCTTGACGCGCCTCGAGAGATCGAGGCTGGCGTCCCGCGCCACCCGCAGGAGATGCTGCGTGAAGCGCCTGCGCTGGGAGGGCGTCCACCGCCCGGGGGCCGATCGTGAGATCACCGCCACCAGATCGGTCTTGTGGGGATCGGTCGTGTCGTCCCGATCCAGCAGCTCGTCGACCAGGGCAGTCTCCTTCAAGCTGATCTCCGGGACGTACCTCATCACCTCGTCCAGCGGCCCGCCGCACGTGACGGGCTTGCGCGGAGGCAGCGGCGTCTTCGGTGTTCTTCCGAGGAGCAGGTCCAGGATGAGCCGCTCCGCCTCGGGCTCGTAGCGACCGACCGCCACCGGTCCCAGCATGGGTGTGGTGCCGTCGAGGCGCACGCCCTCGTAGGCCGCATGGAGCTGGGCGGCGAGACCTTCGGCGATGCGCAGCGGGCTGGGCAGAACCTCCATCGACGGCTTCTGGCCGGGCGCCGGCGCCTTATCGGCGCGCCAGCGCACCCGGGGATCCAGGCGAATTTGAACCAGGAGCCCGAGCAGCTGCGCCGCGCGCGTGATGCTGTCCCGGAGGATCGCTTCGCCGATGGCCTTGTGCACGGCCCGCTCGGCCTGGGCCAGGGTGGTTGCGTTCGACTCGCGCGACTGCACGGTGGTGAGCAGGGCGTCCCTATAGGTCTGCACAGGGATCTCCGAGACCTGACGATCGGACAGCTGGGCCAGCTCGGCCATGACCAGATGGCGGCTGGAGCCATGCCATGCCGGCTCCACCTCGGCGAGAACGGACGCGCAGGTCGCCGGGTCGGCGCCGCGGCGGAGCGAACGCACCAGCGCGACCATCCGCGCCGCGCGCTCGCCCCGGTCCCTGGCCGCGCCCAGCGCCTCGTGCTCGGATCGCAGCTGGGCAAGGTCGAGGTGCTTCTCGATGGCCTGAAGCCGCTTGCGCCGGGTGTCCGGATCGACGGGAGGACTCAGGGCTGCCGCCGTGAGCCGCGTGACGCTCGCCGGTGGCATCGTGGCCAGCCGCGCGTCCATGCCACGACGGGGCGACCATGCCGCCTTCGCTGCCTGTTCCAGCTCAGCGCCAAGGAGACGTTCGCGCTCGGTGAGGGGCAGGAAGCGGAAGAGCGGATCGGCGGAGGCGTCGAGGGGCTGGCACCGGCTCCGGAGCTCCAGCACATCCTCGGCCGGCAGCGTCGAGATCGGCGGCGATCCGGAGGGAAGCGGACCGCTTGCGAGAGAGACAGTCCAGTCGTTCCGGCGCAGGACCTCGAGCAGCTCGGCCGGGCAAGCCGTCGCCAGGGCGTGGATCGCCCTTGCATGCAAGGCATCCCGCCGCACGAGCAGCGCCACGGCCTCCCTGGGAAATCGGGTGCAGAACAGCGTGCCCTCGTCCGCCGTGATCTTACGCCTCGTCGCCAGCGCCACCCGAAGGCCCCGCTCCGGCGCGCGCGTCACCAGCTCGCGCCACGCGGCCTCGTGCTCGGCCGCGTGATGTTCCAGCGTGTCGAGATCGCATATCGCGAAGAGGCGTGTCGCGAGCCCCACACCATGCCTGGCGATGACCAGGGGAATGACCGCCGTCGCCTGGGCGACGAGACGGTGCCTTTGCATGATCAAGACCACCCCGCGGGCCTCGCGGCGATTCCCCTCGCGCAGCACCTGGAGCAACGCTTCGTCCGACACCGGCACCCGGCGCGCCGAGGAAAGCGCGGCCCGACGCATCATGGGGTCGCGTAGCGCCCTCTCGATGCGCGCCACGTCCCGGCGATAGGTCGCCAGGTCCAGCGCCAGCCGCCGCTCGTCGCCGTCGCCCGCATCCAGCGCAGCCATGACTGAATCGGCCGTGGCCTGATCCCAGCCGCGTGCGAGCAGGGCAAGCGCCCGCCCCCGCTTCGCGAAGCTCAGGCTTCCGAGCCGACGGACCTCCGACAGCGGTTCCACCATGCGCCGAGTCTAGACGAACGCGACGACCACGTGTGGGGCGTCGCGGCTCCCGCTGATGCTGGTGCAGGCGACGCAGGCGCAGGCGCAGGCGCAGGCGCGGGTGCAGCGGGCCGAGGCACGTGGCCCGGGCACGGTTCAGGCTTCGCGGCGCGCGCGGGGGGTTTGGGCGTCGCGGGAGAGCGCAACGACGAGCGAGGCGCGAACACGCCATGGTACCTCACAAGCGGGAGCTTCGGCGTAGGAATCAAAGCCGCGAGCCGGGCCATGAACTCCGTTGGACTCATGACGCGGTGAGTGCGTCCCCGCCGAGGTGTCTTCAGCAAGTACGCTATCCGCCCATCGGGCATGAGCTCGATTCGATCGAGCGCGAAGGCCGTGCGGGTGCAGTACCGCACGAGCCTCTCGCGACCCTGGTGGCATGCACGTCCAATCCGTTGGTTCTCTTTATCGGCGCTCTCCTTTCTGGGTCCTTGTCTGCCAAACCCAAGGTTCCCCTCGACGGAGGGAGAGCGCCATCCTGCCGTTACCTGAGATCGCCCGGCCGACTGCTTTCCATGGCAGCCGACCTCGTGTTGCCCTCCCTCCTGCCCCGAGCCCGAGCCCTCAGCGAAGCGCCCCTCCGCCGTCGCCCACGCTGCCGTGCAGGGGCACCGCGCGGAGTGCGGATCCAGGCCGCCGCAGGCGCTCGCGCAGCGGCGCAGCGCCTGGAGGCGCGCGAGTACGGTGCCCCCCTCGCCAGGCGACGGCGGAGCTCCTCCGACGTGTCCGGTTGCGCGGCCTCGATCGGCAGCTGCGGGAACCAGCAGGCGAACTTCTGGACGAAGGCCGGCTCCTCGGCTCCGTCGCGGTGGCGCTGGCCGCGCAGCGCACCGGTGCTCCGCTGGCGCCCGCCCTGGCGCCTCTTACGGATACCCCCGATCCTTTCTCACGAAATCGTCACCCATCCGCCGGCAGCCCAGGTAGCCTCCGCGCGCTGCGCGTCCGATCGGCGGTCGCGACGCCGTCGAGGTGAGCGTGCGGCGAAGGTCGTCACTCGGGCACGATCTCCCGCTTGACACAGCGGCGTCGCCTCGCGCGCGTGCGCGCGTGTCACAGGTCGACCCGCCGGGCCAAGAAAACGGACGACATCCGCGGACCGGCCCTGGTACCCTCCCGGCCATGCTCTCCATCGAACCGCCGGATCCCCACATCGTTTCCCATTGGTTCGCGCAGTTCCTGGCCGTGTTCGGCTTCGGGCTGGGCATCGTGCGCCGCCACCGGCGCCCGCGCTCCTAAGGCACCTCTCCGCCGGCTGCTCCGGCGCCCGCCCGACTCGCTCTCCCTTCGCCGCCTCCCGCTGATCTGCCTCGGGTTTTTGGCCTCCTTGGCCTGGCCAAGTAGCCTCGCCCGCATGTTGCTCCCCACGTCCGGCCCTTCGCTGGCGGCGGGGCGGGTGGTTGGGCCATGAACCTGGTGCTCCTGGCCTATGCGGCGACCGCGGGGGCGGCCGCGCTCGCGTGGGCTATCGCGCGTCGGAAGCCCGATCACCGGCCGATCGCCTGGCTCCTGACTCTCTACCTGCTCGCGAACCTCGGTCGGCGCGCGCTGCGGGAGCTCGTCATCGCGCCGGCGCGCGACGCCATCCGGGCGCAGGGCCTTGATCCAGCGGCCATCCCGTTCATCGGTTGGGAGCGCGTGGCGGTCGATATCGACGGCGCTCTGTTCATCGCCTGGCCCGCCGGCGTCGCCGCGCTCGCGATCTGGGTCTTCACGAAGCGCCGGCCCTGGGGCGTCCTGATCGCCTACGCAACCGCCATGGCCTTCATGGTGGCGACCTACCCGCGCGGCGCAGACCTCCAGCGTCTCTATCTGGCCGTCGAGCTCGCGGCGATGTGCGCGTCGCTCGGATGTCTCCTGGTCTGGTTTCGGTCGCGTGAGCCGCTGTCGCTCAAGGCGGTTGCAACCGGCATCATCGTCTCTGTCGAGCTCGCGATGGTCACGGGTGGGCCCTACCGCGGCAACATCTTCCTGACCTGGCAGAGAGCCCAGCAGATCCTCATCGTGATGTTCATGGCCCTCATCGCGGTCCACCTGGCGAGCATATGGCGGTCTCGGGATTCGACGTAGCGCTATGCCATCTCGTCCTCTTCGCGCTCGCGGCCATCTACCGCGCGGGGCGGGACTTCGCGGCAAGGCGCCTTGCGTCTGCCGAGCTCGCCGCGCAGGTGGGCCTCGTCCGCGCCCTCGTCGCGCGTTACCTTCGAGGTACCCGGGCGACACGCGAGGACGTCAAAGACCTCGCGCAAGACGTCCTCCTCGCAGCGTGGGAGGCTTCGGAGGAGGGCCGCTACCGCCCCGACCCGGACGTGCAGCCCGCGGAGGCGCTTCGTGTCTGGCTGCGGGCGCTGGCCTATCACCGCGTCCGCCATCACCTCGAGAGTGCCCGGGTGCACCGCGAGGAGATCGTTGCGGCCCCGCCGCACGCGGTACACGAGGCGCCGACTCCCGATCAGACCATCGAGCGCGAGGAGATGCGCCGGGCCTTCCTCGAGGCCTTGCACCAGCTGCCCGAACACGAGGGCGCGGTGATCGCAGCTCACGACATGTTCGAGATGTCGATGGAGGAGGCTGCCGAGCAGCAGGACGCGCCGGTCAGCACGGCCTACCGCTGGCGCGCCCGCGGGATCGCGGCGCTAACCCGGGCGCTTCGTCCGCGGCGAGGATGAGGAGCGGCGCTGCGTCGAGAAGAGCCGGTGAGGCGCCGCCGCGGCGCTCCTCGCCGAGTGCGCGCCGAGATCCCGAGGCCGGCTTCAGTGCGTAGCTCCACCGTCCGCGATCGGGCCGCCCCCGGGCGCCGGCCGCACGTAGAGGGTGCCTTTCAGGCCCCCCGCAGCTGCCTCGCGGTAGTGGTGCTCGCGGGCGTACCGGAGGAGCGGGGCCTCGAGACCGTGCTCGGTCTCGAAGCCGACGAGGATGGCCCCAGGGGGCTCGCGCTCCAGGAGCTCACCAATCGTCAGGGGTGAGGTCGCCACCACGGCGGCACGGACGGATGCGGGGACGAGGTCGCCGACGCGGTAGAGGAACGCGCCCGTCGCGAGCTCCGGATAGACGGGGAGGCCCCCTTCCACGGCGTAAAGAGGGAAGAGCGTCGCCACCCTCCCCGACGCGGCGCGCGCGCCGCCCGCCGCGACGATCGCGTCGCGGAGCCTCAGGCCCTCGGCGTGGACCTCCGCCGGCCTCCAGCCGGTGGGCCGCGCGAGGTGCGGGAGGTAGCGAGCGAGCCGGACCCCGTGGAAGAGGGCCACGGCGATCGCGAGCGCCGACCAGACGCGCAGCCAGGGGCTCGCCGGGCGCTGCGCGAGCGAGCGATAACAGGCGGCGCCGGCGAGCAGCGACAAGGGGACGACCATCATGAAGTAATGTCCCCAGACCGGAGAGGTCACGAGGGCGGTCACGAAGGCGGCGCCGGCGAGCGATGCCAGGGCGGCTGCGTCGGTCGGGAACACGGTACGAAGGGGACGTCGATCCCTCCAGGCGGTCCAGGCAACGACGAGGACCAGCGCCGCCAGGAGGGCGACGAGCATGCCCGCCGTCGGCATCGCCAGCACGTCCCAGAGGGCCCTCGCCTTGCCAGACAGCGAGGTATAATGGTGACTTTCCATGACGCGCCACCGCGAGTTCACCGTGTGATACGTGATCACGTTGAACACGAAGACCCGCCCCTCGCGCGCGAGCTCGATGAGGACGGGGGCCAGGCCGAGCATCGCGCCGCCGAGGTAGGAGAGGAACGGCGCCCCGAGGCGATCCCGCGGCGGAGCCGCCTGCGAGCACGCGAGCAGCAGGACGGGTGACAGCGCGAGGAGCGGCGCGTGATAGATCTTGGTCGAGACCCCCAGGGCCACGAGGAACCCGGCCAGCAGCGCGCGGCCCAGGCGCGGAGGCGCGGGCGCCCCGGGGGGCGGGAGCAGGCAGCACACCCCCGCGACGCAGAGGGTGAGCGCTGCCATGTCGTTGCACGACGACCCCGCGCGCTGCCCGATGACATGGTTGCCGGCGAAGAGCGTGGCCGCGAGGGCGGGCGCCGCCCGGTGGGAGGGGCCGAGCAGCCGCCGCGTTGCCGCGTAGATCGCGACGACGCCCGTGAGCAGGAAGCAGAATGTCACCACGCGCGCGACGTGGAGGTAATCGTGGCCCGGCGCAGCGCTCCGGAACAGGGCGGCGTAGAGGAGCGGCAGCACCGGCGCTTGAAGATAGGCAAAATCGCCGTACAGCTCGCCGTCCTGGGCCAGAGCCCCGGCGGTGACGTACATGCTCTCGTCGCTGAGCAACGTGCCCGACATGCAGTAGGCGAAGAGCGCCGGGGCGATCGCGAGGAAGTAGATGCTCTGGACAGCGCGCGGGCTACCCACGTTAAGCTGCATGGCTCCCTCCCGATGGGACTCGTCATAGCTAGCCATTCGCCGGCGCACCGCGCAAGCGATGAGCGCTGCGCGACGGGCGGGACTCCGGCGGCGGCAGACTGCGCCCACGACACACACTCCAGCTCGTTGAGGCCCACGCGCCTCTGGAACCCAGGGTTAGAGCAGGTCAGTGCGCGTCGCAACAGGAGCAGGCGTCTTTGGGAGTGACGTCCGAAACGCTCTCCCGCCACGTCCGTGGCCGTCGCTGCTCGCGACGACGGAGACCGAATCCCCAGCAGCGTGGGCGCGCGGCACCTCGCGATCATCGCACGCGGAGCCCCTCGGAGGTGTCCACCACGAGCGAGTGATTCCCCATGGTGTAGCCCGGCGTGTGCATGAGGGCAACGCCGTCGCCGAGCATCACGCGCCGGGGCGCGGCCCCGCTGCTCCCGCGTCTGCTCGTCTGCTACGCTGCCGGGGAGTAAAGAAGGGGAGTTTATGATGAAACCGATGATGACCCACGTCGCGCTCCACGTAGGCAGCCTCGACGCGACGATCGCCTTTTATCGCGAGTTCTGCGGGCTCAAGGTGGTTCACGAGCGCAGCGACGCCGGCACGCGGGTCGCCTGGCTCGCCGAGGACGGGAAGGAGCGGACGTTCGTCCTGGTGATGATCGAGGGCGGCCAGCGCGCGCCGCAGGCGCCGGAGGACATGAGTCATTTCGGGTTTGCGCTCGAGAGCCGCGCCGCGGTCGACGAGATCGCGCGCCGCGGCGGAGCGCACCTCGCCTGGCCGCCCAAGGAGCTGCCCTATCCGGTGGCTTATTTCTGCGCGCTCAAGGACCCGGACGGCAACTACGTCGAGTTCTCCTACGGCCAGCCGCTCGGGCCCGGGGCCGAGGCGCACGACGCGGCGTTGCTGGAGGCTTCGGGTTGAACCAACCAGGGTCGACCCCACGTCGACCCCTCCGGGGCCCCTCCATGCCCCCGCCGCTCAGCCCCCGGCCCGCGCGGCGCGCCTTGGCCGGCCGGGCTCACGCCGCCCCTCCAAGGCGCCGCGCGCCTGCGGGAAGATCGCCGGCCAGCCCCGGCCATGCGCCGCACCGTCGTTGTAGGTTGGCGCGATGGGGCGGATAGGAAACCGTAGAACTTTCGCCCGTATCAAGCCCCGCCGGGACGGCGCCTGACGAGCTGCTTTTGTTTTGGCCCATCAGACACCCGCTTGCCCCGTCGCAGGGCTGGGGCGGCGTGCTCCAGGCCTCGTGGACCGCGGCGTGAGCCGCGCCTCGTTGTGCCAGATGGAAACGGGCTCCGCGTACTCGTCGCTCGTGACGTGCGTGACGCGATACACCATGGTGAAGCGGCCCGGGCGCGCCAGAGCTTCAAGCATAACCCGGAACGCCTCGGCCCTCGTGCTATTCTCGAGCGCGTGGGGCAGCCTACCCGCGTCGCACCCGCTCTGATCCTGGTCGGGGTCTCCGCGTTTCTCGTCCTCACCGCGCTCGCCGCGGCCGCGTATCCGGGCGGCACCTTCTGCGACGCGAACGCGCCCGGCTACGAATTCTGGGGCAACTTCTTCTGCGACCTCACGCAGCCCGTGACCCAGCGCGGGGTGGAGAACACGCGCGCGCGCTCGCTCGCGCAGGCCTCGTTCGTCTGCTTTTCCCTCGCGCTCGTCCCGTTCTGGTGGGTTCACGGCGCCCTGCTCGGCGGCCGGCTCGGCGGCACGGTTCGGGTGCTCGGGCTGCTCTCCGCCGCCGGCACGAACCTGATCGCGTGGCTGCCGTCCGTGGTCTCGCCGCTGCTCCACGAAGTGTCGGTATTCGTCGCGACGATCCCCGGGCTGCTGGCGACGCTCCTGGGCGTGACCGGCGCGTTTGCACGGGGCAATGCGGGCGAAAGCCGCTCGTCACCGTTGCGCTTTTCGGCGTGGCTCGGTGCGTTTTCGCTCGCGCTCGGCAGCGCGGACGCCGCGTACTACGCGTATGCGATCGCGGTGCCGGGCTGCCACGTCTTTTTGCCAGCGCTTCAGAAGCTCGCGGCGCTTTCGGTGATCGGATGGATGGGCACGATTGCGCGCGTGGGTGCCGCGCGTGGGGCGCGCTAGCGCGTCGGTGTCAAGCCGCGCGGGGACGGCGCCTGGCGAGCCGTTTTTGGCCCATCAGACCCCCGCTTGCCCCGTCGCAGGGCTGGGGCGGCGTGCTCCGGGCGCAGCCGTGCCTCGACGACGGCGGCCGGGGGTTTGGGCGTCACGAGAGAGCGCCACGACGAGCAAGGCGCGATCACGCCATGGTACCTCACAAGCGGGAGCTTCGGCGTAGGAAACAAAGCCGCGGGCCGGGCCATGAACTCCATTGGACTCATGACGCGGTGAGTGCGTCCCCGCCGAGGTGTCTTCATCAAGTACGCTATGCCCCCGCCGGGCAGGAGCTCGATTCGATCGAGTGCGAAGGCCGGGCGGATGCAGTACCGCACGAGCCTCTCGCGACCCTGATCGTCATCCGCGGCGATGGCCAGACTGTTTCGTCATCGGCCGTCACCTTGAGGCAGGCGCGGTTCTTGCATCAGGCTCGCTGGCCCGCATTGTTGGGTACGACTCACGACTGAAGTGAGCGAGGTGCGCGTTTCTTTATGTCTCGATCCACCGGCCGGCCATGTGCCGAGCGGCGCTCGCGAAAGGTGTGTAAACGCGGACGACTTTCGAGGTAATGTGGCTCGAGCAGGAAGACCTGCCTATCGACTTCGTACGATAGGCGGCTCTCCGATGGGCAGAAAACCACGAAAAAAAAGGGTGAGAGCAGCGATGCGTGCTTTGTACAGGGTGTTGGCGCTGGTGCTCGTGACGGCGGGCGCTCCCGCCTGCAAGAAGATCGCGGGCATGGCCACCGACGCCGTGCAGGGGAACTCGAACGATCCAGCGAAGAGCTCCACGGCGGTAGAGGCGATGGGTCACTACGCGACTGGCTTCAACGCGCTGATCGGCGACCCGCAGGACATGATCAAGAACTACTACCGGGAGTTCCCGGAGAGTGGGCCGGTGGAAGGCAAGAAGCATCACCTGTTTCCCAAGCACACGTCGGCCGAGGGCAAGATCGCCGAAGCGAAGAAGGAGTTCGCGGCGGCCGCGAAGATCGCGCCCGATTCGCTCAAGCACCTGGAACCGCTCGCGAGCGCGACGGTCACGGACATCGAGAAGGTCGCCGTCACCTACAAGTCCGTGCACGGCTACTTCCAGGCCGAGGACTTCAAGGACGACAAGGGCGCCAAGGGCAAGACGCTGCACACCCAGTTCCTGCAGGAGGCCGCTGCGTTTCGCGAGGACATCAACAAGTTCGAAACGGCGCTTTCCGAGATCGCGCTCAAGCAGGCCGAGGAGGAGCTCAAGGAACACACCGACAAGAACACGTACAGCTACCAGTTTCGCTACTTCAATCATCAGGCGAACAAGCTCGTGAGCGTGAAGCGTGACGGCTTCCTGGCGCTCTATCCGACGGTCGAAACCGCGTACAACGAGCTCCAGGCCTTCACCAAGGGGAAGGGCACGCCGCAGGCGACGTTCAAGGCCTACGCGGACGCCGCCGACCGCTTCTTCGCCGAGGCGAAGAAGCTGAAGCGCGGCATCGAGGGCAAGGAAAAGGAAGAGCAGCTCGACTCGATCAGCGAGAGCATGACCTCGAACTACAACAACCTGGTCAGCCTCTCGAACTCGCTCCGAAGCCTCGAAGCGAACAACCTGCTGAAATAGCGCTGGATCCGGCACGCGCCCTGGCCGGCACCGTGAAACACGGTTCTCGTCCGGGGCGTGACTGTGTAGCGTGTCCAAAAAAAGAGCGGGCGAGCGCCCACGGGAGGGAAGGGGCCCAGATTGTGGTCATGCCGCTGATTGGCAAGCTGGGCGGGGGGTTTGGGCGTCACGAGAGAGCGCCACGACGAGCGAGGCGCGATCACGCCATGGTACCTCACAAGCGGGATCTTCGGCGTAGGAGCGCGTCCGCCGTTCCCCTCCACCCGCCCCCGGCCCCCTGGAAAGGCAGCGACTGCCGCCGGTGTTAGACGGGTCTACCCTATGGCGCGGGACAGCATTTGAGCCTTGCGGCGCAGAGCCGATCCGTGAGACTTTCCGTGGGGGGAGGTTACAAAAGGCGACGAGCTAGACGGACCTGGTCCGGCGGTTTCGGTTGACCAATCGACTGATAGTTAGGCGGCGCAATGGAAACCACTTCACTGCCCATGACACCTCGAATAGCATCCTGCAGCTGCGGCCAACTACAAGCGAGAACTGCTCGCGAGCCTGTTCGCGTTTCGGTGTGCCACTGTCTAGCGTGCCAGCGCCGTACCGGCAGCGTCTTCGGTGCTCAGGCTCGCTTCTCAAGCGAAGCAGTCACCATCGTCGGCGAGAGCGTCGAGTACGTCCGCGTCGGAGACGAAGGCACAAGAAGCACATTCAGATTCTGTCCTCGCTGCGGTGCCACCGTCTACTACACCCTCGAAGGTCATCCAGAGTCCGTGGCAATACCCGTTGGCGCATTCGCCGATCCTGAGTTTCCAGCCCCAACGTTCTCGGTCTACGAGGAGCGCATGCACTCTTGGGTCAACATGCCCGCTGGCATCGAGCACATGGCATGAGCCTCACAGCGCCGCCTAACCCCTCCGGCGAGTCCAAGGAGCAGCTGGCTTCTGAAAGAACGAAGTTCTCCTGATCGCGGAGCAGCTGGCCGCTCCAGAGCGACCTCGGCGGCGCTCGTCGGGGTGTCGTGGTCGCTGGCGTTGCTCGCGCATGCTGCCGCCGCGATTGCAGCTTGGGAGCTGCTTCCCGGCGGTTTTCCCCTCCTTCACGCGCGTTTCTTCGCGAACCGCGCCCTGCCGGCGGTCGCGGTCGGGAGCGTGATCGCCGTCGGTGTTCTGGCCGCGCGACGGTCGACGGGTGCGCGTGTGTTGCTGTTGCTCTTTCCGGCGGCGTGGCTCGGGGTTGCTCTCGCTGCGGGGACCATGTTTTCGGAGAGCGGCGGGACGGTCGCGTTCGGTGCGGGTTGTCTGGCGGTGGTCTTGTCGCTGGGCCTCGCGATGGCGTGGTGGCGGTTCGGGGTCCCGCCGCGGCTGACCTGGCTCGCTGCGCTGCCCGGTGTCGTTTGCGGTGCGGGGTTCGTGGCCGCGCAGCGGGCGCCGGAGCCCTCGACAGCTCCGTTTGCTGCGCCCGAAGTCGAGCTCGGCGGCGATCGTTGGACGCGAGCACTCGCTGGGCCCGCTTCGTTCGACGTGGCTCCGTGGCTTCGAGCGGTACCGGACTCGGGTGAGGTCTCGGTGCAGGCGGGTGCGGTGGGCATCGTCGTCGAGCCGCGGCTCGAGTTCATTTCGCGCTCGCCGGATCGTTTCTGGACCGTGTTCGCGCCCCTGCAATGGCGCGGCGACTCGCCCGTTCGTCGTCTCGAGCGCGCCGATCGCGAGCTCGCGGTGGACTACGCGGACGAGGGGAGCCTGCGCGTGAGGGCCACTTCGGATCAATCTGCCGCCATCGACGCACGAACCGCGCTTCAGGTGCCCGTGTTCTCGCACCTGAACTCCTTCACGCGCGTCTCGATCACCGGCCATCGCCGGCTCGGCTTGCGGTTCTCGCCTTGCCCCGAGGTCGTTGTCGAGGTGATCCACTTCGACTATCCGTTCGGCGCGCCCGCGCGCTTCGCGTACCTCGACGCCGGCGGCGCGTTTCGCGTCGTCCAGGCGAGCGATGCCGAGAAGGGGCCGTTCACGACGCTCGGCGAAGGCCGGCTCGCCCGCGGCGAACCCCTGAGTGTCGTGCTCGTCGAGAAGGGAGAGTCGCCACCCCGCGAGCTCGCGACGATCGTCTTCCGCGACTGGTCACGGCAGCTCTCGACGGAGCTCTCACCCACCGCCGGCTGGGGCCTGCCCCAGAATGCGTTCGAGTTCGGGCTCGCCTCGAACGCCCCTTCGTCCGCGGCCTACCTCACGCTCACGTTGGCCGGGACGAGCGTGGGGCGCGGCTGGGACAGCGTGGGTCACGCCGCCGGCAGCTACACGAATCGGATCGAGATCCGGAGGCCGCCATCCAGGTGAAAGAAAGGGTACGCTCGCTCGTTCCAGGGTTTACGCCGTCGGCGCTTCGTGTCGAAGATGGCGGCCATGAAGGTCATCGTCACCGGAACGACCGGCATGGTCGGCGAAGGCGTGATGCTCGCTTGTCTCGCGGATCCCACGGTCGAGCGGGTCCTGTCGGTGGCACGCCGGCCGTCGGGGCACGCGCACCCGAAGCTCGAGGAGTGCTTGATCCCCGACTTTCGCGAGCTCGGCGCCTTCGAAGCGCGGCTCTCGGGCTACGACGCGTGCTTCTACTGCGCCGGCGTGAGCTCGGTCGGCATGAGCGAGGCGGACTACACGGCGATCACGTACGATACGGTGCTCGCCTTCGCGACGGCGCTCGCGCGCCTCAATCCCGGCATGGTGCTCACGCACGTTTCGGGCGCGCACACCGACTCGAGCGAGCAGGGCCGGGTGATGTGGGCGCGCGTGAAGGGCAAGGCCGAGAACGCGCTCATGCGCCTGCCCTTTCGCGGCGTTTACAACTTCCGGCCGGGCTTGATGACGCCGGTGCCGGGACAGAAGAACCTGAAGCGAGCCTACCGCTTCCTGCTTCCGCTCGTCCCGCTCATGAAGCTCGTGTTCCCGGCCCTGAAGCTCGAAGAAGTGGAGCGCGCGATGGTGCGTTCCGTGACGAGCGGGGCGCCGAAGCAGGTGCTCGAGGTCGCCGACATCAAGGCGCTCGCTTCGGCGTAGCTCGCGCGCCCCTCACCGGGATCAGCCGACCACGGCGAGCGTCCGCTTGAGCATCCGTTCCCCGTCGCGCCGCGCCGCCGCCCACGTCTCGTCCCACGCGGCGTCGGCCTCGGCGCGCGCGATCTCGCCGAGCGCCGCGCGCACGCCCGCGTCCTTCGCGCCCGCGAGCGACCGGCGCGCCCGGGTCGCCGCCGCGCCCTCACCGAGACAGCCGTCGTGCCACGCCTCGAGCGCCATCCGCACGAGCGCCGCTTGCCGGCCGGCGTCGCGCGCCGCCGGAGGCGGGAGCAGCGCTGGCCTCAGGCGCCACCGCCGCGCGGAGGTCGGCGCCCAGGCCGAAGGCGAGCTTCTGGCCGAACGAGAGCGACACGGAGACCCCGCCCGAGAAAGTGTATTGCCCGTCGGCGCGCGCCTGGCCGGGCAGCGAGACGAGGGCGGCGACCCCGAGGGCGGCGAGCGCGGGCGGGAGCGAGCGGGAACGAGAGGACATGGAGCCTCCGAAAGCCAAAAGGCGGGCAAAGGATCGATCTCGGCTTCGAATGTACCAGAGGGCGCGAACCAGCACGATCGCGGTGGATGACGGAAAGCGGCTCTGGACGGCGAGCTGAAGCATCCCCCCGAATTTGTCGGGAAAATTCACAAGGAGGCGGGGAGACGAGGAATAAAATCCCACCAATTTCCCCGTCTCCCTGTTCAATTTCCCGCTAAAAATGCCAACAAAGCTGACGGCGAACGGTCGAGCTCTCGCTTTGGGCCACGCGCTCCGGCGCCCGGTGATAGAACGACCGCCGTGAATCCGCACACCGACGCTGGCCCAGCGAGCAGCGACTACCTGGATCGCCTGATGCGTCGAGGGTCGTTCGAAGCCCTGTGGCCGCTCTTCGCCAAAGCCACGCGCCCCGCCAAAGAAATGACCGAGAGCTATTCGGCGCTCGAGCACCTGCGGCCCTTCATGTCCGGCGCGCCGTGCCGGGTCATCCACGTCGGCGACGGCGCCCACGCCCGCACCGGGGCGTTGTTCGCGCTGAAGACGGAGGCTGAGAACGTCAGCGTCGATCCGGTGCTCAACGAGCCGCTGGTCGAGGCCTGGCGCACCAGATTCGGCGTCCGCCGCTTCGCCTGGCAACGCGCCGACGTCTTCACGGCCATCGAACGGCTCAACGCGTTGCCCGACATGCCCGTGCTCGTCACGTTCGTGCACGCCCACGTCCCCATCGACGATGTCCTCGCCCGGCTGCGCTGGAACGTCGCTTACACGCTCGCCTGCTGCCAGCCGGGTCATCAGCTGAGCCAGCGGCACGACGTGCTCGCAACCGGCGAGGACCCGTACGTGTTATCCAGCGGACGGCGCTTTCAGGTGCTCGCCCCGCGCGCGTGAGCACGGCCGTCACACGTCGCACGCGCCGTCTTGACGGACGAGCGCACCCGCGCATTCTTGCAGCCATGTCGCTACGCCGCGCGCCCGTCGCTCCGCTCGCCCTGCTCACCTCCCTCCTCCTCCTCGCCGCCCCCGCCGCGGCGGCCGTCGTGCCGGTCGGCACCACCGACGAGCTCGTCGCCGCGATCGGCGCGGCCAAGGCCGGCGACGAGATCGTCCTCGCCTCGGGCACCTACGCCTTCGACGGCGTCTCCTGCGCGGCCGCAGGCACCGAGGCCGCGCCGATCGTCGTGCGCGCCGCCGAGCCGCTCGGCGCGATCGTCGAGCTGTCGGGCCTCGAAGGCTTCAAGGTCAGCGGCCCGAACTGGCACTTCGAAGACCTCGATATCCGCGGCGTCTGCGCCGACGACTCGGACTGCGAGCATGCGTTCCACGTGTTCGGCGCTGCCAGCCGCTTCACCCTCCGCCGCTCGAAGGTGCGGGACTTCAACGCCCAGCTCAAGATCAACGCCGCGCAGGTGGAGGGCGTCTGGACGGCCCCCGACGACGGGCTGATCGAGCGATCGGAGCTGTTCGACACCCACCCGCGCAGGACCAGCAGGCCCGTCACCAAGATCAACATCGACGGCGGCAAGCGCTGGACCGTGCGCGACAGCTACCTGCACGACTTCCAGAAAGACGGCGGCGACACCGTGAGCTACGCCGCGTTCATGAAGAGCGGCGGCTCGGACGGGCTCTTCGAGCGCAACCTCGTCGTCTGCACCACCGCCGGCTCGCCGGACGGGGCGCGCATCGGGCTGTCGTTCGGCGGCGGCGGCACGGGGGCGCAGTACTGCGCCCCGGCCTACGACCCCGACGTGCCCTGCGAGGTCGAGCACACCGGCGGAACGATGCGGAACAACATCATCGCGAGCTGCTCGGACGTCGGGATCTATTTGAACCGCGCGACGGACACGCGGCTTCATTTCAATACGCTGATCGCGACGAGCGGGATCGACTTCCGCTTCGCGACGACCAGCGGCGTCGCGCGCGGCAACGTGCTCACGGGCAAGATCCGCGACCGCGACGGGGGCACGCATCAGGAGAGTGACAACCTGGCCGAGGTGGGACTCGCGACGTTCCAAACGTGGTACGAAAATCCGAGTCTCGGCGACCTGCACCTCAAAGGAGATGTGGCGTCGCTCGTCGGCGAAGCGCCCGCCGAGGCCGCGGTGACCGACGATTACTGCGCGCGCGGGCGGCCGGGCAGCGGGAGCTTCACGCTCGGCGCGCTCGAACATTCGCTCGGCGACTGCGCGACGGTGCCGCCGCCGGGGCCCTCCGGCGACGGGGGCGCGGGCGGCGGCACCGCCGGCTCGGGCGGGATGGGCGGCGGCACCACCGGCTCGGGCGGGATGGGCGGCGGCACCACCGGCTCGGGCGGGGGTGAGGCAGGCGGCACGGGCGGCACGGGCGCAGGCAGCGGCACCGGCGCGGCCGGCGGGGGCGGCGACACCTCCAGTGACGGCGGGGGCTGCAGCTGCCGCGCCGCGGGCGTCGGCGGGAATCACACCCTTGGCCTCCTGACGGCGGTCCTCGCCGCGTTCGCCCTCCGGCGACGACAGGCCTCCTCATCGCTGAGCGACGCCAGTTAGCTGGAGAGGGGCGACTGCGATCCACCCGGGCTCGCGGTGGACCGCAGCCGCCCGCGCCCGGCGTGGGAATTCGCCTGGCGGCGCGGGTCGGCCATACTGCGCAGCATGACGAAGGGAAGCTGTCCATGAGGACCACGCGCTCCATCCGCGGCAGCGACCATGCGCTGGTGCAGCGGATCTCGCACGTCGCCTACGGCGACGACGCGCAGGACCAGTCCCTGCCCGACGGCTGCTGGGACCTGGTGTTCATGAAGCGCCGCGGCCGGCTGCAGGTGCTACATACCGGTCTGATCACGCACCCGGTGACGCTGGGCTACGAGACCGGCGACGAGTACCTGAGCATCGCCTTCCGGCCAGGCGTGTTCATGCCGGGGGTGCCCGCGACGGGCATGCTGGACCAGGGCGTGCTGCGCCCGCTGGCGAATTCGCGCTCGTTCCTGCTGGGGCCGCAAGCCTTCGAGGTGCCCGACTTCGAGAACGCCGACGATCTGGTGGCACGCCTCATCGGGGCCGGCCTGCTGGTGGCGGATCCGGTGGTGTTTCGCGTGCTGCAAGGCGATCCCGCCGGCACCAGCCTGCGCTCGGTGCAGCGCCGGTTCCTGAGCGCCACCGGTCTCACGGCGAAGCAGCTGTCGCAGATCCACCGCGCGCAGGCGGCGCTGCAGCAGCTGATGCATGGCGATGCGCCGGCCGACGTGGCTGCCGCCTGCGGCTACGCCGACCAGGCGCACCTGGGCAATTCGCTGAAGCGGATCATGGGCAGGACGCCCGGCGAAGTGGCGCGGGCTGCGGCCCGGCCCCGGCCTGGGCGCTGAGGGCCCAGGCGGTCCGGCGAGGCGTGAGCCTGTCGTTTTCTTCCAAGACCGGGCCCACGCCGGTGGATACGGTCGCGTCGCCGGCTCGCACCGGCGATATCGACCAACCCGAGGACGCCCATGCACCGCGACTCCGAGATCCACCCCTTCCGCATCGACATTCCGCAAGCCGACATCGACGACCTGCGCGAACGCCTGGCGCGCACGCGCTGGCCGGCGCAACTGCCGGGCGGCGACTGGGTGAGGGGCGTGCCGGTGGCCTACCTGCAGCGGCTGGCGGCGCACTGGCAGCACCAGTACGACTGGCGGCGCTGCGAGGCCCATTGGAACAGCCGCCCGCAGTTCACCACCCGGATCGATGGCCAGACGATCCACTTCGTGCACCTGCGCTCGCCCGAGCCGGACGCGCAGCCCCTGCTCTTGCTGCACGGCTGGCCCGGCAGCTTTGCCGAGTTCGACCGCGTGGTGGACGCGCTGTCCGACCCGCGCCGCCACGGTTGCGACCCATCGCAGGCTTTCCACCTGGTGATCCCGTCGATCCCGGGTCACGGGTTCTCGATGCCGCTGGCCGACGCCGGCTGGAACCACGGCCGTTGTGCCCGTGCGCTGGCGGCGCTGATGCAGCGCCTGGGCTACACACGCTACGGCGTGCAAGGCGGCGACGTGGGCGCGTTCATCGCGGCGGAGCTGGGCCGCATCGACAGCGAGCATGTCAGAGGCGTGCACTGCAATGCGCTGGTGACGTTTCCCTCCGGCGACCCCGCCGAGCTGGAAGGCCTGACGGCCTCGGAGCAGCAGCGCCTGGAACGGCTACAGAACTTCCGCGACCGGATGATGGGCTTCGCGCACATCCAGGGCACGCGGCCGCAGACGCTCAGCTACGGGCTTCATGATTCGCCGGTGGGGCAGCTGGCCTGGATCGTCGAGAAGTTCAAGGAATGGACCGATCCCGCGGCCGCGCTGCCGGAGGACGCGGTGGGCCTGGACGCGCTGCTGGACAACGTGAGCCTGTACTGGTTCACCGGCACCAGCGGCCCCTCGGCCAACCTGTACTATGAAGCCTTCAACGACCCGTCCGGCTGGGTGCCCAAGCCGCGCGGCACCGTGCCCACGGCCGTGGCCGTGTCGCTGACGCAGGACGTGGCGGTGCGCCGGCTGGCCGAACGCGACCACCACATCGTGCGCTGGACCGAGCTGGCGCGCGGCGGGCATTTCCTGGCGACGGAGACGCCCACGGCGCTGGCCGTCGATCTGCGGGAGTTCTTCGGTTCGCTGTCCTAGGGCCTGCCTGTCCACACGACTTGCGCGCCCACGCCGGCGGGGGGAGCCGGGCCGCCGGCCCTGCCATCACGGCTGCGCGTCGAACCCGAGCGCCGTCGGTTCCCACGTTGGGTCGCGTGGCGCAGCTCCGCGGCTCACGCCCTGCGCGCTCGGCCGTGAATGGCGTGCTCGCGCTCGGCTCACACGGCGGCGACGCGCAGCACGTCGGACCGGAGGTGGAGAAACGATGCGTGCACATAGCGCACGAACGGCGCCTTCAGGCCGAAGAAGGCCGCCAGATCGACCTCGGCCGCCGCGCGGAACATCCCCTGATCCAGCACGGGAGCCTCGGTGCGGAGCGCCCCGCTCGCGAGGCTCCGGCAGGCGGGGGACGCCGACGCCGGGTGGATGGCGACCACGAGCGTGGCGGCCCACGGCGCAGCGGTGAAGCGCTCGCCGTGGGAGCTCGGATACCGGTAGCGGAGCGCGAGCACGGCGCCCCGCAGCGTGGCATCGAGGACAGGCGCCGCGCCCGCCACGCCCGATGCCGGAGGGGCGGCCTTCGCCCCCGCAGCCCTCGCGATCGCGCCCCCCGCCCCGGGAGCGCCGCCGCACCCCCCGAGCACGACGAGGCCGGCCCCCGCGGTGACCTGCGCGATGAACGCGCGCCGCCCCTCAATCGCCATGCGACGGCCCCTGGAACCTGCGCCTGCGCGCCTGACCCACCAGCATCCGCCCCGGCGTGATGCGGCCCAGCGCCGCGGCGCTCTGCTCCGCCGTCGGGCGCACCGGGTGCCCCGGCGGGAGCTCCGCGACCATGCTCTGGCGGTTGAATATGGCGTTGCTCCTCCTGGCGCGTGTCGGAGCGAAGAGACGAATGTTCTGTCAGCCCGAGGCAAGTCGCGCAGTTCGAGCCCGTGAGGAGCCTCCCACGTGGGCGAACTCCCCTTGACGCGGGGAGTCCGGCTGCGGTCCAATCCTGCCGGATGGACGCGGCTGAGTGGAAGGGCGGGATCGACTTCGGGATCATCACGATCCGGGAGGACGAATTCGAGGCCGTGCTCCAGCGCCTCCCGGAGAGGATCGGCATCGCCCGCGGCCGCCGCGTCTATAACCTCCGCCGCATGACTCTCAACGGATCCAGCTCGTACTCGCTGGCCGTCATCCGGTGCCTCGAGCAGGGCAATGGCGAGGCGCTCGATGCGGCGCGCGATCTGCTCGAGGATCTCGCTCCCCGCTGGCTCCTCGTGACCGGGATCGCGGGGGGAGCGCCGGCCCACGAGCTCACGCTCGGTGACGTGGTAGTCTCGACGCGCATCATCGATTTCAGCGTCGAGGCCGTCCTCAAGGATGGATCGCACGAGTACGTGGCGGGCGGCGGGCCGATCCACCGCGAGGCGGCCATGCTCGCGGCCAACCTGCCGGCCATTAAGGACGAGCTCGGCGCCTGGAACACACCGGAGTCCATCGGCGCTCCGCGCCCGCGCGTGGAGCTCACCCCCGAGCGCTTCTACGGGGACCAGGACTGGCAGGAGAAGGTCCGGGCGTCGCTGGAGCGCCATTTCTGGAGCGGGGATCGCACGCCGAAGGTGACCGCCGGAGCCCTTGCATCGAGCGATAAGCTGGTGAAGGACGCCGAGCGAATCCAGGTGTGGCTGCGGGCGGCGCGGCAGTTTCTCGCGATCGAGATGGAGTCGGGGGGCGTGCACCGGGCCGCGCAGGGCCGCGATGTCCCGTTCCTCGCCATCCGGGGCATCAGTGACATCGTCGGCTTCACGCGAGATCCGGCTTGGACTGAGTACGCCTGCCACTCGGCGGCGGCGTTTATGGCGGCGTTCCTGCGCACATGTCCCATCCCGCCGCGGGAACCGGCGGGGGTGGCGCCCGAGCGCGCGCTCTCCGGCGCGCCCCCGCTGCTCTTCTCGCCGGCGCAGCCGCCGCGCCCCACGGCGGCGCCGCGCGCGCAGCCCGCAGCCCCGAGCCCCGCAGCGCGGGCGTCGCCGCTCGACGGGTACGACGTGCTTCGCACCGTGTACCGTGGCCATTACAGCGAGGTCCTCCGGGTCCGCGCCGAAGAGACAGGCCGGATCTGCATCGTGAAGCGCTCGGAGCGCGGCCGGATCTCGATCAAGGCGCTGGAGCGGCTCGCCGGTCTGGGCGGCGGAAACGTCCTTGCACCACAGCGGATCTGGCACGACGCGAATCATGTGTACGAGGAGATGCCGTATATCCGGGGGACCCGCCTCTCGCAGGCGATAGTGCGCGGCGTCGGCGGACTGACCGGCTCGGTGCTCGAGTGCTTCTGCGAGCAGCTCGACTCCACACTCGAGAAGCTCCGCGGCGCGGGCCTCATTCACCGCGACGTCCATCCGGACAACATCTTCCTCCTCGCCACGCCTGAAGCGCAGGCGGCGGGCCTCCTGCGCGATATGCCAGGAATCAAGTACGGAGTCTTCGGCCCGGAGAGCGAGCAGTTCCTGCTCTCCTTCCTCCTCGTGGATAGCACATTCGTGATTACGGCCGACGAAGCGGCGAGCGCGGCGCCGGTCGGGCACGGCAGCTACACGCCGCCGGAGCAGCTCCGCGGTGAGCCTAGCGCGGCCAGCGATCTGTACGCCCTCGGGGCAACCATTTATTATGGCATCACCGGCCGGGAGATCCCGCCGGCATCGCGGCGTCTCTTCGATCCAGTCGCGCTCGGACCGATGCCCAATGGCCGTCACTCGAGTCGCGATTTCCCCGACATGCTCGGGCAGCTCCTGTCCATCGACCCCGAGAAGCGGCCGCGCTCGCTGTGGTGTGATCCGAACACGGTCCGGGCCTCGGGCACCGGGCTGCTCCGGCTCTCCGACGGCGCGGAGGTCCTCGTCATCAATGTCTTCCCGTCAAAGACGACGATCGAGCTCGCCGCGGAGCTCGCCGCCCGCCTGAAGCACAAGCGGTCGCGGCTTACCGCAGCGATCGCGGCGCTAGCCTCCCCCGCTAGCGACGAAGATGAGTGGAAGCGTGACAACGCGGTGACGTCTCTCAACAAAGTCGAGGACGAGCTGGAGCGCCTCTACCGCGCGCTACCCCTGCTCAAGCCGCGCTGAAGTCACCTTCATCGCCCCCGCGGCCCGCGGCGTTACGAGGCGCCCGACGCTCAAGAGAATCGACGGCTGAGCACCGGCGACCCCGCGCGCTGGCAGAAATCTAACCACGAAGATCCGCGGAAACCGAAGCTGACGGCACAGAGCCCGCAGCGGGCGAGCGCGGATAGAAAACCGTAGAACTTTCGCCCGTGTCAAGCCGCGCGGGGACGGCGCCTGGCGAGCCGTTTTCGTTTTGACCCATCAGACACCCGCTTGCCCCGTCGCAGGGCTGGGGCGGCGTGCTCCGGGCGCAACTGTGCCTCGACGACGGCGGCGTGCGCTCGCCATGACGGGGGCGGGGCGTGTGTTCACGCTACGCCCAGCTCGGCACGGTACTCGTCGACGACGTCGCGGTGCCGCTACCGCTCTTGCCGGAGATGTTCAGCGCCGCTCAGATGAGCGAGAGCCGGCGGTGCGTCCCTCATGGCTCACCCGGCCGCGACGCGCAGCACGTCGGACCGTAGGTGAAGAAACGACGCGTGCACATAGCGCACGAACGGCGCCTTCAGGCCGAAGAACTCCGCCAGATCGACCTCGGCCGCCGCGCGGAACATCCCCTGATCCAGCACGGGAGCCTCGGTGCGGAGCGCCCCGCTCGCGAGGCTCCGGCAGGCGGGGGACGCCGACGCGGGGTGGATGGCGACCACGAGCGTGGCGGCCCACGGCGCCGCGGCGAGCCGCTCGCCGAGGGAGCTCGGGTACCGGTAGCGGAGCGCGAGCACGGCGCCCTGCAGGGCGGCCTCGAGGACAGGCGCCGCGCCCGCCCCGCCCGTTGCCGGAGGGGCGGCCTTCCCCGCCGCAGCCCCGCCCCTCGCCCCCGCAGGCGCACCCGCCGCCCCGGGCGCGCCGCCGCACCCGCCGAGCGCCACGAGGCCAGCCCCCGCGGTCACCTGCGCGATGAACGCGCGCCGCCCCTCAATCGCCATGCGACGGCCCCTGGAGCCTGCGCCTGCGCGCCTGCCCCACCAGCATCCGCGCCGGCGTGATGCGGCCCAGCACCGCGGCGCTCTCCTCCGCCGTCGGCCGCACGGGGTGCCCCGGCGGGAGCTCGGCGACCATGCTCTGCCACAGCGCGAGCGCCCGGTGCTGGTAGATCTGCGCCAGGCTCGATCGCGGCGAGAGGAAGCGCTGGCCGAGCACCATCGCCCTCTCGAGGAACGCGATCGCCTCGTCGTCGCGGCCGTCGTTCAGGAGGTGGAGCCCCTCGTTGTACCAGGGCATCGGATCCGCCGGATCCTCCTCGCGCATGCGCTGGTTCGCCTCGAGGTAGCGCGACAGCTTCTCTTCCATGACGCCGTCGTCCTTCAGGAAGCCGTAGTGCTGGATCTCCACGCCGGCCGGGCGGACGACGAGCTCCGGGTGGCGGTCGAGGCTCGGCTGCACCGTCTCGTGGACGGCGCGCCCGTACCGGATCCGCGCGTCGTTGCGGAACAGCCGCACGGCGATCGTCATGACGGGCGGGCCGTCCTTCTGGTGATTGGCGATCTCGAAGGAATACGCGTGGACGTCGAGGTCGTCCATGAGCCGCACGACGCGCGGCAGATCCCAGTGCGCGAGCTCCTCGTCCGGGTCGAGGCTCAAGATCCAGGGCCGCGTGGCCATCTCCAGGCCCACGTTGCGCACCTCGGCCAGGTCCAGCCGGTCCGTCCGGTGGACGCGCACCCGGTCGGTGAACCTCCGCGCGATCTCGACCGTCGCGTCGTCGCTGCCGTTGTCGACGATGCAGATCTCGTCGACGAACGGCTCCAGAAACGCGAGGAACCGCTCCAGCCGCTCCGCCTCGTTCCTCGCGATGATGCAGAGCGATACGCCGGACGCGGGCGCATACCTGCGCAGCGTCACCGTGTTGCTCGCGAGATCGGCCAGCTCGGGGGGCGCGCCCACGCGCGCCGCGCCCGGCCGCCCGTGGAGCGCGATCCGCGCCTGCCGCGACGCCTCGGTGTCGTAGCCGAGCCGCCGCACGCGGACGTCGGTGAAGCGCCCGCACCCGTCCGGCATCTCGGGGATGCCGCCGCCGGGCAGGCCGCCCTCGGCCCCCCGGGCGACGCGCAGACCCGGCTCGTTCCGGTACATGCGGTACCCCGACATGGCCCCGAGCGCGCCGTCCGCCCGGAAGTACGTGCGCGTCGGCTCCCAGAACGTGTACCAGTGGAAGCCGAGCGCCTTGATGTGCGGATCGGCGAGCTGCATGAGCCGCTCGGCGCGCGCGCGGTCCATCTCGAACACCTCGTCCCCGTCGACCGCGAGGATCCAGTCCGGGGCGAGCTCCGCCGCCATCTGCAGGGCGCGATCGCGCCGTCCATCCACGCCCGGCGGCAGCTCCGTCCGCTCGTACCTGGCCACGGCGGGGTGCGACCGGGCGATCGCCCCCGTCCCGTCCGTCGATCCGTCGTCGAGCACGACGATCGCGTCGGCGAACCGCGCCGTCGCGTCGAGGCTCTCGCGCAGCGTCGCCTCCGCGTCCCTGACGCGGTACGCGGCCACGAGCCGCGTCTTCCCGGCGCGGCGGGCGCGCCACTTCTCGAAGAAGAGCTCCGCGGCCCCGAGGCCGCCCTGCGCGCCGGGGAACGCCTTGCTCAGCGTGGCGCTCCCCTCGTGGTGCACGTACACGTCGCTCGCGATCATGCACTCGAAGCCGCGCTCCTGCGCCCGCAAGGCGAGGTCGGCGCCCTCGTGGCCCACCGGGAAGAAGCGCTCGTCGAGCCCGCCGATCTCGGCGACCACCTCGCGGCGCATCATCAGGCAGAAGGTCGAGAGGGCGAACGACGGCGCCCACCGCCGGCGGAACGCCTCGCGGTGCTCGGCAGCGAGCTCGTTCAGCGCCTCCGGCTGGAACGGCGGCGGGTTCTGCACCTTCTGCGGGCCGCGCGCGCTGTTCGTCACGGGCCCGACGAGCCCGACGCGCCGCGCGCCGGGCACGGCCCGCGGCGCCTCCTCCATGCACTCCCGCAGCCCCTCCAGCCACCTCGGGGTCACCACGACATCGTTGTCGAGCAGCACCAGGTACTCCCCGGCCGCGACCTCGAGTCCCCGGTTCGCGCCGCCGGCCAGGCCGAGGTTCTCGTCCAGGAAGACCGTCTTGGCGGCGTCCCCGAGCCGGCGCGCGACGTCGGTGAGGTAAGCGGGCGTGCCGTCCTCCGAGCCGTTGTCGACGAAGACCACCTCCGCGTCCGAGGGGAGCGTGCGGAGGAGGGCGTCCACACATCGCGCCGTGTACTGGAGGTTGTTCCACGTGACGACGATAACGGAATAAACAGGCGTCATCGGGCACCGGGCGGGGCCATGAGGCGAACCACGTTGGAGACGTACTGGCGATACGCCGCGTGCAGATAGAACGCCCCGACCCGGGGTGCCAGGACGATCTCGCACCGGAAGCTGCCCACGAGGTCCGCGCCCACGTCGTCGATGTCGTCGGGGAAGACCAGCCTCGGCCCGAGCAGAGGCACGGTGACGCCGCCCTGCGCGGGGGCGTAGATCAGCGTGAGAAAGACGCCGCGGAGCACCTCGGCGCGCTCGACCTCGATATCGACGGCGGGCACCCGCGAGCTGCCGTGGACGACGTGGACGAGGGCGCCGCCCTCGACGGTGGGCGGGCCCGGCTCGGCGAGGACGACGCCCGCGCCGGAGGTCGCGGGTGTCTCCGCGGTCAGGCCGAAAGAGACGGATCGGACGAGCATGGGTTCACCGCCGGTCAGAATTCGATGGCCTTCTTGTCGACGAGATCGATGCCTATCACGTTCGACACGTAGTTCTCGAGGACGAGGTACACATAGACGCTCGGCCGGTAACGGGGCACCGCCACGGCGCAGGGGAACGCGACGGTGACGTTGAGCCAGGCGCCCTGGTACCCCTCGGACGCCAGGCTGCCGCGGCCCGGCATCGGCAGCGCGGGCTCGGCGAGCTGGTTCGGGCCGTCGCGCTCGCCGGCCGGGAACTCGATGAACGTGTTGCGCGCGAGCAGGGCGCCGCCGTCCGCCTGCTCGATGTCGTGGACGACGAGGACCATCGACTCCTCGACGTCACGGTAGCGGCTCGCGACGGCGTCCGGGAACAGGAACGAGGCCGAGACGTCGAGCTCCACCGTGCCCGCCGCGAAGGACACCCGCGAGATCGCGAGTCGGATGGCCTCCTTGCCGGCCGCGATCTCGGGCGAGCCCGCGTGGGGGGCGAAACCAAAGGGTGTCCGGGGTTCGATCTCCATGGGGTCCTCTCGACGTGGGCGCGGCGCGGGGCGCGGGGTCGAGAGAGCAGCGCGCCCCCGCCCCGCCCGCGAGGTTCAGCCAAAGTGGTTCCAGTTGCGGGAGGTCTGCGCCGGCGTGTCGAGGCGCACGCGGCGGATGCGCGGGGCGCACACGGGGCAGAAGACGCCGTCGTCGCGGTTGTTATGGCCGGCGTGGTAGATGGTGCAGAGCCGCCCACCGAGCGCGGGCCACCAGTCGTACCGCTGGCCCGACGTGGTGGACGGGTCCGGCGTGAGGCCTGCGTTCGTGTTGCAGTGCGGGCCCTGCCCGCCGAACTGGTCGGTGTACCAGCGGGGGTTGGCGAGCTGCGTGGCGAGCGCCACGCCGGTCGCGCTGTACTGCGGCTCCTGCCGGACGGTCTGCCCGATGCCGTGCCCCATCTCGTGGACGAAGGTGCCGAGGACCGCCGTCTCGCTCCGGCCGGGGCCCGTGCACCCGACGACGCAGAAATTGCCCCAGCTGTAGCCGTTGATCGAGCTCTTCCAGATGAACGAGAACGTGAGGTTGTACGTGTTGCCCGGCGTGGCGAGGTGGGCCGTGAGGCCCGGCAGCGTGGTGAGGTTCCAGTTCACGCGGTTCGGCGACCCGGGCGTGAAGGTGAAGTACGCCCGCACGTCGGTGGCGCCGGCCGCCGGCCACGACGCCTGCGCCGTCCACATGAAGTTGTTGCCGTTCGTGGGGTCGCGCCACACGGTGCGGAACGTGGTGATGCTCCCGACCGCGTTGTTCGCCGTGGGGAACGCGCGCCGCTCCAGCTGCGTGTAATAGCAGTTCGGCACCAGCAGGAAGGCCATGTGAAGCGGCTTGTCGGTCAGCGTGCCTCCCCCGGGGGGCACGCCGCCGACGCGCAGGTTGAGCAGCGCGTTCGGGCCGCCGTTCATGAACGGCCAGTCGAAGGTCGGCGAGCTGACCGCCTGCTGCGACAGGCTCTGGAAGTCGACGCGGGCCGAGTCCACGGTCGCGAGCGCCGGGAGGACCGCCCTGCGCTCCAGCTCGATGAAGTGCCGCGCGAACTCGCCCACGAACCGCGGATCGATGTTGTTGTACGTCGCGAGCGTCTGCGCGCCGGAGTACCAGACCGTATAATAGAGCTTTCGCCACGTCTGGAACTCATCGGTGGCGAGGAACTGCGCCCGCTGCCCGTCGCGCGACGCCTTGATCGTGTACTTGTCGCCGCCGATGTGCGTGAACGTGAGCGTGTTGTCGAAGTGGTGCCCGGCGCCGACCGTCACGCCGGGGGCCGCGCCGTGCGCGAGCCGCGTGCGCTCGGTCAGCGACTGGAATGCGAGGTTCTCGTTGCCCGGGTCGGGCTCGATCCACCAGTCCACGCGATCGCCGGGCGCGACGTTGGGCACCTGGTTGGGCGTGACGCGCAGCTGCCGCACAGGGCCGTTCACGCCCGTCGCGGCGGCAGGGAGGTTCACGTATTGCTTGATCGTCGGCATGCGAGAGCTCCAGGACGAATCAGCGGGGAGTCCGGTCCATCAGCGCGGCGCGGGTCGAGGCTCGCTCCGCGGCCGCCCCCTCAGAACACCTCGATCTTGTCGACGCCCCAGTCCTTGGGGTTCTCGGGCGCGGGCGGGGGCTCCTCCATGACGATGACGATGAGCGGCGGCTGGACGAGCGGCGTGGGCGGGGTGTTCTTGCTGTTGTGGAGCATGAGATCGAGCGCGCGGGCGCAGCCCTTCCCCTCGACCTTGACGTCGAACGAGTAGCTGATGAACTCGGCCTTGTTCATGTTCACGCCGGAGACGACGCCCCCGTTCGTGCCCGCCTCGTCGCCGCTGCTGCGCGAGAAGTTGCTGTCCTGATGGCAGACGGGGTTGCCGTCGGCCTTGACGTTCTTCGCAGTGCTCGCGGCGTCGGACGACATGGCGATGTTGGGATAGGGGATGGGGACCGGCGGCGCGGGCGGCGCGGGGGTGAGGCACACGTCCGGAAAAGCGATGGTCATTCCATTGCTCGCGGCGTGGACGACCGTGCGTGAGTTGACTCCTACGGTGACAGGCATATCGCTCCTCCTTCACGCCTTCTTCGCTGCAGCCGAGACGAGGCACACGGCGGCGCGCGTCCCGTCGCCGGAGCCCGCGAAGAGCGCGGCGCGCGCCTCGGGGGACGCGCCGCGCTCGAACGATCGCACGCACGCGGCCGCGAGGCACCCGCCGGTCGCGGCGCCGACGTCGCCGTAGCCGTCGGCGGGGTGCCACAGCGCCCGGACGCCCCCGAGGAGCGCGGGCGCGCGGACGCGCGCGAGCCCCCACTCCTTGGCCCGGTAGCTCTCGCCGTTGAGATCGCAGAGGACCCACGCGGGCGGGCCGCCCGCGGCGCACGCGGCGGCGAGCGCCGCGGCGAGGGCCTCGCCCGAGGGGGGATCGCCGCTCTCGATGGGGCTCTGCTCCTCCCCGGCGCCCGAGCCCTCGATCTCGGCCAGGATGGGGGCGCCGCGGGCCTCGGCGCGGCGGCGGTGCTCGACGAGCAGCGCGGCCGCGGCCTCGCCCGGGATGAACCCGTCGAGGTTGCGGCGGCTCTTGAGCCGGCGCGCGTGGTCGAGCGCCTCGAGCAGCCCCACGTCGACCTGGGAGTCGGCGCCGGCCACGATCCAGGGCGTGCCGGGGTCGGCCTCGACCGCGCGCGCCGCGTGGGCCAGGCCGAGGAGCATCGCCGCGTGCCCGTCGGGGGCGAGGAGGCCGCGGGTCACGGCGTCGACCCCGGCGGCGTCGGCGAGCCGCTCCCGGAAGGCGTCGCGCAGCTCGTGGTGGTGCGCGGCGGGGCCGGGCGAGGGGCGCGCGAGGAAGAACGAGGCGTCCTCCAGGTCGGCGCGCGCGAGGTCGCCGGAGGTGGCGAGGTCCTGGAGCGCCAGCGCGAGCAAGCGGACCGGGAGGTCGAGCGCGCGGGGGAGATCGGTGTACGCCGCGACCACGGAGAAGGGCTCCTCCGGGCGGGGCGGGTCGGCGGGGAGGCAGGGGTAGCTCGGCCACTCGCGGAAGCGCGTGAGGCGGGCGCGGACCGCGGCGGTGGTGGACGCGGCGGTGTCGCCGAGGGCGGTGACCATGCCGGCGGCGGTGATGACGGCTCCGGTGCTCATGCGGGCGCGGGCTCCACCTCGATGCGGCGCACGCGGAAGAGATCGCGACCGACGGACATGGCGCCGCGGTACACGAGCACGGCGCGGAGGTCGTCGGGCTCGAGGACCACGGTGTCGAGGACCAGCGGGAGCGGGCGGCGCTCGGAGTCGATCAGGACCACGGCGCGAGGCGCCGCGCGGGGCAGCGAGAAGCGCTGCGGGCCGAGGGGGCTCAGGTGCACGAGCTCGACCGGCTCGCCGCCGCGCAGGTGCGGCGTGGCCACGAGGCGCGGGTGCGCGCCCTGGTGGTAGCGAGGGTCGAAGGCGGCAGGCAGGAACGGCGACGGGGCGGGAGGCGGCGACCCGGCAGGAGGCGGCGACGAGGGGTCGGGCGCCGTGGCGGCGTAGCGCAGGCGCGGCTGCCAGCTGCGCCCGATGAAGCCGAGGCCGACGGGCTCGGGGCGATCGTCCGGCGAGCGGAGCGGCTTCCTGGGATCTTCGAGGTTCGGCATGGCGAGCTGCGCGAGGTCGACGAGCGAGCGGCGGGCCCGGAACCCGCGCCCGACGGGGTTGCGCGGCTCGACCTCGTGGTCGGCGGCGGACTCGGCGGACTCGTCCCGCCCGCCGAACGCGCGCTCGTACACGAGCGGCATCCGCTCGAAGGGCGCGGGGGACGCGGGGCGCGCCCAGGTGCGGTCGCCGAAGACGGCGAGGGTCGTGCGGATCGGGCCGACACGCACGGAGACCTGGACCTCGGCGTCGCGGCGGCCGGGAGGGTACGCGTGGCCGAGAACCACGACGTCCGTGCCGACCTTGTGCGGCGCGAGGTCGCTCTCGTAGCGCACGCTCGAGAGGCCCGGCTCGCCGTGGAAGGCGTCGGCGTGCTGGAGCGGCACCTGCTCGGCCGCGGGCGCGAGGCGGCCGCCAGCGTGGATGGCGAGCGTCGCCTTGACGAGGACGACGAGCACCTCGGCGCCGGCGGCGTCGACGTGGACGATGCGCTCGGCGACGAAGGGGGTTCGATTGCGGAGATCCATGTTCAGCTGGGCGTGGGCGCGGCGTCGGGCACCGAGCGGAGGAACGAGGCGCCGAGGCCGTCGGCCGCGACCTTCGCGGGGCGGCGCTTGCGCGGGGGGATGAGCGGCTCCGACGAGGGGCGCGCGTCCGGGGCGAGGCGCTGCCGGCGCGGGCGCGCGGGGCGCCGGGCAGGGGCGGCGGCTGCCGCGGCGGGCCAGGGTGGGGCGGCGGGCGACGATCCCAGGGCGTACGACGGCGCGATGCGCGGCTGGGCGAGGGTGTACGACGGCGCGACGGGCGGCGGCGAGGCGGCGGGCGCCGAGGCCGCGGCCGCGCCCGACGCCCACGGCGAGCGCGGCTCCGAGGCGGCGTGGGGCGCCGCGCCCGACACCCATGGCGAGGAGCGCTCCGGCGCGGACGGCGCGGGAGGGGGCGCGGACGGCGCCTGGGGAGCAGCGGGGACGGGCGCGGACGGCGCTGGCGCGAACGGCAGCGCGCCGGACGCTGCCGCCGGCGATACGAACGGCAGCACGCCGGACGCCGCCGGCGCTCGGACCGGCGCCGCAGGCGACGCCGCGGCCGGGGCGGCGAACGGCAGCGCCCACGCCGCCGCGCCATCGCGGGCGCCCGGGGGAGACGGGGCGGCGGGCGCGAACGGCAGCGCCTTGGAAGCTGCGCCCGCCGCCGGCGCCACGAAGGGCAGGCCGCCGCGCCGCGGCTCCGCGGGCGGTGTCCCCGCTGCGGCGGGCATCTCCGCCGTGCCAGACCTCGCGAGGTGCGGTCCTCCCACGGAGGCCGCGGGCGACCGGAACGGCAAGGCGGGGTTCGGCTGGACGTCGTCCGGATCGACCGACACGGTCCCGGACAGCGGATGGTCGGTCGCCCCGCGCGCCGCCCGCTGCGGGCTCGCCGCCGCCGACGCCTCCTCCGGATCGAGCGCCACCGTCCCCGCCAGCGGATGCTCCGCCGCCCCGCGCGCCGCCCGCTGCGGGCTCGCCGCAGCCGGCGCCTGCGCCCGCTCCGCGCGGGCCGGCGGCGCTGCCGCGACGTCCCACGGCACCGCCTCGCCCGGGAGCGCGACCCTGGCCGTGACCCGGACGCTGGCGAGGGCCTCCTCGCCCGGCAGCAGCGCGCTGGCGCGCCACACGAGCGAGCAAAGCCAGCGATCGGCGTCGATCACGAGCATGTCGGCGACCAGCGGCAACGCCTGCGGCTGCGCCGCCCCCCCGAACGCGACCCGCGCCTCGGCGACGGGGCCCGGCAACCAGGCCTCGATGCGGTCGAGATCCGGGTGCATCCCCTCGATCAGGATCCACTCGTTCCCCCGGAGGTACGGCGTCTGCTGATCGGCCGGCGCTGCCTGGAAATACGCCCAGTCGAAGCCGTTCGGGACCACGGGCCACGGGGCCTGCACGCCGCGCGGATCGGCGTTGCCCAGCCGGCGCTGCCGCGCGGGCCAGTGCGCCGCGATCGGCCCGAGGCCGGCGGCGCGCGTCGGCTGCCGGGGGTCGATGATGTTGGGCGCGCGGCCGGCGCGCGGATCGACGCCGGCCGGGTTGTCGGGGTCGGCCGCCCCGCCGAGGGCGCGCTCGTAGCCGAGCGGCATGGCGAGGAACGGCTGCGGGGCGCCGCGGCCGTTGCCGCCGCGGTCGCCGTAGACGTGCAGGGCCTTGTCGAGGAGGACGGCCGCGTCGAGGCCGACCCGCAGGCGGACGGGGACGAGCGGCGCCGGGCTCCGCCCGCGGGCCCAGGCGTGGCCGCCGAGGAGGATGTCCGCGCGCGGAAGGAACGGGGCCATCTCCGCGGCCGCCGAGATGGCGGCGCGCGGGTCGGCCGCGGCGCGCGCCGCGCGCACGTCCGCCGCGACGATCGGCGCGGGCGGGAGCGGCGACATGGCGCGCTTGTGCTCGAGCTGGAAGGTCGCCTTGACGACCACCGCGAGCATCACCCGCCCCCGGGAGCGGAAGGGGCGCACCGCGGCCGCGGCGTGCCCGAGGGCGCGCGGCGCGGGCGGCGCCCTCACGGCGACGCCCCGAGCGCGGCCCTCTGCCGCTCGACCCGCGCGGCCACGTCGAACAGCGGGCGGCCGGGCGCGCGCGCCGCCCGCTCGAACGCAGCGCCCGCGCGGCGCCGCTGGCCGCCGAGCCGGAGCACGCGATCGAGCGCCCCCTCGTCCAGCGGGCGGCCGTCCACGTGGCGCACCCCCGACGCGAAGCGCCCGCGGTGCGCCGCCCAGAGCGCCCGCGCGTTCGCCCCGTGCGGCCACGGCAGCTGCGTGTCCGGATCCATCTTCACGCTCGTGTCGCGCGGATCGTCGCTCGGCCCCGCGTCGAAGCCGGGCGCCGGGGCCCCGCGCAGCGCCCCCTCGATCGGCGCGCCGGTGATGCGCGAGAGCGCCTCGCCGGCGAGCCGCGCGAGCGGCGCGACGTCCAGCCGGTCGAGCACCCACGGCAGCAGCGCCGGATCGCCCAGCGCCCCCGCCGCGACAAGGCAGACCCGCCCGAGCCCGGGCGATCGCATCAGCGCCTCGATCCGGCGGCGGGCCTCACCCGGCGGGCTCACACGGGCGGCGCAGTCGGCCGCCTCCTCGGCGAACGCGCCGCTCCGCCCGGCGACGCTCCACAGCGCCTCGTCCGCGCCGCGCGCCCCGAGCAGCGCGCCGGCCCACGCCGACCAGAACCGCTCGGCCTCGTCGTCCGAGCCCCACGCCCCGCGGAGCTCACCCGCCAGATCGGCGCGGCCCAGCGCGCCGGCCGCGCGGAAGGCCAGCGCGCGGACGGCCGCGTCGCCGTCGCAGAGCGCGTAGCCAAGGAACTGCCCGGGATCGCGGCGGTGCGCGACGCACGCGGCCAGCGCCAGGCGGCGCAGCGCCGGCGGCTGCGCCCCCGACAGCATCGGCGCCACGATCGCGAACGCGTCGGCCGGCGACGCCCACGCGAGGGCGCCCGCGACGCCGGCGGCGGGCTCGTCCGCCTCCTCCGTCGCGTCGAGCACGGCCGCGAAGCCCGGGTAGTCGCGCGCCTCGACCGCGGCGATGGCCGCCGCGAAGAACGCGCCTGGATCCTTCGTCGAGAGGGCGGCCAGCGTGAGCTCCCAGCCGGGCTCCCCCGCGATCCGGAGCCCATCGAGGTGGGCCTCGACGCGCTCCTCGAGCTCCGCGAGATCGGCCAGCGTGTAGTGGTGCGACCTCACGGCCATCTCGCGGAGCTCCCAGAGGAACGACGCCATCTCCGCGTGATCAGCCACCACCTCGTGAACCATCCGCCTCGGCTCCGATCCTGCGCGACGCCGCTCAGTTGATGTCGACCCCGCTGCCCGAGAGCTTGATGTTCGAGCCCGCCTTGACGCTCACGTCGCCGTCGCTCTTCACCTCGACCTTGGCGCCCTCGACCTTGACGGTGCCCGAGCCCTTCACGGTGATGTCCGACCCCTCGACCGTGATCTTGCCGGAGCTGTCGACGATGATCTTGCCGCTCCCGCACTCCAGCGTGAACTTCTCGCCGACCTTGACGGTCTTCTTCGCGCCGACGGACTCGGTCGCGTCCACGTCGATGTTCCGGGTCTCGGTCCCGCCGACCGACAGCGAGTCGTCGCTGCCGACGGTGGTGTTGCGCTTCGAGCCGACCTCCAGCGTCGCGCGATCACCCACCTTGACGGTCTCCTCGCCGCCCACCGAGAGCTCGCGCTTGCCGCCCACCGACTCGATGTCGTCCTTCCCGACATCGGTCTTCCGGCCCTGCCCGATCTTCAGGCTCGCGTCCTCGCCGATGTCCACGCTCTCGCTCTTTACGACGCCGAGCGTGCGGTTCGCGCCGATCTTCTCGTTGTGATCCTTGCCGACCTCGGTGGTCTTGAAGGCGCCGATCGACTCCCACTGGCTGTTGTCGATGCGCTTCTTCCGGTCGTGGCCGACGGTCAGGCGCTCGTCGTGGCCGACGGACTGGGTCTTGTCGTTCTCGACCTCGATGTTCCAGTCCTTCTGCGCGTGCAGGTAGATCTCCTCCGCGCCTCTCCTGTCCTCGAACCTGAGCTCGTTCGAGCCGCCGCCGCCCGGCGAGGTGTCCGACTTGATGGTGCTCTTCGTCTTCTCGGCCGGCAGCGCGTAGGGCGGCACGTTCGCGCCGTGGTAGACGCGCCCGACGATCAGCGGGCGATCCGGGTCGCCCTCGAGGAAGTCGATGACGACCTCGTGGCCGATGCGCGGGATGTACATCGAGCCCCACGCGGCGCCCGCCCAGATCTGGCTCACCCGCATCCAGCACGAGCTCTGCTCGTTGCGGCGCCCCTTCCGGTCCCAGTGGAACTGCACCTTCACCCGGCCATAGATGTCCGTGTGGATCTCCTCGCCCGCCGGGCCCACGACGATCGCCGTCTGGATGCCGCGGGGCGTCGGCTTGGGCGTCTGCACGGGCGTGCGGTAGGGCACGTCGTCCGGGATGCACTGGAATCGATTGGAGTACCCCACGACGGTCTCCTGCGATTCTCCCCCGACGGCCCGCGAGCCGAAATGGTCGACGCGCGTGATCAGGTATCCGCGGTTGAAGCTCTCGCGGCCGTGGTCCTCGAGCGTGAAGGTGGCCCCGGGCATGAACCGGAGCACGCTCCCCTGCCCCTCCGCGGTGCGGCGCACGAGCTGGAGCTGCTCGAGCCGGAGCTTCGCGAGCTGCGTGCCCTCCTCGGGCAGATCGTGCTCGGTGGCATACACGTACACCTCGAGATCGGTGTCGCGGTCGGCCTCCGCCTCCCCCTCGAGGCTCAGGCTGGGCTTCTGGAAGTTGTAGTCGCGGACGGTGACCTTGCCGGGCCGGACCTCCTCGGCCATCGAGAAGCGGGAGACGGCCTCCTGCCAGGCGAGCGCCCCGCCGCCGGTCCGGTACGGCACGACGGCCGGCCCGTCGATGGGCTCGTGGACGAACGGCGCGTCGCCGAAGACGAGCACGTGGTTGTCGGCCTTGTGCTCGAAGAAACAGAACATGCCTGTCTCTTCCATCAGGCGGCTGATGAACGCCCAGTCCGTCTCGGCGTACTGCACGCTGTACTCTCGCCGATCGTGGGTCATCGCCGTCGAGATGCGGAAATCGTCGGAGGACAGGCCCGCCGCGCGGAGCACCTTGTCGATGATCTCCGGCGCCGTCGCCTCCTGGAAGATGCGGTAGTCGTGCCGGTGCTGCAGGCGCCACGCCCGCGGGACGACCGTCGCCAGGTACGTGGTGACCGAGCGCCCCTCCTCGTGCTGCTCGAAGCGCGCGACGATGCCGTGGATGTACCGAGTCGACGCGTCGTTCCGGATCGTGAGCAGGCATGTTTGCCCGACCAGCCCGTCGAACGCCAGCGCGGCGTCCGTCGACGCGAGGGTCACGCGGAAGTGGAACAGCCGCGATATGCCCTCATGGCCCTCGATCCGCGCGACGCGCCACGGATCGGTCGCGCCTTCCACAGCGAAATCAAACTCGATCGCACCGTCCGCCATCGGTCGCCTCGCCCTCGCACGTCCCGGAGCCCGAGCCGTCGAGCCTACCATCGCTCGCCGGCGGGGTGGGCACATTCACGCGCGCCGACGTCGTCGACATGCCGGCGCACATGCCGGCGCTGCTTGACGCACGGTGGACGAACGGTTGACGCACGGCGAGGGCGGGCCTAGTCAGATCGGGCGCCGGGGGAACAGCGGACAGCGGATCGCGCGGATTCATGGGCAACGTCTGGCAGGTCGTCGATGCGTACGGAGACGTCGGCTTCGTCCGCGCAGCCGGCGCGGTCCTGCCCGAGGGCGCGGAGCCGATCGAGCCGCACCTGGCCGCCCTCGAGGTGCCCGCGTGGTTCCCTTCGGAGGAGCCGGACCGCGAGCGCGTCGATCTCCTGAGCGAGCTGTGCGCCGCGGGCGCCGGCATCGTGTCGCTCGACGCGGCGCGCGAGCTCGACCTGCTCCGCGAGCGCGTCGCCGAGCTGCTCCGGACGGGGTGCATCCTCGCCTTCCGCGGCCCGCCGCCGCGCGCCCCCGAGGCGCGCAGGCCGCTCGAGGTGCCGCCGCCGGTGCAGCCGTCGCCGAAGGCGCCCGACATCGTCCATGCGCTGGTCGGCGTGATCCAGGTCGACTTCGCGGCGAACCACGCGGTGGAGCGGGACTCTCTCGGGAACTTCGCCTCCCCCGAGTGGCTGAGCACCCGGCAGGCAACGGATCAGTCGCCGGTCTGCTACGTCCGCGGCGCGCGTGTCCCGCTCGCCGTGGTGCTGCGCGTGCTCCGGCCGCCCACCGGGACCGAGTCCGTGCAGCTGCGCGGCCGCGCCATGGCCGGCGGCGTGACGCTCGAATGGACGTGCACGGTCAGCGTGTCGCCCGGGTCGGTCGACGTCTCCACGCCCTCGATGACGAGCAGCGCGCCGCTGCCGAACGTCGTCGCCTGCTACGATCCGCTGACGATCGCGTGGGAGGCGAACGCCGCCGGCACCGGCTGGGTCGGCGCGGGCACGACGGCGCACCTGGTCTACGCGGTGCTCGGCGCGCCGGCCGGCACGGTTTACTGGACGCTCGTCGACATCTCGTGCCGCGCGGCCCAGGGCGAGACGACCGAGGGGCGCGTCGTGTCCCAGAGCTTCGCGCCCTTCGCGACGCGGGCGCTCACGCGCAAGCGCGACGGCGTGGGCCTCACGTACTGGAACCCGAACACGACAACGTGCACGAACACCCGCCTGCTCCTCGCGAGCGCCGACGGCAGCGGGCAGTGCGGCTCGTGGGCCGAGTTCTTCATCGACATGCTCAAGGTCCACGGCATCACCAGCGCCGACAAGGTGGTGGTCGTCGTCACGGTGACGGCGTGGACCTCGGGATCCCAGGGGTTCCTCGTGAAGAACTGGCAGTGGAACGCGGCCACGCAGCCCGCCCCGTGGACCCACCGCATGTGGACCGACGTGGTCAACCTGCCGGGGATCCCCGGCCAGCGGAACCCCGAGCCCCCGCCCGCGTTCTTCAACCATTTCATCGTCGTGCACGGCGGCCAGCTCTACGACCCCTCGTATGGCGGCGGGCCGTTCGCCGACGCGGCCGCGTGGGAGACCGGCGCGATCGACGGGCTCTTCGCGGCCGCGCTCGCCGGCTATCCGAAATCGTCGAACCCGCAGGCCCTCGTGCAGCTGTGGAACATGCGCACGAGCGCCCGCATCTAGCGAGGCGCGGAGGTCGACCGGCATGCCCTCGCCCCTCTCGACCGCCGCGCCCCGCTCGACCAGCACCCCCAGGAGGCCGCGCCGCGGGCCTCCCGCGCCCGCGCTCCTCGTCTGTCTCGCCGCCGCCGCGTGTCGCCCCGCCCCCGGATCTGCGCCCATGAACGAAACGCCCCCTCCGCCTCTCGCGCTCTCTCCCGCCGCGCTGCCCGACGCCCCGCTCGCGGACACCCTGCGCCTCGTCGCGCTCGACGGGGCGCCCGTGCTGCTCGCGTCGTCGACGCACAGCGCGGCCCCGCCGCACCGCACCGACATCTGGGCCTTGCCGCTCGCGGGCCGCGGTCCGTCGGGCGCCGTCGCCACGATCCCGCAGCTCTTGCCCGCGCTGCCCCGCTGGGACGCCGCGGCGGCGGACGGCGGCGCGCTGTCGTTCGTGGTGGAGGTCGCCGGCGGCGCGGTGAACGCGCTGGTCCGGCTCGACGGCGCCTCCGGTGTCCGTACCTCGCTCACGGCGCACCGGCCGTTCGCGAGCTTCAGCGGGCCTCGGTTCGTGCGCGGCGCGGGCGCCGGCTCGCTCCCCGCGCCCTCCCCCGGCGTCCCGGGCGCCGTGTCCGCCGTCGTCGACAACGCGACGGCGGTCGTGCTGGAGGCCGCGGCGGCCGGCGGCGGCTCGGTGGACCACCCGATCGGCGAGTGCATCGATGTCGTGGTCCTCGCCGGGTCACCGGGCCCCACCGCGGTGTGCAAGCGCGTCGCCCCCGGCGCCTCGCGCGGCGGCGCGCTGCCCGGCACCGTGCGCGTCTCGGCCCGCGACGCGGCGTACGGCCCTGCCGGCGCCGAGGACGCGCCGTTCGGCGACCGCCGCGTCTTCGAGCTCGACGCCGACCGCGCGGGCGGCGGGCTCGTGATCGTCGCGACGTCCGCCGCCCATCTCCTCGTCGCGCACCGGCCGGCCCCGGGCGCCGCGTTCCGCGTGCTCCCCGTGGACGCTGGCGGCGCCGATCCAGCGACGTTCTCGGCGCCGTGTGTGCTGGTCACGGATCGCACCGTGACGCTCGCGGTGCTCTCGAAGGCGCGCACGCCCGACGCGCGCGCGCTCGTGGCCACGTGGCCGCTGGACCCGCCGCCCTGACGGGCGCCGCCGTCGTGGCCCCCTCCCCCATGCGCCGTCGCATCCTGTACATCGGTAATTTCGGCCCGTCGTTCTCGACCGAGAACCACGTCGGCGAGAGCCTGCGAGCGCTCGGCGTCGAGGTCGTCCAGGCCCAGGAGAACGCGTTCACCCTGGGCGAGCTCGACGGCATGGCGCGCGACGTCGATCTGCTGCTCTACACCCGCACCTGGGGCCTGCGCGGCGACGCGCTGCGCTGGATCACCCAGCTGCCCATCCCGACGGCCTCGTACCACCTCGACCTGTACGCCGGCCTCTCGCGCGGCCGCGATCTCCGGTTCGACCCGTTCTGGCGCACGCAGCACGTGTTCACGCCCGACGGCGGGAGCGAGGCGTTCTTCCGGGCGCAGGGGATACGCCACCATTACATCAAGCCCGGCGTGTACGGCGCCGAGTGTTATCTCGCGGAGGTCGATCCCGGCGTCGCGTCCGACGTCTGCTTCGTGGGCTCGTACGATTATCATCCGGAGTGGCCTTATCGGAGGCGGCTCGTGGATTTCCTGTCGGAGACGTACGGCCGCCGCTTCGTGAAGCACGGAGCGCCGGAGAGCTGCGTGCGCGGCGACGCCCTCAACCGCCTGTACGCGTCGGCGAAGGTCGTCGTGGGCGACAGCCTGTGTGTCGGCTTCGATCACCCGCATTACTGGTCCGATCGCATCTACGAGACGCTCGGCCGGGGAGGCTTCATGATCCACCCCTACATCTTCGGCCTGGAGGAGGAGTTCCGGGATCGCGAGCACGTGGTCTTCTATCCGTTCGGCGACTTCGCGGCCTTGCGGCGCCTCATCGACTATTATGTGAAGCACGACGACGAGCGCGAGGTGATCCGGCGGGCCGGGCACGCGCGCGTCAAGGCGAGCTTCACGTATGTGCACCGCATGCGCCAGATGCTCGGCATCCTCGGCGAGCACCACGCGGCGCTGAGGGGCTGGGTGTGACCCTGGCCTGGCGGAGGGCCCTCGCGGGGCCGCGGCTGGATCAGGCGACATCGAGCTGAGATACGGCTCCTGACAAATCCCTCACATTGCTGGCATTTTCAGGGGAATTAAACAGGGAGGCGGGGAGACGGGGAGATTCATGGGATTTTACTCCCCGTCTCCCCGCCTCCCTGTGAATTTTCCCGAAATTCGAGGGGATGCCTCAGATGCGGATCCACATCGTCACCAACATCGACAACGGCAAGGGGCTCGAGCGCGACTACCGCCTTCTCGGCAGCCTCCTGGAGAGCTGGGGTCATCGGGTCACCGGCCTTCACTTCCAGCACCCCGAGAGCGTGGGCAGCGTGGGGGGCGCCGATCTCGTCATCTTCCTCGAGGTCTACGAGCCGCGCCTCGCCGGGGGCGCGCCACGCCGCTGGCTGATCCCGAACGCCGAGTGGTGGCGGCCGGAGGCCCGGCCCGCGCTCGACGATTTCGAGCTCGTCCTGTGCAAGACCCGGGACGCGCTGTCGCACTTCGCCCCGCTCACGCCGCGGGCCCGCCACCTCGGCTTCTTCTCGGAGGACCGCTGGGACCCGGCCGTTCCTCGGGCGCGGCGCTTCCTGCACGTCCCTGGCGGCTCCGACGCGAAGGGCACGGACTCCGTGCTCCTGGCCTGGGAGCGCCACCGCATCCCGTATCCGCTGACGGTCGTGTCCTCGCTCGGCTGGCCGCTCAGACCGCGGAACGTCGAGTTCGCGGGGCGCGTCGACGAGCGGCGGCTTCGCTTTTATCAGAACGCCTCTCGATTCCACCTCTGTCCGTCTCGTTACGAGGGCTGGGGCCACGCGCTCCATGAGGGCCTGTCGGCCGGCGCCGCGGTCCTCGTGCCCGACACCGAGGCGATGAGCGAGATCGACGGCTGCGCGCTGCGCATGCCGGCCGCGCCGCACGGCGCGCAGGGCCTTGTGCGCACGCACGCGGTGGCTCCGGAGGACGTGCGCGACGCGGTCGAGCGCTCCATGGCGTTCACGGAGGCGGATCTCCGGCGCATCCAGGAAGCGGCGCGCGACGCGTACCTGACCGAGCGCGAGCGGTGCCTCGCCAGCTTGTGGGAGGTGCTCGGCGAGCGGCCGGCGCTGAGGGGCGGCTCCGCGGCAGGCGCGGGCCGCAGCGGCGCGTCCGCGGGTGATGCGACCGTCGGAGGCGGCGCTGCGGGCGATGCGGCCGGCACGCCCGGCTCGGCTGCGGAGGCTCACGCGACGGGCGCCGCTCCGCCGCGCATCGCCCTCGTGATCCCGTGCCACCCCTCGACCGCGCCCCTCCTGCGGCGCGCCGTGCTCGCGCTGCGCGCGCAGACCGCCGCCCCGTCGTCGTTCGAGGTCGTGGTGGTGTGCGACGGCGGCGACCCGGGCGGCGCGATCCGCGCCGCGGCAGAGCCGGGCTCTCAGCCCTTCCGGGTCGAGATCGTCGACAGCCCGCGCCCGCGCGGGCAGTTCCCGCACTGCAGCCATGCCAGGAACGCGGGCTTCCGCGCCGCCCTGGCGCCCTTGATCTGGTTTCTGGACGCCGATGTCCTGCTCCCGCCCGAGGCGGTCGAGCACGCGCTCTCGGAGCACGACGCGGCGCTCGCGCGCGGCGTGCCGGCCGTGCTCACGCCGGCGCTGGCCCGCGTCGCATTGCCGCCGGCCGCGTGGATCGAGCGCTCGGCCGCGTGGGCGGCCTCGGGTGCGGTCGAGGGGCTCGCCCCGCTCCTCGCGGCCACGCCGCTCGACGGCGGCGTGCCCGGCGCCGACGGCGATCGGCCCCGCCCCGGCGCCCCGTTCTCCGAGCCGCTCTGCGATGTGCGGGACGGGCTACCCATCGTCTGGCGAGGCCTTGTCGATGCGCTCGGCGGCTTCGACGAGTGGTTCATCGGCGGTGGCGCCGAGAAGGGAGCCTTCGTCGATCTGCTGGAGGGCGTGCGGCGCGCGGACCTCATCGACATGCGCCTGCTCACGAGCGTTCGCGCCCTGCGCCAGCCGCAGAAGGCCGCCACGGAGGCGTTTCAGGTCCACGTCCATCGAGGGCGGGAAGAGCGCGAGCGCCGCGCCCGGGAGATCGGGCATGGCGCGCGGTGGTGGCGGGCGCGGCTCGCCGCGATCCGGGCGGCGCTGTCGCCGGCCGTCATGGCGGCTGCCCCCGACGCGCCGGCGGCGGAGCGCCTGCCGGACTGCTCGCCCGACGCGATCGAGGCGCGCGCGCGGCTCGTGCGCGGCGTGAGGGCGGTCGCCGCCCCCGCCTTGCGCGGTCTGTACGGCGGCGTCGTCGTGGTCGGCGAGGCGGCCGAGCTGCTCGCGCGCGACGTGGCGCAGGTGTGCGGCCTCGCGGCCCGCGTGGCGAGCGTCACAGGGCTCGCCGCGCTGCCGGCGAACCGCGCCTGCGGGGTCATCCTCAGCGGTATCCTCGCCGGCGCGACGGAGGAAGAGAGGGCGCGCGTGCTGGACCAGGCCCGCCGCATCGTGAAGGCGACGGGGCCGCTCCTCATCGCGGAGATCGCGGGCGGCTCGGTGGAGCGCGGCGCAGGGACGGCGGGCGGCGATGCGGCGCTGACGGCCGCCGAGGTGCGGGTGCGCGTCGAGCGCGTCGGCGTGTGAGCCTCCCAGCGCTGCTCTTCCTCGGTTGCAGCTCGGGACTCGATCTGACAGCGCTGCGTCGCTGGCCGGAGCCCCGGCGCGCTCGAGCGCGTGCGGGGTTGCGCCCGAACCATCGGGGCGCGGCTTCGCGCAGGCGGATCGAAAGACATCGCGATCCCTTGGAACAATTCGCGCATTTTTCGTAAATTGTCCCACCCATGGACCCTCGCCTACCCAACGTCGCTCTCGACGAGATCGTCCTCTTCACGAGGGTCGTTCAGGGAGGCAGCTTCACGGCGGCGGCGACCGCCGTCGGGATGCCGAAGTCGACCGTGAGCCGGAAGATCTCCGATCTCGAGTCGCGCGTCGGCGCGCGGCTGCTCCAGCGGACCACGCGAACCTTGAGCCTCACGGACGTCGGTCGCGTCTACTACGAGCACTGCGTTCGCATCGTCGCCGCGCTCGAGGAGGCAGAGCTCGCGGTCTCGCAGCTCCAGTCGACGCCCCGGGGGCGCCTGCGGGTGACGGCCCCGCTCGCCTTCTCCGTTCTCGGGCCGATCTTCGCCGAATACCTGCGTCTTTTCCCTGATGTCCAGGTCGACCTGGTGTGCACCGATCGCAGGGTCGACGTCGTCGAGGAGCGCTTCGACCTCGCGCTGCGGGCCGGTACCACGCCGGACACGAGCCTCGTCGCCCGGCGTCTCGGCGCCGTGCGGCGTCGTCTGGTCGCTGCGCCCGAGGTCAAAAGGGCGCTCGGCGAGCCGAATGACATTGCCGAGCTCGCGGACCACCCGTGCATCGTGTTCGCACCGGAGGGAAGCTCCTGGGAGCTCAGGTCGGGGCCCAGGATCGCCGAGATCACGGTTCACCCGCGGCTCGTCGTCAACGACTACGAGATGCTTCGCTCGGTCGTTCGCGCGGGTTTCGGCGTCGCCCTCTTGCCGGAGTACCTGTGCGCGGAAGACCTCGCCGCGGGACGGCTCATGCCGGTGCTCGCGTCCTGGTCGGCGCCCGAAGTGCCCGTGTTCGCGCTTTATCCGAGCACACGGCACCTCTCGCCGAAGGTGGTGGCGTTCCTCGACCTGCTCCGCCAGCGCCTCGTGTTGTCCACCACGCCGAGCGTGGCCGCGAGCGTGTGACAAGATTGTTCCAATTATTGGAACAGTTCTTCCAGTTCTTGCACATTGTTCTATGAGCTCGGCATGTCTATTCCTCCTCGTGTCAGGAGAACGCAGCCATGACCACCACGAACACGATGCAGACGCGGACGAGCGCCACCCGAGCAGCACGGTCCGAGCTCCGAGAGATCGAGGGAATCTACCGGGCCCCTGACCTGCACTGGGTGGGCAACGGCTTTCGGGTCGCGGGGTTCTTTTCGGCGATTCCGGAGGCTGCGCGAAAGCTGAACCCGTTCCTGCTGCTGGATTATCACCCGACGTACGAGTACGCGCCGACGGCGAGGCCGCGGGGCGTCGGCGTGCATCCCCACCGAGGCTTCGAGACGGTCACGCTCGCCTGGCAAGGGAGCGTCGCGCACCACGACAGCGCGGGCGGCGGCGGCGTGATCGGTCCGGGCGACGTCCAATGGATGACGGCGGCGTCCGGAATCCTTCACAAGGAGGTTCACGAAGAGAGCTACGCGCGCCGCGGCGGCCCGTTCCAGATGGCGCAGCTATGGGTGAACCTGCCGAAGGCGCACAAGATGTCGCCGCCTCGGTATCAAAGCATCACCAGCGATCGGATGGGCATCGTGACGCTCCCCGAGAATGCGGGCTCCGTCCGGGTCGTCGCAGGCGAATACCAAGGCGTGAAGGGCCCCGCGCAGACCTTCACGAAGATCGATGTCCTCGACGTCCGCCTGAATGCGCGAGGCAGGGTCGATTTCACCTTCCCGGCGCGCCATAACCTGGGCCTGCTCGTCATGAAAGGCGACATTGCAATGAACGGGACGCACGCTGCGGCGCACGACCTCGCGGTGTTCGAGAACGCCGGCGAGCGCTTGCTCATCGAGGCCGAATCGGAGGCCCACCTGCTCGTCCTGAGCGGCGAGCCGATCGACGAACCCATCGTCCAGTACGGCCCGTTCGTCATGAACAGCGCGCAAGAGATCCAGCAGGCGTTCGCCGACTTCGCGAGCGGCAAGTTCGGCCACCTGGACGATTGAACGACTTCCACGCTCGGGCGTCGCCATACAGACGCATCACCCACGACGACAGAAGAGGAGACAGCCCATGATCAAGCCGTACGTTCGACTCGACAAGAACAACGCCGCCGTGTTGCTGGTCGATCATCAGGCGGGACTCTTGTCGCTCGTGCGCGACATCCAGCCGGACACGTTCAAGAACAACGTGCTCGCGCTCTCCGATCTCGCGAAGTACTTCAAGCTGCCGACGATCCTCACGACCAGCTTCGAGTCCGGCCCCAATGGCCCGCTCATGCCGGAGCTGAAAGAGCAGTTCCCGGACGCGCCGTACATCGCGCGCCCCGGCAACATCAACGCGTGGGACAACGAGGACTTCGTCAAAGCCGTCAAGGCCACGGGCAAACAGCAGCTCATCATCGCGGGCGTCGTGACCGAAGTCTGCGTGGCCTTCCCCGCGCTGTCGGCGATCGAGGAGGGTTTCCAGGTCTTCGTCGTCACGGACGCGTCCGGGACCTTCAACGAGATCACCCGGCACTCCGCCTGGGATCGCATGTCGCAAGCCGGCGCGCAGCTCATGACGTGGTTCGGCGTCGCCTGCGAGCTGCACCGCGATTGGCGCAACGACATCGAGGGATTGGCGACGCTGTTCTCGAGCCACATCCCCGACTATCGCAACCTCATCACCAGCTACAACGCGCTGACGAAGAAGTGACGGCGAGCGTCCTGCCCGTCCACCCTGCTGCCGTCGCGATGGCCTCCTTCCAGCAGGCCAGGTCACCGAGCCCGACCGCCGCGTGCCGCGTCCAGGCCGACGTTCTCCAGCCGCATTCGGCGGCGTCGCCTCGACGCGGAGCGCGTTCCTGCTCGACGCGGCCCGGACGCGCGGCTATCCATGCGCCATGGAACGCTCACCGCGCGTGCTCCGGTGTGGACTCGCCCTGATCAGCTCGCTCGCCCTCGCCTGTGTGTCGGGTTGTGGGAGGGATGTCGAGCGCACCGCGCCGGAGCACACGCCCGGCGCTGCTCAGGAAGGAAAGGCCATGTCGCTCTACGACTTCACCATGAAGACCATCGACGGACAGGACCGCTCCCTCGGTGATTACCGAGGCAAGGTGCTGCTCATGGTGAACACCGCATCGGAATGCGGCTATACGCCTCAGTACGCGGGGCTCGAGGAGCTCCATGATCGGCTCAAGGATCGCGGCTTCGCCGTCCTCGGCTTCCCGTCGAACGATTTCGGCGCGCAGGAGCCGGGAACCGACGCCGAGATCGCCGCCTTCTGCTCCACGAAGTACGGCGTCAGCTTCCCCATGTTCTCGAAGATCCCGGTCAAGGGGGGCAGCAAGCACCCCCTCTATGCCTTCCTCACGCAAGCCGCGCCTGCCGGTGAGGTGAAGTGGAACTTCACCAAGTTCCTGATCGGCAAGGACGGGTCGGTGATCGCGCGGTTCGAGTCGTCCGTGGCGCCGGACGACCCGAAGCTCACGCAGGCGATCGACAAGGCGCTCGGCGGGTGAGCAAGGCGGCGCCCGAGCCACCGGCCCGACGAGGCGGCCGTCAATTGCAGTCGAGGCACCTCCACTCGACCTGTCCAGACGCCGAGACCCCGAACCGCTGAGCGGTGTATTTCTCGATATCGATCAGGTACCCCGACGGCTGCGCGTTCCGCGTGCAGCACCCGCTGCAATCGGAGTCGGAGCACATGTCGTACACCTTGACGTCGATCTCCTTGCCATTCTTCCGAAGGCGCAGGGTCTTGAGCTTGTACCTCTCGAAATCCTTCGAGTGCACCGCGGCGATGTTGTTCTCTCTGACCCAGCTCTCCGGCTGCTTTCCGTCGAGCGCCGCGAACTGACCGGCCCACGTGCACCCGTTGTACTCGATGCACTCCTCGCTGCCGGGGTCGGGGTAAGACTCGAACTCCGTCAGGCTGGCCGTCTGCCACACCACGCCCGAGCCCCCGCTACCGCCGCCACCCGTGGTGCTGCCGCCGCCGGTCGCGCTGCTGCCGCCCGTGCCCGTGGTGCTGGCGCCGCCCGTGGTGCTGGCGCCGCCCGTGCCTGTCGTGCTGGCGCCGCCCGTCGTGCTGCCGTCCTCCCCCTCAGCGCCGGACACGTGGGATGGGTAGCACTGCCGCGTTGGGCTGTCGAGACGAGGAGGCCGGGATTTGCAGCCAGGCGCCGCGTGAGCCTTGGATACCCGCGACAGGGACCTTCACTCGTCACCCCCATCGCGTCGTCGCATGGAGGGGCTCAACCCACGTTCTCTGGTATGCAGCCTGCGCCGGCTGCATCGGATCGCTCAACAGATCTGCCGGTGTTTATTTTATATGGTCTCGTTGCACGCGCATCGTCCACCCATCGCCGGTTCGCCCCCAACCACCCGGGACACGCTGTGCATTCAGGGCTGAAGGCGCAGCCTGGCGGTGACGGGAAAGTGATCCGACGGATAGAGGCCGTCGCGGTGTTCGCGGATGATCCGGGCCATCAGCACCTCCGCGACCGGCGCCGGCTGAGCGAAGATGAAATCGATCTTCTCTCCGTCCTCGTCTCCGCTGAACGAGTGGAACGTGCCGACCGGCGCCTCGTCCGGGTAGAGGACGCGAAACGTGTCGACGAATCCCGGAGGGGCGGGCACCGGCGCGGCCCCTTCGCTCGCGCGCGTCGCCTCTCCCTTGACATAGAGGACGGCTGGATTGCGCTCGCCCGCGTTGAAGTCGCCCGTGAGAAACACCGGGTCGGCGTGGGCACGCTTCGCGATCCTGTCGGCGATGAGCTCGACGCCGCGCGCGCGCGATGGCTGGGATTCGTGGTCGAGGTGTGTGTTGAAGAGATAGAAGGCGCGGCGGGAGCTCTTTTCGACGAACCTCGCCCATGTACAGATCCGCACGACCGCGTTCCCGAAGCTCGTCGACCCAGGCACCTCCGGGGTGTCGGATAGCCAGAACGTGCCGCTCTCGTCCACATCGAATCGATCTGCGTTGTAGAGGATCGCCGAGTATTCACCCGCCTCGACGCCGTCGTCCCTGCCTACCCCGATCTCCGAGTGCGGGAGCGCGCCGCCGAGATCATCGAGCTGCGACCTGAGCGCCTCCTGAAGCCCGAGCACATCGGGGTGTGCGTCACGGATGACCTGATAGAGCATGTCGCGGCGATTCGGCCAAGCGTTGTCGCCGTCCGCGCGGTTTGCGTAACGGATGTTGAACGTCATCAGGTCGAGCTCCATCGGCGGCGCCGCGACGGCGCCGCCTACGCCGCCTACCCCGGCTATACCGCCTGTGCCGCCCGCTCCGCCTGCGCCGTCCGCGCCGCCCCGTCCACCCATACCGTCCCCGCTGCCTGTGCTGCCCGTTGCGCCGTGCTGCTCCCCACCGCCGGGCTCGCTGCTGCATCCGGCCAGAAAGAGGACTGCCCCCACGGCGAGGATCAGCGCTCCCTTCGATTTCGTCATTGTGCCCTCGTTGTACAACAACCCGTCCGCCAGCCTGCGACTTGCGCCGAAGGTGCGAACCAAAGCGCAAGCACCGGCGCTCCTGTCAAGCTTTGCCTATTCTGCAGGAAGCGCTCGCTCTCTTCAGCGATATCGGCTTGCCCGCGCACGCCGTCCGCACAGTCGCCACAGAGTTTTCTTGCTCTTGCCGTCGACCTTCACCGTGACTAGCGTGTCGACTTCGTCAGCACACACTTTGCGCTCGGCCGAGCCGAGCGACGGACGAAACCAGGGGGCCCGGCAATGATCGAATCACCACGCCTGCAGATGATCGACGGTCGCCACATTCCGCAGCTCGGGCTCGGGGTGTATCAATCGGCGCCCGGCGGAGAGACCGAGGGCGCCGTCCTCGAAGCGCTGCGCCTCGGCTATCGCCACGTCGACACCGCCCAGTACTATGGCAACGAGGCGGACGTCGGCAGCGCGTTGCGCAAGAGCGGCCTCGGGCGCGACGCGGTGTTCGTCACGACGAAGATCGCGAATTTCAACCAGGGGCGCGACACGACGCTGCGCTCGCTCGAGCGCTCGTTGAAGGAAGCCGCGTTCGACGCCTACGATCTCGTGTTGATCCACTTTCCCGTCACCGGCAAGCGCGGCGACACCTGGCGCGCGCTCGTCGACGCGCAGAAGCAAGGCCTCGCGAAATCGATCGGCGTCAGCAACTACACAGTGCGTCACCTCGAGGAGCTCCTCGGCGAGAGCGCGGTGGTGCCGGCGATCAACCAGGTCGAGCTCAGCCCGTTCCTCGGGCAGGCCGAGCTGCGCGCGTTCTGCGCAAAGCACCGGATCCTCGTGCAGGCGTACAGCCCGCTCACGCAGGGCGTGAAGCTCGGGCACAAAGACATCGTCTCCGCGGCGACAAAGGCCGGGCGCACACCAGCGCAAGTGATGCTGCGCTGGGCCGTGCAGCACGGCTTGATCGTTCTGCCGAAGTCGGTCACGCCCGCGCGTATCGCCGAGAACGGCGCGATCTTCGACTTCGCGCTCGACGCCGACACGATGCGCACGCTCGACGGGCTCGATGTCGGCTTCCGCGCGAGCTGGGACCCGACAGACGTCCCCTGATCCACACCGTCAGCGAAAGGCGCTCAGCGGAAGGCCGCATGGGAGCCGGCGTTCTTCAACGTGGTGCCGAGGGCAGAGATGCGGCGGCGTTCTCGTCTGGTTCGTGACGGATAGGCAAGCCCTCGCGCAACTGCGTGTGATGCAATTCCGAATGCGACCGGCTACCCTCCTGGGAAGGCGACGCCGGCCGCTCACGGACACGTCGTCGGGCGGACCACCGCATAGACGAAATCGTGAAACCCAGCCGCCGCGAACCCACCGCCCGGGAGTGATGTGATTCCATTGATCCGGCTCGGCGTGCCAACATCCCCTTCGTACTCCCAGCGCAGCTCCCCGGCGGTGTCGACGGAGAGCAGCCAGATCCGCTGCGTTCCTCCGTCCGTTCCCCGCGTCGCCCCGCCGAGGTGCAAGAGCCCCGTGCTCGGATCGTGCGAGATGGCGTGAAGCTCGGTGTCGAGCTCAGGGTGATAGGTCCTGGCCCAGATCACCGCTCCCTCGGCGTCCAGCAGGATGACATGACTCTGACCGAGGCTGATCGCGGCGATCGCGATACGGCCATCGGGCAGGGCCGCGATGTCTTGTGGCCACGCTCCGCCGACCTCCTCCAGCACACGGTCGAACACCGGCGCCGTCTGCTCGGTGCTGCGGACGACGCGCAGGTAACCGGCGTGCGCGGTCAGCTGAACCACGTCACCTCCCGGCAGCAGCGCGGCCCCGCCCCGACTCCAGGACTCCGTGATCGCGGACCCGGGAGCGATCGGCATGAACCGTTCGTGGACGATCTCGCCCGCGTCGTCTAGCCGCACCAGGCGCAGCCGAGGCGCCGCGCCCTGGGCCTCGCTGTCGTGGGTGGAGAGCACGTACCCCCCGGTCGGGTGCCGGAGCAGCTCGATGTCGACGTGCGCGCTGAAGGCCGATGGTCCGAGCCGCCGGCTCGCCAGCAGCTGACCGGCTCCGTCGAGCCGACCGAGCCACAACCCCGTGCGGGAGGGAGACGTCGAATCATCCACCTGGCCCGCGACCATGAGGCCCCCGTCCTCGGTCTTGGCGCCGGTCTTCAGAAATCCACCGGGCAGGGGGATCGAGCTCCACACGACGTGGCCCGCCTCGTCGAGCTCCGCAACCCCCCCGTTCGCTGGTGCTCCAACCGCGATGAGCCGTTCCCCATCGACCGGAAGAAGCCAGTCGGCGTCCATTCCCGAGGGCGCAAAGAACGATACCTCCGTGCCTTCAACGCAGCTCTCGGGCTCGCTATCGACAGGGGCCGGTGGCTCGACGTCCTCGGAGCCCGGTGGCTCGACGTCCTCGGAGCCCGGTGGCTCGACGTCCTCGGAGCCCGGTGGCTCGACATCCTCGGAGCCCGGTGGCTCGGCATCCACAGAGCCCGGTGGCTCGACATCCACAGAGCCCGGTGGCTCGACATCCACAGAGCCCGGTAGTTCGATCGTGACTTTGCCACAGCCCGCAATCATCGCGAGCGCGACGAGGGAACCCGCAGGGAAACCAGTGCGTCCCGAGTTGGTCTTCATGAAGCGCCTCCTGCAACCAGCGTGCCCTACATTCAAGGATGGCGTGAACCTCGATGACATCGAGCTGTTCTGAGCCAAAGCGCCCGGCGGGCGATCATGCCGGGCGCGCGAGCGGAGCGAGCCCCTCGTGGAGAGCTTCTATGCGGCGTCGCGAGGGGATTGCGCTCGGCGGGCCCGCCGGCGGCGCGCGCTGAGGAGCAGCGCGAGCCCGGCGGCGGCAGGCTGCCAGTCGGAGCCCGAGCCGGCCGCGCTGCAGCCGCTGCTGGAGGGCGGGGTCGTGGCGGGACTCACGTCGCTCGCGCCGGCGCTCCCCGCGCTCGTGACAGCTCCGCCGTTGCCGGTTCCGGCGCCCCCCTCGCCAGCATCAGCGCCTCCTGCGCCAGCGTTAGCGCCACCATTGCCGGCGCCAGCGCCTCCCGCGCCGGGGCCGCCATTGCCGGTGTCTCCAGCGCCGGCGCCTCCCTCGCCAGCATCGGCGCCGCCGTTGCCAGCGCCTCCTGCTCCAGCGCCAGCGCCGGCGCCGCCGTTGCCAGCACCGGCGCCTCCCTCGCCACCGCCGGCGCCGCCGTTGCCAGCACCGGCGCCTCCCTCGCCAGCGCCGGCGCCGCCGTCGCCTCCTGCTCCAGCGCCACCACTTCCAGCGCCACCACCTCCAGCGCCAGCGCCTCCTGCACCAGCGTTAGCGCCGCCATTGCCGGCGCCAGCGCCTCCAGCGCCACCGCCGGCGCCCCCCTCGCCAGCGCCAGCGCCTCCTGCACCAGCACCAGCGCCGCCGTTGCCGGCGCTAGCGCCTCCAGCGCCAGCGCCAGCGCCAGCGCCGGCGCCCCCCTCGCCACCGCCGGCACTTCCCTCTCCAGCACCGCACTCCGCGCTGCTCGATAGAGCTCCGGCGCACACCCCGGCGTCGCAGGAATCGCCGAGCGTGCACGCGTCGCCGTCGTCACACGGGACGCCGTGGGCAGGCGTGCACACCCCGTCCACCGTGCCCCCCGCCGCGATGGAGCAGGCGCTGCACTCACCATCGCTGCACGCCGACGCGCAGCACACGCCGTCCACGCAGATCCCGCTCGCGCATCGCGTGGCGGTCGAGCAGGGCGCGCCGTTCGTCAAGGGGTCGCTGGCATACACGACGGCGCTGCCCGTGCTGAGGCCCTCGCGCGTCGACCAGAGCCACGTGTACCCACCCGCCACGAGGACTCCGCCGTCATCGAGCGACGTGGCGGAGTGATAGCCTCGCGCAGCTGGGATATTGCCGCCCGGCGACCACGCGTCCGTGACCGGGTCGTAGAGCTGGACTCGATCGTAGGTGTCGTGGGCGTGCGCAAGATAGAGCGAACTGCAGATGGTCCCTCCCCAGGGGTCCGCATAGTAGATCGCCTCGATGCCTCCGCTGATCATGACCTGGCCGCCGGGGAGCCGCGCCGCCGCCTCGCCGAGCACGCCGAGCCCGGTCACGTAGGTCCCGTCATCCAACGAGCCCGTCGCGGGCGTGTCGCCCCACTTGCCCGGGGCCGCGGTCCAGGCGTCCACAGCAGGATCGTAGACCTCGGCGGCGCCTGCGAGGCCCGTGACCAGCACGCGTCCGTCGAGGAGCAGCGTCGCCGTCAGCCATGGAGTGCCGCCGCCGAGCGGCGCCGCGGCCGACCAGGCCGCTGTCGCCGGGTCGAAGATCTCGACGGCGCCCGCGGCCGCCCCGTGGGTGCCGCCCGTGACCAGCACGCGTCCATCGAGCAGCCGCGTGGCCTTGTGAGCGGCGCGGGCATTCCGCATGGAGGGTCCCGGGGCCCACGTGTCGGTCGCCGGGTCGTAGATCTCGGTGCTCTCCGTATCCGCTGACCCGACCCTTCCGCCGGTGAGGAGGACCCGCCCGTCGTCGAGCAGCGTGACCGTGGGTCTCGACCGCGACACCGATGGCGACGAGGCCGCTCGCCATGCATCGAGCGCGTCGTCGTAGAGCTCGGCGCTCGTGCCCCCGGCCTCTTCGCCGATGACCAGCACCCTCCCGTCCGCGAGGCGTGTCGCGGTGTGACCGCCGTTCACAGCAGCCATCGGCGCGGCCGCCAGGAACGCGCCCGTCGCGGGATCGTAGATCTCCGCGCTGCCGAGCGGCGTCGTCGAGAACATCGGATCGCAAATGATCCCCTCGTCCCAGCTCAGGAACCCCCCTGCGATGAGGACCCTGCCGTCGTCCAGCAAGGTCGCGGTGTGCTCGGCGCGCGGCGTGATCATCCTCCCGGTCGCCACCCACAGGGGGTCCACGAGCACGGCCTCCTCCGGCGGGGCGTCGACCCAGAGCGAGAGCGTCGAGCCCTCGGCGTCGAGGCGCGTCGAGACCCTCCGGCCCCCGCGCGCGAAGGCCGACGGCGCCGTCACGGCGAGGCGCGCGACGCCTGCCTCGTCGGCGAGCTCGATCGCCGCGCCGCGCCGCCGCAGCGTCGCGCCCTGAACGGACCACGCGGCGACCGGGGCGTCCGGCCGGAAGGTGCCCGGCCGGAGGAGGAGCCACTCTTCGTATCCCCCGTGCGCCGCCGTCCAGAAGGAGTACCCATCTTCGTGCGCATAGGCGACGGCATCTCCGCCGGCGACCTCACGCGCCCCGACGAGCCGCCCGGCGCCGAGCCCCCTGCGCTCGCGGACGCGCACGCGAAAGCCGTCCGGCAGCTCGATCCGGATCTCATCGCTCCCGTGCTCGGGCAGGTGGACGACGAGCCCCCGCGACGACGAGCCGCTGCCCGGCGCGGCCTCGCCGCGCGCCGCCGTCACGGAATAGCCGCGCTCGCCGCGCGCCAGGGCGCCGTCGGCGGCGAGCACCAGCCCGGCCTGCTCCGGGAAGAGGGCGCGCAGCTCGGCCTCGGCGGGGTCGAGTTCGTCCTGCATCTCGCTCGCGCAACCGGCGGAAAACACGGCGGTGAACGCCATGAGGCAGAGCCGGAGCGCGGTCGAGGTCGAGGGCCCCGCGCCGCGGCGGCGAGCCGGCGCGGCGCAGGGCCGCTGCAGCGCGCGCGCCTCGGGCTCGCGGGAGCGCGGCGGGCGCCGCGCACCGCCAGGTGACGGGCCGCCGGTGGGAGATGGAGACGGTCGCACGGCGGGCGTGGGGTCATCGAAGCGATGCATACGGCTGCTTCGATGCGCCCGCTCGGCCAGCATTCACGCCGGGCACGGGCTCGACGTCACGGCACGCTCCACGCGCGCGCCGGCCACGCGCTCGATCGCGGCGCGGCCCCACGCGCGCTCAGCCGCTGCACGCCGTGCGTGAGGCCGGCCCGCAGGTCGGTGTTGGTCACGATGGCGCTGAGGTCGAGTCCTGGCGCCACGGTGCGCCTGGTTGCCGACGCAAGGTATGTGGAATTCGCGGCCACCTATGGCCGGAAGGTGGAAACCGCCCTGGAGCAAACAGCGCCGATCTGAGGCGCCTCCGCACCCGTCCCCGATCGCTCCCGTGCCCGTCCCGATCGCTTCCGCGCCCGTCCCGATCGCTTCCGCGCCCGTCCCGATCGCTCCCGCGCCCGTCCCGATCGCTCCCGCGCCCGATCCTCTCGCCAGGCGGCTCGCAGCCGCCATCGCGCCGGGCGCCCCACACCGTTGTGCCCTCATCCGCCCCGTTCCGACCTGCCCGCGACCGGCCTCCGCCGCGTGTTACAAGGCCGCGTGCACTTCACCATCTCGCACGAGCTCGACGCGCCCCTCGACGCCGTGGAGCTCGCCGTGCTCTCGCCGGACCTCGGGCCTCGGCTCGCCACGCGGGTCGCCTCGCTCGAGAGCGTCGTGACCGTCGAGCACGCGCTCCGCGACGGCGAGCTGCTCCGCGTCCTGCGCTTCCAGGCGAGCGCGCCGCTGCCCATCTTCCGGAGCTACCCCGTGGCGAAGGACGCCATGTCCTGGGAGGAGCGCTCGACGTACCGCCTCTCGGACCACGCCTCCACGTGGCAGGTCAGCCCGAAGGAGCAATGGCGCAGCTACTTCCGCTCCGCGGGGACGTACCGGCTCGAGCGCCTGCCACAGGGCCGCACCCGCCGCCGCGTCGATGGCGACATCCAGATCCGGCTGCACCTGCTCGGCCCGCTCGTCGAGCGCCTCGCCCTCGCCGAGGTCCAGCGGACGTACGACGCGGAAGCAGATACGCTCAGGGAGCTCATCCGCGCATGAACAACCTACCCCGCCCCCAAAGCCCCGCCCGCTCCCCGCGCCCCGCCCGGCCGGGGCGGCTCGCCAGCATCACGCACCCCGCCATCGCCGCTCGCTCGGCCAGCGCCGCTCGCCCCGCCAGCGCCGCCGCCGCGCTGCTCGGCCTGTGCGCGGGCCTCTGCGCGCTCGCCGGCCCGACCGCCGCGCACGCCGCGCCGGGCGACGGCCCCTCGCAGCCGCTCCCGGATCCCGGCAAGCCCGTCGCCAGCAGCGACGACACCTCGGCGATCGCGGTGAACCCCGCGAACCTCTCCTTCCTCCCGGGCACCGAGCTCCGGTGGACCTGGGTCCACACGGGCTCCGCCTCGCCGCTGCCCGCGCGTGGCCACTCGATCGCGCTCGGCGTGCCGCTCTGGTACGTGTCGACCGGCCTGCGCTTCGACTTCCTCGACCCGCCCGACGCCGCGCCGGCGCCGTTCGACAGCCCGTCGCGCTGGGTCCGCTGGGGGCTCGCCCTCGACACCGGCCCCACCTTCGCCTTCGGCACGACGCTCGGCTGGGGCAGCTCCGACGCGCCGGCGCTCGACGGGTACTTCTCGCTCACGAGCGGCGTCACGCTCCGGCCCTCCACGTGGCTCTCGCTCTCGGCCGTCGCGCGCGACTGGAACCGCCCCGAGAACCGCCTCCGCGAGGCCATCGAGCGCAGCTACGACTTCGGCGTCGCCGTGCGGCCCGCGGGCGGCAGGCGCGCGCTCGAGATCGGGCTCGAGACCTCCTACGTCGAGAACAGCGACCCCGACGAGAGCGGCACCTGGACGCCCCGGGCGACCCTCGGCCTGCGCGTGCCCTACGTGGGCACGCTCCGGGGCGACGTGGCGCTGCGCGACCTCACGGCCGACGGCGGCCCGAAGATCGCCGCCATGGCCGGCCTCGACGTCAACGTCGACGAGCTGCAGGTCTCCGCCGGCGGCGTCTTCGGCAACGCCATCACGAAGAGCGGCACCGGCTTCTACACAGGCGTCGCGCTCCGCAGCTTCTCCGAGCCGGGCGTCCGGCTGCCGGCCCGCGTCGTCCGCGTGCGCCTCGACTCGACCCCGGGCGTGCGCAGGCACACGCGGCTCCTCCAGCAGCTCTGGCGCCTCGCCGAGGACCCGGAGGTCTCCGGCGTCGCGCTCGTGCTCCGCGCGGAGCCCGCCAGCTCGCTCGCCCACGCCGAGGAGGTCTCCGACGCGATCCGCAACCTGAGGAGCCACGGCAAGAAGGTCCTCTGCCACCTCGAGGACGCCGGCGGGCGCTCGCTCCACGTGTGCTCGAGCGCCGACGCCATCGCCATGAACCCCGCGGGCGGGCTGCGCTTCGCCGGCATGTCGTCGAGCTACTTCTACTTCGGCGGCCTCCTGAAGAAGCTCGGCGTGCAGGCCGACATCGTCCGCATCGGCGCCCACAAGCTCGCCGCCGAGCAGTTCGCGCGCGAGACCAGCACCCGGGTCGGCAAGGACGACCACCAGGCGCTGCTCGATCAGCTGAGCGGCGCCTTCCTCGCCGAGGTGAGCGCCGGGCGCCGCATCCCCGTCCCGGAGCTCGCGCGGCGGATCGCGCGCGGGCCGTTCCTCGCCCAGGAAGCGCGGCAGAGCGGCCTCGTCGATCAGCTCGCCTACGACGACGAGCTCGGCCGCGTCGTCGACGAGGTGATGGGGCGCGCCTCCCGCGTCGTCGACGACGACCCGGGCGACGAGGCGCCCGAGCGCTGGGGCCGCTCGCCCAAGGTCGCGCTCGTCTACCTCGACGGCGACATGATCGACGGCGAGAGCCGGTCGATCCCGTTCGTCGGCGTCAAGCTCGCCGGCTCGTACACCGTCGCGGGCGCGCTGCGCCGCGCGCGCGAGGACCAGAGCGTCCGCGCCGTCGTGCTCCGGGTCGAGACCGGCGGCGGCTCGACGCTCGCGGCGGACGTCATCCTGCGCGAGGCGATCCTCACGGCGCGCGTGAAGCCGCTCGTCGTCTCGATGGGCTCGTCGGCCGCGAGCGGCGGCTACTACGCGTCCGTCGCCGGCGCCCCGATCTTCGCGAGCCGCTCGTCGATCACCGGATCCATCGGCGTCTTCTACGGGAAGGTCGACGTCACGGGCCTGCTGCAGAAGCTCGGCGTCAGCATCGAGACGTTCCGCTCATCGCCCCGCGCCGACGCCGAGTCGCTCTACAGGCCGTACACCGACGACGAGCGCGAGCAGCTCGGCGTCAAGGTGAAGCAGTTCTACGATCGGTTCGTCGCCCGCATCGTCGAGAACCGGCACATGAAGGCCGAGGAGGTCGACGCGCTCGGGCGCGGGCAGGTGTGGACCGGCGCCCAGGCCCTCGAGCGCCGGCTCATCGATCGCCTCGGCGGGCTCCGGCAGGCGATCGCCGAGGCGCGCCGGCTGGGCCAGCTGCCCGACGACGCGCCCATCCAGTCGCTCCCCGAGGAGGACACGTCGCTCCTCGGCTACGCGCTCAGCCTGGTCGGCTTCTCGGCGCAGGCCCAGGGCGAGCTGGCGAGGGCGACCATCCCGCCCGTGATGCTCGACGCCGCGCGCGCCCTCTCGCCGTTCTTCGTGTTCGGCGCGGACAGGCCGCTCGCGCGCAGCGAGTTCGCCGGGGAGATCTCGTTCGGCGCCCCCGCCACGGCCCGGGAAGACGAGCCCGGAGGATCCGCGCCGCCAGCGTCGCCTGCGTCGAAGGAGCGCTGAGCCCATGGAGCAGCTCGAGCCCGCGTCGCCCAGGACCGCCGAGCCCGCGGAGCAGGCCGGGCCCGCCGCGCCGCCGCTGCTCCACGCCCGCGCGGCGCGCATCGCCGTGGACGACGTGGTCGCCATCGACGCGCTCACCGCTGCGACGCGCGGCGATCGCGTGCTCTGCGCCGGCGACGCGGGCGCGCTCTTCGCGGCGCTCACGGGCGTCCCTTTCTCGTCCCTCCGGAGGCCGGCGCAGGCCGGCGCGGCGGACGACGCGAGCGGGGGGGCGCCCGGGGAGGCGCGCGTCGTCGCCGGGCGCCTCGAGGTCGCGGGCCGCGACGTCGCGCGCACCGCGCACCGCGCGGCGAGCGGGGCGGCGCCGCTCGATCCGCCGCTGCCGCTCGCGTGGACCGCGGACGCCTACGTCGGCTGGGGCGCGCGCCTCGCGGGGGCCTCGCCGCGCGCGGCGGCCGAGATGGTGGCCCCCGCCCTGGCCCGGGTCGGCCTCGCGGCCTCGCGGAAGCGCGCGCTGAGCGCGCTCGCGCTGCCCGAGCGCCGCGCGCTCGTCCTCGCCCAGGCGATCGTGACCGCGCCCGCCGTGCTGATCGCCGAGGATCCGCTCGTCGGCCTCGACGGCGCCGCGGCCGCCTTCGTCCTGGCCGCGCTCGCGGGCGCCACCGAGGGCCGCGGCGCGCTGCTCACGGCCACGCGGCTCGACGTCGAGGGCCCGCGGGGCGCCCTGGTCCGCGGCGCCACCGACATCCTCGTGCTCGCGGGCGGCGAGCTCGCCTTCTCGGGCACGTTCGCGGAGATCGCCGCCGGGAGCCGCCTCTACGCCGTCACCGTCCGCACCAACGCGGAGCTCCTCCGCGAGGAGCTCGCCGCCCGGGGGATCGCGCTGCGGGGCGGGCCGGTGCGCTTCGCCGCCGCGCTGCCCGAGGGCGCGACCACCCGCGACGTCGTCCTCGCCGCGACGCGCTGCCGCGCCGCGATCGTCGAGCTCACCCCCCTCTTCTGACCTGCCGCCCGCCGTAGTACCGTGCGCGCGATGTCATCCGAACCCGCCGCGAACAAGCCGACCGCCGCTCAGGTCACCCCGGGCGGCCCGCCTCCCGGAGGTCGACTCGCCGTGCTCACCGCCTTCGCGGTGGGCGCCTCGTGGATCCCGGTCCCGGTGCTCCCCGCGCGGATGCTGCTGCGCATCCGCGGGGCCATCGTGCAGGACACCGTCGCCCGCCACGGCCTCAGCCTCACCACCGACGCGCGCGCGCTCCTCGTCGAGCCCGGGTCGGAGCAGACCACGCTCCGCAAGGCCGCGCAGCTCGTCACGAAGGAGGTCCTCCGGCGGCTCAACCCGGCCCTGGCCCTCGCGGCGGCCGCGCGCGGCCTGGAGGTCTACGCCCTCGGCCACCTCCTCGACCGCTACATCACGCGCTTCCGCCGGAGCACCGCCGTGCGCGTCCACGCCGAGGAGGCGCGCTGGGTCCGCGACGCCGTCGATCGCGCCGTGCGCCGCGCGCTGTCCCCCTCCCTCCAGGCGAGCTTCACCGTCCTGCCGAGCGGCACCGAGGACCTGCGCGACGAGTTCACGCGCTGGATCGACGCCTTCCTGCTCGCTGGCGCTTCGGTCCCGGAGTACATCGAGCGCCGCCTCGACGCGGCGTTCGACGAGATCGCCGCCGCCGGCATCCCCCATGACTGACACCGAGGACCGCACCGCCACGAAGGGCGGCGCCGCGGGCCGCGCCGCGGCCGACGCCGCGCCGGAGCTCGATCCGCAGGCCGCGCGCGCCGCGCTCCGGCGCTGCCGCCGCATCATCATCAAGATCGGCTCGAAGAGCCTCTCCGGCGACGCCTGGGACCGGCTCGCCGCCGAGGTGGCCGCGCTCCGCGGCCGCTCCGGCCGGAGCCTCGTCATCGTGTCGAGCGGCGCCATCGCCCTCGGCGTGGCGAAGCTCGGGCTGAAGTCGCGCCCGAAGGACATGGCCTGGCTCCAGGCCGCCGCCGCCGCCGGCCAGAGCGTGCTGATGCAGCGCTACGAGGAGGCCTTCGGCAAGGTCGGCCTGCTCGTCGCGCAGGTGCTCCTCACGCACGCCGACCTCGCGGACCGCACCCGCACCAACAACGCAAGGAACGCCCTGGCCGCGCTGCTCGAGGCGGGCGCGATCCCGATCATCAACGAGAACGACGCCGTCGCGGTCGAGGAGATCAAGTTCGGCGACAACGACCAGCTCGCGGCGATGGTGACCCCGCTCTGCGAGGCCGATCTCCTCATCCTGCTCTCGGACGTCGAGGGCCTGCTCGACGGCGACGGGCGCCGGGTGCCGTTCGTGCGCAGCGTCGCCCGCGAGGCGCGGCACCTCGCGGGCGCGTCGACCTCCGGCGTCGGCACCGGCGGCATGGCCAGCAAGGTGGAGGCCGCCCGGCGCGCCACGCTCGCGGGCTCGCACGTGGTCATCGGCGCCGCCCGCGAGGCGGGCATCATCACGCGCATCGTCTCGGGCGAGGACGTCGGCACCCTCTTCGCCGCCGTCCCGCAGCGGCTCAGCGCGCGCAAGCACTGGATCGCGTACACGCTGCGCCCGCGCGGCGCCATCCTCGTCGACCGGGGCGCCGCCGAGGCGATCGGCTCGAAGAACCGGAGCATCCTCGCCGTCGGCGTCCTCGGCGTGCGCGGCACCTTCCTCCCCGGCGACGCCGTGGCCGTCGTCGACCCGGACGGCGCCGAGATCGCGCGCGGGCTCGCGCGGATGTCGGCGAGCGACGCCGCGCGCACCGCGCGGAAGAAGCGCGAGGAGGCCGGCGATGACGACGTCGTCGTCCACCGCGACGACCTGGTGGTGCTCCCGAGCGAGTAGCCCCGCGGCCCCGGCCGCCCTGTAGGTGCGCCGACCACCCGGACGATGCCCCGGCCAATCATCGGCCCAACCTCTGGGCCAACCATCGGGCCAACCCCTGATTGCGCGCCGCTCGCGCTTCGCGGGAACCTTCGCGCCGCCCCGCTGTCGCTTGGGTTTACCGCATGTTGCCGCGCGCGACTGCCCGTCACCGCCGGCCGCCGCCGACGGCCGGGGGTCCCTGCCGGTTCCTGGAGGTCGTGTGATGCGCTTCGGGTTGTTCGTCGCGAACGGCTTGGTTCTCGCGGGGGTCGTCTGGACGATCGGGCTCGGGCCGAGCGTCCGGGCGTCGCAGCTCCTGCCGTCGCGCGCCGCGGCGGGGGCCGACGAGCTCGCGGCGCTCGAGGCCCGCTACGCCGAGGGCAGGACGCCGGCCAGCGTCACCGCGCTCGCCGCGGCCTACCTGGAGCGCGATCAGCCAGGACTCGCCTCCTCGGCCCTCGACGCGGCGCCCGGCGAGGTGCGCGCGCTCCCGGAGGCGGCGCTCCTCTCGGCGCGGGCGCTCCTCCGCCGAGGCCGCGTCCAGGACGCCCTCGCCGCGTCCGAGCAGGCGTCGGCGGCCTGCGCGGCCGGCGCCTGCCCCGCGTGGCTCGCGGCGAAGTCCGAGCACCAGCGCGCCTTCCTCGAGCAGCTCGTCGCCGCGGGCGTCGAGGATCCGCAGGTCGACGCGGCAGCCGCCCGCGCCGCGCTCGACGCCTACGCGCGCAGCGCGAGCCAGGTGCGCCTCGTCGCGGTGCGCTAGCGCGGCGCGGGGAACATCGACGCACGCGCGAACGTAAGCGCAGGCGTAAATGTACAGAGCAACTACAAACGAGGCGGCGAGACGGCGAGACGCGCAACGTGATCTGCGATCGTCGAGGCCGTATCCAAGCTTGGAAACCCTGTCGTTGTCGAATGACGGTCACCGCCTTATGTCGTAGTCTTTGGCATTGCTCGGCGCGTTCGTACCGGGGGCGCTGTCCGAGAGAACAACCGGTTGCGCTTGGGAGGGTCTCCCTCAGGTGGAACAGCCGCAAGCTCGCACGCTGGGCGCCCTGGCGACCGCATGGACAGGGTTGTACCGACGCGGCGCCGCCGTGGCGGCCGCGCTCGCCCTCACCGTCGCCGCGGGCTGTGCGCGGCCGATCACCAACGCGGGGCTGCCGATCCCCGCGGCGAAGCCGGGCATGGAGCAGCGCCCGTTCGAGCTCCGGCCGCCGTTCGAGCTGGCGACGAACGAGGACGCGATCGTCCGGATCGTCACCGACGTGACGTGCACGGGGACGCTCATCACCGAGGACCTGGTGCTCACCGCGCACCACTGCGTCGCGGCGCGGGACGACAACGGCAGGACGCTGCGCCGCGATCAGGATCCCGAGGTGATCTCGATCGAGCTCGGGGGCGACCACCTGCCGTGGGGCGACGTGAAGGTCCGCGCGGTGGTGTCGCCGGACTGCGGGTACACGTCGGGCGAGGGCGACATCGCCATCCTCGTGCTGTCGCGGCGCCTCGTCGGGATCCCGACGCTCCCGCCGCGGATCGAGGCCGAGCCGGTCTCCAGGGAGCAGGTGACGCCCTATGGCTTCGGCCGCTGCGCGCTCTCGCGCGACCCGATCCACCTCGCGCCGCGGCCGGGCGGCGCGATCGACGCCGTGAGCCCGGGGCACTTCGTCGCGATCGCCTCGATCTGCCCCGGCGACTCGGGCGGGCCGGCGCGCAGCGATCGGGGGGGCGACGTCGTCGGCGTCATCTCGTCGAGCGTGATGGACGGTGACGAGCACACCACCGGGACCTCGTATTTCAGCCGCCTCGACGTGTGGCCCGAGCTCTTCTCCGCCGCCCGCGAGATCGCGGCGGGCGCGAGCCCGAGCGAGCTGCCGCCGTACAGGGGGTGCCTGCGTTGACGGCGCCGCGGCGCCTTCGCGCGGTGCTTGCCCGCCGCCCGCGACCGGAGCTGCGCTAGGCTGCGCTGCTGCATGCGGAAGCTGTTCAACGGGCTGCTCTGGATCGTGGGGACCCTGCTGTTGCTCGGCGTCGTGCTCCGCGCGCTCGTCCTCGACGTCTGGGTGGTGCCGAACGACCCGATGCTCGGCGCCGCGCTCGCGCCGAGCCTCGCCCCGGGCGACGCGGTCGTCGTGCTGACGCGGGGCACGCCCGGCTTCGGCGAGCTGGTGCGGTGCCCGGATCCCGAGGCCCCCGGCAGCCACATCGTCGGCCGGATCGCGGGCTTGCCGGGCGACACGGTCGACGTCGACCACAACGTCCTCCTCGTGAACGGGCAGCGCTACGACGCCGAGACGGCGTGCGCCGAGCCCAAGGTGAGCATCACCGACCCGGCCACGGGCAACCCGGTGCAGCTCTCGTGCGACATGGTGATGATGGGCCCCGGCCTCCACCCCCGGGCGACGGGGCGCAGGCCCCCGCTCGAGCGCCGCTACCACGTCGAGGTGCGGCCCGACACGGTCTTCCTGCTGAGCGACAACCGGAGCTACCACGACGACTCGCGCGACTTCGGCCTGCAGCCGCGCGCCGCGTGCAACCAGCGGATCGTCTTCCGGCTCTGGGGCGGCGCCGGCTGGAGCGACGACCGGCGCCGCTTCACCTTCGTGCGCTGAGCAGGGCCGGCCGTCGCCCCCACCGGCGTCACCTCAGAGCTTGACCCCTCCGCTCATCGACGTCTAGAACCGTGTCTCTCTCCACCCGGGTCAGGGACCCCGCGCGAGCAGCGGCCCGGGTTCCCCGTCCTGGCTCGCTTCATCGGTCGGAGGTCCGCCACGGCGGCCTTCCACTGGCGCGGGTCGGAGAACCGCGATCCGCGGTCCTCCAATGCACCGAGGAGACGTTTGCACACCGAGCAGAACGAGATTGGCATCGTCTGTGGCCAGTGCGACCTGTGGAGCCCGATGGGCACCGCGCGTTGCACTGAGTGCGCGAACGACTTGGCCCTGTTCACGACGCGCCGGGCGAGCTCGACGACCACGCCGGCCCGGCGCTCCCCCACGCCCGCGGCCGGCAGCGCGAGCGCCCGGCTCGACCCGACGAGCGCGCGCGGTCAGGGCCGGGGCCCCAAGACCACCTCGTCCAAGAGCGAATTCGCCGAACTCTCCCAGGAGGAGCTGATGGAGCAAGCCCGTAACTACGTCTGCCGTTCCTGCTCGAGCGGTGTCCCCTCGGGCCACAAGTTCTGTGGGAGGTGCGGAACGGCGGTCCCGCCCGAGATCCTCAACGCGCAGACGCTGTTCTTCGGGGACATGCAGAACCCGGCGAAGGCGAAGCTGATCCTCATCCGCGGCGAGGGCATGGACGGCCTCTCGTTCCACCTCAAGGCGGAGCAGCACATCGTCGGCCGCAACGGGCAGCTCGTCTTCCCGGACGACCCGTTCGTCTCGCCGAAGCACGCGAACTTCTTCTACCGCGACGGCAAGCTGGTGGTGCGCGACGAGGGCTCGCTGAACGGCGTGTACATCCGCGTGCGCGGCACGATCGACATCACGCCGGGCGACACGTTCCTCGCGGGCGAGCAGCTCTTCCGGCTCGATCCGACGCCGCGCGCCTCCGACGGCCAGGATCCGGACGGGACCTTCTTCTACTCCTCGCCGAAGCACCCGAGCCCGTTCCGCCTGACGCAGGTGCTCCAGGGCGGCGCGGTCGGCATGACCGTCTGCGCGCGCGGCACCTCGCTGCAGATCGGGCGCGAGGGCGGCGACCTGAACTTCCCCGTCGACCTGTACATGTCGGGCTCGCACTGCCGCCTCGAGGAGCACAACGGCAAGTTCACGCTGACCGATCTCAACAGCCGCAACGGCACCTACGTGCGCATCAAGAGCGAGCGCGAGCTCGCCCACGGCGACTACCTCTTCATCGGCCGCAAGCTCCTGCGCGTCGAGCTCAACACGAACTAGCGCTGGCCCGCGGGCGCGGCGCCCCTCGCCATGACCACCGCGCGTCTTGCCCTCGATGTCCTCCGCGCCGGCCCGGTCGCGGCGGGCGCGACGCTGTGGCGCAGCCGCGGCCAGCTCCACGTGACCCTCGTCGCCAAGGCGACCTTCGCGCTGGTCCCCGGCGGCGAGGCGCGGCGGATCGAGCCGCTGGAGCTGGTGCGGAGCGAGGTCTACACGCGGGGCAACCCGATGAAGCCGCTGCTCGCGGCGAGCGATCTCGCGCCCTGGCTAGCGCGCGCCGAGGTGGTGCTCACCGGGCACGCGTGGGCGCCCGGCGGGGCGCCGGTCCGGGGAATGGCGGTGCGGCTCGCGATCCTGCGCGCGGGGGCGGCGCTGGTGGACAAGCGCCTCGAGGTCGTGGGCGATCGGGCGGGCGGCGCGGCGGCGGCGGGGGCGCTGCCCGAGCCGTTCGTGAAGATGCCGATCGAGTACCAGCGCGCGTATGGCGGCCCCGGTGAGCCGGAGAACCCGCTCGGCGTCGGGGCCGGCGCCGACGAGCGCGTGGGCGGCGGCGGCGCGCTGCCCAACCTGCTGCCGCCGGGCGGGGGGCGCGCGCCGGTCGGCCTCGGGCCGATCCCGCCGATCGTGCCGAGCCGGGCGCGGCTGCTGCGCGGGCTCGCGCGCGCCGAGCTGGAGGGGATCGCGTCGATCCCGGACGATTTCGACTGGTCGTACTTCCAGTCCGCGCCGGCGGATCAGCGGTTCGATCGGGTGCTCGGCGGCGAGGAGATCGTGCTGGAGGGCCTGAGCCGGCACCACCCGGCGCTGGCGACGCGCCTGCCGGCGCTGCGGGCGCTCGCGACGATCCTCCTGCCGAACGGCGCGGCGCGGTGGCTGCCGCTCGTGGGCGACACGCTGATCGTGCAGCCCGACGCCGAGCGCTGCGCGGTGGTCTTCCGCGGGAGCTTCCAGGTGGCCTCGGAGGAGGTGCTCCCGGCGCTGCGCGCCGCGGTGGGCGTGGAGGTCGGGGACGAGCCCGTGCCGTGGCCGGACCTCAGCGAGGCGCCTGCAGGCGCGGCGGGCGCGGCGGGCGCGGCTGCGGGGGAGAGCGCGAAGCGGACGGACTGGAGCTCCACGGTGCGGCTCGGCGAGGACGACGTCGTGGATGCGCCTGTGAGCGTCGCGGGCGTCGCGACGGGGCGAGAGCCGGCGCGCGAGGGGGCGCACCCGCTCGAGGGCACGTTCCCGCTCGATGACACGCTGCCGCCGACGGGGAGCCAGCGGAGGCCGCGCGAGGCGCGCACCGTGCCGCTGCCGCCCGTGAGGGTCCGAGGCCCGGGCCAGGACGACGCGGTGAGCGCGCCGTTTCCGATCGCGCCTGCCGGGGCGCGTGGCGAGCGGGAGGGCGGCGAGCGCCCGAGCGCGCCGTGGGCGGCGGGCGGCGCGGCGGCGATCCCGGCGATCGCGTCGCCGCTGGAAGGGACGGTCGATCTGAGCGAGCCGGAGGCCACGCCTGCGACCGCGCAGGACTCCGCGCGTGCACCTACGCCCGTGGAGATCGCCGCGCCTACACATGCGGAAGGCGCCGCGCCTGCCCCTGCGCCAACGCAAGCTCCCGCGCCTGCCTCTGCGCCAACGCAAGCCCCCGCGCCCGCGCAAGCCGCCGCGTCTGCCCCCGCGCCCGCGCAAGCCGCCGCGCCTGCGCCGGTCGCCACACCCGCGCCCGCGCGCGCCTCCGAGCCGCTGCCCGCGCCGGAGCGCGGTCCCGAGGTCGAGCGTTCACCCGAGCCGCGCGCGCCGACTCCGGCGCCGTCCGCGCCGAAGCAAGAGCGGCCCAACCTCCTCGGCAGCCTGTACAAGCGCTTCCGCAAGGACTGAGCCGGAACAAGGATGGAGGGACCAACCATGTCGGAGGGAGCCGTGGTTCGGGAGCGCGCCACGTCCGCGCGCGCCGAGGAATACCTGGGGCCGGCGCACGTGCTGGAAGCCCGCGGACAGGCGGCGGTGGTCGAGCTGCCGGACGGGGAGAGCGCTGAGGCGACGATGGCGCTGGCGATCCCCTATGCGCCGGCGGTGGGCGACGTGCTGCTCGTGATCGGCCGAGGCGCGCGCCTCTATGTCATCGGCGTCCTGCACGGGACCGGCAAGGTGACGCTGGAGCTCCAGGGCGACGTCGACGTCCGGGCCGCGGGCGGCGCGCTGCGCCTCTCTGGGGACCGGGGCGTGGAGCTCCGGGGTCCGGAGGTGGACCTGCACGGCGACAAGGTGCGGGTGTTCGCGGGGTCGCTCGTGCAGAAGGCGGCGTCGCTCGTCCAGCGCGTGACGGACCTGTTCAGCCTGCACGCGCGCGAGAGCCACACGGTGGTGGACGGGTCGGCGACGACGAAGGCGAAGAGCGCGACGGTGCTGACCGAGGAGACGATGACGATCAACGGGAAGGAGATCCACCTCGGGTAACAGGGAGGACGCGCATGAAAAAAGCCAGGCGGTTGAGCCACAACGGGCACAAGCTCGGGACGGACGCCGCGACCGAGACGGAGGGCGGCGCGGCGACCATCCGCAATTCACAATCGATCCAGGCGCAAACCGAGACCCGGACCGACGCCCCCGATGCGAAGGAGATCGGCGAGACGAAGGACGAAGAGAGCGAGCCCGAGCCGCCGAACCAGAGCACGCCAGGCTCCGTGCTGGATCTGGCCCAGAAGACGGCGATCGAGGCGTACCATGCCTCGTCGAACAGCCGCGGAACCGGGCTCGAGCTCGCGGTGCTCGACCTCCGGGCCGATCGGAGCGGCGCTCTCCTCGACGTGGCAGAGCGCATCATGAAAGCTGCGCGCAAGACGATCTCCGAACCGACCGCTCCGCCCATCGCGGAGCTCACGTGGTGGCCCTTCAAGTCCATCAACAAGCGAGAGGACACGAGGGACAAGGCACGTCAGAAAGAGCTCTCTTATGCGGCCTGGGTCAACGCAAGGCAGATGGCGTATACAAGGGCCAAGACGGGCACGTCGCCGCTGCACATGAGCATGGACCAGGTGCGGGCCTTTGGAGCGCGGGTCGCGCAGGAGAAGGTCGGCAATTGCCTCGAGCTCTCCGCGTTGACGATCTGGCTCCTCTCCCATCCAGAGGAAGCCCACGGCGCGGAGGTGGACATGGTGCGCCTCGGCAAGCGGCTGCCCACCGCGGATAACGGCGGCTTCGCGAGCGGAGATCACGCCTTCGTCGTCCTGAACCCGCCGGAGGCCGACGAGAACGGCGGATATCCGGGCGACTTCGACGACTGGGGCGAGGCGATCATCATCGACCCCTGGGCGAACATCGCCTGCAAGGCGCGTGACTTCCCGGAGCGATGGCAAGAGAAGATGCGGAAATGGAAGCGCAAGGGGAAGGAGATCGACACCGTGACGAAGGACGGCGCGGGCACGAGGCCGCCTGACCAAGAGCCCTGGATCGACGGCATCGTCGTGTTCGAGAAGATCTCGGTCACGAAAGCGCCGAAGCCCGATCCGGCCCCCGAGAGCGGGGCGACGGCCACGCACGACGCGGATGCGGGCGATCATCACGATCGGCATTGCGCCATGTGCAGTGTCATGTGAGCGCGAGACCGGTCTTTCTCACTCCGCAGGCCGGAAGATCTTGATGCTCACCTGCTGGTCCTCATTTCTATTTTTGTCCAGGTAGATGCCCCCCTGCAGGACCCTCATGACCTCGTCCCAGGACGAGCAGGACACGATCCCTGTCTTCTCCGTCTCGACGACCGTCAAGACCAGGCCTCGCGCGGTCCGCTCGATCCGCACGCTCATGTGGTGAGCGTCGGTCTCGATGTGCACGATGCTGCGGGTGTTCTTCTCGCCGATCATCCTCTGGATCTGCTCGACCACCTCGCGGCCAGCGTGGTCCTTGCTCACGGTGATATTGCTGGAGCTGCCGCCCCGAGGGGCCTCGCCCAGCTGGCCCGTCGTCTGCACCGAATCCGGCACCGGGCCATAGTTGGCATTGGGCTCGAGCTTGTCCATGATCTGGTAGGCTGTCTTCAACAGGAGCACGAGCTCCTGCGCGCCGCGGCCGGATTTGCACCACGCGATCTCGGAGGACATGTGGTCGTTGAGGTGCTCCAGGAGGTCCCCCGGGTCGCCGTCCGGAGGGGTCCACGACGCGATGGCCCGCCACAGGTCCTCGATCCACACCGGATCGCGCTTGTGGATCTCGACCCATCCTCCGCACAGGCCGTTGATTTTGACGCTCTTGTACCACGCGTCCGTCGCCTCATCGGGGTCGCCCTCACCCTCCCGTTGCTGTCGGACCCATTCGCAGACGTTCATCAGAGTCGCCTGAATGACGTCCTGGGATGCCGGCGTCCCGCTCGGGTTCGCTTCCTCCACCGGAGGGCCCTTGTGCTTGGAGGTCGAGAGCGTCTTGGTGGAGGCCTTTCTCCCCTCGGACGTCATCCTGCCGCGCGGTCTCGACGTCTTACGCCCCACGACCCCCTCCCGCGGTCCCCACGTCGCGCTCCGGTCCCACGCCCACCCCCTGCACCTCCGCCCCGCCCGGCAAGGTCACCCGCACCGCCGCCGCCATCCGCGCGCCCCCCTCGCCCGCGCAGAGCGCCTGCCCCACGCCTTTGCCGTGAGTCCTCTCGCCCGCGATCCCCGCCCGCCCGTGCACCTTGAGGCACCCCGCGAACAGCTCCGACGCCGACGCCGTCCCTCGGTTCACCAGGATCGTCACAGGCACCGTATACGGCTCCTCCTGCCGCGAGCGATAGACCACCTCGTCACCGTCGCCATCCGCCACCGTCGCCACGACGCTCCCCGCCGGCAGGAAATCCCCCGCCAGCTCGACGAACGCCCGCAGCTCTCCCCCCGGGTTGTCCCGTACATCGATGACCAGCTCCCGCATCCCCTCCGCCTCGAGCGCCCGTATCGCCCGGTACACCAGCGCCGGCACGTCCAGCGAGAACACCCGGATCCGGATCACCCCGACACCATCGCTCAACAGCGCGTGCTCCACGTTCCCCGCGGCCGGGAGCACCTCCGCCGGCGCCGCCGCGCACGTGTAGAACACGTTCACCGCGCTCGGCACCAGCACCGCGCCCACCGCGTTGTTCCCGGCGTTCCCGGTCGTGGGACACGTGAGGTTGATCGCCGGCAGCCCCTCGATGATCACCTTGGAGTTGCCCGCCACGTAGGCGCCGAAATCCATGTAGAGCGGGTGCGCCACCCCGGGCTCCATCCCGAAGGTCATCGGGATGGTCGTGCCGAGGTTCAGCGCGTTCATCATCGACACCTTCACCTTCACCGAGAAATTCACCGCCATCGCGTTGAGCGCGAAGTTCGGGTACGGAATCGGCACCACCACCGGCCCCACCGGCGTCAGGCACACGTCCGGAAACCCGATGTTCATCCCGGCGCCGTTGTTGCTCGCAGGCAGCACGCGTCCGCTCCTTCCGCTCTTATCGCGGCGGACGCGGGGGCGTGTACGCCTCCGCCTCCAGCCGGTCGACGTCCGTCCGGCGCGCGCCGAGCAGCCTCGCGCCGGAGAAGCGCGCGCCCTTGTCGTGGAGGGCGTGCAGGTTGGCGCCGCCGAGATCGGCCTCGCTGAAGTCGGCCTCCTCGACCCGCGCGTGCGACAGGTCGGCGCGCTCGAGGCGGGCCGAGAGGAAGAGCGCGCCGCGGGCCTCGGCATGATCGAGCATGGCGTCCCGAAGATCCGCGGCGGCGAGGTTCGCGCCGTCGAGATCCGCCCGGGTGAACGTGGCGTACCGGAGCATCGCCCGCGAGAGCTTCGCCCCGCGCAGCGAGGCGCCGCCGAAATAGGCGGCCTTCGCCACGACATGCGGCAGGCTCGCGCCGTCCAGCGCGGCCTCGCGGAGCCTGGCCTGGGTCAGGATGGATCCCTCGAAATCGGCGCCGCGCAGGTTCGCCTTCGAGAAATCGCTGCCCATGAAATCGCAGTCGCGGAGGCTCATCCGCTCGAGGTTCGCCTCCATGAAGGCGCAGCGGTGCACCGTGAGGCCGGCGAACGAGACGGCGCGCAGATCCACGCCGGTGAAATCGACGCGATCGAAGATCGTCTTGCCAAGCACGGCGCCCTCCAGCGCGGCCCCGCGGAGGAGCGCCTGCTGGAGCACCGCGCGCGTCAGGTTCGCGCGGGAGAGCCGCGCCCTGTCGAGGATGCAGCGGACGAGGCGCGCGGCCGTGAGATCGGCGCCCTCGAGATCGGCCTCGATGAGGATCACCGACTCGAGATCGCGGCCCGAGAGGTCCACGCCGCGGAGGATCGAGCGCGAGAGGTCGCAGCCGAGGAGGCTCGCGCCCCGGAGGTCCGCGCCGGTGAGATCGCAGTCCGAGAGGATCGAGCGCTCGAGGCGGGCGCCGCGGAGGCTCGCGCCGCGCAGGTCGGCGCCGCGCAGCGAGCAGAGGGAGAGATCCGCGCCTGTGAGGTCGAGGCCGGAGAGATCCGCGCCCGTGAGATCGGCCCCGGCGAGGTCCTTGCCCGCGAGCTCGGGCCGGCCGAGCTTTGCCTCGTCGAGGACGACGCCGTGCATGCGCTTCGGGAAGCGGGCGCCACGAAGGTCCGCCTTGACGAAGACCGCGCGATCGAGCTCCGCGCCGTCGAGGTCCGCGCCGGTGAGATCGGCCCCCACGAAGGCGCCGGCCTCGACGCGGGCGCGGGCGAGGCGCGCGCGGCGGAGGTTCGCGCGGGTGAAGGAGGCGCGCGCGACGCGGGCCTCCGTGAGATCCGCGCCCTCGAGGTTCGCGAGGTCGAGGCGCGAGCCCGAGAGGGTCGCGCCGATGAGCCGGGCGCCAGACCAGTCCGAGCCCACCGCCTCGACCTCGACGATCGTCGCGCCGGAGAGATCGGCGCGGGCGAGGCGCTGGTACGAGAGCTTCGCGCGGGTGAGCGTCGCGCCGGCGAGGCGCGCGCCCTCGAGGTTCGAGCCGAGCACGAGCGCGCCGTCCAGCGCGCAGCCCGCGAGGTCCGCGTCGCGCAGGTCGCACTCGACGAAGTGCGCGCCCGAGAGCGCGCTGCCCGCGAGCCGCGCGCCGCGCAGGCTGGTGCGGAGGAACTTGACGCGGGCGAGATCGAGGTTCGTGAGATCGCGGCCCGAGAGGTCGAGGCCGTCGAGGCGGGCGCCGTGGAGCGGCGCGCCTGCGCGGATGCGGTCGAGGAGCTCCTCGACGCTCTTCACGCGCCCTCCAGGCTCGAGCGCCGCAGGTTCGCCCCAGCGAAGTCGCAGCCGGCGGCGCTCGCGCCCTCGAGGCGGGCGCCGTACAGGCTGGCCCCGGCGAAGGAGGCGCCGTCGAGGCGCGCCTTGCACAGGTCGGCGCCGAAGAGGTCGGCCTGCGCGAGGTCGGCGCGCTCCAGCGAGGCGCGGTAGAAGCGGCTCCCGCGCAGGACCGCGCACGCGAAGCGCGCGCCCCGGGCCGAGGCCCAGGAGAGGTGCGCCCGCGGGAGGGACGCATACCGGAGATCGGCGCCGTCGAGCTTCGCCCGGAGCAGCGCCGCGCCCTCGCCGCGCGCTTCCACGAGCGTGGCGCGCTGGAGATCGGCGTCGGCGAAGCTCGTGCGCGGCAGGGACGCGCCCGTGAGATCGGCGTCCGTCGCGGAGGACCCGGCGCACATGCACCCGACGAGCGCCGCGCCCCGCAAGGAGGCTCGATCGAGCTTCGCCCCCTGGAGGACGGCGCCGTCGAGGTGGAGCTCCTCCCCGTCGATCTCGCGCAGGTCGGCCTCGTCGAGCAGCGCGCCGCGCCCCCGCGCCCTCGCCAGGCGGGCGCGGGCGAGATCGGCGCGGGTGAAGATGGCCTGGTCGAGCGTCGCGCCGCGCAGATCGGCGCCCGCGGCGCGCGCGCCGGTGAGGTTCGCCTGGGAGAGATCGGCGCCCGGGAGCGCGGCGCCCTCGAGGTTCGCCTCGAACAGCACGGACCGCGAGAGATCCGCGTTCGAGAGGTTCGCCCCCGCGAGGTTCGCGCCCGAGAGGAGCGCGCCGGAGAGCTTCGCCCCGGAGAGGTCCCGGCCTGAGAGGTCCTGCCCGGAGAGATCACGCCCCGAGAGGTCGGCGCCGGGGCCGGGCTCGGGCGGCGGCGCCGCGGCCTCGCCGGGGAGCCGGTAGCCGGGGACGATCTCGCGGAGGCGGGCATCGCGGAGCAGCGCGTCGAGGCGCTCGACGCCCTCGAGCGCCGTCCCGCGCGCGGCCGCGTCCCGCCGGAGCTTCTCGACGCGCGCGACGAGCGCGTCGAGCGCGCCGCCCATGGGGACGCGCGGCGTGCCCGCGGGCGCGGCCGGGAGGTACGCGGCCTGCCGCTGCGCCGGGAGCCGCGCGAGCGCCTGCGCGACGGTGCGCTCGAGGTCGACGCCCTCGGGGGTACGCAGGGCCCGGAGCTTCGCGACGAGCTGCCGCACGCGGTCCTGCTCCGGCACGTGGAGGCCGCCGAGCCGCTCGGCGAGGAGCTTCGACACCGGATCCACCTCGTCCGCGGCGGCGCGCGGCGGCCGCGGCGCGCCGTCGCGGACGAGGTCGTAGGCGTCGCGCACCTCCGGCGGGAGGTCCTCGAGGCCGCGCGGATCGCGGGCGAGCTGGGCGAGCTTCTCCCGGTAATCGTCGAGCGGCAGCGGCGCAGCCGAGAGCGGCTCGGCGGCGATGACGACGGCGCGCACGTCGGCGAGATCGTCCTCGGCCACCTCGGCGTGGCCGCGCCAGGTCAGCGTCACGAGGCCCGCGTCCGGCTCGACGAAGAGGGTGTCGAGGCTCATGCGGGCGTCCTGCACGCGGCCCTGGGCGCCCTCGACGACCGCGCGGATCCGGAGGCCCGGCAGGCGGAAGGAGGCGGTCTGCGCGGCGGGGTGGAGGTTCAGGAGCGTGACCTCCTCGTCGCCGCGCAGGTGGCCGGCGAGGCGCTGATCCGGCGGGGCGGCCTGGAAATAGGCCCAGTCGAAGTCCTCGGCGTACCAGGGGGCGCGAGCCTTCCGGTACGAGGGGCCGTACTCCTTGCCGAGCATCCGGCGGTGCTCGGGCGAGTCCGGGTGGATCGGCCCGAAGGGCGCGGGCACCTGGCGGCCCTCGCGCGGCGCCGGAACGAGCAGCGATTTCGACCAGCTCCCGACCGCGAACCCCACGGGGTGCTCGCGCTGCGGCTCGCCCGGCGGCGGGTGGCAGGCGCCGCGGAGCAGGAGATCCGCGGCCGGCTTCCAGTCGGCGAAATCGCCGGGGTACGTGCGCTCGCCGTCGCGCTCGCCGTCGCCTCCCTCGAAGGTCTCGGCGGTCAGCGCCCCCTGCGCGAGCTGCCCTTCCAGCGGCGCGAGCGGCTCGCCCAGGCGGAGCGAGAACCGGCCGCGGACGACGAGGACGACCTCGGGCTGCGGCGGCCTGCGCGAGCAGACCTTGGCGCCGAAGGGGAAGGGCGTGAGGTTCCGGGTCTGCATCAGAACAGGTTGATGACGCCGGACATCACGCTGTACGCCCCGGTGCTCACCGACTCGGCCGACGAGACGCTCGCGCAGATGTTCTTCACGTTGGTGCGGAACTGGGAGAGCTCCTGCCGGTTGGTCAGGTTGAGCTCGGCCTTGGGGCCCATGTTGATCGAGACCCCCGCCGTGAGCGAGACCTCGAGCATGGCCGCGATCGTCAGCTCGACCAGGCCGCCGATCGTGACCTCCTCGGTGGCGCCGACGGTGATCGACGCCGCATTGCCGATGGTGACGTCGCTCGTATTGCCGAGGGTCACCGACTGGACCTCGCCGATGGTGGTATCCGACACGAGCGAGGCGGTCGTCGTGCTGGACACGGTGCTGGCGGCGGTCTCGTCGCTGATCGACGTGGCGCTCGTGGTGCTGGAGATGGTCTGCGCGGTGGTCTCGTCGCTGATCGCGGTCGCCGTCGTCTTGCTGGCGATCTGATCGGCCCAGGTCTCGTCGGAGATCAGCGGCACAGGGCAGGCCGCCGAGCCGGTGTACGACTCGATCCGCTGCGCCCAGGTGGAGCTCAGGCAGGTGGGGTTCGGTCGCTCGGCCGTGGGGGCCTCGGAGCCGGTGATGCTCGTTTGCTTGTTGCCATAAAAGCGATCGAACGTGTCGCCGTGATAGGTCGTGTCGACGTCGCCCTTCTCGGTCTTCTCGGTGACCTTCCAGGTGCCGTTGTAGTTCTGGACCCATTCGATGGTGGTGGCGGCGGTCCAGAGATCGGTGGCGTCCTGGATATGGCCGCCGGAGACGTCCCAGCCGGCGGTGTCCTCCTGCCGGCCGAGGACGAGCATGCGGTAATTGCCCTTGATGACCTCGACCTTGTCGCCGCGCGTGGTGGTGATGCGGTTGCCGTCGGAGTGGTCGCGCCAGCCGCCCTTGGTGTGGAGCTTTGCGGTCTCGGCCTGCCGCTCGGCCTCGGGGAGGAAATCGGGGCAGCCGTCGCGCTTGCGGGTGTCGTCGATGAACGAGGTGACCCGGGCGGCGAGGTCCTCGCCGGTCGCCCTCGGCGCGCCCGGGTTTCCGGCGAGGCTCGGGTCCTTGACCGCGCCGAGGCGCAGATACGAGCCCATCGCCTCGGCGTCGGACGCCGCGTCGTTGAAATTCGGGACCTCGATGAGGAGGTATTTCCCGTCGATACCCTCACCCTCGCGCGTACCCATGCGTGCCTCCGCGTCGGGTACAGTACCAGGCGAGCCGCGGAGGAGGCGCGACGATGAACCGAGAGCCGACGGAACCCCTGAGGTGCAGCGAGCCGTCCCCACCCGCCGCCGCCCCGCCGTGCGGTGAGCCCACGGCCGCGACGGCGCACCGCGCGCCCAGCGCCGTGACGATGGCCACGGCATCCCCCGCCGCGCGCATCCGCGAGGCCCCGGACGCAGGGCCCCCGTGCAGCGAGCCGATCGCGCGCGCGGCGTGCGCCGAGAGCCCGGCGGAGGCGGCCGGGCCGGTGGAGGATCCCCCGCCAGCGCCGTCTCCGGACGACCGAGAGCTCCTCGAGGCGCCGGCGCGAGCGAGCGCCGGAGGGCCTCGCGAGGTGCCGCCATCGCCGCCGCGGGCGAGCCCCGGAGGGCCGCGGGAGCTCCCGCCGTTGCGCCCGGGGGCGAGCGCCGGAGGGCCGCGGGAGCTCCCGCCGTCCCAGGGCGGCCCAGGGGCGCCCGATCACCTGCCGTTCCGCGGGCTCGGCGCAGCGGAATCAGCGCTGCGCCCGCCGCGCGCGACGCCGATGGAAGCGCTTCGAGAGGCGAAGGCCGCGCTCCGGGACCGGGCACGGCAGGCGCCGATCCTGCGGCTCGACTCCAGCGATTTCTCCTGCGACCTCCTCCGGGTGCGCGGGGTGCACGGCAAAGAAGCCATCGGCCAGCTCTTCTCGTTCGACATCGATGTCGTGTGCAGCGACGGCGCCGAGCTCTCGATCGAACAGGTGCTGGGGGCGGCGGCGTCGCTCGTGTTCGAGGTCGAGGGCGCGGACGAGCGGACCGTACACGGCATGATCGCCGAGGTGGAGGACCGGCACGAGACGGAGACGGCTCTCCGCTCCTACCGGCTCCGGCTCGCGCCGCGGGCGTTCCGCGCGACGCTTGTGGAGCTCCAGCAGGTCTTCCTCGACATCAGCGTGCCAGAGCTCATCCAGCACAAGCTCGCGATGGTGGGGCTCGGGCCCGAGGACGTGGTGATGCGCCTCTACCGCGATCACCCCCAGCGGGAGATGATCGTCCAGTACAAGGAGACGGATCTGGCCTTCATCTCGCGGCTCGCCGAGCACCTCGGGATCTCGTTCTTCTTCGAGCACGAGTCGGGCCGCGACGTGATGGTGTTCACCGACGAGCCGACGGGCTTCCAGCCGCTGCCGGGGGGAGACGCGGTGGTGTTCCGGCCGCGGGGCGAGCGGCGCGACATGTTCGAGCTCAGGGAGCAGGCCAGGGCCTTCCCCGCGACGTACGTCATGCAGGAGTACAATTACCGGACGCCAAGGCTCGACATGACGGCGGCGCACGAGTCGCCGGCGGGCCTCGGGGGCGGCGTCGTCGAGTACGGCGCCCACCACAAGACGCCGGAGGAGGGCCAGCAGCTGGCGCGGATCCGCGCGGAGGAGCGGGCCTCGTCGAGCCGCTATTTCGAGTGCCAGAGCGACGAGCTCCGGCTGATCCCGGGGGCCGTCTTCGCGCTCGAGGGCCACCCGCGGCTCGACGGCGAGCGGTTCCTGGCCGTCGAGGTCGAGCACCGCGCGGTGCAGCCGGTGGCCATCGAGGGCGGGGCCGGCGGCGAGCAGGAGTACGTCAACCGCGCGCGCCTGGTGCGCGCCGGGCAGGCCTACCGCCCGCCGCGGGCGGCGCCGCGGCCGAAGATCCACGGGGTGGTGACGGCGCTGGTGGAGCCGCTCCCGGACGGCGAGATCGGGGAGGTCTCGCCGATCGACGAGCAGGGACGCTACCGGGTGCGCTTCCACTTCGACGCGGGGGATCCCGCGTCGCGCGCCTTCCCCTCGCGGCTCGTGCGGATGATCCAGCCGCACGCCGGGCCGAACTACGGGATCCACTTCCCGCTCAAGCCCGGCATCGAGGTGCTGATGGTCTTCGTCGACGGCGACCCTGACCGGCCGATGATCGTGGGCGCCGCGCCGAGCCCGATCACGCCGTCCCCGGTGGCGCGGGAGGTGAACCTGATGCACCGGATCGAGACGTCGACCGGCATCCTCATCGAGATGCGGGACTGCCCGCCGCGCGGGTGACGCGGGCCGCCGCTACTTCTTGCGCCCCGATCGGCCGCTCAGGCGGCTGATCGCGTCGCCTGCGGCCCAGGCGACGCGGGCCGCCGCGTTCAGGGAGCGGACCATCGCCTCGGGCACCTGCGCGATCAGCCGCTCCAGATCGACCGGGCCGTCGATCGACGGCAGGAGCTGCTCCATCAGGTCGGCGAACAGGTCGTACTTGCGCGACAGGTCGTCGAGCCGCGAGCGCATCGCGTCGGCCTCCGCGCCCTGCGCGTCGCCGAGCAGCGAGAGCGCGCGCCGCGCGAGGGCGCGCTTGTCCTGCACCACGCGGCGCAGGCGGCCGAGGTACGCGCCGACGATCACGTCGGGGTACTTGCCGCGCAGCGCGAACGAGTCGTGCCGCGCGCCCGACTCCCGCCGGCGCTCGATGATCCCGGCCGCCTCGAGGCCACGCAGGTTGGCGAAGATGTTGCTCTTGGAGCGGCCGAGCTCCTGGCTGAGCTCGTCCATCGAGCGCGGCACGTCCGCCAGGTAGAGCGCCGCCACGACCTGCCCACCCAGCCGGGTGATGCCGGGGAACGACGCGGCGATCTCGGCGCCGACCCCCTCGAGCAGCGCCTGCCGCGCCGCCGCGACCCGCTCGTCCGAGGCGCTCCCGTCGCCCCCCTCGCCCGTTGCGGGCGGCTGCGGCGGGTGCGCTGTCGGCGACGTCGGCCTCCGGGCGGTCATGATGGGTGACTCACATAACGATCTTTCACGAATGCGCCAAGCGGCGAGCGCGCCCACACCCCGTATGCCTGGCCTGATCGCCCCGGCGCGGGAAGCCCGCTCAGGAATCGTCGGTGCAGACGTCGACGGACCCGGCGCGCGGCTTGCTCTTGTAGATATCGGCCGGGCAGCTGCCCCAGCGCGAGACCATCTCGCCCACCTCGATGGCCAGGCTGCTCGACCAGTCCCGCGCGCCGTCGAAGCGGGCCCGGATGATCCCGTTCGGGTCGATGATCCACGTCTCCGGGTAGAGCTGCGTGCCGTACTGGTCCATCACGACCTTGGACTCCGGGTCGAAGAGGACCGGGAACGGCGGGTCTCCATTCAGGGCCACCTTGAGCGCGTCGCGCACGTCGTCCGGACCCTCGTCGGTCGAGACGGTGAGGACGACGATGTCCTTCCGCGACTGGGCGATCCGGCCGAGCTCCGCGAGCGCCGGCATCTCCTGCAGGCACGGAGCGCAGGTCTTGGTCCAGAAGTTCAGGAAGACCGTCTTGCCCCGGAAGGACGACAGCCGGACGGGCTTGCCGTTCATGTCCGGCAGCTCGAAGTCCGGCGCGAGCCGGTTCCGGCCGGCGTACGCGGGGCGCAGGGCGCAGATGGCCTCGCAGCCGGTGGTGCGCTGGTCATTCTGCGCGGCGTGCACGAAGCCGTAGACGGCGACGGCAGCGACGAGGATGAAGGCGAGCTGCGCGATGGTCGTCCACTTCACGGGGGTTCGCATAGCGTAGCGCGGCGCAGGGCGAAAGCGGGCCGAAACGCCCCGCCCCGCTCCTCGACGCGGCGCTTCACTCCGGGCCGGAGAGCAGCCGCTCGAGCCGCCGCTCGTCGACGCGGTACTTCATGATCTTCCGCCCATCGAGCTCGACCACGGGGACCTCCCAGTCGTACAGCGCTCGCTTCTCCGGGCCGGCCTCCCGGTCGAGGTCGACGACGGCGAGCTCGAACGGCAGCCGGGCGCGCACGCGCTCGAGCGCGGCGTGGGCCTCCTCGCAGAGGTGGCAGCGCTCGCGCGTGAAGAGGGTCAGCGTCTTCATCGTCACGTGGCACCCTCCGGGCCGGGCTGCCGCGCCGCTCACCCCGCCGCGAGCAGCGGCAGGCTCTGGCGGCGCGGCGGCTCCGGCCGCTTGATCTTCTCGAACGCGCGCTCGTAGTCCCGGAACGAGCCGCCCGCGTGCACCGCCTGCAGCACGGCGTGCCCCTCGGCCTCGCCGCCGGCGGCGAGCACCGCCTCGACCCACGCCCAGCGCGCGCTCGTGGCCCGCACGTCCGCGCGGCCCCGCAGCCCGCGGCGGAGCCGGTCGAGCCGCTTGTTCACGACGTCGATCCCGGCGAAGCGCGCGCCGTGGAGCGGCGTGTTGCGCTTCGGGCAGAACGGCGCGATCCCGAGCGCGACCGGCACGATCCGGGACAGCTCCGTGACGAAGGAGACGCACTCGTCGACGTCGGCGTCGGTCTCGCCGGGGACGCCCACCATCAGGTACAGCTTGAGCCGATTCATCCCGTGCTGCCGCGCGAGCTCCGCGGCCCGCTGGAGGTGCCTGGGCCGGGCGCGCCGCTCGAGCGTCTCGCGGACCCGCTCGCTCGTGCCGTCCATCGCCGTCGTGAGCGTCTTGTAGCCCGCGAGCCGCAGCGCGCCGACGAACTCGTCGGTCAGCCGGTCCGGCCGGAGGCTGCTCAGCCCGACCTCGCAGCCCCGCTCGGCGAGCGTCCGGACCACCTCGACGATCTTCGGATGATCGCTGACCGCGGCGCCGACGAGGCCGACGCGCCTCGCGTCCTCGGGGATGAGCTCGAGGAGGCGCTCCTTCGGGACGATGCGCATGCCGCCGTTGGTCGAGCGGCGCATCACGCAGTAGGTGCACCCGCGCGAGCAGCCCCGCTCCGCCTCGATGAGGAACATGTTCGAGAGCTCGGTCTCCTCGGCGCGGATCGGCGACCAGGCGGGAAGGAGCGCGTTGTCGCACTGCGCGACCGGGGGCATCTCCGCGCCGTGGCGCGCGGGGACGAAGACGTGGGGGAGGGCCGCCAGCGCGTCGAGCGCCGCCTCCCGCGAAGAGGCGTCCCGCAGCACGCGGAGCGCCTCCACGGCCAGGGTGTCGGCCTCGCCCATGATGATCGCGTCGGCGAACACCGCGAGCGGCAGCGGGTTCGAGAATGTGAGCGGACCGCCCGCGAGGACGAGCGGATCGCGAAAGGAGCGCTCCTCCCGGAGCGCCGGTATCCCTGCCAGCTCGAGCAGGCGGACGACCCCGGCGAGCTCGAGCTCGTAGGCCACCGAGAGCGCGATGACCGGGAAATCGGAGATGGGGCGGAGCCCCTCGTACGTGATCGGGGGGCCGTCCGCGCCCTGGCCCTCGTCGTCCGGCAGGAAGGCCCGCTCACACGCCATCCCGGGCTCGGCCTGGATGGTCTTGTAGATCTGGAGGAAGCCGAGCGAGCTCATTCCGGCCCGGTACGGCGAGGGGTAAGACAGCGCGACGCGGAAGGGCGCCTGCTTGTCGATACGACCGATCTCACCCGCCAGGCGGCGGCGGATCGTGGTCGTCATCGCGCTTCGAGACATCGACCCAGCGTCGCTCAGGGGACGTCCAGGCGCAAGGATGGGAGGCCAGCTGACAGCCGTCCGGAGCGGGGATTTTTTCCAGCTCACGGCCCACCGTTCTCCAGGGCATGTCCGGCAGCGGCACCCCCGCCGCGGGGACCGGGGGCCGGGCGCGGCGGCTCGCCCGGGCGGGACCAGAGGACGCGCTCGCCGTCGGTCTCCCAGGTCAGGGCGCCGCCGCGGTCCGTGCGCGCGATCGCGATGCCGCCGGCCGAGAGGCGGGAGAGCACCTCCGGGCTCGGGTGCCCGAAGCGGTTGCGGACGCCCGAGGACACGGCGGCGATCGAGGGGTCGACGGCCGCGAGGAGCGCCGCGCCGGTCGACGTCCGGCTGCCGTGGTGCCCCACCTTGAGCAGATCGGCGTGGAGCGCGGCGCCGTAGCGCGCCACGAGCGCGTCCTCGGCCTCGTGCTCCGCGTCGCCAACGAGCAGCGCGGAACGCGCCCCGTAACGGATGCGCAGGACGAAGGAGTTGTCGTTGGCGCCCCGGTCGGGGTGGAGCTCCGGGCACGGCGCGAGCACCTCGATCGTCGCCCCCGAGAGGACCCGCGGCCTGCCGCAGAGCGAGTCGGGCCGCACGATGGGCACGCCGCGCCGGCGCAGGTCCGACAGGAGCTTCCGGTAGACCGGGCCCGCGCCCTCGGCCTCGCCCTGGCCGGTGTCCCAGAGCTCGCCGACCTCGACGCCCTCCACCGTGGTCGGCAGGCCGCCGAAGTGATCGGGGTGCGGGTGCGAGAGGACGACGGCGTCGAGGCGCGCGCGGCGGCGCGCCCGCAGGAGCGGCCGGAGCACGCGCGCGCCCGTGTCGACGGGGCTGCCCACGAAGCCGCCCGCGTCGACGAGCATCGCGCCGCCCTCGGGGAGGTCGATCAGGATGGCGTCGCCCTGCCCCACGTCGAGGACGTTGACGCGCAGCACGCCGCGCGGCGCGCCCGCGCGCGTGGCGACGCCCTCGAGCAGCAGCCACGCGCCGGCGCCGGCGGCGAGCGCGGCGAGCCGGCGGCCGCGGCGCTCCGCGGCCCACGCGAGCGCGATCGCGGCGGCGAGCGCGGCCAGCTGGGCGGGCGACGGCTCGGGCAGGCGCAGCACCACGCCGGTGTCCGCCGAGGCGCGGGCCACGGCGCGGACCGCGAGCAGCGCGCCCGACCCGACGAGCGCGCACCCGCGCTCGACCGGCGGCGCCCACGAGAGCACGGCGTGCGCGAGGCAGAACGGGAGCGCCGCGAGCTCGCCGATCGGCGCGGCGACCACGTTCGCCGCCACGCCGAGCAGCGGGAACGTCTCCCCGTTCATGAGCAGCAGCGGCGCGCACCCGAACATGGCGGCGAGCGTCGTCGCCAGCGGCGCGAGGACCTTGCGCGCGAGCTCCCGCGGCGGCGACGCGCCCGGCCCGCCCTCGGCGCCGCCGTCGCCGCGCTTCCCCTCGCCGGGCACGAGCAGCGCGGCGAGCGGCCGCTGCAGCCAGAGCAGCCCGGCGGTGGCGGCCGCGGACAGGCCGAACGAGAGATCCCACGCGACGAGCGGATCCACGGCGGCGGCGCCCGCGAGCGACAGGGCGAAGCAGCGGACGCCCACCGGACGGAGGCCGAGGAGGCGGGCGCTCATCGCGCAGCTGAGCATCGCCGCGGCGCGCATCGCCGAGCCGCCGCCGCCGGCGAAGTCGGCGTACAGCCACGCGGCCGGCACGCACAGCGCCGCGGTGATCCGGCCCGCGTCCCACCGGGCGGCGATCGGCCCGACGCGGACGAGGATCGCGCGGAGCGCCGCGGCGAAGCCCGCCACCGCGAGCACGAGGTGCGTCCCCGAGACCGCGAGCAGGTGCGCGAGGCCGCTCTCGCGGAACGCCTCCTGGTCCTCGGGCGCGAGGTCGGTCTCGCCGAGCACGAGCGCGCGCCCGAGCGCCACCGCGTCGGGGTGGAACGTCGCCTCGATGCGCCCGCGCACGAAGGCCCGCGCGCGATCGACGGCCGCGCGCGCGTCGATCGAGCGCCCCTGCGACGTCCGCCGCGCCTCGACGATCGTCCCGCTCGCGACGATCCCGCTCCGCGCGATCGCGGCGGTCGCGTTCCGGAGCCCCTCGTTCCGGAACAGGTGGATCGGCGCGAGGTCCACGGTGACCTCGAGCCGGTCGCCCCGGGCGAGGTCCAGCGGCGCGCCGTAGAGGCGCGCCCGGAGCGGCCCCTGCAGCGCTCGCCCGCCGCACGTCCCGCCGGAGAGCTCCACGTCGATGCGCGAGGCCGGCGGCTCGTCCTCGCCGCGCTCCGCCGCGGAGCGCTGCTGCGCCGCCCCGACCACGACCGGCGAGCCGACGACGGCGCACGCCACCTCGCAGCGCGCCGGCGGCTGCAGCAGCGCGAGGGCGCCATCGTAGGCGGCGCCCGCGCCGTCGAGCAGCGCGCGGGCGCGGAGGCCGCTCACGACGAGCGCCACCCCGGCGGCGGCGAGCGCGGCGCGGCCGGCCCGGCGGCGGAGCGCCGCCGCGGCGAGCGCGGCGCCGAGCGCCGTGGCCAGCGGAGAGAGGGCGAGCGGCGCGCCCGCGGCGAGCGCGAGGCCGAAGAGCAGGACGGGATCGATCACGGCCCCGCCGCCCCGCAACACCTGGGCCGCGCGCGTTTCCGCGGAATTTCACGGGGGAGCGGCCGCCGCGCCCCTGGCGCCGCCATGGCGGCGCCGGGCGCGGCGGCGCGCCGGCCGATCCTGCAAGAGCTCTCTGTTATGTGGGGGGAGCAACGAGCCGAGTCGGTCATCGTGCCCGGTGCGCGTGCACGACCGCGGCTTCGCCTCTAGAATCTTTGCTCCTTGCGGCACCCCGCGGCGCGCAGACATTGCAGTATCTGGAGGCTTTCGATGTCGTTTTGCTTGCCCAGAGTCACCTGGATTCTCGCCCTGGGACTCGCTGCGACAGCGTGCAGCTCGGCCCTGGAGGCGCCTCCTGACGAGATCGGTGAGGCGCGGGATGCCATTCAGGACGGATATCTCGACGACGGCGACAGGGCTGTCGTGGGCATCTACAACGACGTGATCGGCGCGATCTGCACCGGCAGTTTGATCGCCCCGAACGTGGTGCTGACGGCCCGTCATTGCGTGTCGGACATGGCCAATGAGCTCGACGGCCAGATCACCTGTCGATCGACGAAGTTCACGGACACGCACCTCGCGCGCCGGATCCTCGTGACGCCCGACGCGGAGATCGGCAGGTACGCGCGCTTCTACGGCGGCAGCGAGGTCGTGCTGCTCCCCGGCGAGGGGACGGACGCGTTCTGCGGCAACGATCAGGCGATCCTGATCCTGGACGAGCCGATCCCGGAGAGCGAGGCCGTGCCGCTCGTGCCGCGCGTCGACGTGCCGCTCGTGGAGGGCGAGGAGTACTACGCGGTCGGCTTCGGGGCGACGAACGACGAGAGCACGGGCGCGGGCCTGCGGCGGCGCCGCGACAGGCTGTTCATCGACTGCGTGGCTGACGGCTGCCCGTCGTCGCTGGTGAAGGCGACGGAGTGGGTCGGGGACACCGGCATCTGCGAGGGAGACTCGGGCGGACCCAGCCTCGATCTGATGCACCGCGTGATCGGCGTGACCTCGCGCGGGGCCGCGGGCTGCGAGTATCCGATCTACGGCTATGTGTACGGCTGGGCGGAATGGATTAAAGAGACGACCGTGCGCGCCGCCCGTGCCGGAGGATACAAGGAGCCCCCCTGGGCGACCGGCTACCCCACCGATCCCGCGTACTCGGCGGAGGTCGGCGCCACGTGCGAACAGCCGGAGCAGTGCCCTGCGAACGCGTGCCTCGACGGCACCTGCACGCGGCCCTGCAACGAGGCCGCGGCGTGCCCTGATGGCTACAGCTGCAACGGCGAGCCCGGCTTCTGCGCGAAGGTCCCCGAGCCGCCCGCAGACGACGAGGCGAGCGGGTCCTGCAGCGTGAGCCCGCGGCCTGATCCGACGCAGCCGGTCCCCTGGGTGCTCGGGGCCGCGAGCCTGGGCGCTCTCACGAGCCTGCGGCGGCGGCGCAGCCGGGAGCGGCTTGGCTGACGAGCGGCGCTCCTCCACGCGGAGCGCCGCCGGCGCGGCGCTCCTGCCGGGCGCCGCGAGGCCTGCGCTCCTGCCGGGCGCCGTGCGGGCCTCGCTCCTGCCGGGCGCGCCGGGCCGCGCGCTCTCGCGGCGGGCCGCGCTCGCCGGGCTCGCGGCGCTCGGGCTCGCGGCGTGCGGGCGCACCGCCCCGGCGCGCGCGGCGGGTGCGCGCGTCGTCTCCCTGTCGCCCAGCACCACCGAGGCGGTCTGCGCGATCGGCGCCGGCGCGGCGCTCGTCGGCCGGTCCCGCTACTGCGACCACCCGCCCGAGGTGCTCGGACTGCCGAGCGTCGGCGGCTACGCCGATCCGAGCATCGAGGCGATCATCGCGCTCTCGCCGACCCTCGTCGTCGGCGCCCGCGGCCCCGCGGGGCCCGCGCTCGACGAGTCGCTGCGCGCGCACGGGATCGCGACCTGCTTCCCCGGCACCGAGTCGCTCGCGCAGATCGAGGACATGCTCACGGAGCTCGGGCGGCGGCTCGACGCGGCGCCCGGCGCGGAGCAGGCGATCGGCCGGATCCGCGCCCGGCGCCGCGCGGTCGAGCAGGCCGTCGCCGCAAAAGGCGCCCCGCGCGTCCGGGCCGCCCTGCTGTTCGACACCTCGCCCCTCTTCGTCGCGGGCCCCGGCAGCTTCCCCGATGAGCTCATCCGGCTGGCCGGCGGCGAGAACGTGATCGCCCGCGGCGGCGCCTACCCGTCGATCAGCGTCGAGCAGCTGCTCGCGCTGGATCCCGATGTCCTGCTCGACGGCACGTCGAGCGACGCCGACGCGCAGGGCGCCTCCAGGCTGGCGGCGCTCCGGGACGCGCCCGGCTGGAGATCCCTGCGCGCCGTGCGCGAGGGGCGCCTGCGCCCGCTGAACACCGATGTCGCGCTGCGCCCGGGCCCGCGCATCGGCGACGGCCTCGCTTCCGTCGCGCGGGCGCTCCACGGCGACGCGCTGGCGCTCTCCGGCGACGCGGCCGTCCCTCCCTCGCCCGGCGGCGCAGGCCTCGCCGCGCCCCTGCCCAGGACGGAGGCGCCATGACCCGCGTGCGCGCCGACGCCCTGCTCGTCGCCCGGAAGCTCGCCGGCTCGCGGACCGAAGCGCAGGCGCTGATCATGGCCGGCAAGGTCACCTCGGGGCCGCGCCGCATCGACAAGCCGGGCACGCTGCTCGCGGAGGACGCCGAGGTCCACGTCGCCTCCGGCCCCCGGTTCGTCTCGCGCGGCGGCGAGAAGCTCGAGCACGCGCTCGCGGCCTTCGCCGCGCACGGCCTCGACGTCGCCGGGAAGACGTGCGTCGACGTGGGCGCCTCGACCGGCGGCTTCACCGACTGCCTGCTCCAGCGCGGCGCGGCGCGGGTCTTCGCCGTCGACGTCGGCTACGGCCAGCTCGCCGCCAAGCTCCGCGCCGATGCGCGCGTCGAGGTGCGCGATCGGGTCAACGCCCGCGAGCTCCAGCGAGAGGACTTCGACGTCCCCATCGATCTCGTCGTCGTCGACGCGTCGTTCATCAGCATCTCCCGCCTCATCGACGCGATCGCCCGCCTGCTCCGCCCCTCGGGGGATCTCGTGGCGCTGATCAAGCCGCAGTTCGAGGCGGGCCGCGAGGCCGCCGCCCGCGGCCGCGGCGTCATCCGCGACGAGGCGACCCGCCTCGCGGCGATCGCCGACGGGCGCCAGGCCATCGAGGCCGCGGGCTTCTCGGTCGTCGGCCAGGTCGACAGCGCGGTGCGCGGGCCGAAGGGGAACGTCGAGCACTTCGTCCATGCGCGCCGCACCGGCTAGCCGCCGCGTTGATCAGCCGCCACGTTGATCAGCCGCCAGGTGCACCCCGTTGACCAGCCGCCGCATCGGCTAGTCGCCATGCGCACCGCGTTGGCTGGCCGCGGCGCGCGACGCCGCGCGCCACGACGCCGGGCTCGGTCGCCGGAATCCGTGGAAAATCGAACACTTAAGATGCTCCACGCCGACCGCATCGCGGCCCGACGGTGCTGACGTGCCGCGTAGACAATGGTAGACGCGGTGAGTACACGCGCTCTGAGCCGCTCCGTGGGCGGCCATGGCCACCGCGGGCGACCCCACGCGAGGCAGCCCGGCGACAGGGAGGACGACGACATGCTCGGACGACGGGGTTTGGTGAAGATGATCGCCGGGGCGCTCGCGCTCAGCGCGATGACGCTCGGTTGCGACAAGAAGAGCGAGGGTTCGGCCGACAACGCGGCCCAGCACGCCAAGGAAGACGCCGAGTGGAAGGTCGGCGCTTACTTCAGCCTCTCGGGCGAGGAGACGGCGTTCGGCGTCGACTCGAAGGAGGCTATCGATCTCGCGATCGACGAGATCAACAAGGCCGGTGGGGTCAAGGGCAAGCCGATCCACGTCCTCTACGAGGACAACAAGTCGAAGCCCGAGGAGGCGACCAACAAGGTCCTGCAGCTCATCGATCGGGATCACGTGCTGGCCCTCCTCGGCGAGGTCGCCTCGTCGCGGTCGCGCGCCGGCGGCATCGTCGCCAACAAGAAGAAGGTGCCGATGATCACGCCGTCGTCCACGAACCCGGACGTGACGAAGGTCGGCCCGTTCGTGTTCCGCGCCTGCTTCACGGACGACGTGCAGGGCCAGATGGGCGCGCAGTTCATCGTGAACACGCTCGGCAAGAAGAAGGTGGGGCTCTTCTTCGCCTCCGACGACCTCTACTCGTCGGGCCTCGCCAAGGTTTTCCGCGACGAGGTGAAGCGCCTGGGCGGCGAGATCGTCATGGAGAAGAGCTTCCTCAAGAAGGAGACCAACTTCACGACGTACATCAACGAGCTCAAATCGGCGAACCCCGAGATGATCTACGCGCCGATCTATTACACGAGCATGGCCCCTGTCGCGCGGCAGGCCAAGGCCGCGGGCGTACCAGGGAGCATGTTCGTCGGCAGCGACGGGTGGGACGCGAACGAGCTCCTGCGCGACGCCGCGGAGGAGCTCGACGGCGCGTACTTCACGAACCACTACGCGCCGGACGTCCCCTGGCCCAACTCGCAGGCCTTCGTGAAGAAGTACAAGGAGCGGTACAACCGCACGCCGTCGAGCATCGCGGCGCAGGGCTATGACGCGGCCAGGCTGCTGGCCGACGCGATGGGCCGCGCGAAGGCGATGACGCCGGACGACATCCGGGCGGCCATCCAGGACACCAAGGGGTTCCAGGGCGCGACGGGCGTCATCACCATCGATGCCGAGCGCAACGCGGACAAGCCGGTCGTCATCGTCCGGATCAAGGACAAGCAGTTTACCTACTACGCGACGGTCAACGAGAAGGCTGCGAAGCAGTAGCGGTCGTTCCCGCGCGCTGGCTCGGACGTGAGGAGCGCGCGGAACGTGCGGAACGTGCGTTAAAGAGGTCTCCATGGAGAAGATCGTGAATGCCCTGATCACGGGGCTCGCCCAGGGGTCGATGATCGCGCTGGTCGCCCTCGGCTACACGATGGTTTACGGCATCCTCAAGCTCATCAACTTCGCTCATAGCGAGATCTTCATGATGGGCGCCTTCGCCGGGCTCTTCGGGATCGCGGCGTTCGGCGGCGGCAGCGCGCCGCTGTTCGCGGGCGTGGCCGGCACCCTCTGCGCGATGGCCTTCGCGGGCGTCCTCGGGGTCCTCGTCGAGAAGGTGGCTTACGCGCCGCTGCGCTCGCGGGGGCGGGGCCTCGCGAACACCCGGATCACGCCGCTGGTCACGGCGCTCGGGATGAGCGTGCTCCTCCAGAACCTGGCGCAGCTCCTCTTCACCGCCCGCTACCGCGGCTATCCGCAGCTCCTGCCGATCGAGAACACGCGGCAGGTGATCTTCGTCACCTCGATCCTCGTGATGATCGGCCTGGAGCTGCTCGTGCGGCGCACCTGGACGGGCAAGGCGATGCGCGCGCTCAGCGTGAACGTCGAGGCCGCCCGGCTGATGGGCGTCCGCACGAGCCGCATCATCGCGCTCACCTTCCTCACGGGCTCGATGCTCGCGGCGGTGGGCGCGGTGCTGTACTGCCTCGATCAGTCGCAGGTGTACCCCACGATGGGCGTCGTGATCGGCAACCGCGCGTTCGTGGCGGCGGTCATCGGCGGCATCGGCAACATCACGGGCGCCATGCTCGGGGGCATGCTGATCGGGATCATCGGAGAGATGACGAAGCTCACGCCCTACTCCGGCTTGCAGGACGTCCTTGTGTTCGCGGTGCTGATCGGGGTGCTCCTCGTGAAGCCGACGGGGCTGCTCGGCACGACCGGGACCGAGAAGGTGTAAGGCCGCCCTGGCCCGCCGGCCCACGCGCCGCGCTTCCATCCATCCTCCAGAACAAGCAGGCCACCCTGGCCCGCCGGCCCACGCGCCGCGCGTCCTTGCGGTATGCTCGGCGCATGCGACGCCTCGCTCTCGTCGTACCGCTCTCGCTGCTCGCGGCGTGCGCCGCGACGCCCCCCGCCAACTGGGTGCGCGGCGGCGCGCTGCTCGACATCCCCCGCGCGCGCTGGGCGCTCGCCGACCTCACGATCGACGTCATGCCGGACGGCAAGATCCTCGTGAACGGCGAGCACCAGCTCAGCGTCGATCGCGGCGGGCGCGTGTTCGGCCTGGAGGCCGAGCCGGTGGCGCTGCTCGAGCCGGACGGCCGGGTCACGGGCCCGAACGACGATCCGCTGGGCCAGGTCGGCGTGCTGCACGCCTCGCTGCCGCGCCAGGCGAACGCCTGGATCACGGTCGCCGAGGGCGGCGCGGTGATCCGCTACAGCGAGGAAGGCGAGCGGGAGCCGCTCGGCGCCTGGATGGGGTGCGAGGCGACGGCGCGGGCGCACCAGGCCTGCACGCTGATCACGCACCTCGTCGGGATGCGCATGGGCAAGCTGGCGCGGCCGCGCGCGCCGGACGCGTTGCAGATGGGGCTCGGGAACGGGCTCGGGACGGGGTCGCTGTTTCCTTAGAGGGGGGCGCGCCTACTTCAGCAGCCAGCCGAACAGCATGCGCTTCGTCGTGTCGCGGGAGACGGCCGCGAGCGAGTCGACGAGCGGGATCTCCTTCGGGCACACCTCGACGCAGTTCTGCGACTTGCCGCAATCGGTGATCCCACCCTCGCTCATCACCGACTCGAGGCGCTCGCCCTCGTGCATCGCCCCCGAAGGGTGCATGTTGTAGAGCCGCACCAGGTTGATGGCGAAGGCGCCGACGAACTTCGTCCCGTCGCTGTACTGCGGGCACGCCTCGACGCAGCAGCCGCACGTCATGCAGCGGGAGAGCGGATATCGCTCCTGCTGCCGCTCCGGCGACTCGCGCGGACCCGGGCCGAGCTCGTGCGTGCCGTCGATGTCAATCCACGCCCGCACGCGCTTCATGTCCTCGAACATCCGGCTCCGGTCGACGAGCAGGTCGCGCACGAGCGGGAACTTGGACATCGGCTCCAGCGTGATCACCTCGCCCTTCGGCGCGATCTGGTCGATGAGCGCCGAGCAGGCCTGTCGGACTCGACCGTTGATCACCATCGTGCACGAGCCGCACACCTCCTCCAGACACACCGCCTCCCAGACGACAGGAGCCACCTCCTTGCCGTCCACGGTCCGCGGATCCTTCTGGATCTGCTGCAGCGCGCTGATCACGTTCATCTGCGGCAGGTAGGGGACCTTGAACTCCTCCCAGCGCCGCGACTCCGTCCGATCCGCGGTGTCCTGCCGCCGCACGCGCAGGTGCACAAGCCGGCCCTCGCCCTTCGGCTGCGCCGGCGCCGCCGCCCCGTTCGCCTCGTCTCCGCTCGCCTTGGCCATCCTACACGCTCTTCTGCGACAGCTTCCCTGTCGCTTGCGCGCTCGCCGCGCTCGCCGCGCTCGCCGCGCCCGCCTGCTCGTACTTCCGCTCCCGCGGCGTCACGAGCGACGTGTCCACCGCGTCCGTCACGTGGATCGACTGGCCGGCGCACGCGTAGTCGAACTCGCGGACGAACCTCACCGCGCCCTTCTCCTCGTGGCGCGCCAGCGTCGTGCGCATCCACGCTGCGTCGTTCCGCGCCGGGAACTCCGGCTTGTAGTGCGCCCCGCGCGACTCGTCGCGGTTCCTCGCGCCCTGCGCGATGACCCGCGCGAGCACCAGCATGTTCTCGAGGTGGCGCACGAACTGCGCCCCCTGGTTCACCCGCGGGGCCGTGTCCGTGCACTTGATCCGCCCCGCCCGCTCCTCGAGCTCGCCGAGCTTCTCGAGCACCCGGTCGAGCGTGGCGTTGTCGCGCTCGATCGTGCAGTCGCGCAGCATCGTCTCGCCGAGCTCCTGGTGCAGCCGGTACGCGTTCTCCGGCTGCTTCGCGTCCTGGTTCTGCGTCAGGATGCGCTGGTAGCTCGACTCCGCGCGCTTCTCGGCCTTGTCGAAGATCGAGCGCGGCAGGTCGAGCGCGCTCCGCTTGATGCTCCGCTGATAGGTCGCGACGGCCGGCCCGCACACCATGCCGGCGTAGATGCACGAGAGCAGCGAGTTGGCGCCGAGCCGGTTGGCCCCGTGGTACTGATAGTCCACCTCGCCCACCGCGTAGAGGCCCGGGATGCTCGTCGCGTGGTTGCGCGGCGACCCGGCCTTGAGCGAGCCCCGCGCGTCCGCCTCGTAGTCGACCCACAGGCCGCCCATCGAATAATGGACCGCCGGGAAGACCTTCATCGGGTTCTTGTACGGGTCGGTGCCCGCGAACTTCTCGTAGATCTCGAGGATGCCCGCGAGCTTCGACCGGAGGAACTTCTCGTCCTTGTGGGTCAGGTCGAGGTAGACCTCGTTCTCGTTCCGGCCCGTCGCGGGGCTCCAGATGCCGCGCCCCTCGTGGAAGCACGTCTTGAAGATCGCGCGCGCGGCGATGTCGCGGGGGACGAGGTTGCCGTAGCCGGGGTACATCCGCTCGAGGAGGTAGTCGCGCTCCTTCTCGGGGATGTCCCGCGGGCTCCGCGCGTCGGTCTTGTCCTTCGGCACCCAGACGCGGCCGCCCTCGCCGCGCGCGCTCTCCGAGATGAGCCGCAGCTTGTCGGCGCCCGGGATCGCCGTCGGGTGCACCTGGATGAACTCGCCGTTCGCGTACACCGCGCCCTGCTGGTAGACCGCCGACGCCGCCGTCCCCGTGCAGATGACGCTCAGCGTGGAGCGGCCGAAGACGATGCCGCAGCCGCCCGTCGCGAGCACGACCGCGTCGCCCGTGAAGGCGCGGATCTGCATCGATTTCAGGTCCTGCGCGACGCAGCCCACGCACGTGCCGGAGTCGTCGAGGATCGCCTCGAGGAAGTCCCAGAACTCGAACTTCCGGACCATCTTCTCGCCCGGGATCGCCACGCCGTGCTCGTCGGTCACGTCGGCGAGCTCGTACCGCCGCACCTGCTCGTCGAGCGCGTAGAGCAGCTGCTGCCCCGTCGTGGCGCCGGCGAACGCCGTGCGGTGATAGAGCGTGCCGCCGAAGCGGCGGAAGTCGAGCAGGCCCTCCGGCGTCCGGTTGAACGGCACGCCCATGCGATCGAGCATGTTCACGATGCCCGGCGCGGCCTCGGCCATCCCCTTGACGGGCGGCTGGTTCGCGAGGAAATCGCCGCCGTACGCCGTCTCCTCGAGGTGCACCTGGGGGCTGTCGCCCTCGCCCTTCGTGTTCACCGAGGCGTTGATGCCGCCCTGCGCGCACACCGAGTGCGAGCGCTTCACCGGCACGAGGGAGATCAGGTCGACAGGGACCTTCGCCTCGCACAGCTTGATCACCGTCATCAGGCCGGCGAGCCCGCCCCCGACGACGATCACGCGCCGAACCTTCCCCCCCTCGCTCCTCGTCGTGCTCTTCGCGGCCATGTTCGATCCCGATGCTCCCGCGCCGCTCCCCGGAAGGGCGCGGCCGATACGATGGTCAGTGCGAGGCCGGCGCGCCCACGTCGGCGCCGGCGCCGACAGCCGCGCGCGCGGGGGCGCCGGTGGAACCGGTCGACGACGACGCGATGTCCGCGCAGGTGCGGCCCCCCTCCGCCGACGGGCCCGGCGTCCCCGGGAACGGCGCGCCGGTGGCGAAATAGATCACCGTGTTGGCGCCGAACAGGAAGACCACGAGGCCCACCGCGCCGAAGACCACCGCGGCCATCCGCTGCGCCCGGCGCGACACGGTGATCCCCCACGAGAAGCAGAAGCCCCAGAGGCCGTTGGCGAAGTGGAACACGCTCGCCGCGATGCCGAAGAGGTAGACGAGCGCGATCACCGGGACGCCGCCGACGGTCGACGCCATGTCGGCGCACAGCCGCGGGTAGAACTCCTCGGGCGCCATCCGGCCCAGCCACTTCTGCGCCCAGTACGACCAGAGGTGGAAGCCGATGAACGCGAAGGCGAGCACCCCCGTGACCCGCTGCAGCGTGTACATCCAGTTGCGCGAGAACGTGTAGCTGCCGACGTTCGGCTTGCCCTCGAGCACCAGCTTGACCCCGTAGAGGGCGTGGAACGCGAGCGGCAGCACGACGAGCCCGATCTCGAGCACGGGCAGGTACGGCATGTGCGAGATCTCGCCGACGGCCGCGTCGAACCGCTCCTGCCCCTGGAGCGCCTTCGCGTTCGTCCAGAAATGGAAGAGCAGGAAACCGCCCACGGGGAGGGCGCCGGTGAGAGAATGCAGCTTGCGCAGGAGAAAGGACCGGCGGCTCTCGTGAAAGAGCGATCTCGCGGGGGTTGCCTCGGACACGCTGACCTCGATGGAAGGCGGGCGCGGCGGGTGTATGGGATGCCCCGGGTGACGTCAAGGTGAACGCAGTCAACAGTTCCGGCCGGTTTTCCGCTGCCTTTGGCGCGTCGAGCGGCGGCGCGGCATCTCGCCCGCGCCGCGGCGCCGCCGGGCAACGTCGGCCACTTCACGCCCGCGCGGCCGCGATCGCGGCGACGGCCCTGCTCGCGCTCGCCGCCGCGACCGCCGGCGCCGGCTGCGGCGCGCAGGAGGGCGGAGCGCCGGTGAGCCCGGCGCTGGCCGGGTCGCCCGCGGCCCAGGCCGAGCTGCGCCCCCTCCTCTCGCGCTTCGCGAACGGCGCGCGCGCGGAGCGCATCGCGCTCGAGCCGGAGCTCCTCGCCTTCCGGGGGCGCCACGCCTCCGACGACCTCGCGCGCGTCGCGACCGTCCACCTCGCGTGGATCGCCCTGGAGCGCGGGGACCTCCGCCGCGCCGAGGCGCTCGCGACCGAGATCGAGGCGGCGGGGCGGAGCGCGATCGGAGATCTCGCGCGCGTGATCCGCGGCGCGGCGCTCCGGCGAGCCGGCAAGCCGAGGCCCGCCTTCGGGGCGCTGCGCCCGCTGGTGAGCAAGATGATCGACGCGTACGTGCGCGCGCTCCTCAACGAGGAGGTCACCGCCGCCGCGATGGAGGCGGGCGCGTGGACGCAGGCGGTCGAGCTGATGAGCGTCTGGCTGCGCGAGGCCGACGACGACCGGCGCGCCGCCGTCCGGGCGCAGATCGGGGCGCAGCTGCGCGAGGTGCCGATCGATCACCTCGTCCGTGCGCTCCGCGCCGGGCGGGCGACCGGCGAGGTCGTGAGCCCGGAGGTCGACCTGCGCTCGCTGGTCGCCGAGCGCCTCGCGATCGTCGCCCGCGAGCGCCGCGACGTGGCGCTCGCGAAGGAGCTGCTCGATCGGGCCGACGCGGCGCTCGGCACCCAGCGCGACGCGATCTTCGAGCTCGCGGCCGGCGCGGGGGCCGCGCGCGTCGAGCCGCCCACGGTCGGCCTGCTGCTGTCGACGCGCACGGCCGCGTCGCGCCGCCGGGGCGTCGAGATCGCCGCCGGCGTGGCGCACGGGCTCGGGCTGCTCCGGCCGGGCTCGGACGCGCGGCTCGTGAGCCGCGACGACGGCGGCGAGGGCAGCGTGGACGAGGCGCTGAACAGCCTCACCGCCGAGGGCGCCGCGGTGCTCATCGCCGGCTCCGATCGGGAGCAGGCGACCGAGGCGGCGAAGTTCGCGCGGACGCACGCGATCCCGGTGCTGCTCGTCCACCCGCCGGAGCCGGCGGCGCTGGACGGCGCGTTCGTCTTCGTCGTGGGCGAGGAGCCCGCGAGGAGCATCGAGGTGCTCGCCGCCGCGCTCGCGGAGCGGGGCGCGAAGCCGGTGGCGCTCGTGGGCGGCGATGCCGATGTCCGGAAGGACGCGGCCCCCGCGCCGGCGGGCGCTGCGGGGGCCACGCCGGCGGGCGCTACCGGGGCCGCGACGGCGGGCGCCGCCGGGGCCGCGCCGCTGGCCGAACGCGGCATCGCGCTGGCGCTGCCCTGCGACGGGACCTTCGACGCGCGCGCTCTCCGGCCCCCGGCCATCCGCGGGATGGTCCTCGCCGGCGACGCGCGCTGCGCGGACCAGGCGCTCCGCGCGGCTCCCCGCTCGGTGACGATCGCGCTCGCCTTCGAGGCGGCCGTCGCGCCGCCGCCGGGATCGCTCGTCGCGACGGCGGGGCTCTTCCCGCTCCTCGCGGCGCCCTCCGGCGCGCAGCCTCCGCCGGGCGCGGGCGATCCCAGGGCGACGCCTGCCTCGGGAGCGGCGGCCGCGCTCGCGGCGTGGCTCGCCACCCATCCGTCGCCGCCGAGCTTCTGGGCGGCGCTCGGGCGCGACGCCGGCGTGCTCGCCTGGGCCGGCGTGCAGCGGCTGCCGAAGACGGGCACCGAGGACCCGGCGGAGGTGAAGGCGCGGCGCCTCGCTGCGGCGAGCGCCATGAGCACCGCGACGGCGGAGCTCTGGACGACGGCGGCGGACGGCTTCGGCGGGCGGCGCGTGCTGCCGCGGGTGATCGGCCACCGCGAGAGCGGGAAAGCGCGATGAGCGGGGCGAAAGCGCGGTGAATGACGCGGCTCACGTGGCCGGCGCCCGGCCAGCGCGGGGCACGACGCGCGAGGCCGCGCGTGGAGACCGTGCCGGCGCGTCGCCCCGGGGCTGCTCCGGCCTGCCGGCGGGCGTAGCATGGCGCCGCATGATCCGCCGAGCCCTCTCCTGTGCCGCCGCCGCCGCGCTCCTGGCGATCGCCCCTGCCGCGCTCGCCGATCGGGTGGCGTTGCTCCCCACGCGCGGGGGCACCGACGAGGCCGCCCGGAGCGCCGCCCAGGCCGAGGTCGCGCGCGGGCTCGCCGCCCTCGGCCACGCCACGGCGCCGGACGGCGCGGTCGCTGCCGCGCTCAAGGACGTCGCCGATGGCGTCGCCGACAGCGCGGACGAGTACCGCGCGGTGGGCGCGCGGACGGGCGCGGAGTGGGTCCTGACCGGCACCGTCGATCCTGCGGTCACGACCACCCGGATCGAGCTCACCGCGTACCTCGCGTCGACGGGCCGGGTCGAGTCGGTCGCCAGGGAGGTCGACCGGGGTAAAGAGGCCCGGCAGACGCAGGAGATGCTGGCGGTCCTGCTCCGCCCGGAGGGCGTCGGCGCCGGCGAGCTCCCCTGGGAGCGCGCCGCGCGCTCCGCTCCGGCGAGCGCGCCTCCGCCTCCGTCCGCGGGCGGGGCGATCGTGCTGCCCCCGGTGCCGGCGCCGCCGCCCGCGCCGCCCGCGAAGGAGGTGCTGATGGCGTATCCCCTCGGGCCGGAGCGCGGTTGGCCGGCGTACTCGGGCGGGCGCCGGGTCGCCCTGTCCGCGTCGCTCGGGCTGGCCGTCGCGGCGGCGCGCCTCCCGGGCGCGAGCGGCAGCGCGGCCTCGCTGGTCGGGGAGGCGCGCGTGGCCTATGCGCCCGGCGACCGCGGGCTCGAGCTGTTCGCCGGCGGCGGCGGCAACCTGGCCGGCCCCTTCGCCGGCTGGATCGAGGGCGGCGCGCGCCTGCTGCTGACGCCCAGCCTGACGCCGCACGACGGCGCGTGGCGCGCGTTCCCGCTCCACCTCGGCCCGTCGCTCCGCGCGGGCGCGTTCTTCAGGTCCGCCCCCGGCGCCGTGGGCCCCGATCTCACGACATACCACGGCGATCTCGAGGTCCACCCGGTGCTCGGGGCGTCGCTCGACGTCGCGCTCGCGCTGAGCCCCTCGGTGCAGCTCGAGGCCCAGCTCGGCAACCTCCGGTGGGTTCCCACGGGGGGCGGCTCCCTGTTGCTGGTCGGCGCGACGCTCGGCGCCGGGGTCCGGTTCTGACGCATGCGCATCGAGCTGCCGAGCCGCCGCAGCACCATCCGCCTGGCACGGGCGCTCGCCGCGCGCCTCGCGGGCGGCGATCTGGTCGTCCTCGCCGGCGATCTCGGCGCCGGGAAGACGTTCTTCGCCCGCGCCCTCTGCCGGGCGCTCGGCGTCCCGCCGGCGCTCCCGATCACCAGCCCGACGTTCACGCTGGTCCACGAGCACGAGGGCCGGGTCCCCATCGCGCACGCCGACGCCTACCGCCTCGGGGGCGCGTCCTCCGCGGAGGGCGCGCGCGACGGCGCGGCCGCGGAGCTCGCCCAGCTCGGGCTGCGCGAGCGCCGCGCGGAGGGCGCGCTCGTCGTGGTGGAGTGGGGCGAGCCGTTCGTGGAGGCGCTCGGGGGCGACGCGCTCCTGATCCACCTCGCCGCCCCCGAGGACCCGGCCGCGCCCGGCCGCGCCGCCGAGATCAGGGCGACCGGCGCGCGGAGCGGCGAGGTGCTCGCGGCGCTGGAGGACGAGCTGCGGCGCGGCTCCGTCGGATCGCGCGGAGCCGGACCGGGCGCTGCGTGAAGCGCGTCGAGCGGCCGGAGCCTGGCGAGGGCGAGCGGGGGATCGCTGTGCCCTCGGGCGGGCTCGACCGGCGGCTCGATCCACGCGCCGGCGCGAAGCGCGCGTCGCAGCGCGGGCGAGCGGGCGCGCGGGGTCGTCGCGAGCCCGGCCCCGTGCGCGGCGGCGTTGCGTGGTACAAGAGCGCACCGTGAAGGAAGGCGCTGAGACCAGCCGCGGCCAGCTGCTCGACAGGGCGCTGGAGCCGGTCCTCGCGTTCCTCGACAACATCGGCAACATCGTCACGCTCACCTTCCAGACGATCGTCTGGCTCGTGCGCCCGCCGTTCCGCCCCGCCCAGTTCCTCGCGGCGATGGACTTCATGGGCGCGCAGTCGGTCTTCATCGTCGGCCTGACCGGCGTCTTCAGCGGCATGGTCGTCACGCTGCAGACGTCCTACGCGCTGCGCGCGTTCAGCGCCGAGGGCCGCGTCGGCGGCCTCGTCGCGGTCTCGCTGGCCCGCGAGCTCGCGCCGGTCTTCTCCGCGATCATGGTCACCGCCCGCGCCGGCAGCGCGATGGCCGCGGAGCTCGGCAACATGCGCGTCACCGAGCAGATCGACGCGATCGCGACGATGGGCGTGAGCCCCGTGCAGTACCTGCTCTCGCCCCGGCTCTTCGCCGCGACGGTGATGCTGCCGCTGCTCTGCATCCTGTACACGAGCGTCGGCATGTGCGGCTCGTACCTCGTCGCCGTGCTCTGGCTCGGCGGCGACGAGGGCGCGTTCTTCCAGAGCATCCGCGACTTCGCCCTCCCCAAGGACATCTCCATGGGGCTCATCAAGGCGTGCGTCTTCGGCTTCATCGTCTCGTCGGTCTCGTGCCGCCACGGCTTCTACGCCTCGGGCGGCGCGCGCGGCGTCGGCGTCGCGACCACGCGCGCGGTCGTCGAGAGCTGCGTCACCGTGCTCGTCACGAACTACATCCTGACGCAGCTCTTGCTCGACATGTGAGCCGCGACGGAGGACCGTCGGCTTCCTGATGCACAGGGGCCGCCTCTCATCGCGCGCTCAGCGAGGGTTGCGCCTGGTACTTCACCACGGTCGAGAGGAAGGACGATGAGAGATCAAGACGAGGCGCGGCCGCCTGCTTCAACAGCTTGTTGGGTGGCTACCGTCGATACGCTGCGACGGCGCTGGAAGGCGATGACGCGCCGCGATGGCGTCAGCAAGGTATTGCTGTTGCTCAGGGGATAATGGCTGCTTGCGTTTCACGCGCGTCCAGATCTCGTCCTCGAGCCAGAACCGATAGAGAAAGTGCTCAAGACTTTGGGCACACCAGAAGTACTGCTGCGGATCCAGCGCCGATTGTTCGTCGTCGCCGCCATCGAGCCATTGGTCGGACGCAAGGATGCAATGATCGCCGCTGGGGGTCATATAGAGGTACCAGAAGGCGCAACCCTGGGAATCATTCAAGAACCGCAGCATCCCACCGCGTGACGATGAAGGGTCCCTTACCACGCCCATCGAGAACTCGAGGAAGCAGCCAGTGATGCTGGGAACCCGCTCGTAGATGGCAGGCGTCGCAACGAATCGCATGAACACTTCGGGTATTTCGAGTCCCCGACCTCGCGCTTCGGTACGCAATCGGGGTAAGGACGCCAGTGAGCCATCGCCGTGCTCTTCCTCGTAGGTGAGCGGGCTCCTTCGAGCGGGGAGAGGGGGTAGCCAACCGAACGAACCATCGAACGGTACAGCAGGCAATACTGGGAGGATCTCGTAGGGAACGAACCCGTAGGTCGAAGACATGCCCCAAAGCACGTCGGGACCGGACGTGAACCAACCAGCGGGAAACATCGACGCGCACCTGTCCATTGTCCTGCCCACCCAACGTACTGGCGTTCAGCTGCGGGCGCCAGAGGGAGGCCGAAGGCCGACCGACGGGATCGACAGCCGCAACGCCTTGTTGGGCGGCAGTCCATTTGCTCACATGTCACGTACTCACCACGCAAGGTCCTCGATGTCCCAGGGCAACCTGCAGAGGTGTGTTGGCAGCGTGCCGCAAGCGTCTTCAGCTCACCGACTACGTCACCAGTGACCGGACAAGGCGGATCTCGCTTGGGGCGAGCTCACCCATCGACGCGCCGTCCAACCGTAGAAAGCCGGTGCGCTCGTACAGGGCGACGGCGGGTGCGTTGGCCGCGACGACGTCGAGCACCAGCGCGGTGGCGCCGACGGCCTTGGCCCACGCCGCGACACTGTCGATCAGCTGTGCGCCAATTCCCTGGCGTCGCGCGGTTGGGGCAACCCACATGCTGATCAGCTCGCACAGGTCGCTGCTCCGGTGGGCCGCGCCCCGAACCACGCCGACATCGCGGCCATCGAGAACTGCGACGAACGTCGCAAACTCGACCACCTGCGCCTCCCAGCGAGCGGCGTTCCACTGCGCAGCCTCGCCGTACGTCGTGCCAAACGCGTGCGGGGCCTCCTCGAGCGCCTGCAAGCGGATGCTTCGCCACCGGGCGCCATCCCCGGGCCGCAGCTGCTCGATCCGCGCCGTCATCGGGCCGATCGTAGCGCCTTCCCTCGTCGGCGCGAACATACCGCTCCGCATTGTCGACACCGGACACGCGTCAGGCGTCAGGCTAGATCCAATTGGTCGCGCCCGGCGGAGTCAGCCCGCCACGGGCACCCACACGTCCTCGGCCGGCACCTCGATCAGGCGCGTCGGCCACGGCCCTTCACTCGGCGCGTCGAGCGGGTGAATCGACCACACCTGCATCGCGAACGCGTGCATTCGCACGCGCCGCGCCGGCCCGTGCAGGGGGAGCGTCACCTCTTCTGCTCCGGCCGCCATCGCAGCGGCCGCGTCGAGCACGGCGCGCGCGATCTCGTCTTCCACCATCTCCCCGCAGTCCCACCCTGCCGCGCATCGCCGCCCGAAGAGCAGCCCTGGCTCGCTCACCGCCCCTCCGGTCAGCGCGCGGAGGGCCCGATCGGCCCAGCGCGTCCGGCAGAGGTCGAAGAAGCGGGCGCGACCCATCCAGCCGGGCGGCTCCCCCGCGGCCTCCGCGGCGCGGCGCTCCGTATCATGGCGGGATACCCATGCCTGGAACGGCGCGGACCCACCGATCCGGTGCGCCCAGAGCGTGTCCGAGTGCCGCGTATACCCCGCGACCCAGAACGGCGCCCCGCGCGCCTCGAGCGCGCGGCGCTGGGCGGCGTCGAGCGCGTGCAGCCGCGCGCGCCTCAACAGGGTGAGGGCGTCGAGCTCTCGGGGGTCGCTCAGCGGCGGGACGTCGAGCTCCGCCATCTCGCGATCGAGCGCCTCGATCTCCGCGAGGCGCTCCTCCGGCAGCCGGATCCCGGCCTCCGCCCGCAGCTCGGGCGCGAGGGCACGCGCGTCGACGAGCGGGAGGTCGGACTTCCAGTCGTCGAGCTGCTGGAACTCCGGAAACCCTGCGTCGGGCCCGAGCGCCACGTGGAGCGCGCCTCCGAACGAGAGGCTCGCCCGAGCGCGGACGCCGATCACTCCGGGGACGGCGAGGCGATCGACGTCGAGCCGGATGGGGCGATCGTGCGCGCGAGGATCCATCGGAGACGTCTCGACACGCTACGCGGGCCCAGCGCGGGCTCCAACCGGCCGCCTTCAGGAGCAGATCGCCCGCTCTCCCTGCCTGGCTGCCCCCTCAGACCACCACCGTCCCGGCGATCTTCGTGATCGCGAGCACGGCCCGCAGCACCTCGCGCGCGCTCGGCGCCACGTAACGCACGCGGCGCGCGTCCAGGCGGATCACCCCGGGCACGATCTCCGCCGCATCCGCGTAGGCGGTCGTCAGCAGCGCCACCGTCACGCCGATCGGCAGCGGCAGCGTGTACGGCCGCACGCGCGCGAGCCCCCTCAGCGCCTCGCTCGCCGCGGCCCGGATCCGCCGGCACGCCTCGTCCGGGTGGATCGACCGAGCGCTGTACCGCGTGATCGACTCCTTCACCGCCACCGTCGTCACGCCCGGGAACCTCTCGCGCGCGTGCGCCGTCACGGCCTCGTCCCCCGTGACCAGCGCCACGGGCACCCCCGCCTCCCCCACGACGAGCGCGTTGATGGCCGCCTCGTCGACCCACAGCCCGGGATCATCCGCCGCGCTGTTCGCGGGGTGCAGCCGGACCTCGCCCACCACCGCGCCGTAATAGGTGTGATCGAGCACGCTCGCGCGCAGCCCCGCGCCCCCGTGGTACCCGACGAAGAACGCGGCGTCGGGCGGCCCCGCGTCCACGCCCTGGACCATCGACAGCGGCTTCAGCGCGCCCGAGATCACCTCGACGCGCGGCTCCAGCTCCTCGAACAGGAGGTTGCGCATGTCCGCGTGGCTGTCGTTGACGACCACCCGCGTGGCCCCCGCCTCGAACGCGCCGAGCGCGGCGGCGTTCGCCTCGCGGCTCATCCACCGCCGCGCGCGCTCGTAATCGCCGCCGTCCCGGCGCGTCTGGTCGACATGCACCACCCCCGCGCACCCCTCCAGATCGATCGAGATCAGCACGAACATCGGTGTCCCTCCTCGCGCCGCCGCGGCGGTCACGCCAGGGGAATGGCCCCGGCGTCGTTCCAGCGCAACGGGGTGAGGACGCAGGGGCCAGCGGCGAGGTGAGCGCGACAGCCCGACCGTGCGGACGCTGTGAGCCCATACGTCACCGCCTTGCCATCGGCTTGCATCTTCCGGTGGAGCCTCCGGGCGTCTAGCTTCGCATGATGAGCACCTCGTCCCTCTCCAACCGCCACTACATCCTGAAGGCGCGCCCCGAGGGCCCGCCGGACCGCAGCCATTTCGAGCTCCGCGAGGCGCCGGTCCGGGAGCCTGGCGACGGCGAAGTCCTCGTCCGCACGCGCTACCTGTCCGTCGATCCGACGAACCGGCTCTGGATGAGCGACATGAAGCAATACATGCCGCCTGTGAACCAGGGCGAGGTGATGCGCGCGCTCGGCGTCGGCGTCGTCGAGCGCTCCCGTCACCCCGACTATGGCGTAGGAGACCTCGTCTCCGGCCTCCTCGGCTGGCAGGACTACAACGTCGCGGCTCCCGGCGATCTCGCCCTCACGCGCTTGCCCGCGCTGGACGTCCCGCTCGGCGCCTTCCTCTGCCCACTTCACGTGACCGGCGGCTTCACCGCCTACGTCGGCCTCTTCGATATCGCGCAGCCGAGGCCCGGCGAGACCATCGTCGTGTCCGCCGCCGCCGGCTCCGTGGGCTCCCTGGTCGGCCAGATGGGCAAGATCGCCGGCTGTCGCGTGGTGGGCATCGCCGGCAGCGACGCCGGGTGCCGCTATGTGACCGAGGAGCTCGGCTTCGACGCCTGCATCAATTACCGCACCGAGGATGTCGCGGCGGCGCTCGACCGCGCCTGTCCGAATGGTGTCGACATCGATTTCGAGAACGCAGGCGGCGACATCCTGGACGCCGTGCTCGACAAGATGAACCTCTTTGGCAGGGTCACGATCTGCGGCCTCATCTCGACCTACAACGACAAGCAGCCCCGCCCGGGGCCTGTGCGCTTCCCGCTCATCCTGATGCAGCGTCTCCGGGTGCAGGGCTTCGTCATCGTCGATCATCAAGCGCGCTTCCCCGAGGCCTTCGAGAAGATCCACGGCTGGATCAAGGAGGGCAGGATCACCTGGCGCGAGCGCGTGGTGGAAGGCCTCGAGAACACCCCGGATGCGCTCGCGATGCTCTTCCAGCCGAACAAGATCGGAAAGCTGCTGATCAAGGTCTCCGAGTAGTCAGCCAGGCCGGCGCACGCCCATGTCGACGAGGCGGAGCAGGGCCTCATCCCTGAAGTACGGGAGCTCGGCGGCGTAGTCGATGAAGCAGAGAGCCAGGCGGCCATATCGCGCGGGATAGGTCGCATCCCCCCCGAGCGGGCGCTGAAACACCAGCGCCAGCGAGATCTCGAGCTCACCAGGAAACTACCGCAGCCCCCCCGGCGGATCCGGCTCCCGCAGCGCGATCAGCGCCGGCGAGAGCTGCACCGGGTACCTCGCCGGCGCGCGCAGGAGCGCGACCGCGTCCGGCAGCAGCTGGCGCGCCGCCAGGGAGCGCTCGCGCCCGGCGCTCGCCGGCTCCGGCAACTCGAGCGCGCGCCCGCCGCGCATCGCCGCGCGCGCGAGCGGGGCGAGCCTCGCGACCCCGAGCGCGCGCGGCGCAAGCATCCGCTCGTGCGCGAGGTGGATCACGTCGAAGGCCGCGCGCCCCGCCTCGTCGTAGTAGCGCGCCACCATCTTCCGCCCCGCGATCACGTCCCCGCGATCGCTCGCGCCCTGCCGGAGCGCCCACGCGCCCGCCTCCTCGAGCGCCACGAGCTCGCAGCGCGCCGCCGGCAGCCCCTCGACGGCCTCCCCGAGCCCCGACGCGACCCAGCCGCCCGCGCTCGTGCCCACGCGCCTCGCCTCGAGGAGCAGCGCCTCCTCGTCATCGCCCCCGAGGTCGACCATCGGATCGGCGTACCAGGGCCAGCGGCCCTCGAGCGGGGACGGCGGCGGCGCGAGCTCGCCGAGGTCGATCCCCGCCTCGCAGCGGAACGGGATGCCGAGCGCCGTGGCCGCGAGCGCGCTCGTCGTCGCCACGGCGCCGCCCACGTGCGCCGCGCGGGCGAGCGCGAGCGCCTCGTCGGCGAACGGCACGCTCGCCGACGACCCGTCGATGATGTCGCCGCCGCCCGCCGCGATGTGGAGCCGCGCTGCCCGCGTCGCCGCGGCCGTGCCGCGGCGGAGCGCCGGAGCGAGCAGCGCGCCCACGAGCAGCGCCTCGACGAACGGCCCCTCGACCGAGGCGACGGGCGTCCCCGGGAAGGCGATCGTCCCGTCGGGCATCGCGTCGATGTCGACCGAGAGCGGCGCGCCGGCGAGCCGCTCCTCGAGCGCGTCGCTCAGGCCACACGCCGCGCGCGCCGCCGAGACCGCCGCCGCGTCGAAGCGCGCGCCGTCCCCCGCGAGCGCCTCGAGCGCCGCCTCGACCCCCGCGACCACGAGAAAACCCGTGTGGGGCGGCATCGCGGCGAAGGCGAGCTCGAAGCTCGCGCGCCGGTCGGCGACCCCCGCGTGGACGAGGCGATCGGCGTCGAGCAGCGCGCGTCCATCGCGGAGCAGCGGGCTCGCTCGCAGCAGGGGCGCCGGCATCGGCCTCCGTCAGAGCCGCTCGGCCAGCATCCGCGTGCCGGCGACCGTGGAGGCCTCGTCGAAGAGGAACGGCAGCATCACGGTGGGCAGGTCGAGATCGCGGCGCAGGCGGGCCAGGCTCTCGCGCTGCACCGACTCGCGCATCGCCCGCCGCGCGCCGGCCACGAAGGCGCTCTCGACGGTGTCCGCGGCGCGCGCCGGCGCCTGGATGTCGAGGCGCGCCGGGTCGACCAGGAGCGCCCGCTGCTCCTCGGGCGAGAACAGCGCCGGCAGCACGCCGTTGATGATCACCCGGTGGACGGGCAGGCCAAGGTCGCCCCGGACCTCCGCCACGAGCTCGACGGTCTCGGTCGCCGGCATCTCCTCCGGGAGCGTCACGACGACGACCCCGCTCCGCGCGGGATCCCTGAACATCGCCCACGCCGCCTCGGCGTCCCGGCGCAGGATGCCCGGCGGCGCCACGTCGAGGATCACCTTCGGCACCCGCAGCATGTCCACCCCGTGCCCCGTCGCGGGCGCGTCGAGCAGGACCACGTCGAAGCGGTTCGAGCCGTCCGGGAGCAGCTCCGTCGTGTGGAACCACGCCTTGCCGAGCATCGCCCACTCGAACAGCCCGGGCACCGCGCGGAAGAAGGTGCGCGTGTACTTGTTGTCGAAGACGAGATCGGCCGCGGCGCGCATCTTCAGGACCATCTCGCCGTACTCCCGGAGGGCCCTGTCCGGCGCGATGTTCACCGCCGACACGCGCTCGGCGACCTGGATGACCTCCGGGCCGATCGGCTTCGAGCCGAGGATGGCGGAGAGCCGCTCCTTCGTGTGGCACATCGCGACGAGGACGCGCTTGCCGCGGGCGGCGAAGGCGAGGGCGAGGGCGCCGGAGATCGTCGTCTTCCCGACCCCTCCCTTGCCGGTCACGAACAGGAAGCGCCGGCGCTCGAGCTCCGGCAGGTCCTGGCCGAGACCGCCCGCTTTTGAGGCTTGATAGACGCTGGTCATTCCTCGCCAGCGGAGTTACGCGCAAGCTCAGGCGAAGGCAACCCGGATCAAGGAAACGGGCTCTGCTATGCATCGCTCATGCGCATCACCGAGCGACACCTCGAGCCGCTGAACCGACGCTTCCAGGGCGCGTCCCCCGTCGAGCTCCTCCGCTTCGTCCGCGAGTCCTTCGGCCCGCGCGCGGCCATCATGAGCAGCATGCAGCGCGCCGGGACCGCGCTCTGCCACATGGCCGACCGCGCCGGGCTCTCCTTCGACGTGGTCTTCGTCGACACCGGCGTGCTCCACGCCGAGACGCTCGCCACGCGCGACGAGCTCGCGCGGACCCACCCGAACCTGCGCGTCGTCACGCTCTCGCCCGAGCGCAGCTTCGCGCAGCAGACGCGCGAGGAAGGGCTGCTCTACCTCTCGAAGGAGGGCCAGGAGCGCTGCTGCGACCTCCGCAAATCGGCCCCGCTGAGCGCCATCCGGGGCCGCTACGACGCGCTCGTCGCGGCGCTGCGGCGGGGCGAGGGCGGCGCCCGCGCCAAGGTCGCGCCGTTCGGCCTCGACCCCGCGAACAACACGCTCCGCGTCCACCCCTTCGCGTCGCTGACCGGCGAGGAGCTCGACGCGTACTTCGCCGCGCACGAGGACGCGCTCGAGAACCCGCTGCACGGGATGGGCTTCCGCACCATCGGCTGCTTCCCCTGCACGACGCCGGTGCTGCCCGACGAGCCCGAGCGCGCCGGGCGCTGGCGCCACCTGGCGAGCGTCGAGTACTGCGGGATCAACCCGGTGGACCGGGGAGACACCGACGGCGGCGTCGACCTCGACGACCGGTACGAGCGCCTGTTCGCCGCGTGACGGCCCGACGACCTGCACGAGCCCATCGACGCGGCGTGGCACCTCGACGCGGCGTGACGATCGCCTGCGAATACCGGTTCGCGGCAGCTCGATCTTGACTCAAACGGCATGCAGGGAGATTTGCCCCGCATGCCGGCGAGCTACTTCGACGTAGACGGCACCCTGGTCACGACCAACCTCGTGCACCCGACGGTGTTCTACATGCTGAACCAGCCGACGCCGATGCACAGCCTGGCGAAGCTCGGCCGCGCGATCGTGAAGGCGCCCTGGATGGCGATGGCGGAGCTCCAGGATCGGCGCCTCTTCAACGAGCTGCTCTTCAGCTCGTTCGAGGGCGTCTCCGAGGATCGCCTCGTGGCGCTCGCGGAGGAGGCGTTCGCGAAGGTGCTCAAGCCGGCGATCTACGCGAAGGCGCGGGACCTCGTGAAGTGCAGCCTCGACAAGGGGCACGACGTCGTCCTCATCTCCGGCGCGCTGGATTTCCTGATGCAGCTGCTCGCCGATCACCTCGGCGCGACGGGCATCATCGCGAACCGCCTCGAGGTGAAGGACCGGTTCGCGACGGGCAAGCTCCTGCGCCCGGTGGTGGCCGGGCCCGAGAAGGCGCGGCTCATCCGCGAGCACGCCCACGCGCACGGGCACGACCTCGACGAGTGCTTCGCCTACTCGGACAGCTACTCGGACGTCCCGATGCTCTCGGTCGTCGGCTACCCGGCGGCGGTGAACCCGGACCGCAAGCTCAAGATGCTGGCGCAGGCGTACCACTGGCCGATCCTCCACCTCGCCGCATGACCCCTGCCTCCCCCCGCCGGCGGCGGGAGGCCACCACCCAGCCCAACACGTCGCACCCCCTGCTCTGAAGGTCCCATGAGCCATCCTTGCGTCGTCACGCTAGACAGCCGCAGCGCCCCCCGGGTGCTCTTCTCAGGCGACCAGCTGGTCGAGGTCGACTTGCCCACCGGCACCCGGGTGCTCTACGCGAAGCCGCCCATCGAGCCGCTGAAGGACGTCGACGCCGCGATCCGCTACGCGATCAACCACCCGTACAACTCGGAGCCGCTCTACGCGAAGCTCCGCCCGGGGATGAAGGTCACGATCGCGGTGGACGACATCTCGCTGCCGCTGCCGCAGATGAAGCGCCCCGACATCCGCGAGCGGGTGCTCACGATCGTGCTCGATCTGCTCGCCGACTACGGCGTCGACGACGTGGAGATCATCATCGCCACGAGCGTCCACCGGCGGATGAAGGACTGGGAGGTCCGCCACATCGTCGGCGACCGGATCTTCAACGCCTACTGGCCGAAGAGGCTCTACAACCACGACGCCGAGAACGCCGCCAACATGAAGTACGTCGGCACGACCGACGTCGGCGAGGAGGTCGAGCTCAACAAGCGCGCGGTCGACAGCGACCTCGTGATCTACGTGAACCTCAACCTCGTGCCGATGGACGGCGGGCACAAGTCGGTCGCCGTCGGCCTGTGCGGGTACCGGAGCCTGCGCGCGCACCACAACCCGCGGGTGATGCGCGACTGCTACTCGTACATGGATCCGAAGAGCTCCGCGCTGCACACGAGCGTCGAGCGCATGGGCCGGCTGGCCAACAAGAAGCTCAACGTCTTCACGATCGAGACGACGATCAACAACCGCATGTTCGATCGCCCGCTCGAGTTCCTCGCGAAGAACGAGGACGACCTGAGCGCGGGCGAGAAGAGCGCGCTGCGCGCCCTCCGCTTCACGCTCTCCAAGGTGCCGCAGCCCGCGCGCCAGGCGATCTTCCAGCGCGTCCCCTCGCCGTTCGGGGTGACCGGGGTGTTCGCCGGCGAGACCGAGGCCGTCCACGAGCACACGCTGAAGCGCAGCTTCGACCAGTACCTCGTCCCGGTCACGGGCCAGGCCGACATCCTGATCACGGGCATCCCGTACATCAGCCCGTACAACGTGAACTCGTTCCTGAACCCGCTGCTCGTGCAGGTGATGGCGAACGGCTACCTGTTCAACCTCTACCGCGGCGCGCCGATGCTCAAGAAGGGGGGGACGATGATCATCCTCCACCCCTGCACCGACCTGTTCGACAACGAGCACCACGCCCCGTACATCGAGTTCGTGCACCGGCTCCTGCCGGAGACGCGGGACGCGATGGAGCTGCACAAGCGGTACGAGAAGAAGTTCTCCGAGAACCCCGCGTACATCGAGATGTACCGCTTCGGGCACGCGTACCACCCGACCCACCCGTTCTTCATGTGGTACTGGGGCGAGGCGGGGCGGCAGCACATCGGCCGGATGATCGTGGTCGGCGCCGACAACGAGTACATCCCGCAGCTGCTCGGCTGGGAGACGGCGCGCACGATGGACGAGGCGCTGCGGATGGCGAAGCAGTCGGCCCCGCCCGCGCCGGAGATCCTGGCCCTGCACACCCCGCCGATCTTCATGGCCGACGTGACGGCCTAGCGCGCCCGCGGAGGTGCCACCGTGCGGCTGCACCTCATCGACGGCACCTACGAGCTCTTCCGCGCCCACTACTCCAAGCGGCCCGAGCACCGCGCGCCCGGCGGCTGGGACGCGAAGGCGACGGTGGGCGTCGTCGCCTCGCTCCTCGCGCTCCTGCACCACGCAGACGAGGAGGTCACGCACCTCGCCGTCGCGTTCGACAACCCGATCCGCTCGTTCAGGAACGACCTGTTCGCCGGGTACAAGAGCGACGACGGGATGGATCCCGCGCTGCGCCAGCAGTTCGATCCGGTCGAGGCGGCGGTGCGCGCGCTCGGGGTCGTCGTCTGGTCGATGGACGCGTTCGAGGCGGACGACGCGCTCGCGACGGCGGCGGCGCGGTTCCGGGGCGCGGTGGAGCAGGTGCGCATCCTCAGCCCGGACAAGGACTTCGGGCAGTGCCTTGCCGGCGATCGGGTCGTGCAGGTCGACCGCCGGAAGGAGAAGGTCGTCGACGAGGCGGCGATGCGCGCCGCGCGGGGCGTGGCGCCGGCGAGCATCCCGGACTTCCTCGCGCTCACGGGGGACGACGCCGACGGCATCCCTGGCCTGGCAGGCATCGGCGAGCGGACGGCGGCCGCGCTGCTCGGCGCCTACGGCCACATCGAGCAGATCCCGGACGACCCGGCCGCGTGGTCGGTGGCGGTGCGCGGCGCGGACCGGATCGCGCGCGCGCTGGTCGAGCAGCGGGAGGACGCGCTGCTCTACCGGACGCTGGCGACGCTCCGGACCGACGTGCCGCTCGCGGAGGGCCTCGACGACCTGCGCTTCCGCGGCGTGCCGCGCGACCGCTTCGAGGCGTGGTGCGACGCGATGGACGTGCGCACGCTGAAGGCGCGACCGACGCGCTGGGCACCTTAGAGCGGGGCCTTTATAAAGCCTGCTTCCTCATCGGCGCCCTGAGCTCGGCGAGCACGCGCTCGCGGACGAGCGGCAGCGGCGGCGAGCCGTGCGAGAGGAGCGCGTCGTGGAAGCGGCGCAGCGAGAACGCCGGGCCCAGGGCCGCCTTCGCCTCCTCGCGGAGCTTCAGGATCTGGAGCTTGCCGAGCGTGTAGGCGAAGTAGCCGGGGTCGAACGTCGCGCGCACCGCCTGCTCCCGCGCCGTCGCGCGGTCCTGGAAGCAGTCGTCGACGAAGCGGCGCTCGGCCTCGTCGAGGCTCATGCCCTCCGCGTGCACCCCGAGCGACACGACCACCCGGCAGTTGCGCAGCAGCGCGTCCGCGAGCTGGCCGAGGCGACTCTGCGGGTCCTCCTTGCCGAACCCCTGCTCGATCATCATCTGCTCGACGTAGTGGGCCCAGCCCTCCACGAACGAGTAGCTCCCGAACATCTTCTGCGTCTCCGTCGGCGCCCGGTTCCCCCACAGGCCCTGGACGAAGTGCCCCGGGTAGACCTCGTGCACGGTCGTCGAGAGCAGCGTGCCCCGCGGCATCACGTACTCCTCCTGCTCCTTCCGGGGCCACGAGGGGTCCGGCTTCGTGATGTAGTAGAACGCCTCGAGCCCCTTCCGCTCGAACGGCCCCGGCGCGTCGAGGAAGGCGGCGTTCCAGCGCATGTAGGGCGGCGTCTCCTTCACGATCGCCCGCTCGTCGGACGGGAGGCTCACGATCTCCTTGTCGACGAGGAACTTGCGCGCCGACTCCATCATCCGCGTCGCCTCGGCGAGGAGCTGCTCCGCCTTCGGCCGGGAGGTCTTCACCTTCCTGGCGAGCTCCTGGTACGCCGCCTTGTTCGCCGCGAGGTCGTCCTCGCCCATCTTCTTGAACTCGGCGAGCGGCATCGAGAGCCCCTCCTGCGCGAGGAGGAGCTTCCGGTACCGCGCCTCCCCGAGCACATGGCTCGCGTCGCCCTTCGGCAGCTCGACCTTCGCGAGGTGCTCGGCGAGCTTCTCCGCCGCGTCGGCGAGCGCGGCGTTCGTCTTCTCGAAATCGGCCTGGAACGCGGGATCGCCCACGCCCTTGAGCAGCTTGACGACGTCGCCGCGCAGGTACTCGGCGTAGCCCCGGAAGATCTTCACGGCGACCTCGATCACCGGCTTCGGCATCGGGCTCACGAGGTTCTCGAGGACGCGCGGCGCCTGGGCCAGCGCCGCCTTCTCGTGCTCGAGGAGGCGCCGCGCGCGCTCGGGCAGCGGCGCGTACGCGCGATCGAGGTAGTGGTTCACGCCGAACAGATCGCCGTAGAACTGCGGCCGCCGGCGCCACTCCTCGACGTCCCTCCCGGTGAAGATCTTGAGGTCGATCTGCTGGAGCAGCAGCGCGCGGTCGAGCGCCTCGTCCGGGGAGAGCGCCGCGGCGTCGACGGCGGCGAGCGCCGCGCGGTCGCGCTCGAGGCGCGCGAGCCGCCGCTCTATCGCCGCGGCGGCGTAGTCGGAGACCTTGCCGTCCTGCTCGTGCAGCCCGCGCGAGCGCGCGAAGGCCGGCTCGTCCGCGACCCACTCGCGCAGGATCCGATCGCGCAGCGCGGTGAACGGCTCGCGCGGCGCCTCCGCTGGCCGCGTGGGCTCGGCGCTCGCCACAGCCTGAGGGGGCGCCGCGGCCTGAGGGGGCGCCGCGCCGAGAGAAGGAGGCGGCGCCGAGGCGCTCCCGCTGCAGGCGGCGAGCGCTGCGAGCGGCGCGAGCGCCGCGAGCCGGCGCCAGCGCGAGCGGACAGGTGTGGGTGCGGCCATGACGGGGCGAGCCTGTCAAACCGGCCCGCGCAGGTCAACGCCGCAGGTCAGTCGCGGAGCGCGCGATCGATGATCGTGTCTACGTGCGAGAGCGCGTGGTCGAGGTCGAAGCAGCGCGCGATTTCGTCCGGGGCGAGCAGCGCCGCGACGTCGGCGTCGGCGTCGAGGTTGTCGCGGAAGCGCCCCTCGCCCGCGATCGCGCGCATCGCGCAGCGCTGCACCAGCTCGTAGGCCGCCTGCCGCGGCCTGCCCTTCTGGACGAGCGCCAGGAGCACCGCCTCACTGAAGAAGAGCTCGCCCGTGCTGTCGAGGTTCTGGCGCAGCTTCTCGGGGTAGACGACCAGCCCCTCCACGAGCCCGGCGGCGCGGTCGAGCATGAACCCGAGCGTCGAGGTCGCGTCGGGCGCGATCATCCGCTCGACCGACGAGTGCGAGATGTCGCGCTCGTGCCACAGCGGCACGTTCTCGAGCGCCGGGATCACGGCCGCGCGCACGATGCGCGCGAGGCCGCACAGGTTCTCGCTGAGGATGGGGTTGCGCTTGTGGGGCATCGCGCTCGAGCCCTTCTGGCCCACGGTGAAGCGCTCCTCCGCCTCGCGGACCTCGGTGCGCTGCCAGTGCCGCACGTTGGTCGCGAGCCGCTCGATGCCCGCCGCGATGAGCGAGAGCGCGGTGAAGAGCTCGGCGTGGCGGTCGCGCGCGACGACCTGCGTCGAGACCGTCTCGGGGCGCAGGCCCAGGGCGGCGAGCGCGCGCTCCTCGATGCGCGGCGACAGGTGCGCGTACGTGCCGACCGCGCCGGCGATCTTCCCGACCGCGATCGCCTGGCGCGCCGCGAGCAGGCGCGCCCTGCCGCGCTTCATCTCCGCGAGGTGGCCGGCGAGCGCCAGGCCGAACGTGATCGGCTCGGCGGCGATGCCGTGGCTCCTGCCGATCATCGGGGTGCGCCGGTGCTCGTCCGCGCGCCGCGCGAGCGCGCTGCAGAGCTTGTCGAGCCGCGCCGAGAGCAGGTCCGTCGCGCGGACGAGCAGCACCGCGAGGCTCGTGTCGAGCACGTCGCTCGAGGTCATCCCCCGGTGCAGCCACCGCGCGCCCTCGCCCGCGAGCTCCTCGACGTGCGTCAGGAAGGCGATGACGTCGTGCTTGACCGTGCGCTCGATCGCCTCGATCCGCGCGGGATCGAGCGAGAGCTGCTTCGCGCGGATCCCCTTCGCGATGCCGGCGGGCACGAGCCCTTCGGCCTCCATCGCCTCGCAAGCGGCGAGCTCCACCTCGAGCCAGGTCGAGAATCGGGTGGCGGGCGACCAGAGCTCTTCGAATTCAGCAGGAGTGTAGCGGGGGATCATGGGCGGGACGCTGCGAAGGTCTGGAGGGTGCGTCAAGGATGGAGTGGTCCAGGGAGGTCCGGGCGCGCGGGGGCCGGCTCGCGCTGCTCGCCTGCGCGCGCCGCGCCGCGCCGCGCCGCGCGCGACCCGCGCCGTCGGGCGGGGCGCTTGCGGACGCGCGGCGCGCGGCAAACGTTGGCGCGATGCCAACCGAAGCACCGGCGCCTGCGCGCGCCGATCAGGGCAGGTCGTTCGCCCGCACGCCCCACGCGGCGGGCGACGCGCCGCCAGAGACGCTGCCCGCAGGGGCGAGCGAGCCGAACGCCGTCAGCCAGGCGCCGCTTCCCCCGCGGGCCGAGCCTGGGCGCCGCGAGCCGGCGGGGCGCGCTGGCGGCGCGGCCGCCGCTGCCAGCGCGCCGGCTGTCGTGAACGAGCCGGCGCCCGCGAGCGAGACCCGCGCGAGCGTGCGCGGGGGTCGCCGGGTGAAGCCGTACATCGTGGTGGTCGCGATGGACCTGTCCGAGCCGGGCGGGCGGGCGTGGCGCTTCGCCTTCGATCTGGCGGCGCTCCGCGGCGAGACGGAGATCCACGCGGTGGTCATCGGCCCGCGGCAGGTCGCCCCTGCAGTGCGCGACGTGACGACGCCGGGCGCGTCGTCGCCGCCGTCGCTCCGCGTGCTCCAGCACCGGTTCGCGGACGGCCAGGCCCGGCTGATGGCGATGCACTTCCGCACGGGCCGGCCGGACCGGGCCATCGTCTCGCTCGCCCGAGAGCTCAGCGCCGATCTCATCGTCGTGGCCACGCACCCGCAGTCGCCCCTGCAGCGGCTCTTCGGCGGCTCGACGGCCGATCGAATCGCGCGGAACGCGCCGTGCCCGGTCGTCGTCGTGCGCCCCAAGGAGGACGACGACGCCGACGCGGCCAACTACGACCCCAGGCTGCGCTGACGCGGAGGCGCGCGGCGGACCACCGAGCGCTCGATCTGCGCGCTCGGTGTCGCTCGGGCGCGGGCTACCGCGCGCTCGATGCCCGCGCGACGGACTACCGCGCGCTCGACGGCTGAGCGTCGGCCTGCGCCGCCGGGTCGAGCTTGTCCGGCGCGCTGACGCCCTCGGCCTTGCCCCCTTCGCGCGTGTCCGCGTAGCCCCACGCGACGCCGGCCGCGTCGACGAGGAGGTTGTTCGCGTCGCCGATCGGCATCGGGTCCATCACGAGGACGTGCCCTCGCCGCGCGAGGTCGTCGAGGGCGGCCTGCGGCGGAGGCGTCAGCCGCTCGACGCGCACGCGATCCGGCATCCACTGGTGGTGGATGCGCGCGTGGCGGACTGCCTCGTCGATGGTCATCCCGTGATCGACCAGGTTGCGGAGGACCTGCGCGACGGTGTTCGGGATCGTGTCGCCCCCAGGAGATCCGAGGACGAGCGCGACCTTGTCGTCGCGGCTCACGAGGGTGGGCGTCATCGAGCTCGCCATGCGTTTGCCCGGCGCCACCGCGTTGATCCCCGTCTCGGAGAAGGCGCCCATCGCGTTGGCGAGCAGGATGCCCGTGCCGGGGATCACGATCCTCGCGCCGAAGCTCGCCGACAGGGTGGTCGTGCACGAGACCGCGTTGCCCTGCGCGTCGATCACCGAGAAGTGCGTCGTCTGCGGGGACTCCTGCGCGACGGCGCCCAGGGGCGCCGCGATGTCGCCCGCCGGCGTGGCCCGCTCCGGGTCGACGGGCGGCCTGCGGCGCATCAGGTAGGCCCCGTCGAGGAGCTGCGCGAGCAGCTGCGCCGTCTCGGGCGCGACGAAATCGGGGTCGGCGCTCACCTTGCGCCGATCCGCGTACGCCCGCTTCGCCGCCTCGACGAACAGGTGCAGCGACAGCCCCGAGTCGGCGGGCGCCTCGTGCGCCTTGAGCCGCTCGAGCGTGAGCATCATCTCCGCGAGCGCGACGCCGCCCATCGAGGGGGGCGGCATCGTGTCGACGGTGAAGCCGCGGTACGAGAACCGGAGGGGCGCGCGCCACTTCGCCTGGTAGGCGCGCAGGTCGCTCTCGCTGATGTGGCCGCCGCGCTCGCGCATCGCGCCGGCGATCTGCCGAGCGATGGCGCCCTCGTAGAACGCGCGCGGCCCCTCCGCGGCGAGCGTCTCGAGGGTGCGGGCGAGATCGAGCTGCCGCACCAGCTCGCCCTGGGCGACCGGCGCCTTGCCCCGCCCCCAGATGGCGCTCGCGGCCCGATCGGCCTTCAGCCGCGGCCACGCCCAGCGCAGCGTCAGCGCCTGCCGCGCGCCGAGGCGGTGCCCCTTGCGCGCGAGGGAGATCGCCGGGGCCAGCAGCTCGGCGAGCGGGCGGGTGCCGAACCGCTCGTGGGCCAGGGCGAGGCCGGCGACCGAGCCCGGGACGCCGGCGGACGCATAGCCGTACGCGCCGGCGCGCACCATCGCCATGTTCGACTCGGTGGTCACCGACGCGGGCGCGGCCTCGCGGAAGTCGATCGCCTGCGTCTCGCCGTTCGCGAGGCGGACCAGCATGAAGCCGCCGCCGCCGATGTTGCCCGCGCTCGGGTGGGTCACCGCCAGCGCGAACGCCACGGCGACCGCGGCGTCGACCGCGTTGCCGCCGCGCCGCAGCACGTCCGCGCCCGCGCGCGTCGCGTGCTCCTCGACCGAGGTCACGAGCCCGGCGTCGCCGCGCACCGCCCGCGGGCCGCCCGAGGCGAGCGCGATCGGCGGCACCGGCGGCGTCGGCTCCGGCGCCGCGGCGTCGGCCGCGGGCGCCGCCGCGGCGCTCGCGGCCTGCGGCGCGGCGCTCGCGCTGGCGATGGCCGGCGCGCCCGAGGCCGCGGGCGCCGCCGGGTGCGGCGCGGGCGGCGTGCGGGCCTCGCAGCCTGCGAGCAGCGCCAGGGCGAGCGCCCAGCGCGGCTTCGAACGACGGGGCAAGGTCATCAGGGTGCGCGCGAATCTACTACGGTGCCGGAGAGAGCCGGGCCGGGCCGCGCGGGGCGACCCGGCCTGGGGGATTCGTTCAGGACGCGAGGGGGCGCAGCCGGCGCGCGCCGGATCCGCCTCCGGCGCGCGCCGTCAGGAACGCCGGGCCTCGCTCAGGACCGCTTGCGGCGGCGCGCGGCGGCCACGCCCACGCCAGCGACGAGCGCCGCGAGCCCGGTGCCCGCGAACGGCGCGGATGAGGACCCCGGCGCGGCGGCGCAGGAGACGCTGGCCTCGGCCTCGGCGTGGGCGTTCACCTCGATCTCGAGCGTGCTCAGGTAATCGAGGCAGTCCTGGAGGCTCCCGACGACGTCGACATACTGACCGTTGCAGAACAGGGCGCCTTCCGGCTCCGAGCACTTCGCCTCACACCCGCCCTGGAGATCGACCGTGCAGTCCGCATTGCAGTCGATGTCGCAGTCGAAGTTCGCCTCGGCCTTGCACTCGCCCTCGCAGCTCGCGTCGCATTTTGCCTGGCAATCCGCGCTCGGCGGCGTCCCCTCGCAGCTCGCGCCGCACTCGCCGTCGCAGCTCGCCTTGCAGGCCCCCTCGCACTCCGCCTGGGAGCCGCTGCCGCTGGCGCTCGCCGAACACTTGGCGCTGCAGTCCCCCTTGCAGCTGGCCGAGCAGCTCGCCTTGCAGTCGAAGCTTCCGGGATCGACGGTGCAATCAGCTTTGCATTCCCCGGAGCAGTCGACGTTGCAGTCGGCGCTCGCGCTGGCGTTGCACTCGCCCTCGCATTTCCCGGCGCACGCCGCCGTGAGGTTGACCGGCGTGCAGCTCACCTCGCAGCCGCCCGAGGTACGAAACTCGCAGTTTGCGCTCGCTGCGAGCTGGATATTTCCACAAGCCTCCGGGCCGGGCGCCGCCGACGCCGACGAGGCGATGGCCAGAGGGATCGCAAAAGTAAACGCACTCACAAAAAGCTGAGCAATGGTCCGTCGCATGCCAATTCTCCTGGGTTCAGAGCGCGGGATCCGCGTGTGGTCTCCGCAGGTGTTGCAATCGGACGACCAGCGCCACCCTTTGAAGCATTTCCCAAGAAAAAAGTCTCGCTGCTCGTGACCGATCGGCCACAGCGTATCTCCGAGTTCACGGTCCCATGATGCGCCATGCCACACGAAGGGCATGTCCGGGCAGGTGAGGACACCTGCGACGTGGTGATCAGCGGCTCACAGTGTCGGCGATTTGCCCTGTTCCGTAGCGCGCCACCACGCCCTTGCGGGCTCTGCCGGGTGTCGGCCGGCTAAGGAAGTCCCCGCCGACCGCCCAGAAGGCCCCTTCCCCGTCGGCCCAGACGGCGTGGAGATCGGCGTAGGGCTCCTCGGTGAACTCATCGATCCAGGCCCCGTCGACGAGGCGCTGCTTGAGCCCTCCATAACCGACGATCGCGACCTCCCCCGGGCGGCCGCAGGCGACGCCGTTCACGTCGTTGGTGAGCTCTATCTCGAGCCTGTGCCACGACGCGCCGTCCGAGCGGAGCACGTCTCTCCCGCCGACCGCGTATACCTCTTCACGGCTGCAGCCGGCGGCCGTGAACAGGGTGCCCTGCGCGATCGGCGGATCGGATTGCACTTCCCAGGTCGAGCCCGAGCGGTGCCAGATCACGCCGAACTCGCCCACGGCGTAGAGATCCTCGGACGATTCGCCCCACACCTTGTAGAGCGCCCGGCCGGTCGCCGCCGGCAGCGGCTCTCGCGACCATGCGCTGCCATCCCAGCGGAGGACGATGTCTTTCTCCGCGTCCGCGCCGCTGCCGGGCATGCCGCCGACCGCCCAGGCATCGTCGGGTGAAAACGCGATCACGCCCCACAGCGTCGCCTCCGTCCCCGTCTCGTGCTCGGTGAACGTCGCGCCGTCCCACCGCGCGGCGCGACCGCGCTCGCCGACCATCCAGACGTCCTGCGGACCGGAGCCGGCCACCCACCAGAAGGTCGTATCCCCGCCCGCCGGGAGCTCGCGCCACCTCGCCCCGTCGTAGTGCAGCGCGAGCGCCTGGAGGCCCGTGTTGCCGAGCGGCCCCCCGACGGCGAACACGTCGTCGGGCGCCGTCCCCCAGATCGAGAGGACCGCGCGGTCGAGATCGCCCTTGTCGAGCAGCACGCGCCACGCCGGCGGCTCCTGCTCGGGCGGCCTCGCAGGGTCGCCGGGGCAGCCGGCGAGGGCGACCGCGCCGAGCGTCGCCAGAGCCATGGAGTGAAAGCAGGTGCGCATGGGATAGAAGACCCGCCTGGAGAGGTCCTGCCGGCGCGCCGCCATGGAGGGCTCAGTTGCAGAACACGTCGGTCTGCTTCGGATAGTAATAGACGAAGATGTTGCAGTGCTCGTTCTTCTCGACGATCGGCCCGAACGTGTAGCAGCAATCGAGCGACTCTGCGGCGGTCCCGTTCTTGGACACGTCGTAGTCGTCGAGGCCCTTGCACCCCACGGACGGGTCCGGCTGCTGCCACTCGTAGGTGCATCCGTACCAGACGCCGCCGTTCGTCGGGAGCTCCCTGTCGAGCTCCGGCGAGATGAGCATCGGCGGGTCGTCCCACGCGTCCGATGTGTAGAAGCGATCCGAGGCCGGAGGCGTGCCGATGGTCTTGCCGTCCCATGCATACATATCGAACCGCGTGCCCCGGCTGTGGAAATGGCCGTTGGCGCCGATGATCTTCACGGGAGAGGGGCTGTTGATCTGGCACGAGCCCTCGAACGTGGGCGTCGGGTTCGACTGACAGACACGGATCGACTGCTTGGTCGCGAAGACGGTGCCCATCTCGGCCTTGACCTCGGCGGCGGGCAGCGCCCAGAAGTTCACCCGGACGCGGCCGACCGCCTCGGGGGTCTTCTGCGACGTCGCATTCACGTAATGCGTCTGCAGCATCAGCCACTCGTCGGGCGCGAGGACGTTCGCGACGCCCTCGGGGAACTCCCAGTCGACCTGGCCGTTCTGCTGCGAGTTCGCGATGAGCGGCCAGTCGGCCCAGTTGGGGCTCTTGAAGCACTCCCCGACCCCGTTCTGGTTCTTCTGGATGAGCCCGCCCTCCGGCCCCAGCCCCTTCACGGTCTTCACGCGGAAGATGTTCATGTGGTGCGAGCCGTCGCGCTGCGCGATCTGCACGCGGTGGAGGTTCACGGGCGCGGTCGGGTCCAGCCCGTTCGACGCGGCGAGCTCGCTGACCTTGAAGAAGTAGCAGTCCTGCTGCTCGACCCCCGCCGGCACCTCGGTCTCCTCGGTCTGCATCTGGAAGCCCTGGCCGACCGGCGGCACATCGAGCAGCGACTCGTCGACCGGCGCGGGCGTCACGCCCCCGCCCCCGTCAACGCAGGCCACGATCCCCAGCACGACAGGAAGCAAACCAAGCGTCAGGCATCGAACAGCCATGAGTCCCTCCGGGCAATCGCGTCGCGATGAGGAGAGATATACACGGCTGCACAATTTCAGGGCGTTCGTGTCAGGCGGCGGGCATGGTTCCGTCGGGCTCCGGGGCGCCGTGGCCGAGCGCTGGCCGGTGCTGCTAGGATGTGGGAGAGGTTCAACCATGGCGGCGCCCAAGAAATGCGGTCCACACACCGAGCTCGCCTCGAACGAGGCGACACGCATCACCCGGTGCGGGTGTGGCACCGTGCACGTGACACTCATCGGCCCTGGCGTGACGTTTCGCATGCCAGCGGACGCGTTCCGGGGCGTCGCCTCCGGGCTCAAGGCAGCGGCCGAGCGGCTTGACGACGACCCCCGTTTCGGCACGACCTCCATCAATTAGCTTGCGCGCCCGCAGCGGAGCGGCCTACCAGTGGCTTCGCCGCTGAGATCTCTCTCCTCGGATGGCCGCTGGTCGAAAGAGGGCGCCTCTCGTGTACGACGACGACGCGGAGCACTGGGTCGGCAAGACGTTCGCCGGGACGTGGTGGATCGAGCGCGTGCTTGGCACCGGCGGCATGGGGAGCGTGCTGCTCGGGCGTGCGGCGGACGGCTCTCAGGTCGCGCTCAAGGTGCTGCACCCGGAGCTCAACGCGATCACGGAGGTGCGGAAGCGCTTCCTGCGCGAGGGGTTCATCGGCAACACGCTCGGCGGGGCGGACGCGGTTCCCGGCGTGGTGCGCGTGCTCGGCTCCGGCGAGACGCAGGAGGGCCTCGCCTACCTGACGATGGAGGCGCTCCAGGGAGAGACGCTCTTCGATCGGATGGCGCGCACCGGGACGATGCCGGCCGGCGAGGTGCTCGCGCTCGCGGACCAGGTGCTCGAGACGCTGGCGATCGCGCACGCGCGCGGCGTCGTGCACCGCGATCTCAAGCCCGAGAACATCCACCTCGGCAACGATGGGCGCGTGCGCATGCTCGACTTCGGCATCGCGCGCGTCGTCGACGGGCTCACCGGCCTGCCCGAGAAGACCGCGACAAAGACGGGCATGATCATGGGCACGGCGACGTACATGGCGCCGGAGCAAGCGACGGGGCTGATCCACGACATCGACGGGCGCACCGATCTCTTCGGGCTCGGAGCGACGATGTTCCGGCTGCTCGCGGGCCGACAGGTGCACGGCGAGGTGACGGAGGCCATGGAGGTCATCGCCGCCGCGACCGAGGCCGCGCCGCCGCTCGCCTCGATCGCGCCCGGGATCTCGCCCGCCGTCGCGGCCGTTGTCGATCGCTCGCTGGCGTTCATCAAGTTCCATCGCTACCCGAACGCCGAGACCATGCGCGCGGACGTCCGCGCTGTACGCGCAGGCGCGCTGCCTCCGTACGCGCAGGCCGTCATCGAGGGGCGGATCCGCGCCGGCCAGCCGAACTCTCAGCCGGCGCCTCCGCTGCATGCCGGCGGTTCGCCGAGCGCGCGCCCGCAGCCGACCGTGGTGGAGCCGGCCGCGGCCCCTCGCCATTCGCACTCGATGAGCCGACCGGAGCGAACGCTCGACGACAACCCGTCAGCGCCCTCCCGCGCTGGCGCGTCGCTCTCGCAGCTCTCGACGGGCAAGCTGCTCCTGCTCGTCGGCGGCGCCTCGCTCGTCACGGGCGTCATCGTGGCGGTGATCGTCGTCCTGCTGGTGTTCAGCCGCTGAGGGCCACGAGCGCGCCGCCAAGGGCGCGCTCGTCGACGTGGAGCGGAGGGTGTCGACGACTCCGGCGTCGTGCTGTTGCTGAGCCGCTGAGGGGCCACGAGCGCGCCGCCAAGGGCGCGCTCGTCAGAGGTGCAGGGGATCGTCGGTGGAAGGTGCCGGCGGGGCCGCTGGGCCCCGCTGCGGTCACTCGCGCTCGTCGAGCGGCGTGTAGTCGACGGCGTTCTCGCCGGTGTAGATCTGCCGCGGACGGCCGATCTTGCCGGTCGGATCGTCGTTCATCTCCTTCCAGTGGGCGATCCAGCCGGGGAGGCGCCCGAGCGCGAACATGACGGTGAACATGTTCGTGGGGAAGCCGAGCGCGCGGTAGATGATGCCGCTGTAGAAGTCGACGTTCGGGTAGAGCTTCCGCTCGACGAAGTACGGATCCTTCAGCGCGGTCTCCTCGAGGCGCTGCGCGATGTCGAGCAGCGGATCCTTGATGCCGAGCTTCGCCAGGATCTTGTCGGCCGCCGCCTTGATGAGGACGGCGCGCGGATCGTAGTTCTTGTACACGCGGTGGCCGAAGCCCATCAGGCGGAAGTTCGAGGTCTTGTCCTTCGCGAGCTTGACGAACTTCGAGACGTCGCCGCCGTCCGCGCGGATCGCCTCGAGCATCGTCACGACCTCCTGGTTCGCGCCGCCGTGGAGCGGGCCCCAGAGCGCGCAGATCCCAGCGGCGACCGAGGCGAAGAGGTTCGCCTTCGAGCTCCCGACGAGGCGCACCGTCGACGTCGAGCAGTTCTGCTCGTGATCGGCGTGCAGGATCAGGAGCAGGTTCAGCACCTTCACGATGTCCTCGTCGATCTCGTACGGCTCCGCCGGGACCGAGAACATCATGTTCAGGAAGTTCGCACAGTACGAGAGCGAGTTGTGCGGGTAGACGAACGGCTGGCCGATCGACTTCTTGTACGAGAACGCCGCGATCGTGCGCACCTTGGAGAGCAGCCTCGCGATGGTGATGTCGAGGTGCTCGGTGTTCTTCACGTCGATCGCTTCCGGGTAGTAGCTCGACAGGGAGAGCACCATCGCGGACAGGATCGCCATGGGGTGCGCCGTCGACGGGTAGCCGTCGAAGAAGCGCTTCATGTCCTCGTGGATCAGCGAGTGCCGGGTGAGCAGCGTCGAGAACCGGGACAGCTCGCTCTTGCTCGGCAGCTTGCCGTAGATCAGGAGGTACGAGGTCTCCACGAAGGTCGACTTCTCGCCGAGCTGCTCGATCGGGATGCCGCGGTAGCGGAGGATGCCCTTCTCCCCATCGAGGAACGTGATGGAGCTCGTGGTCGAGGCCGTATTGACGAAGGCCGGGTCGATGCAAACGTACCCGGTCTTCGAACGAAGGGACGCGACGTCGATCGCCTTCTCCCCCTCGGTGCCCGTGATCACAGGCAACTCGATCGTCTGCTCCCCACCGTTCTTCTTCAGCGTTAACTTCGCGGTCTCCTGCACGCCTCCTCCTTCCGCCGCAGCGCGGCGTAAGCTATCACGGGCCGAGGGAAGAATGCTTCCCCGAGAAAATGAGGTGATGCATTTGAGCGAGCCGGTCGTGCGGGGGGAGCTGGCCCACCACCCGGAGGCGCCTCGGTTTGCGGCCGAGGTGCGGCGTGTCCACGGGCGTTACGCCGACGAGGTTGTCGCTCGCTACCGGCTCTGCCCGTTCATGCGCGACGCCGCAACCGGATTCGGACGCTTTTACGTCCTGCTCGATCGCGAGCCCGTCCTGGAGACGGCGCTGGCGGTCATGGAGGAGGCCGACTCCGCGGTGGTGCACCTGGTTTTCCCGTGCATCCATGCTCCGTCGCCCCAGTTCGAGCGCTTCGCGTCGCGCCTGGGTGAACAGCTGCGGCGGCGCCTCAGCCCCGCGCCGGTGCTCGCCGCGTTCCACCCCGAGATGGCGGGGGACGAGACGAACTCGCACCGGCTCGTCGGTCTCCTCCGACACGCGCCAGATCCGTTTGTACAAACGATTCCAGAGGGGCTGAACCATACTGGGACCGTCCTCGCGGGGGCAGGCGTCGAGCCTGCGGTCGACCCCGCCGAGGACAATTACCGACGCCTTGAAGGGGCAGGGATCGCCGCAGTCAAGATGAGGCTCGCGGAGATCATGGCTGATCGGGACTCGAGTTATGCGCCCTTCCTCGCGCAGCTCGGGCTCACCCGCCCCGGCCCGCGCTTCAGCCCGCTCCCAACACCGTAGCGCACGGGGGAAGAGCGCAAATGAAACACCTGCGAAACGCGCGCGAAACGCGTGTTGAGCGGGGTGATGGCCCTCGGCTCAATCCGCAGGCGAGCGGCGCGGCGCCGGGTCCGACCCGTCGGAGCCGGACCCGGCCTTGGCCTCGCGCTGCGCCATCAGCGGCATCAGGTACGGGAAGCCGGCCGCCATCGTATCGAGGTGGGGATCGATCTGGGCGGCCAGCCAGAAGAGGAGCACGCAAGCGCGCTCGACATAGAACCAGTCCTCCGGGTACTCGAACGACCGCATCAGCTCCTGGAGCTCACCGCGCTCCAGCTCGGGGTCCGCGAGCCGCTCCAGCTGCTCGGGGCGGGCGCGCATCAGCGCCGCCGGCGTGCGATCCCGGATCTTGAGCAGCTTCGCGAAGTAGGTCTTCACGGTCCTCTCGAGGAGCGCGTCGTTGCCCCCGGGCGCGACGAAGCCCATCCTCCGGAAGCCGCGCACGACCGCCGCGTCGTCCTGCGCGAAGATGCCCTTCAGGATGTCGAGCAGCCCGTCGATGAGCTCGTCCCGGGCCTCGCAGCTCGCGCCGAAGTCGAGGACGACGAGGCGAAAGCCGCCGCCCTCCTCCGCGCGCCGCGCGGCGACAAGGAAATTCCCCGGGTGCGGATCGGCGTGGAAGAAGCGATCCGCGAAGAGCATCTTGTAGAAGGCCTGCACGAGCCTGAGCGCGACGTCCGAGGGCTCGACGCCCGCGCTCCGGAGCGCGTCGAGGCGGGTGATCTTGATTCCTTCCATGAAGGTCATCGTGAGCACGTCGCGCGTCGTGAGCTCGTGGATGACCTCCGGGAACGCGATGCCCGCGTCGCCCTCGAAGTTCTGCGCCATCCGCTCCATGCACGCGGCCTCGTGCAGGTAGTCGGTCTCCCGGCGGAGCAGATCGACCAGCGACTCGTGCACCCGCTCGATGTGCCCCACCGGGACGAACCGCTTGTAGACGAGGATCGCGAGGCGCAGGACGCGCAGGTCGACGGCGATGATCCCGCGGATGCCGGGGTAGAGGAACTTGACCGCGACCTTGCGGCCGTCGCGGAGGCGCGCGACGTGGACCTGCCCCAGCGACGCGGCCGCGAGCGGCGCGCGCTCGATCGACGCGAACAGCTCGCCCGCAGAGCGGCCGAAGCTCGCGCGCAGCGCGGCCTCGAGATCGCTGAACGGGTGCGGCGGCACCTGGTCCTGGAGCTGCTCGAGCTCCTTGCCATAAGCACGAGGCAAGAAGCCGCCCATGATGGACAGCACCTGGCCGAGCTTGATGAAGACGCCCCGCAGCTGGAGCATGGCGCGCAGCAGGCGCCGGGCGTTGTTCTGATCGACGCGGGCGCGGCGCGCGACGAGCCAGCGAGGCGGCTCACCTGCAGGCGAGCCGCGCCCGAGGCGCCTCGCGAACACCCGCACGAGCCCCAGCTGAATGAGGTAGCTCGTCAGGATGACCGAGAACGCGAGCAGCGCGCGGAAGAGTCGGACGGCGAGCGTCATGTGCGGCAAAGCAGCCGCACCATGCTACCGCAGGGGCCGCGCGGGGCCAGCGGTGCTCGCCCTCGCCCGCCGGCGATGGGTGAATCCCGGCGAGGGGGCCGCCGCGGACCTCCGCCGCGCAGCGGAGCCCTCCGGCGAGCCGGGCAGGCTCAGGACAGCGAGTCCTTGATCGCCTTGATGGGGCGGGCGCGGACCGACTTGCTGGCCGGCTTGGCCGCGAACGTCATCGGCTGCTTCGTGAAGGGGTTGATCCCCTCGCGCGCCTTCGTCGCGGGCTTCTTGACGACGCGGAACTTCGCGAAGCCGGGCATCGTGAAGATGCCGTTCTTCTTGAGCTCCTTGTACGCGATGTCGGTCAGCGACTCGAGGATCGCCTTGACCTGCTTGCGCGAGATCTCGTTCTCGTTGGCCTCGACCACCGCGTTGATCAGCGCGCTCTTGCTGAGCGACGTGCTCTTCTTCCCATCCGCCTTCTTGGCCGCCATGTTCATTCCTCCTGAGGTTTGTGCCCTCTTGCGGGCCAAAGGAACCACAACGGCCGCCGCAGATCCAGTGTCGAATCGTCGATCGGAGCTACAAAAGAAGGGGTTTCATGCCCCGGGGGGCGCGCCGCTCCGCCGGAAGGACGGCCGGGGGGCCCTGGCACGGGCCGTCAAATCCGCGGGAAAACAGCTCAAATCGACCCTTCTTCAGGCCTCGCGCGCCCGCCGCGAGGGAGGTCGCATGCCGGGCGCTCGCCGTAGGAGATCACCCGAACCCCTTCCGTTGAAGGCGATCCTGGTCGCCCGGGCGGGCCTAGCGGCGGCTCACCGCCGAGCCCGCGCCCCACTTCCGCTTGGCGGAGAGGCCCAGGATCGTCAGCGACTGGGGCGCCTGCGTGAACTCGATGACGTCGCCGAAGCCGACGCTGACCGAGTGGATCGGCCCGTCGAAGAAGAGCTTCGCGTCGTGCGTCTTGCTGCGCACGACGAGCGAGGCGCCCGGCTGGATCAAGGCGTGACGGAGGCGGTACTCCTCGCCGTGGGGGGTGTAGGGCTCGCGGACGACGAGCTGGAGCCGCTTCGACGTGAGCGGCAGGACGCGCCCGCCCGCGGAGCGCTGCGCGGCCGTGGACCCGGCCGCAGGACCGATCCAGAAGCCGCTCGACTTCTGCTCCTCCTCGGCCCGGCCGAGCCGGAGCACGTAACGCGACGTTGCCGCGGGGGAGATGTGGCAGAAGAGCGCGTCGTTCAGGACGCGCCCCGTGGCGAGCTTGTCGTTCACCGTGACCTGCATGCGGGTGAGCACGGTGCTGCGGAGCGAGCCGCTCAGCGCCCCCGCGATCGCGTCGGCCGCGTCGCCGCTCGTCGCGCCGCAGAAGAAGCCGACGGAGTGGCCCGGCGCGCTGTTGATGCCGAGGATCGGCACGTCGCCGACGTTGTGGGACGCGCTGAGGAGCGTCCCGTCGCCGCCGACCGTGATCACGAGGTCGAGCTCGCCCGCGTCGAAGGACTGCGCCGCGCTGGCGACGACATCGATCTGGACCCCGAGGTCGTCGAGCGCCGCCTTGACCTCGCGCACGGTCTGCTCGTGCGCATCGTGCGACGCCTTGAGGCGCGCGACCGCGGAGTCGCCGGCCTCGATGAGCCGCGTGATGCGCGGATCCTTCCGCTCCTCGCGGTAAATCTTCCAGGCGGAGCGCTTCACGACGAGCGCGACGCGGGGCGGACGCCGCGGCGCGGGCGCGGGGGATCGTTCCGCCATCAGAGCTCCGCGAGGCGCCGGAGCGCCACCTCCGTCTTCGCGTCCTCGATCACGCCGCGCCGGGTGAGCTCGATCGCCTCGTCGAGCGGGACCGCCGCGATGGCCGCGAACCGCTCGAGGGGAGAGCCGTCCTCGAGCGGCGTCCCCTGGCGAGCCGGGTCGACCTCGACATGAAAGAAGAAGTGCCGCTCGCCCACCATGCCCGGCGCCGGGAACGTCGACGGGCCGAGCGGGTGGAGGTCCGACGGAGGCACGTCGAAGCCGACCTCCTCAAGCAGCTCGCGCGCGGCGGAGCGCTGCAGGCCCTCCGGGCTCCGCTCGTCGAGCTCGACGAGCCCGGCGGGCAGCTCCCAGATCGCGCCGAGCGTCGGCGCCTCCGGGATGGGCCACGCCTCGGGCGGGCGGGTCGCGGCCGGAGGCCGGAACGCCGAGCGGAGGAAGACGTGACGGCGCCCGTCCGCGCCGCGGTAGTGCGGGGCGATCACCACCGCGTCGAGGCGCCCGCGATCGACGCTGTCGTAGGTGAACGGGTCGCTCAGCGAGCCGTCCGGGAACTCGACGCGGAACACCTGGCGTCGCACGTTGAGGAAACCAGGGCCGTCCAGCGAGGGGACCGTCCGGACCAGCTTGAGAGCGAGCTTCGGGAAGGGAGGTAGCCGCATGCGTCGAGGCGCAAAGCATAGCGCCAAACGGCCGCCGATCGCGATGCGCCTCGTCCCCGCGCCCGGCGCGACCTCGCCCCCGCGCCCGGGGGGCCTCGGGCTCAGCGGAGCACGAGGACCCAGACGTCGTAGAGCGCGTGGGTCCAGACGGCCGGCGCGAAGCCGCGGAAGACGTAGATCGCCGTGAGAACGAGCCCGCACACCATGCGGAACACGAAGGAGGGGAGGTTCCAGGGATCGCCCAGCGACCCGACATAGTGCCAGCCGGAGAAGACGGCGGCGGCCACGACCGCCCAGCCGACCATCAGCACCACCCCCTGGACCCCCCTGCCGAAGAAGAACTTGATCCCGAGCGCGCCCAGCCCGTAGAGGCCGGCGCGGAAGGCGATCTCCTCGTAGAAGCCCGCGCCGAGCGACATCACGACCCCGGTGAAGATGTCGTTCGACGGGGCGGGCGGCCCGAGCCGGAGGGAGCCGACCACATAGGAGCCGGCGAAGCGCATCAGGATGGCGTAGAGCGCGCCCTCGGCGGCGAGCAGCGCGAAGCGCCTCGTCTGGAGGGCGTGGCCGCGGCCGAGGATGGAAAGGACGAGGACGAACGCGGCCCCGACGGCGACGGTGAGGCCCGCGTAGAGCGGGAGGCTGTGCTTGGCCAGCGCGCGGAGCTCGGCGGTGACCGGATCCGCCGCGTTGCGGATGGGGAGGAAGGCGACGCCGAGGTGATACAGGACGAAGATCGGCATCGTCAGCGCGAGATCGGTCAGCGCATCGCTCTTCGCGGTGGGCTTGTCGCCGGCAGGGGCCGCCCCCGGCCGGGCGAGCTCCGGTCCGGCGCCGAGCATCAGGACGGCCTCAGGCGGTACACGATCACCAGCACCTCGGCCGACCACATGACGACGTTCAGCACGAAGGGCGTGTCCCGGAGGATCTCCTGGGTGGGGCTCTCCGACCTCGCGCTGCCGGCCACGAGCTGGAGAAACCGGATCCCGCCGAAGAGCGGGTGGATCGCCGTGAGCCAGAGGTACGGGTTCTGGAAGAACCGCTGCGTGTCGTGGTCGAGCGTGTACGCCAGGTAGGTGGCGAAGGTGGCGAGGCCCGTCACGGCGAGCGCCGCCGTCAGGGCGGAAGGCGAGTAGCCGTCGAGCGCCGCGCGCTGCTTCGAGGCGTTGGCCGAGGCGAGCTCGTGGCGGCGCTTGCCGAAGCCGAGGAAGAGCGCGAGCAGCGCGGTGCAGGCGATCATGAAGCCGGAGAGCGGCGTCCTCGTCGCGAAGCCGCCTGCGAGCACGCGCAGCACGAAGAAGATCGCGATGCAGCCGACGTCGAGGTAGGCGATCTTCTTGAGCCGGAACGAGTAGGCGACGTTGAGGACGTAGTAGCTGGCGGCGACGACCGCGAAGAGCGGCGGGCCGAGCAGGCTCGCGCCGAGCGCGATGACCGCGAGGCCGACCGCCATCGCCTTGGCGACCGGGATCGGCACGCGGCCCGAGGCGATCGGCCGGAAGCGCTTGACCGGGTGGACCCGATCGGCCTCGACGTCGACGATGTCGTTCAGGATGTAGACGGCGCCGGCGAGCAGGCAGAAGATCGCGAAGGCCCCGATCGCGCTCGTGATGATCGAGGGGTGGGTCAGGTGCTTGGCGAACACCACGGGGGCGAGGACGAAGAGGTTCTTCACCCACTGGTGGGGCCGCATCGCGCGGACCATCCCGCGCACACGCCAGAGCAGCGTCCCCTTCGGCGAGTCGGGCAACAGAGGCGGCTGCGCTATCAAGCCGCCCGAGGGGGGCCCGCTCTCCGGCGGACGGGAGCTCGGCACGCCGGCGCTCCGCGGAGGCGACGACGGAGGCTTGCCGGCGGGGACGGAGCTCACCGAAGCGGGCGAGCCGCCCTGCTCGGCAGGCGCCGGCGCGTCCGGCGCGCCCGCATCCGGGCGAGCCTCGGCGCCGGGCGCCTCCTGATCAGGGAAGCCTGCGGCACTGTTGCGAAAAAGGGGCCCCGAGGCGGTCACGGCGCGCGGAGCATACTCGGGCGCCCTGGTCCCGGCCATTCCGCGGCAAGTTAAAAGCACAGGGGGCGCTGGCGCCCGGGACCGACGAAACCGAGCGCCAGCGGCAGCGCCGAAGCCCCTCCACCCCTCCAGGCCACGAACCGGGAAGAACGTGGCGCAGCGCACCCGGTCCGGCGGCCTCGCGGTGAGGTCGCGAATCTGGGTTCGCACCCGCCAGCCCGGCTCGTGGAACGCAAAATGCGCATCCCCGCAGGCGCGCCGTGACCTCGTGCTACCATCGCCCCCGATGACATCAGCGCTCTCGGTCGCGCGTGAAGCTTCGCCTCTTCTCCTGAAGCTTCGCTCTGCCGTGGAGCAGGCCCTCGAAGGGAAGCCAGAGGCGGTCGAGCTGGCGCTCATCGCGCTGCTCGCCCGGGGCCATGTCCTCATCGAGGACGTCCCCGGCGTCGGCAAGACGACGCTGGCCCGAGCGCTGGCCAAGGCCGTGGGGGGCGAGCTCCGTCGCGTTCAGTTCACCAGCGATCTCCTGCCGAGCGACGTGCTCGGGGTCAGCGTCTTCGACCAGCGGCTCGGGCAGTTCGTCTTCCGGCAGGGGCCGATCTTCGCGAACGTGCTGCTCGCCGACGAGATCAACCGGGCGAGCCCCCGGACGCAGTCGGCGCTGCTCGAGGCGATGAACGAGGGGCAGGTGTCCATCGAGGGGACGGCGACGCCGCTGCCGTACCCCTTCTTCGTGCTCGCGACCCAGAACCCGCAGGATTTCGCGGGCACGTTCCCGCTGCCGGAGTCGCAGCTCGACCGGTTCATGGTGCGGATCCGGATCGGGTACCCGCCGCCGCAGGTGGAGATGCGGCTGCTCCTCCAGGGCGGCGAGCCCGACCGGGCGCGGAACGTGCCGCAGATCATCGATCCGGCCCAGCTCGTCGCCCTGCAGCGCGAGGTCGATCGCGTCGAGCTCGACTCGTCGCTCGCGACCTACCTGCAGGCGGTGCTCACGGCCACGCGGTCGAGCCCGACCCTCTCGCTGGGCGCATCGCCGCGCGCCGGCATGAACCTGGCGCGCGCGGCCCGGGGGCGCGCGGTCCTCTACGGACGCTCGTACTGTATCGCGGACGACATCCACAACCTTGCGGTGGCCGTGCTGGCGCACCGGGTCCGGCTCTCGGCCCACGCGGAGGGCTACATGCCGACCCGCGACGAGTGCGAGGCGGCGGTGCGCGACCTCGTGGCGCGGGTGCCGGTCCCCCTCTGAGGGGTGGGCGATGGGCGCAGAGGACAGGGAGCGGGGATCTCTCAGCGGCAGCTCCCGCGGCGCAGAGCGCGCCGGCGCAGCGGCGCGGAGCGCCGTCCGGCCGAGCAAGCCGAGGCGCGACAGGCCGCTTGTCGAGCAGCGCCCGCTGCTGCCCCCGCGCGGGGACAAGGCGTCGTTGTGGACGAGGGTCCTGCTCTTCCTGAGGCCGCCCCGGAAGCTCAAGTTCACCCGGGAAGGAAAGTACTACCTCGGAATCACGCTGGGCGTCGGCTTCGCGGCGATCAACACGGGCAACAACCTCCTCTACCTGCTGCTCGGGATGCTGCTGTCGCTGATCGTCGTCTCCGGCGTGATGAGCGATCTGTCGCTGCAGCACCTCACGGTGACCCGGCGGCTCCCGGCCCGCGCCCAGGTGGGCCGGGCTCACCTCGTCGAGATCGAGGTCTACAACCACAAGAAGCGCGTGCCGTCGTACGCGATCGAGGTCGAGGATCTGCGCGCCGGCCAGCCGGCCGACAAGCGCTGCTTCTTCCTGAAGATCAGCCCCTCCAGCGCGCAGGTGGCCGCGTACCGGCGGACGCCGGCGAGGCGCGGCCGCGACCGGCACACCGGGTTCCGCATCGCGACCCGCTTTCCCTTCGGGCTGTTCGAGAAATCGCGGGAGGTCGAGGCCGAGGGCGACCTCATCATCTACCCCGCGGTCGATCCGGTCCGGCTCCCCGTCGAGGACGCGGGCCGGCGCGAGGGCGGCGCGAGCCTCAGCGGGCGCGGGGGCGGCGACGAGACGTTCGGCCTCCGGCCGATGCGCGAGGGGGACGATCCGCGCGACATCTACTGGAAGAAGAGCACGATGCGCGACCAGCTGGTGCTGCGCGAGCGCACCCGCGAGACGCGACCGGACGTGCAGATCGTCGTCGACACGGTGCGCCCCGCCGGGGAGGGCGACGCGTTCGCGCCGACCTTCGAGCGCAGGATCCGCGAGGCGGCGTCGCGCGCCGTCGCCCACGTCAAGCGCGGCGACGCCGTGGTCGTCGCGACGACGTTGGGCGAGCGGGTGCGCGGCGATCGCAACATCGGCTCCGACGCGATCCTCCGCTTCCTGGCGCTGCTCGATGCGGTCGACGACGGCCGGGCGCCCGAGCGCAACGCCCGCGCGCCGCTGCGCCAGGGATCGAGCCCGAGCCCGAGCAGCGGTGAGCGCCGCGCCGGCGCGCCGAGGAGCGCGTCGTGAGGTTCGGGATGGTGCACCGGGTCATGACCGACGCGCTCGCGGCGCTCGGCGTCATCGCCCTCGTCGCGAGCGGGCAGTTCAACCGCTACGTGAGCTGGGCGATCCTCATCTGCCTCGGGCTCGCGCTCGTCGTGCGCGAGTCGTGGCAGCGGCACCCGGCGCTCCGCCACCTCGACACGGGCATCCTGCTGGCCGTCATCGCCGTCCAGGTGGTCCGCATCGTCGCCACCGACGCGAGCGTGCTCGACGTGCTCGTGGAGTTCGCCGCCGCGCTGCAGATCATCCGGCTCGCGACGCGCAAAGGGGCGGCGCACGACCAGCAGGTCATCGTGCTCGCGCTGCTGCACCTCATCGCCGGGACCGTCCTCGGCGGCGGCATGGGCTACGGGCTGTGCTTCCTGGGGGTGCTCGTCGTCGCGCCGGGCGCGCTCGTGCTCAGCCACCTGCGGCGCGAGGTCGAGGGCAACTACCGGCAGGGGGCGCGCGACCGGACGGGGCTGCCCGTGGACGTGCCGCGCATCCTGCGCTCGAGGCGGGTCGTCGGGCGCTCGTTCCTGGCCGTCACCTGCCTGCTCTCGGTCCCGATCTTCGCCTTCACCGCGCTCCTGTTCGTGATCTTCCCGCGCGTCGGCCTCTCGCTGCTCCTGCTCAACCGCGGCCACACCGGGCGGATGATCGGCTTCTCGGGCAAGGTCGACCTCGGCGCGGTCGGCGTGCTGCGCAGCGACCCCAAGCTGGCGATGCGGGTCGAGATCCCCGAGCTCCCGGAGCCGCCGCCCCCGCGCCTCACCATGCACCTGCGCGGCACCGCGCTCGACGCGTACGACGGCCGCACCTGGACCCAGAGCGAGACGTTCAAGCGCCCCGCGGAGAGCGACGGGGGGCTCGTGCCGATCGAGCGGTACCCGGACCCGGCGGTCGACCCGGTGATGCGCATCGATCTCGAGCCCATCGATCCGCCCGTGATCTTCCTCCCGCCGAACGCGACGGGGCTCCGGCTCAAGCACCGCGGGCAGCTCGGGGTCGACGCAGGCACGATGGCCTACCGCGGGCCGGAGGGGGAGCTCAGGTACCAGCCCACGGACGATCGCGGGCTGGTCTACGACATCTTCCTGTCGCGGAAGCGGGCGCCGACCTTCCAGCGCCTCCCCGGCGCCGAGCGGAGGCGCTACCTGGAGCTCCCGAGGGATCTGCCGTCGCGCGTCGTCGATCTCGCGCAACAGTGGACGCAAGGCGTGGATCGTCCGGCCGATCGGGCGCGGGCGATCCAGGAGCACCTGCGCACGGAGTACCGGTACGACCTTGCGTCGCCGTCGGGCGCGGACCCGCAGCCGCTCGATCATTTCCTGTTCGAGTCGAAGCGCGGGCACTGCGAGTTCTACTCGACCGCGATGGCCATCCTGCTGCGCGCGGTGGACGTCCCGACGCGCAACGTGACCGGCTTCGTCGGCGGCACCTACAACCGCTTCGGCCGGTTCTATGCGGTGCGCCAGGGCGACGCCCACTCGTGGGTCGAGGTGTACCTCGACGGCGAGGGGTGGATGACGTTCGACCCGACGCCGCCGGCCGACGCGGCGCCGAAGAGCGAGCTGGTCGGGGCCTGGGCGTACCTCCGCGATTTCATCGAGGCGACGAGCCAGCGCTGGGACAGGCACGTCGTCGGCTACGACCTGAACCAGCAGGTGGGCCTGCTCCAGACGCTGACGTCGCGCTACCGGAGGTCCGGATCGAGCGGCGACCTCTCGCTGTCGCGCCCGCGGATCCTCGCCGTCGCCGCCGTCGCGCTCGCGCTGGGCGGCGGCGTGCTCTACTGGCGCTTCCGCCGCACGCGCCGCGGGCGCGAGGAGCGCCGCGCGGACGCCGGGCGCACCCCGAGCGCGATCCTGGCGACGGCGCTCTACGAGAGCCTGGAGGCCGCCATGCTCGTCCAGGGCGTGCCGCGCCCGCCCAGCCTGCCGCCGCTGCGCCACGCCGAGGCGCTTGAGCTCGCGGAGCACCCGCTGGCGCGCGAGATCCTGACGCTCACGCAGGTCTACCTGCGCGCCCGCTTCGGCGGGGCGACGCTCTCGGAGGACGACAGCCGCGACTTCGAGCGGCGGGTCAAGGCGCTGCGCGGGGCGGAGCGGCGAGCGCGCTCTGCGAGCGAGAGCGGGCTCGCCGCGTCGACCTGATCGCGGCCGAGGAGACGCGCGGCGCGCCCGGAGCCGCGGCGCGCGGGCCACGCGGGTTGCGCCGCGCGCGCTGCTCCAGCCGCGCGGACCGCATCAACGGCGGCGCAAAGGTCGCTTCGCGATGAACGCCTGCCGGATACCGGCGACGGCGCGGCGGCTCGGGCCGCCGGCGATGAACGGATCCTCGGGCGCGAGCTCACCCAGCCGGTCGAGGAACGACTGCGCCACGACGCGCTCGCCGAGGAGGCTCACGACGTCCGACTGGCTTCGCATCGTGGACGCGAGGACGGCCGCCGTCGACGTGTCCGGCACCGCGGCGATCGAGAGCGACTCGAGCACGCGCCTGAGCGGCACGATCGACTGCGCCGTCGCCAGCTTGCGATCCGAGGCGCCGAGCGGCTGCGGGGCGTACTCGAGCCAGATGCCGGCGACGTTCAGGTGGCCGAGCAGCTTCTTGGACCAGCGCGGATCGAGCTCCACGTGGAGCGGCCGGACGTCGGCCAGCGTGGAGAGGGCGAACTCGCCGGGCTCGCCCGCGAGCGCGAAGTCGCGCAGGAGCGGCGCGAGCTTGCGCTCGTCGGCGAGCAGGCTCGCGGCGACGTGGCCGCGATCGAGCAGCGGGATCGGGACCACGAGGACATCGGGCCGCTCGCCGCGCGTGATCCGCGCCGCCCACACCCGCCACGTGATCGCCGGGGATCGCACGAGGATCGCGGACCCGGGATCGAGGCTCCCGTACGCCTCGTCCGTCCAGACCTCGGCGGCCGTCTGCTCGCTCCGATCGGCGGCGAAGCCTGCCTCCTCGCTCGTCAGCGCGACCAGCGTCAGCTGGAAGACGACGAGCAGCGCCGCGCCGCTCCGCGAGAACGGCACGCGCGTGTGGAGCAGCGCCCGCACCGCGGCGTGCGCCCCGAGCGCCGAGCCGACGGCGATCGCCGCGACCGCGAGCGAGCGCAGGGGGGTGAGCGGATCCGCGGAGAGCACGCCGGCAGCCCGCGCGGGCAGGAGGGTGTCGAGCGCGAGCAGGACGAGGAAGGGCGCGACGAGCCACCGCGCGCGCGGGCGCAGGAGCGAGAGCGAGAGCCCGGCCGCGGCGACGAGCAGGGAGACGACGCCGATCTCGCGGCTCCACGCGGCGAGCGCCGTGGTGCGGGCGCTCGCGACGTCGAGGGCGGCGAGGCTGCCGGCCGTGAGCGCGCGGCCGATGTCGGCCCAGGCGCGCGGCGCGAGCGGCCTGAGCACGAGCGGCGCGATCAGGAGCGCGGCCGTGAGCGCCCCCGCGCCCGCGGCGGCGCCCAGCATGCGCCGGGGCGGGCCGCCGGCCGAGGCCTCGGCGGGGCGCCCGCCCGCGCGCAGGGCGCCGCCGCGCGCGAGGAACATCGCGTACGACGCCGCAAAAGCGGCGAGGCCTGCGGGGGGACTCTCGGCGAACGTGGCCCCAAGGAGCGCGCCGAGCGCGATCCACGCGCGCCCGGCGTGCCGCGCCTGCTCGGCGCAGGTCGACGCGAGCGCGAGCGTCACGAGCGCGCAGCAGGTGGCGATCATGGCGCCGCCGCCGACCGTCGCCTCGCGCTGCCAGGTCGGCGACAGGGCCGCCGTGAGGACGGCGATCGCGGAGAGCACCGAGGCGAGCCGCGGGCTCACGGCGCCGCCGAGCGTGTCCGGCGCGGCGGGCGCGGCGGGCGTGGATCGCGCGCCGGCGGGGGTCGGCTCGGCTGCGCCGCCGCGGAGCTTGCGCCAGAGCGAGAGCCCCGGGAGGGACGCCGGCCGCGCGGACTCCAGGAGGAGGCGGCGGACCATCCCGTAGAGCAGGCGCGACGCGAGCGCGAGCGCGAGCGCCGATCCGAGGGCGGTGCGGAAGGTGCGGGAGCCCAGCGGGAGCAGGCTCAGCGCCTGCGAGAGCGCCGTCGATAGGCCGCCGCCCACGCCGACCGCGACGAGGCCGAGATCCCGGACGGCCGTGAGATCTTCCCGCCATTGCCCGGAAGAGGCGGCGCGGGCCAGCGACAGCCCGAAGGGCAGCGCGGCCGACAGCAAGGCGAGCGACCGATCGAGCCAGCAGCGTTTCTCTCCGGAGCCCACCGAGCGGCCATGCCAGATCGGCCGCGGCCGGGCCAAGTTCCAGCGCACCCCGGCGCCGCGCGCGGTTCGGCGGCGGCGCGGCGCGCGCGGGGCCGATCCGCGCGCGCACGGCGCGGAGGATACGGAGAGGCGGTGAGCGGCGACCTGGGCTAGAGTCGCCCCTTCCACGGAAAATCGGAGGTCGGCTCGTGTCCCGTTTCATCGATGAGCTCAAGAGGACGCACCGCTGCGGCGATCTGCGCGAGGCGGACATTGGCAAGCAGGTCGTGCTGTTCGGCTGGGTCGCGCGGCGCCGCGATCACGGCGGTTGCATCTTCATCGACCTCCGCGACCGCACCGGCGTGACGCAGATCGTCTTCGATCGCAGCTACCTCGAGGCGATCAGGAAGCACGGCCTGAAGGTGGAGGAGAAGGACCTCGTCGACGCGCACGCCGCCGCCGAGCGGGCCCGATCCGAGTGGGTCATCGGCGTCCGGGGCGTCGTGGTCAGCCGAGAAGGCAACGTGAACGACAAGATCGACACGGGGGCGATCGAGGTCTGGGTCGCCGAGGCGACGATCTTCAACAGGGCGGAGACGCCGCCGTTCGAGATCGCGGACGAGATCGAGACGCGCGAGGAGATCCGCCTGCAGCACCGGTACCTCGACCTGCGCCGCGCCCCGCTCCAGCGGGCGCTGCGGATGCGCCACGAGATCAACCGGACGACGCGCAATTACCTGTCGGACAACGGCTGCCTCGAGCTCGAGACGCCCTTCCTCGTGAAGTACACGCCGGGCGGGGCGCGCAACTTCCTCGTCCCCTCGCGGATCTCGGCCGGGAAGTTCTACGCGCTCGCCGAGAGCCCGCAGCTCTACAAGCAGCTCTTCATGGTCGCGGGCTTCGACCGCTACTTCCAGATCGTGAAGTGCTTCCGGGACGAGGACCTGCGCATCGACCGGCAGCCGGAGTTCACCCAGATCGACGTCGAGCTGTCGTTCGTGAACCAGGACGACGTCTTCGGGCTGATGGAGGGGCTCGTCTTCGCGGTGTTCAAGGCCGCCCTCGGCAAGGACCTCACCGAGCTCTACCCGACCGGCCGCTTCCCGCGCATGCCGTACGCCGAGTCGATGCGCCGCTTCGGCAACGACAAGCCCGACCTCCGCTTCGGGATCGAGCACACCGACCTCACGGACCTCATCATCGAGCACAACGGCGGCGGGGTGCCGTTCTGGGTCGAGCTCGCCGAGAAGTTCAAGTCCGGCAAGCTGCGGCGCGACCTGCCCGCCGAGATCGTGAAGGGGCTCGTGATCCCGGCGAGCGCCAACCTGTCCCGCCAGCAGACCGAGGATCTCGAGCGCGGGCTCCGCGACGTGAAGGGCTTCCGCGGCCTCGCGCGCGCCAAGCTCGCCGAGGACGGCTCCTGGACGCAGTCGCCGCTCACGAAGTCGATCACGCCGGAGCTCCGGCAGAAGCTGAACGAGGTGCTCGGCGCCAAGCCGGGCGACGTCCTCTGCTTCCAGTTCGGCAAGGAAGCCGTTGTGCACACCGTGATGGCGAAGCTCCGCATCGACGTCGCGAAGAAGATGGGGCTCATCCCGGAGTACGGGCATGGCGACCAGTGGAGGTTCCTCTGGGTGACCAACCCACCTCTGTTCGAGTTCGACGAGGACACGGGGCGCTGGGCCGCCGCGCACCACGCGTTCACGCGGCCGATCGACGAGCACGTCGCGCTCCTCGAGAGCGATCCGGCGCGCGTGGAGTGTTACCGTTACGATCTCGTGCTGAACGGGTTCGAGATCGGCGGCGGCTCGATCCGGCTGCACGATCCCGAGGTGCAGGCGCGCGTCTTCAAGACGCTGGGCATCGACGAGAACGACGCGCGCGACAAGTTCGGGTTCCTCCTGGACGCGCTCCGCAGCGGGGCGCCCCCGCACGGCGGCATCGCGCTCGGCATGGACCGGCTCGCGATGCTGCTCAGCGGCGCGCCGACGCTCAGGGACGTCATCCCGTTCCCGAAGACCAACCAGGGCACGGATCAGATGACCGGCGCGCCCGTGATCGTCGACGCCGCGCAGCTCACCGAGCTTCACGTGAAGACGGCGGTCGCGGCCGCGGACGCCCGGCAGGGCGCGACGGGCACCGGCAGCGCCGGCGCCTGATGCCAAGGCGGGGGACGCGCGCGCGATCGGGTGCACCTCCGGCGGCGGCGGCGCGGCGGCGCGGCGGGCCTGTCGCCGGTCGCGCGCGCCGCCGCGACCGCGCTCGCTGTGCTCTGCCTCGCCGCGCGTGGCCGTCCGCGTTGGCCTTTATGTTTGCAGGCCGCGCACTTCTGGTAGGGTAGGGCCTGTATCCTTCGCCATGGCCTCCCCGGCGCGAGTCCTCGTTGTCGATGACAGCCCGACCATCCTGAAGGTCGTCAGCGCCATCCTCGCTCGCAATGGGTTCGACCCGACCGTGGCGCGCGACGGGCTCGCGGGGATCGAGCTGGTCAAGAAGGGGCCGAAATACGACCTCGTCCTCCTCGATTTCGTGATGCCGAGGATGAACGGCTACGCCTTCTGCCGGGAGCTCCGCTCGAACCCGTCGCACCGCAACGTGCCCGTGGTCCTGATGAGCGCCAAGGGCGACAAGCTCAGGGGGCAGTTCGTCCAGCAGACCGGCGCCGTCGACGCGATCACCAAGCCGTTCGACGCGCGCGCGCTGGTCGCGGTGATCGAGGGCGCGCTCTCGAAGGCGGCGGAGGGGCGCGCGCGGCCCGTGCCCGAGGGCGCGAAGATGCCCGACGAGGACACGATCGCCGAGAGCGTGCGGCCGAGCCTCCTCGCCAGGAACATGCGCCAGCGCACCGGCGCGGAGTTCGCGCAGCAGCTGTCGACGGTGATGACGCCGGCGATCATGAGCCTCTCGCCCGAGGCGCGGACCAACGAGGCCGCGGTGATGCAGGCGGTCGCCCGCGTGATGACGAGCGAGGTCGTCTCCAAGCTGACCCTGACGCTCCGCGACCTCGACGATACGCCGGCGGACGCGAAGGAGGTGATGAGCGGCGACGTCTCGGCGATCCCGCTCGCCGAGATCCTCCAGCTGCTCCAGATGCAGCGGCAGACGGGCGTGCTCCGGGTGACCACGAACCGCGCGTCGGTCACGATCTCGCTCCGCCAGGGGCTCATCGATCTGGTGCAGGCGCGCAACTCGTCGGACGAGTTCAAGCTGGGCCGCTACTTCATCGAGCGCGGGCTCCTGACGCGGGAGCGGCTCGAGGCGCTGCTCCGCGCGAAGCGGCCGCACGCCCTGCTCGGCCAGGTGCTCGTGGAGGCCGGCGTCGCGACGAACGACGACCTCATCGCCGTGCTGGAGCGGCAGTCGAGCGAGCTCATCTACGAGGTGCTGCGCTGGCCCTACGGTCGCTTCTCGTTCACGCGCGAGCCGTTCCGCCCCGAGGTCGAGCAGGCGCACCTCGGCCTCCCGGTGTCCGCGCTGGTCCTCGAGGGGTTCCGGCGTGTCGACGAGTGGCGGCTCATGGAGGGGACGATCAACTTCGACCAGGTGGTGGTCGTCGACCAGGTCGCGCTCGACGGCGTGGGCTCCGGCAAGCTGACGCGCATCGAGCAGCTCGTGCTCGGCGCGGTCAACGGCTCGCGCACGGTGAACGAGGTGATCAAGGAGAGCGCGGTCGGCTCGTTCGACGCGATCAAGACGATCTACCAGTTCCTCCAGTCGCGGGTGCTGAGGACCAGGGCGGCCTGAGCGCCGGGGCCGCGAGGGCCACGCGGTCCTGCGTGAGGCCCGCGTGAGGCCGCGACGGCGCGATGACCACCCACGCGCTGCTCGCCGCAGCGGCGCGCGCGCGGCCCGCATCACCCGCGGGTCGTCTGTTTGTGTTCGCGTGTTCGCGTGTTCGCGTGTTCGCGTGTTCGCGGTGCTCAGGCCGCCGCACGACGGGCGTAGCGCTGAGCGTTCTCGCGGCGGAGAGGGCGGGATTCGAACCCGCGGATCAGTTTCCCGATCGCACGCTTAGCAAGCGTGTGCCTTCAGCCACTCGGCCACCTCTCCTGGTACCCAGGATGGTCCACCCGCCCCGTGCTCAGCGCAGGAGCAGCGCGGACCTCGATGCATGACGATAGAAAGAACGCTGGCTCGTCCGACGCTCGGCGCGGCGGCGAGGGAGCGGCAACATACCAAAGAGGTTGTCGCCGTGCACAAAAGATCGTGCAGGGGGATGCCGGTAGCGACGGATCCCGAGGGGGCGGGACGGACGGCCCGGGAAGCGGGCCGCCAGGCTCGTCCTTTGGCGCTCGGATCGGCCGATCACCGTCGGGCGAACGGGGAGCGCTGAACGCGCCGGGACAGCTCCGGTCGCCAGGACCGCGCGTCCGTCATTGCGGCACCACATAGGCCAGGGCCAGCAACACGGCGCCGAGCGCCGCGCAGACCCCCCACGCGCGGGCCGCGCTGCGGGCCAGGAAGGCGAAGCACATCGCCACGAGCCAGAGCGGTACCACGAGCGAAAAGCCGAGCGCGGACCGCGTATCCTCGGCGAGCGGCGCGAATCGCGCGAGGCACACGCTCGCCAGGACGGCGAGCGGGAGAGTCCCGATCAGCGCCGCGAGCACGCGCAGCGCGGAGTCGAGGCGGCGGCTAGCCATGGCGCGCTCCGAGGAGCGAGAGCGCGGCGATGGCCGGCGGACACAGGAAGGCGAGGCCCCAGACGGCGCGCGGCCAGACCGGCGCGAGCAGGACGAACGCGCTCGCGGCGCAGAGGAGCGTCGCGAAGGGGACGAGGAACGCCGCCGCGCCGGCCTCGGCCCGGCTCCACAGCCACACCGACAGGGAGAAGAAGGCGGCGGCCAGGACCCGGGCCGAGGCGCGCCATTCGCGCCTCGCCCGCAGCCACGCCGCGACGCCGAACGGCAGGCGCTCCGGCCGCGCCCCATGGAGCAACGCGAAGGCGAGATACGCCGAGAGGACCGACGCGGTCTCAACCATGGGACGCCGTCTGCCGCCTGGCCACGAGCCCTGCCCCGCCGTGGGTCAACGCCGGCTGCGGCGCGCGGCGCGTCACCAGCAGCCGCGCCGCAGGTCGCGAGGTTGCCCGGCGAAGCGCCCACGCAGAGGCGCAGAGCGCCGCGGCCGCCAGCAGGAGCGCGACATCGACGGCGACGACGGCTCCGAGCTTCGGCCCCGCGCCGAAGAGCCCCGCCCCCGACCAGCGCGCCGCGAGCGCGGGGACCGGCAGCAGCAAGAGCCCCGCGAGCCCGAGCTGGCGCGACCAGAGGCGCCCGCCGTCACGCGCGGCGAGCGCCCAGGCGATGCAGAGCACGAGCACCCCCAGGAACGTCAGCTCCTCGGCCGTCGCGCGCGCGCCCCAGTCGAGCGGGAACGCCCGGCTCACCAGGAACAGCGCCGCGGTCGCGACGACGGTCCCAGCGCCGAAGCCCACGGTGAGCCGCGCGAGGAGGCGGTTGCCGAGGCGCTCTTGCCGCGCCTCCCGTCGAGCGAGCCAGATCCAGTTGCCGGTGAGGATCGTCGCGCACGTCGCCAGGGCGAGCACGAAGAACAGGATGCGAAGCGTGGTGCCGCCGAAATCGGCGTAGTGGAGGCCATAGATCCAGCGAAACACGTCGCTGCGCGCGCCCTCGGCGCCCGGCGCGTCGAGCGAGAGGACCGCTCCGTCGATCGCCCGCAGCCGCATGCGCACGCTGCCACGCGTGAACGGGACGCCCTCGAGCGAGCCGCGGATATCGACGGTCCCGCTGTCGAGACCGAGGTGCCAGATACGCAATCTCTCGGGCACGAGCCGGGGCTCCGCGGCGCGCGCGCGGGCCATGAGCTCGTCCAGCGTCAGGCCACGAGCGGGTGTCCCCTGCGCCGGCTCGTCCGCGAAGGACGCCCCCCAGGCGGAGAGGTCCGCCCGCGCGGCGTCGCCGCCGAACACGGGGCCCGTGAACACCCCGACGAGCACCCCCAGGAACACGATGAACGCGCCGGAGTACGCGTACAGGAGCTGAAACGGAAGGCCTATCACGCCAAGCACCTTGTGCATATCCGACCACAGGACACGGCGCGTCTTGTCCGGCCGGAACTGATGAAACTGCCGGACGATGTCCTTCAGGTGGATGAGCACGCCGGTCGCCAGCGCGAGCAGGAGCGCGACGCACAGGAGACCGGCCACATAGAACAGCCACACTCCGGTCGCTCGGTGCCAGAGGTAGTGCAGGTCGTAGAGGAAGTCGGACAGCCGCTCTCGCTCGGGCACGAGCCCCTCGTGGACCCACGCCGTGACCGCCTCGCCCTGCGAGAAGTAGAGTAGCCGCGCGGCGCCCAGCCCACCTTCCGGCACGTCGAACCAGAGCTGCTCCGGCGTCGTCCCCGCAGCGGCGAGCCCCTCATCGAGCGTGGCCTGGAGCCCTACCTGCTCGACGGAGGAGCGCTGCTGGGTCAGGGGCTCCTCCCACACCGCGAGCTGCCTGCGGAAGAGCGTGATCCCCCCCGACAGGAACATCACGTAGAGCAAGAGCCCACCTATCACGCCTGCCCATGCGTGCACGCTCCAGAAGGTCGTGAAGGCATGGCGGGAGAGCTTCTTGGCCATCGCGAGTCACCCTGTTCCCTCGCGCGGAGCGCCGCGCGCCGCGCGAGATTATCTCACCTTCGCCAGCCCGTGCAGGTATCCCGGCGTCTTCAGGCCGAGCTTCGGGCCGCCCTCGGCCGTGAGCTCGATCAGCGTGCTCTCCGTGGAGCCGCTCCCCTCATCGATCGTGAAGACCCGGCCGTCGACCTCGAAGAAGGAGACGTTCGCGGGCGAGGGGGCCAGCTCCCCGACCGCCGTGGCCTCGTTGGTCGCGGTGTCCCACCGCCACCAGTGCCACGCCGGCTGGCTCGTGACTCCTGACGTCTTGGTCTCCTCCTCGATCGTGGCGAGCTCCGGTTCGAACACCCGGAGGAAGAGGCTGTCCCCGCCCGCAGGGATGGGATCGCCCGCGATCGCGCCGTCCGAAAGCTCGCTCAGGAGCAGATGGAAGTCCGGGTCGAAGGCGTCCGCGTCCTTCAGGATGCGCAGCGCGCAGGGCTCGGACTCCAGGCGCTCGAGGTGATAGGCCGCCCCCGCCAGCGCCGAGCTCACGAAGTAGGCGTCGCCGGAGGCCGTCTCGATGGGCTGCGTGATCCCGCCGCACCGGTCGTCGACGTCGAACCGCACGACGGTGTCCGTCTCGGTGTCGATCGCGATGAGCCCGGTCTCCGGAAGAATGGTGTCGGTCGTCTTCCAGTCGAACCACCCCACCGAGATGAGCAGCGTCTTGCCGCGCAGAACAGACCCGTATCCGTACAGCGCCAGGTAGCCCTCGCGGTGCGTGTCCGGCAGCGGGATCGTCCCTTCTACCTCCATCGTCGTGGGGTTCCACACGACGATCTGCTCGCCCGCGCGATCCGGATGATAGACCTTCGTCGACGAGATGAGGTAATTCGTAGGCCAGAGGGACTGCACGCCGAAGGGCTGGAAGCTGATCGAGTCTCCCTTGACCAGCTTGTTGGAACCATCGAGCGTGTAACGCGAGATCGTCGGCGCCTCGGCCTCACCGATGCCGAACCAGCCCAGCCCCTCGAACGCGAACAGCCGTGCCGATCCGGGGATCTCGAGCGCCTGGGACGGGTCGACCTCCGTGCCTGGCTCGATCGACGGCAGCACGTGAAAGTAAGAGTTGGTCGCGGTGTCGTCCCAGACGCGCGTGGCGACGATGAACGCGTCGCCGCCGTCCTGCCCGCCGCCACCGCCGCCCTGCCCGGCGCCGCCCTGCCCGCTGCTGCCGCTGTGATCGACGGGGTTCGACGTCTCGTCGTCGCCGCAGCCGCTGCCGAGCACGCCGGTCAGGAGCACGAGCACGAAGGCCGTCGCGCTCGTTCGGGTCGATGACCGCTGCTTCCGCTGAATCACACTCATCCGTGTCTCCTTCTGTCGTGCGAGCGAAAGGGCTCACCTCGACATCGTCGTCATCACATCTCCAGCGTCGCCTTGGAGAACAGCGTCCGCCCGGGTCGCTGGATACCGTAGAAATCGAAGGCCCGCTCGTTGGTGAGGTTGTGAGCCTCGATGGTGAAGCTCACCGTGCGCGGCTCGTCGCGCGCGACGTAGGTGAGCGCGAGCGAGTGCAGGAGCTGCGAGTCCACCTTGGCCTTGGAGTCGATCCGCCCCCAGTTCTCGAAGCCGAGGTAGAACTCGTGCACGTAGCGCGTATCCCAGGTGAGCGAGATCGCGTCGCGCGGCGCGACGACCTCCTGGAGCTGCACGCGCGCCGAGCCGTTGGCGAAGAGCCACGGCCGGTTCGGCATCCGTTCACCCTCGGAGCCAGCGAAGTTCCCTTCGTCGGACACCTTGCGAAAATCGTCATAGGTGATGTTGCCGTCGAGGGCGAGGTGCTCCCCCGGCGACGTCCAGCCGGCGGCGGCCTCGATGCCCAGCGACCGTGCCCCCGAGACGTGGATGTACTGGATCGATTCCGTGCGGTTGTTCAGCACGATGAGCCGCTCGACCGCGCGGACGAACCCGTTCGCGTCGAGCCGCCACGCGCCCCACGCGGTGTCGCGCGCGTCGATCGTGAAGCCGAGGTTCCCGTTGTGGCTCGTCTCGGGCTTGAGCGCGAGGTTGGAAACGATCATCATCCCGTCGCCGAACACCTCGACGGGCCGCGGGAGCCGCGTCGTCCACTCGTACGACGCCTTGGCGTAGAGCCATTCGGAGAAGCGATAGCGGAGGCCATCGCCGACGCCGAGGCGGTGGGTGTCGCGCTCCCGCTGGTCGAAGTACCCGTGCAGCCCCGGGAGGCGCCCCGTCATGCGGAGAAGCTGCACGTAGTCCTTCACGAAGGAGCTGTTCTCCAGGCGATCGTCGAGCAGGTTGAGCTGATGCTCGACGCCGAGCACCAAGGTGAACAGGCTGTGCGCGCCCCTGAGCTGCTCGCGGGCGTCATTGTCCAGCCTGCGCTCTTCTGCCGTGCGCGTGATGAACGTCGGAGACACGGAGAGCTGCAGCGCGTGCTCCGGGTGGGGCCGGTAGCGGAGGTTCAGGCGGCCGAGACCGCTGTGCTCCAGGAACACCCGATCCCGGGGGGACGTCTCGTCCTCGCCTGGATTGGGGCGCTTGCTGCGGCAGCGACCGAACCAGTCGTAGTTGCACTCGCTGACATCGAGGAAGGCGGCGCGCCCGTACGTGTACCCGACGAGCGCGTCGAGGGCGACGCCGCGGCCGAGCCCTTGCTCGTACTGGAGCGTCGCGCCCGGCGCGGTCTCGCCGTTCGTGACCTCGCCATAGGGCGTCTCCATGACGCCGAATTTGTGCTGATGCTCCTTGTCGTAATCGGTGACGTAGGCGCGCAGGAGCAGGCGCCGCGCCCAGGGCCGATTGACGAAGCCGACCTCGGCGCTGGCGCCCGCCGCCCGGTAGGCGTCGTGGAATCGGCGGACGCGGGTGAGCTCGGAGTCCCTGCGCCCGGTCTTGAAGTCCACCACATGGACATCCACCGGATAGTCGTTCTTCGCGTAATCGAAGAAGCCGCTCACGCGGGTGAAGAAGCCGCTCGGCTCGTGCAGGTGCCGCGCCGAGAGCGTGAGCCGGTGGGTGTCGTAGGAGCCGACCTCGTACGACGCCGCGCCATGGGTGCCGCGGACGTCTCGATCCGTGACCAGGTTGACGGCCCCGCCCAGCGCGTCGGCGCCGAAGCGCACCGGGACCACGCCGCGGTAGATCTCGACGCGCTCGACCAGGTTCACAGGCACGTTCGAGACGCCGAACGGGTACCCCGCGAGATCGAGCGGCACGCCGTCGATGAAGAAGCGTATCTGTTCGTCCGTGAGGCCGTTCAGCGAGAAGCGCGCCCAGGAGCCGAGCCCCGCGCTCTTCCGCACGCCGACGCCCTGGGTGCGGGCGAGCACCTCGCCCATGTCCGCGGTCCTCCTCTGCGCCTCCTCGGTCTCGATGACCGTGACCGCCTGCGCGGATTGCCGGAGGCGCTCGGCCATCGCGGCGCCGCGCACGGTCACCTCGGCGGGCGCTGCGCTGTTCGCCGGGTCGGACCCCGTGGCCGGCGGGGGAGCCGCGTTGTTCGCCGGGTCGGACCCCGTGGCCGGCGGGGGAGCTGCGTTGTTCGCCCGGTCGGGCCCCGTGACCGGCGGGGGAGCGGTCGCTGCCGTACCCGTGGCCGCGACCCCGCTTCCCCCCGTCGCCGAGGAGGAGGGCTCGGCCTTCGGCTCCTCGGGGAGCCGGAACTCGTAGCTGTAGAGGATCCGTGCGGCGATCGGCGTGCCGTCCCGGCGGGCCGGCGTGAAGCGGGACCGGAGCACCGCGGCGCGGGCGGCCCCATCGAAGCCGTCGCCTATCGGGCTCGTGACCTCGGCCTCGGTCACGCGCCCCTCCGCGTCGACCAGGAGCTTCAGCACGACCGTGCCCTCCCGGCGCGCCGCTCGGGCCGCCTCCGGGTACTCGGCCTCGGCGAGCTCGAGCAGCTGCGGCGGCTCGATCCGGGGGCCCCCGGCGCCGGGCGGCGGGCGATCGAGGCCCGGCGAGCCAGGGGCAGGCGCGCTCACGGTCGGCGCCCGGTCATCCGCGGCGCGCTCGGGCTGAGCGTACGCTGGCGCCTGCACGCTGGGCAGCAGGAACGTCAACAGCCCTGCAAGCGGGCCTCGAAGCGCAAACGGACTTCGCGCCACCCCATCGACCTTCGACCTGGCCCGCGGTTCGGGACGCGGGGGCCGGGAAACCGAGTTGACGTCCATGGACGAGTTTGCCAGTAGTCAAGATGAAAACAGAAATCAATTTCATTCTTGCTTCAGATGCGGTTGTTGCTCCAACATTTCGTCTTTTATGTAATCCGTACTACCGGTCGCCTCCGGCGATGCTGACGGATGCACGCGATCGCCTGGTGGCGCCGATCCCAACGTGACGGCCACCACAGGCCCGTCGCGCGCCGGGGTCGGGAAATCCCACGGCGCACAACCGCGGCTCGGTGCCCGTCCAGGGGCGCACCTTGCCCCTTGACAAGTCCGTCACGGTAAAGTAACTGGCGTTGATGAAAATGAAAACGATATTCATTTTCTATGTGCAGTAGAACAGTATAGTGGATTACATCATCGGCGCCGGGTGGCTCCGCGACGCGGGCCGGCTAGCTCCCGGCGAGCAAGGCGTCGTCGAGCATTTCCGGGGACGGTAGTGCCGGGTGGCGAATCTGCGAACCGCACGTGGGGCATGAGGTCGGCCGCCGTGCGTCGATGCGAAGGCACCATCGATAGGAGTGGCGCCCCGCGGGCCGTCCTCCCAATCAGCACTTTTGACGTCGATTGTCGGCAGGGTCAATTGGCAGAGGAGCACGGCCACGGACGAGCACCACGGGCGATTCGACCTCGAACAGCCTCCTCCGTGTGCGTCGCGCGCTCCCACCGAGCGATCCGCCGGCTTGACCTCCGCCGAGCGCACGCGCGCTCGCGCAGGCAACGAACCGCAAACAAGACCACAACAAGGGGCAACGCATGGATCTTCGGCACATCAATGAGCTCCAACAAGTCATCGAGCGCCTCACGGAGTTCACATCTCAGGTCAAGGAGAAATCCGGGGATGTAACGCTCCGTCAGGAGGCCCAAGGTCAACTCGACGTCTTGGCTCAATTGCCCGGCGTCCTGAGGTACTTCTTCATCGATGAGGAAAAAGACAGCTGTCTTATCCGATCTCCGGACGCGGAGATCGCGCGAAAACCCACCTATTCGGACAAGGAGTTCTCCTGTACGCCGATCTTCATCATTGGAAATCGGAGGTCTGGGACGACGCTGCTGTCTTACCTGCTCAACGCGGCAGACGGCCTGTCAGCCGTCCCGGAGGCGTTCGTCGCGGGCGAGATCGTCGCGATGGACCGGCTGTTCACCACCGGCCATCGCGCGATGAAATTGCTCAACGAGCCGTTCACGCATTTTCTCCTGAGGATGGGCCGCCTGATTGACGCGATCTACAGCGAGTACGCGACGAGCAAGGGCAAGCGGCGATGGGCCTCGAAGGAGCTGTTCATCCCTCACAGGCTGGACCTCCTGGACGCGATATTCGACTACCGCGCTCAGTTCATCTACGCGGTACGGCACGGGTTCAGCGTGGCGCACTCGTGCGCATCGAGGTTCCCGATGCGTGACGGATTGCCGCTGAACCGCGACACGAGCCTGGACGTCGAGACATACCTCAACGAATGGGTCTCGAACAATGAGGCGACGATGAACTTCTACGAGAGGAACACGGATCGCTGTTTCCTCGTCCGATACGAGGAGTTCACGAGGGATCCGCTGTCGACAGGCAAGAAGCTGTTCGAGTTTCTGCGCGAGCCATGGACAGACGATCTTGTCAACAAGAAGCTGGGCAAGCAACAGCTTCGTGGCATGGGCGACAACAAGATCTTCGCCACAGGGGGCAAGGTCCTCGCCGCAGAAGAGCCCTGGCGCAAGTGGCCCAAATCATTGCTGAGCACACTCGGTCGTACGGCGAATCCTACCCTGCAGCGTCTCGGGTACGACACCGCGGGATGAAGCGCCTCGGATCGCTCCTCACGACCTCAGCTCGGCGTCGATAGCGGGATCCGTCGAGGCGTCGAGCTCCGATGCGGATTTTTGTCGTGCGATGCGCGCCGGTCCCGGACGTGCCGCAACCGCCGCGCCATTCGCTCGCGGCGGGGCTCTTTTGAGCAATGCCGTTCATTTCCCTTGACTTGACCCGGGTCAGCGATCCACATGACGGCCTACACGATATTGAAAGTTATGTTCATTTTCATTCATGGCGCATAACCTGCGACATGTAGGCAGAGCGTTTCTCGGCGCCTCGCGATGACCGCGCAGTGCATCGCGAGGCGCGGAGCCCGAGAGCCTGGGGTGCGAGCCGGCCCCGTCGTCGGGCTTTCTTTTTCGACCTGAGCTGAGGTGGCGATGACGTCGGACCGATCCCATGGGCATGCGATCAGCGATCGCGGCGCGGCCGAGCCCGCGACGCTGGTCGCGCTGCTGCGGCGCCGCGCGGAGCAGCGCCCGGCAGGGCACGCCTACACATTCCTGGTCGACGGGGAGGCGGACGCCCGCTCGATGACGTACGGCGAGCTCGATCGGCGGGCGCGCTCGCTCGCCGCGGAGCTCCAGGCCGGCGCGCAGGCGGGTGAGCGCGCGCTGCTCCTCGTGCCGCCAGGGCTCGACTTCATCGCCGCCTTCTTCGGCTGCCTCTACGCGGGCTTCGTCGCGGTGCCCGTCCCGCTGCCGCAGCGCAAGAGCGGGCTGATGCGCGTGCTGGCCATCGTGCGCGACTGCCGGCCGAGCGTCGTGCTCACCACCGAGGCGTTCCTGGGCGCGGTGACGATGCTCCGCGACGACCCGAGCTTCGCCGAGCTGAGCCACCTGCGCTGCATGGCCGTCGACACGATCCGGGACGGCCAGGAAGACGCGTGGCGAGCGCCGCGCGTGACGGCCGAGACCGTGGCGTTCCTCCAGTACACGTCGGGCTCGACCGGGACGCCCAAGGGCGTGGTGCTCACGCACGGCAACCTGCTGCGCAACGAGCTCATGATCCAGCGCGCGTTCGCGCACACCGCGGAGAGCGTGATCGTCGGGTGGCTGCCGCCGCACCACGACATGGGGCTCATCGGCAACATCCTCCAGCCGCTCTACGTGGGCGTGCCGTGCGTCCAGCTCGCGCCCGAGCACTTCCTGATGCGGCCGCGGCGATGGCTGGAGGCGATCTCGCGCTACCGGGCCACGACGAGCGGCGGGCCGAACTTCGCCTACGAGCTGTGCATCCGCAAGATCCCCCCGGAGCAACGGGAAGGGCTCGATCTCGGCTCATGGCAGGTGGCCTTCAACGGGGCCGAGCCGATCCGGGCGGCGACGCTCGACCGCTTCGCCGAGGCGTTCGCGCCTGCAGGGTTCCGGCGCGACGCGTTCTATCCCTGCTACGGGCTGGCCGAGGCGACGCTGCTCGTGAGCGGCGGAGCGGCCGGCGCGCCGCCCGTCGTGCGCGCCGTCGACCGCGCGGGTCTGGCCCAGGGACACGCGGTGTTCGAGCCGCGCAGGCCAGAGGACGGTGTCTCCCTCGTGGGCTGCGGGGGATCACCCGCAGGCGACGAGGTGCGGATCGTCGATCCAGAGACGCTCAGGCCCTGCAAGGACGAGCGCGTCGGGGAGATCTGGGTCGCCGGAGCGAGCGTGGCCCAGGGCTACTGGGAGCGGCCGGAGGAGACGGCGCTGACGTTCGAGGCCCGGCTCTCCACGGGAGAAGGGCCGTTCCTGCGGACCGGCGATCTCGGGTTCTTCTCGCGCGGCGAGCTGTATGTGACGGGCCGGCTCAAGGACCTGATCATCGTCCGCGGGCGCAACCTCTACCCGCAGGACATCGAGCTCACCTCGGAGGAGAGCCACCCGGGCCTCCGCGCCGGCGGCGGCGCGGCGTTCTCGGTGGACGTCGACGGCGAGGAGCGCATCGTCATCGTCCAGGAGCTCGGGCGGCGCGCGCCCGCGTCGGAGCCGGCGGAGCTCGGGGCGGCGATCGAGCGCGCCGTGGCCGACCGGCACGAGGTCGCGGTCCACGCGGTCGTGCTCATCAAGCCGGGGAACCTGCCGCGGACCACGAGCGGCAAGGTGCAGCGGAGGGCGTGCCGCGCCCGGTTCCTGGACGGCTCCCTGGACGCGGTGTGGCAGTCGACGCGCGTCGACCGCGCGCCGCGCGCGGAGGCCGAGAGCGCGGAGCCGCCGCAAACGGCGCTGGAGAGCGCGCTGGCAGGCATCTGGGCCGAGGTGCTGGGGCGCGGGCGGGTCGGCCGCAGCGAGGAGTTCCTGAGCCTGGGCGGCGATTCGCTGCGGGCCATGCAGGTGAGCGGCCGGGTGAGCGAGGCGCTGGGCGTCGACGTGGGGCCGGCGCAGCTCTTCGAGTCGACGACGGTCGCGGCGCTCGCGGCCTGGATCGAGGCGAGGCAGGCCGGCGCGTCGACGGACGGATCGACGGGCAGACCCGCGGCGCTCGCGCCGGTGGAGCGGCCGGAGCGGCTGCCGCTGTCCCTCGTGCAGGAGCGCCTCTGGTTCCTGGAGCAGCTGGTCGCGGGGGCGCCGGTCTATCACATCGCGGCGGCCGTGCGGCTCGCCGGGGCCCTCGACGCGGGGGCGCTCGAGGAGGCGGTGACGGCGCTCGCGGCCCGCCACGAGGCCCTTCGCACGAGCTTTCCCTCCGTCGAAGGGAGGCCCGTCCAGAGGATCGCACAGCCCGCGTCGGTCGCGCTGCCGCTGGAGGACATGAGCGCTCTTGCAGAGGAAGCGCGGGAGTCCGCCCTGCAAGCGCGCCTGCGCGAGGAGGCGCGGCGCGCGTTCGACCTCGCCGAGGCGCCGCCCGTGCGCTGGGCGCTCCTCCGCACGGGCGAGCGAGAGCACGTGCTCTCGGTCACTTGCCATCACCTCATCGCGGACGGCTGGTCGATGAACGTGCTCCTGCGGGAGCTCTCGCTGCTCTACGGCGCCTTCGCCGCGGGGCGGCCCCCGGCGCTCGCGCCGCTCGCGCTGCAGCAGGCGGATCACGCGCTGTGGCAGCGCCAGAACGAACAGGCGGCGGCGCGCGAACGGGAGCTCTCGTACTGGCGCGACCGGCTGAAGGGGCCCGTGCCTCCCCTCGAGCTCCCCACCGATCGGCCGCGGCCCGCGGTCCAGACCTACGCAGGGGCGCGCGAGGAGCTCGCGCTGTCACCGGAGCTCGTGGCGCGGCTGAGCGCGCTCGGGCGGCGGACGGGCGCCACGCTGTTCACGATCGTGGCGGCGGGGCTCTTCTCGCTGCTGCACCGGTACACGGGCCAGGGCGATGTGTGCATCGGGACGCCGGTGACCGCGCGGCCGCGGGCGGCGCTGGAGGGCGTCGTCGGGTGCCTGCTCAACACCCTGGCGCTGCGCGTCGATCTCTCGGGGAATCCGAGCGTCACCGAGCTCCTCGCCCGCGTCCGCGCGGCGGTCCTCGAGGGGCAGGCGCACCAGGAGGTGCCGTTCGAGCGCGTCCTCGAGGCGCTGTCCCTCGAGCGGAACCTCAGCCACACGCCCCTGTTCAACGTGATGATCGCCATGGATCCCGCGCCCGAGCAGGCGCCGGCGATCCCCGGCCTCTCGATCGGCGTGCAGCGGGTGGACACCGGCACGGCCCAGTTCGATCTGACGCTCAGCCTGGTACCCGACGGCCAGGGAGCGCGCGGCGCCTGGGAATACAACACCGATCTCTTCGACGGCGCGACGGTCGCGCGGATGACACGGCACCTCGTCGCCCTCCTCGAGGGCTTCGTCGCCAATCCAGAGATCCGGCTGGCCGATCTGCCGATGATGGATGCGGCCGAACGAAGGCAGGTCCTCGTCGGCTGGAACGCGACCGAGCGCGCAACTCCGGACGAGCGGCGCGTCCACGAGCTCTTCGAGGCGCAGGTGGAGCGGGCGCCGGACGCCGTGGCGGTGATCTTCGATGAGAAGCGGCTGAGCTATCGAGAGCTCAACGAGCGCGCCAACCAGGTGGCTCACGCGCTCAGGAAGCGCGGCGTGGGGCCGGACGTGCTCGTGGCCATCGCGGCGGAGCGCTCCGTCGAGCTCGTCGTCGGGCTGCTCGGCATCCTCAAGGCCGGCGGCGCCTACGTGCCCATCGATCCGGATTACCCGATCGACCGCATCGCGTTCATGCTCGAGGACGCGGGAGCGCCGGTCCTGCTGAGCCAGTGGCCCGTGGCGTCGCGCCTGCCGGCGCACGGCGCCCAGGTGCTGTGCCTGGACGCGGATCGCGCCGAGATCGACAGGGAGCCGACTGGCAACCTCGCGACCCCGCTGTCGCCGGACAACCTCGCTTATACGATCTACACCTCCGGCTCGACCGGGCGACCCAAGGGCGCCGGCAACAGCCACCGTGGCCTGCTCAACCGCCTGCAATGGATGCAGGAGCGTTACGGCCTCACCCCGGACGACCGGGTGTTGCAGAAGACGCCCTTCAGCTTCGATGTCTCGGTCTGGGAGTTCTTCTGGCCCTTGATGATCGGCGCCGGCCTCGTCGTCGCCAGGCCCGGCGACCACCGCGACGGCGAGCGGCTCGTCGAGCTGATCACGCGCAACGGCGTCACCACATTGCACTTCGTCCCGCCCATGCTCCAGGCCTTCCTGGAGACGCCGGGCGCGGCCTCGTGCCGGTCGCTGCGCCGGATCATCTGCAGCGGCGAGGCGCTGCCGGCGGAGCTCGCGCGGCGGTGCTTCGAGCGGATCGAGCAGGCAGAGCTGCATAACCTCTATGGCCCGACCGAGGCCTCGATCGATGTGACGTCCTGGGCCTGCGAGCGAGGGGACACCTCCGCCTCGGTGCCCATCGGGTACCCCATCGCCAACACCCAGATCTACCTGCTCGACCGCCACGGCCAGCCCGTGCCCGCGGGCGTCGCCGGCGAGCTCCACATCGGCGGCATCGGCCTCGCCCGCGGCTATCACCGTCGGCCCGCCCTCACGGCGGAGCGCTTCGTGCCCGATCCGTTCGGCTCCGCCCCGGGAGGGCGCCTGTACAGGACTGGCGATCTGGCGCGCCACAGGCCCGACGGAGCCATCGAGTTCCTCGGCCGCCTCGACTTCCAGGTCAAGATCCGCGGCCTGCGCGTCGAGCTCGGTGAGATCGAGGCCCGCCTGCTCCAGCACCCCGGCGTCGGCGAGGCCGTCGTCCTCGCCCGCGACGAGGCCCACGGCGGAAAGCGCCTCGTCGCCTACGTCGCCGGCCGCGACGGCGCGGCGCTGGAGCCCGAAGCGCTGCGCGCCTGGCTCGCCGAGGCGCTCCCAGCCTACATGGTGCCAGCGCCCATCCTCGTGCTCGACCGCATGCCGCTGTCGCCCAACGGCAAGGTCGACCGCCGCGCCCTGCCCGCGCCCGAGCAGCTCGACGCGCCCGCCAGGGCCGTGACGCCGCCGCGAACCGACCTGGAGCGCACCATCGCGGCGCTCTGGCGAGAGGTGCTGTCGGTCCCGCAGGTCGGCATTCACGACAACTTCTTCGATCTGGGCGGACACTCGCTCTTGCTGGCCAAGGTCCACAGCCGGCTGCGCGACACGGTGGACCGTGATCTGCGGCTGCTGGTCCTGTTCCAGCACCCCACCATCGCCTCGCTCGCGGCGGCGTTGAGCCGGGATCCCAGCGCCGAGACGGCGCCGCCGGGCGGAGCGCCGGAGGGCGAGCGGGCGAGAGCCGCCCAGCAGCGACGCGGAGAGATCTTCGCGCGTCGGCGCGGCGGACTGGAGACCAAGAAATGATCACACCGACCAGCGGCGAGCCCCGCCCGGGCCTGGACATCGCGATCATCGGCATGGCCGGGCGCTTCCCTGGCGCGCCGGACGTGGCGACGTTCTGGCGAAACCTCTGCGCGGGCGTCGAGTCCGTCTCGATCCTCACCGACGAGGAGCTCCGCGGCGCGGGCGTCGACCCCGCGCTGATCGCGCGGCCCGAGTACGTGCGGGCGCGCGCGGTGCTCGACGACATCGAGATGTTCGACGCGGAGCTCTTCGGGTTCACGCCGCGCGAGGCCGCGGCGCTGGATCCGCAGCACCGGCTGTTCCTGGAGTGCGCGTGGGAGGCGTTCGAGAGCGCCGGGATCGACCCCGAGCGCGCGGGCGGCCCGGTCGGCGTGTACGCCGGATCGAGCCTGAGCGGGTACCTGGCCCACCTCTTCCCCGACGGGCCGCGCCTGCAATCGGCGGCGGACGTCGCGGCGCTCCTCGCGCTCGACAAGGATTTCCTCACGACCCGCGTGTCGTACAAGCTGAACCTGGAAGGGCCGAGCATCGCCGTGCAGACGGCGTGCTCCACGTCGCTCGTCGCCGTGCACCTGGCCTGCCAGGGGCTGCTCGGCGGCGAGTGCGATCTGGCGCTGGCGGGCGGCGCCTCCGTCGGCGTCCCGCAGAAGAGCGGTTACCTCTACCAGGAAGGCGCGATCGCGTCGCCCGACGGCCACTGCCGCGCGTTCGACGCCGGCGCCCGCGGCACCGTCGGCGGCAGCGGCGTCGGCGTGGTCCTCCTGAAGCGGCTCGACGACGCCATCGCAGATCGGGACGCGATCATCGCGGTCATCAAGGGCTCGGCCATCAACAACGACGGCCGGGCCAAGGTCGGGTACACCGCGCCGCGCGTCGACGGCCAGGCGCGCGCGATCCGCGCGGCGCACGCGGCCGCGGGCGTGGACGCGGACTCCATCACGTACGTGGAGGCGCACGGCACCGGGACGCCGCTCGGCGATCCGATCGAGATCGCCGCGCTGACCCAGGTCTTCCGCGCGACGACCGACCGGAAGGGCTTCTGCGCGATCGGCTCGGTGAAGACCAACGTCGGGCACCTGGACGCGGCCGCAGGGGTCACCGGGTTGATCAAGGCGGCGCTCGCCGTGGCCCACGGGCACATCCCGCCGAGCTTGCACTTCCGCGCGCCGAATCCCGCGCTCGACCTCGAGAACAGCCCCTTCCGCGTGGCCGCCGAGCTCGCGGCCTGGTCGAGCCCCGGCGCCCCGCGCCGCGCCGGCGTGAGCTCCTTCGGCATCGGCGGCACGAACGCGCACGTCGTCCTCGAAGAGGCGCCGCCCCCGCCCGAGGCGGACCCGCCCAGGCCGTGCGAGCTGCTCGTGCTGTCGGCCCGGTCGAGCGCGTCGCTCGAGCGCCTGACCGACGCGCTCGCGGAGCACCTGGAGACCCACGGCGATCTCGAGCTCGGCGACGTGGCGCACACGCAGCAGCTCGGGCGCCGGGCGTTCGGCCACCGCCGCGCGGTGGTGTGCCGCTCGCGGGAGGAGGCAGCGCGCGCGCTGCGCGATCGCGGCGACGCGGTGCGCACCGGCGGGCCCGCGGCCGGGCCGCGGCCGGTCGCGTTCCTGTTCCCCGGGCAGGGCACCCAGCGCCCCGACATGGGCCGCGATCTCTACGAGACCGAGCCCGTGTTCCGGGCCGAGGTCGACGCCTGCGCTGCACTGCTCCAGCGCCACCTGGGCGCTGACCTGCGGGCGCTGCTGTTCCCCGCGCCCGCGGACGTCGATGACGCCGCGAGGCGGCTCGATCGGACGTCGATGACGCAGCCGGCGCTGTTCGTCGTGGAGTACGCGCTCGCCCGGCTGTGGATGGCCTGGGGCGTGACGCCCGACGCGATGCTCGGGCACAGCGTGGGCGAGTACGTGGCCGCCTGCCTCGCGGGGTGCCTGTCGCTCGAGGACGCCGTGGCGCTGGTGGCGGCGCGGGGGCGGCTGATGGAGGCGACGCCGGACGGGGCGATGCTCGCGGTGTCCGCGGCCGAGGCGGAGGTCGCGGGCTGGCTCGGCGACGAGGTCGCGCTGGCCGCCGTCAACGGGCCGCGGCAGTGCGTGCTGTCCGGAGGGGCGGCGGCGATCCAGCGGGTGGAGCAGGAGCTCGCGGGCCGGGGGATCGAGGCGCGCCGGCTGCGCACGGCGCGCGCCTTCCACTCGCACCTGATGGACGGCGCCCTCGCGGCGTTCCGTGAGGCGGTGGGCAGGGTCACGCTGCGGACGCCGCGCATCCCGTGGATCTCGAACGTCACCGGGAACTGGATCACCGCGGCCGAGGCGCAGGACCCCGCGTACTGGGTCCGGCACCTCCGAAGCACGGTCCGCTTCGCCGATGGTGTGCGGGCCCTGCGGGAGCAGTCGGAGCGGATCTTTCTGGAGGTCGGGCCGGGGCAGACGCTCACGGCGCTGAGCCGGCAGCTCGCGGCGGAGTCGCTGGCGCTCGCGTCGATGCCCATGGGGCGCGAGCCTGCACACCAGGGCGCGGCGGGGGCGGCGCTGCTCGACGCGGTCGGACAGGTCTGGGCGGCCGGCGCTGCGGTGGACTGGGCAGGCCTGCAGGCGGGGCGACGCCGGCGGCGCGTCGCGCTGCCGGCGACCCCGTTCGAGCGAAAGCGGTACTGGCTGGAGCGGCCCGAGGGGAGGGGGGCGACCTCAACCTCGGTCGGCTCGACCTCAACCTCGGTCGGTTCGACCTCAACCTCGGTCGGTTCGACCTCAACCTCGGTCGGTTCGACCTCAACCTCGGTCGGCTCGACCTCAACCTCGGTCGGTTCGACCTCAACCTCGGTCGGTTCGACCTCAACCTCGGTCGGTTCGACCTCAACCTCGGTCGGTTCGACCTCAACCTCGGTCGGTTCGACCGTCGGTTCGACCTCAACCTCGGTCGGTTCGACCTCAACCTCGGTGCGGGCGTCGTCCGATCTGGATGGATTTTTCTACGTCCCATCGTGGAAGCGCTCCCCCCTGGAACCGCTCGCACCCGCGGCGGACGCCGACGAGGCGCGCTGGCTCGTCTTCACGGACGAGGAGGCGATTGGCCACCGGCTCGTGGAGCGGCTCGAGCGCGCCGGCCGGCGGGTCACCCGTGTCCGGAGCGGCGAGCGCTTCGAGCGCGTCGCGGAGCGCTCCTTCACGCTCCGCCTGGACCAGCCCGAGGACTACGCCGCGCTCATCCGCGACCTCGGCGCAAGCGCGGGGCCGCCCACGCGCGTCGTGCACGCCTTCAGCCTCGTCGATCGGCGCGGCCACCACGACGCCACACGAGAGACGCAGCTCGACCCGGACGCGTTCCGCGAAGCGCAACGCCGCGGCGCCGCCAGCCTGCTCTGGCTGGCACGCGCGCTGGGCCAGCAGCCCGGCGGCGCCCACCTCGTCGCCCTCGCCAGCGGCCTGCACGACCTGACCGGCCGGGAATCCCTGCGCCCCGAGCACGCCCCGCTCCTCGGCGTCTGCAGGAGCGTCCCGCTGGAGTACCCGCACGTGCGCTGCCGCGTGATCGACCTCGAGGCCCCCGCCCCGGACGCCTCCGAGGCCGATCGCGTCGTCGAGCGGATCCTCGCGGAGGCGCGCTCCGACGCCGCCGACACCGTCGTCGCCTACCGCGGCCACCACCGCTGGGCGCCGGACGTCGAGCCGGTCGCGCTGAGGCCAGCCCAGGCGGCGCCCCCCTTGCTGCGAGAGCGCGGCGTCTACCTCATCACGGGCGGGCTGGGAGGCATCGGCCTCTGGCTCGCGGACCACCTCGCCCGCACGACGCGCGCGCGGCTCCTCCTCACGGGTCGCTCGGCCCCGACCGACGAGCAACGCGCGCGGCTCCTCGCGCTCGAGCAGGCCGGCGCCGAGGTGGTCGCGCTGCGCGCCGACGTCGCCGACCCCTCGCAGATGCGCGCCGCCGCGCGCGAGGCGATCGACCGGTTCGGCGCCCTGCACGGCGTGATCCACGCGGCCGGGATCGCCGCCGGCGGGCTCATCGACCGGCTGACCGCGGACACGCTGGACGCGGAGCTCAGCCCCAAGGCGCTCGGCGCGCTGGCGATCGACGAGATCGCCCGCGCCCTGAAGCCGGATTTCGTCCTGCTCTGCTCCTCGATCACCGCGCTGAGCGGCGGCCTCGCCCACGCAGGCTACGCGGCCGCCAACGCGTTCCTCGACGCGTACGCGCAGGCCTGCGCGCGCAGGGCCGGGCCGTACACGGTCTCCGTCAACCTCGATCGGTGGCGCAACGTCGGCATGGCGGCCCGCGCCGAGGCGCGCCTCCTCGCCCTCGGGATCGACGACGTGATCCGCGACGGGATGAGCCCGGAAGAAGGCCTGCAGGTCTTCCACCGCGTCCTGAGCCAGGCGGCGCTGCCGCAGGTGATCGTCTCGGTACGCCCGCTCCACGGCCTGCCCAGCGACGACGAGGGCGCCGCCCTGGCGCGGCGGCTCGGCGCCGGCGGCGCCGCCGCGGCAGACCGCAGCCACGAGCCGCCCCGACGCGCCGAGGCGGCGGCCGCGAGCCCAGCCGAGGGCCTGTCGCTCGAGGCGATCACAGCGCAGGTGACCGCGATCTGGGCGCGGGCGTTCGGCATCGATCCCATCGATCCCAGGAAGGACTTCTTCGCCCTCGGCGGCGAGTCGCTCCTCGCCCTGCAGATCCTCAACCGCGTCCGCGAGGCGTTCCAGGTGGAGGTGCCGCTCCGCGAGTTCTTCGAGCGGCCGACCGTGGCCGCGCTCGCGGAGCGCATCCACAAGGCGCGCGGCCAGGCGCCCGCGGGCCCGAGCCCCGAGCCGGCGCTGGTCGCGCTGCCGCGGACCGCGCGGCGGGTCCCCGGCGCGCGGGTCCCCGGCGCAGAGAACGCGCAGGCCCCGGCCCGCCAGGACGGCGAGCCGGTCCCCGCGAAGGAACCGAAGGAGGACGGGCGATGAGCGTGCTCGGCTTCCTCGTGCGCCGCGACCTCCGGCGCCTCCTGCTCGCCATCGCCGCCGGCGCGATCAGCGGGCTCGCGGGCGCCGGCATCATCGCGCTCGTCCAGGAGGCGCTCTCCGCGGACGGCCGCCCCGCCGCGCGCCTCGCCTGGGCGTTCGCGGCGCTCGCCGTCCTCGGCGTTCTGAGCAAGGCCGTCTCCCAGGTGCTCCTGACCCGGCTGGGACAGGCCATGATCGCAGAGCTGCGCATGCAGCTCGGCAAGCGCATCCTCGAGGCGCCGCTGCGCCGCATCGAGCAGATCGGCCCCCACCGGCTCCTGGCGGCGCTCAACGACGATCCGGCCGTCATCACGCAGGCGTACGTCTTCCTGCCCCTCCTCTGCGTCAACGTGGCCACCGTCCTCGGCTGCCTGGCCTACATCGGGCGGATCTCGTGGTCGGCGCTGGCGATCGTGCTCGGCGCCATGGCGCTCGGCGCCGTGCTCTTCCGGGCGCACAACGGGCGCGCGATCCGCTCTTTCACGCGCGCCCGCGAGACGAGCGACGCCCTGTTCCAGCACTTCCGCGCGCTCACGGGCGGGATCAAGGAGCTCAAGATGCACGGCGGGCGCGGGCGGGCGTTCATGGAAGGCGCCCTCGGCACGAGCCTCGCGACGTACCAGCGGGACTTCGTGGCGGGCACGACCGAGTTCTCCGTCGCGATCGGCTGGGGCACGCTGCTCTTCTACGCGATCCTCGGGCTGACGCTCTTCGCCCTCCCGGCCTGGGCAGGGCTGACGTCGACGGCGATGTCGGGCGTGGTGCTGGCGATGCTGTTCCTGCTGACGCCGTTCGCGCAGACGGTCGAGCTCCTGCCCGCGGTCGGGCGCGCCAGCGTCGCGCTCTCGAAGGCGAACGCGCTCGGCCTCTCGCTGACGCCGGAGCTCACGGGCGCGCCCTCCGCGCCGCCGCGCGGCGGCGCGGAGGGCGCGCCCGCGGCGTGGAAGCGCCTCGAGCTGGCCGGCGTCACGCACCGCTATTACCGGGAGAAGGAAGACGGGAGCTTCCAGCTCGGGCCCATCGATCTGACCTTCCGGCCCGGCGAGATCGTGTACCTCGTCGGCGGCAACGGCAGCGGCAAGACGACGCTGTCCCTCCTGCTCCTCGGGCTCTACACGCCGGAGTCCGGCGAGATACGGCTCGACGGCGTGCCCGTCGACGACGCGGGTCGAGAGCGGTACCGGCAGCTCTTCTCGGTCGTCTTCGCGGAATACCACCTCTTCGAGAAGCTGCTCGGCCTCGGCGGCCCCGACCTCGACGAGCGCGCCCGCCGCTACCTCGAGCGGCTGCAGCTGGATCACCGGGTGCGCGTCGAGGAGGGCGCCCTCCGCGTGACCGGGCTGTCGCAGGGGCAGCGCAAGCGCCTCGCCCTGCTCACCGCCTACCTCGAGGACCGGCCGTTCTACGTCTTCGACGAGTGGGCCTCCGACCAGGACCCGCAGTTCCGGAAGATCTTCTACACGGAGCTCCTGCCCGAGCTCCGGGCGAGGGGGAAGACCGCCCTCGTCATCACGCACGACGACCAGTACTTCGCGCTCGCGGATCGCTGCCTGCGGCTCGACTTCGGCCGCCTGACCGAGCTGCCCGCGGCCCCCGCCGGGGACGGCGAGGAGCCGCGAGCGGCGCGGGAAGCGCTCGCCGCGAGCGCCCGCGCCGACGAAGGCGGTCGGGCCCGCTCCGCGGAGGTCCACCGCGTCCACGCCGAGCAGCAGCAGGTCGCGCTGGAGCCGGGTGTCCGCAGCCACGCGGCGCTGAAGGCAGCGGAGCAAGAGATATGAGGCGCAACGTCCGCTCACTCCTCCTCTCGGCGCTCGCCTCGCTGGCGCTCGCCGGCTGCGCGGAGAAGACCCAGGGCACCGCCCGCGCCCCGGCGCCGCGCGCCGACAAGGCAACGACGTTGGCCGGCCTGGAACACGCGGTGACGGTCACGTCCGATCACCTCGGGATCCCCCGGATCCGCGCCGCCTCGCGCCTCGACGCCCTGCGGGCGCTCGGCGTCGTCACGGCGCGCGATCGGCTGTTCCAGATGGACCTACTCCGGCGGAGCAGCGCGGGGCGGCTCGCGGAGGTCCTCGGGCGCGATCTGGTGGAGGCCGACGCCCAGCAGCGGTCCTACGGCGTCCCGAAGGCCGCGGCGGCGATCCTCTCGCGCCTGCCGGAGCGCCAGCGCGCCGCGCTCGACGCGTACGCCGAGGGCGTCAACGCCTATCTCCGGAGCGCGGAGACGCTGCCCGTCGAGTTCCAGGAGCTGGGCTATCGGCCCGAGCCGTGGCGCTCGGAGGACAGCGTGCTCGTGGTGCTGGGGATGTTCAACGCCCTCAGCGCCACCGAGGACCTGGAGCGGACGCGCACGGTCCTGACACGCACCCTCCCGAAGGGCGTGACGTCCTTCCTGCTCGACGACACGGACCCTTACACGAGGTCGCTGCTCGGCGCGCAGGCGCCCGCGTCTCCGCCGCTTCCGCGCGAGGAGCTGCGCGCGCTGGTGGCGCAGAGCCGAGGGGACCACGCGCGGACCGCCGGGCTGCTCAGCGAGGACGCCGGCGAGGCGCCGGTGGGCTCGAACGGCTGGGCGGTGGCCGGCCAGAGGACGCGAGACGGCCGCGCGATCCTCGCGAACGACATGCACCTCGAGCTCGGCGTGCCCAACATCTGGTACCGCGCGGAGCTCCGTTATGGCGACACGGAGCTCGCGGGCGTCGTGCTGCCCGGCTTGCCCATCGTCATCGTGGGGACCAACGGCCACGTCGCCTGGGGGATGACCAACCTCGACGGTGATGTGAGGGATCTCGTGCAGATCGAGGGCCGCCCCGAGCACCCCGACGAGTACCGGACACCCTCCGGGTGGAGGCGGTTCGACGTCGCAGAGGAGACGATCAAGGTCCGCGGCGAGCCCGACGTCACCGTCACGGTCCGCAGCACGATGTGGGGCCCCGTCTCGCCGCGGCCGCTCCTCGGAGCGCCGGTCGCGGTCCGCTGGACGGCGCTCGATCCGGCGGGGGTCGACCTCGGGCTCCTGGAGATGGATGAGGCCCGGAGCGTCGATGAGGCGGCCGCCGTGATGAACGCCGCCGGCGGGCCCGGGTGCAACATCCTCCTGGCCGACCGGCGCGGCCGCGTGGCGTGGACGGTCACCGGGCGCCTGCCGCGGCGCCGCGGGTTCGACGGCTCGGTCAGCGTCTCCTGGGCAGACGGGCGCGCGGGCTGGGACGGATACCTGCCGCCCGCCGCGCTGCCGCGCGCCGTGGATCCCCCGTCGGGGTTCGTCGTCAACGCCAACCACCGCGTGCCGCTCGGCGAGGGCGCGCCGGCGCTCGGCCGCGACTACGCGAACGGCTACCGCGCCTACCGCATCACCGAGCGCCTGCGTGAGGCGCGGCAGGTCACCGAGGCGGACCTGCTCGGGCTGCAGCTCGACACCCGCGCCGAGTTCTTCGGCTTCTACCGCGACGTCGCGCTGCGCGCGCTCAGCGAGGAGGCCGTGTCGAGGCGGCCAGCGCTCGCCGAGGCGCGGCGCGCGCTCCTGGCATGGGACGGCCGGGCGGACGTGTCCAGCGTCGGGCTGCCGCTCCTTGCGCGCTTCCGGCGCGTCCTGGCCGACGAGGTGTTCGCCGCGTGGCTCGGCGCGAGCCGCGCAGCGGAGCCGACCCTGGAGCTCGCGCCGCCGGACATCGACACGCCGCTGCAGCGCGCGCTCGGCGAGCGGTCGGCCGATCTCGTGCCCGCGCCGGAGGGCAGCTGGGACGCCTTCGTCCTCGCGGCGCTGGAGAAGGCCATGACGGCTGTCCAGCGGCAGCACGGCGGGCGACCCCTCGATCAGCTCGAGTGGGGCGCGGTGAGCCGGGTGCGGATCGCGCACCCGCTCGGCGCGGCGCCGGAGCTCGCCGCGCGCCTCAACATGCCCGACGAGCCGCTCCCGGGCTGCATCACCTGCGTGCGCCTGGTGGGCCGCACGCTTGGCGCCAGCGAGCGGCTCGTGGTCTCGCCGGGCCACGAGGCGGAAGGAATCCTGCACATGCCCGGCGGGCAATCGGGCGATCCGAGGTCGCCCCACTACCGCGATCAGCAGCGCGCCTGGGTCGACGGACGCCCGCTGCCGCTCCTTTCGGGGCCGGCCACACACACGATCACGCTCGTTCCCGAGCGCCCATGACATCGATCATCACATCTCGAACGGAGGAGTCCATGGCCAGCGAAGAACATGAAGACAACACCATTTACAAAGTCGTCGTGAACCACGAGGAGCAGTACTCGATATGGCCCGAGTACAGGGAGAACCCCCTCGGCTGGCGTGACGCGGGCAAGGCCGGCACCAAGGCAGAGTGCCTCGATCACATCAAGGAGGTCTGGACCGACATGCGTCCGCTCAGCCTCCGCAAGCAGATGGAGGAGGGCCGGTCGCCGTGACCGACTCGAGCGCTTCGTCAGCGCCGCGCGAGGCGCCGCGAGAGACGCCCGCGGACACCGCGCTCCGCGAGGCCGCGGGCCTCTCGCGGTCCTGCTTCCCCGGCGGCGCGCTGCCGCTCGTCGTGAGCCCGCTCGGCCGCGGCGACGTCAGCGTCCCGGCGCTCGCCGCGGCCATCCGGGCGTGCGCGGAAGAGGAGCTGATCCGGCACGGGGCGGTGCTGTTCCGCGGCTTCCCGGTCCGATCGACCGCCGACTTCCACGCCTTCGTCCGGCTCGTGACGCCGGATCTGCTGGACTACACGTTCGGGTCGACGCCGCGCTCCCACGTGCAGGACCGGATCTACACGTCGACGGAGTACCCCGCTCACCAGCACATCCCTCTTCACAACGAGCAGTCGTACACGCTCGATTGGCCGCTCAAGATCTGGTTCCACTGCGCGGTGGCCGCGCCCGAGGGCGGCAGCACCCCGCTCGCGGACAGCCGCGAGGTCTTCCGGCGGATCCCGGCCCGGCTACGGGAGCGCTTCGCGGCGAAGAAGGTCATGTACGTGCGCAATTACGGCAACGGCCTGGACCTGCCGTGGCAGAAGGTCTTCGGCACGAACGACCGGGCCGAGGTCGAGCGCTTCTGCCGGGCGGCAGGCATCGAGTGCGTGTGGAAGGCCGACGGCGAGCTGCGCACACGCCAGGTGTGCCAGGCCGTGGCCACCCACCCGCGCACCGGAGAGCACGTGTGGTTCAACCAGGCCCACCTGTTCCACGTCTCCAACCTGGAGCCGGCCGCGCGGGAGGCGCTCCTCTCGATCTTCGCCGAGGAAGACCTGCCCCGCAACGCCATGTATGGAGACGGATCGCCCATCGAGGGCGCCGCGCTCGACGAGATCCGCGACGTGTACAGGCAGCTCGCCGTGGAGTTCGCCTGGCAAGAGGGCGACGTGCTCCTCGCGGACAACATGCTGGTCGCCCACGGGCGCGCGCCATTCCGCGGCCCGCGCAAGGTCCTTGTCGCCATGGCCGAGCCGTACCGGGCCAAAGCCTCCTGAGGTTCTTTCATGCTTGAGGATGTCTTCGTTTTTCCGATGAGCTTCTCCCAGGAGCGGCTGTGGTTTCTCGCCCAGCTCGATCCGGAGAGCGCTTCCTACAACCTGGCCACGGCCGTGCGGCTCACAGGAGCGCTCGAGGTCTCCGTGGTGGAGCGGTGCCTCTCCGAGATCGTGCGCCGGCACGAGATCCTGCGCACGACGTTCACGGTCGTCGACGGCGAGCCCGCCCAGGTGGTCCACCCCGACATGGCGCCGCGGCTCGGGCGCGTGGACCTCGGCGCCTTGCCGGCGGCGCAGCGGGATGCGGAGCTCGGGCGCCTCATCGAGCGCGAGGCGCGGCAGCCCTTCGACCTCGTGAGCGGTCCGCTCCTGCGGCTCACGCTCCTGCGGCTCGGACCGGAAGAACACGTCCTCCTCTGGGTGGTTCACCACATCGTCTTCGACGGGTGGTCCACAGGCCTGGTCCTGCGGGAGTTCGCCGCGCTGTATGCGGCGTTCGCCGAGGGCCGGCCCGCCCCGCTCGCCGACCTGCCGCTGCAGTACGCGGACTTCGCGCACTGGCAGCGCGAGCGCGTCAAGGGCGGCCTGCTCGAGGACCAGCTCGCCTACTGGACGCGGCAGCTCTCGGGGCAGCCCCCGCTGCTGGAGCTGCCCACGGATCGCCCCCGGCCCCCGGAGCAGCGCTACCGGGGCGCGCGGCGCTCCTTCCGGGTGCCCGGCGCGCTCGCCGCGGCGCTCGGCGCGCTCGCGCGGCGCGAGGAGACGACCCTGTACGCGGTGCTGATGGCCGCCTTCCAGGCCCTCCTCGCCCGCCACGCGGGGACGTTCGATATCAGCGTGGGCACGCCGGTGACGAACCGGAGCCGCGCTGAGCTGGAAGGGCTGGTCGGCTGCTTCGCCAACACCGTCGTGATCCGCGCCGATCTCTCGGGGGATCCGCCGTTCACGGCGCTGCTCGCCCGGGTCACGAGCGCCGTGCGAGAGGCGCAGACGCGCCAGGAGGTGCCGTTCGATCAGGTGGTGGAGGCCGTGAGCCCGGCCCGCGATCTGAGCCACGCGCCGCTCTGCCAGGCGATGTTCGCGCTCCAGCCGGCGGCCCGGCAGCCGCTCTCGATCACGGGCCTCGAGGTGCGCCTCCTCGACCTCGAGGTGGGCGGCGCCCAGTTCGATCTCTCGCTCGACATCGCGGCGGACGACGAGGGGCTGACGTGCGCGCTCGATTACGACACCGACCTGTTCGACGAGCGCACGACCGCGCGGATGGCCGACCATTTCCTGCGCCTCCTCGCGGGCGCGGCGGCGAGCCCGGGGACGCGCCTCTCGGAGCTGCCGATGCTCGCGCCCGAGGAGCAGCGGCAGGTGCTCGGGTGGCGGACGACAGGGGCGCCCCACCGGCCCCCGCGCGCCGTGCACCGGAGGGTCGAGGAGCAAGCGGCGCGCGCGCCCGAGGCGACGGCCGTCGTCCACGAGGGGCAGGAGATCACGTACGGCGAGCTCGATCGGCGGGCCAACCAGCTAGCGCAGCTGCTCCGGCGGCGCGGGGTGGGGCCGGAGGTCCGCGTGGGCCTCTGCCTGCCGCGCTCGATCGGGGCGATCGCCGCCTCGCTCGGCGTGCTGAAGGCGGGCGGCGCCTACGTCCCGCTCGACCCGAGCGACCCCCGGGAGCGGCTCGCCGCGAGGATCGACGGCGCCGGGATCCGCGTGGCGATCGCCCAGGGCGACGCCGAGCTGCCCCCCGGCGTGGAGGTGATCCGCCTCGACGCCGACTGGACGTGCGTGCGCGGTGAGCCCTCCGCGCCGCCGGCCGGGGAGCCGGCGCCCGAGCAGGCGGCGTGCGTCCTCGATCCCTCCGACGCGACGGGGGAGCCGAGGGGCGTCGTGATCCCGCACCGCGCGCTCGCGAGCGCCGTCGACGCCGCGGCGGCGGTCCAGGAGATCTCGCCAGGCGACCGGGTGCTGCAGCTCGCGCCGCTGACCTCCGGCGCGAGCGCCGAGGAGATCTTCCCGTGCCTCGCGCGCGGCGCGACGCTCGTGCTGCACGCCGAGGCGGCGCTCGAGTCCGCGGCCGGGTTCCTGGCGACGTGCGGCGCGCGGGGCGTAACCTCCGCGGTGCTGCCGACCCAGCGCTGGCACCGCCTCGTCGCGGCGCTCGGCGAGGGGCTGACCCTGCCGCCGTGCCTCCGGCAGATCGTCCTCACCGGCGAGGCGCCCTCGCCCGGGCGCGTGAGCGCGTGGCGGGCGTCGCCGGGGGCCGCGCGCGTTCGCCTGCTGGGCGCGTACGGTCCGATCGAGACCGCGGCGATCGCGGCGGTCGGCAACCTGGCGGCGGCGGATCCGCGCGAGGCGCGGGCGATCCCGATCGGCCGGCCGCTCTCGAGCGCGCGGGCGTACGTGCTCGACCCCGACGGTCAACCGGTGCCGGCCGGCGTCGTCGGAGAGCTCTACCTCGGCGGCCAGGGGCTCGCGCGCGGGTACTGGGCGCGCCCGGCGCTGACCGCGGAGCGCTTCGTCCCCGATCCCTTCGCGGAGGAGCCGGGAGCGCGGCTCTACCGGACGGGGAACCGGGCGCGGTGGCGGGCGGACGGACAGCTCGAGCTCGCCGGCCGCATGGACCACCCGGAGACGGTGCGCGGCTTCCGGATCGAGCCCGCGGAGCTCGAGGCGCGCCTGCTCGACCTGCCCGGCGTGCGCGACGCGGCCGTGGTCGTGCGGGAGGACCGGCCGGAGGCGCGGCGGCTCGTGGCGTACGTCGCGGCCGGCGCAGACGTGACGCCGGAGCAGATCCAGCGCGCGCTCAAGGAGCAGGTGCCGGACTACACGGTGCCCTCGGCGTTCGTGGTGCTTGCGGAGCTGCCCCGCACGCCGCGCGGCACGGTCGACCGGCGCGCGCTGCCGGCGCCCGTCGCGCCGAGCGGCGAGGCCGTGACGCCGCGCACCGAGGCCGAGGCGGCGCTCGCGGGGATCTGGGCGGAGCTCCTGGGACGGCGAGCCGTCGGGGTCCAGGAGAACTTCTTCGAGCTGGGCGGCGACTCGATCCTCGCGCTCCAGGTCGTCTCGCGCGCGCGGGCCGCGGGCCTCTCGCTCACGCCGCGACAGATCTTCCAGCAGCAGACGATCGCCGGCCTGGCCGCGGTGGCGACGTCGGCCTCGGCGCCGGTCGTGGAAGCGCCGCTCACGGGCGACGCGCCGCTCACGCCGATCCAGCGCTGGTTCTTCGAGCAGAGCGGGCCGAGCCCGCACCACTGGAACCAGACGGTGCTGCTCGAGCTGCGGCAGCGGGTCTCCGTCGAGGCGCTCACGGCCGCGGTCCAGGCGGTGATCGACCATCACGGCGCGCTGCGCCTGCGGTTCACGCGCGAGGCGGGCGGGTGGAGCCAGTATTTCGCGGACGCCGTCGCCGCGGAGGTCGCGCGGGTCGACCTGTCGCACCTCCCCGCCGAGGCGCAGCCCGCGGCGCTGGCCCGCGCGGCAGGGGAGCACCAGGCGCGCCTCCACCTGACCGAGGGGCCGCTCTTCCGCGCGGTGCTGTTCGATCTGGGCCCGGAGCGCCCCGGCCGCCTCCTGCTGATCGCCCACCACCTCGTCGTCGATGCCGTCTCGTGGCGGATCCTGATCGAGGATCTCCAGACCGCCTGCCGGCAGCACGAGGGCCGCGAGGAGATCCGGCTCCCGGACGAGATGGTCTCCTTCGGTGAATGGGCATGGCGCCTGGGCACGCACGCCCGGTCCGAGGCGGTGGCCCGGCAGGCGGACGCGTGGCTCGCCGCGAGCCGGCCGACGGCGGCGCTGCCCGCGGACGATCCGGCGGGCTCGTCGCTCGAAGCGGACACGGTCCATCGGACGCAGCTCCTCGGCGCCGAGGACACGCGCGCGCTGCTGCAAGCGGCGCCCGCGTACCGGATGCGCGTGGACGAGGTGCTGCTCGCGGCGTTCGCCGGAGCGCTCGCGCAGTGGACGGGTGATCCCGCCGTGCGCGTCGACCTGGAGGGACACGGTCGCGACGCGCTGGACGAGCTGGACCTCTCCCGGACGGTCGGGTGGTTCACGAGCATCTATCCCGTCCGGCTGGAGGTCCCGGCCGACGCGGCGCCCGAGCGCGCGCTCAAGGCGCTGAAGGAGCAGCTCCGCGCGGTCCCCCGGGGCGGCGCGGCGTACGGGGTGCTCCGGTACCTGGGCGAGGACGAGCGGGCGGCGCGCCTCCGGGAGCGCGCCGCGCCAGAGGTGCGCTTCAACTACCTCGGGCGGTGGGACGACCTCTTCGCGTCGAGCGCGCTGTTCGCGCACGCCGAGGGCGAGGTCGGGCGCGACCACGATCCGCGCGCGCCGCGGCGCCACGAGCTGGAGGTCGACGCGGCCATCGTCGGCGGGCGCCTCCGGGTGATGTGGAGCTACAGCGGGGCCCGCTACCGGCCCGAGACGATGGCGCGCCTCTTCGAGGACTTCGCGGCGCGCCTGCGCGCCCTGGTCGAGCACTGCCTCGCGCCGGGCAGCGGCGGCGCCACGCCGTCGGATTTCCCCCTGGCGCGGCTCGATCAGGCCAGCCTGGACCGGCTGCTCGGGCCCGGGCGCGACGTCGAGGACGTCTATCCCCTGAGCCCACTCCAGCAAGGGCTGCTCTTCCACAGCCTGTGGGAGCCCGGCTCGGGCGTCTACGTCCAGCAGGTCACGTGCACGCTGGACGGGGCGCTCGACGTCGACGCGTTCCGCCGGGCCTGGGAGGCCGTGATCGAGCACCACGGCGCCCTGCGCACCACCTTCGCGTGGGAGGGCGCCGACGAGCCGCTCCAGATCGTGCGGCGCGGCGCGGCCGTGGAGATCGAGGTCGAGGACCTCCGCGGCGCCGGGGACGAGGAGCAGCGGGCGCGCCTGTCGGCCCGTATCGAGAAGGATCGCGCGAGGGGCTTCGATCTGGCGCGGGGCCCGCTGACGCGCGTCTCGCTCCTGCGCCTCGGGGACCAGGTCCACCACGTGCTCTGGAGCCACCACCACCTCCTCCTCGACGGGTGGGCGGCGGCCCTCGTGCTGCGAGACGCCTTCTCCGCCTACGACGCCCTGCGCGCCGGCCGCGCGGTCGCGCTGTCGGCCCGGCGCCGCTACCGCGAGTACATCGCCTGGCTGCGCGAGCGGGACGCGAGCGCCGACGAGCCGTTCTGGCGAGGCGCGCTGTCGGGCTTCAGCGCGGCGACGCCGCTGCCGCTGGAGCGCCCGGCGCGCGAGGCGTCCGAGGCGTCGGCCGAGGGGAAGAGCGGTTACGGGGCGAAGTTCGTCTCGCTGTCGGAGCCGGCCACGGCGCGCCTGCAGCGCTTCGCGCAGCAGCACCACGTGACGTTGAGCACGCTCGTCCAGGCCGCGTGGGCGCTCCTGCTCAGCCGCGCTGCCCGGAGCGACGATGTGGTCTTCGGCGTCACGGTGGCCGGGCGATCGGCGCCGCTCGCCGGGATCGACGCCATGGCGGGGCTCTTCATCAACACGCTGCCCCTGCGCGTGGCGGTGCCGCAGGCCGCGACCGTCACAGGCTGGCTGCGCGATCTCCTGACGACGACCACCGAGCTCGGCCCGCACGAGCACACGCCGCTGTCCCAGACGCGGGCCTTCAGCGCGGTGCCCGCGGGACAACCGCTGTTCGAGAGCCTGCTGGTCTTCGAGAACTATCCCACCGATCCTCGGACCCTGCAGGGCTTGCCCGGGCTCGGGGTCCGCGACGTCGCGTTCACGGACCAGACCAACTACCCGCTCACCCTGCTCGCCCTGCCGGGAAATCGGCTCCAGCTCTGCCTGTCCTACGACAGGCAGCGGTTCGACGAGGAGACCGCCTCGCGCCTGCTCGACCTCGTCGAGGGGGCGCTCGGACAGCTCGTCCGCCGCCCCGAGGCGCGGGTCGGTGAGCTGTCGCTCCCCGGCGAGCTGGAGTCCCGGCGCGTCGTGACCGAGTGGAACGCGACCGAGAAGGCGTATCCGGGCGAGCGGCTCGTGCACGAGCTGTTCGAGGCGCAGGCCGAGCGGACCCCGGACGCGACGGCCGTGATCTTCGGCGAGCGGCGGCTGAGCTATCGAGAGCTCAACGTGCGCGCCAACCGCGTGGCCCACGCCCTGCGCCGCCGCGGCGTCGGGCCCGACGTGCTCGTGGCCATCGCCGCGGAGCGCTCGATCGAGCTGGTCGTCGGCCTCCTCGGCATCCTCAAGGCCGGCGGCGCCTACGTGCCCATCGACCCGGATTATCCGGCCGACCGCATCGCGTTCATGCTCGACGACGCGGCCGCCTCCGTCCTGCTCAGCCAGTGGCCCGTCGCCTCCCGCCTGCCGCCGCACCGCGCCGAGGTGCTCTGCCTCGACGCCGATCGCGCCAAGATCGACCGCGAGCCCGCGACCAACCCCGCTGTCGCGGTCTCGCCGGACAACCTCGCTTACACCATCTACACCTCGGGCTCGACCGGCCGGCCCAAGGGCGCCGGCAACAGCCACCGCGGCCTGCTCAACCGGCTGCAGTGGATGCAGGAGCGCTACGGGCTCACCCCGGATGATCGGGTGCTCCAGAAGACCCCCTTCAGCTTCGATGTCTCGGTCTGGGAGTTCTTCTGGCCCTTGATGACCGGCGCGGGCCTCGTCGTCGCCAGGCCCGGCGATCACCGCGACGGCGAGCGGCTCATCGAGCTCATCACACGCAACGCCGTCACCACCCTGCACTTCGTCCCACCCATGCTCCAGGCCTTCCTGGAGACGCCCGGCGCCGCGTCCTGCAGGTCGCTGCGCAGGGTGGTTTGCAGCGGCGAGGCGCTGCCGGCCGAGCTCGCGCGGCGGTGCTTCGAGCGGCTGCCCGACGCCGAGCTGCACAACCTCTATGGGCCCACCGAGGCGTCCATCGATGTGACCTACTGGGCCTGCCAGCGACAGGACACGTCGGCCTCGGTGCCCATCGGGACACCCATCGCCAACACCCAGATCTACCTGCTCGACCGCCATGGACAGCCCGTGCCGGTGGGCGTCGCCGGCGAGCTGTACATCGGCGGCGTCGGCCTCGCCCGCGGCTATCACCGGAGGCCCGCGCTCACCGCAGAGCGCTTCGTGCCCGATCCGTTCGGCGCCGCCCCCGGAGGCCGGCTCTACCGCACCGGCGATCTCGCGCGCCACCGGCCCGACGGCGCCATCGAGTTCCTCGGCCGCCTCGACCACCAGGTCAAGATCCGCGGCCTGCGCATCGAGCTTGGCGAGATCGAGGCGCGCCTGCTCCAGCACCCGGATGTGCAGGAAGCCATCGTGGTCGCGCGCGATGAGGCCCACGGCGGCAAGCGCCTCGTCGCCTACGTCGCCGGAAAGGGCGGCGCCGCGCCGGAGCCGGCGCCGCTGCAGGCCTGGCTCGCCGAAGCGCTGCCGGCCTACATGGTGCCCGCGCCGATCCTCGTGCTCGACCGGCTGCCGCTGTCGCCCAACGGCAAGGTCGACCGGCGCGCGCTGCCCGCGCCGGACGCCGCGGCGGCGGCGCGCCGCGCGTACGTCGCGCCGCGGACCGAGGCGGAGCGGATCCTCGCCGAGGTCTGGGCGGAGGTGCTGCACCGCGATCGGGTCGGGATCGAGGACAACTTCTTCGAGCTCGGCGGCGACTCGATCGTCACGTTGCAGGTCCTCTCGCGCGCCTTCCAGCGAGGGCTTCAGCTGACGCCAAAGCAGCTCTTCGAGAACCCCACCGTGGCCGAAGCCGCGGCCGTGGCGACCGTGGCCGCCGCGCCCATGCCGGCGCCGCCCGAGCCGCCGCGAGACCCCGAGACCCCTGACGCCGGCCTCTCCGCGGAAGAGTGGAGCGATCTCCTGGACGAGCTCCAAAGGTGAACCGTGTCTACCAAGCCTGATCCCTCTGCAAACATCGAAGGCGTCTATCCCCTCTCTCCCATGCAGGAGGGGATGCTGTTCCACACGCTGCTGCGCCCGTCCTCGGGCGTCTACCTCATGCAGAATCGCTATCGTATCGAGGGCGATCTGCAGCTCGACGCGTTCGTCAGGGGCTGGCGAGAGGTGGTGGCGCGACACGCGATCCTGCGCACCTCCTTCGTCTGGAGGAGCCAGAAGCGCCCGCTCCAGGTGGTCCACAAGACGGTCGAGCTGCCGTTCGAGGTGCTCGACTACCGGGGCCTCACCGGAGAGGCCCAGGAGGCGCGCCTCTCCGAGGTGCTCGGCGCCGAGCTCGATCAGGGGCTCGACTTCGGCAAGGCGCCGGTGATGCGCCTCCGCCTCGTCCGCCTGAGCGACAAGACCTATGAGCTCGTCCACAGCTTCCACCACATCCTCCTCGACGAGTGGTGCACGTCGCTCCTGATGATGGACTTCCTCGCTCACTACGAGGCGCTGGCCCGGGGCGAGGCGCCGCGCCCCGCGCCCGCGCGCCCCTACCGCGATTACATCGAGTGGCTCGGGCGAAAGGATCCTCAGGCCGGAGAGGCCTTCTGGCGGGACGCCCTCCAGGGCTTCTCCGCGCCGACGCCCCTCGGGTTCGAGGAGCGCTCCGCCCAGGCGGCGGCCGCGGATCACGCGCAGATCGACAGCCTCGTGATCCGGCTCGGCGCGGAGCCTTCGGCCGCGCTGCGCGCGCTCGTGCAGCGCCACCGCCTCACGCTCAACACGCTGGTGCAGGGCGCCTGGGCCCTGCTCCTCAGCCGCTACAGCGGCGAGCCCGAGGTGCTCTTCGGCGTCACCGTCGCCGGACGCCCGCCGGAGCTGCCAGGGGTCGAGTCCATCCTCGGCCTCTTCATCAACACGCTGCCGCTGCGCGTCCCGGTCCCCGCGGAGGAGCCGCTCCTGCCGTGGCTCGCCGCGCTCCTCGATCGGAACCTCAAGCTGCGGCAGCACGAGCACACGCCGCTCGTGGACATCCAGCGCTGGAGCGAGATCGAGCGGGGAAGGTCGCTGTTCCAGAGCCTCCTCGTGTTCGAGAACGCGCCGATCGACCCCGCGCTCCGCGAGGGGCGGATCGTCTTCCGGATCGCGGACTTCCGCGCCCGCGTCCACACGAACTACCCGCTCACGGTCATGTCGTGGCCCGGCGCCGAGCTGCCCCTCCAGCTCGTCTACGACCGGTCGCGCGTACGGCCCGAGCTCGCCGAGCGGCTGCTCGGGCACCTCCGCGCGCTCCTCGAGGCCATGGCGGCGCGGCCCGACGCGCGCCTCGGCGACCTGCCGCTCCTCACGCCGGCAGAGCGAGAGCAGGCGCTCGTGGCCTGGAACACGGCGCCCGCGGCCGAGGAGGATCTCTCGTCCTACGCCGCGCGCTTCCGCGCCCAGGTCGCCCGGACGCCGGACGCCGTCGCCGTGTCCTGCGCGGATCAGCGGCTGACGTACGCCGCGCTGAACCGCGACGCGAACCGCGCGGCGCACGCGCTGCGCGCGCGTGGCGCCGGCCCCGAGCAGCGGGTCGCGCTGCTCGACGACCGCGGCATCCCGCTGCTCACCATGATCCTCGCCGTGTTCAAGGCCGGCGGGGCCTACGTGCCGCTCGACCCCGCCTACCCGGCCGAGCGCGTGGCGCAGATCCTCGCGTCGAGCGAGCCCCGGGTCGTGCTGACCCGCGAGCGGCACCGCGAGGCTTTGGAAAGAGCCATTTCTTTGCTGCCCGGGCCGCGCCGGCCGGCGATCGCGATCCTCGAGGACGCCCTCGACAAGGCCTCTTCCGACGAGGACCCCGAGGAGCGCGGGGGGCCCGATCACCTCGCCTACGTCATCTACACGAGCGGCTCCACCGGGGTGCCCAAGGGCGCGATGGTCGAGCGGCGCGGGATGCTCAACAACATGCTGAGCAAGGTCCCGCGGCTCGGCCTCGCGGCGGGCGACGTCATCGCGCAGACGGCGTCGCCGTGCTTCGACATCTCGGTCTGGCAGTTCCTCACCGCCCTGCTCTTCGGCGGCACGGTCGACATCGTGCCCGACGAGATCACGCGCGATCCGGGCCGCCTGCTCGAGCACGTCGAGCGCCGGGGGATCGCCGTCATCGAGGTCGTCCCCGCCGTGCTCCAGGGCATGCTGGACGCGGCGCTCGAGCGCCCCGCGCCGCCGGGCCTCGAGCGGCTGCGCTGGGTCCTGCCGACCGGCGAGGCGCTCCCCGCCGCGCTCGCCCGGGCGTGGCTCGAGCGCTTCCCGGCGGTGCCCCTCATGAACGCCTACGGGCCCGCGGAGTGCTCGGACGACGTGGCGCTGCACGCGCTGACGGCGCCGCCCGCGGCGGACGACGCTCAGGTCCCGATCGGGCGGCCCGTGGACGGCCTCCGGCTCTACGTCCTCGATCGCCTGCTCGCCCCGTCGCCGGTCGGCGTGACCGGCGAGCTGTACGTGGGCGGCGTCGGCGTCGGGCGCGGCTACCTGGGCGACCCGGGCCGGACCGCCGCCGCGTTCCTCCCCGACCCCTTCAGCGAGGCGCCGGGGCGCCGGCTCTACCGGACCGGGGATCTCGGCCGCTACCGCGACGACGGCACGATCGAGTTCGCCGGCCGGCGCGACCACCAGGTCAAGCTGCGGGGCTACCGCATCGAGCTCGGCGAGATCGAGGCGCGGCTCGCCGAGCACCCCGACGTGAAGGAGGCCGTGGTGCTCGTCCGCGAGGACCGGCCGGGCGTGCGGCGGCTCGTCGCCTACGTGGCCGCCGCGAGCCCTGCGCCGGCCGCGGAGGCGCTGCGCGCGTGGCTCGCGGAGCGCCTGCCCGAGTACATGGTGCCGCCGGTCGTCGTGTCCCTGCCGGCGCTCCCCCGCACGGCGAACGGCAAGGTGGACCGGCGCGAGCTGCCCGTCCCCGAGTCCGGCGACGCGATCCGCCACGTGGCGCCGCGCACGGCCACCGAGGAGCTGCTCGCGGGGATCTGGGCCGAGGTGCTGGGCGTGGAGCGCGTCTCGGTGGAGGACTCGTTCTTCGACCTCGGCGGCCACTCGCTGCTGCTGACGCAGGTCCTCTCGCGCGTGCGCCGCGTGCTCGACGTCGAGCTGCCGCTCCGCGCGTTCTTCGAGACGCCGACGGTGGCCGCCCAGGCGCGCGCCGCGGAGGCGGCGCGGCGCGGCCCTCCGGCCCCGCCGGCGCCGCCGCTCCTCCCGCAGCCGCAGGGCGGCCCGTCGCCGCTCTCGTTCGCGCAGGAGCGCCTCTGGTTCATCGCGCAGCTCGAGGAGACCGCGGCGTCCTACAACGTCCCGGCGGCCGTGCGCCTGCTCGGGCCGCTCGACGTGGCCCGGCTCGAGCGCAGCTTCGCCGCGGTCGTCCGCCGCCACGAGTCCCTGCGCGCCACGTTCGCGGAGCGCGACGGCCACGCGGAGGCGCTCGTCCACGCCGAGCGGCCGGTGGCGCTCTCGTTCGTGGATCTCGGCGCCGCGCCGGAGGAGGCGCGCGAGGCCGAAGCGCGGCGCCTGCTCGAGGAGCAGGCCCGCCAGCCCTTCGACCTGACCGGCGGGCCGCTGCTCCGGATCGCGCTCGTGCGCCTCCGCGAGCGCGAGCACCTCCTGCTCGTCGTCCTCCATCACATCGTGTCGGACGGCTGGTCCATGAACGTCCTCGTCGGCGAGGTGACCGAGCTCTACGCCGCCGACGCCGAGGGGCGCGCCGCCGCGCTCCCGCCGCTCCCGATCCAGTACGCCGACTACGCCCGGTGGCAGCGCGGGTGGCTCACGGGGGCGGTGCTCGATCAGCACCTCGCCTACTTCCGGCAGCGGCTCGGCACGGAGCCGCCGGTCCTGCGGCTGCCCACCGATCGGCCGCGCCCCGCCGCGCGATCGTACCGCGGCGCCCGCCACAACTTCGCGCTCCCGCGCGAGCTGTCGGCCGCGCTGTCCGCGCTCGCGCGCGGCCAGGGGGTCACGTCGTTCATGCTGCTCCTGGCCGCGTTCCAGGCGCTGGTCGCGCGCAGGAGCGGCCAGACGGACCTGTGCATCGGGACGCCGATCGCGGGCCGCACGCGCGTCGAGATCGAGGGGCTCATCGGGCTCTTCGCCAACACGCTCGTGCTGCGGGCGGACCTCGGCGGCGACCCGCGCTTCGCCGATCTCCTCTCGCAGGCGCGCGAGGAGGTGCTGGCCGCGCAGGCGCACCAGGATCTGCCGTTCGAGCAGCTCGTGAAGGCGCTCCGGCCGGCGCGGGATCTCGGCAGCACCCCGCTCTTCCAGGTGATGTTCTCGCTCCAGGAGGCCGCGCGGCGCGCGCGCCCGCTCGACGGCCTCGAGATCCTGCCCGTCGAGGTGGATCCGGGCAGCGCCCAGTTCGACCTCTCGCTCCACATGGTGACCGCGCCGGAGGGGCTGCGCGGCTCGTTCGAGTACAGCACCGAGCTCTTCGAGGAGCGCACCATCCGCCGCATGGCGGACGACCTCCGCGCGCTCCTGGAGGCGATCGTCGCGCGGCCGACCGCGCGGCTCAGCGAGCTGCCGCTGCCGGAGCCGCCGGCACCGGCGCTGACCGAGCAGCCCGAGGCAGCGCCGCCCGGGGAGGTGGGCCTCGAGCTCGAGGCGGCGCCGCCGTCCGGCGCGGGAGAAGCGCGCCCGGCCGCGGCGCACGACGTCGCGGCCATCGAGGCGCAGCTCGCCGAGATCTGGGCGGCGGTCCTGGGTCGCGAGCGCGTTGACCGCGACGACAACTTCTTCGAGCTGGGGGGCGACTCGATCCTGAGCCTGCAGGTCGTCTCGCGCGCGAAGCAGGCGGGCCTCCGCCTGACCGCCCGCCAGATGTTCCAGCACCAGACCCTCGCGGCGCTGGCCGCCGCGGCGGGCCTCTCCACGGGCGCCGCTGCGGCGCCGGACGAGGAGGAGCCGGCGGGGGGCGACGTGCCGCTGACGCCGATCCAGCGGCGGTACTTCGCGCGCGACCTGCCGAACCCGCACCACTGGAACCAGGCGCTGCTGCTCACGGTCGCCGAGCCGCTCGTGTGGCCGGCGCTGGAAGCGGCGGTGCAGGCGCTCCTGCGCCACCACGGCGCGCTGCGGCTGCGCTTCGTGCCCGGAGAGCGCGGCGTCCGCCAGACGCTCGCGCCGTTCAACGAGCCCGCCGCGGTCGTGCACCGGGTGGACCTCGCCCGGGTGCCCGAGGCCGAGCAGCCGAGGGAGATCGAGGCGCACGCGACCCGGTGGCAGGCGAGCCTCGACCTCGCGGACGGGCCGCTGCTGCGCGTGGTCAGCTTCGATCTCGGCGCCGGCAGGCCGGGGCGGCTGCTCCTGATCGCGCACCACCTCGTCGTCGACGGCGTGTCATGGCGGGTCCTCCTCGAGGATCTGGAGGCCGCTTACGATCAGGCCCGCCGCGGGGCGCCGGCGCAGCTGCCCGACAGGACCACCTCGTTCGCGCGGTGGGCGGAGCGCCTCGACGCCGCGGCGCAGGACGCCGCGCTCGAGGAAGAGGCGGCCTTCTGGCTCGGTCTGCCGTGGGATCGCCTCGCGCCGCTGCCGGTCGACGATCCGGCGGGGGACCGCGCGGAGACGGCCATGGCGACGCTCAAGGTGGGGCTGAGCGGGGTGGAGACGCGGTCGCTGCTGGAGGCGGTGTCGGAGGCGTACCGGACGCGCATCGACGAGTTCCTCCTGGCCGGGCTCGCGCTGGCCCTCGCCCGGTGGACCGGCCGCGCGCTCGCGGGCATCGAGGTCGAGGGCCACGGGCGCGAGGCGCTCGACGGCGACGACCTGGATCTATCGCGCACGGTCGGCTGGTTCACGAGCGTCTACCCGGTGCTGCTCGAGGTCGCGCCCGACGCGGCGCCGGGCGCCGTGCTCAAGACGGTGAAGGAGCAGCTCCGCCGCGTCCCGCGGCGCGGCCTCCCCTACGGCGCGGTGCGGGAGCTCGGGAGGGGGGCGATCGCCGACCGGCTGCGCCGCCTGCCGGCGCTCGGCGTCGGGTTCAACTACCTCGGGCAGTGGGACCAGGTGGTGGGCGCCGGCGCGCGGTTCTCCCTGGCCGAGGAGCCGCCCGGCACCGAGCACGACCCGCGCAGCCCGCTCGCGTACGAGATCGAGATCGACGCGGCCGTGTACGACGGCCGCCTCGAGGCGACCTTCCGCTACAGCGCCGCGCGGTACCGGCAGGCGACGATCGCGGCGGTCAGCGCGCGGTGGCGCGACGCGCTGAGAGAGCTGATCGCGCACTGCCTTTCACCCGAAGCCGGCGGCTACACGCCGTCGGACTTCACCGATGTCGCGCTCGCGCCGGACGAGCTGGACTCCATCCTCGAACGACTGGACTGAGCCATGGCGAACAACAAGAAGGACGTTGAGTCGATTCACTATCTCTCCCCGCTCCAGCAGGGGTTGCTCTTCCATGCGGTCTCGGACCGGTCCACGGACCCGTACTTCGTGCAGGCGGCCTTCCTGCTGGAGGGACCGCTCGATCCGGACGCCTTCGAGCGCGCCTGGCAGGCGCTCGCGGAGCGGCACACGATCCTGCGCACCGGCTTCGTCTGGGAGGGCGTCGCCAGGCCGGTGCAGGTCGTCCGGCAGCGGGCGACGATCCCGGTGGCGCGCCACGATCTCCGCGGGCTCGCCGCGCGCGAGCGCGAGGAGGCGCTCTCCGCGCTCATGGCCGCGGACCGGCGCGCCGGCTTCGACCTGCTCAAGGCCCCCCTCATGCGGGTCACGCTGGTGCGGCTCGCGGACGACGCCCATTGCTTCATCAACAGCCATCACCACCTCTTGCTGGACGGGTGGGGCTTCGCCCTCCTGCTGAGAGAGGCGCTGTTCGCGTATCAGGCGCTCGTGCGGGGCGCGATCCCCGAGCTGCCGCGGGCGCGCCCGTACCGGGAGTACCTCGCGTGGGTGCAGGCCCAGGACGAGGGGGCGGCCGAGCGGTTCTTCCGCGGCGCGCTGGCCGGGTTCCGGACGACGACGCCGCTCCCCCTGGGGGCCGCCCCGGCCGCGGCCGCGGCGGGCGACGGCGCGTTCCCCTTCGCCGAGCAGGAGCTGCGCTTCTCGCGGGAAGAGACGCAGGCGCTCGCGGCCTGCGCGCGCCGCCTGCGCGTCACGCTGAACACCCTCGTGCAGGGCGCGTGGGCCCTCCTGCTGTCCCGGCACAGCGGAGAGCCCGACGTGGTCTTCGGCGCCACGGTGTCCGGCCGGCCCCCGGAGCTCCCCGGCTCCGAGGCCATCGTCGGCATGCTGATCAACACCCTGCCGGTGCGGGTCCGCGTGGACGAGCACGAGCCGCTCGCCGCGTGGCTCCTGCGGCTGCAGGACCGGAACAGCGAGCTGCGCCAGCACGAGTGGACCCCCCTGTCCCTCGTCCAGCGCTGGAGCGAGGTGCCGGGCGGGCAGTCGCTCTTCGACACCCTGGTGGTGTTCGACAGCTACCCCGAGGAGGACGTCGGCGGCGCGCTCCTCGACCTGCGCGTCCGCGCCTTGCCCCGGCCCGGCGGCGGGCGCGAGGGCGGCGCCCTGCTCACCGCCGGACGCAACAACTACCCGGTGTCGCTCATCGTGGAGCCGGCGGGCGATCTGGGCCTGATCCTCTGCTACGAGCGCCGCCGCCTCGCGCACGACGCCGCGGCCAGCCTGCTCGCCCAGTGCCGCGCGCTGCTCGAGGCGATGGCGGCGCGGCCGCACGCACGCCTGGCCGAGCTGCCCCTCGTGGGCGCCGCCGAGCGGCGGCGCCTGCTCACCGATCTGAACGCGACGGCCACGGCCTCCCCGCCGGCGGCCTGCGTCCACGAGCTCTTCGAGGCGCACGCCGCCGCGCGGCCCGACGCGCTCGCGGTCGCCTGCGAGGAGACGGCGCTGACCTACGGGGAGCTCGACCGGAAGACGAACCAGCTGGCGCGGAGGCTGCGGGCGCTCGGCGTGGGGCCCGAGGACCGGGTCGTCCTGTGCATCGAGCGCTCGGCGGAGATGGTCCTCGCGCTGCTCGGCGTGCTCAAGGCGGGCGCCGCGTATGTGCCCGTCGACCCGAAGTTCCCGCGCGATCGGCTCCGCGCCGTCGTGGAGGACAGCGGCGCGCGCGTCGTGGTCACCCAGGAGCAGTGGGCCGGCGTGTTCGACGGGCCGGGGCCCTCGCTGCTCTTCCTGGACCGCGACGCGAGCGCCCTCGCGGCCGAATCCGACACACCGCTCGGCGAGACGGCCCGGCCCGGCAACCTCGCCTACCTCATCTACACGTCGGGCTCGACGGGGCGACCGAAGGGCGTGGCCGTCGAGCACCGCCACCTCGTGAACTACGTGCGCGGCGTGCTCGCGCGGCTGCCCCTCGCCGAGGGCGGCGGCATGGCGCTCGTCTCGACCGTGGCCGCGGACCTCGGGCACACGTCGCTCTTCGGCGCGCTCTGCTCGGGCCGTGCGCTGCACGTCCTGTCCGAGGCGCGGATCTTCGATCCCGACGCGACCGCCGAGTACATGAGCCGCCACGGGGTCGACGCCCTCAAGATCGTCCCCAGCCACCTCGCCGCGCTCCTCGAGGCGGCGCGCCCCGAGCGCGTACTGCCGACGCGCTGCCTCGTGGTCGGCGGAGAGGCCTCGAGCTGGGAGCTCATCGAGCGGATCCGGACGCTCGCGCCGGGCTGCACCGTCGTGAACCACTACGGCCCCACCGAGACGACCGTTGGCTCGCTCACATGGCAGGTCGACCCAGCGGGCGGCCGCTCCGGAACGACCGTGCCCATCGGACGGCCGCTCCCCAACACCCAAGCGTATGTCCTTGGTGTAAATTTTGAACCGGTACCGGTGGGCGTGCCCGGGGAGCTCTACCTGGGAGGAGCCGGCGTGACGCGCGGCTACCACGCTCGCCCCGAGCTGACGGCGGAGCGCTTCGTCCCGGATCCGTTCGGGGGCGTCCCGGGGGGTCGGCTGTACCGCACCGGGGATCGGGTGCGCCTCCTTGCGAACGGCGCGATCGAGTTCCTCGGGCGCACCGATCACCAGATCAAGCTGCGCGGCCACCGCGTGGAGCTGGGCGAGATCGAGGCGCGGCTGCGCGAGCAGCCCGAGGTGCGCGAGGCGGTCGTGGCGGCGCGGGACAGCGGCGGGGCCGTGCGCCTCGTGGCCTACGTCGTGGCCCGCGAGGCGGCGGCGCTCGACGCGGAGGCGCTCCGCGCGCGGCTCGCGAAGCAGCTGCCCGACTACATGGTGCCCGCCGTGATCGTGCCGCTGCCGGCGCTGCCGCTCACCCCGAACGGCAAGATCGACCGCGCGGCGCTGCCGGAGCCCGAGCGGGCGGGCGCGCCGGAGGCCGGCGGCTTCGTCGCGCCCCGGAACGAGGTCGAGGCCACCCTCGCCCAGATCTGGGCCGACATCCTGCGCGTGGAGCGGGTCGGCATCCACGACAACTTCTTCGCCCTCGGCGGCGACTCCATCCGGAGCCTCCAGGTCATCGCGCGCGCCAACCAGCGCGGCATCAAGCTGAGCCCGAAGCACCTGTTCGATCACCCCACGGTGGCCGCCGCCGCTGCGGTCGCGGCGTCCGGCCCCGCGGGCACAGGCCAGGCGGGAGCGCCGCCGCAGGGCGAGCCGTGCCAGGCGGCGCCGTGCGCGCCCGCGCCGCCGCCGTCGCCGTTCTCGCTGAGCGGCCTCACGCAGGACGAGATCGCGCGCAGCCTGCCGGAGACGTCGGGGCTCGATGACGTCTACCCGCTCTCGCCGATGCAGGAGGGCATGCTCTTCCACACCCTCCTGAACCCCGGCTCTGGCATCTACCTGATGCAGCAGCACTACGTGTGGCGCGGCCCGCTCGACGCCGGCCGCCTCGTCGAGGCCTGGCGCCGGGTGGCGGCGCGGCACCCGATCCTGAGGACGTCCTTCGTCTGGAAGGACCTGGAGCGGCCGCTCCAGCTCGTCCACCGCGAGGTCGACCTCTCCGAGGTGATCCAGGTCATCGACCTCCGCGATCTGACCGAGGCCGAGCAGGAGAGGCGCGTCGCCGAGACGCTCGAGGCCGAGCTCGCCGCCGGGCTCGACATGACCCGGGCGCCGCTGATCCGGATCCGGCTGTTCCGCCTGGCGGAGGACGCTCACCGCATCGTGCGGAGCTTCCACCACATCCTCACGGACGACTGGTGCTTCTCCGTGATCATGATGGAGTGCCTGTCTTATTACGAGGCATCGGTCGCGAGCCGCGCGCTGGAGCTGCCCGAGCCGCGCCCCTACCGGGACTACATCGCCTGGCTCGCGCGGCAGGACCTCTCGGCGGCCGAGCGGTTCTGGCGCGAGGAGCTCCGCGGCTTCGCCGAGCCGACGCCGCTCGGCATCGATCGGGCCGCCCCCGACGGCGCGAGGGCCGGGGTGAGCGACGAGTTCGTCGAGCTGCCCCCGGCCATGACCGAGGCGCTCCTCCGGATCGCGAACCAGCATGAGCTGACGCCCAACACCCTCGTGCAAGGGGCCTGGGCGCTCCTCCTGAGCCGCTACAGCGGCCAGCGCGACGTCGTGTTCGGCGTGACCGTGGCAGGCCGCCCGACCGATCTGCCCGGCGTGGAGACGATCGTCGGCCTGTTCATCAACAGCCTGCCGCTCCGGGTGCGCGTGTCGCCCGAGCAGCCGCTCCTGCCGTGGCTCAAGGGCCTCCTCGCCCACAACTACCGGATCCGCGAGTTCGAGTACCCGCCGCTCGTGGAGATCCAGCGGTGGAGCGAGCTCCCCAAGGGCCTTTCGCTGTTCAACAGCCTCCTCGTCTTCGAGAACGCGCCGAAGGATCCGCGCCTCGGGGAGCAGGTGGGCGACGTCGGCCTCTCCTACGAGCAGGACCGGGTCCACACGAACTACCCGATGACGGTCGTGGCCTACCCGGGCGCGGGGCTCGGCATCCGGCTCTCGTACGACCGGCGCCTGTTCGATCGCGACGCCGTCGCGCGGATGCTGGGCCACCTGATCCAGCTCCTGGGAGAGATGGCCCGCCGCCCGGAGGCGCGGCTCGGCGACCTCTCGCTCCTCGACGAGCGCGAGCGCCAGAAGCTCCTGCGGGAGTGGAACGACACGAGGGGCGCGGAGCCCGCCGCGCCGAGCTACGTGGCGCTCTTCGAGGCCCAGGCGCGGAGGACGCCGGACGCGGACGCCGTCACGTGCCGCGGGCGCCGGCTCAGCTACGCGGCCCTGAACCGCGCCGCCAACCAGGTGGCCCACGCGCTGCGCGCCCAGGGGGTCGGTCCGGACACGATCGTGGCCGTGCTCGAGTCGCGCGACATCGAGCTGGTCGTCGCGGTGCTCGGCGTGCTCAAGGCCGGCGGCGCGTACCTCCCGCTCGATCCCCACCAGCCGGAGCAGCGCATCGCCGGCGTCGTCGAGGCGAGCCGGGCGCCGGTGGTCGTGACCTCGGACGCGTGGGTCCCGCGGCTCGCGAAGGCGCTCGCGCACCTGCCGGAGCCGGCGCGGCCGCGGTTCGTGACGCGCGAGCGCCTCGCCGCGCAGCGCGGGCCCGCGCCCGAAGGCGACCTGCCGCGGCTCGCCGGCCCCGGCCACCTCGCCTACGTGATCACCACGAGCGGGTCGACCGGCGTGCCGAAGGGCGCGATGGTCGAGCACGCGGGGATGCTCAACAACGTGTGGGGGAAGATCCCCGCGCTGGAGCTCGGCCCCTCGGACGTGATCGGCCAGACCGCGTCCCAGTGCTTCGACATCTCCGTGTGGCAGCTGCTCTCGGCGCTGCTCTGCGGCGGCCGCGTGCACATCGTCCCCGAGGAGATCGTGGGCGATCCGCGGCGCCTGCTGGAGGAGGCCGAGGCGCAGGGGATCACGGTCCTCGAGCTGGTCCCGTCGCTCCTCAGGGAGCTCGTGGCGGCCGATGAGGACGCGCCGCGCCTCGCGCGCCTCCGGTGGATGCTGCCCACCGGCGAGGCGCTGACGCCCGACCTCTGCCGCCAGTGGTTCGCGCGCCACCCCCGCGTCCCCCTGATGAACGCCTACGGTCCGGCCGAGTGCGCCGACGACGTCGCGCTGCACGTGATGACGGCGGCCCCGGGGCCGGAGGTCACCCACGTGCCCATCGGCCGGCCCGTGCCCAACGTGGGGCTCCACGTCGTGACGGGCGACGACCTCGCGCCCGTCGGCGTGACCGGCGAGATCTGCGTCACGGGCATCGGCGTGGGGCGCGGTTACCTGAACGACCCCGCCCGGACCGCCGAGGCCTTCGTGCCCGACCCGTTCGGCGGCGCGCCCGGCGCGCGCATGTACCGCACCGGCGATCTCGGCCGGCGCCTCGCGGACGGCACCCTCGAGTTCGCGGGGCGGCGGGATCATCAGGTGAAGATCCGCGGCTTCCGCATCGAGCTCGGGGAGATCGAGGCGCGCCTCGCGCGGCACCCGGAGGTCCGGGAGGCCGTGGTCACGGTCCGGGAGGAGCGCACCTCGGGCAAGCGGCTCGTGGCCTATGTCGTCGGCGAGGGCGGCGCGACCCCTGCGCCCGAGCGCCTGCGCGACTTCCTGAAGGAGGCGCTGCCCGACTACATGGTGCCGCCCGTCTTCGTCGCCCTGCCCGCGCTGCCGCTCACCCCGAACGGCAAGGTGGACCGCAAGGCGCTGCCGGCGCCGGAGGCGCCCGCGGTCGATGCGGGGAGCGCGGCGGCCGGCGCCCCGACGACGCCGACCGAGGAGGCCCTCGCGGGCATCTGGGCGGAGGTGCTGGGGATCGAGCGGGTCCCCGTCCACGCGGGCTTCTTCGAGCTGGGCGGGCACTCGCTGCTGGCCACGCAGGTCGTGTCGCGCGTGCGCAAGGCGCTCGGCGTCGAGCTGCCGCTCCGCAGCCTGTTCGATCACCCCACGGTGGCGGAGCTCGCCCGCGACGTCGATCGGCGCCGCGCTCCGGCCGGCGGCGCGCCCGCGGCCGCGGCGCCGCCGCTCGTCGCGGTGCCGCGGCAGGGGCCGCTGCCGCTCTCGTTCGCGCAGCAGCGCCTGTGGTTCCTGGCGCAGCTCGAGCCCGACAGCGCCGGGTACAACATGACCGCGGCCGTGCGCGTCGAGGGGGAGCTCGACGTCGCGCTCCTCCGGGAGAGCCTCGCCGCGCTCGTCCGGCGCCACGAGTCGCTGCGGACCACGTTCGGCGTGGCCGCCGGCGAGCCGGTGCAGGTGATCGCCCCCGAGGGCGCGCCGGCGTTCGAGGTGGTGGACCTGTCGGCGACGCCCGCCGCGGAGCACGGCGCGGCGGTCCAGCGCCTGGCCGCGGACCGCGCGGAGCGGCCGTTCGACCTCGCTCGCGGGCCGCTGCTGCGGCTGACCGCGATCAAGCTGCGCGACGACGAGCACGTGCTGGTCGTCGTCGTCCACCACATCGTGGCGGACGGCTGGACCATGAACGTGCTGGTCGCGGACCTGGCCGAGCTGTACGCGGCGGCGAGGGCCGGGCGGCTGCCGGCGCTGAAGCCGCTGCCGGTCCAGTACGCGGATTTCGCGGTGTGGCAGCGGAGCTGGATGCAGGGCGCGACCCGCGAGGCGCTGCTCGGCGCCTGGCGCGAGCGGCTCTCCGGGCCCCCGCCCGCGCTCGATCTGCGCCCGGATCACCCGCGGTCCGCCGCGTCGACCTACCGCGGCGGGCGCCACACGGTCGCGGTGGACCGCGCGCTCTCCGAGGCGCTGCGCGCGCTCGGCCGGCGCGAGGGCGCGACGCTCTTCATGACGCTGCTCGCGGCGTTCAAGGTCGTGCTCCTCGGCCGCACGGGCCAGAGCGACGTACTCGTCGGCACCGACGTCGCGGGCCGCAACCGCGCGGAGACCGAGGGGCTGATCGGGTTCTTCGTCAACCTGCTGGTCCTGCGCACGGATCTCGGCGGCCTGCCCACGTTCCGGGAGCTCCTTCAGCGGGTCCGGGAGGTCACGCTCGACGCGTACGCGCACCAGGACCTGCCGTTCGAGCAGGTCGTCGACGCCGTGCGGCCGGCCCGCGAGCCCGGCCGCCACCCCCTCGTACAGACGCTGTTCGTGCTGCAGAACGTGCCGGCGTCCGAGATCTCGCTGCCCGGGGTGCGCTTCAGCCCGGTGGATCTCGACCGGGAGGTGTCGCGGTTCGACCTCGGCGTGTTCGTCGAGGAGGGCGACGAGGGGCTCACGTGCGCGTGGAAGTACCGCGCCGATCTGTTCGAGCCGCCGACGATCGAGGCGATGGCGGCCCACTTCATGGCCGTGCTGCGGGCCATCGTGGACGACCCCGAGCGCCGCGTGACGGCGCTCGCGGCAGCGGAGAGGAAGGAACGCACCATGGAAGGACGCGCGCGCGACGAGGGCCGGCTCCGGAGCCTCAAGCGCATCACCCCCCGCAAGGTGGACGTGGGTCCCCGCGCGCTGGTCTCTACCGGCACGCTGGGCGACGGGCCGCTGCCGCTGGTCGTGAGGCCCGCGGTGGACGACGTGGAGCTCGCGGCCTGGGCCCGCGAGGAGCGGGCGTTCGTCGAGGAGCAGCTGCTCCGGCACGGGGCCGTGCTGTTCCGCGGCTTCCCGATCAAGTCGGCCCCGGAGTTCGAGCAGGTCGCGCAGGCCATCTGCGGCGAGCTGTTCGGCGAGTACGGCGATCTTCCGCGGGAGAAGACGGGGCAGCACATCTACAGCTCGACGCCCTACCCGGCCGACAAGGCCATCCTGTTCCACAACGAGAGCTCGCACCTGCCGCGCTGGCCGCTCAAGCAGTGGTTCTTCTGCGTGCAGGCCGCGCCGGAGGGCGGCGCGACGCCGATCGTCGACTGCCGGAGGCTCTACGAGGCGCTCGCCCCCGACGTCCGGGAGCGCTTCCGGCGGTCGGGGCTGCTCTACGTGCGGAACTTCACGCCGGGCTTCGACGTGGGCTGGCAGGACTTCTTCCACACCACGGATCCCGCGGTCGTGGAGGAGCGCTGCCGCGCGGGCGGCATGCGGTGCGAGTGGCTCGCGGGCGGCCGGCTGCGGATCAGCCAGCGCGGGCCGGCCGTGCTCTCGCACCCGAAGACGGGAGAGCAGGTGTTCTTCAACCAGATCCAGCTGCACCACCCGGCGTACCTGGAGGCGCCGGTGCGCGAGTCGCTGCTGGCGATGGTCGGCGAGCAGTGGCTGCCTCGCAACGTGACCTACGGCGACGGCGCGCCGATCGAGGTCGAGACGACGCGCGCGCTCGGCGAGGCCTACGAGCGCTGCGCCGTGCGGTTCCCGTGGCAGGAGGGCGACATCATCCTGCTCGACAACATGCTCGTGGCCCACGGCCGCGATCCGTTCTCGGGCCCGCGGAAGATCGTGGTGGCCATGGGCGAGATGATCACGGCCGAGCGGGCGGCGCAGGCGTCGCGGGCGTCGGATGGCGCGGTGGCGTCATGACGATGCAGGTCAGCGAGCTCGGGCCGAGCGTGCAGGGCGTGCGCCTGTCGCCGCAGCAGCGGCGCCTGTGGGCGCTCCACCGGAGCGGAACCACGGTGTTTGCGCGCGGGTTGATCCGCCTGGAGGGCGACCTCGACGCCGCGCGCATGGCCGGCGCCCTCGGCGAGGTCGTCGCGCGCCACGAGATCCTGAGGACGACGTTCCGCCGGGATCCGCGCCTCAAGTTCCCGCTGCAGGCCGTCGGCGGGGCGGCGCCCGCGTGGCACCGGGTGGATCTGGGCGGCCGCGCGACCGGCGAGCAGGAGGCGCACGTCGAGGCGCTCTGGCGCGAGGCCGCGCGGCTCAAGGTCGACCTCGAGCGCGGGCCGCTGCTCCACGTGTGGCTGGTGCGCCGCGCCGAGCGGCTGCACGACCTGCTCGTCGCCGCGCCCGCGCTCTCTGCCGACGCGTGGACGCTGGACCTCCTGTTCCGCGAGCTGGCCGAGGCCTACGCCGGCGGCGCCGGCGAGCGGCAGGAGGCCGGGGTGGAGCCCGTGCAGTACGCCCAGTTCGCCGAGTGGCAGAACGATCTCGTCGACTCGGCGGAGAGCGCTCCGGCTCCTTCGGGGATACCCGTCGTCCTCCCGTTCGAGGGCGCCGCCGAGGAGGGCGGCGCTTCCGGCGAGGTCGTCGACGTCGACGTCGACGCGGCGCTGCTCGGCCGGCTGGAGTCGCTGGCCCGCGGCGAGGGCGCCTCGCTCTCGTCGGTACTGCTCGCGGCCTTCCAGCTCCACCTCGCGCGCCTCACCGGCGCGCGGGAGCTCGTCGTCGCGGTGGCATCGGCCGTGCGTAGGATCGAGGACGTCCAGGAGGTCATGGGCCCGGTGGCCAAGTGGCTCCCGGTCCCGTGCCGCGTGGACGAGGCGCAGCGGTTCGCCGAGCTGGTGCGCCGGGCTCAGGCGGGCGTCGACGAGGCGACCGAGGAGGAGGAGCACTGGAACCCCGACCTGCCGGACGCCGGGGGGCCCGGGAGCACCGTCGGCTTCGAGTTCTCCTCGCTCCCCGAGCCCAGGGTGGCGGGCGGCCTCGCGTGGCACGTCGAGCGCCAGTGCATGGGCGCGGGCGGGCTCAAGCTCGCGCTCTCGGCCCAGCGCGGGCGGGGCCGCGTGCGCCTCTCGCTCTGGCACGACGCGCGCCGCTGCGGCGCGGAGGGCGCCCTGGCGATGGCCGAGCAGTACCGGGCGCTGCTCGGCAGCGCTGCCGAGGCCTGGTCGGAGTCCGCCCCGCGCCTCGGCCTGCTCGGCCCCACGGAGCGGGCGCGGCGGCTCTCCGAGGGCCGGGGGGCGGCGCACGACGTCGCGCCCCCGCGGTGCCTGCACGAGGCGTTCGAGGAGCATGCGGCGCGGCAGCCCGAGGCGCTGGCGGTGGTCGCGGGCGACCGGCGGCTGACCTACCGCGAGCTCAACCAGCAGGCCAACCGGCTCGCCCACCACCTCCGCCGGCGCGGCGTCGGCGGCGGCAGCCCGGTAGGCCTCTGCGGCGAGCGATCCGTGGACATGATCGCTGGCCTCCTCGGCATCCTGAAGGCCGGCGGCGCCTACGTGCCGCTCGACCCGCACGCCCCCGTGCAGCGGCTCACCCAGCAGATCCGGCGCGCGGGCTTCTCCGTCCTGCTCACGAACGCGCCCGTCCGCGCCCGGCTGCCGGACCTGCCGGACACCGATTGCGCCGTCCTCTCCCTGGACGACGCGGCGCTGCTCGACGGCGAGCCCGAAGGCGACCCGGCCGTGCCGGTGCTGCCCGACGATCTCGCGTCCGTCGTCTTCACGTCGGGCTCGACCGGTGAGCCCAAGGGCGTCGGCGTCACGCACCGCGGGATCGCCAGCTACACGCGCTCGGTGTGCGAGGCGCTCGGGATCATCGAGGCCGGGCTGCACTTCGCGACCGTCTCGACGTTGAGCGCCGACCTCGGCAACACGAGCATCTTCGGCGCGCTCGCCTCGGGCGGCTGCCTCCACGTGATCGGCTACGAGACGGCGACCGACGGCCGGCTCTTCTCGGAGTACTACCGGCGCTGGCCGATCGACGTGCTGAAGATCGTGCCGTCGCACCTGAGCGCGCTGCTCGACACGGGCGAGGGGGCGGCGGTGCTGCCGCGGCGGCTCCTGGTGCTCGGCGGAGAGGCGCTGCCGTTCGCCCTCATCGAGCGGATCGCGGCGCTCTCGAGCGGCTGCGCCGTGGCGAACCACTACGGGCCGACCGAGACGACGGTGGGCGCGCTGGTCTTGCCGCTGCGCGAGCTGCGCGACCGGCGCGGGTGCGCGTCGGTGCCGATCGGCCGCCCGCTGGCCAACGCGGAGGCGTACGTGCTCGACGAGCGCCTGGAGCCGGCGCCCGTGGGCACGGTGGGCGAGCTGTACCTGGGCGGCGCCGGGCTCTCGCGCGGATACCTGGGCCAGCCGGATCTGACCGCGGAGCGGTTCGTGCCGCACCCGTTCGGCGTGGGCGCGCGCCTCTACCGGACGGGTGATCGGGCGCGGTACCGGCCCGACGGCGCCATCGAGTTCATGGGCCGGCGCGATCACCAGGTGAAGATCCGCGGCTTTCGCGTGGAGCTCGGGGAGATCGAGGCGCGGGTCCGGGAGCACCCCGCGGTCGGGCAGGCGGTCGTCATCGCCGCGCGCCAGGACGGCGCGGTCGCGCCGACCATCGTCGCGTACGTCGTCCCCCGGGAGGGAGCGCTCGACGAGGCCGCGCTGCGCGCGTTCCTCAAGGACCGGCTCCCTGAGTACATGCATCCGAGCGACTTCGTGCTGCTGCACGCATTGCCGCTGACCGCGAACGGAAAGGTCGATCGCAAGGCGCTGCCCAGCCCTGCCGCGCGCCGGCGGCGCGAGTACGTCGCGCCGCGGACGCCGGTCGAGGAGACGCTCGCGGCGATCTGGGCCGACGTCCTGGGGCGCCCGCAGGTCGGCGTCGAGGACAACTTCTTCGACCTCGGCGGGCACTCGCTGATGGCGATCCCGCTGATGCACCGGATCCAGCAGGCGCTCGGCGGCGCGCTGTCGTTGATGGCGATCTTCGAGGCGCCGACGATCGCCGGGCTCGCCAGGCTGCTCGACGCCGGGCGTCCGGCGTCGAGCGTCGTCGAGCTCCGCGCGGGCGGGTCGCGCCCCCCGCTCTTCTGCGTGGACTCCTCGGGCCTGCACGTCATGGCCTACCAGGGCCTCGCTGCGGCCATGAGCGAGGAGCAGCCGGTGCTCGGGCTCGATCTGGGCCCGTCGCTCGCGGAAGACGCCGGCGCGCTCTCGCTGCCTCGGATCGTCGAGCGGCTGTCGCGCGAGATCCGGGAGCGGCAACCGCGCGGGCCGTACCGCCTCCTCGGGTGGTCCGTGGGCGGCGTGCTGGCGCTCGCCGTCGCGCGGACGCTGGAGGAGCAGGGCGAGCGGGTCGCCTTCCTCGGCATGCTGGACTCGCAGCCACGCACGCGCCTCTACGCGACGGGCGAGCCGGATGTCGTCGAGGAGCTGGCGGCGTACATCGATCAGGGCCGCAGCGCGGAGCTGCTCGCGCTCGCGCCGGCGGAGCTCGACGCGCTGCGAGCGCGGCTGAAGGGGCTGAGCGACGGCGATCGCGTGGCGGAGGCCGTGCGCTGGGCGCAGGCCCGCGGCTTCGCGTCGAGCGACATCCCGCCCGCCGCGTATTACCACCGGTACGCGCTGCTCCGAGGCGCGGCCCTGCTCACGAAGGATCTGCCGCAGCGGTGCGTCGCGGCGCCGATCCACGTGTGGTGGAGCGCCGAGACGATCGCGCACCACGGCGGCCCGCCCATGGACTGGCAGCAGTACACGGCGGGAGCGGTGCGCACAGCGATTCTTCCCGGCGATCATATCGCCGCCGTGCAGGGGGCCGACGCGCATGCGCGCGTACGCGAGACCCTGGAGGTCCTGGACCCGGCAGAGCGCGCCCTGGAGCGCCCGGAGCGGAACAACCCTTCTCACCAGGGAGTCACCCCATGAGTCTGTCTGCAGCTTCCAGTTTGCCTGTGTCGGACCCGGTGCCGGCGGTCTCCAGATCGCCCCTTCACGCGGGCCTCGCCGCGGAGCTCGGCGAGCGCCACCGGCGGCGCGCGCTGTACGAGCTCGGGGATCACCCCTTGCTCGAGCGGCAGCGGCAGCGCGAGTCGAACGCCCGCTCGTACCCGCGGCGGCTGCCGCTGGCGCTCTCGCGCGCGCAGGGCGTGTATGTGGAAGACGTCGAGGGGCGCGTGTTCCTCGATTGTCTGGCCGGGGCCGGCACCCTGGCGCTCGGGCACAACCACCCGGCGGTCACCGACGTCCTGGTGCGGACGCTGCACTCCGGTCTACCGCTCCACACGCTCGACCTCACCACGCCTGTCAAAGATCGCTTCACGCAGGACGTGCTCGGCGTGTTGCCGGCGACCTTTGCCCGCCATGCGCGCGTCCAGTTCTGCGGCCCCACGGGGGCGGACGCCGTCGAAGCCGCGCTGAAGCTGGTCAAGCTCGCGACCGGGCGCGGCACGGTGCTGGCCTTTCAGGGCGCGTACCACGGCATGACGCAGGGCGCGCTCACCCTGATGGGCAACCTCGGGCCCAAGGCGGCGCTCGGCTCCAGCCTGCAAGGCGTGCAGTTCCTGCCGTATCCGTACGAGTACCGCTGCCCGTTCGGTCTCGGCGGCGCCGCCGGCATCGCGGCCTCGCTCGCGTACATCGGCAACCTGCTGTCCGATCCGGAGAGCGGCGTGCCCACGCCTGCTGCCATCATCGTCGAGGCGGTGCAGGGCGAGGGGGGCATGATCCCGGCGCCGGTCGCCTGGCTGAAGGGGCTGCGGGAGCTGGCGACGCGCCATGATATCCCGCTGATCCTCGACGAGGTGCAGACGGGCTTTGGCCGCACCGGGCGCATGTTCGCGTTCGAGCACGCCGGCATCGAGCCGGACGTGCTGGTCCTGTCGAAGGCGCTGGGCGGCGGACTGCCGCTCTCGGTGGTGGTGTATCACGAGCGCTTCGACACCTGGCGTCCGGGCGCCCACGCCGGCACGTTCCGCGGCAACCAGCTCGCGATGGCGGCGGGCTCGGTCACGCTGTCGGTGCTGCGCGCGGAGCGCCTGGACGCGGCGGCCGCGGAGCTCGGCGCGCGGCTCATGGCGCAGCTCACCGCGCTCGCCAAGGAGCACGCCTGCATCGGCGACGTGCGCGGGCGCGGCCTGATGGTCGGCGTGGAGCTCGTGGACGCGGCGGCCGCGCCCGACGCGCTCGGGGCGCGCCCTGCCCACCGCGACCTCGCCGGGCGCGTGCAGCGCGAGTGCCTGCGGCGGGGGATGATCGTGGAGCTCGGCGGCCGCCACGGCAGCGTGGTGCGGTTCCTGCCGCCTCTGACCATCACCGCCGCCCAGATCGACGAGGTGACGCGGATCTTCGGTCAGGCGCTGGCGGCGGCTTGTCTGTAGTTGAGCAGCTCCAGGCCCGTCCCGCTGGTGTCGGTTTTCATCCGCTGGCCACGCGGGTGCCGGAGGTCACCCATCCCTTCGAGGCCGGGATATCCCATGCACGGTTCTACAGTTTTGAACGTTTGCATTCAGAGCAAAAATGGAGGAGCCATGACAGTTAGACATTGCATCGCGATCGCCGTCCTGTCCGTCTTCATTGGGATCTGGGGGGTTAATGCATCGGCAGCGGAGAGCCAGAGCGCGTCGGCAAAAGAGATCCCGGGTGACGATCGTTTGAAGCCGGACGAGGCCACGCCTCTATCGTGTGACCCAATCGCCTGTGACATTGATTGTTATACGCGGACGCTGGGCTACTGCCTTGGGTTCTGTCGCAATGGCGCTTGCGTCTGCATAAACGTTGATTACGGCTACGTATGCAATTGATGTCGACGCGAGCCTAGCGCCGGTCGCGTGGCATTTGCGCGGGCCGCATATGCGCGCATCGCGCGTCGAGACGCCGAGCCATCCTGGCCCATGACATTAGCTGTTCGACTCGACCCTGGAAAGCCGGGGGTTGACGACTTAGAAGGACTCCCACATCCTGACCTTCCGTCCCATTCATCACTGGACTGATCAGAAGCTCCGCGTTCATGCGCTCATCTGTGTGCTGGCTCTGATGATTCTCAGCCTCTTGCGCAGGAAGCTCGAACAGGCAGAGATCTCGCTCAGCATCGCGAGCATGATCGAACGGCTCGCCGGCATCCACGAAGTCTCCGTCCTCATTCCGACGACGGCAAAGGGAGGAATCCCTCGCGCCAGCACGGTGCTCTCCGATCTCAATGCCGAGCAGCTCGCGCTCTTCCAGCACCTCGACCTCGCGCGCTTCCGCGCCGCGTAGAGCACGCGCAGGTCATACGCCAACGTATCGCTCTCGCGCGGCGAATACTGGCTTGCGTGAATTTTTGTGGCTTCGCCGCGGCAAACTCGGGCTAGATCTTCTGGACGCGGTGTTCGATTATCGCGCTCAGTTCATCTATCTGGTACGGCACGGGTTCATGACGGCTCCCTGTCGCGACCGACGTCGCTCCTCCAGAGCTCCGCCTACAGCGCCGCGTTGTGCACTCCCGCCACCGCACGCCCCGACGGATCCGCCGCGGCGGCGAAGCTGGCATCCCAGGCGATCGCGGCGGGCGACGAGCACGCCCAGGATTTCCACGTCCAGGAACGGCACCCGCGGCTCCACGCCCCAGGCCATCATCGACTTGGTGGCGCGCAGACAGTCGTAGTTGTACAGCGCGTCCAGCTTTCGTATCAGCTCCTCGTGGAACTCGCGCGCGTTCGGCGCCTTGTGGAAGTACAGGTAGCCGCCGAAGATCTCGTCCGAGCCTTCTCCCGACAGCACCATCTTCACGCCCATGGCCTTGATGCGCCTGGCCAGCAGGTACATGGGCGTGGACGCCCGGATGGTGGTGACGTCGTAGGTCTCGATGTGGCGGATCACCTCGGGCAAGGCGTCCAGGCCTTCCTCGAAGGTGTACTCGAACCCATGGTGCACCGTGCCCAGCGCCTCGGCCGCGACGGCCGCGACGGCCAGGTCGGGCGAGCCCCTCAGGCCGATGGCGAACGAGTGCAGGCGCGGCCACCGCGCTTCCGACGCGTCGTCGTCCTCCACCCGCTTGCGGGCGAAGCGCGCGGCCACCGCAGCCACCAGCGAGGAGTCCAGGCCGCCCGAGAGCAGCAACCATACGGCACGTCGGTCATCAGCTGGCGGCGCACGGCGCGCTCGAAGGCCTCGCGCAGCTCTCGCTTGTCCACGTCGGCGCCTTCCGCCGCGTAGTCGCGCCACGGCTTGCGGTAGTACTGCGTGAGCTCGCGCGTGGCGCTGTCGTAGTGGTGGCCCGGCGGGAACTGCGCGACATCGGCGCAGAGGCCCGCCAGCGCCTTCATTTCCGACGCGACGCACAGCCTTCCCTCGCGGTCGTGCCCCCAGTAGGTGGTCGCGTGTCACGAGCGCTTCGCACCTGGGCGCGAGTGCCTGCGGCGGGGGATGATCGTGGAGCTCGGCGGCCGCCACGGCGGCGTGGTGCGCTTCCTGCCGCCGCTCGTCATCACGGCGCCTCAGATCGGGGCGCAGGGGAATCCGAGGCGCCGGGCCGGGGTGCCTCAGCGTCGCGCGCGGCCGAGGACGAACCGGCTGCTCGCTGGCTCCGCGTACGTCGTCCACACGAGCGCGGCGCCGTCGTCCGCCGGCGCGGCCGCGAGCCAGGACAGCCCTGCCGGCTCTCTCGCGAACGCATACCGAGGGACGGCGAGCGAGCCATCGGCGTCCACGTGGAAGAGGCTGACCTGCGTCGCCTCCTCCTCGACGAGCGCCACGATGGCGCGGCCGTTCGACACGGTGATCGCGTGCTCCTGCGTGGCCTTCACGGGGTCGCGCGTCGCGATCGTCACGGGGTCGCCGGCGAGGGCCGCCTGTCCGTCGAGCCAGCCGACCTCGAAGCGCTCGCCATCGAGCCACACGCCGCCGACCCGGCCTGCTCCGGCGGGCGCGAGCGCCACGTCACGGATGCCGGCGAGCTCGCGCGCCGGGCCGACCTCCCCTGACGCGTCGATCGGCACGAGCACGGTCGCTCCCGCGTCCTCGCCGTCGTCCGTGATCACCCCGGTGGACACGACGAACCCCGGATCCGCGAAGGCCGCCGCGGCCGTCTCGCCATGGGCCGTGTCGGCGACCGTCGCTTGCCATGTCGCCTCTCCGTCTTCGTCGAGCAGCTCGGCGACGATCTTCGCCGGCGCCCACGCGACGTCGGTGCTCGCATAAACGAGCAGCGGCGGTGCGCCGGGCCTCGCCGCGAGCACAGGATAGGCGGCGTTCTTGATCAGACGCACCGCGATCTCGTCTCCGTCGGGATCGAGGCGGTAGAGCCACAGCTCAGGGTCGTCGCCCGCGCCGCCGACCGCCATGATGAAGCCTCCGGGGCTGGGCGCGAGCGCCACCCGCAGCGCCGAGCGCGCGTCCACGCAGTCCCACTGGCGCTCCAGCTCGAGGCTCGTCGAGAAGCGGGCGAAGCGGACTTTGTCGTCGAAGCTCAGCCATGCCGCGGCGAGCCCCTGTTCGTCGCTCGCCATCGCGATGTCGCTGACGTTGTATCCATCGACGCGCGGGCGCGCGCACGCGAGCTGGTTCGGGGCCCCGAGGCACGAGTCGCAGTCACGGACGTCGATCGAGCAGGTATCGCTGCATGCGGTGCGGCCTCCCGCGTATCCGAGGGAGCTGCACGTCTCGCTGACGGCGCCGTCGCATGCCTCGGTCGCCTCGACGCACTGGGGGGGTTGCCGTCGAGGATCCAGCAGACATCGCACGTATCCGGCACACCGTTGCCGCAGAACTTCGCGTCGGTGTCGCACACCGGGTAGATGTCGGGCGCGCTGCATGTCTCGGGGAACGGCTCGGCTTCGCCCGTGCCGCCGGGAGCGCCTGTGGCGCCTGGGTCTCTGTCGATCTTGACCGAGCCGCAGGCGCCGAGCGCGCCTGCGATCAAAGATGCCATTGCGCACAGATAAGTTCCGGATCGCATAGTGGTGTCCGCAGCAACGACCAAGCCAACGAAGAGAAAGAAAACAGCGGAGCGCGCGAGCCCGGCTTTGCTCGGCTTCAACTCGGCTTCGGGCCGAACGCGTGGCCCGCATCATGGCCCTCAATGGCCCATGATGACCCATGACAAGCCGGTTCGCGGCGCATTTTGTGCCTTGTTTCAGGAGCTCGCCGAGATCGAATTCCTCGTGGATCGATTCGGCGGATGTCCTTCACAGCCGAGCGAGCCGTCCGTCTTCGAGCAACACCCAGGGGGCAGAAGCCGAGTACGCCTCGGTCCCGGCGATGGGCAGGCTTGGCGCATCCGTGGGCTGGTCGAGCCCCTCGTCTCGGAGCCGCATCCCACGTTCGGTGAGGCGATAGACCCCCGAGAGCATGGGGTAGCCAGCATGAGGCGGCTTCGGGCCAGGAGCGCGCTCCACCGCGACGCCCGAGCCGTGCTTGGCCCATTGAGCGAGACGGTCTCCCAAGAACAGGTCCCCTGTGCAGGAGCGGAGATGCCACAGGTGCATTCGCGTTTCCGATTCATGAACCGCCAACGCCAAGGCCGTCTGCCACTCAGACGAGAGGAGCGCAAAGACAATCTCGTCGAATCGGCTGAGACGCAGGCATCCTTCTGCGGTCTTTCTTGGGAAGAAGCGCGAGAGAAGCGCCCATAAGGGAGCGAGCTCTGCAAAGCCTTCGACACCGGCGATGCAGCTGTCGACGAACAACAAGGGGTTCTCATCGACGTAGCCGTCCCAGAGGCGAACGGCCCGATCGTAGCGTTCAACGGACCAGGATTGCGCCTCGTCGAGGCGGTCCAGAAGAACTTCATCCGGGTGGTCGGACACCGACTCGGAGCAGGTAAACGGACGTGCCAAGACCTCTTGGATCGCTGCTCTCGATAGTGGGACTGGTTCAAAATCGAGGACAAGGACGTCGTGATGCGCGATTCCAAGATGGCGCAACCAGCTACAGGTCCTCCAGAGGCTCACCCGCTCGTGGAGGCTTGCCGATACCACAAGATGATGGGCGGCTCCCAGCGGACATCGGACGAACCCAGCCGATCCCACTTTTCGCCTGAGTCATCGGTGTCCGAATGCTCTTCGGATGAAGAAGAGAACCACGCCTCACGCGTCCGGGTATGCTCGTGCGGATCCCGGCGGCTCGGTCCGATGATTAGGCAGTCAGATGAACGCACGACGTTGGTCGCGCCAAGCTGCACCAGGCGCTCTGTGGTTGGCGTATCGAAGGCAACATGCGTCGCCGCGCGGAAGAGGGCCGCTTCTGCCATGATCAATAGAATCCACCCGCGCTCCCAGACTCCACTGTGTCGCAGGTGTAGGCCAAGTCGCATGCCGATGCGAGCACCACCGCGAGCTCGCCACACAGCACGAGCGCGCTCGCCTTCAGCTTCAAGCCGCACCCCATGATTCCTCCCCTTCCGGATGAGCGCACCGTTCTCTCAGCAGAAAGGCGGTGTCAACAGGCAACCTGGACCACATTACGTCCGTGCGGCCCGTGCAGGGATTCGAAGTCCACGGCCAGCACCCAGCCGGCGACGCCGACCCGGGGGCCTCCAGCTTCCTGGCGCTGCTCACCTACCGCGTCGGCAAGCGCGACCAGGCGACGACGGACGCCTTCATCGCTGACTTGCGAGCTCGCATGCTCGTGATGCCGCAGCTGACCAGTGACGGCTCCGCGCCGTACATCCCCGCCGTCGGCGCGTCGTTCGGGAAGTCGATCGACTACATGCAGACGGTGAAGAACTACCGCTCTGGCAGCCGTGGACGTCGCGATGACGACCACCGCTAAGAGCCGCCGCGCGACCCCTTCATCACGAAGTTCGTGGTCTACGGCGCGCCCGACCCGGGCAAGGCGTCGACGTCCTACGTCGAGCGTCTGAACGGCACCACGAGGCACCAGACCGGGCGCATGCGGCGTCTGTGCTTGGCCTTCTCCAAGCGCATCGAGCACCACCGCCCATCGGTCGCACTGGTGTACGCCTACTACAACCTCTGCCACGTCGTGAAGACGCTCAGGGTCACCCCCGCGCTTCAGGCCGGCACCACCGACCACGTGTGGAGCCTGGACGAACTCCTGGAGACGCTCCTGGCTGAGGCGGACGGGCCCGCCCCCGAAGCGCAGCCGCTCGCTCATCGCGAGCCTCCCACGCCTGCGAGGCCGCTCCCGAACGGTCGCGGGTTCCTGTGCCTCGTGACCGAGCCGACGCCCGCGTTGAAGCGCCCGCCGCGCCATCCGGAGCCGCCCCGGGATCGCCTCCGGTCCAGGCCGCACCTCGGCCTCCGCCGGTCCAGCTCGACCTGTTCGACCTCCTCGACAGGCCGCCCGCCGATGAGTGAGCTTGCGTACGGGTGCGCCACTTTGCTCGCTGGTTGCGGCACTTTGAGCAAAAGGCCGCACCACGTCTCCAGATGGGCGCGCGGGACGTCCAGATGGGTCGGGGGGCGCGAGCGGCGGGGGCGCCGACGGCGGCGGGGCACCAACGGCGGGGCGGCGGTAACGGATCACATGGCGCCGAGGGCCTTGCGCGTGGGAACCATGTTCGCGGGCGAGCTCGTCGAGGCCGGGCTGGGCGTCGCGGCCGATCGCCTCGTCGCCGCCGAACGGCAGCTCGCCGAGACCGAGCACGACCTCGCCGACCTCGAGGTCGCCGACGCGGAGGCGACGTGGATGCTCGGCGCGCTGCGCGACTTCGCGAACGTCTGGTGCCTGATGACGACCGAGAAGCGCGGGTGTCTGCTGCGTGCGCTCGTCGCCACGGTGCGCGTAACGGCGCATAAAGGAGGACACCGGCGTCGTCGAGGTCGTGAACTTCAGCGCCGACGCCCGCTCGCAGGAGGCCGCCGCATGACCAGCCCCGACTCGCCGATGCCGCAGGACCGCCACATCCTCACTGGCCCGCTGTTCCGCCGCCGCTGCTCGCGCGTGCTCCTCACTGAGCAACCGCCGCCCCCAAAACCCGAATCCGTGCGGCGCCCCGCGAAGGTCGCCCGGATGCTCGCCCTCGCGCACCACCCGCAGGGTGCCATCGACCGGCGCCTCGTCGCCGGCCGGACCGCCGTGGCGCGGAAGCTGGGCCTCACGCGGGCGCGGGTGACGCAGTTGCTCGACTTGCTCCTCCTCGCGCCCGACTTCCAAGAGGCCGTCCCGGCGCTCGAAGCTATCGACGGGGCCGAGCGGACGCTGCGCGCGGGGACGTGGGGGGAGCAGCGGGAGGCTTGGGTCCGGCTACAAGGAATAAGGAATCTGAGCCGCGACGCCGCGCGCGTCTTGATGGCGACCTATCCGCCGTCATACTCTGGAAACGGTTGGAAGCCTGCCCCGTCCACCGCCCGGGGGCCTGAATGGATGAGCGACGACATACTCACGGTCCTAGAGGTCGCGGACAGGACCGTCCAAACGATGGCCCAGAAGGGGGAGATCCCGGCGCACAAGGTTCGTGGGCAGTGGCGGTTCCGGCGCACGGACATCGACGACTGGATCCAGGAACAGACGACCGCGCGCCGCGAAGACGGCGGGCACCAAGCCAGCCCGCCCTCGCGCTGCCCGTCACGCTCGCCGAGCTCGAATCGCACCATCTGGGAGGCCGCGAACATCCAGCGCAGCAGTGCTGTGCTGAACAAGACCAGGCCGCTGCAGCCACCAGTTCCGTCCCCTCAACCGCTGCCACGATCGGCGGGCCAGACCTCCTACATGGTGCGCGACTTGTGATCGTACTGAAAAGCCAACGAGCCGGAGGCCCGCGATGACCACCAAGGTCCCGTTGCTCGTTCAGTTCGTGTTCCACCCAGCGTCGAAGGAGGTCGCTGAGGCGGCGGAATACCTTCACAACGTGCTGAACGCCGACCCGGCGGTATCGAGCCTTCAGGTGCCCACCTACTTCACGCCCGACGACGGCTCTCGAGAGCCGCCAGAGCCTCGTGTGGCTACCGAGACAGACCGCGCGCTGGTCGTATTGCTTGCCGATGACCATTTGGCCGCAGCCGCACGGCGTCCGACGAAGAGCGGAACGACATGGGGCGAGTACGCTACGAAGCTCCGGTCGCTCACGGAAGCTGCTGGGCACCGATTCATCCCGGTGCAACTCACGGTAAGCGCCTGGCCCGTTGACTCTCGCTTGAGTGATACGAACTTCCTGCGCGCGTGGGCGATCGACAAAGTCGAGCAGCGGCACAAGTTCATCGCCCGGCGCCTCGTTCACCTGCTAATTCGCCGGCTTCGGCCGCGCACCGAGAACGAGGACGCACCTCCGGTCACGATCTTCCTCAGGCACACGAAGATGGAGCTCGAGAACGAGCCGCGCGTCGTGAAGACGTTGCTCGCCCACTTGACCGCGACCCAGCCTGAGAAGACCTGGTTCGACAGCGGCGACATCTCGACGGGCTCGCGGTGCAGCAACGCGATCGAGAAGGGCGTGGAGGATACGGCTCTGCTCGCCATCGTGACCGAGTCGTACTCGTCGCGTTCGTGGTGTCGGCGCGAGGTGCTACTCGCCAAGCACTACCAGCGTCCCGTCGTCATCGTTGACGCAGTGCAGGAGCGGGAGGTCTGCGGCTTCCCTTACGCGGGCAACATGCCGGTCATTGGCTGGAAGGGGCAGGCACAGGACGTCGTCGACCTCCTCCTCCGCGAGGCCTTGCGGCACGCTTATGCCGAAGAGAGCCCGGCGCAGCGAAAGCGCAAAGGGGACGCGATCCTTCCGGCTGGTTCTGAGCTCGTGACCGTCGTTCACCGCGACAAAAGCCAACCGGTTCTCTGTACCCCGATCCGCCGCTCGGCCCCGAGGAGCTCGCCGTTCTGGAGCCGACCGGGGTCCGCGTCGAGACGTCTCTGGGGCGCCACGCACGCGCCCACGATCTCCGATGTCGAGGTCTCATGGTCGCGCTGTCGATCTCGGGCGCCGAGGACCTTGGCCGGCTCGGCTTGCGCAGCTCGCACCTGGATTCGATCTTCCTCGAGCTGTCTCGCTACTTGCTCGTGGCCGGGGTGCGACTGGCCTACGGCGGGCACCTCAAGACCAACGGCTACACCCTTCGGCTTGCGGACCTTCTGCGCGATCCGATCGTGGAGCAACTCCGGGGCGCCTCACGTCAAGACCAGGCCGCTCCAGAGCTCATCACGTACCTCGCATGGCCGACGCTCAGCACGGTCCGAGACGAGGCTCGACTTGGTCCGCTCGTCGAAGTGCGATGTTGCGATCGGCCCGCCGACATCGACGAGTCGCCCGATGCGAGCTTCGTCGCGTGACCGGACGTCGAGGTTCCCTGTGACACGGCCCTCCGGCGCCTCGCTTGGTCGAGACGCCTCACAGTCATGCGTGAGCGCCAGACGGCCGAACTTGGAGCTCGCATTGTGATCGGAGGGAAGCTCAGCCGCCCTGGAGATGCCTCTGTGGGTCGCATGCCGGGGGTGTTCGAGGAAGCGCTGCTCGGCATCCGAGCGCAGCACCCGGTTTATCTCCTCGGGGCGTTCGGAGGCTTCGCCCGGCTCGTCCTCGATGCCCGCGATGGTGTGCATCGCCCGGAGCTGACCTGGGCGCACCATCGGACGCTTCCACACTCGGAGGAGCTGAAGCAGCTTTATGCGGTTCGAGGACTCACGTGGGATGACTACGACTCCATCGCTTCCGAGCTGAAGGCGTGCGGCGTCTCCGGGCTCAGGAATGGGCTGACCGTCGACGAGAACCGAGAGCTCGCGACGTCTCGGTCGGCAGAGCGCATCGTGGAGCTCGTGCTCCGCGGCCTTCAGCAATGCTACCCGCCGGTGGCCACCGGCGACGCGGAGTGAGGAGCATGGCGGACCAGAAGAACATCTTCATCTCGCATGTGCACGAGGACGACAACCTGCTCCCGAAGCTCAAGGACCTCATCGGGCGTGCCGGCATGGAGGTGCGCGATGGATCCATTAACAGCAATAAGCCGAACGAAGCGCAGAACGAGGACTACATCAAGCGCGAGATCCTTGCGCCCCGCATCCAGTGGGCCAGCACGTTGGTCGTGCTAATCACGCATGACACCGCGCAAAGCGACTGGGTGAACTGGGAGATCAAGTATGCGATCGAGCTGGGAAAGAACGTCGTCGGAGTCTTCGCGCAGGGCGCCACCGACGCCGACATCCCCGAGGAACTTCGGAAGCACGGCGACGCCGCAGTCGTTGGTTGGCAGGGCGACCGCGTCGTGGACGCGATCAACGGCAAGATTCGTGGGTGGGACGACCCCGTCACGGGCAATCCGCGCACCACGCCGGACTGGGTCGTCAAGAGGTATAGCTGCGGATGAAGCTCTACTCGTACATCGTCGCACGCGACTACGGCTTCGCACCGAACCCGTTCTATGGGTTCTGCACGTTGGCGACGTGCAAGCCAAAGATCCGCGCCGGCGCGAGTGTCGGGGATTGGATCATCGGAACTGGAGCCAAGTCGAGGTATGACTTGGCCGGGCGCCTCATCTACGCGATGCAGGTGGGCGAAGTGCTCGACTTCGACACGTACTGGAACGACCCTCGTTTTCTCGCCAAGCGCCCCAACCTCAACGGCAGTCTCAAGGTCATGTACGGGGACAACATCTACCACCGCGTTGGCAAGATATGGGTCCAGTCTGACTCGCATCACAGCTTGGAGAACGGTCGTCCGAACAAGGCGAACATCAAGTGGGACACTGGCGTCGATCGGCTACTCGTCGCCACCAAGTTCGTCTACTGGGGCGCTTCTGCGCCTACCATTCCGAAGCGGTTTCGCCCCTTTCGAAAGACGGACGAGGACGTCTGCTGCAAAGCGCGAGGGCATCGCATCTTTGGGGTGGAGCTCGCCACCGCTTTCGCTGCCTGGCTTGAGGAACAGGGCAAGTGGGGCGTGCACGGTGAGCCGCTCGAGTTCGCCAAGCACAAGCGAGTTGCCACGGCCGTCGGCGCCAGCGCGCCGATTCAAGGGACACGTGGCGCGCGACAACGGACCGCCCGAAGGAGCAAACGATGAGCGAGGCGACTGCGGTGGGTTGGCTCCACGCGTTCGCCGCGCTGGCGGAGAGGACCGACCGGTTCGCTGGCAAACCTGATCACGCAGCACTATTGGCCGCGGGCCTGATCGGCGAGGCTGGAAGCGTGGTCGCGGAGCTGAAGAAGGAGCGCCGTGAACGGGAGGCGTATCCGGTCTACCGAAATCGGATGCTCGAGGAGGTTGGCGACTTCCTCTGGTACTTCGTCCGTTTGGCCGCAGTCGTCGCTCCCGGTCTGATCGATGAACTGGAAGGCGATGCGGGGGCCGCGAACCCGGCGATGGGTGGTCCCCGTCTCTCGGCGTTCCTCGACTTTGGTTCATCCGTGGGCGATGTCCTCGCGTCGATCAGTTCCTCGGGCACCGCCGACATCAGGCCGCGCCTCCGTCGCGCATGGGCTCTACTGAGCGAGATCAGCAAGGACGCAGGCATTTCGCTGCGCGAGGCCGCCAATCGCAACACGGACAAGACAAGAAGCCGCTGGCCGGACGAGAGGCAGTATACGCCCCTCTTCGATGACGGCTTCCCCGAGGAGGAGCAGCTTCCTCGGCGGCTTCATGTGGAGTTCCGGGAGCGTTCGCGCGGTTCCCAGAAGGCTGTCCTCCTCCGATGCAACGGCATCAACTTCGGCGACCGCCTGACCGACAACATCAAGGACCCCGATGGGTACCGCTTCCACGACATCTTCCACTTCGCGTATGCGGTGCATCTCGGCTGGTCACCCGTGGTGCGCGCGCTCATGCGGAGCAAGCGCAAGAGCCGACCGGACATCGACGAGGCACAAGACGGCGCACGAGCGGGCATCGTAGAGGAAGCCGTCTCTGCGATCGTCTTCAGCCGCGCGAAGCAGCTTAAGTTCTTCGCGGGCCTCGACCACGTCGACCTTGATCTGCTGAAGACCGTCAGGGAGTTCGTCGAGGGCTTCGAGGTCGCTGCGGTGCCCCTCTGGCAGTGGGAGGCCGCCATCCTCGTCGGCTACCGCATCTTCCGCGCGCTGCGCGACGGCGGCGGTGGCCGCGTGACGCTCGACCTCGTCGAGCGCCAGCTTGTCTATGCACCCCACGCTGCACACCACGAGCAGGCGAAATCGGAGCTGCCTGTATCGTCGCAAGGAAAGACATGAGCAACAGACACAAGGTCTTCGTCAGCTATCACCACGCGCTCGACGAGTCGTACAAGAAGATCTTCGAGCTTCGCTTCGGGAACGCGTTCGGAGCCATCGTTCCGGGCTCGGTGCAGGACGGTGATATCGACCCGAACGTCCCGACGGAGACCATCCGGCAGAAGATCCGAGACGAATACCTCCGTGACACCTCGGTCACCGTCGTGCTGATCGGCGCGCTGACCTGGCAACGGAAGCACATCGACTGGGAAATCGGGGCGTCAATTCGGGACACGAAGGCGAACCCGCGCTCTGGCCTGCTCGGCATCCTCCTGCCCGCGTACCACGCGCATCACACTCGTCTTGAGCGTGGGAAGTACAACCCGAAAACCATTCCCCCTCGGCTCTACGACAACATCAAGGCCGGGTTCGCGAGCATCCACAACTGGACGGAGGACCCCACCACTGTCCAGGGATGGATCCATCAGGCGTACCATCGCAAGAGCAGTGCGCTCCCGGACAACTCTCGGGCGTCGTTCGGCAAGAACCGCTCGGGCGACGAGTGGACCGACTGAGCATGCGAACGCCCTACGAAATCCAGCTCCGGAACGGGCGGGTGCTGCGTACGACACCCGTGTTCGACACGTACTGGCGCTTCGCGTCTGAGCGCCAAGAGATGTTCATGCGCCGTGTTTTAGGGAGCACGCCGCCGTGGACCGAGGACCCGATCCTCAGCGCGCATCGCTTCACGAACACGTACCGCGCTTCGGATCGGGTGAGTCAGTACCTGATCCGCCACGTGATCTATGAGGGCTCGCAGAAACCCGAGGAGGTCTTCTTCCGAACGATCCTGTTCAAGATCTTCAACCGGATCGACACGTGGGAGGCACTGCGCGCACAGCTCGGGACGGTGAGCTGGCGAGAGTTCACGTTCGATGCGTACGCGAAGGTGCTGGATCGGCTCATCGGCGACGGCCAGCGCATCTACTCGGCGGCGTACATCATGCCGTCGCCTGCGTTCGGGAGCCCGCGCAAGCATCGGAACCACCTCCGGCTCGTCGAACACATGATGGCCGACGGGGCCACGCGGAAGCTCGCCAAGGCGACCTCGCTGCGCGCGGTCTTCGAGCTGCTGCGCGGCTATCCGTCGCTGGGCGACTTCCTCGCGTTTCAGTTCGCGATCGACGTTAACTACAGCGAGCTGATCGACTTCTCGGAGATGGAGTTCGTCGTCGCAGGGCCTGGCGCACGGGACGGCATTCGGAAGTGCTTCAAGCATACCTCGGAGCTGACGGAGGCTGAGGTCATCCAAGTCATGGCCGAGCGCGCGGATGCCGAGTTCGAGCGGCTCGGCATGAGATTCCAGAGCCTATGGGGACGGAGCCTTCAGCTCATCGACTGCCAGAACGTCTTCTGCGAGGTGAGCAAGTATGCGCGCGTGGCTCACCCGGACGTCGAGGGCGAGTCGGGGCGAACCCGCATCAAGCAGAAGTTCACGCCGCGCCCGGCGCCGATCCCGCAGTGGTATCCGCCGAAATGGGGGATCACCGTCGACGTGCCCGCGACGACTCCGAACGGAGAAGCGGGCAGCGCTTCCCAGCGGAGGCCTGCCCACGCAGGTGAGGTGGCAGCGAGGCCATGAGAACGGCGCCGGCAACCGTTGCACGGTCTGTAACGATTCAAGGCGCGGGACGGCGCGCGTGGGCGCGTTCTGTCCGCGAGCCGTGCGATCGGCACCTCACGCACCAACGTGGGGGCCGCGCGGCGGTCGTCGTGGTTGACCCGGCGATCAACAGCATGCACGCGGGCGACCACCGCGCCGCGCCCGTTCTCGTCCCGTGGCCAGTTACGCCGCTTTGCATCATTTCCTAAGAACCTATCCCAGTAGGGAGCACCTGGGATCTTGGGAGACTATGTTCAGGAACATGCGGTGGTCCTGGCCAAACGTCTTGACATTGGCGTGTGACGCCGCAACCGCGGCAGATGAAGCAGTTCAAGGATGATGGCTGGAGGCTGCCCAACGCGATCTGGGCAGAGATGGAACCCTTGCTGCCGCCGCGCAAGGCGCACCCGCTCGGTTGCCATAACCCGCGCGTTCCCGATCGCGTGGCCAATGACGCCATCTTCTTCGTCCTCCGGACGGGCTGCCAATGGGGGGCGCTCGATGCGACCGGTATCTGCAGCCATTCCTCAGCGCATCGACGATTCCTTGAGTGGATTGAGGCGGGCGTGTTTCGGGAGTTCTGGCGCCGCGGGCTGCTGGCGTACGATGAGTTCATCGGCATCGACTGGAGCTGGCTGGCGATGGACGGTGCGATGACCAAGGCGCCGCTTGGGGGGAAAAAACCGGGCCCAATCCCACCGATCGCGCCAAGAGGGGCGCCAAGCGCAGCTTGCTGAGAGAGGCGTCGGGCGTCCCCGCCGGAGCGTGCCACACCAGATCTCCACCTCCTCCCGCCCCCAGGCCGACGCCGCCGCTTCCGGCGATGCCAGGAGGACGAGGAACTCAGAGTCCTCGAGGGCACTGCGGACAAGGGTGGGGAGATCGATGCCAGGCCGCAGGTGGCGCTCGTCGCGGGAGATCCGGATAGGAGGTCGCAGGAGCGGCTTCGCATAGGCCATGAGCGCTGCCTCCAGCCGCTCGGCGAAGACGCTGCTCCGCTGGTGCGTGTAGGATGGTGCTTGTAGGAGATGAACGCGCGATAACGTCGCTCCGGGGCGTACGTCGGAAGAACCGCCCGCTCGGTGACGATGGCCGCCCCGGCCGCGGGCGCGCTGGAGTTCACCGCCGTGGTGCTGCGCTCCACAACCCTTGCCTCGACGGAACGATCGTCGGACATGGGCAGGTACTCTAGCACGTATTCCACCGCCGCAGACGGCCGGGCACGCTCCCCGCCGGGGCGCTTCCGGCGCCGATCGTGGTATGCTCGGGCCCCATGGAAGAAGCGGCCGTCCGCGATCCGCTGCATGCATTCTTGCGCGTCCGAGACCAGGTGCTCGCCGGCGCCGAGCCGTTCGAGGGCGGCGAGCACCTGTGGATCGGCTACGAGGGCTCCCGCATTGCCATGGAGCGGGTGGGCGTCGAGTCCTTCGGGCCCTTCCGGCGGAGGAGCGCGACCGACGAGCTCACGTACGGCGAGATCGTGGCCTTCGCCGGGGATTTCTACGAGTCGCCGGCTGCGCTCTTCGACGAGAAACCCTCCGCCCTGCCCTGGCTCTGGGAGGACAACGATCTCAGCGATCTGATCGAGTCCTTCAAGCGCGAGGTGATCTGGATCGGGCTGCCGCCCGGGCTCCGGGGGACGTCGTATCCCGACGAGAACGCGGCGCTGTGGTGGAATGCCAAGCAATATGCCGAGCTCGCCCTGCGGAACACGAGCCACTTCGGGTGGCACAACGCGCTCGCGTACGTCAAGTGGCACGAGGTGGCGCTCAGGCTCGCGTCGACAGCCGCGAAGGAGGCCGACCGCAAGAAGCGCTCACAGCTCTGGAATGAGGCGGTCTACACGAACGGGTTTGCCGATCACTTCCTCACGGACGGCTTCGCGGCCGGGCACGTGCGGACGCCGGCGGCGCCGATCCGCCGGTGGGCTGGGGAGAACGACCTGTCCGAGAAGCTCGCCGGCGCGCTCGTGAAGCTCGTCCATGACCAGGACGGGCACGTTGGCGAGCTGCATGGCCAGGTCGACCACCGTGCAGGCGGACGTGGGCTACGTGTCGTCAACGCGCGGGGCGACGACTGGTACACGCGCTGCGACGGGCAGCTCTTCCTCGTTGGCACGCGCGATCGGGCCGTCGAGCAGGCGGCGCAGGCCGTGGCGGCGTCGGTCGAGGATCTCCTCCGCGTCTACAAGGGGGCTACCGTCACCGAGGGCGTGTTCGAGGCCACCAAGCGGATCCCCTGGCCCCATCCCGAGGAGCGGCCCCTGATCGAGAAGTTCCCCGCCAACCTCGACGACGCGACGGCCGAGGAGCTCTGCGACGGCATCCGGTGGTACGTCAAGCTGCCGGCAGTCGGCGCAGGCATCCGTCCACAGGACGTGCAGGCGTGCTGCTCGGCGCTGCCCTCGCTGATGCAGGCGTTCCGGCATGATGTCGCAGAGCAGGCAGCGAGCAACCCACTCGTTCGCCGCCTCGCGCCAGCGTTCATCGAGGGCTACAAGGCGATTCGATGATGCCTGCCGACCACGAAGATCGGCTCGAGCGCCTTCGCCGGCGCGGCGAAGTGCTCTTCCGGGACATGAAGCGCGCGCCGCGAGAGCACAGGCAGCTGATGGAGCACGCCTGGGAGGAGGCGCTCCGGGCCACGGACGGCGCGCTCGCCTTTCCCGATGCGGCATCTGCCGCCGCGCTCAAGACGTCGCGGCTTGACGCGATCCTGTGCCTGCTCGAGCGTGTCACCCGCCCGTCCAGCTGGCTCGACGAGCAGGCCATGTGGTTCAACTGGGCGCAATGCTGCCTGCTCGACGCGATATCGCACGCGGCCGGCGCTGCGCCCCGACCGCCCCCGCCGATCCTGGCGGTGGAGCCTATCGACTCGCCGCTCTACGTCCCTCGCGCGCGGGTCCCAGCGGCGTGGCTATCGCAGGCCACGCCCGCGGATCTGCCGCTCCCTGTGGTCCTCTGCCCCGGCAACCTCCTCGAGGAGCCGTGGGCGTGGGCGACCTTGTTTCATGAGCTAGGGCATCACCTGGACGCCGCGCGGGGCGACACCTTTTCCGTGGTCCGTGTGCTCGAGGAGGAGGACACGCGCGACGAGCTCGGCTCGTGGGCGAAGGAGAAGTGGGTTGGGGAGGTGATCGCCGACCTGTACGCCGGCATGCTCGGTGGGCCCGGCGCTGTCGAGACGTTGAGAGCTTCGCTCACAACGACGGCATTCTCGGCGAGCCATCCGTCCGACGCTGACCGGATCGCGATCCTCGATGCCGCCTGGACCGGCGTGCGGGACGGGGAGGCGCCCCAGGGAGACCGGCCCCGCGACATCGTCGCGCGAGCACTCGTGAATCGATTCCAACCCTGGCAGCGCCAGCTCCAGGACGACTGCGCGCGCCTCGAAGGCCCGCTCGACTCCGCGCGGCTCCTCCCGGGCACGCTGCGCCTGCGGCACGAGGCCGGGACCGGGCCCGAAGCGTTGCGCAAGGCGTGCCAGGAAGCGTTCACGTCTGGCCATCTCGGCCGCCCGGAGTGGGTGTTGACCCAGGCTCACCTCGAGACGCTCGCCCGCGCGATGCGGAACCTCGTCGAGACGCGGGTCCAGCCCGGCACCGAATCCCTGAAGGTGCCCCCCGTCGAGCTGTTCCTCCGCCACGACCGGATGAGCTTCATCGGCGCCACCCACGGCCAGTTCCTCGCGACGCTGCGCGAGGCGATGAAACACCGAACGAAGCGCTACGAGCACATCGAGCTCTTCGCGCTCGCGGACGAGCCGCTGCGGGAGCTGATCCTCGGCGGCAAGACGGGAGACGTGCTGATCGAGGAGCGGGACGAGAGCCTCCGGGCAATCCGCGACTATCTCACCCGGGAGAACGTCCCGCATTGCATCTACATCTACACGCAGCCGTACGTCTTCGCATCGTTCTGGGACAGCGAGCGCGTGGAAGCTCGCCCGGGCGACGCGCCCCCCGCGCACATCCACGTGAGCAGCGCGCTCTGGGGCATGGACCTCCGCAGCGCCGTGGGCCAGGACCTCGAGGCCCCGGCCGGCGTGCCGCTCCCCCCGGCGATGAAGCGCCTGGTGGAGGCGCTGGAGCAGCTGCGGAAGATGAGCCGCAAGCTGGCGTGAGAGGCCGGCCGAGGCGCCGCGCTCATGCGACATGCGGCGGCAGAGCGCCGGTGAGCCGTCGATGCGACAGCGAGCTGTCGGGCGATGGCGGTGCGTGTTATATAATCCGGCGACCCCGAGTATTCAATGGCTCTCATCACGATCCCCGAGCTCGCTCGGCGCGCGGCGCTGCCAATCAAAAAAAAGCGTGCCGGCGCCCACGCAGCTGCCGCGCTGCACATCCTTGAAGCGCAGTACCGCGGCGAGGAGTTCCTGGGGCTCTATCCCTACATCGATCTGACTTGGACGCGCGACACTGACGAGTAAATACTCTGGGCAAATCGGGACGCAGACACGCATATCGAATTCGATTTATGGCTCGACGGCGATGATTTATAGCTGAGAAGAACGCCAGCGGGGCGTGTTGTCCCGCTCCACGGCTGGCGAGCGAGGTCATCCTGCGCCCCCAGCGCGACATCCGAGCAGGGGACGTGCGCCCGATGCGAGGACGTCGACTGCCGGTCGGCGTGACGCGACCGCATCTCCGGGATGCACATCACCCCGCTCCCGAGCGCGAGGGCGCCATGCGCATGCCACAAGCCGTGACCGGGGGTTCCTCAAGTGGCTGCGCGGATGGTAGCGTGCTGAACCACACGGATCGATGCACGTCCCGTCCTCGAGGTCGAGCATGCGCTACGAGCCGCCCCTCCACGTCCACATCGTCTTCGCAGCAGGCAACCCTCACGGCGCAGCGTGGTCCCAGCGGCTCGCACGCTGGTTGACAGGCGATCGTGACGTCTACGCGGTCCCCGAGGCGAACATCCCGGTGTCCGTGTGGTGCGGCCCCGACGATTCCCCGCTGCCCGATATCGCCTGGGGCGAGGCGGCCCGCACGGCGCTCGTGCTCCTCGTCGACGACGCGATGCTCGCGAGCAAGGCCTGGCGCGAATGGGCCGCACGACAAGCCCGCGCCGTGCGCGCGGTCGACCTCCTGCTCACGTGCACGGTGACGCCGAACTTCGCAAATCTCGGTGCGCTCTATTCGGCGAAGCAAGCCATCCGGCTCGACCGGGTGCCTGAGCCCGATCGGGAGAACGACCTCGTGCTGTACGCGACGCACGCGATCGCCCGCTGGTTCGCGAACCGCTCAGGGCCTCCGCGGGCGGTGCAGCTCTTCATCAGCCACTGCAAATTGCCTCATGGCCAGGTGAGCGGCCGGGAGGCCGCGCTTGCGCTCAGGCAGTTCATCGAGGCACGACCGGCGGGAAAGAGCTTCTTCGATGAGGTCGGCATCAGCGCTGGCGATGATTTTGAGTCGGATCTCGCAGCGGGGTTCGAGAACGCGGTCGTCATCGTGCTCCAGACCGATCGCTTCTCGAGCCGTTACTGGTGCGGCTGGGAGGTCATCACCGCGAAGACGCAGAAACGGCCGTTGCTCGTCGTCAACGCACTCGAAGAGGGCGAGCCGTCGAGCCTCGGTTACCTCGGTAAATTGCGAACCATTCGCTGGGACATCTCGACCCCCGAGAAGCTCAGCAATCCGGCGATGCACCGGACGATCGTGGCGAGCGCCCTGCTCGAGCTCCTGCGCAGCGAGCACGACGCCGCGACGATAGAGGCCGTCCGGAGCCACGTGCTGAAGGGCGAGCTTGTCGAGATTTGCTGCCGTTCGCCCGAGCTACCGACATTGCCTGATCGGAGGCCGGACGGGTCGACGTTTTTCCTGTTGCATCCGGATCCGCCCCTGCCCCGGTACGAGATCGCGCTGATCACGCGGCAGCGTCCCGACGTGCGGCTCACGAGCGTGACCCAGGCGCTGGCCGGCTGTCATGCGGGAGGCGCGCCGCTCGCGGGCAAGCGAATGGCCATCTCCATCTCGGATTCCCCGCAGAGCGAGTCGCACATCCTCGATGCCGACGCGCGCGACCGCCTCTGGGTGAAGCTTTCGACGCACCTGCTCGCCGCAGGCGCAGAGCTCGCCTATGGGGGAGATCTTCGCGTGAAGGGGTACACCGAAAAGCTCCTGGATCTCGCGCGGAGCGCCGCGGATGCCGGACGACCGCTGCCCGCCGGCGTCGTGCACTGGTACGCGGCCTGGCCCGTAGCGGCAGCGCTCGACGTCGGCGCACGCGCGAAGATCCCGCCGGCCTTCGAGCTGCACGAAGAGCTGCGGCCGAAGGAACTCGACCCGGCGCGGTTCCCGGGGCCCCCTCCGCCGAACGATCTCGTGCCCGAGCACCACTTCGCGTGGGCGTTGAGCATGCGCGACACACGTCTCCGCATGGCGAAGGAGTGCCACGCGCGGATCCTCGTCGGCGGGCAGCTGCGTGGCGTTTCACCCTGGCCGGGGTTGCTCGAGGAGCTCGAGACCTTCGTCGGCAAGCCCATCTACCTCATCGGCGCCTTCGGAGGAATGGCGCGGGCGCTCATCGAGGCGCTCCATGACAAGAACCCTGCCGCGCTCACGCAAGCCTTCCAGGACGAGAACGGAACGCGCGCGTTGCTGCGAGAATATTATACGTCCCGCGCCGGAACAGCGGGCTTCGAGGACGTGCCCCCAATCGATCTGCCTGGCCGCGTTGGAAGGCTCAATGCGCTCGGCGTCCGCGGGCTCGACAACGGGCTCACGGACGAGGAGAACGAGCGGCTTTTCGTCACGCGCGACACGACCGAGATGATCGCGCTCGTCCTGAAGGGGCTTCGGACCAAGCTGGCGCCTGATGAGCAGTAGCGGCCCGCAAGCTGAGCACCAGGTCGACCGGCTCGTGCAGCGTCGCTGCGTGGTCGACGGCGCCGAGCGTGACCTCGTGGCCGCGTTTGTCGTCGCTGCGTCCTTCGCCGCCTGGTAGTTTCGGAGACCGGACGCCTGGAGGTAGAAATGAGCGGGACCTGGGCTGGGCTTGCGCGTTCGTTTCACTTCGTCTCGGCCACAGACCTCCTCCGCGGCGAGCGCTTCGAGCACTTCCAGTCGCGGCGAGACCGGGGCGGCCGGCTCGACTTCGTCGAGCCTCCGCTGTGCCTGCTTTTCGTCTCTCACCGCTGGGAGACGGTCGAGGATCCCGACCCGCGGCAGCGCCAGTTCCGCGCGCTGCGCCGGTTCCTCGAGCTCGTCGTGCCGTGCGTCCGCGCCTGCCTGGTGCCCCCCGACAAGCGCGCGGAGCACCTCCCCTCGCTCGACACCGAGGGCACGGTGCAGGCCCTCGACGCGGCCTTCCGGATCCTCGAGCTCGAGCCGCTGGAGCCCGCGTTCGTGCCCGCGGAGACGCGGCGCTCCGAGGCGACCACGGCGGCGAGCAAGCTCGGGCTCGAGACGCCTGCCTTCGCCGAGTGGCTCACGAGCCGGATCGCGGTCTGGATCGACTACACGTGCGTGCCGCAGCCACCGCGGGGCGATGACGAGACGTCCTACCTGCTGGAGACGCTGCGGCGGCTTCCGGACCTGATGCGCGCTTCGACGCTCCTCGCGCTGCGATATGCCGGGGACGACTATGGCTCGCGCGGGTGGTGCGCGACGGAGTCGTTCCTGGCCAGCCCGGGTCCGAGCGGGCGTAGCTTCGCGCGCAACCTGTTCATCGACATCGACGCACTTCTCGAGGAGCGGCCCCTCTACATGCCTTCCGGCGTGAGGACGGACAGCCGGCCGGGATCCGAGGAAGCTGCGATCATGCAGGAGAGCTTTGACCTCGCCATCCGCGCCGTGACGCAGGCGCGAGACCTTCTTATGGCCGATCCTCTGCCGTACATCCGGAGCTCGCCGCCTCGCATGTGGTCCGAGTACGTGAGCTTGCTGTCGGTGCGGGTACCGCCCATCGTGATCACGCAGATCGCGCGATCGTGATCACCGCGATCGCGCATCGTGATCGCCCTCGGAGCGAAGCGACGCTGGTCCGTCGGGGGTCTGGGGTTCAGGTCTCTGTGATCTCCGTGGTCTCCTTGCCTTTGCGGCGCGAGGGGCCCTTCAGCGCGACGCGGTGGGCGTTGTGGACGATGCGGTCGAGGACGGCGTCGGCGATTGTCGGATCTCCCAGGTGATCGTGCCACTTTCCGACGGGAATCTGGCTGGTGATGACCGTCGATCGCAGGCCATGGCGGTCCTCGAAGACCTCGAGCAGGTCGCGGCGCTCCTGGTCCTTGAGCGGCGCGAGCCCCCAGTCGTCGAGCACGAGCACGTCGATCTTGGCCAGCCGCCCCAGCAGGCGCGTGTACATCCCGTCGGCGTGCGCGAGGGCGAGTTCTTCAGCAGGCGCGGCACTTCTTTCAGCCGCCCTCGCGTCAGCGACGACAACGCCTACGCCGAGGCCCTTTTCCGAACCCTCAAGTACCGGCCCGAGTACCCACGCCGCCCGTTTGCCACCGTGGAGCAGGCACGCCACTGGGTCGAGCGCTTCGTCGCGTGGTACAACGGCGAGCACCTGCACAGCAGCATCCGCTTCGTCACGCCCGACGACCGACACCGGGGCGCGACGGCGCGCTGCTCGCCGCCCGCCATGCCCTCTATTAGCGGGCTCGCCGCAGGACGCCCTTGCGCTGGACTGGCCAGACTCGCAACTGGACGCCCATCGGTCCCGCGACCCTCAACCCCGACGCTCACGAGGCTCAAGCACTCATGAGGATGTGACCAGGTCAACGGCCAACTGTCTTGACACCCCCCGCCCTCAACCGCAAGCAGATCGCGGCGCTCGTCGGGGTTGCTCCCTTCAACAACGACAGCGGCAGAGAATACGGCCGCCGCAGCATCTGGGGCGGCCGGGCAGCCGTGCGCTCCGTGCTCTACATGGCCGCGGTCGTCACCAAGACCCACAACCCCGTCATCGCCGCCCTCTACGGCCGGCTCACTGCACGGGGCAAGACGTCGAAGGTCGCCCTCGTGGCTTGCATGCGCAAGCTCCTGACCATGCTCAACGCGATGCTGCGTGACCAGTGCGCGTGGAGCCCGCCACTTCTCGCCCACCCGGGAGAAATGGCTTGACGAGGGAAACACCTGCTATCCTATGGCACTGGACAGCATTTGGGCCTTGCGGCGCAGAGCCAATCCGTGAGACCTTCCGTGAGGGAGACCACAAGATGCGACGGGCTAGATAAACCTGGTACGGCGGCTTCGGCTGACCAATCGACTTATAGTTGTGCTGACGAACATTTTCCGCCGGAACGAGGATGAGCGAGGTCCCAGTCACCTCCCTCGAACCGGTTACCCAGCTTGGCACCATGGCTCAGTTGTCTTTCCGGAAAATCTGGCGATATGACGAGCACGATGACTCCCGAACGTTCCGCGCGAGAACCCCCGCCCCTAGTCTACGATGGCTTCATCTCGTACAGTCACACCGATGATCGGCAGCTCGCGTCGGCAGTTCAGGCTTCGCTTCAGCGTTATGCGCGTCGCTGGTACCGTACGCGGGCACTCCGGATTTACCGCGACGAGACGAACTTGCAAGCGACGCCGGGGTTGTGGCAAACGATCGTCGCTGCGCTCGAAAGATCGCGCTACTTCCTCCTGATGGCTTCGCCCAAGGCAGCGTCATCTCCTTGGGTCGGCAAGGAACTTCGTTGGTGGCTGAAGAATTGCGATCCGTCGAGGATCTTCGTCGTCCTGACCTACGGCGAGATCGTATGGGATCAGGAGCAGTCCGATTTCGACTGGTCTCGCACCACGGCCATCCCGCGAGTTGCGGAGCGGGCCTTCAAGGCCGAGCCACTTTACATCGATCTGCGCTGGGCTCGTGCTGACGCGCATCTCTCCTTATCTCATTCCGAGTTCCGCCGGACGATCGCGAAACTGGCAGCTCCCCTGCACGGCCTGGACCTCGATGAAATGGAAGGCGAAGAGGTTCGGCAGCACCGGAACACCGTGTGGATCGTGCGGACGACGGTCATCGTCCTCATTGCCCTCGCCGTCACGTCTACGGTGTTCTGGCGCAACTCAGTTCGCTATGCGCAGATCGCGACCCAGGAGCGCGACGCTGCACAAAGGGAGACTGCGTCGCTGTATCTCGAGCGGGCCATCTCAGCGGCAAGCCAGAGCGACTGGAATGCCGCGGCCGTATTCTTCTCCACCGCCAGAACCTTCAACGACTCCGAGCAGGCGAGCTGGGGAGCTGGAATCGCCGAGTCGCTGATATTCGAGCCGATCGTCAAGCTGCGTGCGCCGTCCGCACTCTTTCACGTCGCAGGACCGACGATCGGCGGGCACTTTTCGGTAACGAGGCAGTTGGGCATCGGCGTGAGCCTCTGGGATTTGGACACAGCGAGAGAGATCTCCATGCTGCAAACGAGCCAGGAATTTGCCTATTCCTGCTCGGTGTCGATGGACGGAGCCTTGTTGGCATCGGCGACAAAAAGTGGTGCCGTTATCGTATGGGACGTCAGGTCAGGCAAGGAAACCCACCGATGGCGTGTCCCTGCGGACTACATCGACGTCGAGATTTCCCACGACTGGCCGGTGGTGACGTTCTCGCCTGACGGGCACCTTCTCGCTGCCGCCGTCGGGCTGGTGGCCCATGTTTTCGACCTGGAGCAAGATCGGGAGATCAAGCAACTCAAGGACTCCGAGCACATACGCATGATGTCCTTCGCGCCTGACGCGAGGTCCCTGGCTCTCGGCAGCATGTCCGGCCTCCGCCTGTGGAACGTGATCGAGGAAAGTGCGGAGGCTTCGTCGGTCCTGGATCCACGGCCGGTGACCGCAGTGCAGTTCTCCCCGGATGGCGGGGTCGTCGCTGCCGCAGGGCTCGACCACGTCATCCGCATATGGAACGCGCGAACACGAGTACCGGCGACGCACCTGCGCGGACACGATGCACCCATCGTCTCTCTCTCGTTCTCTCCCGATGGAAGCTACATCGCGTCGGCGAGCGAGGACTGGACGGTTGGGGTCTGGGACGTCCGCGGCGGCGTCATGGCGCGCCTTACCGGTCACACGGGGCCCGTTTCGTCGGTTCTATGGTTCGACACATCTAAGGGACCTCGAATTGTCTCCACGGGTATGGACGGTATTCTGCTCGAGTGGGCACCTCGCCTGCAGCGAGCTGATAGCCTGATAGCGGCCGAGCACGCGCCCACACGCCTGGCATTCTCCAGCGACGGCCACATACTCGCGACCGCGGGGCGCACCATCAAACTATGGGATGTGGATTCGCGGCGCGAGATCAAGGAGTTGCGGCCCGAGGACGGTCATCGTGTGGCGCGGCTCGCCTTTCTGGCAAAGGACACCAAGCTGCTCAGCGCTGAGATGGAAAACGGGGTCGCGCTCTGGGATCCCGCGAGTGTGAAGGTCGTGCAGCGCTGGAGTTACCCGGGATGGGTCGAAGCGGTGGCGGTCGCCCCAGACGGGCGGACAATCGCTTGGGGTGGCACCGCGTCAGATGGGGCATGGGACAGCCCAGCGCATCTCTTCGATCTCGCATCGGGCTTCGAGTTGGCTCCGCTCCGCGGCCACGTTGGAAAAATAAACGATATGGCATTCTCGCCAGACGGAAACACACTCGCGACCGCCTGCGCTGATGGCTCGGTTCGATTGTGGGACTACCGGAACGCGCGCGCCATCAAGACGTTCCGCCACGACGACGAGGTATTTGCCGTGACCTTCTCAGCAAGCGGGAAACATCTGGCCACGGCGGTGCGAGACAGGACGGTCCAAGTCTGGGACGTGGCGACTGAGAAGCGCGAGCACGAATTTCGCCTGGAACAATGGCCACAGTCGGTGTCGTTCTCTCCTGGTGGGCATCTGCTGGCGACCGGCGACGCCGGCGGGACGCTGCACGTATGGGATTTGTCGCGCAAGGATGCGCTCCTGCGTTTGCGCAATTTCGGGACGTACGTGTTTTCCGCCGGCTTTGCGCCCACGGGGATGGTCCTAGCTGCCAGTGACGCCGAGCGTGTGCACCTCTTCACGACGTCTCGTGACGCCCCGTTGGACCAGCAGCAGCGGATCCTGAGAGCAGTGCGCGTAGTCGTCGAGGGAGCGCGGCTCGCAACGGCGGAGCCCGTGCTTATTTCCCCTCCGGCATCGGACGCCGGCCTTCCCCACATCGAGGCCGTGCCGATCGAGCAAGTGATCAAGGAGCTCGAACAGGAGCTGGATGGATCCAAAGATTGATTCACGGCTGTGCTTGCTTGTCTCCTTGGTGGGATTTCATGGGGAAACCCAGCCCGAGAGCATGGCGACGCCATAACGCGCGGCGCTCCGGCCAGCGGGTCTCTGGCGTTCTGCTGAGGCCCCTGGACCTGCGGGACGTCGCGGGCGTACCACGGCGCTGAGGCGCTGACGACTCACCTGTTTGACCTACGCGCCGCGGCGGAAGAGCAGGTCCGTCCGCCCACGGTTAGCGTTCGCCTGAGCCACGTGGCACGGCTATGATCGACGCATGGACGTCGTCCGCACAGGTCAACCGTTCCCCGACGCAGTAACCCGCGCCATCTTCCTGGCCGGACCGGCGCCGAGCGACGCGCGCAGCCCGTCGTGGCGCAGCGAGGCGCTCCGCCTCCTCGCGGAACGGGGCTATGACGGCACCGTCTTCGTCCCCGAGCCAGGCGACGACATGGCGCCCAGCCCCGACGGCGATCCACGCGCCTGGGAACAGGAGGGCTTGCGGCGCGCAGACTGCATCCTGTTCTGGGTCCCGCGCCGGCTCGACACGGCGTCGACGCTCATCACCCATGTCGATCTCGGCGCCTGGCTCCACTCCGGAAAAGTGGTCCTCGGCGCCCCCGACGATCCCAAGCTCCACTATCTCCGGCAGCTCACCGATGGCGCGCAGGTCATCCCTGCGCCGACGCTGGCGGCGGCCGTGGACGGCGCCCTCGCCCGTGTCGGCGCTGGCGCGGCGCGGCGGCAAGGGGAGTGTCAGGTCCCCGCGGATATCTTCCGCACACCGGCCTTTCAGGCCTGGTACGGCGCGCAGCAGGCGGCGGGAAATACCCTAACCGGCGCCACCGTAAAGTGGGTCTTCCGGGTGGGCGCTCGGCAGCAGATCCTGTACTACGCGCTTCTTGTGGACATCGTGGTCGCCGCCGAGAAGCGTCACAAGAAGAACGAGGTCGTCCTGGCGCGACCGGACGTCGGCGCGGTGGTGCTCCACCACCGCGGGGCCAGGCCGCGCGATACGCGGGTGGCGCTGATACGTGAGTTTCGCAGCCCCGCAGCCACGGCGGACGGCTACGTGCGCGAGTGTCCGGGAGGATCGTCGTTCGAGGTGACCGACGATATGCGGCGCGTTGCGCTCGACGAGGTGCGCGAAGAGGTCGGCTTGCAACTCGATGCGTCGCGCGTGCGCGTCGTGGGAACACGCCAGCTCGCGGCCACGACGTCCTCTCACCGGGCGCACGTCGTCTCCGCAGAGCTCACCGCCCCCGAGCTTGACGTGCTGTGCGCCGCCGCTGAGGCGGTGCACGGAGCGGACGCTGACGAGCGCACCACGGTCGAGATCTGGACCCTGGACGACCTGCTGCAGAAGCCCGCCGTCGATTGGAGCACGCTCGGCATGATCATGGCGGCCCTCGCTGCCGGCGATTAGGCAAGGACTCGGACGGAGGCGTTCCCTCTCCGACGTTTCCATCGCTCATGGGGCAGGGCACCCGCCCGGACCCCGCTCCAGGAGCGGTCAGCCCGCTCCGCCGTGCCCGTGCCCGCAGCCTCGCTTCGGCTCGGGCTCGCCCTTCGACGGCGGCGGGGGCACCGGGCCGCACGTGCAGTCGAGGCACCCGTGCTCCGCGCAGCTCCCGCACGACGCGACCACCTGCTTGCGGAGGGCCTCGCGCGCGCGGAAGAGGCGCACCGCCGCGTTGTTCGCGGTGATCGACGCCTCCTCGGCGAAGGCCTGCACCGAGAGGCCGTCGACCTCCACGCGCTGGATCGCGGCGGCGTACTCGGGCTTCAGCGTGCCGGCCAGCGCCCGGACGCACTGGCAGACCGCGCGGTGCTCCACCTCGGGCTGGGCCGCCTCGTCGAGCTCGGCGGCCAGCGCGGCCATCGCCCGCTCCGACGCGCCCTTCCGCCGGAAATGGTCGACCACGGCGTTTCGGAGGGTCCGATAGAACCACGCCGTGGCCGACTCCTCGTCGCGCAGGCTGTCGATGCGCCCTATGCCCCGCACGAAGGCGTCCTGCAGGATGTCCTCGGCGATGGCGCGATTGCCCACCTTCCGTTCCAGGAAGCGCAGAAACTCGCGGTGACTCTCGACGAGAGCCGCGACCGCCCCCGCCGCCCGCGCGTCCTCGGCGCCTCCCCTCGCCTGCTCCGCGCCCTCCGGGCTTCGCTCTGGCTCGCGCTCGCTCATGACGCACCAGGCTACCCACGAGGGCCGCCCTCCGCCACCGCGCCACGGCACAAAGCGATGGCCGGCGTGACCGGTCGGGTCAGAATGTCCTCCTCTTCACCGGGAGGCTTGAATGACGCTTCAGAGGGTGCTCGTCCTGGCCAGCGTGGGGCTCCTGCCGGCCTGTTCAGGGGCAGATGCCGACGCCCCGCTGGCGTCCACGCCGCGCTGTAGTGCATCGCCGGAGTGCGCCGCCACGCCCGACATGCCGCTGTGCGACCAGGCGCTCGGCGCGTGCGTCGAGCTGCCGCCGGGATCTCCGATCGGCGTGAAGGATGGCAGTCCGTCCTCGGTCGCGCTCGTGTCCGTCTTCGAGCCGAACCGGCAGCGCGAGCCGACCGACCTCGCCTTCAACCCGGAGCGGCCCGAGGAGCTCTGGGTCGTCAACCGCAAGGACGACAGCATGATCATCATCACGAGGCCCGGCGCGCCGGACGGCTCGTGGGTCCGCCTCCGCGACCCCGCCGCGGCGCACTTCATGGACCAGCCGCCCGCGATCGCCTTCGGCCACCCAGGCACGTTCGGGGTCTGCGGCGACAACGACAACGGCGGCAACTACTTCATGGGCCCGTCGCTCTTCTCCTCGGATCTCTCGATCTTCGCCACGGAGACGCCCGACGGCCTCGGGTCGCACCTCGACATGCTCCACTCGAGCTCCTTCTGCAAGGGCATCGCGCACGAGCAGGCCAACGTCTACTGGGTCTTCAACGGCAACGACAAGGCGCTCGACCGGTACGACTTCGCCCACGATCACGGCCCCGGCCACGACGACCACTCCGACGGCGAGATCTACCGCTATGCCGCCGGCGAGGTGCTCGGGGTCGAGGCCACGTCGAGCCATATCTTCTACAGCGCCAAGGAAGAGCGCCTCTACGTCGCCGACACCGGCCACAAGCGGCTGCTCAAGCTGGATCCGACGAGCGGCGTGCCCGGCGCGAGCTTCGACGGGCAAGAGCCGGTCAAGGTGCGCAGGCACATGGACGGCGCCACGCTCACCGAGTTCGTCCCCCCGGGGACGCTCGAGGCCCCGAGCGGCCTCGAGGTCCACGAGGACCTCGTCTACGTCACGGATCACGCGACCAGCAGGATCTATGCGTTCGACACCGCGGGGCAGGTGGTCCGCACCCTGGACACGGGCCTGCCCGCGGGCTCGCTCGCGGGGATCACCTTCGGGCCGGACGGCAAGCTCTACCTCGTCGACACGCTGACGAGCCGGGTCTACCGCATCGATCCGATCCTCTGAGGCGGCCGATCGCGCGCGGCGCGCCGCGCGCCGGCCGTGAGGGCCTCGGCAGCGCGGCGCGCCTGCGCCCCTACGCCCCTACTCCATTACTCTCCGCCCGCCGGCGCGCTCGCTTCCGGCCCGCCGAGCAGCGCGTCCAGCTCGGCCTCGCCCTTGTCCTCCGCCGCCCTGCGCCGGCGGCGGCGGAGCCACTCGGCCGCGTCGTCGAAGAGCGAGTACGCCACCGGCACCGCGAGCAGCGTGAGGACCAGGGAGAGCGACTGGCCGCCGAGCACGATGGCCCCCGTCGTCCGGTTCTGGCCCGAGCCGACCCCGTGCGAGAGCACGAGCGGGATCATGCCGGCCACAAAGGCGATCGTCGTCATGAGGATCGGGCGGAGCCGGTCCTTGTTCGCCTGCAGGATCGCCTGGAGCCGCGGCATCCCCTCCGCGCGCAGGTGGTTCGTGTGATCGATCTGGAGGATCGCGTTCTTCTTCACCACGCCGAAGAGGACGAGCAGCCCGAGCCCGGAGAAGAGGTTCAGCGACTGGCCGAAGAGCTTGAGCGAGAGCAGCGCGAAGGGCACCGTGAGCGGCAGCGAGAGCAGGATCGTGATCGGGTGGAGCCACGACTCGAACTGCGCCGCGAGGATGAGGTACATGAACACGAACGCGAGCCCGATGACGACGACGAAGCTCGCCGCCGTGCTCGCCGTGTTCTTGGAGCTGCCCACGGGCTGCGCGGAGTAGCCCGCCGGCATCCGCTGCTCGGCGATGATCCTGTCGAGCGCCGCCTGCACCGCCGAGTCGCCGACGCCGGGGGCGGCGTTCGCGCTGATCGTGATCTGCCGGCGCCGGCCGAGGCGGCCGATCGACGAGGGGCCGCTGTCGGGCTCCATCGTGACCACGCTGTGGAGCGGGACGGCGCCGTGCTTGGACGACGGCACCGTGAGGAACGCGAGGCTCTCGGCGTCGGCGCGGTGCTTCGCGTCGGCGCGCACGCGGACGTCGTACTGCTCGCCGGCCTCCGAGTACGTCGACACCTTGAGCCCGCCGACGAAGAGCTGGAGCGCGCCGGCCACGTCGGCCACCTGGACGCCGAGATCCGCGGCGCGGTCGCGGTCGATGGTCGCGCGGAGCTCGGGCTTGCCCACGACGAGGCTGTTGTCGACGTCCACGGCGCCGGGGACCTTCCGCAGCTCCTCGGTGATGCGCGCCGCGTACTCGCCCAGCCGGTCGAGATCCGGCCCCTGGATCGCCACCTGGATCCTGGCCGAGGACTGGCCGCCGGACGAGATCGCCTGCACCTCGCCGGCCGTGACGCGCAGCTCCTTCGGCAGCTTCGCGAGGATCTCCTCGCGCACCCGCTGCATGATCGCGAGCTGCCCGAGCGCGCGCTGCTCCGGGTCGACGAGCATCACGTAGACCTTCGCGACGTTCGCGGCCTGCTGCTCGCCCTCCCCCACGGTCAGGAGGGTCCGGGTGACGCCCGGGAGCCGGCGCACGTCGCCGGCGATCCGCTCGGCGATGAGGCGGGTCGAGGTGAGGCTCGTCCCCTCGGGCGCGCGCATGTTGATCTCGAACTGCGCCTGATCGTCCTCCGGGAGGAAGCCGGCGGGCAGCGTCTTCGCGATGGGCGCGCACGAGCCGAGCGCGACCGCCGAGGCGACGACGATCACCCAGCGACGCTTCATCACCCATGAGAGCGCGGCCATGTAGGCGCGCTCGATCGGCCGGTAGAACACGTCGACGGCGCGCTCGAGGATCGAGGGCCGCGCCGGCGCGGCGTCATGCGCGTTGCGCGCGTGCCCCGAGAGCCACCGCGCGGCGAGCGAGGGCGTGAGGGAGAAGCTGACGATCAGCGAGACCCCGATCGCGAACGCCATCGTGAGGCCGAAGCTCTTGAGGAAGCGCCCCACGATCCCGGGCATGAACGCGACCGGGATGAAGACCGCCATGAGCGACAGCGTGGTCGCCAGCACCGCGAGGCCGATCTCCTTCGTCGCGAGCACGGCGGCCGGGAACGGCTTCATGCCCTTCTCGTCGATGTACCGGACGATGTTCTCGAGCACGACGATGGCGTCGTCGATGACGATGCCCACGGCGAGCGCGAGCGCGAGCAGCGTGAGGAAATTCAGCGTGAACCCGGCGATCCACATCACCGCGAACGTGCCGACGACCGAGATCGGGATCGCGAGGGCCGCGATGAGCGTGCTGCGGGCGTTGCCGAGGAAGAGGAGCACCACCGCCGCGGCGAGGAGGGCGCCGAGCACGAGGTGCTCCTTCACGGCGGCGATGCCCGTGCGGATCACGCGCGAACCGTCGCGCACGACCTCGATCTTCGTCCCCTCGGGCAGCGAGCGCTGCACCTCGTCGAGGCGCGCCTTCACGGCGTCGACGACGGCGACGGTGTTCTGGCCCGACTGCTTGACCACCGACAGGAGGACGGTGCGCCGCTCGTCGAGCTGGGCCCAGGTCTTCTCCTCCGCGCGGCCGTCCTCGACGCGGGCGACGTCCGAGAGGCGCACGGCGTGGCCGTCCTGCTCCCGGAGGACGATGCGCCCGAGGGCCTCGGGCGACTCGACGCGCCCCATCACGCGGAGCGTGAGGTCCTCGGGGCCGGTCTCGACGCTGCCGCCCGGCGTCATCAGGTTCTGCGCCGCGATCGCCCGCTGCACCTCGGCCGCGGTGATCCCCTGCGCCCGCAGGGCGATCGGGTCGAGCCAGACGTTGATCTGCCGGCTCTGCGCGCCGATCAGGCTGACCTGGCCGACGCCGGAGATGCTCTCGATCTGCCGGCGCACCCTCTTGTCGACGATCTCGCTGAGCTCGCGGATCGGCTGATCGGACGCGACGGAGACGAGCAGCACCGGGGCCGCGCCAAGGTCGATCCTGCTCACGATCGGCGGATCGACGCCCTTGGGCAGGCTGGGCAGGACGACGCTTATCTTGTCGCGCACCTCCTGGGCCGCGACGTCGGCGTCCTTCTCCAGCACGAAGCCGACGACGACCTGGCTCACGCCCTGGGTCGACGTCGAGCGCAGGTCCTCGATGCCGCTGATGGTGTTCACCGCGCCCTCGATCCGGTCGGAGATCTCGGCCTCGACCTCCTCGGGCGCGGCGCCGTCGAGGCGCGTCGTGACGACGACGTACGGGACGTCGATGTCGGGGAACTGGTCGAGGCCGAGCCGGGTGTAGCCGGCGACGCCGAGGACCACGATGACGAGCATGAGGACCGACGCGAAGACGGGCCTCTTGACGCAGACGCGAGCGAGCCACTGCATGACGACCTCACTCCACGGCTTGGCCGTTCTGGAGCGCCTCGGACGGGTTGATGACGATCGCTTCCCCTGCGCGGACGCCGCGGAGGACGGCCACGGCGTCGCCCTTCTCCACGCCGGTCTGCACGACGCGCTCCTCGAGCCTATGGTCGACGACGGCGAACAGGTGCGCGCGCCCGTCCCGCGGGACGATGGCGGATCTCGGCACCACCGGGCTCGGCGCTTCGGCCGTGGCGAGCGCGACGGACGCGAACATGCCCGGCCGCAGCGCGCCGTCGGGGTCCTGCACCTCGGCCTCGGCGACGAGATCGCGCGTGGTCTCGCGGACCGCGGCGCCTACCCAGCGCACCGTGCCCGCGAACGACCGCCCCGGGTACGCCGGCACGGTGAACGTCAGCGCGCCGCCGGCCTTGACGGCCGCGAGGCTCGCCTCGGGCACGGTGAACCGGAGGCGCGGCGCGCCCTTCGAGACGAGCGCGACGACCCGGGAGTCCTGGCGGACGTACTCGCCGACGTCGACGAAGCGCTCGGCGACCACCCCGTCGAACGGCGCGCGGATCTGGCCGTCGCCGACGCTCTGCGCGGCGGCGCGGGCGCGGGCGGAGGCGGCCGCGACCGAGAGCGGGGCGCTCCGGCACTGGTCGGCGATCCGGTCGTGCTCGACGCCGGAGATCGCGCCGCTCTCGAGCAGCGCCCTGTAGCGCTCGCACTCGCGCTTCGCCGTCTCTTCCTGGGCGCGCGTCAGCGCGGCGTTCGCCTGCGCCTCCGCGGCGGAGAGCGCGGCGGCGCGGACGTCGAGGCGCGCGAGCAGGTCGCCCTTCTTCACCTCGGCGCCGCGCTCGACGAACGTCTCCACCACGCGGCCGACCGCGTTGGCGGCGAGATCGGTCTCCCGATCCCCGCGCAGCGTGCCGGTGAGCGCGATGCTGCGCGGCATGGGCTGCTCGCGCACCTCCGCTGTCTCGACGCGGGCCTTGGGCCCGTTCGTCTCGGCGGCGGTGGAGGCGCTGGCCCTGGTCCCGCAGCCCGCCGCTGCGGCGGCGAGCGCGAGGAGCAGGAGGAGGCTTCGGGCGCGGCCTTTCGTCGTGGTGTGGCTCAAGGGTCCCTCGGGGCAGCGTCGGTCGCGGAGCGGCCTGATGCGGGCGGAGCACGGCCCTCGGCGGAGCACGGCGCCACGCGCGTCGGCGCACGCGCCGGTGCGCTGCGCCGTCCGCTCGTTCCCCCGTCGCCCAGCCTCCGACCTCACCGCTCGGGCGCGCCGGCGCCCAGGCGATCGCAACCGACAGTTGCGATGGGTATAACACGGCCGAAGCCGACCGCAACCATCGGTTGCGATGATCGCAACGAAAAGGTGCGATAGCCGGCCACGCCGTGAAATTGGGCTGGCGTGTGCCGCGCGGCGGAACTTCAATGGCGGCCGATGCAGGCGACGACGGCGAAGCGCACGGCGAAGCGGGGCTCCGCGAAGGCGCGCGCGCTCGTGCGCGGCGAGCCCGTCGTGCGGGGCATCCTCGCCGCCACGCTGGAGGAGCTCGCCAGCGCGGGGTATCGCGCGCTCCGGATCGAGGACGTGGCGACGCGCGCGGGGGTCAACAAGACCACCGTCTACCGGCGCTGGCCGACGAAGGAGGACCTCGTGCGGGCCGCGCTCCTGTCGGTCACGGACGAGAAGATCATCCCGCCGAACACGGGCTCGCTCCGTGGAGATCTCGTCGCGCTCGGGCGCGCGATCATCGAGATCCAGACGTCGCCGGTGGGGCAGAGCCTCTTTCACGTGTTCCTGTCGGAGGGGCCCGACTCGGAGCTCATGACCATCGCCCGCTCGCTGCGCGCGGTCCAGGAGGCAGGGCTGCGGGCCATCATCGAGGCCGCGGTCGCGCGCGGCGAGCTCGCGCCGAGCGCGGATCCGCTGCTGCCTTGCGAGCTGCTCGCGGCCTATCTCCGGCACCGGATGCTGGCGGAACGCACGGTCGTGGACGAGGCCCAGCTCGCTCACGTGGTCGACGTGATCCTCCTCGGCGTGCTGCGCCCGGACAGGCGGAAGCGGGCCTGAGCCGCGGGGGCGCGGGGCGGCGCCGGGCGCGGGTCAGACGGCGAGGGACTTCCAGCGGCCGCGCGCGAAGGCGACGGCGAGGAGGGCGCTGCGGCAGATCCAGTCGGCGGTGCTCCCCATCCAGACGCCGACGAGCCCGTGGCCGAGGGTCACCGCGAACAGCCACGTCCCGCCGAGCCGGACGAGCAGCGAGCAGACCAGCGTGACGGCGAGCACGGTCCGGGTGTCGCCGGCGCCGCGGAGCCCCATCCCCATGACCGTGGCGAACGCCATGAACGGCTGCGCCACGGCGGCCACGGGGAGCGCGCGCTCTCCGAGGGCGAGGAGCGCGGGGTCGCTGGAGAACGCGAGCAGGAGCGGGCGCGGAACGAGCGCGAACAGGACGCCGAACGCGGAGAGGGCGACGATGGCCATGAGGGCCGCGACGAGCCCCACGCGCGCCGCGTCGCGGGGGCTGCGCGCGCCGAGGCGCTGCGCCATGAGCGCCCCGGCGGCGATGCCGAACCCTTCGGCGGAGAGGAAGCAGACCGACTCGACGGCGATGAGCGCCTGGTTCGCGGCCATCGCGGTGGCGCCGAGCAGCCCGATGATCGCGACGAACCCCATGTAGCCGGCGTGGTAGGCGGAGCGCTCGGCGAACGCCGGCAGCGCGACCCGGAGGACCCGCGCGAGCGCCGCGGCGTTCGCCCGCGGGGCGGCGCCCGGCGCTGACCGGAGGGGCAGCGGGCTCGATCGCGACAGGAGCGCCGCGGTGAGCAGCAGCGCCTCGGTCGCCATGGTGCACGCGACGCCGACGGCCGCGCCGCGCACGCCGAGCGCGGGCAGCCCGAGGTGGCCGAAGATCAGGACGGCGCTGATCGCCACGTTGACGAGGTTGCCGAGGGTGGCCACGGCGAGCGGCGTCCTCGTGTCGCCGACGCCCTGCAGCGCCGCCGCGGCGGTGGCCTCGACGAACGCGAACGGGAGCGCCGGCAGCACGATCCCGAGGTACGCGGCCGCCTGCTCGATGACCGCCCCGCCGGCGTGCGGGAAGAGCGCGCGGAGCAGCGGGCCGCAGGCGACGAACAGCGGCAGCGCGATCGCCGCCCCGAGGGCGAGGGCGAAGAGGAGCGAGGCGCGCGCCGCGGCGGCGGCCGCGGCGCGATCGCCGCCGCCCACGCTGCGCGCGACGACGGCGAGCGTGCCGGCGGAGGTGGCGCTGAAGACGGAGACGATGGTCCACGTGAGCGTCCCGCAGATCTGCATCGAGGCGAGCGCGGTCGTGGAGTAGCGACCGACCATGCCGCGCCCGACGAGGAAGACCAGCGTCAGGAGCAGCATGTGCGTGATCGCGGGCCAGGCGAGCCGCCAGACCTGCCCCGCCAGCACGGCCCACTCCCGCGCCGCGGGAGCGGCGCGCTGGGCCGTCGGGGAGCCTGTCGCGGCCACGCGGCTACCGTAGCGCCGAGCCGGCGCCCGTCGAGGCGAGCGACCAGGCGGCACGGCGGCCCGCGCTGGGCGCGGCGATCGGGTCGGTCTCGGCGCGCGGGTCGGCGGCGCGCCGGCCCGCGCGTGAGGTGTCCGGCGTACCTCTCGGCGACAGAGGATATTTTATTGTAAATGCAATCAAGTTGCTTTAAAGCGAGCGCACGCCAGACCGGGGCCCGGCCGATCGCGCCGTAGCCGCGGGTTCGCCTTGTTCACCCCACGCCGCGCGCGCGGCAGGCGTACCCGCATGCGCTGGAGCGCGCCGGCGCTGGCGAGAGAGGACCTCGACGTGACGCAAAAGCTTCCTGTGACCGTGCTGTCCGGCTTCCTGGGCGCCGGCAAGACCACGCTGCTGAACCATGTCCTCGCGAACCGCGATTCGCTGCGCGTCGCGGTGATCGTCAACGACATGAGCGAGGTCAACGTCGACGCCGCGCTCGTGCGGGGCGGGGGCGCGGCGCTGCGCCGCGTGGAGGAGCGGCTCGTCGAGATGTCGAACGGCTGCATCTGCTGCACGCTCCGGGAGGACCTTCTGATCGAGGTGGCTCGCCTGGCGGCCGAGGGGCGCTTCGACTACCTGCTGATCGAGTCGACGGGCATCTCGGAGCCGCTCCCGGTCGCCGAGACGTTCACCTTCGACGATCCGGCGACGGGCAAGAGCCTCTCGGAGGTCGCCCGGCTCGACACGCTGGTCACCGTCGTCGACGCGCAGCGGTTCCTCGCCGACTGGACGAGCGCCGACGACCTGCGCGCGCGCGAGGCCGCGCTGGACGGCGACGACGAGCGCACGGTCGCGGATCTGCTCGTCGAGCAGATCGAGTTCGCGAACGTGCTCGTGCTCAACAAGACGGATCTCGTGAGCGATGACGAGGTCGAGCGGCTCACGGCGATGCTGCTGCACCTGAACCCCGGCGCCCGGATCGTCAGGGCCTGCCGCGGCCGGGTCGATCCTCGGGAGATCCTCGGCACCGGGCGCTTCGATTTCGAGGAAGCGGCGCGCTCGCCCGGCTGGATGCGGGAGCTGCGCGGAGAGCACGTCCCCGAGACCGAGGAGTACGGGATCGAGAGCTTCGTCTACTCCGCGGAGCGCCCGATGCACCCGGAGCGGCTCTGGGCCTTCCTCCACGGGGCGGCCGCCTGGGATGGAGTGCTCCGCTCCAAGGGGTTCTTCTGGCTGGCGACGCGCATGGACATCACAGGCGCCTGGTCGCAGGCGGGCGGCGCCGCCTCGTTCGAGGCGGCCGGCCTCTGGTACGCCGCCTTGCCGGAGGAGGAGCGGCCGGAGGACGACCGGCCGGCCGCCGCGTGGCATCCGGTCTGGGGGGACCGGCGGCAGGAGATCGTCTTCATCGGCGTCGACATGGCCCGAGAGGAGCTCACGCGCGGGCTCGACGCCTGCTTGCTCACGCCGGACGAGATGGCCGCGGGGCCGTCTGCCTGGAGCCGGTTCCAGGATCCCTTCCCGGCGTGGGAGGACGCGAGTGAGCCGGATGAACAGGAGCGCGAGGCCGAGCCGGCGCAGCTCCTGTCCTGAGACGCTCCCTACAGGCCGGCTGACGCGGCCTCGGCGGGGCGCGCTGCTGCGCGGCGCGGCCACGCTGGCTGCATGGCCGCGAGCTGTGGAGTCGCGACTACTTGCCTCCTCCCTTCGAGATCTTCCCTTCCGTGAAGACCACATGTTTGCGGGCGATCGGATCGTACTTCTTCATCTGCATCTTCTCCGTCATCGTCCGTTTGTTCTTCGTCGTGTAGTAGCAGTAACCCGTTTCTGCAGACGAGACGAGCTTGATGATATCGCGCACGAGGTGCCCTCCTTGACAATCGGCGTCAGGTCGCGTTCCGCGGCAGCGGCGCCGGATCGGCATGACCTGCTGGATGCGACACCACTAGCGCCGCCTGGCCATTGATGCAACTTGATTGCATAAGTGGCGCTCCTCATGACATCTTGTTCCATGCGGCTTCGTCGCGGCATGCCGGCTCATGCCCGGGACCGGCTCGGGCATGGCGCGGGCGGGGTCCCCGACCAGGGCTCGGGGGCGCTGCGCGCCGGAGCGCGCCTCCACCAGTTGGGTCCGTTCACCGTCGGGCTGCTCAAGGGCGTTCAGCATGGAGGTGTAGCAACGAGGCTGACAGCAACCCTGGATCTGTGTAGATTTCTCCATCGTGCCCCCGCTCTCGACAAGCGCTGACGCTCTCGTGCACCTCGTCCGGCCAGGAGGAAACGCGCGATGCGCTCCGAAGCGCCCCTGATGGCCTCTGGAACGACGCACCCGCCCACCGCGGCGACCACCGATCGCCCCGATGCCAACCGCATCGCCCTGCGCGCGTTGCGATCCCTCCTCGACGCCGCGGCGCCGATGGATCTCACCGTCGAGGCAAGGCCCGTCCAGGTCGCGGTCGAGCGCCTCCCGGCTGCACCGTGGCCAGCGCGAGGGCTGGAGGGGCTCGACCAGGCCGTGGACGGGCCGTTGCCCCGCGCCGTGCGCCTGCGCTGCACCTGGCCGGGCGGCAGCACCGAGTTGCTCTTCAGCGTGGCCTGGTGGCAGACGATGGGCGCTTACCGGCACCTCGTGGGCATCAAGGTCAACGTCGTGTCGACCAACCGCGAGATCCTGTGGACCACGGTGGCGCTCCGGCTGCGCGATCGGCTGGACGGCGAGGTCGTGCCCGTTCCGGCCGCGTTCTCGACGTCGCGGCGGAGGGACGAGGACTCCGAGGAGGCGTTTCGCCAGCGGAGCCTGCCCTTGAAAGGCGCCGTCGAGCGCGCCGGATTGCCCCTCGTATCGCCCTGGAACATGGAGGCCTTCGCCGTTCGCTTGCCCGATGGCGAGGTCGTCCCCTCGCCCGAGGAGGGCTTTCGACGCCTCGCGCACCTCGCCTTGCTCAAGCTGCCCTTCTTCCTTCGCGACGGCGAGGGAGGCATCGAAGGCGAACCCCTGTTCGACCTCGCCGCGCTCGCCCTCGCGAACGGCGAGCCCCCGGCGGGCCCCGCCGTCGCGGAGGTCGTCGAGCCCGCGCGTAGGCCCTCTGCCGATGCGCGGCGCGATGGTGTCTGGCCGCTGCCGGGAGGGGTCCGACACTACAAGCAGACGCTCGACACGCTCCTCTCGGAGCTGCGCGATCGCCGGTTACCGGAGGCGGAGTTCTTCGCGCTGCTGCGCGATCGGTACGAGGTCACGGGCGACACGGCACGGCAAGGCTACGTCAATCTGCTCCTCTACCTGGGCCTCGTGAGGCTCTCCGACGATCGCCTCGAGCTCACGCCCGGAGGGGAGTCGTATCTGGAGAACCCGCGGCCACAAGCGCTCTTCGAGCGACTTCACGAGACCTACACCGGATTCCTCGAAGTGCTGGTCATCGCGAACGCCCTGGGCCGGATGGACACGACCAACGCGAGGAACCTGTTGACGGAGCTCCTCGAGAAGGACTGGAGAACCAGCAACCAGGTATCCTTCCGTCGAAACTGGCTCCTGTCGCTCGGGGCCACGGAGCGTCAGGGCGACGGGGACGCCCTGACGGATCTCGGCCGGCAGATCCTCGCCGATCACGCGACAGAAGAAGCCCGCATTCGGACGCGGCTCGACGAGCTGCTCGCCGATCGCAGCATCCTCAGTGCCAGCGCCGTGACCGGAGACGACGTGGACGAAGACCTGGTGACCCCGCCAGGGACGACCATTCCCGCCCCGCCCGAGCCGCACGCGAGCACGGCTCCATCGGCCTGGTTCGATGAGACCCTCGATCTGACGACCGAGCTCGCCGGTCCCTTCGCGTCCGATCTCGAGCTCCCGGCCGGCCTGCTTGCCCAGGCCTGCGCTGCCCTCTCGGCAGGCAAGCACCTGCTCCTCGTCGGCCCGCCCGGCACGGGCAAGACGCAGCTCGCCCAGGCGCTCGCGAGGGCCGCCGCGAATGACGGCTATTGCACGGGCGCCTTCGTGGCCACGGCGTCGGCCGACTGGACCACGTTCGACACGATCGGCGGCTATGCGCTGCAGCAGAACAGCGCCTTGACCTTCCGGCCGGGGGTGTTCCTCCGCGCGGTCGAGCGATATCAGTGGCTGGTGATCGACGAGCTGAACCGGGCCGACGTCGATCGCGCCTTCGGTGAGCTGATGACGGTCCTGTCGGGGCACTCCATCGATACCGCCCTGCTCGGCGAGGACGGCAGGACCATATCGATCGGGCCACACGAGTCCCACACCTACCGCGTGTCGCCGACGTTCCGGGTGATCGCGACCATGAACACCTGGGACAAGACGTCGCTCTTCCGCCTGTCCTACGCTGTGCAGCGGCGCTTCGCGATGATCCACGTCGACGCCCCCGACGACGCGACCTATGCGCGTCTGCTCGAGGCGCACGCCCGCCGCGAGGGCGTCGCGCCGCCGCTGGCCGAGGGCGCCCTCGGGCCGCTCACGCGGCTGTTCAGCACAGCAAGCCTGCTCGCCCACCGCGCGATCGGCCCCGCCGTGGCGCTCGACATGGTGCACTACATGCGGCGCCGACAGGCCTCTGGAGATGGGCTCGCGGAGGCCATGGCCATGTACCTCTTGCCGCAGCTCGAGGGGCTACCGCAGGAGCCGGCGGCGAAGGTGCTCCGGGCCCTTCTTTCGAGCCTCACGGGCTGGACGTCAGCAGAGGCAGTGGTCCGGCTGCGGCGTCGTTATGAGGAGCTCTTCCCGCACCAGACCTTCGGCGAGGTATGAGCGACGGCGGCTGGGAGGCGTTCGTCCGCGCCCATTTTCCGGGCTATCTGTTGCCGAGCTCGCGGGTCGAGGCCATCGCGGTCGAGGAGGCGGCGCGGTTCCTCGCGCGGATCACGGGGAGGAACCATGAGCTCGCCTTGCTCCGCGCGGTGAGCACGGTGGCGCCGCGGATCGCCGAGCTGCGCGCGTTCGCCATGCAGCTCCTGCCCGACCTCGCCCGGAACCTGCCTTCCCGGGCCGACATCACGACGCGCGACTGGCGAGGCGGCTTTCAGGGCCGGCTCGACGTCCGGCGGACTTCCTATCAACAGGCCAGCGGGGATCGTTCGCGCTACGTGACGCAAGCGCGGGACCCGAGCTTCGCCCTGCCGGAGAACATCCTCGTGCGGGCGGTGGCCGAGCGGCTGCTCCGGCTCTTGATCGACCTGCGCAAGGCGGACGTACTCGCGAAGCACGGGTGGGGTGCTGACGCGCAGGGAGCCGAGGGCGAGTTAAGGCGCATCTTGAGCGCGACGGCGCTGCGTGAGGTGCCCTCGGAGCCGATCACCCCGCAGCACGAGCTCGGCGCGCAGGGGGCGGCGCACCGCGGCTATGGCGCAGCGCTCACGTGGCACAAGGCGCTGCGGCAGGGCCTCGACGCGACCGAGGCGAACGCCATCGCCACCATGCTCGCCGAGGGCGCGCTGACGCCCATCGAGGAGCACACACGCTTCGAGATCGCCGTGGTGATCCGGCTCCTGCAGGCGCTGTGGAGCAAGCTCGAGGCAGCCCAGGGGGCGAAGGGCGAGCGCTTCGAGTTCCATCGGTCCCTCGTGCACGCGAATCGCGACGAAGTGGCGTCGTTCGAGCGAGGCGACGGCGCGCGCGTGCAGGTCTATTACAATCAATGTCACCTCGACCCAGGCCCGCGTGACGATGGGGCAAAGTACTATATGGGCGGGCGCGCTGGACGTCTGCGGCCCGATATCACCGTGGTGGTCGAGAAAGATGGGCAGCGGCGGGCCGCGGTGGTCGAGATCAAGCTGACCGAGAATGCGAGCTACGTCCTCCAGGGCTTTCACGAAGCCATCGTGTATCGATGGGAATACGCTGGGGCGCTGCGGGGGTGGCCGAAGGCGATCCTGGTGACGTCGGCGGATGTGCCGGGGGCGGTGCGGCCGGGGGATGATGTGATCGCGGTGGGGTGGAGCAAGTGGGTGCCGGAGACAGTGGTGGAGGGGCTCCTGGAGGGGGTGTGACGCAGAGCGTCCACCGACATTTCGATCGAGGTCGCGCCCCCGAACGCAGCCCTCTCGGGAGGGAGCGACCATGTTAGCTTCGCCCATCTAGGATGCTGGACGAATCCATCGCCTCGTTTCTCCCGTCCTGGCTCGTGCGCCTCGACGCACCCCCCTCGAGCCGTGACCCTCTGGGCCTGCAAGCGCACGCCATGGCGCAAGCCGATCGGCTCTTGCCGGGTCTCAACGTCTTCACCTCGCGGGCCCGCTACTACACCTTCCTCTGCTGGGCTCTCTCTCGCGCGCAGGCCGATGCGCCGCCGCGCACGCACCTCGAGCGCGCGCTCCGCTTGGAGCGCCTCCTCGTCCTCTGCGAGGCTCTGCAGCACGAGGACGATCCTCTCGCGTGCGCCTACATCGGCCGTCGGCGCGGTCGCCGCTTCGTGTCCGAGCGAAGAGGCGCAGGGCTGTGGGAGCTGCCGACGCGCGTCCTCAAGAACCAGGTATCGAACGGCGCGCTGCGCCTCTACCGCACCTCGCTCGCGAGCCTGGGCCTCATCGAGGAGGACGACCTCGATGAGGGCCTAGGCCTGCGCCTCACCGATCGCGGACAGCAGCTCGCGAACCAGCTCGAGAAGGTGATCGACGAAGGCGTCGTGGGCTGGGCGCTCGAGGGCGGCACGCAGCAACAGAAGCGGCGCAGCACCCTCCTCGAGGCTGGCGCGCGCATGTGCCTGAGCAGCCGCATGGGCGCCTACGAGCGGCGCTACCTCGTCGCGGCGCTCCTCGGCGCCGACGGCGACGGCATCGAGCGCCGCGAGACGGTGCAGGTCCTGTTCGAGCACAAATTGCTCGGCTTCGCGTCCGTGGGCAGCGACTCGACCGACAACGACGCGGACCTCATCACCGACGATGGCGGCAGGCCCGCGGAGGAGGCCGCCCTCTTCGAGACGCGAACGAACTGGAGCGTCCTCCGGCCTGCGCTGGCGCTCCCTCCCACGAACCGCCTTCAGTCCGTCCAGATCGCCGGCGCCTACCAGCTCGCCGCCCTCGGCCTCAATGCGCTCTTCGCCTCTGCGCTCGAGCCGACCGCGGAGCAGGGCCGTTGTCCCCTTGCGACCTGGCGCGAGCGCATCGCCGAGCGCGCGGGCATCGATTTCGAGGCCGCGTCCGCGGCCGCCTGGGCAGGGCACCGCTCGCCCACGGAGGTGGCCCAGGATCTGCTCGACGAGACCCGTCGGCCCTGGCCCGAGATCGGCGCGCTCGCCATCGAGCTCCTCCTCCGCCTCGGCCTCGACGAGCGTTACGCGCGCTGGCTCGGCGACGACCCAACCCCGATCGTCGAGCGCCTGCTCCTGTGGACCCGTGACGCGGCCATCGAGCGTGCGGGGGAGCTTGCGGCGCGGCTCCTGCCGGATCTCGTCGAGCATCACCGCGATGTCTCGGCCAAGAAGGGCAAGGGCGAATGGCTCTTCCTCGACGGCGAGGAGCTCGTGAAGCACGACCCGCGCCCGCTGCGCCCGCTCCTGCACTCGCTCCGCTTCGCGCAGCTCTCGCAGCTGGCAGCCGATCTCAACCTGCACCCGAAGGACGTGGCCGATGAAGCGTGAGACCCGCCTCTTCGACGAGCTCGATCGGTTCGCCGGCGGCGGCGAGATCACGCACGCGCTCGGTCTGTCGTTCGGGTACGACGGCGACCTCGCGAACGAGCGCCTCTGGAAGCCGCTCGTCGAGAAATATGGGCTGCGGCATCCGCTCGTGATCGCAGACGGGGTGGTGGACGCGGGGACCGCGCTCGGTGTCCACGTGCTGCGGGCGAGGCGCCCGAGTGGCGTCTTCCATTCCAAACTCTTCCTCGCGGTCCGGGACGGCGCGGTCTTCGCCGCCATCGGCAGCGCCAACCTCACGCGGGGCGGGCTCGGCGCGAACCTCGAGCTCCTCACGCCGCTCGTGTTCGCGCCCGACGCAGAGCGGTCACCTCCTCGATCGGTCCTCGAGGAGATTCTGGCGTTCGTCCGACGCGTGGCCGGCAACCTGCACGTCGCTGAGGACTCCATCGAGCGGGTCCTCGACGTCGTGGACCAAGCGACGCTCGTGCTCGATGATCTGCCAGCGCCGCGGCGCGGCCTGGATCTGCGGTTCTTTCATTCCTACGAGGTGCCGATCTGGGAGCAGCTCCGCGATCTGCATGGCGACGATCCGGTGCAGCATCTCCTCGTCGTGAGCCCGTTCCTGGAGGCCGACAAACCGGAGGCGGAGGGGGCCGACTCGCTCCTGCGCCATGCGCTCGGGGAGGGCCTCCCGTGGGCGCCGCGGGCGAAAACGCCGCGCCTCTCGCTCTGCACCGACGCCATCGACCCGAACAAGCCCATGCCGCTGCCTCGCCTGGCCCTCGAGGAGCTCGCGGCCGCCGTGGAGATCCGGGCGCAGGCGCTCAGCGCCGAGCCGCGGCGACTCCACGGAAAGCTCGTGGCCATCTTCGGCAAGAAGCGCACGACGGTGCTCTGGGGCTCGCCCAACTTCACACCCTCGGCGCTCCTGCGGGCGGCGCGAGATCGCGGAAATGCCGAGTGCGCGCTGGCGCTCTCCATGCCTGCCAGCTCGGCGGATACCGCGGACGTGCTCGAGGAGTTCGACCTCGGCGATCTCTTTCACGTCTACCGCGGCCCGTTGCCCCTCGCGCTCATCCCCGCCCCGCCCCCGCCATTGATCTTCGATGTCGGCGAGGCGCTCTATGATCCGAAGACGCGCGTCCTCGTGGTCTGTGGCGAGGCCTGGAGCCCGAGCGTGGATCGCATCCGCGTGCTGGCCGTGGAACAGCAGGGGACGCAGGTCCTCTTCGAGGGCGCGTTGCTCGGGGCGGGGAAATACGCCTTCGAGATCCAGGGGCCGCTGCTCGAGGAGGAGGACCCGGAGACCGGCAGGCGGAGGCTGCGGACGCTCGCGCTGCGGCTCGAGGCGCTCGACAGCGGCGGCGCCGTGCTGGATGCGCGCGAGGTGCGCCCGAACGTGCGGTTCGAGGACGCCCTCGCGTTGCGGGAAAACCTGCTCATCGAGACCGAGGCGATCGCCGCGGACGCCCTGCTCATGCCCACGGCCACACCAGAGCAGCGCGCCACGGCCATCGACGCGCAGATCGAAGCGTGGAAGGCCGCTCGACAGGGCGAGCAGAAGGGGCCGACACTGCACCAGGCGTCGCTCGATACGTTCTTCCGGAACGTCCGGCTGGGGCTGGACAAACAAGAGAATGGGCTCGTTGGGCGACGTTGCTCGCGCTTCGCGCTGCGCAGATGGTCGGGCGATCTAAGGCGCTCGTTGACCTCGGCCTGCGCAGGTTCCATCGATGGACTGCGCTGCGCGTACCTCGTGGCGCGCGTCGCCGAGCACGTGGCCCGTGTGCTCGACATGGTGCCACCATGCCATGAGGATCCGGCGCCGGCGTATGCCGCGATGGAGGCGGAAAAGCTCGCGGCAGCGCTCGAATCGGTATCTCTGGCGGGGGGCGTGCAGCAGGAGCTCCTCGACGAGGTGCGTGTTGCGCGGGACAGCGCCGCCGCGTTGCTGCGGCGGATCGCCGCCGGAGAGCAGGTGGCACCACCGAAGGGGAACGACGCGGAGAGGCCGAAGCGGCGCGCGCGGAGGAGTACGTGATGAGCGTGGATATCCACCAGCTCGCTGCCGGGATCGGGCTCGACCGGGAGCACCAGATGCGCGCGATGCGGGCCGCGCTGGAGGCGCTGCTCGTCCGGGGCCAGCGTGGGATCGTGCTGGCTGACGAGGTCGGGTGCGGCAAGACGTACGAGGCGCTCGGGATCACGGCCTTGCTCTGGCGGCATTTCCAGCGAACGAGCACGCCCATCCAGCGCGTGCTCGTCGTGGCCGAGCCGGCCCTGATGAACAAGTGGTTCGACGAGATCGAGAAGCCGGAGACCCAGGGGCGAGGGTTCCAGCAATACGTCGCCGGCGACGACTGGAAGCCCTTCCGGCAGATGCTGCGCGACGTCACCCAGATCGGCAAACGCTGGGAAGCTGACGAGATGCGGGGGGTGCGCGAGGCAGGGAGGTTCCAGGTCCCGCCGGGGCGGTTTTACCTGGTCAAGCCGCTCCTGCTCACCGGCGGCCGCGCCGGCGAGTCCTCGCCGATTGTGCGCTGGCTGCGCCGGACCGATTGGGACGTGGTGATTGCCGACGAGGCGCACCACTTCACCGGCCTGCACACCGAGCGAAGCCGCGTGTTCTTCCCCGAGCAGACTGCGGAGAGCCGCGAGCGAGGGCTCCTCGGCCGGTTCACGCTGGCGCTGACGGCGACCCCGTTCCAGCTCGCGACGAAGGAGATGCTCAATCTGCTCCGGATCGTGCGCGCGCCCGAGGAGGACATCGAGCGGACGCGGGACGGGTTGGAGCGCTACGAGAATGCCCTGGGGCAATTCTACGCGCGGCGGCGCCTGTCGCCCTCGGACGAGGCGCGCAGCCGGTGGGTGGAGCGCCTGTACGAGCTGCGCACGAAGGACGCGTCGGGCGGGCAGCACCCGGGCACGCCGGGCTTGCAGGAGCTCTTGCGTCGCTATCTCCTCCGCAACGTCAAGGACCTGAGCGAGCGCGACTACACGCTGACCGAGAAGAAGGATGGCGGCTACGAGCCGCGCCCCTTCGGCAAGCTCGACGATTTGCGTCCGCTCGTCGGGTCGAGCCCCCTCATCCCCCTCGAAGGCAATGACGCCTGGGTCTACCTGCACCTGCGCGATCTGCTCGTCGACGCCCAGCAGGCGGCGCAGGTGCGCCAGGGGGAAGATGCGCACGAGACGCCGTCTTTCGTCGCGGGGGATCTCCGGCAATGCCTGTCGAGCTACGAGCAGCTCGCGGCGAGCGCAATCCTCCAGAAGAACCTGCCCCGCGCGGAGAGGACCCGTGCGATGGTCAAGCGGTTGCAGGATTCGGGCCACGCGCACCCGAAGATCGCGGCCCTGTGCGCGGTGGTCGGAAGGATCCTCGATCGGGAGCTGGAAGCGCTCCTTGCGCGGCCCCAGGCAGGGCTCGGCAAGATCCTCGTCTTCAACACGCTGATCCACACCGCCGGCGCGCTCAAGCATGCGCTCGACAAGGCGGTGGAGGCGCGGATCGATCCGTTCGTCGAAGAGCAGGTGAAGGCCGCCGGCTGGGCCAGCCTGGACGACGCGCGGGTGATGATCCGCGCGGCGCTGGAAGAGGAGCGTGAGGCCGTCAAGGCGCAGCTCGGCGGGAGGTTCGACCGCCGGTTCCTCGTGGTCACGCGGGAGCTGCTCGAGGGCACGGGGCTCGAAATGAAGGCCGACGAGGGTGAGATCGTCGACATCATGTTCAACCGGGCGGAGAACCACTGCACGCAGCCGCTCTTCTTGCTTCGGCTCGCCCTGTGGTTCAGGGCGAGGGGGGAACAGCCGGATCCCTTCGAGGTGCAGACGTTCCTCATGCAGCGCGTCGGGCACAGGTTGCGTAAATCGCTCGAGACGATCGTCGATGATTACCTCGACGACACACCCAAGCAGGGCGACGCGTTCAGCGAGGAAAACCAGGACCGCGCGCGCCGCGAGATCCGCCGGCTCGCGCACGTGCTTTCACACCCTGGATACGTGGCTCGCTTCGACGGCGCGCAACGCGACGAGGACCGCGAGATGCGTCGGGAAAATTTCAACCGTCCCTATGCTCCGCTCGTCCTGCTCACGAGCCGCGTGGGCGAGGAGGGCATCGATCTGCAGCAGCATACCCGCTACCTGCTGCACTACGATGTCGAGTGGAACCCGGCCAAGATGGAGCAGCGCGAGGGGCGGGTCGACCGGGAAGGCCGCAAGACGCGAGGGCCGGTCAAGGTGCAGTTTTTCCTGCTGAAGGATACGTACGAGGAGCGAATCTTTCACACGGTGATGCAGCGGGATGCATGGTTCCAGGTCCTCATCGGCTCGAAGCGCAAGGAGCTCGCCCGCGGGGTCGAGGACGACGAGCCGGAGGCCACTGCCGGCATCGACACCGGGACCGAGGAGCAGGGGCGGCTCACGGCCGAGGAGAGAACGAAGGTGATGATCGATCTGCGGCCGTGAAGCCGACGTCAACGGGCGTGACGTGCGGATCTCGCCACAACCGGGCATCGAGCGGTTCATGCCCGACTTCGAGTCAGCATTCCCTCCAGAGATCGCCGCTGCGCGGCGTTCAGCCGGATCCCAGGCCGTCGGAGCCGGAGCTGGGCCTCCGCCTCGCTCGCGTTCGCGGCGAGCCCCCGGTTCAACAGCAGGGCTGCCGCGATCGTCGCCGAGCGACCATGGCCGGACGGCGCGAACGGCAGGCAGGCCCACCACGCCAGCGCGCCGTCGACCCGCTTTCCTGGCAGGGCGGGCTGCCGCGCCAGGTAGGCAGCGCCGACGAGGGCGAAGCTCAGCGCCGGCCAGAGAAGTGTTGACGCGATTCCAGGATTGCATCGAGAGTGCGTGGGTGGACGCGCAGCGCGGCGCGGCCCTGGCATCGCGATCGACAGGGCGACCCTGTAGGAAGGTGCGGACATGAAGCTGTTTCGGTTTGCGAGCGGTGGCGGTCCTCGGCTCGGGCTCGAGGACGAGCGGGGAGCGCGCCACGACCTCACGGCGGCATCCCCGGAGGCGTTCGCGTCCGTCGCCTCGTGGCTCGCCTTGCCGGATCCCCTCGGCGCGGTGCGCGACGCGCGCGCGCGCGCCGCGGCCCACCCCCTCCCGCCCGACGTCCCGCTGCTCGCCCCGATCGACGGGCAGGAAGTCTGGGCGGCGGGCGTCACCTACGAGCGCTCGCGCGCCGCGCGCAAAGAGGAGAGCGCCGGCGGCGGCGACTTCTACGACCGCGTGTACGAGGCCGAGCGCCCCGAGCTGTTCTTCAAGGCGACGCCCCGCCTTGTCGTCGGCCCGGGCGCGCCGGTGCGCGTCCGGCGCGACTCGATCTGGAACGTGCCCGAGCCGGAGCTCTCGCTCGTCGTCTCCGCGGCGGGCCGCATCGTCGGCTACACGGCCGGCAACGACGTCTCGTCGCGGTCCATCGAGGGCGACAACCCCCTCTACCTGCCGCAGGCGAAGGTCTACGACGGCTGCTGCGCGCTCGGCCCCGCCATCGCGCTCGCGGACGAGCCCGGGCTGGACCTGCGCGCGCTCTCCATCGAGCTCGCGATCCGGCGCCGGGGCGAGGCGGTGTTCGCGGGGAAGACCTCGACCGCGAGCATGCGGCGCTCGCCCGAGGAGCTCGTCGCCTACCTCACGCGCGAGCTGAGCTTCCCGGCGGGCGTCGTCCTCATGACCGGGACCGGCATCGTCCCGCCAGACTCGTTCACCCTGGAGCCCGGCGATCTCGTGGAGATCACGATCCACGGCGTCGGCACGCTGGCGAACCCCGTATCTCCACGTTGACAAGGCGCCCCATGGAATTCCTCGCCCACAACGCCGCCACCGGCGAAACGCTCGGCGCCTACCGTGACGCCACCGCCGACGAGATCGACGCCGCCGCCCGCGCCGCCGTGGCTGCGGCGCCGGCCCTCGCCGGCCTCGCGCCGGAGATGCGCGCCCGGCTCCTGGAGACCGCCGCCGACGAGATCATGGCGCTCGGCGACCCCCTGATCCAGACCGCGCACCGGGAAACCGGGCTGCCCATCGCCCGCCTCGAAGGCGAACGCGCCCGCACCACCGGCCAGCTGCGCCTCTTCGCCGCCGTCGCGCGCGAGGGCTCCTGGGTCGATGCCCGGATCGATCCCGCGCTGCCGGACCGCAAGCCGCTCCCGCGCCCCGACGTGCGCCGCATGCTGCGGCCGCTCGGTCCGGTCGCCGTCTTCGGCGCGAGCAATTTCCCCCTCGCGTTCTCCGTGGCCGGCGGCGACACCGCCTCCGCCCTCGCCGCGGGCAACCCGGTCGTGGTCAAGGCCCACCCGGCGCACCCCGGTACCTCCGAGCTCGCGGCCTCGGCCCTGCGCTCCGCCGTGCAGAAGGCGGGCCTGCCCGCGGGCGTGTTCGGCATGGTGCACGGCGCCTCGCCCGAGGTCTCGCTCGCGCTGGTGCGCCACGAGGCCATCCAGGCGGTGGGCTTCACCGGGTCCACCCGCGCGGGCCGCGCCCTCTGGGACGCCGCCGCCGCCCGGCCGCGGCCCATCCCCGTCTTTGCCGAGATGAGCAGCATCAACCCGCTGGTCGTGCTGCCCGGCGCGCTGCGCGAGCGCCGCGACGCGATCGCCGAAGGGCTGATCAACTCGTGCACGCTCGGCGTCGGCCAGTTCTGCACCAAGCCCGGCCTTGTCCTGGGGCTGGCCTCCCCCGAATGGGATGCGTTCGCGCGGTCGGTCGCCGACCGGGCCCGCGCCATCACGCCGGGTGTGATGCTGCACGCCGGTATCCAGGCGTCGTTCGACCGCTCCGTGCGGGAGCTGAGAGGCGTGGAGTGGCTGACCGACGCCGGCGCGCGCGTCGCTCGCGTCTCCGCCGCCGACTTCGCGCGGGAGCCGCACCTCGCGCACGAGATCTTCGGACCGTACACGCTGCTCGTCACCGCTTCGGACCGCGGAGAGCTGCTCCAGCTCCTCGGCGCGCTCGACGGCCAGCTCACCGCCACGCTTCACGGGACCGCCGGCGACCTCGCCGCCGCCCAGGACCTCGTCGATGTCCTCGGCCGGGTCGCGGGCCGCCTCGTCTTCGATGGCTACCCGACCGGCGTGGAGGTGTCGCACGCCATGCACCACGGCGGGCCGTATCCAGCGAGCAGCGACGCGCGCTTCACGTCGGTTGGAACCGCGGCCATCCTCCGCTTCGCGCGCCCCGTTTGCTACCAGTCGTGCCCGCCCGCGCTGCTCCCGCTGGAGCTGCGCGACGAGAATCCGCTCGGAATATCGCGTCTCGTCGACGGCCGGGCCACCCGCGACCCCATCGCACCCCGCGCATGAGCCACGACCCGGTATTCGAGTCCGGCAGCGAGGCGATCTACACCCTGCGCACGACCGCGCCCGGACCGTCGGGGCGCCTCCCGCTCGGCGCCGAGCAGCTGCGCGCCATGTCCAGCGGCGAGCTGTTCGGCTGGACTCAGAATGCCGGGATGGGGTGGGATCCTGCGCGCCTGAACGGGAAGCAGTTCCTCGTGCTCAGCACGCAGGGGGGGATCCGCGCGCCCGACGGCACGCCGATCGCGCTCGGGTACCACACCGGGCACTGGGAGGTGGGGCTGCTCATGGAGGAGGCAGCCCGCACGTTCACGGCCGGCGGGGCCATCCCGTTCGCCGGCTATGTCAGCGATCCGTGCGACGGGCGGACCAACGGCACCGTCGGCATGCTCGACAGCCTCGCTTACCGCAACGACGCCGCCATCGTCTTTCGGCGACTGATACGCTCGCTGCCCACCCGCCGAGGCGTGCTCGGCGTCGCCACCTGCGACAAGGGCCTGCCGGCCATGCTGATGGCGCTCGCCGGCACCCTCGATCTCCCCACGGTGCTCGTGCCGGGAGGCGTCACGCTCCTCGCGGAGGAGGCCGAGGACACCGCCAAGGTCCAGACGCTCGCGGCGCGTTATGCGCGCGGGGAGGTGAGCCTCGACTACGCCGCCGAGATGGGCTGCCGCGCCTGCGGTTCCCCCGGCGGCGGCTGCCAGTTCATGGGCACGGCCGCGACGAGCCAGGTGGTGGCGGAGGCGCTCGGCCTCGCCCTCCCGCACGGCGCGCTCAGCCCGTCGGGCGCCGAGATCTGGCGCGACCTCGCCCGCCGCTCCGCGCACGCGCTCATGGCCCTCGAGCGACGTGGAGCGACCACGCGGGACATCGTCACCGACGACTCGGTCCACAACGCCATGGTGCTGCATGCCGCCGTCGGCGGGTCGACCAACCTGGTGCTCCATGTGCCGGCGATCGCCCACGCGGCCGGGCTTCGGCGCCCCACGGTGGACGACTGGGCGCGCATCAACGCCCTCGTTCCGCGGCTCGTGGACGTGCTGCCCAACGGGCCGAAACACCACGCCACGGTTCAGGTCTTCCTCGCGGGAGGCGTCCCGGAGGTCATGCTCCATCTGCGCGAGCTCGGCCTGCTGCGGCTCGGCGCGCGCACCGTCAGCGGCCGGACCCTGGGCGAGAACCTCGAGTGGTGGGAGCGCAGCGAGCGGCGCCGGCGCCTGCGCGACAAGCTACGGCAGCTGGACGGCATCGATCCGGACGACGTGATCATGTCCGCCGGGGAGGCACGCGAGCGCGGCCTCACCAGCACGGTGACCTTCCTGCGCGGCGACCTCGCGCCCGAGGGAGCGCTCGTGAAGAGCACCGCGATCGCTCCCCAGGTGATCGGACCGGACGGCGTTTATCTGCACGAAGGGCCTGCGCGCGTGTTCGGCAGCGAGGACGCGGCGATCGAGGCGATCAAGACGGGCGCCGTGCAACCGGGTGACGTGATGGTGCTGATCGGCATCGGCCCCGGTATCGGGATGCCGGAGACGTACCAGATCACCTCTGCCCTCAAGCACGTGAAGGAGGGGCATCGTATCGCCCTGGTCACGGACGGTCGTTTCTCCGGCGTGTCCACCGGGGCGTGCATCGGCCACGTCAGCCCGGAGGCGTGGGCGGGTGGACCCATCGGCCGCGTGCGCGACGGCGACCGCATCAGGCTGCGGATCGACACGCGCAAGCTGGAGGGGACGGTGGACGTCGTGGGTGTGGACGCAGGCGGTCTTGCCGCCCGCTCGCCCAATCCAGCCCTTCAACCCGACGGCCGAGTGAACGCGGATACGCGGTTGTGGGCTGCGCTTCAGGATGCCAGCGGCGGCAGCTGGGGTGGTTGCGTCTATGACGCGGAACGCATCATAGGGCTCCTCGGTCACGCCATCGCCGCTGAGCGGAGCTCCTCTGGCACATAAGCTTTTGATATAGCGCCATTTTTCCAGGAGAAAGGCGATTCGCGTGAAGTTTCATCATTCAGCCAGCGCGTGCAGCGTGGCTGTACGAGATGGGAACGTTCACAACGAGGAACTTGACTTCCGGATCGCGTTTGGATTTCCTAGGCCACGAAACCAGAAGATCTCTCGTGGTAGGCCCCACGAGCGTCGCCGATCGCGTCATTGAATTTCGAGGGCGCTCGCGAAATCCGCGTGGTGCCCGGGAATGACGCGCGACACCGTCGCTCGCCAGACGCGAATCGTTTGTACCCCAGTGCTTTTGCCGTGAGCAATACGGCGGCACGCAGACATTGCCCTCGTGGTTCGTGAGGGCGAGAACGTGACGACGTGGGATGGGCCGTAGAGGTCTCTATCCGACCACGTCTCTTTGCTCGAAAGGTAGCGGCACGATGTCGATTGGCCAGTTGAAGTCACGTGGATCGGCGCGGCGCGCGGCGGCGGTGTTGAGCTGCGCGCTCGGGCTCTTGGGTCTGTCTGGTCTGTCTGGTCTGTCTGCTTGCAAAGACAAGCCCGACAGCGCTCCGGCCGCAGCAGGCTCCGCCAGCGCCGCGGCCGCGCAGGCGCCGAGCGTCGCGGCCGCGCAGGCGCCGAGCGGGCAAGGGCCCAAGGTCGTGCCAGGGCCCGGCTATAACCCCGAGTGCTTCGCGCCGTGGAAGCAGGACACCAAGTATCTGCAGTGGACGGCGCGAAAGCCGCCGTTCCGCCTCGCGCTCGTCAACGGCTACGTCGGGAACGCCTGGCGCATCCAGATGGTCAAGACGGCCAAGGCCTTCGCCAAGGATCCGGCCATCGCGCCGCTGATCAAGGAGTTCAAGGTGGTGTCGACCGGCACCGACGTCGCGGCCCAGCTCGGTGCGATCGAGGACTTCATCAACCAGGGCTTCGACGGCATCGTCACGCTCGCCGTCAGCCCCGACGGCTTCGATCGCGTGATCCGGCTCGCCGACAAGAAGGACGTCGTCCTGGTTCCGTTCGACAACGTGCTCGACACGGACAAGGTGATGCAGGTCAACGAGGACCAGCTGGCGATGGGGCGCCAGTGGGGCGAGTTCCTCGACAAGCAGCTCGGCGGGAAGGGCAAGGTGCTCGAGGTCCGCGGCCTGCAGGGCAACTCCGTCGATCGCGACCGCCACCTCGGCTTCCGCCAGGTCATGGAAGCGCCGGGGAAGAGCTACACCATCGTGGAGGTGGTGGGCAGCTGGGACGACGGCAAGGCGCAGAAGGCGGTGGCCGACGCGCTGGCCGTGCACCGCCAGTTCGACGCGCTCTTCGCGCAGGGCGGCTCGACGGGCGCCGTCCGCGCGCTGCTCGACGCCGGACACAAGCCGATCCCGGTCGCCACGGAGGCCGAGAACGGCGTGCGCAAGCTGATCGCGAAGCACCACGAACAGGGCATGAAGGGCCTGTCGCTCGGCCAGTCGCCGGGGCTCGCGGCCATCGCGATGAAGGCGGCGCTCGAGGGCCTGCAAGGCAAGGTGCTGCCGCAGATGATCTCCGTGCCGATCCCCGCCGCCGATCACACAACGCTGAAGGACGGCGAGAGCTTCTTCTCCCAGCTCTCCGACAACTTCTTCACGCCCAACGAGTTCCCGCCCTGCGGGGTCAACATCTCGGGCGTGAAGATCATGAACGAGTCGGAATCCGACGTGAAGTAGACGTGAAGCAGACGTGAAACGTGAAGTAGACGTGAAACGTGAAGTAGACGTGAAGTAGCGCCCCGCGGGCGCCCCAGCATCATGACCGAACCGGTGAGCCCTCCGCTTCTCGAGCTCCGGGCCGTCTCCAAGCACTATGGCGGAGTCACCGCCCTCAGCGGCGTCGACTTCGCCTGCGAGCCGGGGAAGGTGCACGCCATCCTCGGCGAGAACGGCGCGGGCAAGAGCACCCTGATCAAGATCATCGGCGGCGTGGTCAAGCCGAGCGCCGGGGAGCTCTTGCTCCACGGCAAGCCGGTCCGGTTCGACCACCCGATCGAGGCGAACGCCGCCGGCATCGTCTGCGTCTTTCAGGAGCTGTCCCTGATGCCGACGCTGACCGTGGCCGAGAACATCGGCATCACCATGCCGACGAGCCGCCTGGGGCTCTTCGATCGCAAGGCGCAGGTCCGCAGGGCCGAGGAGCTCCTGGCGCGCGTCGGCTGCGAGGGCGTGAACCCGAACGCCTGGGTGAGCGACCTGCCGCTCTCGCGCCGCCAGATGGTCGAGATCGCGAAGGCGCTCGGCAAGAACCCGCGGCTGCTGATCCTGGACGAGGCCACCTCCGCGCTGACCAACACCGACGTCAAGAAGGTCTACGAGCTCCTGGCCGAGCTCAAGGCTCAGGGCGTCGGCATGCTCTACATCTCGCACCGCATGCACGAGATCAAGGAGCTCGCGGACGTGATGTCGGTCTTCCGCAACGGTCGGCACATCGAGACCTTCGCCAAGGGCCAGCGCAGCGACGACCAGATCGTGGAGCTCATGATCGGCCGCGACATGGGTCACGTCTTCCCGCCGAAGCCGGCGGCCCGCAGCTTCCCGGCGACGCTGCTCGAGGTGAGCGGCCTGAGCTGGGAGCGGCAGCTCGAGGACGTGTCGTTCAAGCTCGGCAAGGGCGAGATCCTCGGCATCGGCGGGCTCGACGGCCAGGGCCAGCGCGAGCTGTTGCTCGGCTTGTTCGGTGTGCTCAGGGATGTGCGCGGCGAGATCAAGATCGACGGCAAGCCGGTCAAGCTGACGAGCCCGCGCCAGGCCAAGGGCCGCGCGCACGGCATCGCCCTCGTGCCCGAAGACAGGAAGACCGAAGGCCTGATGTTGCCGATGTCCATCGCCACGAACCTGTCGCTGGCGTCGCTCGACAAGTTCACGCGCGGCCTGGTGCTCGACCGCCGGCGCGAGGCGGCGCGCATCGACGAGATGGTGCGCCGCATCCAGATCAAGATCGGCTCGCTCGATCACCCGGTCTCGTCGCTGTCCGGGGGCAACCAGCAGAAGGTCGTGCTGGCCAAGTGGCTGATGACGGAGCCGCGGCTGCTGATGCTCAACGATCCCACCCGCGGCATCGACGTCGGCACGAAGCAGGAGATCTACCAGCTGCTCCGCGAGCTGGCGGACGCCGGCACGTCCATCCTCTTCTACAGCACGGACTACGACGAGCTGATCGGCTGCTGTGACCGCGTGCTCGTCCTTTACCGGAACCGCGTGCAGGGCGAGCTCGTGGGGCCCGACATCACCGAAAAGAACATCCTGGACCTGGCCCTCGGTCTGCGCGGCGGGCCTGATCGCGCGAAGCGCGAAGACGAACGCGCGCCATCGGAGGCACGATGAACGACTGGAAGCTCCGCCTGCGCCAGAACCAGGGCCTGCTCGTGGCCGTCGGTCTGTGCATCTTGTTCTACGGGCTCTACTCGCTGTCCCATCCCAAGGGCTTCAGCGCGCCGCTGCTGGGGCAGAACGCCAACGAGTCGTTCGTGCTGGTGGCGGCGGCCATGGCCCAGACGATCCCCGTGCTGACCGGCGGCCTGGATCTGTCCGTGGGCGCGGTGATCACGCTCGTCAACTGCGTGGCCTCGCACGTCCTCGCCGGCAGCGCGCTCACGATGTTCCTGGGCATCCTGCTGTGCCTGGCCGTTGGCATGGCGGCGGGCCTGCTCAACGGCTGCCTCGTGGTCTATGGCCGTCTGCAACCGATCATCGCCACCCTGGCCTCGGGCACGATCTTCCTCGGCGTCGCGCTGTTCCTGAGGCCGACGCCCGGCGGCCAGGTCGACGGCGATCTGGCGTTCGCGGCCACCTTCGATCTCAACGAGCTGCTGCAGGTCGCGGGCGCCGCCCCCCTCGAGGGCGCGCTCGGCTTCGTCGGCAAGATCCCGTCGCCCGCGATCTGGATGGCGCTGCTCGCGCTGCTCTGGGCCTACTACCGCCGCACCCGCTACGGCCTCGGCGCTTACGCCGTCGGCGCGTCGCAGGAGGCGGCGTACATGTCGGGCGTCCGCATCAAGCGCGTCAAGCTGGCCGCGTACACGCTGTCGGGGTTCTTCGCCAGCGTCGGCGGCCTCTACCTCGCGCTGCAGACGACGTCGGGCAACGCCGACATCCCACAAGCCGGCTCCTACACGCTGAACTCCATCGCCAGCGTCGTGATCGGGGGCACCTCGCTGTACGGAGGGATCGGCGGCGCCATCGGATCGCTCTTCGGCGCGCTGGTGCTCCGCTCCGTCGCCTTCAACTTCCGCGTCTTCGACGAGGGCTCGGCGCTGGGCCTCCTCGCCAACCCGCTCTACCAGCCGCTGTTCGAGGGCCTCATCCTGCTCGCGGCCGTCTGCCTCGGCGCGCTCTGGGTCATCCGCGTCAAGAACCGGCTGCACGTCTTCAGGTGAGCTCGATGCAACAGCCCCTCTCCCTCAAGAGCCGACTCGGCGAGATCGACAAGCCGACCTGGTACGCGCTGCTGTCGATCGGCGTCGTGCTCGTGACCGGCTCGATCGGCACGCTGGTCACCCAGGGCACGCTGAGCTTCCTGAGCCCGTACTACATCCTGCAACAGCTGCAGATCGCGGCCTTCCTGGGCGTGGCCGCCACGGGCATGATGATCGTGATCCTGCTCGGTCACATCGATCTCTCGCTGCCGTGGGTGCTCACCTCGAGCGCCATGCTGGCCGCAGGGATCGGCGGCTGGGCCGCGTTGCCCTGCGGCCTGGCCGTCGGCGCCGCCGCGGGTCTCTTGAACGGGCTCGGCGTCGCCTACCTGCGCGTGCCCTCGATGATCTTCACGCTGGGCACGAACACCGTGCTTCAGGGGCTGATGGTGCTCTACACCGGCGGCTTCGCTCCGCGCAGCGAGGCACCGGAGTGGATGGAGGTCCTGGCCGTGGGCAAGACGCTCTCCATCCCGAACTCGCTGTTCGTCTGGATCTTGGTCGGTGGCGTCGGCACCTTCGTGCTGAAGAGGACCGCGCTCGGTCGCTACATCTATGCCGTGGGCAACCAGGAGCAGGCCGTCTACCTGTCGGGCGTCAGAACGCACCTGGTGCTGATCGGCGCCTTCGTGATGTGCGGCGTGTGCTCCGCCATGACCGGTATGCTGCTGGCCGGTTTCTCGCACAAGGCCTACCAGGCCATGGGCAACGACTACCTCATGCCGGCCATCGCCGCGGTGGTGATCGGCGGAACCAACATCATGGGCGGGCGCGGGACGTACCTCGGCACCGTCCTTGGCACCATCCTGATCGTGCTGCTCCAGAGCATGCTCAGCGTGCTGCAGATGCCCGAGGCCGGCCGCCAGATCATCTATGGCGCCGTGATCATCGCCATGCTGCTGGTCTACGGCCGACAGCATCAGGAGGGACGCTGACCCGTTCCAGGCCGCGTCAAGCGGTGCAGGCGCCGGACCGCGGTCATCGCTGCTAGCTAGAGCGACAAACGGGTTGAAACCACGAGAGAAAGCAGGAATTTCACAGGGAGGCGGGGAGGCGGGGAGCGAGAGACGGGAAGAGCGAGAGATTCATTTTTTTCTTCCTCCCCGCCTCCCCGCCTCCCTGTGAAAATTCTCCGGGTTTCAACGTGATCGGTATTCTAGCGCCCGGCGCCGCGGGTGTTCAGGTAGACGGCGTAGAGCGAGGTCGTGCCGCAGATGAACAGGCGGTTGCGCTTGGCGCCGCCGAAGCAGACGTTGGACACCGTCTCGGGGATCAGCACCTTCCCGAGGAGCGCGCCGTCGCTCGCGTGACAGTGCACGCCGTCGCCGGCCGACAGCCACAGGTTGCCGTGCACGTCGACGCGGAAGCCGTCGTACACGCCCACCGGGCAGATCGCGAACACCTCGCCGCCGGTCAGCGTGCCCTTCGCGTCGACGCGAAACTTGCGCACGTGGTGCGGGCCGCCCTTCACGTGCGTCGCGCCGGTGTCGGCGATGTACAGCAGCGACTCGTCCGGCGAGAAGGCGAGGCCGTTGGGCTGCACGAAGTCGTCCGCGGCGACCGTCAGCGCACCGGAGGCCGGGTCGAGGCGGTAGACGCGCTGCGCGCCCTGCTCGCTCGGCGACGCGTCGCCCTCGTAGTCGCTGTCGATGCCGTAGCTCGGGTCGCTGAACCAGACGCTGCCGTCGGACTTCACGACCACGTCGTTCGGCGAGTTCAGCCGCTTTCCCTCGAAGTGCGACGCGAGCACCGTGCGCGAGCCGTCGTGCTCGGTGCGCGAGACGCAGCGGCCGCGGTGCTCGCAGGACACGAGGCGGCCCTGCAGGTCGACCGTGTGGCCGTTGGTGTTCATCGCGGGCTGGCGGAACACCGAGACCGAGCCGTCGGTCTCATCCCAGCGCATCATGCGGTCGTTCGGGATGTCCGACCAGACGAGGTAGCGCCCCGCCGGGAACCACGCCGGCCCCTCCGCCCAGCGGCAGCCCGTGTACAGCTTCTCGACGTGCACGTGCGGCAGCGCGAGCTTGCGGAAGCGCGCGTCGATCACCTTGAAGCTCGGGGTCAGCTCGATGACCATGGGGTTCTCCTTCTAGCCGGTCCGGACTTGCCGCGTCACCGTCGCGAGGACGAGCTGCGTCACGCGGCGCATGAAGCCATAGTCGAGCGTCTCGGGGGTGTCCGTCGGGCGGTGGTAGTTCGGGTTGCGGAACTCCGCCGTGTCGGTCCAGAGCATGGCGGGGATCTTCGCCTTCCAGAACGGCGAGTGATCGCTCCGGTGGAGCACGGGGAGCCACTCTTCGAGGCCGAGGTAGACCTTGAGGCCCACGACCGGCAGCTCGGGCACCAGCGCCTCTGCCTGCTTCGCGGCGAGCTCCACGAGGTGGTTCGAGCGGTGGTTCGTGAGCAGCCCGATGAAGTCGCCGACGTCCGGCGCGCCGGGGACCGGGACCGGCATCCGCTGGGATCCCGGCTCGTGGCTCGCGTAGCCGACCATCTCCAGCACGTGCACGGCGGCGATCGGCGCTCCGCCCTGCGATCGATGGCGCGCCACGAACTCGACGCTGCCGAGCAGCCCGTCCTCCTCGCCGTTCCAGGCCACGAAGCCCACCGGCAGGGCCGGCTCGAAGCGCGAGAGCGCCCTCGCGCAGGCGAGCATCGCGGCGATCCCGCTCGCGTTGTCGTCGGCGCCGGGCGTGTCGGGCACGCTGTCGTAGTGCGCCCCGACGAGGATCATCGGGCGATCGACCGCGGCCCGAGGGATCGCGACCACGTTCGCGAGCTCGCCCTCGACCTCGACGGCATAGCCTTGCTCCTCGAGCGCACCTGCGACGTACTGCGCCGCGCGGCGGTTCTCCGCGCGCTGGCGGAACATGTGCCGCGGCCTCGCGAGCGCGACGATCGCGTCGAGCAGCTCCGCCTCGCTGACCGACGCGAGCGCATCGATGAGGCTGCCGTGATCGCCCATGGCCTTCGTGCGTCTCAGCTCCATCGCGGGGACTCCTCCTGCTACCCGCGGAGTGTAGCCGAGCCCCACCCCTCACCTCACCCCGACGTTCGGCCGCGGCAAAACGACCGCAACGGTCACCCGAGCGGGTGCACTTCGTACCTCGGAACGCTGATGATCCCCTCGTCGCTCACGAGGCCGCACAGCGCCGGGTCGAGCAGGACGTCGGCCACGCAGCGCTGCTCCGACCCGAGGGCCATCAGGCCGCCGATCAGCCGCACCCCGTGGCTGTAGTCGGCGTAGGTGTCCTCGTGCGGCAGCCGCCGCCGGAGCGACGTGTCCAGCGGCTGCCACGGCTTGCCGTCCGCCTTGTAGAAGCCGAAGATCGCCAGCCGGCGCGCGTGGTGGTGCAGCCGGTTGGTCACCACGACGTCCTTCTTGTGTCCCGCGAGCAGCTCGCCGAGCTCGCCGACCCGGTGCTGCTCGATGGCCAGGTGGTGGTCACGAAAGCGCTCCACCTTGGTGCCGTCCTGGGGATCGAACGGGATGGCCGTCTGCTTCCGCGAGGCGGCATAGATGTCCTTCACGAGCTTCTTCGTCGGCAGCACGCAGCCGCACGCATCCGCCACGCGCTGGGCGGTGACGCCGGTGAGCGGCATGCGCAGGAAATCGGTGTCCGGGCCGATCGCCAGGTAGTCGGCGCACACGTACGCGACGCCCCGCTTTCCGTCGGGCGCCTCGACCGTGACGCGATGGAAGCGGCGCAGGAAACTGGGCACGTTCCCCCGCAGCACCTCCTGGAGAAAGAGCTCCTCCCGCGCCGCGAGCGACAGGCCCCGGACCTGCTCGTAGAACCTCGTGCCGGTGAGCGCGCCCGGATCGCGCGGCGGCAGCCAGTCGAGTCCCGTCCCGTCGAACACGGGCGCCAGACGCGCGGACCCGGGCTGCGCCTGGCTCGACGCGAAGAACGCCACGGCGCCCCCGGCGTCGTTCGCCCGAGCCGCCGCGACCGGCTCGGGGGTGGCGGTCACCGTGAACCGGAAGCCGCTCTCCGCGAACGTGTAGCTGCGGACGCCGGCCGCGTCGTGGCCCGGCGTCGCCATCGCCGCCGACCCGCTCACCGCTCCCTGGAGCTCTGCCTGCCGCCCCGCCGCGCGCGCCGCGCCTCCGGCGGCCGCCCCCTGGCCGACGACGCCCAGGAGCGCTCGGCCCAGCGCGCGCGGCAGCTCGAGCGCGCAGGGCGGGCGCGGCAGCGCGCGCTGCATGGCGTCGCGCGTCTCGGGCCCGACCGCGCCGGTCACGGGCAACCCCATCTCCTGCTGGAAGATCCGCGTGGCCGCCTCGGTCTCCGTGCCGAACTCGCCGTCCGCGCCGGACCGCGGCAGGAGCCCGGCGCGCCACATCAACAGGTGCTGTTGCCAGGCCTTCACCTCGGGCCCCCTGGCGCCGCGCGCGAGCCCGCCGCCGGGCGGCGAGGCGCCGTAGTCGAGGCCCGGGATCCGGCCCGCGTGTGTCCAGCCGCGGTCCAGCGCCGGGAACACGCCGACGCCATGCGCGGTGTCGCGCGCCTCGATGGTGCGGCCGTCGCCCAGGCTCATGGCCACGTGGGCGTGCTCCGGGCGCCCGCCCGTGAACGGATCCGCCGAGAAGCGGAACAGGAGGGCGCCGCGGGTCGCGATCGCCGTGTCCACCGGCATGAGCAGCCGCGCCGCCTTCACGTGGCGCGCCTGCATCCAGGAGCCGTCAGGCATCGTGGGCTCGACGGCGAGCTGGGCGCAGCCCCACTCGATGAGCTCGGAGCAATCGAACGCGGAGGGGTTGGGGTCGGTGAGGCGCACCTCGTGTCCGAAGATGTATCTGTCATCCGCCTGCGAGAGCAGCTTCTGGCAGAGCGCGTCGGCCGTGGGCAGCGGCTCGGACGTCACGGACCCGGCCTCGAGCCGGGCGAGGCGCCGCAGATCGCTCGCCGTTCCATTGAACAGGTTGGCGTCCACCGTGTTGGTCCGGACGCCCGGCATCACGGCCTTGGCGGTGATCTGCCAGAACGACCACGCGGACCAGGGGTCCCAGGCCCTGAGCGGCTTCCTGCGCGCCCAGTCCGCCCATTCCTTCGGGTTGGCCGGGGGCCTCGCCCGCACCGAGTCGAGGCCATAGGTATAGTTCGCGATCCAGAGCGGGCAGTCGACGAACTCGGAGCTGCCGCCGAGGTGATCGTGCCAGAAGTTGTGGCGGGTATAGAGGATGACGGAGCGGCCCGGGTAGCGCGCCTTCACCTCCTGGACGAAGCGGCGGGTCCACACCTGGAGAGCCAGGGTGTCCTGCGACGTCCAGACATGGCCGTTGTTGCCCGCGTGCTGCGTCTCCTCGAGGTCGAGCACCATGTCGAGCTCCCCGGGCTCGAGGTCGCCGACCGCGCTGCAGAGCCTCTGCGCCTGCTCGGCGGCGTCGAGGCGCGGTAACGCGTAATGGTAATACCCCCGGAGGAGCCCGCAGCGCGCGGCCTCGGCGCGGTTGGTCGCGAACCTCCTGTCGACCCCCTCGATCCCATACGTCGCCCGGATGAAGACGAAATCGAGCCGTGAGGCGAACGCGTCCCACTGGATATTTCCCTGGTGGACGGAAACATCAGCACCGCTCAACATAGGCTCCCACCTCCCCCGCGCGCGCGGAGCGCGGCCTCGTGCCCGAGAGCCGTGCCCTGCGTGCGCGCCCTTACGCTCATGTCGCGCCGCCCGGGCGACGTGATGCCCGGGGTAGCTCAACTGCTATCGCAGGGCGGCGCGTCCGTCGAGCAAGGTCGACGCCGTGGATCATCCGTCCCCGCGGTCATCGCGGCTGTGGAGGCGGCGATCAGCGCGTGTGTTGGAAGCCTATGGCACCGTGCAGCAGAAGATGCGAGACGCCTTCACGCTCGTGAACCACGGCGGCCGCGCCTTCCGATCAGCGGCCCCCCGGGAGGCCGAGCTGGGCCTCCAGCCGCGCGATTGCCGACGAGAGATCGTGCCATTGGCGCGCCGTCGTGACCCTGACGATCCCGCCCGAGAAGCAGAACGTCAGGATGCCTGGAAAGACCGCCACGCGGCTCTGCCGGAGGAGATCGCGGAAGCACCGATACGAGTCGTTCCACCCCGGTAGCTCGACGGCGAGGTTGATCGAGCAGCGCGGCGAGATGACTCGCGCGGACGCTCGCGCGAGCCGGCCGATGGAGGCATCGCGCAGCGTCTGCAACGCGTCCTGCCGCGCGCGCCGCTCGGTCCGATATCTCTCATAAGCTATCGAGAGCTGCGCGCGATCCAACCCGTAGGAGCGCTCGAACTCGTCGACCTCGGCCGCTCCCGGCTCCGTGACGCCGGTGATGAGCCAGCGCTCCATCCGCGCCAGCACCTCCACCAGCGTGTAGAAGAAGGAAGGCGGCCCGCCGAAGGTCGTCGAGGCGTATTCGTAGTAGTCGGCCATGAACCCCGCGTCGGCGAGGAACCAACCTATCTTCAGCCCCGGCGCCGACCATGTCTTCGAGGCGCTGAAGACGCGGATCACGTTGGTGGCCGCGCGCCGCTGCGAGCACCGCCCGAGCGGGCCGAGCCACTCGTGGCACTCGTCGAGCACGATCATCGTCGACGGAGACGCGGCGCCGATCAGCCGCCCGAGATCGGCGTCGGAGACCGCCGCCCCCGTCGGGTTCGCGACCGTCTGCAGGAGGACGAGCGGGGTGCGCGGCGTGAGCGCGGCGATCAGCGGCTCGAGCGACGTGTGGCCGGCCCTCGACGGGAGGGGAACGAGCTCGACGTTGCGCCGACGGGCTATCGACTCCACGAGAGGGGGATAGTTGGGGATCCCGCACAGCACGGGCGCCCCCTCCCTCGGCGCGCCCGAGAGGATGAAGTCCGCGAGCGCGCTGATCGCGAAGGTCCCGCCCATCGTCAGCGCGACGTTGTCGGCCGTGTAGACCGCCCCGTCGATCCGAGCGTTCTCGTACATGGCGACAGCCTCACGCGCCGGGCGGCGCCCGCACGAGTCGGAGTAGCCGTACCAGTCCCGCTCGAGCGCGAAGCGGACGCAGTCCTTCAACGCCTCCGGGAGGCCCCACGCCTGCTCGTCGACGGACCCGCTCGAGAGGATGATGTGATCGTCGGACCGGAGCTCCCCGTAGAGGTCGTCGCGAAAGAACCAGTTGAAGAGCTCCTTGATGAAGCGCACGGTCGCGCGCGAGGTGAGCACCTCGCTCGGGTGGACCTGCCTCCGCAGCGTCGCGGCGCGCCAGCGCTCGGCGAGCGATGGCCTGTGCGCGTGCCTGCCGAGCTCGTGCTCGACGCGTCCGAGCCAGAGATCCCGCAGCTCGATCGGATCATCGGGGTTCTTCGCCCGCGCGTACACGTCGAGCATGCGCTCGTCGACGGTCGGCACGAACGTATCGTCGAAATCCCCGAGGGAGCGGGCGCGCCGCGCGGCCTCGTGCGCCTCGTCGGGCAGATCGAAGGGGCGCGCGCGCGGGGCCCTGGCGAAGAGCTGGAGCTCTTGCCCAGCGAGCTCCGCCGGCGCTGGGGGCCGCGGAGCCCTGGTTCGCTCCTCACTCATTGGGCTGCTCGGCTGTGCGAATCCGCTCCACGTGCCGCGCGGAGATGCCGTCCACGATGGTCCGGTTGATCATCGGGTGATCGTCGTGAACGGGGCCGAAGTCGCTGTCGGGGTGGAAGGCGACGACATCCATGCTCTCCGCTTCGGTCTGGAACGCGTGCTTCGAGCCCGGCGGCAGGTGGAACACCAGCCCGGGCGAGAGCGGCACCCGCCGGTCGCCCAGCCTGCAGACGCCGCGCCCTCGCATGATGAGCCCCGCGCGGAGCGAAGGATGGGTGTGGAGCGTCTGGTCCGTACGAGGGGGGAAATGCAGGTGGTTGAGGCACGGCTCGCCCCGGACCTGAGGGGCGATGAGCAGGGAGTCGGTGCAACCGTCGATGTAGCGGAGCCGCCCGGACGCCTCGATCGGCCCGGCGATCTGGAAGAACCCTTTGCTCCGAACGTGGGTGATCCCGAACGCCTCCCCCTCGCCGTGCAACGCCAGCTCTCCCGGGACGCAGAACACCATCCCCGCGCCGATCTCGAAGACCCCCGAGCGGCAACGGAGGGTCAGCCTCCCCGAGAAGACAGCGCCGTAGTGAGTCCCCTCCGCAGGAGGTTGCCACGGCCCCGGGCGATAGCTCCAGAGCTCGCAGGGCCACGTCGGGTGCGGGAGCCTCTTCAGGCTGCCGCACTCGATCCGGTGAACCGAAAAATCCGTCGCTGGATCCATCCCCGCCATGGGCTCAGCCTACCAGGCGTCCTGGTCGATTGTCGCCTCTCGCGACGTCGTGGAGCTCTCCGGCCGGCTTGGCCCGTCAGGCGGAGGGGCCGGCGAGGATCCGCAGGCGCTGGAGATGGCGGCGCCGGCTCGATCCGGCGCTTCGCCCGGCCGTCCGCCCATGGAAAAAGAACGTGTTGTCGATGATGACGAGCTTTCCGCGCGTCCAATGGACGCGGATTGCGACGCTGGGAGCGTACATCGACGCCAGCAGGTCGCGAAGCGCGCCGTTGATGGCGTCCGCGGAGGGGGCGTGCCCCGCGTGCGTCCACTCGAGCGGCTGCGAGAGGAAGTCGCGGAACGAGAACACCCACCGACCGTCGACGCGCCGCGCGATCCATGGACCGTCGGGGCTCCTTCGATATCGTGTCTGCTCCAGCGTCGCCAGCGCGTCTGGCGACAGCCCCTCTGCGACGGCCGCCATCGGGACGAGGACGGTCTGGGCCGCGGTCCCTTCGTCGCCGGGATCGCGGCACATCAGGACGATGTACCGAGGCTGCTCCTCGGCCCGCCGGCCGCTGCCCTCGCTGTGGAGCGTCAGCGGGTTCGTCGCGAAGGGCTGGAGAGAGACGTCCTCCGTGCGCCCGTGCTCGGCCACGAGGTTGAGGATCACGCCCCTCTCCACGTACGGGAGCACCGCTGGATCCGTCTCCGGAGAGGCGATCCCGAGGAGCGATCCCAGGGTGGTGAATCGATCGTTCGAGAGCGGCTCGTCGAGCTGGACGGCGACGAGGCCGCGCTCGCCGAGCTCGCGGAGGAGGCGCTCGCGGACCGCGTCCGGAAACTCTGCGGCCGACGCGCGGAGCACGTCTGCGCACGGCTGCAGGGCGGCGCCGCCCTCGAGCAGATCTCGCCTCCGCCCGACGTGGGCGTCGCCCGCGCGCTCGGTGAAGGTGCCCTCGATCAGGTCTCGCCCTCCCTCGACGGCGCCGGGAAATACGGCTGCTTGGCGCCGATCTCGTGGCCCGCGGGGATGGGCGTGCCGAGCTCTTCCAGGCGGAACACCTCGGGCGGCAGCCGGAGCGACACGCGGAGGCGATCCATCGTCTCGGGGACGAACGGGTAAAGCATGATCATCAGGGTCTTCAGCACGTAGAACGACGTGTAGAGGGCGTCGCGGCGCCCCTGCTCCGGGTGCCGATCGTCGTGCGGTTTGTACTGCGTGAAGAGGCTGTTGATCGTGCGGGCGTAGTTCTCGATCTCGAAGAGAAGGTTCGGGTAGTCGGCCCGATCCATGGCGCGCACGTAGCGCTGGACGATGCGCACCGTGTCGGCGACCACCTTGTCGAGCAGGGCGCCCTCGGGGACCTTGCCGCCGAACTTGGAGTGCACAGCCGAGATGGGGCGCTCGAACGCGGCGTTCATCGGCCCGGCGAGGAACTTGTTGCGCTCGTCGAGCTTCTCGAAGTCGAAATCCGAGGGTTTCTCCGCGAGCGAGAGGAGCGCGAGGTAATACCGGATCTGATCGACGGAGTAGCCCTTCTCGTCGAGGAGCTGATTGCCGGTGAAGAAGTTGCCGCGGCTCTTGCTCATCTTCTCGCCGCCGACGAGGAGGTGGAAGCAGCCGAAGACGTCGGTGAGCTGGAGCTCGCCCGCCGCCGGCAGCCGGTGCGGGTCCTCCTGGGTCCCGAGCCACATGGCCCCCTGCATGAGCACGTAGAAGTAGACGTTGTCCTGCCCCAGGAACTGGACCACGCGGGCCTCGGGATCGCGCCAGAACTCCGCATAGCGCGCCGGGTCGACCCCCTTGTCGCGGAGCGCCACCTTCGAGAACGAGATGGGCGCGATGAGCGAGTCGGGCCAGACATAGAGCGTCTTGCCCGCGAGGTCCGGATCCTCGGTGATCGGGATCCCCCAGGCGATGTCGCGCGTGATCGACCGGTGCGCCCACTCGTCGACGAGCTCGACGCGGACGCCGTGCTGCTCGAGGATCGCGCGGCCGCTCTCCAGATCGGCCTTGTTGCCGAACTGGACAACGAGCTCCTTCCCGCGGGCGAGCTTGCTCTTGTGCTTGGGGAGGCTCGCCTTGATCTCCTTGTAGGTGGCCTCGTGCGCCCGGTCGAGGCGCACCGAGGGCATCACCGTCTCCAGGACCTCGGACAGCATGGCGCGCCGCCACGTCTTCTCTTTGCCGCTGATCCATTCGCGCAGCGTCTCGGACACGGACCACATGTCGAGCCACCAGTGAACCGTCTCGCGGAGCTCGGGCACCGCGTCGCTCAGCGTGCTGCGCGGGTTGAGGAGCGCGGCGGGGGCGTGCTGCTGGCCGCAGCGGTCGCACTCGTCGCTGTAGGCGTCCTCGTTGTCGCACTGCGGGTTGGGGCAGCGGCCGCGCACGTAGCGGTCGGGGAGGAATCGCCCCATCTTCGGATCGAACCACTGACGCGTTGCGCGCTTCTCGAGGAGGCCGTTCTCCGAGAACCGCGTCAGGAACTCGTGCGCCAGCTCTCGCTGGAGCGGAAAGGTCTCCGGCTGCGAGGTGCCCGAGAAGGCGTCCAGGCTGATGCAATACCGCTCGAGCGTCTTCTTCTGCGCCTGCTGGATGCGATCGATGTACTCGCGGATGGGGAGCCCGGCCTGGACCGCGGCGATCTCGCTGGTCGACCCGTGCTCGTCGGTGCCGCACACGTACAGCACGTTCTCTGCCCCGATGAGCATTCGACACCACCGAGCGTAGATGTCGGCGGGCAGCTGGGCTCCAGCGAGGTGCCCGAGGTGCAACGGGCCATTCGCGTACGGCATGCCCGCGGTCACCACCATCCGCTTGGGCCTGCGGAGCTGCCCGATGATCGAAGCGACGTCGGAGGGAGGGCCTTTACGCGTTTCCATTGGTAAATCCAGGGTTTCCTTTAGCCCGAAGCCCCTCCCCTGACAACCGCAAAGGGCGGCCACGCCGGAGCGGCGAGAGCGCGCGTCACCCGTTTTGACCGGATTTCCACGACCGGATCGGCGCGGACTCGCAGGTCGATCGCTCCAAAGGGAGCCGCGGACGATGCTGCTCGTTCGCCACGTGGTGAGCGCTGGCCAGCGGCGGCGCTGTGTCGTGGGGCGGAGGGAGTCGGGGGGCGAGGCGCCGGTGATCCGCGCTGAATGTCGGGCCGCGCTGAATGTCGGGAGGCTTCGCGGGGCGTGGAGTCGAGGGCTAGCGTCGCGAGCCCTCGTGAGAGCGAGCCCTCTCGACTACCAGCAGGCGACGGAGCCCGGGTTGACTCGCAGGCCGGCCTTGATGAGCTCGAGGTTCACCTCGTTGAGGCGCGCCTGCGCCTTACGGTACTCCGAGAGCGCCTTCAGCTTTTCGCTGTAGAGCTTCAACTGCTCTTGATTGAGGTTGTGCGCGAGATCCTTGAGGTCACGTTCCGCCATGGCTGATTCCTCCCATACCTGCGATTGATCGCAGCAATCGAAGAGGCTATGGGATCGGTCGGCGGACTGTCAAGGGCGATGGGGGACCGCGCCTCGGGCGATTTCTCGCCGAGCGCTGCGTCATGGCGTATCGGAGGTCGCGAGGAATGCGCGCCGCATATGAATCGACACACGCGAAGCTTCGATGAACATCGCCAGCCTGAATATCGGGCCCACCTGCGATGTTCCCGTCAGGCGGCATTCCGGTAGGGGCAGATCGTCTTCACCTCGCGGCCACTCGGTCGACACGAGATCGGGGCCGATCGGCGCCGACACGAGGGCGCCGCTCCAATCGCGCTGGGGCCCCCCCCGCGAGAGCCCGAGGCCGTGATCGGCGCGCTCGATCACGGCGTCGCAGCTCGCCGGGCGGTCGTCGACGGCGCCGCAGCTGGCGCAGCTGGCGAAATAGCGGGGCGCGCCGCCGGGCGCGCTCACGTCGTAGACTCCCGCCCAGAGGTCGGCGCCGCAGTCGCCGCAGGTCCTGCCGGCCAGCTCCTCGCGGAGAGTGGCCGTCGGCAGCCACGAGTCCAGCCAGCTCGACCACATCGTCCTCGTCAGCACCCCGAGGAGCGTTCGTCGCAACGCGGCCTCCAGCTCGGCGCGCGGCCCCGGCGTCGTGCTCGAGCGCGCGAGCTCGCTCGCCTCGACCGCCGCCCGACACGCATCGACCGCCGGGGAGAGATCGGGCTGCCACGCTCTCACGTTCTCGAGGAAGCGCAGAATGAGCGGCGCCTCGGTGGCCTCGACGGGGGCCGAGGGCGAGGGCGCCGTCATGTCGAGGGCGGCCTCGTCGAGGGCGGCCTCGTCGAAGGCGGCCTCGTCGAGGGCGGCCTCGTCGAGGGCGGCCTCGTCGAGGGCGGCCTCGCGCGCTGGGTTTGCGACGACCGCGGGATCGCCGAACAGAAAGAGGCGATCTCGGATCATCGCGTGGGACTGTCTCCCGAGCGTCTCTCGCCACGCCGCGAGCGCGTCACCCACGCTCACCCCTTCATGCAGCGTGGCGACGAGGGGGATGACCTGCACCGGCCCGGTGTTCACGATCGCGCGCAGCGCGACGAGGCAACCGACCTCGGCCGAGGCGAGGAGCTGGGGCATAAGCCCCCAGGCGTCGACAACGCTCCAGTGCCGCCCCATGATCCCGAAGCAGCTGTTCCACATGAGGACCCGGCTCGACAGCGCGCGCGCCGGCACGAGCCGGCCGGACGCCAGCGCCTCCGCCACCCGCATCTTCTGCCGGTGGCATTGGCCGGTGATCACGCACTTCGGCGACGGACCTCCGGGGACGGAGCTCGGGTCGAGGTCCACGAGGGCACAGAGCGTCGCCCGCTCGCCGAGCAAGGCGTCGATCCCGTCGGAGTGCGTCGTCAGCGCCATGACGGCGTGCGGCCCGGTCTCGAGATCGCCGGGCGTCTTCAGCGCCCCCCGGAGCTCGACGGCGCCGACGCGGACGGGCTCGATGTGCCCTGTCATCGGGCTCAGCACGGTGGCCCGATCGAGCGGCGCAGGATCGAGCCGCGCGGCCGCGGCGCGGATCCGGGCCTGTCGCGAGAGGGAGCCCGCGTCGGCCGCCCAGAGGATCCCCAAACGAGCATTCCTGCGCGCGCGCGTGATCTCGTCGAGGAGATCGTGCGGCGCGGACGGGGCGACGCAGACGACGACGTCGACCGCGTCCATCGCCGTCGCCTCCCGCGGCGAGCCCACATGAACGTAGCGGCGCCCGGTGAGATGGGCATACAGGCGGCCTGCCCGCTCGGCGCCCTCGTCGTACCCCGCGACGAGCCGTTCGCCGCCGTCGCGTGGGCCCCTCGAGGCCGGCTGAACGTCGACGATCTCCCGCCCGAACAGCGTCGCGACCTGGGCGAGCAGCGCCCTCTCGTCGGGGCCGGCGTAGGGCCACACCGGAGCTCCCCGCTCGTCGCTCAACAGCGGATCGTCCCCGGCCTGCGCCACCGGCAAGGCGAGCAGTCGCTCCATCGGCTCACGCGGAGCCTATCAAGGACCTCCCGGGGGATCAATCGGCGGCCGCCGCGGCTGTCTTGGCGCATTCGTCGACGGTTCTCCGTCGGGTCGGCGCCTCTTCGCCGGCAGCTCGGGCAGGGAGAAAAAACGTGCAGATCGACCCCTCGCCGGAGAGGTAGTCTCCAGACGATGGATGACCTCCTACGAGCGGTGTTGGACATCGCGGCGCGCCACGTCGACGCGGAGAGAGCCTCCGCCGTGGGCCCCGACACGGATCTCTCGGCGCTCGGGCTCGCGTCGCTCGAGATGGTCGGCTTCATCCTCGATCTCGAGCGGGGCCTCGCGGTCCGGTTCCCCGCGGACCTGATCGATCCCGCCACGTTCCGCGACGCGCGGACCATCGCCGGCCACGTGCGCGCGCTGCGCGGGCCCGGGTGACCCCATGTCGACCGACTTCGATCTCGCCCACAGCTACGGCGGCGTCCCCTTCGATCGAACGCTCCCGATCGAGCCGACGATCCTCGCGCACGTCGCCGCTCGCGCGCGGTCGCAAGGCGACGATCCCTTCCTCACGGCGGCGCGGGCCGACGGAGGGGTCGTGACGCTCACCTACCGTGATCTCGAGGCCCTGAGCCGCCGGGTGTCGTCGTGGGCCCGCCGGCGGCTCGGGGTCGGCTCCGGCGACGTCCTGGCGCTCGTCCCGACGAACGAGGCGAGCTCGGTCGTCGCCCTCTTCGGCGCGTTGCGCGCCGGCTGCGCGCTCCTCCTCCTCAGCCCGGCGGACCCCGCCGGGCGGCTCCGACAGCTCACCGAGGCGCTCGGGGCGAAGGCGGTCCTCCGCTCCCCCGACGTTGCGGCCGACGTCCTCCCGGAGGCGATCCCGGTCCCCGAGGCCGCTTCGCTCGAGGACGGCGCCGCGTCCGATCCCGATCCCGCCGTCGAGCCCCGGGCAGACGCCCTGTTCTTCGGGACGTCGGGGTCGACCGCGACGTCGAAGCTCGTCGCGCAGTCGCACTACGCCGCGGCCGTGAACGCGGAGGCGCTCCGCCGTCACCACGGGCTGAAGCGCGGGGACCGCCTCCTCGGCTGCCTCCCCATTCATCACGTGAACTGCCTTCATTTCACCATCTTCGCGACGCTCGCCGCGGGCGCGCACGCCGTCCTCGCGCACGCCTTCGATCCGTTCGGCTACCCGCGGCTCGTCGAGCGGTTCCGCCCGCGCATCGCCAGCGTCGTGCCCAGCATCCTCGAGGCGCTGCTCGGGATGTGGCGGCAGCCCGCGCTGCCGGGCGATTTCGAGTACTTCGTCTCGGCCGCCGCGCCGCTGACCGCGCGCACGGCCCGCGCCGTCCGCGAGAAGCTCGGCGCGCGGATCCTCCAGGGCTACGGGCTCACGGAGACCACCAATTTCTCGACGACGATGCCGGCGGACCTCTCCGAGGACGCGTATCGGGCGCACATGCTCGACGTGGAGATCCCCTCGATCGGCACGGCCTTGTACGGCAACGAGGTGGCGGTGCTCGACCGCGGCGGCGAGCGCGCGGCGCCCGGCGAGATCGGGGAGATCTGCATGCGTGGGCACAACGTGATGACGTGTTACGCCGGCAACGACGAGGCGACGGCCGAGGCCTTCCGGGGCGGGTGGTTCCATTCCGGGGATCTGGGCTACGAGATCGAAGATCGAGGGGACGGCCGGCGCTATTTCACCATCACGGGGCGGAGCAAGAACATCGCGAAGGTGCGGGGAGAGTCGGTGTCTCTCGACGAGATGGACCGCGTCCTCCGCGCGCTCCCGCACGTCGAGGACGCCGCGTGCGTCGCGCTCCAGCACCCCCTGCTGGGAGAGGAGATCATCGCCGCGATTGTGGGCTCGCAGGGCGCCGTCGGCGACGCGGAGATCCTGGCCCACCTCCGCGCCGTCTTCGCCCCGACGGTGCTGCCCCGCCGCCTGGTGAGGCTCGAGGCGATCCCACGGACGCCGACGGGGAAGCTCCTCCGCGCGGATCTCGCGCGGAGGCTCGCCGCGCTCGTCGGGGCCGCTCCGGGGCGCTGATCAGCCGCGCTCACTGCCCCCCTTCGAGCAGCGCGGCGCTCACCGCGTGGAAGCAGCGCTCGAGCTCCGCGGTCGAGTCCAGGTGGTTCAGCGCATCCAGGGAGTCGTCATCTCATGACCGCCGCTCTAGTTCGAGGTCGCTTCGGCGCCAACGCGGGCGTGCGACTCCCGCCGTGGAGCGCTGGTTGACAGCGCGCCACGAGGGTGCGACCGTCGCTCTCATCCCCGCTCCCGAGATACCGTCTTTTCCATCCACGCGATAACACGGAGACGCTCCCCATGTCGACTCCCCACACGCTGCAGCCCGACGATGTCATGGAAGAAGGCGGCGACGTCGTCCGGCGCGCGCAGGAGGCCTGCTGGTATGCCGAGACCTCGATGGGGAAGGCGGTGCTGCGGTATCGCGAGGTCCACGATCTCCTCCGCGACGCTCGGTTCCGTAACATGGGCACCGACGTGCTCACGAGACAAGGAGTCACCGATGGCCTCGTCCGGCGGATGTACGAGGGGTTCCTCCTGAGCACGGAGGGCGCCGCGCACGCGCGCCTCCGGGGCCTGCTCAAGAAGGGCTTCACGCCCGACGCCGTCGACGCGCTCCGCCCGCGGATGCGGGAGAGGATGCACGCGCTGCTGGACGAGATCGGCGATCGAACCGAGTTCGATTTCGTCACCGCGGTCGCCGAGCGATTCCCCGGCCAGGTCATCATCGAGCTGCTCGGGCTGCCGGTCTCCTTCGAAGATCCCGATTTCCGGCGGTGGTGCTCGGATCTCGGTTACATCGTCGGGCTCGAGGTGAAGAAGCACCTGCCCCGGCTCGAGGCCGCGTTCGAGGGCCTCCGCAGGTACATCGAGCCGACCATCGCGGCGCGCAGGGCCGAGCCGAGGGGCGACCTGATCTCGACGCTCGCCGCCGCCGAGCAGAACGGGGATCGGTTCAGCGAGGAGGAGCTCGTGTGTCAGATCGTGGCGCTCCTCTTCGGCGGCCTCGACACCACCCGGCGCACGATCGGCAAGGCATTCCTGGTGATGCTGGAGCACCCGGACCAGCGGCGGCTCCTGCAGGAGCGGCCCGATCTGGCGGAGCCGGCGGCGGAGGAGATCCTCCGCTACGCCCCGGGGACGCGCGTCGCGATCCGGGTCGCTACCTGCGATCTCGAGCTCGACGGAGTCCCGATCCGGGCCGGCGAGCTGGTGATCGCCGCGACGGGCGCGGCGAACCGCGATCCCAGGGTGTTCGAGGCGCCGGAGACGTTCGATATCACCCGGCGAGGCGCCGCCCCGCTCTCGCTGGGCGCCGGCCCCCACCACTGCCTGGGCGCCTACCTGGCGCGCGCCGAGCTGCAGGAGGCGGTGCCGATCCTGACCCGGCGCCTCACGGAGGCGGCGCTCGCCAGCCCGGTCGTGGTGCGGACGGCGCGCGAGGGGTCGCCCGGCCCGCGGGTGATCCCGCTCCGATGCCGCGTGCGCCCGCGCTGACGAGCGCCTGCTGCGCCGCCGGATCACCGCCCGGCGGGCAGCCCCGCGAGCCCGTCGAAGAGCCGGTCCTCCCACCCGGGGGGGTACCACGAGGCGATCATCAACCGCAGCATCACGTGGCCTCGATCCGCGCACCGGAGGGGCCATCGGCCCGCTCCGTGGCGCAGGAAGACCTCCGCCGTCTCGGGCGGCGTGGAGAGAAACACCACATTGCCGGCGCTCTCCGGGCTCATCACGAAGCCTCGTGATCCGAGCTCCGCGCGGATGCGCGCGGCGCGATCGACGTGGCTCCGGAGCGTCTCCCAGAGCAAGGCTCGGTGCGACGTCCACGCCGCCTCCCACCGCGCCGACGTCTCCCAGGCCTCGAACTCCGCGAGCCCGATGGGCTTCACCGAGGCCCGGAGTCGGTCGAGGCTCCCCTCCTCCGCGCGGGGGAAGAAGACGAACGCGCCCGGCCCACAGTCGATCTTGGGGAGCGAGAACGTCACCGCGTCGGCGAGCCCCATCAGATCGAGGAGCCGAGGGTGAGGATCGGAGTCCTCCGCGAGCTTGTGCGGACCCCAGACGAGATCGAGCGCGAGCTTCATCCCCTCCCGGTCGCAGGCGGCGCGGAGGGCCCGGAGCTCGTCGATGGACGGCGCGAAGCCGAACAGCGACGGCCACGAGAGGAGGAGCACACGGGGGCTGGGGAAGTGATCCCGCCCGAGGGTCGTCTCCGCCGCTCGTGGGCAATGGGCGAGGAGCGCGTCTTCGAGGTCTTCGAGGCGTATCGTCCCCCTTTCGTCCGTCCGGATCGCGACGGGGAAGAGCTGCCCGCCGCTCATGACCGTGACGGCGCCCGCCTCGAGGATCATCGCATGTCCGACGTCCTCGGCGAAGAGCGCGCCCGGCCCGCTCCCCGCGAGGAAGCGCGCCGCGACGGCGCCCGCCGCGGTCGCCGAGGGGCAAGGGAGCCACACGCCCGGCCCGAAGAAGGGGGCGAGCGTCTCGGAGAGGCGCTTCGTGATTCGATCCCTGGCGTAGGGCCCGAGATCCCGGCGAATCAGCTGCTCCGACAGCGCGCGGAGGCTCGATCCGGCCAGCGCCGTCCGGAGCGCGATCTTCCCGGGCTCGACGGCGCCTGCCACAGAGTCGCCCGCGGAGGAGCGGCCGTATCCCTCCAGCACGCGGCGGAGCAGCCACGGAGGCGCCCCGAAGTGATCGGCGATCACCCGCAGCGCCCCCTCGATCTCGTCGTCCCTCCGGATCATCGCGCCTGCCCCTCCCGCCGCGCTCGGAGCAGAGCGCAGATCGCCCCGACGTTCTCCAGACCTCGAATCTCCCGGGTCGTGAACCGGACCCGGAAGTGCTTCTCGATGGCCAGGACGATTTGCACGTTCGAGAGCGAGTCCCACCCGGGCACGTCTCGCGCGACCGTCTCCTCGCGGAGCTCGAGGCTGTCCGCGTCGAGGATGCCGGCGATGATCCTGGTCAGCTGGGCGAGGATGTCGTCCCCTTCCACGTCACGCCCTCCGGATGAAATGCTCGCGAGGCCGGTAGGTCTCCAGATCGAGATACCAGAGGTCGCCGCGGCGCTCGAAGCCGAGCGTCGCGTAGTGGTCCCTCACGAGCGCGTTCTTCGGCGTGGGCAGGTGCTCGCCGACGATCCCGCGCGCCCCTCGCCCGCGCGCCGCCTCGACGAGCACGTCGAGCACGAAGATCTCCAGCCCGCGCTTCAGCACCCGGCAGCTCATCAGCCAGGTGTCGACGAACATGGCCTCTCCCCGCGCCTCGAGGATGACCACGCTCACCAGACCGTAGGCGCCGAACCGATCCTCCAGGCTGAACGCGAACGGGAGGTGCCCCGCCGAGCCGCTGATCCGCCGCAGCTCACCCTCCGCGTGGCGCACCGACCGCAGGTTGAACTGGTTGGATCGCTGCGTGAGCTGCGCGACGCGGGGAAGGTTGAAGGGCGTGAAGCCCTCGACCTTCGCCATCATGTCGAGGCCCCGGAGGAAGTCCTCCGGAGCTCCGGACGAGCCCTGGAGGGCGCGCCTCTGGCTCTCCTCCCGATAATACGCGGTGCGCCGCGCGTCCTCGCCGGTGAAGGACGCCGCCTCGAAGAGGTTCAGCCGCCGGAGGAAGGGCATCACCTCGACAGGATCGGCGGGCAGCTCGGGCACGCACACCTCGGGCAGCGCCGCGCGCACGGCCGCCCGCTCCACGGCGCTGTCGTCGAGGAAGACCATGCCGTCGAACCCGATCCCGATCACGCTCTGGATGTGCCGGAGGTGGTCGACCTTGCTCTCCCAGCCGGCGCAGAAGACCGCGATGTCCTCGAGCCGCAGCACCATGTCCGGGTGACTGTCGAACACCTCCCTCGCGACGCGCTCTTCGTTCTTGCTGGACACCGCGAGGACGACGCCGCGCCGCTCGAGCTCCTTCGCCCAGCACTGGATCTCCGTGAACGCGGGCCCGAGGCCGAGCTCGCCGAGCTCGATGCCCGGCAGACCGTCCTCCGCCGCGATCCCGCCCCAGAGCGTGTTGTCGAGATCGAGGACCAGGCACTTTCGGGCGCGCCCGAGGATCGCGTCCACGACGTCCAGCGTTCTCTCGGCGACGACCGGGAGGAAATCGACGCCGAGCGCCATCCTCGCGGTGGCGGCGAGCCGCCGGTCCTCCGCGGCCGCCCTGCCGTGCTCCGCGAAGAGGAGCGCGAGATCGAGGAGGAAGAAATCGTCGCGCGAGCTCGCGAGCTCCATCAGAAGGACGTTGATCCGGCGGAGCTGATGGACCCAGGACGAAGGGATCTTGTTGGCGAAGCTGCCGAAGACCCCGTCGTCGATCTCCGGGACGTTGACGTGGATGATCCGGGCCGAGGTGCTCTCCGCGAGCGCGTCCGCGAGGCTCCGGACGTGCGCGACGTGCCGATCCGCGAAGGAGGCGCGCTCCGTCGAGGGCAGCGCTCGAAACGCCGAGAGCAGCCGCTCGGCGGATCGCCAGACGACCACGAACTCCGGCCGAGAGCGGCGCAGCTCGGAGGAGGGATCGAGGATCGCCTGATCGATCTGATCGAACTCGCCCTCGAGCACCGCGAGGGAGAGGCGGCGATCGGCGGCCTCGCCCCGGAGCGCCAGGGCGTAGAGCTGAACTGCGGAGTCGGCAAGGACGGCCAGGCGGACTCGGCGGAATTCCGGAGAGGGCCTCTTCGCCAGCCTCCGAAGCTCGTCGAACGTCTTCACGCGCAGGCGCCCACCGAGACCCAGCTCGCGCAGCCGGAGCGCGCCTCCCGGATGACGTCGAGGGCCGCGGCGTTGCTCCCGACGTCGACGAACTCCGTCTCCATCCCCGGGGTCGTCTGGAGGGTCAGGTGCAGGAGCGTGCCGGCGACCCGGTACGGCAGGACCTGGCAGGAGCAAACCCAGTTCACGAGCCGCCCGTCCTTGACCAGGCCTGCCGCCACGATCCCGTAATCGCTGGTCGAGGCGCGGCATCTCCCCACGTAGATGGCGTCCAGCGTGTCGAGCTCGGGCCGATCGCCGGTCAGGTTCATCTCGGTGCACAGGACGAGCAGCTCCTCCACGCGCGGATACTCCGCGGGCGTGGCCGCCCGGACGTCGACGACGATGTTCAATCCGCGCAGGAAGGCCTCGACGCGCTCGGCGGCGGCGCCCGATCCCGCCGGCGCGACCGCCGGAGGGGAGCCGGCGATCGACGCCGGCCTCGGGGCCGGGCTCTCCCAGCGGACCAGCCGAGGACCGTGGAGGAGGAACTCTCGATATCGATGCGCCGGCCCCTCCGGCACGGTGATCTCGGGCGCGTTCGCTCGGACCTCCTCGCGATCCGCCTCGGTGGCGCCGAGGAACGCCAGCGCGTGGAGCTCGAGCCCCAGGCGCTCGGCGACGCGCCGGCACGCCTCGGACGCGGGGCGTCGAGGGTCGGCCTCGAGCGCCGCGAAGTCCGCGACGTCGAGCGCGAGGCCGTCCACCAAGGCAGGGTGCGCAGAGAAGATCGAGCTCCGTACCTGCTCGGGGATCCCCTCGTACATCCACGCGAACGGCCCCGGATCGCCGTCGGCGACCGGAGCGCGCTTCTGGAACCGGCGCTGGGTCGCGTCGCGATCATTGCGTGTCGTCAGCGCGAGCGCGACTCCCCGCCTCGCGACGATCCGGAGCGCCTCGTGGAGGCCCCGCTCCATGGACCACCACGCCTCGAGGACGGTGGCCGCGGGCGCTCGATCCGGCGGGAGCCAGGCGGGGTTGCGAGCGTGGAAGTCGTCCGCGAGGAGATCTCCCCGGATCAACAGGTCGAGATCCACGACGACGCACTCGATGGGCGGGAGCGCGCGGGCGGCCCACAGGCTCGCGACCCACTGCGCCTCGTGGAACACCGCCTCGGCGACGGCGTTCGGGCCGGCCTCCTTGCCCGCGCCCGCCCCCAGGGCCTCGCCGTGGCCGAGGCCGCCGATGACGTCGTCCATCGGGATCCCGTGGCGGGCCCAGAGGCCCTGCACGTCGAGGACGCGGTGCGCGCGTATCACCGACGCGAGCTCGTCGAAGGCAGCGTCGATCTCCGCGTCTCCGCCGAGCAGCCCAAACGCACCTGCGGAGGGGCGGCGCACTCCCCTGTAGACGACGGGTGTCTCGCTCAGCGCGGCGACGACCGCCCGGAGCGGGTCGAGATCGAAGCGGGGAATGGGGCGGCCGGCGATCGCGGCGACGCAGATCGGCGCGATCACGTCGAAGCCGAAGAGATCGACGTAAACGAGCGTCGGATCGAGGCGGAGAGCCGCGTCCACCTGCGTCCACCCGAGGACCTTGACCTCGGCGCCGGTGAGCTGGCGGAGCGCCGGCGCGACGCGGAAAGCACCGCAGTTTCCCATGAGAAGGATCATGGCCCCTCGCTCTTCGCGCGGTGAGTGGAGCACATCCCCTGGGGCTCGTCAACGCTCGCGCCCCGGGCCCCGCGCCGCTGATCCGGGGCTGTTGCCCGGCGTTGACGGCCACTTTTGGACCTGATTGAATCGCGCGGTGGTGGCCAATGACGCGATCCGACGTCTCGAAGAGCTGGTATCGAAAGAGGACCTGCACCACCCCGACGCCACTGCGCTCGTCGACGGCTCGGCGCGGCTCTCGTATGGAGAGCTCGATCGCCGGAGCGACGAGCTCGCGCGCGCGCTCGTCGCCCGCGGCGTGCGGCCGGGCGACCGCGTGGCGCTCCTCGCGCCCAAGTCGGCCGAGGCGATCGTCGCCCTCGTCGGCACCCTGAAGGCCGCGGCCGTCTGCGCGCCGCTCGACGTGACGAGCCCTGCCCCTCGTCTGGTCCGGATGCTCCGGGCGCTTGCGCCCTGTCGGCTCGTGATTCACCCCGAGAGCGGCGGCCTCGCCGCGCGGTGCCTCGACGAGCTCGGGGACGCCTCCGTCTCCGAGGTCGTCCGCCTCGGCGAGGACATCGCGGCTGCGCGCGCCGAGCGGCCGGCGCCGGGGGCTGCTCCGGACGATCTGGCGGTCATCCTCTTCACGTCGGGCTCGACCGGGGAGCCGAAGGGTGTCCCCCTCACCCACGAGGCGGTGCTCCACTTCGTCTCGTGGTCCACTACCCATTTCGGAGTCGGCGCCGACGATCGCGTCTCCTGCCATTCACCACTGCACTTCGACGCCGCGCTCTGGGACATCTTCCGCGCGTTCCACGCGGGCGCGGAGCTGCATCTCGTCCCTGCGCGCGCCAACCTCCTGCCGCGATCGCTGGCGGAGTTCATCCGCGGCGCGAGGCTGACGCAGTGGGACTCGGTGCCTTCGGTCCTTGTCGGCATGGCGAGCAGAGACGTGGTGGCCCACGGCGACTTCCCCGAGCTTCGAAGGCTGATCTGGTATGGTGAGGTGTTCCCCACCAAGGCCCTTCGCTACTGGATGGAGCGCCTGCCCCACGTGACGTTCACGAACACGTACGGTCCCACCGAGACGACGATCACCGCCAGCCATTACACGGTGCCGCGCGTCCCCGACGACGACGCGCCCATCCCCATCGGCGAGGCGGTCCCCGGCAAGCGGCTCTCGGTGCTCGACGCGGATCGCCGCCCCGTGGCGCCCGGGGTGATCGGCGATCTCTATATCGGCGGCGTCGGCCTGAGCCCCGGCTACTTCCGCGATCCGGACAAGACCGCATCGGCGTTCGTCGAGGCGCCCCCCGGCTCCGGCGAGCGCCTCTACCGGACAGGCGATCTCGCGAGGATCGACGCGGCGGGGATCGTCCACTTCCACGGCCGCGCCGACCGGCAGATCAAGTCGCGCGGGTGCCGCATCGAGCTCGACGAGATCGCCGTCGCGCTGGGGCGCATCGCCGGGCTCGCGGAGAGCGCGGTCGTCGCCGTCGCCGTCGACGGCTTCGAGGGCGCGCGGATCTGCGCCGCGTACGTCCCGATGCCCGGAGCCACGCGCAGCCCGGCGGAGCTCCGCGCGGAGCTCTCGAGCTGCCTGCCCCCGTACATGCTGCCGGCGCGCTGGCTCGCGCTCGACGGGCTGCCCAAGAACCCGAACGGAAAGATCGATCATCGCGCGCTCGAGCGGCGGTTTCTCGAGGAGAGGTAGCGCGCATGTCGGAACGAACCCCGCCGATCGCCGCCGTCCAGCAGATCCTCGGCGAGTCGCTTCACCTCGGGCCCGTGGGCGCGGACGTCGATCTCGTCGAGAGCGGCCTGATCGACTCCGCCGCCTTCATGGATCTCTTCGTCCTCCTGGAAGATCGCTTCGGGATCAAAATCGAGGCCGGCGACATGGATCTCGAGCACTTCCGCACGGCCGCCCGGATGGCGGCGTTCGTGGCGGGCAAACAGGCGGGTCCTCCGGGGCGATGAGCGGCGCTCGAAGCCCCTGCCGGATCACGGCCTATCGCCCGGGCGACCGGGATGCCGTCGTCCACTTCCAGCGGCTGCTCTGGAACGGGGGGCCGAGCCTCAACGCCGCCTACCTGGACTGGAAGTACGGCCGCAATCCCTATCTCGATCATCGCTATCTCATGCTCGCCTGGGACGGCGACGAGCTGGCCGGGATGGTCGGCGCCTTCGGGGCCTGCTGGGAGGCGAACGGCGGCGATCGCGTGGTGCTGCCCTGCCTCGCCGACGCCGTGGTGGCGCCCGACCAGCGAGGCGGGCCCCTGTTCGGGCGCATGCTCGACGAGCTGGTCGCGCGGCTCCGCGCCGACGGGATCCCGTGGCTCCTGGATTTCGGGAACGGCCTCGCGGTCCCTGCCCTGCTGATGCAGGGGTGGAAGGCCATCGGCCCGTGGCCGCTCGCGAGCGCCAGGCGAGGAGGGCGCGTCGTCGACGCTCGCTCCTGGCCGGACGCGGAGGGCGGCGGCCTCCAGGGTTCGCGGTCCGGCGTCTCGATCCGCGCCAGCCGCGCGCCTCACCCGCCGACGATCGCCGCGCTCGCGGCGGAGGTCCCGTTACCGGACGGCGTGCGGCGTCATGTGCGCGATCTGGAGTACATCACGTGGTGGAACCAGAACCCCTTGGCTCGCTATTTCTACCTCACCGCGGAGGCGGAGGGGGCGCCGTGCGGGTATCTGGTCGGCCACCGCTCGCTGGACCCGGACGACCACCCGACCCCGACGACGATCCTCGACTGCGAGGCGAGAAGCGACGAGATCTGGCTGGATCTGCTGGAGATGGCGTTGACCCACCTGCCGGGATCCACGGTGCTCCTGTGGGCGCGCGACATCTCCCCCGGGCGCCGCCACGGACTGGGCTCGGTCGGCTTCGAGGTGAAAGAGCCCACGGGACAGGTCACTCGTGACTGGCAGTTGCCGAGTCTCATCCTGCGCTCGACCGGGGTCCTGGATCCTTCGTCGCCGCTCGCCGCGCTCGACTCGCCGGCGGCCTGGGATCTGCGGGCGGTGTGCGGGCGGAGCTGGCGTTGAGCGCGGGGCGCGCCCGCTCAGCGCAGGACCTTTTGCAGGTACACGCGGCGCCGCCCGTCCTCCGACTGCGCCCGGCCGTGCTCCTCGAAGCCGAACATCCCGAGCAACGCCCGCACCTGCGTCAGATCCGGGTTCGCCTCCGAGCGCAGCACGTCGGCCCCGCCCGCCGTCGCCAGCTCGACCGCCCTCCGGAGGCAGCGGGCGCCGGCGAGGGAGCCTCTCGCCAGCCCCGCGGGGTGGACGACGAGGCGCGAGAGATACGCAGGCTTCCCCGCGGGCGGGAAGATCGCGAGGTCGGCCTCGAACGGCGGCTCCCACGTCAGCGTGAACATGGCGATCGCCTCCGCCCCCTGCCGCAGGAGGTGCACCGAGCCTGCCTGCACGCGCCGCCGCGTCGTCTCCAGGCGCCGCGCGGGCGCCGGGTTCTCGGGCGTCGCGTGGTGGGCGTCGCTGGCGCAGAGGAGCGCGTGGACCTCCTCCGCGTTCGAGGCGACCTCCCACGATCCCTGCGGAGACGCGATCTCGGTCACTGCATGTCCCTCTTTCACCGCTTCTTCTGGAACGGCAATCGACCCAGCCGCTCCGCGACATGGGAGGCCACGTAACCGGCGAAGAGGTGATAGAGCAGCGGCGAGAACGCCTCGCGCACCTCGCCCGCCACGGGCAACGTGAGGATCGCGTGCCTCGACACCTCGGTGTCGGCCTCGTGCACGACCGCGAACACTCGCCTCCCGAGGCCTCGCGCCGCCTCCGCGATCTCGCTCGCCCGGCGGTGGGCGCGCCCCGGAGGGGCGATGACGAAGAGGGGCATGTCGACGGGATAGGCAAACCGCTCGACGTGCCACCACTCCTCCACGTCTTCCCCGACGGTGAGGAGGCCGGTCGCCTCCACCATCTTCGCGGCGCCGAAGCGCGCGGTGCCGTGGCTCGGCCCGCTTCCCAGCATCACCATGGCAGGGGCGTCGGCGACCCTCTCGGCGGCCTCGCGACACCGTCCTTCGACGGCGCGGCGCGTGGCGTCCACGGCGTCGGCAAGCGCGACGATCTCCCGGCGGAGGGCGCCCGCGTCGGCGGTGCCCCGCGCCTCGGACAGCCGGATCGCGACCAGCAGCATCCCGAGCAGGCTGGCCTGGTACGTGCGAATCCCCGGCGAGCGCTCCTTTTCCGGCAGCGTGGCCACGACGGCTCGATCGGCGGCCCGGGTCACGGCGCTGTCCGCCGTGCAGGTCAGCGCGATCGTCGCCGCCCCGCCCTCCCTGGCGCGCTCCACGGCCTGGATCACGCGCGGGGTGCCCCCCGAGGCGGAGGTCGCGATCACCAGCGCTCTCTGGGGCGAGCATCGGCGCATCCGCGCGCCGCCGTACTCCAGGAAGCGCTGCGAGCTCATCGCCGCGCAGGCGACCCCGCCGATCTCCTCGAAGGCCATCTCGGCGGCGCACGCGGCGTGGTGGGAGTCCCCGCTCCCCACGAGGTAAACCTCGTCGATCGACGCCCACGCCGGGGGCGAGAGCAGGGCGCGCACCTGCTCTTCGAGCGGGCCCGCGAGGGCGCGCAGATCGCTCGCCAACGCCTGGATCTCGCGGGCCATCACGGCCGGCTCGAGCTCCCTCGTCGTCGCCTGCGCCGCCGTTCCCATCAACGCTCCAGCCCGCGGACGATCTCCACGTACGCCGCGACCCGGTCCCGATCGATCCGGCCGCCCCACCCGCCCTGCTCGAGGCAGGCCCCCACGAAGGCCCCGTCGGCCGCCGCCATCAACCTCGCCGCGTTCGCGTGGTTCGTGTGGCCCGCGAGGAGGATCGGCAGATCGGGTGCGGCCGCCCGCACGGACGCGATCATCGCGAGCGTCTTCGCCTCGTCGGGGTCGCCCAGCGACACGGCGTCCGCGCCGACGTGCTTCGCGCGCCTCGCCACCTCTGCCACGGGCTTCGCCCCGCCGAGCCACGTGAACTGCGTCGACGCCACGTCGGCGATGATCTTCACGCCCCACGCGTCGATCTTGTCGCGGTACTCCATCACCTCGAGCGGGTTGGCCTCGACAAGGCCGTGCTCGGTGAGCGTGGCGCCCACCAGCGCTCCGGCGCGGACGAAGCTCCCCCGGGCCACCTTCGCCACCGCGAGCGACGCCCGGATCGCGTTCCGCATCAGCTGCACGCCGATCTGGAAATCGTCGCCCGTGGCGCGCCCGATCGCGTCGACGATCAGCCCCATCGCGGTCGTGCGCGCCGGATCAGACTCGTCCTTGACGCCGTAGACGCGCTCGACGGTCTGCACCAGGCACCCGTCCGCGCCGCCCTCGCTCAGGGCGATCGCCGACTGGACCGCGACATCGAGCGTCCGCTCGAAGCTGCCTTTCTCGTGGAAGGGCGTGCCGGGCAGCGGGGCCAGGTGGATCATGCCCAGCACGGCCTTCCGTCGTCCGAGGGTCGCGAAGGTCCGCATGATGGCCGTTCACCTCGAGAACGCGTGGGTCGTGACGTGGCGGTGGATCATCCCGGGATCGAGCCGCGCCGAGGGGAAATCAGCGCGGTTGGGCGCGTCGGGGAAGGCGCCTGTCTGCAGGCACAGCCCCGCGCGCGGCCCGGCGAGGCCGTCACCCGAGTAGACCGCGAGCCCCGGCTGATCGGTGACGACCCGCATTCGCCGGCCGGTCGAGGGCTCGAAGAGCTCCGCGGCCCACGTCGGATCGTCGAGCACGAAGCAGTCGTCGATCCGCGCATCGCCGATCTGCCGCGGCGCCCGGTAGTCGAGCCGCGTACCGGCGACGCCGGCGGGCGGGCCCCGCGGGATGAGCTCTTCGTCGCACGCGAGGACGCGTGCCGCGTTGAGCGCGAGCCGGTGATCGTCGATGGTGCCCGAGCCGGCGAGGTTCCAGAAGGCGTGATTGGTGAACGCCACGATGGTGCTCGCCGTGGTGGTCGCCCGATAGTCGAGCGTGAGCCGACCGTCGCCGTCGACTCGATAGGTGACCTCGGCCGACAGGGCGCCGGGGTAACCCTGGTCGCCGTCGGGGCGCTCGAGCCGGAGCCGGAGCGCGAGCTCACCCTGGCGGCGCTCGGCGTCGGCGCTCCACACGAATCGATCGAATCCGATGCTTCCCCCGTGGAAGTGGTGCCGGCCGTAGTTGCGATCGAGCTGGTGCTCGACCCCGTCGAGCTCGAACCGACCCCCCGCGACGGCGCGCGCGAAGCGGCCGAGCGTGGACCCAATGTAAGGGTTCTTCGATCGATCCTCGTAGCTCTCGAGATCCGGGAGGCGAACGACGACGTTGTCGACCCGGCCGTCGCGATCGGGGACGAGGAGCTCGACGAGCGTCGCCCCGTAGGTCCACACGGTCACGGCGAGCCCCTTCTCCGTGTCGAGCGAGTACGCATCGACGCGGGTGGGGCCTTGCCCGGCGTGCCCCGCGGTGGTGCCGATCGTCGTCCGCCGGATGTTCATCGCCGATCGGCCGCCAGCCTAGACGTCGCGAGGCCCGAAGTCCAGGGCCGGCCCCGCCTGCGGGCCCGACGACCGGCCGGCGGGGCCGAGCGCCGTGCTACGCTCCGGCGGCGTCTTCAGCGTCTTCCAGGGTACCTCGACGATCGATGTGGCGTAGCCGCTCGGGATCCGAACCCTGGGGTCATGAGAGGCGGCAGGAGGTCCAGCGTGCGGGTCTTGATCCTCGGAGGCACCGGCTTCATTGGGGCTCGCGTCGTGAACGCCTTGCGCGGGCACGACGTCTGGACCTACGAGCGCGGGCAGACCGGACACGTCTCACCGACTACGTTGCGCGGCGACCGCGCCGAGATCGCCCGGCACCGCGATCGACTCGAGCGACTCGGGGTCGACGTGGCACTCGACATGATGCCCCGCAACGGCGCGGACGCGCGCGGCGTGCTCGATGTCTTGAGGAGCGTCGCCCCGCGCCTCGTGGCGGTGAGCAGCGGCAGCGTGTACCGGGTCTTCGGCCGCCTGCTCGGTCGGGAGGCCGGGCCGCCGGAACATACGCTCTGCGACGAGCGAGCCCCTCTGCGAACATGCCTGTTCCCCTACCGCGGCGCCTCGCCTCGACCCGCCTCCGACCCTCGCGGTTGGCTCGACGACTACGACAAGATCCCGGCCGAGGAGGCCTACCTCGCCGCCGGGGCGAGCGTGGTGCGGCTGCCGATGGTCTACGGCCCGGGCGATCCGGACCGGCGGCTCGCCGGCTACCTGCGGCGGATGGTGGACGGGCGCCGAGCGATCTGGCTGCACGCGGCCGGCGCGGCCTGGATGAACTCGAGATCGTACGTGGAGAACGTCGCCGAGGCGATCGCGTGCGTCGTCCTGCGGGGCGCGCCCGGGCGCGTGTACAACGTGGCCGAGCCCGAGGACTGCTCGGAGCGCGTGTGGATCGAGCGGATCGCCCGCGTCGTCGGTTGGGGGGGCGAGGTCGCCGTGGCTCCGGCGAGCGAGCAGGCCTGGGCGCGCCCCGCCATCGATGAATTGCCCCCCGAGGCCCGCTTCGAGCACCACGTACGCCTCGACAGCGGCCGGATCCGGCGGGAGCTGGGCTTCATCGAGCTGGTCACGGCGCCGGAGGGCCTGGAGCGGACCGTTCACGCCGAGCTGCGCGCAGGGCTGCCCTTCGTCGACTACACCCGCGAGGACGACTTCGAGCGGCGGGCATAGGGAGCGTACCCTCCCATCGAGTCACCGGAGCCGGGTGGGGGAGCCGTTCAGGCGAGCGCGCGGGACATCCGGAGCTCGTCGAGGCCGTCGCTGGTCTTCGCGCCGCCGTCGAGCGCGAAGCCCGCGCGCTCGTAGAACCGGATCGCGCGCGCGTTGCCGCGCAGGACCCAGAGCTCCGCCTGTGGGAAGCCTCCCGCCGAGAGCCAGGCGAGCGCGTCGACGATGAGCGTGCGCCCGGCGCCGGTCCCCCAGGCGTCGGGGTGCGCATAGAGCGCGTAGAGTTCGCCGTGGCGCGGGTCATCGCGGCTTGGCCCGGCGCTGGCGAAGGCCACGACGCGAGCGTCGCGCTCGAGCACGGTGGTGCGTGATCCGGGCAAGGGCTCGGCGAAGTTTCGTTGCCAGCGTTGCGTCCGAGCCTCGACGGTGAGCCCGTCGAGCACAGTGTCGGGCATCAGGCCGCGGTAGGCGGCCTTCCACGCGGCGACATGCACGACGGCGATCGCCGCGGCGTCGACGTCGGCGGCGGGACGGATGGACATGCGCTGAGGCTGCCACCCCGAGGCGGCCGTGGCAACGGGCGGTCCGAGCGCACGTTGCGCCATCTCCTCTCGAAAGGCTGCGGAATACAGCGGTTTCACGCGATAGCTCTCGCCTCACCCGTGGACCGCTCGGTCGCGCTCGTCGACTATGCGCTTCGCCGTCGGTTCGCGTTTCTGCGCGTCGATCCCGATCCCGAGCTGGTCGCCGATCGGCGTCAGCCGCTCCCCTCGTCACCCGGCTTCGGTGCGTCGACCCCGACGGGTGGATCGAGGGGCTTGCCCGTCTACGGGTCGAACCGCTGGAGCCGCTTTCCCCCCGATGCGCTCTGCCCCGCGGCCCGCGCCTGGCCGGGCTGGAACGGCATGTCAGGACGCGGAACGAACTCCGCGATGTCGGCCGTGTCCTGGGGGATGCCCGCCCGTTCCGGTGGGCTCGGCGGGCCGCCGCGCCGGAGGGGCGCTGGCGGGCTTGGCCGCGTGGCGACCACCTCGGAGCGGGGCGGCGCCGGGGGCCGGCTGCCGTCGCTGGCGGGCCGGGGCTGCGCGTTTGCGGCCCAGGGCGAGACCTCGTTGCGTTCGGTCGGCGAGCGCGGCGAGACAAACGCCGGCCCCTGAGGGGGCGCGAGCGCAGGCGGCGGAGCGTGCGCCGGCGCGGCGTCCTCCGCCGCCGGGCGCTGCAACGGCCCGAGCGACGCGAGCGACGGCCGCTTCGCCTCGATGCTGCGCCGGGTCCGCGCGAAGGCCGAGGTGAAGCGGAGCGCCTCGATTCCCTGGTTGCGCTTCGCCGAGAGCGCGAGCTCCGCCGTGTGCTCTGCGTCGGCCCGATCCAGTCCGCCGGCGCGACGCCGAGGCGCGCGAGCACCTCGTGGAGATCCGCGCCGCGGAAATAGACCGCATGGGCCAGGACCTCGGCATACCGCTCAAGCCGCATGACGCTCCCGTCCTTTTCGCTCACGTTTGCTCTCCCTCGTCACGGCGCGTCCGCGTCGGGCGAGACGGGCCTCTTCAGGCGGCGCAGGTTGTCGCACGACTCTTCTCGATAAGGGCACACCGTCGTGAAGAGCTCCACCGCCTTCTCGACGTCCTTCTGCGTCCCGCGGCCGGTCTCGTACATCTCCGCGAGCCGCTCGCAGCTCATCAGCCAGCCGACGTCGCGGTTGTCGATGCGGCAGCCCAGCTTCGTGACCTCGAAGAGCTTCTTGTCGACCTCGGGCCCGCTCCCCTGCTTCCGGATACGCCCCGCCATGCGAACGCACGCCAGGTCGCGGCCGTGCTGGCAGGCGGCCATGTCGAAGAAGCTCGCCTTCTCCGGGTCCTTGGGCACGCCCTTGCCGCGCTCGAACAGCTCCGCGAGCTCCTCGCACCGCTTGAAGTCGCGGCTGACGGCGCACGCGCGGTAGGTGAACTCCGCCACGGCCTCCGGTCCTTGCGGATCAAAGCCGTCCTCCTCGACACAGCCCATCGCGAGCGAGCAGGCTCCCCGGCGGGCGCGGCACTCGGCCTGGGAGAACCTGCAGAGTTTGCTGCCGAGCTCCTTCGTGAAGCTCTTCCGCTCGGCCGGCGTCCTGTCCGACCAGGGGTAACGAAGCACGGGCCAGCACGCGCCCATCTCGCCCGCGCCGCACATCGTGCGGAGCGTCATCGCCAAGGTCTCCGCGCGGGCTTTGTCTCCGCTCCGCTGGGCCACTTCCATCAGCGTCGAGCACGCGGCGATGTGGGACGCCGCGCAGGCATCTTCCGCGGTCTTCTGTGCGGTCTTGCCCACGGTGCCCTGAAAGAAGCTCAGCTCCTCCGGATGACGGAGCACATCCAGGGCGAGGGCCAGGCAGCCCTGCTGTTCGCCGTGATCACAGGCCATCTTGTGGTGAACAGCCTCCACCAGCTCTGCCGTCGCTTTGATCGGCCAGTCGTGAACATGGTAGTACTCCACGGCGAACTGCATGCACGCCTTGGTGTTCTTGCCTTTGCACGCTTTCGTATAGAGATCATCCGCGCGCGACGCATCCTCCGCCACGCCGAAGCCGTGGAGGAATAGCCAGCCCGCAGCGCGGCAACCCTCCATGTCCCCCCGCTCGCAGCGCAGAAGGTCCGCCGAGGGATCCTCCGCCGGCGGCAAGGAGAAGAGCACGATGTCCGGAGCCTTCGCCGGCTCGAGCGGCGCAGCGCTCGGGGCCGGCGGCGGCAGCGCGACGACCTGCCGCGCCTCGGGGGCCCTCGACGGCGCGCTCGATGCGCCGCATCCGGTAAGCAGCACCGAGATAGCCATCGCGACGAAGGCCGCGCCGTCAGGCAGACGCTTGAGCATCGCCGTCTCCCATAAGCGAGGGCGCCCCGTCCAGGAACATCGAGGGTGTGAGCGCGTCGATTCGCTCCTTGGCCTCTGCCCCCGTGCCGAACCTTGGATGCCAATAGATGTCATTCCAGGCGGTCTCCTTGAGCTTGTTCTCGATCGCTTTGGGCCAGGCGGCGCTCTGTTCTGGCCCGCCTGAGCCACCTAACATGTACTTAGCGCGGTGCCCGGCGAGCACACCGTAGCGCCCGACGGGGCGACCACCACAGGCAGCAACGCGGGGAGCGGCGCCTTCTCCGAGCGCTGGCCGCGATGTAGATCGACGCCGTGTCCCAGCCGTTCCGATCCGGTATCATGAGGCGCGAGATGAGTCCTCTTGTTCTCCTTGGTCTGTTTGTTGTGGTGGCAGGACATGGTCCAGCGCTACCACGCGCACTTCGCCGGGCGCGGTGAACCTTCTCGAGGGTCCACGACCGATCCGGCTGGACGACGTCGTCAGGCTGGAAGAGCTACCGGCTGCGTCCCGTGCCCGTGAAGGGCCATGGCCCCCACTCGCGACCATCGAGGTCCGGGAACACGACGTCGCAGATCCCCGGATCCACGTCGTCGATCCGCGCGGTGCCGTTCGGATCGAGCCGGCCGTGGACGCGTTGCCCGTCCGGCAGCGTGACGATGAACGACACGCCGGGCATGGGCCGGTTGCCGGCGTCGACCAGCGCGATCTCCACCCACGTTTTCTGCGGGCGGCGGGGAGGGCTCGTCCTGGGGGGCTCCGCCGGGGGGATCTCCGCTGGCGTCGTCGGGCTCGCGCCGGGCGCCCGAGGCTCCGCCAGCACGATCAGCTCCTCGCGCTCGAACGCACCGCGGAGCGCGGGGAGCACGACGTCGGCGAGGAACTCGTCGTCGAACGGGTGAATGCCGATCGGCCGAACGTGGGTGACATACACGTCGACAAGGACAGCGCGGTTCTCCGGCGCAAGCGCCCAGCGGTCGAGGAGGCTGAGGACGTGGAACGGCGCCAGCGGTTCGAGCCCCTCGTCGGGCGTCGCGTCGCGTGGCACGACGAAGAGCGACTCTGCGCCGAAACCGTGGAGGATCCAGAGAGGGTGGATGGTGTCCTCCATGGGGTTCGCTCAGGGACCCACGCGCCGTGCGGCCCACGCGCGGCGAAGCGGCTCGCCGAGCCAGCCCTGCTCGGGCGGGTAGCCGACGAGCCTTCCCATCATGATCTTGTGGTGCATGAAATAGAGCGCGTCGCGCGCGACCCCGCCGTCGAGCTTGGGCTCCCCGGGCGGCGGGGCGCTGAAGTAGTTGAAGGGATCGGTGGAGAAGCGGAGCGACTCGTCCCCCACACCCGGAAAGAAATGGAGCGGAGCCAGCCCCATCGTGAAGAGCGCCGCGGCGATGCGGCGGATCACCTCGGGGCGCCGCGGCTCAGGGCCGAGGTCGGTGTTCACCCAGGTCACGATGATCGCGCTGGTCTCGTGGACATCGAGATCGAGCCCCGAAGCCATGTAACGGTGATGGAGGATGTCACGGTGCTCGCCGAGGTGGAAGCGATGCCGTACCGCTGCGCCCGGCGCGTAGGGGCTCGCGGCAGGAAGGAAGATCGCGCTCGGCCAGAGCCCCGACGCCGCCTGGACGGCGCGCAGCTCCTCGTCGGTCTGGACGTCGAGGTACGCAGTCTCCTGCGCGGCCTCGATGAACCAGCGCCCCCAGAACACCATGTCTTCAGGTCGTACGTTCGGTTTTGCCATGAGGCGGCGCTCCTCGTCTCGCTTCGCGCGCAGGTGGTCGGCCCGGGCTGTGATCGCCGGCAGGCCCGGCGCTGCCTGTGGAGCGTCCGGCGACGCGCGCGGCCCGCCGCAGCCCGCGACGACGAGCGCGAGCGCGAGCGCGAGGCCGAGCCTATCGGTACGTGCAGACGATCTCATCGACCCGGTTCATGATCGCGCCCGTCTCCGGCGAGCGGATCTGCGATAGCCACACCAGCCCATAGAACACCTTGATCACGTCCGCGGGCTCCTTGAAGTTTCCCGCGGGTACCCCGCCGCCGAGGTATCGCGTCGTCCCGCCGTGGGTGAATTTGAGGCAAGCCTCGTAGGAGTTGAAGACGCTTCCTGGCGGGATGAGCTCGCCCACGGCGACCTCGCGATCTGCCAGGGCCAGAAGCTGCACCACCGGCGCGCCGTCGATGAGGTGGCTTCGCATCTGATTGCGGTTGAGCCCACCGGCGACCCGCATCCGCCCCGCCATGAAGCGGTATTTGCTCGCGTCCGGGTCCGGCGGGAGGAGGCTGTCCTCCAGCGCGGTCTTGCCCTGATCGACGTCGGCGTGCGCGTAGACGACGGCCATGTGCGCCTCGCCCGGGCAGCCGATCTGCAGCAGCATCCCGCGCACGTAGCGGACGATGGCTTGACACTCGGCCCGCTGCGCCCGGAAGTCGACGATCGGCCACGCCCCCGCCTGCGCCATGCCTGGTGTTTCGTTGTAATAGTGCGGGTGGCCGAGCTCCGCGGGGACCGACGCATCAGGCTCGATGGTGTAGCCTGGGACGGTGGCGATGAGGATCCGCGCGATCACGTGAGGATCGTGCGGATCCATCGGCTCGCCGGTGTCGGGGTCGTCGGCCCTGGGCGCCTGCAGCGCCATCTCGCGCGTGATCCGCACGGCCGCGGCCAACCGCTTGTGGGTGATGCCGTCCTCCAGCGGCGCGGGCTCGGGGCCGAAGGGCGTGTGCAGGGGGACGCCGGCGGGGACGGGGGTGTCGAAGGTGACGAAGAGATCGTGCGGTCCAGTCGCCCCGAGATCGAATGTCTGCGCTCCGATGGTCGCCGTCCAGCGGAGGGAGCGGGCGAGGCAGTCGGCGACCTCGTCGGGGAGCGCGCCCTTCGCCGTGAGCTCGACGCGCGTCGTCGGGACCGCGGCGCCGATCGGAAAGGTGCCTTCGAACTCGAGGAAGGGCTCGGCGCCGGAGGGCTTACCGTGGAGCGTCCCCTCGAGAGGGCCGACGTCGGCGCCCTCGATCCTCAACTCGACCGCGACGGTGACCGTCGTGCGCTTGGTGAAACTGGCCGGGAAGCTCCGCTCCGGCGTCCAGTGCGCGCCGCCCATCTGGGCCGTGTAGAGCGTCCCGCCCGGGCGCCAGTCGGTGAGGTTGTCCGCGATGAGGCCGTGATCGGAGAGGAAGGTGAGCCGCTCGATGGTGACGCGCTGGACCTTCTTCCTCAGCGCGTTCCTGTGCGTCAACCCGCGGGCCGTGCGCATCACTCGAAGCTTGCCCTGATCGGTCATCGCGCGGCGGCTCCTCGGGGCTATCCGTCATGAAACACGCGCAAGTCAGCGCGCGTCGCGTCGTCGAGCGCCCCGTCGCCACGGGACAGGCCGCGGAAGCGCTGGTAGGCGGCGAGGGCCGCCTCCGTCTCCGCATCGAGCACGCCGCTGACCGGGCAGGCGAAGCCCAGGTTGTCGAGGCGGGCCTGAACGCCGCCGATCGTCTCGATCGGCTCGAGCTCACCGAGGAGGAGCGACCATCGATCTTCGAGCTCGGGCGCGCCCCGGGGGCGGAGCACCAGCTCGGCCTCCGTCGCTTCGGGCGGGATGGGATGATCGATGAGGCCGCCCGGCGCCACGGTGCCTGTGAAGGAGCGCCCGCCGACGCGGAGCTCGTAGTCGTTGGGGAGCGAGCCCTCGTAGACGAGGCGGAGCCGCGTCGGCGCGGCGGTCGCTTGAAATACGGTGCGTGCGCCGGTAGCCGCCTCCTCGACGCGAGGCTCCTTGTCCGGAATATACACCTTGTCGCCGCGGACGAGCAGGTTGGGATTGGGCCGGAGCGCGCGGAGCGCGTCGTTGTGAGGGTCCTGGTAGAGCGTGCGCCAGTCGAGGAAGCCGTGCAGTTGAGCGATGCTCGACAGGCACTCTCCGCGGTCGACGACGTGGATGAACCCCATGCGCTGTGGTGAGCGCCGCGCGACCGGGCGCCCGATCTCCGTTACGCCAACTCGCGAGCCTGGTCAAGGCGCGGCGCGGGCCGTGCCGCGAAGGCCGTGTTGCGTCGAGCGGGGAGCGGGTGGTAACTTCGACGTTGGCCGCGCTCCCGGTCGCTTCGTCTTCATGGATCTCCACAACGACACGCCCCTCTGCGCGCGGCTCCACACGGGTTTCACCGGCCCGACCGCCGCGGTGGGCATGCTCGTCGCGCGGATGACCTGGCGGCTCGATGACGCGGGCTCGCTCGCGCCGAGCGACGATCGATGGCCCGTCTTCACCGAGGCGCTCACGACGGAGGTCGGCGTCTTCCCGCCCGACCTCGTGCCGGGCCACGCGGGCTGCGACGTGGTGATCACCGGCGTCGCGCGCACGGCGGCGCCCGTCACCTCGCTCGCGCTCTCGTTGAGGGTAGACGCGTTCGAAGCGCGGCTCGACGCCATCGGCGATCGGATCTGGCATGAGCGCAGGGGCGAGCTCGTGCCCAGCGATCCCGCGCCGTTCACCGAGATGCCATTGGCCTGGTCGCGCGCGTTCGGCGGCGCAGCCCGCCACGAGGGCGCCGATGCGCCGTATCCGCTGAACCCCGCGGGCCGAGGGTTCTATCTCCGGCGGGAAGACGCGCTGGGCATGCCATTGCCCAACCTGGAGCGGCCCGACGAGCGAATCGCAACATGGCACGACCGGCCTCTGCCGGCCTGCTGGGCGCCGGTGAAGGACTCCTTGGGGTGGCACCTCGTCCGCGTCGCGCGCGAGGCGGCGAGCGCGCCAGACGACGAGGCACGGGCCGAGCTCCTGGCGAGCGCGTCCGAGCGCGCGACGATGTCGGCGGCGCAGCCCGACATGATCGCGCCCGAGGTGCGCGAGGGGGCCGAGGTCGTGCTCGCTGGCGTCGCCCCCGACGAGCTCCGTTTCCGCATTCCGGCGCTCGACCCGCGCGTCCGCGTCGACACCGGACAGGTGATCTTCGAGGCGACGGTGCCGGTCGCGGGGCTCTGGGTGCTCCTGGGCCAGCGGCTGGTCGTCGTCACGTACCGTGTCGAGTTTCAGTACCCCTATCTCCGCCGGAGGCGGCGCGCCGCCGCGCTCGTCCTTGGCCCGGGGCGCGCCGCGCCGCAGGCCGAGGAGCGGCGCGGCGGCCATTGAAAGGATCGACCACCCATGGGCGTCCCCTGCATGCCGGTGCGGCCTTCGTGCTTCGTTCAGAGCATCGACCTTCACGGCGCGCTCGGCACGCTCATCGCCCCGCCGGCCCCGCCCGTGCCGTTCACGCCCTCCGACATCACGATGTGGTTCGCGTTTTCGAACACGCACTACGGCACCGGCGACCGGCCGGTCGCGAGCGTCCTCATCTGCGGCGAGCCGGCGATCAACAAGGGCGCAGACACCAAGGAGAACCGCCCCCATCTCGTGATCATCGGCGCCGTCCCGCCGAACGTCGTCGTCGGGCCCATCGTGGATCTCGGCTTCTTCGTCCTCGTGATCATGGTGGGCGCGACCAAACCCGTGTGGGGCCCGACCACCGTGAAGGCCGGCGGCAAGAGCGTGGCGGTGATCGCCGTCCCCTACTCGCCCTTCTGCCCCTTCAACCAGCTCGTCTGCACCGATCCGTTCGACATGCCGCTCGGCATCTCGATGCAGGCGCCGACGAGCGTCTTCGCCGGGATGTCGCTCGCCGATTATCTCCTCTGCATGGCCAGCATCGCGGTGGACATGCTGCTCTCGTTCCTCTTGAACCTCCTCTTCGGCGGGCTGAAGGGAACGGGGAAGTTCTTCGGAAAGAGGGTTTTCAAAGCGATCATGCGGCGCATCGCGCCGAAGCTGCGGGGTCTCCTCGGCAAGGGGCTGGCGCCCGTATTTGATTGGATCGTCGAGAAGGTCAGCGAGAAGGTGGGGAAGGTCCTTGGAGAGCAGGCGGGCGAGGCGATCGGGAAGTGGCTTGGTAAGACCGCGGAGGAGAAGGCCAAGAAGGCGACGAGCGACAAGCTCGGCGGCCTGAGCCCCGACGATCTGCTCGGCTTTGGAAACGACCCGCCTCTCTGGGCGCGTTGAGCGCCGCCATGGCACGACGCATGAGCACCGAAGCCCCGGTCACGTCGATTTCCCAATTCACCAAGGACACCCAGGGGAGGCGCTACGCGCACGTCCTGGCGAAGCGCACCTATCGCCTGCCGCGGACGCGCGCCCCGGAGGTCGCGCCCGAGCAGCTCGCCATCGTGAGCGAGCTCGTCCACCACGGCGACGACGAAGAGAGCCCGGTCAAAGACGAGCCGGACTTCTTCGCGTGCCCGCGGGGCGGGACCGACGTCCTCGTGCAAGGGAGCGCCTTCAGCCCGCGCGGACCTTGCCGCGACCTCACGGTGAGCGTCGCGGTCCAGCGCGCCGGCGCGACCCGCGAGCAGGCCGAGCGGTCGGCGCGCCGTATCCGGGTCTTCGGTGATCGGACTGCGCGCTTCTACGCGGGCTCGATCTCGTTCTCGGATCCCGAGCCTTTCGAGGTGATGCCGCTCTCGTATACGCGCGCCTATGGGGGTCGCGATCGGGCCGCCGACGCGACCCGACCGGACGACTTCGCGACCTGGATGGCGAGGCTCGCCGAGGAGGACGTCGAGGACCTGTCCCCCTACGAGTACCCGCGCAACCCGCTGGGCCGCGGATACCTCGTCTACCCCGACGCCGCGGCGGTGGAGGGCGCGGCGTTGCCCAACCTGGAACTGCCTCATGACCTTTTGACACCGGAGCGCCTCGTCCTCGGGAGCGCGGAGCGCTGGCCCACAGCGCCGCGCCCGGCGGGGTTCGACTGGACCGGGCAGGACTGGTTTCCGCGCGCCGCCCTCATGGGCGTCGCGCCCACCTTCGAGGGTCGCGCAGAGGACGTGCCCGAGGTGAAGGAGGGGTATCTGCCCGCCGCGCTGCTCGAGGGCGACGTCTTCGATCACCTCGGGAACGAGCACTCGCCGCGCTTCTTCCACGGCGCGCCCGCCTGGATGATCTTCCCCGACTTCACGGGCGGCGAAGTGATCCGGATCGAGCACATGCACCCGGAGCGCCCGGCGATGGACGTGCCCTTGCCCCACGAGCGGCCGCAGATGATCCTCGAGCTCTTCGGCGGCGCGCCCCGGGAGCTCGCGCCGGGGCTCCGCACCGTGATCCTGCGACCGGACAGAGAGCTCCTTGTCTGCGTGTGGGTGGGAACGATGCCGGTCGACAGGCCGCCGACCGAGATGCAGCTCGAGAAGACGCGCCACGCGGTACGGTGGAGCCGATGATCTGGGTGAGGGGGAATGAACACGCGCCGTGAGCCGCTCGCCGGGCAGGCGATGGAGATCGATGACGTACCCCTCGTCGAGGCGGTGGATACCGTCGCGACGGCGCGGCGGGACGAGCGAATCCCGATCCGCTGGGGCAAGACGATCCAGGTGACCTCGGCGCCCGATCACGAGCGCGTGGTCCTCGTGAGCGGGACGGGGCGCGTCGAGCTCACCCTCGAGATCACCGCCTCCGGCGCGAAGGTGGTGCTCGACGCGACCGACGTCGAGCTCCGCGCGAGCCGTGAGGTGGCGGTCGCCTGCGACAGCTTCAAGGTCGCGGCCCGCCGCTTCGAGGTCGACGCGGCCGAGGTCGCGGTGATCACCGCGCAGGACGCGGCGATCACCGCGACCGAGGGCGACGTGGCGATCACCGCGAACGACGACGTGAAGGTGAACGGCGAGCGCGTGCTGCTCAACAGCGACGGGGAGTTGCGGGTGCCGGGCTGGATGAAAGCGCAGCTCTCCGCCACCCTCGGCGCAGCACCCGCGGCGCCCGCCGAGCCGGCGACCGTGGCTGCATCGGACGTGTCGGGGGACGAGGACCTGCTCCGCGCGTTCGACGAGGGCGCGCGAGAGGGGTGAGAGACGGGCGCGCGATGGATGCCGAGGAGCTCACATGGAACCGGAAGGGGCAGCTCGGGCCCGGGCAGCGCCGCGAAATCGAGGCGCAGCTCGGCGTGTGGCTCGCGCGTCCTGAGTACGACGGCTGGCGGCGCGATCTCGCGGACGGGCGGGTCGTCGCGTTCGAGGGTGAGGTGGTCTTCGATTTTCAAGCGATCCGCGACAAGCGTTCGGCGGATGCGCCCCAACCTGGCCGGCTTGAGCCGGTGCAGGCGGCCTATTTCGCTGTGGCGCCGCGGCAGGCTCCCGCGCTGCTCGCACCCTGGCTCGGACTCCCACCGGGCCCTTACCGGCTCTACCTCGCGCCCCACGCGCGGACCGTCGTCGGCGCCGAGCCGATGGCCTCGCCCGAGGTGTACCAAACGAACCTCCACGCGGTCCTCCGCGGCGCGCAGGACCTCACGGAAGCGGCGCTGGCAGCGAACCGGAGCGGCCGAATGAGCGCCGAGCAGAGCGCGGCGCTCGGGGCACGGCGGGGCACGGACGCGGCGTTCGCGTCGAGGCTCGGGTGCGCCGGCGTGTTCTTCCTGCTCCTGGCGACCGGGGGTGCGCTCCTGGATGGGCTCTCCGGCCCGAGCTCCGCTGGCCGCGCCGCGCAGTGGCCGGCGCTGCTCGCCGTCGCAGGGGGTGCGTTCGCGCTCGCCATCGTCGCGGCCGTCCACCGGCGCTTCGCGCGAGCCGCCGAAGCGGAGGACGCGCGCGAGGGGCGCGCCGTCGCCGTCGAGGGGCCGTGCACGAAGCAGCTCGTGGTCCAGCGCCACGGCCGGATCCGGCGATCGCTGCGGATGGGCGATCGCTCGTTCGACGTATCGCACCAGGGCGAGCTCTTCGCGGCCGTCGTCGAGGGGCCGATCTACCGTGCCTACGCTGCGCCGCGCTCGGGGCGGCTCCTCGCGATCGAGCCCACGCGGGTGCAGCTCTCGTTCGGGTCGGGATAGAGTGAGCGTGCGGCACAGGTCACAGAGCGCTGGAGTGTCGAATGGATAAGGACTTCACGTTCGCCTGGGAGGGGGCCAGCTCCTCGGAAGGCCCCTGGCACCACCTCGAGGTGCTCGAGTTCCGAGGGACCGAGGCCATCAACGCTCTCTACGAGTTCGAGATCGATCTCGTGCGCCGCGGTCACGCGCCCGACGTCGATGTCTCCGACCTGGTGGGCGCGCGCGCCGCGCTGCGGATCCGCACCTGGACCGACCCGCCATTCCGGATCATCCATGGCCTCATCAGCACGGCGCGGGAGCTCGGCGATGTCTCGTTCGGGACGCGCTATCGTGTTACCCTGGTCCCGCCCTTCTTCCGCGCCACGATGATGAAGAAGAGCGTCATTTACCTGGAGAAGACGCTCAAGCACATCCTCGAGCAGGCCCTGACGCGGACCGCCTGGGGCGCCGGGCTCACGCTCTCGAAGAGCGACTCGCCGCCCGGCGACGACGGCGATGAGAGCGCGTTCAAGCCCGCTGCGGCGACCTACCTGTGGTCGATCCACGACCTCAGACGCCTCGTCGACGACGCGGCCAGGCCCTACTGCGTGCAGTACCAGGAGACTGACTTCGCCTTCATCGCGCGGCTCCTCGAGGAAGAGGGGATCTCCTACCACTTCGAGCACACGCGCGACGAGTGCCGCCTGGTGATCACCGATGCCGACGACGGCCGCCCCCTCCTCCCGGACAAGAGCCCGCTCGGACCGAGCATCCTGGGGCGCGAGGTGCACGCGTTCCAGGTCGGCGCGCGCGTGCGCCCCAAGGCAGCCTCTCTCAGCGATTTCAACTGGTGCAAGCCCCAGCTCGATCTGATCGCGTCGTCCCCTGCGGGCGTGACCGACTTCCAGGTCTACCAGCACCCGGGCCGCTACGAGCACTCCAGGGAGACGGGCGAGGTGCTCGCCGAGAAGATCGAGCAGCGCTTCGACACCGAGCGGCAATTCGCCTCCGGCGAGGGGCATTGCCGGCTGCTCGGCGCAGGCACCCTGTTCACGCTCGATCACCCGAACGCGCGCTGGTCCGGGAGGTATCTGGTGACCGCGATCCGGCACCACGGCCATGAGCGCGGAAGCTTCGCGACGCGCGGCTCGGACACCGCGCCGTACACCAACGTCTTCGAGGCGATCCGCTGTGGCGGCGTCGCCAAGACAGGCGAGTCCAACTTCCGCCCGGCGCGCGCCACGCCGCGCCCGCGGATCGTCGGGAGCCAGACGGCGATCGTCACCGCGGAGCCGAACGCGGCCGAGGCCGAGATCAACGTGGGCGGGCCCGAGAACGCCGGCTGCGTGCGGGTGCGCTTTCACTGGGATGTCGACGTGGGACGTCACGAGAAGGAGGCGACCTCCTGCTGGGTTCGCGTCAGCAACCTCTTCGCCGGCAGCCGGGGGCACGGCGCGATCTGGAACCCGCGCGTGGGCGACGAGGTGATCGTTGATTTCCTGGAGGGCGATCCGGACCGGCCGATCGTCACGGGGCGTGTGTACAACGGCGCTAACCCAGCGCCCGAGAACGCGGCCAGCCGGCCGACGTACAGCGCGCTCAAGAGCTATACGAGCCCGTTCGACGGTAACTACAACCTCCTGTCGTTCGAGGACCAGAAGGGCCAGGAGCGGATCGACATCCATGCAGCGCGCGACTACGTGACCAAGGTCAAGCACAACCAGAGCGTCGACGTGGTCGGGTCGCAGTCGACCAGCGCGGGTTCGATCTCGGTGAGCTCGGGCTCGACGATCACCATGACCGCGAAGACCGACATCAAGGAGCTTGCCGGCGCGAACATGCAGCTCGCCGCCGAAGGGGGCGACTTGGAGGCGACGGCCTCGAGGGACATGCACCTGGGCGCCGGCAGCAACATCTCGTTGCGCGCCGGCACGGAGATGAACGTCCAGGCCGGCAACAACGCTGTCGTGACGTCCCCCTGGATCGATCTGCAAGGCGGCGAAAAGCTCCGCGCCGGCGCGGCGGTCGTCGAGATCAACGCCGGCAGCAACCTGAACGCCAACGCCGCCTGGATCGACATCAACGGTTCCGCGAAGATCCGCGTCGGCACCGCGCTCTACGAGCTCAACGCCGCCACCGTGCTGGTGAATGGCGGCGCGGTGTCGATCCAAGGGGATGTGAAGATCACGGGAGGGACGGTTGACATCAGCGGAAGCACGGTGACGGTCACCGGAGGCACGGTGAAGCTCAACTGCTGACAAAGTCGAGGAGAGCGATGATCGACGCGAACGGCGCGACGCACGGCGGGCTCGGGAGCGGAGAAGACGACGGCGAGGAGACGACGCACGGCGGGCTCACGATCGCGCGGTACGGAGAGATCATGGCGCACGTGCGCTATTTCCCTCGCGCCAAGAAGCATGAAGTGCTCGCGTGTCTCGGGGTCGACGAGGAGGACTGGGAGGAGGCCGTCTCCTCGTGGACCGACGCGCTCGCCGACGCGAGCGAGCGGGAGGACGAGGGGCTCTCGCGGCAGTTCGGGCTCGCGGTGGCGCAGACGAAGGACCGGCTCGCCCGCGAGAAGCCGCCCATTGCGTCGCTTGGTCCGCTGCCCGGCGAGCGCGAGAAGAAGCCGGCGACGGCGCAGCAGCTGCCACTGCGGCCGGTTGTCGAGCTGAGCGCGCCGCCTCCGGCCCAGCCGATACGGAACCTCGCGCCGCCTCCGCTCGGGCTTGTGGCGCCGCCCGTGCCTCCCACGCCCGTCGCGCCGGCCTTCGTGATGCCGAAGGGCATGAGGCACTGGACCCACATTCATGGGACGCAGCCCGCGCTCGCAAATGCGCCTGTGAAGCCGGCGCTTCCGTTCTCGTCCGGCGAGCCGGGCGACAGGTCTGGCTCGCCATCCCACGCGGCTGCCCCCGCGGAGGCCTCGCGGGCGCTGGGCCCCGCCGCGCCGCGGGTGGGGGGCGAAACGCTCGATATCTCGTCGGTCGTAGCGGCCGTGCTGGCGCAGGGGAGCTCCGTGAGGCCGGCGTCGGCCGTCCCGCAGGGGACACCCGACGTGCGGACCTCACTCGCGCCGCACGACGTGCTTCCCGCGGACGCGGCGCCGGGGCCACCCACGCTGACGCTGGAGCAATATGCATCGCTCTGCGTGGAGTTCGCGGCGGCGCCGGGTCAGGCGCAGGAGATCTCGTCGCGGTACGGGCTCACGCAGGAGCAATGGACGAATGTCAACGCTTACTGGACAGGGCGGATGTCGAGCGAGCCGGCGGTGCGGGCGGCGTGGGAACGGGCCTGTGTAACCTACAGGCAGTGGCTGATGCGCAGATAGAGGAAGCCCACGCTTCAGCTTCAAGCGATTCCAAAGGCCTTCAGCAAGGCCGCGGGAGATCCATGACCGTCGCTTGGCACGCCCCTACTCGGACACGACCAGCTCCGGCCGGGGGAGAGGGTCCTTAAGCAAGCACGACGCATCCGGTCGATGCCTCATCAGGGCCACGGGCTATCGGAATAGCTCGGCGCAGGGCGATAGTGAATCTGGGCCGCGCGCAACGGAGCCACTCACACAGCTAGAGCCGGACCCAGGGACCTGCCGTGCCCAACGTTGGCCAAATCTCGGGTCCACCCAGTCGGCGGCTGACCCCTTCCCGTCCCTCTTCTCAACCGCGGCAATTATCGGAACCCACAGCAGATTTCAGCGGAGGAGAAGGGATTCGAACCCCTGGTTGAGTTGCCCCAACGGCGGTTTTCAAAACCGCTGCCTTCGACCGCTCGGCCACTCCTCCAAACATCCAGAACGACTCGCTTTTCTGCCTCTTCTACCGCCCCCTGTCAACGCCGCCCTGAGACCCGCACCCCTACCCTGCCCTTCTCCGGGCAGCGCCTGAGCTCTCCATCCCCGGCTCCGCCGCTTCCGCCCCCACCGCCCTTCGCCCCCCGCCCTTACTTCTCCCTCCCCACCGCCGCCCCCGCCAGCGCCCCGGCGCCCTGCACCCCCGCCCCGCCCTTCATCACCTCCGCCAGCCACTTCCCCGCCCCCGCGCACGTCCCCGCCGCGCTGACCTCCCCTCCCCCGCGCCTCGCGTAAGGCCCTGCCACGATCGCCACGTCGCTCCCTCGCGCCGTCCACGCGATCGGCCCGAGCGACGGCCGCCGCCTGCACGCCTTCCCGAAGCGGCGCTCGATCACCTTCCCCGCCTCTGCCGCGTCGCCCGCGCTGTCGAACCGCAGCCGCCACGCGAGCGCGAACTCTTTCCGCGACGGGTCCTCCGGGTCGTCCCGCCGCACCACCGCGAATCGATCCCCGCCCCACCCCGCCGCCGCGCCGATCGCCGCATCGCGGTGGGCATACGCCGCGAACGCGATGCGCAGCGCCTGCTCGCCCATCACGTCGTCGAAGACGACGCGGAACCCCGGGCCGAGCGCCGCGGCCGTCGGGACCGCCACCGCGACGGCGGGCTCGCGCGCGGCGAGCTTCTCCGGATGGAGCAGCTGCTCGGTGGTCTCCGGCAGCGCGCGCCAGACCGCATCCACCGAAGCCCACCCGCCCTCCCGGCGCAGCGCCTGCACGAACGCGAAGCCGTCCGTGTACGGGGCGCCCAGCGACTCCTGCAGCACGAGCGGCGTGTCGCCCACGGACGACAGCGCCGTCGACATCGCCACGAGCCTGCGGAGCATCGACTCGTCGACCTGGAACGCCGAGCCGACAAGCACGTCGAACATCGCGCTCATCGCCTCGCCCTCGACGAGCGCGTGTGTGGCCGCCAGGCGATCGCTGTCGCCGAGCTTGAAATCGAGCAGCCTCCCCAGCGAGAAGCTCTGGTCCTGGAGCGCGTGGACGAGCTCGTGTGCCAGCGTCTCCTCGGCCTCGGCCTCGCTGAGATCGTCGACGAGGTACATCGTCGCGTCCTCCGGCTCGTAGAAGCCCGCGATGCGGCCCTCGAGCAGGCGGTACATCCCGGCGGTGAAGTCGTAGTCGGCCGGGATGAGCTCGAGCGCCGCGAGCACCTCGCGCTGGTGATCGAGCACGCCCTCGGGGATCTCTCGCTCCACGTGCGCGCGGACCCGCTCCAGGATCTGCCCGCGGGCGAGCACGCGGCTCCGCACCTCGCGACGGACCGGCAGGCCCCGCGCCTTCGCCACGCGCGCGAGCACGCGTGCGATCTCGCCGTCGGTCAGGCGAGCCGCGTCCTCGTCGAGCTCGTCCGCATCCACCGGGCCTGCGCCCCCAGCCGGCCGAGGCGCGGCTGACGCCGCAGGGAGCGTCGCAGCCGAGGCCTGCGCTCGCGGCGGCGCCGCAGGCGCGGCCGTCGGCGCGCACCCGGCGAGCACAGCCGCCCCGACCAGCCCGACCAGCCCAACCTCCCCAACCGGCGCCGCCGCGAGCGCCGCCACCGCCGCAAACGCCGCACCGCGCCAGCGGCCACGCTTCGACGTCGCGCCCATCGCGCCCATCGCGCTCATCGCGCAGCGCGCCTGACCCGCCGCGGCAGCGTCCTCGACGCGCCGGGTCACGACGGCTCCCTGGCGGGCGTGCGGAGCGCGCGGATCGCCTCGGCATACCGCGCGACGCGCACGTCGAACGGCAGATCCTCGCCCCGCGCCACCGCGCCGAACACCGCCGAGCCCGCGACGAGCGCCCGCGCCCCGGCGGCGATGACCTGCCCGGCGGTCGACGGGGCGACGCCGCCGTCGACCTCGAGCGCGATGTCCAGGCCTGCCTGGTCGATCGTCTGGCGCAGGCTCTGCAGCTTGGTGAGCGCCCCCGGGATGAACCGCTGGCCGCCGAACCCGGGGTTGACGCTCATCACCAGCACCAGATCGATATCCGCCATCACGTGCCGGATCGACTCCTCCGGCGTGTGGGGGTTCAGCACGACGCCAGGGCTCGCGCCTGCGTCCCTGATCTGCTGGAGCGTCCGGTGCAGGTGAGGCGACGCCTCGACGTGGACCGAGATGCGATCGGCGCCGGCGGCCGCGAACTCCGCGACGTAGCGCTCGGGCTCGACGATCATCAGGTGGACATCGAGGGGAAGACGCGTCGCGGCGCGAACCGCGCGGACGACGAGCGGCCCGATCGTGATGTTTGGCACAAACCGGCCATCCATCACGTCAACGTGGATCCAGTCGGCGCCAGCGGCCTCAGCGGCCCGTACTTCCTCCGCGAGACGACCGAAGTCAGCCGACAGGATCGACGGAGCGACGATGATTTTCTCGTGACGCACAGGGTAGCGCTAGCAGGCGTGACGCGCGGCGGCTAGCCGAGCATCCACGAGCGCGCTTACGGGGAGGCCGGCGCGGCTGCTAGGCTGCGCAGGTCTTCGCGAAGCGTTCGTGTCGTGCGCGCGGACGCTGCAGATCGAAGGCTGGGGATCCGAACCGTTCGAGTGAGGTGATGCATGGAGACACGGCCGCTGACGAAGCCCGACTACGACCGGATCGTGGGCGAGATCGATCGGTGGTGGGCGGGCCCAACCAGCGCGCTCGCGCACCCGATCTTCTTCTACGAGCTCGGCAGGCTCGCGCGCGTCGTCGAGGATCGCGGGCTGCTCGTCGGCTTCCTGCTCGGGTTCAGGTGCCCGGACGCGGCGATCGGGTACGTGCACCTCGTCGGCATTCACCCGGACTATCGCCGCCGCGGCGTCGGCAGGATGCTCTACGCGGCGTTCGAGGAGGACTGCCGCCGCGAGGGCTGCCGGCAGCTCAAGGCGATCACGACGCTGGGCAACGAGGGCTCGGTGCGCTTCCACGCCGCGGTCGGCTGGTCGGCGGCCGAGGTCGAGGACTACGCCGGGCCTGGGCGTCCGCGGATCGTGTTCACCAAGGACCTCTAGTGCGGATCGCGCGGAGCACGGGCGTGTTGCGGCGTACGCTCTCGACGGGGTACATCTGCTCGGGACCGCGAGGTGGAGCGATGCGAGAAGGCGGGCATGTTCGCGACGTGGTGGTGGGCGTTGTCGGGTCAGCCGGCAGGACGGTCGCCGCGGGCGCCCTCGGTGCATCCAGGTGAGCCATAACCCTTCGCTGATCACGCAGCTGCGCGAGATCGGGCTGTTCGGAGGCCTGGGCGATCACGTCCTCCAGGGCCTCGCCGACACGCTGGAGCTGCTCGATCTGGAGCCGGGCGCCGTCGCCTTTCGCGAGGGCGACAGCGGCCGCGAGATGTTCGTGCTGCTCTCGGGGGAGATGGAAGTGCTCAAGCGGTCGAAGCGCGACGTCGAGGCGCGCATCGCGGTCCTCGGGCCGAACGACTGGTTCGGCGAGATGTCGATCCTCGACGTGATGCCTCGCTCGGCGACCGTCCGGGCGATCGCCCCGTCGCGCTTGCTGCGCGTCACCGCGCACGATCTCGACGCCCTCTACCGGCGCGATCTCAAGTCGTACACGCTGCTGGTGCTGAACATCGCGCGCGAGATGTCGCGCCGCCTTCGCGTGGCGGACAGCCTGCTCGCCGAGCTGGTAGCGAACATGCTCGACGAGTACGCGCGGCCGCGGCGACCCGGGATCTGAGCCGGCGCCGCCGCGTCAGTCGACGTCGAGCGCTCTGCCCGCGGGCGCCGGGCCCATCGGTCGCCTCATCCGCCGTCTGGACCGATCGCTCCACCGGCGCCGGCTTCGCCGCCCGCGCCGCCTGCACCACCGCCGCCGGCGTCGCCACCGTCGCCGGCTTCGCCGCCCACACCACCAGCACCGGCTTCGCCGCCTGCGCCGCCCGCACCACCGTCGCCCGCTTTGCCACCCGCGCCGCCCGCACCACCGGCGCCGACTGGGTTGGCCGGTTCGCCCCCCGTGCCGGTTCCGCCGGTGCTAGCGGCCCCAGTCGAACTGGACCCAGTCGAACTGGCGCCGCTCGAACCGGCCGCGTCTGGCAGGAGACCACCGCCGCCCGCGCCGTCGTCTTCGCCGGGATCGCCGGCGGCGACGCCCCCTCCTGCGCCGGTCGCGCCGAGGTCTTCGCAATCACCGCACCCGATGCCCCCCTCGGCGGGAGGCTCCGGTTGTGGATTGAACACACAGCCCGCAAGGACGACCCCGAACACAAGGACGACAAGCTGGCGCATAAGCTCCCTCCTCATAGCACCCTGCGCATCTCCCTGCCCGCTTGTGCGGCGCCCTCGTCCGCGGGAATGCTGCGTCGAGCGCGATCCGTCGGCTGCTTCTCGCTCGCTCTTACCGCCGGGTCGACGCCGCCGTCAGGCCCGGGCCGCGTGCTCCTTCAGCCGCATTCCACGGCTCCGGCGCCTCCAGCGCCGCCAACACCGCAGGGCTCGCCGCCCGCGCCGCCCTGACCGCCCGCGCCGCCCGCGCCGCCCGCGCCGCCCGCGCCGCCCTGGCCGCCCTGGCCGCCCGCGCCGCCCTCGCCCCCTCCAGCACCGCCCTGAGCGCCCGCGCCACCCTGGCCGCCCGCCGCGCCCCCATCGCCACCGCCGCCCGCGCCCGTGGTCTCCCCGCTGCCAGCGCTGGTCCCTGCCGCCGTGTTGCCGGCGCCACCCGAACCTGAGCCGCCGACCGCCGCACCGGTTGACGACGACCCGGAGGGATAGGGATCCCTGTCATCGAACGGCGGTTCAGGCTGCGGGTTGAACGAGCATCCAACCGCGAGGAGCAGGGGGAGGAACAGCAGGCTTCGCATGGCGGGTACGCCGAGTATGGCAATCAACATGCCACGTGAAAATAGCCAGAAAGCGCCTTGCTCGGTCCGCCGTCGACGCGGTGCTCAGGCACACTCTGGCACGCCGCTCGGGCGGTTGGATCCGGCACTTCCCTCCGCGCCACGACGCGCGCGGAGCGTCCGCTGCGGGTGTCCCCCTGGTGTCCACGGCGGCAGCTCGCGGTATCGTGCGGCGTGATTTCGGAAGACCTGGGGAACGTCGCATCGCGGCTCGACGAGGTGCGGCGCCGGATAACGAGCGCCGCCGCGCGGGCAGGGCGCGGGCCAGAGGAGGTCCGGCTCATCGCCGTGTCCAAGGGGAAGCCCGCGGAGGCCATCCGCGCCGCCTACGCCGCCGGGCAGCGCGATTTCGGCGAGAACTACGCGCAGGAGCTCGTCGAAAAGGCCGAGGCGCTCGCCGATCTCGACGGGCTCGTGTGGCACGCCATCGGCCAGCTCCAGAGGAACAAGGCGAAGCTCGTCGCGCGCGTCGCGCACGTCGTGCAGTCGGTCGACCGGGAGGAGCTCGCCGTGGAGCTCGATCGACGCGCGGCCGCGCTCAACCGCACCCTCGACCTCTTGATCGAGGTGAACGTCGGCGGCGAAGCCTCGAAGGGCGGCTGCGCCCCCGACGATTTCGCGCCGCTCCTCGCCGCGATCACCCGGTGCGCACACCTCCGGCCGATCGGCCTCATGACCATCGCGCCGTTCCTCGAGGACCCGAGCGACGTCGTGCCGTTCTTCGCGCAGCTGCGCGCCCTGCGCGACGCGCACGGCGGCCGGGCCGTGCTGCCCGAGCTCTCGATGGGCATGTCGCACGATTTCGAGGCAGCCATCGCGGAAGGCGCGACGTGGGTCCGCGTCGGCACCGCCATCTTCGGAGCCCGCGGATGACGGCGACGTCCGCCGCGTCGCGCCTCGGCGCGGCCCTCCCTGGCGGTGGCGTCGCGCGCGGCGCCACGTTGGCTACGTGCGCGCTGCTCGCGCTCGCGTGCGGGCCGGGCGCGATGCCCGCGTCGGTGCGCCACCCGCTCGTCGGCAGCGCCGCGCCGGAGTTCCACGCAGAGTCCACGGCGGCGGTCACCGTCGGCGTGCCCGGCACGCGCAGGACGCGGGTCACCGTGATCGACTTCTGGGCGTCCTGGTGCGCGTCGTGCAGCCGGACCATGCCGGCGCTCGACCGGCTCTGGCGCGACCGCAAGGCGGACGGGGTGGCCGTGATCGGCGTGAACGTCGACGACTCGGAGGCCGCCGCGGAGGCCGCCGCCTACGAGCTCGGCGCGACGTTCCCCATCGTCGCGGACCTCGATCAGCGGCTCTCCGGGACCTACGGCGTCGCGCAGGTCCCCCTCACGTTCGTGGTCGACGGCGCGGGCACCGTGCGCTGGGTCGGGCACGATCCGGCGAGCGCGCGCCGCGCCGTCGAGGTCCTCCTCTCGGAGCGCCCCGCGGGCGCGCGGTCGGTCTTCGAATGAGCGCGCCCCGGGGCGGCGGCGGCGCGCGACGGCGGCCCGCGGGCGACGAGCCGACGCTCTTCGACGCCGCCCGGCAGCGGGAGCCGGAGCTCAGGGCCGCGGTGCCCCTCGCCGAGCGCATGCGCCCGCGCTCGCTCGAGGACATGCTCGGCCAGGCCCACCTCCTCGGCGAGGGCAAGCTGCTCGCTCGCGCGATCGCGGCCGACCGGATCCCCTCCATGATCCTGTGGGGCCCGCCGGGCGCCGGAAAAACCACGCTGGCGCGCGTCGTCGCGCACACGACGAACGCCCGCTTCGTCCCCTTCAACGCCGTGCTGGGCGGCGTGCCGGAGCTCCGCGAGATCCTCGCCCAGGCGCGCACCGCGCGCTCCTACGAGGGCAAGCGGACGATCCTGTTCGTCGACGAGATCCACCGCTTCAACAAGGCCCAGCAGGACGCCTTCCTCCCGCACGTCGAGGACGGGACGATCACGCTCATCGGCGCGACCACCGAGAACCCCTCGTTCGCGGTCAACGCGCCGCTGCTCTCCCGGTGCAAGGTCTTCCGGCTCCAGGGCCTCGACGCCGCGGAGCTCGTCGAGCTCCTGCGCCGCGCCCTCGAGTCGCCCGCCGGGCTCGCCGGCGCGATCGCCGCCGACGACGACGCGCTCTCGGCGATCGCGGCGCTCGCGCAGGGCGACGCGCGCAGGGCGCTCACCACGCTGGAGATCGCCGCGGACGAGGCGGGGCGTGCGGGCGCCTCCACGATCACGCGCGAGCTCATCGCCGGCGCGAGCGAGCACAAGACGCTGCTCTACGACAAGGCGGGCGAGGAGCACTACAACGTCATCAGCGCCTTCATCAAGTCGATGCGCGGCTCCGATCCCGACGCCGCCATCTACTGGCTGATGCGCATGATCGAGGCCGGAGACGACCCGCTCTTCCTGCTGCGCCGGATGATGATCTTCGCCTCCGAGGACATCGGCAACGCCGACCCGCGCGCGCTGGAGATCGCCGTCGCCGCGGACGCCGCGTTCCGGCGCATGGGGATGCCGGAGGGGCTCTACCCGCTCACGCAGGCGGCGCTCTACCTCGCCACGGCCCCGAAATCGAACGCCTGCAAGACCGCCTGGCACGCGGCGCAGGCCGCCGTGCGCGAGCACGGCGCGCTCCCGGTCCCGCTCACGCTGCGCAACGCGGTCACGCGGCTGATGCGCGACGAGGGCTACGGCGAAGGCTACCGCTACGCGCACGACGAGCCGGGCGGCGTCGCGCGGGGTGAGGCCTACCTCCCCGAGCCGCTCGCGGGCAGCCGGTTCTACGAGCCGACCGATCGCGGCTACGAGCGGACCATCGGCGAGCGCCTCCGCCGGATCCGCGGCGAGGGGGAGGGCGAGGGCGGCTGAGGCGCGGCGCCGGCCGAGCCGTCACGGCGTCACGCGTCGTCGTCGTCGCCGCCCGCGCCGGCGAGCGCCTGCTGGAGCTCGCTCAGCGCGTGCTGATCTCCCTTGCTGCGCGCGGCCCCGATGCCGTCGACCAGCCAGGCGCGCCCCTCGTCGAGGCGGCCTGCCTTCACCAGCATCGTCCCGCACATGAGGTACATCGGCACGTACGCCGGATCCATCGCCCGGAGCGCGCCGAACGTGGCGAGCGCGTCGTCGTGGCGGCCCTGGCCCGCGTACTCCAGCGCGAGCGCGTACCAGTGGAATGGATCCTTCGACCCATCCCGGGTCATCTTCTCGAGCATCAGCAGCCGCTTGCTCACGTCGCCTCCACAACCCCGATGAACGGCAGGTTCCGATAGCGCTCGGCCCAGTCGAGCCCGTAGCCGACCACGAATTTGTCCTCGATCGTGAAGCCCAGGTAGTCGATCGGCACCTCGACCCGCGCGCGCGCCGGCTTGTGCAGGAGCGCGCAGACCTTCACGCTGTTCGGCATCCTCGTGCGGAAGAGCTGGAGCAGGTGCGAGATCGTGAGGCCCGTATCCACGATGTCCTCGATGAGGAGGATGTCCTCGCCCTCGATCGGGCGGGTGAGGTCCTGCGTGATCTGGACGACGCCTGTCGAGGCCGTGCCCTCGCCGTAGCTGCGCACGCCGAGGAACTCGACGCGCACCGGGAGGTCGATGTGGCGCGCGATGTCGGCGGTGAACACGAAGCTCCCCTTGAGCACGGAGACGAGCACGAGCCGGCGCTCCGCGTAGTCCCGGGTGATCTGCGCGCCGAGGTCGCGCACGCGAGCGCCGATCTGTTCGGCGGACAGGAGCGTCCGGACATTCGCCATGGTGCCCGCTAACATCGCGGCGCCCGCGCCACCAGCGCCCAGGCGGGCCCGCCGTCGCCGCGCTGCGATCCCATGTCGTGCGGCTGGTGTCGCGCGGTCGCTCTGCTGCTGCCCGGGTCGAAACTGGGTTAGTCTCTGCGCCTCCCGCGATGCCGCTCCCTTCTCTGCCTGACGCGCCCCCGCACCTCACCTCGCGCACGCCCCTGGCCGTCCGCTTCTGCGAGACGGATCTCATGGGCATCGTCCACCACGCGAACTACGTCATCTACCTGGAGGCTGGCCGCATCGACTGGCTGAAGCGCCGCGGCCTCTCGTACGAGGAGATGGTGCGGCGCGACCTTCACCTCGCCGTCGCGGAGCTGCGGATCAAGTACCGCCAGGCCGCGCGGTTCGGCGACGACCTCGTGGTCGAGACGACCTGCCGCGAGGTCCAGCGCGTCACCGCGCGCTTCAGCTACCGGATCCTCCGGGGCGAGGACGTGATCTGCGACGGCGACATCCTCCTCGCGTGCCTGGGCTCGAACCTGACGCTGACGCGCATCCCGGACGACATCGTCCAGCTCCTGGCGAGCCCCGAGACGACGGCCGATCGCTAGGGCAGGGGACGCCGTCCTCGCTTCCGCCGCCGTCCGCCGTCCTCGCTTCAGCCGCCGTCCGCCGCCTCGGCCCCGCTGCGCACGATGCGCGCCGGCATCTCGACCGTCTGCGGCGGCTCGATGCGCTCGCCGAGGAACGTGCGCCACTGGACGACGTAGCGCCCGCGCAGGGGCCCGATCACGTAGCGCTCGCTCGCCTGCGGCACGGCGACCGCGGGGATCCCGTCGACGAGCAGGTAGAGCAGCGCGTCCGTCTGGTTGACCGCGACGAACCCCTCGCCAGGCGCGCCCGGGTCGACGCTCGCAGGCAGCTGGAGCGGCTCTGATCGGATGGCCGCGAGCTCGTCGCGCGTCAGGAAGACGCCGCCCTGCGCCGACGGGAGCCCGGCGGCGGCGTACGCGGCGCTCGGGGGCGGCATGAGCATGTCGGTCGAGATCAGGTCCGTTCGCCGGGCGATCGACGTGACCTCGAACGCGACGCCGCCGCCGCCTTGCCAGGCATAACTCGCGTAGAGCGGCACCTCGCCGGCCACGCACTCGGGCGACTTCGGATCCACGCCGAGGATCTCCAGCAGCGCCCGGCAGAGCAGCGGCCCCCCGTCGCCGGCCTCGGTGACCCTGCCGAGCTCGACGTACAGCGTGCCGAGGCCCCCGTGCACCTCGACCTTGCGGACGTCGATCTCGAGCCGCTTGCCGTCGCCGACAGGACGCGCCGAGCCCGTCGACAGCGGCGTCACGTCGACGCGCCGCTCGCCGAGGAGCGTGCGGAGCGCCCCCGGCGGCACGACCCGGTACTGGGTCAGGGACGGCCAGAGCAGCACCTCGCCGTACACGTCGTGGCGCGCGCGGAGCTCGGAGCCCGCGGGCAACGGGAGCGCCCGTGACGTGAACTGGACCCGCATCCGGCCCGTCTCCGCGAGCTCGACCTTCCACGTCAGCTCGGTGAGCTTCTGCGCCGCGTGGATCCCGGAGGCCGCCACCTCGGGCGCCTTGGGGGGCTGCGGCACGTCACGGAAGCGGAACGCCGCCTCGAGCATGACGCCGGGGAGCTCGCGGGGCGAGAGCGCGTCGTCCGGCAGGGGGGTGGCGGGCGAGAGCGGCAGCGGCGACTGCGGGCTCGCCTCGGACATGATGAGCCGGCCGTAGTCGTCGGCGATGATCTTCGCGGTCGCCTCGGCGGCGGAGGCGTCGATCAGGTCCGGCGTCTCGTTCGCGAGCGGCGCGGGGAGGATCCTCGCGTTCGGGCTCGCGCCGGCCTCCACGGGATCGACGGGCGGGTGGCGCGACGGCTCGCACCCGGCGGCGGCGAGCAGCAGGAAGGCCGCGGCGGCGCGCGCGGCGATCACGGCTCCAGCTCGAACGTGTGGATGACGCGCACGCGCGCGTCGAGCGGCGGCGGGTCGGGCGCGCACTGCGTGTCCAGGAAGACCGCGGTGCAGCGGGGATGGCAGCCCAGGAGCAGGTTGCAGTTGGCCGCCTCGTTGTCGAACACCGCGATGACCCGCCCGAGCCGCGAGAGCTGCGGCGCGACGCTCCGCTTGAACTCGGTGTCGGGCATCTCGAACCTCGGCTTCACGACGAGCTCCGTGCCGATGACCCCGATGGGGAAGCCGAGGTCGCGCAGGCTCGCGAACGAGCCGAGCGCCATCTTCGGCAGGTCGCGGCCGGTGAGGTACACGAGGGTCGCCCCCGCCGCGTGGCAGTCGCGCGCGTACTGGCTCGCGCCCGGCACCTCGACGTCGTGCCGGATGTGCGGATCGTTGAAGAAGCGGGCCCTCCAGAAATCGAACGCGTGCAGGTGGAGCGCCTCGTCGTCGACGCCGAGCTGCCGCAGGTTGTCCTGGAACCCGTACACGATGCCGTCGGGCGACGCGCGCTCGAGGAGGGCGGCGGCGTGCGGGTGCTTGCGGCGCCACTCCTCCGCCAGCTCATGGAGGATCGCGACCACCCGCGGCCGGTTATCCATGAGGGTGCCGTCCAGATCGAAGACGATCACGGGGGGCCCCTCCGACCGATCGGCCGCGCGCTCGACGATGGATCTCAGGAGCCGCGTCCGCTCGAGAGGGACGAGGCGCTTCTCGTGAAACAGCGTGCTCAAGGTCGTCGCGCCGTGGAAACGCGCACCGTCCGCGCGGCTCCTCGGGCCGGAACCCTAGCGCGAACTCACCCTCCCCAGAAGCGGCGGCGCCCCCACCCCTTCGCCGGGCCCTGCGGATCTGCGTAAGTGTGCAGAAATATCCTACATTGTTGGCCTAGTCATTCCGTTCTTCGTAGGATTTTCCAAATCGGGACCCGTCGAGGCTCCGAAGGAAGGCCCATGCAGAACCGCATCAAGACCGCTCTGGCCCTGGCGATGGCGCTGACCGCCGTGGTGGGCTGCTCGAAGACCCCTCGCGATCGTCTGCAGGGGCGCTGGCATGGCGATGCCATCGAGAACGCCCCTGTGGATCAGCTCACCAAGGCGACCGGATGGGTGAAGGGAACAGCGCTCGAGTTCAACGGCAGCAAGGTGACGGTGACCGTGCCCGCGGAGACGCCGCGCAGCGGCACCTTCAAGGTGACGAAGGCGGACGGCGATCAGATGACCGTCGCTTTCCTCCGCCCCGAGGGCGGGCTCGATGAGGCGGCGTTCCGCTTCGCCACGGATCAGACGCTGCGCTGGGAGATCGGCGACGGCCGCGCCATCGTGCTGACGAAGGCGAAGAACTGAGCTCGGCCGGCGCCGCGCCCATCCGGCGCCGCTGCCGAGCACCGCTGCCGGGCGCTCGCTCCGGGCGCCTCCGCCGGCGCCCCGAGCGAGCGCCCGGCCGTCTATCGCCGCACCCGCTCCCTCCGCACCCGCGTGAGCCACCGCGCCTCGCCGCGATCGCCGTCCCGCGCGAGCAGCACCACGACATCCTCCGAGAGCGGCCCGGTGAGGCGCCGCCGCGCTTCCTCGATGGAGCGCACCTCGACGCCGTTCACGGACAGGAGCCGATCGCCGGGCTCGATGCCGGCCTCCTCGGCCTCGCTCGCCGGGGGCACCGACACCACGGTCACGGTCTTTCGCTCCTCGCCGAGCGTCACCGCCAGGCTCCCTGCGCCCTTCGGATCTTGCCGCGCGCCGTCTCCTGGCAGCGCGATCCTCACGCGCTCGGTCGTCCTTCCAGCCCGGACCTGCACCGGCTGCGACTCGGCGCGCCCGAGATCCGCGCTGTACGCCTCGATGACCGCCGTGCCCTCGGGCAGCCCGCCGAGCTGGAACCGCCCGTCGCGGTCGGTGGTCACGACGCCCGGCGGCAGCGGGCCGAGCGGCAGGTACGTCGGCACGCGGTCGCGCGCGACGCGGGCCCCCGCGACCGCGTCCCCGCGCTGATCGACGACCTGGCCGGCGACCTCTCCCGCCTCGGACAGGTCGATGCGCCCGAGGTCCGTCGGGCGATCGGGATCGCCGGCGATCGTCACCCGCAGCGTCGCCGGCGCGTACCCGTCGCGGCTCACCGTCACGCGGAACTGGCCCGGCGCGAGGTCGGCGAGCGTGAAGGCGCCCTCCGCGTCGCTCGTGGCGCGGCGCGGCCCGGTCGTCGAGAACAGCGTGATCCGCGCGCCCTCGATCCGCTCCCGCCCGCCGCGCCCGGTCACGGTGCCGGTCGCCTTGAGGGCGGCGCCCATCTCGAGCCGCAGCTCCTTCGGCGCGGCGTCGACCTGCTCGACGCGCGGGGACTTGCCGGAGCGCACGAGGCTGATCCGGAGCGGCAAGCCGGCGGCGTCGGGCAGCAGCGCGTCGCCGTCGTCGTCCGTGAACAGCGTCTTGCGGAGCGGAACGGCCACGTCGAGCGAGAGCACGCGCACCTCCACCCGATCGAGCGGGTAGCCGCGATCGTCGGCGACGTGGATGGCCACCGCCTCGCGCACCTTCGGGAGGACGACCTCGATCTCCTTGCGATCGCGCTCCGGCACCTCGACGACGAGCCGCGCCACGACGTCGCCTGGCGACTCGGCCCGGGAGACCGAGACGAGCACCTCGTCGGGGACCGCGGCGAAGGCGAACGTGCCGTCGTCCGCGGAGTACGTCACCCGCTCGAGCGAGCCGGCGGTCGCGGCCAGCTCCACGCGCGCGCCGGCGACCGGCTTGCGGTCCTCCTCGAGGACGCGGCCCTCGAGCAGGCCGCCCTGGCGCATCACCACGCGCACGTGGGCCTCGCCGCCCGGCTGCAGGGTCACGATCTCGCTGGGCGTCTCGACGTACTCCGGGTGCCGGACGATGGCGTGGACGCGCCCGGGGGTGACGGGCTCGGCCCGGAACGTGCCATCGGCGCGCGTGACCCACGGCTCGCCCGACCGCACCGAGGCGGCCGGCAGGACAGCGTCGCCATGCGGCAGGTCCGGGATGGGGCCCGGCATGACCCCGAGCTCGCCCGCGGGGATCAGCGGCGCCGGGCCGGGCAGGGCGCGCTCGAAGTGCTCGTCCCTGAACTCGGACATCGCGGTGGTCTCGTCGATGGGCATCCCCTCGGCGTCGGCGCCCACGACCTCGATCGTCGCGCCCGGGACCGGGTAGCCGCGGTCGTCGACGACCTCACCCACGAGCGCGCCGCCGCGGAGCAGGGGGATGCGCACCTCGGTCGCGCCCGCGTCGACCTGCACGGCGTTCCTCGGCACGAAGCCGGCCGCCAGGGCCGAGGCGCTCGCGTACCCCGGCGCGATGGGCCCGAGCGTCACGGACCCGTCGTCGCCCGTGCGGCCGTGCAGCGGGAACGCCGACAGGCCCTGCTCGACGAGCACGACGTTCGCGCCCTTCACGGCCGGCGCGTCCTCGCCGTCGCCGTCGGTCACGAGGAGCCTCACGTGGCGGCCGGGCCCGAGGACGAGCTTCACCTCCTTGCCCTCGCCGCGCCTCACGGGCACGGCCAGCGCGGTCGCGCTCACGGCGGCGCCGCGCCGGGCCTTGAGGTCGTACACCCCGTCGCGGAGCCCGGCGATCCGCGCGGCGCCCGTCGCGTCGGTGGTCGTGCTGCGCGCTGGCCAGAGGCCGGTGCCGGCGGCGAGCACGGTCGCGCCGTCGGCCGGCTGCCCCTCCGCGTCCACCACGCGGACCGTGAGGGCGCCGAGCCGATCCATGCGGAGCCGGAGCGGCGCCGGCCCGGGCACGATGCCCGTCCGCACGGTGTCCTCGAAGCCGAGCGCCGACGCGCGGACGACGTAGGGCGTCGCCCCGAGCCGATCGAACCGCGCGCGGCCGCCTTCGGCGGTGGTCGCCGCGAAGGGGAGGGGATCGGCGGTCGCGACCGTCACCTCGGCGCCGTCGATCGGGCGCTCGGCCTCGTCGACGACCAGCACGTCCAGCACCTTCGCGGGCCGCAGCACGAGGTCGACGGCGCGGGGGCCTGGCTCGAGCGCGACGCGGGTCGAGGCGCGGGCCCGCTCCGCGCCGTACGCCATGATCCAGGCCTCCCCGGACGGCAGCCCGGCGAAGCGAGCCTCGCCCGACGGATCGGTCTTCAGCTCGCCCGCGAAGTAGGCGCGGTCCTCGCGCATGGCGAAGACGCGCACGGTGGCGTCCTTCAGCGGGCGCCCCTGCTCGTCGCGCACGGTGGCGGTGAGCTCTGCCGCGCGCCCTTCCACCCACGCGGGCACCGGCGGCGCCGGGATCGGCGCCCGCGGCAGGAACCGCGGCCCCAGATCGCGCAGCGTGGTCGCGGCGAGGAAGCAGACCAGCGCGGCGATCGCCGCCAGGACGGTATCGAGCCGCGACCGGCGGTCGGCCCGGTCACCTTCCGCTGCGGGTTGCTTGTCCTGTTCCGCTGCGGGTTGCTTGTCCTGCTCGGCCACGGCCTGGATTTCTACTCCGGATCCGTGAAAACGCCGAACGTCCCGCCGCCGTTCCCGCCGCCAGCGCCTGATCGCGCGGCGCCGCGCCGGCGTCCCGAGATCAGGCCTGGCGGCCGCGGTGCAGCTCGATCACGGCCTGGATCTCCTCCTCGGACAGGATGTGATCCGTCGCCTTGGCCTTCGCCAGGATGGCGTCGACGAGCTCCTTCGAGGGCTCGATCTTCCGCTGCCGGAGCCAGTAGTTCACGTTGGAGGCCCCGGACATGTAGCCCACGCAGATCTCCTGCTTTCGCCCGAACATGCCGGCGGGGACGCCGGAGTAGATCCGGTCGGCCATCCAGGAGTCGCCCTTCGACTCGGCCTTGATGATGGCCGCCGCGTGCACGCCGGTCGCCGTGCGGAAGGCGTCCCGTCCGACCAGGGGATAATTGATGGGCACCTCCCAGCCGACCGCCTGCGCGGCCGTCGTGCAGTACTCGAGGAGGTGGGTGAGGTCCTGGTGCTCGAGGAGGCCGAGGAGCTTCATGTTGAGCAGGATGAGCTCCATCGCGGCGTTGCCGACCCGCTCGCCGATCCCGAGGGCGGTGCCGTGCACCCGGTCCGCGCCGAACTGGAGCGCCCAGATCGCGTTCTCGAGCGCGAGGCCGCGATCGTTGTGGCCATGCCAGTCGATGCCGACCGACGCCCCGGCCCCCGCGACGATGGCCCGCGTGAAGTTGATGAGGTTGCGAACCCCGTCCGGCGTCGCGTGCCCGACGGTATCGCACAGGCACAGCCGGGACGCGCCGTGATCGATGGCGACCTTGAAGAGCGTCGCCAGCACCTCGGGGCGCGAGCGCGTCGTGTCCTCCGTGACGTAGGCGACGGGGAGCCCGGCCTTCACGCCCGCGTCGATCGCCGCGGCGCTCCGCTGCGCGATGAGGTCGACGTCCCACGCCTCCGCGAGCTGGCGGATCGGGCTCGATCCGATGAAGGCGTAGATCTCCACGGGGATCCCTGCGCGCTGGGAGATCTCGATCATGGGCGTGATGTCCGAGACGACCGTGCGGCCCGCGCAGGCGACGCGGAGCGGCAGGTTGTTGTCGGCCACCTCCCTGCACATCCGGAGCACGTCCTCGAACGCCCGCTGCGAGCTGCCGGGCAGGCCGACGTCGGCGATCTGGATGCCGATCTTGGCCATCAGGTGGAGCAGCTTGAGCTTGCTCTCGATGTTCGGATCGGCGACCGAAGGGTTCTGCAGGCCGTCGCGCAGGGTCTCGTCGAAGAAGCCGATGTTCTCCGGGATGACCCGCCCGACGCGCCCCACCTCGTTCCAGTCGTAGATCAGCTCGGTCGGGCGGTTACCGGAGGCAGCGATCGCCATGCACTATTATAGTGCGCCGCGCTCGACGCCGGGCCTGAAGCGAAGCTTTTCCGGGGCGCTCGACATGACGCACGGCGCAGGTGGAGACGCGCGATCGGTCGCGCGCTGCGGTGCGCTGGCCCTGCGCGCCCGGCAAGCCTAAGCTTGCGCCCACGACGATGTGGCAATCCCTACCTGAGTTCGGGACCGGCGTCCTTTACGCCATTCTGGTGACCGCGGCGTATACCTTCGCCGTCGGGCTCGCGTCGGCGCGCGGGCGGCCGCGGCTGCTCCAGGCCGCGCGGCTCGGCGCGTACGGCACGATCGCGCTGGTCGGCCTCGCGGTGCTCGTGCTGGCGTACGCCTTCGTCAGCCACGATTTCCGGATCGCCTACGTCGCGCAGTACAGCGACCGGTCCATGAGCACGCCGTACCTCATCGCCGCGCTCTGGGGCGGGCAGGACGGCTCGCTGCTCTGGTGGATGTTCCTGACCGCGCTCTTCTCGGGGGGCTGCGTCGTCTGGCTGCAGCGCCGGTATCTGGAGCTCCAGCCCTACGTCATCGCGACGCTGATGAGCGTCCTGATCTTCTTCGCGGCGCTGATGATCTTCGCGGTGAACCCGTTCCGGACGAGCGTGGCGGGCGCCCCGCTCGACGGCAACGGGCTGAACTACCAGCTGCGCAACTTCTACATGATCATCCACCCGCCGAGCCTCTACATCGGCTTCACGAGCGCGGCGGTCCCGTTCGCGTTCGCGATCGCCGCGCTCGCCACGGGCCGGCTCGACAGCGAGTGGATCGTGGCGACGCGCAAGTGGATGCTCTTCTCCTGGCTGTTCCTCTCCATCGGCAACGTGCTCGGGATGCTGTGGGCTTACGAGGAGCTCGGCTGGGGCGGCCCGTGGGCCTGGGATCCGGTCGAGAACGCCGCGTTCCTCCCGTGGCTCACCGCGAGCGCCTACGTCCACTCGACGATGATCCAGGAGCGCCGCGGCATGCTGAAGGTGTGGAACATCTCGCTCATCTGCGGGACGTTCTTCCTCACCATCTTCGGCACCTGGCTCACGCGGTCCGGCCTCATCGCGAGCGTCCACTCGTTCGCCCAGTCCGGCATCGGCATCTGGTTCGTCGGCTTCATGGCCGTGATCCTGGCCATGTGCACCGCGCTGATCGTCTACCGCCTGCCGCGGCTGCGCAGCGACGGGCAGTTCGAGTCGATGCTGTCGCGCGAGGCCGCGTTCCTCTTCAACAACTGGGGCTTCTTCAGCATCATGATCTTCATCGCGGTCGCGACGGTGTGGCCGCGCATCAGCGAGTGGCTGCTCGACCAGAAGTCGACGCTCGGGCCGACGTTCTACAACATGTGGCTGCCCCCGATCGCGCTCGTGGTCTTCCTGCTCATGGGCGTCGCGCCGCTGCTCGGGTGGCGGAAGACGTCGCCGGAGCTCTTCCGGAAGAGCTTCCGCTGGCCGGTGCTGGCCACGGTCGTCACGGCGGCGCTCCACCTGACGCTCGGGAAGAGGGTGGGCTTCGCCCCGTTCGTCGCCGTGGACCCGATCTACCCCGGCCAGCTCGGCGACGCGCTCGCGAAGCTCGCGTCGACCTACCCGTTCTTCACGGTGGCCATCGCCGCGTTCAACATCGCCGTGGTCGCGCAGGAGTTCGCCCGCGGCATCGCGGCGCGGCAGAAGCGCGGGAAAGAGCCGCTCTTCACCTCCTTCTACAACCTGATCGCCAGGTCACGGCGCCGCTACGGCGGCTACATCGTGCACGTCGGCATCGCGGTGATGTTCCTCGGGTTCGCCGGCCGCGCGTGGGGCGTCGACAAGGAGATCAGCCTCCACCCGGGCGAGTCCGTGCAGATCGAGGAGTACCGCCTCACCTACGCCGGCCCGCGCATGGAGGTCGACAGCGAGAAGCGGATGGTCTTCGCCGACCTCGACGTCGAGCGCCACGGCGCGCCGATCGGCCGGATCAGCCCCGCGAAGTTCATCTACAAGGCGTCCCCGGAGGCGCCGTCGACCGAGGTCGCGCGGCACATCACCGTCAAGAACGACCTCTACGTGATCATCGGGATGGCGAACCCCCAGACGAAGGTCGCTTCGTTCCAGATCCACGTGAACAACCTGATCTCGTTCATGTGGTTCGGCGCGGGCATCCTCATCCTGGGGGCGCTCGTCGCGATGTGGCCTGACATCGCGCTCGAGGAGGCCGGCGCGTTCGGTTATGTGCGGGCGGCGGGGTCCGTCACCGCGTCCGTCGTGTTCGCCTTCCTGCTCGCCGGCGGCCCATCGCAGGCCTACGGGCACCCCGTCCAGGAGGGGCTCGGGCGGCCCGTCTTGCTCGCGCCGGGCGCGGCGGACGGCGACGTCCGCGCCCCGGGCTCGGGCGCGTCGGTTGATCCCGGGCGGGCGCCCGCGATCGGTGCCATGCTCCCGACCGCTGCCGAACCGAGGCAGCCGGCGTTCGAATGAGCCGCACGCGAAGACTCATCCAAGGCATCACCCTCCTCGTCGCGGGCGCCCTCGCCCTCGTCGTCCTGCTGCGCTCGCCGGAGTTCGCCCACAGCCAGCAGCTCGGCGAGGGGATGCAGCGCTCGGGCGTCGTCGGCATCGCGAACGACATCGAGCGCAAGCTCTTCTGGAGCCTGATCTGCACGTGCGGCTGCCCGCGCGAGACCCTCGGGACGTGCACGTGCGGCACCGCGCACGAGCGCCGCGACCAGCTCCGCGCGGCGCTCGCGTCGGGGCTGTCGATCGAGGCCATCCAGGCCGCCTACGCCGAGCGCTACGGGGCGGAGGCGCTGGCCGTGCCGCCGAACAAGGGGAGCCAGCGGCTGCTCTACCTCCTCCCGCTCGGCGCCATCGTGGTCGGCGCGGGCATCGTCGTCGCGACGCTGCGCCGATGGAAGCGGCGCAGCGACGAGGCGGGCGCCGCCGGCCAGCAGCGATCCGCGAAGGGCGTTGTCCCCGGCGCCCGTGACGATTACGACGACAAGCTCGACGAGGAGCTCAAGAGCCTGGACCGCGAAGACCGCGAATGAGCGCCGAACAGCCCGCCAAAAGCGCCACCTCGGCCACGGCCGACGAGACCGTGACCCGGGGTACTGACTCGCCGCTGGAGCGGCAGATCGTGCACTACGCCCGCTTCGGGGCGCCGCTCGCGGCGCTCGTCGGCGCCGGCATCGCGGGGCTCGTCGCCGGGCCGCCTGCGGCGATCCTCGTGCTCGCGGGCGGCGCGCTCGTCGCCGTCATCGCCATCTTCTGGGCGAGCCTCCGCGTGCTGATCGGGGAGACGCCGCTGAGCGGCGCCGACGCGTACGCGATCGGCGCGCCGCGCGCGGAGGAGGAGCAGAAGCAGGCTGTCCTGCGCGCGCTCAAGGACCTCGAGTTCGAGCGGAGCGTCGGGAAGATCAGCGATGAGGACTACGCCGAGCTCGTCGCGAAGTACCGCGCCGAGGCGAAGCGGCTCCTTCGCCTGCTGGACGCCGACGCGCAGCCGCGGCGCGAGCAGGTCGCGGCGCTCGTGGCGAGGCACCTCCAGCGCGCCGGGCTCCAGGACGACGGCGCGCCCAAGGAGCCGGACGAGGCCGCGGCGACGGTGGAGCCCGCGGCGACGCAGGGCGTGGCGTGCGGGGAGTGCGGCACGCTGAACGACGAAGACGCGGTGTTTTGCAAGAAGTGCGGGACGAAGCGCGCGCTCGGCGCGCCTCAGGACGACCCGGCTGCGACGGACGACGCCGCGGCCAGCGTCGATGAGGATGAGAACGACCGCAGGAGGGCCTCGTGATGCGCTGGACCGGGTGTACCGCGCTCGCCGCGATCGCCTCGCTGAGCATCACCGCCGCGCAGGCGGTGCAGGCGCAGCCGGCGGCGTCGGCGCAGCCCACGGCGGACAAGGCCGCGCCGGCGCAATCCGCAGCGGCGAAGCCGGGTGAGAAGCCGGCGGCGACGCCGGGCGGCGCCGCGCCTGCCGGCGCCGGCGGTCCTGCTGCGACCTCGACGGCGGCGGACGCAGGCGCGCCCGACGCTGCGAGCGAGCTACCGCCGGGGCATCCCGAGGTGGGGCAGGGGCTGCCTTCGGGCCATCCGCCGGTGGGGAAGCCTCCCGCGGCAGATGCGGCCTCCCGGCGCGCCTCGGAGCAGCTGACGGGCCTGTTCGATGCGCCCGAGGACACCGTCCAGGAAGACACAGGGCTCCCGCCCGGCGTCCTCGTGCTCACCGTGCAGGACGCGGATGGGAACCCCGTCCCTCGCATCTCCGTCGACGTCGACATCTTGCAGAGCTCGGTGGCGAAGGGCGACTCGCGCGAGCGCATCAGCCGAGAGACGGACGACGCGGGCACCGTCCGGCTCGAGAACCTCGCGATCGCCGGCGGCACGAGCTACGGCATCTCGGTCACGCGCGACGGCGGAACGTTCTCGATCCCGCATTTCGGGCTCAGCGCCGAGGCCGGAAAGCGGGCTGTGCTCCACATCTACGATGCCACGCCGAACGTGAGCGGCCTCATGGTCGGAACGCAGGGCATCGTCTACCTCCAGCTCCGGCAAGACTCGATCTCGGTGGAGCAGCTGTTCCAGGTCTTCAACCTCGGCCGCGTCGCCTGGCTGCCCAACGAGACGTTCGCGCTCCCGCGCGACTACAAGGCCTTCAACAAGACCGAAGGCATGGGCGAGGAGATGCGCTTCGACGAGGTCAAGGGCACCGGCGTGGCGCTGCGCGGCACCGTGAGCCCTGGCCGGCACGAAGGGCAGTTCCGCTGGCAGGTCCCGCTCCATGACGAAGAGCGCCAGACGATCCGCATCGAGCTGCCGCCGCGCATGGCCCAGATGCGGGTGATGGCCGAGGCGTCAAAGTCGATGACGCTGAACGTCGCCGGCTTCCCCGCGGCCCAGCGCACCCAGAACCGGGACGGGAAGAAGATCCTGATCACCGAGATGCAGGGCGTCCGCACGGAGGGCGGGATGAAGGTCATCGAGATCACGCTCGGTGGTCTGCCGACGCCGGGCGTGGGCCGGTGGATCGCGCTGGTGCTGGCCGGCGCGACCGTGATCGGCGGGGCCGCGCTGAACCTGGTCCGGCGGCGCGACCAGGACCGCGGGCCCGACGACGAGGAGCGGCGGGAGCTGCTCGAGGCGCGGAACGCGCTCCTCGACGAGTTCGTCGAGCTCGAGCGCGCGCGGAAGCGGGGCGACGTCGGCCCGAAGACGTACGATCGCGTCCGTGCGGCGCTCCTCGACGCGCTCGCGCGCATCGTGGCCATGATCGAGGCCAGGCCGGCGCGCGGGAAGGCCGCTGGCGCGCGCGAGGCGGCCGGCGCGCTCAAGGCCGACGCCGGATCGCCGCGCTCCTGAGGGGTGGGGGCAGCACCGGACGTCGGGCGGATGCCGGGGTGGAAGGCCGGTCTCGCCGCGGGCGCGGCCCTCCTGATCGGCGCCATCGTCGCGCTCGCGCTCCGTCGCGCGGAGCCGCCGGCGCGCTGCGCGCCGGGGATGGTCGCGCTCGGCCCGCGGTGTTGCGGCGAAGGCCAGCGCCTCGATGACGCCGGCCGCTGCGCAGGCGCGCCGGGGCGATGCAGCGCCGGCCTCACGGTGACCGCCGCTGGCTGCGTCGCGCCGGGCGGGGCCGTCCGCATCGCCTCCGGGACGCTGCGCCTCGGGCCAAGCGACTGGGAGGCGCAGGGCCTCGTCGACCCGCGCGCGGTGTTCGTCCCGGCGTTCTCGCTCGACGCGTTCGAGATCACCGAGCAGCGCTACGCCGCTTGCGTCGAGGCCGGCGCGTGCACCCCGCTCCCGCTGCGCGGCGAGCCCGGGGTCCCCGTCACGGGCGTCACCCTGGCCGAGTCGGCTCGGTATTGCGCCTTCGCGGGCGGGGCGCTCCCCTCGCGTGATCAGCTCGCCTTCGCCGCGGCGGGCGACGCGGGCCGGCGGTACCCGTGGGGAGACACCGGCGCGGTCTGCCGGCGCGCCGCCTTTGGCCTGCGAGCGGGCCCGTGCGGCTGGGGCGCGACGGGCCCCGAGCTCGCCGGCTCGCGCCCCGACGGCGCCGCCGTGCACGCCGGCGGTCGGGTGTTCGATCTGGCCGGCAATGTTGCCGAGTGGGCGGCCCCTGATCCGCTCGAGGGCGAGTTTTCGGGAACTCACGGCGGATCATGGACGGATGGGGCCGCGGCGGCGCTCCGCACCTGGAATCGTCGCCTTGTCCCGGTATCCATCCGAGCGCCGGATCTCGGCTTCCGGTGTGTCTATCCACCGTAGCGCTCGCAAGCGCGCCCCGCTCGGCGGCGGGCGGGTGGGGGAGGGGACGGGGTTGGGGGACAAACGGGGTGGGGGGACAAATGGGGTAGGGGGACAAAACCACCCCGCTTTCCGACCGCAAAACAATCCGGAAACGCGCTCCGGCGGCGCCGGATGGAGTTAGAGTCCCGAGTCCCAATGGCTGTCGCGCTTCTCTCGATCGGGACCGAGCTCACCCGGGGCGAGATCATCAACACCAACGAGGCCTGGCTCGCTGCCGAGCTCACCGCAGCGGGCTTCACGGTCAGCGAATCCAGCACCGTCGACGATGACGTCGATCGCATCGTCGCCGCGGTCCGCCAGCTCGCGAGCGCGCACCGGCTGGTGATCGCCACCGGCGGCCTCGGCCCCACGACCGACGACCTCACCGCGCGGGCCGCGGCGCGCGCGATGGGCACCGACCTCGTGCGCGACGAGAGCACGCTGCTCGCCATTCGCCGGCGCGTCGAGAGCCGGGGCAAGACGATGAACGCGGGCCACGAGAAGCAGGCCGAGGTCCCCGCCGGGTCGGAGATCCTTCCGAACTCCTCCGGCAGCGCGCCCGGCTTCGGCATCCACCTGGGCGAGTCCACCGTGTTCTTCCTCCCGGGTGTGCCGCGGGAGATGAAGAGCATGTTCGCCGAGCAGGTGCTGCCGCGCGTGCGGCCGGCTGCGCCGAACAACACCTTCCAGGTCCGCCTCCGCACCTATGGTCTTCCCGAGTCCACGCTGGGCGAGCTCCTGAAGGGCGTGGAGGAGGCCCATCCCGGCATCACGCTCGGCTACCGCGTGCACTACCCGGAGGTCGACGTGAAGGTCCACGCCCGCGCCGCCACGCAGTCGATGGCGCACGAGCTGGCCCTGAAGGCGACGGCCGATGTCCGTGAGCGGCTCGGCACCGCCGTGTACGGGGAGGGGGGCGACGCCTTCCCGGAGATGGTCGGGCGTTCCGTGCGCGCCCGTGGCTGGAGGCTCGCCGTGTCGGAGTCGTGCACCGGCGGCCTGATCTCCCACCTGCTCACCAGCTATCCGGCGAGCGACTACCTGGTTGGCGCCGCGGTCACCTACGCGAACAGCGCCAAGACGCGGCTGCTCGGCGTCGCGGAGGACACCCTGCGCGGCCACGGCGCGGTGTCGGCAGAGGTCGCCGCCGAGATGGCGCAGGGCGTCCGCCGCCTCTGCGAGGTCGACGTCGCCATCTCTGTGACGGGCATCGCCGGCCCGACGGGCGGCACGGCGACCAAGCCGGTGGGCCTCTGCTACTGGGCCGTGTCGCACCCCGGCGGCCTCGTCGTGCGCGACCGGGTGTTCTCGGGGGATCGCGAGGAGGTCCAGCTCGGCGCCGCCTACGCCGTCCTGGACCTCCTCCGCCGCATCGCCGGCAATCTCCCTGAGCGCTGACGCAGGCCGAGCGCTGACGCAGGCCGAGCGCGGGCGCGGGCTGGCGAGCGTCAGTTCGGCGCTGCGCGCGTGAAGGTGAGCCCTCCGGCCCCGCGGTCGATCCGCACCGTGTCTCCCTGCTTGAACTCGCCGGCGAGGATCCGCTTCGCGAGCTCGTCCTCGATGCTCCGCTGGATGGCGCGCTTCAGCGGCCTCGCGCCGTACTGCGGATCCCACCCCTGCTCGATGAGGTAGCCCTTCGCCTCCGACGAGATGGTGAAGAGCAACCCGCGTCGATCCAGGCGCTTTCGCAGCAGATCGAGCTGGATATCGACGATCTGCTCCATCTGCTCGCGCGCCAGCCGCCGGAACACGATGAGATCGTCGAGGCGATTCAAGAACTCCGGGCGGAAGTGCTTCCGCACCTCCTCGATGACGGCCCTCCTCACGAGCTCGGCCTTCTCGTCCGCCGGCAGGTTCGCTCGCTCCTCGATCGCCGCGGCCGCCGGCGTCCCGAGGTTCGATGTCAGGATGATGATCGTGTTCTTGAAATCGACCGTGTGCCCCTGGCCGTCGGTCAGGCGTCCGTCATCCAGCACCTGGAGGAGCGTGTTCCAGATGTCCGGGTGGGCCTTCTCGATCTCGTCGAACAGCACCACGCTGTAGGGCCGCCGGCGCACCGGCTCCGTGAGCTGGCCTCCCTCCTCGTAGCCGACGTACCCGGGCGGCGCGCCGATCAGCCGGGCCACCGCGTGGCGCTCCCCGTACTCGCTCATATCAAGCCGCACCATGGCCCGCTCGTCGTCGAAGAGGATCTCGGCGAGCGCGCGCGCGAGCTCGGTCTTGCCGACGCCGGTCGGCCCGAGGAACAGGAACGATCCGATCGGCCTGCGCTCGTCGCCGAGCCCGGCCCTCGAGCGCCGGATGGCGTTCGACACCGCGCGGAGCGCGTCCTCCTGCCCGACGACGCGCCGGCGCAGCTCCTCCTCGAGGCGCAGCAGCTTCTGCATCTCGCTCTCGAGCATCTTGGAGACGGGGATCCCGGTCCATTTCGAGACGACCGCGGCGATGTCCTCGTCGGTGACCTCCTCCTTCAGGTAGCTCTGCTTCGACTGCACCTGGGAGAGGGTCGCGCGGATCGACTCGAGCTTCTTCTCGATCTCCGGGATCTTGCCGTAATGGATCTCCGCGGCGCGCCCGAGGTCGCCGGCGCGCTTCAGCCGCTCCTCCTCGAGCCGGAGCTCCTCGATCTGCGGCTTGAGCCGGCGCAGCTCGGAGATGAGCTCCTTCTCGCGCATCCACTGCGCCCGCATCGCGTCGCGCTGCCCCTGGAGATCGGCGATCTCGCGCCGCACCTCGTCGAGGCGGACCTTGCTCGCCTTGTCGCTCTCGCGCTTGAGCGCCTGTTCTTCCATCTGCAGCTTGAGCAGATCGCGCTCGACCTGATCGATCGGCGTGGGCAGGCTGTCGATCTCCATACGGATCTTCGACGCCGCCTCGTCGACCAGATCGATCGCCTTGTCGGGCAAGAAGCGCTCGGTGATGTACCGGTTCGACAGGACGGCGGCCCCGACGAGCGCCGCGTCCTGGATGCGGATCCCGTGGTGGACCTCGTACTTCTCCTTGAGGCCTCGCAGGATGGCGATCGTGTCCTCGACGCTGGGCTGCGTGACGAGCACCTGCTGGAACCGCCGCTCCAGCGCCGCGTCCTTCTCGATCCGCTTGCGGTACTCGTCGAGGGTGGTCGCGCCGATGCACCGGAGCTCGCCGCGCGCGAGCGCCGGCTTCAGCATGTTGGCCGCGTCCATGGCGCCCTCGGCCGCGCCGGCGCCCACCAGCGTGTGGAGCTCGTCGATGAACAGGACGATGCGGCCGTTCGAGCCCTCGATCTCCTTGAGCACGGCCTTCAGCCGGTCCTCGAACTCCCCTCGGAACTTCGAGCCTGCGACCATGGCGGCGAGATCGAGCGCCGCGATGGTCTTGTCCTTGAGCGACTCCGGCACGTCGCCCGCGACGATGCGCTGCGCGATGCCCTCGACGATCGCCGTCTTGCCGACGCCGGGCTCGCCGATGAGCACCGGATTGTTCTTGGTGCGCCGCGAGAGCACCTGGATGACGCGCCGGATCTCCTCGTCTCGGCCGATCACCGGATCGATCTTGCCCTGTCGAGCGAGCTTCGTGAGATCCCGTGTGTACTTCTCGAGCGCCTGGAACTTCCCCTCGGGGTCCCGGTCCGTCACGCGCTGATTGCCGCGCACGGCCGCGAGCGACGAGAGGAGCTTGTCGTACGAGAGCCCCGCTCGTTCGAAGATCGATTGGATCTCCTTGTCGGTCTTGATGCCGGCGAGCAGGACGTGCTCTGTCGAGATGTACTCGTCCTTGAGCGCCTTCGCCTCGTCTTCGGCCTTCTGCAGGACCGTGAGCGCGCGCCTCGACAGGTTCGGCTCGGCGCCGCCGCTGACGCGAGGGTAGGTGTCGATCTTCGCGTCGAGGAGGCGCAGCACGCCTGCCGGATCGGCGCCTGCCTTCTGCACCAGAGGCGCGCCGACGCCGCCGTCCTGGCTGACGATCGCCCGCACAAGGTGCTCGGGATAGAGCTCGGGGTTTCCCCGACGGCTGCCGAAATCGACAGCGTCTCGTATGGCCTCCTGGGCCTTCGTCGTCATTCGCTCGATTTTCATGGCCCCTCGAAGCTAAGGCGGGTGCCCCGCCTAGCAAGGGGACGCCCAGGCAAGCGGCTTGCCAAAAACGTCGAAGGGCGTTGAAGGGCGCTGAAGGGACGCCGAAGAGGCGCTGAAGGGATGCCGAGCGAACGGGGCAGGTGAGCGGTGCAGCGGCAGCCCCGTGTCAACCCCCGACCGTGCGCCTCGAGCGGGGTGCTCGGCGCGCCGCACGCCCGGGCGCGGAGCCGGGGCGCCGCGCCCCGGGGCGCAAGCGCCGCGCGCGGCGCGCAGGAGCCGCGCGCCGGCGACGCGGGAGACGTGGGCTCAGATATCGAGGTTCTTCACGTTGAGCGCGTTCTGCTCGATGAAGTTGCGCCGCGGCTCGACCTGATCCCCCATCAGGATCGTGAAGAGCTCGTCCGTCTTCACCGCATCGTCGATGCGGACCTGGAGGAGAGTCCGAGCGTCCGGGTTCATCGTCGTTTCCCAGAGCTCGTCGGCGTTCATCTCGCCGAGGCCCTTGTAACGGCTGATCGAGATGCCCTTCTTGCCGCGCTCCTCGATGTAGTCGACGAGCGACTCCCCGTTCTCGATGGTCTCCTCGCCGCTCGAGGTGCGCGCCCGGTACGGGGGCGCGCCGATGGACCGGAGGTCCTGCTCGATCGACCAGGCTTCCTGGTACTCCGGCGAGTTCACCAGATCCCAGTCGATGACGCTCTTTCGCGCGCTCGCGCCCGGGCGCGGCACGATCTCGATCCGGCTCGTCCCGTGCTCCGTGTCCCGGGGCGTCGACAGCGTGAGCGGGAACAGGTCCGGATAGCGCTGCTTCAGGTAGGCGCGGAGCTCGTCGGCGGCCGCGGCGACCTTCTTGGTCTCGCGCAGATCGTCGCGCCCGAGCCCGCTGGACCGCAGCAGCGCCGCCACGATCCGCGCGTCACAGCGCTTGTCGATGTTGGAGAGCACGGCGCGGAACCGCTTCAGCCGCTGCGCCAGCCGGTAGAGCGGCTGGCCTGCGATGCCCGTCTGGGCGCCGCTGGCGACGATCTCGAGCCCGTCCACGGCGTTGCCCACGAGGAACTCGTCGAGCGCGCCCTGGTCCTTCAGGTACAGGTCCCGCTTGCCCTTGCGCACGCGGTAGAGCGGCGGCTGCGCGATGAACAGGTACCCCTTCTCCATGATCTCCGGCATCTGCCGGAAGAAGAAGGTCAGCAGCAGCGTGCGGATGTGGGAACCGTCGACGTCGGCGTCCGTCATCAGGATGATCTTCTGGTAGCGGAGCTTGTCGATCTCGAAGCCGCCGGCGTCGTTGATCCCGCAGCCGAGGGCGGTGATCAGCGTGCCGACCTCGGCGGAGCTCAGCATGCGGTCGAGCCGCGCGCGCTCGACGTTCAGGATCTTCCCCTTCAGCGGGAGGATCGCCTGGAAGTGCCGGTCGCGCCCCATCTTGGCGCTGCCGCCGGCGCTCTCACCCTCGACGATGTAGATCTCGCTCTTCTCCGGGTCCTTGGACTGGCAATCGGCGAGCTTGCCCGAGAGCGAGGTCACGTCGAGCGAGCCCTTGCGGATCACCTCGCGCGCCTTGCGGGCCGCCTCGCGCGCCTTCGCCGCGACGACCGCCTTCTCGATGATCTTCTTCGCGCTCTGGGGGTTCTCTTCGAAGTACTGCCCGAGCTTGTCGCTGACGGCGGCCTCGACGATGCCCTTGACCTCGCTCGACACGAGCTTGGATTTCGTCTGCGAGTCGAACGACGGGTCCGGGTGCTTGATGCTGAGCACGCACGTCAGGCCCTCACGCGCGTCCTCGCCCTGCAGGCCCTGCTTCAGCTCCTTGAAGAGGTTGTGCGCGCTCCCGTAGTTGTTGATCGTCTTCGTGAGCGCGGCGCGGAGCCCGGTGAGGTGGGTGCCGCCATCCTTGTTGTGGACGTTGTTCGTGTAACAGAAGATGGCTTCCGTATAGGAGCCATTCCACTGCAGCGCGACCTCCACGCCGACCGGCGGAGTCGCGGAGCTGCCGCGGCCGTTCGCGCCGTCGCCTGTGGCGCCGGCCTCATGCTGCGACACGAAGCTGATCACGTCGTCGTGAATCGGCTCCTTGGTCTTGTTGAGGAGCGACACGAACTCGGAGATGCCCCCCTTGTACTCGTAGATCTCCGCTCTCCCGTCGGGGCGCTGGTCGTGGAGGTGAATGACGAGCCCGGCGTTCAGGAACGCGAGCTCGCGCAGGCGGCTCGCGAGGATGTCGAAGCTGAACTCGACCGTGCTGAAGACGAGCGGATCGGGCTTGAAGGTGAGCTTCGTCCCCGTCTTGTCCGTCACGCCGATCCCCTTGAGCGGCGCCTTCGGCACGCCCCGGGCGTACTCCTGAAACCAGAGCTTTCCTTCGCGCTTGATCTCGAGCTTCAGCCACTCGGAGACGGCGTTCACGGCGCTCACGCCGACGCCGTGCAAGCCCGCAGAGACCTTGTAGCTGGAGTTGTCGAACTTGCCGCCGGCGTGGAGGACGGTCATGACGACCTCTGCCGCGCTCACGCCCTTGGCGTGCATCCCGACCGGGATCCCGCGGCCGTTGTCCTCGATCGACACCGAGCCGTCGAAGTGGACGGTGACCCTGATCTCCGTGCAGGCGCCGGCGAGGTGCTCGTCGACCGCATTGTCGATGGCTTCCCAGACGAGGTGGTGGAGCCCCGATCCGTCGTGCACATCGCCGATGTACATGCCGGGTCGCTTTCGCACCGCTTCAAGGCCTTCGAGCGCCGTGATGCTGTGGGCGTCATACGACGCCTTGGTGAGGTCGGTCGGCTGGCTCAGGGTGGGTTCCGTCATCTCGGTCCTGGTGGCGCGCCCGCCGCCTCTCACCGGGGGCGCAGAGCGGCGGAGACCGCTCGGATTGCCGGAGTTCTTGCAGTGGAGGGGCCGGCTCGATGGCAGCTCGTCTGGTGAGACCCGGGCGCCGCGGCCGCGGCGCCGGATCGATTCCGGGGCCACGAGCGTTCATGTGCGGACCGCCCGTCGATGCCCCGTAAAGACTGCGGAAATGTAGCCGAAATCAGGGGCTCGGGCAAGCGTTTCGCCGGGTCCGGAAGGCTCGTAACACCGTATTTTCGGTGCCCGTCGCGGGCGCGTCCGGAGCATCCCAACTCGCGCGCTCCGGGGCCAGGATCAACGCGGTTGACGGCGGTCGCGGCGCGGTCGGCGGACGTTCGTCCATCGCGCGCGCCGCGCGCCGCGCACGTCCGGCAGCGGCGCGCCCGGCAGCGGCGCGCCCGCGACGAACGTCAGCCGACCGCGCCGCCTTCGACGTGGAAATCGCGCCGCTCCGAGGAAGGTACGCCCGGCGTGACGATGAGATCGCGCCGCGTGGTCGTCAGGAATACCTGTCCGCGCGCCATTCCGAGGAACATGAACAGCGCCGTGGTCCGGTCGGGATCGAGCTCGCTCGACACGTCGTCGAGCAAAAGGATGGGCTCTACGCCCCGGACGGAAGCTATGGCAGCGGTCTCTGCTGCTTTGAGCGCGAGCGTGAGGGCCCTGTGCTGGCCCTGGGAGGCGACAACGCGGGCGGGGTGGCCGTCGAGCTCGAGCAGCAGGTCGTCTCGGTGGGGGCCGTAGCCCGCGCTCGGCCGGTGCGCGTCGCGGCGGCGCTGCTCGCGCAGCGCCTCGCGCGCCTGCTCGGCGTCGCCGCTGCCGCCCGGCGCGTACCGTGCGACCAGGGTCAGGTCGGGCGCGGCGATGCGGGCGAAGGCGTGCGTGAGCTCCGGCGCCAGCGCCTGGACGGCGGCCTCGCGGGCGCGGGTCAGCGCCGCGCCATGGAGGGCGCAGAGCGCCTCGAACGCGTCGAGCTCGGCGCTCGCCTGGGCCTGCGCGCCCCCGCCGCGGTGGAGCAGCTCGTGGCGCGCGCGGAGCGCCTGCGCATAGCGGGCCCGGTGGTCGGCGCTCTGCGGGTCCATGAAGAGCGCCAGGCGATCGAGCAGCGTGCGCCGCGCGCTCGCGGGCCCGGTGGACAGCGCGAGCTCCTCCGCGTGGAAGGCGACGACCGGCGATCGCGTCGCGAAGTTCGCCAGGCTCGGAGGCCGGTTGCCGTCGATGCGCACGACGCACCGCTTGTTCTCCACGGCGGCGGTCTGCTCGCGCGCGAGCGGCTGCAGCGCGTCCCGGCGCTCGACGAAGCGCGCGCGCGCGCTCGCGATGGGGGCGCCGTGGCGGACCAGCTCGGCCAGCCGGTGGGTGCGGAAGCTCCTCGAGGTCGCGGCGAAGTAGATCGCCTCGAGCAGGCTCGTCTTGCCCTGCCCGTTGTTGCCGGCGATCACGTTGATGCGCGGCGCGGGCTCGACGTCGACGCGGCCGAGGTTCCGGAACTCGCGGATGTGGAGCCGCTCGAGGAGGAGGCTCGGGGAGGGCCCCTGGAGCTCGTCGGAGGGCGCGCTCAAATCCGCATCGGCATGATGACGGCGACGTAGCTCTGCTGGTTCGACTCGCTGCCGGGCCGGATCACGGCGGGGTCGAGCTCGCCGGAGATGCCGAGGATGACCTCCTCGTCGTCGATCGAGGCGAGCACGTCGAGGAAGTACTTGGCGTTGAAGCCGATGGTGACCTCGGGTCCGCTGTAGTCGACGGCCACCTCGTCGAAGCCGGCGCCGGTGTCGGGGCTCTCGCTGGTGATCCGGAGCGTCCCCGGCGCGATCGACAGCTTGACGCCGCCGGTGCGGTCGTTGGCGGCGAGCGCGATGGCGCGGAGGGCCTCGGCGAACGCGACGCGGGGGGCGCGGACCGAGCGCTCGGTGACCGACGGGATGACCTGCTGGTAGGGCGGGAACTGCGCGTCGACGAGCTTCACCGAGAACTGCATCCCGGCGATGTTGAAGAAGGCGTTCGGCCCGCTCTGGGTGATGGCGACCATCGGGGTCTCCTTCTCGGCGCGCGCCTCCTCGGCGAGGCGGCGGAGCTCCGTGATCGCCTTGAGCGGGATGAGCATGGTGGCCGTCGCGGAGCTTCCCGACACGGTCGCCTCCATCTTGGAGAGGCGATGGCCGTCGGTGGTCACCATCCTGACGCGATCGCCGGCCCACTCGAACAGGGCGCTGTTCACGTGGGCGCGGGTCTCGTCGTTGGAGATCGAGAAGTGGGTCCGGGTGATCAGGAGCGCGAGCTGCTCGACGGGGAGCTCCAGCGAGGGCGCGTCCACCGCCGGGGCGGGCAGCTGCGGGAACTCCGAGCCGGGGAGCCCGGGGAGCGTGTAGCGCCGGGGCGATCCCACGGCCTTGAGCGACGTGTGCGCGCCCTCGGTGGTGGTGATCTGGATCGGACCATCGGGCATGGCCTTCACGCGCTCCAGCAGGTCCCTGGCCGGGACGGCGACGGTGCCGCCGGTCTTGATGTCCGCGTGGGTCTGGCCGGTCACGCCGAGGTACAGGTCGGTCGCGGCGACGCGGACCGCGTTGCCCTCGGCGGCGAGCAGGACGTTGGCGAGCGCGGGCATCGCGCTCTTCTTGTCCGCCACGCCTTGGCAGCGCGCGACGAGGCGAAGCAGATCTTTCTTGGGGATCACAAGGTCCATAGCCGACTCCGGAGTCGCTCCCTTTAGCAGGGTTATCGCCCGGGGGTGCGCTGGAAATGAGCGCTCGCGTGACCTTGCGCAACGCCTCTTCTTTCCATGAAATAGATAGATAAAGACATCGTCTTCGTCGTAGGCGTTGTGGAGGGCGGGGATAACTCAGAATGCGCAACGAATCCAACGAGTTAGAAGCGGACGCCCTGGGGTAAATGGACCGTCCTCAGGGGTAGGTGGACAGGGGAGAGCTGGCGGATGGCCGATCTCCCCCGTTTTGCCCCCAGGGTTGCCGGCGGGGTTATCCCCAAGGATCCCCCAGGGGGCGTGCGGGGTGATGTGGAACCGAGCGTTACCTGCGTGCTCTGCCCCGATGCGCTGTGCAGTTCCGAGCAGCACCTGGATGGAGTATTTCAAATTGTACGGACTTGAGTTCGGTGCGGTGCATCCACTGCGGTAGCCACCACGATCTCGCGGTGGTCGTGTGTCCGGCGACCGGGCTGGTCGTCGCTCCGAGCGATCCGCCGCCGTCGCGCGCGGGCGCTCGCGCTGGCGCGGCTCCGTTGCTGCCGAGCCATCGGCCATCAGCGCATCCTTCGTCGAGGGTGGCGCCGCCGTTGCTGAGGTGGCCGGCGGGCGTGGCGCCGAGCTCATCGGTGCGCGGCGCGCTGGCGCCAGGTGCGGAGCAGCGGGCTTTTGCGTCGCGCGCTCCGTCGTCTGCCGTGGCGGGCTCGCGGACGCCGGCGTGGCCCGGGAGCCGCGGCGTGAGCCCGACCTCTTCCGGGCGCTCGCTGCTCGGCCACGTGATCGGCGACAAGTACGCGGTCACCGCCATCATCGGGGAGGGCGGCATGGGCGCGGTGTACGAGGCGGAGCACCTCCAGATCGGGCGGCTGGTCGCTGTCAAGGTGATGCATCCGCGGGAGACCCAGAAGCGCGAGGCCATCTCGAGGCTGGAGCACGAGGCGCGGGTCGCCGGGCGGATCGGTCATCCCAACATCTGTGAAGTGTACGATATGGGGTGGCTCCCTGACGGCAGTCCCTACCTCGTGATGGAACGTCTCCACGGGGAGACGCTGGCGCAACGGATCGAGCGCTGTGGTGTCGTTCCGCCGAACGAGCTCGTCGACATCATGCTTCAGGTGCTCTCGGCGCTGGTGACGGCGCATGATCGCGGGGTCGTCCACCGTGATCTGAAGCCAGAGAACATCTTCCTCTCGGAGCGCGCCGGCATGTTGCCGGTGGCCAAGCTGCTCGATTTCGGCATCTCCCAGGCCTCGGGCATGGATGGGGCGCTGACGGATCTGACCCGCACCGGCATGGTGATGGGCACGCCGTATTACATGGCGCCCGAGCAGGCACGGGGGGACGCGGAGCTTGACCGCCGGCTCGATCTGTGGGCTGCGGGCGTGATCCTGTACGAGGCGCTGACAGGCCAGCGCCCATTCGTGGCCCGCAACTACAATGCGTTGCTCGTCCAGATTCTCACGCTGTGGCACCGGCCGATGACGGAGCTCGATCCGACGATTCCGCCCGGCCTCTCGCGCCTCGTGGATCGCGCCCTGGCGAAGGCGCGGGATGAACGATTCCAGAGCGCGCGGGAGTTCCTGGAAGGGCTGCGGCGGTTCAAGAACAAGGTGCCGGTGTCACAGAAGCGCCGGCTGGAGCGCGTTGCCGTTCAGAATGTCGTCGACGAACAGTCCGACGACGGCACGATGATGTTCGCTCGGCTCGGAGAGGGCGAGCACGAGAGTGACCCTGGCAGAGTCGTCCTGGCGGACGCTCTCGGCACAGAGGCGGCGGCGAGGAAGGAACCGCAGACGGCGGACCGCAACAGCAGAGGGCTGCAGGTCCCTCATGGCGTGCGGTCGCTGCGGTCGTCCGACGGTGGCGCTGTGCGCAGACCGAGCGAGCCGGTCGCGGAGACGGATGACGGGCAGTCTCGAGACGATGAGTCGGAAGATCGACCGACGATTCCGTCGTTGAGTCCGCTCGAGGCGGGAGCGGAGCTCTCCGACGATTCCGAGGCGACTGTCGTTGATCCGCCAGCGTTCCCGGAGGACATCACCACGGTCGTTCAGGGCGAAGGTCGCGCTCGAGGCGGCGACAAGGGCTGACGGGAACGCGAGCGCAGGAGCGAGGTGAGCGCTGTGAGGACGATCGAGCGCGTGGTGGCTCGTGGCGTCGTGAAGACCTACGGAGCAACGGCGGCGTTGCGTGGGGTGAACGCGACGATCGAGGCAGGACGATTGACGCTCATCGAGGGGGCGAACGGGTCGGGCAAGTCGACGCTACTCGGGATCCTCGGGACCGTGATCCGTCCCACGTCGGGCGCGGTGAACTACGAGCCGCTGGGCGACGATGTCGGGACGGCGCGCGGCACCATCGGCTGGCTGTCCCACGAGTCGCTGGCGTACCCGGACCTCTCCGGTCGGCAGAACGTCGAGCTGGCGGCCGGCTTCCACGGGCTCGACGCGCACGAGGCGTGGCGTCATGCGGAGGAGCGCTTCGAGCTCGGGAGCTTTGCGCTGAGGCCGCTCCGCACGTGTTCGCGCGGCCAGCGACAACGAATCGCGCTCGCGAGAGCCCTGGTGCACCAGCCTTCGCTGGTGCTGCTGGATGAGCCGACCACGGGCCTCGACCGCGCAGGGGTGGCGCGGCTGCTCGCGGTCGTGGACGCGGAGGTGGCGCGGGGCGCCGCGGTGGTCGTGGTGTCCCACGAGCCGGAGGTCTTCCGGGAGCGTGCGGCCGCCCGTCTCGTGCTGGAGCGGGGTCGCGTCGTCACCGGCGCTTCCTGACGAGGCGGGCCGGTCCTTCGAAAGTCCCGCGAACCCGCCGGGTGGGGCCTCGGACCGGAGCTCAGAACCGGGTACTCGGATCCGGTAGCTCGGCCTGATTTCTCACAACCTCGGGGCTGGTCACCCCTTGAACGTGACGACGTCTCGCTACGAAAGGGCGAGGCGCGCCAAGGTGGCCTGCGCCGCGGCGAGCGATGCCGGCGCTGTTGGAGCGGCGCGCGGCATCACGACAGCGCCGGATGCAATGCCGAGCGCAGCGAGCTCCCCCGCGTTCGTGCCGGTGGATGCATCGGGCACTGTCGGCGGGTTCAGCACGATCACGGCTGGGGCAAGACCAGGGGCGAGCGCGCGAAGGGCGAGCGTGCAGCAAGCGACCTCGTGAAGGATGCCTAGCCGGTCGAGGCCGACCAAGACGACGGCATCGGGCGAGAGTGCGCGCACGAGGTCTGCGTTCGTCAGTCCTGGTCCGAGCGGGGAGAGGAGCGCGCCGGCGCTCTCCACGATCGCGAGGGGAGCGGACTGCCTGTCGACCCACGCGGTGGCGACGTCCAGCGAGATGGCGTGTCCGCAACGGCGCGCTGCCAGGTGAGGGGAGAGCGGTTCAGCGAAGCGGTAGGGGGCTGGCTCGGGTTGGACCGAGCTGACGAGCGCCAGCTGCTCGGCGTCGGTCGTCGAGGTGCCGTCGATGCCCGATTCGATGGGCTTCAAGCCGCAGACCTTGTCGCCGCGAGCTGCCAGCGCTGCGACCAGCGCGATCGACACGTGCGTCTTGCCCACCCCGGTGCCGGTTCCGACCACGGCGACCCGGATCCGTCCTGTTTCACGTGAAACAGGATGTCCCCTCATCGCATCGCCTCCCGGAATCCTGCGAGGGCACGCTCGACGTCCGACTCGGAGAGCGACGCGTTCGCCACGATACGGAGCCGCGACGTACCCGCCGGCACCGTCGGTGGCCGGATCGCCTGGACGAGGACGCCCTCGCTCGCGAGGCGCCGAGACATCTCCACCGCGGCCCCCGGCGACTTCAGAAGCCAGGGGAGGATCGGGCCCAAGGAGCCAGGAAGCAGCTCGGCTCCCAGCGTCAGCAGACCAGAGCGAAGCCGGTGGGTGATCATCGCCAGACGCGCCCGAGCCGGGTCGTCCGCGGCGGCGCGGCGGACCCGCTCCACCGCAGCGAGCGCCACCACAGGGCTGATGCCGGTCGAGTAAACGAAGCTCCTGGCGCGGTTCCACAGGTAGGTTCGCAAGGTCGACGAGCCCGCGACGAAGGCGCCGTGGAGCCCGAGCGACTTGCCGAGCGTGCCAATGAGCACGTCGGGGCGAACCCCGGCCTCGGCGCAGAGGCCAGCCCCGCGCGGTCCGAAGACACCGAGGGCGTGCGCCTCGTCCACGATCAACGCGGCATCGTGACGATCGCAGAGCTCACGGAGGCGGCCGAGGTCGGGGGTGTCGCCATCCATGCTGAAGAGCGATTCGGTCACCACCCACCGGCGGCGCGCGCCCCTGGCCCGCACGAGGGCGCTCTCCACCGCCTCCACGTCGACATGGCCCACCACCTCGACGGTCGCGCCGGAGAGACGACATCCGTCGATGAGCGACGCGTGGTTCAGCGCGTCCGACACGACGACATCTCCCGGCCTGGCCAGCGCAGCGACGGTGCCGACGTTCGCCGCATACCCCGAGGAGAACAGCAACGTCGCTTCCACGCTCAGCCAGGCGGCGATCTCTCTCTCGGCCATCAGGTGGGCCTCGTGGGTCCCGCTCACCAGGCGGGACGCCCCCGCACCGCTCGCGGTCCCGACCTCGGAAGGCAAGGCGAGCCCGGCGTAGCCGAGGTAGTCGTTGGAGCACAGGACCAGCAGCCGGTCAGAAGCTGGGGCAGCAGGGGGCGTGCGAAGCAAGCCGGCGCGCTCCATCTCGGAGAGCTCGTCCTGGAGATGGCGAAGGGCGTTCATGCCTCCAGGCGTGGGGTCGAGGGCCTGGAAAGCTTCATCCATGGGTGCAGGCATGCCATCTCCAGACAGCGGCAGGGCCGCTCAGAGGGGACCTCGCCAGGTACGGGCACTCCAGCTCAGCGCGTGCTGTCGTTCGCTCCGCTGGACGAGGGCGACTCGGGACCGGCGCCGAGGACCGCGTCGACCCGCTGCAGGATACGGCCAAATGCGTCCCGCGCGCGCCCCGCGATGACCGACGCCCGGGTCCGCTCCTGCTCGAGATCGTGCGCGAGCGCGATGGCGGCGAGCAACATGGCCTGGGGGGTCACGGCGCGGCCGGCGGGCACAACGGTAGCGAGCTTCTGATCGACGACCGCGGCGAGCCGCTGGAGCTCTTCGTCGCTCGCGGACGTCACCACGCGGTAGGTCTGACCTCCTACCCGTAGCTGCACTGTGCGTCGCGCCATTGCCCCCGGACGCTACCATGAACGCCAGCGGGCGCGCAGGGCGGGCTGCGCGGCGCGAACGGAGGGACTCACCCGCGACGGACGCGACGGACGCGACGGACGCGACGCACGCGACGCACCGAAAACGAACTCCGGAGAGCCTCACGCAGGGCGGGGCTCCGTGCAGAAGAATTCAGGCGCGCTCCCCGCCAGCGCCCTGTAGCATCGCTCCATCATGGCCACCGCGGGCCGCCCAGCTGCCTTGGTTGCCGCGCTCCTCGGAGCCGTTCTCCTCCACGGCACAGCCCGCGCCGAGCCCCAGGCGAGCGCCGGCGTCACCGTTGGCCTTGCCGGCGTCGGCCTCGATCGCCAGCTGTGGGACTCCACGGTCTTCCACCTCGGGCTGCGCGGGGATGTCCTGTTCGGCCGCGCTGCCAACGACGACTTCGGCGTCGGTCCCTACGCCGAGGTGCTCACCCACGCGTTCGATGAGATCCAGACCGGCGCGGGCGTCTCCGTGCTCGCGCCCATCCACGACTCGTTCCCTCTGGTCCTCTCCACCGGCGCCTACGGCCGGTGGAGCGACGACGCCCGCGGCGTGGAGCCAGGGATCGCCGCCGCCATCTTCTGGGGTGGACGCAGCTACAACTTCCACTCGCGCTACGGGATGAGCACAGGGCTGCTCGCCCAGGGGCGGTTCGGGCTCGGCGGCTCGAAGGAGACCGCGGTCGTCCTCGCGGCGCAGCTCGATCTCGCGCTGCTCGCCCTTCCGTTCGTCTACCTCTTCGAGGCTGCGAAAGGGCCGTCGCCCGAAGCGGCCCCCGTGCACCGCGCCAGACCGGCGCGGTGACGGCGGCTCGGGCCTGCGGTGAGCGCTCTACAGGCCGAAGCTTGCGATGTGATCGGCGCAGGGCTGACCGAGGTCACGACAGTCCTGAGGGCCCCGGGCGCCAGGGCAGGCGCCCTCGAGCTCCTTGGCGTCCTCGCACTCCTCGTTCGCGGAGCTGTAGCAGCAGTCCGGCGGAGACGTGTCGACGCACCGGCTGCAGGCGAAGCAGACCCTGACGGGGTAGGTCCACTCCGTGGTCTCGACCTCCTGGCCGCCCAGCGTCCTGCCGCGCAACACCACCGTCGCCCACACCTGGATATCGCGCCGGAGCTGCGCGGCCTGCCCGCGCAAGGTGTCCATCGTGGCGCCGTCGATCAGGAGGACCTCGGTGCAGTTGTAGCCCGGGTCGCCGGACGAACCCGGGTCGACCGTGCCGGTGATCGGAACGACGTAGCCCGGCGTCACGTCGTTGCCCTCGATGTCAGCGACACGGACCTCGGCCTCGTAGAGCTGGACGCGGGATGTCTCCGTCCGGAGGACATCGGGGTCGCCGCGCTCCACGATCTGGTTGCCCACCAGGAGCAGCGCGCTGTGGCTGCCCGCATAGGCCGAGTCCACCGCATCCTCGGTCCAGAACGGTTCGCTGGGGCCGCAGCTCACGCTGCAGTCCCCCGTCTCTGCCATCCGCATGCGGATGAACACGCTGCTCTCGTTGTCGGCGCATGCAGACCCGAGCAGGCCACCCGACGTCGCGAGCAGCGCCAGCGCGCACAACCTCCTCGCGAGGCCGGGCGTTGCGTTCACGGACCCTTCTCCTTCATCAGTCATGTCCAACGCCTCCACCGCGGAAATGAACATCAGCAGCGAACAACGAGCGCCGCTGATGCAAGTCGACCTGCCGGATCGTACTGCGCGAGCCGACCCACGGCCGGGGCGAAAAGAGTAGCGGGTCAGGCCGCCGACCGGCAAATTCGCGATGGCCGGCGCCGTCCGAAGAGCGACATCACCGCGCCTCGCGGGAACCACGCGTGAGCTCCAGATACGCTACGATGCCGCCGGCCAGATGAGCAAACCCGAGGAGAGCGGCGCCGTCGGCGAGTGGAGTCGCCTCGCGATCACCGAGCGCGCCGAAGGCGTCCGCATCTCGGTCCAGGTGCGCCCGAAGTCGTCGCGCTCGGCCATCGTCGGGGTGCGCGAGGGCGCGCTCGACGTGTCGTTGACCGCGCCGCCCGTGGAGGGCGCCGCCAACGCGGAGCTCGTCAAGCTGCTCTCGCGCGCGCTCGACGTGCGCCAGAGCGATGTCCAGATCGCCCTCGGCGCGAGCGGCAGGAGCAAGGTCGTCGCCGTCCGCGGGCTCAAGGAAGCCGAGGCGCGAAAGCGGCTCGCCGAGGCGAAGCGATGAAGGAAAACGTCGTCCGGTTCGAGAAGTGGGAAGGTCTTGGCAACGACTTCATCCTGGTGGAGGCGGTCCCGATGACCGCCGAGGCGGCGCGGCGCCTCTGCGACAGGCGGTTCGGCATCGGCGCCGACGGCGTGCTCGTGATCGATCGCGAGCAGCCGCGCATGCAGGTCTGGAACGCCGACGGGAGCCGCCCCGAGATGTGCGGCAACGGGATCCGCTGCGTCGCGGCCTACCTCGTCTCCCGGGGGACCCCCCAGAAGGCGCTCACCATCGCGACCGACGCCGGCGACAAGCGGTGCGAGGTCACACGGGCGGGCGATCGCTTCGACGTGCTCGTCGGCATGGGCCGGGCCCGCATGGGCGAGACGCTCGTCGTCACAGCGCTCGGCGCGGAGCACCGGTTCGCCTGCGTCGACGTCGGCAACCCGCACGCGGTGACGTTCGATCCCTACACGGAGGACGCGATCGACGAGCTCGGGCCCATCGTCGCGACCACGCCGGCCGAGGGCATCAACGTCGAGTTCTGCCGCGTTCGACCGGCCGACCACGGCGAGGCCGCGCGCATCGACGTGACCGTCTGGGAGCGCGGGGTGGGCCGCACGCTGGCGTGCGGCACGGGCGCCTGCGCCGTGGCGGCCGCGGCGTGCGCCCAGGGCCGCGCGCCGTACGGAGCACCTCTCCGCCTGGCGCTGCCGGGCGGCTCGCTGCGCATCACCGTCGCCCCCGGATCCCTGGAGCTGCTCATGCAAGGCCCGGCGCGCCGGGCGTTCTCGGGCGAGGTGGTGATCGCGTGACCGCCTCGCTCGAGGGGGTCTGGAGTCCTGGCCGGGCGCCGGCCCACGAGTTCTCGCTCAAGGTGCTCGCCGTCATCGCCGACGAGGCGACCCGCACGCTGTTCTCGCGGGTCATCACGTCCGATGAGCTGATGCTCGCCGGCGATCTCGCCGAGGGGATCGTCCTCGCCGAGACCGCCGCGCCCGACGTCGCCTTCATCGATGTCGGGCTCGGGGACGGGGCCGGCCTCGCCATGGTCCACCACCTGAAAGCCCTCGCGTCCGAGGCCACCGTCTTCGCGCTGGCGACGAGGGCGGAGCTCGAGGCGGGCGCCCATGCGGTCGCGCTCGGCGGCGCCGGGCTCTTCCTGCTGCCGCTCGGTGGGGACGAGGTGCTGAACGCCGTCGGCTCGGTGCGCCTGCGCTTCGCCGAGCGGGCTCTCCGGATGCAGCTCGAGCAGGAAGCCGCGCGCAGCGCGCGCGCTGCCGGGTGGATCGCCCGCGTGGCCGAGCTCGCCGATGCGCGCGACCGCAACGCGGCGGCTCAGCAGCTCGCCGAGGTGTTCGTCGAGGCGACGGGCGCGGCGGCGGCCGCCGTCTACCTGGTCGCCGGAGAACGCTCCAGCGAGCTGGTCCGCTGCGCGGCGATGGGGCCGCTCGACCGCGCGCCCGCCTACGGGACCGAGACGGACATCCTCGATTTCGCCCGGCGCGAGCAGCTCATCGTCGTCCCGCTGGCGCTCCGCAAGCTCGCCGCGGGGCATCTCCTTCTCCAGAAGGAGCCCGGCCGCAGCTCCGCGTTCCCTTCGGTCAGGCGCCCGGACAGCGCGGCCTCGACCCCGCGGCGCGCCCCGCTCCTCGACGGCCTCGTCAAGCTGCTCGCCACGCAGGCGACGACGGCGCTTGCCCTCCTCGGCGAGCGCGAACGCTCGACAGGCGGCGCCGCGATGAAGGATCCGGCGTCGAGCGCCTACTCGTTTGCCTACTACGTCGACGTCGCCGGCCGGGAGATCGACAAGGCCAGGCGGTACGGCCGCCGGTTCACGATCGCGACCATCGTGATCGAGCCGGATGCAGCAGCCGCACCGGAGCGCCCAGGCGACTTCGCCTTCTGGAGGACCACGCCGGCGCCCCCTGCGAACACGCACAACCCGGGTCAGGTCGTCGAGCACCTGCTCCGCGCCGTGCGCGACACCGACATCCTGGCCCGCGTCGACGAGAACGAGTTCCACCTGCTCATGCCCGAGACGGCCGCGCTCGAGGCCCACGCCTGCCATCGACGGATGCTGTCCCACGTCGCCGAGAGCGAGAAGCGGGCCGGGTACCTGCCGAAGGGCCTGCTCGTCGGAGTCGCCACCTTCCCCCAGGACGGCCAGAGCCTCGCTCAGCTGCTCCGCATCGCCCGGCGGCGCGCCGACGCCACCAAGTCCTCGATCGTCCACCGCGTCCCTCAGGACCGGCGGAGCATCGGCGAGATCGTCAGCCTCCTCGTCCGGGAGTCCCCCGCGGCCGGCGGAGCTTCCGCGATCTCGGCGCCCCGCGCGCTCGATCTGTCGGTGTCCGATACGATCCTGCTTGCGACGTCGGTCGTCAGGAACGCGCTCCGCGGGGGCGCCGTGTTCCTGCTGGTCGCTCACCACGACGGGCTGAGCCTGGGAGCGCAGGTCAAGGCGCAGCTGGCCTCGCCGCGCGACGACGTGGTGGTGCACACCGTCGACCTCCGATCCTCGCCAGGGTGCGACGACATCGAGGCGCTCTGTGTCCTCGCGGAGCACGGCGCGTATGCCCTGGTAGGGCGTAATCAGGGGGGGTTCGTGAAGGGTATCCATGCCGCCGATCCGCTGCTCGCGGACTTCCTCGCCGAGCGGCTCGGCCGCGCGGCCGGGCTGCGGGTCTTCGGCTGACTCGGAGGGCGCCGATCCAGTGTCTCGCAGGGTGCTGTTGGTTGATTCGGACGTGGACGCGCTCGGCGCGCTCGCGTCGGCGCTCAGGGCGCGTGGTCTCACCGTGACCAACGCGAACGGCGCGTTCGAAGCCGTGGAGCAGGCGTTCAAGCGCCGGCCCGACGTCGTGCTCGCCGCCAGGGCGCTCGACGAGGACAACGCGCTCGCGGACGCGTTCGCCGCCGTCCCCGACCTCGCCGATACCCCGATCCTCTTCCTCGTCGACGGCGCCGAGGGCGATCTGGGCTTCGACGAGGTCCTGCGGGGCGACGTCGATCACATCGTCTCGCGGATCACCGAGGCGTCGCCGCGCGGCTCCAAGCCGACGGTGCCGCAGGAGATCCGCGGCGACCTCCAGCAGGTCCCGCTCGTCGACCTGCTCCAGCTGCTCGCGATGAACCGCCGGAGCGGCATCCTCGGCATCACCACGCCGACCGGGGCAGGGGAGCTGCGGCTCTCGGCAGGGGAGGTGATCGATGCCGTCTACCGCCGCCTCGAGGGGGAGAAGGCGCTTTACCGGCTGCTCGGCGAGCGGGACGGACACTTCGCGTTCTCACCCGGCGAACCGGCGAGCGCGCGCCGCATCATGGCGCCGACCTCGCGCCTCCTGATGGAAGCGCTCCGCCAGGTCGACGAGGTCCAGCGCCGGCGATCCGAGCTCGCGCCGGCCGGTGAGGCCTTCCTGGTGACCGAGCCCGCGAGCGACGATCTCGACCTGTCCCCGCTCCCGGACCACGAGACGTTCAGCGTCGACGCGACCTTCGGCGACAGCGCCGCGGCGGACCGAGGGAGCGCCGCGCCCCTGGCGAGCGCCATGACCTCGCTGCCCGACTTCACCGCCCCGCCGATGCCGGCCAGCGACGTGAAGGGCAACCGCGGCGGGTCGATGCCGCCGCCGCCCACGCTCCGCGCCGCGGAGCCGGCCGCGTTCAGGCTCGAGGCGCTGCGCACCCCGACGACCTCACCGCCGGCGCCCCTCGGGGAGCCGGCGGAGCGCGCGGCCGTGGCCGAGAAGCTGGCGGCGCTGCTCCAGATGCCGCACAACCTCGACGAGCTGCTCGACGAGATCAGCGGGCCGGATCTCCTGATCCTCGAGGTCCTGATGGAGCTCACGGCCTCCGGGAAGATCCGCCGCATCTCGCTCGCCGACCTCACGACGCCGTTCGCGCCGTCGGAGCACCTTCCGGTCCTCCGGTCCCTGGTGACCCGTCTGGCCCGGCCCGGCTTCGCCCCGCCGCCCCACCTCGTCATCGCCGCAAGCACGCGCCGCATGGCGACGCTCTCTCATGCGGTCCGCCGCATCGGAGACGCCATCGTCCCCGCCGAGCCTCCGCCGCAGGCGGCGATCCCGAGGCCGCTCGGCGTGATCCGGCTCGGCGACGGCGTCGAGCTCGCGCTGGTCGGCCTCCCCATCGAGGAGAGCTTCGCGCCAGCCTGGCCGCTCGCCCTGCACGGCGCGGCCGCGGTCGTCCGGCTCGGCGACGGCGGTGAGGACGCGCTGGCAGCGCACTGCGAGGCTCTGGAGCTCCTGCTGCTCGACGCAGAGGCCATGATGGGGCCGCTCGATCTCGCCTCGCCGGGACAGATCACGCTGCTCGTCCGCGCCGCGCTCGAGGCCGCCGCGGGCGTGTGACCGGCCGACGAAAACGTAGCTTCAGAACGGATCTTCCGGGTTTCTCGCCTCGGAAACCGGCGTTTGACTCGGTGGCTCACGGCGTTGCGAGGGCAGGTTTCTGCTATCGTCGCACACGCCTCGCTTCAGCAGTTCGGCGAGGAGAGGAGCGCGATCGTGCTTATCGGAGTCCCCAAGGAGATCAAGACACGTGAGTACCGCGTCGGCATGACGCCCGCGGGAGTCCGGGCCCTGGTCGGGCACGGGCACAAGGTCCTCGTGGAGTCCGGCGCCGGCGAAGGCAGCGGGATCTCCGACGAAGCCTACGGACGCGCGGGCGCCCTCATCGCGAGGTCGGCAGCGGAAGCGTGGAGCGCCGACATGGTCGTGAAGGTGAAGGAGCCGCTCCCCGCCGAGTACGGCCACTTTCGCCAGGGTCTCCTCCTCTATACCTACCTGCACCTGGCCGCCGAGCCGGATCTCACGCGGGAGCTCGCCAAGCGAGGCGTGACAGGCATCGCGTACGAGACCATCCAGCACGAGGACGGCTCGCTGCCGCTGCTGCGGCCCATGAGCGAGGTGGCCGGCAGGATGGCCGTTCAGGTCGGCGCCTCGTGCCTGGAGAAAGAGCGGGGCGGCAAGGGCGTGCTCCTCGGTGGCGTGCCGGGGACGCGGCGCGGCCGCGTGGCGATCCTCGGCGGCGGCGTGGTCGGCCGGAACGCAGCGACCATCGCGGTCGGGATGGGGGCGCAGGTCACCGTGCTCGATGTCCGCGCCGAGACGATGAGCTACCTCGAAGACGTGTTCGGGGGCGCGATCGAGACGCTCTACTCCAACGCGGAGAACATCGAGATGATGTGCGAGCGTGCCGATCTCGTGGTCGGCGCGGTGCTCGTGCCCGGCGCCAAGGCGCCCCAGCTCGTGACCGAGGAGCACATCCGCCGCATGGAGAGAGGGACAGTCGTCGTCGACGTCGCCGTGGATCAGGGCGGGTGCATCGCGACCTGCCGCCCGACGACCCACGACAACCCGACCTACGAGGTGCACGGGGTCGTGCACTACTGCGTCACCAACATGCCGGGCGCGGTCTCGCACACGAGCACCTGGGCGCTCACGAACACGACGATCGGCTACGCGGTGGCGATCGCCAACCAGGGCATCGTCGCCGCGGCCAAGGCCGACAGGTCCGTCGCCCTCGGCATCAATACCCACGGCGGCCACGTGACCTACGGCCCCGTCGCAGCGGCCCACCGGCTGGAGTACGTGCCGGTCGAACGCGCGCTCGGCTGACCCGGAGCGCGACCTCGTGGCAGCCAAAAAGAAGAAGAAAATCGCGATCATCGGCGGTGACGGCATCGGCCCGTCCGTCATCGCCGAGGCGAAGCTCCTGCTCGAGCTCTATCAGGAGCGAGCAGGGCTGCCGATCGACCTCTGGGAGCTCGATCTCGGCGCCGACCGGTACCTGCGCGACGGGACGACCTTCCCGAACCAGATCCAGATCGCCATCCAGCGCGAGTGCTCGGCGGTGCTGCTCGGCGCCCTGGGTGATCCCCGCGTGCCCAACTTGGAGCACGCGCGCGACATCCTCTTCGGCATGCGCTTCGGCTACGACCTCTACGCCAATGTGAGGCCCGTCCGCGCGCTGTCGGACCGGCTGGTGCCGCTCAAAGGCCGCACGGCGAAGGACATCGACTTCGTGGTGTTCCGCGAGAACACCGAGGGGATCTACGTCGGGATGGGCGGGCAGTTCAAACGCGGCACCCCCGACGAGGTCGCGATCAATGAGGACGTAAATACGAGGAAGGGCGTCGAGCGGATCATCCGCGCGGCGTTCGACTACGCGCGCGCGAACGGCCGGACGCGGGTCACGATGGCGGACAAGTCGAACGCGATGCGGCACGCGCACGAGCTCTGGCTGCGCGTCTTCCACGAGGTGCGCGCCCAGTATCCGGAGATCCAGTCGAACCACGTCTACGTGGACGCCCTCTGCCTGTACGTCATCCAGGATCCCGCGCAATTCCAGGTGATCGTGACGAACAACCTGTTCGGCGACATCGTGACCGATCTCGGCGCGGCGCTGCAGGGGGGGCTCGGCATGGCGGCGAGCGCGAACGTGCACGCGTCCGATCCGGCGCGGGTCGCGCTGTTCGAGCCGGTGCACGGGTCGGCGCCGCCGCTCGCCGGCAAGGACATCGCGAACCCGTTCGCGGCGATGCTCACCGCGGGGCTGCTGCTCGCTCACCTCGGGTGGCCCGAGGAAGAGCGCCGCATCGAGCGCTGGGTCTCCCTGGCGCTCGACCAGGGGATGTGCACGGTCGATGTGGGCGGCACGCTCGGCACGCGCGCCGCCGGCGCATGGGTCCGGGAGCAGATCGCCGCCGAGCTGGGGCCGCCGTGAGGTGACCTTGGGGCGCCGGCGCGCGGCCGGGAGCCACGGGCGCGGGGGCGCGATCGCCGAGAAGTTCGGGTGTCCGATCCTCCTGTGATACGGGACCGCCAATGGGCGTAGGATCGAGGGCAGTGGAGCACGCGGGGCCGCGCAGCAATCCAGCGAGCGAGGCTCGGCACGAGCGGCTGGGCGGAGCGCGCGCCGAGTTCGTGGCGAACCTGGGTCGCCGCGTGGCGGAGCTCCGCGAGATGGTCCGGCGGATCGAGGCAGACGGCGATGCGCCGCGGCTCGTCGAGGAGCTGAAGCGGCGCCTGCACTCGCTCGGCGCGGGGGCGCGCCTCCTGCGCTTCGTGCGGGTGGCCGAGCGGCTCGCCGAAGGGGAGTCGCAGCTCGTCGCCGCGAACGGCGCGCGGCTCAGCGGCGAGGCCGCGGCGGCCCTGCGGAAGCTGCTCGAGGAGCTGCCCGCCCTGGCCTGGGGGCAGTCGGCCATGGGCGAGCAGGCGCCGGCGCCCGCGCGCGCCGCCGCGCCGCCCGAGCAGGCGTCGGCGCCGCCACGCGCGCGCGCTGCCGCGGATCAGCCGAACGCACGCAGCGCCAGCGCGCGGCCGGAAGGCGCGGGTGTGGCCAAGGGCCAGGCCACGACGTGGATCGCGGGCGTGAGCAACGGCCGCGCGCTCGCCGCCGAGCCGCTCTCGCTCGAGGAGGAAGAGGAAGCGCGCGCGTCCTCGACGCGCGGCGTGGAGCAGGCGCCCCCCGCCGAGGCGCCCGAGGCCGCGCCGGCCGCGTCGATCGACGCGCCGATCACGGTCCTCGTCGTGGGCGCCGCGCCGCTCGCCGAGGCGCTCGACTCGGCGAGCGCCGACGTCGGGCCGTCGTTCGAGGTCGAGCGGACAGACGACGTGGAGACGGCGATCGATCTCGCGCGGGCCTTCGCGCCGGATCTGGTCCTGCTCGACGCGGACATGCCGGGCGCGCGCGGGCTGGCGGAGGCGCTGGCCGCCGATCCGCTGACCGACCTGGTCCCCGTCGTCGCCGTCGGCCGCTTCGCGCGGCCCGAGGACGCGGCTCCCTACGTGGCGCTCGGCGCCGCGCGCGCGCTGCCGAAGCCCGTGTCGCCGGACGCGCTCCGGCGCGCCGCCGCGGAGGCAGCGGTGGCCTGCGTGCGCGCTGAGACCGCGCGCGCCGCGCGCGGGCCGCTCGGGGCCGTCAACCTCGACGAGCTCGGGGCGCGCCTCGCCGAGGAGCTTCGCCGCGGCCTCTGCGACGCCGCCGAGCCGAGGAGCCGCGGGGAGCACGTCGATCTCGGCGACGGCGCCGAGGTCCTCGCGGCGCTCTGGGGCGCGGTGGCGCGCATCCGCGATCTCGTGACGATCCGCTCGCAGGGCGGCGTGCGGTTCTCGCCGAACGGGCCGGAGGGCGCGCTGCCGCTCGCCCCGTGGATGATCGCGCCGAGCGCGCCCGAGGGCGAGCGCTCGCGGCTGCACAGCGAGATCCGCGCGAAGTCGCCGGCGCGCACGATCAGCGCGTCGATCGCATCGAGCGCGGCGCCGGGCGACGCGGGGCTCGACGCGCTCGACATCGTGGTGGCGGACGACGATCCGGCGGTGACGTGGTTCCTCGCCGGCGTGCTCCGGGCCGCAGGCGCGAACGTGCACGAGGCGCACGACGGCGCGCGGGCGCTCGACCTCGCGTACCAGACGACGCCGGACCTTGTCGTGAGCGACGTGCTGATGCCGCGGCTCGACGGCTTCGCCCTCTGCCGCGCGCTCAAGCGCGACGTCGCGCTGCGCGACGTGCCGGTCATCCTGCTCTCCTGGAAGGAGGACCTGCTCCAGCGGCTCCGCGAGCTCGGCGCCCAGGCCGACGGCTACCTCCGCAAGGAGGAGAGCGCCGCGGCCTTCGTGCAGCGGGTGCACGAGGTCCTGCGGGGCAGGCGGCGCGTCGCCGAGCGCATCGCGACGGGCGGCGAGGTCCGCGGGCGGCTCGATGGCATGACGGCGCGGACGCTGCTGTCGCTCTCGTGCGCGCGCCGGCCCGACGCGCTCGTGTCGGTCCGGGACGCCGCGTTCCTGTACGAGGTGCTGCTCAAGGACGGCCGCCCCGCCGGCGCGACCCGGACGGCGCAGGACGGGACGTTCCACCGCGGCCCCTCCGTGCTCGCGGCGCTCCTCGGCGTCGGCTCCGGCCGCTTCGTGGTGGAGCCTCTGCCGGAGAGCGAGCTCGCGGCGCCGCCGCGCCCCGGGTTCGAGGGGACGCTCGCGGAGCAGCTCCTGCCCGCGATCGCGGCGGCCCGGGCCGCCCAGCGGCTGTTCCACGGGCCGCCGTTGATGCAGGTCGAGCGCGTCGTCCTCGACCTGGAGGGGATGGGCGCGACCGCCGACGCGACGCCCGAGCCGGCGCGCTCGCTCCTGAGAGCGCTCGCCCGCGGGACGTCGCCGCGATCGGTCATCACCTCGGGGGAGTTCGCCGCGGGCCTCGTCGAGGACGTGCTGAACGACGTCGCGGCGCGCGGCGGCGTGCGCCGGGTGATCAGCCGCGAGGGAGAGGACCTGCTCGCCCCCGCCGTGGCCTACGAGGAGGAGACGCTCCGCGGCGTGCGGCGCGTCCCGGAGCGGGCCGCCCCGGTCGCGGCGCTGCCGCCGGAGCTCGCCGGCGACGCCGCCGCTGCGTCGTCGCGCGCCTCGGTCGAGCTCACCGACGACCAGCTCACGGTGGTGCCCGGCTCGGTGGCGCCGCGATCGGCCATGCCGGCGCGCGGCTCGGCTGCGCCGAGCTCGGCGGTGTCGGGGCCGGGCTCGGCCATGTCTGTCCACGTGCTGTCCGTGGACGGCGAGGACGAGGACACGGCGTTCGCGAGCGCGCGCGAGGAGGAGGCGACGGCGCTCTCCAGCGCGCTGGTCAACGCACGGGTTCCGAGCGATCTCGCCGAGATTCAAGGCGATGTGGTCAGCGTGCGCGCGGCGCGGAGCCCCCAGGTGGACGCTGCTCTGCTGGCGGGCGTGACGCCGGCCGTGCCCGGCGTGGCGCCCGCGCCCCGCAGGCCGGAGGCCACGCTGCCCGCGCTGGAGTACCCGAAGCCCGAGCGGCTGCTGACGCTGGGCTCGCTCCCGCCGCCGCCGGTCGTCGAGGCGCCTGCGCCCGCCGCGCTCAGGGTCCCCGCGGCGCCGCCCGCCGCGCGGCTCGCGGCCCCCGCCCCGGCGCCCGCCATCGACGAGTCGCCCACGCCGCGCCGCGTGCGCCGGCCGTCGGCCTACGTGCCGACGCCGCAGCCGCCCGCCCGCGACAACCGCATGACGATGTGGGTCCTCTTCGCGGTGGCGGCGTTCGTCTTCGCGGTGGCCGCGCGGTTGTCGCGCGATCACGAGCTGCAGGCTGCCTCGCCGCCCTCCGACCAGCCGAGCCCGCCGGCCGCGGAGCCCGCGACCGCTGCCCCGCCCGGCGCTGTGCCCGCCGCCGCCGGCTCGTCGAGCGTGGTCGCGGCGGCGGTCGTCGCCACGCCGGCGCCGGCTGCCGCCGGGCCGATCGGCGAGACGACATCGAACCCCGTGCTCCCCGAGGATCTGCCGCTGGCCGCCGAGCACAAGGTGCCCGAGGGGCAGGGCATGCTGGAGGTGATCGCCGGCGCGGGCGACACGCTCTTCGTGGACGGGCGGAAGGTCGGCACCGGCAGCGTCAAGCTGCCGCTCGCGCCCAAGGACGGCGCCTACGAGATCCGGGCGAAGCTCCGGGACGAGGAGCGCGTGCGCTTCGCGGTCGTCAAGGCCGGCCGCCTCACCCGGCTCCGCGTCGCGCCGCCGTGGCGCCGCTGAGCGCGCCACGAGCGCTCCCCCAGGCAATCGAGAAGCCGGCGCTCGCCCCGGGGTGCCCAGCCACAGGCAGGGCACCCCGCTCGTGGTAGAGGACGCCCCGTGCGCGCCCGCGTGATCCGAACCCGCCATCCCTCCTTCGCGCTCACGCTCGCCTCCGCCGCGGCCGCGCTCCTCTCCGGTTGCACCGGGTGCGAGACGTCGACCCGCGATCTGCCTTCCGGCGCCCCGGCCGCAGCGTCCGCGAGCCCGCGGGCGACGCCTCCGCCGCCGGCGCGCGACGTCGTGCACCTCATCGACGAGCTGCCGAGCTGCGATCTCGAGCACCGAGGGCTCCTGTTCGATACCGGCGCGGGCGCGCTCCTCGGCCGCTTCGCGTGGCAAGGGACCGTGCCCACCGGCATCCAGGCGGTCGAGCACGATGGATCCACCTGGGCGCGGATCTCGGAGCGGCAGATCAAGCTCACGTTCGTCCTGCCGTCCGCGAGCCCCATCTTCGTGTCCGCCCGGGCCGTCGGGCTCACCTCCAAGTACGCCACCGTCTCCCTGGACGACCAGCTGCTCGGAACGCTCCGCCTCCAGCGCGACCAGATCCGCATCGCCTCGACCCCGACCACCACGCTCCCCGCCGACCCCGGCCTGCACACCCTCACGCTCCAGTTCTCCGGCCGGCTCCGCGAGGGGGAGTCGTTCGCCGACGTCGACTGGGTGCGCGTGGGCATCCCGGACGAGGACCCGGCCACGTACGGCCCCCCGACCCTGCGCGACGTCGTCGCGCCCGCCGCCGCGCTGTCGGGCGTCCCCCACCGGTCCATCGCGCTGCGCGCGCCGGGCGCGGTCCGCTGCGCCTTTCGCCCTTCCAGGGTGACCCGCCTCCACACCTCCATCGGCGCGCTGGGCTCGGGAGAAGGCGACGCCGAGATCCGCGTCCTCCGCGACGGCCAGGAGCCCCTCGTGATCCATCGCGTCCACGTCGAGGGCGGCGACAAGGCGAACTGGACCGACGTCGATCTGCCGCTCGCGCCCTTCGCCGGGTCCCTCATCTCCCTCGAGCTCCGCGCCGCCGCCGCGGCCCGCGGCGGACGCATCCTCTTCGGCGACCCCGTCCTCGCCGGATCGCCGGAGCCGCCTCCGTCCGTGCCCGCAGCGCGCGCCGTCGTGATCGTCGCCCTGAACGGGGTCGAGCGGCCCGATCTGCCCCCCTGGAGCGGTCGTCCGGAGCCGCACCTCGCCACGCTCTCGGAGCTCGCGACGTCAGCGACGACGTTCGATCACCACCGCGGGCCGAGCACGGTCGTGTCCGCCGTGGCCGCGTCGCTGCTCACCGGTCTTCCGCCGCCGGCCCACACCGTCGCCGACACCGGGGCCCGCCTCCCCGCCCACGTCACCACCATCGGCGCCATCGCGAGCGACAGCAGCATCCGCACCGGGTTCTTCACCGGCGTCCCCACCACGTTCCGGGCGTTCGGCTTCGGACCCGGCTGGTCCCGGGTCCTCGAGCACCCCCCGACGAGCGGCGAGCCGGCCACCACCCCGATCGACGCCGCCGCCACCTGGATCAGCGAGACCGTCCGCCAGGACGCTTCCAACCGCCTCCTCGCGTTCGTCCACGCGCGCGGCGGCCATCCGCCCTGGGAGGTCACCCCGAAGGAGCTGAACGCCCTCAAGCCCGCCGAGTACGCCGGCCCCGTCGAGCCGCGCCGCGCCGCCCAGGTGCTGGCCAGGCTGAGGAACCGGCGCCGCGATGTGCTCAGCCCCGAGGATCGCGACCGGATCCGCGACCTCTTCTCCATCGCCCTCGCCGGCCAGGACCGCGCCCTCGGCAACCTCATCGGGACCCTCAAGACCGCCGGCCTGTGGGACGAGACCCTCTTCATCGTGACCGGCGATCTGGCCAGCGGGCGCTCCGACGCCGTGCTCTACGGCGAGGGCATGGAGCTCCAGGAGCCCGTCCTGACGCTCCCGCTTTATGTCCACTTTCCCGGTGATCTGTACGCCGGCCAGCGCGTCGCTGCCCCGACCGAGATCATCGACGTCGCGCGCACGGCGATCGCCGCCCTCGGCCTCTCGTTCGCCCGCAAACCGCTCGGGAAGGATCTGGCGGCGGTCGCCTCCGGCCTCGAGGGCGTCGAGCGCGGCCCCCAGATCGCCGCCCTCGGCGATCGTTACTCCACCCGGTGGGGCAACCTCGTGCTTTCGGGTCGACTCGGCGTTCCCCCCTATCTCTGCGACCTCGACGTGGACCCGACCTGCGCCTTCAACCGTCGCGAGGTGATGCCCCTCGCCACCGTGTCGCTCTTCCGGCGTACCGTGACGTTCGACCTGTCCGTGCGCGCGCCCGCGGCGCAACGGGAGCCGGCCACGATCGACGCGGAAACGGCGGCCGTGCTCAACGTATGGGGCGCGAACTGAGGCCCACGCGATCGACCTGCGCCCGCGCCTGCGAGCCGACGAAAGCCCGCTGACGGCGCCCGGCGGCGCGCCGGCGCCCTGCGCGGGCGAAGGCGTCCGCGACATCGCGCAGGCCGCGCGCGATCACGCTCCAGCGGCGCCATGATGCCTCGCTGCGGGGCAGCACGCCCCGCGTCGCGCGCCGCGACGCCCCCGCGCGGGTTGGCCAAACGACGTACGCCCGCGCCCGCGCGTGCGCGTCGTGCGCTCGCTTCGCGCGCCCATTTCGCCTGGCATGCTTCGCGCAAACCCGCAGGCCGCACAGGCCAAGCGCCTCGACGGCGCTTCATCTTTCCGTGAGAGGAGTCCCCGCATGAAGGCGACCGACCTATTGAAGGAGCATCACCAGGAAGTCGAAGAGCTCTTCGAGCGCATGTCGCAGGCTGACAGCGACGAGATCAGCGCGCTCCGCGACGAGCTCGTGGCGACCCTCGTGAGCCACTCGGCCATCGAGGAGGAGCTCTTCTACCCCGAGAGCCGGGAGGCGCTCGGCGCCTCCCCCCTGATCCCGACCTCGTACGAGGAGCACGCGCTCGTCGACGTCATGTTGCAGAAATTGCTCAGCACCGAGCCGGGTGACGAAACCTTTCACGCCAGGCTCGGCGTGCTGAAGGAGCTCGTGCAGCACCACGTCGAGGAGGAGGAGAAGGAGCTCTTCCCCCAGGTCGAGAGCGCCATGGGCGCCGCGCGCCTCGAGGAGCTCGGCAGCCGCCTGGAGGCGCGCTTCGGCCAGGTGCGCGAGAGCGACGTGGAGGCGCTCCTCGCTCGGAACGTCGCGAAGAGCATGCCCGCCGCCACCGCCGGCCGCCGCGCGCGCACGGCGAAGCCGTCGGCGCGCAAGGCGGCGGCCAAGCGTCCACCCGCGAAGCGCGCGTCGACGCAGCGCGCCGAACCGGCGCGGGCCGCGCAGAAGGGGCGCCGCACCACCGCGACCGGACGGAAGAAGACAGCGGCCACGGCGCCCGCGAAGACCGGGCGAGCCGCGCCCGCGCGCAAGGCGAGCCGACCGGCGAAGACCAGCCGCACAGGCCGCAAGGGCGGTCGCGCGAGCAGCGCCTCCGCCCGCTGACCATCGCAAGCCAGCCAGCGCACATCAACGCACGTTGCCGTAGATCAGCGGCGCGAGGTCCGGCCGGAGGGGACGGCGGGCCTCGCGCTGCCATCGAGATCGAACAGCGGAAGCGTGCCGCCGGCCTTCGGGGCAGCGGCCTTCGGAGCAGCGGCCTCCGCCGCGAGCTCCTGGAGCAGGGCGGGGTCGTCGTGCGCGACCGAGTTGACCCGCGGCGAGACGGCGCGCGCCGTGAGGGCGCCGCGAGGCGCCGGCCGGAGCAGCGCCTCGGCCCGATCCGCGTCCGCGCCGTCGCCGAGGCCGAGCCAGAGGTCCACGTCCCCGGGGCCCAGCAGGACCGGCATGCGGTCGTGGATCGGCGCGACGTCGGCGTTCGCCTCGGTGGTCAGGATCGTGAACCGGAGGCCGGGCTCCCCCGTGTCGAGGTCCTTCGCCGGCTGGTACAGCCCCGCCAGGCGGAGCAGCCCGCCGTCCGCAGGGTGGAACCAGGTGGGCCGCCGCGCGCCCTTGGGTCCGGTCCACTCGTAGAAGCCGTCCGCCGGCACCACACAGCGGCGCGCCGCGAACGCCTCGCGGAACGTCGGCTTCGCCCGCGCGCTCTCGGCGCGCGCGTTGGCCAGGAGCGCAGGCCCGGCGCCGCCCCTGGCGAAACGCCCCACGAAGCCCCAGGTCGCCGCCACCAGCGCGCGCCGGCCGTCCCGCGCGCGCAGCACCGGGTGGACGGTCGCAGGTGCGATGTTGAAACGAGGCCGAAACCTTGCCGCTATCTCCGGATCAGCGGCAATCGACCGAGCCGGGCCGCCGCCTGCTCGGCCCGCGCCAGAGGACGACTCGAGCAGTGCGATGAGGGTCGCAAAGTCCGGAACGGCGAGGGTGAAGCGCGCGCACATAACACTAGATTAGCGGCTTCGGGGCGCCTACAAGGGCGCTCCGGACGTTGGAGGAGGCCGCATGGTCGACAGCTTTGGCACCAAGAGCACGCTGACGGTTCAAGCCGAAACATACACCTATTACAAGCTCACCTCGCTGGCGCAAGGCGGCGCGTCGATCGACAAGCTCCCCTTCTCGCTCCGCATCCTCCTGGAGAACCTCCTCCGCCACGAGGACGGGCGCGTCGTGCGCAAGGACCACGTGGAGGCCGTCCTCAACTGGGACCCGAAGGCCCGCCCCTCGCAGGAGATCGCCTTCCACCCCGCGCGCGTGCTGCTCCAGGACTTCACCGGCGTGCCCGCCGTGGTCGATCTCGCCGCCATGCGCGAGGCGCTCGCGAAGCTCGGCGGCGACTCGCTCAAGATCAACCCGCTCCAGCCCGTCGATCTCGTGATCGACCACTCGGTCCAGGTCGACCGGTTTGCGTCCTCGACGGCCGTGAAGGTGAACGCGGCGCTCGAGTTCGAGCGCAACGAGGAGCGCTATGCGTTCCTCCGCTGGGGAGCGCAGGCGTTCACGAACTTCCGCGTGGTTCCGCCCGACCAGGGCATCTGCCACCAGATCAACCTGGAGTACCTCGCGGGCGCCGTCATGCGGCAGGGCACGCTGGTCTACCCGGATACGCTCGTCGGCACCGACTCGCACACCACGATGATCAACGGGCTCGGGGTCGTCGGCTGGGGCGTCGGCGGCATCGAGGCCGAGGCGGCGATGCTCGGCCAGCCGCTCTCGATGCTCATCCCCGAGGTCGTGGGCTTCAAGCTCCACGGCAGCCTGCCCGAGGGCGCGACCGCGACCGATCTCGTCCTCACGGTGACGCAGATGCTGCGGCAGAAGAAGGTGGTCGGGAAATTCGTGGAGTTCTACGGCCCCGGCCTGAGCGCGCTCTCGCTCCCGGACCGCGCCACGATCGCCAACATGGCGCCCGAGTACGGCGCCACGATCGGCTTCTTCCCCGTCGACGACGAGACGATCGCGTTCCTGCGCTTCTCCGGCCGGCCCGCGCAGCTCGTCGCGCTCGTCGAGGCCTACTACAAGGAGCAGGGGCTGTTCCGCACGGACAGCACCCCGGACCCCGTCTTCAGCGACACCCTCTCGCTCGACCTCGGCGACGTGGTGCCGTCGATCGCCGGCCCGAAGCGGCCGCAGGACCGCGTCCCGCTGCGCGACGCGAAGCGCACCTTCCGCGCCTCGCTCCAGGGCATGCTCGAGAAGGAGTTCGCCGCCGCCGACGCGCCCGCGGTCAAGGCGTTCCTCGAGGAGGGGGCCGGCCACGCCGCCGCGCGCGTCCCCGCGCTCGAGAAGGTCATGCGCCCGGCGGAGATCACCGAGGGCGACACGCGCTACACGCTGCGCCACGGCTCGGTCGTGATCGCCGCGATCACGTCCTGCACCAACACGTCGAACCCGGCGGTCATGCTGGGCGCGGGCCTGCTCGCGAAGAAGGCCGTCGAGCGCGGGCTCACGGTGAAGCCGTGGGTGAAGACGTCGCTCGCCCCCGGGTCGAAGGTCGTCACCGACTACCTGCGCCAGGCGGGGCTCCTGCCGTACCTCGAGGCGCTCGGCTTCCACCTGGTCGGCTACGGTTGCACGACATGCATCGGCAACTCCGGGCCGCTGCCGGACGTGATCGGCGACACGATCCGCAACAACGATCTCGTCGTGGCGAGCGTCCTCTCGGGCAACCGCAACTTCGAGGGCCGCATCAACCAGCACGTGCGGATGAACTTCCTCGCCTCTCCGCCGCTCGTCGTCGCGTACGCGCTGCGCGGCGACGTCGACGCCGACCTCTTCAAGGAGCCGGTCGGCACGGATCGCAACGGCGAGCCGGTGTACCTCAAGGACATCTGGCCGAGCTCGGCCGAGGTCAACGAGGCCATCCGGACGGCCGTGCGGCCCGAGCAGTTCCAGGTGCAGTACGAGAACGTCTTCGCCGGCGACGAGGAGTGGCAGAAGCTCGCGGTCCCGGGCGGCCAGACGTTCGTGTGGGACGAGGGCTCGACCTACGTGCGCAGGCCGCCGTTCTTCGAGGGGCTGTCGAAGGAGCCGGCGCCGCTCACCGACATCCGGGCCGCGCGCGTGCTCGCGCTGCTCGGCGACTCGGTGACGACCGACCACATCTCCCCGGCCGGCAACATCGCCAAGAACAGCCCCGCCGCGAAGTACCTGGTGGAGCACGGCGTCGCGCCCGCGGACTTCAACTCGTACGGCGCCCGCCGCGGCAACCACGAGGTGATGATGCGCGGCACGTTCGCGAACATCCGCCTCAAGAACGCCCTTCGCCCCGGCGAGGAAGGCGGGATCACGGTGCACCTGCCCGACGGCGAGAAGACCACGATCTACGACGCGGCCATGCAGTACAAGGCCGAGGGCGTGCCGCTGCTCGTGATCGCCGGCGCCGAGTACGGCACCGGGTCGTCGCGCGACTGGGCGGCCAAGGGGACGAAGCTGCTCGGCGTGCGCGCGGTCATCGCGAAGAGCTTCGAGCGCATCCACCGGTCGAACCTGGTCGGCATGGGCGTGCTCCCGCTCGAGTTCGCGCCGGGCGAGGACGCGTCCACCCTCGGCCTCACCGGGCGCGAGGTGTTCGAGATCGACGGCATCTCGGACAACCTCACGCCGGGCAAGAAGCTCAACGTCGTCGCGACCGGGGAAGGCGGGGCGAAGAAGACCTTCACCGTCACCGCGCGCATCGATACGCCGAACGAGGTCGACTACTACCAGCACGGCGGCATCCTCCAGTTCGTGCTGCGCAGCCTGGGCGCCAGCGCCTAGCGCCTCCCTGCGCGCCGCTCCCCGCCGAGCGTCTGGCGGGGAGCGGGCCCATCCTCGGAGCGGCGCGTCGCGGCTGCTGACGCGCGTGCAGGCTTCGGCTAAACCCTGGGGTATGCTCGATCCTCGCTACGTCGCGGAGCACCTCGATGAGGTGCGCGCGGCGCTCGCTCTCCGCTCGCCCGCCGCCGCCGCCAGCCTCGGAGACGACTTCGCCTCCACGGTCAGCGCGAGGCGGTCCAACATCCAGGAGCTCGAGCGGCGGCAGGCGGAGCGCAACGCGGCGAACGACGCGATGGCGCGCCTCGACAAGAAATCTCCTGAGTTCGCGCAGAAGCGCGACGAGCTGAAGGCCCTGTCGACCCGGATCAAGGAGGCCGAGCAGGTCGTCTCCGAGCTCGAGAAGCGGATGACCGAGCTGCTCTCCATGGTGCCCAACCTGCCGGACCCGTCGGTGCCCGTGGGCGCGGGGGAGGAGGGCAACGTGGTCGTCCGGACGTGGGGCGAGAAGCCGAGCTTCTCGTTCGCGCCGAAGTCGCACTGGGACATCGGCACGGCCCTCGGCCTCCTCGACTTCGAGCGCGCGGCGAAGCTCTCGGGGGCGCGCTTCACCGTGCTGATGGGCGCCGCCGCCCGCCTCGAGCGGGCGCTCATCTCGTTCATGCTCGACCTGCACACGCGCGAGCAGGGCTACCTCGAGGTGCTGCCGCCCTTCCTCGTCAAGGACACGGCGCTGTTCGGCACGGGCAACCTGCCCAAGTTCGCCGAGGACCTGTTCAAGACGCAGAAGAGCGATCCGGAGAGGGCGTACGACCTGTACCTCATCCCGACGGCCGAGGTCCCGGTCACGAACCTCCACGCCGACGAGATCCTGGACGGCGCGTCGCTGCCGATCGCCTACGCGGCCTACACGCCGTGCTTCCGCAGCGAGGCGGGCAGCCACGGGCGCGACGTCCGCGGGCTCATCCGGCAGCACCAGTTCGACAAGGTCGAGCTCGTGCGGTTCTCGGCGCCGGAGGACTCCGCCCGCCAGCACGAGCTGCTCACCACGCACGCGGAGGAGGTCCTGAAGCGGCTCGGCCTGCACTACCGGGTGTCGGCGCTCTGCACCGGCGATCTCGGCTTCGGCTCGCAGAAGACGTACGATCTCGAGGTGTGGCTGCCCGGCCAGGGGGTGTACCGCGAGATCTCGAGCTGCTCGAACTTCGGCGACTTCCAGGCGCGCCGCGCCCAGATCCGTTACCGGCCGGAGCCGAAGGCGAAGCCGCGGCTGGTCCACACGATGAACGGGTCGGCGCTCGCGGTGGGGCGGACGGTCATCGCGATCCTCGAGCAGTACCAGCAGGCGGACGGCACGGTGGTCGTGCCGGAGCCGCTCCGTGCGTTCATGGGCTGCGAGGTCCTCCGCGGCAGGTAACAGCGATGGCAGCGGACGAGGAAGCCAAGCGTGAGCTTCCGGAAGCGAAGAGCGCGCATAACGGAGGGGACGGCGAGCGGCGCTCGCAGATCCCGGAGTCGAGGGGCGCGCGCGGCGGAGGGGACGGCGAGCGGCGCTCGCAGGTCCCGGAGTCGCGGGGCGGACGCAGCGGGGGGGACGGCGAGCGGCGCTCGCAGATCCATGGACCGCCGACCAACGCGGAGACGTCGATGGCGCTCGCGCGCCGGCGGCTGCTCGACCTCTGCAAGCGGCACAAGGACGAGCTCATCGACGACTGGATCGAGAACGTGCTGGCGCTGCCGCCGGAGCGGGGCCGGTACACCGATCGGCCCGTGGGCGAGGTCACGGAGAACGTGCGCTCCTGGCTCGCCGCGTTCACCAGGATCCTCGAGGACGGCAGCGAGACGCTGCTCGACGAGTTCATCACGCACCTGGTCGAGCAGCGCTACGCGACCGGGTACTCCATCAGCGCTCCGCTGATCGCCGCGTCCGAGTTCCGCACCGCGGTCGCGGGCGTCCTCGACACGACGCACGACGACGCCGAGGCCGACGGCTCGTCCTCGATCGACGTGCTCCGCGCCGTCGACGCGCTGCTGCTCCAGTTCGAGCACCGCTTCGCCGAGGCGTACGCCCAGCGCTCGCTGTTCGCCTCCGAGGAGCGCTACCGCGAGATCGTCGAGCTCTCGTCCGACGTCCTCGCGACGATCGACCAGGAGGGCATGCTGACGCGGCTGAACGTGCGGTTCGAGGCGCTCTTCGGGCACTCGCGGCAGGCGTGGATCGGCCGGCCGATCACCGCGCTCGCGGTCGCGGCGGACGTGCCGGCCCTGCGCACGCTCGTGCTGTCCGCGTCGCGGGCCGAGGCGCCGAGGGAGGCCACCATCCGCTGCGGGACGCGCGCCGGCCTGACCAAGGTGATGACGGTCCGGATCACGCGGCTCTACGGCGAGGACGCCTCGCTCGCGCTCATGCGCGACGTCACCGAGGAGGTCGCGCGCCGCGCGCAGATCCTCCACAGCGAGAAGCTCTCCTCGATCGGCCAGGTCGCGGCGAGCGTCGCGCACGAGCTCAACAACCCCATGGCGTGGGTGATGGCGAACCTGGAGCAGATCCGGAGCGGGGCGCACAAGCTCGTCTCGGCGGCGCGCCCGGTCGCCTCGGGCTCGTTCGAGGACCTGCTGCGCGCCATCGACCTCATCGATCGCTCGTGCCACGAGGCGCTCGCCGGCGTCGAGCGGATGCGGGACATCGTGACGGACCTCAACCTCTTCTCGAGCAGCAGCGAGCGCAAGCCCGAGCGGGTCGATCTCGTCGACGTGATCGAGCTCGCGCTGCGCATGACGGGCCCGCAGCTCAGCCAGCTCTGCCGCATCGAGCGCAGCTACGGCGAGATGCCGCCGTTCGTCGGCTATCCGGGCAAGCTCTCGCAGGTGTTCGTGAACCTGTTCATCAACGCGGCGCAAGCGATGCCGAACCGCCCCCGCGACGAGAACATGGTGCGCGTGACGACGCGCTTCGACGCCGGCGTCCACCACGTCGAGGTGGAGGACAACGCGCGCGGGATGACCCCGGAGGTCGTCGAGCGGATCTTCGACCCGTTCTTCACGACGAAGGAAGAGAGCGCGCGCCCGGGCATCGGGCTCTGGGTGTCGCGCAACATCGTCGAGGAGCAGCACGGCACGATGACGGTGTCGAGCACGCCCGGCGTCGGGACCGTCTTCACGATCCGCCTGACCGGCCTCAACCCCACGGATCTGCCCGCGCCGCGGCCGCCGCCGGAGCCGCCGCGCGCGTCGTCGCGCGGGACGATCCTGTTCGTCGACGACGAGCCGATGCTGCTCAACGCCTTCGCGCGCGCGTTCGAGGAGCGGCACGAGGTGCTCGTGGCGAAGAGCGGCCACGAGGCGCTCGACCTCCTGCGGGACCGCGGCGGCCGGATCGACGCGATCGTCTGCGATCTCCTGATGCCGCAGATGAGCGGGATGGCCCTGTACGACGAGATCTCCGAGCGGTTCCCGCAGCTCTTGCCGAAGATGGCCTTCATGTCGGGCGGCGCCTTCACGCCGAGCGCGCGCGAGTTCGTGGAGCGGGTGGACAACCCGAAGATCGCGAAGCCGATCTCGCTCGACGATCTGGAGCGGGTGATCGCCGATCTTCTCAGCGGCGGGTCGAAGCGGGGGCACTAGGCTGGAGGAGCGGGGGGCTCGATGGCGGTCGCGAAGGCGAGGACGATCCGGGAGCAGGCGAACCACGCGCGTTACCGGCCGGGGCAGCGGGGCGGCTTCTACGAGAGCTTCTTCCAGCGCGCGAACCACCCGACGCGGCCGCTCGCCTTCTGGATCCGGTACACGCTGTTCAGCCCGGCCGGGCGGCCCGAGGCCGCGGAGGGTGAGCTCTGGGCGGTCTACTTCGACGGCGAGTCGGGGCGCCACGCGGTCGCCAAGCGCGAGGTCCCGTTCGCCGGGCGCTGCTCGTTCGCCCGCGACAGCCTGGCGGTCGCCATCGACGGCGCCCGGCTGAGCCTCGGCAGGCTCACCGGCGCGGCGGGCGAGGGGGAGCACGCCATCACCTGGGACCTCGCCTACGAGGGCGGCGGGGAGCCCCTGCTGCTGCTCCCGGCGGCCCTCTACGGCGCCCCGCTGCCGAAGGCGAAGGCGCTGGTCGGCGCGCCGATGGCCGTCTACAGCGGCCTCCTCCGCGTCGCTGGGCGCGAAGTGGGCGTCTCGGGCTGGGTGGGCAGCCAGAACCACAACTGGGGGACGAAGCACACGGACCTCTACGCCTGGGGGCAGGTCGCCGGGTTCGACAGCCACCCGGACAGCTTCCTCGAGGTCGCCACGGCTCGACTGAAGGTCGGACCGTTCTGGACGCCGAACATGACGCCGCTGGTCCTCCGGCACCGCGGCGAGGAGATCGCGCTCAGCTCGCTCGTCCAGTCGGTCCGCGCCGATGCCTCGTTCGACTACTACACCTGGCGCTTCCGGACGGAGACCGATCGGCTGAGCGTCGAGGGGGAGATCTCCGCGTCCGCCGGCGATTTCGTGGGCCTGGCCTATAGGAACCCTCCTGGCGGCGTGAAGCATTGCCTGAACACCAAGATCGGGGCCTGCACCGTCACCCTGCGGCGGAAGAGCCTGGGCCGCGAGGTCGGGATCGAGACCCTGACGACGGCGCGGCGCGCGGCGTTCGAGATCCTCACGGACGACCGAGGCCATGGCGTGATGATCCGCGCCTGATCCACGCTGGACGCACCGTCCGCGGTGCTCGGCGCGGGCGGCCGGGCCGGCGCGGAGGCGCGGGGCGCCGCCGCCGAGCGATGCGCTGCGCGTCCGGCGCCAGGTCGGCTAAAGAAGGTGCGGTACGTCACCGCACGAAAGGCGGACGCCATGAGTCTCAAGCACCCCCGGACCATCCTCGTTGCACTGGACAGCTCCCCCAAGGCGTCGCTCGTCCTCGCGGAGGGCGTCGATCTCGCGCAGAAGCTCGGCGGCAAGCTCGTGCTCGTGCGCGGGATCGGGCTGCACCACAGCCTGCCCGCGGAAGCGTTGAACGAGTCGCCGACCCGCGTCCCCGAGATCCTGGAGCGGAGCGACCGCGAGGAGCTCTTGCAGCTCGCGCGCGACGTGCCGCCCGAGCTCCTCGCGAAGGTCGTGATCCACGTCGGCGTCGCCTGGGAGGTCATCTGCCGGACGGCCGACGAGGAGAACGCGGATCTCATCGTCATCGGGTCGCACGGCTACTCGGGCATCGACAAGGTGCTCGGCACGACGGCGGCGAAGGTCGTGAACCACACGAACCGGTCGGTGCTCGTGGTGCGCGACAAGCCGTCGGACTGACAGCGGCTCGCCTGCCTCAGCGCAGCCTGGCGATGAGCTCGTCGCTCAACGTGGGCTGATCGATCTTGCCCAGCCAGATCCGCCAGGTGGCCTTCATGAAGTCGACGCCTGCCACGGTCGCCGTCCCGCCGCCGGCGACCGTGACGGTGGTCGCCTTCGCGCGCGGGTCGTACGCGATGGTGACCTCCGCTCCCGCCTTGAGGTCTCCCTCGAACGCCGCCACGAACCTCTCGATCTTCGGCGTGTCCGTGTATCGATTCAACGCATACGCCTCCCGCAGCGCCTTGACGATGCTCGCGCGGTCGACGTCGCGAAGCATCGTCCAGACGAACTTCTTCCCCGTGTCCATGTCGATGACGGCGTCCTTGGACCTGGTGGCAGGGAGCTGCTCCATATAATGGCTGATCCGATAGACATCGACGTGGAGCACGCCGATGGTCCTCACGCGGACGCCCGTGCCGGTGAGCGTGTAGCCCGGCAAAGCAAGGAGGCTCCCGACAGCGAGGAAGACCGCCGCGAACGCGGCGAGAAGAGCTGGAGATTTGCTTCGCGCGAGTTGCATCGGATCGACCTCCTCCGGCATCGCCGCTCCGTGCGGCGCATCGTGTCTGGGCGCCGCGGTCCGGCGATCGCCCATCGACGGTCGTGAATGAGCAAGACCTGAACCACCGACAGAGGGACGTCGGGAGTCGCAGATCTCGCGAGATCTCGAGATGGGCCCTGGAGTCAGGCACAGACGACCCATGGATGTGTGCTCGGAGGGGGCTCCGGGCGCGGAGCGGCGGCCTTTCGCCGGTGCGAGGACCGGCGGCGGTGATGCCGACGCCGGCTCTCCCGGAGATCTTTTTTCGGCCCGGTCCGTAGAAGCCGCGCGCTGCGGAGCCCGGGAGATCGCGGCGGAGGGACGCGGGTCCCCCCGTGGGCCGCGCCATGGCTTGCGGCGGAAGGAGCTTCTCGATGCGGACGATGCTCGCTGGATTGCTGATGGGATGGGCGGCCCTGGGCTGCACGGCCAGCGCGGCGGCGCCTCCGGGCGCGACCGCCGCGGCGGTCGCGCCGGGCGCAGCGGCGCGGGAGGAGGCGGCGAAGCCGGTCGCCGTGGCCGCGGCCCCGGCGGAGCCGGCCGAGCCCTCGGCGGCGGCGGCCGAGGCGCCGTCGTCCCGGCCGGAGCCGGCGCCCGCGGGGAACCAGGGCGTCTGGATCGGCGCCGCGGGCGCGAGCGCGTTCGCGCTGCCGGGGACGCGCGAGACGCAGCTCGGCGTGTGGGTCGATGTCCCGGCGGCGCGCGCGGCCCGCGGACAGCCGCGCGCGCCGGCGGCGGTCGTGCTGCTCGTGGACGCCTCCGGCTCGATGCAAGGCCCCAAGATGGAGAACGCCCGCGCGGCGGCGCAGGCGTTCGTCGACAGGCTCCCCGACGGCGACCTCGTCTCGGTCGCGTCGTTCGCCGACACCGCGCAGGCGCGCGTCTCGCCGACGGTGCTCGGCCGGTCGACGCGCCCCGCGGTGGCGCGCGCCATCGCCGCGCTCGGCCCCGACGGCAGCACCAACCTCTTCGCTGGCCTCCAGCTCGCGGAGCAGCACGCGCTCACGGCGCCGTCGACGCACGCCGTCCGGCGCGTGGTGCTCATCTCGGACGGCCAGGCGAACATCGGGCCTTCCTCTCCCGACATCCTCGGAGCGCTCGCCCAGCGCGGCGCCGCGCACGGGGTGCAGATCACGTCGATCGGGGTGGGGGCCGACTACGACGAGCGCACGCTCAACGCGCTCGCCATCGGCTCCAGCGGCCGGCTGTACCACCTCACCGAGGCGCGGGAGATGTCCTCCGTCCTCGAGCGCGAGCTCGCCCTGCTCCAGACGACGGCGGCGACGGGCGCGTTCGTCGAGATCGTCCCGGCGCCCGGCGTGGAGCTGCTCGACGTCCCCAACGAGCGCACCGAGCGCTCCGGGGACGCGCTCCGGGTGCTGCTCGGCACGATGTTCGGCGGGCAGCACCGCGAGATGCTCGTGCGGGCGCGGGTCACCGCGCCGGCGGCCGGCTCCCACCCGCTGGCGAGCGTGCGGCTCCACTTCCGCGACGCCGAGAGCGGCAATCTCCCGCGCGTGCAGGAGGTGGTCGCCCGCTACGATGTGACGAGCGATCCGGCCCTCGTCGCCGCGCACCAGAACGAGAAGACCCAGACCATCGCCGCGGTGATGGACGCGGGCATGATGCAGCTCGACGCGGCCCAAGAGGTGAGCGCAGGCAACTTCGGCGCGGCCGAGGCGAAGCTCGCGGCAGCGGAGGACCGGCTCCGGCAGCAGGCGGCGCGCGCCCGGTCGGACAAGGAGAAGGAGCGCGCCGTCCAGGCGGCCTCGGCGGTGGCGAGCGCGCGGAAGACCGCGCGCGCGGCCGCGGCGGCTCCGCCCTCACCCGCGGCGCGGCGCATGGATGCGCTCGAGATGAACAGCGCCTCCCCTGTCTGGTCGGGCCGCTGATCCGGCGCCGCGGCCGAGGCGCGCCGCCGGCGCCTGCCCGTTGCGGATGCCTGCCTGTCGCCGCTGACGCCTGGCCGTTGCGGATGCCTGCCTGCCGCCGCTGAGGCCTGCCCGCGGCTGATGGCTGCCCGTCGATGATGGGCCGTCATGGTGGGCGGGCGCGGCGTCCATTATGAGAGGGCAGGTGCGGTGTCCATCATGGGACCGAAGATGTGATGTCCATCGTGGGATGGCAGGTGCGGTGTCCATCATGAGAGGGCAGATGGGATGCCCGTCATGGACGACCGGACGCGATGTCCATCATGGACGGGTTGACCGGCTCTGCACGACCGGCGGCACCCGGTCATGGTTGATCCATGAATCAACGTTGATGATGCAATCCATCATGGATTTGGAGATGCTCCTCGCGTGGCCCTCGACAGGGGTCGGAGCCCGCGCGACATTGTTCCGGGCCCTCCGGCACGTCGCCTCCTCGGGGCCCGCTCCTCGCCATGAACCCGAACGCCTTCCCGGAGTCGCGCGCCGCCGCCGTGCGCGAGCTCTGGTCGCTCGACCCGGCCGTCACCTTCCTGAACCACGGCTCGTACGGCGCCTGCCCGCGCGCGGTGCTCGAGGCGCAGCAGCGCTACCGCGAGCAGATCGAGCGCGAGCCCGTCCGGTTCTTCCTTCGCGAGCTGGAGCCGCTGCTCGACGCGGCCCGAGGCGCGCTCGCCTCGTTCGTCGGCGCTGACCTCGACGACCTCGTGTTCGTCCCCAACGCGACAATCGGGGTCAACACGGTGCTGCAGTCGCTCTCGCTGCGACCCGACGACGAGCTCTGCATCACCGATCACGGGTACAACGCCTGCAACAACGCGGCCGAGGCGGTCGCGGCCCGCGCTGGTGCGCGCGTCGTGGTCGCGCCGGTGCCGTTCCCCATCGAGGCGCCCGAGCAGGTGGTCGACGCGGTGCTCGCGCGCGTGGGGCCGCGGACCCGGCTCGTCCTCGTCGACCACGTGACGAGCCCGACGGGGCTCGTGTTCCCGGTCGCCTCGCTGATCGCCGCGCTCGCGGAGCGCGGCGTCGACGTCCTGGTCGACGGCGCGCACGCGCCCGGCATGGTGCCGCTCGATCTCCGCGCCCTCGGGGCGGCCTATTACACCGGCAACTGCCACAAATGGCTCTGTTCGCCGAAGGGCGCGGCGTTCCTCCACGTGCGGCGGGACAAGCAGGGCGCGGTCCGCCCTCTCTCCATCAGCCACGGCGCCAACTCGCCGCGCACCGACAGGTCGCGCTTCCTGCTCGAGTTCGACTGGACCGGCACGGCCGACCCCAGCGCGGCGCTCTGCGTCGCGGACGCGCTCCGCGCCATGGCCGCGCTCATGCCCGGCGGCTGGCCCGCGCTCCAGGCGCACAACCGGGCGACGGCGCTCGCCGCGCGCGACCTCCTGTGCGAGGCGCTCGGCTGCATGCCGCCGAGCCCCGACGCGATGATCGGCGCGCTCGCGACGGTGCCGCTCTCCGACGCGCCGTCGTCCCGGCTGCGCCTCGATCCGCTCCAGGACGCGCTGCTCGAGCGATGGGGGATCGAGGTGCCGGTGTTCGCCTGGCCCGCGTCGCCCCGGCGGCACCTCCGGATCTCGGCCCAGATCTACAACGACAGGCCGCACTACGAGCGGCTCGCGGCCGCCCTCGCCGCGCTGCTGTAGCGGCGCGCGGCAGGGCCCGGCCCCGCGCCGCTGCTCCGCGGCGAAGCGCCGCGCGGCGCTCGCCGCTGCCTCCGGGTCGCCCCATGCCCGTGTCGCTGCGGGATGGCGCTGGCGCTGCGGGATGGCGCTGGCGCTGCGGGGCGGCGGTCGCGCCACCCGAGGCGCGTCCAGCGCTCGCCGGAGCAGACCGCGCGCGCCCGCCGAGACGATAGGATGCGCGCTCCAAGGAGACACGATGCCACGTCGAATCCTGGTCTTGTCCTCGCTTTCCTGGCTGGCGGCGACCCTCGCGGTCGCGTCGTCCGCTGCGCAGCCCGCGACGCCTCGCCCGGCAGCGAGCCCTGCGCCCTCCGCGTCGGCGGGAACCCCTCCGGCACCTGGTGCACGGCAGCCGCCCGCGACGCCGGCGCCGGGCACACCGCAGCCGCCGGCGTCGGGCACACCGCAGCCGCCCGCGACGCCGGGCGCACCGCAGCCGCCGGCGCCGGGCGCACCGCAGCCGCCCGCGACGCCGGCGCCAGGCACACTGCAGCCGCCCGCGGCGCCGTTGCCCAGCGGGCCGCCGCAGCCCCCGGCGCTCGGCGCGCCCGAAGCGGGCGCACCTGAGCCGGACGCCTCGCCGCTCGCGCCGGAAGGGGCGCAAACCGCGCCGGGGGCTGCCGGGCCGCCCTCGGACCCGGCGCCGCCTGACCGGAAGCCGGGCGGGGTGGAGGCGGGCCGCAAGGGCAGCACGCCGGCGCCCTGGGCCCTGTCCCTCTCGGACACCGAGCTGGGGCCGCCGCCCGCGCGCGCGTCGGGCGGCAGGACAATCGACGAGGGGACCGTCCCGCTGAGCCAGCGTGGCGCGATCGGCCTGGAGACCTCCTCGTTCACCGGCGGCGACGGCGCGGTCTCCGGGCTCGCGGTCGCCCTCTTCGCCCGCATGCCGTTCGCCCAGCACACGTTCCTCGATGTCCGACTCCCGTTCGGGCTCGCGATGGCCGAGCGCACCGACGCCGTGCTCGGCAACGTGACGCTCGGCGCCCATCACGTCGCCCGCGTCGGCCGGACGTTCTGGCTCACGGTAGGCGGCGACGTCGGGCTCGCGACGCTCTCGGGCAAGACCCACCACCACGCCAGCTACGAGCCCGTCAGCGCCAGCCGGGCGTACTGGGATCTCCACGAGTACTTCCCGAGCATCCTCCCCATCCACGCGCGCCTCGGCGCCGAGGCCCACGTCGGCTCACTGGTGATCGGGCGCTTCCAGCTCGAGCCGGTGCTCTACATCCCGCTCGGCCGCAACAAGGAGTACGAGGTCGCGATCCAGCACGCCGCCGAGCTCCAGATCGGCCACGGGATCGGCGGCGGCGTGCGCGTGCAAGGGATGGCGCTGCCCACGTTCGACAACGTGAGCATCCGGCACGCCGTCGCACGCAATCTCTACGTCCTGGCCATCGAGCCTTTCCTCGCGATCGAGCGCAACCTCGCGTTCCTCCGGACGGGCCTGCTGCTGCCCTTCGACGAGGAGCTCGGCCCGCCGCTCGACCACACATGGGGCTTCCACTTCACCGCGGGCGTCCGCGTCGACTGAGGCCCGCGGCCGGGGCGCCCGGCGGCGGGCCACGCCTGCCCGGCGGCCGATCCCGCAGCGCACGAACCTGCACCCCCGCTCTACAGCGGTTTCCGCCCACCTCTGCACCATGCAGAGCAGAGCGGCGGTCTCCCGCACAGGAGACGGGCCCAGATCGGCGTTTTCGGCGCGCAAGCGCACTCCGGTGCGCTGAGCACCGAAAACGTCGAGGTGGGCCCGTATCCGAAGCGGGTGACCGTCGCTCTAGGCGCCGCGCGCGCGGCTCGCTTCGCCGATCGCGTGCGTGATGTGGCCCTCCAGCTCGCCCGCGGGCAGCTGCTCGGACTCCACGACGACGAGGCGTGCTCCCGCGTCCTCCGCGAGCAACTCGAAGGTCTTCGGCGCACGATCGTGCAAGTGGCTCGGCAAGACGATGGCCAGCGGGCGGAGGCGGACGGCCACCCCCCACGCCGAGCCCGCATCGCAGGAGCGGACGAGGAAACGAGCCCGCGCTGCAACCCTCCGGCAACGAGCCAGAAAATGGGGGCTGCAGTCGAGCGCCAGCACCATGGGTATCCGGATCAACTGACTGCTACTAGGGGGCTCCGACATAGGAAGATGCTACTCCAGCGAAGCGCGATTGCGCGTCCTCTTATCCCGCATAACCGATACAGAGCCTTCCCGAAATAGAAAACAACAAGCTCGCCAGCTCATGTAAGCAGTCACGCGTGATTTTGGTGTATTGGGTAACGTTCTGTGAGCGCAGGATATTTGAAATGAACGCTGCGAGAGGGGGAGGCGCCAGCGCACGAGAACCCCCGCGGGACCGCGCGTAAAATCGCCGAGAATTCGGCCCTCCTTGCGCTGCAACAGGAGCGCGTGATGCCCTGAGCGATCGCGCGTTGATGAAATGATGCACCATGGACGGAGAAGGTCTCGGCGCACACCAGTGAAAGCAACATGGCGATCGGGTGTCAGGAACGCCCGGACGGGTGAAGTCAGCGCACACGTGGTAGACGCCGCTCGGGACGTAGGTTGTGAAGGCAGCGTCCACGAGAGCGTCGCACAAGATGGCTCGTGTTCACCCCTGACGCTGCCCAGATCGCCGCAGCGGCTCCACGCCTCCAGCCCGTCGAGGCCGGTACGCCGCAAAGGAGTTGGCGAGCACACGTAATGGAGATCGTGTGTCATCGCCACGCGGCAGGTGAGCCGCGCCAGCGCCGCCGTCGGCCGGACCACCAACCACCCAGCGCCCGCCGCTCGCCGCGGCGGCGCTGAACCGGTTACGTTCCTCACAGAAGCTCGGGGGCGCCACCCACCCAGCCCCCTCCGAAATGTTTCCGCCAGGTTACGGGGAGCGCCGACGACGGAGGCGGCCGCCGGCGGCGCGATGGCCCCGCCGGCAGAGAACCGGACCCTCTCCGAGGCCGGTGGCTGCAGGGAAGGAGCACCGGGGAGAGGTCGAGAGAGGTGGCGGTGTCGAGCTGGCACCTGCAATAAGGTTCCAACTATATCATCTCGTGGCCCGGATAGAAGAGAACAGCGTCGGGGTTGTGATCGCAAAGGCGTCGGCCGTCGCGGTGAGGCGACGACCTCGCGTCCAAGGTCGGAGTCGGCGCTGTAGCGGAGCTGTATTTTTACAGCAACGCCCTGCGAAGGGGGGTTATCCTTCTCGGCGGTCGGATAGCCGACCTGATCGGGCGATAGCGTGAATCACCGGTCAGGGAGGCGGCGCGCGCGCCAGCAAGCGGGTGGTGCTCTGATCCCGAGAGAGCTCAGACGAGGTCGGGAGGTTAGGAAGAACACTTGCCTACCATCCGGACAATGGGGGTTTCAGGCGGACACGACCCCCCAGCTCCGGTGATGTTTCGAGGAGTGGACACCTCGACGCGGCGCCGCAGCGCGACGGTCATGCGGCCGTCGACGCGTGGCCCGGGGCTCGTCCCCGGAGCGCCGGCTCGGGGCGCCGAGCGGCCCGGGCCGGCGACGTGGCCGGGGCGGCGCGCTCGCGGCACGGGCGGCGGCGCGAGCCGACCGCTCGCCGGCAGGACGCTGGGTCGCACATGGTATATGCCGGCCCCATGGCGCAGGTGCACGGCGGCAGGCTTGTCTCGAAGGCCCTCGCGAGACACGGGGTGACGCACCTCTTCACCCTGTGCGGCGGGCACATCCAGGCGATCTACGACGGGTGCCTGGATGACGGCATCCGGGTGGTCGACGTGCGACACGAGCAGACAGCCGGACACGCCGCGGACGGGTACGCGCGGGTGACCGGGAGGCCGGGGGTGTGCGCCGTCACCGCGGGGCCGGGCGTGACGGACGTGGTGACGGCCGTCGCCAACGCCCAGCGCGCGGGCGTCCCGATGGTCGTCCTCGGGGGCGCCGGTCCGCGCGCCCTCGCCGACATGGGCTCGCTGCAGGACATGAACCACGTCGAGCTGATGCGCCCCATCTCGAAGTGGAGCGTCTCCGTCCCCTCGACCGATCGCATCCAGGAGTACGTGGACTCGGCCTTCCGCATCGCCCAGGCGAACGTGCCAGGCCCGGTCTTCCTCGAGATGCCGCTCGACCTGCTGATGAACTACGCCGGCGACGACGCGCCCGCCACCGCGCCCGCGGCCCCGCCTCGCCCCGGGGGAGACCCGGCGGCCGTCGCGCGGGCCGCGGCCCTGCTGAGGGACGCCGAGCGGCCCATGTTCATCGTCGGGAGCCAGCTCCGGTGGTCGCCGCGGCGCGACGCGCTGCGCCGCTTCGCCGACGCCGTGAAGGCGCCCTTCTACCTGAACGGCATGGCCCGCGGCGCCCTGCCCCACGCGCACCCGGGGCTCATGAGCCGCTCGCGCCGCTTCGCGCTCTCGCAGACCGACCTCTGCGTGGTGCTCGGGACCCCCTTCGACTTCCGCCTCGAGTACGGCCGCGCCATCAGCCCGGCGGCCAAGGTCGTCCAGATCGATCTCGACGGGAGCGAGCTCGGCAGGAACCGCCGCGTCGACGTCGGGATCGACGGGGACAGCGGCGTCGTCCTGGAGCAGCTGCTCGCGGAGGTGCCCGACAAGACGGCCGCGGCGTGGCTCTCGGCCGTGCGCGAGGCCGAGGAGCGATCGCGCGCGAAGATGCTGGCGGAAATCGCGAGCGACGGCGACCCGCCGAACCCGCTGCGCGTCTGCGCGGAGATCGGCAGGCGCCTCGGCAAGGACGACATCGTCATCGGCGACGGAGGGGACTTCGTGGCCACGGCCGCGAACGTGCTGAAGCTCGAGTGGCCGCAGCTCTGGATGGACCCCGGCCCGCTCGGGACCCTCGGGGTCGGTCCCGGCTACGCGATGGCGGCCAAGCTCGCGCGGCCAGAGGCCAACGTGGTCCTCGTGTACGGCGACGGGTCGTTCGGCTTCCACGCGCTCGAGTTCGAGGCGATGGTGCGCCAGGGCATCCCCGTCGTGAGCGTGATCGGGAACGACGCGGCCTGGACGCAGATCCGCCGGGGGCAGGTGGAGCTCTACGGCGAGGGCCGCGCGCCGGCGACGTCGCTCGACTTCACCCGGTACGACCGCGTGGTCGAGGCGCTGGGCGGCTTCGGGGCCTGCGTGGAGCGCGTCGAGGAGCTCGGGCCCGCGCTGGACGAGGCGTTCCGGTGCGGCAGGCCCGCTTGCGTCAACGTGAAGATCGCGAAGAGCGACTTCCGCAAGGGCGCCATCAGCGTCTGATCCACGTGGAGCTACGGTTCATCTCCCCCGACCTGCAGAGCCTCGACGAGCTCGACTCGGAGGTGCTCGCGTGCGCCCCGTTCAGCGACGCGCGGCCGGCCCACGGCGTGGCCGGCCTCTGCGACTGGCGGCTCGGCGGCCGGATCTCCGAGCTGAGGCGGCAGGGCCTGATCACCGGCGAGCTCGGCGAGGTCGTCATGATCCCGTGCAAGCCGCGCATGGCGTTCGACAAGCTCGTCCTGTTCGGCGCCGGCGAGCGCGACGCGTTCGACGAGGCGGTCTTCCGCGAGATCGTGCGCCGGATGCTGGCCACGATGGGCGGGCTCTGCACGCGCGCCGCCGTGGTGGAGCTCCCGGGACGACACGACGGGCTCATCCCCGCCGAGCAGGCGGCCGACGCGCTCCTCGACTGCGCGGGCAGGGAGCGCGGCGACAACGTGTGGACGCTGGTGGAGCGCGCCGAGGGCAGGCAGCAGATCACCCAGCACATGATCGAGCAGCGCCGCCGGGTGCGGCGGGCGCTCTAGCCGCGCGGCGCGGAGGGCGTCAGGCAGGCTCCTTCGGCAGGTCGACGGTGAAGGTCGCCCCCTCGCCCGGCCGGCTGTCGACCTGGATCGTCGCCCCGAGCGCGTCGGCGATCTGCCGCACGATCCACAGCCCCATGCCGAAGCCGCTGTAGTTCTCGCTGGAGACGGCGCGCTCGAAGCGCTCGAAGATGCGGGCCTGCTGCTCCGGGGCGATGCCGATGCCGCGATCCCGCACCGTCAGGCGGGCGCGGTCCGCGAGGTCCTCCAGCGTGACGTCGATGGGCTTGCCGGCGCCGTATTTGACGGCGTTCGAGAGGAGGTTCGTGACGATCTGATCGAGCCGGAGGCGATCCCACCGGCCGACGATCGAGGCGGGGGCCGACAGGTTGACGGGGCAGCCGGCGGCGCAGAGCTCCTCGCGGAACCGCTCCAGCGCCTCGTTCACCGTGGCCGCGAGATCGACGTCCTCGAGCTCGATCTGCAGGCGGCCCGCGGAGATGCGCGAGATGTCGAGCAGGTTCGTGATGAGCCGGGCGAGCCGCTCGACCTGGCGCTTGATCATCTCGAGCCGCGGCGTGGCGCGCTCGGCGGTCAGGCCGCCGCGCTTGCCGGCGCGCAGGAGGCCGTCGACCTGCAGCTGCATGGGCGTGAGCGGCGTGCGGAGCTCGTGCGAGGCGATCGTGAGGAAATCGTCGCGCGCGCGCACCGCGAGCTGCGCCTCCCGGTAGAGCCGGGCGTTGTCGACGGCGAGCGCCGCGCGCCGCGCGAGATCCTGCGCGAGGTCGAGATCGACCGCGTCATAGCGCCGGTGCGTCGAGGCGAACGAGAGCGTGCCCAGCGTGCGGCCGCGCGCCGTCAGCGGGACCGTGAGGTGCGAGGCGAGCGAGAGCGAGCGCAGCGCCTCGTAGTGCGCCTGATCGAACGAGATCGCGCGGACGAAGGAGTCGGTCACCTTGGGGATGAGCTCCGGCTGCGCCGTGCGCAGGACCCTGCCGATGCCCCGCCCGGCAGAGTCGGCCGTGATCCTGCCGAGGAGCTCGGTCGCCATCGCCATCGACGGATCCGCGTGGGCGGTCACCTGCCGATCGATCGCGCCGGACTCGTCCTGCAGCAGGAGCACGCAGATCGACGCGAAGTCGGGGAGCGCGACGCGGACCACGCGCCGCAGCGTCTCCTCGAAATCGAGCGACTCGCCGAGGATCTGCCCGGCGGAGACGAGGATGCGCTGCGCCTCGTGGACGCGGCGGCGCTCCGTCACGTCGCGGGTGACCTTCGCGAAGCCGCGCAGCTGCCCGGCCTCGTCGAAGAGCACGCTGATCACCTCGTTCGCCCAGTAGCGGGTGCCGTCCTTGCGGACGCGGTAGCCCTCCTGGATCGAGCGGCCGGTCTCCACGGTGGACTCGAGCTCCGCGGCGGGCCTGCCGAGCTCGACGTCCTCCGGCGGGAAGAGGACCGAGCAGTGGCAGCCGATGATCTCGTCGGCGCGGTAGCCGTTGATGCGCTCGGCGCCCGGGTTCCAGCTGGCGATGCGGCCGGCGGGGTCGAGCATGAAGATGGCGTAGTCCTGGACGCCCTCCACGATGAGTCGGAACCGCTCCTCGCTCTGCTTGAGGCGCCGGTCGGCGCGCGCCTCCGCCGCCTCCATCTCCCGGCGCAGGAGGAGCTCGCGCATCCTGCGGTTCTCGTCCTCGTAATGCTTCCTGCGCAGCTGGGCGCGCAGGCGCGCCTTCAGCACCGTGAGCTCGCCCGTCTTCGTCACGAAATCGTCGGCGCCGGCCGAGAGGGCGTCGAGGATCGCCTTGTGGTCGTCGCGGCCGGTGAGCATCAGCAGCGGGATCGGCCGCCACGAGGCGTTCGCCTTGATGCGGAGGCACGTGGCCGGGCCCGACAGACCCGGCATCACCATGTCGAGCAGAATGCCGTCGACGCGCGCCACCGTGAGCCGCGCGAGCGCCTCCTCCCCCGAGTGGGCGAGCACCGGCAAGTAGCCTTCGTCGCGCATCGCCGCCGCGACCTGGTTCAGGTACGTGGGGCTGTCGTCCACGATGAGGATGCGATGGGACGGCGTATCCGCTGGGCGGTTCACGGGAGCCTCCGGGGCGGGCTCCTGTGAGCGAGGCGAGTCGCCAGGACGGGACGCGTAGGGCTGGTTGAACCGGTGCAACACCCGCCGATCACCCCCCGTGGCGCCTCCACCCTCATTGGCCACCCATACAGGTTGGCATGCGTTCTCCCCCGGTCGACGCGAAAAGGCTACCTGGCCCGATGCACTTTGCGTACAGCATCCTTTTTCTACCAGCCGCCAGGCGCTCGCAACGTTGCTTCCCCCACCGAGAACCGGAATCACCGGGGAAGCGCACACGATGCGCTCTGTGGGCTTCGAGCGCCCGGCGCCGGCAGAGGGGGGCTTCCCGCGCGACAAACCAGGGAAATGACGCTTGACAAGCGGCGTGACGATCCGAGTTGCGCGTGACTCGAGCGACCCGAGATCCGCGCTTGGCGAGTCGCGGCCTCGCAGCGGCGCGCCGGCGTCGAGGAGGGCGTGAGCGCGCGGCGAGGAGCGGAGCTCATCACCACGCTGGCTCCTCGGCGGAGCCAGGCCTGGGCGGCGCGGAAGATAGGAGACGCGCGAATCCGTCAGCCCTCGTCGATGAGCTCGATCATCGTGGCCCGGGCGGGCCCGCCCGCGGGAATCCAGCGGCAGAGCTCGTCGACGCCGACGTCATCGACCACCCGGCGGAGCTCCGCGCGCGCCGCGGCGGGCTCGCCGAGCGCGGTGAACGCGTGCGCGCGGGTGATGCGGTAGCGCTGGCGCACCTCGGTCGGCTCTTCTCGCTCGCCATCGCGGAGGCCGATCAAGGAGAGCGCGCCCTCGACGTCGCCGGTGCGCACGAGCACCGCGGCGCGCGCTCCCCGCACGAGCGGCCGCACCGACGCCGGCGCGCGCTCCTCGTCCAGATCCGGGAGGAGCCGCCGGGCGGACTCGATGTCGCCGGCGCAGAGCTGCCATTGGGCGAGGTTGCTCATGACGAGCACCCGAACCTGCGGAGGTATCCAGTCGCGAGGCACGTCGCGCAGCGAGGCGGCCGCCGCCTTGTAGCTCCCCTCCCAGGCGAGCGACTGACCGACGGCCTGGGCTGCAAAGGCGTAGATGCTCCGCGGATCGTCGAGCTCGGTCGGCGGCGTCGAGGCGCGCTCCGCGGGGCGCGCGGCCGGCTGCCCCGTCCGCGGGAGCCGAGGCGCCGCGGGCGCCTGGCGCCAGGATCGACCGGGCCTCGCGGCGAAGCGCCGCCGGACGACGCCGCCGAGGACGACCAGCAGCGCGATCGCGGCGGCGGCCGCGCAGGCGGCGCCGAGCGAGAGCGACCCATCACGCCACCGCGCGAGCGCGCCCCACGCCAGCAGCGGCGCCGCGGCGCCGGCCGCCGCGAGCAGGATGGGCCGCCGCGTCACCGGCGGGCTCCGGCGCCGATCGGCGCGGGTTCGGCCGTGCGCTTCGCTGCCATCGGTCCTCTTCAGCGCTCCCTGAGCATTCTTCGAGGATCCGCGCTCGTCCCGCCCTTCAGCGTGTCGGCGATCGCCTGGTGGAAGCGCTCGAGCCGCTGGTCCGCCGCGTGGAACACGGTCCCCTCCGGGTACCTTCCGTCCGCGTCGGCGACGCCCGCGGGGACGCCGGTGATGATCTCGATGCCCTCCTCGACGGAGCTCACCTCGAACACGTGGAAGCGGCCGGCCTCGATCGACGTTACGACGTCGCCCCGCAGCATGAGCGCGTCGCGGTTCGCGCTCGGGATCAGCACGCCCTGCTCGCCCGTCAGGCCCTTGGCGGCGCACAGATCGAAGAAGGCCTCGATCTTCTCGTTGATGCCGCCCACGGGCTGGATGCTCCCCTGCTGATCGATGCTGCCCGTCACGGCGAGCTCCTGCCGGATCGGGACGCCGGAGAGCGCGGACAGGAGCGCGTACAGCTCGCTCGACGAGGCGCTGTCGCCCTCGATGGGCTCGTAGGTCTGCTCGAAGACGAGCGAGGCGCCGAACGAGAGCGGGCGGTGCTGGGCGAACCGGGCCGCGAGGAAGCCCGTGAGGACCATCACACCCTTGCTGTGGAGCGGGCCGGACATCTCGACCTCGCGCGCGATGTTCACCGGGCCCTCGCGGCCCGGGTAGACGACCGCCGTCACCCGGCACGGGCGGCCGAACGTCTGCGGGCCGTCGGACAGGACCGAGATGGCGTTGACCTGCCCGACGCGCCGGCCGGTCACGTCGATGCGGATCGTCCCGTCCGAGAGCAGCTCGTGCACATGGTCGCGGAAATGGCTCCCGCGGCGCCGCGCCGCCTCGAGCGCCTCGTTGACCTCGGGGCCGTCGACCACCTTGCGGCCGCGGCGCTGGGCCCGGTAGCCGGCCTCGGTCGCGACCTCGGCGATGAGCCCGATCTGGGCGCTCACCTTGGTCTGGCTCTCCGCGAGGCGGCCGCCGTGGAAGAGGAGCGCGGTCACGCCGTCGGCCGTGATCGGCGGGAGGCCGCGATCGTGCGCGAAGCCGGCGAGGAACGCGGGGTACGTGAGCAGCGCCTGATCGAGCGAGATCGTCGTCTCGAAGCGCGCCTGCACCTTGAAGAGCTGCGAGAACTCCGGATCGGCGTCGTGCAGGTCCTGGTAGAGCTGCGGGTTCGTGACGAGGACGACCTTCACGTCGATCGGGATCGGCGGGAAGAGCAGCTCCTCCGCGGTGCCGCGGAAGTACGACGGGTTGTGCTCGGGCACGATGAACTTGCCCGCGAGGAGGCAGGCCTTGAGCTGCTCGTAGAGCGCCTCGTTCTTGAGGAGCGCGCCCGCGGGCAGGATGAGGAAGCCGCCGGCCGCCTCGTGGAGGGCGCCCGCGACGGCGAAGCCGGGCTCCGGCGGGAAGCCGGAGTCGGGCGGCGCGTGGGTGCGGCCGAACAGGGCGGTCAGCGTGGGGTAGGGGACCTCGACGACCGGGGCGCCGGAGTCGGGCGTGTGCTCCGTGAGGAGCGTCGGGACGACCACGCCGCGCGGGAGGGTGGCGCCGCCCTCCTCGCCGCGCGCCTCGTCGACGAGCAGGCGGAACTCCTTCGACACGACCGTCTCGACGTCCGCGAGGAAGGCGCTGATGTCATTGCGCCCCTCGAAGCGCGCGCGCACGGGCTGGAAGCAGCCCTTCACCCCGTCGCTGAGCAGCTGCTTCACGACGCCGCGCAGCTCGACGTCGGCCTCGTCCTGCACGGTGGCGAGCCGCATCTCGAACTCCTCGATGGAGCCGGCGATGGCGAGCAGGGCCTCGCCGTCCGGCGCGTTGGCGGCGTCCTCGATCGAGGTGATCTGCACCTCGTCCTCGCCGCGCACGAGGTCGAGGCCGAGCTCGCGCGCCGCAAACTTGAGCTGCTCCTCGAGCCGCCGCTCCTCCGCGTTCACCCGGCGCTGGATCTTGCCGCGCGCCTGCTTGAAGCGCTCGCCCTCGGTCGCGCCGCGCAGGGCGTCGACCAGCTTCTCGTGGAGCTCCTCCATCGCCTCGACGAAGGGGCGCCCCTCGCCCGGCGGCAGCGACAGGACCGTCGGCTCGCTCGGGCGGTGCGGGTTCGGCAGGAGGAGGATGTCGTCGGGCGTGGGGCGGCTCGCCGCGATCCGCTTCGCGACGGCGCGCGCGCAGAACGTGCGGCCCGTGCCGGGCGCGCCGACGACGACGACGTGGAAGCGGGGCTGTCGGATGTCGAGGCCGAAGGCGAGCGCGGCGAGGGCGCGCTCCTGCGAGCCGATGCCCGCCGACAGCGGCGCGACCTCCTCCGTCGTGGAGAAGCGGAAGCTCTGCGGCTCTACGATCTTGCGACACTCGCTGGGGGGCAGCTTCCGGGAGACCATGGCGGCGCACCATAGCGCCTTTCGCCGGCCGTTGGCGTGGAGCCCGCTCGCCGGCGCGCTCGCCGACGGGCGGATTTGCGCCGATTCACGTCGATTCACGTCGATTCACGCGGATTCGCGCCGGTGAGCGCGCTCTATCGGCGCAGGACCATCACCGGGCACGGGGCGCCGCTCAGCACGTCGCGGAAGACGCTGCCGTGGTGATCCTCGAGGTGCCCGTGCCAGACCAGCACCACGAGATCGCTCGCCAGCTGCTCGGCGAACCGCAGGATCTCCGCCGCCGGCTCGCCCTTGCCGAGGAAGAACCGCGTTGCGACGTCGTGAGGGCAATGACCGATCGCGCTCAGGAATCGGGCCAGGAACTCCTCGGTGAACGCGGCCCACTCGTGCTGAGGCTGGTCGACGTAGAGGGGCGCCACCATCGTGCCCGGCTCGAAGGGCACCGGCGTCGAGACGGGCGGTCCGTCGTTCGTCGCCTCCTTCCGCGGCGAGGCGCAGCCGACCATCACGATGTCGAGCTCCGCGCCGAGCCTGCGGGCGAGCTCTCCGGCGGGGGTGATCGAGGCGGCCGTGCTGGGGGTGCCGTCGAGCGGAAGCAGGATGCGCCGTAGCCGAGTCGACGGTCGGTTCGTCGGGGCGATGACGACGACGACGCCGCTCATGACGGCCTCCAGCGCGCCCGCGGCGAGCCGGCCAACGCCTAGGCGCTCGTCCATGAGCTCCTCCGGCTCGGGCGCCACGACCAGGACTGCGGCGCCGCGGCTCTTCGTCGCCGACGCGAGCGCGCCCGGGGGATCCTCGCTCGCCTCGACGTGCAGCACCACGCCCCGCAGCGCCTCCGCGGCGATCCCGAGGTGGGCAGGCACCTCGCTCGCCTCGATCGGGCCTGCGCCGACGATGAGCCCGTGCAGCGGCGCGCGGAACGCGCCCGCGATGAGCCGCCCGAGCTCGAGGGCGCCGAGGTGGCCGCGGCGGCCGTGGAGCGCGACGAGCACGTTCCTGCTCCGCGCGCCGCTCTCCGGCGCGGGCTCGTCGCGCTCGTCGCGCGCCCCCCCGTGCGCTCCGGGGGGCGGCTCGGCCGTCGAGGCCGGCTCGGACATCGCTCCGCGTTCGCCGAGGATCCCATCGCGCGCAGCGCTCAGCATGTCGTGACCTCCTCCCATGGCGTGACGCGGTCACCCAGCCGCCGCGTCGCATAGCGGCGGCCCGGCTCCGCCAGCACAGCGCAGGCGGGCGTGCCCGCGTCGAGCAGGCAGATCGGCAGCGGCGCGCTCCCCTCCAGCGCGACCTCGACCGCCCCATCCTCCACGTGGATCTCGAGCGCGCGGCCTCGCCAGGTGATCGGGATCTTGAGGTGGCGCCAGCCCGGCAGGAGGTGTGGCTCGATCCCGATCGCCTCGTCCTCGTCGGGGCACGGCGGCGCGTGGGGGAGCGCCTCCGAGAGCGCGCTCCGCGGCACGCGCGTGACGCCGGCGACGCCGAACGCGACGGCTTGCCAGAGGCCGCCCATGGCGGCGATGTGCACGCCGCCCGCGGAGTTGCCCATCGTGTTGCCGAGGTCGATGTCGGCGGTCTGCTCGAAGTAGCGCTCGGCGTGGGCGTGGAGATCGAGCCGGGCGGCGACGAGCGCGTGGGCGCTGGGGCTCAGCGAGCTGCCGTGGGCGGTGCGCGGCTCGTAGTAGAGGAAGTTGTCGCGCCGGGCGCTCGCGGGCACCGCGCTCCAGAGCAGCGCGATGAGCTGCACGACGTCCGCTTGCTTCACCACCTGGCAGGCCTGCGTCCGCTCGCGCCCGAGCAAGACGTCGACCGGCGCGCTGCGCACGGCGTAGTCGGCGATGGAGAACGGCGCGAGGCCGAAGTAGCCCGCGAACTGCTCGATCAGGCCGGTCTGCGGGTCGATCCCGAGGAACATGCGGTCGGCGATGTCGCACCAGCGGTCGGGCTCGTCGGGCCGGAGGTCGAGCCGCGCGAGCACGTCCGCGCGCGCGACGTTGCGCTGGACGATCGCGGCGGCGACGCGGAGGTTGTACCGCGCCATCCAGTTCGTGAACGCGTTGTCGTCCACCGTCTCGTGGTACTCGTCCGGCCCGATCACCCGCCGGATGTGGGCGTGGCCATCCGGTCCGAGCTCGGCGCGGCTCGCCCAGAAGCGCGCCGTCTCGATCAGGATCTCGGCCCCCTCGCCGCGCTGGAAGTCGAGATCGCCGGTCGCGCGGACGTACGCGTGCACGGCGTACGCGATGTCGGCGCTGATGTGGTGCTCCTGCTCGCCGGAGAGCACCCGGACCACCTCGCCGAACGGCGTGACGACCAGCGGCGGCGTCGTCTCGTCGCCCGTGTCCGCCGACTCCCACGCGTAGAGCGCGCCCTCGTAGCCGAGCGCCTTCGCCTTGCGGCGCGCGCCGGCGAGGGTGCGGTGCCTGTAGAGCAGCAGCGCGCGGGCGGCCTCGGGGTAACAGTGCGTGTAGAACGGGACGAGGAAGGTCTCGGTATCCCAGAAGACGTGGCCGCGGTACGCCTCCCCGCTGAGCCCGCGCGCGCCGATGGAGCAGCGCGGGTCGTCCGGGTTCGCCGCGCCGATGAGGTGGTACAGGGCGAACCGGAGCGCCCGCTCGATCCTGGGAGCGCCGTCGATCTCGACGTCGGCGTGGCGCCAGCGCTCCGCCCACGCCCGCGTGTGCTCGCCGAGCAGGCCGGCCGTGGTGCGGCTCGACAGCTCGGCCTGGAGCGCCTCTCCCGCCTCGCGCGGCGTGGGCGTGTCGCGCGACGTGTGCAGCGTCGTCGTCCGGAAGAGGCGGCGCGGCTCGGCGACGCGGACGCCGACGTCGCAGCGCTCGGCGATCGATCGCGCGCCTGTGGTGCGCTCGCAGCGCGCGCCCTCGAGGAGCTCGGGCGGGGACGAGCACTCCGCGGCCTGCTCCGGGAGCTCTCGCAGGTGCGAGGTCATCGCGGTCACGAGCCCGCCGTGCGTGTGCCCGACGAGGAGCAGGCTCTTCGCGCTTGCGTCCGCCGCGAAGCCGGCCCAGTGCGCCGCGCCGCTCGCGCTCTTCACGTCGCCGCTCAGGATCGCGTCGACGCGGATCGTCCCGGTGAAGTTGAGGGGGGCGATGCTGAGCGCCTCCATGAGGACGTGGCGGTTCGCGAGGGACGCCGCGTGGAGCGTGTGCAGGTGTATGAGGTGGCCTCCCTCGTCGCGCCGCAGGACCTCGCGCAGCAGCACGCCGCGCCGCATGTCGAGGGCGCGGTGGTGGTGCAGCACGCCGCTCGTCTCCGCGGAGAACGGCTCGCCCTCGATGGCGACGTTCAGCCGGCCCCAGTCGGGGGCGATGACGAGCTCCGGCACGCGGCTCACGTCGGCCGAGGGCTCGAAGGCGCCCGCGATGAACGTGGCCGGCCGCGACACCCTCGACCCCTCCGGCAGCGACGCGCGCGAGCCGAGGTAGCCGTTGGCGATCGCGAGCAGCGACTCGATCTCGTGCTCGCGCGCGACGTCGAACCCCGGCTCCTCGATGATCCACGCGGCGTCGCGGGGCGCCGCGAGCGGGCCGAGCTCACGGTCGAGATCCCGCTGGAGCGCGAGGATCTCGGACAGCCGCTGCGCGCCGGCCGTCGCGTGGACGGCGCCCGCGAGCTCCGGCGCGTCGCGGAGCCCGCGCGCCCCTCCGGCCGGCGCGCCGTCGCGCGATTCCCTCGATTCCGGCGAGATCGCGAGCCGATCGTGCGGCTCGATGCGGAGCGGCGCGATCACCTGATCAATCAGCGCGGCGATGGCGGAGCGCCCGTCCGGCTCCGCGCGGGCGACGAGCGCGACCGCGGCGCCGCGGCGATCGAAGCCGTGGAGCTCCGCGCCGTCGAGCGCGCCGAGGAAGAGCCGCCTGCGGTTCTCGGCGCGCACGCCGCGCTCGAGCCGCCGCGCGAGGTGGGGCACGGCCTCGCCGGCGAAGAGCGCCACGCGCACCCCCATCGCGAGCAGCACGTCGAGCAGCGCCGCGGCGCCGTCGGCCGCCTCGGCGAGGAGGCCCGCGTCGATCGCGATGAAGCGGAAGCGGTGGTGCAGCTCGGCCGGCAGCTTGATCGCGGCCGCCGGCGCGTTCGCGCTGGCGGGGCCGCCCGATCCGCCTCGCGCGAGGACGGCTGGCCCGGTGGCGCTGTCTTCTGCGAGCAGCGACGACATCCTCGGCTTCTCCTGGGGCCAGCGAACGCGAGGAGCGTGCCGCCGCGCCTGTGCGAGCCGGGATCGGGGGGCGGCGGCGTCGGTGCGCTAGCGTTGCACGGCGCCGGTCAGGCGATCGAGCACGACGAGGAGCCGGTCGACGTCGAAGGGCTTCGCCAGCACGCCGGCCACGACGCCGCGGATGTTGGGCTCGTTCACGCCGGAGAGCAGGAGGACGGGCACCTCGATGCCCGCGGCGGCGAGCGCGGCGAGGAACTCCTCGCCGGTCATCTCGGGCATCACGTAGTCGAGCAGGACCGCCCGCGGCCGCGCGCCGCGGGCGAGGCGATCGAGCGCTTCCAGCGGCCGCGTGAAGCCCTGAACCCGGTAGCCCTCGTCGGAGAGCAGGTCGAGCAGCGACTCGACAAGCGCGGGGTCGTCATCGACGACGAAGATCTCCGCGGGCGAGCGCGGCGAGGTGGCGGCCGGGCCGGGAGCGGGGACCGGCGAGCTCATCGTATTTCCCTGGATCGCTGGCCATTCCGGCGCATGAGGCGCGCGAAGAATACCAGACGGTTGCCGCGACCGCATGCGCAGGCCGCTCTGGACGCATCGTTGCACCGTCCGTCACGTCCACCGTTGCGCATTCCACGTCGCGCGGATCTCCGTCGAGCTCCGAAACTCGCTCTGGACGGAGTTTTCCTCACCAATTGGGCTTGCCGCCGCGCCGCTGCTTGCAGATCGTTGAGCACCTGATACCCCTGTAAGGTTCCTCCCAGGACGACCCGAGCAGCTTGACTTGAACTGCTCATGGGTATCGAATTGTGGTCTGAAGGACACTCCAATCCCCCTGCGGTCACCATGGCGGAAACCCCTGCTAGCAAGCTGCACATCTATCTGATCGACGATCACCCCGTCGTTCGCGAAGGCTTCGCTCGAGCGCTCTCGGACGAGCCCGACATGGTCGTCGTGGGCCAGGCCGGGACGGCGGCCGATGCCCTGCGCGAGACGGCGAGCTGCAAGCCGGACGTCGTGCTCGTCGATCTCAACATCCCCGACCGAGACGGCATCGAGCTCCTCGGGGCGCTGAGAGCGCAGTTGCCGCAGGCGAAGCTCCTCGTGTTGAGCGGCTATGACGACGAGTTCCGCGTCGCCGAGGCGCTCCGCGCGGGCGCGCAGGGGTATCTCGTGAAGACCTCGAAGCTCGAGGAGGTCATCGAGGGCATCCGCCGGATCGCGACCGGGGGAGCGCCGCTCTCCTCGAGCATCGCGGGGGCCGTGGTGCGCGCGATGCGCAAGCCGGCGAGCGAGGGCTCCGGTGGTCTCGACGCGCTGACACCGCGCGAGCGCCAGGTCCTGCGGCTGCTCGCGGCCGGCGTGTCGACGCGCGAGACGGCCGCGCGGCTGACGATCAGCCCGAAGACGGTGGAGACCCACCGCGTGCGCATCTACGCGAAGCTCGGGTGCAAGAGCGCGGTCGAGCTGACCCGCATCGCGGTCCGCACCGGGCTCATCGAGGCGTAACCGCCCGCGGTCGCGCGGGGCGCTGCCCGCTCGCTCCGCGGGTGGGGCGCTACGGTTTCCGCTCCTTTCTCGGTTTCTTCGGCGGCACTTCCTTCTCGGTGGCCTTCGGGGCCTGGCCCGCGCGTGATCGATCCTTCGCCTCCTCGAGCAGGCGATCGATCCGCACGCCGTCGATGGTGAGCCCGTCGATCGCGCAGCCGACGATCTCGACCTCGCGGAGGTCCGACCCCTCGAAGCGAGCGCGGCGCAGGCTCGCGTCGGACCAGCGGGTCGCGGCGGCGTCGGCGTCGTTCAAACGCGCGCCGGCGAGCGAGATGTCGTCGAGCGAGGCGCCGGCGAGGGTCGCGTTGTGCAGGCGCGCGCCGCGCAGGTCGATGTCGTCGAGCTCGGCCTCCGCGAGCGAGACGTTGTGCAGTCGCGCGTTGCGCAGGTCGACGTCGTCGAGCTCGGCCTCCGCGAGCGAGACGTTGTGCAGGCGCGCGTCGCGAAGGTCGACGTCGTCGAGCTCGGCCCCCGCGAGCGAGGCGTTGTGCAAGCGCGCGTCGCGAAGGTCGACGTCGTCGAAGCTGGCCCCGGCGAGCGCCGCGCCGTGAAACCGCGCGGGCTTCGCCGGCTGGGTGCCCTCGTCTTCTGCGGCGTCCGCGCTCGGCGGCGCGATGGGGGGCTTCTTGGCCATGGGGCCATGCTAGCGCTAGGCGCAGGCCGCGCGCTCGCGCGGTCCGGAGAGCCATGAACGCACACGCCGGCTTCGTGCCCCACCACGCCCTCGTCTCCGCCCCCTCCGCGGCGCCTGCCCGCTGGATGCTCGTGCTGCACGGCATCTTCGGCTCGGGCGCCAACTGGCGCACCTTCATCCGACGCCTCGCCGAGGCGCAATCCGCCGAGGGCGCGCCAGGCGCAGCCGCCCGGCCGTGGGGCTTCATCCTGGTCGACCTGCGGGCCCACGGCATGTCGCAGAGCCCGCCTGCGCCCCACACCATCGCAGCGGCCGCGGAGGATCTGCTCCGGCTGGGCGACCGCCTCGGCCTCGATATCCGCGGCGTGATGGGCCATTCGTTCGGCGGCAAGGTGGCGCTCGCCTACCTCGAGCGCCGGCCGACGGGGATCGAGCGCGGCTTCATCCTCGACGCCGATCCGAGCGCGAGGCCCGCCGGCGAGAGCGGATCGGAGAGCCCCGGCGTGCTCGCGATGCTCCGCGCGATCCCGCAGCCGATCCCGTCGCGCGAGGCGTTCCTCGAGGCGGTGCACGCCGCCGGGTTCAGCCGCGGCATCGCGGACTGGCTGGCGATGAACGTCCGCCGCGAGGGCGACGGCTTTCGCATCCGGCTCGACCTCGACATCCTGGACGCGCTGCTCGCCGACTATTTCGCCCGCGATCTGTGGCACGTCCTGGAGGACCCGCCGGCGCCGGCCGGCCCGGGCGTGCCGGGCGTGGAGCAGCGGCGCATCCATGTCGTGCTCGGCGGCAAGTCCAAGTCGATCTCGCCGGCCTCGCGCGACCGCTTCGAGGCGCTCGCGGCGCGCGCGCCCTGGCTCTCGGTCCACGTCCTTCCGCGCGCCGGCCACTGGCTCCACGTCGACGATCCGGAGGGCCTCTTCGACGTGATCCGGGCGGCCTTGTGACCGGGCGCCGTGGACCCCGCGCGTGCCCCTGGACCAGGCTTCCCGCCTGGCTCTTCATCCGCTATCGCCCGGAGGACCTATGCGCATCGCGTCCTGGAACGTGAACTCCATCCGCACGCGGCTCGAGCAGCTCACGAGCTGGCTGGTCCGCGCCGCGCCCGACGTCGTTTGCATGCAGGAGACGAAGGTCGAGGACGGCAGCTTCCCCGAGGCCGCGCTCTCCGAGGTGGGCTATCGCTCGGTCATCTTCGGCCAGAAGTCCTACAACGGGGTCGCGATCGCCACGCGCTTCGGCCTCTCGGTCGACGACGTGAAGAAGGGCCTCGACGGCGACGAGCAGGACGTCGCCCGGCGGATGCTGGCGGCGACGATCGAGGGGATCCGGGTCATCAACGTCTACGTGCCCAACGGCCAGGCGGTGGGCACGCCGGCCTTCGCCTACAAGCTCGCGTGGCTGGGGCGGCTGCGGAGCGAGCTCGAGGCCCGCTACCGCCCGGATCAGCAGATCGTGATCTGCGGCGATTTCAACGTCGCGCCCGAGGCGATCGACGTCGCCGAGCCGAAGAAGTGGGAGGGGCAGGTGCTCTTCCATCCGGACGAGCGGGCCGCGCTGGGCCGCCTGATGGAGTGGGGGCTCGTGGACGCCTTCCGCGCCTGCCACCCCGCCAAGGAGGCGTACAGCTGGTGGGATTACCGGATGGGCGCGTTCAGGCGCAACAAGGGCCTCCGCATCGATCTCGCGCTGGTGACGCGCCCGCTCGCCGCGCGGTGCACCGATGTGTCGATCGACACGCGCCCGCGGGAGCTGCAGCGCCCGTCGGATCACGCGCCGGTCGTGGTGGAGATCGCGGACGGCGACGCGCCGCCGGGAGCCGTGCCGGCGGCCTGAGCGCGGGCGGACGTCAGCGGGGCGCGGCGGTCTGGCGACCGCCTGAGGCCGCGCCGGGCGACGCGTTCGCGGCCGCCGGTGCGGCTGTGGGGCGCGCTCCATCGGTCACCGTCGGCGCCGCCGTGGAAGGCACGCCGTAGATGTCCGTGTCCGTCGCCGCGGGCGCCGCGGTGGCGAGCGGCTGCTTCGCTTCATCGGCGGCGCACGCGGGGCGGGCCAGCGACTCCTCGATGCAGGCGCCGCGCATCGACGGGGGGCACATCACGCGGATGTGGAAGTGGTCGTTGTGCAGGTCGGCGTCCCTCGGGCTCATCATCGCGGCCGCGGCCCGGGCCCGGAGATCTGCCGGGACGCGCTTCTTCGCGGCGTGGGCGAGCAGCCGCGCCCGCAGCGCGTCGGTCACGAAGAGGTATTTGACGCCCGCCTGCCGATCCTCGAGCAGCGCCTGGACGAGCGCCCAGTTGCGGGCGTCGTCGAACCGCGCGCCGGGGAGGCCGATGGCGTTGCCCTCATCGTCGAACGCCACGAACCGGTCCGTGCGGAGGTTCTTGCCCTTCGAGTTGACGACGTAGAAACCGACGTCGGCGTCGCGCCCCGTCTGGTGGGAGTTGTGCCCGTCGAGCGCGCCGCCCGTCCTGGCCGAGAGGTCGCCGACGAGCAGCGCGGAGTCGCCGTGCTTCTTGGCCACCTGGAAGGCGGCGCGCCGCAGGGTCTTCACGAGCACGGGCAGCCCCCATGTCCTGGCGCCCTCGCGCGTCTTGAGGTGCCTCGACGATCGAAGCCGCACGGCGCCGGTCAGCCGTCCACGGTTGGGAGCGCCCTTCGACAGCAGCTTCCGCTCGTCGGCGTCGGCGTCGGTGCCGCCGCGCTCCGCGCGGGAGGCGTCGTCCCGCCTCGCCGCGCGCTTCTTGCCGTCGCGCTCCTGGGCCTTCTCCTTGGATCGGGCGCTGCGCGCTGCCCGCGTTTCACCTTTGCCGTCGGCCGAGCTCCGCCGCGCGGCGTGGCGCTTGTTCTGCGGGCTCTTGCCCGGCTGCTGCTCGGCCGCGGCCGGCTGCGCGCCCGTGGCGGGGGCGCCCTGGGCCGGCGCAGCGAGCGAGAGGGCGAGGAGGAGCGCGGCGAGGGGGCCTCGCGACGCAAGGCAGCGCCGAGAGAGCGGGCGGAGCAGCGGCATGACGGGGCAGGACCCTACCTTGCGGCGCCGCGGACAGAGAACTTCTTTCGCAGCCGCGCGGGGCCAGGTGCGGCCGTGCCGGGCCGAACGCCGTCGTGTCGGACCAGGCGCGCGCCCCGAGGGCGCTGCGCTGCCCGCGGCCGGTGCCGGTGGACGGTGCGCTGCCGATGGCGGGAGTGACGGGGTGCGCCCGTCGAGCGCGTCCGTCCGGGCTCGGCGAAGGTGGCGGCCTAAAAATTGCGCATCATGTCGCTACAACGCCTTGACATATCGCCGCCGGTGCGGTTAGAAGCGTTCCGCGAGCCCCGCCGAGGGGCGCGCAGGAGCGCCCGTAGCTCAGCTGGATAGAGCGTCGGACTTCGAATCCGAAAGTCGCCTGTTCGAATCAGGCCGGGCGTGCCGGGCTCAACGGGCGACTCAAGCGTTCCGGCGAGATCCCGGGAGCCGTTCCAGGTTCAGTCGGTTTGACAATTCACTCGGGCCATTAGCTCAATTGGTAGAGCAGTGGACTCTTAATCCATTGGCTGAAGGTTCAAGTCCTTCATGGCCCACCAAGGATACGATGAGGATTTCGCGATCCTCATCAAGACCGAGCTGCTCCGCTGGGCGATTCGTGGACGATTCGCCGAGCGGACCGACCAGCTCGGTCGGTGATTCAGGAAACGCCTCGCCGAAGCCGACGCGTACCTGCTCGGCCTCGCGGAGGTAGCCCTCCGTCGTCGGGAACGACGTGTGGCCGGCCCGGCTCTTGAGCTCGAGCGGGTAGTCCCCGCGCACGGCCATCCAGGGGATGCTCGCCGGGCGCAGGTCGTAGAACGTGATCGGCTTCCGCGTTTTGTCGTTCGCGACGAGGTCGGGCCGCGTAACGCCAGCACGCTCGAGGTGCTCGCGGAGGCGCCGGGAGAGGTTCGTCACCTCCGGCATGTCCTCGACGACGCGCCCCTTCCCGTCAGCTTCGGCGTGCATCACCCGCAGGAGCGGGAGCCGCTTCGGCTCGACTGGCTGTTCGTGGGAACCCGGGCCGGATGGCTGGGCGGCCCTCTGACGAAGAACATAGCAAGAACACGATGAATTCAACCGCAGCTTCTCATGCTCACGAAGATGCTTCTCGGCACTGGAAACAGCGCCTCTCGTGAACGATTGAACTGTGCGGTTGAGTTGACCGGGCGAGCGGCTATCGGGTGCCGACAGCGGCGAGCCTGGGGCTCGTCGCCTTCACGTACGAGTCCCGCTGGATGAAGATGGAGCGATCCAGCCGGCCGGCGTTGAAGACGAGCTCGTCGTGCTCCAGGAGCTTCGGATCCACGACGAGCTCGAGCTCGGGGTTGAACGAGACCGGGGGGACGGCGCCCATGACGCACCCCGAGAGCTGCTCGGCGACGTCCTGCGGCGCGAACGTGGCGTGAGTCCCGCTCCCCAGCGTCTTGACCGCCTCCATGTCGACCCGGCAGTCCCCGGGGACGACGCAGAGGTAGTAGCGCCGGCTCTTCTTGCCCTGCTTCACCATCAGCACCATGGCCTTCGCGGCCTGCGGCAGGCTGTTGCCGCGGATCTGCGAGATGAGCTCCGTGCGGCCCTCGGCCGGGTGCTCCACCACGCGGAACACGGCGTTGCTCTCCTGGAAGAGCGTCACCAGACGATCGTGCACGTCCGAGCTCATCATTACACCTTCGCTGCTCCCATCGGTCGGTTCGCCGGAGCGATCATGTTGATGACCCGAGGCCCGAGAACGACGGTGGCGAGCCCGAGGAGGACCAGGGCCGCCGCCGCCACCCCGGCGCCGCTTTGCTCCTCATGCAGCAGGAGCGCCGAGAAAGCCATCCCGAACACGGGCACGAGCAGCGCGAACGGCGCCACCAGGTTGGCCGAGTAGCTCCTGAGCAGATGGCCCCAGATGCCGAAGGCCACGACCGTCGCGATGATGCCCGTGTAAAGAACCGCCCCGAGGCCCCCGAGCCCGATCCGTGACACCGCGGCGACCTGCCCCTCCTCGAGCAGGAGCGAGAGGCCGAGGAGCGGCAGCGGCGGGATCAGGCTCATCCAGACCATCAGGCGAAAGGCGTCGAAGCCCCCAGCCCGCTTGATGAGGATGTTGGCGAACGCCCAGGCGACAGCGGCGCCGAGCACCAGCGCGAACCCGGTGAGGCTCACGCTCCCGGCTCGCGTGTAGCCGATGAGCGCGATCCCAGAGAGCGCGATCACGATCCCCGCCTTCTGCACGCGCGAGGGCGCGTCCTTGAGGAAGACGGCCGAGAGGATCAGCGTGAAGAGCACCTGTGCCTGGACCGCCAGGGACGAGAGCCCCGCCGGCATCCCGGCCTTGATCCCCGCGAAGAGGAGCGAATATTTGACCACCCCCAGCACGAGACCCACTTGGAGGATCACGCGCCATGGGATCTGCTTCCGATCGATGAAGAACACAGCCGGGATCGCGGCGCAGGTGAAGCGAAGCGCAGAGAACAGCAGCGGTGGAAACGAGTCCAGACCGACCTTGATGACGACGAAGTTCAAGCCCCAGACGAAGGCAGTCAGCACCGCCATGAGAACGTGACGAAAGCGCATTTTAGCTCCACACGACTGCATTCCTGAGCTCATCATCGTAGAACCCGATGAAGAAGCCCAGTGTAATCCGGTCCTTTCCGCCGACACGCTCGATCTCGTGGTAATTTGTGGGATTGATTACATAGACATCGCCCGTCTGTGGCCGGAAGACCGTGCGCGGCACGTCGCGGACGACGCTCCTATCATAACCGAGGCCACCCTTGATCTTGAAGGCCTCGTCCTCCTCGTTCCACGTCTTGCGGTAGCTGATCAGCTCTCCTCCCTGATCGCACTCCTGGATGCAGACGATGCAGCTCAGCTGGTGCTTCAGCTTGGCGAGCGAGAGGCCGGTCGACGCCGCATCGCGCATGATGTTGTCGTTGTGCAGCGGGTTGCACACGCCGTCCGCGTGGACGCGCACGATCGAGTCCGCGTAACGCTGGCCGTCGGGCTCCTCCTGGACCTTCATGCTCTGCAGCCCGAAGAGCGACTTCAGCCTGTCCCGCACGATGTGGCGGAGATCGAAATCGGGCTCGGGGAAGACCTCATCGATGATGCTTGCGTTCGCGAAATACTCCTCCGGCCGCGAGAGGTGCTTCGCCAGGTAGGGGCCGATCGTCGTCAGCGTGCCGTTCACGTACTGCGTCGCGAGCTTCTTCCCGTAGTGGTCGCGGATCTGCCTGAGGCCGTTCTGGAGGAGCTTGTCCCCGAGGAGGTCCTTGCACACGACGACCGCGACCTCGCTGTCGACCAACCCGCGGAGCAGCTTGCGGCCGGAGGCGCGATCGTCCGAGGGGAGGGAGACCTGATTCCAGTGATGATCGTTGTTCATGATAGACCTCTTCAGTGAGCGTTGAGCTTGATGGGTACGATGTGGCGCTGCGGCAAGGGCGCCCAGCGCTCGCGCGGCGCCAGCGCCGGGATGATCTCCGAGGCGTAAATGGTGCAGTCTTCCAGCGCGAGCTGGTGCATCGAGAAGTAACGGCGGTACGGGACCTCCGTAGGTGTCCAGTGGATCACGTACGCCCACTCCGCGTTCAGGAGGATGGCGTTGGCCGAGGTGCCCCCGGGCGGGATGGCGCGCAGCTTGGACAGCGCAGCGTCGATGTCCAGCGTGTGGGCGTTCTCCGGGACGAGGTACTCGAGGTACTCGGCCGAGTCGAACTCGGAGCGCTCCTTGCCGAGCCTCTGGTGGACGGTCGGCAAGAAGCCGTTGTGGAGGAGGTACCACGGCCCCTTCGCCCCCGCGCGCGCCAGCGGGTGCGTGCACTGGAGCCCCTGGTTGCGCGCGAGCGTCGCGTGCCGCACGTGCACCGCCAGGAGATCAGTCTCCACGCCCCGGAGCGGGGACTCGTCGGCCGTGTCGTTGATCCTCCGCGGGTCGCGGTGGATGCTCAGGCCGCCCCCCGGATCCCGCCACACCGCGCCCCAGCCGTTGGGGTGCTGCTGCGTGGGCCCTTCGTGGTCGGCCGTCTGGCCCGAGCTCATCATGATGGCCGCGTCGAGGATCGCTGAGCTCGAGAATCTACCTTTGGCGAGGATGAGCCGGCACATGTCAGTCCTCCAGGCGGGCGGCGATGCAGTGGCGCAGGTTCGCGCGTGCCTCGTCGCGGTGTCGCGCGTACAGGACGACCCTCCCCACAAAGCCCGTGTGGCGCAGCCGGTCCGAGGCGAGGCTCGCGTCATCGCCCGCGTCGTCAGGGTCGCTCGCCGGGGCCGCGAAGCGCAGGATCTCCGCGCGGACGCCGCGCGAAAGGAGCTGCTCCGCCGCGCGGAGCTCGTCCTCGGAGGCGAGCGTCGCCTGACCGATGACGGCGCCCTCGCCCTGCGGCGGCCTGGTCAGCGCGGGCTCGCGCCCGTCCAGGTGGCTCGCGACCGACAGCTCTGCCCAGTCCATGTCCGTCACGCGCCGGACCAGCGCCACGATGCCGCCCCCCGAGAGCCGGAATCCCATCTCCACGAAGTGGACGCCTCGCGCGTTCTCGATGAGGTCGACGTGGAACGGACCGCTCCTGTACCCGGTCGCGTCGATGCACCGCTGCGCGAGCTCCTGGAACGCCTGGGGCGCCTGCGCGCCGTGACTCGCGATGTGGGCGACTTCGCGAAACCCGACGAGCCGGCCGGCGTCCCGCGAGCGCTCGCGGAGGATGATCTTCTCGCACGTCGTGAGCACGACGGCGCGGCCGCCGTGCGCGACCGCCTGGATCGAGTGCTCCGTCCCCTGGACGTACTCTTCCAGGACGATCTGCGAGAAGGCCCCTCCATCATAGTTCGTCATGGCCCGGATCTGGGCGATGGCATCGTCGCGCTGCGCCGGCTCGTCGACGACGAAGACGCCAAGGCCACCCCCCCCGTCGGCGGGCTTGATCACGAGCGGTAAGCCGAGGTGATCAAGCGCCTGTCCTCCGGCGCTGGGCCGCACGGGGAGCGTCCTGTAGCGCGGCTGGAGGACGCCCGGCGCCCTCGCGTCGAGCGCCGCCCGCTGCCCCGACTTGTCCAGCGGGGTGAAGCGGCGCTCGGCCCGCGCGTCCTGCGGGGGCACGCCGAGCAGCTCGGCGGCGGCGTAGGTGCTCGCCGTGTAGCGCTCGAAGCCCGGCAGCATCAGCGCGATCCGGGGGCGCAGCGCCTCCAGCGCCGCCCGAACCGCCTCGGGGTCGGCGGGGCGCTCGACGGCGATCTCGACGTCGAACGCGCTGCGCCCGAGCTGCCGGCGCCAGCGCAGGTAGGCGGGCGTCTCCACGAGGACGGCCGACAGGGACCGCTTGCGCGCGACGCCGAGGTACGGGTCCAGCCCGTCCCGCGTGGCGCCGACCTGAACGAAGATGTTTCCAGTCTGAGAGTTCATGTTTCCTTACCTGCCGGAGATGGTCTCTTGAACCAGGGCGCCGCTGGGGGCGCGCCGCGTCTGGATGACGTCCTTGTGCGGATCGCGCGCGAGGATGTGCTCGATGAGGTGTCCCCCGCCGCCCTCCGCGGACGGGTGCAGCGGCGACGCGTGGATGACGCGGAGCTGCGAGAGCGTGAGCCCGCTCAGCCGCTCGAGCGCCTGCTGCACCTCGCGCTGCCGTGCCCCGCGGGCCGGATCCTTGCCGTCGCGGAGCAGCTCGCGGATGGCCCCGGCGAGCGGCGCGAGCTCGGGCTGCTCGCGCGCGAGGTAGACGTCGAGGTTCTCGCACCTGTCTGCGAAGGGCGAATAAATCATGCAGACGAGCTGCTGCTCGTCGAGGCCATAGACCTCGCTGGCCATGTCGTCCATGACCACCCGCATGCGCGCGAGCTTCTCGGGGCCATCGTAGCGGGCGAGCATCATGTCCACGAGGACCTGCGGAAACTCCTTCTTGCGCATCAGCCCCACGGCGAAGTCGACGTACTCGGCGATCCCTTCAGCGTAGCTCCGCCCGTACATTCGCTCGCACTTCAGGCCTCGCAGGTGCGCCATGAGCGCCGGGTTGGCGCAGTCCGACTCGCTGAAGCTGAAGGCAATCTCGTCGAACTCGAAGCCGAGGTGCCTGGTGAGCAGATCCCAGTGGTCCCCGGAGGCGTACTGGGTGTCGTCGTAGATCGAGAAGAACTGAAGATCTTTCCGGAGTTCCGCCGTGACGAGCCGCCGCGCGATGGCGTCCGCCGCGTCGCTCCCGTGGAGATCGCGAAAATAGAGCTGCGACAGGCTGCGCATCCTGGTGAGGAAGCCGCCGAAGCCCCCCTCGGCGCTGTTGCTGTCGAACCCGAACCGCTGCGCGAGCCGCGCGACCCAGACATAGTAGGCCCGCTGCTCCCTGCGCGAGTCTCCCGTGATGATGATGTCGACGCCGCTCCCGTAGGACGCCGCGAGGCCGAACGAGTTCACCATGCTGAGGTTGCACGCGTTGCAGAACGTCGGTCGGGCGTCCGCGAACGTCCGGTGCCCCGTCATCAGGATGTCCTCCCGGTTCTGCCGCACGAGGGCGAGCGGCAGCCGCCGATCGACCCTGAAGGGGTTGATCTCGTTGCCGTCGATGAGCAGCGCCTCGCAGTCCGGATCCTCGAGCAGCTTGAGGGCCCTGTAGGCGCGGGCGATGTTCTCCATCACGGCCCGTGGCATCCCCGCGTGCCGGTTGGTCACCACGAGCAGCTTGAACGTCTGGCCGTGCATGCGGGCGAGGAGCAGCTGCATGCACCGCACGAAGGCGATCGTGTAGGAGCTGTCCTTCCCGCCACCGTAGGCGACCAGGACCTGGTTCCTGCGCAGCTCCTCCTTGTGCGGCAGGCCCTCGTGGAGCTTCTGCGCGCACCTCGTCGCAGCGTCGATGTGCTGCTGCGGCAGGTGAGCGGCGAGGGCGCGGAGCGCCTCTTCTCGAAGTTGTCGTACAGGCGAATGGTTCGTCATCTCAAGTTATCCCAATGAGGGGCCTCCCCCGTCCGCCGCGGAGCGGCGGGCGGGTTCGTCCGGCTTTGAGGGGGCGTCACTCGCCCCGCGGCCACGTTCGGCGGCCAGGCCACCTCGCGCAGCTCCGGCGGAGCGAAGGTGACGTGCGACGAGCGCGTCACTGTCGCCTCGAGCTAGCTCCTCAGACTCCGCTAGCGCCGTAGTTCGGCAGCGCGCGCGCGCTCGGATCGGAGACGTCGCAGTTCTTCCATTCCTTGTTCGGCATCCAGTAGTCGGGGATGAGCTCCGCGCGGCCGGGGAAGAGGCTCTCGAACATCTCCCGATACAGGAGCGACTCCTTCGAGATCGGCGCGCGGTGCTCGTACCTGCGCTGCGCCGCCGCGACGTCCGCGTCCGAGTACCGCGCCTCGGCGTGGGCCTTGATCGAGTCGACAAGGCTGTGGCCCATCGCGTCCGAGAAGGCCGCCTTCTCGCGGTAGAGGATCGCGTCGGGGAGGTACCGCTTGTCGGCGAACGCCCGGCGCAGGAGGAGCTTGCCCATGCCGGTCTTGTTCATCTTCCGCTCCGGGTTGATCGCCATCACGTAGCTCGCGAAGGCGAGGTCCCCGAACGGCACGCGGGCCTCGAGCGAGTGGGCGCTTATGCAGCGGTCCGCGCGTAGGACGTCGTAGGCGTAGAGCTCACGCAGGCGCTTGCGCGCCTCCTTCTGGAACTCCGCGGCCGACGGGGCATAATCGGTGTACTTGTACCCGAAGAGCTCGTCGCTGATCTCGCCGGTGAGCAGGACCTTGATGTCGGTGCTCTGCCGGATGTGCTTGCAAATAAGGTACATGCCGATCGAGGCGCGGATCGTGGTGATGTCCCACGTCTCGAGGTGATAGATCACGTCCCTCAGCGCCTCGAACGCCTGCTCCTTGGTGACGTAGACGTTGTGGTGGCGCGACTTGATGTGATCGGCGACCGTCTGCGCGTACTTGATGTCGATGGCGTCCTCGGCCATGCCGATCGCGAAGGTGTCGATCGGCTTGCCGAGCACGCGCGTGGCGATGGCGCAGACCAGGCTGGAGTCGAGGCCGCCGCTCAGCAGGAAGCCGACCGGGACGTCGGACACGAGCCGCTTGCGCACCCCCTCGACGAGCAGGCGCTCGAGGTTCGCGGAGATGGTGGCCTCGTCGTCGTTCGCGACGTTCTTCACCGCCGTGATGTCGCGGTACTGCACGAAGCTGTCGCCGTCGAAGTAGTGGCCAGGCGGGAAGGGCGCGACCTTCGCGCAGAGATCGCTGATGAACTTCACCTCGGAGGCGAACACGATCCCGCGCCCGTTCTTCAGGTAACCGAAGAAGAGCGGCCGGATGCCGATCGGGTCCCGTGCCGCGAAGACGCGGCCGGAAGCACCGTCGTAGTAGGCGAAGGCGAACTCCGCGTCCAGCCGCTCGCAGGCGCCCCGAAGCCCGTATTTGCGCACCAGCGGCAGGATCACATCGCAGTCCGACCCCGAGCCGCCCCCGTCGTCTCCGACGTCCGCGCGGATCGCCTCTTCGTTGTACACTTCGCCGTTGCAGATGACGGCGTCCCTGCCGTCCCTCGACCAGAGCGGCTGGTTGCCGTCGGGGCCGAGCCCTCTGATGGCGAGGCGCTGGAAGCCGAAGACGGCCCTCGGGCCGACCTGCTCCCAGGCCGAGTGGTCAGGGCCCCGGTGATTCAATCGTTCGAAGCTGCCCCGGAAACACGTCGCTGAATCGATATCTCCGAAGAAGGCAAAGATTCCGCACATTGTTGACTCCAAGGTACGTTGGTGGACGCTGGCGAGCGTCTCTCAGTTCAAGTCCTCCAGAGCTCTGAGCTGACCCCGGAGCCCTCCATCGTCGAGCAGAGCCCTCCGACCGTTCCTCGAGGGAACGTCGGATTCGCCGCTAGCGCGCTCGGATGCCCCCGATGCCCCCCAGCTCCGCTCCTGTTGAGTCCTCCGCCTCCGGGCGATCGGCACGACGTCAAGCAAGGGTCGCGGCGCCCAGCGATGGACGACCGATGACCACGGACGACGGCCCAGGGGAACGGACGGCGCTCGCTCTTAACGAAGCAACATCACGCGATATTCCTCGAGTGGTCTCCGCAAATCTGCTGCTCCGGCGAGCAACCCATGGCGATGTTCATCCTCCGATCCAGGGATCGAGGGATCGCGGTGATTGCTGACGACCGGCGCCGCGAGGGCAGCGGGACACGTAAGCTAGTGCGGCCCCTCACCATGCGCAAGCGTCTAACACCGATCAAAATCCTGCTCTCCCGTCGACCGGATGACGAGTCGGCGCTGTCGATGTCTTACGTCCCGTCCTCTGCATTGCAGAAATCGGATGAGGCTATGACGGGGCGAGCGCCGCACCGTTGATGCCGGCGGCTGAGCGGCCGCGTGCCATCAACACGCGTGCCATCAACACGCGTGCCATCAACACGTGTGCCATCAACACGCGTGCCATGCGCCCCGCGCCCGACGCCGCGATCTGGCCATCGACGCGGGATCGAGCCGACCGCCGACAGCACCTGTGCAACGACAGACATCGTTGAGCGGTGGTGACCCGCCTGTGGAGAATGCGGACCAGCTCGGTGTCCCACGCTGCGCACCAGTCAAGGATGGCTGATCGCCAGGGTGCGCGATGATGCATGGAATGGCTCGATGTTGCCGATCAGGCGGCGCGTGGAGGCGACGCTCCGTCCTGCACCCGTGCGCAGGCGTGGCCGTGCGCGCGGCGGCCTGCGGCGAGGGCAGGCGATGGAGCAGGACCACGGTGAACACCGGCGCCGCGGCGGAGGGCGCGAGCAGGCGCCAGGAAATCGATGGTGTGGCGGTGCCACATCGGGCTACGCGGCGCGGGGGCTCCGCGCAGCAGGGACGCTCGCTTGAAGTGAAAGTGAACTGAACTGCAGAGCTCGCTCGAACGTCGGCTCGGCGATCGCCGGGGCGCCGCGTGAAGCGCGGGCCCGGCGTGCGTGAGGGGGGTCGAGGCGCGTGCGGGGATCGAGCCGGCGTGCGGCGTGCGCGCCGCGCGCCTCAGCTCCTCTTGACGGAGAAGCCGGCGAACGCCTGCATCACGGGCATCAGCTCCAGCCGGTTCACGTTGACGTGCTCCGGGAGCATCGCGCACCATACGACGGACTCGGCGATGTCCTCGGCCGAGAGCGGCTTCACGCCGCGGTACACGGCGGCGGCCTTCTCCTGGTCTCCCTTGAAGCGCACAACCGAGAACTCCGTCTCCGCCATGCCGGGCTCGATGTCGGTGACGCGCACCCGACTGCCGAGGATGTCAGAGCGCAGGTTCAGCGAGAACTGCGCGACGAACGCCTTGCACGCGCCGTATACGTTGCTCCCGGGGTACGGCGTCTCCGCGGCGACCGAGCCGATGTTGATGATGTGCCCGCGGTCGCGCGCCACCATGCCGGGCAGCAGCGCCCGGGTGCAATAAAGTAAGCCTTTAACGTTGGTGTCGATCATCTCCTCCCAGTCGTCCAGATCGGCCTGGTGCGCCGGCGACAGCCCGAGCGCGCCGCCTGCGTTGTTGACCAGCACGGTCACCTCGGAGAACTCGGGCGGGAGCTCGGCGATGGCCTTGTTGACCGCGCCTCGGTCGCGGACGTCCAGCCGGATCAGGTGGATCGCCGGCGCGCGCGCGCCAGCCGGGCCGGGGATGCGGCTGTCCGAGAGCTCCGCCGCGAGCGCCTCCAGGCGCTCGTAGCGGCGGGCGGCGAGGACCAGGCGCGCGCCCAGGCCGGCGAAGCGTCGGGCGATGGCGGCGCCGAAGCCGGAGGAGGCACCGGTGATGAAGACGATGGGAGGCTGAGCAGTCGTGGTGGCACTCATTGCGATGTCCTGGGCGGAGCTATATCAGCTGTGCACGCGCCGAGCGACCTCCGGCGCCCTCGGGCTGCGCGTTCGGGCCGCCAAACATGGGAGCGCTCCCCACGTGGGAGAGCCGGCGGATCGCGAGCTCCGCCGCGACGCGGTCGGCCGGGCCTCGAGCCGCCGCGCGAGGTTGGGCAGCCAGGCGCGCAGCAGCGACGGCCCCGCGTCGCCCTGCGCGCGTGGGGGCCCCACAGCGCCTCCTGGAACAGCGCGGTCGCGCGGTCGTGGATGTGCTCGTTTCTCCGCCACCCGCCGATGCACATCCCACCTCGGCACGACGCTTGCTCAAATTGCCACGATGCGGCCGAGAGGCTGTGGCACCGGCCAGCCCGGACGCGACGCCCGAGGGGACAGCGGGTCCGCCGTGAGGCAGAGAGGCGATCGAGGTGGCGATATGAAGCACGTTGGCATGGGACGACGAATCGGCGGCCGGCTAGGGCTCACGCTCGGTCTTCTCGCGAGCATGGCGCTCGCGGGCTGTGGCGGCCCGAGCGAGCAAACCATTCAGGGCACGCGGCTCGCGCCCGGCGCCGATGCGCACATCACCGCCGACATCGACTCCGACGCCGCGACCACACGGCTGCTGGTGAACGTCGTTCATCTCTCGCCGCCCGAGCGGATCGAGGCCGGCAGCACGCACTTCGTCGTCTGGCAGCGCCCGAGCTCCGAGTCCCCGTGGCGACGGGTCGGAGTGCTCGACTACAATGCTGGCAGCCGAAGAGGCAAGCTGGCCGGGATGACCGTGCCGCATGCCAACTTCGAGCTGCTCATCACCGTCGAGAAGCAGAGCAGCCCTCGATCCCCATCGTCTGCTGCCGTCATCGGGCCGACATCGGTGGACTAGTTAGCAGCCGCCTGCCTCGACGGCCTTCCCCATCAAGCCTGCGCGCTCCTCCAGCGACGGTCGCCAAAGGCATAGGCTCCTCGTGGGGGAGAGCGCGGACAGGGATCTCCTTGTCGCGATCCGCGCGCTCGCCAAGGCGGATCGTGGCGTGTCTGAGGTGGGGCGACCGATGACGATGCACTTCGGTCCGCATGACGTCCTGGTCGTGCTGCGCATCGAGTTCGACCCCGCGCTCACGGCCTCCGGGGTGGCGGAGGCGATCGAGCGTGTCGAGGCGCGGATACGGAGCCAGCGACCCGATGTGAAGCACATCGATGTCGAGGCCAGGTCGACCCAGAACCGCGCGGGGCCATGACACGCCCGTGGAGAGGCCGCTCGCAGCCTCATCCGCGAGGCCCCGGCTCAGCGCCGAAGCGCTGCCGCCGCGCGCCCCGAGACGGCCGATCCGCTCGTGACGATCGCCGATCCCAGCGCGAGCAGGGCGACGAGCGTGAGCACCATGGGATGGATGCCTACCAGCGCGAGGATGCCGAGCACGACCGTTGCGGCGCCGACGAGCGACTGCAAGCCGGCGGCGGCCATCGCCGCCTGACGAGCGACGTGGGCGAGGTGCTGGTGCGCGCCGCGCCCGTCGAGCGCGCCGAGGTCCGCCGTCGCACCGCCGCTGAGCAGCAGCGCGCCGCCAAAGACGATCACCGCGACCGACGTCAGCGCCCCGGGGGCGAGCCCGAGGAGCGCGAGGATGCCGAGCACGATGCCCGCCGCGCCGCCGACGAGCTCCGCGCCCATGCCGCCGCCGAGCTCGGCGCGCGTATCCCACTCGACGGGCGCCGTGGTGCGCGTCAAGGCGCCGAAGCGCGAGGCGATCGCGCCGCCGTGCGCGATCAGCGCGGCGCCGAAGACGATCGTGGCGATCGAGGTGAGCTCTCCCGGCATGAACCCCGTCAGCCCGATGATGGCGAGGACGATCGTCCCCGCGCCGCACACCACCTCGGCGAGCGAGCCGCCGAGCACGATCCGCGGCGCCTCCCTCTCGTCCTCCGGCCTGCGCCGCGCGCCCGATATCGGCGCGATCGGGCTCTCCTGCTGTGTAAACCGTTCACGTTCCTCGGGTCCTGGCGTCTGCATGATTCCCCCGTCCTGTGGTGTAGCCTCGCCGTGGCTACGCGCCTCTGGCTTGCATGTTCTGCGCCCCGCTCACGCGAGGAGACGCTGCCAGGAGGCTGCGCGCCGGCCGCGGCGCCGAGCGACCAGCGATGGATGCCGCGCCAGCGCTCGAGGCATTCGCGCGCCGGTCGAACGGGCCGTACGCGTCGACGTCCCACGGCACGGGCGCCGCAGGTCGTCGAGGCGATTCGGGTCCACGGGCTCATCGGTCCGCTGCCGCGTGTCGAACGGGCCGAAGCGCTGCTCGATCGCCGCGGCCGATGACAGCGAGGCGTCGCGTCACCATGTTCCCTCGCGGTCCTCGGGCAGCGCAAACCTCATGCACTGTCGAAAGGAGCAGCGGCGAACGCCAGGCGAGCAGACGAGAGGCGCCGGCCGGCGGCCCGAACAGCCGCGCGGGAGCGCCCGTGAACGAACGCTCGTCTGAGCTACATGCCCAGCGTCAGGAGGAGATATGAGCATGCTGCATCTCGAGCTCAGCGAGCGCGAAGCGGATGACACAAGGACGGCCCTTTCGACCCGGCTCGTGGGGATGCGAGACGAGCTGGTCCACACCGACGATCGAGCCTACCGGGCGGACCTGAAGGCGACGATCGAGCGGCTCGAAGTGGTGCTCGGCCGCCTCGAAGCGATCGTGGCGGCGCCGACAGCGGCGCCGTAGCTGGTCATGCCGGCGCTCGTCGGCGCGCCGGGGCGGCGGTCGCCGGACGCGGCGCCGGGGCGGCGGTCGCGGCGCGCCCGCGCCTGCCGATGAGCTCCAGGAGCTCCGCGAGGGGCGCCGTGTTGGCGATGTCGGCCGCGGCGCACCAGCCCCGCCGCGCCTGATCGATCCCGTGGCGCATGAAGTCGAGCTCCGCCACGGCGTGCGCGTCGCTGGCGACGACGAGCTTCACGCCGGCCTCTCGCGCGAGGCGGATATGAAGGTCGCAGAGATCCAGGCGCTCGGGTTGAGCGTTGATCTCGAGCAGCACGCCGACGTCGCGCGCGGCGCGCGCGATCCGCGGGAGATCCAGCGCGTACGGCTCGCGCTTGCCCAGGAGGCGCCCGGTCGGGTGGCCTAGGGCCGTGACGAACGGGCTCTCGAGCGCGCGGAGGACACGGCGCGTCATCGCGGGCTCGGGCATCGTGAGCTTCGAGTGCACGCTGGCGACGACGTAGTCGAGCGCCGCCAGCGTCGCGTCATCGAGGTCGAGCGCCCCGTCCTCGAGGATGTCGACCTCGGCCCCGTGCAGGATCGCGATCCCGCCGATCGTCCGGCGCAGCCTGTCGATCGCCCTCGCCTGCTCGCGGAACCCCGAGGCGTCGAGCCCGCCCGCCACGCGGACCGCGCGCGTGTGATCGGTGATGGCCACGTACTCGTACCCGCGGGCCTTGCACGCCCCGACCGTCGCCGCGAGCTCGTCGCGCCCGTCGGTGTACGTCGTGTGCACGTGGAGGTCACCCCGGATGGCGCCGACCTCGACGAGCTCGGGGAGCCGCCCTTCGCGCGCGGCCTCGATCTCGCCGGCGTCCTCGCGCAGCTCGGGCGGGATCCAGGGCAATCCCACCGCGCGAAAGACGTCCACCTCCGCCTGGCCCGCGATCCGCCGGTCCCCCCGGAAGACCCCATATTCGTTGATCTTCAGCCCGCGATTCACGCCCAGCGTGCGAACGGCGATGTTGTGGGCCTTCGAGCCGGTGAAGTAATGGAGGGCCGCGCCGTAGGACTCCGGCGGCACGACGCGGAGGTCGATCTGGAGCCCGGACCGCAGCACGACCGAGCACTTGGTCGCGCCGCGGGCGAGCACCTGCTTGATCTCCGGATACGCCGTCAGGCGCGACGCGACGGGCTCACCCTGCCTCGCGGACACGAGGATATCGACGTCGCCGACGGTCTCTTTGCGGCGCCGGAGGCTGCCAGCCACCTCGACGGCCAGGGCCCCGCGCGCCGCCCGGAGGTGCTTGAGCAGCGGCTCGACCTGCGCCTCGGCGTCCGCGAGCCGCACGCGCCCGGCGGTCGCACGCCGCTTCACGCAGCCGTCGAGGATGGTCGCGGCGAGCCGCTCGCCGAAGCCGCGCACGCCGACGAGGCGACCCGAGCGCGCGGCCTGCTCGAGCTCGTCCACCGTCTCGACGCCGAGGCTGTCGTGCAGCAGGCGCGCGCGCTTCGGCCCGAGCGACGGAATCCGCATCATCTCGACGAGGCTCTCGGGGGTCTTGGCCGTCAGCTCCCTCAGCAGCGACAGCTCGCCGGTCTCGAGCAGCTCGACGATCTTGCCCGCGAGATCCTTGCCGATTCCAGGCAGCGCCGTGAGCGCGCCCGCGCCGTCGCGCTCGACAATCCCGGCCACGGGCTCACCGAGCGACGCCAGGGTGCGCGCGGCGGTGCGGTAGGCCCGCACGCGGAACGGGCTCTCGTCCTGGATCTCGAGCAGATCCGCCACTTCCTCGAAGGTGCGACCGATATCGACGTTCTCCATGCGCCCCCCGTTCACGCCTGGACGAGCTTCTGGAGCTCGCCCTCCGTCAGCACGGTGATGCCGAGCGCCCTTGCCTTCTGGAGCTTTTCGCCGGGGCTCTTGCCGAGAACTACGTAGTCGGTCGACGCTCCGACGCTGCCGGACGCGCGTCCACCGGCGCGGCGGACGAGCTGCTCGGCCTCGGGGCGCGTCATCGACGAGAGCGCGCCGGTGAACACCACGGTCTTTCCGTCGAGCGGACCGGCCGTGGCGGGCGCGGCGCCCGCGCGGCGGGGCCGGTGCGCCGGGCGGACCCCGCGCTCGAGGCAGAGCGCGATCACCCGCCGGTGCTGGCGGCGCTTCAGGAAACCGGCGATGCCGGCCGCGACGTTCGGTCCGATCCCCTCGACCCGCCGGAGCGCGCGCTCGTCGGCCGCCATCACCGCCTCGAGCGATCCGAAATGATCGGCGAGATCCTGAGCCGTGCGCTCGCCGACGCCCGGCATGCCGAGCGCGTGAAGGAAGCGCCAGAGCTCGGTCTGCTTCGCGCGCTCGATGGCGCGCACCAGGTTTTGCGCAGATCGGGCCCCGAAGCGCTGGAGCCGGAGCAGATCCTGCTCCTTCACCGCGAAGAGATCGGCGACGCTCTCGACGAGCCCGCCCTCGATCAGGGCCGTCACGGTCTCCCGCCCGAGGCCGCGGATGTCGAGCGCGCTGCGCGAGGCGAAGTGGCTGATCGACCGCTCCAGCTGGGCGCGGCAAGCCAGGCCGGCCGGGCACCGATCGAGCGGCCCCTCCTGCACGACGGCCGCCCCGCACGCAGGGCACCGCGCCGGCATCGCGAACGGCGGGCCCCGCCGCTCCCCCGCCCGGGGAATGCGCTCGATCACCTCGGGAATGACGTCTCCGGCGCGGTCCACGCGCACGGCGTCGCCGATCCGCAGGTCCTTGCGCCGGAGCTCCTCGCGGTTGTGGAGCGTCGCGCGCGCCACGGTGACGCCGCCGATCGAGATGGGGGTGAGCACCGCGACCGGCGTGAGCGCGCCCGTGCGGCCGACCTGGACCACGATGTCTTCGATGGTCGTCGCCTCGCGGCGCGGCGCGAACTTGAACGCGAGCGCCCAGCGCGGGTGACGCGCGGTCGCGCCGAGGCGCTCGCGCGCGGGGAGGTCGTCGAGCTTGACGGCGATGCCGTCCATCTCGGCGCCGAGCGCGTCGCGGTGCTCCTCCATCTCGCGGTGGTACCGGAGGATCTCCTCGGCGCTCTCGACCCGGCGGTTGTGAGGGCTGACGCGGAGACCCCACCCGCGGAGGGCCTCCAGCCGCTCCCAGTGGGTCGTGGGCGCCGGGCCGCCCGCGATGGCCAGCACATCGTAAAAGACGATCTCGAGCGGGCGCGCGGCGGTGACGCGCGGGTCGAGCTGCCGGAGCGACCCCGCCGCGGCGTTGCGCGCGTTCGCGAACAGCGGCTTACCCTCCCTCGCCAGCTGCTCGTTGAGGCGGCGGAACGCGGCCGTGGCCATGAGCACCTCGCCGCGCACGGACAGCCGCTCCGGAGGCGGCTGGCCGCCGTCGACGAGCCGGAGGGGCACGGACCGGATCGTCTTCACATTGGCGGTGACGTCCTCGCCGCGCTCGCCATCCCCCCGCGTCCCGGCGTGTGCGAGCGCGCCGCGCTCGTACACCACCTCGATCGACGCGCCGTCGAGCTTCGGCTCTGCCACGAACGTGAGCCGGCCCTGGCCGAGCGCCTGACGGAGGCGATCGACGAAGCGCCGTACGTCCTCCCCGTGGACCACCGAGTCGAGGCTGAGCATCGGCGCCATGTGGCGGATCTCGGGGAACGTCGGCAGCGGGGCCCCGGCCACGCGCTGCGTCGGCGAGTCCGGGGTCACGAGCTCCGGATAGAGCCCTTCCAGCCGCTTCAGCTCGTCGAGCCGGCGATCGTACTCGGCGTCCGAAATGACCGGGCGATCGAGCACATAGTAGAGGTGGTCGTGAGCCCCGATCTCGTGGCGCAATGCCTCGATCCGACGGCGCGCGTCCCCGCGCGGAAGGCGCGGAAGCCGTGTAACCCCGGTCGGCGATGCCGTGCTCATGCGTCGGATCCCTTTCTGCCGGCGGCGCGCTCGATCGTTCTCGCCGCCGCGTCGTTCACGGAGGCAGGCGGTGTGCCACCAGGCCGCCCGCGCAGGCGCCGCGGGGTCGCTGCGCTCGAGGCGACCGCGCAATCGCTGATCGCATGGATCGAGCTCCATGAACGCCTGTGGCGCTCGAGCTGACGAGTCCCGGCGGCACGGTTCGTGGTTCACCGGGGGGCATGGCAGAGCCCGCGGCGCAGCAGGGGGATGGACGCGGCGAGGAGCCCCTCTCGACGGTACGGATCGCCCTGATCGCGTCCGTCGCCGCGCTGGGAGGCTTCCTGTTCGGGTTCGACACCGCCGTCATCAACGGCGCCGTCGGCGCGCTGGAGAGGGTATTCACAGCGCACCCGGGGACCGTGGGCCTGTCCGTGTCCTCGGCGCTGCTCGGCGCGGCTGCCGGCGCGGTGCTCGCGGGCAAGCTGGCCGACCGTTACGGCCGGACGCGGACGATGATCGCGACCTCCCTGCTGTTCGTCGTCAGCGCGGCGGGCTCGGGGGCGGCGATCTCGCCCTGGGACTTCAGCGCGTGGAGGGTGCTCGGCGGCATGGCCATCGGCGCGGCCAGCGTCGTCGCTCCCGCCTACATCGCGGAGATCGCGCCGGCCCACCTGCGCGGCCGCCTCGGATCGCTCCAGCAGCTCGCGATCGTGCTCGGCATCTTCGTCGCCCTGCTCGGCGATTACGCCATCGCGACGTCCGCGGGCTCGGCGACGAGCCCGTTCTGGCTCGGGGCACAGGCCTGGCGATGGATGTTCTGGAGCGCCATCCCACCGGCGCTCCTCTACGGGCTCGGCGCGCTGCTGATCCCCGAGTCCCCGCGCCACCTCGTGGCGAGGGGGCGTGTGGACGAGGCGCTCGCCGTGCTCCGTGGCCTCCTCGGCGCGTCCGCCCGGACGAAGCTCGTCGAGATCCAGAGGACGCTCTCGTCCGAGCGCCGGCCCAGGCTCGCGGACCTGCGGGGGCGCGCTGGGCTGCTCCGCATCGTCTGGATCGGCATCGGCCTCTCGGCGTTCCAGCAGCTCGTGGGCATCAACGTCATCTTCTATTACTCGAGCGTCCTCTGGCAGGCGGTCGGGTTCTCCGAGCGAAGCTCGCTTGCCATCACGGTCGTCACCGGCGTCACGAACATCGTGACCACCCTCGTCGCCATCGCGACCGTCGACCGCCTCGGGCGCAGGCCGCTGCTCATCGCGGGATCCATCGGCATGACGCTGACGCTCGGCGCCATGGCGGCCGTGTTCGGCGCCGCGGGCGAGGACGCCGCGGGCAACCCCGCCCTGACGGGCGCCGCCGGCCCCGCCGCGCTGCTCGCCGCCAACCTGTATGTCTTCTGCTTCGGGGCGTCCTGGGGGCCGGTGACCTGGGTGCTGCTCGGCGAGATGTTCGAGAACCGCATCCGCGCCCTCGCCCTCTCGATCGCGGCCGCCGCGCAATGGCTGGCGAACTTCCTCGTGAGCGCGACCTTCCCCGCGCTCAAGGCGACCGGCCTGGGCATCGCCTACGGGCTCTACACCGCCGCCGCGGCGGCCTCGCTGGTGTTCGTCGTCGCCTTCATCCCCGAGACGAAGGGCAAGGAGCTCGAGGAGATGTGATGTGCGCCCGCATGGCGAGAGGAGACGTGTGTCAGCGAGGCGCGGCTGTCTCGAGAACCTCAGCGGGCGGCGAACTCCCGCTCGTGGATGGATCGCACCTTCTCCAGCACCCTCGGGCCATGCTCTCGGAACGGGAGATCCATCGCGCGGTCCTTCTTCAAATAGACGCCTGAGAGGTCCCGGTTCGCGCCGAACGCCGCCTCGTAAAGCCGCGAAGCCCCCTGGCTCGGGGGCGGGAACAGGAACCTCATCAGCGGCTCCACGTAAAACGGCAGCCCCGACCGCTTTCCCTTCCTCAGCGTGTTGTTGGGCCCAGGATCCACGCTCCGGATCTTGATCCCATCCCCCGCGAGCAGCGGCGCCACCTCACGCGTCCAGAGGGAGAGCGCGAGCTTGGAGGTCGCGTAGGGACCAAAGAGCTGCTTGAACGACGCCGGGCGCTCCAGGGCGTCCGGGTCGAAGCGCCTCGTCATCGTGAACGCATTGGAGGAGGTGTTCACGACCGTCTTCAAGTCCCCCTTCCGCAGCAGCCCTCTGAGCTCCATCGCGATGACATACGGCACCACCGCCTGGAGCTCGAAGTGCAGCTCTCGGCCTTGCCTGGAGAAGGTCAGCTCCGGGACGCTGCCGCCAGCGTTGTTGAACAGCACGTCGATCTTCTCTTCGCTCGCCTTGATCGCGCCGAGCACCCGCCTGAGGCCCTCGAAATCGGACAGATCCGCGTTGTGGACACGGAGCCTCCGGCGCTCGATGCCCTCCCGGATCAGCGGATCGTCCTCGGGGAACCCCGAGCGGTTCAGCGCGATGACCTGAAAGCCCTCCGACAGCAGACGACGCGTGAGCTCGAGCCCAATACCGTGGTTTGCGCCCGTGATGAGCGCGACCTTGTCGTGTTCCATGGTGTTTCTCGTGGATCCTGTGAGGGCCGCCTCCCCCGCATCCTCCGACGGACAACGGCCGTGGGCGCGCCGAACGCTCGATCCGACCGCGGGCGCGCCGAAATATCGGTGTCGCTGCAAAGCGGCCTCCCGCGATGCGCCCGCGCGCGAGGGCCCCTGTGCGCGACGGCCGCGCCGAGGCCTCGGTCGTCGCTCGAGGCGACGGCGATGGATGGACTCCGTACCTGTGAAGGCGCGCTCCTCCGCCCGAGATCGCTCCCATCGGCGGGGAGCCGCGACAGGGAAAGAATGTGCGACTCAGTGGCATTTGTCAAGGAGAGGCACCAGGCCGTCGCGATCTCTCCTGATGGCTGTCTCGAGCGGCACGGCGGAGCGTCAGGTCCGCGCTTCGTCGCTACGGCAGCGGCAGCGTGAACTGGAAGGTCGTCTTCCCGGGCGCGCTCTCCGCCCAGATCCGCCCCCCGTGGGCCTCGACGAGCCCCCGCACGATGTAGAGCCCGAGGCCCAGCCCGGCGGCGCCTCCTGCCTTCGCCTCGCGCGTCCGGTAATAGCGGGTGAAGAGCCTCGGCACATCGTCCGGCGCGATGCCATTCCCCTCGTTCTCGACGGCCACGAGCACCGCGCCGCTCCGCCGCTCCACCGCGATCCTGATCGGCGTCTCGGGCGCGCCGTACTTGGCCGCGTTGGACAGCAGGTTGGTGAGCACCTGCTCCAGGCGCCCGGGATCGGCCAGGAGCGGCGGGACCCCGTCCAGCACCTCGACGTCGACCCGATGTCCCCTCATCGCGTCCGCCGTCCGCTCCACCGTCGCCCGGATGAGCGCCGGGAGATCGACCTCGGCGTGCTTGAGATCCAGCCGGTGCGACTCGAGGCGGGAGACGTCGAGCAGATCGTCGATCATCCGGTTGAGCTGCGTCGCGCTGGCCAGGATGTGCTGTGCCTTGTCGCTGGACTGCGATTGCTTCGAGAGCATGGTGGCCTTGAGGACGATCGTGGTGATCGGCTGACGCAGGTCATGGGCGATGATGCTGGTCCACTCCTCGCGCATCCGCGCGAGCTCCTTCAACGGGCTGATGTCCTCGGCGGCGACGATGGCCCCGGTGATCTTCCCCGCGCTGTCGCGGAGCGGCGCGGCGGCGACGAAAAATGTCCGGCACGAGCCGTCCGTCCTGGCGACGATGAGCTCCTCCCCGGTGATCGTCTCGCCGCGCAGCGCCCGGCTCGACGGCAGCTCGTCCAGCGTCAAGGCGGTGCCGTCCGGGTGCCGCACGCGACCGACGCACTGACTCCGCTCCTCCGCGCCCCCCGTGAGATCTCGCCCGTGCGGGTTGGCGATCAGGCGCTCTGGGTCGTTTCGATCGATGAGCAGGAGCGGGATGGGCGCGCTGTCGAAGACCGTTTGCAGCGTCCTCCGCTCGGCGTCCAGCTGCGCGAGCAGGCGCTCCCGCTCCTCCTCGGCCTGCTTGCGCGCCGTCACGTCCTCCACCTGGGCGATGTAGTGAATGGGCTCGCCGTCCGCCCCGTGCACGACGGACACGTGCAGGATGACGGGGATGACCCTTCCATCCTCGTGGATGTAACGTTTGGCGAGCTGATAGCGCGGGATCTCGCCGCGCCTCAGCCGCTCGACCAGGCCGACGTCGGTGTCCACGTCGTCGGGGTGGGTGATGTCCTGGAAGCGGAGCTTCGAGAGCGCTTCCGCCGAGTAGCCCACGATCTCGCAGTAGGCGCGGTTGACGCGGATGAACCCTCCATCGAGCCCGACGATGGCCATGCCGATGGGCGCGTTCTCGAAGGTGAGCCGGAAGCGCTCCTCGCTCTCGCGGAGCGCCTGCTCCATCTGCTTGCGCTCGGTCATGTCGCGCCCCTCGGGGATGAGCATCACGACCCTGCCACGGTCGTCGGTGATGGGCTTGATGGAGAAATCGATCCAGCGCCGCCCGGTCGCGCCGATCACGTCGATCTCGTCCCGCACGAGCCGGCCCGCCGCGGCCTCGGCGACGGCGGCGCGGACGCGCTCCCTGTGCTCGGGGCGCCACCCCGTCAGCTCCCAGAACGGACGGCCGATCGTCTCTGCCTCCGTGGCCCTGCAGAACTCGAGAGCGGTGCGGTTGTTCTCCAGGACGATGCCCTCCGGCGAGAGCAGGCCGACGAACTGGAGGGCCCCGTCGAAGATCGCCCGAAAGCGCCGCTCTCTCTCCCGGAGCGCCGTCTCCAGGTGACTCGCGCGTCGGAGCTCCTGGGCCACGCGGTCTGAGGTCCGCGCGCTCCCCTCGCGCGCGAGGGCGCTGTCCAGGCCGATCGCGAAGAGCGCGGCGAGCGCGCCGAGATCGACGCCGGCGCAAGGGTAAGGGCGGGGCAGGCAAAACGAGAGGACGCCAAGGCAGCGATCGCGGACGCGGAGGGGCATCGAGACCGCGCTCTGTGCGTCGGTCCGCGCGCAGAGCTCTCGCGTCATGGACGGACCCGGATCGAGCGAGCGCGCATCGCTCATCACCTGAACCCGACCCGAGCTCGCCGCCCATTCATCGAGCAGCGGCGCGCCCCGCGCCACCCGCGCGAGGCAGAGGCGGATGTCGGCAGGCACGTGGCGGTGGGAATGGAGCCCGAGCTCGCCGGTGTCCTCGGAGGTCAGAAGCAAGTAGGCAGCGCGAGCGCCGAGCTCCATCGCCTGGTCGAGCAGGAGCGCAGCGAGCTCGTCGAGATCGGCCACGCGCGCGATGCGGGGCGCCGCGCGCGCCATGAGCTCGCCCGGCGCCGGGTAAACCTCGCGGCGAGCGCATGGGCTGAGAGAGGCCGTGCAGGCGACCTCCTCGTCGCGACCGATCGACGCCTCGATCTCTTCTGCCGATAACGTGACCCCCACCGGAATCGACCCATTGTTGCACGAGAGGCGCGCCGCCTGAAGGGTCGACGCGGTCAGGTCCCTCGGCATGACTTCCTCGGATGCCGATCTTTTCCTGCTCGCCAGGGCCAGGAGCGCCGGCGCGCGCCGCTCCCTCCGCGGCGCCGCCTCACGGCATCCCGAGCAGCCCGCTCCCCTGGTAGACGACGAGCGCCGCGACGTACGCCGCCGCGTAAGTGTAGGCGAGGACGAACGCGGGCCAGCGCCACGACTTCGTCTCGCGCCGGATCGCCGCCACGGTGCTCATGCACTGGCAGGCCAGGACGAAGAACGCGAGCAGCGCGAGCCCGGTGCGCGACGAGTACGCGAGCGCCCCGTCCGGGCGCCTCGCCTCGCGGATCTGCTCGGCGAGCGGCGCGGGCTCGTCGTCGGCGTCCTCGACGCCGAAGATGACCCCCATCGTCCCGACCATGACCTCGCGCGCGCCGAACGAGCCGATGAGGCCGACGTTGATGCGCCAGTCGAACCCGAGTGGCGCGGTCACCGGCTCGAGCGCGCGCCCCACGCTGCCGGCGATGCTCGCCTCGAGCGACGTCGCCTCGAGCGATGTCGCCGCGCTCTCGGCCGCGGCGGCCGGAGGCTCGTGCGGCGCGGCGCCCGGCATGGGGACCTTCAAGAGCACCCACAGCACGGCCGAGACGGCCAGGATCACGGTCCCGACGTCGCGCGTGAACCGCCACGCCGCCTGGCCCGCCTTGCGGACCACGAGCCGCGGCTCGGGGCTGCGGTACGCCGGCATCTCGAGCACCATCGGGAGCGAGCGCCCGCGGGTCGCCGTGCGCCGTAGCAAGAGCGAGGCGACGAGCCCGGAGAAGATGCCGGAGACGTAGAGCGCGACGAAGAGCAGCGCCTGCACCCAGGCGCCGTGGGCCGCGAAGAAGGTCGTCAGGAGGAGCGCGTAGGTCGGGATCCGCGCCGAGCAGGCCATGAGCGGCAGGACGAGGATCGCCGTGAGCCGCTCGCGCGGGTCGCGCAGGATGCGCGTGGCGTGCACGGCGGGCACCGCGCACGCGTGCCCCATCAGCAGCGGGAGGAACGCCCGGCCGCTGAGCCCCATCAGCTGGAGCAGGCGGTCGACGAGGAAGGCGCCGCGCGCGAGGTACCCGCTCGCCTCGAGCAGCTCCATGGCGATCGTGAGGATCACGATCTGCGGCATGAAGGCGAGCACCGTCCCCGCCCCGCCGAGCAGGCCGTCGACGACGAACGAGGCGGCGAGCCCCCCGCCGAGGGCGCGGGACACGAGGCTGCCGAGCTCACCGATCGCCGCGTCGAGCGCCTCGGTGACCGGGGTGGCCACGAGGAACACGGCGGCGAACAGGAGCGCCATGAGCCCGAGGAACAGCACCGGGCCGGCCGCCGGGTGGAGCAGCACGGCGTCCGCGCGCGCGGTGAACGTCCTCCGTCGCTCCGCGGCGGCGTCGCGGCGCGGCGGCTCGACGTACGCGGCGCGCGCGACCTCATCCGGATCCCACGCCGCGGCGCCAGGGGGCTCCACGGCGCCCGACGCGATCGCGTCGAGCCGCGCGGCCGCCGCGTCGAGCACCACGCCCCGCGCGGCCGGGTCCCTCGCGCTCACGAGCAGCACGGGCAGGCCGATGGCGCGCTCGAGGGCGCCGACGTCGAGCCCGCGCCCCTCGCCCTCGAGCACGTCGCGCTGCGTGGCGACGACGAGCGGGGCGAGCCCGCGCCGCACGAGCTCACGCGTGAGCCGCAGGCCGAGCGCGAGCTGCGTGGCGTCCACCACCTGGACGACGAGGCGCGGCCGCTCGCCCTCGCCGGTGCGGTCGAGGAAGCGGCGCGCGACGCCCTCGTCCGTCGCCGGATCGACGACGGCCTCGATCGAGTAGAGCCCGGGGAGATCCGCGATCGTCGCGACGGCCCCGCCCGCGAGGCGGACGTCGGCCGTGAGGATGTCGACCGTGATCCCCGGGAAGTTGCCGACGTGCGCGCTGCCGCCGGTCAGCCGGTTGAACAGCGACGATTTGCCGGAGTTCGGCCGCCCGAGCAGCGCGATGAGCGGCCGCTCTGCCGACGCCGGGAGGCGCTCCGTGCCCGTGCCTGTGCCTGTGAAGTCGAGCGAGGCGGTCATCCGACCCGCCTCTGCGAGGGCAGGGGCGCCACCAGGATCGAGCGCGCGAGCGACGCGTTGATCGCGAGCTCCCCGCCCGACCCGGTGCGCACGTGGAGCGGGCCGCCGAACGCCGCGCGCCGGATCGACGTGAGCGTCTGGCCGGGGCCGAGTCCCATCGCGCCGAGCCACCCGGCGAGCTCGGCGTCGAGGCCGACCTCGACCACGATCACGCGCTCACCGGCGCGCACCTCCGAGAGCGGACCCGCGGGAGCTGCGGCGCCGGCGTGCGCCGGGGTATCCGTGCCGGCCACGCGGCCGGCCGAGTCCACGTCGGGGAAGGTCACGTCAAGTTGGGGAGGAACGCTGGAAACCATGGGTCCTGCCAGATTTTGAAAATCAATTTCAAATCTGATACCATTGTGAACGGGTTCGGCCGGGATGTCGAGCGTCTCTCGACCCGCTGCCGTGGCGACTGGCCGCTCTGGCGTGGCCGCGACGCCTGTTCTCCTGTTCCTGCCCAGGTGGCCAGCCCTTCCAGGTCCTGGAGATAGCCGCGCCGCTCCTCGCTCTGGGGCTCGGCGCACCCTCGATCCGCTCTCCGGCGAGCGGTCGCCGCGCGTCGGCCGAGGCCGCGGAGCGGAGCGCGCGAAGCATTCGGGTCGGGCGAGCCATCCGATTCACCGGGCAGCGGCGGAGCCTCGGCCAGAGCGATGGCGGTCCGCGGATTGTCCTCCAGGGGCCCCTTCTACCATGGGTGCGCGACGCGAGCGCCTCGCGGTCCTCCATAGCAGACCCGCCGCTGCTCGGGGTGTAATGAACCCCGATGGCTGCGTCTCCGAAGGTGAGCGGCCCGCGGGTCGCCGAAAGGAAGACGCCATGAAAGAGACCATGCTCCAGGTGGACGGGATGAGCTGCCCGTCCTGCGTCCGCCACATCGACAGCGCGCTTCGCGAGCTCGGCGGCGTGGCCAAGGTCGACGTGCGCCTGCGCGAGGGCACCGTCGTGGTGCAGCACGATCCGGCGAGCGCGCCCGTTCCCGCCCTCGTCGAGGCCGTGCGCGGGGCTGGCTACGGCGTGCGCCCGCGCGCCGCCTGAACGCGCGCAGCGCCCCCGGCGCGTGGTCTCGTGACAGCGCATCGCGCCATGAGCTCTCCCATGCCGCGCTCGACGCTGAAGTGAAACATTTACCGGTTAATTCAAGCGGGGGCCAGCGCGCGCATGTGGCCGTCCCCACGAGCTTCGAAGCGCGCTCGCCCCTCGGACATCTCGGCCCCGTGGCGCCCATCGAGGCGCTGGACAATAAACCGATTAAGTGGTTTCCTGTCCGCGCTTCCCGCGTGCCTCGGGCCATGTCGTAGGAGTCGTTTGTGAGCCCCGGTCCGCGGTTTCTTGGTTTCTTCATTCTCGTGGGCCCGCGGACGGAATAGGTCCTCTCCTCGCCGCGGGTTCCTCCCAGGCCTGGCCATGCAGGGCGTCATTGGCGCGCTGCCCGCGCCGCTGCGCGGCGTGCAGGACCTGTTCGACCTGCAGAACGAGAAGGGTTCACCGTGCGGTCACGCAGGGTCGAAGCCGGACGTCGCCAGGTGCAATCAGGGGAGAGGCAGAAGGAGATCACGATGCGCGTTCTTCACGGGTCTTTGGCTGGTTGGACCGGAGCAGCCCTCATGGCGCTGGGCCTCTCCGCGGGATGCGGAGACGACTCGGACGACCCTCAGGGCTCGGGGCAGGAGACGACCGGAGCGGGTGGCGGCGCATCGGGCGCGGGCGGGGGGGCCACCGGAGCCACGTCCGGCGCCGATGGCACCACGTCGAGCAGCGGCGCCACGTCCGGCGCTGGCGGCGCCGCCTCGGGCAGCGGTGCCAGCTCGGGCAGCGGCGCCACGTCCGGCGCCGGCGGCGCCGCCTCGAGCAGCGGCGCCACGTCCGGCGCTGGCGGCGCCACCTCGGGCGCGGGCGCCGGCGGGGGTGACCAGGAGTCGACGGGGTTCTCGGTGCGCGGCCGCTTCCTCTACGACCGCTGCGGAGAGAAGGTGCTGCTCCGGGGCATCAACGAGATGGTCGTGTGGCTGTCGTCGGGGCCCGACGGCCTGCCGGAGTTCGCGGAGATCGCGAAGACCGGCGCCAACGCGGTGCGGATCGTCTGGCTCGCCACGGAGTCCGCGGCGGGCCTCGATCAGGCCATCACGAACGCGCTCGCGCAGAAGCTCATTCCGATCGTCGAGCTCCACGACGCCACGGGGAAATGGGATCTCCTGCCGAGCCTCGTCGACTACTGGACGAGAGCGGATGTCGTCGCCGTGATCAAGAAGCACGAGCAGAATTTGCTCGTCAACATCGGCAACGAGGTCGGCGACCAGGTGGACAACGCGGCGTGGGAGGCGGGCTACAAGCAGGCCATCACCCGGATGCGCGGCGCCGGCATCACGGTCCCGCTCGTGATCGACGCCTCCAAGTGGGGGCAGAACATCGACCAGCTGCAGGCCGTCGGCCCTGCGCTCGTGAAGCACGACCCGAACATCCTGCTCAGCGTCCACATGTGGTGGACGGACGGGAGCGCGGCCACGATCACGAAAGAGCTGCAGGAGTCCGTGGCGCTGAACCTGCCTTTGATGGTCGGTGAGTTCGCGCAGCACGCCGTGTACGAGTGCGGCAAGCACCCGTTCGATTACAAGACGCTCCTGGCCAGGAGCGTCGAGCTCGAGGTGGGGTGGCTCGCCTGGTCGTGGGGCGCCGTCAAGAACAGCGACTGTCAGAGCGACGGGCCGTTCGACATGACGACCAACGGGACCTTCGCGGGGCTCACCGGCTGGGGTCGCGAGGTCGCGGTGACCGACCCGAACAGCATCCAGAACACCTCGGTGCGCCCGCGCTCGATCGAGACCGGATCGTGCAGGTAGGCGTGGCGATGGCTCCCTGACCTCTCGCGCCGCTACTCCTGCGGTACCGGCGCGAAGTAGACCTGCTTGGGACCGATGGCGTGCCCGGCGGGGATGGGGGTGCCGAGCTCCTCGAGGCGGAAGACCTCCGGTGGGAGCCGGAGCGACTCCCGCAGCCGATCCATCGTGGTCGGGACGAACGGGTAGAGCATGATCATCAGGTTCTTGAGCACGTAGAACGAGGAGAAGAGGGCGTCGCGGCGGCCCTCCTCCGGGTGCCGATCGTCGTGCGGCTTGAACTGCGCGAAGAGGCTGTTGATGACGCGCGCGTAGTTCTCGATCTCGAAGAGCAGCGTCGGGTAGTCGGCGCGATCCATCGCGCGCACGTAGCGCTGGACGATGCGCAGGGTGTCCGAGACGACCTTGTCGAGCAGCGCGCCGTGGGGCACGCGCCCATCGAACTTCGAGTGCGCCGCGGAGATCGGCCGCTCGAACGCCGCGTTGAGCGGCCCGGCGAGGAACCGGTTGCGCTCGTCGAGCTTGGCGAAATCGAAGTTCGACGGCTTCTCCGCGAGGCCGAGCAGCGCCAGATAATAACGGATCTGGTCCGCTGAATACCCCTTCTCGTCGAGGAGCTGATCGGCGGTGAAGAAGTTTCCGCGCGACTTGCTCATCTTCTCGCCCCCGACGAGCAGGTGGAAGCACCCGAAGACGTCGGTGAGCTGCAGCTCGCCGGGCGCCGGCAGCCGGCGCGGATCGGGCTGCGTACCGAGCCACATCGCGCCCTGCATGAGCACGTAGAAGAAGACGTTATCCTGGCCGAGGAACTGGTAGATCCTGGCCTCCGGATCGCACCAGAAGTCCACGTACCGGGCCGGATCGACGCCCCTCCGGGCGAGCGCGACCTGCGAGAAGGCGATGGGCGCGATCAGCGAGTCGGGCCAGACATAGAGCGTCTTGCCGCAGAGCTCCGGATCGAGATCCACCGGCAAGGAGAGCCCCCAGGCGACGTCGCGGGTGATGGCGCGGTGAGCCCAGTCCTCGACGGGCTCGCTGGGGACGCCATGGCGCGCCAGGGCGGCGCGCGCCTCCTCCATCTCCGGCTTGCTGCCGAGCTGCAGCAGGACCTTGCGATCCTGCGTGAACTTCGCCTTGTGCTTCGGCAGCGACGCCTTGATCTCCTTGTACGTCGGGGCGAGGTCGGCCTCGAAGCGGAGCGAAGGCATCACGGTGTTCAGCACGTCCGCGAGCACCGCCGGGCGCCACGCGCCCTGCTTGCCCTGGATCCAGCCCCGGAGCGCCTCGGACACGGCCCACATGTCGAGCCACCAGTGCGCGGTGTCGCGCATCACCGGCGTGGCGTCGCTGAGCGCGCTGCGCGGACTGCCGAGCTGTGAGGGCGAGTGCTGGTGACCGCAGCGATCGCACTCATCGCTGTACGCGTCCCCGTTGTCGCACTTCGGGTTGGGGCAGCGCCCGCGCACGAAGCGGTCGGGGAGGAAGCACTGGAGCTCCGGATCGAACCACTGGCTGCTCGTGCGCTTCTCCAGCAGGCCGTTCTCGTGCAGGCGCCTCAGGAAGCGGTGCGCGAGCTCCTGCTGAATCGGGAGGCACTCCGGCCGCGAGGTCCCCGAGTAGACGTCGAGATCGATGTCATACCGCCGGAGGCTCGCGCGCTGCTTCTCGTGGATGCCGTCGATGAACTCGCGTATCGACACACCGGCCTGCCGCGCCGCGATCTGGCTGGCGGAGCCGTGATCATCGGTGCCGCAGACGAAGAGGACGTTCTCGCGGCCGATCACCAGGCCCAGCCACCGCGCGTGGATGTCCGCAGGGACGTGCGCCCCCGCGAGGTGCCCAAGGTGCAACATCCCGTTGGCGTAGGGCATGCCTGCGGTGACGACCGCCCGCCTGGGCCTGCGAACCTGGCGGAGGACCGATGCGACGTCGGTCGGGGCGCCGTGATAAGATGCCATCGAAGCTCGCTATACCCCAGCGGGCCCATCCGCACAACGCTCGCGCCTCAAGCTTCCTTCGTCGCATCATGAGCCGTGAAGCCGCGCCCGCAGAGGGCTCGGGCCCTGCCTGAGCTCCGAGGTGGCCTGCTCCTGAAGCATCCCATCGAATAGTCCGGGAGAATTCACAGGGAGGCGGGGAGGCGGGGAGAAGGGGAATAAAATCCCATCAATCTCCCCGTCTCCCTGTTCAACATTTCTCTAAAAATGCCGACGAAATGAAGGATCTGTCAGGTCCTGCTCGATACCCGTCCTCCGTGTCGCGATTCCCCTCCTTGCCGGCTCGAACGGACGTCGTGAGGTTACGTGTCCACAGCAGGAGGACAGGAGGGAGCCATTGAAGACTTCCACTTTCATGGCGATCAGGCCCGCTCGGATCACGCGCAGATCGCGGCGCGTGTCGTGTGGGCACGGAGCTCCGCTGTCGCTCGCTGGTCCGGGACGACCCGCCCATCGGCGCAGCCAGCGAAGGCGACAGCTCCCCACGGGTGGGCATCGACGTGACGAGGCCCGGCCAGGTGGGCCTCCAGCCCATGCCCGCGTGACACCGGGACGCGCCGCGGACGCCGCCAGGCCGCCGCGCGGAAGCCGGCGGGCCTCTCCGGCGTCGCCCTGCGTCAGCCCCGGGGCCGATCCGTCGCGCCCGGAACCCGCTTCTCGATTAGACTCGCCGTCGATGGCCGACCTAGCCAGGCAAGCCGCCCCGGACCAGGCACGGCAGCAGGTACCCCCGGAGAGGCCCACCCGACGCTGTCCCGTGTGCGGCGTCCGGTACCCGCTCGACTTCCTCGTCTGCCCCATCGACGCGACGGCCCTGGAGCTCCAGGGCGTGACCGCGACCGACCCGATGGTCGGCGAGCTGCTCGCGGGGAGCTTCTGCATCACCGGCGTGATCGGCGCGGGCGGCATGGGCCGCGTCTACGTCGCCGAGCACATCCGCCTGCCGAAGCGCTTCGCCGTCAAGGTGCCGCACGAGCACTTCGCCAGCCACCGGGAGGCGATGGCGCGCTTCGAGCGCGAGGCGCAGACGATCGCGCGCGTGGGCAACGAGCACGTGATCGACGTCGTCGACATCGTCCGCCTCAAGGACGGGCGCCCGTGCATGGTGACCGAGCTGCTCAAGGGCGAGGACCTCGGCGGCCTCCTCGACCAGGTCGGCAAGCTGCCGCTCCCCACCGCCATCACGATCTCGCGCCAGGTCTGCCGCGGCCTGGCCGCGGCCCACGCCACCGGCGTCGTCCACCGCGACCTCAAGCCGTCGAACCTGTTCCTCGTCCGGCGCGAAGGGGGCAGCGTCCACGTGAAGATCCTCGATTTCGGGGTCGCCAAGGTGCTCGACGGCGCCGACCTCACGCGCACCGGCTCGGTGGTCGGCACGCCCCAGTACATGGCGCCGGAGCAGGCGCGCGGCTCGGCCGACGTCGACTCGCGCGCGGACATCTACGCGGTCGGCGCCGTGCTGTACCGCATGCTGACCGGCGAGCGGCCCTTCCCCGAGGAGGAGCCGACGCGGACCATGCTCCGCCTGCTCACCGAGGATCCTCGGCGCCCGCGCGACATCGACAAGACCATCCCCGAGGGGCTCGAGGCGCTGATCCAGCGCGCCATGGCCCGGGCGCGCGAGGACCGGCCGCCGTCCGCCCAGGAGCTCGATCGCCTGCTCGCGGACTTCGATCTGCAGGATCCGCTCGCGCCTTCCCGCGCGCTCGGCGTGGGCGTCGCGGTGACCGACGGCGCCCCGAACGACGAGCGGGCCACGGTCGTCATCCCGAACGCCCAGGGCCAGAGCGCGGACGACGTGACGCGCAAGGCGCGGCGCGCTCGCCCCGTCGCGTCGCTGCTGTCCATCGCCGTGAGCCTCGCCGCGGGCGCGGCCGTCTTCACCAGCGCCGCGATGGTCCTCCGCAGGGTCTACGGCATCACCGAGCGGCGGGCGCTCAGCCAGAGCGAGGTCCTCCTCGCCGCGGGCGCCGCGGGAGCGCTGGCCTTCATCGCCTTCGTCGCCACCCTCCGGGTCCTCGTCGGCCGCTGGCGGAGCGCGCCGGCCATGGAGCGCCTCGGCCACGGCCTCCTGGGCGCGCTCGTGTGGCTGTTCGTCTCGTGCGGCGTCCTCGCGCTCGGCGCCGCCGCGTACAACGCGTTCGCGCTGCCGATCCCCACCCTGGGCCTCGACCCGGCCGAGTGGCTCGGCTGGGTCGACGTCGGCGTGATCGCCGTGCCGACCCTGATCGCGCTCGTCGCGCTCACCGTGGCGCTGCGGCGCGTGACCCGCGTGTCGTAGCGGCGCGGGCGGGCCAGCAAATTCTGCTCATCCGGCGAGCCCGTCACCATTCTCTCATGCATTCGATAGCTTGTAAATAGGTGGCTCTCTCGGCCAGATCCGCGTGCCCGCGAAGCACCCCACGAGGAGGCGAGATCATGTCCGCACGATTCAGGCCCGAGGTGTATGCCGTCGATTTCGGTACCTCCAACTCGCTGCTCTCGGCGGCCAGCGCGGAGGCGACCTGCCCGCCCATCCCGCTCGACGCCGCGGCGGCCGATCCGACCGTCCTCCGGAGCCTCTTGTTCTTCGGGCAGGAGCGGTTCTCCTGCGGCGCGGCGGCGATCAGCGACTTCGTCGCGAACGGCATGCAGGGCCGCTTCATCCGCTCGATCAAGAAATACCTCCCCGATCGCAGCTTCTCCGGCACGCAGATCGGGCACCGGGTCGTGACCATCGAGGACCTGATCGGCCGCTTCCTCCGGGAGATGCGCGAGCAGGCGAACCGCCACTTCGACGCCGACGTCGCGCGCGTCGTGCTGGGCAGGCCGGCGAAGTTCTCGGCCGAACCGGCCGACGATCGGCTCGCGGAGGAGCGCCTCGAGCGGGCGGCGCGCATCGCGGGCTTCCGCGAGGTCTCGTTCTGCCCCGAGCCGGTCGCCGCCGCGCACGACTTTCACCTGGAGCTCGACCGCGGGGCCGTCGTCCTCGTCGCCGATTTCGGCGGCGGGACGTCCGATTACACGATCGTCCGGATGCGGCCGGAGGGGTTCTCGCCGTCCGACGTGCTGTCGCTCGGCGGCGTCTCGGTCGCGGGGGACGCGCTCGACGGCAGCCTCATGCGCCACAAGATCGCCCGCCACTTCGGCGCGGAGGTCACCTACCGCGTCCCGCTCGGCTCGAACCAGCTGACCATGCCGCGATCCATCGCCGAGAAGCTCTGCTCACCGGCCGACATGACGGTGCTCCAGCACCGCGACGTCCTCACCTTCCTCCGCGACGTGAAGGCGTGGTCCCTCGGGCCGGAGGATCGGCAGCGCATGGACCACCTGCTCTGCCTCGTGGAGGACTCGCTGGCATTCCGGCTCTTCGAGGAGATCGAGCGCAGCAAGTGCGCGCTGTCCGGCGAGGCGGCCACGGAGTTCCGCTTCGATTACCCGTCGATGCACATCCGCGAGCGCATCGCCCGGGAGGAGTTCGAGGCCGGGAGCGAGCGGCAGACCGACGCCATCCTCGGCGCGCTCGACCGGACGGTGGCGGACGCGGGCCTGTCGTTCGACGGCATCGACGTCGTGTGCTGCACGGGCGGGACCGCCAGGGTGCCGGCGCTCCGTCGCGGCATCGAGCGGCGCTTCGGCGAGGGCAAGGTGAGGCAGCTGCGGAGCTTCCACTCCGTCGTCCAGGGGCTGGCCGAGCGCGCGCGCAGCATCGCCGCCGCGTCCTGCTGAGCGGGCGCCGGCCTTGCCGGTCGGCGCGGAAGCGTCCGCGGGCGGCGCGGCCTCGCCGGTCGGCGCGGGCCCGCCGTCGAGCCAGCGGGGATCGCCCTCGACGACCCACGGGTACGCCTCGTGGAGCGCGCGTTCCATCAGGCCGCCATAGCTGTGGCCGGCGCCCACGGCGTGGACGACGCGCGCCGTGACGCCGCCGCGCTCGAGCACCTCCCGCGTCTTGCGCGCCTGCGCCGCGCAGTCGGCCCGCCCGCACGCGAGGAGCACCCGCGCCCCGCCGCCGCCGCGAAAGCGCCGGGCGGCGCCGGGCGTCCACTCGTCGAAGCTGCCGTATCCACCCTCGATCAGCGCCGCCCGCGCGAAGCGGGCGGGATGCCCGGGCAGGAGCAGCGCGCCCATGATCGCCCCCTGCGAGTACCCCGCATAGATCGGGTCGCGGAGATCCACCCGATCCCCGAAGCGCGCCGACAGCGCCGAGACCGCCGCGGCGACCTCGCGGCTCAGCGCGTGATGGTCCGGGTAGTAGAAGATCCGCCCGGCGTCCGGCGCCCGGACGTCGATCGGCTTGCCGCGCGGGCAGAGCACGAACCCGGCCCCCCTCACGATCCCGCGCCAGATGTCGCAGTGCCATTCGGGCCGATCACCCGCGCCATGCGCGACCACGAGCAGGGGCCGCGGCCCCTTGCCTCGCGGCGTCACGACCACCGCGGGGCCGAAGTCCGGGACCTCGAGCGCGATGAGCTCGGGCTCGTCCGCGGGCGGCGGAGGCGCTGGCGCAGGCCGAGGTGCGCTCTCCAACCCGCGCCCGCGCTCCTGCCGGGCGGCGGGCGGATCGCTGCGGCCGACACGGCCGAGAGGCGCGGCGAGCGGCGCTCGCGCGCACCCCTCGGCGCCGATCGCGAGCGCGATCCCGAGGAGAAGCGCCCGCCGGGGGCCCGGGGCGGTCAGCGCGTGTCGACGTGCCGCACCTGCCGCGCGCATCGCCCGTGGCTCACGGTTCGCGCGTGTCATACGGGCCGCACGTGTTGCGCTCATCGCACATCGGAGGGTGAACACCCTCAGCACGGGAATCAAGAACCGGAGAACACGCCACTCCCGGAGACCCTCGAGCGCCCGGGAGATGGCGGCGGCTCTCCGCAGATCGACGCCGGGCTCGGCCGTCCGCTCGCCAGCGCCATGCGAGCTCGACGGGAACCGCGTCGGGCGTGACGTCAGGCGGCGACGAGGACGATACGGCTCACCTCGGGCGGCGCTCCGACGCGGGCCGGCGGCCCGGCGGTGCCGAAGCCGCGGTTGATGTAGAGATGCGAACCGCCACGCTGGTAGAGCCCGGCGACGTAGCCGTGGGGGAGCACCAGATCGGCGGGCCGCACGAGGAGGTTGATCTGGCCTCCGTGGGTGTGGCCGCTGAGCTGCAGGGCGACCTCTCCGGCTGCGTCCGGGAAGAACACGGGGTTGTGGCAGAGCAGCACGCGCGGCAGATCGCGGGGCACGTCCGCGATCGCGCGGCCGAGGTCCGGACCGCCGCCGGGGACTCGCCCTCGCGCCCACACATCGTCGACGCCGAGTAGCGCGAAGGCGCCGCCGGGCCCACCCACGACGCACCCGCGGTTGCTCAGCACCCGGGCGCCGCCGCGCTCCAGCGCGCCCAGCGCCGCGTCGATGCCGGCGAAGTGGTCGTGGTTGCCCGGGATCGCCGCGACGCCATGCCGGGCGAGCGGGCCGAGCCTCCGCGTGAGGCGCCCGAGGTGCTCGGCGTACCTCGGATCGAAATCGACGAGATCACCCGTCATCACGACGAGATCGCCGCGGGCCTCGCGCACGAGATCCTCGGCGGCGCGCATCTCCGGCTCGCCGACGAACAGCCCGAGGTGGATGTCGGACAGCTGCACGATGGCGAACCCGTCCAGGCTCCGCGGTAGGCCCGGTATCCGGATGGCGACCTCTTCAATTGTGTAGTCGTGTCGCCCGAGCAGCGCGCCATACACAGCGCTGCCGCCGCCGATGAGGAAGGCGGAGCCAGCGGCCCCTGTCGCGAGGAAGTCGCGGCGGGCGAGCGTCGGCAGCTCGACCGGCGGCGGGAGCGGCAGGGCCGCGGGGCCGCCGTCCTCCTGCGCCCCTCGCTCCGCGGGGCTGGGCGCGGAGCCGGCAGCGCGGGCCGTCCCGCCGTCCGCGAGCGCGGCGGCCGTCGCGCGCCCGAGCGCGGCGCGCCCGAGCCGCGCGATCAGCCGACCGAGGTCCACGACGGCGAGCAGGACCGCGGAGATCAAGACGCCCAGCGAGAGCGTGCTCCCGCCGAGCCCCATCCCGCGGAGCACGCCGTCGGGCAGCGCGCCGCGCCCGAACCGCGCGGAGATCATGGCGATGATGCCGGCGGCCAACAGGCACGCCAGCGCGCGCCGGGCGCGCACACCCAGGCCGAGCAGCCTGGAGGCGCGCCGGTGCACGTACAGGCCCAGGACGCCGAGGACGAGGGCGAGGATCAGCGAGATGACAGCGAATCGCATGGGCAGCTCTGCACGAAAGGGGGACGGAAGCCTAACCGATCGGCGACGGTCGGCCAGAAAGCCCTCCGTGACGGCCCGATGACGGCAACGCGCTGCGATGGCACCTCGCGACACGCGCCGGACGCGGCTTGCGATCTCGCCCGCTGTCACGTCATGCGTTTCGGCCGGGGAGAAGGTCCACGCGCACGCCGCCGGCGAGCAGCGTACTCCGCCCCTCGACATCGGACGCGGCATGGCGCTGTGCGTCGCCACCTCGCATGACGCCAGGCGCAGAGCTCCGAGCAGAAACCCTGGTGTGTGTTATCGCTCGGAGAGGCGGAGTTTGTCGCCACTGACAAGCTTGGAAATAGAACTGAAACCCTTCTATCCGTCTGCCGTGTCACATCCGGACCCAGCCGCGCTCCCAAACTGCGAGTCGTGGTGATTGCGCGTTGCGTTGGATGGACGGCGCGCGCCCCCGTGGCCCCGTGGCTGGTGCGTTCTCCCCTTGCAGAACCGCCGCAACTTCGCGCGGCCGCGCGCGGGTAGAACGCACGCGTGACGCGCGTCGAGAGGTGTCGGACGTTCTAGCTTGCGTGAAAAAATACCTGTACAACGTACTACGATGTAGCCGCTCTGGCGTGGGATAGCCGTCGTTTGTCCTTGCCCGAGAGAGGCCTTTGGTCTAAATTCGGCCCGCTATTTGACGCGTTGAATTGGCCTGTTTCTTCGTTGAAGTACTGAAAGGCTTAATATGCTGAGAAGGAATGCGCATCAGCTGGGGTTGGCAACGTCGGTTGCGGTCATCCTCGCGCTCACGGCGTGCGGGGACGGCGGGGGCGGTGACACGAGCGGGAGCGGGTCGGGCGGGGGCGGCAACACCACCGGCGTGGGCGCGGGCACCCCGACGAGCAGCGGCGTGGGCGCGGGCACCCCGACGAGCAGCGGCGTGGGCGCGGGCACCCCGACGAGCAGCGGCACGGGCGACCAGACGACCACCAGCGGCACCGTCGACCCGACGACCACCAGCGGCACCGTCGACCCGACGGCCACCTCGTCCGTGTCGGGCGGCAACTGCTCCCCGGCGGTCGACATCGCGGCGCCGAACGGCAACCCGTTCGCGGGCGCGACGCTGTTCGTGGACCCCGGTTACATCGCCAAGGTCGACTCGTCGATCGCGAAGACGACGGATACGGCCCTGAAGGCGAAGATGGAGAAGGTCAAGCAGATCTCCACCGCGTTCTGGCTCGACAGGATCGCGGCGGTCGACGGTCTCGCGGCCCACCTCGACGCGGCGCTCAAGCTCCAGAACGAGACCTGCAAGCCGGTCACGTCGGTCATCGTCGTGTACGACCTGCCGAACCGCGACTGCTTCGCCGAGGCGTCGAACGGCGAGCTCAGGGTCGAGAACGGCGGTGTCGAGCGGTACAGGAACGAGTTCATCGCCCCGATCAAGCAGATCTTCGCCGCTCACCCGGACCAGCGCATCGTCGCGATCATCGAGCCCGATTCGCTCCCCAACCTCGCGACGAACCTCGGCTCGAAGGACTGCACCCCGGAGACGGAGAAGGCGTACCGGGAGAACGTCGCGCACGCGCTCAAGGAGCTCGATATGCCGCACGTGTACCAGTACATCGACGCGGCGCACTCGGGCTGGCTCGGCTGGCCTGACAACCAGAAGAAGGGCGCGCAGATCTTCGCCGAGGTCATCGAGGCCGCCGGCAGCCCGAAGAGCATCCGCGGCTTCGCGACCAACGTCGCGAACTACACGCAGCTCAGCTACAGCTCGGAGAGCTACGACCAGCAGAGCAACCCCTGCTACGGCGAGTTCGACTACGTCGATGCGATGGCCTCGGCGCTCTCGGCCGAGGGCCTCGGCGACAAGCACTTCATCATCGACACCAGCCGCAACGGCGTCGGCAACATCCGGGGGGATTGGGGCTACTGGTGCAACAACATCGGTGCAGGCATGGGCCAGCGGCCCCAGGCCAACCCGGGCGGCGCGACGAACCTCGATGCCTTCTACTGGGTCAAGCCGCCGGGTGACTCCGACGGCACCGCCGACAAGACCGCGGAGCGCTTCGACGCCTTCTGCGGTTACGAGGACGCAGACCAGCGCGCGCCGGAAGCGGGTGCCTGGTTCCACGAGTACTTCGTGGAGTGCGTGAAGAACGCCAACCCGCCGCTTTGACGGGCGGGTCGGCCTGCTTCAGGCTGTGACGAGCGCGCTCGGCTGAGCGCGCGGCCGGCGGCCGGGGCAGGCGAGGAGCGTGAGAAAAAGGGGTCTACCTTCCCGCGGACGACGCGGCCCGCTGGAGGGTAGACCCCTTGGAAAGACGCTCCTCGCCTGTCCTGGCCGCCGCGCCGCTTTCAGGGACATCAGCAGCGCAGAGGGCCCGCGACCTTTGGCGGGCGCGTGCACGCACGCACGCGCGCACCCTACGACCGAACCGCGCCGCGCCGCGGCAGGCCGTGGCATGGTGAAGCGCGGTGCACGACTCCATCACGCTCGAACAGCTGCGCACGTTCATCGCGGTCGCCGACGAGGGCAGCTTCTCGGCCGCGGCAAGGAAGCTCCGGCGCGTCCAGTCGGCCGTGAGCCACGCGATGGCCAACCTGGAGAGCCAGCTCGGGATCGCCCTCTGGGACCGGTCGACGAGGATCCCGGCGCTCACGGAGCACGGCCGCGTCCTGCTCGGCGCCGCGCGGCGGGTGTGCGCCGACGCGGACGCCCTCAGCAGCGCGGCGCAGCGGCTCGCCGGTGGCCTCGACCCGCTCGTCTCGCTGTGCGTCGACGCCATTTTTCCGCTGTCCGCGCTCGTCGATCTCTGCGTCGAGTTCGCGCGCGTCTACCCCGCCGTGGAGCTCGTCGTCCACACCGAGACCATGGCCGCCGTCGCCGATCGCGTCCTCGACGGGACATGCCAGCTCGGCGTCGTGGGGCCGACGGCGACGGCCCAGGGGCTCGAGCGCCAGCACCTCACCTCGGTGCGCATGGTGCCTGTCGTCGGCAAGACACACCCGCTCGCCGCCGCCGATCCGCGCGGCGCGCGCGTCGCGACCGAGCAGCTGCGCGAGCACGTGCAGATCGTGCTGAGCGAGCGCGGCGGAGCGCGCTCGCCGGAGCAGGCCGTCCTGTCCCCCCGCACCTGGCGCGTCGTGGATCTCCAGACCAAGCGAGAGCTCCTGTGCGCGGGGCTCGGCTGGGGGAACCTGCCAGAGCACATGATCCGCGACGACCTCAACGCCGGGCGCCTGGTCCGGATCTGGCCGGCGGCGTGGGGGGACGACGAGCACGTCCTGCCGCTCGCCGTGGTCCACAGGCCGGGCCTCGTGCAGGGGCCCGCGGGGCAGTGGGTGCTGAAGCGCCTCGTCGAGCTCTGCCGTCAGCACGTGGGGGGCCCGGAAGCGCCGCGGTGACCTGACGTCGAGCGGGGTCGAGCAGGGAGGAGCGGCGAGCGCGCGCCCATCCACGCTCGCGCTCGCACCGGGCTCCCGGAGCCGGCGCCGGTGTCAGAGCGAGAGCCGCGACAGCAGATCGTTCACGCGGAGCGCGGCCGCGACGCTCCCGGCGTCGTGCGCGAAGTCCATGGCCGCGAACAGGTGGGTCTGCTCGAGGTCGAGCCGCTCCGGAGAGCGCTCGAGGAGCGCCATGTAGTGCTCGAAGAAGCGACGCTGATCCATCTGCGTGCGCTTCAGCACGGCGTGGCGCACCGTCGCGTGCAGCGCGAAGCGGCCCGCGAACGGCTCCTGCACCAGCCGGAAGCGGCGCAGCGAGGCCAGCGCGTCGCCGGCGCGCCGCCCGGCCCGCGCGAGCTCGGCGAGGGAGCCCTCGTCGATGTGGTCGCCGTTCGAGTGCGCCAGCACCGCGAGCATCCGCCGCGCCGGCGGCGAGAGCCCGCGGAAAGCCCACGCGACGAGCAGGCCGACCTCGGGGAGGTCGTCCTCGTGATCGATGACCCGCACGCGGTCGACGCCGCCCGCCACGAGCCACCGGTGGAGCTCGGCGACGTCGGCCGCGCCGCTGCCGACGATCGCGTCGGCGAGCTCCAGGGAGACCGGGTTCCAGCGGAGCAGGCGGGTCAGCGAGGCGACCGCAGGGAAGGGGCTCCGCCCCGACGTCACGAGCGGCGCGATGACCGGAAAGATGGAGACGCCGGCGACGAGGCAGCGCCGCGCCGTGATGACCCAGGTCACCGCCTCGTCGCGGAGGTCGTCGAGCAGCTCGGCGACGGCGCGGTCGTGCTCGTGGTTGTCGAGCACGATCAGCATCTCCCCGAGCGCCCGCAGGCGGCTCCGCAGCGCAGGCAGCGACGGCGACGGCCCTGCCCCGAAGCGGAGCGACAGCATGCCGCGCAGCGTGCGCGCGTCCCATGCGCCGACCCGGAACCAGTGGATCCCGCCGGGGAGCTCGCGCGCGAGCTTGTGCCCGAGCGCGCACGCGAGCGTCGACTTGCCGCTGCCGCCGGTGCCGACGAGCGCGACGCGGGTCGGGCGTGACGCGCGAACCGTCGCCAGGAGCGTCGCGAGCTCGCGGCGACGGCCGCGCAGCGAGGGGGGGCGGGGAGGGAACACGAGCGGCGATGCGGTCATCCCCGCGCGAGCGTACCAAAAAGCGCGCGAGGCGCCGGCGCTCGGCGCGGCGGTCGCGGCGGTTCACCCGGGCGGCTGCGGCGGTCGCGGCGGTTCACCCGGGCGGCTGCGGCTCGAGCATGATCTGCTCTATCGCGCGGGAGATCGGCTCCGGCGACATCGAGGTGAGGCGGAGCCGGAGGGGCTCCTGCCCCTCCCGGATCAGGAACAGCGCCGGCACGCCCCGGACCTGGAGAGCCGCCGCCTCGGCCCGCGCGGCCTCGAGCTGCTGCACGACCTCCGGGCTGTCGCGCTGCGCCATCGCCTGCTCTGCGTCCACGCCCGGCACCTCGGAGGCGACGCGCAACAGGAGCTCGTCCGTGATCGCCGGGCGCTCGCGCGCCTGGAGCCGGAAGAAGCGGTCGACGAAATCAAAGAGCCGATCCTGCATCCCGACCGCGGCAGCCATGCGCGCGGCCTGCACGGAACTCGGACCGAGGAACGCGAGATTCCGGAATACGAGCTTCACCTGCTTCGTCCTGACATGGCGTTCGAGGATCACCGGCAAGATCTCGAGCCCGTAATCCCGGCAATGCGAGCAACGCAGATCCGAGAACTCGACAAGCGTGATCGGCGCGCTCGGCTCCCCGAGGACGATGCCGTCCTGGGGAATGCCGGAATAGAGGTCAATCCCGCCCGTGACCGCGCCGGTGGGCTCCTGCTCCTGCACCGGCGTCTCGCCGGCGTCGTGGCACGCCGAGATCCCGAGCAGGAGCGCGGCGAGCAGGGCGCCGCGCCGCGCCACCGAGCCAGAGCGTGAATTGCGTGAATGAGCGAGTGCGTATGGTTCGAACAGCTCAGGATTCATTCTCGAGCATGCGGCACGAACCGTACCTCGATGGGGCCGCGTGTGAGAGATGCTTTCACGAGGATCTCGGTAAACCGTGCTGGGTGAGGACCTCCAGGCGAGGAAGGACTCCTCTCCAGGGCGCCGCGCGGCGCGAGGAGCGACACCGGCAAGCGCCGAGACCGCCGGAAGGGGTCAGGACATGGAGGTCTTCTCTCGGCGTTCCTCCCGCCGCGGCGATTCGCGCGGCGGCGCGGGCCGGCGCGACGCCGCGCCGGGGCGCTTGCCTGCACCCCGTCCCATCCGCAATGCTGTTGCGGAACCTTCGTGTCCTCGGAATGCCCTCAGCTCAGCGCCGCCCTGGGCCGCGACCGTGAACGGGGCGGCGCCTTCGCCCCGCGCGGCGCCGCGAAGCGAGCGGGCGCGTCCCTCGATGGATCCGCGCCGTCCGCCGACGGCGTGGCGCGGCAGCTCCGCGAGCAGGCGCAGGGCGCGCTCGGCGAGGTCCTCCGCGGCTTTCAGGCGGCGGATCCGCAGGGCGGCGACGTCGCGTGCGCCGGCTCCGCCGAAGGGCGGCGGCGCCTCCGCGCCGGCCTCGTGTCCGCGTTGATGCGGCTCATCTTCCTCCTCTACGCCGAGGCGCGCGGCCTGCTCGCCGGCGTGGAAGACGGCGGCGCGCCGCTCGCCCGGCTCTTCGAGGATCTCCAGGAAGAACGGCGACGGCAGGGAGACGACCTCGAGCGCTGCCACGGCGCGTGGGCGAGGATCGCGGCGCTCTTCCGCGCGCTCCGCGATCGCGGCCCCGGGGACGCGCGCGGCGGCCTCTGCGATCCGGACGCCCATCCCTTCCTGGAGGGGAGACCGTGGCTCAGCGACGGCGCGCTCCACCGGGTGCTCTCGGCGCTCCTCGTGCATGACGGCGTGCCGTTGCGCTACGGCGAGCTCGAGGTCGAGCACCTCGGCACGCTTTACGAGGGCCTCCTCGCCTTCGACCTCGAGATCGCCGAGGGCGAGTCGATGGCGCTCTTGCCGTCGCACGTCGTCGTGGATCTGGAGGCCCTCCTCGCCCTCCCCGGCCGTGACCGGCTCGCGCGGCTCGAGGAGGTGGCGGACCTGAAGCTCGGCGCGCGGCCTGCCGCGCGCGTCGCCGCGGCCGGCAGCGTGGCCGAGCTGTCGCAGGCGCTCGCGCGCCGCGCGTCCCCGCGGCAGCCGGACCGGATCGCGCGGGGCGCGCTCTACCTCCAGCCGGGGCAGCTCCGGCGGCGCGCGGGCTCGTACTACACGCCGCGGGAGATCACGTCGCATGTCGTCGAGCGCACGCTGTCGCCGCTGCTCGACAGGGACGGCCGGCCGGCGGCGCCCGCGGATGCCCTCGCGCTCGCCGTGTGTGATCCCGCGATGGGGTCCGGCGCGTTCCTGGTGGAGGCATGCCGCCAGCTCGCCGCGCGCCTCGTCGACGCGTGGCAGCGCGCCGGCGCGGCGCCGCCCCTCGCCCCCGGCGAGCCGCCGCTCCCTCGCGCCATGGCGCTCGTGGCGGAGCGCTGTCTTCACGGCGTCGACCTCGACCCGCTCGCGGTCGACCTCGCCAGGCTATCGCTGTGGCTCGTCGTGCAGGACGCGCGCCTCCCGCTGAGCTTCCTCGACGGCAAGCTCCGCTGCGGCGATAGCCTCATCGGCGCCGAGCGCGCGGAGGTCGGCGGCTTCCCGTCCGCCGCGCGGCTGCCGGGCGGCCCCGGGGAGCGGCAAACGCGGCGGGCCCTGCTGCGGCAGGCTCCTGCGCCCGCGCGGCCGGAGGGCGCGCCGCCGGAGAGCGCCGACGGAGCGCCCCGCGACGGGCCCGAGGGCGCCGAGGGAGCGGATCAGGCGGCGCTCGACGCCTGGATGGCCCTGTGGTTCTGGCCGCCGGCGGGCGAGCTCGCGGCCCTGGCGCCGGCGCCAGCCACGTTCGCGCGCTACATGGCCGCCGCGCGCGAGCCGGCCGATCCGCGGGCGGCGCTGTCGCGGCGTATCGCCGAGGAGCGCCGCTTCCTGCACTGGGAGCTCGCGTTCCCCGGCGTCTTCGATCGCCCCGAGCCGGGCTTCGACGCCGTGATCGGCAATCCGCCCTGGGTCGCCTACGTCGGCCGCGCGGCGCAGCCGATCGCGCCCGAGGTCTTCCACCTCCACCTCCGGAGGAACCCGGCGTTCCACGGCTACCGCTCGCTGCACGGCCTGTTCGTGCACCGGGCCGCGTCGCTGCTGCGGCCGGGCGGGCGGCTCGGCCTCGTCATCCCGACGTCGGTGTCGGATCTCGATGGATACGGCCCGACGCGCCGCGCGCACGACGCGCTCTGCGCCGTGGACTCCGATCTTCCGAGCTTCGGCAGCGACGCCTTCGACGGCGTGTTCCAGCCGTGCATGGGCCTCCTCTCGACCCGCCTCGCCCCCGCCGCCCCGCGGGCGGCGGAGGCCGCCTCGTGGCCGCTCGCGCGTTCGGATCTCGACGTCGTGTCCCGCCGGCTCCTCGAGCGGCTCGGCGCGCTGCCCCCGCTGCCGGCGGCCCTGTTCGGCGAGCGCGGGTTTCAGACGACGGCCGAGGACGCCGAGCGCATCCGGCGCGCGAACGCCCCGGAGCCGCCGTACACCTGCCCCATCCGGGAGGGCGCCGACGTGGGCGAGCTGATCGCGCGCGCGCCGCGCCACCACGTCGATCGCGCCGGCGTGAAGGGCCGCTTCCGGAAGGACGAGGACTGGAAGGCGGTGCGGCTCCTCATCCGCCAGACCGCCCGCTATCCGATCGCCGCGCTGAGCGACGGCCTCCCGTTCCGCAACTCGATCCTGGCCGGCTTCTCCGACGCCACCTGGAGCGAGTTCGCGCTGCTCTGTTACCTCAATTCCTCTCCCGTCCGCTGGTGGCATTACACGCGTCACCGGGACGCGCGCGAGGGCATGCCGCAGGTGAAGATTGCGCACCTGCGTGCGATCCCTGCGCCCCCGCCGGCGGGAGCCGCCCTGATCGCGGCGCTCGACGCGCTCGGACGGGAGCTCGGCCCGGCGAACGCGGGCCTGCCGGCCGACGCCCGGCGCCACCTGGACGGGATGGTGGCGGACATGCTGGAGATGACCGAGGAGGAGCGGGGCTGTGTCGCGCGCTGGGCGGCGGCGACCCCCCTCCCGCGGCCGGACGGCTGAGCGGCGGCCGAGGCGCGCGGAGGAGCGCTCCCTCGTCGGTCCTCGTCGGTCCTCGTCAGTCCTCCTCAGTAACCGCCGTCGAAGCCGGGCGCGTCCTTCAGGTTGAACAGCACGCTGCGGAGATCGTCCAGATCGAACGGCTTCTCGAAGACGGCCGAGGCGCCCAGGCTGCGCGCGGTCGCGTGGAGGTGCGGGTGGCCGAACGCCGTGATCAGGATGACCGGCGGCCGCCGCCTCACCTCGGCGAGGCCCTCCAGGATCTCCATCCCCGAGAAGCAGGGCATCTGGATATCGCTGACGATCGCGTCGATCGGCTTCGGGGGCTCGTTCCCACCGAGGCAGGGCGCCACTTTGTCGAGCAGCTCGAGGCCGTTTCGCGCCTCGGACACCTCGAACCCATCGCTGCGGAGCGCCATGGCGATCGTGGACCGGAAATCCTCGTCGTCTTCAGCCAGGACGATATGCTGACCTTTGCCGAACAAGCCGCAAGGCGGGACCAAGGGCTTATCGCCAATCCAGCTTTCCGTCAGGTTCATGGCAACTTCTCCTTCTTCTGGCCCGCCAACGCTGCGTCGTTGGACCGTCTACCGCGGTCCTCGGAGCTCAGCCCCGCAGGATTTGCAGCGCCCGTGCCATGCTGTCCTGTCTTGCGGTGGAGCGGTCTCGACGGGCTCGACCCCGCTCGTTGGCGGGGCGCTGTTCGAGGCGTAGGCGGCGCCGGCAGGGGCCCCCTTCGGGGCGGCAGGGGCAATTTGCCGCGCGAGGGGCAGATCACGCCCATGCGGGGTGTGGGGGGGCCCACGGGCGTCGAGGGACGTTCCGTCCCGAGAACGAGGCGGCCCCCTTGCTAGGGGTGAGGAGAGCGACGGCGGGGGGGAGGGGGAGGCGGGGAGGGGCTGGGCCAGCTACGGCGGCTCTCCAGGCTGGTCGCTTGGAGCGGGCGCTGGCCCGGGCGCGCTCGCGTCTACGTCTCAGCGGCCGCAGCCGCGGTGATGGTCGCGATCGTTGCGGTTGTCCTCGCAGTCAAGGTCGTCGCGGTGGGGGGCGCAGAGATAGCCGTTGTTGTACTTGTCGAGCATCTCGGACAGGGGCTTGCCGGTCACCCACGGCGCGTTCCTGCTGCAATTGTCCTTCACGTTGCTGCCGAGCGGGTACTTCTTGAGCCAGGCGTCGGCCTTGGCGATGGTGTCCTCGATGCAGCTCGACCGGTTGCCGATACCGACGTTGAGCTTGGCGACGATGAGGTGCTTCGCGATGATGTACGTGACGTCGCCCCGCGTCGGACGGCTGATGATGTCGAGGAGCTGGGATTTCGTATAGGTCTTGCCGCCGATGGTCAGCTTCGTGATCTTCCAGGCGCTCGGGTGGCTCTTCCAGTAGCCGGGGGAGCCGGTGCCGGGGGATGAGCACTTGCAGACGCCGCAGTCGGCCGCGCAGCTCGAGCAGTTCTCGACGCCCGCCTTGCAGACGCCATCGCCGCAGACCGGCGGGCAGGCGCCGCAGTCGGCCGCGCAGCTCGAGCAGGTCTCACCGGCCTCGCAGACGCCGCTGCCGCAGACCGGCGGGCAGACGCCGACGTCGCTCGGGCACTCGAGGCAGTTCTCGCCGGGCTCGATGACGTTGTTGCCGCAGACCGCGGGGCAAGCGCCGCAGTCGCCGGTGCAGTTCGAGCAGTCCTCGCCGTTCTCGCAGACGTTGTTGCCGCAGACCGCGGGGCAGGCGCCGCAATCGTCCGAGCAGGTGCCGCAGTCCTCGCCGGCCTCGCAGGTGCCGTTGCCGCAGACCGGCGGGCAGGTGCCGCAGTCGGCCGCGCAGGTGCCGCAGCTCTCGCTGCCGTTGCAGGTGCCGTCGCCGCAGACGGGCGGGCAGACGTCGCAGTCGGCGCTGCAGCTCCCGCAGTCCTCGCCGCTCTCGCAGGTGCCGTTGCCGCAGACCGGCGGGCAGGTGCCGCAGTCGACGGCGCAGCTGGAACAGCTCTCGTCACCGCCGCAGACGCCGTTGCCGCAGGAGAGCTGGTAACCGAAGTCCGCGTCGAGCAGGTCCTGTGCCCAGCCGAGCGAGACCGCGCCCACGTTGTCGAGCCCGCCGTCGGGGTCGGCCGTCGGCTCCTGTCCAGCGAGCGGACCACTCGTCATGAAGTTGTCGGACGTGACGACCACCGAGTAGGCGCCCGCCGGGAGCGTGTCGAAGAGGTAGAAGCCGGGCTGGCCGGTGTAGGGGCTCGTGCCGGTGATCGTGAAGTCGATCAGCTGGGCCCCCTGGAACAGCTCGACACGGACGCCATTGACGCCGAGCTCGCCGGTCTCCGGCTCGTAGAGCCCGTCGGCGTCGCTGTCGAGCCACACCGTGTCGCCGATCGACGAGTACGTCACGTAGCCGAAGTCGGCGTTGGCCACGTTCTCACCCGCGTCGAGGGACACGCCGAGCGGCTCGTCGTCGCTGGTCAGGATATGGCCGAGCGGGAGCGTCGCGTCGTCGACGTCGACGACGTAACAGCCCGCCTCGAGCTCGGTGAAGCGGTAGACGCCGTTCGCGCCGGTCACGGCCGTCTGGAGCAGGGCGCCGTCGGCGACGCCGTCGCAGTTCGCGTCGCCGAAGAGGTCGACGACGACGCCGGAGATGCCGAGCTCCGAGGCGTCCTCGATGCCGTCCGCGTTGGCGTCGAACCACACCTTGTCGCCGATCGAGCCCTTCGGCGCCGTGTAACAGACCTCGAGGAGAGGCCGGTAAGACACATCGGTGTGGGCGCTGCCCTTGTACGACGTCTTCCCGCTGGCGCCCTCCTCCAGGAGGATCCCGTGGCTCGGCGCCGTCCCGTCCACCCAGTCCTGCACGATCCCGGTGAGATCGACCGAGCTCCACCCGGTGACGTTGGGCACGAACGAGGTGAACGCGGCGGGGTCCATGCCGCCGAAGTTGTTCCACGTGACGAGCTCCTCGCTCCAGGGGGCGAGCACCTGGTGGACGTACACGGTCTGCGCGGTGCTCGTGTACGTCTGGGCGTAGAACGTGGCCGACGTGACGAGAGAGCCGGCGGGGATGGGGCTGAGATCGAAGCGGAATAATGCGCGCTTCTCTCCGACCGAGCTCGAGTACCCGGTGTTGACCTCGAACGGGGTCGGGACGTGGTAGCTCGGGGCGAGGCTCCAGATCTCGGCGTTGTAGATGTCGCCGAGGACACCCCGCTTGATCACGGTGCAGGTGGGCGACGGAGGGGTGGTGTTGGCGAGGCTGGTGGCGGTGATGAACAGCGTGGCGAGCGCGACAGAAGATGCGATTGCGAACTGCTTCATTGGTAGCTCCTCGAGGTCCTCACGGGTGAACCATTGCTGGAGCGTCATCCGAATAGAAGGCACCATGACACACGGGTCAGGCGAGGTCGGTTTCGCGGGCTCCGGTCGGAATGAGCCCCCGCGGGCTGATCAGGATCGGATCAAGTACGCGGGTGCTTGTGCTTCGATCGGAGAGCGGATGCGCAAGGTAACAGTGTGTAAGTTAGCAACTCAGAGGTGGAGGTGTCCAGATCTTTTTGGCGATAGGTGCGAGAAAAGTGTCGAGTTGCACGGTGACAATTTTGGGTCGTGCGGTGACGCTTTTGGGCTGCTCACGGTCTGCTTGCGGTCCGCGAAGACGAGCGCAGTCTGGTGCATCGAGTTCGATTGCCAGAGCACTCGCCGGCTCGACGGTCGGTGCGCAGCTCGCGGTTCGCTTGGGGCGCGCTGGACGTTCGGCGGCGTGCGGCGACGCTCAGCAGCCCTCTCCGACCCTTCGCAGGGGTCGAGGGACGAGCAGGATCGGATCAGGTACGCGGGAGTGCCTGACGAGATTTGATGCAGAATGCGCACGGGACCATTTTTCAATGTAACGAATCTTTATTTTGCCTGTCCAGATCCTTTTTCGCGGCGTGAGCATTTTGTACGGCTCTTGCTCTCGGGCGCTGGTGAGGGTGGCCCCGGGCGGTTGCGTGTCACGCGTTTCTCGTCTGCTCGTCTGCTCGTCGCTCACGCACGCCGGGGACCTGCGCCTCGGGCCCGCGGGCGCCCCGCCGCCCTGGACGCGGTGGTTGGTCGATGGTCGGGCGCGGGACGCGGTGGCTGAACGAGCGGGCCGCGCCGCCGCTCGCTGCGGTCTGGCACCTCGCGCACCTCGCGCACCTCGCGCCGCACGGCACCGCGCGGGCGGCGCTTCGAGCCTGCCGGCTGCCGCCCGCGCGCGGGCGCTGCTACGGTTCGCCTGTGCGACGCCCGCTGCTCGCCTCGTCGGCCCTGCTCCACGCGCTTCGCCGTGCGTCGCTCGCGTCGCTCGCGTCGCTCGCGTCCATTGCTCTCGCCGTCGCCATCCCTCGCGCGGGCGCCGCGCAGGACCTGCCGACGCTGAGCGGGTCCTGGACCGCGAGCGCCCTCACTGAACAGTGGTCGGTATCCGCCTGGGGGCAGGCGTGCGGGCCCAGGCCTCGCCCGCAGGGTGCCCCGGGCGGCGCCGTGCAGATCCAGCAGCACGGCTCGGAGCTCTCGATCTCGGGCGCCGGACGGTCGTGGAGCACCGCCGAGTGCTGGGAGCAGATGCCTGGGCTCGCGCGGAGCAAGCACTCGGCGTCTGGCAACGCGCGCTCCTGGCAGACCCGCTGCACGACGCCGGCCAGCGATCCCCGCCGCGCCGTGGTCACCACCACGACCCAGGCGACCGACGCCAGCATCAACATGGTGGAGACGGGGCAGTACCAGTTCATCATCCAGGACACGACCTGCAGCGCGTCGGTCACGAGGACGCGGACCTACTCGCTCGTCCGGCGCGAGGGCGAAGCGCCCCCCGCGGCGAGCGCCCCGCCGCCGGTGGCGAGCGCTCCGCCGCCGGTCGTGAGCGCTCCGCCCGCGGCGCCCGCCGCAGCCGAGAAGAAGCCCGCGGCCTCGCGCACCTGCGACGCCCCCGGCGAGCCGGCGCGCCTCGAGGTCACGCCGTCGCGCAAGCTCATGCGGCCGGGCGAACGCTTTCAGTTCCGCGCGCTGGTCATGGATGCGGAGGGGTGCGCGCTCCCGACGAGGCCCACGTGGTCGATCGCGCCGGGGCCGCTCGCTTCCGCTGCGACGGTCGACGCGACAGGCGCCCTCTCGCTCGGCGCCGGCGCGGGCGAGGGGGCGCTCGGCCTCGTCGCGTCCGTCGCCGGCAAGGGGGTGACCGTCGCGATCGAGGTGACGAGCCCCGATCGTTACGACGCACTCCTCGCGGCGAGCGGGCTCAACGAGGCCGGCGAGAGCGAGCAGGCCGCCGTCGTGGTGATCGCGGCCGGCACCATCGGCGGGCGCACGACCTCGGGCGAGGACCTGGGACGCCAGCGCAAGAACCTGTTCGTGGCCATCGTGGGCGGGGTCGCGGCCTGCCTCGGATTTGCCGGGTTGATCCTGCTCCGCCGAGGCCGCCGGCGGACAGGAAGCGATGTGGAGGGCCCGACCTCCACGGCCGGCGCCGCCGGCGAGCGCGACAGCGCAGGCGCCGAGGGCGCGCCGGCGCCCTCGGGGGCCTCGCTCGCGGGCGCCGCAGGGCCAGCCGCGGCGCCGGTCCGGCCGACGCTGCGGGCTCGTGGAAAGATCTGCCCAACCTGCGGCGACCGCTATCCGAGCGAGGCGATGTTCTGCGGGAAGGACGGCACGCAGCTGCTGCTGCTCAATTGATCGCGCCACACTGCGCGCGCTGCGCGAGGACGTGGACGCGCGCTGCGTCATCGCGCGGCGCTGCGCCGGCGGCGATCATAAAAGAAGTCGCCGCCTTGATCGGCCTCGCGCCGTCCCGCTATTCTGCGTCGACCGACCGGGCCGCGTGATCGTGCGCGTGTGTGGTCGTTGAACCCATGCCCGCATGCCGGAACGGGAAGGGCGACAGTCGCATGAAGATTACGTGTGAGTCGTGCCAGGCCAAGTACACGATTGCCGACGAGAAAGTCGCCGGCAAGACGGTCAAGATCAAATGCAAGAAGTGCAACCACTCGATGGTGGTCCACGGCGCGAATGAGGCTGCCCCGGCCGCACCGCAGGACGCGACCGTGGAGCAGCAGGGCGACCTGTCGGATGACGCCGAGGCGAAGCTCGTGGCCGACGTGGGCGGCGCGCCCGCGGCGGCGGCGCCCGACACGTGGACCGTCAACGTCGCCGAGGGCGACGAGCGGACCATGACGACCGCCGAGCTCGTGGCCGAGTACGCGCGCGGAGGCCTGAGCAACGACACGTACGTGTGGAAGGACGGGATGGGCGACTGGCTGCCGATCGCCAGCGTCCCGGAGCTCAAGGAGCGATTCTCCTCGCAGGAAGACGCGGCGCCCGCGCCCGCAGCAGCCGTCGCCGCGGCGGCGCCCGCTGCCGCTGCGCCCGCGATCGCGACGCCCATGCCCGCTGCCGCGGCCGTCCCTGCTGCAGCTGCACCGGCGGCCGCAGCGGCGCCTCCGCCCGCAGCGGTCTCTGCGCCGGCCGCCGCTCCGGCGCCTGCCGCTGCAGCTGCGCCGGTCCCCACGGCTCCGGCGCCTGCTGGGCTCAGGTTCGGGCCCGAGGGGACCGTGGTCATGAAGGACTCGCGGCGCGCCCTGAACCAAGCGGGGGCCGCGACCCCGGCGCCTGCAGCCGTCGCATCGGCGAAGGTCCCGGAAGCTGCGGCGCCGGCGAGTCCAGCGGCCGCGGCGCCGGCGAGTCCAGCGGCCGCGGCGCCGGCGAGCCCAGCGGCCGCGGCGCCGGCGAGCCCAGTGGCCGCGGCGCCGGCCCCAGGCGGCGCACCGGCGCCAGCGGCTGCGCGTCGCGCGGCCCGGGGGGCCGCGGTCGACGTCTTCAGCGCCGCGGAGCGCGCCGAGGACCCCGCCGGGTCCGCCCCGCCGCCGGGCCTCGATCGCCAGGTGGGCGAGCGCAACGAGAACTCGGTCCTCTTCTCGCTCTCGGCGCTCACCGCGACCGAGAACGCGGCGGCGGCCAAGCAGAAGGAAGAAGACGAGCTCCCGTCGGGCCGGCGTCCCTCGAACCGCCCCTCGAAGAACAACGGTCGAGCCGGCTATGACGACCTGCTGAACCTCGGCGGCGGCGCCATCGCCTCCGCGCCGATGCTCGCGCCGCCGCCGTTGCTGGCGCCGGTGACGGACTCGCGGCCGCCTCCCTCGATGTCGCTTCCGTCCAAGGCGTCGGTGCCGCCCGCGTCGCTCTCGTCGCTCTCTCCGCTCACGGCGCCGGAGGCCTCGACAAAGAAGGGCCGCACGGGTCTGATCGCGGCCGCGATCGCCGCGGTCGTGCTGATTGGCGGCGTCGCCTTCTTCTTCATGCAGTCGCCGACGCAAGAGGCGTCGACGGTCACGCCGGAGCAGGCGAACACCGCCCCCGCCGAGGTGCCGAGCCCTGCGCAGACGGCGGCGCCGGCGCCGCCGTCTGCCGAGACCGCTGCGGCCGCAACGCCGTCCACGGCGGAGACGGCGGCGCCGTCCGCGGAGCCCACCGCCAGCGCCGAGGCCCCGAGCGCCGCGACGCCCGCCGCGGCGACGCCCGCCGCGGCGGAGAAGCCGGCGTCCGCGCCCGCCGCCGCGGCGGAGAAGCCGGCGGCATCGAAGCCGGAGCCGGCGGCGTCCGGAGGCGCCGAGTTCAACCGTGGCGCCGCGAGCTCGGCGCTCGGCGCGGCCGCTGGCTCCGCCAAGAGCTGCAAGAAGGCCGGCGGACCGACCGGGACCGGCAGGGTCAAGGTCACCTTCGCGCCGAGCGGCAGCGTCACGTCGGCCGAAGTCCAGGGGGCGCCTTTCGCCGGGACCAGCGTCGGCGGCTGCGTCGCCAGGCTGTTCCGCGGCGCGCGGGTGCCTGCCTTCGGCGGGGGCTCGGTCTCCGTCAGCAAGTCCTTCACCATCAACTGATCGCGGCCCGAGCACGGGCGCTCCCGCGAGTGGCCCTCGCGGCGTGCTGGAGGGCTTTCTTCAAGGGCGAGGGCCCGCGGCAGCGGGGCCGAGGGCTCCTGTCGCGCGCAGAGCCTGCGTTGCGCGCCGGGAGGCTTCTGACGCGCCCACCAAGGTCTCTGCCAGCGGCGCGGGAAGGCCTCCGATGCGCGCCCGGAGCTTCCGTCTCACCGAAGAGGAGGAGACGACATGGGCGGTGCTCGTGACCAGGGCAGAGCGGCTCGGGCGGTAGCCACGGTGCGGTCCAGGGGGACGGTTCCCGGGCATGGCGAGCAAAGCGCCTGTTCAGCGCAATCCCAAATCACTCGGCAGATATCCCCGTAATTCATGGGTGGAGTCACGTCGCCGGTGTGCGGCGCCTTCGGGGCACTCGATGACACCCACTCTTTCTGTTGGCCTGCGGGACGGCAACGTTGGCCTGAGGCAACCGAGCCAGGTTTGGCCAGCAGCACGGGCGCGTGTGAGGGACGATTGAGAGATGAGATGCTTTGCCTTGTCGTAATTGCACGACACCGCTCGATGCCATCTCGTGAATCGCGTCCAAAAATAGATTTCTTTTCCATGGTCAACCTGCCTGCGACTTGCTAGCGAATCGGCCTCAGAGACGGCGCGCCGCCGATCCCGTATTGGGCGGTGCAAGACCGACGCTTGTCCTTCCGCGCCGCGGAGGCGCTTGCCCCATCACGCCGGCCATTTGCACACGCCGGCCAGAAGGATCGACCCATGGGCGTGCACGTGATTCTCGACATCGATCCGCGAGGCATCGACGAGGCCGAGTGGGCAGCCACCTACGACGAGACGCTCGCGCTCCTTTCGGCGTGGCAGCCGCGCCTCCTGGGTTGGGGCTGGCGCTCGATCGAGGGGGTGCGCGTGCCGATGTACATGCGCTCGCTCCGTCGTGATGTCGATGACCCCAGGAGGGCGTGTTGGTCCGTGGTCGGCGACCGCGACAGCCTGCAAACGGCCGAGTGCCAGTCGCTCTACCGCGACCTTGGCCGGTACACGGCGCGCCGGGATCAAGGCCCCGACGGCGATATCGTGGTCACCGCCGCCATGCCGGACAAAGGCGACACCGGCGGCCCCGCGCGCGTCTTCGGCGACAAGACGCAGGGCTGTCCGTACCATTTCGCCGTGCTCGCGGCGGCGATGCTCGTCGAAGAGCGCTTTCCGCGGAATGCGATGGTGTGGGGCGACATCGACCGCGGGCAGGCCGAGGAAGCCAGGCGGCTGGCTGCGCCCCTGCTCGGCCGCGAGCTGCCGCTGCCTGTGCGCGTCGATGCCTCGCGGCTCATCGAGCGCTTGCGTGCTCGCTACGCTGCGGGCGCGTTGCCCGGCGCGTTCAAGCGTGTGTTCCTCGGGGAGGCGAGCGAGCAGCATGAGGCCATGCTGCGCGCGTTCCCGGGCGAGGACGGCGCACGTGAATGGCAGCGTGCGCTCGCCGAGTGCAAATCGCCAGCTTCGCTCGGCGCAGGCCGCCTGGTGATCGCCTGGCTCAACGCAGGGCGCGGTCTGCGTGATGCGTGCCGGCTCGCTTGCCTCGCGCCGGAAGGTCCGCGCTTCTCGCCGGAGGATTTCGTCGCGATCCTCGCTTCGACATGGGTCGCGGTGCCGCCTCCTGCGCGCGAGCCGCTGGTCGCGTTTTGTAAGCCGCCGGGGGCGCCGCACACGGTCGCGTCGCTGCTTGGCTCTTTCTTCCTCGATATGGTGGCTGCAGGACGGCATCTTCGGATCAGCATCGAGCCAGCGGCGATCGCCGCCGATCTTTCGGAGGTGTTCGGCGATCGCGGGCCTGCGCTCGCCGCGCAGCTGTGCGAGAAGAGCGCGACGATCGAGGCGCATCTCCGCGAGCACGCGGACGGCCTGAACGCCTTCGTCGCGAGCGCGGGCGACGTTGCCGGCGACGATACGGAGGCGCTCGCGGTGCTCCGCTCCGCAGATGCGATGGGCCCGAACCAGCGAACCTGGGTGCGGGCGATGGCATGGAGCGTGATGACGGTGCTCGCGGGCCTCCGTGGCGGGGACCCGAAGATCGCGGAGGCCCTCGACGATGCGGAGCAGGGGAAGCGTCTGCTCGTACGGATGCTGGCCGAGGGAGCCCCGTTGCTCACCGAGGACGCGTGGGATGGTGTCCTCGCAGAGAGGAAGGCGGACGTCATCGCGTGGTGGGTCGCGCTCGTCAGCATGCGGGCTAGCGAGCTGCACGCGTCGCAGGTCTGCCGTGCCTTTCTCGAGAACGCCGAGCTTCGGGCCTACGCAATCGCAGTTGGTCGTGATGAGGCGGCGATGCGTGAGCTCGGCGAGCTGGCTGCCAAGGTGCGCGCCGGTGGCGGTGGTGATCGATGACGCCCACCCCTCATGACGCCCTGTTCAAGTCCACGTTCGGCCAGCCGGAGCACGCGGCTGCGGCGCTGCGCCAGGCGTTACCTGCCGCCCTGGCGGCCCGCATCGACTTCGCCTCGCTGGCGTTGCAACCCGGCAGCTTCATCGATGATGCGCTTGCCGCGAGCCACAGCGATCTCCTCTTCACCGCCAGGCTCGAGAGAGCGTCGCTGTTCGTCTACGTGCTCTTCGAGCACCAGAGCACGACGCACCCGCTGATGGCGTTTCGGCTGCTCACGTACATGGTGCGGATCTGGCAGGGTTACCTGGAGCGCCACCCGAGGGCGACGCTCCTCCCGGCGATCCTGCCCGTGGTGCTGCACCACAGCGAGGGTGGCTGGAGCGCGGCGGTTTCGTTCCAGGATCTGCTGGAGGTGCCGCCGGAAACGCGGACGCTGATGGCCGAGTATGTGCCGCAGTTCCGGTTCGTGCTGGACGACATCAGCCAGGAGACGGACGAGGCGCTGCGCGCGCGGGCGATGACGGCGCTGGGGCGGCTGGTGCTTTGGTGCTTCCGGCATGCGCGCGATCCCGAGGATCTGGTGGAGCGCCTGTCGGCGTGGCGCGACGTGGTCCAGGAGGTGCGTCGGGCGCCTGACGGAGGGGCTGCGCTCGTGCGCGTGTGGCGGTATATCTTGAGCATCGCCGACCCGCGCGAGCCCGACAAGCTGCTGCCGAGGCTGCTCGTGGCGGCGGGACCGGATGCCGAGGAGGAGATCGTGACCATCGCAGATTACCTTCGCGAGGAGGGCCGGCTGGCGGGCGAGCGAGAGGGCCGGCTGGCGGGCGAGCGAGAGGGCCGGCTCGAGGGGCAGCGGAGCACGTTGCTGAAGCAGCTCCGGCTGCGCTTCGGCGAGCTGCCGCAGCCGATCGAGGCGCGCATCCGCGCCGCCGACGCCGTGCAGATCGAAGGCTGGACCGAACGTGTGCTCACCGCGCCCACGCTCGACGACGCGCTGGCCGAGCGCTGACGCGGCGGTGATCGTCTACCCCCTGCGCCGCCGGCAGAGCAGACCGGCCAGCGCGAGCCCCGCGAGCCAGCCGGCGCTCCCATCCCGGCCTTGCGGGCTGGCCGCGCAGGGGCCGAGCATGCCGCTGCCGGCCGCGTAGAAAGACTCCGGCACCACGGCGACCTCGGTCGGCGGCGCGCCCGGGGCGTCGCCGTTGCCGTCCGTCGGATCGTCGCTGACCGGCGCGCCGAACGCGCCCGCCGCGGCGATCTTCGCCTGGTTCTTGATGAGGTCCGGCGCGTCCGCGTCGACCGTCACCTCGAAGCGCACCGTGACGCTGCCGTCGACAGGGATGCTCCCGCCCTGCGCGCCGTCCGCCCCATCCCCGAGCCAGAACGTGACGGTCCGCGTCGCGGGATCGTACTCCCCGAGGTCGTCGCCAGGCGCGTCCGTCTGGGGACCGGCGTTCGGCCCGTCGACGATCGACAGCGAGCCGGGGACGAACGTCACCCCAGCAGGCAGCGCGTCCGTCAGCACCGCGCCCACGGCCTCGTCATTGCCCGTGTTCGTCGCCGTGATGCGGTATTCGACGGCGTCCCCGCGGTAGGTCGGCAGCCCGCCGAGGTCCGTGGCCACCTTGCTCGATTTGCTGAAATCAGGCCCATAGTTGGAGATCGACGTCACCCACCCCGCGAGGAAATAGAGCTCGTCCCTGCTCGTGGCGACGAGCGTGGCCCGATCGTCCCCCGGCGTGAGCTTCGCGCTGACGTCCACGATGTCGATGTCGACCCCCGACATGCTCTGAGGTGTGCCCGGGATCCTCGGGAGATCGCCCTCCACCGACACCGCCTTTCCGAGCGCCGAACGGGTGCTGTTGAAGAAGTTGTCGGCGGGGTTCAGCTCGTCGCTCAGCGCCTCGGCCAGATCGGGCTTCCCCGGGTTCTTGGGGTTGAAGAACACGCTGTCACCGGTGTTCGAGTTGTCGCCCTCGAACGCGACGATGCCCAGCTTCGCCACGAAGCCGGCGTCGGGCACCTTGAAGCCCGAGAGCTCGACCTGCTGCCAGCCCACGTCGGAGACCCGGTCGAGCCCGTCGAACAGCGCGAGGTTGCGCATCGGCGATCTCGGCGCCTCGTAGAACACCACCATCCACCACGCCACGAAGACCACGTCGTCGTCGCTGTCCCTCACGTCGACGACGTCCACGCCGCCCACCCGGTAGGCCCCGGCGCCGCTCTCCTTCACGATCGAGGTGATGTCGGCGACGGACTGGTAGTTGTGCGACTCGTTGGGTTTCCCCTGGTTGATCACCGTCTCGACCGAGTCGATGGCGGTCACCGTGCCGTCGTAGCCGCCCGCGTGGTGGAGCTCCACCTCCGGATCGGCGCCGGCGGTGTTGCGCGCGGCCCAGTACAGGAACGCGTGGGTCACCGCCGCCCCCTCGGGCAGCGTGAGCACCGCGGTCGTGCGCGCCATCTCCGGGGTGATATCGAGGCTCGCCTCCGCCCTGCCGTCAGCAGGCGAGTCGGACCGCCAGAAGAGATCGGGCCCCGACTCGACGGTCGACTGGCCGCAGGCGCCCATCGTGCCCTCCGTGGGCCTCGGCGTCGCGGAGCGGCACTCCTGCCCGATCGAGCTCCCGATGAGGGCGAAGTCGCCCTGCTGATCGACCTGTACACGCAGCTTGGGCTCGGCCGTCGCGCTGGCGGTCGTGAGCCCGATCAGCGTGAGGGACGCGAGCCCCGTGATGCTCAACTGCTTTCTCATCGATCCTCTCCGGTCTCTGCCTGCGGTTTGTACGCGGCCTTCTTGATGATGTTGAACTGGACTCGCCGGTTCCGCTGCCTCCCGGCTTCCGTCGCGTTGTCGTCGATGGGCTGCTCCCGGCCGTAGCCCTGGGCCGTCAGCCGCGTCGAATCGATGCCGCGGCGGACCAGCGCCGCCATGACGGAGTTGGCGCGGTTCTGCGACAGGATCCTGTTGTGCTCCACGGTGCCCCGGTTGTCGGTGTGACCCTGGATCTCGATGAGCTCGATCTCCGGGTGCTCCTTCAGCACCTCGGCGACCTCGTCGAGCAGCGGATCGCTCACCGGCTTGATGGTGGCCTTGTTCGTGTCGAACTGCACCTGCTGGAGGATCACCACGTGCTTCTCGGTCACGCGCACCGCCTTCGGGCAGCCGTGCTTCTCCGGGTCCGGATCCGCGAAGCCCTTCTCCCTCGGGCAGGCGTCCGTGTCGTCGCGGAACGTGTCGCCGTCGGTGTCGCGCGGGCAGCCGTTCTTCGCCGGGTCCTTCGAGCGCAGCCCCTTGACGTCGGGGCACGCGTCCTCGGCGTCGGCCACGCCGTCGTCGTCCCGGTCCGGCGGGCAGCCGTTCTTCTTCGGGTCGTCGCTGCGCACGCCCGCGATGGCGGGGCACGCGTCCTCGGCGTCGACGATGCCGTCGGCGTCGCGGTCCGGCGGCGGCGGGCAGCCGTTCTTCTTCGGGTCGTCGCTGCGCACGCCGGCGACGGCGGGGCAGGCGTCCTCGGCGTCGACGATGCCGTCGGCGTCGCGGTCCGGCGGCGGCGGGCAGCCGTTCTTCTTCGGGTCGCCGCTGCGCACGCCCGGCACGCTCGGGCACGCGTCTTCGGGATCGCCGATGCCGTCCCTGTCCTGATCCGTCGGCTGCTCCGGCGTGAAGGCGGCCATCGCGACGGCGCGCACGTCCGGCGTCCCGATCCCCGAGGTGATCCCCGGCCCGACGCCGATGCCCGCCTCCATGAAGGGCAGGAATCGATACCTCGCGTCGAGGAGGAGCTCCGCGTTGGTCGAGCGGCTGCTGATGTCCTCGAGCACCATCGCGGCGCTGAGCTCCGGCCCCACCTGGAGCCGGCCGTCCAGCGCGAGGAACCCGACGCCGCCGCCCAGCGTGAGCATCGTCCCCTGCGCCACGCCGCCGAACGACTGGGAGCGCCGGACCTCGGTGCCCAGCGCGGTCGACCAGACGAGCCGATCCATGCGGCCGCCGGCCGCGACGTACGGCATCGCCCGGACGCTCCCGTCGCTCACGAACGAGTCGTCCGCGCCGGTCGGCAACCAGAGGTAGGCGCCGACGGCGAGCTGGAACGGGTCATGGTACGCACCATGGAGCTGCAAGCGCGCGCCGAGCCGCACGTCGCCGAGCGCCGCGCCGCTCGGCGACGGGAACAGCTGGCCGCCGCCGCTCGGGCTGTCCCCGGACTGCAGCGCGGTGAGCGGCGCATCGAGGTCGACGCTCAGCTTGTTCCAGAGCGGGAGCGACGCGCCCAGGCGGAACGTGAGCTGATCGCTGACGACCGCGCCGATCTCGGCGCCGTCGCGCTCGCGCCGCAGGACCAGCGGGTTGCTCGCGTAATCGGCGAGCAGCATCACATGCGGTGTGAGGTGCCCTGCCACGAACGGCGACGGCACGCTGAACATGCGGTCCCCGGCCGGCGCCGGCACGAAGCGGCTCAGGGCCATGCCTCCGGGGTTGACCGGCGCGTCCTGCCCGTGCGCAGGCGCGGGAAGGAGAGGGACGACGACGAGGGCGGCCAGCGCGGTGGCAAGCGAACGGAGAGGCCAAAGTCTCATGAGGTGGCACCCTGCATCGGCGGGTTTCGCATGACGATATAAGACGCTGTCGCGGATGAGTATACAGGTCGGCAAGTGCGGAGTCTTGAGCAACGAGCGACGTCGTCCGCATGTTCGTAGGACTTGCGCGCACCTCCCGGACCATTCCCCGACCATTCCGCGCCACCCCCAGCGCATTCCCCGATCCGCTGAACGAACGAGAGGCGATCGCGCGCAGGCGGCGCGCGCTTCATCGCAGCGACGCCGCCGCGAGCGGGCCGTGCCGCGCGGGCGAAGTCGACCTCGTCGAAGAGCGCATATCCCGCGCTGCGCGCCGGACGACTGAAAGAGAGGGACCGTCGAGCCGCAGAGAGGGCCGGGAGAGCCCATGTCGTCGCGGCGGCCCCGGCGCGATGCGGTCCGACTCCAGGGTCGGTCGCTCCAGCCACCCTCGCGAATGGCCAGCGCGACGGCGCGACCGCTCCGGCGCCCCGTCGCGCTGGCGCGAGGCGGGCGCCCGGGCCGGCAGCGCGGGATCGCCGGCGATGCGGCGGCGCGCCGCACACCTCGCCCGGCGCGCCCTTCGTGGCGCCTGCCCGCCGCGCAGCGAGCGCGCTCGGCGCACGCCGCTCACCGAGCTCGTGGCACGCCGGGCGCTCGAACCGCCGCGGCCCTCGAGGGCGAGCCTCGAACGGCGCGGGGTCCGATCCGGACGGAGGACCTGCTGGACGGCACAGGGGGCGCTCGGGCGCCTGCGCTCTGGACGCCGAGCGGCTATGGTTGGCGGGACATCGCGATGGGCACCCTCCTCAAGCGTGCGCTCGACCAGGCGGCGGTCTGGCATCGAGCCCAGAAGCGCAAGTATCCGAACGCCGACGTCCCCTACATCAGCCACCTCGCCGGCGTGGCGGTCCTGCTCGCGCGCCACGGCTTCGACGACGAGGTCGTCGCGGCCGGCGCGCTGCACGACGCCATGGAGGACCAGGGCGTCACGTTCGACGAGCTGAGCCAGCGCTTCGGCGATCGCGTCGCTACGCTCGTCCGCCACGTGACCGAGCAGGACAGGGCGCTGCCCTGGGAAGACCGCAAGCGGCTCTATCTCGAGGCGTTCCCGAAGAAGCCCTGGGAAGCGCAGGCGATCACGCTGGCTGACAAGATAGACAACTTCCAGTCGATCATCGTCTGCGCGCGCGAGCACGGCGATCCGTGGTCGATGTTCAAGCGCGGCAGGGACATGCAGATCGCGAGGTTCGAAGAGCTGCGCGCGATGTGCCGCGGCCTGCCGCCGCACCCGCTGCTCGACGAGTACGGGGCCGTGCTCGACGAGCTCCTGTCGACGGGCTGAGCGCCGGATCCGCGGGGGGCTCGGCGACGCGCTCCGGGGCCTCGGGCTCGGCGGCGAGCGGAGCTCCGCCCGCGGCCAGGAGATCCTGAAGATCGAGGCCTCGGAGACACGGTGTGTCTCGAACGTGCGCGAGGTGACGGCGACGCGCGCTGGACTCCGGAGAGGCCCTCTCGGGGCTGCGCGCTCGGCGAGAGCAAGCGTGAAGGGTCCAGAGCTCCCGTGAGCCACCCTGCCCCGCTCCGTGCCGGATCGGGTTCACTCGCGCCCTCCGCTCCCTTCATGTGAGCACGACGAGCACCCCTCCTGCCCGTCCCGGGCGAGCGACAACCACCCTGATCCTGGCCGGCGCTGCGTTCCGGAGCGGCCGGGGCGCGCGCGTCGACAGCCGCTCACCGGCACATGCGATGCACCGGGTGAGGGGAGCTCCTCCAAGGAGGCACCGATGAAGCTTCTATCTCCCCGCCATCATGGATACGTCGATTACGCGGTCGTCGTCCTGCTCGCGCTCGCGCCGCTCGCGCTCCGCCTCGATCCGGTGCCCACGGCGGTCTGCTACGTCGCCGCCGTGGCGCACCTCGTCGTGACGCTGCTGTCCGATCAGCCGCTCGGCGCCGCCAGGATGATCCCGTTTTCGGTGCACGGCGCGCTGGAGACCTCCCTCGCCGCCGCGCTGCTCGCGTCGCCCTGGCTGTTCGGGTTCTCCGCCGAGCTCCCGGCGCGGACCTTCTTCGTGGTCACCGGGCTCGCGCTCGTGCTCGTCGCCCTCACCACGAGGTACTCGACCGGCGCCGCCTCCCGGCAGGAGCCGTACGACCGCTACGATCGCTGAGCCGCGCGGGCGGCGCTCAGCAGGCGGAGACGGCCGCCTGCGCCTCCCGCATCACCTCGGGCCAGGCCGGATCCGCGCGCGACACCTCCATGGCGATCGCCAGCGGATCCTCGCCGGCCGCGATGGCGAGGCGCGCGGCAGCGGAGCCGGTGAGCAGATCGAAGGCCGGGATCGTGTCGACGTACTCGTACCGCTCGGTGCGGAAGCGGAACTGCTCGGGCTGCTGCCTGCAGGCGAACGCGATGAGCGCGACGTACGTCGCGACCGGGCGGAAGGCGCGCGGATCGGTGACGTGGATCTGGACGCCGCCGCAGATCTTGCCCGCGTGCTTCTGGAAGGTGGGCCGGAAGGTGAGCGGCCGCGCGACGAAGCCCGGCAGCGCCGTGGACGCGAGGCGCGCGGCGAGATCGCAGCCGTCGAGCCAGGGGGCGCCGACGATCTCGAACGGGCGCGTCGTGCCGCGGCCCTCCGACAGGTTCGTCCCCTCCAGCAGGCAGCCGCCCGGGTAGACGAGCGCGGTGTCCGTCGTCGGCATGTTGGGCGACGGCAAGACGAACGGGCGATCCCACCCGGACGCGAGCGCCTCCCGGCGATGACCCTCGACCGCCACGACCTGCAGCCCGCAGGCGACGTCGCCGAGCGGGATGCCCTCGCGCCGCGCGAAGAGCGCGACCAGCTCGCCCACCGTGAGCGAGTGGCGGATGGGCACCGGCTCCAGGCCCACGAACGACAGGAACCCCGGCGCCTGCGTCGCGCCCTCGACGCTCTCCGCCGCGCCCCCGAGGGGGTTCGGCCGGTCGAGCAGCACGACGTGCACGCCCGCCGCGTGGGCCGCCCGCAGCGCGAGGAGCGCCGTCCAGACGAACGTGTAGTACCGCGCGCCGACGTCGGCGAGATCGATGAGGAGCACGTCGATCTGCGCGAGATCCGCCGCGGAAGGCGAGAGATCCTCGAAGCTTTCGCCGTACAGGCTGACGATGCCCGCGCCGGAGCGCGCGTCGACGCTGCTCATCACCGTCGCCATGTCCTGCGCCTCGCCGCCATAGCCGTGCTCCGGGCCGAAGAAGAGGCGCGGGCGCAGGCGGAGGCGCTCGAGGACGAAGGCGATGTGGGTCAGCTCGCGATCGACGCTCGCCGGGTGCGCAAGGACCCCCAGGCGAGTCGAACGGAGGCGCTGGAGCTGCGGAAGATCCGGGAGGCGGTCCAGTCCGACGTGCACGTCGCTGTGCTACCAAGGCGAGCGCGTGCCGTCCATGCGTCCGCGGTGGATTCTGTGTGACGCGCGGCGACGGGCGGCGTCACTCCTCGGGGGCGCTCTCCGCCAGCGCGTCGAGGTCCATCGGCGCGGCGTCGTCCGCCGAGCCTCCGTCGGAAGGCCCCGCCGGCCAGGCCTCCTGCCCGTCGTCGCGCAGGTGGATGCGCTCGAGGTAGAGCCCGTCCGGCGGCGCCGTGATCCCTGCGTCGCGCCGGTCCAGCGATGAGAGCGCGCGCGCGATCGCGCCGGGCGCGAGGTGGCCGCGCGCCACGTCCATCAAGGTGCCGACCAGGATGCGCACCATGTTGTGCAGGAACGCGTTCCCCTCGACGTCGATCCGCACGACGCGCGGGTCCGCGGGATCGAGCGACAGCTCGACGCCGTACAGCGTCCGCACCGTGGTCGTCCGCTCGTCCGCGCTCGTCCGGAACGCGGCGAAGTCGTGGGTGCCCTTCGCGGCGAGCGCCTCGGCGCGCGCCCGCTCGATCGCCTCGTCCGTGATGCCCTCGACCCGCCAGGCGCGACGGCTGAGGAACGGGTCGCGGACCAGATCCCGGAGGACCAGGTAGCGGTAGCGCTTGCGGAGGCTCTCGAAGCGCGGCGAGAACCCGAGGCGCACCACGGCCGCGCGCCGGATCACGATCTCTTCCGGGAGGTGGCGCGCGGTCGCGAGGACCCAGCCGCGCGGCGGCAGCGGCGCCGTCGTGTCGAAGGCGACCCGCTGGTCGCGCGCGTGGACGCCCGCGTCGGTGCGGCTCGCGCCGCGGATCTCGCGGATGCCGGGGTCGATGACGCGCAGCGCGCCGAGCAGCTCTCCCGAGACCGTGCGCTGGTCGCGCTGGCGGGCGAAGCCCGCGAACGGGCGCCCATCGTAGGCGACCGAGAGCAGGATCCCCCGGCTCGAAGCGGCGCTCCTCGCCACGGCGCGATCGACGCGCGCGGCCTAGCCGCCGCTCCCCCCGGCGCCGCCCGCGCCGCCCGAGCCACCCGCGCCGCCGGCACCACCCGCACCGCCGGCACCACCCGAGCCGCCGCTTCCCCCGTCGCCGTCCGAGCCGCCGTCGCCGCCCGTGCTGGCCGAGGAGGTCCGCGACGCATACCCCTTGACGCACTCCGGGTTGACGAGGCCCTCCGCGTTCTTGCAGCACTCCTCAGGGGCCGCCAGCTGGCCATTCACCACGCAGGCCGGGAGCTGATAGCAACCGTCCGGATCGTTCTCGATTCCCTGGTCGGCGTTGAGGTTGTTGTCGCAGAGCGCCGTGGTTCCTTCATCGACGTGGCACGCGGCGCTCTGCAGGACGAGCGGCGCGAGCGCGAGGAGGAGCAAGCTGGCCATCCGGGGGGGGAGCGTTCGCATCGGCTGCTTCCTATTGCTTGATGGTGAAGTTGATCGGAACGTTCACCACGACGCATCCGCTCTGCGGCGGAGGCAGTGATTTGCCGCGGAAACGTCCCAGGACGCAAGACGCAATCTCGCCCGAGCCCACCGTGTCGTTGAGGATCGAGGCGCTGCACACCGCGCCGTTGGAGGCGACCTGCACGCTCACCGTCAGCTTGCCGGAGACCTCCGAGGTGCGCAGCGCGCGGTTATAACAACCCTGCGCCGAGCGAGCGAGCCCCAGGACGGCGGAGTCGAGCGCGGGCGAGGTCGCGCCGTCGCCGCACTTGCCGGAGCAAGGCGACTTGCCGGTGGTGGCCGGGCCCTGCCCCGACGCGACCTTGCCGGCGTCCACGCCGGCGTCCTCGACCTCCTCGACGGGCGGCGGCGGCGGGGGCGCGAACAGCGGCGGAGGCTCCGCGGGCTTCGTCTCGGCGGGGACAGCGGCGGTCGGCGCGGCAGGCGGCGCGGCCGGCTCCGGGCGCAGCTTCCAGTAGAGCAGGCCCGCCATGAGCGCAGCAAGGACGACCATTCCTGCGATGTAAGGCCCAGGGCCGCCGGATTTTCCCGGGATCTGCTGGGATGACGGAGGCATCGATGCGGACACGTTGAGAAGTCCTCCCGGAGAGACGCGCGAGGTCCGGCCGCTTCGGCGGGACCGTCGTGCGCCGGAGCCGAGACGCGGGCGCGTCCGGCGGGGGCGAGTCTACAAGGGCGGGCAGGGAAGCGCGCCAGGAAACTGGATGCGCCCCGGATGAACACGACAGCGCCGCGCGGAGGGCTGCTCGCGCGTGGCCGGCGCGCGCAGGCGGCTCAGCGCGCATGGCTGGCGCGCGCAGGCGGCTCAGCGCGTGTAGAGCGACACCGCTGTGTCACCGTAGGCGCGGCTCGCGGTGCAGGTGAGCCCGGCGATCTCCGGGGAGGGATCGCGGCGCGCGTGCTCGAGGACGAGGCGCCCTTCCGGGGCGAGCAAGCCGAGCGGGCCGGCGAGGCGCGCGGCCGCCGCGGCGGCCTTGGCCAGGACGGCGTAGGGCGGATCGAGCAGCGCGAGGTCGAAGGGGCCCTCGTCGCGGAGCAGATCGAGCGCGCGCTCGACGGGGAGCGGGACGACCCGCGCCGCCTCGTCGAGGCCGAGCGCGGCGAGGTTCTCGCGGAGCACGGCGAGCGCGGGGCGGCCGCTCTCGACGAAGACCGCGCGCCGCGCGCCGCGCGAGAGCGCCTCGATGCCGAGCGCGCCGGTGCCGGCGTACAGGTCGCAGACGAGCGCGCCGGTGACGTCGCCGAGCGAGGAGAAGAGCGCCTCGCGCACGCGGTCCGCCGTCGGCCGCGTGCCCTCGCCGCGCGGCGCGGCGAGCCTCCGCCCGCCGAGCCGGCCGGCGATCACCCGCACGGTCGTCCCCCCGTCATCGCGGGCAGCGAGGCAGAGCTCACCAGCGGTACGTCACGTCGACGCCGCCGCCGCCGAGGCCGACGCTGGGCTGCACGCTCCAGCCGGCGCGCTCCGCGGTCTGGCCGTCGCTCGTCACGAGCAGGTACGCGCCGACACCCGCGGACGCCACCGCCAGCGGGTAGAAGACGTACTGGAGCGCCATGAACGTGTCGGCCCTCTCGCAGAGCTCGATGCCCTTGCGGGCCGTCTTCGCGTCGGCGGTGAAGTCGTCCTGGATGGCCCTGCGGTTCTCGAGCGCGCAGACGTCCTCGACGTTCTCCGTGAACAGACCTCGATAGGCCACGTACCGCGCGTCGCTCTGGATGCTCGCGACCTGGACGGAGCTGATGACGGCGACGGAGCCGAACACCGCCCCCGCGCCGAGGCCGATGAACCCGCCCATGCGCTTCCAGTTGGTCCGCGTCGATTCGGCTGGCATCTGGCTGAGCGCGACGTCCGTCGTGGCGACGGGCAGGACCACGACCGACGCCTGGGAGTCGAGGAAGCCGGCCGACTTGACGCGCACGTCGTGCGGCCCGGCGGTGACCGTGAAGGTCGCCTCGCCGTTGTGCACGTTGCCGGCGGGCTTTCCGTCGATGAAGACGCTCGCCTGCGCGGCGCCCGTCCTCACGCGGAGAGCCCCGCTCGGCGGCCCGCCGGTCAGCGTCGCGATCGCCTGCGTGGCGATCTTGCGGAGCGGCTCGTCGTTGGCCTCGGTGAGGTTCGCGCTGTACTTCACCGGCACGCTCGATTCCGGCTTGCCGCGGGTCCAGAGGTGCAGCTCGCCCTCGACCTCGGTGTCGCTCCTGCGGAGCATGCCCCAGATGTAGCGGTCGCTCTTGATCTGGTCGGCGATGCGGGCCTGGCAGCCCGCGTCGGGCCGATCGTCGCACTGGAGGGAGAGCGTCAGGACCTCGAGCGAGAAATCCTCCTCGCGGACCGACCACCCCGGGGCCTCCTTGATGGCGGAGCGGAGCGCCTGAGTCAGCGCGCCGGCCTGGTCGTAGGCGTCGTCTGTCCGGAGGACGACGACGGTGATCGGTAGGGCGGTGGGCGACGGCTCCGCCGCACGGGCGGCGTTGCTGCAGGCGAGGAGGGCCACCACGGCAGCGAGACCGGTCCTCTGTGCGCGCGTCATCATGTGGTCCTGGGCTCCACGCGCCCAAGTTACCCGCCCGGCGGCCAGGAAGGCAATCCGTGAGCCGGCGAGGCGGCGCGGCGGCGCGATCGCGATGTCGGCGAGGCGAGGGGGCGTGATCGCGGTGACGGCGCGGCGAGGCGGCGGCGATCGCGACGACGAGCCGGCGAGCCCACGCTGCGCGGGCGGCGTTTTTCGTTTCGCCCACGATTGCGCCGTGTCAGAGCGTCGTAGGCGCCGGCCCGCCTTGCAGCGCGGGCGCCGCGCGCTCCTCTGCCTGGTCCATGAAGGTCCCCCGACACATCTTCCGCGAGTACGACATCCGCGGCGCCGCCGAGCGCGACCTCACGAGCGAGCTCGCGCGCGAGCTCGGCGCCGCGTTCGCCCTGCTCCTCGGCCGCGAGCTCGCCGCGGGGGCGCCTCCTCGCCGGGCTCGGCCGAAGGTGGCGGTCTGCCGGGACGGCCGCCTCTCCAGCGACCGGCTGTTCTCCGCCCTCACGGAGGGCCTGCTCGCGGGCGGCGCCGACGTGATCTCGGCGGGGGTCGGGCCGACGCCGCTGCTCTACTTCGCGGCGCACCACCTCCACGCCGACGGCGCGATCATGATCACGGCGAGCCACAACCCGGCGCCGGACAACGGGTTCAAGCTCATGCGCGGCAAGGCCTCGTTCTTCGGCGAGGACATCCAGGCGCTCGCCGACCTCATCGAGCAGGGTGGCGCCGATGGCCGGAGCGCCGCGGCGGCGCGGGGCGCGCTCACCGAGGTCGAGCTCGCGGAGGACTACATCGCGGCGGTGCGCGCCGCGGCCCGCCTGTCCGGCACCGACGTCCGCTTCGTGATCGACGCCGGCAACGGCGCGGCCGGCCCGCTCGGCGTCCGGACGCTCGAGGCGCTCGGCTTCGCGCCGGACGCGCTCTTCTGCGACATCGACGGCCTCTTCCCGAACCACCACCCGGACCCGACCGTGCCCGAGAACCTCGAGGCGCTCCGCGCCCGCGTGCTCGCGACCGGCGCCGCGCTCGGCGTCGCGTGGGACGGCGACGGCGATCGGATCGGCGTGGTCGACGAGCGCGGCGAGGTGCTCTGGGGGGACAAGCTGCTGCTCCTGTTCGCGCGCTCGCTCCTCGCGGAGCGCCCCGGCTCGGCCGTGCTCGGGGAGGTGAAGTGCTCCGAGACGCTGTACGCCGACATCGCCGCGCGCGGCGGGCGCCCCATCCTCTGGAAGACGGGCCACTCGCTCATCAAGACCAAGATGAAAGAGGAGGGCGCCCTGCTCGCCGGTGAGATGAGCGGGCACATGTTCTTCGCCGATCGGTGGTTCGGGTTCGACGACGCGATCTACGCGACGGTCCGCCTGCTCGAGATCGTCGCCCGGGCGCGGCGGCCCCTCGGCGAGCTGCTCGCCGACGTGCCGGAGACCTTTGCCACCCCCGAGATCCGCGTCGACTGCCCCGACGCCGTGAAGTTCGAGGTCGTCCGCCGCGTGACCGAGCACTTCCGCCGCGCCCGTCCGGTCGTGGACATCGACGGCGCGCGCATCGACTTCGGCGGCGGGGCCTGGGGCCTCTGCCGCGCCTCCAACACCGGCCCGATCCTGGTGCTGCGGTTCGAGGGGCGGTCCGTCGCGGACCGCGACGCGGCCCGCGCCGAGGTCGAGGCCGTCGTCACCGCCGCCGTCCGCGACGCCGTCGCCGCCGCCCCGCTCCCGTGACCATGTCCGAAGGCGAGCAGCAGAGCGAGGCCTGGACGATCCGGCGCGTGATCACCTGGGCCACGGGCGACCTGAAGAAGCGCGGCGCGTCCTCGGCGCGCCTCGACGCCGAGCTCCTGCTCGGCAAGGTGCTGGGCATCGATCGCGTCGGGCTGCTCATCGACGCCGAGCGGCCGCTCGACCGGGCCGAGCTCGCCGCCTACCGCGAGCTGCACCAGCGCCGCCGCGCCGGCGAGCCGGTCGCCTATCTCCTCGGTGTGCGGGAGTTCTACGGCCGCCCGTTCCGCGTCGATCCGCGCGTGCTCATCCCCCGCCCCGACACCGAGATCCTGGTCGAGGTCGGCCTCGCCCGGACGAGGCACCTCGCCCTCTCCGCGCGCGTGCTCGACCTGTGCACCGGGTCCGGCTGCGTCGCTATCAGCCTCGCGTGCGAGCGGCCGACCAGCCGTGTCCTCGGCGTCGACATCTCGGACGGCGCGCTCGCCGTCGCCCGCGAGAACGCGCTCCGCCTCGGCGCGGTCAACGCGGGGTTCCTGCGCTCGGATCTCTTCGCCGGCGCGCCGTCCGGCCTTCGCTACGACCTGATCACCGCGAACCCACCGTACATTCCGGACGAGGACGTCGCCGCGCTGCAGATCGACATCCGCGGCTACGAGCCCCACCTCGCGCTCGCGGGGGGCCCGGACGGCCTCGTCTTCACGCGCCGGATCGTCGCGGGCGCGCCGGCCTTGCTCGCCGCCGGCGGGGTGCTGGCCATGGAGGTCGAGGCCGGCAAGGCGGGCGCGGTGGCAGAGCTCTTTGCCGCGGCGGGGTTCGGCGGCGTCTCGAGGCACCTCGACTACGGCGGGCACGAGCGCGTGGTCTCCGGCGTCCTGCCCTGATCGCCCGCCGCCCGGGGGACGGGCGGCCGCCGCGGCCGCGCAGCGCGCCTCCGCGAGGGCCGCGCAGCGCCCGTGCCTCCGCGAGGATGGGGCTGGCGCGCTGTATGCACAGCGACGCACGGCGAGGGTGGCGTGGCGCAGTCGGTGGCGGGGGCTCGGTGGTGACCCGCGCGCCGCTGGCTGCCTGCGCCGCCCCCGAGCGCGTTCACGCCGCGAGGCGAAGAGGTGTCCCATGAGGCAGGTGGATCCCAGGCCGGAGAGCTCGACGGCAGATCTCGTGAAGGAGGCGATCGCCGAGGCCAGGGAGCTGATGCAGGTCGAGGTCGCGCTGGCGCGCGACGAGATGAACGAGGAGATCTCGCGGGCGAAGGCGTCGTGCGTCGCTCTCGGCGCCGCGGCGGCCGCGGCGCTCCTCGGGGTCGCGCTGGTGCTCGTCGCGATCGCGCTGGCGATCGCGCCGGAGCCGCTGCCGGCGCTGCTGATCGGGCTCGCGTTCATCGCGCTGGCGATCGTGGTGGGCGTGGTCGGCTACAAGCGCGCGCCGAGGAGGCCGCTCGAGAGGACCCGGGGCCGCCTCGGGGCGGACGTCCGGCTGGTCCGGGAGCTCGTATGAAGGGGCTGAACGGTCAACGCGCGGACTTCGAGCGCAGGGCGGACGAGCTGCGCGATCGGCTGATGCACACGATCGAGGCGCTCGATCGGCGGCGCCACGCGCTCGTCGACGTGCGGTCGCGGGTGCGCCGGCACGGCCCCGAGGTGCTCGCCGGCGGGCTCCTGCTCGCGATCGCGGGCGGCGCGGCGGCGATCGCGCTGATCAAGGAGGCGCGCGCGCGCAACGAGCGGCTGGGCGGCGAGCGCCTCCGCGCGCTCGTGCGCTTCTGGCGGCACCCGGAGTGGGTGGCGCCGCGCGGCAAGCCGAGCGTGTCGCGGGAGATCGGCCGGAGGATCCTGGTGGGCATGGCGTCGTACGTGGCGATGCAGCTCATCCGGCGCGGCGTCCGGCTCACGCTGGCGCTCCCGGAGGGGGACGCGCAGGCGCGGCGGAGCCCGCTCGAGCTCAGCGCCGCGGCGTCGAGGACCAGGCCGCCGTCCGGTCAGGGCCCGGTGTAGAGGGCGGTGCGCCACCCCAGGTAGAACCCCGGCTGGCGGACGGACGTGCTCCAGGTGTAGTCGGCGTAGAGCCACGGGCCCATCGCCACCTTCCAGAGCCGGATCCCCTCGTAGAACACGCCGCCTCCGATGCGGGCCGGCAGGGCGCCGTCGATGACCTCGGCGCCGTCGGCGTCGGCGGTCGTGTACGCGACGCCCGTGCCGGCGTCGAAGGTGACGCCGACGTCCCTCCACCGATCCGCGAGCGAGAAGAGCGGGAAGACCTCGGTGTGGAGCATGAACCCGCCGGCGAGGGAGGCGTGGTCCGCCGCGCTCAGGCCGTGTCCGCCGAAGGCCGCGCCGAACGTGAGCCAGTCCGCGAGCGCGCCGCCGATCCAGACGTAGCCTCCGGCGCCGATCCCGACGCCGGTCTCGGTGTAATGACGCTGGAATCCGATCTTCTGGACGTCGTTCTGGAAGCCGGCGGCGCTCCCGAGCGCCAGGCCTCCGGCGATGCCCGCGGCGAGCCCGCTGCGCCGCACGGCTGATCTGGGCGCGAACAGCGGGTCGGCGGCGGGCGTCTCTCCGGACGCCGCCGGCTGCGCCGCGGCGGCCGCGGGGAGCAGGCTGAGGCCAAGGAGCGCCGGCAGCGCGGCCGCGCGCGCGCGTCGGAGGTGGGGACACGTCGCCATGGGCTCCCTTTCCTATACGATGACGCGGGGCTCGGCATCGCAATCCGCCGCTCGGCGCGGACCGGCGCGGGCCGGTGGGCGCGCCGTCGCACGGGAGGCTCGCCCGTGTTCGTGCCGTGTCCTCGCCGCGGTGAGCGCGGCCCCCTCGGCGTTCGCGCTATGATCCCGCCGTGACGCACGAAGCTTCCCTGGAGCGGGCGCCGGCGGGCGGGATCGTCCTTCGGTGGCTCGTCGGACTGCGCTGGGCGGTGTTCGCGCTGCTCGCGGCGACCCTGGCCGTCGACGAGGCGCTGTTCGGCTATCACGTCCGGTACGGCATCGCCGTGCCCATCCTGGCGCTGGCCGCCGGGCTCAACCTCGCCCTCGACCGGCGGGTGCGGTCGCAGCGGGGCGCGCAGACGGCCCTCGTCGCCGGCGTCGTGGCGCTCGATCTCGTCGCGATCGCCGGGGTCCTCGCCGCGTCGGGCGGCGCGGGCAACCCGTTCAGCGCCCTCTTCTTCGTGCACGTCGCCCTCGCCGCGGCGCTCCTGCCGCCGCGGACGACCTTCGCGCTCGCGGCGCTCGCGGCCTGCCTCTTCGCCGCGCTCTTCGCGCTCCCCGCCGGCGCGTGTTGCCCGAGCCACCCGGAGCACGGCGCGTTCTCCACCCACCTCTACGGGATGCTCCTCGCCTTCGTGCTGAGCGCGGCGCTCGTCGCCCACGTCCTCCTGAAGATCCGCCGCGCGCTCGACGAGAGCGCGGCCGAGAACGCGGCGCTGCGCCGGCGCGCGGAGGAGGCGTCCCGCTTCCAGGCGCTCGGCACGCTCGCGGCCGGCACCGCCCACGAGCTCGGCACCCCGCTCGGCACGATCGCGGTGCTCGCCGGGGAGAGCCTCCGCGACCCCGGATCGAGCGACGCCGCGCAGCGCCGCGCCCGGACGATCGCGGAGCAGGTCGAGCGCTGCCGCGTGGTGATCGCGCGCATGCGGGCGGACGTCCGGGCGAACGACCTGCGCGCCGGGGTCGAGGTCGGCGAGGCGGCCCGGCGCGGCGTGCAGGCGTGGCAGGCGGCGCACCCCGGCGTCGCGGTCGAGGTGCGCGGCGATCTCGCGCCGCGCCGCACGGTGCCGCTCGACGCGGCCGACGTCGAGGCGGCCCTGTTCGCGCTGCTCGACAACGCGCTCGAGGCGCTCGGGCCGAGCCCCGCGGCCGCGGAGCCGATCGTGGTCACCGTCGGGGACGAGGGCGGCGCGCCGGTGATCAGCGTCGAGGACAGCGGCGCGGGCGTCGCGCCGGGCCTGGAAGGGCGGCTCGGCGAGCCGTTCGTGACGACCAAGGCGCCCGGCGAGGGCATGGGCCTCGGGCTCTACCTCGTGCGGACGCTCATCGAGCAGGTCGGCGGCTGCCTCACCGTGTCGCCGAGGCAGGGGCCTGACGAGCGCGGCGCGCGCGGCACGCGCGTCGCCCTGCGCCTCGCGCCGGTGGACTCATGAGCTCCGAGGCCGCCGGCGAGCCGACGCTGCTCATCGTCGACGACGACGCGACCTTCCGGACCGCGCTCGGGCAGGCCCTCGGCAAGAGCGGGTTCGCGGTGTCCCTCGCCGCCAGCGCCGAGGAGGCCGCGGCGATGGCGCGAGGGCACGTGTTCGAGTACGCGCTCGTGGACGTCCGGATGCCAGGGCAGAGCGGGATCGACCTCGTGGGGACGCTGCGGAGCATGGATGACGGCATCCGTATCGTGGTGTTCACCGGATACGGCACCATCGCGAACGCGGTGGCGGCGATCCGGGCCGGGGCGGTCGATTACCTGACCAAGCCGGTGGACGCCGCCCAGTGCTCGCGGTCGCTGCTCGGCGTCGCCCCGGCCGCGCGCGGCGATGACGACGAGGACCTGCCATCGCTCGATCGGGTGGAGTGGGAGTACCTCCAGCGCGTGCTCGCGGACTGCGAGGGGAACATCTCGGAGGCGGCGCGCAAGCTCAGGATGCACCGCCGCTCGCTCCAGCGGAAGCTCTCGCGCCTGCCGCCGAGATCGTGAGGGCGTGGCGGGGAGGATCCACGAGAGGCGGTTCCGCTCGGTCGAGCGGGCCCTATGGAGAGGCCATGCCCTACAAACCCATCGAGTCCTACGGCGTCATCGGCGACATGCACTCCGTCGCGCTGGTCGGGATGGATGGATCCATCGACTGGTGCTGCCTCCCTCATTTCGACTCCCCGAGCGTGTTCGCGGCCATCCTGGACGACGAGCGCGGCGGCCGCTTCGCGCTCTCCGCGGCGAACGGCGCGTCGCGCAACAAGCAGATGTACATGCCCGACACCAACGTCCTGCTCACGCGCTTCCTCGACGTGGACGGCGTCGGCGAGGTCTGCGATTTCATGCCGATCCACCGGGATACGTACGGCGCCTACCGCCGCGGGATGCACCAGATCGTCCGCGTCGCGCGGGCCGTCCGCGGCGCGGTGCGCTTCCGGCTCGCCTGCCGCCCCGCGATCGACTTCGCCCGCCGCCCCCACCGCCTGATCCTCGACGACCCGCGCGGCGCCGTCTTCGACTCCGATGGCCTCGACCTGGCGCTCATCAGCCCCGTCCCCCTGTCGAGCGACGGCGCCGGCGGCGTCACCGCCGACTTCGTGCTCCAGCCCGGCGAGTCGGCCACGTTCTCGCTGCGCCAGGTCGAGGACTGGACGGAGAGCGCCGATCTGCTCGCCAGGCCGATCGACGGCGAGGACGCCCTCCGGCGCACGGTCGCGTTCTGGCGGTCGTGGCTCGCCCGCTCGCGCTACAAGGGGCGCTGGCGCGAGATGGTCGACCGCTCGGCGCTCGTCCTCAAGCTGCTCACGTTCGAGCCGACCGGCGCGATCGTCGCCGCGGCGACGACCAGCCTGCCGGAGGAGATCGGCGGGGTCCGCAACTGGGACTATCGCTACGTCTGGGTGCGCGACGCCGCGTTCACGCTCTACGGCTTCCTCCGGCTCGGTTACACCGAGGAGGCTGCGCGCTTCATGGAATGGCTGAGCGCCCGCGTCTCCGAGGAGGACGGCCCCACCGGGCCGCTGCAGCTCATGTACGGCATCGACGGACGCCACGAGCTGCCCGAGGTCGCGCTCACCCACCTCGACGGCTACCGCGGGTCGCGGCCGGTCCGCGTCGGCAACGGGGCGACGACGCAGCTCCAGCTCGACATCTACGGCGAGCTCATCGACTCGGTATATCTCTTCGACAAATACGGATCTCCCATCTCTTATGATTTCTGGCGCGAGCTCCGGCGCATGGCCTACTGGGTGTGTCAGAGCTGGGAGCAGGCGGACGAGAGCATCTGGGAGGTGCGCGGCGGCAAGCAGCAGTTCGTCTACTCGAAGCTCCAGTGCTGGGTCGCGCTCGACCGGACGCTGCGGCTCAGCCGCAAGCGCTCTCTGCCGCTCGACCGGCAGCGCGTCGCGCGCGCGCGCGACGACATCTACGAGGCGATCATGGCGCGCGGCTGGGACGCGCAGCGGAGGACGTTCGTGCAGGCCTTCGGCGGGGCCGCGATCGACGCGAGCAACCTGCTCATGTCGCTCATGCGCTTCATCTCCCCCACCGATCCGCGGATCCTCGGCACGCTCGACCGCACGCTCGAGGAGCTCGCGAGCGACACGCTCGTCCACCGCTACGAGCTCGGCAAGGGCGCGGGCGACGGCCTGACCGGCAAGGAGGGCACGTTCAGCATCTGCACCTTCTGGCTCGTCGAGGCCCTCGCGCGCGCTGGCCGCCTCGACGACGCGCGCTTCATCTTCGAGAAGATGCTGACGTACGCCAACCACCTCGGGCTCTACTCCGAGCAGATCGGGCCGAGCGGAGAGCTGCTCGGCAACTTCCCCCAGGCGTTCACCCACCTCGGCCTGGTCAGCGCGGCGTTCTACCTGGATCGCGCGCTCGGTCAGGGCGGCTGAAGGTCGGATCTGGGTCCTCGCGCGTTTCCCGCCGGCGACCGGCGGGGCGCGGCTCCTGCGCGAGCGGTGGGAGGGAGAGAGCGGCTACCGGCAGCCCGGGATATCCAACCCCGGGCGGCCGGCGCCCGCGAGCCTCGTCAAAGGAGGGGACTGGCGCGGCGCCGAGGGATCCTGCGACGTGGAGTCCCTGGCGCCGGCCAGCAGGGTGGGGTCAGATCACCAGCCGCCGATGCCGCAGGGGCTGAAGCAGGGGTTGAAGGCCGGCACGAAGCTGGTGATCGACGTCGTGATCGCCGTCAGACCGCAGCCGCCGAAGCCGCCGAAGCCACCGAAGCCGCCCCAGCCGAAGCCGCCCCAGCCGCCGAAGCCGCCGCCGCAGCCGCCGAAGAAGCGCTCGCCCTCACGCTGCCCGGTCTCCTGCCCGACCACGCCCACCTGCCCCACGCCCGCCTGGCCGATCTGCGCCGGGCCCGCCTGGCCGATCTGCGCCGGGCCCGCCTGGCCGATCTGCGCCGGTCCCTGGCCGAGCTGCGCCGGGCCCGCCTGGCCGATCTGAGCTTGCGAGAGGTCGGACGCCTGGCCGAGCTGCGCCGGGCCTTGCTGCGCGTATCCGCCCTTGGTCGGGTAGCCGCCCTTGGTCGGGAGGCCCTTGGTCGGAAACTCACCCTTGCTGGGAAGGAGCCCGCCCTTGCTGGGCAGCTCGCCCTTGCTGGGGAGCATCGGCTCGCCCTTCGAGGGCAGACCCTTGCTGGGGGGCAGACCGAGCTTGCTGGGCCCCATCTGGCCGACCTGAGCCTGCGCCTGCGACTGGGTCGCGTACCCGCCGCGCTCGTCCGCCTCCAGCGCGCTGTTCGCGGAGTCGACGCTCTCGTCATCCATATCGAAGTCGTCGTCCGCGCCGACCGCGCACCCGGCACCGAGCGCCAGCATCATCGCGAAACCCATCGTCTTGTGCATCGAGATCATTGGTCCTCCCCGGTGTCCCTGATGAGCCTTGCGGCCCCCGAACACCTTGGTGCACCCCAGAGCAGGCTGTGTGCCTCGCTCTTCTGTGCAGAGGCTGCCGCTTCGCACAGCATGGATTCGCGGGATGGCGCCCGCGAATCAGGCGCTCCTCGCATCTGCGCTCCCCTGGGATTTCTCCGCGATTCAATCGCGGTGGATCCGGGCGAGCGCGGCGCGCGCTGGAGCACCGTCGCGATGACGATGGATAGGATAGAAGGCGCCCCGCCGCGCGCCGCGGGGCCGCGCGGGAAGAAGGAAGACGCGAGCGCGGCGCCCCGCGGCGCGGATCGCGCGCTCCCGCGCGGTGGCCGTGGCGAGCGGAGGTGTCCTCAAATAGGTAGAACCTCCCTCCGGATCCAGAAAAGAGCGGGCTCACGAAGCGTCGACATCACGGGACGCAAACGGACGTGATCGAACCCAATCGGACGTGATCGGACGTGATCGGACGTGATCGGACGTGATCGGACGTGATCGGACGCAGGCGGATGTCATCGGACACAAACGGACGTGATCGGGCGAATTCGATGGCGCCCGTCCAGGCGAGACATGCGCCCTGCGCCCTGCCTGCTCAGCGCCCCGCGTTCCGACACGTTTGTGCATCCCTCTGCCCGTGAGAGCGGAATTGTTGCTTCCGGTCGGAATCGGCCGCTGGAGCGCGACGCGACGCGGCGAGCGGGCGACGAGACCGCCCGCGTCGCAACAAGCCACTCCCGCTGCGCCGCTTTCCTGCTCCGGCGGCGGACGGAGTCGAATCGGCTGTTATTCCCACTTGCGCAGGACGTTCTGTAAATGGTCCAGTGGAGGATGTCGGTGACGGGGAGGGAGCATCTGATTGTGTAGTTTGCCCCACGGCTCTCGACGACTCGGTGGCGGGTTGTCTCATGTCGTCCGGGACGCTGGCCCTCCAGCGTGCTCGGCGTTGGCCGAACGGCGGTGGTGGAGCGCCGGATCGAGCTGCCCTGGCCAAGGTTTGCAGCATCGGCGCGCATCGGTCGCGGCGCCGTAACAGAGCAGAAACATGGTCCAGCGTCGCATCGCGGCCGTCGCCGCCTATCTGCCGGAGCGCGTCGTCACGAACCAGGAGCTCATCACCAGCTACGGTCTCCCTCACGCTGCGGACTGGCTGCATGAGGCGACGGGGGTCGCGGAGCGGCGCTTCGCCGGCGCGACGGAGACCACGCTTTCCATGGCCGCGGCGGTGCTGCGGGAGCTCATCGAGGTGGGGCGGCTCCGCGATCCCTTCGTCGATGTCCTCATCATGACGGGCGACGACGGCGGGGGAGGGGACGCCGGTGGGGCGGCCTTCGCCGCGTGCATGGCCGGCCTCGTGCCCGCGCTGACGATCGATCTCACGCCCGCTCAGGGCGGTTTTGCCGCGGCCGTCGAGCTGGCGAATCGGCACCTCGACAGGGGGTGTCGGCGCGTGCTCATCGTGGCGAGCGACGTGCGGTCGCGGCGCCTGCGCGAGGGGCAGCCGTGGGGCAACCACCAGATCACGGAGATCCTGGGAGACGGCGCCACGGGCGTGCTGCTCGAGCGGGTCGACGGCCTCGGGGCCGAGGTCCCCCCGCGCTGCGCCGAGCCGCCCTCGTCCCGCGGCTCCCAGCCTTTCCTCTCCGCGGCTCACGCGAACCGCGGATAGACCTCCTCCTCGAAGAGCGCCTTCACCTGGTCCCCGGGGGCCTCTGCCACGAACTCCTCGTAATCCTCCCGCACCGGCACCCTGTATCCACCCCTCCACGGCGCGACCGAGTTGAGCCACGCCGTGTGGAGGGTCAGCCCCGGCCGGAACGTCGGGTGTCCCAGCTTGCAGAGCGGCCCTCGCGCCAGGTTCGTCGCGTCGAAGATCCAGACCTCCGCGCGGCACGGCGTCGCGACGATCGCCACGACGTAGCCGTCCGTGTCGGCCCCGCTGCCGCCGCGCCGCGGGACGAACTGCAGCGAGCTGAGCCAGGACCCCACGGCGCGCCGCGGGAACTCGTAGCGATCCTCGATCCGCATCGCGCGGTGGTTGAACCGGAACAGGCTGTCGGGGTGGCCGCCCTCCGCGCGCATCCGGCGGAGCGCCGGGAGGGGGAGCGACCTGTGCGGGTGCGCCGCATAGAGCCGGTCGATGAACTCGGTCGACAGCTCATCCCATATCCCGCCGCCGCGCCAGTAGACGTTCTCGAGGCGATCGGGCGGCATCCACGACGCGCCCGTCTCCCGGTACGCATAGAGGCCGACGCCGAGCGCCCGCGCGGCATCGGCGAACACCGCCTGGTCCACGACGCGCTCGGCCGCCGCGTCGAGGGTATACCGGCCGATCCGGTTCACGTCCGCCTGCCCGAGCGGGAACAGGCCGCGCAGGCGCGGCGGCGCCGGCGTCTTGTCGGCGGCGTGCCGATCGCAGGGCCGGAGCCACTCCCCATGATCGGTCGCGCAGTTGTGCGCCGCGTGCACGGTGATGCGGTCCCCCGCGTCCTCGTAGTCGACGAGGAAATGGAGAGTCTCCAGCGGGACGACGACCCGCTTCACCACGACCGGCCCGCCGCCCGGCCGCAGCGCGTCCCTCCGGACCAGGTAGAACGTCGTGTTCGGCTCGTGGGGCATCGTGAGGAGCGACCGGACGAGGCGCTCGACCCCGGGGCTCTCCTTGGAGCCCCGGAACGCCACGCTCTCCAGGCCGATCCTGAACGCCGTGTCCGCGAGCACGACCCAGCGCCGCGTCAGGCCGATCTGGTGCACGCTCTGCTCGATGCGCACCGGCGCGCCGCTCGGCAGGACCAGCGCGTGCCGCTCGGGCTCGTTGTGGCCGTCCCATCGCAAGAGATGCACGAAGTCGCCCGCCGGCTCGTCGAGCGCCACGCCGCCGAAGCGCGCCGCCTGCCGCGCGAGGAGGTCGCCCGGCCCAGGCGGCGCGCTCGGGCGGAGGCGCGCGGGCAGGAGCTCGAGCGCCCGCTTGGCGAACGCCTCGATCCGATCCGCCCTCGGGCGGACGAGCTGCTGCTCGATCATCGACGCGGCCGCCGCGGCGAGCCGATCCCAGGAGCGCGGGAGCGCGCCGAGCTCGTCGAGCCGCGGCAGCGACGCGACGAACAGGTGGAGGAGCGAGCGGCCGTAGTTGACGGTGAGGAGCTCGCCCCGCTCCGCGTCGAAGCACGGGTGCGCGCTCGAGAGCGTCATCGGAAAGGGGTGATCGACGGGCGCGGCCGGGTACCACGTGCTGTTGCGCCCGACCGGCGTGACGAGCTCCAGCGTGGCCGGGTCGATCTCGTAGGGCCTGCCCGTGTCGCTCGTGACGAGCAGGCGCGCCGGCGCGCGCGGCGCGTGCATGGGCACGAACGCGGTGTTGAGGTGGTTCCGCAGGCCGAGGTGCGGCGAGAAGCGGAGCAGCCCTGCGTCACGGAAGCCCAGCGCCTCGAAGCGCGTGCCGGGGCGCGAGGCGGCGTCCGCGTGATAACAGGGCGTGCGCGCGATCTTCGAGGTCAGCCGGACCGCCCCGCCGCGGCCGAAGTCGAGGCGGTAGATCATCCCATTGCCATTGAGGATCGGCGCGCCGTCCGCTCTGGGCAGGTCGCCGTCCACCGAGCCGACGGGCCCGATCGCGAACACGTGGCCCGTGAGGTCCCGCGGCACGCCGCCCGCGTGGGATGACTCCAGGACCGCGAGCTCGACCTTCGTCAGCTCTTCCGTGCTCGCTGCCATCAATGCATCGGGGACGCGCTGGCGCATGACGACCTCGGTCACACCAAGCTACGCCAATCCGCGCGCCGCGTGGGCGCCGCGCTGCACCGCGCGCCTCCGAACACGCTCCCCTCCTCGTGATTCCCGCCTGGGACGGACGCGCGCTGGCGCCCTCGCAGCGCCGCGCGCCTCTCTGCATTGCGTGGCGACGCCGCGCGGCTGCCCTGGTCTTCCGCGCATTGGCGCTGTCTCGGCGGCTTGCGAAGGTGCTTGTCGGCCCCATCTGTACCTGTGGATCAGGAGGCACATGTTCGACCAGGGGCTGACAGTCCTGCGGATCCGTGGAATCCCGGTACGGCTGCACATCACATTGCTGATTTTCCTGCCGTACGTGGCGTGGGCGGCGTCGTCGCAGTTCTCGGTGATCGCGTCGTCGCTCGGGATTCCGCGCGAGGAGATGCGCCTGCCGCCGCTCGCCTGGGGGGCGATCCTGGCTGTCGGGCTGTTCGTGGCGGTGCTCGTGCACGAGCTGGCCCACTCGTTCGTCGCGCTCAAGAACGGGATCCGGGTGCGCGCGATCACGCTGATGATGCTGGGCGGCGTCTCGCAGATGGAGCGCGACGATCCCGAGCACGAGGCGTGGATGGCGTTCGCCGGGCCGCTCGTGAGCTTCGTTATCGCGCTCGCCAGCTACGTCGCGTATCGGCTGCTCCCGGCGCCGGCGGAGATCGGCGCCGCGCTCGTGGCCTTCGCGATCACGAACGCTCTCCTCGGCGCGTTCAACCTGCTGCCGGCCTTCCCGATGGATGGCGGCCGGGTGCTGCGCGGGCTGCTCCTGCGCCGTCTCGGGCGGACCCGCGCGACGCGCATCGCCACGGCGACAGGCAAGGTGATGGCGGTGGCCTTCGGGCTCTTCGGCTTGCTCTCGTGGAACCTGATCCTGGTGCTCATCGCGGTGTTCGTCTACATGGGGGCGTCGGCCGAGCAGGCGCGCTCCAGCACGAACGAGCTCCTCCGCGGCATCCCGGTCGCGCGGTTCATGACCGATCGGCTCGGCGAGGCGTATGCGGACGAGAGCCCTCGCGCGGTGGCCGAGCGGCTCTTGCGCCACAACCTGGTCGGCGCGCGGGTCATCGACGATCCCCGGGACGGCGCGGGGCGCCGCGAGATCGGCGTCGTCACGGTCTGGGATCTCGCGCGCCAGCTGCAGGGCGGCGCCGCGCCGGCGACGGTCGGCGCGGTGATGCCCGTGGATGTGCCGAGGGCGCACGCGGACGACGACGCGTCCCGCTCGTTCGACGCGCTGGCGAGCGGCGAGGCGAGCGTGATCGCGGTGCTCGACGAGGGCGAGCGCGTGATCGGCCTGGTGACGTCGGCGGAGATCCAGCGCGCGCTCGCGCTCGCCGGCGCGCTCCGCGCGGCCCGGTGAGCGCCGCGCCGGCGGAGATCCGGAGATCTCGAGTCGCGCCGCGCTGGCACTCGCGTTGCTGAGTTGCGCTCCGAGGAGCAATGACGTGAAGCAGAGCAACAACGTGACTCCGCCCGTGCGAGGGCGGTCCAGATCTCTCGGTGTGACGAGGGCCTCGCTCGCCGCGGCTGCGCTCGCGGTCGGCGCCTCGCTGCTCATGGGGTGTATGGGCACGGTCGGGACCGAGGGGGGGTTCGTCGTGTCCGGCGTTCCGGCGGTGCGCGCCGAGGTCGTCCCGGTGGAGATCGCCGCGTATCCGCGCGTCTATTTCCGCGGGACGTATGCGTACCTGGTCGACGGCCGCTGGTATTACCCGACGAACCGGGGCTGGGTCATCTTCGAGGAGGAGCCCACGGAGCTCGAGCACTACAGGCAGACGTACCGGACGTCGCCGCGGTACGTGCCGGAGCGCGAGCTGAGCTATCCGCGCGAGCGGGGGCGCCGTTACTACACACCGCGTTGACAGCGGGGCAGCAGTGAAAGGACGGGTACGAGGATGAATCAGGAGAAGAGCGTCTTTCCCCTCTGCGGCCTCGCGTTATCGAGCTTCCTGACGCTGGGGTGCATCGTCGACGTGGAGCCCAGCTCCCAGCGCCGGCCGCGGCCCGTGCAGGCCGTCGGGAGCCTGACGATGGAGTGGACCGTGGCCAACCGGATCGATTCGCGGGCGTGCTCCCAGCACAGCCGCGGAGGAGCGGATTTCGAGCTGATCGTTTACCGGGGCAGCCGCGAGGTGGCGAGAGACTACGCGCGCTGCGACGACTTCAGCATCACCGTGGATCTCCCGCCCGATGAATACACGGCCACGGCGACGCTCGTGGAGCGTGGCAACGACCGCCCCGTCACCACGACGCTGCAGGTGGAGGACATCAATATCGTGCGCGGCGCCACGCTCAACCTCGACGTCGATTTCCCGCCGAGCTCGTTCCTGCGCTAGCAGGTCGCTCCATTGGATGTGGACGACGAGGCGTCAGCCCGAGCGCGGGATCGTGAGCCGCACCCGCGTCTCCCCGCGCGGCCCGTCCTCGATGGCGATACCGTAGTTCGTGTGGGCGGCGATCGCGTGCGCCGCGATGAGCGGCAGCGCCGGCGGACGGCCCTGCGCGACCGCCTCGAAGTCGCGGCTCAGCACGACGCTCCGCGCCGCGGCCGGGAGCGGCGGACCGGCGTCGTCGAAGGTGATCTCGACCCCGCTCGGGCCCTCGGAGAGGGAGACGAGCACCTCGCTGCCCGGCGGCGACGCGCTGATGGCGTGATCGAGCAGCGCGTGCAGCAGCACCGTCAGCGCGCCCTGCGGCACCACCTCCTGCGCGGTCTCCGGCGCCTCGACCACCACGCGCACGTCGTGGCGGGCCGCGCGCGCGAGATCGTCCTTCACGACGTCGCGCAGCACGTCGGCGACGTCGCAGTGGCGCGGGAACTCGTGGAGCGGACACGCGCCCAACCTGGCGAGATCACTGACGATTTCTGACGCCGCCGTCACGTGGCGCCCTACCGACGAGGCCGTCTCGCCCGCGTCGCCGCCGTGGGTCCGGAGCGGCGCGATGTCGCGGCCGATCGCCGACAGGATGCCGCGCAGCTGCGTGCCGAGCACGCGCACCGCGGCGACGAGCACCGCGAGGCTGTCGCCGCTCGGCGGCAGGTGCGACACCGGCTCGCTGCCGCCGAGCCGCGAGATGACGCCGGACAGCGACCCGCGCTCGCGCTCGCCCTCGGCCCGCGAGAAGACCGCGGCGAGCTCGCGCGCGTAAGCCTCGCCCTGGGCCTGCGCGGCGGCGAGCTCCTTCTTGAGGCTCTCGACCTCGAGGCGCTGGAGATCGACCTCGGCGGGCAGCGTCAGCGTCTGCATCTGGCCGTCGAGCTCGAGCCGGCCGCCGTAGCGCAGCGCCATGCGCGACAGCCACACCCGCTCGGTCTCGAAGTTCACGGGCGTCTCCGGGCCGAGGTTGACCCGGACGCTGACCTCGTCGCCGACGCGGTGGATGCTCACGTCGGGCGCCCCGGTCAGGCTCGATGGGTCGCCGCCCTGCGCGATGAGCACCTGGAGCATCCGCCGGAGCTCGGTCTCGTCGCCGAACACGGTGGTCCCTTCGCCCATCTCGATCTGCACGCGCGCCTCGGGCGCGACCTCCCAGAGGAGCGCCGTCAGGTCGACGCGGCCGCGCCGCCCGCGCGGCAGGGGGCGGCCGTGGAGCGAGGCGAGCATGCTCACCGCCTCGTCGAGCCGGTTGAGCGTGCTCTCGACGCCGCCCGAGGCGTCGTCCGGCGATGGCGTCGGCGGCGGCGCGCTCTCGGTCGCGATCATCCCCACGCCCTGGCGGAGCTTCTGAGCGGCGCTCCGCGCCTCCTGCGCCAGCAGCCACGTCAGCTCGGGTCGGGTCAATCTGTCGCTGGTCACCCTGTTTTTCCCTCTATCCGCGACGCTCTGCGGAATCGCGCGCCATGATGCCAGACGTGGCGGTGCCCTGCTACGCTCATTGCCGCTCACCTCGTTCGATGCGGACTCACACTTCCTCCTTCTCGACGCCTTCCTCCTTGACGCGTCTCGCTCTCCTCTGCGGAGCGGTCGCCGCGGCGGCGCTCTCCGGCGCTGCCTGCGCCTCGAGCGCCCCGAGCCCCTTCCCGTCGACCGGCGGGGCGGGCGGTGAGGGCGGCGCCGGCGGCGCCGGCGGCGAGCAGGCTCCAGCGGACCCGACGCTGGGCGGCCCGTGCGTCGACGACGATCAGTGCGAGGACGGATTTCCCTGCACCTTCGATGCGTGCGACACCGCCCTCGGGCGGTGCCGTTTCACGCCGGACGACAGCGCCTGCCAGAACGACGTCCACTGCGACGGCGTCGAGCGCTGCAACCCGCGGCTCGGCTGCGTGCCCGGCGCGCCGGTCGCGTGTGACGATCAGAGCACATGCACGATCGACGCCTGCGACGAGGCGACCAAGACGTGCTCGAGCGCGCCGCGCGACGCCGATCTCGACGGCGATCCTGACGAGCACTGCGGCGGGGGCGACTGCGACGACGCCGATCCCACGGTGTCGTCGGCGCAGCCCGAGGTCTGCGGCAACGATCGGGACGACGACTGCAACGGGCGCGCCGACGAGGGCGGCTGTGTGTCTCCGGAGCACGACACGTGCCTGGACGCGCTGGAGATCTCCGCGCCGGGCTCGTACGCGATGACGACGGCGGGCGCGGGCTTCCACTACGCGAGCTCGTGCGGCCTGCCCCGCCCTGCGAGCACGCACGACGTCGTGGCCGCGGTGATCTTGCCGCCGGGGCCGCCGGTCGACGTCGAGGTGACCGCGCGGACGGAGGCCCCCGACGACGAGACGGAGGCCACCGACGTCGCCGTGACGCTCGCCGGCCAGTGCGGCGACGCCGCGACCGAGATCGCGTGCGGGGGGCCGCACGAGACGGCGGACGGCGGCAAGCTCGCGAAGCTCCGGGCCCGCGGCCTCGGCGATCCTGAGCGGGCGACGGCGCTGCCGCTCTACGTGACGACGAAGGTGGGCGCGCCGGTCATCGTCGACGTGGCGTTCCTGCCGCCGGCGCCGGCGCCGGCGAACGAGACGTGCGGCACGGCGGCGCCCCTCTCGCCGGGCGCGCCGGCGCTGGCGACGATCCTCGACGCCGCCCTAGATCTCGGGACCGCGTGCGAGACCGGGCTCGGGGAGCTCGTGTACACGTTCGAGCTCGCCGAGCCCCAGGACGTCGACCTCTACGCGATCTCGACCGACGGCGACGGTGATCCCTCGCTCTCGCTGCGGAGCGCCGCGTGCGCGCTGCCGGAGGACGAGCTCGCCTGCCAGACGGCAGCGGCGCCGCACCTCTTCCGGCGCGCGCTGCCTGCGGGGGTGTACGCCGTCGCGGTCTCCGCGACGGCGCCGACCTCGGTGCTCGTCACGCTGGAGCTCTCGCCGCCGACCGAGCCGCCGCCGGACGAGGCGTGCGAAGGGGCGGCCGAGCTCGCGCCGAACCGGACGGTCTCCGTGTCGCTGCTCGGCCACCAGGACGACGTGGATCTCGGCTGCGGCCCGGCGGCCGTCGACGCCGTGTACACGCTCGAGCTGCCGGTCGCGTCCGACGTGCTGCTCGTCGAGAAGCTGTCGGCCGGCGACACCGGCGCGATCGCCCTGTCCGCGCCGGCGTGCGGCGGCGAAGGCGATCGGCTCGCGTGCGGCGAGGGGGAGGTCACGCCGCTCCGGAGCGCGCGGCGCAACGTCGCGCCGGGGTCGTACCGGGTCGTGGCCGAGGCGCAGCTCGGCCAGCCCGTGAGCGTGACGGCGTTGGTCCGGCCGGCGGTGCCGCCCACGCTGGTGCCCTTCTCCGACGCGTGCGAGGGGGCGCTGGAGATCCCGGAGAGCGGCGGCTTCTTCCAGGGCAACACGGCCAACGCCGCCGCGGACTTCGACGCCGGCTGCGACCGCGCCGGCACGGAGGAGGGCGGCGCCCGGGACCAGCTCCTCCGGCTCACGCTCACCGCGCGCAGGCGGGTCGTGCTCGACATGGCCGGCTCGAGCTACGACACGCTGCTCTCGGTCCGCCGCGGCCCGGGCTGTCCCGGCGTCGAAATGCCGCTTTCCTGCACGATCGGTACGGATCCCCAGCGGAGCTTCCTCGATCTCGTGCTCGATCCTGGCGTGTATCACCTCCAGATCGACGGCCACGCGCTCGCGCACGGCCTGTGGTTCCTGGACGTGCGGGTCGTCGACCCCGGGGACGGCGCCGGCCCCTGACCCGCGGCCCTTTCAAGCTCCCCCCGTCCCTTGCTAACGTCGCCCCGATGTTCGGCCGCATCTCTGCGATCGCCCTCAACACCTACCGGGAATCGCTTCGGGCGCGCATCCTCATCGGCCTCGCGGGCGTCGCCTTCGCCGTCGCGTTCTACTCGATCATCGTCGGCGCCTACACGCTCCGCAACGGGGCGCGGGTCGTGAGCGACCTCGGCGTCGCGTCGATCTCGCTCTTCAGCATCGCGGTCGCCGTCATCATCGGCGCGACGTCGCTGTACCGCGAGCTCGAGCAGAAGACGATCTTCCCGATCCTGGCCCGCCCGGTGCGCCGCGGCGAGTACCTCGTCGGCAAGTACCTCGGCACGTTGCTCACGCTCGGGGTGTTCATCCTGGCCGACGCCGGGCTCGTGCTGCAGATCAGCGCCGTGCTGGCCGGCCGCTCGCTGGCCCTCGTGGCGGGCGCCGGGGCCGCCTCGCTCGCGGCGCTCGGGCTCGTGGCGTGGCGCTCGCCGCTGGCGCGCACGTACGGGTTCATCCCCTGGGCGGCGGTCTTCCTCGTGCTCGGCGTGCTCTTCTCGGACGGCGCGCCGACCGAGCGCCGCGTCGTGCTCGCGGGCAGCGCGCTCGCGTTCCTCGAGGTCGGCATCGTCGCCGCGGTGGCGACGCTGTTCTCGTCGTTCTCGACGCCGTTCCTGTCCTCGCTGCTCACGCTGGGCGTCTTCCTCATCGGGCGCAACGCGGACTCGCTCGCCCGGCTGCCTGTGAAGTACTTCGGCCCCCAGATCAGCGCCGCGGCGCACGCCTTCTCCAAGGTGGTCCCGAACCTTCAGATCTACGTGCCGCCGCGCCCGTTGCTCGCGGGCGAGGTCGCTGACGCGAACCTCCTCGTGTACCTCGGCTGGGCGGCGATCACGTGCGCCGGGTGGGCGCTCATTCTCCTGCTGGTGGCGGCGTTCGTCTTCAAGAGACGCGACTTTCTGTGAGGCGCTCGGTCGTGCTCGGCGTGCTGCGCGGCCTCGCGGTCGCCGGCTTCCTCGTCGGCGCGGCGTCGCTGCGGGTGGTGGCCGCGGGCGAGCGGGAGATCGCGGAGAGCACGGACGCCCTGCGCGCCGGCGACGCGCACGCGGCGGCGCTCCACGCGCGGCGGGCGGCGGGCTGGTACGCCCCCGGGGCGCCGCACGTCCGCGTGGCGTACGAGCGGCTGATCGCGCTCGCGACGGCCGCGGAGGGCCTCGGTCGGGCCGACACGGCGCTCTTCGCGTGGCGCGCGGTGCGCACGGCCGCCCTGGAGACGCGGTGGCTCACGACGCCGCACGCGGAGGACCTCGAGCTGGCCAACGCGGCCATCGCCCGCCTCTCGGCGGCCGCGCCGCGCCCGCCGGGCACCCGGACCGAGCCTGCCGCGGCGGTCGAGCGGCAGCACCTCGCGGCGCTCGCGCGCGACGACGCGCCGCGGGTCGGCTGGGTCGTCGCCCTCGTCGGGGCGTTCGCGGCGTGGGTCGCGGGCGCCGTCTGGGTGGTGCGGCGCGGGGTCACGGTGACGGGGCAGTGGGTGTGGCCGCGGGCGGCGCCGGGGCTCGCGGTGTGCGCGGCGGGCGTCGCGGTGTGGCTCCTGGCGATCTGGCAGGCGTGAGGCGCGCTGGCGGGCGCATTCCGCGCTGAGCTCGCGCGTCGCGGTGCCGGGAGGTCTTGCCGAGCTGACCGGCCCTCGGAGCGTGGTCGTCGCGCGGCGCAGGGAGGGCTGAACTCGCCTGAGACGTGACTCCTCCGGCAGCGCCAGAGGAATGACGTCAAATGGGCTCAGACATCAGCCCTCCCTGCGCCGCGCGACGACCACGGGCGCGGAGGGCCCACGGCATTTGCCGACGAAGGATGAGCCTGACGATGCGGTGTCAGAGGTGGAATGGGCCGAGAGGCGAAATGGGGCGGTGGGGCGAAATGGGGCGAGCCAGCAGGGGTGGCGGTCAGGAGAGCCACAGGCGGGAATCCGCCGGACACGACGTCTGCTGATCGGGTGCGCGGGGTATTGCAATGCGACGACGCGCGACACATCGATCTCCAGGGAGCGGCTCTTGCAGCGCTCCGCTTCGAGGAGGATACGAAGTTCATGAAGAATCAGATCAAGACGATCCTGTTGCTCGGCGTCATGTCGGCAATCCTGGTGTCCATCGGCGGGGCGCTGGGGCCCGGGTACCTCGTCTTGTTCGGCGTGCTCGCGCTCGCGATGAACCTGGGTGCGTATTTCATGTCCGACCGCATCGTGCTCGCGGTGCACCGGGCTGCCGAGGTCTCGCCCTTCGAGGCCCCGGGGCTGCACCGGATGGTGGAGGAGCTCTCGAGTCGGGCGGGGATCCCGAAGCCCCGCGTCTATGTCATCCCGGACGCGCAGCCGAACGCCTTTGCCACGGGGCGCAACCCGGAGCACGGCGTCGTGGCGGTGACCGAGGGCATCATGCAGCTCCTGAGCGAGCGTGAGCTGCGCGGCGTGCTGGCGCACGAGATCGCGCACATCAAGAACCGCGATATCCTGGTGTCGACGATCGCGGCGGCGTTCGCCTCGGGCATCACGTGGGTGGCCCATGCCGTGAGCTTCGCCGGGATATTCGGCGGATCGTCGGACGATGAGGACGGCGCGAGCCCGCTCGGCGGGCTGGCCCTCGCGATCGTGGCGCCGATCGCGGCGACCCTCGTGCAGCTCGGCATCTCGCGGTCGCGCGAGTACATGGCGGACGAGCTCGGCGCCAAGCTGTCCGGGGACCCGGAGGCGCTCGCCAGCGCCCTGTCCAAGCTGGAGCACGGCGTGGCGCTCGTGCCCCCCGAGGCGGCGCGCCCGGCGACGGCCAGCCTCTTCATCGTCAACCCGCTCGCCGGGGCTGGCTCGGTGCTGAAGTGGTTCTCGACGCACCCGACGACCGAGGAGCGCGTGAGCCGGCTGCTCTCGATGGCGTCGAGCGGCCGGACGGCGCGGGGTTTTTCGAGGGTGATGGCCTGACGGCGGGCAGCGGCCGCCTTCACTCCACGGACTGCGGCTCCTCGTCGTCGCTGTCGCTGTCCTCGCCGTCGTCCTCGTCGTCCTCGTCCTGCTCAGGGGGCTTCGGCGCGAGCGCCACGCGCGGGTAGTGCTCGCCAGAGGTGTCACGGCGCCCGGCCTCCCAGGCGTCCTCGAGGTTGACGAGCTCATACCAGCCAAGGCGATTCACGGCCTCGAAGAAGAACTTGCCGTCAGCGCTCGGCTCGAAGCTGAGGGGCTCCGGCTCGAGCTCGGCGAGCGTGCGGACGCCATCGTCGTAGACGCCCCAGACCCGGATAGGCTTGCCTTCGGAGACCTCCAGCACGGCCACGCGGCCCCCCGCGGCGCTCTCCACGACGCGCAGATCCAGGTCGCCTCGCGCCTCCAGCCTGGAGGCGCCGCCGCTGACCGAGAAGATCCAGGTCTCCGACGAGGTGCCGACGATCACCCGCCCGGAGGCGAGCGCCTCGAGCGTGTAGATCTCGTCCTCGCTCTCCTCCTTGCTGAAGTCGTGCACGAGGATCGGCTTGCCGTGCGGGAGGTCTACCCACCAGAGCTTGGCGTCGCCGTCGGTCGCAACGAGGGCGGCGCTCCGATCCGCGTTCACCAGGCCCGTCGACGAGGGGGAGCTCGCCTTCACCGCGGTCTCGATGAGCTCCCCGTCCTTCAGCACGGCGAAGACGAAGGAGCGTCGGGCTTCCTTCTTCCACCCGATGTACACGTCGGCAGGGCGGTAGCGCTCGAGCTCCCGCGCGCCCGCTCCGAAACGCGCGCGCACGTCCTTCGGGACGTCCTCCTCGTCCTCCGGCAGCGGGCGCTGCTTGCCCAGGTAGCGCACGCCGACGCGGCCCGGGGCGGGCTCGATGGCGTACTCCTCGGGCGCCTTCCTCGGGCCTGACTCCGGCGCCTCGTCGTCGTCGTCGCTCTCCTCGGACGGCGTGTACACGGCGACCTCGGGGAACGCGTCGGGGTTCGTGGCGAGCCGCTCGATCAGCGTGTCGAGGCCGAGCAGCTCGTAGGTGTCGCCGACGTGATCCATGAAGGCCCGCCCCTCGGCGATCCGGACCTCGCCCACGGAGGCCTTCACGCGGCCCACGCGGCGCAGCTTGCTCCCGTCGAAGCCGACGATGGTCAACCCGTCCTCGGAGTCCTCGCCCTCGTAGCTCTTGACGAGGAGCAGCCGGCCGCCGAGGGCGGGGGTCAGGCCGTAACCGCCCACGTCCCAGCGCTGCTCGAGGACGGCGCCCTCTCCCTCGCGGCGGTAGACGTCGAGGGACTCGCCCGTGGCGAGGATGACGCGGTCCTCCGGGCCGTAGGCGATGTCGGAGATCGACGCCTCGTGCTCGAAGAGGCGGCGCAGCTTGCCGTCCGCGAAGGAGAGCTCGGCGACGAGGTTGTAGTCGAACCCGTACAGCACCGCGCCGCCGTCCTCCCGCGCCGCGATGTAGCCGTGGGGGCTGGGCAGCGCCTCGCCCTCGGCGCGCTTGAGCTCCCCGCCCTCGATCCAGGCGGCCGTCGCCGGCTTGCGCCGGAGCTTCGCGATGCCGTAGACGCGATCGCCGGGCGCCACCGCGACGCAGGAGGTCGACCCGAACAGCTCGCGCTCCGCGCGCTCGATCTCGGGCTCCGGGGGCACCTCGCGCGACCTCCGCCGCTCCACGCGGAGCGCGCCCTCCAGCACCTCTGGCCGGGCGTCCTCGTCGTCGCCGTCGCCGGACGTGCTCTCGCCCTCGTCGTACGCGCTCTCGTCTTCGTCTTCGTCCTCGTTGCCGGGTTCGTGCTTCTTCAGCTCGGGGAAGGAGTCCGGCTGCGCGGCGAAGCGCGCGGCGAGCACATCAAGGCCGAGCAGCTCGTAGTACTCGCTGCCGTCCTCCACGATGACGCGGGCGCCGTCGATCACGATGTCGCCGATCGAGATGCGCACGCGGGCCAGCCGGCGCATCGTGGATCCGTCGTAGCCGAGGATCGTTACGCCGTCCGCGCTCTCGTCCTCGTCGTCGAAGCACTTCAAGAGGAGCAGGCGTCCGCCGAAGACCGAGTGCATCCCGTAGCCGTCGAGGTCCCAGCGCCCCTCGAGCGCGACGCCCGAACCCTCCCGCCGATAGACGTCGATCGAGCTCGCGAGCACGAGCACCCGGCCCTCCGGGCCGTAGGCGACGTCGGAGAAGGGCTCGTCGTGCTGGATGAGGCGCCGCACGGAGCCTTCCGCGAACACGACCTCCCATACGGCGTCCGAATCCTCCCCGATCAGCGCCGCGCCGCCGTCGTCGCGCGCGGCGAGGTGAGCGCCGGTCGTGGTGGCAAGCGGCTCGCCCTGAGCGGTGCGGAGCTCGCCGTTCTCGATCCACGCGGGGACAGGCGGCTTTCGCTTCGGCTTGGCGACGCCGAAGACGAGTCCGTTCGGCGCGATCAGCACCTCGCCGCTCCGTCCGAAGAGCCTCTGTTGCTCGTCGGAGGGCCCGGGCGCCTTGTAGCCCGGCAGGAGCTCCAGCCGGAGCCCGCCAGAGATGACCCTGGGCTTGTCGTCGTCGTCGTCGCTGGCCTCCGCCTCGTCCGCGTCGTGGTCGTCGCCGGCCGCGCGCTCCGACGAGCGCTCCTCTTCGGGGGCCGCGGCGCGGGCCGCCTCGCGCGCGGCTTCGACCGCCGGATCCACCGCGCACGCGGCCTCGAAGCGCTCGCCTCCGCCGAAGCGGGGCAGCTCGACGGGCCACCTCGGGCCCGTCGGGGGCTCGGGTCGTTGCTCGGCGGACCAGGCGTCCCAGTCGCTGTCGCTCTCGATCGCCTCGGCCAGGGAGGCCACCTCGATCGGATGCGCGCCGTGCACCGCGGTGAGGGCCTGCTGGACCGCGCGCGCCATGTCGGCGACGCACGCCTTGCTCCACCCCGCCGGCCGCACCCGCACGAGCGCCCAGCGATCGGCCCACTGGAAGGGCTCGCAGTGCTCCACCGCGCGCGCGTCGAGCGCCCGCTCCCACGCCTCGCCGGCGGCGCGCCGCGCGGCCGCGTCCGGGGGCGCCACGAAGCAGAGCTCATAGGAGAACAGGTCCCCTTCGAGGTCGAACCAGTCGCTCGGCGCTGCCCCGAAGAACGCGAACGGATAGGGCTGAGATCCCGGCATGGGGGCGAACGGTACAGCAGCTCCTGGCGAGCGTGCAGGTCCAGACGCCCGGCGGCTCGGCGAGGCGCCGGAGGCGCTGCTCATCGTCCCCAGTGGGCTTATTGGTTGCTTATTGGTTCCGCGAAGTGAGGTGCATGGACGTGGTTTCACGGCGCTTTCGGAGTCGCCGTTGCATGATCCATCGAGGTGGCCCGGATGGAGTGCTGTTCAACTCGACAGCAGCGCTGACCAGGCGAAGATCGACGCCAGACGCGGCCAGCCTGCTCACGTCGGAGCCTTGGGTACCCCCGGCTCGAGCCGCGCGCCGAGCTGCAGGAGCCGGCCGAGATCGTCGGCGTTCCGCCATGTCTCGACGATCTTGCCGTCAACGATGTGGTGAATGAACATCGCGGTGAACGTCTGCTGCCGTCCGTGGCTCGGGATGCCCAGGAAGCTCGCTTGTGCGCACGTGTTCTTCGCGCGCACGACCACCTTGTCCCCTTCGGCGATCACGTCCTCGATCGACCATGTTTGCTCGACGGCGCCGAACACCCTCCTCTTGTCATGCTGAGAGCGCATCGCCGCGCCCGCAAAGCCAGTTCCAGGAGAGCCGCCGGCCGAGGCGCCCGCGGGAGCGCCCATCTGAGCTGAAAAGGTAGCGTAGCGTCGGGCGCGCCGCCGAGGCGCCGCGCCCGTCGCGTCACGACGCCGCGCGCGGCGCCTCGCCGAGGAGCTCCAGCCTGGCCAGGCTCCCGCAGGTCTCCGACAGGGCGCGCATCAGCCGCAGGCGGTTGTCCCGCACGGCCGCGTCGTCGGTCATCACGAACACGTCGATGAAGTACTGGTGCAAGAGCGGGGCGAAGTCCGCCACCGCCCTGAACGCGGTGTCGTACGAGCCGCTCCGGACGTCCGACGCGATCTGCTCGCGCAGCTTGAGGTACCCCGCGAACAGCGCCGTCTCGCTCGGGTGCACGTCCTGTCCGAACGGCGCCACCGGCTCGCCGGCAGGCGCCTTGTCGGCGATGTTCGTGGCCCGCTTGAAGACCTCGCCCACCCGCGCCCGCACCTCCGGGCTCAGCGCGTCGATCGCGCGCACGCGGGCCCTGAGATCGAGCGGGCGATCCGCGGCGACACGCAGGCACGCGAGGACCGCGTCCTGCGGGAGCCGGTCGGAGAGCAGGCCTCGCAGCCGCTCGGAGAAGAACTCGCCGAGGCGGGTCGCGAGCTCCTCGCGCGAGACGTTGAGCTCCACCCCGGCGTAGCCGTCGTAGGCGGCCCCGAACGCGGCGCCGAGGCGCAGATCGAGATCGCGATCCAGGAGCGTGCGCAGCACGCCGAGGCACGCGCGGCGCAGCCCGTACGGGTCGGCGGTGCTCGTGGGGACGAGCCCGATCGCGAAGCAGCCGACCAGCGTGTCGAGCCGATCGGCCATCGCGACCAGCGCGCCGGCGTTCGTCGGCGCCGTCGCGTCCGCGGCGCCCTTGGGCAGGTAGTGATCGCGGACGACGTCGGCCACCTCCGGGCTGACCCCCTGGGCGAGCGCGTACGCCCGCCCCATCTCGCCCTGGAGCTCGGGGAACTCGCCCACCATCAGCGCGACGAGATCGCACTTCGCGAGGTGCGCCCCCGAGGCCGCCGCCACCAGCGTCTGCTCGGGCAGCATCAGGAGCAGGCCGAGCTCGCGGGCGAGCCGCTCGACGCGCTCGGCCTTCGCCAGCACGCTGCCGAGCCGCTTCTGGAACACGATCCCGCCGAGCTTCTCGCGGCGGTTCGCGAGCGGGATCTTGACGTCTTCCCGGTAGAAGAACTGCGCGTCCGACAGGCGCGAGCGCATCGTGTTGTCGTTGCCGCGCTTGATCTTCTCGGGCGCCTCCGCGGTGTTCACGACCGCCAGGTACCTCGGGAGCAGCGCCCCCGTCCTCGCGTCGCGGACGCCGAAGTAGCGCTGGTGGCCGCGCGCGACCTCGAGGATCACCCGCTCCGGCAGCTCGAGGAACCGCTCCTCGAAGCTGCCGACGATGACGTGCGGCTCCTCCACGAGGGAGAGGTTCTCGCCGATCAGGAAGTCGTCCTCGATCAGCACGCCGCCCGCGTCCCGCGCCGCGGCGAGCAGGCGCTCGCGCATGAGCTTCGCGCGCGCCTCGGGGTCGACGAGCACGTGCGCCGCGCGCATCGCCTCGACGTAGTCCTTCGCGGCGCCGATCGCGATCTCGGCCCGCCCGAGGAAGCGGTGGCCGCGGCTCGTGCGCCCGCTGCGGATGCCGGCGATCTCGACGGGGATGACCTCGCCGCCGGAGAGCGCGACCAGCCACTGGATGGGGCGGCCGAACGCGAAATCTCCCTGCCCCCAGCGCATCGACTTGCGGAAGGGGATGGCCGCGACGAGCGACGCCAGGACCTCCGGGAGGAGCTCGGCCGCGGGCTTGCCGGCCTCGCGGCGGGTGCCCGCGAGGTACTCGCCCTTCGGCCCCTCGACGCGGCGCAGATCCGCGACGGTACAGCCGAGCTTCTGCGCGAACGCCTCGGCCGCCTTCGTGGGCGCGCCGTCCTTGAAGGCCGCCTTGACCGGCGGGCCGGTGACCTCCTCCTCGAGATCCGGCTGGCGCGCCGCGACCCCGGAGACGAGCAGCGCGAGCCGACGCGGGGTGCCGAGCGCGCGCACCGCGCCGTGGCGGAGCCTGAGCTCCGCGAGGCGCTTCGTCGCGAGATCCGGGAGCGCGCGGAGCGCGGCCTCGACAAACGACGAGGGGAGCTCCTCGACGCCGATTTCGAGCAGGAGATCGCTCGCTTCGTTGGACATGGGACCGCGGACGCTACCCCAGAACCGCTCGTTCGGCGAGGTGGTCGAGCGATCGATCCGCGCTGTTTACGCCTGTTCACGCCTGTTCACGTTCGTTCACGCCATTTGCGCCGTCCGCGTCGCTCGCGACGTCACGCCGTGGCACGGCGCGCACCACGGGCGCGTGCCACGGGCGACGTGACGTTCGCGCGGCTCAGCGCGCCTGTGCCGCGCTCCGGAGCGCGCGCGAGAGCACCTTCTTGAACGCGGTCGCCTCGCCTCCGTTCGGCTTGCTCTTGCGCCCGTAACGGGTCGCCGCGCCGACCCGGGCGACGCACTGGGCTGCGCGCATGTACCGCCGCGCCGCCTTCGCGACCGCCCGATCGCCCGGAGCAGACGCCGACGCGACGGCCGCGCCGAGCTCGTTCAGGGCCTCATCGAGCGGCGCGCAGCCCTCGGGCGTGGGGGGCAGCTCGAGGGGGGGCGGGGCGTGGCAGCAGCGGGCGCGCAGGGTCGCGACGGTCGCCATGTCGTGCCAGCCGAGCACGGCCCATTCCTTCGTGGCGTCCGAGACGCCCTTGGGCCCAGCTGCCTGGGCGAGGTGGCTCTTGAGCGCCGCGACGCCCTTCATCGGGTCGGTCTCGGCGCAGACGAACGACAGCTGGCCCGCGATGGCGGCGTCGACGCTCTTGCCGGGAAAGAGCGGCATCGCGCATGCGGCGAAGTCCGCCGTGGCCGCAGGATCCGGCGCTGTGCTTGCGGTGCCTGCGTCCGCCGGCGCCGCCGTGCCTGTCTGTTCCGCGCCGGCGTCACCGGGCGCCGGGGCGCTCGGCTCTGCGGGGGCGGCGCATGCGGCGGGCGCAGCGTCCACAGACGGCGGCGCCGGGAGGGACGGCGGCGCGGCGTCGCGGTGGCGAAGCCAGAACCAGGCTCCCCCCGCGGCGCCCGCGATGGCCACGACCCCCAGGGCCAGCGTGACCCACCGGCGCGCCGGGGACGGCGTCTCGCGGCTCGCTCCGGACGCTGGCGCCGGCGCCCGCGCCCGGAGCGGCGGCGCGACGAGCCCGGACGCGCCGCCGCGCGCGGCGACGCCGCCGGGCGCCATCGGGAAGGGGTGCGACGGCTCGTGCGTGTCGTCTTCGCCCAGCCAGGGGAGATCGACGGCCGGGACGTGGGGCGTCGGCGCGCCGGGCCCGGGCGCGCCGAAGCGCACGGCGACGCTGCCGGGCGCCATCGGGAAGGGGTGCGACGGCTCGTGCGTGTCGTGCTCGCCCAGCCAGGGGAGATCGACGGCCGGGACGTGGGGCGTCGGCGCGCCGGGCCCGGGCGCGCCGAGGCGCGCGGCGACGCTGCCGGGCGCCATCGGGAAGGGGTGCGACGGCTCGTGCGTGTCGTCTTCGCCCAGCCAGGGGAGGTCGTCGACCATTCGCGGGCTCGCCGGGGCATCCGCGTCGAAGAGAGGCACCGCGCTGGGGGAGAAGGGCGGCTGCGCGGTCGCTGCGGGCACGACGGGCGGCTGCGCGGTCGCTGCGGGCACGACGGGCGGCTGCGCGGTCGCTGCGGGCGCGACGGGCGGCTGCGCGGTCGCTGCGGGCATGATGGGCGGCCGCGGCGGTGGCTGCACGTGCGCGGTCGGGGCAGCCACGGCGCCCGCGCGCGAGCGGTCCTCCGTCGCTGCGCCGGCGAGCCGCGGCGATGCGGCAGGCAACGCGGTCTGCGCCTTTGAGGCACGGTCTGGCGCCTCCGGAGGCGGGGTGGTCGGCACGCCGATGGTCGACCGGAGCCCCAGGCTCGCGAGCCCGTGGAGGGGCAACGGCGTCCGGCGGGCCGAGGCGCTCGCGATGGGCGGCGGCTGCGAGCTCGAGTGGCCATGCGGCGGCGCGCTCTTGCGGGGCGGCTGCGAGCCGGTGCCCTCGCGCGGCGGCGCGCTCTTGCGGGGCGGCTGCGAGCCGGTGCCCTCGCGCGGCGGCGCGCTCTTGCGGGGCGGCTGCGAGCTCGACGTCCCCCGCACCCCGCTGCTCGACGGGCGCGGCGCTGGAATGGTCCTCGCCGGCGCCGCGAGCGCGTGCTCATCGAGCGGCGGCAGCTCCTCCAGGCCTTCGCCCGGCCGCGCGGCCTCCAGCGCGCGACGGAGCGCCGCGACCTCGGTGATCCGCTGCTCAGCGCGGCGCGCGAGCGCCTGGTCCAGCACGCGCCACAGCGCGTCGCCCGCCTCGCCGGGCGGCGTTACCCGCGGCGCGGCGCCGGCGCCTTGCTTGCGGCGGAGCTCCTGGTCGCTCTCGGCGGGGAACGGGAGCGCTCCCGAGAGCGCCGTGTACAGGGTGACCGCGAGCGCCCACGTGTCGTCCCGGCGCGACGGCCCCTCACCCGCGGCCCGCTCCGGCGAGCGGTAACCCACGAAGGCGGGCGTGGCGAGCGGATCCGAGAGCCACCCCGTCGACGTGCACGGCTCGCCCTCCATGACCACGCACGCGGCCGACAGGCGGCCGTGCACCGTCCCGCGCGCGTGCAGGCTCTCGACGCGCTTCGCCAGGCGGACGACCCAGCCGACCGCGTCCCTGTCCGGCAACGGACCGGCGCGTGCGATCCTCGCAGCGAGCGTCTCCATACGAGCGCCGCAGCGTAGTGCGGCGAACCGCCGCTGACCACATTGTGGCTCTCTCGCGGCGCGCCGGATCGCGGATCGCCCGCGTCTGGCCCTGGAGCGCCGCGGTCAGCCGCCGATCACGTCGGCCATCGTGTATCGGCCGGGCGGCTTCCCGTGCAGGTGCCACGCCGCGCGCAGCGCCCCGCGCGCGAAGAGATCGCGGCTGGTCGCGCGGTGCGTGAGCTCGAGGCGCTCGCCGGGGCCGAGCAGGTGGACCGTGTGGTCGCCGATGACGTCGCCGCCGCGCACGGCGAAGATCCCGAGCTCGTTCGCCTTGCGCGGGCCGACGTTGCCTTCGCGGCCGTGCACGTCGGCGAGCGTCCCGGCCGGCTCGCGGGCCCCGCGTATGGCGTCGGCGAGCCGCACGGCCGTGCCGCTCGGCGCGTCCACCTTGGCGCGGTGGTGCACCTCCACGATCTCGACGTCGTAGCCGGGCCCGAGCCGCCGCGCCGCGCTCGCCGCGATCTCCGCGAGCACGTGGATGCCGATGCTCGTGTTCGGCGACCAGAGGACCGGGACGTGCTGCGCCGTCTCGTCGAGCAGCCGCTCGCACGTGCCGTCGAGGCGCGTCGTGCCGCTGACCACGGCGACCTTGGCGCGCATCGCGAGGTGCAGGAGGCGGGGGAGCGCCTCGGGCCGCGAGAAGTCGATGACCACGTCAGCGCCGAGCAGCCCGGCGCTGGTGTCGTCGCTCATCGCGACGCCGATGGTACCTGTCCCCGCGAGCTCGCCGACGTCACGGCCGATGCGGGAGGAGCCGCGCGACACGATCGCGCCCACGACCTGGGCTCGCTCGTTCGCCGCGAGCCGGACGATGGCCTGCCCCATCTTGCCGCTCGCGCCGTGGATCGCGACCTTCAGCAGCCGGGCGTCGTCGCCCTGGGGGGCCCCCACGAGCGCGCTCATCGGCACGCCTCGATGATCTCCGTTCGATTTCACGACGCCTCGCGCCTCGCCTCGAGCCGCCTCATCGCCTCGGCGATCTGCTGCCGGGTCGCCTCTCCGGCCGGCACGAGGGGCAGCCGGACCGCGGCGCTCATGCGGCCCAGGGCGGCGAGCGCGGCCTTCGCGGGGGCGGGGTTCGGCTCGACGAACAGGAGCCCGTGCAGCTCGAGGAGCGCGAGGTGGGCTGCGCGCGCGCCCGCGAGGTCGCCGGCCAGGAACCGCCGGGTCACCGCGCTGGTCTCGCGCGGCAGCACGTTCGACGTGACGCTGATGACGCCCTGCGCGCCGAGCGCCATCATCGCGAGGGTCAGCGCGTCGTCGCCGCTCAGGATCGCGAGCCGGTCCCCGAGGCGCCGCACGAGCTCCTGGCAGCGGAACACGTTGCCCGAGGCGTCCTTGATGGCGACGACGTTCGGCGCGGCGGCGCAGATGCGCTCGGTCGTCTCGGCGGAGAGGTCGACCACCGTTCGCCCCGGGATGTTGTAGAGCACGATCGGCGCCGGGACGGCCCTGGCCACGGCCAGCGTGTGCTCGCGGAGCCCGTCCTGCGAGGGCTTGCTGTAGTACGGCATCACGATCATCACGCCCGCCGCGCCAGCGGCGAGCGCGGCGCGCGAGGCCTCGATCGTCTTCTTCGTGGAGAACGAGCCCGTCCCCGCGATCACCGGCACGCGGCCGCGCGCCGCCTCGACGACGCGCCGGATGACCGCGGTCGTCTCGGCTTCGCTGAGGGTCGGCGACTCGCCCGTGGTCCCGCACGGCACGAGCCCGCTGACGCCGCCCGCGATCTGCGCCTCGACGAGCGCGTCCAGCGCGTCGAAGTCGACGGCTTCGCCATCGGGCGTGAATGGCGTGACGAGGGCGGTGAACGTTCCCGACAAGGGGAGCTGCGACATCAGACGACCATGATCGCCACCCCGGGTGCGCGTCAACAGGAGAGGACAGGTTCGCCGCGGACTCCCCGCTCTCCGCTGGTTCCCGCGCGGGGCAAAGCCGAACGGACGCGGCCTTGTGGGCGGGCTGGCGGGAGCCTGCGGGGCTTGTACGGCGCGGGCTGGCGGGACCCGCGAGGAGCGGGCGGGACGCTCCAGGGCAGGTCCGCGTCTGCTATCGTCCGCGGTGTAGCGCCTCGCTCCTTCGGGGGATTTGCCCGAGCGCGTCAGGTCCCTGAGAGGCACCGGCCATGGATCTCGCCCAGTACATCAAGAGCATCTCCAGCGCGGCCAATACCATCCTGGAGGGGATGGCGGTCACGTTCTCCCATCTGTTCCGGGAGCCCATCACCGTCCAGTACCCCGACAAGACGGACCGCCCCGTCAGCGAGATGCTCCCCCCGCGGTACCGCGGCTTCCTCGAGGTGCAGATGGACATCTGCACCGGCTGCAAGCGCTGCGAGCGCGCGTGCCCCATCGAGTGCATCGCCATCGATCTGGAGAAGGACCCGGCGACGAAGAAGCAGGCGATGAGCCGCTTCGACATCGACATGGGCAAGTGCATGTACTGCGGCCTGTGCGTCGAGGCGTGCAAGACGGAGTCGACCGGCGCGATCCGCCACACCCGCGAGTTCGAGGGGGCGGCGCCGACGCTCGATCACCTCACGTTCCGCTTCATCCCGGAGGGCCTCGTGCCGCTGTACAAGGCGCCGAAGGACCTCGGCGAGGTGCCCGTCGGCGAGTACGGGCCGCACGCCCGGGAGGCCCGGGAGCGCGCCATGCGCGACAACCCGGCCGCGCTGGAGGAGCTGCGCGCCATCTGGCGCAAGGAGCGCGAGAAGCAGCAAGGCGCCGAGGGCGCGGAGCCCGCGGGCGGGGGGTAGGAGCGGGGGCGGGAGCGGGCGCCTGAGCGAAAGCGCGCGGCGAGCAGAACGGCGCAGGAGCGCGCCGCGAGCGACGCGCGGGGGTCGCCCTTGCTGGGCGGTGGGCAGCGGTCTAACGTCGCGGCCCTCACCCCATGCCCTCCCTGAGCGCACTCGTCTTCCTCGGGCTTGCCGCGCTGACGCTCGGCTCGGCCGGGCTCGTGGCGTTCTCCAGGAACATCATCCACTCCGCGCTGGCCTTGCTCGGCACGTTCCTCGGCATCGCCGGGCTGTACGTCTCGCTCTCGGCCGATTTCATCGCGGCGACGCAGGTGCTCGTCTATGTCGGCGGCACGCTCGTGCTCATCCTCTTCGCCGTGATGCTCACGAGCCGTATCGCGGAGATGAAGATCTCGAACCCGCGCGGCGGGCCGGCCGTGGCGTTCGGTCTGGTCACGGCGGTGCTGCTCCTGCTCGGCAGGGTGGCGACCCAGACCCCTTGGCCCGCCGAGGCCAAGCCGGCGATGCCGTCCACCGCCAAGCTCGGGCACGCGTTCCTCGGAGAGTACCTGCTCCCGTTCGAGCTCGGCTCGGTCGTGCTGCTCGCCGCGATGATCGGCGCGGTCGTGCTCGCGCGTCGAGCCGTCAGGCGCGCCTGGGAGAGGGAGTAGGCGATGGAGGTCGGTCTCATCCATTACCTCACCGTCGCCGCGGTGCTCTTCGGGCTCGGGCTGTTCACCGTCATGACGCGGAAGAACGCGGTGGGCATCCTCCTCGGCGTCGAGCTCATCCTCAACGCCGCCGCGCTCAACTTCATCGCGTTCGACCACTTCGTCGCCGGCGGCGTGGCTGGCCAGGTGTTCACGGTCTTCATCATCGTCCTCGCGGCGAGCGAGGCGGCGATCGCGCTGGCCATCGTGCTTCAGGTCTACCGCAATCACCGAAGCATCATGGCCGACCAGCTGACCTCTCTGAAGAACTGACGCGAGAGCGGTCATCCGTGCGGAAGCGCGCGGTCGGCGTGACGCGCGTGACGCGCGCGGTCGGCGTGACGCGCGTGACGCGCGCGACGTTCGGACCGGCGGCCGCCGCGTCGCGCGTCCGCGCCCCACGCCGATGCCGATCGTCGACCGCCGACCGCCGACCGCCGACCAGGCGATGCGCTCGACGCTCCCGCGCTCTGCCGCTTCACGTGGAGCTCAATCCCAGCGACAAGCAGGAAAAACCTGACCTTGCTAAGCCCCAGCGGGCGACCCACGTTCGAAGGCATGCAGAACCTATCCAAGACGGAGCTGGTGGGGTTCGTGGAGCTCGAGGTCGGTTCGCTTGCTGTGCAGGTGCCGATCCGCGCCGCAGCAGCGGCGACAGAGCTACCGCTCGCATCCTTCGAGGCTGAAGGGGACAATTGCGCCATCCTCGTGCGAGGCGACACGTCCTCGAAGGCGGTCGAGGTCGCGCTGCGAAACGCGGCGCAGGAGGCGGTCAAGCACCTCTCGAAGAAGTTGCTCAACTAGAGCGGAGCGATGGTCCCGCTGGCCCGGCGCAGGGCTGCGGGCCATCGTCCCCGCGATGTTCCGTGATGTTCCGCGATGTACGGTGCCCCGGGGCACCGGCGGAGCGGTGTGGACAGGTTTCTGCTGGCCGCCCGGCGCTCAGCGCGAGCGGGGCGGCGCTCCGGCCCGCGCTGGAGGCTCGCGTCGCGGGGGAGCCCGCTGCGCTCCGAGGTGAATTTCTCGACGCACGTCGTGCTACGCTGCGCCGCGAAATCGCCCGTGAAGCTCATCATCCAAATCCCTTGCTTGAACGAGCGCGACACGCTCGCGCAGACATTCGCGGACCTGCCGCGGTCGATCGACGGCGTGGACGAGATCGAGGTCCTCATCATTGACGACGGCAGCACGGACGGGACGAGCTCGCTCGCCGAGCAGCTCGGGATCCACCACATCGTCCGCTTCGCCAAGAATCGAGGCCTCGCCGCCGGGTTCATGGCCGGCATCGACGCGTGCCTGCGGCTCGGCGCCGATATCATCGTGAACACCGACGCGGACAACCAGTATCGCGGCGCGGAGATCCCGAAGCTTGTCGCTCCCATCCTCGACGGCCGGGCCGACCTGGTGATCGGCGATCGGCAGACAGATAGGATCGAGCACTTCTCGCCGCTCAAGAAGGTCTTTCAGCGGTGGGGCTCGCGGCTCATCCGGCGCCTGTCCGCCACGGAGGTGGCCGACTCACCGAGCGGCTTCCGCGCGGTGAGCCGGAAGGCGGCGCTGCAGCTCTTCGTGCACAACCGCTTTACCTACACGCTGGAGACCGTGATCCAGGCAGGCCGCCGCGGCCTCGCGCTGGAGAACGTGAAGATCACGACCAACCCGAAGACGCGCGAGTCGCGGCTCTTCCGTTCGATCCCCGACTACCTGCGCCGCGCCGGTCCCGTCATGTTCCGGGCTTATGCGATGTACCGCCCTGTGCAGCTCGTGGGCTGGGTCGCGACGGTGCTGCTCGTGTTCGGCTTCGCGCTCGGCGTCCGGTTCCTCTACTTCTACCTGCGGAATCCGGACTACAGCGGTTATATCCAGTCGCTCATCGTCGGCACGGGCGCCGTCGTGATGGCGTGCATCCTGGTGGCCGTGGCGCTGCTCGCGGAGCTCATCGCGACGAACCGCCGCCTCGTCGAGGAGGTGCTGATGCGCGTGCGCCGGATCGAGACCGAGCTCGCGGAGCGGGAGCCGGCCCTCCGGCTGGAGGGGATCCAGTCCACGGGCGCGAAGCCGTGGCACAACCAGCAGGTGCAACCGGCGCGAGCGAGCGCGAGGTGAAGAGCCCGGTCCCCTGGACCGGGCCGCTGGTCGAACAGCGCTCGTAGCCCCGGGCCGGGAGCTCAGCCGTCCGGGTCCTCCAGATCGACGTCCTCCGTGGGAGCCACAGGGTCGCTCGGCTCCGGCCCGGGCGGCGTGCCGGCGGCCGGGGGCTCGGGCGGCGGCTCCGCCCGGGAGGTGTCGCGCTGCTGCCGCAGGTAGACCGTGTAGTTCTTGAAGCGCTCCGCCGCGAAGAACACGCCGTCCAGCTTCACGTTCCGGCTGCCCCGCGCGGCGTTCTTGCCGAGCACCACCGCCTCCGCGGCGTCGAGGAGCGCGGCCTGCGCGTTCGTATCCCTGGGCCACGCCCGTGCGGGCTTGGGCTCCTGGCCCTTGGGCGGCTGGAGCTTGGGGAGGATGTGGAGCGCCTCGACCGGGTAGAGCCCGTCCGTGTAGCCCGGCGCGCCGAGCGCGAGCACCTGATAAGGCAGCTCGTCGGCCGGCGGCGGCTCCTTCGGCATGGTCACGAGCTGAAGGCTGCCGAAGCGGCGTTTCTCCGTCGCGTAGCGGTGCACGAGCTCGTTGAACAGCACGGCGGCCTGGAGCGTGTCCGGCGGGCGCTGGTTCGGCGGGTACAGGATGTGGGTGATGCCGACGCTCCGGTAATGCGCGTAGAGCTCGGCCGGCCCTCGCACGGGCTCGTAGAAAATGAGCGATTGCCAGGCCTGGATATCGAAGATGATCTCGCGCTCGATACCGAGCGTCGTGCGGTAATTGCGCGCGAGGATGCGCGCGTCGGGCGGGGTAGCCTGGTTGATCGCGCGGTGATCCACGCGAAACTTGAACCGCTGCGCGTCGCTCCATCGCTTCTCGTAGGTGGAGCGGATCAGCGAGAGCGCGCTCTCCAGCCGGCGGGGGCCGGAGTAGAAGGGCACATCGCCGCTCCACACGATCTGGAACACCACGAGCGGCACGAGGCCGAGCCGCGCGACGGTCCCGAGCTGCCATGTGCGGACGAGCAGCGCCGCGGCGGCGGCGATCGGCACCGCGAGCATGCCCTGCAGGTACCGGTCCGCGGTGTACGTGTTGCTCCACATCCAGACGCCGGCGAACGTCGCCCAGGCCGCGAGCGCCGGCCTGCGACGGCCGCGGATGACCAGCAGCATCGGCAGGAGCAGCGTGAAGAGCGAGCCCATCGAGGGGACGTAGCGAGTGAACGAGTAGTGCGGGGAGAACGAGAACGTGAAGAAGTTGCCGGCCGCGATGAGCTGCCGCTCTAGCCCCTTCCCCTTGGGCAGGTAAGGCGCGTTGGGATACGCCTTCTCCATGAACTCCGCGGAGCGCGCGTGCTGCGGGTACGACCGCGTGAACACGCGCTGGGCCAACGGATAAACGGGGTTGTTATGGTAGATGGTGTTCTTGATCAGGTGCGGCGCGGCCGTGCCGAGCGCCACGCCCGAAGCGATGAGCCCCGCCACGAGGACGCGGCGCGCCGAGAGCAGCGGCCGCCTGCGCTTCTTCAGGGCGCGGGAGGCCGCGCGCGCGAGCAGGTACGCGGCGCGCGGCACGACGACCGCCGCCGCCATGGCCAGGTGATAGACCGCCTGGTACTTCACCAGCATCGCGCCCCCGAGCGACGCGCCGAGCAGGACGGCATACCGCCTGTCGAAGCGCTCCGCGAAGCGCATGGACGCGAGCAGGACCGGCGCCGCGAAGAAGCCCAGGAAATGGTCCGCCGAACCGCCGGGGTTTTGGTCCTGGACGAACAGCGACGGGAACAGGAAGAAAGCCGCCCAGAGGCCAGGGACGCGTTCGCCCTGGAGCAGGTACCGCGCCAGCGCCGCGACGCCGACCACCTTCCCCAGGACGAACACGAACTCCAGGTGGAGCGCCATCATCCACCGTTGCTCCACGAGCATCCCGGGGACGCTGAAACCCCACGCGTAGAGCATGCTCGCGAAGTGGGGGAACGAGCGGTTCACGTCGCCGTAGAACGGCACGATGCGGCCGGCGCGCGCATAGTCCTGCCCGATCGGCAGGTGATACCAGGTCGCGTCGAAGCTGATGGAATCCGGGGTCAGCGACAACAGGTAGAGGAGCACGAGGCACAGGGCGCCGACGCCCGTGGCCGTGAGCCACAGCCAGCGCATCGTCCCTTTCGGCGTCGTCGAGGCGTCGAGATCGTGCTTCAGCCGCGATAGCCAGCGTGGCAGCTCCAGGAGGCCGCCCGCGAAGAGGGCCGCCGGCATCACGAGCCCGTACCAGGGGCGGATCCAGCCGACCACGCCCGCGAGGTACATGCCGAACACGAAGGCGATGCTGCCGAGCGTCACGCCGAACAGGCCCTCTTCGACCGGCGGCAAGTGCGCGAGGCGGAGCACCCGGCGCAACAGCACGAGGCCGATGCCGAGGCTGGAGAGCAGGAACAGCAGCGAATAGCCCCAGAGCGGCGCGAGCCGCCACAGGAGCCAGTGCTGGACTGGAATGTGCGCGTGGACCACGAGCGCGTAGCCGACGAGGCCCGTGAGGCATGCGACGGCCGCGAAGACGTTGCGCAGCAGCCTTTCTCGGGGCGAGCCGGAGGTCAGGGCGGCACAGAAGCGGGCCAGGGGGGAGTCGGAGTTCAGGGCAACACGCAGGCGGGCCAGCATGAGAGGGGGCGCATCCTAGCGAGGCGCGGCGCGTCGGCAAAGCAGCCGCGCGATGAGCAAGCCGCCGACGTCCACGGCGAGCGAGGTGGCGCGCGAGATGAGCGCGGCGCCCAGCGCCGCGGCGGGTCCGACGGCGGGGGCGAGGCCCACGGAGAGCAGCGCCTCGCGCACGCCGATGCCTCCCGGCGTGGCCATCGCGAGGAAACCGGCGATGGGCGCCAGCACGAACAGGCCCGAGCCGCCGAGCGCCGCGCCCGGCGTCGCGCCGACGGCGAGCGAGGCGCACGCGCCGTGCGCGGCCCAGGTCAGCGAGTACACCGCGTGCACGAGCGGCAATCGCACCGGCATGAGCGGCCCGCGCCCCTCGGGCGCGAGGAGCTTGCGCACGCGCTCGGGCGCGCGGGTACGATCCACGGTCATCAGCGCGACGAGGACCGCGCCCAGGGCGAGGAGCACGGGCAGCCTCCATCGACCGATGAGCGCGTTCGCGCCCGCAAACTGCTCGCCGCCCGCCGCGAGCAGGCCGAACCCCACCATGGCGCCGACCGCGATGAAGCTGGTGAACTCGATCGCGAAGGACGACCCCACCTCCGCGCTGGTCGTCCCGATGCGCGACGCGCCCAGCATGCGGAACAGCGGCACGCCGACCTTGCCGGGGATGTACCGCGCCGCCTGCGACTCGATGTGCAGCGCGATCGCCGGCCAGCGAGGGATGGGCCGGCCGGTCAGCTCTTCCAGGATGAAGGCCCAGGCGAGCCCCAGCACGACGAGGCCGAGCGCGAGGGGCAGCACCGAGAGCGCCACGAACGCGGGACGGATGTCGATCGGCGCGCCGCTCTCCCACCTGCGAGCGAGGTCCCGCGCGGCGAGCCCGATGAACAGGGCAGCGGCGACGACCATGATCGGGCGCAGCGCCGTGCGCACCCTGGCGAGCGGGCCTCCGATCCGCTGAGGCGGGCCGGGCGCGGGCTCGGGCGGATCGGCCGAGATCCTCGGGGGGGCAGGCGGGGCGCCGGTGGGCGGGGTGCTGGGGAGATCGGCGAGCGACGCGGATCTGTCCTTCATGCGGCCCAGCGCTTCGCCACGCAGAAGACCGACAGGCCGAAGCTCGGCCGGTAGCCGCGCGCGATGAGGTCGACCTCGGCACCGAGGACGGCTTCGAGCGCGGAGGAAGCGAGGCCCGACTTCGGTGAGGGCTGCTTCATGCTGGTCTTGCGAGGGCGCAGCTTGCGCGCGGCGCTCCAGACGGCGCGCGAGCCGACCGCGGCAGGGAAGAGGAGCTGGTTGAAGTAGGCGCAAGCTTCCACGTGGAGCTCGGCCGGCAGCGCGGCGCGGAAGCTGCCAGCCGTGTACCGGCGGAAATGCTGCAATGCGCGGTCGTGGTCGCTGAACAGCCACGGATACGCCGGCACCGTGGCGACGAAGATTCCGCCAGGGCTCAGGTGGTCATGGATCCACCGGAGAGCGGCGCGGTCGTCCTCGATGTGCTCGATGACATCGAGCGCGCAGATCACGTCATAGCGTCGGTCGAGCTGGAACGGGATGGATGTGCCGTAGAGCGTCCTCGCCGCGCCGGCCTTCGCGATGGCCTCCTGTCCGAGAGGGCTCACCTCGTTTGCGTCGACGGCCCCGAACTCCGCGAGGACACTCAGGTTTTGGCCGACCCCGGCGCCGACCTCCAGCAGCTCGAGCGGCCGCCGTTCCGGGCCGAACTCGCGCACCAGATGGGCCAGCAGCCGGGCCCTCCCCTTCCTCAACCAGTCGCCGGATTCTTCGGAGTATTGCTGATATGCAGTCGTTTCCACGCTTCACTCTGCATGCGGGGCCGGATCGCCCTGGGGCGATCCGGCCGGGGGCGGCGACTCTGCTGGTGAGGTCGGTTCCGCCTCGGGCTCCGGAGGAGTCGGGATCTCGATCGTCAGGTCGTCCACCTTGGCCGGCTCTTTCCGCGACTTCTTCGGCGGTGGCGGCGGCAGGCGCCGCTTCCGCGGCGGCGTCGTCGCGGCGGCCCTGGCCGACGGCTGCGCGGACGTGGCCGTGGCCGTTTCCACGGCCTTCGCCGTGACGGTCGGCTGGGGCGCGGGCTCCTGCGGCGGTGCGGGCTCTGCCGTGACGACGGGCGGCGGCGGGGCCTCGCTCTCGGCCGCCGGCGTGCTCTGCGGCAGGCGCTGCGAGCGGATCACCTGCCACGCGGCGACGCCGGCCAGGGCCACCAGCGCGAGGGCTGCCAAGCGGGCGCGTCGGCGCCGACGTGAGCCGGGGTCGAACTCCGGAAGCACGCTCTCGCGCGCCTCGTGCGCCACCCCGCTCACGCTGGACCCCTTCATCCATTGGTCCGGCGACTGGCCGGAGGGCAACGGGCGAGCCCGAGGGGCGAGCGGCGGATCGAGCGGGGGCGGCTCGCGCAGCGAGGCGGGGGGCGCGGCAGCCGCAGCCGCCCCGGCGACCGCCCGCCTGACGTTGTCGCGGAGCTTCTCCGACGACGGATCCTGGCTCGGCGGCGCCTCGCGCTCGGGGGCGATTGCGTGCGGATCGGCCTGTTGTGGCGAGAGCACGTGTGGCGTTTGCGAGGAGAGCGGTGGCTCGGCCGTGGCGCCTGGCGCGACGGGTACGCCGCTCTGGGGCGCAGCCATCGCGGGCTCGGCAGGCACGTTGGCCGCGGGCTCGGCCGTCGCCTGGGCCGCGGGCTCGGCCGTCGCCTGGGCCGCGGGCTCGGCCGGCACGTTGGCCGCGGGCTCGGCCGACGCCTGGGCCGCGGGCTCGGCCGACGCCTGGGCCGCGGGCTCGGCCGGCGCCTGGGCTGCGGCCGGCGTTGCGTCTGCGCGCGGAGCGAGCGCCGCGGATGCGGCCGGCGCCGTCCAGGGCTCGTCCACGTCGGTGTCGATCGCGTCCTCTTCGAACTCGTCGATGTCGACGTCGACGAGCGAGGACGCGCTGTCGGCGGCCTTCCGGAACGTGTCGCTGGGCGCCAGCGCCGGTCCAGGCGCGCCTGGCGGGGCGTCGACGTCGTCGTTTGTCGCGGACGATACGCTGCTCGGCTGCGCGGAGACCGGCGTCCCGGTGGTGACCGGTGTCCCGGCAGCGACCGGCGTCCCGGTGGCGACCAGCGTTTCGGCAGCGACCGGCGTCCCGGTGGCGACCAGCGTTTCGGCAGCGACCGGCGGCTTCTGCGATGCGCTGTCGCTGTGCTGCGGCGGCGCCGGAGGTCGATCGCCGGGCCGAGCCGGGAGCGGCGGCCGCTGGCTCAGCGGCGGCCTTTCGCCGAGCTCGGACGAGCCCGGTGATGGCTCGCCGATCTGCGCCAGCGACGGCGTCTGAGGCCGCGCCGTGGGCCGAGGCGGCGCCGGAGGTCGCTCGGTGGCCCGCGGCGGTGCGAGAGGCCGCTCGCCGAGCCGAGATGACAGCGGCGGGCGCTCGCTGAGCGGAGGCCGCTCGGTGAGCCGCGGCGGCGTCTGCGGCCGCTCGCTTGGCACCGCGGGGATCCTCGCGCTCGGCCTGGCCGACGACGGAGCGGCCGCCATGTCCGCCGGCGGCTCGCCCGATCCTCGCTCGGGCGATCGCGTCGAGGCGGCGCCCGTGGGGTCGGCCACCCGGGGGAGCGGCGGCGCCTTCGGGATCACCGAGCCTGTCGCCGGCCGCGGCGGGGCCGCCGGCGGGCGCGTGGGCGAGGCCCGGGGCGGCAGCGGCGGCGGCTGCGGCGATCGGATGCTGCTCGGGGCATCGGTCGACAGGTCGGCGACGCGGGCGAGCGACTCCGCGAGATCGCGCGCGCTGCTGAAGCGCCGCGACGGGTCGCGGTCGCAGGCGCGCGCGAACCACCCGTCGAAGCTCGGCGGCAGCTCCGGGTTCACCCTCGACGGGACCGGGATCTCGCCGAGCGAGATCTTGATCAGCAGGTCGCCGACCCCCTCGCTGTCGAACGGGAGCTCGCCCGTCACGCACTGGTAAGCGATCACGCCGAGCGCCCAGAGATCCGCGCGGTAGTCGACCTCCCGGAGCCCCTTCACCTGCTCCGGGCTCATGTAATGCGGCGTGCCCATGAGGGTGCCGACGCTGGTGCGCTGGGCGACCCGCTTCCCCTGCCCCTTCACCTTGGCGATGCCGAAGTCGAGGATCTTGACGATCTCGTCGTCCTCGTTCGCGCAGAGGAAAAAATTCTCCGGCTTGAGGTCGCGGTGCACGATGCCGGCCCCGTGCGCGCGGGTGAGCGCGCGCGCGACCTGCGTCACGATCTTCGACGTCTCCTGGAGCGAGAGGCGGCGCCGGCGCGCGAGCCGATCGAAGAGGTCCTCGCCCTCGAGCAGCTCCATCACGATGAACGGCTGCTCCCCGTCGATGCCGTGATCGATGATCTGCACGACGTGCGCGCTGCGCAGCTGCGCGGCGGCCGTCGCCTCGCGGCGGAACCGCTCGCGCGCGTCCTCCTGCTTCGCGAGCTCCGGATCGATGAGCTTGACCGCGACATGGGTGCCGAGCGCCAGGTGCTCTGCGACCCACACCGCGGCTTGCGCGCCCTGCCCCACGGGTCGGATGAGGCGGTAGCGCTCGCTCAGCACCTGACCAGCTGCAATAGACACGGCGGCAAAAGCCTACGTCGAGGACAACATCCGTGTCGAGTTCATGCGTACCACCTCAGATGCCCTGCGGAACGGTTTCCTTCATCAGCTCGCGCCATTCGTCGTGGGTGAGCTCTGGATAAATGTAGTCGCCCTCGAAATTTGTATGGTGCAGGAGCAGCCGGGCGACATCGACGATGGCCCGCGCGACGTCGTCGCCCTGCGCAACGCCGGCCAGGGCGTCGGTCGCTTCACGCACGGCGGCGTGATGCTTCAGCGCCACCTGGACCTCCTCGGCGAGCCCGCGCGCCTGGAAATGCGGGAACAGGGCGGTCTCTTCGTAGCGCATGTGTCGCTCCATCGGCCCACGCAGGAACGCGAGCAGGCTCGCGCGCTCGGCGCTCGCCTCGTCCGTGGAGCGCTGCGCCAGCTCGATCAGCTTCTTCGCCGTGTCGCGAGCGAGCTCTTCCTCCTGGAAGAGCTCGCTCACCATCCGGTCCAGTTCCATGAGGTGCGGGCCGTCGTAGTCCAGATCCCGTGGAGGGTCGAGCGGAGCGCGGCGCGATCCCGCGGCGGAGCAGGTCGGCTCCGTCGTGCGCGTCAGTCATGCGCGCGGGCGCGGACGATCGCGGCGAGCCGGCCGACGACGCCGTTCGCGACCATGGCGAGCACCTGCTTCTCCAGCGCCTGTCGCTCGCTCGGCCTGCCGCCGAACGAGATGCGCGAGCGGGCGGTGGGGCCGCCGACGACGCGGCCGACGACGGTGCAGCTCACGCGGTGGACGTCGCCCCGCGTGGCCGAGGTGAACTCGACGACACGCGCGCTCAGCACGACCGATTTCGCCTTGCCGAAGTCCGCCTTCTTCGCGGCGCTGGAGAGCATGCCGCGCAGCGCTCGAGCCCGCTGGGCCTGGCCCTCGCCCGCGGGTACGTCGACGCTCTTCCATTCGACCTTGGTGTCGCGGGCGAAGGTCGATGCTGGCGAGGCCGTGAGCGTGGTCAGGGCCATCACCGCCGAGAGCAGCCATCGTGAAGCGCGGCGCATGCGCGCAGGGTAGGGGGCCGCGGGCTCGCCGGCCAAGTTCGCGCACGGCGCGCGGGTGCGGCGCGCGCGGCGCACCCGCGCGTGATCGCCGCGCTCGCGCCGCGATCGGGCCCGCGCTATGCCGTGGCCGGGAAGCGAGGTTCGATGGAGCGCAGCTCGCCGGGGGGAGATCGACGGGATCGACGAGGACGAGATCGACGCGCGCGCGCCCGCGCGCTCCGCGGGGGCGGGTGGCTCGCCGCGCTGCTCGCCATCGCCGCGCCCGCGGCGAGCAACGCACAGTCGCCGCGTCCGGGAGGCGCGACGGCGGGCAGCGCGCCTGCGTCCGAGAAGCGCGCGCCCATCGTGCTGGCGCTGCGGTGGACGGCCGCGACGCCCGACGAGATGCTCGGCGCGGCGCTGGTCCGGGCGCGGCGGGGCGGCGACGACGCGTTCGCCGGGCTCGTGATTGCGGCGGCGCTCGCGGACCGCGCCGCGCAGGGCCGCGCCCGGGAAGGCCTCGCGCAGATCGGGGCGTCCTCCTCGCCGCTCGCCGATGAGGCGCGCTGGCTCGCCGCCTCGCTCGCCCCGGAGCCGCCGGCGGCGACGTGGCCGGGCGCGCGCGCCGTCTCGTACGACGCGCCCCCGGACCCGTCCGGGCTCGTCAAGGCGTTCGCCGTCCTCGGCCCGTTCCAGGACAACTCGGGCGGCGGGCTCGCGCTCCGCGAGGGGCCCGAGGGCGAAGGCCAGCGCTTCTCGGACATGAGCGCCCGCTACGCCTGGGGGGTGTACGACGTCGCGTGGCGCAGGGTGCTGCCCGCCGCGTCGACGGCGCGCGGCGTGCCGCTCGATCTTTACATCCATCCGCGCACCGAGACCTGCACGTACCTCGCCTCGCGCGTGACCGTCCCGGCCGCGCTCGATCGCAAGCCGATGCTCGCCCACGTCGCTGCGACCGGCGCCGTGCGGCTCCTGTGGGACGGCGCCGACGTCGCCGCGAGCGAGGCGGCGCACGAGCGCCTCGTGCTCGACCGCATCGCCGCGCGCATCGAGGCGCCCGCCGGCGATCACCTGCTCGCCCTCAAGGTGTGCACCGGGGCCATCGCCGACGAGGGGCGCGTCCGCGTGCGCTTCACCGACGAGGACCGCCGGCCCGTGGCGCTCGCGACCTCGTCGGACCTCACGCCGCTCAAGCTGCCGCCGGCCCCGCCCCCGGGCGCGCGTGCCGCGACCGCCATCGCGACGGCGCTCGACAGGGCGCTCGACGCGGGCGCGTCGCAGTCGCTCGATCAGACCCTCACGGCCGTCGTGGCGCGCACGCTCGGGGGCGCCGACGACCAGCGGTCGCCCCGCGCGCCCGGGCTGCTCGACCGCGTGACGCGGTCGCCCGGGATCTCCGCCGACGCGCTCGCGCTGGCGGGGTGGGTGTCGCCCTTCGGCGCGAACCGCAGCGGCTGGCTCGAGGCCGCGCGCGCCCGGGGCCTCGCCGAGAAGGACCGGGCCACCGCGGCGTTCGCGCAGCGCCGGCTGGTCGCCGCCCACCTCGCCTCGGAGCGGGTCGACTGGGCCGCGGCCGCGCTGCGCGAGGAGCCGCTGCGCTCGGCGCGCGATCCAGAGGCGCGCGTCCTCAGGGCGCTCGTCAAGAAGAAGCTCGCGACGGCGGGGCTCACGCGGGCCGGGCTCGAGGAGCTGCTCGCGGTCGAGCGCGAGCAGAAGGACCGGACGCCGGTCGTCGTCTGGCAGGAGATCGCGGCCGCGGCCCGGCTGGACCCGGCGCTCGAGCTGCGGGCCGCGCGCCGGCTCGCCGAGATCGCGCCCGAGTCGCGGGGCGCGCCCTACGTGCTCGCGTTCGAGCCCGACGGCGGCGCCGCGCTCGAGGTGGCGGCCGCCGGGGCGCTCGCGCATCAGACGTCGGCCGAGGACGTCATCCGGATCGGCCGCGCGCTGCACGACGCGGGCCGCGTCGCGTGGGCGCGCGAGGTGCTGTCGTACGCGACGCAGGTCGCGCCGAACCAGCCCGCCGCGTTCCAGGCGCTCGCCGCGGTCCGGGAGGGCGGCGGGGGCGCGCGGCCGACGGCCGCCGCGTCGCGCGTGGCCACGGCCGCGCTCGCGCGGGCGCGCGACCTCACGCCCGGCGATCCGTACCTCAAGGCCGAGCTCGCGCTCCGCCTCGGCGAGGGCTCGGCCGGCGCGCCGGGCCGGCAGCGCATGCGCGACGAGCAGCACCTCGTCGCGCCCGGCGTCTTCATCTCGCGCGCACGGCAGACCCCGGCGAAGAAGGGGGAGGTGGCCGACCGGCAGCTCCACTGGGTGCGCGTCGTGACGTACCACCCGGACAAGCGCGTCTCGCAGCTCATGCACTACGCGCGCGAGATCGTCATCGAGCCGCGCACCGATCAGGATCTCTACGAGCGCGACATCCCCGCCGAGGGGGAGGACACGGAGCTCCTGCTCGCGCGGGTCCACCGCAAGGACGGCACGGTGGCGCAGCCGGACGAGCAGGGCGCGGGCGGGCAGAAGCCGTTCGTGCGCTGGCCCGAGCTCAAGGCGGGGGACGTGGTGGAGGTCGCGGTGCGCTCGTGGACCCGGGGCCCCGTCGGCCGCCGGGGCGACGCGCCGTTCTATTTCATCGACTACGTCGGCTCGACCGACACGCGGCCGATCCTCTACAACGAGGTCGTCGTCGACTCGCCGGCGAGCGACCCCCTGGCGATCGACGTACTGAACGGCAAGGCCGAGCGGGTGCTCAGGTCCGAGAAGGACGGCCGCCAGGTGACGCGGTACATCTGGGACGACCCGCCCGAGGTGCCCGAGGAGCCGCTCGCCCCGCACCTCGCGGAGGTGCTGCCGGTCGTCGTGGGCTCGACGTTCCACGGCTGGCACGACTTCCGGGAGTGGTACCGGGGCGCGGTCGCCGGCTTCATGGAGCCCGACGATCAGGTCCGCCGGCTCGCCGCGGAGCTCACCAAGGGCAAGGCCACGCGCGAGGCAAAGCTGCGGGCGCTCTTCGACTTCGTGGCGGACGACATCCGGTACGTGAACTTCGTGTCGGGCGAGTGGTGGCTGCCGAACCGCCCCCAGGAGCTCCTGGCGCGGCGCCAGGGCGACTGCGACGACAAGGCGATGCTGCTCATCACGCTGCTCAAGTCGATCGGCATCGAGGCGACGGAGGTGCTGGTGCAGACGCGCTACACGGGCCAGCCCTCGCTGCTCCGGAGCGAGGTGGCGGCGATCCCGGTGTTCGATCACGGCATCGCGTACCTCCCGGGCGCGGGCGGCGCGCCGGGCCTGTGGCTCGACGCGACGAGCCCGCAGAGCCGCCTGGGGCCGCTGCCGGCGATGGACGCGCGCACGCTGGCGCTGTTCGTCGACGAGGGGCCGCCGAAGATCGTGGAGACGCCGGCGAGCTCGCCCGCCGATCACGGCGTCGACGCCGCGTGGACGATCGCGCTGCTCCCCTCCGGCGCGGGCGAGCTCGCGGCGAAGGAGCGGCACATCGGCGACGCGGCGTTCGAGCTCCGGTCGAACCTGGCGGAGGCCGACGCGCGCGCGCAGTGGGTCGAGCAGTACCTCGCGTACGGCTGGTTCCCGACGGTCGACGTGAAGCCCAAGGTGGCGTTCCAGGCCGATCTCCCGCACGGGGCGGCGACGCTCGAGTACGAGGCGCGCTCCGAGGGGCTCGCCCGCCGCGAGGGCGCGGAGCTCTCCGTGCCGCTCTCGGGCGCGTCCACGATGACGTCGCAGCTCGCGCCGCTCGTGAAGCGCACGCTGCCGGTGGTCCTGCCGCCGAGCTTCGCGCCGCGGCACCACAACCGGACGATCACGATCACCGCTCCGCCCGGGTACGCGTTCGCCGAGCTCCCGCCGGGCGGCGACGAGAACGGCGGCGCGTTCGGGCGGGCGACGATCTCCTTCGCGAAGGTGCCCGGCAAGAACGCCGTGGTGGTGAAGGAGCGCGTGATCCTCGATCAGTCGACCATCCCGGTGGCGCAGTACGCCGCCTGGCGCGGCTGGCTGCAGCGGGTCGACGGGCTCCTGCACCGGATGGTGCGGCTCGCGCCGGTCGCGCCTGCGAGCAAGCAGGCGCGCAGCGCGCTGGGCACCGAGGCGGGCGGCTCCGGTGCGTCGCCGCAGGCGCGCGGCGCGAGCCGCTGACGAGCGGCTTCGCCCCTCGCGCTGGCGGCGCGCCAGGCTCTTGCTCGTCCGCTCGCGGCGGCGATCGGCGATCCCGCGCGCCGCGTCCACCCGCCGGCCACGCGCGCCGCCTCGGTTGGTACCGTTCTGGCTAGCGGCGCCCTGGCGTACGCACGCACAACCCCGAACGCGCTGCCCAGGGGAGGGACTCGCCATGTCGCTCGAAGAGTACCGACGCCCGCGAATGATCGTTCTTAGCCCGCGCTCGACCGCTTATGACGCCGTGAGGGCGATGATGGACAACCACGTCGGCGCGGTCCTGGTCCACGACGGCCAGCGCCTCGCCGGCATCGTGACCGACCGCGATATCGCGCTGGAGATCGTGGCAGGCGACCTCGACGCGCGCAGCACGATGCTGCGCGACATCATGTCCGACGAGATCGCGACGCTCGAGCTCGACGCGTCGATCGACGACGCCGTGCGCACCATGCGCGATCATGCGTGTCGGCGCGTGCCGGTGACCGAGCAAGGGCGGCCCGTCGGCCTCGTGACCCTCGACGATCTGCTCGCCGATGGGATCATCGACGCGGAGGCCGCCGGCTCCGTCGTGAAGGCGCAGCTCGAGGTGGCCGCCCGGTTCAAGCCGGAAGGCGCGCTGCACCCCGAGGGGACCGCGCGTCCGGAGCGCTCGCACGGCCGCGTGCGGGCCCTCACCCGGCGCAAGGCGCGCGCTGACAGCGCTTATGGCCGGCTGATCCACGCCGTCGAGCGCCACAGCGGCCTCCAGCAGCGCGACCGCGCGGAGCTCGCGCTGCAGATCGTCCTCGGCTGCCTCTGCCGCAGGGTGACGCCCCAGGAGGCGCGGCACCTCGTCGCGCAGCTGCCCTCGAAGCTCCACCCGTCGCTCGATCCGTTCCTCGACGGGCCGGACAAGCGCATCACGACGGCGACCATCGAGGCCGACGTCGCGCGCGAGCTGCGCATGGACCGCGAGGCCGCCGGCTTCGTGCTGCAGGCGATCTGCGAGGCCGTCGCGGACAGCGTGTCTGCGGGGGAGATCGAGGGGTTCCGCGGTCAGCTCCCGCTCGACATGAAGGACCTGTTCCCGCCGACCCCGCTCCGCCGGGCCATCTGAGCCGGGATCGGCCCGGCGCGACGAGGCCGCCCGCCGCGCGCCGCGCGCCGTCTACGCTTGCGGCCAGACCACGCCGCGGGCGCGCAGATCGGCGACGGTGTCCGCGAGGGTCTCGAGCGGGTCGCGCGGCGTCCAGCCGAGCTCGCGCCGGGCCTTCGTCGCGTCGAGGTACCAGAAGTGCTGGCCCATCTCGGCCGACACCGGATCGACCGGCAGATCGAACGGCAGCCGCTTCCGCGCCTGCTCGATGAGGTGCGCGCCCGCCTTCGCGAGCGCGATGCTCCGCGGCAGCCGCAGGGCGGGGGCCGGGACGCCCGAGATGCGCGCGAGGCGGCGGAAGAAGACCTCCAGGCTCATGTTGGCGGCGCCGAGCAGGTAGCGCTCGCCCGGGCGGCCCTTGTCCATCGCCAGCGCCATGCCTTGGGCCGCGTCGCGGGCGTCGACGAAGGAGAGGCCGCCCGCGGGGGTGAAGGGGAGCCGGCGCTCGAGGAAGCTCACGATGTCGCCGGTCGAGGCGCCGTGGACGTCGCCCGGGCCGAGCAGGATGCTCGGGTTGACGGCGAGGACCTCGAAGCCGGGCCCGCTGCGATCGAACGCCGCGCGCTCGGCGTACAGCTTCGAGCGGTAGTAGGGCCAGCCGGCGATGAGGTCGATCGGCGTCGCCGCCGTCTCGTCGCGGACGTCGCTCGGGTCCTTGCTGACCGCGACGACGCCGCTCGTGCTCGCGATCACCGCGCGCTTCACGCCGGCGTCGCGGCAGGCGTCGAGGGTGATCTTGGTCCCCTCGACGTGCGTCCGGTAGAGCGCCTCGGCGTCCTCGCGGCGCCGCGAGACGCGCCCGGCGCAGTGGAAGACCCCGTCGCAGCCCTCGGCGGCGCCGCGCACCGACGCCGCGTCGAGGATGTCTCCGCGGCGAAGCTCCACGCCCTGCGCGGCGAGCGCGGGCGCCTCTGCCCGGCAGAGCGCCACCACGTCATGGCCACCCCCACGGAGCGCCGTGACGAGGTGCGATCCCAGGAAACCGGTCGCGCCGGTGACGAGATAGCGGCTCATGCGAGGTCGAAAACCTTCTGGAAGGTCTGCAGGAGGGAGATGTCGTTCGATTTCACGAGGCCCGTCATGAACTCCATCGGGCTCGGTGTGTAGGCCTCGCGGACGATCTTGGTGAATATTTCGGGCGTGGTCTTGAGGACACAGTCCGCTTGCTGGCTTGGCTTACCGATCCGCGCCTCGCAGCTGGCCGCGTCGATCCGCAGCGTCCACTTCGCCTCGTCCTCCGTGCCGAGCGTCACATAGTAGGTGATCGGCTGGGTGACCCGCCCCGCCACGTATTTCGACTCGAGCTCGCGGAACAGGACCGTGAGCGGGTGCTCCTTGGCGGTGGTGGCGGCCTGATCGATGCTCTCGACCCGGCTCAGATCCAGGGCGCCGCCCTCCTTGAGCTTGATGACGGCGAGCTGCGTGAGCTCCGCGACCTTGCGGCAGGCCACCGCGTACTTCATCCCGGCGGTGAGCCGCCGGAGGTCGCCGATCGCGAGCGGCGGCCCGATGCGCGCGACGAGGTCGCGGCGGATCGGGACGGTGCGCCCCTTGGGGAGCGCCTCGAAGGTGCCGCCCAGGTAGAGGGGCAGGATGTCGACGTTGTGCGTGAGCGCGAGGTGCCCGATCGCCGGCTTGAACTCGAGGATGCCGCCGTCGGGGCTGCGCGTGCCCTCCGGGAAGAGGAGCACGGTCCGCCCGCGATCCAGGATGTCGCCGGTCTGGCGCAGCGCCGTGCGGAGGCCGCCTTTGCGGTCGAAGGGCGCGAGGTTCGTGAGGTTCTCGAAGTAGGCGCGCCGCCAGCGGTTGCCCTCGAAGAAGTAGTCCTGGGCGGCCAGCGAGACGAGGCCGTCTCCGTAGCTGCCCAGCGCGAACTTCACGAGGCCCATGTCGAGGTGGCTCGCGTGGTTCGAGACGACGATCGTGTTGCGGTTGTGCGGGATGAACGCGCGCCCGTAGACCTTCGGGCTCATGACGTTCCCGTAGAAGCCGGACTGGACCTTGTTCATCCAGTGCTTGGCGAAGTCGGCCACCGGGCGGGGGATGTGGATCGGCTCGTCGCCCACGCCGTGTGCCTTCGGCTCTGCGGTCGCCGCGCCGGCGTCTTGCGCGACGGCCGCCGCGCCCGCGCCGGCCTCGGCGGCGAGGCGCGTGACGATCGCCTTCACCTCGGAGCGCTTCACCTGACCGGACGCGGTGCGGGGCAGGTCGGCGTCGTCGAGGTGGACGGCCATGGGGTGGCACGGCTTGGGCAGCGCCTGGATCGCCGTCCGGAGCGCGTCGAGCGCGCGCTCGTGCTGCGTGGCCCGCGCGAGCGCCGCGTCGCCCTCGCCGCCCTTCGCGCCCGGCGCCGTGGGGACGGCGAGGCAGGCGACCTGCTCGCCGCCGCGGCCGTTGTCGATCCCGACGATGGCGAGCTCCTTGACGTGCTCGACCTTGCCGAGCATTCGCTCGATGTCGGCCGGGTACAGGTTCTCGCCCTTCGCCGCGCTGATGACCTCGCTCTGCCGGCCGACGAGGACGAGCCGCCCTTGCTTGTCGAGCTTGCCGAGATCGCCCGTGCGGAGCCACCCGTCCGCGTCGAGGGCCGCCTGGGTCGCGTCCGGGTCGTCGGCGTAGCCCTTCATGACGTTGGGGCCGCGCGCGAGCACCTCGCCGACGCCGTTCGCGTCCGGGTTCGCGATCTTGATCTTCACCCCGGGGATCGGCTTGCCGACGTTCCCCGGGCTCGCCGCCGGCGAGGGCTTGGTGACGGTCAGGAGCGGCGCCGCCTCGGTCAGGCCGTAGCCCTCGGCGAGCGGCAGGCCGAGCCCCTTGAACACGGCGGCCGTGTCCCTGGGGAGCGCCGCGCCGCCCGAGATGAGGAAGCGGACGTTGCCGCCGAGCGCGTCGTGGACGCTGCCGAAGAAGAGGCGCCCCGCGTTCAGGCCCAGGCGCTTGCCGAGCATGCGGTTCAGCTCCATGGCCCAGCTGAACGCGGTGGCCGCGGCGGGCCCCTGCTCCTTCACCCTGGCGACGATCTGGCGCTCCAGCATCTGCCAGAGCGCGGGCACGCCGACCATCGCCGTGACGCGCGCCTTCTTCAGCCCGTCGCTCACCCGATCGGCCGAGACCTCGTCGAGGTAGATGATCCGCGCGCCCTGCGACAGCGGCAGGAGCAGGCCGCAGGTGACCTCGAAGGTCTGGTGGAGCGGCAGCACGCTGAGCACGCGGTCGCTCGCCTTGAGCGGGAACAGCGGCGCCAGCGAGGCCAGCAGCGCCGTGAAGTTGCCGTGCGTGAGCAGCACGCCCTTCGGCTCCCCGGTCGTGCCGCTCGTGTAGACGACGCTCGCGACGTCCTGGCTGCCCACGCGCACGTCCGGGGGCGCGAGCCCGTCGCCGGACGCCGGGCCCAGGTCGGGCACCTGGCCCTCGGCGAACCCGACCATGTCGAAGGCGACCAGGTTCGGCAGCGCCGCGCGCATGTCGGCGCCGAGCTTCTGCTCCACGCCGCTGTCCCAGAGGACGACCTTCGCTGTCGACGAGCGGAGGACGTCCGCGAACGCCTTCGCGTCGAGCCCGGGATCGATCGGGACGGCGACAGCGCCTGCCCGGAGGATGCCGAAGTAGGCGACGGGCCACGCCGGCTGGTTCGCGCCGGAGAGCGCCACGCGATCGCCGCGGCGGACGCCGAGCGCGGCGAGGCGCGCGGCGGTCATGCAGGCCGCGTCGCGGAGCTCGCGGTAGCTCGTGCGCGAGAGCCCGTCCTGCTCGAACCGCTGCACCGAGAGCGCGTGATCGAAGCGCTCGGCGACCTCGTCGAGCAGGTCGACCAGGCTGTCGTAGGGCCGGAGAGGCTTGATCTCCCGGCGGAGCATCTCCTCCATGAGCGGGAAGGCCCACTTCTCCAGGCCGGGGAGGTGGACGTTCCAGATGTAGTCGCGCCAGTCGATCTTCTCGGGCGCCCAGACGAAGCGCGCCCGCTCCTCGGGGGGCATGCGGGCCATCGCCGCGCGCGTGTTGGCGCAGGAGTAGATCCAGTCGCCCTCCGCGACGAACGGCATGAAGACCTCGAGGAGCGTGGCCGTCTTCTGCTCGGTCCTGGCGGCGTTCTCGAGCGCGGCCGCCGCCGGCTTGAGGAGGGCCGCGGCGGGGCCGACGCTCGCCGTCTTGAGCAGGCCGCCCAGGCCGCGGAGGGCGCCCTCGATGGCCCGCGCGCCGTGCGCGCCGTACTGCTGCCGGGTCAGCCCGCGCGGCTCGAAGCGGGACGACACGACGTCGAAGAGCGAGGTCTTCTTCCCCTCGAACACCTGCCGCCGCTTGTAGAGCCCGGCGAGCTCCAGGTAGCGCGTCACCCGGCAGCCGTTCGTGTCGGTCGATCCGTACTGGTACACCGCGGGCGCGCGGCCCTCGATGAGCTCGCAGAGCGAGGCGATCATGCCGCTCGCGGTCATGTCGACCGGGATGAGGTCGAGCCGCACGTCGTGGTCGCCCGGGAACTGCACCTGCCCCTTCGAGGCGAGGTAGAGGTACGGCGCCGAGGTGTTGATCCCCTCGTTCCAGCCGGTGAACGGGAACTCGACGGCGGTCTCGACGACGGCGGGGCGGACGATGGTGAAGGGCAGCCCGGAGCTCGCGAGGACCTGCTCGCCGATGCTCTTCGTGTAGGTGTAGATGTTGGTCCACCCCCAGAAGAGCGCGCGCTCCTTGCCGGCCTCGATGAGCCGGTCCTTGATGAACTTGCGCTTCACCCTGGCGAGCTCGTTCTCGAGCGCGCTGCCCCGGCACGGCTCGCTGCGCGCGGCCAGGTTGGCCTTGGCCTCGTCGAGGAAGGCGCTCTGCCGGAAGGCGTCCTCGCACCGCTGGCGCGCCTGCTGCACGAGGTCGAGGCACTCGCTGATCTCGCGCTGCGGATCCCAGTGCGACCGATCGAGGGTCCGCTTCGGGCAGGCGGCGCCGAACCACGTCTCGCCCGCGGCGCGGGGGAAGGGGATCTCGGCCGGGTGGTTCTCCTCGATGAGCCCGGAGCGGTAGCCTGCGACGAAGCAGGTGCTCGTGTGCATCACCTTGGCCCCGAGGGTCCGCGCGAGCTCGACGAGGTTGCTGATGCCGAACGCGTTGACCTCGAGCGCCTCGTCGAGCGGCGGGTTGAAGTCGACGACGCCGGCCACGTTCACGACCGCGGCGATCGTGCCCGTGAGCTCCCCCACGCGGTCGCCCAGCCCGAGCAGCGGCAGGCCGACGTTGCCGTTCATGGGCGTGATCTTCTGCCGCAGGTACTCCTCGAAGGCGGGCCCGGGGTACTGCTCGCGGATCGGGTCGAAGACCGGCGAGGTCACGATCTGCGACCAGAAGCGCTCCTCCGGCGACTGGTTCTCCTTGGCCCGGACGAGCAGGTAGATGTGGGCGATCTCCGGGAACCTCGCGAGCAGCATGGCCAGCCAGACCTTGCCGAGGAAGCCGGTCCCTCCGACCACCACGAGCCGCTTGCCCGAGAGCACGTGCGACGGCACCAGCGGCGGGGCCGCCGCGGTTTCCTCGCCCTTGGCCCCACCCGGCGACCCCGGCACTGCCTCTCCGGCGCCGGCCCCGTTCGTAACACCCATATGGCTCATCGAGACTCCAGGAAGGCCGCTCAATTCGCGCCTGGGCAGGAACGCGTCAAGGGTGAGGTGCCGCGAACCGGGGTTCGCGCCCTCCCGGCATGCGGTTTGCTCGATTTGCTCGCGGAATCGGCGTCGTCGCAGGGGACGGACGAGGTGGCCCGGGCGTTGCTTTCATGCGTGAGAGCGTTTGAGGGCGCGTGAGGGCGCGCGAGGGCGCGCGGATGACGGGGGCCGTGGCAGATCGGGTGGGCTCGGGGCAATGCCTTGCCGGCGGCGGGGAAGCGCCCCAAGCAGTGCGGCCCATGATCTTCGGCGCGCACGAGTCCGTGGCTGGCGGCCTTCACCGCGCGATCGCGCTGGCGGGGGAGGACCGCTGCGAGGCGGTGCAGATCTTCACCAAGGTCTCGGGCCAGTGGCGGGAGCCGGCGCTGAGCGCGGAGCAGATCGCCGCGTTTCGCGCCGCGCGCGCGGCCTGGGCCGGCGCGGGCCGGACGCTCGCCCACGCGAGCTACCTCATCAACCTGTGCGCCGACGACGCCGCGATCCTCGAGCGCTCGCGGGAAGCGCTGTTCCAGGAGCTCGCGCGGTGCGACGCGCTCGGGATCGACTTCGTGGTGTTCCATCCGGGCGCGCCCCGCAGCCTCGGCGAGGAGGTCGGCCTCGACCGCATCGGCGAGAGCCTGTCGATCGTGCTCTCTCGCGGGAAGGGGCTCCGCGCGCAGCTGTGCATCGAGAACACGGCCGGGCAGGGGTCGACCCTCGGCCACCGCGTCGATCAGGTCGCCGCGATGATCGAGCGCGCCGGGCCGGAGGGGTCGCGGCTCGGGGTCTGCATCGACACGCAGCACGCCTTCGCGGCGGGGCACGACCTCCGGAGCGAGGCCGGCTACGAGCGGTTCTGGAGCGACTTCGGCCGGCTGCTCGGGCTGGATCGGCTGCGGTGCATGCACGTGAACGACTCGAAGGCGGGGCTCGGCCAGCGGGTCGATCGGCACGAGCGCGTCGGCGACGGGGAGATGGGGCTCGCGCCGTTCTGGCGCCTCGCGAACGACGCGCGGCTCGCGCGCGTGCCGGCGGTGATCGAGCTGCCGCCGCTCGCGAAGGAGCGGCGCGGCTACATGGAGGAGATCGCGCGGCTGCGCGCCCTCGAGGGCGCGGCGGAGCCGGTCACCCTGCCCGGTGCGGCACCCGGACGCCCTTCTCCTCCGCCACGCGGCACGCCGTCTCGTAGCCCGCGTCGGCGTGCCGGATGATCCCCATCCCCGGATCGATGGTGAGCACCCGCTCGAGCCTCTGCCGAGCGGCCTCGGTGCCGTCGGCGACGATCACCATCCCGGCGTGCAGCGAGTTGCCGATCCCGACGCCGCCGCCGTGGTGGAAGCTCACCCACGACGCGCCGCCCGCCGTGTTCGCGAGCGCGTTGAGGATCGCCCAGTCGGCGATCGCGTCGGAGCCGTCCTTCATCGCCTCCGTCTCCCGGAACGGCGACGCGACCGACCCGCAGTCGAGGTGGTCGCGCCCGATCACGATCGGCGCCTTCACCCGGCCGGCCCGGACGAGCTCGTTGAAGGCGAGCCCGACCTTCGCGCGATCGCCATAGCCGAGCCAGCAGATCCGCGACGGGAGCCCCTGGAACGCGATCTTCTGCTCCGCGAGCTCGATCCAGCGGCGGAGATCGGCGTCGCCCGGGACCGCCTCGAGCACCGCGCGGTCGGTGGCGAGGATGTCCTCGGGATCGCCCGAGAGCGCGACCCACCGGAACGGGCCCTTGCCCTGGCAGAACAGCTCCCGCACGTACGCCGGCACGAAGCCGGGGATCGCGAACGCGTCCTCGGCGCCCGCCTCCATCGCGCAGGTGCGGATGTTGTTGCCGTAGTCGAAGACCTCGGCCCCGCGCCGCTGCATCGCGAGCATCGCCTCGACCTCCCTCCGCATCCCCGCCTTCGCGCGCGCGACGTACACCCCGGGATCGCGGGCGCGGAGCTCCGCCGCCTGCTCGAGCGTGAGCCCCGGCGGCACGTAGCCGACGAGCGGATCGTGCGCCGCGGTCTGCTCGGTGACGAGGTCGGGCGTGACGCCGCGGCGCACGAGCTCCGGGTAGACGTCGGCGGCGTTGCCGCAGAGGGCGATCGAGCGCGGCGCCCCGCGCTGGACGCTCTCGAGGACGGCGTCGAGGGCGCGGTCGAGATCGTCGATGCGCTCGTCGACGTAGCGGGTGCGGAGCCGCTTCTCGATGCGCGCCGGGTCGATCTCGACGCCGAGGCAGGCCATGCCCGCCATGGTCGCGGCGAGCGGCTGCGCGCCGCCCATGCCGCCGAGCCCCGCGGTGAGCACCCAGCGCCCGCCGCCCGGGGCGCGCGCCGCGTGCGCCTTCCGCGCGGCGACGAACGTCTCGAAGGTGCCCTGAACGATTCCCTGTGAGCCGATGTAGATCCAGGAGCCCGCGGTCATCTGCCCGTACATGGTCAGGCCGAGCGCCTCGAGCCGGCGGAACTCGTCCCACGTCGCCCACCGGCCCACGAGGTTCGAGTTCGCGAGGAGCACGCGGGGAGCGTCCGGGTGCGTGCGGAAGCGGCCCACCGCCTTGCCCGACTGCACGAGGAGCGTCTCGTCGTCCGCGAGCTCCCGGAGCTCGCGGACGATCACGTCGAACGCCTCCCACGATCGCGCCGCCTTCCCGGTGCCGCCGTAGACCACGAGATCGTCGGGGCGCTCCGCGACCTCCGGATCGAGGTTGTTGTGGAGCATCCGGAGCGCGGCCTCCTGGATCCACCCCTTGCAGCTCCGCTCGCTTCCCCGCGGCGCGCGCACCACCCGGGCCCCCTGCTCTCCGGTCGTCATGCTGTCGTGTACTCCACCCGGTCCTGATCGACCAGAAGGCGCGGCGTCCGCCGCGCCGCGCGGCGAGGCGCACGCCGCCGCGCGACGCGAGCCTGCTCGATCCTCTCCGGGGCAGCCGGCTTCGTCCGAACCGGAGTATGCTTGCTCGGGGCGCGCGCAGCGCCCGTGTGTCCGGGAGAATCCATGATCTCGACGATCCGTTCGGCCCTCGCGCGTTGTCCGGTCCGGGCCCTCCAGCTCGCAGCCCTGGCGCTCACCCTCGCGACCACGGGGTGCGACAAGGTCGGGTGCTTCGAATGGACCGAGATCGAAGGGGCATGCCCCTCCCAGGAAGAGGCGCTCGCCTATTTCGGAAGCGACTCGTGCGGCGGCGAGGTCGAGTCGGTCGACAGCGAGCCCGAGTACGACGACGGTTACTGCTGCTACGACATCACCAAGCGCGACGAATACGGGGGCGCCTGCACCTCGCCCGGCGGGCGCATCTCGCCGCCGCCGCCCGCCCCGTCTCCGCCGAACTGAGCCGGCGCTCCGGACACCCCCCGCGCCCGCGCATCGCGGGCCTCGCGTCTGGCGCCGCCTCCGCCCTGGTTCATCGAGCTAGAGCTCGTCCAGCGCGTTCCTGTCGAGCTCCTGGAGCGCCGCGAGATCCCGCGCCGCAAGCTCCTCCACGTCGCCGGGAGCCTCGCGCGGGTAGGCCAGCGTGAGCTCGCCGTCGTGGACGTAGAGGTGCTGGCTGTCGATGCACCCGTGCGCGCCTCCGGCCGCGTGGAGCGCCGCGATGGCCTCGCCGAGGCGCGCGCGCTGGGCCCTGGTCAGCGCGCGCGCCTCGTCGGCGAGCGCGCGGCCTTGGGGCAGCGCCACCCAGACCTCGCCGCTGGCGAGATCGACCCGGAGGACGGACGTCAAGGCCGCGTGGCCGGCGCGCGCGAAGGCCCGGGCCCGGGCGAGGGTCGCGTCGTCGAGCTGCAGCACGAGGACGTCGCGATCGATCCAGGCGTCGTGCCAGCGCCCCTCCGTGTCCCGGCCGTCGCCGACCTCCAGGGTCGCCGCGAGCCGCGCCGCCGTGGCGGGCGGCGCGTCGCTCGATCGGGGCCGGCCGCTCGCGCGCGACCGCCGCGGCCGCGGGCGCTCTGGCCAGGCCATCGCGGTGATCGCGCGCCGCGCCTCGAACGCGTCGCCCGGCCGCGCGGCGGGGTCCTCCGCGAGCAGCGCCGCCACGGCCGCGTCGTGGGCCGCCGTGAGGTCCGGATGGACCTCGCTCGGCGCGGGATCGAGCCGCCCGCGCACGGCGGGGGCGGGCGGCTCTCCGGTGAGCAGCTCGGCGAGCACCGCGCCGACGCCGTACAGATCGCTCGCCAGCGTCGCCGGTCGGCCCATGCGCTGCTCCGGCGACATGTACGCGAACGTCCCGATCGCGCCCGCCGTGGCGGTTGACGAGAGATCCCCGAGGTGCGCCGCGCCGAAATCCGCGAGGTGAGCCGTCCCGATCTCGTCGAAGAGCACGTTGCTCGGCTTCACGTCGCGGTGGAGGATGCCGAGGCGGTGCGCCTCGCCGAGCGCGGACAGGAGCGCGCCCGCGATCTCGACGGCGCGCGCGGGCGTGACCGGATCCCCCCGCAGCCGCTCGATCAAAGACCCGCCCGTCATCCAGGCGAGCACCATCGCCGGCCCTTCGGGGTGGTACGCGCGGAGCGCGACGACGTTCGGGTGCCGGAGCTGGGCGAGGGCGCGCGCCTCGCGCTCGAACCGGAGGAGCGCGTCGCGGCCCGCTCCGAACGCCGCGCCCGCGAAGATCTTCACGGCGACGCGCTCCGCCGTGATCCGGTCGCGCGCCTCCACCACGCGCGCGTGGGGCGTGGCCGTGACCTCGCGCAGGGTCTCGTAGCGCCCGAAGAGGAGCGGCCCGACGGGCGCGGGGCCCGCGGGAGGAGGTCCCGCGGCGGCGCTGCCGGGAGCGGCGCCTCGCGACGAGAGCGCCTCCTGGCCGGGCGGCTCGAGCCGGGCGAGCTCGTCGCGGACGGTCCGCGCGGCGTCCTCGAGCCCGAGCTCGCTCAGGCAGCGGCCGAGCAGCGGCAGCGCGCGGGCCCGCTCGGCGGCGGCGGGCGGCAGCTGCTGCAGCGCGCGCACGGCGGCCTCCGTGCGGCCGTGGCGCGCGAGCAGCTCACCCAGCGCGAGCCACGCCGCCGCGTCGCCCGGGCGGCGGCGGAGCGCGGCCTCGAGCACCCGCGCGCCGTCGGCGGGGCGGCCGGCGAGCTCGAAGCTCTCGGCGGCGCGGCACGCGTCGTGGGCCGCGGTGAACGCCTCCGCGGCCGCCGCGTGAGCGCCGAGCGCCGCGAACAACGCGCCCGCGTGGCGCGAGAACCCGCGCGCCGCGAGGTCGGCGGCGACGCGCAGCGCGGCGTCCCGGGGCGACGTGGCGGCGATCCGCTCGAGCGCCTCGCGCGCGAGCGCCTCGTCGCCGCCGAGCGCGGCCATCAGCGCGGCGCGGGCCGGGTCCCCGGCTGCCAGCGCCTCCCGGGCCGCGCCGGCGAAGTCGCAGACGCGCTCGAGCAGCTCGGAGGCGCCCGCGTGATCTCCGGCCGCCGCGAGGAGCGCGGTGCCGCGATCGCGCTGCCCGATCGCGGCGAGCTCGGCCGCGCGACGTCGCAGATCCTCGTACGCCACGCCGATGTCTGTCGGAGCGCCGTCAGCGCGCGGCGATGCGCGCTCGGCCGTTCACGGAGAGGTCGAAGCGCACCTCGCCGAGGTCGATCCCCGAGGTGTTGAACGGCACCTGCCGCGTCCGGTGCACGGCGAGCGTCGCGTTCGCCGGCAGAGGCCCGAGCGTCGAGGGATCCAGCAAGGAGCCCGGGATCACGCCCCGCCCGGTGTCCTTGAACGCGCACCGCACGGTCGCGCCGTGGGCCGAGGTCACGTCGACGTAGATGATGTCCCGCGTCCGGCCGGCCTCGCCGCTCTCGTCCGCGCGCCACTGCACGACCGCGCCGACCCCTGCGTCGAGATCGACGCCGTCGGCCAGCTCGGCGTCGCCGATGCGCACCTCCTCGGGACCCGCGGGGGCATCGGCCTCGAACGCGAACCGGTCGAGCTGCCCCGAGCCGGAGCTCTCGAACACGTACCGCGCCGGCGCAGGCAGATCGCTGGTGGCGTCGCGCGACGTGTAGAACACGCCGAAGACCAGGGCGCCCACGTCCGGGAACGCGCGGGCGGCGAGCGGCATCTCGGTGCTCTCGGTCTTCATCGTCACGTCGCCCGCGTCGAGGAGCTCGATCGGGCTGAGCGAGCTGAAGCTGCTCGCCTCGTCGTCGGCGGCGGGCGAGAGGACCATGCAGCTGCCGGCGGAGGGGAGGACGAACGGCTTCCCGACGGCCCCCTCGGCGAGCTCGGGATCCATCGCGGACGAGAGCCGCATGAACTTCGCCAGCACGTTCGTGACCGCCCCCGCCCCCTCGGCGCCCGCGCTCGGCTGCGCGGCCTCGTCGAGCTCACCGGGGGTGGCGGCCACGGCGGCGTCCCGGCTCAGGTTGATCGCGCGCTCGACGCGCACGACCCCCTGGGTGACCACCCCGTTGACCTCCGTCGCGTCGCCCGCGACAGGCGCCGAACAGCCGACGAGAGCTGCACCGGCGAGCAGGCATGAAGTGGCGAGGGCGCCGTGGGGACGCATAGATCCGAGTCTAAGACGGGTCCTCCGGCCGGGCAAGCGCCTGTGCTTGCCACCGAAAATGGCAGGGAATCCGTCTCATTACGTTTTGCTAGGTTTTGCTACGTTTTGTTGCGCTTTGCCGCGGCTCGTCACGCCCTGTTACGTTTGGTTACGTCTGGGAACGCTCCGAACGTGGCGTTTGCCGACGTTGCAACGTCGTTGCGTTTGTTTCGACCGTGTCAGAAGGTGACCGTGAGGCCGCCGCCCGGGGCGACGGTGCCCTGATCGATGGCGACCGGATCGCCGGCGATCTCGCCCTCGGCGTGGTGGTAGGTCGCGGTGGCCTCGACCGCGACGTGCACATGGCGGAGGCCCGCGCGGATGCCCAGCACGAACCCGAGCTGGAGATGCTGGCCCGACGCGTCGACGAGCGGTCCTCGGAGCGCCGCTCCGGCGGCGGGCAGCCGCACCTCGCCGCCGAGGAGCTCGAAGCCGAGCCGGGGACCGAACCAGAGCGCGTAGAGATCCGCGTCCGACCGGAAGCCGAGCAGGAGAGGGACGTCGAGCCCTGCGCCGTGGACGTCGATCCCTTCTGCGCTGGGGCCCGGCCCGCCCGCGAGCAACGCCGAGGCGCCGAGGCCGATCGACAGGGCCGCGTCGCCGAGCGGGAATGCGTGGCGCCCGTCGAGCCGGATGGCTCGCCCCGTGTACGTCAGCCCCGCTTCGTTCTCGCCCTCGATCCCGACGCGGGCGCTGGCCCAGGGCGCGACGCCGGGCGACACGGTGATCTCGGAGAGCTTTCGCCGCGCGGCGCCCTCCGCCGTCGCCGGGCCTGTGGCGCTCGCCCCTGCGTCCGCCGCTCCGGCGACGACCATGTCACCCGATAGGCCGCCGCCGAGGCGCACGGCGCCGGGACGGAGGACGTGGGCCGGGTGGAGCAGCGGACCGCTGCCATGGCAGCCCGCGCAGGCACCCGCGAGAACCACTGCGGCCCAGCGCCGGATCACGGTGTGACCCGGGCGCCGCATTGAACCGACGGTGCCGACGGAGGCATGGGAAGCGCGGCCGGAGAGGCGACGCGATGGTGCGCGAAGAGGCGCGCTACTTGCGGAAGCGCGAGGGGTAATCGTTGGCGGCGGCCCGCTTCTTCAGCTCCCCATCGTCGGGGTGCAGCCGGACGGCGCGCGCGATGAGGACCTCCTCGGTCTCCACGATCTGCGGGTTGGGCAGGCAGCACTCGACCGGGCACACGGCCTGGCACGCTTCGTGATCATAGAAGCCGACGCACTCGGTGCAGAGCTCCGGATCGATCACATAGATCTCGTCGCCCTCGCTGATGGCTTCGTTCGGGCATTCCGGCTCGCAGGCGCCGCAGTTGATGCAGTCTTCGGTGATGTAAGTCGCCATGGCCTTCGCTTCGTTCTCCGGGGTCACCCCGGTCCGCTCGTTTGTAGAGGCCTGACCGCAAGGTGTCAATTCGGGCGGAAGCCAGCGCCGGTTCCGGGACGGCGTCGTGGGCGTCGTGGGCCTACGCTTGCGCGCGGGCGCCCCTGCCGGTACTAAGCGGCCTCCTCGATGCTCCGCCTCACCGAGCCCGCCCTCCTGCTCGCCTTCCTTGGCGCATCCTCGCTGCTCGCCGGATGTGGCCCCCAGATCGGCGATCCGTGCACCTCGTCGCTCGATTGCGTGCAGGCAGAGCAGCAGCTCCTCTGCGATGGGACGCAGCCTGGCGGCTACTGCACGGTCTTCAACTGCGAGCCGGACAGCTGCTCCGGGAGCAGCGTCTGTGTCGCGTTCAACCCGGTGATCGAGCCGGCGTGCAGCGAGCTCGAGAACGTCCGCTGGCCGCGCTTCGAGCGGACCTTCTGCATGGCCACCTGCGATGAGGACGACGACTGCCGCAGCGGCTACTCGTGCGTCGCGCTGGGCAACATCCAGGGTGCCGCAGCGATAGCGCCGGGCGAACGCAACGCCGCGATCGTCGACGCCACGCCGGAAGGATCGAGGGCCTGCCTGCCGAACCCGCCGTCTGCGTCAAGCGAGCCGCCGGGTGACGCCGAGAGCGAGCCCGGGGTGTGCAGGGCCGCTCCTGAACAGCCGGGAGTTCCGGAGGAATGGCCCACGTACACGGCCTCGGGCGCGGGAGGCGGCGGTGGCGCGGGTGGCGAAGGCGGCGGCTCGGGTGGCGAAGGTGGCGGCTCGGGCGGCGCTGGCGGCGGTTCGGGTGGCGAAGGCGGCGGCGGCTCGGGCGGCGAAGGTGGCGGCTCGGGCGGCGCTGGCGGTTCGGGCGGCGCTGGCGGCGCTGGCGGCTCCGGCGGCGGCTGAGCGCCGCTCGGTGCGGCCCGGCTTTGCGCATCGACCGTGCTAGCGTTGGCCGCGTGTTCGGACCGGCCCCCGCGAAAAGGACGCTCGAGGCTGCGCTGCGCGACGTCGCTTCGCAGAAGCCCGCCGTGCGCGCGGAGGCCGTGAGCGACCTCGTCCCGTATGCCGCGACGGCACGGGAGCAGGTCGTGCGCGCGATCGAGGGCGCGCTCCGCGTCGATGAGCACGCGGCGGTCCGCGCGGCGGCGGCCATCGCCCTCGCCGACACGAAGGCCGTCGAGGCGCTCCCGGCCCTGCTCCTCGCCGTCGAGGACGTGGATCCCTACGTCCGGCAGATGGCGATCACGGCGCTCGGTGAGATCGGCGACATGCGGGCCACGGGCCGGCTCCGGCGCGCACTCTCGGACGAGCGGCCCGAGGTGCGGTTCCAGGCGGTGATCGCGTTCCCGCGCGTCTGCGCCCAGCAGGCCGACGCGATCGAGGCCGTCATGCAGGCCACCCACGACGACGACCCGCTCGTCTGCCACATCGCGCTGCGGATGTTCGAGGAGCTGGGGGAGTCCAGCGGCGAGCTGCCTCCGTTGGGCATGGCGCGGGCCCGCGCGCTGCTCGGCCACGCGTCCCCGCTCGTCCGGGCAGCGGCGGCGGTCGTCACCGCGCGCTTCGGCGATCCGGTGGGCCACCCCGTGCTCGCCGAGATCGTGGGAGGAAAGCTCCACGGGGTCGATCGCGAGGACGAGGCCGCGGCCATCGAGCTCTGCGGCGAGCTCGGCCTCGCCGCTTCCCGGAGCGCCCTGGAGCGGCGCGCGTTCGGGCTGAGGCTCGGCTTCGGCCGCGATCCGCTGCGCTGGCACGCGCGCGTCGCGCTCGCGCGGATGGGCCACGAGCGGGCCATCCGCGACATCCTCGGCGAGCTCGGCGCGTGGGACCGCCACAAGCGCACGCTCGCCGTCGCGGCCGCCGGTCGCGCCCGCCTCTCGGCCGCCCGCGCCGCGATCGCGGCGATGCGGGGAGACGAGCGGAAGGCCGATCAGGGGGCCGTCGAGGAGGCGCTCGCCGCCCTCGCTGCCGAGGTGGATGCATGAACGATGGAGCCCAGTTCAGCGAGGCGGACCTCGCCCCGAGCCCCGAAGAGCGCGCCGCGTCGCGCCGCTCCCTCATCGATCGCGTGGCCGCGAGCGTGGCCGCGCTCGCGGCGGGGGCCTGGGTCGGCGGCATCGTGGCGCTCGGCGCCTGCGCTGCCCCGTTCGTCTTCCGGCTCGCCCCGGCCCCCTTCTCCGGTGACGCGATGAGCGCGGCGTTCGCGCGCTTCGATCAATTCGCGCTCGGCGCCGCGGTGATCCTCCTCGGCGCCGAGGTGGCGCGCACCTGGGCCGCGTACCGCCAGGGCGCCGGCCGCGCGGCGCGCGTGCGCCGGGTCGTCGCCATGGTGTTGGCCGGGTGCGCCGCGTACGTCGGCCTGGCGCTCACCCCACGCATCGCGGCGCTCCACCGCGAGGGCGTCCGGCGCGGCGAGGGGGAGCTCGGCATGGAGCTCGAGCGCGTCCATCGCCGCGCCGAGCTCGTGAGCAAGTCGGAGGTGTTCCTCGGCGCGAGCCTGGTCCTCTTGCACGTCTTCACGCTCGGCGCGCGCCGCCCCGAGCAGGACGACGACGAGGAGGCGGCCGCCCCGCTGCCGCCCGGCCCGCGGTGAGGACGCCGGGGGCGCCCCACCTGCGCCGTCGCCTCGGGCGTGGGCGCGCGCGCGACGATCGAGGCTCCGCGGCGCGCGATCGTCGCGCGCGCGCCGCCGCGCATCGCGCCCACGACACGGAGGGATCCGATGCCGCGTGACAACAAGCTCTATAGCGGCTTCGTCAACCACGATTACATCCTCACCTTCTCGATCGCCGACGAGGCGAACCGGTCGCGCCTCGTCGCGCTCTGCGCCGGACCGTGGCAGGGCGACGAGGTCACGCCCGACACGTGGGAAGTGTCCAACACGCTGAGCCCCGATCAGATGGAGCGCGCCATCCTCGATCTGATGGGCGACGCGGACCGCGCCGCTTACTACTACCTCTCGGACAGCAAGCGGATGTTCCGCGTCCTGCTCGGCTGAGCTCGTGCGTGAGCGATGTGAGCCGCTTCGCTCCGGCGCGCCGCGGGGGCGCGAGGGGCGTCCCCGCGGGCCGAAGGGGCCGCGAGCGCGGTCATTTCGCGGTATGGTCCGGTCATGAGCGAGCTGGAAGCCACGCCGCCCGGCGCCTCGGCGAGGTCCGCCGCCGACGCCCCTCCACCTCACGCGCCCACGTCCCGACCAGGGGAGGGGGCCGACGAGGGCTTGCTCAGCGTCCTCCGGGACGATGGATCCCTGGATCCCGCGACCGACCCCTGCCTGAGCGACGCGCTGCTGCTGCGCGCGTACCGCGAGATCAAGCGCCTCAGGCTGCTCGACGCGCGCATGCTCCTGCTCCAGCGGCAGGGGCGGGTCGGCTTCTACGGCGCGTGCACCGGCCAGGAGGCGACGCCGATCGCCACGGCGCTCGCGGTCGAGCCCACGGACTGGATCTTCCCCGCGCTGCGCGAGAGCGTGATGATGCTGGTGCGCGGCTTCCCGCTCCGCGCCTATGTTGCCCAGGTGTTCGGCAACGCGGGCGACCTCCTCCAGGGGCGCCAGATGCCGTCGCACATGAGCGGGCGGCAGGTGAACCAGGTGTCCTGGTCGAGCTGCATCGGCCCGCAGCTCCCGCAGGCGGTCGGCGCCGCGTGGGCCGCGAAGCTGCGGCGCGACAGCACCGTGGTGGTGGGGTTCATGGGCGACGGCGCGACGAGCGAGCCCGATTTCCACAGCGCGATGAACTTCGCGGCGGTCTTCAAGGCGCCGTGCGTCATGATCTGCCAGAACAACCACTGGGCCATCAGCGTGCCGACGGACCGGCAGACGTCCTCGAGCACGATCGCCATCAAGGGCCGCGCCTACGGCGTGCCGTCGGTGCGGGTCGACGGCAACGACGTCATCGCCGTCTACCGCGCCGTCTCCGAGGCGGTCGCGCGGGCTCGTGGCGGCGGCGGCCCCAGCTTCATCGAGGCGCTCACCTACCGCGTCGGCGCGCACTCCTCGAGCGACGACCCGAGCCGCTACCGGTCGCAGGAGGAGGTCGATCGCTGGACGCAGCGCGACCCGCTGCTGCGCCTCGGGCGCCACCTCGCCGGCCGCGGGCTCCTCGACGACGCCGCGGAGTCCTCCCTCGAGGCGGAGCTCAACGCCGAGATCGCCGCCGCCGTCGCCGAGGTCGAGGCGATGGGCCCGCCTGCCCGAGAGACGCTGTTCGACGACGTCTACGCGGAGCTGCCCTGGCACCTGCGCGACCAGCGCGCAGAGCTCCTGCGCTCCCCGAAAGCGCCGCCGCACGGCGGCGGGCGCTGACCTCGGGGAGGGATTTCCCCTCGCTGCGAGGTCGTGTAAGCCCCCGGGCACCCAGGGACGGCTCGCGTTTGCGGGCGCGGCCTCAGGGCTGTCGGCGAGGGGCTTGCCTGACGAACCCCGGCGCCCCTAGTTCCAGTCTTCGAAGCGCACAAAAGGACAAGGATGAAGACCTACGACGCAATCGTGATCGGAGCCGGCCCCGGCGGTTATCCCTGCGCCATCCGGCTCGCTCAGCTCAAGCTGAAGGTGCTCTGCATCGAGAAGGAGAACGTCGGCGGCGTCTGCCTCAACTGGGGGTGTATCCCCTCCAAGGCGTTGATCTCCGCCGCCCACCTCTACGAGAAGTCGCAGGCCGGCGCCGCGATGGGCATCAAGGTCAGCGGCGTCGAGCTCGACGCCAACAAGATGCAGGACTGGAAGGAAGGCATCGTCAAGAAGCTCACCGGCGGCGTCGGATCGCTGCTCAAGGGCAACGGCGCCGACGTCGTGAACGGCACCGCCACGGTCGTGGGGCCGAAGCGCGTGGACGTGACGCGGGCGGACGGCTCGGTGGAGCAGTTCGAGGCGACCAAGGCGATCGTGATCGCGACCGGCTCGACGACCATCGAGATCCCGACGTTCAAGTTCGACGGCGACACGATCATCGGCGCGAAGGAGGCGGTCAGCCTGCGCCGCGTCCCGAAGCGGCTGATGGTGATCGGCGGCGGCGTCATCGGCCTCGAGCTCGGCATGGTCTACCAGGCGTTCGGCGCCGAGCTCATCGTCGTCGAGGCGCTGCCGGAGCTGCTCACGGGCGTCGACCCCGACTGCACCAAGATCGTCGAGCGCAAGATCCTGAAGCGCGGCGGCACGATCCACAAGAACGCCAAGGCGCTCGGGTACGAGAAGCAGAAGGACGGCTCGGTCGGGGTGAAGATCCAGTCCGACGGCAAGGAGCAGACGATCGTCGTCGACACCGTGCTCGTCGCCGTCGGCATGCGGCCGAGCAGCAAGGGTCTCGGCCTCGAGAAGGTCGGCGTGACGGTCGATCAGCGCGGGTTCGTCCCCACGGACAAGTTCTGCCGCACCAACGTGCCGTCGATCTACGCCATCGGCGACGTCAGCGGGCCGCCCCTGCTCGCGCACAAGGCGACGAAGGAGGGCGAGATCGCCGCCGAGGTCATCGCGGGGCACAAGGCCGAGAAGGACTGGGTCGCGATCCCGGGCGCGATCTTCACCGATCCGGAGATCGCCACGGTGGGGCTCACCGAGGCGGAGGCGAAGGCGAAGGGCCTCGAGGTCAGCATCGGCAAGTTCCCGTTCTCGGTGCTCGGCAAGGCCATGGCCATGAACGAGACCGAGGGCTTCGTGAAGATCGTCGCCGACAAGAAGACGAAGCAGGTGCTCGGCGTCCACATCGTCGGACCGGAGGCCAGCACCATGATCAGCGAGGCGTCCCTCTCGCTCGAGATGGCGGCCTTCCTCGAGGATCTCTCGCTCACGATCCACCCCCACCCGACCCTCGGCGAGTCGCTGATGGAAGCCGCCGCCCACGCCATGGGCGCCGCGATCCACATCGCCAATCGCTGATCCGCCCGCTCTCGAGCATCACCAGCCTGCGCCGTCGACGAAACCATCGAGTCGACGGCGCGGGCCACCGCCGTCATCAATCGCGCATGAAATGGCACGTATACCCGGCCGGGTATTTTTCCAGGTACTTCTGGTGGTACTCCTCGGCGCGCGTGAACGGCCCGGCCTCCACGATCTCGGTGACGAGCGGGGCGCGCCACTTGCCGCTCTTGTCGACGCGCGCCTTCACCTCCTCGGCGATGCGGCGCTGCTCGGGCGTCGTGACGAAGATCGCTGAGCGGTACTGCGTACCGACGTCGTTGCCCTGGCGGTTCCGCGTCGTCGGATCGTGCATGCGGAAGAACCACTTCTCGAGCAGCTCGGCATAGGACAGCTTCGCGGGATCGAAGACGATGCGCACCGACTCGGCGTGGCCGGTCGATCCGGTCTTCACGTCTTCATAGGTCGGCGCCTTCGTCCGGCCGCCGGCATAACCGACCTCCGTCTCGAGGACACCGGGGATCTGCCGGAGGAGCTCTTCCATCCCCCAGAAGCAGCCGCCCGCCAGGACGGCCGTCTCCAGCGTCGTCTGGCACCCAGGCGCCTCCCCCGGCGCCGGCACGGCGCAGGCGTTCGCGCTCGCTTGCTCCCGAGGCGCGCCGCCGCGGCCCTCGAACAGCGCCCGATAGGCGCCGTAACCCTCCGCCTCGAGGCGAGCCAGCGGGATGAACCGGAGAGACGCGGAGTTGATGCAGTAGCGCAGCCCGTCGGGCGCGGGCCCGTCCTCGAAGACGTGCCCGAGGTGCGAGTTGCCGGCCTTGGAGCGCACCTCCGTTCGGACCATCCCGTGGCCCCTGTCCGAGCGCTCCACGACGCGCTCCGGCTCGACGGGGCGCGTGAAGCTCGGCCAGCCGGTGCCCGAGTCGAACTTGTCAAGCGACGTGAAGAGCGGCTCGCCGCTCGCGACATCCACGTAGAGGCCCGCCTCGTGGTTGTCCCAGAAAGCGTTGCGGAACGGCGGCTCGGTCGCGTCGCGCTGGGTGACCTCGTATGCGAGCGGCGTGAGCTGCTTGCGCAGCTCCTCATCCGACGGTTTGCGATAGCTTCTGTCCGACATCGTCACAGCCTCCTTGGACCCCGGAATCACCTTGCTCGCCCTCCCTGCATCGCCGGCGCGAAAGCACGCGAACACGGCGGCGCACGCAATGAGGACGAGCGCGAAGAGAAGACCAGCAGCGCGGAGCCGTTTCATCATCCACCTGGCCTGTCGAGGGTAGCGCACCTAACCCTCCTACGCCCCGCGGCCCCGCTGGTTTCGCCCGGCGAGCGCGGCCCGCGCGGCGCCGGCCTCAGCGCTACGGGCCGCCGCTCTCTAGCAAGGCGTCGCTCTCGCCGTCGCTGTCGCCGGCGCCCCGCTCGAAGCACTCGGCGGGGATCTCGCGCGCGCGGCGGACGAGGCGGGTCGCCCCGATGAACGCCGACGTGACCGGATCGTAGTAGCCGCTCGCCCCGTGCAGGCCCGGGACCGCGCGCTGGTAGTGGCGCGCGACCCGCTCCATGAGCGCCTCGCGGACGTACTTGCCCACCATCGACGCCATCGCGACGCACAGATCCGAGGCGTCGCTATCGCGGACGAACGCGATCTCGCCGAGGCCGGGGAAGCGGTAGGCGCTGCGGGCGCGGCCCTCCTCGAGCACGGCGTGCATCCTCCCCGCGAGCGGGCCGAACACGGAGCCATATTTGCCGAAGCCACCGACCTTGCCGCACACCGCGAAGACCTCCGCGCCGGCGAGGCCGCGGAGCTCCAGGACGAGGCGCTCCATCGCGTGGAGATCGAGCACGAACCTGTTCTTCCCGGCGCGCGCCCCGTCGTTCATCCGCTTCGCGCAGAGCAGCACCGAGCGCACGGCGACGACCTCGACCCCCTTCTCCGAGAGCTTGTCGAGGTCCTTGCCGATCGCGCCGAGCAGCTCGTCGGATGCGGTGAACGCCTCGCCCTCCGCCGACCAGCACTGCTCCTCGACGTGGCCCGGGCAGAGCGCGCGGAGCGCGGGGCGATCCTCGAGCGCGACGGCGTGGAGCAGCTCGTCCACCGACGACGCGCCGCTGGCCGTCCCCGCGCGGCCGCAGCCGCGCGCGACCAGCGCGCGAGCCCAGGCCTCGCCGAGCGAGACATCCCCGTGCGCCACGAGCTGCTTCGAGTCGCCGAGCCGCTGGGCGAGGGCGCCGCGAGGGGCGCGGCCGGCGACCTGCCAGCCCGCCTCCGTGACGCGCGTGAGGACCGCCGTCACCACCATCGGACCGAGCCGCGGGCCCAGCCCGTTCTCATCGACGCCGATGCGGTAGCGGACGGAGGGCTCGGCGGACGTCATGCCGGCCCCTCTGCCACACCATGGCGCCCGCGTCACCGCGCGGATCTCCGCCAGGCCGCCCGCCGTCCCGCTCGGGACCACTTGCCGGTTCGGTCGCAAAATTCTCAAACTTTCTCGAGCTCATGCGCGATCCACGCGCGCCGCGCGCACCTTTTCCCCGGCTCTCGCCGGGGGCGCCGCTATAGTCGACGCCTCATGCGCATCCTCCCCGTGCCCTGCCTCAGCGACAACTACGCGTACCTCGTGGCCGCGGACGGGCGGCGCGAGGCGATCGTCATCGATCCCTCGGAGGCCCAGCCGATCATCGCGGCGCTCGAGCGCGAGAAGCTCAGTCTGGTCGCCATCGTCAACACGCACCACCACCACGATCACGTCGGTGGCAACGAGGCGCTCCGCGAGCGTTACGGCGACCTCCCGGTCTATGCGCACTCGAGCGACGTCGGGCGCGTTCCCGCGCAGACGGAGCGGGTCGAGGAGGGCACGCCGGTCCAGGTCGCCGGCCTCACGCTCCAGCCGTTGCACGTCCCCGGCCACACGCTCGGCGCCGTCTCGTATTGCGTCGAGGACGTTGTGTTCACCGGAGACACACTCTTCATCGCCGGATGTGGCCGTATGTTCGAGGGGACGCCGGAGGTGATGCACGCCTCGCTCTCCAAGCTCGCCGCGCTCCCGGCGCATACGCGCGTCTTCTGCGGTCACGAGTACACCGTGAACAACCTCCGTTTTGCCGAGGCGGTCGAGCCCGAGAACGAGGCTGTCCGCAGGAAGCTCGCGGCCGCCCGTGCGGCGCGCGAGCGCGGCGAGCCCACGGTCGGGAGCACGATGGCCGACGAGCTCGCGACGAACCCGTTCCTGCGCTGCGGCGAGCCGCGTTTGCAGGCGCGCTTCCCGGGGGCCGCGCCGTCCGACGTGTTCGCCGCCGTGCGTCGCGCGAAGGACGATTACCGCTGACTTTCGGCGTCGCGCGCGGCCGTATTCCGCTCGCGCCCGCCGTCCGATTTCTATACGACTAGGCCCATGGACTCCCGCGCTCCCATCTTCGGGTTCAACGACGCGCGCGACGAGATCGTGCGCACCGTGGTCGACCGGGTCGTCGGCTCCACGAGGGATCCGCTGCTCGCCATGAACGAGGCGGCGTATCAGGAGGCGAAGCGGCTCGAGGGGTCCCGGAAGCCGCAGGACATCCGCGAGCTCGCCGAGTGGCAGCGGCTCGCCCGCTCGCTCGGCCGCATGCACGACGCCGAGCGCCGCCGCCGCCTGCGCGAGCTCTCGGAGGAGTACGCGTGGGACATCGCGGGGAACTTCGATCGGCGCGTCTACCAGCTGTCGTCGCGGCTCCTGCCGCCGGTCGTGAGCGCGCTGCTCGCGCCGCGGAAGCTCATGACCGTGGTCCGCGACCCGCTCAAGCTCGTCAGCCTCGAGCTCCTGGCCGACCGGGTGCTCGTGGAGGGCCCGCTCGCGAAGCTCCGCTCGCTCGTGCAGCGCGGCACGGCCGTCTACGTCCCGACCCACCTGTCGAACATGGACTCGATCGTGTTCGGCTATGCCCTCGAGCGCGCCGGCCTGCCGCCCGCCACGTACGGCGCCGGCAAGAACCTGTTCACGAACCCGGTCCTCTCGTTCTTCATGCACAACCTCGGCGCCTACCGCGTCGACCGGCGCATCCGGCACAACCTCTACAAGGACGTGCTGAAGACGTACTCGGGCGTGCTCCTGGAGCGCGGCTACCACTCGCTGTTCTTCCCGGGGGGCACGCGGTCTCGCTCGGGCGGCATCGAGCGGAAGCTCAAGCTGGGCCTGGTCGGCAGCGCGTTCGAGGCCTACACGCGGACACTGCAGAGCGGCCGCGAGCGCCGCGTCTTCTTCGTCCCGGCCACGATCAACTACCTCATCACGCTCGAGGCCGAGACGCTGATCGCCGATTTCCTCTCCGAGGCCGGCAAGGGCCGCTTCATCATCGAGGACGACGAGTCGAGCCGCATCGGCCGGATCGCCTCGTTCCTGCGCAAGCTGCTCGCGATGAACGCCGCGGTGGTCATCCGCTTCTCTGAGCCGCTCGATCCGTTCGGCAACCGGGTCGACGAGCTCGGTCGCTCGTTCGACGCCCGCGGTCGCGAGGTCGATCCGGCGAGCTACGTGAAGGATCAGGGCGGCAAGGCGGTCATCGACGCGGCGCGCGACGCCCAGTACGCGCGCGAGCTCGGCGAGGAGATCTGCCGGGCGTACGCGCGCGACACGGTCGTGATGGCGACGCACGTCGTCGCGGCGGCGAGCTTCGCCCGGCTCCGCAGCCAGGCGCCCGCCGCGGATCTCTTCACGGTGCTCCGGCAGCGCGACGTGCTCACGGTGCCGCGCGACGACCTCGCGGCCGACGTCGTGGCCCTCTGCGATCGGCTGCGCGCGCTCGAGCAGCGGGGGTGCATCGTGCTGGGCGAGGACGTCCGGCTCGGCTCGGGCGGGGACATCGTCGAGCGCGCGCTGCGCGCCTTCGCGGGCTACCACTCGTCGCCGGTGCTCGACTCGCGGCCCGACGGCATCGCGATCTGCGACACCAACCTGCTCTTCTACTACCAGAACCGCCTCGCCGCCCACGGGGTGGCGTGGGACGTCATCGCCCCGCCGGGCGTCCCTTCCGGCCTGCAGGTCCAGCCGCCGCTCCCGCCGCTCGAGCCCGCCTCGTCGCCGCCGCCCTTGGAAGAGCCGCGGGGCTCGGCCTCGTCCGCTTCGTCGTCCTCACCGGCCTCGTCCCGCGCGGGCGCTGCGGACGCGCACGTGGGCTCGATGAACGGCGCCGGGGGTGGCCAGTGAGCGCCCCGGGGAGCGCGCTTCCGGCGCCTTCGGTGGGGGTCATCGGCGGCGGTTTCTGGGGCGTGGCGCTCGCGCTCGCGGCCAGCCGCACCGGCGCGGAGGTCCTCCTGTACTCCCGCCGCGAGCAGCCGCAGATCAAAGGCGGCCCGCGGATCGTGCGGGACCACGCGGAGGTCGCCCGGGCGCGGCTGCTGGTGATCGCGGTGCCGTCGAACGCGGCCCGGACGGCGCTGCGCTCGCTCGGCGATCACATGGACGGCTCGCACCTCGTGATCCACGGCGTGCGCGGCCTCGAGGGCGAGGCGCTGAAGACCGTCTCGGATCTGGTGCGTGAGGAGACCCCGGCGCGCCGGGTGGGCGCGCTGGGCGGCCCGGTCCAGGAAGACGAGCTCCGGGAGGGCCGCCCCTCGGCGATGGTGTGCGGCTCGCGCTTCCCGGAGGTCCACGCCGCCGTGACCGCGGCGTTCCAGTCGGACGCGCTCCACGTCTACACGACGCCCGATCTCCAGGGCCTGGAGTGGGCGTCGGCGCTGGTCGGCTGCCTCGCCGTCGGCGTCGGCTTCGCCGAGCAGGCGGGCGCCGGGCCGGGGTTGCTCGCCGCGCTGATCTCGAGGGCGGTCGACAGCGCGGCCCGCGTCGCGGCCGCGGCGGGCGCGGAGGAGCGGACGATGCTGGGGCTCGGCGGCTACGGCGACCTGCTCGCCTCGATCCGGCTCGAGAGCCGCCCCGAGGTGGTGCTCGGCAAGGCGCTCGCGCGCGGGCGGACGCTCGACGAGGCGGTCGCGGAGGCCAGGCTGCGGGTGGAGGCGATCCCGCTGATCCCGCGCGTCGTGGCGTTCGCGAAGGCGCGGAAGGTGGATGCGGGGGTGTTCGAGGCGCTCGAGGCGACCCTGAAGGGCGGCGCGCCGAGGGCGGTGCTCGATCGGATGTTCGCGGCGTGAGGCATGGCGACGGCAGCGCGCTCACTCGTTCGCGAGCGCGAGGACGGCCTGGGCCACGCCGGTGACGACCTTTGCCGCGCGTGCGTAGTCGAGCGTATCCGGCGTGTCCTTGTCGGTGTGGTAACGCCGGTTGCGCAGAAACGCCGTGTCCGTGATCATGACCGCTGGATAACCCGCTTCCCAGTAGCTCCGGTGGTCGGACCAGTCCACGCCCTGAACGAGCGCCGGAGCGCTCAGGGAATAGGCGGGCAGATCGGTCGCGCCGCGCATCGCCCCCTTGAGGGTGCGAACGAGCGAGAGCCCCTCCAGGTTGCCGATCACGGCCACGAAGTTCCCCTTCGTGGGATACAGCATGGAGAGCGGCGCCAGCGGGAACGCCTGACTGTCCTCTTCGTCGGTGAAATATCCGATCATCTCCAGGCTGATCATCGCCCGGACCTTCACGCCTGCTGCTTGCATCGCGTTCGCGTGATGGGCGCTGCCCATGTGCGCAGACCGGAAATAGGGCGGCTCCTCCAGCGTGAACGCCGCGAGCTCGACGTCGCCGCGGAGGGGCGCGCGGCCGAGCATCCGCCCCAGCTCGAGCAGCCCTGCCACGCCGCTCGCGTTGTCGTCGGCGCCGGGCAAGTCGTCCGCCGCGTCGTAGTGGGCGCCGACCACGACGCGCGTCGACGAATCCGGGCCGAACCGGGCGAGCACGTTGCGATACGTCCGTCCCTCGACATCGTAGAGCTGCTCGGTCACGCGTCCTCCGGCGGCGCTGAGCTCGTCGCGCAGGTACGCCGCGGCGCGGTCCAGCTGCGCGATCTGCCGGTGGCCCCGCGGGCGGAACTCCTCCACGAGCCTCCGGACGTCGCGCTCCATGCGAGCGGGGTCCGCGGAGAGCGCCGGAGCGGGCGGCGGGAGCGCCGCCACGAGGGGCTGGCTGACGCAGGCTCCGATGGCTGCGAGGCCGGCGAGGAGCAGCGCCGCGGCGGCCGCGGCCCACCGGCCGTGGCGGGGGCGAAGCCTTGTGATCGCGCGAGCGTCTTCGAGGGTCGTCGCTGCGCTCGTGGTCATCGAGAGGGCAGGACATCTGGCGGAGGTGCTCTGTTCCTGGCGCGGGCAGGAATCGACGGGCGATCCTCCGAGCGGGCTGCCCGTGATGAGCGCGCCGCAGCCGTCCTCGGGCGCAGCGTCGCTGGGATCGCGCCGCGGGCGAGCTCGCCGGGGCCTGCGTGCGCCCGTGTCTGCGTGCGCCGGTGCCTGCAGGCGCCGGGGACCTCGGCGCCGAGCCGCGTCGCGGCCGGCCGCGCTGTCAGCCGCCGTCTCGCTGGCTCGCGTCGGTCGCCCCCGGGGCGGCGGGCAGCTCGACGCTGTCGCAGCAGCGGAATCCCGTGGAGTAGTCGTGATAGGTCGGCTCGTGGGCGATGGTGGTGAAGTAGCAGCCGGGGCCGAGCTCGCTGGTCGTGCTGAAGAAGCCGCCCATGAACACGCCGTTGCCCTCGTGCCACGGCTGATCGCGGCGCTCGACGCCTTCGGTGCTCATCCGCATCACGAGCTCGTCATCGACCATGTCGCCGACCCACTCGTGCAGGTTCCCGATCATGTCGTGGACGCCGAGCTCGCTGGCGCAGCCGGCGTGTTCGCCGCTCCTCGCCAGGAAGCCTGGTTTCTGGTCGAGGTCGGGGCTGTTGAAGTGTCGTTCGTAGCTCCACCCGCCCGGCGGGTGCTCGCCGAAGAGCTCCCGCAGGAGGTGGGGTTTGCCGGTGTTGCACCGCCCGCGCTCGCCGCGCGGGCCGTAGGGGTAGCGGTGGGCGCCGTTGCCGCGACAGGCGCGCTGCCATTCCCGCCGCGTGCAGAGGCGCTTGCCCGCGGCGACGCAGGCGGCCTTGGCCTCGACGCGGCTGATGTACGCCTGCGGAAAGACGCCGGCCGCGCTGCGGGCGAGGTACCGGACGCCCGGCTCGGGGCGCTTGAAGTGCGGGTGGACGGCGAACTCTCCGCCGGCGTCGGTGACCAGGTGCGCCTCGTAGCGATCGATGCAGAAGCCGTTGACGAGGGCCATGTCGGCGGGGCAGGGGCCCGGCGGCGGGGCGGGAGGGGCGAGTGGCGGGGCGCCGGCCGAGCCGAGCGGGGACGCCTCCGCGGGGGCGGCGCTCGGGTTGACAGTGGTCGGCGTGGGACCGGGGGCTGCGCCGCTCAGGATGCCTGAGCCGGCGTGCGCGCTGCCGGTAGATGCTGGCGTCGTGAGCGCGGACGCCGCGGCACGAGCCGTCCCCTCGACGGCGGGCGCCGCGTGAGGTTCGCCGGGGGCGTCCGCTTTCTTCGCCGGGCTGGTGCCGCCGTCGTTTGGAACGGAGCACGACGTGAGCCATACCAGGGCGGCGAGCAAGACTGAACCTGCGGGGCGTGACGGGCGGCGTCGGTGCAGCGAGGATCTCTTCGACAGGCGAGCCCGGAGGCGATCGCGGGACGGCGCAGACGGCACGGGGCGGAGTGTACACGCGCTCCGCGCGCGGCTGGGTGGGATTGAGGCACGCTCTTTTTCGCCACGCACGTCAGCGTTGCCGCGCCGCTCCCGTGGGCCCGCGTCGTGGTAAGTGAGGTCACGCTGAGAGGAGAAGCGAAGCCTCGAAGTCAAGGAGCCGGTCGCGCTCGATCGGCGGCGTGGTGGTCTCGTCTTGACGCAACGGCCGGAGAGAAGCGCCCAGGCTGACGCCCCGCGCCTCTCGCATTACGATGGCGCGCATGAGAATGCGCACATCGCTCCGATGGCTCGCTGGTATCGGCATCCTGGTCGTATCCGGCTGTGGGCTGGTGCTCGGCCTCGAAGACTTCGAGGACGCCGCACCCGCGGACAACACGGCGCCGGAGGGGACTGGCGGAGGCTCCACGTGTGAGCCCGAGAGCGTGGCCAAGTGCTACTCCGGCCCCCCCGGGACGAAGGACGTCGGGATCTGTGAGGCCGGGACGCAGGCGTGCAAGCAGGACGGCTCCGGGTACGAGGCGTGCGAGGGCGAGGTGACGCCGGCGGCAGAGACGTGCGCGAGCACGGACGACGAGGACTGCGACGGGAAGGATTGCGTCAGGTGGGCGAGGCTCATCGGCGGGGCCGAGGAGGAGGACGTGACCGGCGTCGCGACTGACTCAGCGGGCAATGTTTATGTCGGTGGCAAGTTCACGGGAGCGATGTCGTTCGGAGACGATGTGCTCATCGCTGCCGGAGGTAACGACGCGTTCCTGGCCAAGTTCTCTGCTTCTGGGGAGTACGTCTGGAGTCGACAGGTGGGCGACGTAAAAGGAGATACCGTGTACGCGCTCGCGGTCAATTCGCAGGGCGAAGTCATGGTCACGAGCTTGGAGCTCGAAAGTCAGCTGGCCTCGATGAACATGGTGCTGCACAAGTACGACCCGGATGGGCGGTTGCTGTGGCGGAAGCCGCTGGGCGGAAAGATCTGCGGGCTCGTGCCGAGCGCCGTGAGGGGGATGACGTTCCTTCCAGATGGGGACGTGGTGCTCGTGGGGGACTTCTGCGGAACAATCCGATTCGATGACGAGCACGTTGTTTCCAATGAGACTGATTCGGAGGAAATATTCGTGGCCAAGTTGCGGTCTTCCGACGGTTCCGTCGACGATGAGAGCGGCTGGGTTCGGGTGTGGGGCGGTGAGGATGCGCAGATTGCCCAAAGAGTGATCGTCGATGCGGCTGGCAATATCATCCTGGCGGGGCACTTTTATGACGAGCTGGTTCTGGGGGACCTTTCATACGCGTCCGCTGGTGGCGCGGATGTGTTCCTGGCGAAGCTCACGAGCCGTGGCCTCGTGAGCTGGGCGAGGGTTGTGGGAGGCACCGACCACGAGACGCTGCAGACCATCGCTGTCGATAGACTGGGTGGTCCGGCTCTCGTGATAGGGTTCCAAGGGACGGTTGATTTTGGTGGCGGTGAGGTCGTGGTGAATGAACGCGCGAGCGCCTTGCTAAAGTATACGACCTCTAACGTTTACGAGTGGGCTCGAGTCTTCGATGGTGCGCTGACTATTGGTGCGATCTTGGCCGAGTCCGCGAGTGATGTGATGATCGTTGGTGGCCTGGTCGGTACTGTGGAGTTGGGCGGAGATTTGCTTCGCGCGAAATCCGAGAGAGATTTGGTGCTCGCGAAGGTTGGGCCCGAAGGTGAGCCACTCTGGACCAGGACCTTCGGTTTGATGGGGGAGGACGGCGTGAGCGCGACGGCGAGCGTGCTCAGCGGCCGCGGTGAGCTACTGATTGCCGGCGCTGCGGATGGAAGGATTGATTTCGGTGCCGGGGTGATGACCCCGCAGGGCGATGGGGATGTCTTCGTCGCAAGTTTCAGCCCGTGAGGCGCCCGAGATCATTGCGAGGTGCCTGGCGGCCGCAGGCGGTGAGTGGCGATCGATCTGTGCGCTGGTGAGGCTTCTCAACTCACGGGCTGCATGGGTTTGCGATGGTTTCGCATGTGTCCGCGCAGCTAGTGCAGGTACACTCATAGACAGCGCGGTAGAGAGCCTCGACGCCCTCACCGCCCGGGCCGTTTGCGGCATCCGCATCGCAGCTTCTGAAGCACTCGGGGCGAGGGTCGTCTGTCATGCACCCCCGCGCGCAAAGAAGCCAGAGCAGACACCCAGTGTCGTCTGTGCAGGCATCCATGCAGCCGTTTCGTGTCGAGCAGCTCAGGCACTCCAAGGCACTGCCCCCTTCGTCACCCTGGCACTCACTCAGGCAGCCGGCGAGCTCCGGATCGACAGTGTCCCCCTCCAGCGACTGGAGCTGCTCGCACGTCGCGTCGACCACGCACCGCGCGCCGCACTCCGATGCTGGATCTGCGCAGTCGAACGGAAGGGCGTCGCACACGGGAAATCCGCATTCGTCTGCCTTGTCGCAGGCCTGATCGCACACGGTGGCGCCGCCGTCGCTGCCGCCCCCGCCGTCCCCGCCTGCTCCGCTCGACGTCGCGGCCGTCGTCGAACTGGTGCTCGCTCCCGTCGTGCTGCTCGTCGTTCCCGCGCTGCCGCTCCCTCCGCTCCCCCCGCCGCCGCCGGGGTTCTCCGTCGTCTCGCCCGAGCACGCTGCGAACGCGGCGCCCGCCGCGAGACAGATTACGAACACCAAAGAAGAAGTCCTGCTGCGCATCGCCGTTCTCCTTGGGCACGCCGCGGGTGTTCCACGTTATTGCCCCAACGGCGCGGGATCGTTCGCCTGCTTCATTCCCCCGGCAAGGTTTTTCGCCGAGGAACCCATGCCCGGGCGCGCGCATCCCCGCGACCAGCTTCCGGTGACGCCGTCGCCCACCCGAAGGCGGCCCCGTCGTCGCCCTCCGCGCCCCGGCTGCGCCCGGCGCGCCCCCGGCACGCCACGCCGTGCTCGACGATCCCTGCGCCGCCGCCTCCCCTCAGCCCGGCCCCGGCGACAGGGCCCCGAGCTCCGCGCCGCGGCGCTCCACGCCGAGCAGATCCCTGGCGGGCACCTCGCGCGCGTCGCCCTGCCCGAGCAGCATCTTCGACGACCGCTTCGGCCTGAAATCCGGGCGGCTCGGGTTCAGCTTCCACCAGCCCCCCTCGAGGATCACCCACGGCTCCTCGCTCGCGCGCACCACCTCCGCGGCGAGCCGCGCGCGCGTGATGCCCGTGATCGCCCGCGTCTCCGGCAGCGCCGCCGCCAGGCGCTTCAGGCCGTCCGGCATCCCGCCGTAGCTCACCTGGGTCACCACGTTGTTGCCCGCGTCGAACCGGTAGATGCCCGTGCTCAGCACCTCGATCGACGACGCGGCGTCGTTGACGAAGATGTTGTTCCGCAGCCGGCAGCCCCAGCTCCCGTTGCCGCACTGGAGCGCGGCCCGGCCGCTCGCGTTCATGATCACGGTGTTGTTGCGGATGAGGTTGTTGCGGCAGCCCCACAGCGGGAGCGCCTCCGGGCCGCTCACCTGCTCCGGAGCGCGCGGACCGGGCTCCACGTAGGCCCGGTCGAACGGGTTCGCGTTGTCCCACTGCGCGATCCCGTGGGCGAGGTTGGCGTAAACGAGGTTGTTCTGGATCAGCGAATCCGACAGCCCGGCGAGGTTGATCGCCCCACCGCCGATGCGACCGTTGCCGTTCATCACGTTCTGCTCGATGATGAAGTTGACGCCGCGGCCGTCCGGAAACCCGTGCTCGCCGAACCTGTCCGTCGCGAGCTTCATCAGCCCCGCGGCCCAGGCGCGGGTCGGCTCCATCGGCGGATAGCTCCGGAACGAGGGGTGCTTCATCACCTCCTCGAGCGACGCCTCCGGATCGAGGTTCGCCTGGAACCCGCCCGCGTTGTTGCCGAAGAACACGTTGCGACGAACCACGTAGTTGTCCGAGCCGTCGGACGCATAAGCGCCGTGCTCGCGCCCGGAGAGGGCGAACAGGTTGTCCTGCAGGAGGACCGTGTGGCTGTCGGTGGAGTGGAACCCCCACGTGTGATGGTGATGAGAGAAGTTGCCGACGATGGCGATGTGGTGCGCGAGCCTGCCGGTCTCTCCGAACGCGCCGTCCACCATGATGCCCGCGCGCGGCGTGCCCGCGCGCGGCGCGCCCGGCTCGCTGCTCCCGGCGATGTTGAAGCCCTCGATCACGACGTGGTGCGCTGCCTTCAGGTAAATCATCCAGTTCGGGTCAGCGGCGCACCCCCGGTTGATCACGACCTCGCCCGGGCTCCCCATCGCCTTGAAATGGATGTACCGCTCCTGGCCGGCGCTCGGCTTGTCGCCAATCGAGAACCCCGCGTACGTCCCGGGCAACACGGCGATGAGGTCGCCGCCGCGCGCCGCGTCCGCCGCATCCTGGAGCGTGGCGAACGCGCGCGTGACAGGGAGCTCCCGCGGCTCGGCCGCAGCGCCGCGCGCGTTCAGATCGAGCGCGGCCACGCGGATCGCGGCGGGGGCCGGCGCGCCGACGACGAGGACGCGCTCGTAGCGCGCCTGCAGCTTCAGCGTCTGGCGCACCCACTCGTCGGAGTCCCGCGTGGCCACGAACGGCTCGACCGCCGCGGGCGCCGGCGGCTCTGGCGTCTCGGGGGCCTTCGCCGGCGCGGGCGGCTTCTTCGCCTGCGCCGGCGGGGGCGCCGCGTCCTCGGGCGGCGGCCCCGCGACCTGGATCGTGCCGCTGCAGGCGAGCGCGGCGACCGCGACGAGCGCGCCGCCGATGCGCGCGCAGCCACGGGCCAGCTGGATGACGCTTGTCGATCCTCTCATCTCGACACTCCGGGGAAGGCCGCCCCTCCGAGGTGCGCCGCGCGTGCGGCGCTCGGCTCTGGCTACCCCGGCTTACCCCAAAGCGCGCGCTTCAGCCAGACGAGCGCGCGCCTCGGCCAGGGCCCGCGCGCGCCCGGCCCGCGCCGCGCGCAGCGCGCAGCGCGCAGCGCGCCGAGCGAGGTGCGACATTGCCTTCCAGCGGCGGCCGTCATGTGGCTGACACGTGCCCGTTTGCTTCCGTCGCTGCCCTTCCTTTGGTACGAAGAGCTCATGAAAGCGCTGCCCTCGCTCGTGAGCGTCGCTCTTGCCGGCGCCACCCTCCTCACGCTCGCGCCCGAAGCGCAGGCGAACATCAAGAATCCGAACGATCACCCCCGCTACTTCGCCGAGCTCGAGCCGCACGGGGACTTCGTCTTCATGCACCGCGACTACGGCCTGCGGCGGTACGGGCCCGGGCGCTACAACGGCTTCGGCGACCCCGAGTTCGGCCTCGGCTTCAGGGCGAGCATCGAGCTCGCCGACCCGGCGTTCATCCCGAAGCTCAACAACACTGTCGCCATCTCGTTCGGGCTGGATCTCACCAACTGCAGGTACTGCCGCCGCGACTTCACCATCTGGAGTCCGGTCACCATGCAGTGGAACTTCTTCTTCACCGATCAGTGGAGCGCGTTCGCCGATCTCGGCGCAGTCGTCCGTACCGACGGGTTCTACAACGACGTGTGGCTCGACTTCGTCACCATGGTCGGCGGCCGCTACCACTTCAACGACAACATGTCGCTCACGATGCGGATCGGGTATCCCTTCTTCAGCGTCGGCGTCTCGTTCTTCGTCGGCTGAGCCGCTCCCCGCCGGCTCTGGCCCTCTGGCGGGCTGAGCCGCCCCGGGTGCCGCCCTGCTGTCGCGCTCTCCTGGCGCATCCGGGGCCGGCGGGAGCGCACGGCCTCCGCCGCGGGCGGCATCTCGCCGGGGCGGGCGTACGGCGCGGACATCGGGCACGTGCGGACAGGGCCCGCCCTGGTTAGACTAGCCGGAGATGGTCGGCTGGTATTTCGTAGGCATCCTCGGTCTCGCCCTGCTGATGGTGGTCCACGAGGGAGGGCACTTTCTCGCCGCGCGCGCTTACGGCATGCGCGTCTTGAAGTTCTCGATCGGCTTCGGCCCCACCTTCTTCAAGGTTGTCCCGAAGGACGGGTACTACTGGTTCACGACCGCCGCGGACAAGGTCCGCGTGCGGCTCTTTCGCCACGACCCGGTGAAGCACGGCCCCACCGTGTTCCAGGTCGCCATGATCCCCTTCCTGGCGTACGTGCAGATCGCGGGGATGAACCCCCTCGAGGAGGTCGATCCCGAGGACAAGGGCAGCTACGCGAACGCGAGCCTGATGGGCCGGATCGCCGCGATCTTCGCCGGTCCGCTCGCCAATTACCTGTTCGCGTCGGTCCTCTTCTTCGCGAGCCTGATGGTGGGCGGCAAGCCCCACCGCCTGACCGACATCGGCGTGGTCGCCGGGATGCCGGCGGCGGCCAGCCTGAAGGACGGCGACCGCATCGTCGAGATCGACGGGACCCCGGTCCACGACTGGGAGAAGATGGCGGAGATCATCTCCAAGAGCCCCGGCCGTCCGCTCGACCTCGTGGTGGAGCGCGCGGGCGAGCGCGTCTCGGCCAAGGTCACGCCTGCCAACGAGAGCGGCTCGGGCAAGATCGGCGTGATCCCCGTCGGGCCGGTCCAGCGGGTGCCGGTGACCGCGAGTGAGGCCGCGCTGCTCGCGCTGAAGATGCCGCCGAAGGTCGTGCAGGACCTGGTCGTCGGGCTCGGCCAGGTCCTCACGGGCAAGATCGAGGGCGAGCTCGGGGGCCCGGCGCGGATGATCGGGGAGACCGCGCACGCGGCCAAGCGCGGCTTGCCGCACGGGCTCGAGTTCCTCGGGGTGCTCTCGGCCTACCTCGGCGCGTTCAACCTGATCCCGTTCCCCGCCCTGGACGGCGGCCGCCTGATGTTCCTGTTTTACGAGGCCGCCACGCGGCGCCGGCCGAACGCGCGCGTCGAGGCGCACATCCACCTGGTCGGCGTGTTCATGCTGCTCGGGCTGATGCTCTACGTCACCGCGAACGACTTCGGCCTCGGGTCGAAGTAGCCCTCCCTGCGTGGCGACGAGGCCGCCCGCGCGGGTTCCGGCGCCCGGCGGGCGTCTCGCCCGCGCGGTGATGCGGCTCCTGCTGCGCTGCCTGCCGCTGCTCTCGCTCTGGCCGTGCGCGCGGCCGGCGTCCGCGCTGGCCGCGGCGCCGGGCGCGTGGTCCGACGAGGAAGACGAGGCCGTCTTCGACGTCCCCGCGCCCCCGACGCTCCCCGGGCTCACGCTGCGCGATCCGACCTTCACCTTCGAGTACACGGCGGCCGTGATCGAGCCCGACGCGGCGAGCCGGGCGGGCGGCAAGCTCGCCTTCGCCTGGTACTCGCACGGCGAGATGGAGGTGCCGCTCGTCCCGCGCAAGTGGTTCGTCGGCGCGGTGCATGACAGCGCCGCGGCGAGCGTCCCGGGGGTCGAGCGGTCGATCCTGCTCGGGAGCCCCGAGCTGTACGGGCGCGGCGTCTGGTCGAGCGTGCGCGGGCTCGCCTCCGGCGGAGGCTTCGGCCTCGTGCTCCCCGTCCCGCGCGACGTCTCGCGCGACCAGGCCGAGGTGCTCCGGACGGCGCGCGTGGTGCGGCCGTGGGACGAGACGCGCTTCCGGGAGCTCACGCTCACGTTCCGCCCCTGGTTCGACATGCGGCACATCACCGGGCCGTTCATCTTCCAGCTCAGGCAGGGCCTCGACTGGTCGCTGGTCGTGCGCCGCCCGCGGTCCGGGGAGCGCCGCACCGACATCACGGCGCACACGGCGTTCTACTTCGGCTACCGGATCGCCAGGCCGGTCGGGGTGGGTCTGGAGCTGTGGGAGGTCTACCAGCTGACCCAGGACGTGCTGGACGACCGGCGCGCGACGTTCGCGGTCTCGCCGAGCGTCCGCTTCATCCTGTCGAACGTGCAGCCGGCGCTGAGCGTGCTCTTGCCGGTCACCACCCCGCTGCGCGGCGACGTCGCCTCGTATTACGCCGCGCGGTTCAGCGTCGGGTTCACCTTCCCGACAGGCGCTCCACGGGCGCCCCCGTGAGCGCGGCGGGCGCGCTCGCCGGGCGCGCTTCTGGCCGAAGGCGCCGAAGGCGCGGGATCGGCTTCGAGTGTGCGTGCATCCAGCGCGGGCGCTCGGTACCCTGGCCGCGTGGTCAACGCAGGATGGCTCCGGCGCGGTCTGGTTCTCGCGGCGCTACTCGGCCCGGCCGGCTGCTCGACCCAGCTCGTGAGCCTGAACGAGGGGCCCCGCGAGTACGTCGCGACGGACTACGAGAACGTGCTGCGCAGCTGGACGCGCACGGAGCACCTGTTCGCGCTCTCCGAGCTCGACAACTTCCTCACCGCCACCGCGACCTTCGAGTCGTGGGACTTCCGCTGGGCCTACGTGGTCCGCTACGCGCAGGACTACCGGCTCACGATCGAGCAGCGGCAGAAGCTGCTCGAGAAGACGCTCGAGGAGACGCGCCAGCGCCATCAGTTCTTCGTCGCGATCTTCGGGGGCGAGCGCAAGTACAACGACCTCTCGACGCCGAACAGCGCGTGGATCGTGCGGCTGATCGACGACACCGGGAACGAGACGGCGCCCGAGGAGATCGTCGCGATCGCCAAGCCGAACGCGCTCGAGCGGACCTACTTCCCGTACAACACGGTGTGGCGCCAGGCGTTCCGCATCCGCTTCCCGCGCGCGACCGCGGACGGGAAGCCGACGATCTCGCCGAGCGCGAGGTGGTTCGGGCTCCGCTTCGCCGGGGCGCAGGGCAACAGCGAGCTCGTCTGGCAGGTCAACGAGGAAGCGGAGCCCATCGATCCTGCCGAGCTGGAGCAGGGGGCCGCGCGGCCGCTGGGGCCGAAGAGCGGCCAGCTCTAGGCGGCCAGCTCTAGCTCCGCCCGCCGGGCATCCCGCCAGGGCTCGCTGACGCGCGGAGCCAGCCGAGCCCCGCGCGGCCTAGGCTCCGCGCGCGGCCTCAGCCGCGCTGAGCGTTCATCGAGACCGACTGCGCCAGGATGGAGAGCAGCTCGGGCGTGCTCTCGAACAGCTCGCGCAGCGTGGGGTGGTCGGCGAGGAGCACGAGCGCGCCGCCCCCGGCGGCGCGAGCGATCGACGGCGCCGGCTGGCCTCCGAGCAGCTCCGAGGCGAACAGGAGCTCGCCGGGCCTCGCGGTGCCTGCGATCTCCTGCGATCGCTCCGCGACCAGCTCCAGCGCGCCGGCGCCGATGATCACGAGCCCGGGGATGGGGTTGCCGGCGTGGACGAGGTGCTCGCCGGGCGCCAGGCCGCGCAGCCGGAGCCGACCGAGGACGCGGCGCAGCAGCGCATCTTCGAGCTCGCCCAGCGGCCCCATCGTGGCGCCTGCGAGCGACTGGATCCGGTCTGCGACGGTGCGCAGCTCGTCGAGCACCCAGGGGCAGCTGCGGAGCGCGTGATCGATGGTCGCCTGGTCCCAGATCGCCACCCGCGCGCCGTCCGCGCCGGCGACGACGCGCAGGGGGATGCCTTCCTCGAGCGTCCCTCGGGACGGCACGAGCGTCCGCGTCGCGGCGCGCTCGGCGGGGATATCGACGATGTTCGCGCACACGGCGGCGTCCCCGCGCAGGACCAGCGCCGCCCCATCGACGGTGAGCTCCTCGTCGGACGAGAGGTCTTCCACGCGCGCTGCGAGCGCGAGCTCGTCGTGCATCTCCTCGGGCAGGTCCGCGAACGCCTCGATCTGCTCCAGGTCGCGGCCGGTGAGGGCCGCGGCGTTGGCGGCTGGCGCGGCGCTGGCCGCGCCGGGCCGCGGCAGATCCGGCGCGATCTCCGGTGCGAGGTCGAGGGCCGCGAGCGCCTCCGTCTCCGGTGGCGCGCTGGGCGGCGCGTCGAGCGCCATCGCGGCGAGGTCGGCGCTCTCGCCTGCGGCCGACCGCCGCCCCTCGACCGCGGGCGCATCCACGCGCGGCGCCGCGGCGAGATCGGGGAGGGCCTCGACCGAGGCCGGCGCGCGGGCGTAGGTGGCGGACGCAGGCCGCGGCGCGGCGGCGGGCGCCTGGGCTGGGGGCTCCTCGACGAGCGCGAGGTCCGCGTCGTCGAGCAGCTCTTCCACGGGTTCCGGCGCGGGCTCGCCCGAGGCTTCATCGAGCGCGCGCGGGCGCGGCGCCTGGACCTCGGCGCCGTGGGGCGCGGGCTCGCCGCGGGACGGGGTGGCCGTCGTCTGCAGGTCGTCGTCCTGCTCCGCTGCCTGTGGCGAAGGCGGAGGGGTGGCGAGCCGGCTCGACATCGGCGCTTCGAGGTCGCTGTCAGAGAGCTCGATGACGATCGTCCCCTCGATCGTCGACTCCGCGGGCGACGCGTCTGCGCTCGCAGGGGGCTCGATGTTTGCGCCGTCGCTCGCGGAATTTGCGGCGCCCTTCGCGGGAACGTTGTCGGCCGAGGCCCCGAGGTGTCCTGGGGGTTCGTTTCCGGTGGGCGTCGCCGGGCGGGTGCGCGCCGCCGCAGGCGTCGGGGGCGCGGGAGGTCGCGCGGAGATCGGCTTCCGCTTGAGCGTCAGATCGAGCGGCGCTGCCGAGGTGATGACCTCGTCTTCCTCTTCGTCGCCCGGCTGTGGCGTCGAGGGATGCCTGCGGGCCACGAGGTACGTGTCGCCGTTCGACGTGATGATCTCCTGGGGAGGCCGCGGCGGCGCGGCTGGCTCCGCGTCCTCGGACCAGGGGTCGAGGATCGGCTCGCGCGGCCTGCGTTTGGAGCTGATCGCTCCCTGTGCGGGCGCGGCCGTGCCTGTGCGGGCCGGGGTGGGCGTCGGGGCCTCAGCCTCGACGACGATCTCGCCGATTTCGTCGCTGGGCGCGTGCTCGTCGGCGGGGGCTGGAGGGCTCGGGGCCTGGTGCGACGCCGATGTCTGGAGCGAAGCCGCTGCGGCCAGAGGTGCGGCGGATACCGGCAACGATGGCGCGGCGGGCTGCGCGGGCGGCGGCACGGACGCCGGCGATGGCGCGGCGGGCGGCGGGCCGGCGGGTGATGGCGTGGCGGACGCCGAGACAGACAGCGGTGGCGCAGCAGGCGATGGCGGCGGCGCGGCGAGCGGCGGCACGGCAGGTGATGGCGGTGGCGCGGCGGCCCCCGAGGGCGCATCGGGAGGCGCAGCAGGCGGCGCGACCGGCATCGACGAGGCCAGCGGCGGCGCCGCGGGCGGCGGCGCCGCGGGCGGCGGAAGCGCGCCGGGCGGCGGTGTCGCGGAGGTCAGCGTGGGCGGCGGCGGCGTCGGGGGGGGCAGAGCCTGCGGGTGTGGCGGCGTGCTGATCGGCGGTTGCGGCGGCGCGAAAGACGGCGGCGACACCGGCGGGGGGAGCACCTGCGGGTGTGCAAGCACGCCAGCTGACGGCGCAGCGGGTGTCGGCACGGCGGGCGGAGGCGGAGGTTGCGGGCGCGGAGGTTGAAAAGACGGCGGATGCGGTACTGCCGCAGGCTGCGGGCGCGGGGGCGCAAAAGGCGGCGGGTGCGACGCGGGTGGAGACCCGAACGTGGGCGGAGGCGGCGCGGGTGGAGGCCCGAAGGACGGCGGAGGCGGCGCTGGCGGAGGTCCGAACGACGGCGGGTGCGACGCAGGTGGAGGCCCGAACGACGGCGGGGGCGGCGCTGGCGGAAGTCCGAGGGACGCCGGATGCGGCGCTGGCGGAGGTCTGAACGACGGCGGGCGCGACGCGGGCGCGGCGCCTCCTATCGCCGGCGGCTGCGGCTCCGCGATGAGGCTCTGCAGCGGTGGAGCAGGTAGAGGTACCGCCGGAAGCGCCGACGGAGGTCGCGGTGCCGCGGGCGGTGGCTCGCTCATGGAGCGTGTGCCGGCGGGGCGCGGGGGCTGCAGGGGGCTCATCGCGGGGTCGGACCGGCCGCGCTCCGGCGATGGAGGTAGGGCAGCCTGCAGCTCCTGCGGCGTGGGCACGGAGGCAGGGCGAGGGGGGATCGATGACGGCCGCCGCGATGCTCCCCGCGGTACGGCCGGCGGCGGTATCGGGGCGGGCGGTCGCGCGCTCGGTGTCTTCGCCTGCGCTGTCACCAGAAGCGGGTCCGTGGTGAGCTGCTGCCGGAACGACGGAACCCCCGGCGCGGGAGGCAGCGGCGGAATGGCGTTCGCCATGGGGGCGGACAGCGCAGCCGCCGGCGGTGGCTGACTCCGGTACATCGCGCCGGCCTGGACGTTGGGCGCAGCCGTCGGCGGTGCGGAGGGCGCGGCCGACGGCGCCAGCGGTTGCGCGTGCGGTGGGTCGAGCCGCTGCGGGTACGCGGCGGGCGGCGGCTGCGAGCGCGACACGGGCGGAGCCGCCGGCGCGAAGGGCGGCGGCTGCGAGCGCGACACGGCAGGCGGAGCCGCCGGCGCGAAGGGCGGCGGCTGCGAGCGCGACACGGCAGGCGGAGCCGCCGGCGCGAAGGGCGGCGGCTGCGAGCGCGACACGGCAGGCGGAGCCGCCTGCGCGAAGGGCGGCGGCTGCGAGCGCGACACGGCAGGCGGAGCCGCCGGCGCGAAGGGCGGCGGCGGCTGAACGGGGGGCGGCGCAGCCTGCGGGAAGGCACCGCCGGGAGGCTGCTGCGTCGGCCGCTGCGCCATCGGCGGCGTGGGGGGCGACGTGCTGCCTTGCGCATGGCCGGGCGGCGCGGGGGAGAACGGCGCGATCGGTCGTGCTCCGGCGCCCTGCCCGCCCTCTGCGCCCGGGCTGAGCGGCGGCGACGGCCGGGACGATCCCGTCAGTCGCTCTGCTTCGGCCGCCAGCTCCGGCTGCGAGAGCGGTTCGAACATGTCGATCTCGATCGAGGGCATCGAGGCGCGCAGCTCCTGGGTGAGCGACATGCGGCGGCGCCAGGTCTGCTCGTCCGACGGCGGCGCCTCGTCAGAGGACGGGGGCGGCGCGTCGCCTTCGCTGTCGATGGTCTCCAGGAGATCGGGATCGCTCGGCTGCCCGACCTCCGAGGCCATGACCTCCTCGAGCGCCGTCACGCACAGCCCGAGCTCCGAGGCGCGGAACGGCTGCCCGGCCGCCCCGGCGGCGTCGGCCGCGCGTCGCAGCCACACGATAGCGTCGCGCCGCTCGCCGCGCGCCCACAGCGCGCTTGCCGTGGAGATCCCCCACACGACATCTTCATCGTCATTCGGGTGAGGTTCGGGGAGGGCGACCACGCGGTTCGCCATGAGCAACACCACCTATCACAGGCCCCACTGCGGCCGTTTACCCCATGGTACCGAGCGAGCCGACGTCCCGGATCGGGCGTCGCGCGAGCCCCGCGGCGCGGAAAGCCGCGCCACCCAGGAGCTTAGCCGCGCTCGCTACGGCACGTACAAATTACGGTACGGATGTCGCTTTTAGCGCTCGCCTCGCGATCGTTGCCCGTCAGCTGCCCGTCAGGTGCCCGTCAGAACCCGGTGCTGGCACACATTCGCGACGCGAACGCGGATCCAAGGCGACGCTCCGACGTGAATTCGACGTGGCCCGACGTATAAGGAGCGAACGCCGCGTGCGCCTGCAAAGCGCCCGGCCAGGGGGCCTGGCGGATCCTGGTTGAGAACGGGGCACGCGCGGGTGCGTCCGCGGCCCGTGCAATGACGCCGGGTCAGGTGGAGCGCCGTCCACCGATGCGCCGCGGCCGGCAGCCCAGGACCGCCGCGCGACGGCACATCTCCTCGACACCATCCCGCGATGCGGCCTCTCCGGGCATGCGTCTCGCGAGCCAGCCGATGAGCGTCAGCCCCGCTGCGCGGGCGTCTGCGGGCATCGTCCCGTCGTTCAGGAGGCTCGCGATCTGGGCGATCAGACGCGTGCGCGTTTCCTCGGGCGCCATCCTGGGTGCTCCATGAAGCATTCGAACGGGAAAGTCAAAAGAACCGCCATGCCGGCGCGCAGCCCCGTCGGCGGGCACCTCGACGCTGTGTGCTCCTCGACATCCCGTCTGTCCCGCTTGCCTGGGTCGGCGGCGTGCCAACACCCTCTGTGCAGTGGCGTCAAGATAAATCACATAGGGTCAAATCGGCGCGATCAGCACCTCGCGATCCTTGGCGCCGTTCGCGGGCCCGACGAGCCCACGCTTCTCCATCGCCTCGACCAGCTTGGCCGCGCGGTTGTAGCCGACGCCGAGCTTGCGCTGCAGCCACGAGGTCGAGCAGCGCCGGGTGTCGGCCACGATGCGAACCGCGGCGTCGTACATCGGATCGGCCTCCGCGTCGGACGTGTCGGGCTCCTCGCCCTCGTCGTCTCGGGGCCGGAGGATCGCCTCGTCGTAGACGGGCTCGCCCTGGAGCCGGAGGAAGTCGGTGATCTTCTGGACCTCCTCCTCCGAGCAGAACGGGCACTGGACGCGGCGCGTATCGTTCGAGCCGTTCATCTTGATCAGCATGTCGCCGCGGCCGAGCAGGTGCTCCGCGCCCTGCTCGTCGAGGATCGTCCGGCTATCCACCTTCTGGGCGACACGGAAGGCGATGCGCGTCGGGAAGTTCGCCTTGATCATGCCGGTGATCACGTCGACGCTCGGCCGCTGCGTCGCGAGGATCACGTGCATGCCGGCGGCGCGCGCCTTCTGCGCGAGGCGGGCCACGCTCGCCTCCACGTCCTTGCCTTGCTGCATCATGAGGTCGGCGAACTCGTCGACCACGATCACGATGAACGGGATCTTCTCCGGCAGCGCCGCGTCCGACCCGTCCTTCGCCGCGTCGATCTCCACCTCGAGCCCGTCGGCGCCGACGGCGCTCACCCTGGCCGGGGGCTTCGGCGGGCGCGCCTCGCCGCGCTGCACGCGCTCGACCCAGGCGTTGTAGGTCGTGATGTTCTTCGTCCCCGCGTTCGCGAAGAGCTGGTACCGGCGCTCCATCTCGTCGACGGCCCACTTGAGCGCGTTCGCCGCCTGCTTCATGTCCGTCACGACCGGCAGGAGCAGGTGCGGGATGCGGTCGAAGGGCGCGAGCTCGACGACCTTGGGATCGATCATCAGCAGCCTGAGCTCCTCCGGCGTCTTGCGGAAGAGCAGGCTCACCAGCATCACGTTGAGGCCCACGCTCTTGCCCGCGCCGGTCGCGCCCGCGACGATGACGTGCGGCATCGACGCGAGGTCGGCGAAGTACGGCGTCCCGATGATGTCGCGGCCGAGCACGCACGGAAGCGGCGCCTTCATCTCGATGAAGCGGCGATCCTCGACGAGCTCGCGCAGGTTGACGGGCAGGCGGTGCTCGTTCGGGATCTCGAAGCCGATCCGGTTCTTGCCGGGGATGGGGGCGACGATGCGGACCTTGCGCGAGAGGCCGAGCGCGAGGTCGTCCGCGAGGCCTGCGACCTTCGACACCTTGGTGCCGGCGGCGGGAGAGACCTCGAACGTCGTGACGGTCGGCCCCGGGTGGATCTCCTCGACCTTCCCGCTGACGCCGTAGTCGGCGAGCGTCTTCTCGAGGAGCTGCGCGGTCGCCTTCAGCTGATCCGCGTCGAGCTGCAGGCGCCCGCCCGCGGCCGCCTCGAGCATGTCCGTCAGCGGCAGGCGGAAGCCCGCTCCGGCCGCCGGGACAACCTTCACCACGGCCGGCTTCTCGCTGACGAGCTCGCGGCTCGTATCGACGATGGTCGGGTCGCGCGGCGCGACCCCGCGAGCCCGCTCCGGGCCGATGGCGGGCGAGGGCTCGCGGTGGGCCACCGCGGCGTCCGGCGCGCGCGCGGGCAGCTCGCGATGAGCCGCCGCGGCGTCCGGCGCGCGCGCGGGCAGCTCACGCGCGGGCAGCTCGCGCGCGGGCAGCTCACGCGCGGGCAGCTCGCGCGCGGGCAGCTCACGCGCGGGCAGCTCGCGCCGGTGGCGCACGGGCAGGATGGGCGACGGTGTCGGCACGTCGACCTCGTCCGGTTCTCCGAGAGCGGTCACCATCTCGTCGTCACCCGGGTCGAGCGCCGCGAGCACCACCGGCTCGTCCTCGTCGAGGTCGCCCTGCTCCTTGTCGAGGTCGCCCTGCTCCTCGTCGAGGTTGCCCTCCTCCTCGTCGATGTGCGCCTCGCCTCCGAACGGCGGCTCTTCGCTGTCCTCCTGGGCGGCGGCGCCGCGCGGCGCCGCGGGAGGCGCGGCGCGACGCCGTGCTGCTCGGCGCTGCGTTCCCTCGCGCGGCTCGGCAGCGCGCTGCGCCCGGCCGCGCGGCTCGGCGCCCTGCGACACCGCCTCGCGCGGCTCGTCGTCCCGCTGCGCTGCCTCGCTGGGCTCGGCGCCGCGGGTCACCACCTCGTGCGTCTCACCGCCGTGGATCACCAGCTCGTGCGGCTCGGCGCCGTGGGTCACCACCTCGTGCGCCTCTCCGCCGTGGATCTCCACCTCGCGCGGCTCGGCGTCGTGCGGCTCTGCCCCGCGCGGCTCTGCGCCCTGCTGCGCCGCTTCGCGCGGCTCCTTGGCCTGCGCCTTCCGCCCGCGCCGCGGCTTCGCCGGGGCGGCCGGCTCCTCGGGGGACGCGTCGAACGGCGCGCTCTTCCAGAGATCGAGCGCCGGCGCCTCGACGGGCGCCGGCTCGACGGGCGTTGCCCTGGCGGCGGGATCGGAGGGCCGCTCGTCGGTGTCGTCTGCCAGCGCGGCGATGATCGCGTCCGGACTCGAGTTGCGCGCGATGATCGGCGGCGCGTTCTGCGTCTTGGCCTCGGTCTGCCGCTCCAGGTCGCGCGCCGCGGCCCACGCCCCGAAGAGCGCGCGCGCCCAGCCGGCGACGCGCACGGCGATGGCGATCACGAGCTGCTCAGCCCGGTGCGCGAGCTCGATGAACGAGAACGTCGCGCGGCCCATCAGGATGAGCGCGACGATGGTGAGCCCGATGATGTAGGACCCGATGTTCGAGAAGAGCGCGCGCAGCACCTCCCCGAACAGCTCGCCCACGGCCCCGCCGAGCGGCATCGCGCCGAACGCGACCGCGCGCGGGAACGCGACGTGCGCGAGCGCCGCGAGCACGATGACCACCACGATGTCGCCGCTCAGCCGGAACAGGCTGGCGATCGAGCGCTTCGCCCCCAGGAGCGGCATCGCGAGCAGCGCGAGCTCGAGCGGGACGAACCACGCGATGACGCCGATCGCCTCGATCGACGTCCCCGCGAGCGCAGCGCCCACGGGCCCCACCCAGTCGTCGCCGGAGACCTCCGGCCGCAGCGGATCCCCGCGAAAGGACGCGAGCGCCAGCGCGCTGTACAGGGCGGAGACCAGCAGAACCAGCGCCGCCGCATCCCGGGTGTAGCCATGGCCCGGCGGCGCAGCAGGACCCGCGATCCCTGCTGGGCTGGTCCGCGCGGCGCCGCGCGCGCCGGACCGCAAGGGCTCGCCAAGGCCGGCGGCGGGCTGGGCACGGCGAGGAGCGAACAAGGGGACGTGCATACCTACCTGTACCTACTTTGCTCACATATGCGCACTTCGCTCCGGGGGCAAGAAGTATGGGAGGGCTGCAAGAAGTGGAAGAGACCGGAAGCGGCGGGACAGACAAGGAAGGGGCGAGGTGGGCGTGAGCGCCGCCAAGCGCCGCGTGTCTGAGCTCGCCGGGAGGGCGAAACGCAGCCGCTTCCGGGCAGCGTAGGCGAGGGGGAGGGAGCCGGGAGGGTGGGGATCGCCGGCCGACGGCGCGCTGGAGTTCTGGCCAGATTTCGCGCAGACTTTGAAAAGGCTCCTCTCTATCCCGGCCTTGAAATTCTTTCAAACAGAGCGCTGCGGGCGGTACCATCCCGACCCTCCTGGGACGTGCATGGAAACTGTCGAACGAGCAGGGCGGCGCGTCGGCGCTGCGGGCCTTCTTTTGCTGTGCCTCGCGACCGCGGGCGCAGGGCTCGCGACGAGCGGGTGCCGCGTCAACGAGAACGACATCCACCGGTGGGAGACCACGGCGCACGGCCCGGACAAGCTCAGGGCGGTGCTGTTTCACGATAAGTACGACAGCTCGCTCCGCGTCGAGGCGGCCACCTCGCTCATCCGCATGAAGCCGCGGCAGGGCCGGCGCGTGGGCATCGGCATCATGGTCGAGACCCTCGCGACCATGGCGCCGGAGGCCCGGCAATCGATCGTGGCGGCGCTCGTGCCGTCGATCATCGCCGAGCTGAGGAAGCCGCCGCCCGTCGCGCAGCCAGGGCAGCCGCTCCCGCAGGACACGTCGTTCCCTTACAAGGACGCGGCGTACGCCATGCTCACGTCGGATCGGACCGTGATCATCGCGGACGAGGGGCTGAAGGAGGGGCTCAAGGCCGCCCTTATCGACTGGGCGATGGCGGACTTCGAGCACCGGCTCGAGGACCGCTCGCAGGCCTACGGGATGGAGCAGCTCCTGCGCTTCATCGGCCCCGCCGCGGTGGCCGGCCTGCCGAAGCTGATGACCCGCGAGGCGAAGCGGCTCGACCAGCTGGCGTCGCTCGTGGCCGAGTACGGCGACCCGCCGACGAAGGAGGCCGCCTCGGCGAACCTGGTCGCCATCGCCAGGTTCGTCACCTCCGGCGAGTGGACCGCCGTCAAGAAGCCCGAGCTCCAGGCGGCGAACGCCGCGTCGAAGCTCGCGCCGACCGAGAAGCAGTTCGAGGCGCAGCTCGCGCAGTACCAGGAGGAGGAGCTGTTCCGGGTCTTCGGGTCGATGAAGAAGCTCGGCGGCCGGCCGTCGGTGGACTTCCTCCTCGGGTTCGCGGCGAACAAGGAGCAGCCGGAGAAGCGCCGCCAGGCCGCCCTCGCCGCGCTCGAAGGCCGGCTCGATCGCAACAACCCGAGCGACATCCAGCGCATCCTCGAGATCGCGACCGCGGACGCGCCCGACGCGGTGCTCGACCAGGCCTTCCGCCGCGTCGGCGAGATGCCGCGCGAGCTCGTCGTCGAGAAGCTCTACGGCCTCTTCAAGACCGACAAGTGGAAGATCCGCCGCGCCGCCGCCGCGACCATCCTGAAGATGTCGACGGCGAAGCACATCGACGAGTTCATGAGCAGGCTCCCCGACGGCAAGGACAGCAAGGGGTTCGCCATGCCGGAGGCGCTCACGTACGGCGCCGCGCTCGGCGACCTGAAGGAGGGCTCGCCCGTCGAGGCGCTGAAGAAGCACTTCACCGCGGGTCCGGCGGCGGTGCGGACGAGCGCGATCGCCTACTACTTCACGTTCGGCACGGCGGCCGATCTCCCGGCGGTCAAGCCGCTCGAGGGCGACACCACGCGCGTGCCGGTCTGCGAGGCCGACCCGGACTGCAAGTGGGCGTGCGAGGTGCAGAAAGAGGGATCGACCGAGCGCGAGCTCAGGGACGTGAAGACCGTCGGCGAGTTCGTTCAGTACTGCATCGAGCCGGCCATGCAGGACAGGAAGCCGGAGCTCGAGAAGGGCGAGAAGAAGTGACGCGCTTCTTCGTCCGCCGCGCGCGTCACGCGCGGCCCAGAGCCGTCAGCTGCTTGCAGGGAAGAGGCCGGGAGGAGGCTTCCCAGCGCAATTCATCCTCCATTATCGTTGGGTAGAGATGAGCGCGGATCCGAACAAGAAAAGCGCACGGACGTTCCAGTGTCGCGATGTCCTTTGGGAGACGTTCGAGCAGATGGCGCGCGAGCTCGAGTGCTCCATCGACTACCTCATCAACGAGTCGATGAAGCAGTACGCGCGGCAGCGAAGCTACAGCCCGCGCACGCCGTTTCCGCCGCCCGCCAGGGGCGACGCGGTGCCCCCCTCCGGGCACATGGCGGTCCCGCACGCTCATCAGGCCAGCGCGCCACCTCCCCTCGCGACGCCCCAGCCGCCAGGGCTGGCGACGTCCGGCTCGGCGCCGCCCCTGGGAGGCTTGCAGCAGCAGCCGGCAGCCGGGATGCCCTACGGCGCCTCGGCGCCTGCGTATGGCGCGCCGTCGCCGCAGTACGGCGTGGCGCCCGTCGGGCCAGGGCCGACGCCAGTCCCGGCGATCACGCCGCCTCCTCCGCCTCCGGGGCAGGTCCGTCCGGGCGCGCCGCCGCCGCCGCCGCCGCCCCCCGGCAGCAGCAACGCGGGCGGCAAGCGGCCCAGCCTGCCCGTGCCGCCGCCCGTCCCGGGTCGCGTCGGCGGCCCGCCGCCTCCGCCGACCAGCGTGACGCGCCTCGGCGCGCCGCCGCCGCTCCCGTCGCAGGCCACGAACCCCGGCGGGCGCCAGAGCCTCCCGGGCGCCTCGGTGAGCCGCTCGGGGCCGCCGCCGCCGCTGAGCAACGCCGCCGGTTACGCCTCGCCGATGGGACCGCCGGTGGCGCCGCCCCTCGCGCCTCCGCTGTCGCCGCCGCCGTATGTCGCTCCGCCGCAGGCCTCCAGCAGCGTGCCGGGTCCGCCGCCGATGGCCATGGGGATGCCGAATCAGGTCCCCGTCGGCCCGACGCTCGCCGCGTTCTACGCGGGGCAGCGGTTCGTGGTGAACAAGGATCGGTTCATCATCGGGCGCGGCAAGCAGTCGAGCGACCTGACGATCAAGGACCCGAACGTGTCGCGCCAGCACGCCATGGTCGAGTTCCTGAACGGCCAGTACTACATGGTCGACATGGGCTCGACGAACGGCGTCGAGTACAACGGCCAGCGCATCGCCCGGAAGGCCATCGTCGAGGGCGATCTCTTCCGGATCTGCGATCACGAAGTGCGCTTCTCCTACCGCTGAACCCGCCGACCGCGGGCGCGCAGGCGGGAGTTTGGCTGGAGCGCAGGCGAGGGCTTAGGATCTCGCCGCAGGATGACGAAGCGTGGAGGCGCCGAGGCCGGCTCGCAGGAACGGCGGCGCGGCGCGCTGCGACGAGCGCGCCGCGGCGCGCTGCGCGGCGGCGCCGCGGCGGTCGGCCTAGGCGTGGCGATCTGGGGCGGAGCGGTCCTCGCTTCGCAGCTGCCGCCGTGGGTCTCCGCGGGCGACACGCCGCTGCCGGCGTGGGTCAGGAGCGCGCGCGTGCTCAAGCGCGACCAGCCGCTGTTCGACGCCCCCGGCGAGGGCGCGCGCCGGCGCGGCTCTGTCGATCGCAACGTGCAGCTGCCCCTCTTTGCGGCCAGGCGCGCCGGCGGATGCCTCGGGCGCTGGCTCGAGGTGGGCGCAGCGGCCTGGGTCTGCGACGACGCCGTCGAGCTCTCCGCCGCGGGTCCGATCAGCCCGCTGGTGCGGACGTGGCGCGAGATGCCCGATGGGCTCCCTTACCGCTACTACTTCGTCGGCCCCGACGGGGCCTTCGGCTATCGGCGGGCCGAGGCGGCCGACATCGACGCGCCGGACGCGCAGCTCGAGCCCGGCTTCGCGGTGGCGATCGTCGAGGAGCGGATCGAGGGCGGCGCCCGGTACGGCCGCACGAACAGCGGCTTCTGGTTGCCGATGCGAGATCTCGGTCCAGTGCGCGCGTTCGCGTTCCACGGGGTGGACGTCGCGCCGGGCGCCGCGCAGATCGCGACCGCGTGGGTCGTGTCGGAGCGGGCTCCGCTCTACACGCGGACGGGGGCGGGCTTCACGCGGACCGAGGAGAGCAAGGTGCGGTTCGAGGTGGTCCCCTACCTGGAGGAGGCGCAGGGCGCCTCGGGGAAGCTCGCGCGCATCGCGGAGGGCGACGTCGCGGCGTGGATCTCGACCCGCGATCTCCGGCGCCCCTCGGTGGCGCCGCCGCCCGAGGTCGACGTCGAGGCGGGTGAGCGCTGGATCGACGTCGAGCGCTCGACGCAGACGCTGGTGGCCTACGAAGGACCTCGCCCCGTGTTCGCGACGCTCGTCTCGACCGGCAAGGGCGCGCCCGGGTCGCAGCGCGCCACGCCCGCCGGCACCTTCCGGATCTGGGCCAAGCTGCTCACCTCGGACATGGACAACCTCGAGGACGAGGCCGCCGAGCGGTACTACCGGATGGAGGACGTCCCCTACGTCCAGTACTTCTCGAAGGGGATCGGGCTGCACGGCGCGTTCTGGCATCGCTCGTTCGGTCAGGTGCGGAGCCATGGCTGCGTGAACCTGGCTCCGCTCGATGCGCAGCGGCTGTTCTGGTGGACGTCGCCCCGGCTCCCCGCCGGCTGGACGGCCGTCCTCCCCACGGCGCACGAGCCGGGCACCGTCGTGCGCGTGAGGTAGCGGCAGGCGCGAGGCCCGTCAGGGTAGCGGGGAGGGGGCGGGAAGGAGCAGCGGAGCCGGGCCCGGTGGCGCGGCGAGCGCTGGCTCAGGGGGCGATCTTGCCCTGGAGGAAGAACGCGATGACCCAGGAGAGGAGCACGAGCGACTCGATGAGCGCCAGGCCGAGGATCATCGGGGTCTGGATCCGGGCAGCGGCGCCCGGGTTCCGGGAGATGCCCTCCAGGGCGGCGGCTGCCGCGCGCCCCTGGCCCATGGTGCCGCCGAGGGCAGCGATGCCGATCGCGAATCCGGCAGCGACGGCGAGCCACGAGTTCGCGTCGTACTTGTTCGACGCCGCGCCATCCTGCGCCAGCGCCATAGCGGGAACCAGTACCAGCGCAGTGCCGACAACGGCGGACAGCGACAGCTTGCTCTTCAGCGACATCCGAATCTGCTCCTTTCAAGCCACACAGCCCGCGGGGCTGCATGCGAAACATCTGCCTGGGTCGGGGGCCGCGGGGCGGTCCCCCATCGAGATCCGGGGATCGCTCCAGGGACCTCTGCTACTGCTCGGCAGGGGCCGCGCTTCCGCGATCCACCACCGTTGTGGGGCAACCCATCGACAGCGGGGCCCCTCTAATCCGATTTTCGAGGGCTGGCTAGCCTTCTCTTCACCTCCAGCGCCATTCTCCGCGGCGCCGGTGGGCGGCTGACCAGGCGGTCAGGCGAAGCGGTCAGTGGTGGTCTGCCTTCTCGGTCGCGAGCCCGATGTAGATGCAGCTCAGCAGGCAAAACACCAGCGTCTGCACGACGATGACGATGATCGCCAGGAACATCAGGGGCACCGGGACGAACAGCGCGACGAGCCCCAGGAAGATGCTCGCCACGAGGTGATCTACGCCGATGTTGAGCATGAGCCGGATCGAGAGCGTGACCGGGCGGACGCAGGTGGAGATGACCTCGATGGGGAAGATGAGCGGCGCCAGGTACCACTTCGGCCCGGCGAGGTGAGCGAGGTAGCTCCAGCCGTTCTCCTTCAGCCCGTAGTAATTGAACAGGACGAACACCACGACCGCGCACCCGATCGTGATGTTCAGGTTCGAGGTCGGCGGGTTCACTCCCGGGATGAGCGCCGACGCGTTCGAGAAGAAGATGAACGCGGCCGAGCCCCCGATGAGCGGGAAGTACCGCTTCGCGTTCGCGGGCCCCATTACGTCCCGGGCCATCCCGTAAAAGTAGCCGAAGAACGCCTCGAAGAACGTGCGCAGCGTGAGCTTGTCCTCCGGGATCACGGACTCGTTCAGGCGCCGGTACTGGCCGCGGACCTCGCTGGCGAGGAACACGAACAGCACCATGATCAGAAGGCTCATGAAGATCGGCTCGGTCCCGCGGTAGTCCACGGTGTGGTGACCGATGAACGTCTTGCCGATGTTGCGAGCGTTCTCCCGGAGTCCGGGGAGCTGCGCCAGGAGGTACGTGAGGAACCCTGTGTGCTCAGGCATGGCTTTCGTCGTCGATGCGCCGCGCCGGCAGCCGCGCGGCTGTGCCGGCACGGCCGCGAGCGCTGGCGCTCCTTGTGGGAGTTCGCCCTCGATCGAGGGGCCTCGCCTCTACCACAACTCGTTTACGGTGGGCACCCTGCAGCGCTCCAAGTCTCCTCACGCCGCGCGGGTCGCTCCCGGAGGCCGGTTCCGGCAGGAGCTCAGCCGTGAGCGCCCGGCGGGCTTCCGTCCGCCGGGGGCTTCGGTCCGAACAGCGTCCCCAGGGTGATGCCGACGACGAGCGAGGCGTAGCCGACCATCAAGGCGACGCCCGAGACCACGTCGCTCTTCAGGAGGAGCCACACGCCGCCCATCAGGCCGAGCAGCTTGATCATCGCGATCAGCGTCCACGACACCGTGTGGCCCCGGCGCGAGAGGAACGCGTCGACGATGCGCGCGAAGACGTACAGGTTCACCGTCGCGATGGCGCCTCCGATGCACACGCCGAGCGCCGCGCGCGCGCCGTACGCGAGCAGCGCGGCCACGGACAGGACCGCGGCCGTGCCGGCGACCCAGCGGAGCACAGACCGCATGGTGGCGTCCCCGACGCCGGGCCTCTCCTCCGCGTCGGGCTCCTCGTGCGGCGGATCGCTGCCGGGCGCCCCCGGCCTTCGCTCAGCGCTCATCGTTCCCCTTCGCGTCCTGCAGCCCGTCGGGATCGCGGACCTCGTCGCTCGAGTCTGTCCGGCGGTCGTCGTCCGGCGCGCGCTCGTCCTGCCGCGCCTTCCGGTCGTCGAACCTCGGCGCAGGGTTCCCCTGCTCGCGCTCCTCGCGCTCGGCCACGGCTTGCATTTCCTTCCACGCCCGGAAGACCGCCTTGCCGGCGGCGCCGACCCCGAAGAAGAACCAGAGCACCGAAAGGTACGGATCGGTCCCGAGCTTCCCGTCGAGCCAGCGGCCGATGAACAGGCCGACCAGGATGCACAGCACCACCTCGAGACCGACGGTCCCGTAGCTTCCGACGGCCTTCCAGTCCTGCTTCATCAGGGGATCCGATCACCGGGCAGTACGTGGGTGCCTCCGGTCGCGATTACAAGCGGTCCCGGACGGGGTCAACCGCCGTCCGGCGTCGCCGCTCGATCGGCACCCACCGCGCACCGCCTGTCGTCCTACCGTCGCGCGACCAGCGCCTCGAGCGAGGAACGCATCTCCCGCGCGGCCTTGCCGCGGTGGCTCACGAGGTTCTTCTCGGTCTCGCCGAGCTCGGCCATCGTCCGTCCGTAGCCCTCCACGACGAACAGCGGATCATATCCGAAGCCGCCCGCGCCCCTGGGCTGCCTGCCGATCCACCCCTCGCAGCGCCCTTCGGTCACGACGGGCTGCGCCTCGGACCGCGGATCGAGCAGCACCATCACGCAGCGGAAGCGCGCTCGGCGCCGGTCGTCCGCGACGTCCGCGAGCGCCGCGAGCAGGGCCTCGTTGTTCTCCGCGTCGGTCGCGCCCTCCCTCGCGAAGCGGGCGGACCGGACGCCCGGTCGTCCGTCGAGCGCGTCCACCTCGATCCCCGAGTCCTCGGCGAGCGTCACCATCGCCGACCGGAGCGCCCCGGCGCGCACCTTGAGGAGCGCGTTGTCCAGGAACGTCGCGCCGTCCTCGACCACCGGCGGCGCGGCCGGCAGCACATCCGCCAGCGAGAGCACCTCGATCGGGAGGTCGGAGAGCAGCGAGCGCAGCTCCACGAGCTTTCCTCGGTTGGAGGTCGCGGCGAGCAGGCGCAGCGGCTCTCGGCTCACGCGACCCTCCAGCGATCCGTCTGGAAGAGCGCGGAGAGGTCGACGCCGGCGCTCGACAGCGCCCGGTGCTGCGCGCTCGCGAGCGACGCCACGCCCGCGAGCGCGAGGTCGGTCATGCGATCGAGCTCCGCCCGGGGGATGGCCTCGTCCTCGGCCGTCGCCTGGACCTCGACGATCGAGCCGACCGCCGTCGCCACGACGTTCATGTCGACGCGCGCCGAGCTGTCCTCGGTGTAGACGAGGTCGAGCGCGAGCCCGCCCGGGAGGTGGCCCACGCTGATCGCCGCGACCTGATCGCGGAGCACCGGCGCCTCGAGCGATCCGGCCGCGCGCATCCGGTCGAGCGCCAGCGCGAGCGCCACGAAGCCGGCGGTGATCGACGCGGTCCTCGTGCCCCCGTCCGCCTCGAGGACGTCGCAGTCGATCGCGATCGTCTGCTCGCCGAGCTGCTTGAGATCGATCGCCGCCCGGAGCGCGCGGCCGATGAGCCGCTGGATCTCCTGCGTGCGCCCGCTCGGGGCCTTGCCCCGCCCGTCGCGCGGCTCCCTGCGGGCTGGGCTCGATCGCGGGTGCATCTGGTACTCGGCCGTGAGCCAGCCCGCGCCCTTGCCCATCATCCAGGCGGGCACGGTGGGCTCGACCGACGCCGTGCAGAGCACGACCGTCCTCCCGGCGCGGTAGAGGACGGATCCCTCTGCGTTGCGGTGGAACCCGAGGATCATCTCCACGGGGCGGTGGACATCGAGGGCGCGGCCGTCAGGGCGATTCACGGGGCCGCCTTAGCACACTTCGCGCGTCGCGCGGGCTCGCCTCGCGGCGGCGCGCGGCGGCCTCGCGCCGCTACATCCCGAACCAGGGACCCGGGTCGATCACCTCGGCGCCGCGCCTCAGCTCGAAGTAGAGGTTCGCGCCGTTCGGTCCGCTCGCGACCGTGCCCACCCGCGCCCCGCCCGGGAGCTGATCGCCGGCGCGCACGTCCGCGGCGCCGAGGTTCGCGTACACCGAGTAGAGCCGCTCGCCGTGATCGACGATCACGGTGAGCCCGTAGTCCGCGTACGTGTCGGCGAAGGCCACCCGCCCCGCGGCCACGCTGCGGACCGGCGCTCCGTCCAGCGCGGTGAGCTCGACGCCAGGGCCGCCGGCGCCGCGGCGCGACACCTTGCGCACCTCCGCGCGGCCGGCGATCGGGAAGGGGAGCCGCCCCATGAGCGAGCGGAAGCCGGCGCGGCGATCGAGCTCGGCGGGCCCGGTGTCCGCGCCGTAGATCGCGAGGTAGTCGGGGCGCACGCTCGTCTCGAACGCGCGCGAGAACGCGGCGCGGCGCTCCTCCTCCTGGGCCAGCGCGACCCGGGCGCGGTTCATCGCCTCGCGGTGCACCTCGAGGGGCGCGCGCTCCGCTCCGAGGTGCGTGAGCCGGTCCGCGAGCTCGGCGCTGCGCCGGGTCAGCTCCGCCTCGCGGGCGAGGTCGCGCTCGAGGGCGAGCCGGGTGCGCTCCACGCGGGCGGCGTGGTCCACCAGCGCGTCGAACCCGCCGCCCACCGGGAGGAAGCCGGCGCGGACGTGGCGGTAGTACGCGCGCCCGCGCGCGATCATCCGGCGGCGGGTGAGCTCCAGCGCGGGGCCGATCGCGTCGAGCTCCGCGCGCAGCGCCTTCTCCTCGGCGTCGAGCTTCGCGAGCAGGCGATCGAGATCGTTCTCGGCCAGCGCGGAGCCCGGGCGCGCCGCCGGGGCCGGGGCCCTGGCCGCCCAGGCGGACGTGGGCGCCGGGGCGCCCGGCGCCGGCACCTCGGCGCCGCTCGTCGCGGCGCCGGTGAGGAGCGCCAGCGCGAGCGGCGCGAGCCGGGCGCGGCGCCTCACACGGCCACCATCTTGCGCAGCGTGAGCAGCGCGGTCGTGGCGCCGAGCGCGGCCCCGAGGGTGACCATCCCGAACGCGACCTCCCACGGCAGGAACGACGGCGAGACGCCGAGCAGGTTGGCGAGCTCGTGATCGAAGCGGCCGCGCACCATCATGAACAGGGCGCCCAGCACGAGCAGCGCGCCGGCCGCGCCGGCGGCGCCCTGCGTGGCGCCCTCGACGATGAACGGCCGGCGCACGAAGCCGTCGGTCGCGCCGACCAGCTTCAGCACCTCGACCTCGATCTTCCGGCGATGCAAGAGCAGGCGCATCGTCGAGCCGATGACGCTCACGACGGCGCAGAGGACGATCGCGGCGAGGCACGCGCTCGCGGCGACGCCGCCGCTGAGGAGGGACGACAGCCGCTCCGTCCAGCGCTGGTACGTCTCCACCGTGTCCACGGCCGGCAGGGCGCGCAGCTTCACCGTCATCGAGGCGAGCGCCTCGTCGGAGACCTCCTCGGTGAAGCCGACCTCGAGCGACGCGGGGAACGCGCTCGGCGGAAGCGCGGCGAGGGCCTTGTCGCCGTCGTCGTGCACCACCTCGCGGCGCGCCTCGGCGCTCGTCACGAGCCGCACCTTCTTGACGCCCTCGGTGCCCTCGAGCGCGCGGGTGAGCTCTGCGGTCTGCGCCTCGGTCGCGCTGTCGCGCAGGTAGACCGTGGCGCGGCCGGCGCGCGACCAGCGATCGCGCACCGCCACGAGGTTCGTGACCACGAGGAGGGCCGACGCGAGGCAGACGAACGCGACCGCGAGCGAGAAGATCGACAGCGCCTGCAGCCGCCAATCGCTCCTCCCTGCCCGCCAGGTGCGAAGCCATCTCCGCCGATCGTCACGCTCGCTGGTCTGCATCCGGTTCCCTCTATCCGTCTCGTGAGGCGGAGCCCTCGGCGCTACGCCGCGCCGCGCACGCCGCTATCCATCTCGTCCTCGTCGCCGTCCGCGAGCTCGCCGCCGGACCCGAGGCCGTGCGGTACGTCGGTCGCCTTCCCGTCGTCGAGCACGACCACGCGCCGGGGGCGCACGTCGAGCAGCGTCCGATCGTGCGTCGCGAACAGGACGGTCGTGCCGGTCTCGTGGATGTCCTCGAACAGGCCGAGCAGATCGATCGCGAGCTGCGGGTCGAGGTTGCCGGTCGGCTCGTCCGCGAGGATCAGCGTCGGCTCTCCGACGATCGCCCGCGCGATCGAGACGCGCTGCTGCTCGCCGCCGCTCAGCACCTGCGCTCGGTCGCCGCCGCGCCCCGCCAGGCCGACGCGCTCGAGCGCCTCGCCGACCCGGGTCCGGAGCAGGCGCGACGGGAGGCCGAGCACCTCCAGCGCGATGGCCACGTTGTCGAACACGGTCCAGCTCGGGACCAGCTTGAAATCCTGGAAGACGAAGCCGATGTTGCGCCGGAGCGCGGGGATCGACGCGTCGGTCAGGCGCGCGATGTCCCGGCCGAGGAAGAGGATCCGGCCGTCGTCGACGCGCTCGGTGCGGTGCACGAGCCGGAGGAGCGTGCTCTTGCCCGAGCCGCTCGGGCCCGTGATGAACACGAACTCGCCGCGCTCGATCGAGAGCGACATCCCGCGCAGCACCGGCTGATCGGCGCGGTACGACTTGTAGACGTCCTCGAAGACGAGGATCGGCCGGCGCGCGGCGGACGCGTCGTAGCGGTGGCCGGGCCGGAGCGCCGGACGAAATGAGCCTTGCAGAGGGGGCGCCGCCATCGGAGCCTTCACCTATCAGCCTGCTCGCACACGGAAAACTTTTCGGCCGACGCTCGGGCGAGCGCCCTCTGCGGGTCGCCTTTTTCGGCCTCCCGCTGGCGGCGTTGCTGCTCCACGGCGACGGTCACGACATCGCCCTCGCCGCGATCAGCCGCGCCGACGCGGTGGGGCTCCGCCGGGCCCGCCGGCTCTTCGGCTCGCGCCTCCTGCTGCGTCCCGACGTCGAGCGCCCGGAGCTCGCGTCGCGCATCGAGGCGCTCGCGCCCGATCTCCTGGTGAGCTGGTTCTGGACCACGCGCTTGCCGATGTCGCTCGTGAGGGCGGCGCGGTTCGGCGGGATCGGCGTGCACCCCTCGCTGCTCCCTCGTCATCGCGGGCCGGACCCCACGTACTGGGCGATCGCCTCGGGGGACGCCGAGAGCGGCGTCACGGCGCACCGGATCGAGGCGGAGTACGACACCGGCGACATCCTGGAACAGGAGAGGCTCCCCATCGATCCGGGGTGGACCGCGTGGCAGCTCGCCCGGGCGCTCGACCGGCCGAGCCTCCGGGTCCTGCGGCGCACGGTCGACCGGTTCGCGCGCGGCGAGGAGGTGGCGGGCGTCGCCCAGGATCCGGCGCTCGCGACGCAGGCACCTGCGCCGGACGACGAGGCGTGCGCCATCTGCTGGTCCTGGCCGACGGAGCGCGTCCTCCGGCACGTCCGCGCCCTCGCGCCGGCTCCGGGCGCGTGGACCGAGATCGAGGGCGCCTGCGTCATCGTCCTGCGGGCCGCGCCGGCGGCGAGCTTCCCCGAAGCGCTTGCGCCCGGCGAGGCGGTGGTCGAGGGCGGGATGGTCCTGGTGCGGACCGGCGACACGGCCGTCGCGCTGCTGGAGGGGGAGATCGACGGAGAGCCGGCGTCGGTGGGTGAGCTCGCGGCCCTCGTGGCGTCGGGGGCGTCGCGCGGGTGACCGCCGGCAGGGGGGCGCTTGGCGGCCGGCCGCGTCGCCGGCGGGGCCGCCTGGCCGGCTCGCGGCCATCGAATCCTGAACCTATGGGCGCGCGACCGCGTAGGATGCGCCCTTCGGAGGATTCATGTCGGAACCCGCGCAGCTTGCGAAAAGCGCCCGCGAACTGCTCGCCGCGGCGCTCAATGCGCTCCAATCGAACGGGGGGGTGTCGCCTGAGATCGAGGCGCTCGCCGAGCCGATAGCGCAGGCGATGGGCATCATGCACCGCATCGAGCGCTCCGGGGGTCAGGCCCTCGATGGCAGCGAGATCGCGCTCGGCCATGTGCGTGACGTCCTGAACCGTCTGCAGAGGATCACCGCGGCCGATCCGGTGGTGGACGTGCTGATGGAGCACGTCGCCTCCTCGCTGAGCAAGGTCAACGCGCTGAGCAGGGCGCAGGTCGCTGGCGCCTCCGCGCAGGCGCGTGCGCCCGTAGCGGCGGCCGCGCCAGCGCCGGTAGCGCCTGCGCCCGTAGCGGTGGCCGCGCCAGCGCCGGTAGCGCCAGCGCCCGTAGCGGTGGCCGCGCCAGCGCCGGTTGCGCGTGCGCCCGTAGCGGTGGCCGCGCCAGCGCCGGTAGCGCCAGCGCCTGTAGCGGTGGCCGCGCCAGCGCCGGTTGCGCCTGTGCCCGCGCCAGCGCCGTTCGCGCCTGCACCTGCAGCGGTGGCCGCGCCAGCGCCGTTCGCGCCTGTGCCCGCGGTGGCCGTGTCTGCGCCCCTCCAGCACACGCTCCCTTCGCCGCAGCAGCCGGGGCGTGCGCCGGCGCCCCCCTCGCCCGCTTACCCCGCCGCGTCGCACCCGGTTGCGGACCCACGCGGCGCGCCGCCGCCCCAGGCCGTGCCGCAGCCCGTCGACCACCGCATGCACGCGGCGGTCGTCGATGTCGAGCTCGGCGCTCTGACACCGTCGAATTTTTACAAGGGACTGGCAGGCAACGACGTCATCGAGCACGGGGGCATCTTCGTCGCGACCTACAAGATCCCGCCGACGGGCTCCGTCGTGACCCTGCGTGTCCGCCTGCCTGGCAACTACGAGTTCACCGCGCAGGCCGCGGTCCGGTGGACGCGCGAGGCAGGCGGCTCGAGGGACTCGGCCGAGCCAGGCTTCGGCGCCCGGATCACGCAGATCTCGGCGGAGGGCCGGCAGCTCGTGTCCCGGTTCACGCGCAACAGGGAGCCGCTCTTCTACGACGACCTCTGAGGTCGCCACGCCGCCTCGATCGTGGTGAACTCTTCTCCCGCGCGCGCCGGCTCGCGAGCGAGCCGGCCGCTCCACCGCGCAGCGTCCGTCCTCTCCGCCGTCGCCCTCGCGGCGCTGCTGCTCCTCGCGCCGCGGCCGGCCCGGGCGACGGGCGATCCCGATCTCGCCTTCTGGACGTTCGAGACCGCCCACTTCCGCGTGCACCATCCGCAGGGCCTCGAGCCCATCGCGGCGCGCATCGCCTCGCTCGCCGAGACGATCTACGGGCGCGTCGAGGATGCGCTCGGCTACGCCCCGAAGGGCCGCACGGAGATCCTGATCACCGACGACTCCGAGATAGCGAACGGGTCGGCCGGCACGCTCCCCTTCAACTCGATCCACCTCCTCGCATCCGGTCCGGACGACCTGTCGACGCTCGGCGACTACGACGACTGGTACCTCGATCTCCTCACGCACGAGTTCACGCACATCGCGCACATCGATAACACCTCGGGGATCCCGGCGATCCTGAACGCGATCGTGGGCAAGACGTTCTCGCCGAACCAGGTGCAGCCGCGGTGGATCATCGAGGGGCTCGCCGTGGTGAGCGAGAGCCACCACTCGAGTGGTGGCCGGATGCGCTCGAGCATGTTCGACATGTACCTGCGCGCCGACGTGCTCGAGGACAACATCGCGGGGCTCGATCAGATCTCGAGCTCCGCGTTCCGCTGGCCTCAAGGGAACCTCTGGTATCTCTACGGATCGAGGTTCCTGGGCTGGATCATCGACGTCTACGGGCCCAACACGATGCGCGCCGTCTCCGCCGACTACGGGGCGTCGCTCCTCCCGTGGGGGATCAACCGCGCCATCCGCCGCGTGACCGGCAGGACCTACGTCGAGCTGTACGAGGGCTGGAAGGACCACCTCCGCCGGCTCTACAGAGAGCAGATGGCGGCCGTCGAGGCGCGCGGGCTCCGCGAGGGCGCGCGGCTCACCTACCACGGGCGCACCGTGCTCTACCCGCGGTTCGTCCCGCCCGCCGCGCGCCGGACCGCTGCAGACGAGATCGTCTACTTCCGCGACGACGGCGGGGAGCGCCCCGGTATCTACCGCGTCCCCCTCGCCGCGCCCGCGCCCGGGAGCGAGCGCCACGAAGCGCTGGTCGCGCGCACCAACGCGCCCTCGCGACCGGCGTTCACGCCGGCAGGTGACCTGATCTTCACGGCGCTCCTGCCGTGGCGCAACCACTACTACCGAAACGATCTGGTCTTGCTCCCGCGCGGCGAGGCGGCGCCCGACGGCGACGAGCCCTGGCGGCGCCGGTTGACGCACGGCCTCCGATCCTCGGCCCCGGACGTCAGCCCGACCGGAGATCTCGTCGCCTTCTCCCTCAACAGCAAGGGCACCCGCTACCTGGAGATCGCGCGGCTCTCCAGGGATGGCGCCCTGTCCGAGCGGCGCGATCTCGTCCCGAGCGCCCGCTTCGAGCAGGCCTACTCCCCGTCGTTCTCGCCCGACGGCAAGCGCCTCGCGTACAGCGTCTGGACCGCGGGCGGCTATCGCGACATCCGCGTGGTGGACGTCGCCACCGGCAGCTTCCGACAGGTGACCCGCGATCGCGCGACCGACATGAGCCCCGTCTGGTCGCCCGACGGCGAGACGCTCTATTTCACCTCCGATCGCACCGGCATCCACAACGTCTACGCCCACGACGTCTCGTCCGGCGCGTTGCGCCAGGTCACGAACGTGAGACTCGGCGCCTTGCACCCGGCGATCAGCCCCGATGGCAAGACGCTTGTCTATGTTGGATATACCTCTCGAGGCCACGACCTCTTCGCCATGCCGCTCGATCCGACGCGCTTCCTCCCGGCGCCGCCGCCCCCGGGCGATCGCCCCGATCCCGCCACCGAGCCTTCGGCGGTGCGGCTCGAGCGCGTCCCTTACAACCCGCTTCCCACGCTCGCGCCGCGCGCGATCACGCTCGACTACGCGCCCGGGAGCTATGGCTCGAACGCGCTCACGGTGAGCGTGACCGGCACCGACATCGTCGGTCGCCACACGATCTTCGGCGAGCTCACCGTGCAGCCGGACGCGCCGGCCCCGAACGTCCTGCTCGGGTACAACTACGGCCGGCTGCCTGTCGACCTCGGCGTCCGCGCGTACCACAACATCTCGCCGCGCGGCGGCTACCGCCTCAACGGCCGAAACGTCGTCTACGACGAGCGAACGATCGGGATCTCCGCGGGCATCAGCTATCCGATCCGCGGCGAGTTCTCGCGGCATACCCTGAGCGCGTCGTTCGGCAGCGCCGCGTTCAAGGGGCAGCTCCCCATCGGCGACAAGCTCGACCCGTACGCGCCCCGGACCATCCTCCCGCCGCGGGGCACGCTGAACCTCGCGCACCTCGGCTACGCATTCTCGAACGCCGAGGGCTCGCTCGACGCCGCCGGCGCGCCGCGCGGGGTGTCGCTGAGCGCTGGGCTCGATTACGCCGGCCCGGAGACGGGCAGCAGCTATACGACCTACGCGTTCTCGACGGGCCTCACCGCCTACGTCGCCATGCCCTGGTCAGGCGATCACACCCTCGCGTTTCGCGTCGCCGGGGCGGTGTCTGGCGGCAACTTCCCCCGGGGCGCCAGCTATGGCGTGGGCGGGTACGATCTCGAGAACCTCACCCTCGTCGACACATTGCTCACCGGGGTCACGAATAGCGCGTTCACGCTCCGTGGCTACGCGCCGGGCGCGATGTTCGGCCGCTCCTATTTCTCGCAGACGTTCGAGTACCGCGTGCCCGTCCTGCAACCTGACCGCGGCCTCGTGACGCTGCCGATCTACCTGCGCCGGATCGACGCGAGCCTCTTCCTCGACCACGGCGGCGCATTCAACCGCTTCGAGATGGACGACCTCGCCCTCTTCACGCAGAAGAGCCTGCTCTACTCGCCCCAGCTGCACGCCTCGGTCGGCGGCGAGCTGTGGCTGAGCTTGAGCATCGGGTACGTCCTCTCCTCGCAGCTGCGCTTCGGGTACGCCCATGGCCTGAGCGATCTCGCGATCCCCGGCGGTCAGTTCTACTTCGTCGCGACGAACTCGTTCTGAGCGCCGCGCGCCTGCTGGAAATTTTGCCCGCGCCGACCCCTTCGCCCAGGGTGCTCGGCATGCGCCGCGTCCTCCTCGCCCTGAGCCTCTTGCCCCTCGCCAGCTGCGGCATCGCCCCGAGCACGTCGCAGCGCCTCACCGAAGCGGCGCTCGAGATGAACACGGCTGCCCGGTTCGGCCGCATGGATGTCGCGCTCGAGCGCGTCGGCTCGAACGCGCGCCAGGATTTCATGAATCGTCACGCCGGGTGGGGCACCCGCCTCCGGGTCGTCGACGTGGAGTTCGGCGGCTTCGAGATGACCCAGCGCGAGGAAGCCGAGGTCTACCTCGACGTCCTCTGGCTGCGGAACGACGAGGCCACGGTCCGCAGCACCCGGGTGGCGCAGCGCTGGCGCGACGAACGGGGCCATTGGGAGCTTATCGGCGAGGAGCGAAGGGAGGGCGACACTGGGCTCCTCGGCGAGCCCCCGCCCAAGGAGCCCCAGCCCACGCAGAATGGGGCTGGCGATTCGGCGAGCGCGACCGGCATGGGTCGGCAGCCCGGCCTGAGCCTCCACACGCGAGTGATTCGCGACGAGTGAGCGCCGCCGCTGCGAGGTGCGCGGCCGCGCGCCGGGGGGCGCGCCGGGCCGAGCACAACGCCGGCGTGCGAGGCCTGGGTGAGCGACGGGATCGCAACAGCGCGGCGATGCGACGGGTGGCGCGTGGTGCGCGGCCGATCGACCGCGCCTCGTGCCCCATCAAGCAGCCGGCGAAGGGCTCGCAGGAGCGGCGCTCTTGGGAGCGCGGGGCTTCTTGGCCTTGCCAGCGACCTCCGTCGGGGCCTTCGCCAGCTTGCTGCGCTTGGCGCGCTCCTTCTTGGCAGCCTGCGCCTTGCGGCGCCTCATCTTCATCGACTGGCGGCGATCGCGCTTGCCCATCTGCTTCAATCTCCTCACGGTCGGGGGCGCGGCATCATGACGACAGCTCGCCAGGCGAGCCCCATCCTGCACCGGTGGATGGCCTACCGCGGGGCCCCTCAAAGGGAGCGGGACTGTGCCCAAGAGCGAATGGAAGCGCAAGGGGCAATGCGCGCGGAGATGCAGTTCTCGTGCTAGACGAGTGTGCAGTGCATCGCGCCGCCGTGAGGCGTTGACCTCCGCCTCCCCGCCTCCGGTCGCGTGGTCACATCAGAGGCGCGCGCTCGTTCTGAAGGATCCGAAGAATCGGCGCCGCCTGGGTCGCACCTGGCAGGGCTCAGCCGCCGACCGCGCCGTCCAGCGCGACTTCGCGGCCGCGCACCTCGAGGCGGTACCGGGAGTTCACGGTCTCTATGTAGAAGACTTCGCGCCCGGCGAGGCGCAACACGCGCTTGACCGGCGTCGTGACATATTCATGCATTCCGTCGGAGAACTCGATGACGATGACCGAGCCTTTCCGTGGTGCACGGACGAGCCGGCCAACGACTGCGCGTGATCCCCGGCCGAGCTTGCGGAGCACAACCTGCACAACAGAGATGCTAGCACGCGGATCTCGGCCGAGCACAAGCTGCACAAGCAGCACCTCTCGCAACTAGGTCCCACCCTGGCCCAGGGTGTCCGGCTGCATCGGAGCGGTCCGGACCTTCGCGCCGCGGACGGCGAGCCGGCGGGAGGGGTCGCCCCCCCGGGCGGAAAGTTTCCATGAATCGATCGCCGCCGCGGCGTGTACGATGAGCCTGCACACCTGTCGGCCACCAGGCAGGCACACCGGTCCGTGACGCACCGTCATCGCCGGATCCTGTTGAGGGCGGAAATCACGACGAACGATTTCGGCCTTACGGAGGCCTCGTGAAGGTTGCGTGGTGGTCTCCCTGACGGGCCGACAATGCGCTGGCGTCGTCGGCCGAGGGAACCTCGCCGGGGGCACGGTGCCGCGTTCAGGTGCATCTGCGCAGCGCGGCGCCGCGATCGGCCTGGCGCGCTGCGGCTCGGCGGCTCGTCAGCCCCGCGTCAGCGGCGGAGCGCTGTCGCGCCTGTCCGGTTGTTCGGATCGCTCACGCCGGGCGCGCCCTTGTCGGCGAAGTAGGTGCGGAGCATGTCGCATGCGACGTTCGTCGCCTTCACCCGCCATTTCGCGCCGTTGGCGACCATCACGGAGATGGCGACCTCGGGCTTGCGGCTCGGCGCGAACCCGACGAACCAGGTGTAGAAGGGCCCCTCGGGCGTCGGCTTCGTGAGCGTCCCCGTCTTGCCCGCGACGCGGATATCCGGGAGGTAGGGGCGGCCGTTGCGATCATGGAACGAACGGTAGCTCGTGCCGTTATCCACCGTCGCCTCCATCATCGCGGTCACCGCGTTGGCCGTGCTCTCGTCCATCACCCGCTTGAGCACCTGGCGCTCGCTCGGGCCCTGGTAGATGTCGCCGATCTCGTCCTTGACGCTCGACACGACGTGGAGCCGGATCATCTCGCCGCCATTGGCGAGCGTGGTCGCCAGGTTCGCCCCCTGGAACGGCGACAGCGTCGTGTTCCAGAAGCCCGCCGCGGTCCGCGCGAAGCCGAGATCGTCTTCCGGGAGCGCGATCGTGCTCGTCGCGACCTTCACGTCGAACGGCGTGTCCTGACCCCAGCCGAGCTTCTCGGCCACGGCGCCGAGCTTCTCGCGGTCGAGGTTCTTCGCGGCGAGCCGCGCGAACACCGTGTTGATGCTCCGGCCCATCGCCTGCGCGAGCGTCGCGCAGTACTTGTCGCGGCGCTTGTTGTCGACCATGTCCGCCGGCCGGATCGAGTGCTCGCCGCCCGAATAACACTGCTTGGTGTTCGGGCTCAGGCCCGCCTCGACGAGGGCGGTGCCGGTCACGACCTTGAAGACGCTCGCCGACGGCGCGGTGGCCTCTGCAGCGACGTCGTGCATCGCCCCCTCGTTCACGTAGCTCGCCCAGACCAGCACCTTCCCGGTGCGGATATCGGTCATGACGACCGCGCCCTCCGGGACCTGGCCTGCCCGCAGGAAGCCGAGCGCCGCCCGCTGGTACATCGGGTCGATGGTCAGCTCCGCGACGCGGTCGCCGTGCGCCGGCGCCGTGGGCGGGGTCCTCCGGTCGTCGATGCGCGTCAGATCGAGGTCCGTGAGCGGCGGCGGCGTCACGGTCCGCGTGATCGTCGGGCCCCCGGCGGTCGTCTTCTTGGCGAGCAGCCCCCCGAGCTGGACGTCGTGCTCGCGCAGCATGGGGAGGGTCACAGCCACGAGCCCCACGGCTGCACCGACGGCGATCCACTGACGCATGTCGCGCATGGCCCGACGGGTACCCCGCCGCGCTGTCCTGGGCCAAAATTGAGGCGCGCGACCTCGCCGGCGGGGCTCCCGCGCTGCCGGCGCGCCGCGCGCCGCGGATCGTTGGAGGACAAAAGGATGAGGGGCGCGGCCGGGACGCCGGCCGCGGCGGGGCGAGGGCGCGTCAGAATGACATGCTGAGCCTGGCGCCGAGCTCGTGCAGCGCATGCGCGTCCGGATCGGCGGGCGTCACCGTATTGCCGGGCACCCGGAGGAGGTTCTCGCTGGAGCCGCTGCCGGGCGTCAGGTAGGCGCTGTAATTCACGCCGAGCCGTATGTTTTTCGTGTACCAGTAGTTCGCGGCGAGGCCGATCTGCATGACGTTGAGGTCGGTGCCCGGCCCTCCCTCGGCGCCCGGCGTCTTCTCGTCGTACGCACCCCCGCGGGACGCGCCGTCGTACGTCGCGTTGATCCCCGCGAGGAGCGCCGCCACCTCGAGCCCCGACTTCGGCTTCTCGAGCTCCTTCGACAGATCGACCTTCGTGGGGCGCGGGCTGAACCCTGGATCGCCGCTGACGAAGGCGTCGCCGACCGGCCACGCCGAGAGCTGCACGTACCAGCCGAGCCCCTTCACCTGCCCGAGCCGTTCGGTGTTGGTGAGCTGAAAGCCCTCCACCGCCTCGCGCGTCTCGTTCGCGACGTAGTACGCCTCGGCCCGGAGCTCGACCATCTTGATGGGCAGCCGGAGCTCGCCGCCGATCGCGGCCTGCGAGGCCGACGGGATGACGTGGATCGGGCGCTTCAGCGAGTCCGTGTAGCCGGCGCCCCAGAGCGTGTAGCCCTGCGCCGTCCTGATGGGCGCATAGTCGTAGCCCACGTACTCCTGGTCGCGGTCGCCGTAGCGCGCGCTGACGCCGATCTGCGCCTTCGCGAGCAACCCCTTCTTGTCGCTGGCGAACGGGCGCGCGACCACGCGGCCGATGAAATCGAACTGGCTGTCGACGCCCGGCCGGTTCTGCCCGTCGCCGCCGACCATGCTGACGCCGTAGACGACCATCCTGTCGGCGACGTCGCCCCAGATCGTCAGGCCGATGTCCTTGCCCTCGGGGTAGGCGAAGCTCCGGGTCGCGATGTTGCGCTCCATGAACGTCGTGCTGTTGTCGCTCGTCTGGTTATCCATCGAGAAGAACGCCTGGTGTTGCCCGAACAGGAAGTTGAGCGCGGGCATGACCGAGTAGTTGATCCAGGCGTCGGCGAGCACGGCGTTCGCGGTGGTGCTCTCGACGGGCGCGAAGCGCGCGCTCTCGGCCGTCGGCGTTTGCCCGGCCGCAGCGGCGGCGTTCTCGGTCCGGCCGTTGGCGTTCGCGAGCCCCTGGCCGCCGAAGTCGACGTCGACATCGAAGGAAAACCTCTTCAGGAACTCGCCGGCCACCTCGAGCCGCGCGCGGCGGATGAAGAGGCGCGGCTTGAGCGCGCTCCCACCGCTCGCCGCCGACACGTCCGACACGCCGGCGCCGAAGCTGCTGGCGAAGTCGAAGTTCAGCCTCCCCTTCGGGTAGAGCCGGAAGGTGTCGTTCGCGTCCCGGAGGAAGAAGCCGCCGTGCCAGCCGGCGAGCGGCTGCCGCTCTTCTTTCACGATGGCGGCACCGGCGGTCGGCGCGAACACCTGCGCAGGCGGAGGAGGCGGCGGCTCGGCGGTCGATGCCGCTCCAGGGGGCGGGGGCGGCGGCAGCTGCTCTGCGGGCGGCGCCGCGTCGGGCGGCGGTGCGGGCGTCGGAGCGGCAGCGGCAGCGGGCGGAACCGCGCCGGCAGGAGCCGCCGGGGCAGCGGCCGGAGGCGGCGGCGGGGCAGGTTGCGCTGGGCCCTGGGGTCCAGGCTGTGCTAGCGCCGAAAGGCCCGACAGCGTAACAGTCATGCCCAGCAGCGCCGATGTAGCTAACCTCATGCAGTTCTCCCTGTGTGCGGCTCGCCCGCTCGCCGGATCTCGCATGCACTGCGACGCGAAATTATGACCAGGACGTTACGATTCTGTGTAGGCCATACGGCGAGCGAGCGCGACATTCGAGCGAGAGGTGAGCCGCGTCAAGGTCCTGCTCATGGAGTGGCGGCACGTGCCGGCGACGGAGCGCCGGGGCAGAGGCGGGGAAGGATCACGGGATGACGACCAGCGTGCGGATCACGGCGGATGTCGAGGTGCTCGACAACAGCACCTTGGTGGCCCTCGCCGGGCCGGGGAACGAGCATCTCAAGCTCATCGCGCGCACTCTTGGCATCGAGTCGGGCGTTCGAGGCAACACGATCCGGCTCGCCGGGGACGCCGACAAGGTCGCGCTCGCCGAGCGGTGCCTGGCAGAGGCCGCGCAGATGTTGAGGAGCGGCGTGGTCCTCGATCCCCAGGACTACGTGCGCGGAGTGCAGGCGCTCCGGGACGACCCGGGGATGACCTTGCGGGAGCTGTTCGAGGACGTCGTCCTCATCTCGGCGCGCCGCCGGCCTATCTCGGCGAAGGGGCTGGCGCAGAAGCGCTACATCCAGGCGATCCGATCGCACGACATGACGTTCGGCATCGGGCCGGCGGGGACGGGCAAGACCTACCTCGCGATGGCCATGGCGGTGCACGCGCTGCTCGAGCGCCGCGTGAAGCGGATCATCCTGACCCGTCCTGCCGTCGAGGCGGGAGAGCGGCTCGGCTTCCTCCCCGGCGATCTCGCCGAGAAGGTGAATCCTTACCTGCGCCCGCTCTACGACGCGCTCCATGACATGATGGATGCGGACAAGGCGCAAGGCCTCGTGACGCGCGGTCAGATCGAGGTCGCGCCGCTGGCCTTCATGCGCGGCCGCACGCTCAACGATTGCTTCGTCATCCTCGACGAGGCGCAGAACGCGACGAGCGACCAGATGCGCATGTTCCTCACCCGCCTCGGCTACGCCTCCCGCGCCGTGGTGACGGGCGACGTCACGCAGGTCGATCTCCCGCACGGCGCGCGCAGCGGCCTCGCGGAGGCGCGCGAGCTGCTCGCGGGGATCGAGGGGATTGCGATCTGCTCGTTCACCGAGGTCGACGTCGTGCGCCACCCGCTCGTACAGCGGATCATCGTGGCGTACGAGCAACGGGACGCCGAGGTGGCACGCCAGCGCGAGGAGCGGCGGGCGGAGGCGGGTCGCGGCGGCGCGCGCGGCAGTGCAGCGGGAGAGGCCGGGGCTGCGCCGCAGGAGCCGCAGGGCCGCGCGCCAGCAGGCGAGCCGGGAGGAGCCGGCGCAGCGAGCTGACGCGCGACGCAGCCGGGCGAGACGCCGGCGTCGACGTCTCGCTCGGCTGCGCTGATCATTTCTTCTTCAGCTCGATGGGGGACTCGCGCACCAGGAGGGCATCGGGCCCGGTCACCCGGATCCTGCCGTGGATGACGTTCTCCTTCAGCTCGCCGACCAGGACGCCGGTCATCGCGTTCGGCGCGCGCGGATCGTCGGGGAAGACCGATGCGCGGACCATGCCGTCCTCGACCTTTCCCACGAGCGTCGCGTCGCCGAGCGCTCCCTTCGCGGTGCCCTTCAGCTCACCGCTCGGCTCGATGGTCAGCGTCACCGTCCCAGGGCCGGTGACCTGCTTCCCGTCGTCCTTCTGGCGCGCGGCGTCCTTGACCTTCGGGGGCATCACGACGCTGCCTTTCTTGGCGTCGTAGCGCCCCTCCCATGTCCCTTGCCAAGCGGGCGTGCCCTTCGGCTCGCCCGCGTCTCCCGGCGCGCTTGCGCTCGGGGGCTCTGCGGCGGCCGAGCTGGCCGCGGGCGGCGCGAGCCCCGCGCTCGGCTGAGGCGGCGGGGGCGCGGGCCGCTCCGGCTCGCTCGGGCGAGGCGGGCCCTCCTCGCATGCCGCGAGGACGATGGCGAAGGACAGGAAGAGCGCGGGGGCAACGCCGCGCGCCCGGCGAGCTCGTGTTCCGATGGCGTTCACGTGGACGCTTTTATTACGAGCCGGGCTGGCCGTCGCGTCGATTTGACGTGCCCGCGCCGCGGCCCGGACCAGCGCGCGGCGCCCGCGGATCAGGAGGCCCTGCGGAACGCGAGGGTCCAGTGCCGGTCGCTCGTCATCTGCGCGCATTCGGGGGGAATCCGGAGCGAGCGCAGCACCTCACGCACCTCGTCGAGCGAGAGCGCCGCGCGCAGCGACGCGTCGAAGAGGGCTCGCTGGTACGCGGTGTCGTTCGCTGCGTACATGTCGACGAGGGCGGCGATCGACGCCTCGTCTTCCGGACGGACCAGGTCCCGCACGAACAGGAGCCCGCCGGGCTGGAGGACGCGGAGCATCTCGCGCAGCACCTGCGCTGGCTCCGGGACGTGGTGGACGATGCTGTTCGAGAGCACGGCTGAAAATGTCTCATCCGGTTCGGGCAGCGCCTTGGCATCCACGAGCGCGAGCGCGATGGCCTCGGTGAGCCCGGCCTGCTCGACATGGCGGCGCCCGAGTTCGAGCATCGCCGCGGAGAGATCGATCGCCTTGATCCGCGCGGCGGGGGCGCGCCTGCAAAGCTCGATGGGCAACAGGCACGTCCCTGTGCCGACGTCGAGGGCGTATGCGAGACCGGGGTTGTGGGAGAGGAGCGCGTCGCAGAACGCCGTGTTCACGGCGGCGTGGTCCATGCTGTCGTAGGCCCGCGCGTCCTCGTCGGTATCCATGACCTCTGGCTCGAGCACGCGCACCAGTGACATGCGCGCATCCTTCTCCGCGGCCGAAGCGCGTGTCAACCGATTGTCGGCGGCTGGTCAATCTCGGCCGCCGGTCGGACGGAGGTCGAGCGTGGGCGGGGTGGATCCTGGGCGTCGTAGATATGGACAGGAAGGCGTTTGAAGAAGTCGAGACGGAGCCGGCCGGCTCCCCGCCTCGTCCTCCTCCCATTGGCGCAGGCGCCAATGTCGTAGAGGACGTGCCCTCGGGGCGGACGCGCGGACTCGCGCTCGCGAGCGCGGGGGCCGAAGGCTGAGCTCTCTCGGAAAAACTCGATCGGAGAGGCCGAAGACGACGATGAGCGCGCCTCCGCGCTCCGCTATGTAACGAGGTGTCTTGCGGGATGAGCCTGAGCCGCGCGTACACACCGGTCCGCCGGACACGACGGCCCTCAGGCGCCTACCCAGCGGGAGCCGCGGGCGGCGGCCGCGCGCGTGATGTTGAGAGCGGCACTGCGGGCCCGAGCGCGCCTCCGGCGGCGAGACCGGCGCAGAGTCGTCATTTCGAAGAGCTCGGCGGGTTGGCGCGCGATCGGGCCGTCAGCGTGGGTCCGCGAAATCCCCGGCGTGATGAGCGGATGTCGTGTCGAGAGCTCGACCCGGACTCCCCGCCCCGCCGGCGCTCATAGCGAAGCGTCCGTGCTGCGCCCCACCCGCCGAGCGGGGCATCCTATCACGCCTCCGCATAGGTCAGTCGTGCGCCCGGGGCGTGCAATGTAGCCACGCGCCGGCCGCCTGTGTGGGGTCGCCAGGCGGTCGCACCCTGCGTGAGGCGCTTCAATGATTGGGGGCGGGGAGGCTCGCGCCGGGTCGCTGCACCTCGCGGATGTGCGCGCGCCCGCATTGCCGCCCGTGACGGGCGCGGCCCCGAGGCGCGGGGTTGCTCGGTTCTCGGACGGTGCTTACCTGACCAGACCCGAGCACCCGAGACACGCAATGCCGCGGTGCATCGTCAAGGGGGCCGAGAGAGGATTGGCGCGGCCTCGAGGCCGTCCTGCGCGGGGGAGGGGTCTCGGCCATCAATCGACGCTGGCGGGGGTTTCATCGCTCGGCGCCTGTCGAGCAAAGCAGCCCAGCCGTTCGGGGCCGTCCCGTCCAATGAGCTCTCCGATTGAGCCCGCCCGCAGCGCCTATTGAAAGAAAAGACGGCCCTCTATCCTCAATTCGCTTGACCAGGCAAGTGGCAACGGCATAGTCGTATCCAACCGCCGAGCTGGATTCGGCGACGAGGGAGAGCACATGGCAACGGACGCCTTTTCACAGCAGATTGTAAACCTCGTGCGGAAAATGCCGGACGAGGCGATCCTCGCGCTCGTCAAGAATCAGCTGGGCGCCGTGACAGGGGAAGCGCCGTTGGTTCCTCCTGCGGCGCCGCGCCGCAGCCGCGCGCGCGCCCGCGCTGCTGGAGCGGTCCAGTCCAAAACGTCTTCCGTCGCGGCCAAGCGCGGCGCCGCGCCGAAGCGTCGGCCTGGTCGCCCGCGCAAGTCGCCGGCCGCCTCGGCGGAGCGTCAGGAGACGCTGGATGCCGTCGAGCGCGTCGTCAAAGCGAGCTCTGGCGTCAGCGCGAGCGAGGTGGCGAAGCAGGCGGGTATCCCGCAGACCCGCGCCGCCGCCGCGCTGAAGGAGCTGAAGCTGGAGAAGCGGATTTTCCAAGGCGGCGACCGTCGCTTCGCCCGCTATGCAGGCGACGCGAAGACCGCCGAGCAGGCGAGCGCGAACGCGCGCAAGACCGCGGCTGGGCCTGCGCCCGTCGTGAAGAAGCCGAGCGTCAAGGGGCGCAAGCGCGTCGCTCCGGCTGCCGCTCCTCCGAAGTAGGTCTGGGGACCACCGCGCACGTCAGCATCAGATGGGATGCAAGCTGTGCTGACGCGCTGCGTTTGGAATGACTATCCCGTTCGAGACGGAGCTCAGGGCGGGCTCCAGGTGAGCCCGCCATCATCGGAGGCCGCGACGTACCAGCCGCGGCGCGATGTCCCGGTGACGTCCGCTTGGAGGAGCATCAAGAGTCGATTTCCGAACGAGAGGAGGGTTCCGAGCTCGATACGGCCGCGCTCGCCTGTGCCTTCGCCGATCATCCTGGGGACGTCGTAGATCTTGCCCACTTCCGGCGATAGCGCGATATAGAGCCCCCATCGCGCTGCCGCGCGGGAAGTCAGCACTGCGGTGACGCCTTCGCGTGTGGGCGCCAGGGCGATAGACCGTTCATGCGGCTCCAGCCAGGGGCGAAAGGGCGGTTTCTCGGCGATGACGCAGGTGCCTTGGAGGGTGCACGTCGCGAGCGTGGGCTCTCCGGTTGTGGGCGTCATGACTTCGACCATGATCCGGTCGGCTGCGCAGCCGACCGACGCTCCAGGCGGGGCTTTCGCCGGGAGCTTCAGCACGGCTGTCTGGGCAGCGGAGACGGCGACCACGGCGGTCTTGTCGGGCGGCTGAGGAACGAGCTGGATCGACCAGCCGGCGAAGTCGCATGCTGGTGTCGTGGAGAGCGCGGCGATAGCCGCTGGGTTCATCGCGAGTCCCTCGACGCTCTTCGGTGCGTCGAGCGGCTTCCCCGGCGCGGGGACGGGCCGCACGAGGAGGTTGCGCCCGCGCACCGACAGGAGCATCGGTGGGCGGCCATAAGGCACGGGCAGCGCTTGTTCCTGCGTGGGGAGCGGGACGGGAGGCACCGGCTGGGCGCCCGCCGGCCCCGCATAGACGAGGGTCGCGTGCCGAGGCTTGGGCTCCACGAGCAGCGCGGCGCTCTCGGCGGAGAGCACCGCGGGCACAGCGTTCACCAGCGGCCGCGCTCCGCGGCTCAGCGCGGGTAGCGTGACCGGTGAAGGCGCCGAGAGGTCGGTCGCCTCGAACGGCGCGAAGAAGAGACTCGGCGGGTCCAGCGCGGACGGCGTCCCTCGATTCCCGCGTGTCTCCGTCGGGAGAGCCGGGCCACGCGGACCGGTGGTGAGCACCGTGGCGCCGTCTCCGCCGACCGACCAGGTCGACCACCCCTCGCGGACGCGCCGCAGAGATCGCCAGGTCCGCCCTGCGTTTTCGGTCACGAGCGCGATCGCCTCGTTCTCGACCTCTCCTGTCACCACGGCTCGCCTCTCATCGAGCACGAACGCTCGTCGCCATCGGGTCGACGACGGCGCGAGCGCCGAATCGATGCCACGCGCCTGGCCAATGGCGGTGGTGAGCTCATCCGAGGACGCCGCGCCCGGGGGCGGCGGGACGGTGATGGGCGCTGCCTTTTCCTTCTTCCCGCAACCGAGCGCCAGGAGGGCCGTCAGGGCGGCAAGGGCGGTCGCGGCGGCACGGCGCCGCGTGGGCGCGCTCACTATGGAGTCGAGCATCGGCAATCTCTTCGCTGGTGTCGCCCTGGCTTGCTGCGCGGCGGCCCTGGCTTCTCCACGACTCGCACGCTCGCTCGCGCCGCGCCCGAGCCGTCTTGTCGGAGCGCCCGTGGCGTCACGGAAAGATGCGCGCGCGGCGACCGCCCTGTCTCCCCGCTGGATCGCCCCGAGCTCCGCGTTCGATTCGCGTCTGCCCCATAGCGGGCTGCGAGTTCGCGCGCTACAGGCTCATCCGCGTCGTTCGGCTCACTGCGGCGTACCTTCGTACGCCTCACTCGCCTGCCTAGCGGCTGAGCCCGTATCACACCAACCTGCACCCCCGCTATCGTGCCGGCCGCACGCCGCGCGGCCAGCACTAGTCGGCCTGCTCCGGATCCATGCAGCACCGGAAGCCCGTCGAGTAGTCGTGGTAGCCGAAGGAGTGGGCGGTCGTGGCATATTTGCAGCCCTCGCCGTTGCGCGTCGTGTCCATGAAATAGCCGCCACGGAAGGTGCCGCTCGGATCATCGACCCACTCGTGGAGGTTGCCTACCATGTCGAACACGCCGTAGGCGTTGGTGCATCCCGCGCGCTCGCCCGTCGGGAGCAGCGCCTGGGACAGCTGGTTGATGAGCGGGTTGTTCATCGCCGTCGTCCAGCGCTCCTCGGGCTTGATGTCGAGCAGCGCCGCGATCTCGGCGACGGGGTGAACCCGTCGCTCGTCATCGTTGCACGCGCCCTGCTGGCGGAGCGCGCCGTAGGGGAACGTCGTGTCGTCCGGCCCTCGGCAGGCGGTCACCCACTCCTCCGAGGTGCACAGGCGCTTGCCCGATGCCGCGCACGCCAGCTTGGCCTGCCGCCCGCTGATGTAGCCTTGGGGCATGACCCCCTGCCAGGACACGGCGCGGACGCGGCGCTCGTTCCCGTCAATCGGATCGTAAGGCGACCAGGGGCGCTCACCGCTGGGCGTCACCTCGACCAGAGCGCCCTCCCAGCGGTCGACGCACACGCGATCGTCGACGAGGGCCATCTCCGCGGGGCAGCGCGCGCTGGCCGTCGAGGAGGACATCGGGATGGCGCCGATCTCGGACTCCATCCCCGAGGCGAGCGTTGCGCTGTCCTTGACGGCAGCGAGCGCGCTCTCCTTGGCCTTGATGCGCCGTTCCGTCGGGACGGCGGCGGTCCCCTCGAGCGAGGCGCGCACCATCAGGCGCGGCGTGATCTGCTCCGCTGTCGTCGACCCCGGAGCACAGCCGGCCGACGCGACGAGCACGCCGAGCAGCGCTCCGCCGCGGAATGGACGCGCCCCCGGCGATCGCGGAACGGAGGCTGCCAGGCGCGGGCGGGAGGAGTCCTTGGCCACGGAGGAGCCGAGGATCCCTTCCCGCGATCTTTTTTGCAACCGAATACCGCGCTCGGGGGCTCCCCGAACGGGCCCACATGAGAGGGTGCGCGCGCTGGGGCGCTAAGGTGGGTGTGAGCTGGTGAGAGGCCCAGAGGTCATCTGGTGTGCGTCGAATGCCAGGGGAAAAGAACGGCGAGAGCAGAGCGCGCACGGTGGGCGCGCTGGCTGTGCACCCGTGGCGGCGGCCGGGTCACTCGAAGGCCATGATCTCCTCGTAGCATGCGTCGTAAGCCTCCTGGCAGGAGACATCGGGGTTGTCGTTCATGCACGCGACGAGATCGTCCGCTGCATCTCGGTTGAGGGGGTTCATCTGAGCCGCGCACTTGGCGGGGTCGAACGTGCCAGCGTCGCAGAAGTCGGAGATGGTGTCGCAGATCTCGTCGGCCTGGTGCGGGCACGCGTTGGCGTACGTGCGGTTCATGCACGCTTGAACGGGATCCACATCGCACGCCCGCTCCACGCCGATGTCGCTCAGGCAGTCCACGAGGTCCGCGGCGTGACCCGGGGAGAAGACGGCGAAGCCGTGCTTGCAGAGCCCGTAGCCGATCGGGTCCTCGTCGCGGTTCGCGCCGCACTGGCTCGTCGCCCCCTGCGCAGGCGAGATGTTGAGCTCGTCACAGGCCGCGACCGTGAGGTTACCGTCCGACGCCTCGATGCAGGCGTCGCTGCCGCCGGTGCCGCCCTGGCCGCCGTCGCCGCCGGTGCCGCCGTCGCCGCCGGTGCCGCCCTGGCCGCCGGTGCCGCCCTGGCCGCCGTCGCCGCCGTCGCCGCCGCTGCTCGTGGACCCGTGGGTGACGCCGGGGCCGACCGTCTGGTCCACCTCGTTGTCGGTGTCCTCCGTGGTCACGACGCAGCCGGTGTAGATGGCGGGCAAGATAAAGGTAAGCGCGAGGAAAGAATGGCGATGGCGAGCAAGCATGGTCACGTTGCCTCCTACAATGTCAGGGAAGAGTTCCACGGCCTGGTGCGTTCGACTGAACCTGGGGCTCCCCTATTCCCCTCGCAATCCTGCTCTTCGGCCTGGTCCAGCCGTCCGACGCCGACGCTCCGGGGGGTGCACCTCCGCCGTCGACGGCTCAGGCCGCCGTCGACGGCTTGTTTCAGCTGTATTTCGTCAGTGTCAAGAACAGAACTCAGCCTCGTGTTCGTCCGTCCGCCTGCCCGGGCACCAGGCTCGGCGTGCCCGGAGCCCCCCGACGTCCGTTCAGGAGGATCTGAAAAGCTGCTCAGCCCGCGGGGACGCGCGAAACAAACTGAAAGGGAGCGGAAGGATCGCGCTTGCGTACCGCGCCTCCCGCTGGTAATCACCGCGCTCCGTTTTCCCGGGCGATCGGGTGTCCTCCCGGTCTCCCAGTAGAAGAGCCGTAACGGCGCTTCGATCCCAGCTCCGCTCCTTCGGCCGCCGCGGGAACCCCCCCGGTGACGCGAAGGGGGCCCACGTCGATGGACGTCGAGCTGGGACCGGAAGCGTACGACGGTGCAACCGGTTCGCAGCGAACCGAAACCCGGTACGGAGTAACTCCGCCCGCCGGTGTCGCGAGGTGTCTCGAATGGTAAGCAAAGCCAGTGCGATGTTTTCGCGGATCGCCCCGCGCAAGGCTCGCATGATCGCCGATCTCGTTCGAGGTCGCGACGCGGACGAGGCGATCCAGCTGCTCTCGTTCACGCAGAAGAGCGGAGCCCCCGTCCTGCGGAAGATCATCGAGAGCGCGGTCGCGAACGCCCAGCAGGCGGGCGCCGACATCGACGCGCTCTTCATCAGCAAGGCCACCGTCGACAAGGGGCCGAACAAGTTCAACCGCCGCTGGCGGCCGCGCGCGATGGGCCGTGCGACCCGGATCACCAAGGGCGTGTCGCACATCGTCATCGAAGTCGACGAGAGAAAGTAAGTAGAGGACCTGCCGATATGGGACAAAAGACCCATCCGTATGGCTTCCGCGTCGGTGTCATCAAGACGTGGAGCAGCAAGTGGTACGAGGACGGCGCTGCGTATCAGAAGTGGCTCCACCAGGACATCCGCATCAAGCGCGCGATCAAGCAGTACCTCTACAACGCCAACATCGCCGGCGTGGAGATCGAGCGCGCCGCGAACCGCGCGAAGGTGATCGTCTTCACCGCCCGCCCCGGCATGGTGATCGGCAAGGGCGGCAAGGGCATCGAGACGCTGAAGAGCGGGAACGTCGGCACCGCGTCCAAGGGTGAGACGCTCTTCCCCGGCGTGTCGTCGTTCACCGACAACGAGGTGTTCATCGACGTGCAGGAGGTCCGGAAGGCCGAGACCAACGCGCAGCTCGTCGCCGAGAACATCGCGACGCAGCTCGAGCGCCGGATCGCGTTCCGCCGGGCGATGAAGAAGGCGGTGGCCACCGCGATGAAGTTCGGCGCGAAGGGCATCCGCGTGCGCTGCGCCGGCAGGCTCGGTGGCAGCGAGATGAGCCGCGTCGAGACCTACCGCGAGGGCCGGGTGCCGCTGCACACGCTCCGCGCCGACATCGAGTTCGGCCTGGCCGAGGCGAAGACGAAGGTCGGCATCATCGGCGTGAAGGTCTGGATGTTCAAGGGCGAGGTCCTGCAGCGTAAGGCGCGCCGGATCCAGTAGAGGGATTGCAGAATGCTGTCTCCGAAGCGAACCAAGTTCCGCAAGATGCAGAAGGGGAACAACCGCGGCCTCGCCATGACGGGCAGCGACGTCTCCTTCGGCGACTTTGCGCTCCAGTGCGTCGAGCCTGCCCGCGTCACCTCGCGGCAGATCGAGGCGGCTCGTATGGCGATCCAGCGGCACGTGAAGCGCGCGGGCAAGCTCTGGATCCGCATCTTCCCGGACCGTCCGGTGACGAAGAAGCCGCTCGAGGTCCGCATGGGTGGGGGCAAGGGCGCGCCCGAGGAGTGGTGCGCGCTCGTGCAGCCGGGCCGCGTGATGTACGAGATCAGCGGCGTGAGCGAGGAGACTGCGAAGGAGGCGTTCCGCCTCGCGTCGCACAAGCTCCCGATGCAGTGCAAGTTCCTCGCCCGCGGGCTGACGTGAGGTAGGCGATGAAGGCGAAGGATTTGCGTGAACGCACCACCGAGCACCTGCGCGAGCTCGAGAAGTCTCTGGCGGCGGGCCTGTTCGAGGCGCGGTTCAAGAATTTCACGAATCGGCTGAACGACACGGCGACGATCCGCAAGTCGAAGCGGGATCTCGCGCGGGTGAAGACGATCCTCACGCAGCGCGCGCGTGCCGAGGAGAAGGCGTAGCCATGGCGAAGAAGAAGGCAGAGACCCAGCAGCCGGCCGCTGCGGCGCCCGAGCTGGCAGCCGCGGCGCCTGCGCAGGCCGAGACCGAGGCGAAGGCGCACGGCTTCCGGCGCAAGCTGGTCGGCAAGGTGACCAGCGACAAGATGAACAAGACGGTCACCGTCGAGGTCATCCGGAACGCGCTCGACCCTGTGTACAAAAAGTACGTCCGTCAGCGGGAGCGCTACAAGGCGCACGACGAGACGAACCAGTACAAGGTGGGCGATCGCGTCGAGATCACGGAGCACAGGCCGATCTCCCGCGACAAGCGGTGGCTCGTGACCAAGCTCGTTGCCCGCCCGGTGGAGGAGTAGCGCCATGATCCAGGTGTCGACGCATCTCGAGGTCGCGGACAACTCCGGCGCCCGAATCGTGAAGTGCATCAAGGTGCTCGGCGGCTCGCGCCGCAAGTACGCCGCTCTCGGCGACGTCATCGTCGTCTCGATCAAGGAGGCGTTGCCGGGCACCAAGGTGAAGAAGGGCGAGACGGCGCGCGCCGTCGTCGTCCGCACCGCCCGGGAGTACCAGCGCTCGGACGGCAGCTACATCAAGTTCGACGGGAACAGCGCGGTCCTCATCAACAAGGAGAAGGAGCCGATCGGTACCCGTATCTTCGGGCCGGTCGCTCGTGAGCTCCGCGCGAAGAAGTTCATGAAGATCATCTCTCTCGCTCCGGAGGTCCTCTGATGAAGCGCCTCAGGGTCGGTGACCTCGTGCAGGTCATCAGCGGCAAGGAGGAGGGGAAGCAGGGCCGGATCACCAAGATCCTCGCTGACGAGGATCGCGTGGTCGTGGAAGGCCTGAACACGGTGACCCGCCACCAGCGGCCCACGCCGCGCAATCAGGAGGGTGGGAAGATCACCAAGGAGGCGCCGATTCACGCCTCGAATGTCATGCCGGTCGATCCGGCGACGGGCAAGCCGACGCGCGTGAAGGTCCGCGTCGGTGAGGACGGCAAGAAGACGCGCGTCGGCAAGAGCGGCAGCGCGATCGGTGTGGGCTAGCCATGGCGGACAAGAAGGACAAGGACAAGGCGGCCAAGGACGCCGGCAAGGGCAAGGACAAGGACAAGCCCAAGCCGCAGCAGGCCAAGCCGCAGGCGCCCGCCAAGAGCAAGGAAGCCAAGGGCGCGAAGGCCAAGGGCGCCGACGCCGAGGCCTCCGGGCCGGCCGAGGAGCGCCCGCGCGACCCGAACTATGCGCCGCGGCTTCGCACGCACTACAGGAAGAGCGTGACGGCCGCGCTCGCGAAGAAGTTCGGCTACAAGAACCCGATGATGGTGCCCCGCCTGCAGAAGGTGGTCATCAACATGGGTCTCGGCGCCGCGGTGCAGAACCCGAAGATCATCGACTCCGCCGTCGAGGACATGCGGGCGATCTCCGGCCAGAAGCCGGTGGTGACCCGGGCCCGGAAGTCGATCGCGACCTTCAAGCTGCGCGAGAACCTGCCCATCGGGGTGATGGTGACCCTGCGTGCCGAGCGGATGTGGGAGTTCGTGGATCGCCTGATCGCGTTCTCTCTGCCGCGTGTTCGCGACTTCAAGGGCGTGAGCCCGAAGGGGTTCGACGGCAAGGGCAACTTCACGATGGGCCTGCGCGAGCAGATCATCTTCCCCGAGATCGACTACGACAAGATCGATGTCGTGAAGGGGCTCAACATCTCGTTCGTGACCACGGCGAAGACGGACGAAGAAGGACGCGCGCTCCTGACCGAGCTTGGCATCCCGTTCCGGCATTGAGGGATTTTCGATGGCCCGTGCAAAAGAGTTTGCGAAGCTGAACCGTCCGCCGAAGTTTTCTACGCGGCACAAGAACCGTTGCAAGGTGTGCGGGCGCGCGCGCGCTTACTACCGCGACTTCGAGCTCTGCCGCGTCTGCCTTCGGTTGTTCGCGCTCCGTGGTGAGCTCCCTGGTGTGATCAAGGCCAGCTGGTGATTCTATGATGACCGATCCCATCGCCGACATGCTGACCCGCATTCGCAACGCGGCGCTCGCGCGGCACGACCGGACCGAGGTCCCCGCGAGCCGCATCAAGGCCGCGGTCGCGGAGATCCTCAAGTCCGAGGGCTTCATCGCCGACGTGCGCGAGACCGAGGGCGAGGGTCCCAAGAAGCTCACGATCGTGCTCAAGTACGGGCGCGATCGACAGAGCGCGATCGACGGCGTGCGCCGCGTCTCCCGCCCCGGGCGCCGCGTGTACGTGCGTCACGACAGGATCCCGCGCGTGTTCAGCGGGCTCGGGATCTCGATCCTGAGCACGTCCCGCGGGCTCATGAGCGACAGGGATGCGCGCCGCCTCAAGATGGGTGGCGAGCTGATCTGCGAGGTGTGGTGATGGAAGCTCAGGCGAACGCAGCCCAGCCCGCGAACGGTGACAGCCGGCTCGCTCCGAAGACGTCGCGCGTTGGCAAGCGCCCGATCGACCTGCCGAAGGGGGTCACCGCGACTGTCAACGGCCGGAAGATCGACGTCAAGGGTCCGAAGGGCCAGCTCTCCCGCGCGATCACCGACAAGGTGGACATCAAGCTCGAGGGCAGCAAGCTGCACGTGAGCTCGGTGGCGCCTGGGCGCGACGGGTCGCGCCTCCAGGGCCTCACGCGGGCGCTCGTGGCCGCGATGGTGAAGGGCGTCGCCGAGGGCTACGAGCGGACGCTCGAGCTCAAGGGGACCGGCTATCGCGTCGAGCTCAAGGGCACGACGCTGAACTTCGCCCTCGGCTTCTCCCACCCGGTGACGTTCCCGGTGCCGACGGGGCTCACGGCGACGATCCCGGCGGACTCGAAGGGCACCGTCCTGGTCCTGACGGGCGCGGACAAGGAGCTCATCGGGCAGACGGCCGCGACGATCCGTGGCTTCAGGCCGCCGGAGCCGTACGGCGGCAAGGGCGTCCGATACCGCGGCGAGCGCGTGCGGGAGAAGGCTGGCAAGGCCGGCAAGGGCGGCAAGAAGTAAAGGCGAGCGGCGGCGTGTACGCCGCTGCACCGAGGGACGAGACGGTCATGGGCATGAAAATCGTCGGTCGGGAGCGCCGGAAGCTCCGCATCCGCAAGAAGGTCGAGGGGACGCCGGAGCGCCCGCGCCTCAGCGTCTTCCGCAGCTCGAAGCACATTTACGCGCAGGTCATCGACGACGTGAGCGGCAAGACCCTCGCCCACGCTTCGACTCTGTCGAAGGACCTCAAGGGCTCCCTCGACGAGGACAACAAGGTCGAGGCGGCGAAGAAGGTCGGGGCTCTGATCGCGAGGATCTGCAAGGACAGGCAGATCGACAAGGTCGTCTTCGACCGCAACGGCTATCTGTATCATGGGCGCGTCAGCGCCCTCGCCCAGGCGGCGCGCGAGGCAGGTCTCGATTTCTGACTCCCACAGCCGCTGCCCTGATGGTGAGGGCGGCGGGCGCGGTCAACTGCCGCGGCGGAGAACGTGATAGAGGACGGTTATGGCGTTCGATCATGTCGACGAAGAGAAGCTGAAAGAGCGAGTCATCCACATCAACCGCGTCGCCAAGGTCGTCAAGGGCGGCCGGCGCTTCAGCTTCTCGGCGCTGGTCGTGGTGGGCGACGAAGCGGGGCACGTGGGCATCGGCCTGGGCAAGGCCAACGAGGTGCCGGAGGCCATCCGCAAGGGGAACGATCAGGCTCGCAAGAACCTGTTCCGCATTCCCCTGGACGGCGTGACCATCCCGCACGACTCGTTCGGCCACGTCGGGGCGGGCAAGGTCCTGCTCAAGCCGGCCAGCCCTGGGACGGGCGTCATCGCCGGCGGCGCGGTGCGCGCCGTCGTCGAGTCGGCGGGGATTCACGACGTGCTGTCGAAGTCGCTCGGCACGAGCAACCCGCACAACGTCGTGCACGCGACCGTCGCGGCGCTCCGTGGGCTCAAGAGCCCGGAGAGCGTCGCCGGCAAGCGGTCGATGCAGCTCGACTCGCTCGACTACCAGCGCCGCGGTAGCACGAACACCGCGGGTCGACGGCGCGCGAGCGTGGCGCCGCCCCCCGGGAAGCCGGGCGGCGGCGGTGGTGCACCGAGCGGCGGCGCTGAAGGAGGCTCGCAGTGAAGCTCCGGGTACGTCAGAGGGCCAGCAACATCGGCCAGGTCGAGCACACCCGCAAGATCATCAAGGGGCTCGGCCTGCGTGGGCCGGGGTCCGAGGTGGTCGTCGCGAACACGCCCTCGTTCCGTGGCATGGTGAAGAAGGTCCTCCACCTCGTCGAGGTCGAGGAGGTCGCCGACGGAGCGACCTCGTCGAAAGCCTGAGAAGCGAGATCGTCATTCCAGCGGAGTCGCCGCGTACGGAAGTGTGAAACATGGACATTCTTTCTAAGCTCCAAGCCCCTGAAGGCGCCGTAACCAAGAGGCTCCGCGTTGGCCGTGGCGTGGGGTCGGGCGTCGGCAAGACGTCTGGCCGCGGACAAAAAGGGCAGAAGGCGCGGGCCGGCGGCAACATCAACAAGAAGCACTTTCAGGGCGGGCAGACGCCGATCCAGCGTCGCCTCCCGAAGCGTGGCTTCCGCAACCCGCTCGCGGACATCGTCGTCAACGTCAACGTCGGCGACCTCGAGGCGTTCGACAATGGCGCCCAGGTCGATCTGATCGCGCTCCACGAGCGCCGCCTCGTGCAGGGGCGGTTCGACGTGCTGAAGATCCTCGGCGACGGTGAGCTCACGAAGAAGCTCACGGTGACGGCGCACCGCTTCTCCAAGGGAGCGGTCGAGAAGATCGAGAAGGCGGGGGGCAAGGCGGTCGTGCTCGCGGCGCCTGCACCCCAGGGCAACTCGACGGACTCCTCGTCCTCGTAGTCAGCGCGCACGCGCACCCACCAAGCCGGAGTCCAGGATCGCCTATGGCCAGCCTCGCGGGAATCACCAACTTCCACAAGATCCCCGAGCTCCGGCGACGCGTGATCTTCACCCTGGTGATGCTCGCGGTCTACCGGGTTGGCGTCTTCGTGACGACGCCCGGCGTCGACCGGAACGCGATGCGGCAGTACGTCGCGAAGCAGTCCGGCGGGCTCCTGAGCTTCTTCAACATGTTCTCGGGCGGCGCGCTGGAGAACCTGTCGATCTTCGCGCTCGGGATCATGCCGTACATCTCGGCCTCGATCATCATGCAGCTCATGGGCATGGTCTACAAGCCCATCGACGAGCTGCGGAAAGAGGGCGAGCAGGGTCGCCGGCGGATCGATCAGTACACGCGGTACGGCACGGTCGCGCTCTCGCTGTTCCAGGCCTTCTCGATCGCGAAGATGCTCGAGGGCCTGTCGAGCAGCGAGACCGGGGCCGGGATCGTGAACCACCCCGGCATCGGCTTTCAGCTGATGACGGTCATCACGCTGACGACCGGGACCGCGTTCCTGATGTGGATCGGCGAGCAGATCACGGAGCGCGGCGTCTCGAACGGCGTCTCGCTCCTGATCTTCGCGAGCATCGTCACGCGCATCCCGGAGGAGGTCGGCAACTACTTCGCCCAGAACGCCGGTGATCTCCAGCCCCTGACGATGGCCGCGATCGTCGCGTTCATCGTGTTCGTCATCGCCGTCATCGCGTTCTTCGAGAACGGCAGGCGTCAGATCCCGATCGTGTACTCGCGGCGCCAGGTCGGTCGCCGCGTCTACGGCGGGCAGACGGCGCACCTGCCGCTGAAGGTGAACACGTCCGGGACCATCCCCCCCATCTTCGCGTCGTCGCTGCTGATGTTCCCGCAGACGCTCGCGAACATGAACGTCCCCGGGGCCGAGCAGATTCAGGCGATCATCAACCGGGGGGACTGGGTCTTCAACACCGGCTACGCGCTGCTCATCGTCTTCTTCTGCTTCTTCTACACGAACGTCACGTTCCAGCCGGTGGACGTCGCGGAGAACCTGAAGAAGCAACAGGCAAATATCCCCGGGATCAGGCCAGGAAAGCAGACGGCGGACTACATTCACCGCGTGATCCAGCGGATCACCGTGGGCGGCGCGCTCTATGTCGCCGCGGTGTGCGTGGTGCCCTCGATCGTCGGCAACCTGCTGCGTGTCCCCTTCGGCTTCGGAGGCACGTCGCTCATGATCGTCGTCGGCGTCGCGCTCGACACCGTGAACCAGCTGGAGGCGCACCTGATCACGCGGAGCTACGAGGGGCTGACGGGCCCCGGTGCCACCCGCATCCGGGGCCGCAGGCTCCCGGAAGCGTGATGGAGGGCAAATGATCTTGGTTCTGGTGGGGCCTCCTGGAGCTGGGAAGGGTACGCAGGCGAAGCTGCTGTGCGCACGCTTCGGCATCCCGCAAATCTCGACCGGCGACATGCTGCGCGAGGCAAAGCGATCGGGGACCTTGGAGAAGCGCTATCTGGACATCATGGACTCTGGCGGACTCCTGCCGGATGAGGCCGTCATCGGCCTCATCGCGCGCAGGACGGTCGAGCCCGACTGCAGCGATGGTTTCCTGCTGGACGGATTTCCCAGGACTGTGCCTCAGGCGGACGCGCTCGACGAGCTCCTGGCCAACCAGGACGGCAGGCGGATTGATGCGGTGATCCAGCTGGACGTGGGCCGTCCCCTGCTCGAGGAACGCCTGATCCATCGCCGAACTGACAAACGCAGTGGACAGATATATCATCTCGTCTATAATCCGCCGCCCCCCGGTGCGGAGCTAGAGCATCGGGCCGATGATCGGCCCGAGGCTGTTGCAAAGCGTCTCGACGCCTATGAGGCGATGACGGCCGCCCTTCTTCCGTTCTACGAGCAGAAGAAGCTGCTGCATCGCGTCGATGGAGTCGGGAGGCCTGAAGAAGTGACGCACAGGGTGCTGTCGGCGATTGGCCGGCCGGGCTCGGGTGGAGAATGAGGCGTAAGAATCAGACCAGACCGCCGAAGGAACCGAAGGGCGACAAGCTCGAGTTCGACGGCGTGGTTCAAGAGGCCTTGCCGAACGCCATGTTTCGCGTGAAGGCGGACAACGGCCTCGGCGTCCTCGCGACCATCAGCGGCCGGATGCGGCAGTACTACATCAAGATCCTGCCGGGCGACCGCGTGACCGTCGAGGTCTCGCCGTATGACCCGAGCCGAGGCCGGATCACGTACCGGCACAAGTAACGTAGTTTTTGAGGAATCTGGAGGCTCCCCGTGAAGGTGCGCCCGAGCGTCAAGAAGATCTGCGACAAGTGCAAGGTGGTCCGGCGGCGTGGTGTCGTTCGAATCATCTGCGAGAACCCCCGCCACAAGCAGCGCCAGGGGAACTAGCTCTTTCGGCGGTAGCCCGCCCTCGTTTCGGTTTGGAGTAACCATGGCTCGTATCGCTGGTGTCGATCTCCCGCGTCGGAAGCATGTCGCCTACGCCCTGCCGTACCTGTTCGGCATCGGGCGGACTCTCGCCTTGCAAATCTGCGAGAAGACCAACATTCCGCAGAACAAGCGGGTCGAGGAGCTCAGCGACGCTGAGGTGAAGGCGATCCGCGACCTCCTGGACGCCGAGTACAAGGTCGAGGGCGACCTGCGGCGCGAGGTGCAGCTCAACATCAAGCGGCTCATGGACCTCGGCTGCTACCGGGGGCTCCGCCACCGGCGCGGGCTCCCGGCGAACGGGCAGAGGACGCATACGAACGCGCGCACCCGGAAGGGACCGCGCAAGGGCATGTTGCAGCGGCGTCCTGCCGCGACCAAGTGACGAGCGGGGATTAGGACGCCATGGCGCAAGCGAAGACGGCTGCCACTACCACGAAGGCCAAGCAGAAGAAGAAGGTCAAGAAGAATGTCTCCGCGGGTATCGCGCACATTCAGTCGACCTTCAACAACACGGTCGTGACGATCACGGACATCAACGGCAACGCGATTGCGTGGTCGTCCGCTGGCGCTCGCGGCTTCAAGGGATCGCGCAAGTCGACGCCGTTCGCCGCGCAGCTCGCGGCGGAAGAGGCGGCGCGCCGGGCGCAGGAGCACGGGATGCGCTCGGTCGCCGTGTTCGTGAAGGGGCCGGGGGCCGGACGCGAGAGCGCGCTCCGTGCGCTCCAGACCGCTGGCTTCAAGGTGACGCTGATCCGTGACGTCACGCCGATCCCCCACAACGGTTGCCGGCCGCCCAAGCGGCGCAGGGTTTGAGGTAATTCACGATGGCTCGCTACATTGGTCCGGTCTGCAAGCTCTGCCGCCGCGAGGGGATGAAGCTCTACCTCAAGGGCGAGCGGTGCTACTCCGAGAAGTGCGCGTACACGCGGCGCCCGTATCCCCCCGGCCAGCACGGCCAGGGGCGCATCAAGCTGAGCGAGTACGCGGTGCGCCTGCGCGAGAAGCAAAAGGTGCGTCGCATCTACGGCGTGCTCGAGCGGCAGTTCAGCGGGTATTTCCAGGAGGCCAACCGGCGCAAGGGCCGGACGGGCGAGGAGATGCTCGGGCTGCTGGAGCGGCGGCTCGACAACGTAGTGCACCGGATGGGCTTCGGCTCGTCCCGCGCCGAGGCGCGCCAGCTCGTCCGGCACGGGCACGTGCACGTGAACGGCAAGCGGCTGGACATCCCGAGCTACGTCGTTCGGGCGGGTGACCGGGTCGAGCTCACCGAGGGGGCGCGCAAGTTCAAGAGCGTCCTCGCCTCCGTCGGCGGCGCGGACAAGCGCCCGGTCGCGAGCTGGATCGACGTGGACCGCGCGGCGTTCACCGGCGCGATCAAGGGCGCGCCGATCCGCGAGGATCTCAACGAGCCGGAGATCCGCGAGCAGCTCGTCGTCGAGTACTACTCGCGCTGATCGCGCGAGGGCGGCGCGGAGGAGGGCGGCGTCGCGAGCGCACCTTGCAGGGTGCGCTCGATCGCTGCGGGCTCCCCTCGGCGCCGCTGTCCCGCGCTCGCGCGCGGGGGCATGGAGCCTAGGATGCGGGCAGGAGGCGGCGCCGATCGGTCGAGTGCGGCCGCGGCGTGAGACCTCCGCGCAAACCTCATGAAGGAAGGAGATCGCCATGACGATGAACAACCCGAACCTCACGATGATCGCCCGTAACTGGCGCGATCTGATCCGGCCCAAGGGCATCTCGATCGACGCGGACAGCGGGACCCAGTTCTACGCCAAGTTCACGTGTGAGCCCCTGGAGCGCGGCTTCGGGATCACGATCGGCAACTCGCTGCGCCGCGTGCTGCTCTCCTCCCTCCAGGGGGCGGCCGCGACGGCCATCCGCATCGAGGGCGCGCTGCACGAGTTCACCACCGTGCCGGACGTGGTCGAGGACGTCAGCGACATCATCCTCAACGTGAAGGAGGTCGTCTTCAAGGCGGCCACCCCGAAGACGTACTCGGTGCGGATCGATCGCGAGGGGCCCGGGCCCGTGTACGCGCGCGACATCCAGCTGGTCGAGGGCCTGTCGGTGCTCAACCCCGACCACCTCATCGCCGTGCTCGACAAGAAGGGCCCGCTCTCGATGGAGCTCACGGTCAACGTGGGCCGCGGCTACGTGCCCGCCGAGCGCAACAAGACGCCGACCATGCCGATCGGGACCATCCCGATCGACGCGCTGTTCTCGCCGATCCGCAAGGTGAACTACACCGTGCAGAACGCCCGCGTCGGGCAGGTGACCGATTACGACAAGCTCACGCTCGAGGTCTGGACCAACGGGTCCGTCTCGCCGGCGGACGCGGTCGCCTTCGCCGCGAAGATCCTCAAGGAGCAGCTCTCCATCTGGGTCAACTTCGAGGAGAGCGAGGAGACGAGCTACCAGGCGGTGATGAGCGACGACGAGCCGCTCAACGAGAACCTGTTCCGCTCCGTCGAGGAGCTCGAGCTGAGCGTCCGCTCTGCGAACTGCTTGCAGAACGCGAACATCACGCTCATCGGCGAGCTCGTGCAGCGGACCGAGCAGGACATGCTCAAGACCAAGAACTTCGGTCGCAAGTCGCTGAAGGAAATCAAAGAGATCCTCGCGAACATGGGGCTCTCGCTCGGGATGAAGATCGACAACTGGCCGCAGCTCCTCGAGCGCTGGAAGGCGCAGCAGGCGCAGGCGTGAGTCGGTACTGAGGGAACGTCATGCGTCACAAGAAAGCGGGCAGGCAGTTTGGTCGGGATACCTCCAGCCGCAGGGCGATGCTTCGCAACCTGACGGCGAACCTGATCACCCACGAGCGGATCGAGACGACCGACGCCAAGGCGAAGGAGCTGCGGCGCGTGGCCGAGCGGCTCATCACCAAGGCGACGCGGCTCGGCAAGGTCGCGTACACCGCGCACGGGGAGCTCAGCCCCGGCGACAGAGCGCGCCGGCTCCACGCTGAGCGGCTCGTGGGCAGCTACATCCCTCGCTGGGGGGTCGCGACCGACGGCAAGAAGGTCGACATCATCGCGAAGGTGATGATCGATCTCTCGAAGCGCTTCGAGGGGCGGCCGGGCGGCTACACGCGGATCATCAAGCTCGGTCCGCGCCGCGGTGACTGCGCGCAGATGAGCCTCATCGAGTTCATCGACGCGCCGCCGGTCGCGGACGCGCCTGCGCAGGCCGCCGAGCCGGTCGCCGCGGCGGAGCCGGCCACCCCGGCGACGACCGCCGGCTGAGCCCGGAGACAGGCCGGCGCCGCGTGGCGCTGGCACAGTCGCAGACAGCACGCCGGGAGAGCGCTCAGCTCGCCCGGCGTTTCTGCGTTGTGAGCCCGGCCGGCGCTCAGGGGCCGACCGCTGCGTGGGCCTGGTGCGCGCGACGGCTCAGCGGTCGCGCGGGTCGGCTGCAGGGGCGTCGTCGCTCCGCGGTTCCGCCTCCTCGATAGGCTGTGCCGGCAGGTCGGGGTCCGCCCTCGAGGCGGCGGCCGGGGCCGGCTCGGGAGACGTCTGGGGCTGCGGAGGAGCGGCGCTGTCCTGTCTTCGGGGCGGCGCCGAGGCAGGCGGCGATGCGGTCGGCTGCGGAGGGGGCGGCGCCGAGGCAGGTGATGCGGTCGGCTGCGGAGGGGACGGCGCCGAGGCAGGAGACGCCGGCGGGGGCGGAGAAACGGTGCCGGCTTGCTCTCGAGCGCGCGACGGAGCGCTCCGTCGCCGGGCGATGAAGAACATCGAGAGCACCGCGGCGAGACCTACCGCTCCCGCGGCGATGTGGCGGTTCGTCTGGCTCTTCCGCTCCGCGACCTTGTCCCCGAGGGAGGCGAGCGCCGCCCTCGCGCCGGCGTTGGAGGGGTCGAGCTCGATCGCACGCTCCAGCACGAACTTGTCCGGCGTGCCGCGCTCGATGAGGAGCGCGCCCTCGAGGTAAGCGATCTCCGCTTCGATCTTCCTCGCGCGCTCGCCTGGCGCGTCGAGGCGCAGCGCCTTGCGCAGCATGGCGAGCGCGTCGTCGCGCCGCTCGGCAGACAGCGATCGCGCCCGCTCCACGTAGGCGTCCACCATCTCCTTGCGGCGCTCGAAGAGCGGCGCGCGGGCGAGCACCTTGTCGAACGCGTCGGTCGCCTCGGCGGGCTTGCCCGCGCTCGCCGCAGCGACGCCCTCGTCCATCAACTTGTATACCTCCGCGAGGCGCGCGCGATCGTACGTCCCGAAGAGCTCGCGCGCGACACGGTCCCACGACCACTCGCGCGGCGGCTTCGCGCCGGTGAGGTCCAGGTAGGCGTCGCGGAGCTGCCAGATGCCGGGCTCGCCGATCGCGGAGATCGCCTCCCGCGCGGCGTCGCGCAGCCGCGCGCGGTCGCTGTTGCAGAAGCTCAGGATCACGCGCACGGCGTCCACGTCCCGGACGCGGCCGTAGGCGCGGAGGACGTCGGCCAGGATCTGCGTGTCATTCGACGCGATCGCCTCGCCGGGGATCGCCCGGCCGAGCAGGTCGAGCTGCTTGTTGGCCCACCGCTGGACGATCTTGGCGTCGTGCTGGCGCGCCTCGATCAGCGCGGGGACCGCCTTGTCGCGCAGCTTGGCCACCTGCCGCTGGAGATCGATGCGGAGCAGCTCGCCGAAATAGGCGTGCAGCGCGATGAGCTCGCGGACCGCAGGCGTCGTGCCCGCAGCGACGAGCATCCGCTCCATCGCGAGCAGCTTGACGACATCGCGCCACGCGCTGTCCCGCGGCCGCGCCACGGCCAGCATGAAATCCAGCCAGTCCCCCTCGTCCTTCTCGTCGTCAGCGCCCTTCTTGGCGCTCTGGTCGGCCTTGATGTCCTTCTTTGCGCCCTTCGCGTCGCCGGCGTCCTTCTTTGCGCCCTGGTCGGCCTTCGCGTCTTTCTTCGCGTCACCGGCGCTCTTCTTTGCGTCACCGGCGCCCTTCTTTGCGTCGCCAGCGCCCTTCTTCGCGCCCTTGTCGGCCTTCGCGTCTGCAGTCTTCTTCTTGTTGCCGTCGCGCTCGTCCTCCCCCTTCTCGCCCTTCATCGCCTTGCGGCCTTCTCTGCGCGCGTCCGCGAGCACGCGAGGCGCCGCGTCCCGATCGAGCGAGCCGCGGATGTCCTGAACGCGCAGCCGCACCGCATCGACGATGCCAGGGATCGGCTCATCGAGGGCCGCGCGGGCGTTCTCCCGCGAGCGCGCGTCCTCCGACGTGAGCTGGTCGAGTATCCGGTCGAGCTCGCGGACCGCGGCGATGTCAGGCTCCGGGCGGGCGATCGGGGCGAGGCGCGGGAGCTCAGGGAGCGCGGAGGAGGCCGGCGCGGAAGTGCCCGCGTCGCGCTCGCCGGCGGCGCGCGCCGGAGGCGTCGCGAGCGGCGCCGCTGCGAGCAGGCCAATCAGGACGAGCCACGCGCACGCCGGCCTGCGTCGCTGCGCCGATCGCGCGCCTGCACCCCTCGGATCCGACGAGCTGCGTGCCAAGCGCCTCAATCCGTGATGCGAAAGTCGAAGAAATCGCCGGAGAAGCCCCGCCACCGGACGTCGACGCGCTCGACCCGCGCGGCGCTCGGGCCGCGGTTCGCCCAGGCGATGAGCTCCTTCAGCTCGTCCTCCTCCCCCTCGGCGAGGACCTCGACGCTGCCGTCGGAGCGGTTCTTCACCCAGCCGGTGAGGCCGAGCCGCTTGGCCTCGCGCTGCGTGGAGGCACGAAAGAAGACGCCCTGGACGCGACCGCGGACGAACAGCTGAACCTGTTTGAGCCCCATGGAACCAGCTTGACTTAGCCGCGCGTTCCGGGGGAGGCAACTTCAGGCAGCACCTGGGAGCCACGGGCAGTTCGCCCGCGCCATTCTTCGTACGGACGGCGCGGGCGACCTGAATCCGTGCCGCGCCCCACGACGCGCGCGCGTCGTCCGTGCCTCCCGCCGCGCATTGACAGAGCAGACGCGCTTGATAGAGTCGCCGCCCGATCGGCAAGCACAGCCCGCCGATCGAGCGACATGAACGTGAGGGGCGCCGGTTGCGAGGCGAGCCCTCTTCCCTCTGGCGACCCGCCGACTTCGACGACATGCTCGGCCCCGCCTCGGGTCCGACCCGCTAGACCCCCCCAACCAAAAAACCAACGACCGACGGCCTCCACGCCCTTGACAGGGCACGCGCCGTCGCATCCTGGAGCTTTCCGACTCATGCACCTCAGGGAACTGAAGCAGAAACCGATGGCCGAGCTCGTCCAGATGGCGAAGGGGCTCAACATCGAGGGCGCTGCCGGGCTGCGCAAGCAGGAGGTCATCTTCGCTCTCCTGCAGGCCCACGCGGCGCAGGACCAGCCGGTCTACGGCGAGGGCGTGCTCGAATGCCTGCCCGACGGCTTCGGCTTCCTCCGGGCGCCGGACTACAACTACCTGCCGGGTCCGGACGACATCTACGTCTCGCCGTCCCAGATCCGGCGCTTCAACCTCCGCACCGGCGACAGCGTGAGCGGCTCCATCCGGCCGCCCAAGGAGCGCGAGGCGTACTTCGCGCTGCTCAAGGTCGACAAGATCAACGGCGAGCCCCCCGAGGTCGCTCGCGACAAGATCCTGTTCGACAACCTCACGCCCCTCTACCCGCAGCAGAAGTTCAACATCGAGAACGGGACGAAGAGCTTCTCGACCCGCATCATCGACATGCTCTGCCCCATCGGGAAGGGGCAGCGCTGCCTCATCGTCTCGCCGCCCCGCGCGGGCAAGACGGTGCTGCTCCAGCAGATCGCCAACGCGATCTCCGCGAACCACCCGGACACGACGCTGATCGTGCTGCTCATCGACGAGCGCCCGGAGGAGGTGACCGACATGCAGCGCACCGTGAAGGGCGAGGTGATCAGCTCGACCTTCGATGAGCCCCCGACGCGGCACGTGCAGGTCGCCGAGATGGTGATCGAGAAGGCGAAGCGCCTCGTCGAGCACAAGCACGACGTCGTGATCTTGCTGGACTCGATCACCCGCCTGGCGCGCGCGTACAACACGGTCGTCCCGCCGAGCGGCAAGATCCTCTCCGGCGGCGTCGACTCGAACGCGCTGCACAAGCCGAAGCGGTTCTTCGGCGCCGCGCGCAACGTCGAGGAGGGCGGCTCGCTGACCATCGTCGCCACCGCGCTCGTCGACACGGGCTCGCGCATGGACGAGGTCATCTTCGAGGAGTTCAAGGGCACGGGTAACAGCGAGATCCACCTGGATCGCAAGCTGATGGAGAAGCGGATCTTCCCCTGCCTCGACATCAACAAGAGCGCGACCCGCAAGGAAGAGCTGCTGCTGCCGGAGTGGATCCTCCAGCGCGTGTGGCTGCTCCGCCAGCTGCTGCACCCCCTCAACGTCATCGACTCGATGGAATTCCTCCTGGACAAGGTGAGCCGCACCGAGACCAATCAGGAATTCCTCGAGAGCATGAACCAGTAACGGCGCGTCCTAGGGGCGCTCCCGGCGGCCGTCGGGAGCGCTCTCTGTCACGCGAACGGTTCGCGCAGGGGCCCGCGCGCGCGCTCCTCGGGGCGAAGTCGTGTTAGCGTCTTCTGGTGACCGCGAAGGCGGAACAACGCACGAAGGCGCTGCAGGCTCGCGTAAAGGAGCTCGAGGCGCGCCTCGCCCACGCCGACAAGACGGTGCGGGCGCTCCGGGATGTCGGGCTGGCCCTTGGCAGCACCCTGGATCTCGACCAGCTCCTCGCGCTGATCCTGAACAAGATCACCGAGCTGCTCGACGCGGACCGAGCCACCCTCTACCTGCTCGACGAGCAGCGGCAGCGGCTTTTGTCGCGCATCATCATCGGCGAGGAGGCGCGCGCGATCGAGCTGCCCGTCGGCGCGGGGATCGCGGGCCACGTCGCCAAGATGGGGCGCACCGTCCGCGTGAAGGACGCCTACCGGGATCGCCGGTTCCAGCGCGACTGGGACGAGGTCACGGGGTACCGCACCCGCTCGATCCTCGCCGCGCCGATGAAGAACCACGTCGGCCGGACCATCGGGGTCATCCAGGTCCTGAACAAGCACGGGGAAGGGGAGTTCTCGGTCCACGACGAGGAGCTCCTGAGCGCGCTGGCGACGCAGGCGGCCGTCTCGATCGACAACTCGCGGCTGTTCCTCTCGGTGATCCAGAAGAACACGCAGCTCGTGGAGACCAAGGAGCAACTCGAGCACCGCGTGAGCGACCTCAAGCTGCTCTTCGACCTCGAGAGCGCGATGGGCCGCGCGACCACGATGGAGGACCTCGCGCGCGCGGTCATCACGGAGGCCGGCAGGGCGTGCGAGGCGCGGGCGGGGGGGATGCTCGTCGACGAGATCGAGGGCGGGCTGTTCCTCTACTTCTTCGATCTCACGGCGTTCGACGGGGGCGGCGCGCCGCCCCGCGCGCCCGCCCTCGGAGAGGAGCCGGACGGCGTCGTGGTCGGGGCCGCCCCGTGGCCGGCGGTGAAGCGCATCGCGATGCGCCGCGGCGAAGGGGTGGTCGGGCGCGCCATGGTGAACAACGAGGCGGTGTGCTTCTCGCGCGAGGGCGGGGGCCGGGATCCGGACGACACGCTCGTGTCGCCGCGGCTCGCCCAGCTCGTCGGCGCGGAGCTCAGGACGGCGATCGCCGTGCCGCTCGAGGGCGAGGACGCGGTGCCGATCGGCTCCATGGCCCTCTACAACTCCAGGAACCCCCACGGCTTCTCGAAGGACGATCGCGCGCTGCTGCGGCTCGTGTCGGCGAACGCGTCGACCGCGCTGCGCCTGTTCCGGTCGCGCCTCGAGCGGGAGCAGAGCGAGCGGCTCACCACGATCGGGCGCCTGCTCTCGGGCGTGATGCACGACATGCGCACGCCGCTCACGGTGATCAGCGGTTACGTCCAGCTCATGGCCGGCGCTCCCGACGCGGCGACGAGGGAGGACCACGCGCGGCTGATCCTCAAGCAGTTCGACGTCATCAGCGCGATGCAGCGCGAGGTGCTGGAGTTCGCGCGCGGCGAGCGGAGCATCCTCGTGCGCAAGGTCTACTTGACCAAGTTCTTCGGCGACATCGAGAAGCAGCTGGAGCACGAGCTCGCCGGGACCGGCGTCTCGCTCTCCCTGGAGCTCGACGACCGAGGGACCGCGCGGTTCGACGAGGCGAAGATGACGCGGCTCCTGCACAACCTGGTCCGCAACGCGGTCGAGGCGATGCGGCCAGGCGGGGGCACGGTGACGATCCGCGCCTACCGCGACGGGGGCGACCTCGCGATCTGCGTCGCGGACACCGGGAAGGGGATCCCCAAGGAGATCCAGGGCCGCCTCTTCCAGTCGTTCGTCACCTCCGGCAAGCGCGGCGGCACCGGCCTCGGGCTCGCGATCGTGAAGAAGATCGTCGACGAGCACGCCGGGACGATCACGGTCGCGTCGTCCGACAAGGGCGCGAAGTTCACCATCCGCCTGCCCCAGGAGAGCGCGCCGTCGCGGTCTTCCGGGACCGCAGGGGGGCAGCCCCAGCTGGTGTCGACGGACGGCAGCTCGGCGACCAAGGCGCGCGCGAGCGTCGCGCCGGTCGTCCACGAGGGCATCCCCCGCCGCAGGCCGGCGGGCTCAGCTCCCTCCGTCACCCCCGTGAACGAGCGGGGCCGACGCTCGTCCAGCAACGGCTCGGACGCCTGACGCGCTCCCGCCGCTTGCGCGAGGCGCACCCGATGGAGAGACTCGAACGGTGTCCCAGCTCCGCCTGAAGCTCCTCGAGCCGCACCGGACGTCGCTCGAGAAGTGCGTCTACTGCCCCAAGCTCTCCCGCGCCGCCTGCCCCGTGTCGAACGTCGAGGCCAACGAGACGGTGACGCCGTGGGGGAAGATGTCGATGGCGTACTTCGCCGCGCGCGGCGACGTGCCGCTCGACGAAGGCCACGCGGATCCAGCCTGGGCGTGCTCCGCGTGCTTCGGGTGCCGCGAGCGCTGCGATCACAAGAACGAGGTGGCCACCGTGCTGACGGATGCGCGCGCGGAGCTCTTCGCGCGCGATCTCGCGCCGGAGGGGGCCAGGCGCGTGGCAAAGCGCTTTTCGGCCCGCGAGGAGGACCGCGCCGGTGAGCTCGACGCGCGCTCTCGATCGGCCGTGGCCGCGCCTGACGCGGTCCACGTGCTGCTCGGCTGCGGCTACGAGCGCCACGCGCCGGACGTCGCCCGCGACGCGCTCGACGCGACCGAAGCGCTGGCGGGCGCCCCGACCCGCCCGGTGCGCGCCTGCTGCGGGTTGCCGCTCCTGTACGCCGGCGATCGTCCGGGCTTCGAGGCCGCCGCGCGGCGGCTCGCCGCGGAGGTCGCGCCCGGGGGGCGCTTCGTCGCCGTCGATCCCGGGTGCGCGCGCGCCGTGCGCGTCGAGTACCCGCGCGCGGGGGTGAGCGTGAAGGCCCCGGAGCTGTTCGTCGATCTCGCGCGCTCGTCGCTCGACAGGCTGCAGCGATCGGCGTCGGAGCGGCGGGTGCGCTACCACGATCCCTGCCAGCTCGGGCGCGGCCTCGATCGCTACGACGCGCCCCGGGAGATCCTCGCCCGCATCACGGGGCGCCCGCCGGAGGAGTTCATCCACCGCCGCGAGCACGCCGACTGCAGCGGCGGCGGCGGCCTGCTGCCCGCGACGCGTCCCGCGTCGTCCGCCGCCATCGCCGACGCCAGGATCGCGGAGCACCGCGCGCTCGGCGGCGGGCTGCTCGTGACGCACTGCGCGCAGAGCCTCCAGCGGTTCAGGACGCGGGGCGAGCCGGCGGAGGACCTCGCGAGCCTCGTCGCGCGGGCCGTCGCGCCGCGATGACCGCGCCGCCGCCAGCCGCGGACGAGGCGCGCGGCGGCGCCTCGGGGCCGGAGGAGCGCGCGCCCCAGAAGCGGCGCACGGTCGCGGGGAGGCTCCTCGCGAGCTACCTCGTGGTGCTCGCCGCCTTCGCGCTGACCGTCGGCTGGAGCGTCCAGGCGCTGCGGGCGGCCTCGCGCGACGCCCAGCTGCTGCGCGCCGGGTACGTCCCGCTGCTGCTCCGCATCGGCGAGGTCCTGGCCGAGCAGAACGTCTTCAACGCCCAGCTCAACCACATCACCGCCGCGAAGAACCCGGGGGACGTGCGCGAGTGGATCGAGACCGCGAGGCGGACCCGTCCGCTCGCGTTCTCGATCGTCAAGGACGCCGCCCGGGCGCTCGCCGGCGCCGATGAGAAGGCGACCGGCGGGGACGCCAGCGTCGGGCAGGCGGCCGCGTCGTCCGGCGTCCGCCGGTTCAGCGACGAGGTCGCGGCCGAGGTGGCGGCGATCGAGCGGCTCGTCGGCGCCAGCCCGGAGCGGTTCGCCCAGCTCTTCCAGGCGCTCGCCGTCGGCGACCGCGACCTCGCCGAGCGCACGCGCGACGAGCTGGTCAAGCGAGAGGTCGAGGGCGCGCAGCGGCTACGGGCGATCAGGAGCCGCGTCGAGGGGCAAATGCAGAGCCTCACCGACGAGGCGGAGCTGCGCGAGGAGCGCTCGATGCACCTGCTCCTCGGGCTGGGCGTGCTGACGCTCCTCGTCGGCGTGATGATGTCGCTGTACGCGCGGCGCGTGCTCGCCCCGCTGACCGCGGTCACCGAGCGGGCCAACGCCGTCGCGCGCGGCGACCTCACCCCGAAGCAGGCGCTCGCGACGAACGACGAGATCGGCGAGCTCGCGACGACGTTCGAGGACATGGTCGCCGCGATCCGCCGCGCGCGCGCCGAGCTCGTGAACGCCGAGCGGCTGGCGGCGATCGGGAAGATGGCCGCGCACGTCACGCACGAGATCAGGAACCCGCTGTCGTCGATCGGGCTGAACCTCGAGCTGCTCGAGGAGGAGGTGGCGCGCGCCTCCGCCGCGGACACCCCTGACGCGGAGCTCAGGCCGGTGATGAAGGAGTCGGCGCAGCTCGTCACCGCCATCCGGGCCGAGGTGGACCGCCTGTCTCGCATCGCGGAGCAGTACCTCAGCGTCGCCCGCCGCCCCCGCCCGCGCCTGGAGCCAGAGCGGGTGGACGACCTGGTGCAGGAGCTGGTGGCGTTCGTGAGGCCCGAGCTCGACCGAGCCGGCGTCGCGGTTCGCGTCGAGGTGGAGGAGGCGGGGCCCGAGCTCCTCCTCGACGAGTCGCAGATCCGTCAGGCGCTCCTGAATTTGCTCCGCAACGCGCGCGAGGCGATGCCGAAGGGCGGCGAGATCGTCGTGAGCGTCAGCTTCTCGAGCGGCGCCGCGACCATCGCGGTCGACGACACGGGCCCCGGCGTGCCGGAGGAGCTGCGCGCGTCGATCTTCGACCCCTTCTTCACGACGAAGCAGCGCGGTACGGGGCTCGGGCTCGCCGTCACGCGGGACATCATCGAGGCGCACGGCGGCACGATCTCGTGCGAGCCGCGCGAGGCGGGGGGAACGCGGTTCCGGATCGTGCTGCCAGCCGGGCGCTCACCCGCCCAGGGCCGCGCCGCGGACGCGGTGCTGTGAGCCGCGCCGGCCGCCGCGCGCTCGCGCGTCGGAGAGCGGCACGTCCGACGCGGAGCCGCTGCGCGCGGCCTATTTCGGCATGTCCAGGTACTCGAGGGCATACCCCATGAGGAGGAAGCCCACGACGGCGAACAGGATCGCCGCGAGCACATAGACGATGGTTCGAAGCGTTCGCGCTGGCGGCGGCGCCGGAGGCCGCTGCTCGATCGGCTCTGGCTCACCGGCGGTGGTGGGCCCCAGGCTCGCCGAGCCCATGCTTGGCCGCACGGGTTTGTAGACGAGCGTCGGACCCTGGCCGGTCGTCGACCCGCCCGAGCTGTCCTCGGAGAAATCCGGGAGCGTCCGCGGCGTCACGGGGTGGGACACGAGCGGGGGCACGAGCTCTCGGGCCACGTTGTTGAGCACCATGGTGCCGTTCGGGCCGGTCCATTGGACGGGCGCCACCGCCGTCTGTACGCCCGGCGCGCGCCCGCCAGGCATGTACGGCGGGAGCTGGCCCTCGTTCTGCGTGAGCGGCGGCTCCACGAGGGGGTGGGCCGCCCGCTCAGGCTCGCCGTGCGGGCGCACGGCCTCGACCCGCGGTTGCGCCCCCGGGTCGGTCGCCGTGCGGATCAAGATGGGGTCGACCGGCGGCACCGGGAGCTTGACCGCGCCGGAGGACGGGGGCTTGTAGCTCTGGTGCGCTGGCGGGATGGGCGAGCTGCGCGCATGGCCGGAGGCGCTGCTTGCCGGCAGCGTGGAGATGGGTGAGCCGCTGACCGGATGGCTGGAGCTCCTCGCGGGCCGCAGCTCCCGCCAGGCAGTGAGCCCCTCGAGCGCGCTCTGGAAGCGGTCCGCGGGCTCCCGCGCCAGCCCCTTCGCGAGGAACGCCTCGAGCCGCGGGTCGACGGGCCCATCCATCGCCTCGGCCAGCGTCCGCGCGGCGGTCTTCTGCTTCATCTCGACCATGATGAGCAGGTTGCGCGCCTGGTAAGGCAGCTGGCCGCTCATCGACTGGTAAATCATCGTGGCGCAGGCGTAGATGTCCGCGCGGTGGTCGACCGTCTTCGCCTTGCCGATCTGCTCGGGCGGCATGAACGAGAACGTGCCCAGGCTCTGGCCCATCTCGGTCAGGGTCTCTGCTCCCATCTCCTTCGGCAGCTTGGAGATGCCGAAGTCGAGGATCTTGACCCGCTTCGACCCGTCGGGGCGCGCCTCGATGTACACGTTCGACGGCTTCAGATCGCGGTGGATGATCCCCGCGCGGTGCGCGTCGGCGAGCCCCATCCAGACCTGCTCGATGATCGGGTGAAGCTCCTCGAAATCGATCGGTCCCGTCCGCTTCAGCCGATCGATCAGCGACTCGCCCTCGAGCAGCTCGAACACGAGGACGATGCCGTGCTCGGGGTCCTCCTCGACGTCGAGGATCTCGGTGACGTGATCGCTGTTGATGGATCCCGCGGCGCGCGCCTCGCGCCGGAACCGCTCGGCCGCGGACGACTTGGCCTTCGACTCCGCGCGCAGGAGCTTGATCGCCACCTGACGGCCGGTGCGGATGTTCTCCGCGGCGAACACCTCGCCCATGCCGCCGCGGCCGAGCTGGCGGATGATGCGATACCGGTTCGCAACGACGGTTCCAGCTTCGAGCTCCAAGCGCGCCCTCGCCACAGAGTATCCTCCGCGCCGATGCAGAGGATCAAATTCTCCGGCGCGAACGAGGTGATCCGACCGTAAGCCGCCGGATGCCGGTCGTGGGCCGCCGTCGCTCTTCCCGGGGCCGAGCGCGGCGGAAGAGCCGCAGGATCGAGCTCTTCCGTGGGTTCTCCTCCCCTTCGCCGAGGAGCAGGCGCCGCCCCGTCGCGCGCGGTGTCCTCGCGTCGGTCGCAGGGGCACGGCCGCGCCCCTGCGCCGCCGCGGGGCTCACTCCTCTTCTTGCTGGCGGAGCTTCGCCATGACGCTCAGGTCCTCGAGCGTCGAGGTATCGCCGGTCAGCTCTCGACCAGCGGCGACGTCCTTCAGGAGCCGGCGCATGATCTTGCCGCTGCGTGTCTTCGGCAGGGCGTCCGCGAAGCGGATCGCGTCGGGGCGCGCGAACTTGCCGATCTCCTTGGCGACGTGCTCGCCGAGCTTTGCCTGGAGCTCCGGCCCGGCCTTCACCCCCGGCCGGAGCGAGACGAACACCACGAGCGCCTGCCCCTTGAGGTCGTCCGGGCGACCGACCGCGGCCGCCTCTGCGACGGAGGGGTGAGACACGAGCGCGCTCTCGATCTCGGCCGTCCCGATGCGGTGGCCGGCCACGTTCAGCACGTCGTCGATGCGGCCGACGACCCAGAAGTAGCCGTCCTCGTCGCGGCGCGCGCCGTCGCCGGTGAAGTAGCAGCCCTCGATGTCGCTGAAGTATGTTTTGCGGAAGCGCTCGTCGTCGCCCCACACCGTGCGCAGCATCGACGGCCACGCCTGCTTCAGGACGAGCAGCCCGCCCTCGCCCGCCGCGACGGGCTTGCCGTCCTTCGTCACGACCTCGGGCACGACGCCGAACATCGGCAGCCCGGTCGACCCCGGCTTCGAGGACGACGCGCCGGGCAGCGTGGTCATCATGATCGAGCCCGTCTCCGTCTGCCACCAGGTGTCCACGATCGGGCAGCGGCCGCCGCCGATGGTCCGGTGGTACCAGACCCACGCCTCGGGGTTGATCGGCTCGCCGACCGAGCCGAGGAGCCTGAGGCTCGACAGATCGCTCTTCGCGGGCCACTCGTCGCCCTGCCGCATGAAGGCGCGGATGGCCGTGGGGGCGGTGTAGAGGATCGTGACCCCGTGCTTCTCGATCAGCCGCCAGAAGCGGCCCCAGTCGGGGAAGTTCGGGGCGCCTTCGTACATGAGGCACGTCGCGCCGTTCGAGAGCGGGCCGTACACGATGTAGCTGTGGCCCGTCACCCAGCCGACGTCGGCGGTGCACCAGTAGACGTCGTCGTCGCGCAGATCGAAGACGTACTTCGTCGTGACGTGCGCGCCGACCAGGTAGCCGGCGGTCGTGTGGAGCACCCCCTTGGGCTTCCCGGTCGAGCCGCTCGTGTAGAGGATGAAGAGCGGGTGCTCGGCGTCGACGACCGTCGGCTCGCAGGCCGGGGCGGCCCCGGCGAGCAGGTCGTGCCAGAAGACGTCGCGGCCCTCCGTCATCTGCACCTCGCAGCGCTCCTTGCCGAGGTGCTGGTACACGACGACGCGCGTCGCGCTCTTCGCCTCCGGCTGCGCGAGCGCCTTGTCGACGGTTGCCTTCAGCGGCACGACCTGCCCGCGCCGGTACGCGCCGTCCTGCGTGATGACGAGCTTGGCCTGGCTGTCGTGGATGCGGTCGCGGAGCGCGTCCGCGGCGAAGCCGCCGAACACGACGGTGTGCACCGCGCCGAGGCGCGCGCACGCGAGCATCGCCACGGCGACCTCGGGGACCATGCCCATGTAGATCGCGACCCGGTCCCCCTTCTCGATGCCCAGCCGCTTGAGCGCGTTGGCGAGCAGCAGCGTCTCGCGGTGGAGCTGGGCGTAGGTCAGCGTGCGCGTGGCGCCGTGCTCACCTTCCCAGATGATGGCGGCCTTGTTCTTGGTGGCCGTCGTCAGGTGTCGATCGAGGCAGCTCTCCGTGACGTTGAGGGTGGCGCCGAGGAACCACTTGGCGTGCGGCAAGGACCAGTCGCTGGTCGTGGTCCACGGCGTGCGGAACACGAGGTCGCTCGTCTCCCGGCGCCAGAACGCGTCCGGCTGCTCGATGCTCTCGCGGTAGAGCGCCTCGTAGGTCGCCTGCGCGCCGACGCGCGCACGACGCGAGAACTCGGCCGGCGGCTCGAACCGGCGCGTCTCCTTGAGCAACGACGTGATGGCATCCTGCGACATGGTCACCCCTTGAGGGGACGGCGGCAGCCGATCCCCGGCTGACGTTGAAGGGAACGGCGGCAGCCGATCCCCGGCTGACGTTGAAGGGAACGGCGGCAGCCGATCCCCGGCTGACATGATTGAAGAGGACGGCAGCAGCCGATCCCCGGCCCACGCTCCCCGCTGGAGAGCGCGGCGAACCCTCGACGACTCGCCGCGAGGGCGTGCGAGGATACATCCGTCAAGCGGCAGAACAAGGATGGAACGAGCGGCCGGGATCGACAGAGGCCGATCACCAGAACGCATAGCCGGCGTGCAAGCTGCCTCCCAGCTGCAGCAGCACGGCCGAGTACAGCGTGACGTCGTCCTCGTCGCGGTTCTTGTAGCTGATGCCGCGCGACGACTGGAAGTAGCTGTCGAGCGAGAACCCGAGGAGCACGCCGCCGAGGTCCAGCTCGGCGCCCACCTCGGAGAACACGAACGCGTTCACCCCGGCGGCCTTCTGGCACAGGCCATTGCAGATGTCTCCGTCCTGCGTCTTGATGCTGTCGAACTTCACGGAATCGTAGGTGAGACCGCCCCCGATCGAGCCCACGAACCGCCAGGTCTGCCCAGGGGTCATCAGGCGGACGTTCAGCCCGAGGCGCGTCGAGCCGAGCGTGTAACTGGCGTTCGGGTAAGCGGGGTCGTCCGAGCCGGTCGCGATGTTCGCGTACTGGAGCATCACGTCGAACGCCGCGGGGGTGTTCACGCGGTATCCGACCCGGATCGAGCCAGCCCCGCCGCTGTTCGCCTCCGGCGCCGGGAAGGCTCGCGGGTGGCCGAGCGGCCAGAGCAACGACGCGGCGCCGATCACATAGTAGCCCTGCGGCGGGAGCGAGAGGGGCACCGGCTTCGGCGGAGGGGGCAGGGGCGGCGTGAACGGCTGCGCCGCCGGGGTCGCGGGGGCCCTGTCCGGGACCAGCGCGAGCTTCACCTTCTTGTCGCGCTCGCCGCTCACCACGGTGACGCTCTCGTCAGCGCTCGCGTGCCCCTCGGCGCGCGCGCCGATGCGGTGCACCCCCGGCCCGAGCTCCACGACCCGCGTCCCCGAGGACGAGGGGGGCTGCTCCTCGCCGTCGATGATCAGCGTGGCGGTCTGTGGGCTGAGCTCGATCGTGAGATGGGCGAGGAGCGCGCGCATCTCCTCGATGGCGCTGCGCGCCGTCTTCTCGTCGCCCTCATCCATCGTGTCGCGGTGCTGCGCGAGCGCGCGCTCGAGCGCCGCGATGGCCCTCGGGTAGTTGAAGAGGGCCTTCTCGGCGAGCGCGATGTTGAACAGGGGGCTGGCCTTCGGCCTCTCCTTGTAGGCCGCCTCGAACTCGACGACCGCGGCCCGGTAGTTCCTGTCCTGGAACAGCTTGATGCCGTTCTCCATGTGCTGCCGGTACGGCTCGACCTGCGCGAGCGCCGGCGAGAGCTGCACGGCCAGGCCGAGCGTCGCCGCGCAGAGCGCCAGCGTGAGTCGTCCGTGTGATCTGCCCAATCCCGCCTCAGTCGACCTTGAGCTGCAAACCAGCCGCGACCCCCGCCGGCTTCGGCGTCGCGACCACCGGGGTGGCCTGCGCCGGACCGGCGGCCTTCGCCCCGGCGCCCGTGCCCCTGGGGCGCGCAGCGAAGGGGAGCGCCGTTGCCTTCTTCGGGATCGGCTCGGCTTTGGGCGCCGGGGCGGGCGCCGCGGTCGCGGCCTCGGCCGCAGGCGGCGCCGGTGTCACCGCCGGCAGCGGGTGGAGCAGGACGTCGATCGGGGAGCTGCCGTCCTGGAGCGTCACCTCCTTGTCCACGGGCGTGTAGCCGGAGGCCTCGATCCGCACACGCTTCGTCTCGCCCGTGCGGCCGCGCAGCGTGCGGTCGGCCAGCGCCGCGCCGTCGACGGTGAAGAGGGCGCCCTCGGCGTTCGTCCGGAGCTCGACCGAGACCTGGGTGGGCAGCGCAGGCGCGGTGGCCACCGTGCCCGCCTCCGGCGAGCGGCGCGCGTGAAGGACCGCGCCGGCGAGCCCGCCAACCAGCGCGACCAGCGCCACCGCGGCGAACGCGAGCCGCCGCGGGCCGCGCGCGCCCGTGGGCCCGCTGCTCGACCAGCCCACCTTCGAGCCGCTCCCGTGCACCTCGAGCGTCGGATCCAGCCCGATGCTCGGATCCCCCGGCGTCTGCTTCGCCGGCGTCTGCCCGAGGGCGCCAGGAGCGCTCGTCGTGTGCGCTCCGAGCTCGTCGCTCGAGCTGCGCCGTGACGCGAGGAGCCCGCCGGCGCCGGCGACCAGGGCGTCGAGGAAATCTCGCGCGGAGGAGAACCTCGCGTCCCTGTCCCGCGTGAGCGCCTTCGCGATCACGCGCGCGATCGGCTCGGGGACGGCCGGGTTGCTCATCCGCACGTCGAGGGCGTCCTTCATGCAGATGTTGACGATCACCTGCTCGTACGAGCTGCCGCTGTGCGGCGGGTGTCCCGTGAGGCACTCGTAGAGGATCGCGCCGACGGCCCAGAGATCGGTCCTGCCGTCCACGTCGGGCATCGCCTGCGCCTGCTCCGGCGACATGTAGAACGGCGTTCCGAGCACCGTGCCCTGCCGGGTCAACGTGTGGGCCGGAGCGCCGTCGGCGCGGCGCACCTTCGAGATGCCGAAGTCCAGGATCTTGGCGAAGTTCGGGTCGTCGTCGCGGTCGACCAGGAAGACGTTGTCCGGCTTGAGGTCACGGTGGACGATGCCCGCCTCGTGGGCGCGGTGGAGGCCGCGGAGGAGCTGCGCGGTCACGTGGAGCGCCTCGCCGAGATCGAGCCTGCCGCAGCGCCGGATGCGGTGGCCCAGATCCTCGCCGCGGAGCAGCTCCATGACGAGGAAGGGGATGTCGTCGGCGAAGCCGGCGTCGAAGATCTCGACGATGTGCGCGCTCTCCACGGCGCTCGCCGCCTGCGCCTCGCGGTGGAACCGTGCCACCGCGTCCTTGTTCTGCGCGAGATCGGCGTCGACGAACTTCATCGCGACGCGCTTGCCGATGGCGGTATTCACCGCCTCGTAGACCGTGCCCATCCCGCCACGCCCGATCGTCCGTACGATTTCGTACTTCTGAACCCGCTTTCCGACGAGCGCCCCCTCGACCAGCTGGGTCGCTGCGGCGGTGGTGTCGGTGCTGCTAGGCATGGCGGTTCGACGTGGGGGAAGCGGATGAAGCCCGTGAAGCCCTTTGGACGAACCGCATCAAAGAAAGCTGCGCCCCGTCCCCGCGCGGCAGCTTATCACCTCCTCACGCCGGGGTGCACCTTCGCCGGCGGGGCCCGAGGGGTGCGTCCGACGAGGATTCTCCGTCGTACCTCAGCCACCCTCATCCGCCTCAGCGCGGCATGGGAGGTGCGTCTGCGCTCGGCGCCTCGCCGAGGCGCGGATCGAGCCCCCCCTCCTTGTCCAGGGCCGAGAGGTCGCTGAATCCGCCGATGCTGGCTCCATTGATGAAGATCTGAGGAACCGTCCGCTGCCCGGAGGCCTTGACCAGCCAGGCGCGGAGGTCATCGCGGTTCTCCACGTTGATCTCCGTGAAGCGCGCCTGCTTCTGCGTCAGCAGGCGCTTCGCCATGGCGCAGTATGGGCAGTAGTCGGTGACGTAGATGGTGACTTCGGCTGCTTGCATGGGCATCTCGTCCTCTTTCCTTTCCCGGGCAGGCCAAAGATGCAAGCGCACAGGGCTCCACCTTGCGGTAGGCTGCGCGCATGGCCGAGAAAGAGGGCACGATTCACCTCGATCGCTATACCGGCGACGCGAAGCAGGTCGTCGCCGGCGCACAGCAGATCGCGGACGAGCGCCAGCACGCGGAGGTCACGCCGCTGCACCTGCTCATGAGGTTGCTGGAGCGCGATCGGGGCGTGTCCGAGGTCTTTCGGCGGGCGGGCGCCGACCCGAACGAGGTGCTCCAGCTCGCCGAGAACGCCCTGAAGAAGCTGTCCAGGGCGGGCAGCAGCGGTGTTGCGTACGTGAGCCCTCGCCTGCTCGATCTGCTCGGGCGCGCCGAGCGGGAGGCGACCCGGGACAAGTCGCAGAACGTGGGCATCGAGCACCTGTTGCACGCGCTCGCCCAGGAGATCCGCGGGCCTGCCGGGGAGATCCTCTCTTCGTTCGGCATCGGTCCGGGCGCGTTCCGGCCGCACCTCGGGGCGCTGGAGGCGGCCTCGCGGGAGCCCTCGCCCGCGCCGGCCAACGCGGCCGAGCCGGGTCAACCCGCGCCCTACACGCGGGACCTCGTCGCGGACGCGCGCGAGGGGCGGTTCGACCCGGTCATCGGCCGTGACGTCGAGGCGCGCCGCTTGCTGCAGATCCTCGAGCGGCGGTTCAAGAACCACCCCCTCATCGTCGGCGAGCCCGGCGTGGGCAAGACCGCGCTCATCCGGGGCCTGGCCGACCGGATCGCGCACGGCGACGTGCCCACGAACCTCGCGGGCGCCCACCTCTACGAGCTCGACACCGGCGCGCTCGTCGCCGGGGCGAAGCTCCGCGGGGAGATCGAGCAGCGCCTCAAGGTCCTGGTCGATCGGCTGCGCGGCGAGCAGGACGCGGAGAGCATCCTCGTCGTCGAGGATCTCGACGCGCTCTTCGGCCAGGGGGTGCAGGGCGCCGGCGTGGGCGAGCTCCTGAAGCCGCTCCTGTCGCGCGGGGAGATCCGGATCATCGCCACGACGACGCCCGAGGGCGTGCGCAAGATCAACGAGCGCGATCCCGGGATCATCCGGCGGTTCTCGACGATCACGCTGGAGGCGCCGAGCATCGATCAGGCGACGGAGATCCTGCGCGGGATCGCCACGAAGTACGAGGCCCACCACCGCGTCCGGGTGGGGGAGAGCGCCATCACCTCGGCGGTCGCGCTGGCCAAGCGGTACATCTCGGATCGCGCGCTCCCCGACACGGCGGTGGACCTGCTCGACGAGACGTCCGCCCGCAAGCGGGTGGAGGTCGACGGCGTGCCGGCCGAGCTCGACACGCTGACCCGGCGTGTCGACGCGCTCCGCGCCCAGATCGCCGCGCTCGCGGACGACGACGACAAGCTCAGCGCCCAGACCCGCGCGCGCCTGGAGGCGGAGCTCGCGGAGATCGAGCCGAAGGCGTCGTCGATGCGCAGCCGCAACGCGTCGCGCCGCGGCGTCATCGCGGCGTGCCAGGCCATCCGCCGGGAGCTCGTCGCCGCGACGGAGGCCTTGAAGGCTGCCCAGCGCGACAAGGCGTTCGCCAAGATCGGCGAGCTCGAGCACGTCACGCTCCCGGAGATCAGGCGGCGGCTCCAGGCCGCGGAGGAGGCCGCGCAGCGGGAGGGGGTCGCGCCGACCTCGAACGTCGTCGCCGAGTCGGACGTGGCGGCGACGCTCAACGACTGGACCGGCATCCCGGTGGCCAAGATGCTCGAGGGCGAGGCCGAGAAGCTCCTCAAGATGGAGGCGCGGCTCGCGCAGCGGGTGGTGGGTCAGGACGAGGCGGTGCGCGCGATCGCGAAGGCGGTGCGCCGCGGGCGCGTCGGCCTGCGCGATCCGGGCAAGCCGATCGGCTCGTTCCTGTTCCTCGGCCCGAGCGGCGTCGGCAAGACGGAGCTCGCGAAGGCGCTCGCCGAGTTCCTGTTCGACGACGAGCAGGCGCTGACGCGCATGGACATGAGCGAGTTCATGGAGCGCCACATGGCCCAGCGCCTGATCGGGGCGCCCCCGGGCTACGCGGACAGCGAGCAGGGCGGCTTCCTCACCGAGGCCGCCCGGCGCCGGCCGTACAGCGTGCTCCTGTTCGACGAGGTCGAGAAGGCGCACGCGGACGTGTTCAACCTGCTGCTCCAGATCCTCGACGACGGCCGGCTCACCGACGGCCGCGGGCGGCTCGCCGACTTCTCGAACACGGTCGTCATCATGACCTCGAACATCGGGTCGAAGCGCGTGCTCGAGACCGACGCCAAGCTCTGGACCACGGAGGACGGGCGCGAGGCGATCCGCGACGTCCTGCTCGAGGAGCTGCGCGGGTTCTTCCGCCCCGAGTTCCTGAACCGGGTCGACGATATCGTCGTCTTCAAGGCGCTCAGCAAGGAGGACCTCCGGGGCATCGTCGACATCCAGCTCCGTCGGCTGGAGCAGCTGCTCACGGACAAGGACATCCGCCTCGCCCTCACGGACGCCGCGAAGGCCCGGCTCGTCGAGCTCGGCTACGAGCCGAGCCTCGGCGCTCGCCCGCTGAAGCGGGCGATCCTGCGCGAGCTCCAGAACCCGCTCGCCGAGACCATCCTCGCCGGCGGGTACCAGCCCGGCCAGACGATGCAGGTCGACGTGGTCGACGAGAAGTTCGTCTTCACCAAGGCGTGAGGGCGAAACAGGCGCGCGGTACGCGACGAGCGCGAGCGCAACCCGCGCCGCGACCGGGCGCGCGGTCCGGGCTGCGCTTTGCCAGGGGCTTTCCAGGGCCTTGCCCACGCCCGGAGGCCGCGGGCGTCGCTCCGGCGAAGAACCTGGGCGACGCCGCTGCGAACCACTTGCCAAGCCGGAGAAGGTCCGTATACTGCCGCTCCCTCGCTCACCGGGTCCTCCGATCGAGGGCCATTTGCGTGGCGTATGGCGAGGGATCGCGGTCCCCAGGTTGAGGAAGACGCACCATGTACGCGGTCATCAAGACGGGCGGCAAGCAGTATCGGGTCGCCGAAGGTCAGAAGCTCCGGGTTGAGAAGCTTGTCGGCAATGCCGGTGACAAGGTCACCTTCAGCGAGGTGCTCCTCGTCGGCGGTGACTCTCCCAAGGTTGGCAAGCCCCTCGTGAGCGGCGCTTCGGTCGCCGCCGAGATCACCGGGCAGGACCGCGGCAAGAAGATCGTGGTCTTCAAGTTCAGGCGGCGGAAGAACTACCGCCGCAAGAACGGCCATCGCCAGCCGTACACCGAGCTCAAGATCACCGGCATCACCGCCTAGCAGGAGAAGTAGAGATGGCTCACAAAAAAGGCGGCGGCTCCTCCAGGAACGGCCGCGACTCAAGCGCACAGCGCCGTGGGGTCAAGGTGTATGCCGGGGCGCCCGTGCGCGCTGGCAACATCCTGGTCCGGCAGGTCGGCTCCTCGATCCACGCCGGCCACAACGTCGGCACCGGCCGCGACTTCACGCTCTTCGCCCTCGTCGACGGCGTCGTCACGTACGAGTGGAAGTCCAACACCAAGAAGCAGGTGTCGGTCTACCCGGCTTCCTGAGCCTTCCTCACCGGGAGGGCGTCCTGAACCGTCCCATCCCGTCCCGCCTGCTGCGCTCCACGCGCTTCCGAGCTACTCAAGCGCGGTGACGACCTACAAGCTCCTCGCCCTCGACGTCGACGGGACCCTTGTCCGTCGTGATGGGTCCATCCACGACGAGGACCTCCGCGCCATCCAGCGGCTCCAGGATGCCGGCGTCCCGGTCTCGATCGCGACCGGGCGTCTGTACTCGGGGACGCGCGAGGTCGCGCGGCGGATCGGCGTGCTCGGCCCCATCGCGTGTGTCGACGGCAGCCACATCGTGCACACCGAGGGCGACGCGCACCTGTACTCGCGCACGATCTCCGGCGCCGAGGCGTCCCTCCTGCGCTCGATCACCGAGCGACACGCGACGGCGTCGTTCCTCTTCGCGCAGGACAGCATCGTCCACGACGCGACCGGCGCGCCGCACGTCCACTATGTCCGGGGCTGGTCGCACGCCATCGCCGAGGTCGAGCGCGTCTCGTCGCACCCATACTGGGAGCACGACCACGGCCTGCTCGCGCTGGTCGCGCTCGGGACCGAGCTCCAGGTCGCGGGGGCCGTCGAGGAGGTCCGAGCCGAGCTCGGTGAAGCGGCCTTCGTCGTCTCGTTCCCCCTCATGAGGGACGACCAGACGAGCCTCTTCGCGATGATGGTCCGGGCCGCTGGGCCGACGAAGGGCACGGCGATCGCGTGGCTCGCGGAGCACCACGGCTGCGAGCTGTCGGACGTGGTCGTCGTCGGCGACTGGCTCAACGACGTGCCGATGTTCGAGGTGGCGGGGCGATCGTTCGCCATGGCGCAGGCGCCCGAGCAGGTGAAGCAGGCGGCGACGGATCGCCTGAACGCCGACGGCCTGGTGGGCGGCGGCATCGCCGAAGCCATCCGCCGCGCCTTCGGTCGCTGAGCGCCGGCAGACGGGGAGCGCCGAGGGCAGCGGAGGAGCGCCGCTCAGCGCCCCCCCACGCCTTGCTGCGCGTCAGGCCTTGCGCTGCGCCGGCTGGGCCGCCGCGGCGAGCTGCTGCTGCTGCTGCTGCAGGTACTGAGCGACCGCGCGCGACCGCTCGATGGCGAACTGCTTGACCTCCTTGTTCGGAGAGCCCGCGAGGGCATTCAGCAGCTTGGTCACCTTCTCGAGCTGGCGCGACTGGAACAGCGCCTCGAAGTAGTTGTTCGCCAGGCGCACGTCGCGGCTCATCTTCGCCTCGTGCGGCTGGAGCAGGCGGACCACCGCCTCGAGGTCGTTCTTCTGCCCGTAGAGCGCCGACAGGCAGAGCAGCGCCAGCGGGTTGTCCGGGTTCTGCGCGACCGCCTTCTTGGCGTACTCGACCGCCTTGTCCCGCGTCTCCTCGTTGGCCGCGTAGAAGCCCTGGATCGCGATGTACGGCGCGGCCGTCTTCTTGTCGGCCGAGAACTTCTCGATCGCGGCGACCGCGCTCGCCTCGTCGCCGCGCTGCTTCTCGTACTGGAAGAGGTAGGCCCACGCGTCGATACAGTCCACGTCGATCGCGAGCGCCTTCTCGATGAACTCGCGCTCCTTCGCGTCGTCCTTCTTCGCCTGGTAGAGCTTCGCGAGGTGCAGCGAGGGGTAGGGGTTGTCCTTGAGCAGGTTCTGCGCGCCCTTCAGCGTCCCCTCGGCCTTGTCGTGCTTGTCCTGCGAGAGCTGCGCGATGCCGAGCGCGAGCCAGTCGTCGCCCGTGCCGCCCTTCGCGACCACCTTCGAGAGCACCTGCTCGGCGCGCGCCAGCCGGTTGTGCTTGAGGAGCTCCTGCGCGTAGATGCGCCCGCGGTTCAGGTCGTCAGGCTGCTCGGTCCAGTGCTTCTCGAGCCCCGCGAGCAGGTCCTCCAGGCCGATCGCGATCGGGCGCCCCTGATCGTCCTGCACCTGCACCGCCGGCCCGTTGAAGCCGAGGAGCTGCCACATCTGCTCGAGGGTCACCGCCGCGGGACCCTGCTCGAGCAGGCCCTTCAGCTCGTCGGTCGGCTTGTTCATCGGGATGACGATGAGCGCGTTCCCCGGCACGCCGTTCGGAAACGCGCTCACGGGCGCGACGATCGCCGCTCCTCCGGTGATGTTGAGCCCACCCGCCTGCTGCTGTCCGTTGGTCGTCATCGTCGATGCTCCGAGATCTCTCCCCCACGCGCGCCGAGGCGCAGGCATCGCCCAGCCTCGCCCCGGTACCCTGCGCGCCGTAATGATGGGGGCCGTAGTTCGTGTAGAAGGGGCGCGAACGCTAGCAGGGAGGGCCCAGCCGGGCAACGGGGGAGCTCGGAGCGCGCGCGGCCTCATCGCGGCCATCGCGTTCGGGTCAGACGCGCTTCCGCCGCTTCCACCGCTTCCACCGCTTCCACCGCTTCCACCCGTGAATCCGCGCGTCGCGACCGTGAACCTCGCCGCGGTCCCCGCGCTCGAAGCCGGCTGCGCCGCTGCGGTTCGCGCCGCCGTCGCCGCCTCGCGGTCGCTCGTGTGATCCCTGTCCTGCTCGCTGTCGCTATCGCCGTCTCGGACGCCCATCTCGCTCGCCCTCTCAGGCGCCGTCCTAGTCGAGTCGTGGGCCGGCGGCGAGGGGTGCCTCGAGCGTGCGCGCCGATCCAGCGCGCGCCGGCGCGCCGCCGCGCAGCCGCTCCGCGAGGTGCGTGCGGCGCTCCTCACGGCGGGTCTCCGCCAGCGCCAGCGACACGGCCCGCGGATCCGCCACGAGCACCACGAGCCGCTTGCCGCGCGTCACCGCCGTGTAGATGAGGTTGCGCGACAGCATCACGAAATGCTGGGTGAGGATCGGCACGATCACCGCCGGATACTCGCTCCCCTGGCTCTTGTGGATGCTCGTCGCGTAGGCGAGCGTCAGCTCGTCGATCTCCGCTTCCTCGTAGCTGACCTCGCGATCGTCGAAGCGCACCTGGAGCTTCCGCTCCTCGGTGTTCACGTCCGTGATGAAGCCGACGTCGCCGTTGTACACCTCACGGTCGTAGTCGTTGCGGAGCTGCATCACCTTGTCGCCGAGCCGTAACGTCCTCGCGCCGCGCGTGACGCTCGGACCCTCGGGGTTCAGCGCCGCCTGCAGCCGCGCGTTCAGCGTGATCGCCCCCGCCTCGCCCTTGTGCATCGGCGTCAGGACCTGGACGTCGCGCCGCGGATCCAGCCCGAACCCCTTGCCGATGCGCTCCGTCACGAGGTGGAGGATCAGATCCGCCGCCGCCTCGGCCTCGATCCGCTCGATCACGTAGAACTCGCCGCCGGGCCCGCGCGCGCCCTCCGGCGGCTCGCCGTCGTGGATCCGGTGCGCGTTCCGGACGATGAGGCTGCCCTCGGCCTGGCGGAAGATCTGCGTGAGCCGCGCCGTGGGCACCTCGCCGGAGGCGATCACGTCCCGCAGCACCGCGCCCGGCCCCACCGACGGGAGCTGATCGACGTCGCCCACCAGCACGAGGCGCGCGGCGTCGGACGTCGCCTGCAGGAGCGCGTCGGCGAGCGCCAGATCGAGCATCGACGCCTCGTCGACCACGATGGCCCCCGCCTCGATCGGCCGGCCCCGCTGGCGGCCGAACTTGCGCTGCTTGGGATCGAACTCCAGCAGGCGGTGGAGCGTGACGGCCTCGCGCCCCGTCGCCTCGCTCATCCGCTTCGCGGCGCGGCCCGTGGGCGCGGCGAGCCGCACCGGGAGCCGGGCGCGGTCGAAGAGCGCCAGGATGGCCCGAACGATGGTCGTCTTGCCCACGCCCGGGCCGCCCGTGATGACCAGCACCTTGTTCCGCGCCGCCTGCGCCACGGCGTCGCGCTGTGCAGGCGCCAGCGAGACCTGCGTCTTCGCCTCGAACGCGGCGATCGCCGCGTCGACGCTCTCCACGAGGCGCGCCTCGGGCGCCTCGTCGTCGCCCAGCAAGGAGCGCATCCGGCGGGCGAGCCGCACCTCGGCCTCGTGGAGGTCCTTCGGATAGACGGCCACCTCGCCGGTCTCGAGCGTCTCGACCCGCACATGGCCGCTCGCCACGAGCGCGTCGATCGCGCTGTCGACCTCCGCGGCGTCGCGCTCGAGCATCGCCGCGGCGAGCTCCGCGAGCTCCGGCCGCGCCGCCAGCGTGTGGCCGCGCGTCGACAGATCGACCAGCGTCTGCAGCACGCCCGCCTGCGCCCGCTCCGGCGAGTCGGCCCGGACGCCGATCGAGCGCGCGATCCGGTCGGCGGTCTTGAAGCCGATGCCCCACACGTCGAGCGCGAGCCGGTACGGGGAGCGGGAGACGATGTCGATCGCGTGGGGACCGAACCGCTTGTAGATGCGGCTCGCCAGCGCCGGGGAGGCGCCGTGCGCCTGGAGGAAGATCATGATGGCCCCGATCGCCCGCTGCGCCGCCCACGCCTTCGCGACGGCCTGCGCGCGCCGCTGGCCGAGCCCGGGGACCTCGGCGAGCCGCTCCGGCGACCGGTCGAGGATCTCCAGCGTCTCCGCGCCGAACGCCTCCACGATCCGCTTCGCGTACGCCGGGCCGATGCCCTGCACCATGCCGGACCCGAGGTAGCGCTCGAGCCCATCGAGCGTGGCGGGGGCGATCGGCAGCAGGGTCTCGACCTTGAGCTGCTCGCCGTGCTTGGGATCGCGCTCGTAGCGCCCCGTCGCGCGCACGCGCGTGCCCGGCCCGACCGGCGGGAGCACGCCGACCCAGACCTCCGGCGGGGCGCCGGGGGTGACCTCCACCCGCAGCACCCGGAAGCCGCTCGACTCGCTCTCGTACGTGACGCGGACGACCTCTCCCTCGACCGTCGCCGCCCCGTTGCCCGCCACCTCCCGGGCCGAGAAGAGCTTCTGCTGGCCCCCACCGCCCGGCTGCCGCTCACCGGTCCCGCCCGTGCGCTCGCCGCGGTCGTCGTGGCGCGGCGCGTTGTCCGGCCCCGGCGTCGGCGCCGGCGCGGCTGCCCCCCGGGCCGCCCGATCGGGGCGGCCGCTCCGCTGGGACGGTTGCACGAGGGCAGCATGTAGCCGCCGGCGCGGCGGCGGCAACGTCCTCGTGCGCGGACGCGAGCGCCGCTGCAAAACATCGCGCAACGCCCCATGGCGCCCCGTAACCTGGGCTCACGCTGAACGCGCGTCGCGTGGAGCGCGCCGCGCGCGAGCGCTGGGCCGCGGTTGGCGTCGCTCCCTCGCGTCAGTATAGTGGGCCCGCGATGGGGCGCAGCAGCTTGGTTTCCGTCCTCTGCGCCCTCCTCCTCACGGGCTGCGCCGGGAGGGCGCCGGAGGCGGCGCGGTCCAAGGACAGCCTGCTGCGCGTGGCCTCCGGGGTGTCCCCGGAGCAGCGCGGCGCCTCGCCTTCGCCCGCGCCCGGGACGCCGGCGGAGGAGGCCGCGCTCGCGGACGCCCACGATGCCGAGGTCGACGACGACGGCGGTGAGGTCGACGACGGCCTGGAGCTGCCGGCGGATCCGGGCACCGGGGCGCGGGCGCACTCGCCGCTCTCGGCGATGACCGAGGCCCAGATCGAGGAGCTTTTCTCGAAGGACCCTGCGGCGCTCGGGCCGATGTCGCTGGGCGCGACCAACGCGGGCGCGCTGTTCAACGGCGTCCGGATGCCCGAGGGCGATCGGTGGGAGCTCGTCGATCCGGCCCACGCCTGGGGGACGCGCGAGACGATCGACGCGATCGACCGGGCGATCGCCGAGGTGCACCGGCAGTTCCCGGGGAGCCCGAAGCTCTACATCGGGCACATCAGCGCCCGGGAGGGCGGCCGCCTCTCGCCGCACAAGAGCCACCAGGCCGGGCGCGACGTCGACATCAGCTATTTCCTCGACGCCCGGCACCGCTGGTACCAGCGGGCCACGGCGGCGAACCTCGATCGGGAGCGCACCTGGGCCTTCGTCCGGGCGCTCGTCACCGAGACCGACGTGGAGCTCATCCTCATCGACAGCAGCGTGCAGCGGCTGCTCAAGGAGCACGCGCTGAAGATCGGGGAGGACAAGGACTGGCTCGACGAGGTCTTCCAGCTCGGGTCGAGGAAGCCGCGCCCGCTCGTCCGCCACGCCCGCGGGCACACGAACCACATCCACGTCCGGTTCTACAGCCCGATCGCGCAGGAGTCGGCCGCGCGTGCGTATCCGCTGCTCGTGAAGCGCGGGGCGATCAAGCCCACGTCGCAGTACGTGCGCCACACCGCGAAGAAGGGGCAGACCCTGGGCTCGCTGGCCCGGCAGTACGGCACCACCGTGGAGGCGATCAAGCGGGCCAACGGCCTTCGATCCACGGCGATCCAGGCGAAGCGCGTCTACAACATCCCGCGGCCGTCCAGCGGCCCCGCCGCGCCGCCGAAGCAGGTCGTCGTGCCGCCGCGGAAGCTGCCCCCGCCGAAGGCGGCCGACGCGCCTCCGCCGCCGGCGCGCCACGGCGAGCCCGGGCCCGCGCTGGACGGCTGAGCGGCGGGAGGCGCGCCGCGCCGTGCGGCCCGCCCGCGGCGCGGGGAGCCGCAGGGGTGCCGTGGACGCGGCTTCAGTGCTTCACGTCGACGACGAGCCGCGCCGGCTTGGTCAGCTCGAGGACGCGGTACCGGTTCGGCGACGAGACCCCGAGCACCCAGGTCACCTCGGCCTCGAAGTCGCACGTCCGCTCGATCTCGCGCGCCACGCCGAGCGCGAGCTTCCGCTCGCGGAACGGGATCGTGGGAGCCCCCGCGTCGTTGTGCGCCGCCGCCGGGGTCATCCGCACCGCGAGCCATCCGTCGCCCGCGATCTCCGTCACGTCGCCCGAGCCGCACTGGCGGACCGGCTTGTCGATGTAGTCGATGTGGTAGCCCGGCACCGCGTCCCCCTCGAACTCGAACACGACGCGGTCGTAGTGCTCGTGCCGGGCTGCCCGTACGTCGCGCAGGACCGCGACCTTCGCGGCGGCGCGCGGCTTGTCGGTGGCGCCCGCGGTGCCCTCGAACGCGTCGGTGCTCGTGGGATCGGCCTCCTTCGGGGGCCGCGGCGTGGGCGGCTCGTCGTCCGCTGCCGGCTCGGCGGAGGCGCGCGTGTCGATCGGCGTGACGTTCGGCGTGGGCTGGGCAGGCTCGCTGCCGGCGCCGTTGCGGCAGCCCGCGGCGAGCGACACGGCGGCGGCTGCGAGCAGCAGGGCGGTGGTCCTCATGAGGTCCCATCCATGGTGCCGCGGCCTCCGCGCGTCCACCGAGACGCCGACGCGCACCGCGACGCGGCGGCGCTCGCGCGGGCGGGACGGCCGGCGCGCCTCGAGGATCACCGCGCCGAGGCCCGCGCTCGGCTCAGGATGGCCGCGAGCCGGGGCACGATCTCGTCCACCGCGCGCTCGCCCTTCACCGAGCCCTCGATGCGGAGGGGCGTTCCCCGGCCGTCCTCGCCGGGCACGACGAAGAGCGGGATCATCTCCGACGCGTAGCCGGCCTCGGCGAGCCGCTCCCGATCGCGGTCGAGGTCGAACTCCAGCAGGCGCAGGGCAGGCAGGACCGCGTCGATCTGACCGGCCTTCACCGCGTCGTGAAACCTCGTGCACGGCTCGCACCAGGGCGCGCCCACGTAGACGACGAGCTCGCGGCCCTCCCGCCGCGCGCGCTCCCGCGCCTGCTGCACCAGCGCGGCGAGCTCGCCGCCCTCCGGCGCCGGCTCGAGCTCGGCCCGCAGCGCCGCCGGCCGCGTGGCCCCGCTCCCAGCGGCCGGCTGGGAGGTCTCTTCCCGCGAGCAGCCGAGCAGCGCCGCGAGACAGAGGACCAGTCCAGCGCAAACCGACCCCTTCCTGCCATGAGCGTTCACGTCGTCGTTTGCCTCTCGGCCAGGGTCTTTGCTCAGGGCTGGCCGCGCCGCCAGCGCCTCAGGGCAGCACGAGCTTGATCGAGAACACGTAGTCGACGTCGACGGGCCTGCCCTGGTAGGTGACCGGCTGGTAGCGGCTCGCCGCGAGGGCGGCGAGGACCGCCTCGTTCATGTGGGGCACGCCCTTGACGATCCGGCAGCCGGTGAGGCTGCCGGTCGTCGTCACCACGCACTTCGCGAGGACCGTCCCCTCGACGCGCGCCTGCCGCGCCTCGCGCGTGTAGACGGGCACGGCGACCGGCGTGGGGGCGGCCTGGACGGCAGCAGGGGTGCTCGTGGCGTCCGGCCCGCGCCAGCCGAGCGCCAGCACCAGGCCCCCGCCGACGATCGCCGCCACGAGCGCGACCAGGTAGAGGGACATGGTCGAGTGACGGGGCGGGGCGACGGAGCCGCTGAAGGTCGCGGGGGCCAGCGGCGGAGAGAGCGAGTCGAGCTGCGCAGAGCGAAGCGACACGAGCGGCTCGCTGGGAGAGGGCGAGAAGGCCGAGATGCGGAGCTCCGGGATCGACGACGCGGAGGGCAGCGCGCCCCGGGGCTGCGCCAGGGACAGGCGGTCCGGGACCGAGGCCCGCGAGGCGTCGGTCGGCTCGCCCGCCGCGCTCTTCAGCGCGGTGAGGCACTCCCTCATCGACTGGAAGCGCCTGTCAGGGCTCTTCTCGAGACACCGCATCACGATGGCCGTCATCGCCGGCGACACGAGCGCGCCCTGGGCGCCATCGGCGAGCGGCGGCGGCGGCTCGCTGACGTGCGCCATGAGCGTCGCCGAGGCCACCTTCCTGTCGAACGGCGCCCTGCCGCAGAGCATCTCGTAGAGCAGGACGCCGAGCGCATAGACGTCCGCGCGCGGCGAGAGCTCGTGGCCCATCGCCTGCTCCGGAGCGGTGTACTTGGGAGAGCCGATGAACAGGCCCCTCTGCGTCAGCTCGTCGAGCTGCCGCCCCGAGACGTCCTTGACCAGGCCGAAGTCGAGCACCTTGACGAAGTCCTTCTCGTCCTCCTGGTCGACGAGGAGCACATTGCCCGGCTTGAGATCCCGGTGCACGAGGCCGAGGCCGTGCGCCTCGGCGAGCGCGCGGCAGATCTGCCGCGCGATCCGGCCCGCGCGCGCCTCCGGGAGCGCGCCCTCGTCGTGGAGCACGCGGTGGAGCGTGCGTCCGGCGATATACTCCATGGCGATAAAGTAGATCCCGCGCGGATCGTCCCGGCCGTAATCGAAGACCGTGACGGAGTTCGGGTGGGTGAGCCTCGCCGCGGTCGCCGCCTCGCGCGAAAAGCGTCGAAAGAACTCCGGATCTTGCTCGAGGCGCTCATCGGGGAGGAGCAGCTTGAGGGCGCAGACCCGGCCCAGCGCGAACTGCTCTGCCCTGTAGACCCTGCCCATCCCCCCTCGCGCGATGAGCGAGATGATCCGGTATCGATCGGCCATCGTCGCGCCGATGAGGGGGTCTTGACCGTTGCTCCTGGCCGCACCCATGGTCTTTACTATATGCGCGATGACGGGCGCACCGCCACCCCAACTCGTGTGTTCTGGCCGACTGCGCGGCTCTGGATCAACGATGCGGCTTGGACCGTACGGCGGTGGAGCGCGAGCGATGCGGGGAGTTGCCGACACGTTTTCCTGACGGCCTCGTCCCATGGGTCCGCCGCGGTTAACCAGCGAGCGCCGAACCGTTGCGATCCGGTTTCGCGCGGCCCGCGCCCGCGCGCTGTCCAGCGCGGGGCGCCTCTCCTCCGGCACGCCCGTCACAGCGCGGCGACATCGATGTCGACCTCGCGCGGCTCCTCGGTGACGCCGCTGGGCGTGGCCCCGGCGCCCAGGATCGCGCCCACGGTCAGGGTCAGGGTCACCTCTCCGCTCGTGAGGGGCGTGGTGACGTACTTCCAGCGCAGCCGCACGCTGCCGCCTCTCTCCCCCTCTGCCGAGAGCGCCTCCACGGCGCGCCGCTCGATCTCCGGCGCCGTGAGCGCGGTGCGGAGCCGGTGGCCCGTCGAGGCGATGGCGGGCCAGCGGACGAGGGCGCGGTTGAAGGTCCCATCGAGCGTGTGGGTCACGACCGCGCGATGCCCCTGGACCCGGACGCCGTTCACGGCCCGGAACACGAATGTCTTGTAACGATGGACCTCCGGGGCGGAAGCCGCCGTTCCGTCCTGATCCTCGCGCAGCGTCCTCCGCTGCACCACGGCCCCGATCTCGTCGTTCGGTATGCCCCAGCTGTTCAGGCGCGCCAGCGCGTTCCGCCGGAGGAGCGCCTCGTCCGGCGAGATCCGCGGCCCGCTCGGCGTCTTTCGCAGGACGAGCACCTGGCCGTTCGACGGGTCCTTCTCGTAGGTCCAGTCCGCCGACTCGTGCTCCGTCCGGCGCCCCAGCTCGCTGAGCGGCGTGAACTGCTGATCGGCCCCGATGAGCGAGCGCTGGATGAGCGCGTCATCGAATGAACGCAGCGTCAGCCGGGCCGCCGGGAGCCTCGCGGCGGGCGCCGTGGCGAGCTCCCGCGCGTCGAACGTGAACCCCTCGATCGCCTGCGCGGTCGCGGCGATCTCGCCGTCGTCGCCGCCCCCTTCGGTCGCTACCTCCGGCGCCCCGCAGGCGATGAGGGTCATCGAGAGCGCGGCCCAGAAACCAATCGTTCGCGTCGTCATCGTCATGTCTCCTGTCGTTCGAATCCCTCGGGCAACACGCAGCGTTCGTCGTTCATCCGCCGGGCAGCACGCGCCCGTTCGAAGGGTCGCAGCCGGCGATGTAGTAGATGGTCGAGCCGGTCTTCAGTCCGGTGTTCTTCCGGTCGCGCCACCCGCCGTACTCGTACATGAGCTCCCGCGACGCGAACGACGCGCCGAACACGATGGAGACGGGGCAGTCATCGTCGTTGCTGAACTGGCTGTCGTCGTAGGCCTCGTCGATCCAGTTCTCTCCCACCCCGTTGGAGATGGAGCTGATCGAGTAGTCACCCACGTAGTCCTTCACGTGATTGCCGCACGACGAGTCGCCGTGGAAGGCGTTCCACATCGTCATGGTGCTGTCCGAGGTCGTGATCTGCTGCCGGTATCCGCCGTTCTTCCACACGTCGTAGTCGCCTGACTGGCACGCTTTGACGACCGCGATCTCCAGATCCCCGCCCGTGCCCGGGTTGCCGAAGAGCATGTTCTCGTTCGTCAGGACGCGGCAGTCGTAGCTGCCGTTGCCCATGACCAGGCCGCTGTAGGCGGGCGTCGACGAGCTCCCGGCGTCGTGCCAGCCGTGCGTGTGGATGAAGACGACATCGGCCTCGTCCGCGCCCGAGCCGGACGCCATGTCGTTCGCCGAGCAGGCGCAGGACGCCGCCTGGCTCGAGTCGGTCCAGTAGCTCCCCCGGGCGCTCGTGTTGTTGCGCGTCGAGACCTCGTCCCAGAGGGAGACCATGCTGAGGAGGTTGAACGTGCTCGCGAAGGCGGCGGCGGTGCTCGTGTGCACCGAGTGCGACAGGCTGGTGTCGTCCTCGCACTCCCCCGTGTGTCCGAAGTTTGCGACCCCGTAGACGTGCGCCTCGTGCTGCGCGCGCGCCGACGACGGCATCGCAAGGAGGCACCCGAGCACCGGAACCCCCGCGAGGACATGGAACAATCGCCTGTTGCTCATACGCTCGACTCCTTCGTTGTCTCGATCGGTGGATGTTCGCCGCGGCCCGCCGCCCAGCGCGCGCTCCACGGGCGCGCCGACGGTGGACCACGGGCGTGGACCGGCGCCGGGCAGCGTCGACGGGCGCGGGCGTCAGCGCGCCGCGCTCCGTTCAGCGCGGTCGCGCGTCGTTGACGTCGACAACGGCGTCGACCTCGACGACGTCGCCAACGCACCCAACGTTATTCGCAGCTTCCGTGCCATCGCCTGGCGTCCGCCAGCGGGGGCGTCGCGTCACCCCAGGCTTCAGCCATCTCCCTGGGATGCGCGGGGATCGTGCCCGCGCGGGCGCCGTCGACCGCCGTCGGCTGCCGTCGGCCGCCCCGCGGTTCCGCTCGAGGTGGCGGCGCGATCCCGCGGGGTGATGGCGCGGGCCACCACCACCTCGAGGCGCCGGGCGGCGGTCCAGAAACTGGAACCCCCCGGCGCGCGGATGCGCCGCTGAAAATCGCGGCGCGGCTCCGGAACCTGGGGCGGGCGGCGCTGTCGATCCCTGGCGTGGACGCGGTGCTCCGCGGCGCACGCAGAGAGCGGTGAAGCTCGCCGCGCGTGCGCCGGGGCGCGCCGAGAGAGGCGGGCCCTCGATGGCTCGCTCCATTCAGACCGCTCGCCGCGCGGACATGCGCGCGAGCGCGAGCAGGGAAAGGGCTGTTCTCCGATGGACACGTTCAAGATGGCTCCGGGCATCGCACCCTCGAATCCGTTCCTCAGCAACCTGCCCTTCAGCCCGTATCCGGCCACCGAGGCCGACGTGCCCGCGGACGCGCCGGAGGGCTCCTATACGTACGCGCTCGTCAAGAGCGCGCCGGACGTCCCCGCCGACGAGTGCGAGACCGACGCGCTGTCGCTCGAGGTGATCATCCGGTGGGGGAACACCCCGCTTCACGTGGCGCACCTGACGCCGCCGCGCGCCTTTCATGTCGGCGAGGCGGAGGGCCCCGGGGGCGTGTGCGACTTCTTCCTACCTGCGGAGCGGCTCGGCGCGGCGCGGGCGCCGCTCGTGCTCGTCGGCGAGGGCGGTGAGGTGAGCGCCGTCATCCCGCCGGGCGCGTCGGGATCCATCGAGTTCGGCAGCTGCAGGATGACGATCGCGCAGGCGATCGCCACGGGCCGCGCGGCGCCGTGCGCGGAGCTCGACGGGGCGCGGCGGATCACGTTGCCGCCCGGCGCTCGCGCGAGGCTCGAGCTCGGCGATTTCGGGTTCGAGGTGGCGGTGGGCAGGGCGGGCCGCCGCGTCGCGGGCAAGGCCGGCATGGACCGCCGCAACCTGCCGTTCACCGCGCTCTCGACGCTGCTCCACGTCGGCCTGCTCGGGGCCATGGCCGCGTTCATGCCCCCGCTCGCGATGGCCGACGACGGCGGCGTGAGCGCGGAGCAGGCCTACCTCATGGCGCAGGCGATCGGCGCGATCGCCGAGAAGGAGCTGCCCGAGGTGAAGGACGTCACCGACGCGACCGGCCAGACCGAGCGCGAGGGCGGCTCCGGCGCGGCCGCGATGGGCGAGTCGGGCAAGGCCGGGAGCGAGACGAGCCGGAAGACGGGCGGGCGCTTCGAGATCCAGGGGCCGAAGGACAACCGCGACGTGCGGATCTCGCGGGCCCAGGCGCTCGACGACGCGGCGCGCTTCGGCATGATCGGCGTGCTCCAGGCGGGGTCCGGCGGCGATCCCAACGCGCTCTCGGCGCCCTGGGGCGGCGCCGACACGCTCGGTAACGGCGAAAGGAGCGTGATCGCCAACATGTGGGGTGAGACGATCGACGAGTCGGGCGGCGTGGGCGGGCTCGGGTTGACGGGCGTCGGCGAGGGCGGCGACGGGCGCTTCACGGGCATCGGGATCGGGGCCATCGGCACCATCAACCACGGGAGCGGCGTCGGCGATGGGCAAGGCTTCGGCCCTGGCGGCGGCGCGTCGCGCTTCGCCAACGGCCCTGGCCACAAGGCGAGCGCGCCGCGCATGCGGGTCGGCTCGCCCTCGGTGTCGGGCCGGATCCCGCCGGAGGTCATCCAGCGCATCGTGCGCCAGAACTTCGGCCGCTTCCGGCTCTGCTACGAGAACGGGCTGCGCAACAGCCCGAACCTCACCGGGCGCGTGTCGGTCGGCTTCGTGATCGGCCGCGACGGGGCGGTATCGAGCGTCCACAACGGCGGCTCCGATCTGCCGGACGCCGGCGTGGTCTCTTGCGTGGTGCGCTCGTTCTACGGGCTGTCGTTCCCGCCGCCGGACGCTGGCATCGTGACCGTGACCTATCCCCTCCTCTTCAGCCCCTCTGGCGGCTGATTCCTCGCCTCGACCCCTCCAGAGGCCGATTCGCCTTCTCCGCCTCTCTGTGGGCTGCTGCGTCCCTCTCTTCCGCCGGATCCCTACGGCCCGCCGCGCGCGGCGATCTGCCCGACGGCCCGCTCCGCCTCCGCGATCTCCCGCTCTCGCTGCTGGATCATCACCCCCTGGGGCGGGCCCTGGAAGCGGCGGCGCTCCAGCGCGAACCAGACGATGGCCGTCACGGCGAACACGATGAGCATGATGCCCAGGGCCTTGTCGTTCGGCGGCTGGACGCTCACCACGATCAGCATCAGGCACGCGAGGACGCTGATGATCGCGAGCGGCCGGTACAGCGGGCCGAGGTCCCACGGGCCCATCTTCACCCAGGTGCGGCCGTAGGCGCGCACGCCCATCATCGTGGGCATCACGTACGAGATGTAGAGGAAGATCACGCAGACGGCCGTGATCGTCGAGTAGACGGGCGTGTACACGGTGAAGCCGATCGTCAGCGCGCTGACGACCCAGATCGCCGTCGCCGGCGTCCGGAACTTCGGGCTCACCTTGCGCAGCTGCTCCGAGAGCGGCAGCCCCCCGTCGCGGGCGAACGCGAAGGTCATGCGGGAGGCGGACGTCACCGTCGCCAGCCCGCAGAGGTACTGGGCCACCGAGATGCCGGCGTAGAGCGCGATCCGGAGGTTCTCCGGGATGACGCGCTCCATGACCCAGAAGAAGACGCCGCCGCCCTTCGACGCCGCCTCATCCATGTCCGGGATCGCGAGCACGATCGCGCTCAGCATCAGCGCCCCGAAGACGCCGGAGACGAGCACCGCCCGGACGATGCCCCGCGGGACCGTCTGCGCCGCGCCGATCGTCTCCTCCGACGTGTGCGCCGACGCGTCGTACCCCGTGATCGTGTACGCGGGCAGGAGGAAGCTCAGGAGGAACAGCGTGGTCATGCTGCCCGTCTCCGGCCACACGTCGCCTCCCTTCGGGCCGCTGTAGTTCGTGAACGTGACGAGCCGGCCGACGTCGATCGCGGGCGCGTAGAAGAGCATCGCGGCGGTGAGGATCACCGAGACGACGAGGATGAGGTACCCGCTGAAGTCGGTGAGCAGCGTGGTGACGCGGATGCCGAGGTGATTGAAGAGCGCCTGCGTCCCCGTGATGAGCGTGACCCCGACGGCCTGCGTCACCAGCGCGCGATCCGCGGGCATCGCGGCGAGATCCACGCCGAACAGCGGGCCGAGCGAGCTCATGATGAACAGGTAGGCGCCGACGTTGATGGCCGCGAGGACGGTGATCAGCCCGATCAGGTTGAACCACGCGGTGGCCCAGCCGAAGCCCCGGCCGCCGAGGATCGAGGCCCAGTGGTACAGGCCGCCCGCGGTCGGGAACGCCGACGCGACCTGGCCCATCGTGAGCGCGATACAGAGCGTGAGCGCGCTGCACACCGGCCACCCGATGCCGATGCCGGCGCCGCCGACGCTGCAAAAGCCCATCTGGAACGACGTGATGCCGCCCGCGATGATGCAGATGATCGAGAACGAGATCGCGAAGTTGGAGAAGCCCCCCATCCTGCGCAGCAGCTCCTGCGCATAGCCCATGCTGTGGAGCGTCTTCACGTCGTCCGCGATCACGCCCTCCACGCTGCCCGGCGCACCGCCTGCGCGCGGCCCGACGTCCCCCTTCGTCTCACGGCTCATGAGCGGTCCCCTTTCGTCACGGGTCTCTCGCCCGGGGCCGACGGAGCCCTTCGGGCCTCGTCAGGATCGGCGCGTCTCGCCGATGAGCGCTCCCCCTTTTGAGGGCCCTCGCCCGGACCCATGCAGCCTACATGGGGGCACGTGGGCCTGCCCAGGGCTGCGCCCGCGCCCCGCTGCTACCCTCGCCGCCGATGGCCGCCACGACGATCCCCCCGCTCTCGCGCCGGCGCGCGCTGCTCGGCCTCGCCGCGCTCGCCGCGCCCTCGTGCCGGCGAGGCACCTCACCGCCGGCGCCGGAGGAGGCGGCCCCCTCGGCCTGGAAGGATCTCCGGTTCGAGCCCGCCTCCGAGGGCGAAGGCCCGCAGCGCGCGCTGCTCCTCGCGCCCGAGGCCGCGCCGGCGCCGCCGCTCCTCGTCGCGCTGCACGGGCGCGGCGAGGCGGTGCGAGGCCTCGAGGTCGGCGCGCGCGGGTGGCGCGACGACTACGGCCTCGACGCGGCCCTCCGGCGGCTCCGCTCGCCGCCGCTCACGCCGGACGATCTCGGGCAGATGGTGACGCCCGAGCGGCTCGCGCAGCTCAACGCCTCGCTGAAGGCGCACCCTTACCGCGGGCTCTGCATCGCCACGCCGTTCACGCCCGACCTCCGCGACCGCTCCGTCGAGGGGGCCGCGGGCTTCGGCCGTTTCCTCGTCGAGCGGCTCCTGCCGCGGGCGCGCGCCGAGGGCGGCTGCCAGGCGGCGCGCGAGGCCACCGGCATCGACGGCGTGAGCCTCGGCGGCCGCCTCGCGCTGCTCGTCGGCCTGTCGTTCCCCGACGTCTTCGGCGCGGTCGGCGCCCTGCAGCCCGCGGTGCGGGCGGGCGAGGCGGAGATGTTCTCCGCGCTCGCGCGCCGGGCCATGGAGCGCCGCGCGGTCGCGCTCCGGCTCGTGTCGAGCGAGGCCGACCCCTTCTTGCCCGCCATCCAGGCGCTCAGCGATCGGCTGCGGCAGGACGGCGTGACCCACACCCTGCACGTCGTGCCCGGCCCGCACGACTACGCCTGGAATCGGGGGCCTGGCGGCGTTGAAATGGTGCTCTGGCACGAGCGGATCCAGCGCGGTTTGCCGCCGCCGTGATCGCGGCGGCCCGGCCGTCACATGCCCCTGACCCAGGCCGCCGAACCGTGTTACTCCCTCGGCATCGACGTGGCCGACCCCACACGCACCGCCCGCGCCGACGGCGCGACCGATCCGCCCACCGTGCGCGAGTGGCTCAAGCCGCTCGAGAGCGCCGGCCTGCGCCGCCACACGAGCGCGAAGCGCGTCGGCGGCAAGGCGGCCTCGCTCGGCCGCCTGCTCCGCGACGGCTTCCCGGTGCCGCGCGGGTGGGTGCTCGACGCGCGGTGCTTCACGGAGCTCGTCGACCGGCAGCTGCCGCCGGGGCACGACCTCGCCACGCTGATCCGGCTCTCGGGCACGAGGGCGGGCGTCGACCGGGCGGCGCGCGCGCGCGACCGCATCCTGAGCGAGCCGCTGCCCGAGGCGCTCTCGACCGCGCTGCGGGCGCTCTGGCAGGCCGTCGAGCAGGAGGCGCCGTGGGGCCTCGCGGTGCGGTCCAGCGCCACGTGCGAGGACAGCGAGGAGACGTCGATGGCGGGGCTCGCGACGTCCGTGCTCGGCGTGCGCGGCGAGGCCGGGCTCGACGCCGCGATCCGGCAGGTCTGGGCGAGCGCCTTCCTGCCGCGCGCGCTCGCGTACCTCGCGCACGCCGGCGTCCGCGACGTCGCGATGGGCGTCGTGCTGCAGGTGATGGTGCGCGCCGAGGCCGCGGGCGTGCTGTTCACCGCGCCCCCGCCGGGGCTCGAGGGCGAGCACTGGCACGCCGGCGAGCGGCTCGTGAACGCGACGCTCGGGCTCGGCGCGCCGGTCGTCGACGGCGCCGCGGCGGCCGACACGATCCGGCTGGCGCGCGACGGCGGCAGGGTCGTCGCGTCGGCGGTGGCGCAGAAGCGGCGCGCGCTCGTCGTGGGCGCGGCCGGGCTCGAGGAGGTCCCGGTGCCCGAGCCGAGCGCCGAGCAGCCGGCGCTCGGCGAGGCCGCGCTGCGGCAGCTCGCCGAGCTCGCCGAGCGGCTCGAGCAAGGCGGCAAGGGCCCGTTCGACGTGGAGTTCGCTGTCGAGGCGGTCGAGGAGCGCGGCGAGGGCCCGCCCGGCGCGGCGCTCGTGGTCGACGGGGAAGCGCCGTCCGACCCGCCGGAGGCCGCCGCCGCGGCGGGCGCGTCCGCTCCGGTGGCGCGGGAAGCCGGCGAAGGCGCGCCCTCCCCGGCGGCGCGGCGCGTGTGGCTGCTCCAGGTGCGCCCGGTGAGCGGCGGCGGCTTCCCCGAGGGCGGCGACGCCGACACGATCTGGTCGCGCGCCAACGTGGGCGAGGCGCTCCCCGGCGCGGCGACGCCGCTCACCTGGTCGGTGGCGCGGGCGTTCTCCGACCGGGGCTTCCGCGAGGCGTTCGCCGCGCTCGGCTGCCGCGTGCCGCGGGGCGCGCGCCTCGTGGCCAACGTGCACGGGCGCTTCTACCTCAACCTCACCGCCTTCATGCGGATCGCGGCGCAGGTCCCGGGGCTCTCGCCGCGCGCGCTGCTCGGCATGAGCGGCGGGGCGAGCGAGGCGCTCATCGCGCGGCTCGCCGAGCAGAGCGAGGGCGTCTCGCGGCGCGGCTTCTATGCGCGGCTGCCGCTCACCGGGCCGCGGCTCCTCCTCCGGCAGGCGCGGCTCGAGCGCGAGGTGGCGGCCTACGAGGGCGAGGCGCTCTGGGCGCAGCGCGCCCTCTCCGAGCTCGACATGACGCTCCTGCCGGACGACGCCATCGGCACCACGCTCCGGAGCGTCTTCATGCTGCTCGAGCGGACCGGCACGCGGATGCTGCACTGCGCGTCGGCGTCGCTCGCGAGCCACCTCGCGCTGTGCAAGGCGCTCGAGCGCATCGCGGGCCGCCGCGCCTCCGCGCGCTCCGCCTCCGGGGAGGCGCACCTCGACGCGCCGGCCGGGCGCGCGGAGACGAACGTCGAGCACCTGGCGCAGGTGCTCGCGGGCGGCGTGCGCGAGCTCGACAGCGCGGGGCCGGGCATCGAGCTCGCGCGGGTCGCCGAGCTCGTCATGCAGGATCGGACGGCGCGCGAGCGGCTCCTCGCCGGCGGGGTCCTGTGGCCGCGCGACCTGCCCGAGGGGCCGGCGCGCGACGCGTACGCGCGGTTCCTCGACGCCTACGGCGACCGCGCGGTGCGCGAGGCGGAGCTCGCGACGCCGCGCTGGGGGGAGGACCCGTCGCCGGTCGTCGCGATGCTCACGGCGTCGCTGCGCGGCGCGCCGGGTGATCCCGAGCGCGCGCTGGCGCGCGCTCGGGCGCTCGCCGATCGGGAGATGGCGATGCTCGAGACGCGCGTGCCGCGGCTGGAGCTCGCGCTCCTGCGCGCCCTCGTCGGCCGCGCGCAGCGCTACGTGCGCCTGCGGGAGCGCATGCGCACGTGGGTGACGCGCGTCCTCGGCATGCTGCGCAGGGTCGCGCTCGACATCGACCGGCGCCTCCGGCGCCTCGATCCCTCGCTGGAGCCCGGGAGCGTCTTCTTCTGCACCTACGAGGAGCTCGCGACGGCGCTCTCCAGCGGCCGCGCCGACGTGGGCCACCTCGTCCGGCTGCGGCGCGCCGAGCACCTCCGCGACGCCGCGCGCCCCGATCCGCCGGCCACCTTCATCGGCCGGCCGCCGCCGGTCGTGCTGCCGCCTGCGTCCGGGGAGCGCCTGCTCGGGCTGCCGGCGAGCCCCGGGGTCGTCGAGGGGCGGGCGCGCGTGCTCGAGCCGGGCGCCTCGGCGCTCGACGCGGTGGCGCCGGGGGAGGTGCTGGTCGCGCGCACGACCGACGTCGGCCTCTCGCCCCTGTTCCTGGTGGCCGCCGCGGTCGTGACCGAGCTCGGCGGCCCCATGTCGCACGCCTCGATCGTCGCGCGGGAGTACGGCATCCCTGCGGTGGTGAACGTCCCCGGCGTGACGCTGGCGATCAAGACGGGCGATTGGCTCCGCATCGACGGTGATCGCGGCGTGGTCGAGCGCCTGGACGAGCGCGCCTCGCCGTCGTCGCCGGGCGTCGTCGCCGGGGGAGCTCCTGGCGGCGGCGCTGCCCCTCGCTCGGCGCCGCTCGGATGACGGCCGCGCGGTTCCGCGTCGGGCCCTCGGACGGCCCCACGGTGGCCGACGTCCTCGAGCGCGCGGGCGGCGCGTCGCGGGGCCTTGCGGGCGCGGCGGCGGAGGGGCGCGCGTTCCTGAACGGCCGGCGCGCGCGGCCCGGCGACGGGGTGGCCCTCGGCGACGAGCTCGCCGTGTGGCCGGCGCGGCGCGACGCGCCGGGGGCGCCGCCGGTGGAGGTGCTGGCGCGCTGGGGGGAGCTCCTCGTCGCGTCGAAGCCTGCGGCGCTGCCGACGGAGCCGGAGCGCCGGGGCACGCGGTCGCTGGTCACGGAGGTCGCGGAGCTGCTCGGGCTGCGCGACCTGCCGCACGCCGCCTCGCGGCTCGACGTCGGCGTGAGCGGCGCGGTGCTGTGCGCGACGGGCGCGCGGGGCCGGCGGCACCTGGCCGCGATGCGCGAGGCGGGGCGCATCGCGCGGGTGTACGTCGGCGTCGCTGGCGGGCGCGTCGAGGGGTCGGGCACGTGGGATGCGCCCATCGGCGCGGTGCGGTCGCGGGGCGGGCGCAGCCTGCCCGCGGTGGGCGGCGCCGGGGCGAGGGACGCGGCGACGCGTTACCGCGCGGTCGCCTCGGCGGGCGGCGGCGCGGCGCCGGCCACGCTGCTGCGCCTCGACCCGGTGACGGGCCGCACGCACCAGCTCCGGGTGCACGCGGCGCACGCGGGGGCCCCGCTCCTCGGCGATCGCGACCACGGAGGAGCCCGATCGGTGACCACGGCGAGGGGCCGGGTGATCGCGCTCTCGCGCGTCGCGCTGCACGCCTTGCGCGTCACGGTGCCGGACGAGCGCGGCGAGCTCTGCGCGGCGATCGCGCCGGTGCCGGACGAGCTCCGCGAGCTCTGGGTGGCGCTCGACGGCGACGGCTCGGCGTGGGATGAGGTGCTCTCCGCGACGCTCGAGGCGGCCCTGCCGCTCGGGCCTCCTTCCGGTACCCGATGACCTCGCCTCGCCCTCTCACCCGCGCCGCCCTGGGGCTCCTCGCTGGCCTTGCGCTCGCCGCCGCCGGCGTGGTCGCCGTCGCCGAGCCGGAGGCTCCGCCGTCCCGCGCGGGGTATGCGCCGGACCCTGCCCCGCGGCCCAGCGCGAAGCAGTGGGTCTTCGACGTGCAGTACGCGAAGGGGAGGGGCTCGGTCGTGCGGGTGCGGCCGGTGGCGCTCGACCGGCCTCTGGCGACGGCGCGGGTGATGGGCCGGTTCGCGATCGAGCTGTACGTTGGCCAGGAGCTGCTCGATCGGGTCCGCTTCGACGTGCCGCTGACGGGGGACGCGCCGGAGCGGCCGCCGGGCGCCCTGCTCCGCCGTCCGACGTTCGACAACGGCGTGACGACGCGGCTGCGCGTGCAGATGGCGGACAACCCGCGCGCGAGCTGGGCCAAGCTGGTGGACCGGAAGACGGGCGCGGAGGAGCGCTTCTTCTGGCCGCCGGAGCCGGACGGCCGGCTCGTGTCGCTGAGCGCGCAGGGCGGGGTGGCGATCGACGGGGGCGCGCCGGGGGATGCGGGGAAGCTGCCTGCGGACGCCGGGGGACCGGCGGATGCGGGCTGGCCGGACGCTGGCTCCGATGGGGGCTTTCCGCCGGTGGACGCGGGCTGGCCGGATGCGGGCTGGCCGCCGGTGGATGCGGGGCGGCCTCCGGATGCCGGGTTGCCGCCGGATCCGTTCAGGCCGCGGCGGAAGTAGCGCGCCCTGCCTGAGCTGCGGTACCTTGGCGGGCATGCAGGACCGCTCGCTCGCTGTCGTCGCATCGCTCGCCCTCGCTGTCGTCTTCTCCGCGGCGCCGGTCGCCGCCCAGCCGCCTGCGGGCAAGGAGAAGCCGCAGGCGGCTGCGCCCGAGCCGGCGGAGGCCGCGCCCGACGCTGCTTCGTCGCAGCGCAAAGATCCCAGCGGGCACACCGGCATCAGCCCCTACACGGAGCAGGTGCTGAAGGGCCAGGCGTCGTTCGTGGCGCGCGACATCCCGGGCGCGATCGCGGCGTTCCAGGAGGCGATCAAGCTGGATTCCTCGAAGATGCTCGGCTTCTACCTGCTTGGCGAGGCGATGCTCGAGTCCGGCAACATGGCGGAGGCCGAGACGGCCTGGACCACGGCGATCGGCAAGAAGGGCACGGAGGAGCTCCACGCCAAGGTGCTCTTCTGCCTCGCCGATCTGCGCGAGCGTCAGAAGAACTGGCAGGCCGTGAAGGAGGCGTGGGGGGCCTACAGCGCGTACCTGACGAGCAACCCCAAGGCGACCGGCTATCCGGCGACCGCGGCGGAGCGGCAGAAGCAGGTCGACCGGCGGGTGAAGGACGAGAAGGACTACGCCGCGGTCAAGGAGCGCATCATCCAGCGCGAGGCCGAGCGCCAGAAGGAAGCCGAAGAGAACGCCAAGAAGGACAAGCTGAACCGGTAGCGCGCCCTCGGCCGCGCGCGGCCCCCGCCGCGCGCCCTACCCGCGACGCCAGCCGTCGCTGGGCTGGGCCCCCGCCTCCGTCCACCGATAGAACCCTTCCCCCGTCTTCTTCCCGAGCTTCCCCGCCCGCACCATCTGCCGCAGGATCACCGGCGGCCGGAACTGCTCCCCCACCTCGCGGTGGAGGTGCTCCAGGATGGCGAGCCGCACGTCGAGCCCCACGAGGTCCGTCAGCTTGAGGGGCCCCATCGGGTGCCGGTACCCGAGCTCCATCGCCCGATCGATGTCGACGGCCGACGCCACCCCGGCCTCCAGCATCCGCATCGCCTCTGCGCCGAGCGCCACGCCGAGCCGGCTCGTCGCGAAGCCGGGCGTGTCGTTCACCACGATCGGCGTCTTGCCCAGGCGCCTCGCCACCGAGAGCGCCGCCGTCACCGTCGCCTCGTCGGTCTCGAGCCCCCGCACCACCTCGAGCAGCTCCATCACCGGCGGCGGGTTGAAGAAGTGCAGGCCTATCGTGCGCCCGCCCGCGCCGAGCCGGCGCCCGAGCTCCGTGACGCTCAGGCTCGACGTGTTCGTGCCGAGCAGCGCCCGCTCCGGCGCCGACGCCTTCACCCGGCCGAGCACCTCGACCTTGAGGTCCATCCGCTCGGGCACCGCCTCGATCACGAGATCGGCGTCCGCCGCCGCGCGCTCGAGATCCGGCGACGCCACGAGCATCCCGATCATCTCGCTGCGCGCCTCGTTGAGCATCTTGCCCTTCTGGACGAGGCGATCGGTCGAGCGCTTGATGTCCTCGATCGCCGCGCCGATCCGCGCGGCCTCGACGTCGTAGAGGCGCGTCACGTAGCCGGCGACCGCCGTGACCTGCGCGATCCCCTGGCCCATCGTGCCCGCGCCGAGCACCAGCACCGTGCGCATGCGCGCTGCGGCGGGGTCCACCACGATCTCGCTCACTTCGACGGAGCCGGAGCGCCGTCCTTCTGCCGCGCCTCCATGCGCTTGCGCACCAGCTCCACCTCCTGCGGCGTCAGCTTGCGCAGGTTCGCCGGGCCCGGCGCGGCGGTGCCCGCCGCGCGCTCGGCCGCGGCGGCGCTCAGGGCCTCCGCGGCCGCCCCCGCCGCGGGCCCGGTCGGCGCCGCAGGGCGCGCGCCGGGCTGCGCCGCAGGGCGAGCCTCGGCGGTCGCCGGGCGGGCGCCGGCGGGGGCGGGGCGAGCGCCGGCCGCCGCCGGGCGAACCTCGGCCGCAGCCGGGCGCGCGCCCGCCGGCGCGGCCTGCCCCGCGGCGCCGTCGTCGTCGCTGTTCATCGCGAGACACGTGACGCCAGCCACCACGAAGACCGCGAGCCCCAGCGCAGGGACCCAGTTCGGGGTGGGCGGCTCGTCCGCCGGCAGCGCGCGGGCGGGCTCCCCGTCGAAGCCATGGTGATCGCTCACGTCGTGCGCCGGGGCCGCGTGAGCCTCGTGATGGGCCGTGCTCATGCGCGGACAGTTGCCGCACTTCGAAAGCGGCGTCGAGGGGGTTCCACGCGCTTCCACGCGCTTCCACGTACCGCCCACGTACCGCCCGCGCCCCGCCGGCCAGAACGGCCGGGCGCGCTCAGCCCGCGAGCCGCCGGTGGCTGTCGAGCGCCGCGCGCTGATCCTCGAGATCGTCGCCGTAGACGGCCTCGATCGCCTCCGCCGCGAGGCGGTGCTGCCGCTCCGCCGTCTCCATCGGCTGCATCCCGTACGCGGCGTCGCGGATCAGCACCGTGCAGAACTCGAAGCGGTGCTCCCCCATCCGCGACCAGATCCGCTGCGCCTCGCCGAAGCGCAGGTGATCCACGAGCGCCGAGGCGTCCGGGATCATCCGGGCGAGCACGCGCGTGTCGAACTCGCGCCCCAGCACCGCGGCGGAGATCACCGTCTGCCGCGTCCGCGGCTCGAGCCGCTCGAGCCGCGCGACGAGCAGGCTGTTCACGGTCCGCGGCGGCATGAACCGGCTCGAGCGCGCGGCGTCGTGGGCCGACCCGTACCGCCCGTCCTCCAGCCAGTACGCGAGGATCTCCTGCGCGAAGAACGGGTTCCCTCCCGCGGTCTGGCCGAGCAGCGACCCGAGCATCGTGGGGAGCGGGCCGCCGAAGAACGGCTCCGCGAGCGCGAGCAGCCGCTCCGCCGGGAGCGGCGCGAGCTCGATCGCCTGCGACGGGATGCCGGCGTCGAGCGGGATGCGGGCGTCCACGCCCTCCCCCGAGGACGCCGCCGGCCGCGCCGAGCAGATCACCGCCAGCGGCAGGTCCCTGCAGGCGGCCGTGATCGCGCGCACCGCGTCGAGCGAGGTCCGATCGGCCCACTGCGCGTCGTCGAGGTGCACCACCACCGGCTGCAGCGAGCTCTCCGCGACGAGCAGCGCGGCGAGCGCCCCGAGGACCTCGTCGCGCCCCCCGGCCTCGGCTCCCGCCTCCTGGCCGCGCAGCCTGAGCAGCCGCGCGAGCGCCTCGCGCGATCTGTCGATCCCGGCCCGCACCTCGGTCCAGCTCTCGGGCAGCCGCTCCAGGAGCAGCTCCAGCGCGAGATCGAGCCCCGCCTCCTTGGCCCGCTGGCCGAGCTCCGACGAGATCCCGAGGTACTCCTTGAGCGCGAACTCGAACGCGTAGAGCGGGGTCCTCAGCGTCTGATCGCAGCGGGCCTCGATCCACAGGAGCGGGCGCATGTCCATGAGCTGCGCGCGCTGGTGGCGGTAGCTGTGCACGAGGTAGCTCTTGCCGATGCCCGCCTCGCCGAGGATGTACACGACGCCCGCGGAGCGCCCGGTGAACAGGGGCTCGAGCGCCTGCGTGAGCCGCCCGAGCTCGACCTCGCGGCCGATGGGGCCGAGGTCGTAGAACTCCTCCTGCACCGCGATGCGCCGCCGCTCGAGCGAGTAGACGAGGATCGGCAGATCGAACCCGTCGAACCGGAAGATGTTCTCCGTCGACCACTGGTGGCTCGCCTCGCCCGCGCGGAACGCCCGCTCGTCCGCCCAGATCGACGACGGCGCGGCCTTCCGCGCGATCTGCGCGGCGAGGTGGATGGCGCGGCCGACGCACGCGAACTCGCGGCGGCCCACGGCGCCGAAGAAGCCGACGAGGCAGCGCGCGCGGGTGACGCCCACCGCGAGCCGGGGCACGCCGAGGCCGTTGCTCTTCAGCTCGAGCGCGAAGTCGAGGGCGCGATCGTGGTCGCTCTCGTGCGCGACGGGCGCGCCGAAGTAGAACTGCGCGCCGAAGCCGCGCTCGGTCACGGTCATGCCGGCGAACGTCGCGCCGTACATCGCCGAGATCTCGTGCAGCTGCTGGAGGAGCTCCGTCGGGCTCTCCACCCGATCGAGCGAGACCGACACCGTCGTCACCTCGCGGATCTCGCCCTCCGGCGCGAGATCGCCCGCGCCCGGCGGCAGGAACGCCTCGACGTCCGCGTCCGTCGGGGCCGACGTGATCGTCAGCGAGGGGGGGCCGCTCAGGAGATCGGCCTCGTCGAGCTCCGCCACGCTCTCCCGCGCGCTCGCCGCGGGGAGCCGCTCGCGGAAGCTGCGATCGAGGTGGAGCTCGCTGTCGTCCCCCCCGCGGTCGGTCGCCTGGCAGGCCTCCATCGCGGGGCCGTAGATCAGGAAGTACGCGCGATCCGGGGCGATGCGCACGATCGTCCAGTGGACCGTGCCCCAGGCGAGCCCGATCCTGAACGGCGTCTGCGCGCCCCCGGCGCCCAGCGTGCGCCGCGCCGCGAGCTCCAGGAGGCTGCGCCGCATCGCGAGCGCCGCGCTGCGGGCGTGCCGGGTGACGTTGCGCCCTGGCCGATCGGGGAACAGCGCGGTGAACCCGCCGGCGGGCGACAGCGTCGCGACGAACCCGCCCGACTGGTGCACGGCCTCGAACAGCGGATCGAAGAACGAGCGCAGCGCGTCCGGATCGAGCGCCTGGCGCGCGATCATCTGCTCGGCGAGCTCCACGATCGCCGGCAGCGAGACGTGCAGGACAGCCGCGTCGACCGCTCCCGCGTATTGCCCTTCGGCGTCCTGTTCGAGGATGAAGTCCGGGACGAGCGGATTCATGTCGAAACTGTATCGGGTATCTCCGCCCGACACGAGCGCGGCGGGAGGGCCGCTCGATCCCCGGGCGAGCGCGCCCGGGGGGGCGATGAAGAGGTTGTTACGGAAGCGCGCTGCGAGGGTCGTTCAGGACATGTGAAGGGAGGGGTGCGCAAGAGAGGGCCTCCGCGCGTGGGCGGAGGTCGGTCCCGTCAGGTTCGTCTTCGTCCGTTCCGTCAGTTTCGTCAGTTTCGTCAGTTTCCTCAGAACGGCGGGGCCGCCAGGCCGTCGACCGGCACCAGGCGGGAGGTGAAGAAGACGCGCACCGTGCCGAGCTCGAGGCGCGCGCCGTCGAGCGTGAAGGGCACCTTGCGGGTCTCTCCCGCGAGGCGCAGGGTGAGCTCGCCGCGGACCGGGCCCGGCGCGCTGGCCCCGGGACTCGAGGCGCCGGCGCCCTCCTCGGCCGACGCGCGCGCGATCTCGACGACGTAGCTCCCCTTGGGGAGGCTCCGCAGGGCGAGGGACTCCGAACGCGTGCTCGTCGCGTCGCGCGAGCGCACACCCACCGACGGGAGGGTCGCGCCCATCCACGAGACGCGCCGCCCCTGCGCGTCGATGAGGGAGAGGTCGAGGTCGGCGCCGCCGGTCCACTCGGCGCTGAGCCGCACGTCGCCGGGCAGGTCGGCGGCCGGCGCCGCGTCCGGCTGCGCGAGCCGCCGGTCGATCTCCGCGCGGAGGGCGGAGGTCGCGTCGAGGCGGAGCTGGCTCGCGAGCTCGCTCATGCCGCCCTCGCCGGCGCACCGGATCGCGGCGGCGACGAGCTTCGCGTCGGCGGGCGCGAGGTCGGCGAGCGCCACCCGGTGCTGGCACGCGAACGCGGGCCGCCCCGCGGCGTCCCAGAGCTCGGCGAGCCGCGCCTGGGTGGCCCGGTCGCCGGGGCGCACGTCGGCGAGGCCGCCGAGGATGCGCGCGGCGCGGTCGCGCTGGCCCTGCCGCGCCGCGAGGTCGGCGCGGGCGATGAGCGCGTCGGGATCGAGCGCGTCGCGCCCGCTCCAGCGCGCGGTCAGCTCCTGGGCCTCGCCGAGGCGGCCGGTCGTGGCGTAGAGCGCGTAGAGGCCCGCCGTCCTGTCGCGGCTGTCCGGGGCCGCCGCGAGCGCCGCCTCGGCGGCCGCGGTCTTCGCGGCGCTTTCGGGCGCGAGCGTGTTCGTCGCGTCGAAGCTCACCTTGCGATCGAACACCCGGCGCATCGGGATCATCCGCCGCGACGGCGGCGGGCGCGACCACTCCTCGGCAGCGACGAGGCCGTCGTCGCGCGATCTCCGGGCGCGCTCGTCCAGCGGGGGCGCCGGCTTCGGCTCCGCGGGCGCGGCGGCCGTCGGCGCCGGCGCCGGCGCCGGCGCCGGCGCCGGCGCAGGCATGTCGTCGAGCGAGCCCGAAAGGGGATCGAACTTTTGGAATCGTCGCTTGGCGGGCGACGCCGGGCGGGCGCCGGCCGACGTGCGAGACTCCGCCTTCGCGGCCGGCGCGGCGTCCGGCCAGCCGGAGCCGCCGCCGCCCCTGCCGCTGCCCGACAGGCCGAGGCCCGCCCCGAGCGCGTCGCCCTTCTCCTCGGCGCCCTCGTCCGCCGCGTTGCCGGGCTCCTCCCCCTCGGCGCTCGCGCTCACACGCTCGGCCTGCTCCTCGCCCGTGAAGGCGGAGGTGATGCCGTCTCGATCGAGGCCGAACGCCTTGAACATCGCCTCGCTCTCCAGGACGAGCAGCGAGGTGAACCGGCTCGCCACCGAGAAGCGCCGCGACAGCTCGATGATGGCGGGCTTCTGCGCGTCGCCGCCGGTCTCCTCGAGCTCCGCGATCTTCGCCGCGGCGTAGAGGCGCGGGACGAAGGCGTTGCCCGCGCCGGTCGTGGCGACGATGTTGACGGGGTAGGTCTGCTCGAAGCGCTCGCCCGAGACGCGGCCGCGGAGGCGGATCGCGCCGCTCACGTCGGCCCCGGAGCTCATCCGCGCCACGACGAGCGCCTCGCCGCCGGCGCGGATCGGGTCGAGCCGCGCCGGCGTGACCTGGGTCAGGCCGGGCGGGAGCTCGATCTCGGGATCGCGCAGCGCGAGGCCGTACGCCGCGCCGAGGACCGACTGCGCCGTGCTCGCGACCTTCTGGCCGGGCACGTAGGGGACCATCACCCCGCCGCCGCCCCGCGCGAGCGCCCTGAGCGACGTGGTGTCCGCGTCGCTCCCGAGCGCGACCGCGACCACCGCGGCGGCGCCGTCCGCGGGGACCGCGCCGCGCACCGCGGCCTCGATGTGGGCGGGGCGCGTCGGGCCGACCGAGGGCGTGCCGTCGCCGAGGTAGATGATCCGGAGCTCCTTGCCGTCGAGCGGGCCGGCGGCCGCGCGCGCCGCGATCATCGCCGCGGCGAGATCGCTGCCGCCGTCGGGCTCGATGCCGCCGAGGAAGCGCTCGACCTCGCCCGCCGAGGCGGCGCCGGGGGCCATGGGGCGCGCGGCGCCGCCCTGGCCGGCGTCTCCGAGCGAGCGGCAGAGGGTGTCGCACGCGAGCACGACGACCTCGTCGCGCCGGTCCATCTCGCGGACGAGCGCCGAGGCGAGCCGCGTCGCGCGGGCGAACCGCTCGCCGACCATGGATCGGCTCGAGTCGACGACGATCGCGTGGCGCCGCGAGGTCGACTCCTGCCACCGGGGGAGCCGGGGCCGGATCGCGATCGCGACGTACGGCGACGTGTCGCTCGCGATGGCCTGCGCTGCGGCGAGGGAGGCCTCGTGCTCCGCGCCGTCGCGCTTCGACGTTCCGGCCGCGCCGGCCGCGCCGCGCCGCGCCTGGGAGGCCGCGGGTGGCGTGGCCGGCGCCGGGGCGGGGGGCATCCTGTAGGCCCAAGCGGTGACGGGCCGGTCGCGATCGGGGAGCGCGTACTCGACCGTGAGGTCGCCGGCCGGCGTGAACCCGCGGGCCTCCAGCGTGCGGCGGTCGGCCGCGCCGTCCGCGGGCGCGGCGGCGAGATCGTAGCCGCGCGTCGCGACGCCGAACTCCCGGTCGTGGCCGAGCACCTGCACGTCGAGCGAGAAGTCGCCGATGTTCGTCGTGCCGCTCTGGTCGTGGGCGAGCGGGTAGGTGAAGCGCCGGACGCCGCCGGCCTGCTCGACGAGCTGCGTGTAGGTGAGCACGACGCGCCGCGAGCCGCGCTTCGGGATGGGGAAGATGCGCAGCTCGAACCGGCCGCCCCGCTGCCACTCGAGCAGCGCGGGGTCGCGCCACGGGCCGGGGACCCAGATGATCTCCTCGCGCGGCTTGGGCGCCTTGGGGGCGGCGTTCTGGAGGACGCCGCGCCAGATCGCGGCCCCGCGATCGCGATCGACGAACGCGCCCTCGACGAGCTTGCCGTCCACCTCGAGCGCGAGCCGCTCGATCTGCGCGCCCGGCGGGAGCGGGAACCGGAAGATGCCCTCGAGCTCCTCGTCGGTGTCGTTGGCGAAGGTCTCGTCGATCTCGGTCCTGGCGACGACGTCGACGATCCGCACCTTGACGGCGTGCCTGGCGAGCCGGACGGCCCGCTCTTTCTCCTGCGTCGCGCCCGGCCTGCGCGCCCTGAGCTCGCCGAGGCCGCGGAGCGCCGGGGCGTCGGCCTCCTCGGCGGAGCGGTCGCTCCACTCGAGCGTGTCGGCGAGCGACGTCGCGCTCGCGACCTCGGGCGCGGCGCCCTTCGCGAGCGTCGCCTCCTCGCCGGCGCGCACCTCGACGGGCTCGCCGCGCTCACCGGTGACGCGCACGGCGCCGCGGGCCACCTCGACCGAGGCGCGCGCGGCGCCCGCGGTGATCGCGAGCTTGGTCCCGAGCACCTCGATCTGGCCGTGCGGCACCTCGACGCGCGCGGGCGGCGCGCCGGGGGCCGGGGTGACGTCGAGGACGACGGCGCCCTCGTCGACGCGCGCGCGGCGGCCGTCGCCGGCGATCCACACGCGGGAGCCGCGGTCGATGGCGAGCGCGGAGCCGTCCGCGAGCGACAGGTGGGCGCGCGTCCGCGCGTCGGTGCGCAGGGTCGCGCCCTCCGGGAGCGCGGCGCCCGCGGCGAGCGGCGCGCAGGCGCCCGCGGCGTCGCACGCCTCGAGGCCGCCCGACCTGTCGGCCGACGCGCGCGACACCGAGGCGACCTTGCCGGACCATGGCGCCCCGGCCGCCGCGGCGACGGGCGCCGCCGTCGTTTCGCCGCCGCGCCGCAGGGCGACGCCGGCCGCTACCGCCGCCGCCGCGGCCAGGGCGGCGGCGGCGAAGGCCGAGCGCCGCCCGAAGGCCATGCGGCGCGCTGCCGGCGCGGTTCGCTCCGGCATCGTGGAGCGCGGTCCGCCCGTGCGCGCCTCGGCCGCGCCGGATCGCGCTCCGGAAGTGTCGGGACGCGGCCTGGGCGTAGGGGAACGCTCTTCGGTGGTGCCGGATCGGACGTCGGCCGTGTCCGATCGTTGCTCGGCGATGTCGGATCGGGCTTCAGCGGTGTCGGATCGCCCTTCGGCCGCGTCCGATCGTTGCTCGGCGATGTCGGATCGCCCTTCGGCGGTGTCCGATCGCCCTTCGGCGGTGTCCGATCGCCCTTCGGCGATGTCCGATCGCCCCTCGGTCACGCCGGATCGCGCGCCTGCGGCGCCGTGTTGCTCGTCGGCCGCCACCTTCAGGACCGCGCCGCTCGTCGCGCCCTCCGAGGGGCGCGCCGCCTCGAGCCGCCGGAGCAGCGCGTCTGCGAATCCGTCTGCCGGCCGGAAGTCCGCGCCGGCCGCCGCGGCGACCTCCGCGGCGCGCGCTGCGTCGTGGCGGAGATCGCGGCACGCGTCGCAGCCGGCGATGTGCTCGTACAGCGCCGGCCGCGCCGTCCCGTCGAGCACCTCCGCGAGCTGCTCCTCGACCTCGCCGCAAAGCCCAACCGAACCCGTCTCTGTCGCGCCCATCGCCCTCACTCCTCGCCCAGCTCGGCCCTGAGCCGCGAAAGCGCGCGGCTCACCCGCTTCCGCGCCGCCGCCTCGTCGATCCCGCACGCGATGGCCACCTCCTTGAAGGAGAGGCCTGCCTCGAAGCGCAGCACCACCGCCTCGCGCTCGCTCGGCTTGAGCCGCGAGAGCGCGGCGCGGGCGCGCTCGGCCCGCTCGCGCTCCGCCGCGAGCTCGCTCGCGTCGGGCCGCGGCCGGGTGTCGTGGACGAGGCGCAGCCGCGCCTCACGCCGCGCCCTGAGCTCGGTGTGCCGCCCGCAGAGGCGCCGCGCGATCCCGAAGAGCCAGGCCCGCACGCTCCCCTCGGCGCGGTACTGCGGGAACGCATCGAACGCCGCGAGCAGCGTCTCCTGCACCAGCTCCTCGCTCTCGGCCTGCGACCCCGTGAACGCCATGCACAGCCGGCCCAGCGGCATGGCGTAGGCCTTCGCACACCGCGACAGCGCTTCCCGGAAGTCGCCTGCCCCGATCAGCCCCTCGATCGCGCGCGCCTCGTCGGCCCGCGCGTCGCCCTCCGACCCAACGAGCGCTAACCCCGCTGCCATCGCTGCCTCATCGCCGGCCATGTGCCCCCGTCCCCCGAGTTCGTGACCGGATTTTTTTTCGCCCCCCGCCCCCGGCGGACTCCGGTGCCCGATCCCACGGTACAGCGCGGTCCGGCCTTTGCCTTTTGCAATGCGATCCCCGCCGCAGCAGAATCGGCCGTCGCCTCAGGAGCCGCGCTTATGAACGAGACAAGCCCGCCTGGTGTCACAAACGCCGCCGCGCCCCGGGGCGCGGCGGCGAGCGATCCCGTTGACAGGTCGCGTGTGAAGCGATGGAGACGGTCGCTGGCGCTCGCCGCTGCCGTGTCCGCCGCCGCAGCGCTCGCCGCCCCCGCGGCGCTCGCGCAGGGCGCGCCCGGCGAGGCGCAGGCTCAGGGGGAGGGTGAAGCCCCGCCGGCCGGCAAGCGGGTGGTGCTCCCGACCCGGGCCAGCGCGGGCGGGAAGGAGAAGAAGGCGGCCGCCGCCGAGCCGAAGGGGGGTCCGGCCGAGAAGGACAAGGCGGAGCCGCCGGTGGAGGAGCGCGCCGCGCGCGGCGTGGTGGTCATCGAGCGCGGCGGGCAGGTCCTCGGCCTCGGCGCGGCGCTCGCCGGCGACGGGCGCATCCTGACGGCGCTCTCGCCGCTCGGCGCGGGCAACGACCTCACGGCGCGCCTCGCCGACGGGACCACCGTGCGGGTGAAGCTCGGCCACCACGACCGCGTGTGGGATCTCGCGCTGCTCGTGCCGCAGACCGGCAAGTGGGCCGAGGGGCTCACCGCCTCGTCGCGCGATCCGGTGCGGCCGGACGCGCAGATCCGCTCGTTCTCGGCGGCGCGCGGCAAGGTCGCGGCCACCGCGCTCGTGCTGCGATCGCACAAGACGCTGATCGGCGGCGACGACCGGCCGCTCGAGCGCGCGATCGAGCTCGGGTCGCGCGTCTCGCCGCTCGATCTGGGCGCGCCCATCATCGACGAGGACGGCCGCGTGGTCGCGATCCTGGGCCGCGGCTGCGCCCCGAACGAGGGCAAGCCCTGCACGCCCGTCGCCTTCGGCGTGCCGATCAGCGCGGTCAGGGCGTTCCTTCGCGCGGTGCCGAAGGAGGCCGTGCCGCCCGCGGCGTGGCTCGGGATCCAGGGCGTCAGCGCGGCGGCGCCGGTCGCGAAGGGGGTCCGGGTCACCGTGGTGCACCCCGAGAGCCCTGCGGACGAGGCCCGCTTGACGGGCGGCGATCGCGCGGAGAGCGACATGATCCTCGCCGTCGACGGCGTGCCCGTCACCAGCCCCGAGGCGCTCTCCGACGCGATCCGGACGCACGCGGTCGGCGAGAAGGTCCCGCTCACGTTGCTGAGCCGCGGGAAGTACCGGCAGGTCACGGTCGTGCTCCGCGCTGCGCCGGATCCGTCGGCCGCCGCGGCGAAGCGGCCGGAGGCCGAGCTCCCGCCGCCGAGCTCGGGCGGCAAGTCGACCGAGGAGTACCGCAAGTAGGCAAAAAATGATGCGGGGCCGCGCGCGGATTCTATAAGCTCGGCGCTCGGGCCCGATCCGGTTGACACCCCGTCAACCGAACCTCCAGGATCGGGCTCGAGCGGCTCGGACGGGCGCGCTCGCGGTTCTCATTCAACCTCGCGCCTAGCGCGGGGCCATCGATCGGGTGATCCGTGTCCCAAACGTTTCGAATCGAAGTGGCCGGCGAGACGAACGTCGGGCGCAAGCGCAACCACAACGAGGACAACTTCGGCATCATGGTGGAGTACGGCCTCTTCATGGTCGCCGATGGAATGGGGGGGCATGCGTCGGGCGAGGTCGCGTCGAAGATGGCCGTCGACGCGATGCAGGACTTCTTCGCCCAGACGCAGGACGACCCGGAGCGGACCTGGCCCTACAAGATGGACCGGTCCAAGGGCTACGAAGAGAACCGGCTGATCACGGGGATCAAGCTCGCCAACCTGCGGATCTACGAGACCGCGCAGCGCGAGGCGAAGAAGCGGGGAATGGGGACGACGTTCGTCGGCATCTTCACGGCGAACGACGGCGTCTACGTCGCCCACGTCGGCGACAGCCGGGTCTACCGCTTCCGCGAGGGCCGGCTCGAGATGCTCACCGAGGACCACTCGCTCCTCAACGACTACATCAAGATGAAGCGGCTCACGCCCGAGGAGATCGCGAACTTCCCGCACAAGAACGTGATCGTGCGCGCGCTCGGGATGAAGGACACGGTCAAGGTCGACACCCGCTTCGAGGTGCCGCAGCTGAACGACACGTACGTCCTCTGCTCGGACGGGCTCTCCGGCCCGGTGAGCGACCTGGAGATGACCCAGATCCTGACGGAGCATCAGGACATCCAGGTCGCGACCGCCAAGATGATCGAGCGCGCCAACGAGAACGGCGGGCCCGACAACGTGACCTGCGTCCTCGTTCGTTGGACCCAGTGACCGCCGCTCGGTGACGGTGATCAGGGCAGGGCGCCGCCGCTCCAGGGGATGAGCACCAGGAAGACGAAGGCGATGAGGGCGAGCATGAAGAGGCTCGTCATCAGGTAGGTCGAGCGCGGCGAACGCGCGGTGCTCCAGCCGTCGCCGTAGAACTTCCCCCGCGAGCGCACCCGGATCCGGCGCTGCACGCCGCGGAGAAGGCTCGGCGGCGCCGCGGGCGGCGGACGCATCGCCCCTCGGACCAGCTCGCGCAGATCCAGCTCGTCGACGAGCGGCAAGTCGCCGTCCTCGGGGAGATCGCCGTCCTCGGGGAGATCGCCGTCCTCGGGAAGGTCGCGCAGGGGCGCGGCGGCGGCGGGCGGGCGCTCCACGGGGGGAGCCGAGGGACGGCTGCCGCTCTCCGCGCCCGAAGCGGCCGGCTCATCGGCTCGCCCCGTGCGCTTCGGGTCGTCCGCTCCGCTCATTTCCCGCCTCTCACCTTCTCACCCATCATCTTCTCGACCAGCGCGCGGAGCTGGCCGCGCGCGCGATGAATCCGGCTCTTCACCGTCCCGTCCGGCAAACCCGTGACCGAGGCGATCTCTTCGTACGACATGTCCTCCACGTCGCGAAGGATGAGCGCCTCCCGGAACTCGGGATCGAGCTGCCCGATGGCGCGCTTCACGACCGCCTCGAGCTGCATCCCCTCCACCAGCTCGTCAGGCCGGCTCACGTCGCCGACGCTCACGCCCTTGGCCGCGGACAGCGGCACCCGCTCGGCCATGGCGTCGACGTCGTCCTGGGCGCCAGCGTGCCGCCGCGAGAGGTACTTCGTCCGGTTCTTGCAGAGATTCACGGCGATCCGATAGATCCACGTCGAGAGCTTCGATTCGCCGCGGAACTGATCGATCGCCTTGAAGACCTGCACGAAGACTTCCTGGGACACGTCCTCGGCCTCGTCACGCCGGCCGAGCATGCGGTAGACGAGCGCGAACACGCGGCGCTCGTACATGATCACGAGCTCGTTGAACGCGCTCTCGTCACGCGCGACGAGCCGCGCGATGAACTGCGCCTCGCCCGCCTCGAGCGGCGCCGCCGACGCGCGTCCGAGCTCCGCGCCCGCAGGGGGCGGAGAGCCGCCTCCGCGGTCCGTATCTACATGGGTAGGGGCTCCGCGTCCGCGGGCCCCTTCATCGCTCGCCACGCCGTCCGGTCCTCCAGGAGCCAGGGGCTCGCGCACGCCGCGTGGCAGGCGCAGAGCCCTCGGTGAGACCACGGTAAACAACCCCGGCTCGACCGCGCCAGACAATAGCGAGCAGGTGACGGTGCAGGACGCACCCGCGAGGCGGTGCGACCTCGCCCGAGGCGCCCCCGCCGACGCGATGGACATCGACCGCCATGACCCCCCTCAGAGGGCGCGGGGGCTCGATGGTTCCGGCGCGTGGATTCGAACCACGATTAGGGGATTCAAAGTCCCCCGTCCTGCCCTTGAACGACGCCGGAGTGCTGCGGGACGGAGCCGACCGCCGCGCGGCGCGCACCTTAGCGCGAGTCGCGCAGGATGGCACCCGTCCCGATCCATGAGTCGGCTCTGCGGGACGGATAACTGATGCCGCGCGTGGCGTCCGCTTCGGATCGGCCTCGCCTCAGGCGGAACTGCCCGCGCTCGCGGCGACCCGACGGCGCCGGCTTCGCGCTGGACGCCGAGGCCTTCTCCGCCCGGTGGAGCGGCAGCGCGGGCGCGCCGGTGCCCTCGCCCGGGGTCGCGGCCGCTTCCTCGCGCGCCGACGTCGCGTCGGCCGCCGCGCCGTCGCGCGCCGGGGCCGCTTCGGCCGCCGCGCCGTCGCGCGCCGGGGCCGCCACGGCAAGCGCCGCAGCGCCGGTGCTCGCGGCGAGGTCCGGGGCAGGCACGGCGACCTGCGCGGCGGCGGCCGCGACGCCCTGGGCCACGCCGAGGTGCGCAGCCTGCGCGGCCGCAGGCCTCGCAGGCGAGGCCTCAGGGGCGACCACGCTCAGCACCGAGAGGCCCAGCACGAGCACGAGCGCCGCGCTGCCCGCGGCCGCTCCGGCGGCGCCGCGAGAGACGCGGGCGCGCCGCGCGAGCCGCGACCAGGCGCCCGACACCCGCCCGCGCGGCGTCTGATCCGCGTCGCGCTCGCCACGCGCCGGCCCGAGCCCGGGCTTCGCGGCGCCGGGCCTCGGCGCCACGGCGCTCGGGAGCGTGTCGGGCGGGGACGAGGGGGCTGCGGGGAAACAGGACGGAATATCAAGAGAAATCGGCTGCGAGGGGCTGTCCCGCCGCAGCACGGCCTCGGCCAGCGGGAACCGGCCGAGGGTGAAGGCCTCGGCGCGCTCGCCGCGCGCCTTCGCGGGGGCGCCCTGGTGGAAGCGGGGCGCGACGGAGCTGAGGTCGTCCGGCGTCAACGCGAAGCTGAGCGGGCCGGTGGACTCAGGCGCCTCGCCCGCGGCGGAGAGGGCGGGCGCCTCGTCGCGCGGGGGCGGCTGGGAAATGGTCCAGCCGAGCGCCTTCACCTCGCCGGCAGGCGTCCAGCACTCGAGGCCTTCGCGCCAGACGCGCGTGCTGTGGGGGAGCTCCCCCAGCTCCAGCGCGCGCCAGAGCGCGACCGTGCTCATCGCCTCGAGAAAGTCGCCGCGGTCGATGCACCAGGGCTTCGACTCCGCCGGTGCCTCCTCCGCGCCGCCGGCGTGCGACGTGAACGGCATCGTGGGGGCGCTGCAGAGGCTGCTCAGCTGCCCCTGCCTGCACCCCTCCGCGCCGCCCGACGCCGGCACGCCGTCGCCAAGCCCCTCCACCTTGTACGCTGCGCTCGGGCCCATCGCTGTCTCCCTAGCGAGCCGCGGCGGCCCACCCGATGCTGCTTCCGGGTGCACCTCCGCTGCTCTCGTGCGTCGGTAGCGGATGCTGGCGCGGTGGGCCAAGAAAGGTGCCGGGCGGGGCAGGCGCCCAGGCCGGGGCGCTGCGTCTGGCGGCAGGGTTCGCGGGAGAGGCCGCGGCAACGCTGCGCGGGCAAGGGCGCGGCGGCCGCGAGGGGCGTGTCGCGGCCGACGTCAGAGGTCGGTGTAGTTGTCGGCGAACATCGCGCGCTGGCCGAGGAAGGCGATCTCGAGCGTGCCGCTGACGTCCGTCCCTCCGGTCGAGCTACGGATCACGTTGAGCGCTGGCATCAGCCGGATGAGCCCGCGGTACTCCGTCCCCACCGGCGCGCGCGCCAGCGTCACATGGACCGGGGCGCGCAGGCTGAGGCGGACATCGGCGGGCGCCTCGTCGTTGAGCGCGACCGCCACCTTCGCGCCGAGCGCCGCGCGGAACGTGGCGTTCGCCACCTTGTCGACGAGCCCGGCGTGCGCCGCGATCGTGAGCTCCTGGCTCTGCACCGGCGCGCCGAGCACCTCCTGCCGGCAGCGCGTGGCAGGGACGAAGGTGGTGGACTGGGTGACCGGATCTACGCCGTGGACGACGTCGCCCGCGGGCTCGCACCACTCGAGCGTGTCCGTCGACGCGGTCCAGCGCGAGTCGAACTTGATCTGCCCTTCGAGCGTGGGCGCGAGCTTCTTCCCGCCCTCGCCGACGTAGACCGCCGCCGCGCCGACGCTCCAGGGGACAGCGGTGAGCTCGCGCGGCGCGTAGGTCGGCGGCAGGCTCTGGTCGCGCCGCTCGGGGCCCGGACCCAGGTAGCTGAACCGGGTGCGGCCGACCGCGCCGCCGACGTAGAGGATCAGCGGGGGATAGGCCGAGCTGCCCTCCCCCTCGAAGTCGAGCCGCGCGAACGAGGCGGACAGGCGCAGGGTGCCGGTGGGCGTCTGGGCCGCATCGTCGGTGGCGGAGAACCCGATCAGCGTGGCCAGCCCGTCCTCGGCCGCTACCTCGGCCTCGATCACGGCGCTCACATCCCATGCCGTCGGATCCGTCACCTCGCCGAACCCGGCCAGCACGCCGAAGCCGACCCGCGCGAGCGCCGCGCCCCCGGAGCTGCCCGTGATCCCGACCGGAACGAGGTAGACGAGCTCGCGGCCCGTGGCGGCCGGCGCGATGGCCGCGCCCCCGGCAGGCGCGAGCGGCGCAATGGGGGCGATGGGAGCGCCCGACGCGGCCGGGGCGACCGGCGCAATCGCGCGGCCCGGCTGCGCGGGCGCCACGGCCGCGCCAGCGCCCGGCGCCGCCGTCGGCGCGGCGGGTGTGCTCGGCGCGGCAGACGGGACCGGCGCCGTGGGGGCGCTGGCCGCCGTGGGGGCGCCGGGCGCGCTGGCGGCCGGACGGACGGGCGCCGGGGGCGCTGCGCCCGGCGGCACGGGAGCCGACGGCTGCCCCGCGCCCTGGGCGAGCGCGGGCGCGGCCAGCGTGAGCGAGAGCAGCGCTGCGGCGCGCTGGAGCAGCAGGGCGCCCCTCACGGCGCCACCGTGAAACGGAAGGTGAGGCAATCGGCGCCGCTCGACGTGTCGTATTCGGCGCGGGTGCTCTGGTTCGTCTTGGGATCGAAGGCGAAGATCTGGAACTTGCCGCTTCCGTTCCGGACCCTGAAGCGGAACACGTAGTTGCCGGGATCCAGATCGAACTCGGGGAAGACCGTGTTGCGGATCGAGAACGGCCTCACCCCCGCCGGATCCGCGGTGGGCGCCGGGTCCTCGAACAGATAGCCGACGGCGCTGAGGTGGTACTCGTCGCTGTGGAGCTTGAGCTTGATCCTCTTCATGGTCGAGAGCGATCCTCTCACACGCGCGCGGCACGGTACAGCGGCTGGAGGGCGCGCGACATGGCAGCGATCGGGCTCGCCCGACCGTCCGGACCATTTCTGACGAGCGCAGGTGGGTCGTTTCTCGTGAGCGCCGAAGGGATGTCGGAGCGAAGCGGTAATGTTCTCAACTGGGCATATGCATGGTCGAGCGTCGGGGGCGCTCGGGTATCCGTGATAGTTTTGACTTCATGGTGGTACCTGTCATCGGGCGGAGCGGTGGCGACGGGCGCGGGCTTCGGCGCCGACGGGGGCCGTCCGCGAGTTGATTCCTCGCGGCGGCGCTCGTGACGGTCGCGTGTGATGGGAGGGTCCTGGGGGGATCGGCGAAGACGAGACGGTTCGGCGTCGAGCGGCGGCGCGGGCGAGGGGAGCGCGAGCTCGTCGTGGTGCGGCTGGTCAGGTAGCCGGCGCCTGCGGATCGGGGGAGGAGCGTGGCGCCTCGAGGCGCTCAGCCGCCGCTGGCGCGCCGCACGGCGACGCCGACGCCGGCGGTGCTGTAGCAGCCGCTCACGTTCCACGAGATGGTGGTGTTGGAGTCGGCCACGAGATAGCCGGCCAGCGCGACCATGACCGCCGGATCGGTCAGGCGCCGGTTCATGGTGGAGGTCGCCGCGGTGGGGCTGATGGTGGCGCCGGTGTTGCCGTTGCGCGCCGCCATCACCGTGTACACGAACGAGCCGCTCGCGCTGAAGTTGGTGGTCACCCCTCGGGGCACGGCGCTGGTGCCGCAGTCCGTCGTGTTGGTGTGGATGCCGGTCGTGATGGCGCTCGCGAACGTGCTCGACTGGTGCACGCCCTTCAGCTCCACCACGTTGGCGAAGTACACGCCCCAGGTGTTCGCGTTCGCCATCTGCACCACCACGGGCTTGTTGCCGGTGGCGGCCGGAAGCTGGCTGTCCAGGAGGTAGTAGATGCGCGCGGCGGAGTTGTTGTCGGCCTGCTGCCCGTTGAAGAGCGTCATCGGCGTGCCGTCGTAGGTGACGCTCACCGGCGCGAGCGAGTTCTCGGAGGCGACGATCCCGACAAGGACCATGCGATCGTGGTCCCGCGGTGTCTGCAGGGCGTGGCTCACGTTGATGATGGGCGCCGAGTTCCCGATGGTGCTCAAGGTGCCGGTCGTGCCCGAGTTGACGACGACGATGTCCGGCGAGACGACGCAGTTGCCGTTCGAGCAGATGGACCTCGTCCCCGAGCACACGTGGCCGCAGTCGCCGCAGTTGCTGGCGGTGCCGAGCTGGGTCGTGCAGCCGTCGCCGGGGTTGCCGCAAGCCTTCCAGCCCGGGTCGCAGGTGGGCACGCAGGTGCCGGCCGTGCAGGCGGTGGCGCTCGCGTGCGCCTGGAGGCACCGGGCGTTGCAGGCGCCGCAGGCGTTGACGTCGCTGGAGACGTCCTTCTCGCAGCCGTTCATTCCGTTGCCGTCGCAGCTGCGCCACAGGCCGCTGCACACCGGGTTGCAGCCCGACGAGCTGCATTGATTGCTGGCGACGTGGGCGCTGGCCCCGCTCTCGCACACGAGGTTGCAGCCGAGGCAGTTGCTCTCGTCGCTCCACAGGTCGATGTTGCAGCCGTTCCTCGGCACCCCGCAAGCGTCGTACTGCGCGCTCGTGCACACCGGGTTGCAGGTGCCGTCGAGGCACAGGTTGCTGGTGGTGTGGATTATGTTGCACTGGGTGCCGCAGGCGCCGCAGTTCCCCTCGTCGGTCCTGACGTTGGCCTCGCAGCCGTCGGTCAGCGAGCTGTTGCAGTTGCCGTAGTCCGCCTTGCAGCCGGCGAAGGAGCACGCGCCGCCCTGGCAGGTCGCGGTGGCGTTCGCGTAGATCGTGTTGCAGTTGACGCCGCCGGCGGCCGCGCAGGCGCCGCAGTGGGTCTGGTTCGAGTTGACGTTCGTCTCGCAGCCGTTGTCCGGATTGCCGTCGCAGTCGCCCATCCCGCTGTTGCACGTCCGCACCTTGCATTCGCCGCCCTCGCACTTGGGGGTGCCGCCGGCGATGGTGCAGGTCTCGCCGCAGGCGCCGCAGTGGCTGAGGCTCGTGTCCGTGCTCGTCTCGCAGCCGTTGTCGTAGCTGCCGTCGCAGTCGGCGAAGCCCGGCTCGCAGCTGCCGATGGCGCAGCCGGTGGCCGTGCACTTGCCGGTGCCGTTGGCGACCGTGCACAGGCCGCCGCACGTGCCGCAGTTCTCCGGATCGGCGGCCAGATTCACCTCGCAGCTGTCCTCGGGGTCGCCGTTGCAGTCGCCCCTGCCGGCCGGGCAAATCGTCTCGCCGCAAACGCCGTTGCGGCACCAGGGCCTGCCGCCCGCCTCGGGAACGCACTCGATGCCGCACCCGCCGCAGTGCAACACGTCACGGGTAGTCGCCCTCTCACAACCGTCGACGACCTGGCCGTTGCAGTCGGTGAAGCCCGCGTCGCACTCGACCTTGCACTCCGACGCCTCGCAATACGCGTCGCCGTTCGCGGCCGGGCACAGCTCGTCGCACCCGCCGCAGTGGCTCGAGTCCGTCGCAGTGTTCACCTCACAGCCGTTCTCGGGATCGCCGTCGCAGTCGGCGTAGGGTGCTTCGCACGCCTTGACCTTGCAGGCGCCGCCCTGGCACTCGGCGGTCGCGTTCGGCAGCGCGCACTTCAGGCCGCAGCTGCCGCAGTTGTCCGTGTCGGTGCGGACGTTCACCTCGCATTCGCCCTCGGCCTGGCGATCGCAGTTGGCGTAGCCGTCCGAGCAGGTGGGGCCGCACACCCCGTCGATGCAATCGTCGCTGAGGCAGTCCCCGCTCGAGCGGCAGATCTTGCCGTCCTGGCAGCCCCCACAGTCGGCGCCGCAGTCCACGTCGCTCTCGGTGCCGTTGGGCACCCCGTCGGTGCAGGTCGGCGCGACGCATTGGCCGTCCTGGCACACGCCGCTCTCGCAGTCGCTGGCCCGGTTGCACGTCTGGTCGGTCGCGCACTTCTTGTCGCAGCTGCCGCCGCAATCGATGTCCGACTCCGAGCCGTCGCGGGCGCCGTTCATGCAACCCGCTTCCTGGCAGACGCCGTCGATGCACTCGCCCTCGGCGCAGTCGCGGCTCGCGGCGCAGCCGGAGCCGAGCGGGCATGGATCGCACTCGCCGCCGCAGTTCAGGCCCGTCTCGCCGTCGGACTGCGCGTCGTCCGTACAGTGCGCCGGCGGGCCGGATACCGACGCGAACTCGAAGTCCGGCACGCTGCACGAAGCGGCGGCGGCGAAGATCCCCGCCGTCAGCGCGGCGGCCGAGAACGCGCGGAGCAGCGCGAAGCGACGCAGAAAGCTAGGGGTCGACATCGAACGACAAAAGTATCATTCGCTGGCGGATTTCGCGGCCATAAATTGAGAAGGCGGCGTCAGGATCCGCGCGCGAAAGCTCCGCCGGCGCGCGCGCACCTCCGACCACGACGCGGTGCGGCGTCGCGCGGCGAAAGCCGCGCCGCCATGTTGACGCGCGCGGCGAAGGCTGCGCCGCCACGTTGACAGGAGCGGAGGCGTCAAGTCACCATGGCAAGCGCCGCATGAGGAATTTCCCGCGAATTTTCCGCGTCGTAGCGGTGCTGCTGCTGCTCGAGGCACCCGCGCTCGCCCAGGACACCGACGCGCTCAAGCAAGCCCGCGCGCAGTTTCAGCAGGCGACCGAGCTCGAGCAAGCGGGCAACTGGGCCGCGGCCCTGCAGCGGTTCCGCGAGGTCGGCCAGGTGCGGATGACGCCTCAGGTGCGCTTCCACATCGCCGTGTGCGAGGAGAATCTGGGGCGGCTCGTGACCGCGCTCGGTGGCTACGAGCTGGCGCTCGCGGAGGCCGACACCGTGGGGCCCGATTTTCGGGCCGAGGTCGAGCAGTCGATCGGCCGGCTGCGCGCCCGGATCCCGAAGCTCATCATCGTGCGCGGCAAAGGGGCGGCCTCCGCGGCCATTGCGCTCGACGGCGTCGCCCTCGGCGGTACGTCCATCGGCGTCGAGGTGCCGCTCGATCCCGGGCCTCACGCGCTCACCGCCAAGGCCCCCAATTACAGGCCGTTCCAACAGACGGTGGAGCTGAAGGAGGAGGGGGTGACGCGCGTCGAGGTGACGCTCGAAGCATTGCCGCAAGAGCTGCTGATCCAGGCGGGCGCCTTGCGGGAGAGGCCGCCGTCCAAGGTGGTGCCGTACGTCATCGGGGGCGTCGGCGCCGCGAGCCTGATCGGCTCCGGGGTGTTGTTCGGGCTCCGCCAGGGAGCGCTCAAGGATCTGGAAGACGCCTGCGGCCCGGACGGCAAGTCGTGCCCGCCCTCCATGCAGTCGCGCTACGACGACCTCAAATTCTATCACTATGGCGCGCAGGTGGCGCTCGGCGTCGGCGTCGCCGCGGTCGGCACGGCGACCGCGATCTTGCTTCTTCAGAACAGGAAGCCAAAGCAGCCCGAGAAAACCTCGCTCGAGCTCGTGCCCGTCGCGGGCGGATCCGAGATCGGCGCGAGTCTCTCAGGAACATTCTGAGGAGTCGAGTTCGTCCAGAGCGGGGTGCTAGAACCCCGGATCATGCTTCCACGACTTGGGCGGCGTGGGGGTTGGCGTCGGGCTCGGCGAGCTGCTCTGCTCGGCGGGCTTGGTCGGACGGCGGGGCGTCGCGCGCGCGGGTGACACCGGGAGCGGAGCCGGCGTCGTCGGCGCCGGGGCCGGCGCTGCGCTGGCCGAGACGGAGGCAGAGGGCTCGCCCGGGGGCGCGCCGGGCTCGGTCGCAGGGGGCGCCTCCGCCCTGGGAGGCGCGGGCGCCGGGGCGGCGGACGCCGGGGCGGCGGGCGCGGCGACGGAAGGAAGAGGGGCGGGCGCGTCGGCGCCCCGGAGCAGTACGGCGAGCACGCCGGCGGCGAGGAGACCGAGGATCACGACGGTGGGCAGCGCGCGGCTCCTGGAGCGCGCGAACGGCGGGATCTCGTCGTCGAGCGTGCTCTGTCCGGCCACGCCCCGGGCCGCGCCGCGGAGGTTGACGGTCCTGAAGGCGCTCACCGACGAGGGGCTCGCGCCGGTCACGTCGGAGCGGCCCAGGTTGTTGCTCAGCTGATTGCGGTCAGCGCGCTCCAGCGCTTCGGTGAGGGCCGCGCGCGTTTGCTCCTGCTGGTCCTCGAACAGCTCGCGGACGAAATTGGCGACGTCCTCGTCGGTGGCTCGCTGGCCCGGCGGAAGCGCCTTGTCGAGCGCTCGCATCAGCTCGTTGGCCGTGGCGTAGCGCTGGTCGCGCTCCTTTTCGAGCGCTCGCATCAGCACGGCCTCGAGCGACGCCGGGTAGTCGGCCTGGAACTCGTGCGGCGCCTCCACCGGGTCCGTGGACGAGATGGCGAACAGCGTCGCGCCCTCGGATTCCCTGCGGAACGGGTGTTTGCCGGTGGTCAGCGTATAGAGCACGATGCCCATCGCGAACACGTCGACGCGCCGGTCGATCGCGTCGCCGCGCACCTGCTCCGGCGCCATGTAGCTCACCTTGCCCTTGAGCTGGCCGGCCTGCGTCGTGCTGTCGTTGAGCGCGGTGGCCTTGGCCACGCCGAAGTCCACCACCTTGGCCAGGCCGTTGTACGTGACCAGGATGTTCTGCGGGGAGATGTCGCGGTGCACCAGGCCGACGAGCTTGCCGCTCTTGTCCTTGAGCTCGTGCGCGGCGTGCAGGCCGGCGCAGGCCTGCGCCACGATGCGCACCGCGATCGGGATCGGCATGCCGTTCTGCCGCTTCGCGACCTTCATCACCTGGTTGAGCGGAATGCCGTCGATCCACTCCATCGCCAGGAACAGCACGCCGTCCTGCTCGCCGAGGTCGAGGATCTCGACGGCGTTCGGGTGCCGGATCTGGGACGCGAGCGACGCCTCCGAGAGGAACATGCGCTCGAACTGGTCGTCCTCCGACAGCGTCGGCAGCATCGTCTTCACTGCGACGATCTTCTGGAAGCCGCGCGTCCCCTTCAGCCGCGCCGCCCACACCATGGCCATGCCGCCTGCTGCGATCGGCAGCAGCAGCTCGTAACGACCCAACACGGACCCGGGCCCGAGCTCGGCCGGGGTGTTCTGCAGGAGGTTCGGCGCAGGATTCACGCTACTCGGAAGGTTTGTTAAGTGCCCTGACCGTACGAGTGTGCGGCGTCACGAAGCGAGTGCCCAGCGATAAGAAACACCGCGGAGACAAATTGCGGCTATCGCACCAATAACCCCACCTCCTTACATTTGCCGACAGCTGCGGCGGCGCTTCGTGGCTGGGCAGCTGCCGCCAAAACGTCGTTAGGAAGTCCAAACGCTGTCCGGAAGTCAAGCTGCTCTTATGCGCCTACCATCGTACAAGGAAGGCGGACGGGCGCGCCGTCACGCGTCGTCACGCGTCGTCACCGCCGCACGACGAACATCGCGGCGAAATACCCGTCCGTGCCGTGCACGTGCGGCAGCAGCCGGAACGCGTCGCCGCCGCCCGCGAGCTCGCGCGCGAGCTCCGCGTCGAACGGCGCCGGCTCCAGCCGGACGCCGAGGCCGTCGTCCGCCGGGGCCGCGAGCCGCGCCGCCACGGCCTCGCACTCCTCGCGCAGCACGCTGCACACCGCGAACACGAGCCGGCCGCCGTCCCGGGCGCGGGTCGCGGCGCGGCGCGCGATCGCGACCTGGAGGTCGGCCAGGCGGGGGAGATCGTCCGCCTCGCGCCGGAGCGCGATCTCCGGGCGCCGCCGCAGCGTGCCCACCCCGGAGCAAGGGGCGTCGACGAGCACCCGGTCGTAGCCCTCGGGGACGTCGCCCGCGCCCACCGTCCAGTCGACGGCGTAGGTCTCGCGCACGGAGGCCGCAGCCCGCCCGAGCCCGTCGCGCGCGCCGGCCTGCGCATCGCCGGCCTCCGCGCCTGCGCCCTCCGCGCTCACGGGAGGCGCGCCCAGCGCCGCGCGGAGCTGCGAGAGCTTCGCAGGGTACAGGTCCGCCGCGTCCACCGCGCCGAAAGGCAGCACCGCGCGCGACAGGAGCCACGACTTGTTGCCCCGGCCGGAGCAGGCGTCGAGCACGGCCTCGCCGGGCCGCGCGCCGAGCGCGAAGGCGAGCGCCTGCGCCCCCTCTTCCTGGCCGATCCACGCGGCGCCGAAGCCTGGGAGCCGCCGGAGATCGCCCGCCCCCCGCGCGACGATCGCGGTCGGTGAGACGCGCCCCGCCTCGAAGGACCCGGTGGGCGCGGCGGCCCGCAGCGCCTCGATCCACGCGCCGCGGTCCTCACCAGGGGCGAGGCAGAGGCCGGTCGGCGGCGGCACCGGGCCGGCCGACAGGAACGCCTCGGCCGCGGCCCGGCCGAGCGAGCGGCGCAGGGCGCCCCGCAGCCACCCCGGCGCGGAGGCGACCACCGCGCTCGCGAGCGGCGGGCGACCGCCGGACTCCACGGCCGCCGCGAGCCGGCGCAGCACGGCGTTCGCGAACGCGCCGACCCGCGGCCCGCCGGCCGCCTGGGCGCCATCCACCGCCTCCGAGACCGCGGCGAACGAGGGGACGCGATCGAGGAAGCAGAGCGAGTACGCCCCCATCAGCACGTGGGCGCGCACCAGCGGGTCGGCCGTCCAGCGGCTCTTCGCGGCGAACTCGGCGATGCGCGCCTCGAGCGCCGCCTGCGCGCGCAGGACGCCGTAGACGAGCTCCGTCGCGAGGCCTATGTCCCGCGGGTCGAGCGCCGGCGCGCGGCGCAGCTCGGCGTCGAGGGCCGCCGAGGCGAAGGCGTCCGAGCCCCACACCCGCGCGAGCACGCGCGCCGCGACCGCGCGCGGCGCGCTCTCGGCCGGATGCGGCGGGCGCGCCGGGCCGCGGCCGCCGTCGCGCCCGTCACGCCCGTCACCTTCGCCCCGGTCAGCCAACGAGCTCCTTGAATTGCCCCTGGATCACGTCCCAGCGGCGCTCGACGTCGTTCTTGAAGGCGATGCCCATCAGGCCGATGAGCACCACGAGCCCGACCAGGCTCGCGATCTCGCGGACGCGCAGCGGCAGCGGGCGCCGCAGCACGGCCTCGAACGTGAAGAACAGGAGGTGGCCGCCGTCGAGCACCGGGATGGGCAGCAGGTTGATGAGCCCGAGGTTGATCGAGATGACCGCCATCGCCCAGACGAAGTAGCTGACCCCCTTCGCGCCCTCCTCGCCGATCACGTCGTACACCGTGATGGGGCCGCCCAGCGTGGAGATGCTGACCTTGCCCTCCATGATGCGGACGATCCCGACCACGATGAACCGGATGACGTCGTACGTCTCGTCGACCGCGCTCTCCAGGGCGAACTGGAAGGCCGACGGGCTGTCGACGAACGGCTCGGCCACCATCGGCGACCAGTTCGACGCGCGCAGGTAGAAGCGCGGGCGGTGCTGGCCGTACTCGTCGATCCAGTCCTCGCGGCGGAGCTCGATGGTGCCGCTCTTGCGCTGGCCCGAGCGCTGCCACGTGATGACGTGCGGTCTATCCGGGGCCGCGAAGAGCCGCTCGACGAAGGTCGACCAGGCGGTGACCTCGACCCCGTCGACCTCCGTGATGCGATCGCCCGGCCGGAGCTCGGCGTCCCACTCGGCCGAGCCCTCGGGGACCTCGGCGACGTAGAGGTCGGCCGGCTCGATGCCGGTCCGCGCGAGCAGGTCGCCGTGGCCGCTCTCCGGCGTCAGCGCGGCGACGCCCGACTCGTAGACGGCGAGCTCGGCCAGGCCGCCGAGCGCGCGCGGCACCGTGACCGGCCGCAGGTACGTGACCGGCACCGTGGCGCCGCGGCTCTCCTCGAGCGCGAGCTCCAGGTCGGCGAACGTCTTCACGGGCGTGCCGCGCACCTCCGTCACGACGTCGAACGTGCGCAGCCCGGCCCGGAACGCGGGCGAGTCGGGCCGCGAGACGCCCACCACGGCGGCGGGGCGGCTCGGCCGGATGCCGATCTCGCCCACCCGGTCCACGATCTCGAGCGGCTTCTGGACGACCTTCTCCTCCGGGACGACCGTGACCTCGACGTGCTCCTTGTTGCGGAACACCTTGAGGCGGAGCTCCTGGTTGGGGCTCTTCGTCACGATCCGGTGCAGCTCGGCGAAGGTGCTGACGCGCTCGCCGTCCACCTCGAGGATGCGATCGCCCGGGACCAGCCGGCCCTCGGCCGGGTGCCCCGGCAGGACCACGCCGACCGTCGGCGGGACGAAGCGGGTCTCCCCGATGAAGACGGCGAAGTAGAGCAGCACCGGGAAGAGCACGTTCATCGCCGGGCCGGCCATGACGATGATCACGCGCTTCCAGAGCGCCTGGGACTCGAAGGTGCGCTTGCGATCCTCGGGGAGCACGGCCTCCTGCCGGTTCTCCTCGAGCATCTTCACGAAGCCGCCGAGGGGAAGGAGCGCGACGCAGTACTCCGTCTCCCGGCCCCGCAGGCGCAGCACCCGGGGGCCGAAGCCGATCGAGAAGGTGAGGACCTTCACGCCGAAGATCTTCGCGCACACGAAGTGGCCGAGCTCGTGCACGAAGATGAGCACGGAGCAGAGCAGCGCGAAATACAGGAGGTCCACGGCGGCGGCTCTCTTTACGCGAGGCCGGGCTCGGTGACCACTGGCCACTGAGGGACGCAGGGCCAGGGCGCCCCCGCGCGAAGGGCGGCCTCCGGCGCAGCGACGGCGTCCGGTCCGTGGAAAGGCGCCCTCCGGCGTTGCGATGCCTTCACGGTGATGGCCCCGGTCGGCCGCCCACAGACACCCGCGGTTCCGCCGCGTGGCGAAATGTCACAGAGCGCGGGCGCGCGATGCGCGATGCTGACGAGCGCCAGAGGGCCGCAGGCCCCGCGCATCCGTGTTATCTCACCGATGGAACTCGGCCGGGCGCCGCGCCCGCGAGCGACGCCTCACGGCGGACGGTCCCCTGGCCGATTCTCGCGATGTGCCCTGATACGAACTGCGAGGTCCCATCATGAAGCACACGATTGAGCACGACCTGAACGACAGCGAGGCAAAGCTGGCGACCGAACGAGCGATCGCGCAGTACCGAGAGCGGTACGCCGAGTACGAGCCTTTCCTCGTGTGGCGCGACGCGAAGCGCGCCGAGCTCGGCTTCTCGGTGAAGGGCGTCAAGCTGAAAGGCAGCATGGAGCTCCGCCCCGGCGCCGTGGACGTGGATCTCGACGTGCCTCTCCTGATGCGCCCCTTCAAGGGGATAGCGATCGCCGCCATCGACAAGGAGGTTCGTCACTTCATCGCAGAGGCGCACCGCGAACGGGCCCAGGGAGGCGGCAAAGCCACCTGAGCGAGCGGGCTGTTCCGCTATGGACATGAGCGCCAGCCGGCGCTATGTTGCTCCAACAGTATCTACTTCGCCGGCCGAAGTACGCCCCGCGATACGACTCACTCCAGTGCTCGGCCGGCAGGGGGCTGTCTCCTCGCTGCTCACCTGCCGGTCTCGCCGTCGCGCTCACGGAGCGAGCGCCTTCACGGCCGTCAGCTTGTGCGAGGCCAGCACGGAGTGGATCGCCGTGATGAGGCCGCTCGCGTCGATCTCGCAGCGCATGACGAACCGCGGCGCCAGCTTCTCCACGGTGGTCGTGCGCTCGATGACGACCGCCGGGAGGCCGTTGATGAGGCGCAGCTCGTGGCGGAGCGCTCCGGGGTCGTCGATCCTCAGCAGGCCGACGTAGAACCGCGCGACCCGGTTCGGGCCGACGACGATCCGGCGCGCCGCCTTGAACTCGCCGTTCGCGTCGTTGATGACCCGGACGCCCTCGCTCAGGAGCGCCTCGATGGCGGCGACGTCCTGCGTCGCGAGCGTCTGCAGGAAGCGCACGAGCGCCGCGCCCGAGCGCTCGACGAGCTCGGGTGAGGGGCGGCAGCGGTCGCGCTCGTACGGCTCGAGGGCGCGGCGGGCGCGGTGGTGGGTCGTCTTCACGCTGGCCTCCGACAGGTCGAGCGCGGCGGCGGTCTCCTGCACCGAGTAGTCGAAGACGTCGCGGAGCAGGAGCACCGCGCGCTGCTGCGGGGTCAGCGCCTCGAGCGCGATGAGGAAGGCGAAGGACGCGCTCTCGAGGAGGTCGTAGCGGCCCTCGGTGCCCTCCTTGCCCGGGATCTCGAACGACGGGGGCTCGGGCTCCGCCTCGATCGGGGAGGGGAGCCACGGTCCGTCGTAGGCGAGGCGCTTGCGGCGCCGGAGGGCGTCGCGGCCGAGGTTCAGCGCGACGCGCGCGAGCCAGGGGCGGACGGGCTCCTCGGTGCGCGCGGGCGGGCGCTCCAGCGCGCGGACGAACGTCTCCTGCACGATGTCGTCCGCGTCCGCGGCGCTGCCGGTGAGCCGGTAGGAGAGGGCCCAGAGGAAGCGCTCGTGCTCGCGGTAGCTCGCGGCGACGAAGCCGGGGGCGGCGAGCCCGGCGCTCGGGGCAGGAGAGGCCGTGGAGCTGCTCATGGAGCGTCGGGTAACCCCGTCACGCCGCGCGGTCGAGCGCGCGGCGCGAGAGGATGGCCCGCGCGGCGTCCCGCGCGCTGGCGAGGCTCGCGTCGGCGAGCATGCCCGTCGGCCCGACCCAGTCGCCCGCGAGGAAGAGCCCGTCGAGATCCGGGACGCGGGCGCCGGGGCGCCCTGCGTGGCCGCCGCCCTCCGCCGTGACCACGGCGTTGGAGACGATGAGCGAGGGCAGGAAGCGGCGCTCGACGATCGCGCCGCGGTAGCCGGGCTGCGCGCGGTCGAGCAGATCCTCGAGCTCGCGCTCGGGGTCGCGGCCGGCGAGCTCGGGGCTGTACTGGGCGGTGTGGATCACGGCGCCGCCCGCGGGGGCGAGGCGCGCGGCGTCGGTGTGGACCGACAGGTAGAGCGGGCGGTCGATGCCGAGCACGAAGCCCGGGCGCTGGCGAGGGAGCCTCGACAGGGCGACGTCGAGGCAGGCGGCGCGGACCGGGAGGGCGCGCTCGGCGTGCGCGGCGAGCGCCGCGCTCGCGGGCGCGAGGGCGGCCGCGGCGCGCGGGCTCGCGGCGACGAGCACGGCGCCGGCGCCGAGGCGGTCGCCGTTCGCGAGCTCCACGGCGGAGACGGCGCCGCCCTCGGCCGCGATCTGCGCCGCGCGCGCGCCGGTGAGGATCTCCACGCCGGCCGCGACGGCGGCGTCGCGCAGGCCGTCGACGAGGGTCCTCCAGCCGCCGTCGAGGTAGAGCACGCCGTGGCTCAGGGCGAGCTGCACCTGCGCGAGCGCCGCGCCGGCGCTCTGGTGATCGTCGTCGGCGCAGTAGGTCGACAGCCGGACGAGCGCGCCGACGAAGCGGCGCGCCTCGGGCGTCCGGAAGGCGTCGCGGAGCCAGGCCGAGACCGGGACCGCCGCGAGCGGCGCGGGGTTCGCCGCGGCGAGGCTGCCAAGGACGCGCCCCATCTCGACCTTCGCGGCGAGGGGGAAGAGGCCCGTCGTGAGCAGCGACAGGGCGCCGGACGGCAAGGTGTGGAGGGCGCCGCGGTCGAGCGCGAGCGCGCCCGACGGGGACGGCGCCGCGCCGGTGAACCGGATGCCGAGCTCGCGGAGCACCTCGTGCGCCGCGCCCCCGCGGTAGAGCGCGTGGGCGCCGAGGTTCAGCGAGAAGCCGTGGCTCTCCTGCGTGGAGGCGCGGCCGCCCGGCGCGTGCGCCTTCTCGACGAGGGCGACCGACCGGCCCGCCCGGCCCAGGTACGCCGCCGCGGCCAGGCCCGCGAGCCCGCCGCCGATCACCACCACGTCTCTTGTAGTAAGCATCACATGACCCCTTTCCTGGCGGTACCACGATCGGGGGGCCGGAAAGGTTACGCGCGCCCCGTCGAATTTTCGGAGCGCGCCCGGAGGGCTGGACGGCGAGGCGGAAGCGGCGTGCCGGCGCTCAGGTGGCGCGGACGAGCGGCGTATCGACGAGGTGCTCGGACAGGAACCACACCTGCATCTCGTTCGTGCGGAGGACGTCGCTCATGAGCAGGTCGGCGGTGCCATCGTCGCGGTTGTCGGTGGTGAGCTTCACCGCCTCGCGCGTCTCCGCGAGGATGAGCTCGTGCGCGTCGAGCAGGCGCGAGAGCTGGGCGGGCACCTGCTCGCGGCCGCGGGGCGCCCGCTCGATCCTCGTCATCTCCGCGACGTCGTGCGCCATGGCGATCGCGACGCCGCCCAGGATCTGGACGCGCTCGGCGAGCATGTCGATCAGCGCGGCTTGCTCCTTGAAGTGCTTGTCGAAGAGCAGGTGGAGCTGGAAGAAGGTCGCCCCGGACACCTGCCAGTGATGCTTCTTGTACATGTCGCGCAGGACGAGCGTGTCCGACAGGATCTGATTCAGCGCCCGGATGCTCTCCGCGCGCGACTTCGCGGCGAGCGCCAGCGGATAGTCCACGACCGTCCCGAAAGGCTGGATCTCCTTGCCTCGCTGGCGGAGGAGGGGCTGGGCCTCCAGCGCCCGCGCTCCGCCTTCCTTGCCGCCACGCCCCTGTTTCCTCTGTTGCTTCCTCTGGACTGCCATGGTCCCCTCCCCGTCGCTCGGTTCACTACGTATCTAGAGCCCGAGCCCGCTCCGTCCATGGCTGCACGTCCGCTGTCGTGTCCACGCGGGCCCGCGCGGCGCTCCGCTGGAAGGCGCGCCCGCGCGCCATCGGCGGCTCGCATCCGGCTGGGATTTCGTGCAAAGTCCAGCGCAGCATGAAACGGCTCCTGCTCACCAGCGCGCTGCCCTACGCCAACGGGCACATCCACATCGGCCACCTCGTCGAGTACACCCAGACCGACATCTTTGCCCGTTATTGGCGGATGACCGGGCGGAGGTGCATATCCCTGTGCGCCGACGACACCCACGGCACGGCCATCATGATCCGCGCTCGGCAAGAGGGGCGGAGCGAGGCCGACGTCATCGCGGACATGAGCGCGGCGCACCAGCGCGATTTCGCGGCGTTCCAGATCCGGTTCGACCACTACGGCAGCACGAACTCCCCCGCGAACCGCGCGCTGTGCGAGGAGATCTGGGCGTCGCTGCGCGAGCGCGGCATGGTGACCACGAAGGAGGTCACGCAGCTCTTCGATCCGCAGGAGGGCATGTTCCTGGCGGATCGCTTCGTCAAGGGCACCTGCCCGAAGTGCGCGGCGCCGGACCAGTACGGCGATAGCTGCGACCGGTGCGGCTCGACCTACGCCGCGACCGATCTGGTCGAGCCGAGGAGCGCGCTCACGGGCGCGCGGCCCGAGGTGCGGAGCGCGCAGCACCTCATGGTGGCCATCGAGCCGGAGCGGCCGTTCCTGTCGACCTGGACGCAGGGCGAGGGGCGGATGCCGAAGGAGATCGCGAACTACCTCACGGGGCATTTCCTGTCGGAGCCGCTCCGCGACTGGGACGTGTCGCGCCCCGCGCCGTACTTCGGGTTCGAGATCCCCGACGCGCCAGGGAACTACTGGTATGTCTGGTTCGACGCGCCGATAGGGTACATGGCGGCGAGCAAGGAGTGGTGCGCCCGGGAAGGCGAGGCGTTCGACGACTGGTGGCGATCCGAGGAGACGGAGATCGTCCACGTCATCGGGAAGGACATCGTGTATTTCCACACGCTCTTCTGGCCGGCGATGCTGAAGAGCGCGAGGTTCTCGCTGCCGTCGCGCGTGCAGGTGCACGGGTTCCTCACCGTGAACGGAGAGAAGATGTCGAAGAGCAAGGGCACCTTCGTGCTGGCCTCGACGTACCTGAAGCACCTCGACCCGGCGTACCTCCGTTATTACTACGCGAGCAAGCTGAGCTCGAAGGTCGACGACATCGATCTGAACCTGGAAGAGCTCGTGAACAAGGTGAACGCCGAGCTCGTGAACAAGGTCGTGAACCTGGCGAGCCGGTCGTCGCGCTTCGTGGCGCAGACGGGGCTGTCGGCGGTTTACCCCGAGGACGGGGGGCTGTTCGCGGCGGCGGCGGAGGAGGGCGAGGCGATCGGGGCGGCGTACGCGGCGTTCGACTATGCGCGGGCGACGAGGAGCATCGTGGCGCTGGCGGACCGGGCGAACGAGTATGTCGACCGGATGCAGCCGTGGGCGCTGGCGAAGCAGCCGGAGAAGAAGGCGGAGCTGCAGGCCGTTTGCACCGTGGCGCTCAACCTGTTCCGGCAGATCGTGCTCTACCTGGCGCCGGTGCTCCCGAAGCTGGCCGACGACGTCGCGCGGCTGCTCGGGTGCCCCATGGACCGGTGGGCGCTCGCGAAGACGCCGCTTGTGGGCACGCCTGTGGCCGCGTATGAGCACCTCATGAAGCGGGTCGAGCCGGGTGCAGTGGAGAAGATGATCGCGGAGGGCCGCCCTGCCGAGGAGGCGGCGGCGCCGGGCGGCGCGGCCGGGGCGAACGCGGAGGCAGGCCAGGCGGCGGGCGGGGGCGTGGCCGCGGAGGACGACGGCGCGGCGCTCGCCAAGGAGCCGCTCGCGCCGGAGTGTACGATTGACGATTTCAGCAAGGTCGACCTGCGCGTCGCGCGCATCGTCGCGGCGGAGCACGTGCCCGAGGCGAAGAAGCTGCTCAAGCTGACCGTCTCGCTCGGCGGGGAGGCGCGGAGGACGGTGTTCGCCGGGATCAAGGCGTATTACAAGCCGGAAGATCTCATCGGGCGGCTCGTCATCGTGTGCGCCAACCTGGCGCCGCGGAAGATGAAGTTCGGCCTCAGCGAGGGGATGGTGCTCGCGGCGGGGGACGAGACGGTGCATCTCCTGTCGCCGGACTCGGGGGCGAAGCCGGGCATGCGGGTGCACTGAGGCGGCTGCCGGCTGCGCGGGCTCGATGGACCCGCGCAGCCGCGCGCCACGTCCTCTCCTGTCCGCGTAGCGGACTACTTGGTGAGGATCGGGGGGACGGTTGGCCGCGGGAACGGGAGGACGATCAGGCCCTGCTTCTTGATCTCCACGTTGGTGAGCTCGCCGAACGGGCCCCGCGCGGTGACCGTGATGTTGGTCCTCGTGCCGTCAGCCCAGAAGAGCTCGCGGGCCTCACCATCGACGGTCAGCTGGCCGAGCTTGCGCACCTGCTTGTGGACGATGCTGCAGCTCTCGGCGCCGGCGGGCGGGTACTGGGCGGCCAGCGTCGGGTCCTCGACGATGTGCCAGACGACCACGCTCGAACCGAGCGGCGAGTCGTAGACGTCACCGGCGCCCCAGCGGTTCTCGAGCAGGAAGTACTCCTTGTCGCCGCGCGCGGCGTCCCAGAGCAGCGTGACCTCCTTGCGGGTCTCGATCGAGGCCAGCGGGAAGGTCTGGGTGGTCCACGAGCCGATCTCGACGAGGTCCGGGGTCACGAGGGCGCTCTTCAGCTTCTCGAACGGGCCCATGTGGGTGGCCTGCCAGTGCCAGTACATGGCGTCGAAGTACTTCGACGCCGTGCTCGACGAGTCGCAGCCGTACATGTCCTGCGCGTCCAGGATGCGGTGGGTGAGCTCGTGGGCGAGCAGGCCCACGCCGTTGCGGCGATCCGAGTCGAACGGCGATAGGTAGACGTCGAGGAGGTCGAAGTTCATGGGCGTCGAGTTGCCGTCGACCGCCACGTCGACGCTGCGGTTGGTGCCGTAGGCCGAGTTCTGCGGGCGCACCACGATGAGGACGAGCTCGTCGCGGGTGATCTTGCCGTCGCCGTTGGTGTCGTAGTTGTGGAAGTTGATGCTCGGGTCGGCGGCGCGGATGGCGTCGCGCCAGGCCTCGGCGTGCCCGCCGGGTGTGTCCCAGTACCAGTTGCCCTGGTGCGCGGCCGGCGCCTGGGCGAACGGGCCGCAGTTCACGTACTGGAAGCTGTCGAAGGCGAGCTTGCCGTCGGTGTTGTCGGCCAGCCAGCCCTTCATGCTCATGCCGCCGTCGCCGCCCTCGTGGTAGTTGAGGATCTGGGAGAGCGAGGGCGCGGCGTGATCCGGGCGGACCGGGTCGATGCACAGCACCAGGGCCTTGTGGGTGCGCACGCGCGGCGAGTGGCCGTAGCCCTGGCCGATCCCCATGAACGCCTGGGCGAAATCGGAGCCCGAGCGCCTCTTGGCGGTCACGCGGAGGGAGCGGTCACGGATGTTGGCGGTGGTGCCGGTGTCGCTGCGCGCCTGCAGGGTCACGGTGTGGTTGCCCGGGCGCAGGTTCTTGAGCACGAAGGTGTGCGAGTTCACGCGCATGAGCGGCTCGCCCTGGATGAGGGTGACGTCGCCGGGCTGCGCCGGCACGCCGTCGACCAGGGCGCGCAGGAACAGGCGGCCGCTCGAGGAGTAGACCTCGCCGGAGAAGGTGATCGCCGCGCTCTCGGCGGGAGCCTGGGTGTTGAGGTTGACCGAGAGGTCGGGGATGTTGGTCCAGGTCAGGCCGGAGAAGGGCACCGGCGGGCCCTGCATGGTGGCCGCCGCGGTCGAGCCGCCCGGGGCCGAGGCCGGCGCGGCGGAGACGGCCATGGTGCGGTCGCCGAGGCGGATGTCGCCGCCGGCGGTGTCGCCGGACCACTGGATCTGCACGGTGTGGTTGCCGGCGGGCACGCTGGGCGCGACGAAGGTCATGCTGCGCGTCCCGCCGCGGTTCGACATGTTGGCGTGGAGCAGGGTCACGTTGCCCACGTCCACCCCGTCGACGAGCGCGCGCACGAACAGGCGGCCGCTGTTCGAGGCGGCCTCGGCCGAGAAGGTGACGATGAGGTCCTGCTGGGCGCTCGTGGTCAGCTGGGTTGTGAGGCCCGGGACGTTCTCCCAGGCGGTGGTGGTCTTGACGAGGTCCGGGCCGCTGGGCGCGGCGGCCACGGCGAGCCGGCCGTCGCCGCTGAAGGGCGCGGCCGAGTTGACCACCAGCGAGCGATCGCGCATCTGGGCGTCGCCGCCGTTCACCACGTACCACTGGATCTCGACGATGTGCTGACCGGCCGAGACGCCCGATTTCACGAAGGTGAAGGAGCGCGTGCCGTCGAAGTTCTCGCTGCCCATCTTGATCTTCACGTCGCTCGGCGAGACCGGCGCGCCGTCGACGAGCGCGCGCAGCCACACCGTGTTGGTGGCGTAGATCTCGGCGCTGAAGCTGATCTCCAGGTTGTCGCCCGCGTGTGAATAGACCGCGCTGGACAGGCCGGGGGCCGAGGTCCATGCGCTCTTGGTCGCGATCGCGTAGGGCGCGCCCTCGGCGGGCGAGAGCACGGACAGGTTGCCGACGGGGTTCTGCTGGTAGAGCGAGAGCGCGGCTGCCTCGCTCGCGATGTCTTCCTCGTCCGACACCGCCTGCGAGACGTCCTCGTCGCCGACGCAGCCGAGCTGGACGGTCGAGGCCGTGAGCGCCATGAGCGCAACGTGCTTGAGACGCATCCGCGGGGCCAGGAAATCCCAGCCGGCGCCGCGCTCGTCCTGACGCTTGAGATGCTGAAAGAATGCCATGATGACACCTCCGGAAAAAGCCAATGGGCCCTTGTCCTCGAATCGGATCCGGCATGACGGCCCATGTCCCCATCGCAGAACACCTGTCGATCGGGCTGTCCGTCAGCGCGTGTCCTCCTCGTCATTGCACACGAGGTGCCAAGCAGATGTGCTGTGTGACTGGGCTCACTGCCGGGCCGGCGTGGGTACTACGCCGCCCGAGCCAGGCACGCTGGCCCTCGCCGAGCGCGTGCTTCGGAGCGGGATCCTCGTCGCCCCGAGGGCGTCCTCCACGCCCACGCCGACATTGCGCGACCTGGCCAAGGCCGGAGGAGCATGGGACGGCGCGCGGTGGCCATGGGACGGCGCGCGGGCGCGCACGTGGGCCGCCCGGAAGCGGCTGGCGATCGCGCGATCACGCGCTCGCGTTATCGCCAGCCAACGCCGTCGGACGACACGCACACGCGGACCGCAACGACCCGCTCCACAGCCCAGCATGGTTACGTTCAGAGCCGACGCAGGCGAGTCCTGGCCAGGTGGTGTGAGGAGACGACGCCGAGAGGCGATGTTTCGAGGACAGGTCGATACCAAGGCCGGCGAGCAGCCCCTTGACAGCCGTCCAGAACTCGAATCACGTAAGCAGCATGACCCCGCATCATGGCGATCGAGCATCTGGCGATCGGGTCAATCTCGGCGGCGAGCGCCAGCACCATCCTCAGCTTCTCGCCCGCGACGAGGTGCTCCACGAGATCGACGCGCTCTTCCGGAAGGGCGCGACCACGGTGCTCGTCACGGGGGCCCCTGGCGTCGGCAAGAGCGCGATCCTGGCCAGCTATCTTCAGCGGGTCACCGCGACCTGCCAGGTCGAGCGCGTGCGCGGCGTGATCGCCGGCGCGAGCCGGCACCTCGCGCGCTGGGCCGAGCAGGTCGAACGCAACGTGCGAGCGCGCCCGGGGAGCGCGCGCTGGGCGGTCGCCTCCCATTTCCTGAGGACCACCGCGTTCGATCGGCCCGAGATCGTCGCGAGCTCGCTCGCAACGCAGCTCGAGGACCGCTTCATCGACATGCGCGACAGGAATGCGCACCCCGAGCGCCGCCTCATCGACCTCGTCGAGCGCATATCGAGGCGTGTCCTGGAGCCGGAGTCCATGAGCCTCCTCCTCGTCATGGATGACCTCGACGAGGCGGAAGACGAGAGGGGTCACTCCGATCTCGCCCGCCTGCTCCCCGCGCCGCTCCCGCCGCGCGTCGTCCTGCTCGCTTCCTCGCGCCCTACCACGGATCTCAGCTGGTTCATGCGTTACGCCCCGGCGCACGTCGACCTCGACGCCCCGCGATGGTTCCCCTCGAATCACGCGGCGTGCCGGGCCTTCTGGGACGGCGTCGTCCGGGAGCTCGGCCTCCCGGCCTACGTCGCCGATGAGGCCGTGCAGCGCGCCCAGGGCAACATGCTCTACTCCGTCGAGCTCGCCGAGTGGCTGCGGCGGTTGCCCCCCGAGGGCCGCCTCCGCAGTCCGCTCCCCCGCACGCTGCGTGACGTCTTCATCAAGCTATGGGGCCGCGTGAACCACCTGCCGGCCGAGTCGGAGGTGCTGGTCAAGCGCAGCCTGGCCGTCCTCTGCGCCGCCCCTTCACCGCTCCCCCTTTCGACCATCGCCGCGCATACCGGCTGGAGCAGCCACCTCCACGCGACCACCTTTCTGCGGGTCACGCGCCCCTTTCTCCAGCGCTTCACGACCCCGGGCGCCGAGGACACGTTTCGCCCCTTCCACGATGAGCTCCGGACGCTGATCACGGAGCAGCTCACCGCCGAAGCTCTGACAGCCAGCGCAGCTCCGTACTCCGCTGGTGTGGCGCTGGCTGCGTCATCGCCGTTGCCTTCGTCGCCGCCCCCACAGACGCCGCTGTCGGCGCGGACCGCGCACAACCAGGGCATCCTGTGGATGCGTGCGGTAGAGCCGATCCAGCAGCCGGCGCTCGACCAGGGGTCGACGGCGAGGGCACAGCGGGCTCCCGACCGCCGTGATGAGGCAGCGCGCATCGCTGATACCGAGGCGGAGCGCGCCATCGCCGCCGCGGAGGCGCAAGTGCTCGGTCCCGTGGCCGCTCGTTATGCCTTCCTCGTCGGCGTGGGCCGCTACGATGACCGCAGCCTCGGCAATCTGCGTTTTTGTGTCAACGACGTCATCGCGCTCGGGAACGCACTCAGGAACGAGCTGGGCTACGCCGTCGTGAAGTCGATGCACGACGACGTCGAAGAAGAGCGCATGTTGCCCCTGCGCAACCGCGTCTTGCAGGAGCTGAGCCTCTTCGCCAGTGGGCTGAGCCCCAATGACCTGCTCCTGGTGCATTTCTCCTGTCATGGCACCCTCCACGACGGCAAACCGCATCTCCTCTTTCGCGATACCGGCAATCAGGTGCTCTCCGAGACGTCCCTCTCGGTCGACAGGATCAAGAAGATCCTCCTCGAGTCGCCCGCCCGCCGCAAGATCCTCGTCCTCGATGCTTGCCACGCTGGGGTCGATCTCGGCCGGGCGCCCCGCGCTCCCTCGCTCGACCCTGGGTTCGTCCACGAGGCCTTCGAGCTCGCCGAGGGCATCGCCGTGCTCTCGGGCAGCACTTCCCAGCAGATCGCGATGGAGCGTCCGGAAGCCAAGCTCGGTGTGTTCACGTCGTTCGTGCTCGAGGGGCTCCGTGGCGCCGCCGATAGCACGGGTCGCAAGCGGTTCGTCACCGTGGACGATCTGAATCACTACGTCACGTACAGCGTCCAGCAATGGAGCCGCGAGCAGTCGCTCTCCCTGCAGACCCCCACGGCGAGGATCGAGGGGACCGGGAGCATGATCCTCGTCGACTTTCGTCATCGGAGCGCCTGATGGCTCGACGTCCACGGCGCCTGGGCTCATCGCAGGGCGACCGGCACGTCCGCCGCGCAGGTCACGCGCGGTGACGTGCCGCGCGTGCGCGCGGCGCGCCGCACGACAACGTCGATCGCAGCGCCTTTATCGTCCGACCTGCGTGGTGACGGCTTTTGGCTTTGTGATGAGAGGATCTGCTGGGCCCGAGGGGTTGATCTGGGAAGCCTTCATGCCATTGGCGTCGGTAAACGTGCCGAACTCGGCGGGCCTGGCGTCCTTGTGACCCGCCTGTCCAGGCGCCGGATCGCGACCGGCGAGCGCGGCGGCGATCTCTTTGCGACGGAGGGGTGTCGGTGAGCTGAACGCGAGGATCTTCCCCTGGGTGGGGGTGACGAGCCACCCCGTGGCTGGAATGCGCGTGGCCTCGCCGGTCTTGGCGTGGATGGCTTCGCCATCCAGCGGGTACGTCGTGATGGTCCGAGTGATCTCGGCGACCTGCACCAGGTACACGTACGCGTCTTGCTCGACCGTTCCCTCGAAGGCGATCTTCGTGTTCGCGGGAGCCAGGAACTTCTCGGTCGCGGCGGCGGAGAGGTTCTTCGTCGTATCGCCGACGAGCACCGAGAGCGCCCACCGCAGGCGGTGGAGCTCGTCGCTCGACGTGGAGGGGGCGCTCTTCCTGGCTTTTTTATTGGCTGACTTCGCTGGAGCCGTCGTGGACTGTGTTGCCCGCTTGGGTCTCGCAGCGGTGTTCCGGATCGGCATGACCATGTTCTCCTGGAGGCGTGTTGTCTGGATGATTGAAGCGCACGAGGACCGATAAGCTGCGCGAGCGAGGGCGCCGGGCGGTGGAGCGCCCTCTCCGTCCGTTCCTGGTCATGCGGCCGCTGCCGTGCCCTGCTCGCCGCCCTCCGTCGGCGAGGGGGTTCACCGCGAGGCGCACCGGAACCCGAGCCCGGAGCGACCCTCGATGCGCTTCGAGCGGCCGCGCGTCACACCTCGAGACATCACATCCAGCGCCGGCCATGAACCGCCGCGGCGTATGCGCTGGTCCTCCTCGCGCGACACGCCAGGGCCTTCCGTCACGGGATCGATACAATCGCCGCATGGCTCATAGTGAGAAAGCAAGAACTGATCCTGCACCCACTCCGCTGCATTGCCGCCGAGGTCCCAGACCCCCTCCGGCGTCCTGTCCTGCGGGGACGTGCCCACGTCCTGCTCGCCCTTCGGAGACCTCTCGCAGAGGCCCTTCTCGTACACGCCAAAGGCGACCCCGTCGCAGCGAGGTGGATCCGAGCCCCACGGAAACCGGCGCGCTGTCGCTCCACGCGCGGTGAACTCCCACTCGGCCTCGGTGGGGAGGCGTTTCCCGCGGGCTTTGCAGTAGAGCGAGGCGGCGTCCCAGGTGACCTGGATGACCGGCTTGTTCTCGTGGCCCGGCCGGGGCACGAAGCGCCTCTCCGGGCGCAGGAGGATCCCCGAATACTCGGGGAAGAGATCGACCAGCAGATAGCCGCGCGCGCGCTCGTGTACGTAGCGCTGGATGCGGTGCTCGGGATCCTCCTTGATGTCGAGCGCCGGCGAGGTGACATCGAGCCACGCGGCGAACTCCGCGTTCGTGGTCTCGTAAGCATCGATGTAGAAGGGGGACACGGTCACCTCTCGCACGGGCTGCTCTCGCTCGAGCAGGTCCCGGCGGCACTCGGGCCCGAGGCGCTGGCACTCGGCGTCGATCTCGGCGAGCGTGCTCCCCATCCGGAACTGGCCTCCCTGGAGCCGCACCATGTTGGACAGCGTCACGGGCGCTCTCTCCGGGGGCGCGGGCCTCGCTGGTGCGCTCGCCACGAGCGCAGCCTTCAGGGGGAGCCTCCTGGTCAGCGCAGCCTGCGCGGGTCCGCCGCCGACGCCGTTGCTGTACGCGCGAACGAGGCCATAGGACGCGGTCACGAGCAGCGCAGGGATCGCGAGCAAGCCGACCAGGCCCCGCCCCTGCGGCCGCGCGGACGACGCGGTGACCTCTTGCGTCTCGGTGCGCTCGACGCGCACCTCCATCTGCTCCGGTGTGTTGTCGGCCCCGGGGCCGGGTGACGGCGCGGCCTCGGACGGAGCCACCTCCGCCGCCTCGGCGATCTTCGTTCCGCCTGGCCGTGATCCCCTCTCGTGCGGGGTCGTCTCCCGGACGGCCGGCTTCTTCACGGTCGTCCTGCCGGCGTACCCCGCCTCCGGTGTCGCTGCTGACGTCGACGCCGCTGCGGATCCCACGACCGCCGCCGGCGTGACAGCGGGCGTCGCTGCGATGTCGCGGCGCATGGCCTCGGCGATCTGGGCGATATCCGGGCGCCGCGACGGCTCCTTCGCCAGCATGCGCCGGATCAAGCTCGAGATCTCCTGGGGCACCTCCGGGGCGACCTCGCTCAGAGGACGCGGATCCTGGAAGAGGTGCATGCGCAGGACCTCGACGGGCTCACCCGTGAACGGCGGCTCTCCCGCGAGCAGCTCGTGGAGGACGACGCCCAGGGAGTAGACATCGGATCGGCTGTCCACCGGCGATTGGCCGACACACTGCTCGGGCGACATGTACATCGCCGTTCCGAGCACCGAGCCCGGCGCGGTGAGATCGGCCTTGTCCTCGGTGAACCGGGCGATGCCGAAATCCAGCAGCTTCAGGCGCTCCCCGCCGGACGCCTCGTCGTCGGCGACGAGCATCATGTTCGAGGGCTTCAGGTCGCGGTGGACAATCCCGTTCTTGTGGACCGCCGCCAGCGCCGACGCCGCTTGACGGCCGATACGAAGCACCTCCGGAAGGGCGAGCCTCTTGCATCGCATCAGGCGACTCCGGAGCAGCTCACCTCGGAGATACTCCATGAGGATGTACGGCTCGCCCTGGGGCGTCTCACCGAAATCGAAGATCTTCACCAGCCCAGGATGATCGACCAGGCTCAGCGCGCGCGCCTCATTGGTGAACCGACGAAGCTGGCTCGCATCCCGGGCGAGCTGGCTGGAGAGCACCTTGACCGCCGCGAGCTGTCCAACGCTCCGATGGACCGCGCGGTAGACAACCCCCATCCCCCCACGGCCGATCTCCTCGGTGATGAGGTACTGGCCGATGCTCGATCTGAGGAGTGAATCCACGCTGCGCCTCGGTTCAGACTCGGCGGCCTCGAACGGCTCGGGTGAATCCTATAACGGTGAACGATGGGGGAAAACGACCTATCGATGCCCCGGCCTGCGCGAAGCAGCGGGGGCCAATGCGATGCCGTTCACGCTGTAATTTGCTTCGCGCTCGGAGAGCGGCCACGTCAGCGGCGGAAGCGCTGCACATCGAGGTCGTGATGGGCAATCCATCGATAGATCTGCTTGCGCGACCGGCGCGTCGCCCGCGCGATGTCCGCCACCACGCCGCGGTGCGCGCGGAGCAGCTCCTCGAGCTGGGCTCGATCGGGCGGAGGCTCCCGCTCGTCGGCCGCGTTCGACGCATCTTCCTCGCTGGAGGGCGCGGGGGCCGACGAAGGGTGCGCGTCGGAGGTGGTCGTCCGTGGAGCTGCGGGTGCTGCGCCGGACGGAGGCCCGAGCCGGTCGGCCACGAGCTCGAGATCCAGCACGCCGGCCTCGCCGCCGCGAATGCGGAGCTGCGCGGCGAGGGCGAACACCTCGCGAACATTGAAGGGCCATGGATGCAGGAGCAGCGCCTCCGCGAGCGCGGAGCTGACGCGCGGGCGGGGCCGGCCCAGCGCGTGATCGAGCAGGGGCAGCACGTCCTCGCGCCGCTCGCGGAGCGGCGCGATCCCGAGCGGGAACTCCGAGAGCCTCGCGAAGAGATCGCCGCGAAAGCGGTGCGCCGCGATATCCGCCGTGAGGTCGCGGTTCGTCGCGGCGACGATGCGGACGTCGCAGGCGACCGGGGCTGTCGCCCCGACGGGGAGCACCATGCGATCCTGCAGCACGCGAAGGAGCTTGGGCTGCACGCCCTGCGGGAGATCGCCGACCTCATCCAGGAAGAGGGTGCCCCCGTCGGCGGCGCGGAACAGCCCGGGGCGGGCCACAGCCCCGCTGAACGCGTTGGCCAGGTGACCGAACAGCTGGCTCTCGGCGAGGCTCTCGGGGATGGCGCTGCAGTTCACGGCCACGAACGGCCCTCGCCGCTTGCTGGCGTCGTGCACGGCGCGCGCCACCACCTCCTTGCCGCAGCCGCTCTCGGCGAGGAGCAGCACCGTGACCTCGGTGGGGCCGACGCGGTGGATAGCGGCGCGCAGCGCGCACATCGAGGGAGCGTCGCCGAGGAGCGATGGCACCGGCGCGTCGGTCTGAGGCTCCGGTTCGGCGCGGACCACCAGGTACGAATCACCTATCGAGAGCACGTCGCCGTCGTCCAGCAACGCTTCGTCGATGCGCCGTCCGTTCACGTGCGTGCCGTTGCGGCTCTTTTCATCGACGACCCGCAGCCGGCCGAGCGCGTCTGTGTGGAGCGTCGCGTGGAGCCGCGATGCGCGAGCGTCGCGGGGCAGGGCGATGCCGCTCCGCACCTCCCGCCCCATGGGCGTCGCACCTCGCGACGGCGTGAAAATGACCGGCGGGTTCAGGAGGTCGTCGCCGGAGTAAACAAGGCGCAGACGGAACACCCGCAGCAGGCCGCGCAGGATCACAGGCGCCTTCTCCTCGGTCGTCGCCGCGGGCGGGACCTCGCCTGGCCTGCTGGTGGGTACATCCTTGGGCATTCACCAGACAAATAGCGCAACGAGGCGCTCTCCTGGGTACCGCGAGCGGCTCTCCCGGAGGCCATGCGTCCCGTGGCGACGCCTCCAGCGATTGCAGTGAGAGTGAACTGGCGCTGCGGCGATCGCGGCCATCGCTCCGCCGGGTGTGCACGGGTCGTGGGACCGCCCGCGGGCCGTCCAGGCGGAGGGCGGCAGGGCTCGATGGGCGTCGCCGGGGTCGCGGTGGGCGTCCACATCGGGTGCGCGACGACCTATCATCCTGCAACCGCGAAAGTATTCCAGGGACCTCGATGAGCAGACGTACGTGGGCGGATGGGTTCGACGACTCGACTGGCGGTCAGGAGCTCGCCGTGAGACGAGATGCGCTCCAATCCTTGCGCGGCCCGGAGGGAGGCTATGCCCGATCGCACCGCGGCCTTGCTTCGTTCTGGCGGACCATTGCGGAAGAGATTCGCGCTCGGCCGACTTCGCCCGACATCCTTCCGTTGCTGACACAGCTTGACGACTGGCTTGTCGGCGGGCCGCCCTGCGGGATGGTGGTGAGCGCCAATCCCGCGGCGCGCACGGCCCTCTTGGCGCGATGGGCTTTGTCGATCGTGGAGCGCAAGTCGGCCGAGGTGATCTTCGTACCGGTAAGCCCGTGCCTGGGAACAGCGGTCGAACGCGACGTGCTGAAGCTGCTGTTTGGCTTGTTTCGGAGCTCAGAAACAGCAGTATTCAGTCGACCGCGGAGCCCCGAGGAGCTGATGCTGTCAATCCGAATGGCGCTACGAGGCGTCGATTCGGTCTCCTCGGTTCCAGACGAGGAATGTCCCCAGTTGCTCGTGATAGTGGACGGGATCGAGAGGGCGGCGGATGGATGGCCTCATAGACGAATGCCTTTCCTGGGCGAGGCCTACGATGGGGCACACATCCTTGTGTCCACCAGTCCGGAGGATTCTTCCGCACGCGGCCTGGGGTTGCATGAACGCCTCGCTTGGTCTCGGGAGAAGACGAGTGTCTTCTTGATTGCGAGCGAGAGCGAATCTCCGGAAGGAACGGCGCAGGCGCAGCGAACCGTCGAGAGAGCTGGCGACGTGGCCCCCTCGTCGGTTCGCTTCTTCGATGCGCTCGGGACGGTGCTCGCACCCGTATCGAACGATGATCTCGTCTCGGCACTGGGCTTGGACACAACCGAGGTTGAGGCCTTCAAGGACGGACCGCACGCTGCTCAGCGGCTCGTCCTGCTGAGCGACGACGGCAAATTCTCCTTCCGCGACGACGCGACTCGTGCAGGTTGGACGATGGAAACGAACAAGGTCGCGTCCATCGAAGATGCCCTCATCGTGAGGGGGCTGGCGGCGCTCACGCGCGGAGCCATCTCGCCCGAGGCGTGGCCATCCTACCTCGTGGAGTACCTGGGCGCCCACATGAAGCGGCGCTCTGTATCAATATTTGACTTGCTGACGCTCGTGTCACCCGAGTGGCTCCGAATCTGGATGAGCCATCCCGGAGGCTTGGTCGGGTTCACCACTGACGCTCGTCGCGCGCGTTACGCCGCCGAGGACGCGCTCATCGAAGCCTGCCGTCCGGAGCGCGCTGCAGCGGCCGCGCAAGAGAGGGCAACGCTTCTCTGCGTTGTCGTTCGGTGCGCCCTGGTCGAAGCCTCCTTGTTCGCGAAGGAGGGAGGTATCGAAGAAGTAGATTATCGCACGGCGCCTTATGTAGAGCCAACGGTCGATGTGACGAAGCCGACTGGAGCCATGCGCGAGCGCGCCGAGGCGCTGGTGACGTTCGCCTCCCTCTTGACAGGATCGGAGCAGCAGCTGGTTCGGGGATGGGCAACGGATGCATGCGCAGGTCTCGACGAGATCGTTCCCCGACCGATCCCTTACGTGGCAACCGACCCGAGCTCAGCGGACCCCGAGCGCACCCGCCGGATCCGCGCGGGCGCGACGTACGACGAGGTCGACGGGTATCTGTCGAGGGACATGGTGATTCGACCCACGGATCTCTCACCCGACGAAGCTTGGCGTCTCGCGGAGAGCCGAGAAGGGGAATCTCGGATGGTCAGCTTCGCGGGCATCTTGCCGGATCTCCCCGAGGACATGCGCGAGAAGGCCGTGCGAGAGGTCATGTCCGCGTACTGGGCTCACGGCGACCGGCTGGCGCTGCGCGTCCTTTCGGCTTGCGCGCCCTGGATGGCCCTTCCCGATGCAGCCATGGTCATGTGCAACGAGCTCGGCAACGACTGGACCGGCGACCTCCCCGGGATGCTGGTAGGCTTCGGCAGCCTCACCGAGCTCTCTCCGCTCTTGCTGCGGTTGGGCGGGGCGGCGGCGATCGTGGGGGTCGCCCGCGCCATCGCCGAGGTGGGGCAATGGCTCCCCTAGTTCTCTTCACCGATAAGGCCCTGCCGCCGGCGCTCCCGGCAGCCGGCAGGAGCCGCTCGCGCAGGACGGGTGGCCGAACCAGCCCGCGAGCCACTTCCTGTTGCCCGAGAGCGCGTGGAAGAAGCGCTCCGCCATCTTCGAGAGCGTGTCGCCGCTCAGCCGGTACGACCACTCGCGATACCCCTCGAGCGCCCAGAGCGCCACGATGAAGGCCGCGGGGCCGGCCCAGACCTCGCCGCGATCGCTGATCACGACGAGCTCCTCGCCGAGCCAGGGCACCGCCCCGTACCGCTCCGCCGCCTCGGGTGAGCCGGCGGGCAGGAACTCCATCTCGACCAGCGCCGTCTGGTGCTCCATCCAGTGGCGGCACCGCGTGCACAGCGCGCACTCGGCGTCATAGAGCACGGTGATTCGCTCGATCATGGCCCGCTCTCCTCGCAGCGCGGAGGCCAGGGCGCCTGGCCGCGCCGCCAGCGCGAGGCGCCACGGCGCCTCACGCCCGCGTCTGCGCTCGTCACGCCGAGACCTCCGCGACGGCCCGCCGGCGCTCTCGCTGCGCGGCCATCTCCTCTTCCGCGCGCGCCGTGCGCGGATCGATGCGCATCTGCGGCGCGACCGGAGGCGGCAGCACCGCGAGCTTCGCGCGGCGGCGGATGCGGTGGAACACGAGGAGGTTCGTGAAGTGCATCAGCGCGAGCGACAGCAAGAGCAGGCCCAGCTTCGACGACAGCACCTCGACCGCCTCCGTCATCGTCGCCGAGCCTTCCGCCTTCAGGATCAGCGACGCATACCCCAGGTTCACCAGGTAGAACCCCACCACGAGCAGGCGGTTCACCGCCTCGGCCATCCTCGGGTTGTCGGCGAACACCTCCTCCAGGAACACCGATCCATTCTTGAAGAGCGTGCGGGCGATCCAGATCGTCAGTCCGACGCTGATGACCGCATAGGCCCCGTACACCGCGATGAGATAGCTTTCGACCGGGTCTGCCATGGTTCGTCTCCTCGACAGGCCTCTCAGCAGCGCCCGTGCCATCCGCGGGATCCGCGCTGATCGACCGGATCGAGGCGCGGCGGCGGGCCGCGGTGCCCAGGCCATGGGCAGGCCGCTGTCCACGCCGTGGACACCTCGCGCCCCCGGGGCCTCTGGCGCTATTGTCGGGGCTTCCTACCCCGCCGAGGCCGTGTGAGACCCCTGGTCGCTCTCGCGTACTACCCGCTCTGGGCCGCTGCCGTGACCGTCGCGGTCACCGCGCTGCGGCTCGGGCGCAACGTGGGCCGCGGCCTCGTCGCGCTCTGCTTCTTCCTCGCCTTCTGGGTGACGGGGCTCATCCTGCTCGAGACCGACGGCACGCTCGTCCTCGCCGAGCACGTCATCCCGAGCGGGATCATCGTCTCCGCGGGCCTCGCCCACGCCTACGCCGACATCGCCGGCGCCTCGCGCCGCCCCGTCGTCTTCGCCTACGCCGTGTGCGCCGCGGTCGCGCTGCTCGGGGCCGTCGACCCGCGCCTCCTCTACGGTCCTGGCGCCCGCTCGCCGGGACCGCTGTTCTTCCCGCTCTCGGTCGTCATGGGCGTCGCCTGGGTCGTGGTCGGCGTTCGCCTCGGGCGCGCGGCGCTCGCGGCCCGGGGGCTCCAGCGGCGGCGCATCGCCGCGCTCTTCTTCGGCAGCGTGCTCGCGACGCTCGGCGGCGGCTTCGTCGTGGTGCTGCGTGTGCTCCGGCTCGGCGACGTGCTCCTCGGCGCGCCGCTCCTGCTCCTCGCCATCCTGCTCGTGGCCTACGCCGTGCTCATCGGCGAGCTGGGACGCTCCCGCCGCGTCTTCGCGCAGGGGCTCGCCTACGCCGGCCTGACAGCGCTCCTCTCGTCGCTCGGGCTCGTTGTCTTCTTCAAGGTCCTGCCCGCGCTCGCGCCGGGCGGCGGCGCGTCGCTCGGCTGGCTCGCCTTCGTCGTCTTCCTCGCCGCGCTGCCGTCCGATCCGCTGCGCATGCTCGTCGTGGAGCACCTCGGGCGCCGGCTGTTCTCGAGGCCCATCGGCGTCCGCGACCTCGCCGACGAGATCGAGCGCGTCGAGGTGCGCGCCGACCAGGCCGAGCGGCTCGCCGAGCTCGGCCGCCTTGCGAGCGCGGTCGCGCACGAGATCCGCAATCCGCTCGGGGTCATCGCCGCGCAGGCGAAGCTGCTCGAGCGGCAGGGCGCCAGGCCCGAGACCGTGGCGTCGCTGCGCGCCCAGGTCGACCGGGCGAGGCGCTTCCTCGACGACCTGCTCCGCTACAGCCGTCCGAGGCCGCTCGAGGTGAGCGAGGTCGACGTGCTCTCCACGCTGCGGCTCGCGGCGAGCCAGGTCCGGCAGATCGTCGGCGAGGGTGCGCCGCCCATCGAGGTGGCGCCCGAGGCAGGCGGGTCGATCTTCGTCGAGGCCGACCGCGGAGCGTTCCTCGACGTCGCCTCGGCGCTCCTGCAGAACGCGGCCATCGCGCTCGACGGGAGCCCCGAGGGGCGGATCCGGGCGGTGGCAACGCGCGGCGAGGGCGGCTTCGTGGTCGTGCGCGTGGAGGACAACGGCCCGGGGGTGCCGGCCGAGATCGAGGCGATGCTGTTCCAGCCGTTCGTGACGGGTCGGGGGCGAGACGCGAAGCACCCGGGCACGGGCCTCGGCCTGGCCGTCGCGGCGCGCTGGCTGGAGCGGCACGGGGGAGCGCTGCGCTACGAGCGCGGCCCGGGGGGCGGCGCGCGCTTCGAGGCGCGGTGGCCCGAGAGGGCGGCGGAGGCGGCGGGGTGAGGTGACGCGGATGACCTCGGCCGGGTAGGTCTCGGGATCGAGACCGTGGAGCTTGCAGCTCGCCACGAGCGAGAAGAGGTTGGCCGCGGCAGAGGCGTGGTCGAACACGCGCCTTGCGGAGATTCGGCTGGAGAGCCTGGATGTGCGCTCGAAGGAGGAGGATCAGCACTTGTGGACCGAGGCCGGGCAGGGATCGATGACGGTGCCTTCTCTGATCATGGAGCTCGAGATCGAGGGTGCTGTGATCCGTTGTGGTGCCGAGCGTTCGGGTCCAGCAGCTCGGTCGAGGTGCTTGCGCTCCAGGGAGCCGTGCCGGTTGCCGCGGTGCCCAGCGACGCGATCCGGGGACCGCCACGAGAGCGAGCCGGACGACGGGAGGAGCGCCGGGCTACCTTTTCGCGGATGATGCCGGGGGCGAAGGCGGGACCCTCCTTAAATGGGTTGTGATCCGTTGCGGGGCGGAGACCGCACGCTGCTACACATTGGACGGAATGACGACCGCGGGAGGGCTCATGGCCACGCGGGGGCGGGGGTGATGCGGGGGTACGGGAGGAAGGCACGCTTCCGGTGACCTGCATGCTGCCCTCGAACCGCTTCGCACCATAGGGATGGGAACTTTACGGCGGGCACCCAGCCAGCGGGGCGGATCCCAGGTCCGAGTCTGCACCCTGACCCAGCGCAAAGGCGAGCGAGCGGGTGTTAGCGCGATGGGTGCAGGCGGCGGGCGGGTCGATGTGCTGCCGGCGCGGACCTGCGACCCAGGCGGTGCCCCCGAGCCGGACGGGCTGCTCTTGACACCGAACGAGATCTCCGCTGGCCTTGTAGATTGGAGTGGCCATGCGGGGAGCTGGAGCGACGACGAGAACCGGAGCGATATCTCCGGACGCCTGCACGCGACGGAGCGTAGCCAGCGTAGTCCTCCGGTGTCTACCCGCTCATCCCGGATCGGGCAGCCAATAGCTCACGAGTAGCCTTATTATGCGTATCCGCCATCGGCCCACATGAGCAGTCTTTCAGCACCATAGCCCAATCCAACCAAATGGAACCAATCGTCTACGGAGAGCTAGGCATCTCAAAGGCCGACAAGGACGCCATTGCGCATCTAGAGAACCCATTCTGGAACCAAGCACAACCGGCTCCAGGTCCCTGGGACACACTTCCCTATGAGCGGATCGGCGGACTTGGCTTCGAGCGGCTTTGTTTTCACATTTTAGTCGCACACGGCCATGTTCCTCGCTACTTCGGAACCAACGGTCAAGCACAGTACGGGATCGACCTAATCTGTGGCAATGGCCTATGCTGCACCGTCTACCAATGCAAAAACGTGAAGCAAATTCGAATGCACCACTTGGAGAGCTGGCTCAAACACTTCGAGTCCAACTGGCTGTCCGGGAATGTGCATGGCTTGATCAGGCCGGAGAAGTTTGTCCTTTTTTGCCCAATTGATCTTCGGCAACGCGAAGAGCTGGAGAACGCAAAGTCGGAATTTGCAAAACGAACCGGCATTGGAGTTGAGATACAAGACCGAAATGTTATCGACGCCATTCTTCGCACTCGTCCAGACATAGTTGCTGATGTTTTCGGAGACCAAGCCGCCGAGCGATACTGTGACGTGCGGTCTTGGAACAGCGGTCTATTTCGCGCGCTACTTCCAGGATCTGGCGACAAACTCATCATCGATAGATTTCTCGAGCTGGAAGCGAAGAACCACATCGTTCATGACACAGCTATCGCCGAACGATTTTTTCGCTTGTTCGAGCAACGTCGACATGTGCTGCTCCTCGGCCCTTCTGGCAGTGGAAAAACAACCACGGCGCTAGCATTGGCACGCAATCTTGGTGTGCGTTGCCAACGGATCTTCGTCGTGAGCGACTGGGTAGACACTGCTGAGGATATCGTTGTTGATGGAATCAAGGCACGCACAACTCGACCTACAATATTCCTCCTGGACGATGTCCATAAAGATTTCGAGAAGGCTGGGAGGATTATGCGCCGCAGCCTCTACGCATGTAGAGATCGGCCCATTGGCCTCATTCTGACTGCCCACTCCGGCCGTCAAGAAGAAGAGCAAGCCATCGATCCCGAAGCAGAACTTATTGAAGAGTGCCTCGAGAATGAAACAGTAATTCACCTTGTCCCGAATGAACAAACATTTAAGGCGATTATTCAACGCGTGCGGCCCGACCTGGCGAGTCTTTCGCAGCCCGAGATCCAGCGCATGTGGGCACTTACCGCCGGAGACCTCGCACTGCTTCAATATGTTCTGGAGATGATCAAATCGCCCGAATGCCCAGAGCAGATAGATTTAGATGAATTGTTGGACCTCACATTAAAACGGTACTTCGGGCGAAAAAATATTGATGCTCGCAACCTCGAACACCTTGCGGCGATTGCACAATTCGACGTTCCAGTCCAGGTCGGATGGCTTGACAATCCAATCGAATATAAGCACCAGCCAGCGATCAAGCGACTAATCGTGGAAGATGGTCGGCCCCTTGCATATCGCTTCGTTCATCGCGCGCTCGCGGAACTTCTATTTATGGCGCTATGTAGAGCCCATGGACATCTCGATCCGATCAACGTTGCAGTTGTGCATGCGGATAAGGTCCTTGGTTCTGAGAGCATGACATGGCGCACCCGGCGAGGTCAAGTGCTCAAGAGCATGCTGAACACTCGGCTTCGACTCATGGATCATGGTCTCTTCAGAAGAAGGCTCCTATCGGAGTCTCGCACCATGGATCTGGTTGCAGCGCTGACGGGCGAAGAAAAATTTCGACTGTTGAGCTTTGCGACACAATTAACGAGCAGTGCCGAGTCCGGTGGCACTTACCGTCGTATGCTTGGCGAGGCCCTTGTGGCCGCATCGACCGAGCCGCAGTCGCTGAGTGCATACACGTTCGTGGATGCGCTTGTTCAGCTGCTTCCAATAGTTCGGCATATTGACGCAGAGCGCACCGAACAGATCGAGCATCAGATAGGGGCAGGCAATCTGGTTCGGCTCATACGGCAAAACGGCACAGTGTTCGACCTGTTGAAGATAATTCGGCACGGATCCGTTCGATTCACCGCCGATTTACTGAACAGAATGGACGAGAGCGCTGTGCAGGCGCTGGTCGATAACACGCTATCCGCTCGACGATCGATCAGTACGATCCACCTTCGCATGCAAGGATTCGCCGGTCACATAATGCCGGACGGGCGAAGTAAATTAGAGCATTTTGAACAGAAGCTAGGTGCCGAGCATATGCTTCGGCTGATCTGCCTCAACGGCACATTGGTCGATCTTCTAAAGGGGCTCCAGAATGCATCTGAGCGATTCGCGAGTGCAATGATCGTCGGGCTCGACGATGGCATGGTCGATGAACTGGTGGATAGGAACATCTGCGTTGGACGATCAATTGGCACTGTCGGGTTAGCCTTGCGTGACTTGCGAAAGCGAAAATTGTCCGATGGTCGCAGCCAACTCGAGATGCTAGAAAACAAGCTTAGCGTTGGCCATATGCTTCGACTGATTCGAAGCAACGGCACAGTGATCGAGTTGCTGAACATCCTTCAGAATTCGTCCGTTGCGCGAGCTCGCGCGATGCTCAAGGAGCTAGATCAGCCCACCGCGAATGATCTAGTTGAGAAAACGATCGGCGCCATGCGCTCCATTGGAACGTGCAACCTGTCAATACGGCACCTCCGCCACCATGCTGTCGAAAGTCTACAGCATTTGTTCGCGATGATCGGGGTTGCGGGCTGGTGGAGGTTGTTGCTTAACAATGGCGATATGGACGATCTGGCGCGCATTCTTCAAGATGTGCCCACTTCGATCCGGGAGCAGTTGCTATCGTCTGCCGCAAGGTTAACACCAGAAGCCTGGCGTGGCATGGTTGAGCGGAGTAGCTTTCAGGCCATCTCCGGATTTATGTACTACAATATCATGACATTCCCGAGTGATGCGAGAGGGTCACTCGATGCAGCGCTATTGAACGGTGCCGACTCAGCGGCGCAGCGGGCAAACTGGCATGGGATAGCAAAGGGCCTTGCGGTGCTAGAGAACGTCGCCATCAGCCCGTGCCGTGACGGACTTCGACGAGCTGCTTTCGCTAGATTCGACGGCATGCTGCTTCAGGAGGTTTCGTTTGAAGATCTAGACGAAGCAATAAACTTTGTTCATTGTGTCTGGCGCGAGCGACCCAAGAGGCGGCCTGAGATTGCATCTCGACTCTGGTCCTTACTCCCCGACACGAATCAATGGCGAAGGGATCCTAGGACGATTGTGTCGGCAAGGTTTCTCCTTCGGATTTGCTGCGATCAAATAGTGAACGAGGCTGACGCAGTCAAGGTCCTCCGAGTTGTCGCGGAACTCTTGGTTCGGCTGCCGTTGGGCGACGTGCATTCTACACCAGCATGTCTTTTTATTTGGAACCTTTACGCTCTCTGGTTCGAGCGCGGCCGTGAGGTCGCCGGCACATTCGAGGCACTTGCGCCCCAGAGTTTCTGGGATGATGCTATCAGGGTTACGGGCGAACGTCTCCGAAAACGTGGAACTCGGCAAGATCGCATAGATCACTTGGCGCTGGCGGGAGCTCTTGTTGTCCTCATTCCCGCCACACGGGATCGAATCCGAGTTCGTTTGCAAGGCGCGGTAACAGACGTGAAGGAGCTTGAGAGGAATGTTAGCCAGCTAAGTTTTCTGTCTGCCTATTTCGCGTATCATGCCTTGGCATTGGTGGCGCCTGTGCAGCGTACTGTTTTTAATGAACGCAAGCGGCAGCTTCGCAAAAAGCTCGAGATGTACGAAGATATTGGCCCCGCGCTCGCCTCGCTCGCTGCCAGTCTTTGATTTCAAAAAGCAGGTGGCTTGGCATAGCCCAGACTGTGTCTTGTGTGATATTGTGCGAAACGGATCGTGTCGACGGATCTAGGCAGGGTGCCACCTCGTGAGCAGGGCGACTAGGCGGCTGCAGCCCCGGCGTAAGCGCGAAAGGCGGCCCCATGCGGCGGCTCAGGCTCCAGACTATTTGGCTCACCTGCTCGTCCTCACGACGAGGATATACACGATGCGCTCCCGTGCAGGCGTCTGATGCAGCATCCACCAGGATAGCGCGAGCATCGATCTGGCCTTGCGGACGTCACCCTTGAACGACGACGAGAGCCATTGGCGCGGCGACCGCGACGCCCCGGCAGCGGTACGATTTCTCGTGGTACATCGCGGCCTGGTGGGCGGCAACAGCGTCCAGCGCGGCCGCTGCGGCGTTCAGGATGGGCTCAAGATCGCGCGCGTCGGGCGCTGGCGAGGTCGACGATAGGCGCTACCCGCGGAGTCGTCGGCGGCGCGCTGAGGAGCTCCGAGAGGGTACGAGCGGCGATCTGCGCCGTCGTGAGGTCACCCGCCGCATGGGCAGCGGCGATGGTCTGCGTTAGGGTCGCGACGAGCGCCTGGCGCGGGTTGCTCGCCGGCGATGCTTCTCGGGCTGCTTCGGGTCGGGGAGGGGTCGCCGACGCTGCCTCATGCGCGGGCACCGAGGGCACCGCCGGAAGCGTCACGGAATCGTCCGGCCGACCAGTGATCGCGGGGTTGGCGCTCGCCATCGGCAGGTTGACGTCGGCCTCGACCCCCTCGAAACCGGCTGAAATCCACCCGATCGTGCCATCCCGCTCCCCCTGGAAAAGCGACGCCATATTAAAAGCTTATCCATGTATCCAAGGGAGCCGTCTTTCTCCACAGCCTGCGCAGCGCACAGCGACGTACCTCAGGCGCCCCGCTCCTGAGGTCGGCACCGGCGTCGAGGCAGCAGCTATGATGTTGCCCCGCCACGGAGACTGGGCGCTGTTGGGCAGCTGAACGGAAGGGAAACGACGTGAGAAGCAGGGATGTCATCAGCTCGTTCGTCGCACACGGGGCGGCAGCGTTGATCCTCGCCGGCTGCGGCGCGAGCGAAGGCGACGGCCTTGGCAGGGCGCACTTGGCTGTCGGACAGGAGCTCGCTTCGGAGGCGGAGCCCAACGGGACGGCGCTGCAGGCGAACGCCATCTCCGACGACACGGTCGTGCGCGCCAACCTCTTTCCAGACGGCGACACGGATCTCTTCTCGTTCCAGGCGCCCGCCGGGAGCCGCGTCTACGCGGCCGTGATGAGCGCGTCTTCCACCGCGTCGCAGGACGCCGACCTCGACATCCTCGATCAGGACGGCACGACCGTTCTGGAGGCCGACGTCTTCAACGGGTCGTTCGGGGGCTCCTCTCCGAGCATCGCTGGCACGCCCCTCGCGACCGCGGGAACCTACTACGCGCGCGTGCGCGCGCCCTCCCCGACCATCCAGCTGCATCCCTACGACCTCCACCTCAAGGTGCAGAGCGGCGCGCCCACGGCGGAGGTCGAGCCGAACGACACGACGCCGCAGGCGCTCCCCGCGACCGGCTGGATCGCTGGCACGCACAGCAACGCGAGCGACGTCGACAGCTACTCGCTCTCCCTCAACGCCGGCGACACCCTCTTCGCGAGCCTCGATCAGGATCCGACGCGCGACCTCACGCAGTTCGCCGCCGCGCTCGCGATCGGTCCCTTCGGGTCCGGGTTCGACATCCAGGTGGACAACCAGTCCGGGCCTGTCGAGACACCCTACTCGGACGCCATCTTCGCGACGGTGAAGGCCGCGGGCACCTACAGGGTGACCGTGACCGGCTCGGTGACGGCGGGTGATTACGGGCTCAGCGTGAGCGTGCATCCGGCGACGCCGAGCGTGGGGTGCACCACGTACGACAGCGCGAACGTGCCCAGGGAGATCCTCTTCGGCGCGCCCACGACGTCGTTCATCGACGTCCCGGGTGCGCCCCGTATCGGTGACCTGAACGTGAGCGTCCGGCTCAGCCATCCCATGCCCCCCGACGTGGACGTGTACCTCGTCTCGCCGGCCGGCAACACCAACGGTCTCTTCACCGATATCGGCGACAGGACCTACCCGAACCTCGAACTCACGATCGACGACGAGGCTGCGTTCCCGGCCGGACACTTCACCCTGCTGAACGGCATGATGGTGCAGCCGGAGCGCGACTACCGCTTGCACTGGTTCGATGGGGAGAACGGCGGGGGCCGGTGGACGCTCACGCTCCGGGACGATACGGACAACTCGAACAACCTCGGCGTGTTGTCCGCGTGGAGCCTCACGATCTGCGACGCGCCGATCCCCGCGCTCTCGTGCTCGAGCGGCGACGCCCCGTCCACCCGGCTGTCGGCGGACTTCGAGGGCGGCGCGCAGGGCTTCACGCACGCCGGAGCAGCCGACGCGTGGGCGCTAGGCACGCCGAGCGCCGCGCCGATCGCGATGTGCAACGGCGGGACGCAATGCTGGAAGACGAACCTCTCGGGCGTGTACAACGCGAGCTCGAATCAGGACCTCGTCTCCCCGCCGATCGACCTGTCCGGAGTGCAGGCGCCCATCCAGCTCCGCTGGGCGATGAAGTACCAGCTCGACAACGCGTCCTCGGATCACGGGTGGGTGGAGATCCGAGAGGTCGGGGGGGCGAACGCCAGGCGTCTCTGGGAGTTCCTTGACGCATCGATGACCACGACCGTCGGTAGCTCCAACCTGGTGCTCCAGGAGAGCGCGGGATGGGGCACGCACTACGCCGACATCAGCGGATACGCCGGGAAACGAGTGGAGGTGGTGTTCCACCTCGACAGCGACGCGAGCGTCCAGCTTGCCGGTCTCGCGATCGACGACGTGTCGGTCCTGGGCTGCCCGCGCAGCAGCACGGGCGAAGGCGGCGGTACCGGCGGCGGAAGCACCACGGGTGAGGGCGGCGCGACGGGCAGCGGCGCCGGCGGCGCGGGGACCGGCGGCGCCACGGCGACCAGCGGCGCCGTCACGAGCGGCGCAAGCACCACGGGTGAAGGCGGCGCGACGGGCAGCGGCGCTGGCGGCGCAGGGGTCGGCGGCGCCGCGGCGGGCAGCGGTGGCAGCACCACGGGCGAAGGCGGCGCGACGGGCAGCGGCGCCGGCGGCGCGGGGACCGGCACCGCCACGGCGGTCACTGGCGCCAGCACAAGCGGCGGCAGCACCACGGGCGAAGGCGGCGCGACCGCCAGCGGCGCCGGCGGCGCGGGAACCGGCACCCCCGTGTCGGGCAGCGGCGCGGGCGCCAGCCCGAACGGCGACCCGCCCGCCAGCAGCGACACGACGGGCGGCTGCGGGTGCCGCTTCGTGGGTCGCGAAGAGCCCCCGTGGCCATGGCCTGCGGCGCTCCCGCTCATCGCGCTGCTCAGAATGCGTCGCAAGCGGTTGCGCTCCCGAAGCTCCTGAGGAGATCCTGCCCAGATGACCCCTGAAACCGTCGATGTCCTCGATCCGGACCTCTACCTCGCCGGCGCGCCGCACGATCGCTTCGAGATCCTCCGCCGGGAGGCGCCTGTCTACTGGCACCGCGAGCCGGCGGGCAGGGGGTTCTGGGCGATCACGCGGCACGCCGACGTCGCCCGCATCTCGCGCGATCCGGCCGCGTTCTGCTCGGGGCGCGGCCTCTTCATCGAGGATCTCCCGCCGGGGGACATGCGCGACAACCCCGATGTCATGATCATGATGGATCCGCCCCGGCACGCCCGGTTCCGGGCGCTGGTCAGCAAGGGGTTCACGCCCCGTGTCATCCAGCGCCTCGAAGGCCACGTGCGGGAGCTCGTGACGAGGCTCATCGACGACGCCTGCGAGCGCGGCGGGTGCGACTTCGCCAGCGACATCGCGGGCAAGCTGCCTCTCTCCGTGATCCTCGAGGTGCTCGGCGTCCCCCGCGAGGATCAGGAGCAGATGCTCGACTGGACGACGCGGTTCTTCGGGGCCAGCGATCCCGCCTATGGCGTCACGCCCGAGGAGCTGAACGCCGTGCTCCACAACATGAACGCCTATGCGCACCAGCTCGCCGAGCAGCGGCGGAAGGAGCCCAAGGACGACATGCTGAGCTTGCTCATGGCCGCCGAGGTGGACGGCGAGAAGCTCTCCTACACGGAGTTCGGCGGCTTCTTCAACCTGCTGCTCACGGCCGGCCACGACACCACGAAGAACCTCATCTCCAACGGGATGCTCGCGCTCCTCGAGCACCCCGACCAGCGCCGGCGCCTGCTCGACGATCCCTCGCTCCTCCCGACCGCCATCGAGGAGATGCTGCGCTTCACGCCGCCGGTCTATTACTTCCGGCGCTCCGCGGTGCGGGACACCGAGATAAGCGGGCAGCGGATCGCCGCCGGCGACAAGGTGGTGCTGTGGTACGTCTCGGCCAACCGCGATGAGGCGGTCTTCAGCGATCCGCACAAATTCGATGTCGGCCGGACGCCCAACGAGCACCTCTCCTTCGGCATCGGCCCCCACGTGTGCCTGGGCCTCGTGCTCGCGCGCCTGGAAGCGCGGGTCGCCTTCGAGGAGCTCCTGCGCAGGCTCCCCGATCTCGAGCTCGCCGGGCCGGCCGTGCGGCTCCGCTCGAACTGGGTGAGCGGCGTGAAATCGATGCCGGTCCGGTGCGCGCGCCCTGCCCGGTAGCGCGGCGCGCCGAGCCGCATGCGGCGGCGGCGCCCGGGGCCGCGGCGGTCCCGCGCACCCGAGGCGCCGCTCGAGGCGCTTCGGCGCTCGCTCGGCTGACCGATCATGACCAGTTCTTCTCGCTGAAGCGGTACACGACCGTTCCGAAGGCGTGCGCGATCCGGGAGGCGCCGTCGACGACGGCGACGTCGGTCCAGCAGATCCGCGCATCGCGCGCACGCACGACGGCGCGCGCGACGAGCCCGGCCCTGGGCAACGGCCCGAGGACCTGCGCGCTCAGGGCGATCGTCGCGCCCGACGCCCCCGGCGACGGCGGGACGACCGTCCACGGGCAGGTGGCGCCTGCGGCATCGATGAGCGTCAGGACGGCCCCTTCGTGCGTGGCGCCGTTGCCGTCGAGGTTCGTCGCAGCTGCATCCATCGCCATCTCGACCGCCCCGCGGCGCATGCCCAGGAGGCGCAGCTGCCTTCGCGACAGGAATGGACTGGCCGCCATCGCCGCGCGGATCGCTCCCGCGCCGCCGCCCTCCGCGTCGTCCGAGGGAGCGACGCCGGCGCGCTCTCCCTCGGGAAGATCGGTAAGGGGAGGGAATTCCGCCGGTGTGCTGTCCGGCCCGGCCTCGCTCACGGTCGACGAGGCGTGTGCGACCGCATTCCCGTCCACGTCCGTGATGAGCGTCTCGAAGAAGCCCAGCTCACGCACGCGGCGCAACGCGCGCGTCTCGACCGTCACCGCCTTGCGTGCCGCGCGCAAGTAGCCCACGTGCATCGAGACGGTGCGGAGTGGCTCCGTGACCGCGCGAGAGGGATCACGCGCGATGGCGTGCGCGGAAATCGACACGAGCGACGCGAGCGCGCCGCCGTGGACCAGCCCGAACATGGTATTCCGCTCTTCGTAGGGCAGGAAGAGGCGCGATTGCGCGTCGTCGGCGGCCTCGATCTTCACCCCGAGGTCGGCCGGGTAGGAGCCGTCCTCGAACCACGTCTTGACGTTCTCGGTCATGCGGTAGTCTGCTGAGGTCGGCCGGAGTCGTCCAGCCTCGCGTACGGACCCTCCGGCCGTTCGTCCTCCAGGCACGAGGTACCGGGCGAAACCGGGTGAAGCAGGGAGAGCGCCCCGCGCCCCGCGCCCCCGCTCCGCACAACCCTGGATCCGCGCCCTGACAACGCGGTACGGTCACCCGTGACCGAGACCGTCCTGCTCATCGACGACGATCCGGGGTTCCGCGACGCCTACCGCGAGCTGCTCGCGCTGGAGGGGTACGCCGTCGCCGAGGCCGGGGCCGCCCCGAAGGCGCTCTCGGAGCTCCGCCGCACGAGCGCGCGCCTCGTCGTGCTCGACCTGATGCTCCCGCCGACGGGCCGCGCCGAGGAGGGCGCGGCGCTCGCGGACAAGCTCCTTGCCGAGCGGCCCGCGGCCAAGGTGATCGTCGTCTCGGGCGCGGGCGAGACCCCGCTCGCCTTGCGCCTCGTCGAGCGCGGCGCGTACGACTTCCTGGCCAAGCCCGTCGACCCCGACGTGCTGCTCTCCGTGGTCGCTCGCGCGGCCGCGCGCCTCGCGCTGGAAGATCGGGTGGCGGAGCTCGAGCGCTCGCTCGCCGCCCGCGAGGGCGACGCCTCGGCGATGCTCGGTCAGTCGCCGGCCTTCCTCGAGGCGAGGACGCTGTGCGAGCGCGCGGCGCCGACCGACGTGCCGGTGCTCATCACCGGCGACTCGGGGACGGGCAAGGAGGTGTTCGCCCGCTACCTGCACGCAAGGAGCCGCCGGAAGGACAAGGCCTTCATCGCGGTCAACTGCGGCGCGCTCGCGCCGACCCTCCTGGAATCGACGCTGTTCGGCCACCGGAAAGGCGCCTTCACGAGCGCGATCAAGGACGCTCCCGGCCTGTTCGTCGAGGCGGACGGAGGGACCCTGTTCCTCGACGAGATCGGCGACATGGAGCCGGCGCTGCAAGTGAAGCTCTTGCGCGTGCTCGAGACGGGCGAGATCCTGCCGGTGGGCGCGGCGCGCCCGCTGACCGTGGACGTCCGTGTCGTGTCGGCCACCCACAGAGCGCTCGAGTCGATGGTGGCGGACAGGACCTTTCGCGACGACCTCTACTGGCGCGTGCGCGGGATCGAGATCGCCTTGCCCCGGCTCGCGGATCGCGTGGGCGATCTGCCGCTCCTCGCGCAGCACTTCCTGAACCTGTCGCGTGCCCTCGTGCCGCGCTCGCCGGCGACCGCGATCTCGCCCGGCGCGATGCGCCGGCTCGAGGCCTGCGAGTGGCCCGGCAACCTGCGAGAGCTCCGGCACGAGATGCAGCGCGCGCTCGTGATGGCCGGGGGCAGGGGAGAGATCCTCGAGGAGGACCTCTCGCCGGCGCGGCGAGGCAGCGGTCCCGCGGCGCCGGCAGGCGACGAGCCGGCCGAGGGGGCGACGCTGGAAGAGAAGATCGCGGCGCTGGAGCGGCGCGAGATCGCCGCCGCGCTCCGGGCGACCCAGGGCAACAGGAGCCAGGCAGCAGCGCGGCTCGGGCTGTCGCGGCAGGGGCTGCTCAACAAGATGGATCGTCATGGGCTGAAGTGATCCCGGTCGCTCGTGTGCTCATGAAGGAAGATTTTGATCGAGCGCGAATGACACGGGATCTCACGGCCTGACGTGATCTCGGTCACTCATGTGTTGGTGAAGGAAAAATTCAATCGATCGAGAACGACACGGGATCGGAAAGCGCCCACAAAAACATGAGCCGCGCCGAGCGCAGGCCGGCACTGAAGGAACCGAGAGCGCGGCTCCTCATGGGCTGCAGCTGGGGCGGGTGGATCGAGAACATGGTCCCGCCGGCTCGGGGTCGCCTGTGCGCCCCGATCCGGCGCAATGCCCGCCGCCTGACACGCGCGATGTCGCTCGCTCTTCGCGAGGAGCGCCCATCGCGCGATGCGCAACTTCAGGAGGAATCATGACGCTTGGCAGGTTGGTGCTCGTGGGGTGTCTGTCGCTGGTTGGCTCCGCTCTCGTCGCCTGTGGGAACGGCGACCCGGATCGCTTCGGCGAGGGGAGGAGCAACGTGGTCGGGACTCCGCCCCCGTCCGAGGGGGACGGCTGTACGCTCACCCAGGGCTACTGGAAGAACCACGAGGAGAGCTGGCCGACATCGAAGCTCACCATCGGAGGAGTCGAGTACTCCCAGGCGGAGCTGCTGGAGCTCTTTGAGAAGGCGCCGCGGGGCGACACCAGCCTGATCCTGTGCCACCAGCTGATCGCCGCGCTGCTGAACGTGGGTAGCGGCGCGAGCGACGCTGCCCTGGGCGGGGCGCTCGCGGACGCCGAGGCGTGGATGAAGGACAACAAGGACGCCGATGGCCGGCTCCCATACGGCATCAAGCAAGGCGGCGCGGCCGAGGATGCCGTCGCGCTGTCCGGTGCGCTTGCGGACTTCAACGAGGGCGGCATCGGCCCTGGCCATTGCGACGGCGGCCCCGGTAGCGGCTCCGACGACCCCGGGGATAGCAGCAGCTCCGGCGATCCGGGCGGCAGCGACGACGGCGGGCACGATTGCCCCGACGACGGAAGCACGGGCGAGAGCGATGGCGGCGGCGGCTCCGACCCCGGCGGCAGCTCCGACGGCGGCGGCTCCGACCCCGGCGGTGGCGAAGGCGGGTCGGCTCCGACGTGCGCGGATCCTTGCAGCGACGGCTGCGCCGACGGCTACATCTGCGTCGTTGGGTGCTGCGCGTTCATTGCCAACTGAGCCGGGAACGACGAGCTCGCGCAAGCCGAGCTCTCATGACAGCTCGCGCGGGTGCCGCGGCTGCCGCCGCTGCGCCCCCGCCGAGATCAAGGTGGGCGTCGCGCCGGTCCAATTTGATTGACGCCGCGTATGTGAGCGCTCACAATCGACTCGTCGATCCTTCTTCCGCTTTGCCACGGATAGGCGTGCCATGCGCACCGGGCCTTTCGTCACTTCTGCGCGTCCGCCGTGACGGTCGGGCTGGTGCCTCCAGGTGAGGCGCATCCTCGCCCGAGATCATCGCGGGATCGGCACGCGGCGAGCGCGGATAGACGAATCGGGCGATCACGAGAGGGTCTAGACGATGCCGAGATCAGGTGCTTATTCCTCTTTTCCTGTCGTCGCCTTGATGTTTCTCGCTTGCTCGTCCGAGACAGGCTCGTCCGGCACGGGAGGCGGCGGAGCCGATCAGGCCACGGGCGGCGCGGGCGGGGCCCACACGTCTGCGAGCGGCGGAGAGACCACCTCGACAGGGGGAACGAGCGATGACGCCAGCTCCTCCAGCAGCGGCACGACAGGTGGGTCGACCGGGGGCGGACCGCAGGCCGGGGGCGGTGGCATGGGGACCGGCGGCACGGAATCGCCGGCGGGCAACCCGAGCCCAGGCTGCGGCAAGTCGGGGCGGCCCGAGAGCGGAACGGTGAAGGTCGACGACGATCACATCTACACGTTCCCGGACAGCTACGATGGCAACACCCCTCTCCCCCTCTTGATGGGCTTCCACGCCTGCGGCAACCCGATCGACCAGTTCATCAACCTCACGCGAGGGTCGGCCTTCGAGACGGAGTACGTGCGCGCCGTGGGGAGGTCGTCGGACGGGGGTGGATGCTGGAACTACAACAACGACATCGCCAAGGTCCTGCGAATCTACGACGATCTCATGGACAGCTACTGCATCGACATGGACCGCGTGTTCGCCACCGGCCACAGCTCCGGCGCGCAGATGATCCTGCAGATCTTGACGCACAAGTCCGATGCCGAGCACATGAACTTCAGGGCGGTCGCGCCCGTCGCGGCCTCCGATTACGGCGCGCTGCAGGTGTCCATGCCCGTGATGTACATCCAGGGCAAGAACGACACCGTCCGCGGAGGAGACGGAGCGAGCGCGGTCGCGAGGTTCCGCACCGCCAACATGTGCGAGATGAGCTCGACGCCGTATTCCCAGGTGACGGCCTGCCAGAGCAGCGGCAAGACGGTGAACCCCGGCTGCATCTCCTACAGCGGCTGTTCGGAGCCGACGATCTGGTGCTCCCACGACGATCCCGCGTACAGCAACACGAGCCACGGCGTGCCGTGTTTTGCCATCGGGGCGATGTACGACTTCTTCACGGGCATGCCGTGAGGACGCGCCGAGCCGCGATCGCGAGCGCCGCCTGCGGGCCGCCGCCCTGAGCTCAGGGGTTCGGGGCAAACGCCACGCGGACCGTCACCGCAGCGGTGACACGGATGTTTCCGGGCTCGACGGGGAAGCCGTCCGCGCCTCCGAGCCCCTTCATCTGCTGCGCAAATTCATAACGCTCCTGCTGGACGACCGAGATCGACTGCAGCTCGGCGATCCTGACGTTCGCCGCCTTGGCCACCGCCTTGGCGTTCGCCTGCGCGTCCTGCACGGCAGCCGCGATGGCGCTGCGGCGCGCCTCGGTGCGGTCGTTCAAGAAGAACTCGAGCCCGCCGACGTCATTGGCGCCCGAGGCGAGCGCGGCCTGGAGGATCCTCGAGCCTGCGGCCTGGAGCTCGGCCGGCGACGCGCCCCGCAGCGCGACGGAGAGCTGGCTGGAAGCCGAATAGCCGATGATCCTGGGCTCGGTGATTTCCTCATGCCCCACGCGCGACTCTCGGATCGGCGAGAGCGAGATGTCGACCGTGCGGATCTCCAGCCCGGGGATAGCGAGGCCACGCAGGGCGGCGAGCACCGCCTGCGACCTGCCCGCGGCCTTGTCGCGCGCGGCCCCGAGCGTCTTTTCGCGCACCTCCACGCCGATGCTCGTGCGCATCGAATCCGCAGGCCGCGCGACCTCGCCGATGCCGCCGATCGTGATGGTCCGGTTCTCGTCATTCTCCGCCGTGGCGCAGGGTTCCTTGGCTGCGAGGCGATCCGCCGCGAGGACCTGGGCGACGGGGCGCCCGGCCAGCGCGGTCGACGAAATGCAGGTGATGACGCCGAGCGCGAGCCCTGCGATCAGGCTTCCCGTGAGGGTCGGCATAGTACGACGCATCGCGATTCTCCTCCTTCGAGCGGATCGTCTGCCCTGGCAGTCGAATTGGCTGTCAGCGCACCGAATCTAGGGCGGAGGCGGCTCGACCGCGAGGGGCGGGCTTAAGGGGCCTTCGCGTCTGTAAAGTACGGCCTCTGCCCGCGACGCGCCCGCATGCCCAGCTGCGGGCCTGCCCCGGGTTGACAGAACATCCTTCTCTGCCCGGTTCGCGCCTCACGCGCCCAGCTCGAAGAGCTGCATCGCGACCAGCGCGACGCAATCGGGCTCGCGCGAGTCCGACACGATCTGCCGGAGCTCGTGGAAGTACCTCACGTGCAAGGCCCGCAGCCGCGCGAGGTCGCCGCGCGCGACGCTGACGAGGTTGTAGGAGTACAGCCCCGGATCGCCGCGGCGCTGCCGGCCCGCGGCGACGTCGAGCCAGTGCGCCTTCAATCGCTGTCGCGGCTCGGCCGCGCCGCGGGTCATGTCGACCGTCTCGGCCGTGGCGGCGTACCGCCCTCCGCGCCATCGGATCAGGCCTGCCCGCGACAGGGCCTCGAGGCACGCGCGCACCTCGTCTTGCGGGAGCGCGAGGCGAGCGGCGACCCACGCGTCGTCATGGCAGGGGAGGGCCGCGTAGCCGGCGAGCTCGAGGACGCGCAGGACCGCGTGAGACCAGGGGAGCTCCGTCGCTATCCGCCGGCGCTCCTCGAGCACACCGAAGTCGCGCGCCACCGAGGGCAGCTGTCCCGGAGGGACGAAGAGCGCGAGGAAGTCGAGGAGCCGGTCGGTGGTCGCGTCGACGAGGGCCAGCACGTCGGGCAGCCGCGGCTGGGAGGTGCCCGCGATGAAGCGCGACACCTGGGACGCGCTGCGCCCGATGCGGGCGCCGATCTCGGCGTTGCTCAGCCCGCCCTTGACGACCTGAAGGAGGGTGGCCGTGAGGGCCGGGTCGGAGACGGCGACGGCCGCGCCGAAGGCCGACTCCTGGCGCACGAAGTCCGAGAGCACACGATGGACGTCAACGCCGTTGTACGCCGCGACGCGCAGCACCGTGGGGAACGTGGGAAAGCGCCGCCCGGACTCCCAGCCGAAGGCGACGTTCGTTCCGTAGCCGAGCCGGACGCTCAGCTGCCGCTGCGAGCGCCGGCCGCGGAGCGCCCGGCAGAAATCCCTCGCGATTTCATCGTACTGCGATGGTTTGTATCGCATCTATGCATCGATACTAGCACATTGGAGCGATAGATAATGCGTAACTGCGCTACGCGACGCTTGCGAGGGCTCCTGCGCTGCGGCAAGTGATGCTGATGGAGGCTGCGATGAACGTACGGCTTGCTTGCTGGCTCCTGGCGGGGCTGCTCATGGGGTGCACGCGCGGGGGACAGACGGGGGAGGTCGCCGCCGATCCCTGCGACTTCCTCCCGCAGTCAACGGGGCAGGCCGTGGAGCATGCGCTCTCCGACCCGACGCCCCTCGGTGTGAGCGGCCAGGAGGCCATCGACGCGACCGGGGGAACCGGAAGCTTCGACGTGAGATGGGCCAACGGGACGACGAGCGCCGTGAGCTGGTCCCTCGTCGCCGACACCGAGAGCTCACCGGTCGTGGCGTACATCGACCGCAGCAGCGAGTGCTCCGACGCGTATCTGCAGATCCTCGTGCTCGGGAATCTATCGAGCAGCGACGGCATCCTCCACCACGAGCAGCGCGGGGCGCTCTATCGGGGCGACGACGGGGCCGCGCACCTTCGCCTGTCCTTCCTCTTCGACGAGAACCCGTTCCCGGACGTGTACGCCGGGCGCGGATCGGGGGACAGCTGCGCCGGGTGCGGCGGCGCATTCGAGCTCTCCGTCGAATCGCGCTGGGCGGCGGGCGAGTCGACCCCTCGGGGCCATGTGGACCTGATCGAGAACGGGACGCTGCTCGGCGAGGTGGGCGCCTTTTGAGGGCGCGCCGGTCAGGGCAAGGCGGTGGTGATCACCTCCTTGACGGTCGCTGTGCTCTGGCCGGGGCGGTCGACACAGGACGGGTAGTACTGGCCGGCCCCGTTGAGGGTCTGGCAGACCCGGCTGCAGGGTCCGACCATGCGGATCACCCCGCACCCCACGAGCTGGCCGTCGGACAGCAGGTGGCCCGCGGCGCAGTCGCGCTGGTAGGCGCGTGAGTTGTCGACCGTCGCGCTGTTGTAGCAAGCGTTGAGGTAGGGCTGCGCCGCGAACAGGTTGCCCCAGAAGGCCCCCTCGACGTCCGGATAATCGATGAGCTCCTGGCTGGAGGAGAGCGTCTTCAGCGGATCCCGCAGCGAGCGGGCGGAGAGGAGGACCGGTACGCGATAGTAGTTCACGCGCGCCGCCACGCAGCTGGAGACCATGCGCTGCCCGAGCTCGTCGAGCGGCCCGGTCGCCCAGGTCGGCGCGGCGCCGAGCAGCCCGGGGTAGCGCTCGTTGTGGATGGTGCCGCCGGAGTCCGTCCACGAGAAGGCGAAGTACGCCGTGCTGTTCAGGGCGCAGCTCGTCGCATACCGCATGAACTCGCGCGCCAGCGCGCCGCTCGGGCCGGGATCCCGGATCGCGGCGAGGTTTTGCGCGCTGAGACCGTTGAGGTTCAGGGCGTTGAGGTTCAAGGCGTTGAGGTTCAAGGCATTGAGGTTCAGGGCGTTCGCGCTGAGCGCGTTGCCGCCCAGAAGGGCTCCCTGGGATTCCTCCACGAGCTCATCCAGCGCCTCGGTGTCCCCCACCTCCGCGGCGCAGCCCGACAGCACCCCGGCCCAGACAAGCACGATGAATGTCTCCTTGAGCGACATGGGTTCCCCCCCATTTCTGGCGCATACCCGGCGGCTCCCTGCGCGCGGCGCGCGAGCGCGGGCTTACCAACATCGCCCATAGGTTGACTATGGGTTCAATATTCTATCTTTTCGCATTATCACGCCCGTGCAAGGTGATTCAGCGGCGACGAGGGTGGGTGTCCGGGGCGTCCGATTCTGACAGCGCCGTCAGCTCCGTGTGCCAGCGACGGAGGCGACTGCCCATGACGGTCGGCGTGGTGGAGGCGGCCGCGAGGGCGCGCTCGATCTGCAACCGGGCATCGACGTACCGGCCGCGACGGAAGGCGGCGAGGGCCCGCGCCTCGAGCACCTCGATCCGCTCCTGCCCTACCGAGCAGCGCGCGGAGCGCTCCTCGAGCGCGGCCCACGCGGCGCCGTCGTCGTCGCACGTCGCGAGCTCGATCATCGAGCAGAGCACGTCCTCCGAGGGCTTCAGCGCGTCGCCGCCGGCTTCCTCTTGCGCCGCGCGCAGCCGCAGGGCGATCCCGCGAGCGCCCGCCTCGTCGCCCTGGTAGAGGCGCAGGCGCGCGGTCAGGAGCGCCACGGCGATCGGCGCGTGGTGCTCGTCGCAGCGCGGCCCCATCGCCTGGACGGCGCGCGCGTGGGGCGCCGCGGCCTCGAGATCGTCCATCAGGTACAGGTACTCGGCGAGGTTGTAGCGGCCGACGAGCTCGAACGCGGGCTGGCCGAGGTCGCGCCCGAGCGCGATGGTGCGCTCCAGGTCGGCGATCATCCCGGCGCGGTCGCCCTGGAGGGCCCGCGCGAGCGCGCGGTTGTTCAGCGCTGCGCCGAGGTGCATGAGATCGCTGCGCTCCTCGCAGCTGAGGATCACCGCGTCGAGGTCTCGCGCCGCCTCGTCGACCCGGCCGAGGCTGGCCAGGATGAACCCGAGCATCAGCCGGGCGATGATGTGTGTCTCATAGCCCTCGTCCCCGAGCCGCGCGGCTTGCTCCGCGGCGCGCGACAGCACCATGGCGGCTTCGTCCTCGCGGTCGTCCCGGTGGAGCGAGCGGCCCACGCCGAGGAGCAGACGGGCGCCGAGCAGGGGGGAGTCCACCCAGCCGGCGAGGCGCTCGGCGGCCTCGACCCGCTCGCTCGCGGCCCGGTACTCGCCTGTCCAGTCGAGGATCATGGCCTCATCGAGGAGGAGCTCGATCTCCGCCCCTGGCTCCGACGCCTCGGCCGCCTCCTCGCGCGCCGCGGCGAGGTCGGCGAGGGCCTCGGTGTGGCGCCCGAGCCGGAAGCGAGCGAGGCCCCGCGCGTGGCGCGCCGCAGGGAGCAGCGCGCCGACCAGCTCCTCGGCGCGCCCGTAGCAGCCCTCGGCGTCGAGGTAGGCCCGGCGCGCGGCCGCGAGCTCGGCGCCTCGGACGAGCAGCGACGCCGCGCGGGCGGTCAGGCCGCCGCGCTCGCAGTGCGCTGCGAGCACCAGCGGATCGGCCTCGCCCGCGCCCTCGAGCCACTCGGCGGCGAGGCGGTGGCCGAGCGCTCGATCGTCCTCGGTGAGCTGCGCGTAAGCGCCCTCGCGTAGGAGCGCCTGGCGGAAGCAGTACTCCTCCTCGCCGGGGAAGCGGCTCTCGTGGCGGCGGACGCAGAGCTCCCCGGTGACGAGCGCGGAGAGGTGATCCGCGAGCAGCGCGGCGTCGCCGCCGAGCAAGTGCGCGACGGCGCCTCGCCAGAACACCTCGCCGAGCACGCTGGCGGCGCGCAGGATCCGGCGCGCAGGGGGCGGGAGCGCCTCCAGCCGGACCTGCACCATCGCCACCACGGTGTCGGGCATCGCTTCGCCCCGGCCTTCCGCCGTCGCGCGGATCAGCTCCTCGAGGAAGAAGGGCTGGCCCTCGGACTGGGTGACCAGACGATCGACGAGCGCCCTGTCGGCCGCGCCGCCCAGCGCCTCCCGCGTGAGCTGCGCGCACGCCTTCGGCGAGAGCTGCCTGAGCCAGATCTCCTGCCGCCCGCGCTCGCCCCAGAGATCGGGGTAGGCTTGCTTGATCTCGGGGCGCGCCGTGGCGAGCACGACGAGCGGCTGGTCCGCGAGCTCGCGCAGCGCCGCGTCGATGGCCGCGACCGAGGCGCGATCGGCCCAGTGCACGTCCTCCAGCGCGAGCACCACCGGCTGGGCCGCGCACTCGGCGCGCAGAAAATCGCGCAGCGCGCGCTGCATCTGCTCGCCGAGCAGCTCGGGATTCTGCCGGGCGGCGCGGAGCGGGAGGCTGTCCTCGTCGGGGAAGGGGACGCCGGCGAGCTCTCCGAGGAACTCCTCGATCCGGCGCCGCTCCGCCTCGGGCGCGCGGCGGGCGACGCGGGCCCGGAGGAGCGCGCGCCGCTCCTCGATCGGCTCGCCGCCCTGGATCCCCGCCGCGCCCCGGATCACCTCCGCGAGCAGGCCGCCGATGGAGCCCGCGCGCAGCGGATCCCCGAGCCCCGCCCAGATCTCCGCGGGCGCGCCGGCGCGCCGGAGGGCCGCGAGGTGCTCCTGGAGCAGGCGGGACTTGCCCATGCCCGCGGCGCCGATGACGAGCACCGCCCGGGCGGCGGGCTCGCCGGCGCAGGCGGCGAAGGTCTGCTCCAGCAGGCGGAGCTCGTGATCGCGGCCGACGCAGGGCGTGGGCCTGCCGAGGAGCGGGCGCCACGGCTCGGCGGCGCTGCGCTCGCCGCGCAGCTCGACGGCGCCGGACGCGGTGATCGCGGCCTCGAAGCGGGCCTCGAGCAGCCCGGCGGTGGTCTTGTCGAGGAGGATCTGCGGCGCGCCCGCGCGGCCCGCGCTCCGGAGCAGCCCCGCCGCGCGCTGGATGGCGTCGCCGACCGGCAGGCCGCGCCCGAGCTCGCCCCAGCCGACCGTGATCGCGATCGGGCGATCGGGGACGCGCTCCCGCAGCGCCAGCGCGCAGCGCGCGAGCTGCGCGGCGACGTCGGTGGGCACGTGCGGGCGGCCGACGATGAGCACCGCCGTACCGTCGGCGAGCAGCTCCAGGCGCCCGTCGAAGCGGGCGGCGACCTCCCGGAGCGCGCCGGCGTCCGCGTCCGCCTCGCTGACCGAGAGGGTGGCGCTCTGCGCGGACGCTGGCGCGCGGCCGATCACCGCGACGCCGTGGAAGCGGCGCTCGCTGCTGGTGAGGGCGGAGCTCGTCGGTCCCGAGATCGCCCCGCCATGGACCTCCTGCGCCGCGAGCGCGGCGTGGGCCGCGGCCCCGTCGCGCGGGCGCCGCGCCGGATCCTTCTCGAGCATCTGCGAGACCAGCGCGTCGAGCCACGGGGGCGCGCCGAGGCAGCGCTCCGACAGGTGCGGCGGATCGTCGAAGATGATCCTGGCGAGCAGGGCGACCAGGTGATCGGCCTGAAACGGCGGCGCGCCGGTGACGCACTGGAAGAGCACGCAGCCGAGCGAGAAGATGTCGGCGGGCGCGCCGACCTCATCGCCGCTGCGCGCCTGCTCCGGGGCCATGTAGTCGGGCGTGCCGACCAGCATCCCGGCGCCGGTGATCGGCGCCATGTCCGGGAGGCGGGCGACCCCGAAATCGAGGAGCCTGGGCTCCTCGATCCGGCCGCCGACGAGGAAGATGTTGGCCGGCTTGAGATCGCGGTGGACGATCCCCAGCGCGTGGGCGGCGCCCAGGGCCGCGGCGACGCGCGCCCCGAGCTCCACTGTCTCGGCGACCGAGAGCCGCCGACGCGAGAGGAGCCGGGAGAGGTCCTCTCCCTCCAGCCATTCCATGACCAGGAAGGGCGTGCTCTCGCGCGCGGCGCTGTAGGCGACGTACCGGACGATCCCGGGGTGTGCGAGACGGGCGAGGAGCTCGGCCTCCCGCGCGAAGCGCGCGAGGTGGTGCGGCGACGGATCGTGCAGCACCTTGGCGGCGACCCGCCTTCCGGTGGTGACGTCCCAGGCGCGGTAGACCGCGCCCATGCCTCCGCTCTCCGCGAGCGCTTCGACGCGGAAGCGCCCCCCCAAGAGCTCCCCCGAGCGCACCGCTCAAGGATAGACGGAGAATGCCGTTCGTCCAGCGATCCCCTGGATTCAGGCCGCGGATCCTGCGCGCGGCGCCCCGGACGCATCGATGGTCGACCCCGATTCCGACCCTGGCCGATGTCGCCCCGGGCTCGCTGGGGAGGCGCCGATCGGGAGATCGGCGCTTCTGCCTGAACGTCCCTCCCGAGAGAACGAGGAGGGGCGTGGAGTCACTTCTCGAGCGTGAGCAGACCCAGCCTGTACGGCAATTTGCCGTAATCCCCCCCGACGTTCGGATCTCTCCCCTGGTAGAGGAACTGCATGTTGCACGCGTTGATGGTCATTCGCTCGTCGTTCGCGGAGCGGATCATCTCGCCATGGCTGATGTCGTCGCTCCAGTCCCCGCCTTCGTACGTCACGTTGGCAGGGCCGGCGAAGGGCTTCTGCTTGGTGTCCGCCAGGGGAGCCCAGGGGCCGTCGAGGCTCTCGGAGGTCCACGACCTGAAGAAGCGAGGGCTGTTGTCGAACGCCTCCACCAAGAGCAGGTACTTGTTCGTGCCATCCACCTTGTAGACGTTGCTGGCCTCGAACAGGAGCCCCGAGCTGGGAGCCGTCATGACGACCTCGTACCCATCGAAAGCCGGGAATTTATCGATGCTGACCTTGGAGCGGTAGAGCTTCCCGTCGTCCCGCGAGAAGAACAGATGACAGTTCTTGTCGTCGCAGATGTTCCAGAAGTCCAGCGCGCCAAGGACGTTCCCCATGGCGCCAGGCTCACCCTTGAGCAGCGGCTGGGGCCGGCTCCAGCCGTTGACGTTGTTGATGTCGTCGTTGGTCGAGTACCTGCCGTTCCACTGGTAGATGAGGTACCACTTGTTGTGCGGCCGGAAATAGAAGACCTGGGGCGCGACCGTGCCGCCGGTGGGCCAGTTCGCCATGTGCTGCTGCGGAGCGGAGTTCGCCTGAGCGAAGTCGGTGAAGTTCAAGTACACGGAGCTCCACGACCCGCTGCCCGACGTGGTGTCGAACACGGTGGCAAATACGTGGTACTTGCCGTCTTCGAACACGATCGTCGGGTCCTTGACGGAGGCGAAGGTGCGACCGGCAGGCGGCTTGGGGCCGATCACCGGAGGCCCCGACTTCCACTTGAACGTGGTGGGCAGGTCGCAGGTCACGGGCGAGCCGCCCGCGCCTGCGCCGCCGCCGCCGTCCCCCGGAGCGCCGCCGCTCCCCCCGGTCCCGGACGTCGGGTCGCCGCCCGTGCCCGGGTCGCTTCCGCTGCTCGTGCTCGTGCTCGTGCCGGGGCTCGATCCACCCGTGCCGCTCGCGCTCGTGCTCGCGCCTGTCGTGCTGCTGGCGCTCGTCGTCGGGTTCTCCGAGCCACCCGTACCATCACCGGGCGGCTGCTCGTCCCCCGTGTCGCTGGCGCAACCGGCGAGCGCGGCGAGCACACAGCCGAGGGCAGAGAGACGAAGGAGGGAACGGGAAGGAGTCAGGGTCTGACGGTGCAAATCGAAGGGAGTGATCATGCTGGTCTCCAGAGGGATGCCCAGTCGGGCAGCGAGCTCCTCAGAGCCCGACCTTCAAGGTGGATGTGCACGAGGACGATGGCCCGGCGCCGCATGGCGGCTTACCCAGGGCAAAGCGGAAGGATACCTGGGACATTGTGAGCGTTCACATTGCTGGCGTCAAACAAAAACCGGCGCGCGATCCTCCTCCCGGCGGCTCGCGCGCACCGGTGCGGAGCACGGCGAAGTGCGGCGCATCTTGGCACAAATTCGTGACGGGTTGTGCCGCTGCGCCTGTGCGCCAGGCGCGAGATCCAGAGATCTCGTTCATCTCCGCACTGACGCACGTGTCGCTTCACCGTGACGGCATGAAGCGTACGTCAACCGTGGTTGCTCTTGCGGTGATGTCTCTCGTCCCCCTCTGCATGACGCCCACGTGTGGTTCCGCCGAGACTTCGTTACCTGGCACCACCTGCGACGGCGGCGAGTCGACGGGTCCAGAGCAGAAGTTCCGCCCGCGGGCCTCGACTGGCCAGGATCTCGGCCGATCCCGAGCTCACCGTCGAGGGTTGGCCGGACGAGTCGTTCGCGCCTCTCCTCGTGAAACGCTCTACCGTGATCCCGCGGCTGCCACCGGGGCGGCGGCGCGGCCGGGAAGGAGAAAGGCGCAGCCGATCGTCAGGAGCAGCGCCGCGCCGAAGATGGACGTGGCCATCGTGTGCTCGCGGTTCACCACATCGGCCGCCGGGCGGTCGGTGAGGACGAGGCCGAGCACGGTGAGGCCGACGATGCCGCCCATGTAGCGCATCGTCGATGTGAGGCCTGCGGCCATTCCGCTCTTCTCGCGCGGGACGTCGCTCATCGCCGCGGACTGCGACGGCGCGGACGTCAGGCCGAGGCCGGCGCCGAGCATCACGAGCGCGGGGATCGCGTCCGTGAGCGCGCCCAGAGGCCGCGCCGCGAGCAGGAGCATGCCGGCCAGGGCGAGCGAGCAGCCGGCGAGCGCCAGCGCGCGCGGCCCGAAGCGATCGGAGCCGCGCCCCGCGAGGGGCGAGACGACAACCATCGTCCCCATCATGGCCAGCAGCGTCGTGCCGACGTCGCGCGGCCCGACGTGGAACAGCCGCCCCGCCACCTGGGGCAGCTCGAAGATCGTCGCGTACATGGCGAAGTTCTGGAGCGCGATGAGCAGGCTGCCGCCGAGGAACGCGCGCCGCCTGAACAGGGAGAAGTCGATGACGGGGTCCGCCGCGCGCCGCTCCCAGAGCACGAAGGGTACAAGGCCCAGTGCGCCGAGCACCGCGGCCCAGCGGAGGTGCGCGGCCTCGAGGCCAAGGACGAGCCCGATGAGCGACCCACCCAGCAGCACCGAGCCCACGACGTCGAACCGCGGTCGCGGCGCGGCAGGCGTCACGGCCGCGGGGCGCGGCGGCCCGCCGATGTGCGCGAGCGCGGCGGAGAGGAGCAGCACCGGGACGTTCGCGAGGAAGATCGAGGTCCACCCGAAGGTCCCCACGAGCAGCGCCCCGATCGTCGGTCCGGTGCCCGCCGACAGCCCCATCACCGCCCCGAAGGCGCCGAAGGCGCGCCCGCGCACCTCGGGCGGCAGCTCCGTGCGGAGCATGGCCGTCGCGCTCGGGACCACGATCGCGCCGCCCGCGGCCATCACGACGCGCGACGCCGCGAGCACCGGGAGCACCGGCCAGAGGTAGGCGAGCGCGGCCCCGACCGCCAGGAGGAGCTGGCCCAGCCCGAGCGCGCGCCGGTGGCCGAGGCGATCTCCGAGCTTCCCACCGGGGCTCTGCAGGACGATGTTCGTGAGCAGGTAGCTCGTCACGAGCGCCTGCCGGAGCGCGCCGGAGTCGACGCGAAGCGTGCGCGACATCTCCGGCAGCGCCACGGCGACCATCGTGGAGTTGAGCGGCGCGAGCGCCGTCGAGAGGGCGATGGCGGCGAGGAGCCGCACCGGCAGGCGCGACGAAGGCTCAGGCACGGGCGAGCTCGCCCGCGCCGTCCTGACGGTCGCCCCGGCGCAGGAGCGCCACCCGGCCCTCCGTCCCGTCCACGAGGATCTCCTGGCCATCCGTGATGCGCTCGGTCGCCCCGGCAGCCCCCAGGACCGCCGGGATCCCGTACTCGCGCGCGACGATCGCCGCGTGGGAGACCGCGCCGCCGACGTTCGTCACGACGCCCGCGGCCAGCGTGAAGAGCGGCGTCCACGCGGGGTTCGTGTAGCGGCAGACCAGGATCTCCCCCGCCTTCAGCCGCTCGAACTCCCGCTCGTCCCGCACGATGCGCGCCTTGCCGCGGACCACCCCGGACGACGCCCCGATGCCGCGGAGCTCGTCGCCCGAGGCGCCTCCCGCGCCCGCCCCGAACGACATCTTCTGCCACCTCGCGTTGACCACCCCGTACGTCGCGCGCCGCCGTCGAACGAGCCGCTCCACCTCGTCGAGCGGCGGCGCCGCCCCCTCCAGCCACCCCCGGAGCTCGGCTTCCGTCAGGTAGAAGACGTCGTCAGGGCGCGGCAGGCGCCCGCGCTCGCAGAGGCGACGCGCGATCTCGGCCACGATCGCCTGCAGCGCGGAGAACGAGCGCACCAGATCGAAGTGCGTGCGCTCCCGGAACACGATCGCGCTCCGCAGCCGCTCGAGGGTGCGGCGGAACGCGTCGGGCAGACCCGGCACGAGGCGAAGCGCGCGGGTGACCTCCTCGAGCGCGGCCCGGTAACGCGCGAGCCCGGCCTCCTCGGACGGCGGCTCGGCGACGTCGAGCAGGCCGCGAAGGAGCCCCCACAGCGGCGCGGGATCCTGCCGCCACGTCGGCGTCGATAGGTACAGACCGGTGCTCTCCCGGTGCCCATGCTCGTCCAGGAACGCGTCGACCTCGGCCAGGTAGGCCCGGCCGGCCTCCGATTCGCGGAGGGCCTCCGGGCGCCCCTCCCGGATCGCGCCGGCGACCTCCGGCCCGGCGCTCACCGCCCTGCGCGCGAGGTGGAAGATCGCGAGGTTCACGTCGGACGTCCGGGTGCGCAGGCCCGAGACGAGGTCGCGCATGACGGTCGCTGCCCGCTTCGGTCCCACGGCGAGGGCGACCGGGACGCGGAGGGCGATCGCGGCCAGCTGGCTGGCGCTCCTCTCGAACCGCTCGCCCAGGACCGCGGTCGTGGTCTCCGTGATCCGGTCGGCGCGGCGGAGGAGCGCGGCGTCGTCCAGCGCGCGGAGATCGACCGGCGCGCAGGCCTCCTGGAGCCGCTTGAACCCGTCGCCCTCCCACCACGCCATCGCGTCGTCGCGCAGGCTGGCCGCGACCTTCTGCGGCAGCCGGAGCAACCGGAGGGTGGGTCGCGCCCGCGGTGGAACGAAGATCGGGCGCCACACCTGGTCGACCCACGCGCGCTCCTCGGCCTCGTCCACGTCGAGCCCCAGGAAGCGCACCATGCGCACGAGCGCGGGGAGCGTCGCCCGGAAGCCCCATTGATCGAGCGGCCTGGGGGCGACGGGGAACCGGTCGTTGTCGTTGGCCTCGAGCATCCTTCGCTGCATGCGGTTGAGCTGGGGGGGCGGAGGGAGGGGCTCGATTTCGGCCGTGCCGAGCGTGGTGATCGGGCGCGACTGGAGGAGGTGAATGGAGCCCCCGGCGAAGGCGAACTCCACGTCCTGCGGGCAGCCGAAGTGGGCCTCGAGGCGGAGCCCGATGCGGCCCAGATCGAGCACCAGCGCGTCGCTCGGCGCGGGACGGCCGGCCTCCCGGCGGTCGCGGTCGTCGATCGCGAGGTCGTTCGTCCCGGGGCCCGCGGCCCCGTTCGGTCGGTCCTGGCCGGGCGCCGCGGCCCCGGCGAACGGCGCGCGCCGCAGGCGGTACACATCGCCGGTCGTGTGTCCTGACACCACGGCCTCGCCGAGGCCCGGGGCGACCTCCAGGAGCATGCGGTCGGCGCGCTGGGCCACCGGGTCGACGGTGAACAGGACGCCGGCGAACTCGGCCGGGACCATGCGCTGCACCACCACGGCGATGTTGACCCCCAGGTGATCGATGCCCCGCGCCGCCCGGTAGCCGAGGGCCCTCGGGCTCCAGAGGGACGCCCAGCACCGCCGCAGCGCGAGGAGCAGCCCGTCCTCTCCCGCCACGTCGAGGTACGTCTCGTGCTGGCCCGCGAACGAGGCGTCGGCGAGGTCCTCCGCCGTCGCCGAGGAGCGAACCGCGACCGGCGGCGCGCCGAGCTCGCGGTACGCGTCTCGGACCGCGCTCTCCATCGCGGGCAGCATCGCGCCCCGCTCGAAGAGCTCCGCCGCCTCCGAGGCCGCCGCCTCCCAGCTGCTCGCGGCGAGGTGCGCCGAGAGGCGCTCGGCGAGCCCCCATGCGCGCGCCTGCTCCGCGTACGCGTCAGCGCTCACAACGAACCCGGGCGGCACGGCCAGCCCGAGCTGGATCAGCTCACCGAGGTTGGCGCCCTTGCCGCCCGCCCTGGCGAGGTCGGCTCGGGACAGCTGGCTCAAGCGATGAACAAGCATCAGGCATCTCCTTCGGCCAAGAAAGGCTGCTTCCGCCGCGCCGCGCGCTCCCCGGCGCTCGCCCGCCCTCCGGGCAGCGCCTCGCTCGCGCCGACAGCGTCCGCTGGACCGTCACCTGAAAGTCATTGTGACGTCACGCAGTAAGTATCATGATACTTATGAATGGCAAGGCCGCGTAACATCACCGACGCGCAGATCCTCGACGAGGCACGCGCGTGTTTTCTGGAGCACGGCGCGGGCGTCTCGACGACGCTCATCGCGGAGCGGCTCGGCGTCTCGCACGGGGTGCTGTTCCAGCGCTTCGGCACCAAGGAGCAGCTCCTGCGCGCCGCGCTGCTGCCGCCGTTCGAGCCGCCGTGGATGGCGCGCGCGCGGGCGGGCCCGGACGACCGCGACGCGCGGATCCAGCTCCTCGAGCTCGCCGAGGAGCTCTCCGCCTACCTCGAGCGCATCGTGCCGTGCCTCGCGGTGCTCCGCTCGGCCGGCATGCACGTCGAGTCCATGGCCGACCGGCGCGAGGACCTGCCGCCGGTCCGCGCGCGGCGCGAGGTGGTCGCGTGGTTCTCGCGAGCGATCGCCCGCGGCCTCCTGCGCCCGGTCCGCCCGGAGCACGCGGCCGACCTCTTCCTCGGCGCGCTACACTTCCGGCCGTTCCACCAGCACCTCTCGAACCAGGGGTTCGATCGGTCCGAGGGCCAGGCCTACGTCACGTTCGCGATCGACGCGATTCACCGGACGCTCGCGCCCGCGGCGGAGCGACCGTGACGCGCGGCGCGCCGGCCATGCCGGGGAGCAGCGACGGCCAGCTGCGGGGCGGCTTGAACCGGTGGGTCGGCGCGGGCCCGTCGACGATGTGCTCTACCTCGTCGAGGCGACTGCCAGGGAGCAGCACCCCGCCCAGCGACTCCCGCACGAGCGGTATCCGCGCCGGATCGAAGCCCATCACCTGCGAGGCGATCGCGTCGACGAGGCCCGGATCGAACCCGCCGAGCAGGAGCCCTGCGCGCACGGGCGTCGCCCCGAGCGGCCCTTCGCCCTCACCCGCGACGATGCCGTCCACGATCGTCAGGTACCGCCGCTGCGGCTCCCCGCGCAGCGCGCCGCCGCGGTCCGCGAAGAACAGGATGCGGTTGAGATCCAGGATCGTCCGCCAGAGCGTGTTGTTCCCCTCCCAGCTGCCATCGATGACCTTCGGCGGCGCCCCGAGCCGCGGCGCGCGCGCGACGAGCGAGTGATCGCCGGGGAGCGGGAACCGGCTGAGCTTGTTCTCCACCGCGTCTCCGAGACCTTGAGGCCGATCGAACTCGTCGCCGCCGACCGATGGATCACCCTCGGTGAAGTGCGGGAGCCAGTACTTCTCGTTCGTCAGGCCGATCACGCTCTTCAACGACAGCGTGATACCCGTCTTCTTGTGCGTCTTCAGCTTGGGGAGGTTGATGACGACATCCGCGTCGAGGAGCGTCTGGGGGATGCTGTACTCGTGCCGCTGCCCTGCGTGGTGCGGCACCGGCGTCGCGTAATGGCTGCGGTGGAAGCGGAGCGCGGCGCTGCGCGGGGCGCCCGCGCCGGCGAAGAAGCTGCTCGATCCCAGATCGACGACCCGGTAGCCCCGCGGATCGCCGGGCAGGCGGCGGCGGAGGAGCAGGCCGAGGTTCCAGGAGCGGCCGAAGCGGCGCACGTCGTCGAGCGCGAACACCGGCGCGATCCGGAAATACCGCAGGTCGATAAAATCGACGTCATGCCCCTGGGCCCTGAGGTGACCGATGACGTCGAAGATGCCGAGCGGGCCGGCGACCTTCTCGATCTCGCAGCCCTCGACCGGGGAGTCGACGACGCGCACGCTCCCGCGCGGGCCGGCGGCGCGGAGCGCGTAGTCGAGCACGGGCCGGAGCAGCGAGCCGTGTGTGCTGGAGGCGGCGAGCCGCTCGCCCGTGATCTTCTGGTGAAGGTTCTTCGAGGAGACGAGGTTCGGCTTGACGACGACGCGGTCCCCCGGCGCGATCAGGTCGCCGAGCGGGTTCCACGCGGGCGTGCCGGCGCGGGCCGCGTCGAGGCCGAGCCGGCGGAAGAGCGCCTCGACGGCCTCGTAGACCGGGCTCGGCGGGCCATAGGGCGCGCTGCCCCCGTAGCTCACGCCCGGCCGAGAGACCGTCACCACGCGGCGGCTCGTCGCTGTCATCGGGAGCCCCCGGTCAAGCGCCCGCGCCGTTCAGGCCGGACGAGAGGATCTCCGCCGGCGCGGCGCGCTGGAAATCGACGTTGAGGCGCGAGACGCTCGCGAGGTGCTTGCCCGTGCGGACGAGCGCGATGTCGTCGGCGAACTCGACGTCGATGCGCATCCGCTCGCCGAGGTGATGGCGGAACGTCGCGAGCACCTCGTCCAGGACCTGCTGCGAGAACCGCCCGCCCTTGACCACGCGGAAGGTGATGGCGTCGCGCTCCTCCTGCACCACCTGGAAGCGCTTGATCGCGTAATCGAACTCCTTGAGGTAATGCGCGAAGAACGTGCCGGGCAGATAGCGCCCGTCCGTCCCGCGGATGATGGACTGGACGCGCCCCTCGATGCGGCCGACGCGCGGCGCCCCGCGGCCGCAGGGGCACGGCGCGGACGGGGACATCGCCTCGGCGAGATCGCCGATGCGGTAGCGGACGAACGGCATGCAGAAGTTGTTGAGATCGGTGATCACGACCTCTCCGATCTCCCCCGGCTCGGCGGGGCGCCCGTCGCGCAGGACCTCGACGATGTACCCCTCGGCCACCACGTGGTGGCCCTCGTGCGCGTCGCACTCGTACGCGATGCCCGAGAACTCGCGGCTGCCGTACTTGTCGAAGACCTTGCAGCCGAACGCCTCCTCGATGAGCCGGCGGCTCGGCAGCGGCAGCGTCTGCGCGCTCGACATGATCGCGCGCGGCCGGGCCGCGACCTTTCCGGTGCTCTTGACGTAATGGGCCAGGAAATCGAGCGCCTCGGCGTAGCCGTCCATGAGCACCGGCCGCGCGCCGGCGATCCTCGCGATCATCTCGCCCAGGTTGTCGTCGGACAGCTCGAAGATCGGGATGAACGTGCGGTTCGACAGGACGGCGTCCGCGCGCTCGCGGGCGGCCTGCCACGTCGTCATGCCGATCGTCTGGTGCCAGAGCCGCACCGTGGGGTCGCCGAAGCGGTAGCCCGTCCACTCCTGCGCCCGGAGCGTCGCCGCCCAGCGGAACTCGAGCTGAGCCCGGTCCGCGTAGCAGACGAAGGGCTCGCCGGTGGAGCCGCTCGTCGTGATCTTGAGGACCTGCGACTTGTCGTGGTTCTCCGACATGATGTCGAAGTAGAGGTGGCGCCGGATATCCGCCTTGGTGAGGAACGGCAGCTTGTGGAGGTCCTCCTGGCCGCGGATGTCCTCGGGCCGGAGCTTGAGCTCCTGCATGCGAGCGCGGTAGTAGGGCACGTTGCGGTAGCAGTGGCGGAGCAGCCGCCTCAGCTTCTCGTCCTGGAGCTCGCGGGTCTGCGACGGCGCGAGCCACTGCGTCCTGCGCAGCGTCTCGTAGTAGTGCTCGACGTCGCGCGTGATCATCCAGTGGGTGTGGTTGAACGCGGCCAGGTACGCGCGCCACCTCGCCGTGGAGAGCGGGTCGCGCTCCGGCGAGCGGTCGACCACCGGGTTGCGGCGGAGGTACTGCGTGGCGATGTCCGCCGGCTTCCGGCCCACGCGGTATTCCCAGCTCGCCTTGCCCAGGTCGTAGAACGACTTGACCACGGCGCGCGCCGCGGCCCCGTCGAGGAAGGAGACGCCCTGCCGGCGCTGCTCGAAGAGCGTCTCGACCTCCTTGTACGAGTAGCCCTTCGCGTGGGCGGCGACCAGGACGAAGGACTGCCAGTAAAAATAGCTGCCCTTGTACGTCAGGAGATCCTGGAACACCTCTCGAGCGCACATCACGAAGCCGCTCTTGTTGTCCTGGAGCGACATCCCGAAGGTGGTGTTCAGCAGCGTGTTGAACCCGCGGCTCAGGTGGTACCGGCGGTCCCTGCGGCGCCCGACGGCGCTCCTCCAGCCCTGGACGACATCGACGCTGTGCTCGTAGAGCTCCCGCCGGAGCCGCAGGAGGTCCTCGGGCTGGTACTGGAGATCGGCGTCGATGGTGGCGACGAGCTTGCCGCGCGCGGCGGCGGCGCCGGTGCGCCACGCCGCCGTGATGCCGCGGTTCTGCGGGTGGAAGCACCCCACGACGAGCCCGGGGTGCGCGGCCATGAGCGCGCGGATCGTCGTGGCGGTGCCGTCGGTCGAGCCGTCGTCGACGAGGATGAGCTCGCCCGTGAGCGCCCCCTCGCGGAAGACGCCGAGGATGCGGTCGGTGAGCTCGGGGATGTTCAGCTCCTCGTTGAGGCAGGGCACGAGGACGGAGAGCTCGATCGGCGCCTCCGGAGCGAGCTCGGTTCGGGGTTCGGACATGGTGTGTTCGCCTATCTTGCCTTGAAGGAGACACCGCAGCAGGGCGAGGGGCGCGCTGGGCGGCCCGGGAGCGGTCACCGGGGGACGCAGCGGAAGCACGCGCGGATCGGCAACGCGCCGTGCGGCGCCGCGCGGCGCTCGGTCACGCGGAAATGGCGGTCGAGGAGGCGGCCGAACTCGTCGGGGGTCCACTGGTGCAGGTGGTAGGCGTCGCCGCCCCACTGGATGCGATCCCGCAGGAGGTAGCCGACGGGCGTGCGGCGGACGATGCCCTTCAGCCGCCCGATGAGCGGGTCGTTCGGCACCGTGATCGCGGCCACGCCGCCGGGGCGCAAGAGGCGCGCGATGGCCGCGAGGACGGCGGCGGGATCCACGGTGTGCTCGAGGACCTCGGTGCAGACGATGCGATCGAAGCTCGCGGCGGGGAGGTCGAGCTTGTCGACCTCGCCCTTGAGGAAGCGGGCGTCGTAGCCCGCGAGGTTCTTGCGGGCGGTGTCGAGGAAGACGTCGGAGACGTCGATCGCCGTGATGCGGGCCCGCGGGAACATCCGGAGCACGTGCCCGCCGCCCGAGCCGACCTCCGCGAGGTCGAGGCCAGCGCAGTCGCCGAGCATGCCGCGGATGATGGCGAGCCGCTCGCGCTCGATGAGCCGGATCGGCAGCGGGGCGCGGTCGTAGTAGTCGTCGATCGGGTGCTCCCGCGCGAGGCGGTCGTTCAGCGCCTCCACGTCGATGTCGCCGGCTGTGTTCGGCATGGCGGCCCCTTAGCACGGGGGCGGCGTAGCCTCACCCCGGCGGCGGCTCCGCGCCCGGCGATGGGACCGCGCGGTCAGCCGCCGACGTGAACGTCCGGTCGACGGCGGCTCCCTGGTCGCGTGAGAGGCCGCTGACAGTGCCGTGCGGCGCGCATCCAGCTCGTCCGCCGGCAGACGTTGTTGAGCGCCCCCGGACGTATCCCGCGCGCATCACGTGATCGCGCGCAGGTTGCCGCTGCGGGCGGAAAGAAAGAGAAAAGATCGCTGAGACACCGCTTGCTGTTGGTGCCCCAAGGGAGTAACTTGGGCCCCTCACGACGTCACTGGCTCTCGACACGATGCGTTCTCTCTCTCTCCACGCGAGGGAGATCGTTGCTCGCGCGGATGACTGGACGACGCACCGTGTGCCTGCGCGGGTTCGCTGCGCGGCACGTCCCCGTTCGATCCGCGACGGCTTCATCGAATGGCAGGCGAAGAGCGCTCACGAGCGCAGCTGCAAGCCGTGAAAGTAACGTGTCATGGGTAATCGTCTCTACGTCGGCAATCTCTCGTACAGCACCACCCGCGAGTCCCTCGAGGCCGCGTTCGCTGGCAGCGGCGAGGTCCGTGAGGTCTCGATGCCGACCGATCGGGAGACCGGCCAGCCGCGCGGGTTTGCGTTCGTCACGATGGGCTCGGCCCAGGCGGCGAACAACGCCATCTCGCAGCTGAACGGCATGATGCTCGATGGGCGCTCGCTCAAGGTGAACGAGGCGCAGGAGCGTCAGGCAGGCGGCGGTGGCGGCGGCGGCGGCGGCGGTCGCGGTCGTTACTGATCGCTCCTTCGTCGCGTCGGAACATCGCGGCGGGCCATGAAGGCCCGCCGCATTTATTTTGTCTTCGAGACACCCGAGCCGCACGCCGGTGCGCGCGAGCGCCGCGCCAGGCGAGAGGGCCGCTGGACCATGGGGCCGCTGCACGGCGCCATCGTGAGCTCGTGCGGCCACCGCTACGGCGACTTCAGCTTCAACGACGACGACGGCTCGCGCGACACGCTGGCCCTCGATAGCGTGACGCTTGGCGAGCTCTCCCAGAACGACCGCCACGAGTCCTCGATGAGCCCGAGCTTCGCGGTGCGCTGGTTCGAGGTCGACCCGGCCTATCAGATCGCCCGCCTGGAGCCCGCGCCCGCGCCTGCCGAGGCGGTCCACAGTCGTCTCTGGCCGCTGATGCCCCTGAAGCGCAGGATCGTGAAAAGCCCCGCATCGACCAGAACGGCCTCTATACCATCAACTTTCGTGGTGCCGCGGCGCGTTCTCTGGTACATGATGACGCTTGCGCAGCGAAGCTGGACGCTCGCGCAGCGAAGTCGATAGCGATGCCGCCTGGACCCGTTGGGCTCGAGCGACAGGCAAGGCCGTAAAGAGCCGCTCGAGGCAGCTCCTGCATGCACATGCGGAAGCGCGCGCCCGGCGTGCCTTCCGCGTCCGTGCGGCTGAGCGCAAGGAAAGTGGTCGCCATGAAAGCGTGTTTATCGCGGGTCGTGGATGGCGTGGAACAGAGGCTCTGCTGGCGCTTCCAGGTGCACGGCAGGAGCGAGTCCCTGTACGAGCCGGCGGACGGCTCGCACGGTCCGTTCGATCGCGACCGCCAGCGGAACCTCAAGCTGGGCGAGACGTTCCAGCGGCTGGACCGCTCGGGATCCCCCCGGAAGTACGATGGGCTCTTCTGGCAGCCAAAGAGCTCGATCGGCGGGTTCGGTCCGTAAGTGAGAGGCTGGACCGTGGCGGCCGGAAGCGAGGACAACATCCATCTCCGGCATGACACGGAACCGTGAACTTGTCGCTGAGCTAGCAACCGAGTCGTGCAACACAGCCATGTCTACCTCCCAGAAGCCCGTCACCTCCGCCACCCTGCTCGCCACCGCTGCCCACCTCAACTTCCGCGCGACGTCCCGCGACCGGAGCGGCTCGACGCTCGGCGTGCTCGTCGACGCGTCCGGCGCTCAGCAGTACCTCGTGATCGCCTCTGGCGGCGCGGAGGGCACCTGGACGCTCGCGAGCGAGCTGCCCGTCGGCCTCGCGCCCTTTCTTCTGTACGAGAGCGCCGCCAACGTGCTGCGCGGCGGAAGCTTGAGCGAGGACGGGAGCATCTCCTTCCATGGAGCGCTGTATACGATCGAGTCATCGGTCGACGGCAGCACCCGCGCCGCGAAGGTGAGCGGTAGTGTTTGAGCGCTGGCGCGCTCGGATGCCAATCCGAGGATCTGGTTCAGCGCGGTTGCAGCGCTGAGGGCCGAGCCCGGCTCCCATCAAGGCTCGACGCGGCACCTCGCGCTGCACCCGTCGCCAGCCGCCGTGTTGCCGTCATCGCACGTCTCGAGCCCCGCGACGTCGCCGTCGCCGCAGACGATCGCGGGATCGACGAGCGCGCGGCGCAGCGTGAGGTCGCTGCGCAGGGCGCCCACGTGCGCCTTGAACTCGCTCAGGTCACCGCGAGTCGCGTCGCCGGCGCTGGCCTTGCCGAGCACCTGCTCCGCCTGATCGATGGCCGCGAGCAGGGCGCCCTCGTCCCACGCCGCGCTCACGATACGGGCGAGCTCGGCGCGATACCGCCCGTCGAGCGCCGGGATCTCGCGGATCCGGCGCGGGAGCACGGCGACGGGCTCCGTCTCGGTGTCGAAATGCGGGTCGTCCAGGATGCGGTCCATCCCGTGGGCGATGAACACGAAGCGCCCGTCGGCCGGGTTCTCGTAGAGATAGTAGTTGTTCGCCCGGTAGGCGTAGCCGTCCCAGTGGCCGAGCAGCGCCTCGAGGGCGTAGGTCGTGAGGAATCGACTCAGGTCGAGGCGCTCGCTCACCTCCGCGGCGAGCTGCTCGTCCGGCGCGTCCTGGATGGCGGCGGCGAGCGAGCGGAGCTCTGCCCCGCCGCCGTCATCGCCGCCGTCGAGCTCCACGGCGTCGATGTCCTCGGCGAAGTCGCCGCAGCACGGGCCCTCGTAGAGCGCGCCCTCGTCGTTCACCTCGCCGAAGTGCAGCCGCAGGAAGCGCTTGTCGATGGCCTCGGTGACGACGTAGATCCCCCTGTCCACGCCGTTGAGGCTCACCACCGCGTGCGCGGTGCGCGCCGCGGGCACGCCGGCGCGGTCGTGCAGAACCTCGCCGATCTGCTCGCGAAGGAGGCTCGGGTCCTGCTTGGAGTTGTTCAGCAGGAGCTTCTTGAGCCCGTGCAGGTTCGCCTCTTCATCGAACTCGTCGAACTTGACGCTGAAGCTCGGCTTCTCGGACAGATCCACGGCCGAGTTGCCCTTCTGCCGGATGCCAGCGCCGCTGACGACGTCGCCGTCGTAGACGATGGTGCACGGGACGCGGTTGTCGAGGTCCGTGCGGAGCTGCCCCAGGTGGGCCTCGTCGATGGTGATCGCGATCTCGTGCAGCGCCGTCCGATCGAAGACGACGTCGCTGCCCGGGTCGAGGGGCACACAGCCGCCCTGGCTCGCCGCGACGAGCGCGAGGACCGCGGGCGCATGAACGGATCTCATCGTTCCCGGCTTACTGTGGAGCATCTCGCCTACTCTCCGTCTTCCGGCGATGGTCGCCCGCCTCGGCGGGGAGCCGGCCGCCGACCGCGTGCCGGAGCTCGCCGACCGCGGTCCAGTAGCGGCGCACGAAGCGCAGCAGCCGGAGCTCCAGGCGCACGCGGCGCTCGTCGACCTCGAGCGCCCGCCCCACGTCGACGTTGCGGCCCTCGATGGCCCGCTGCGCCTCGGCGCCTGCGCGCTCGGCGGCAGGGGTCATCCGGCGCCGTAGCTCGGTCACGAGGGCCCGGGTGGCCTGGGCCTCGGCCAGGCTCGTCCGCACCTCGCGCGTCACGAGCTCGACCGCGGCGCCGAGCGAGCGCTGCTCCGCCTTGCGCGCCGCGTCCGCCGCGGCGACGGCCGGGCGGTGCGTGTCGAACAGCGGCAGCTCGATGCCGAGCCCGAACGTCCACCCGAGGCCGAGCTCGTTCTCTCGCCGAAAGTCGTAGCCGACCTCGACGAAGGAGAGCCAGGGCCACCGCGCGGCGCGCTCGGCGTGGAGCGCCGCGTCCGCCGCGTCGCCCTGCGCGGCCGCGAGCTCGATCTCGGGGCGGCGCTTGAGCGCGAGCTCGACGGCCTGCTCCTCCGTGGGGAGCTCCGGGGGAGGCCACGCGCTCTTCGGCGCGCCGAGGAGGCGCACGGGCACCGCGGGATCGAGCCCCATGCGCGACAGGAGCGCGGCGAGCGCCGCGCTCCGCTGCGCGCGCAGATCCACGCCGTCCTGCTCCGCGTCGACGGCGGTGAGCTCCGTCATCGCCTCGTCGACCGCCGTCGTCCGCGCGGCGGCGAGCTGCCCCTTCATCCAGGTGGCGAGCGATCTTCGCGCCTCGGCCACCGCGTCGGCGGCCTCGATCTCGGCGTCGAAGAGCAGCACCTCGTCGAACAGCAACCGGACGTCGGCCTCGAGGGCGATCTCGATCTCGCGCGCCTCGGCGAGCGCCTTGGCCTCGTCCACGCGCGCCTCCGCGACGTTCGCGTCGACCTCGCCAGGGCGGGTCACCGGGAAGCGGAGCGCGGTGCTCACGCGCGGCTCGCGCTCGCGGATGCGCTGGAGCTCGATGTTCGTGATGCGGAGCTCCGGGTTCTCAAGGTGGTCCTCCGCGTCGACCTGCGCCGCGGCCGCCTCGGCGCGAGCGTTCTGCGCGGCGAGCTCGGCGCTGTGGTCTCTCGCCCAAGCGACGGCGTCCTCCACCGTCATCGCGAGCGGCGCCGCGCTGGCCGCGCCTCCCGGGCGCGCGCCCGGGCCAGCGCGGCGGAGCGCCGGCGCGCCGGCGGGCGCGCGGCCCTCGCGGTAGAGGGCGATCGCGCGGTCGGACGCCGCCGGCCTCGGCGGGGAAGAGCAGCCCGAGAGGGCCGCGCAGAGCAACATGACGGGGATCGCCGCGCGGCGGCGGCGCTGGCTCACGGGCCCCACGAGAGCTCCTGGAACGAGGGCGCGGCGGCGTCGAACACGATCGTCAGCGCGCCCGGCGTGAGCGACGGCGTCATCCCCTCGGGCTTGAGCCCCGGGAACCGCTGGACGAGGCGAGGCGAGAGGACGCCGCCCTCGGGGCGATCCACCCGCCACAGCGCGCCGGCGTCGCCGTCCGCCGTCGAGGGCGTGGACGTCATGGCGAGCGCGCCGTCCGGCATGAAGACGAGCTCCGAGATGCCGCCCGGCGTGGGCTTCCCGGCGACCTCCACGTCGACGCGCGCGCGCGCCCACAGCGAGACGCGGGCCGCGTCGAAGCGCGCCGCCTCGGCCGCGATCCGATGCTTCTTCTTCGCGCTCGCGGCCTCGACCGCCGCGGCCCCCTCCCCGCCGAACAGCGCGCTCGGGGAGCCGATCCGCCAGATCATCGCGTTGCCCTGCGCGTCGAGCGGCGCCTTCAGCCCGAGGTACAGGGCGCCCTGCCGGAAGGCGAGGCCCTCGATGTCGAGCGCCCGCGTCCCGTCGGGGAGGCCGAGCGCCGCGGCGCGCGCGGGGTCCGCGTCGAGGACCTCGGCCAGGTGGATCCCGCCGTCGACGCGGAAGCCCTGGCCGTCCTGGCGGAGGCGGAGGAGCGCGGTCCGCTCCGGCTTGCGCTTCCCCTTCTTGCTGTAGCTCTGCGACGACAGGAGGTAGATCTCGCCCGCGTCCCCGGCCGCGATCCCCTCGACGTCGCTCAGCTCGTCGACGCCGCTCACCGGCACCGGATCCGCGTCGACGGCGCCGCTCGCGGACATCGCGAAGAGCCACGGCGCGCCCTCGTTGTTCTGCTCGTGGCCCGTGTCGTCGCTGACGAGGAGGTACCGGGACTCGCCGGGGCGCGCGAGGACGCCGGACGGCTCGAAGCGCGTTCGGCTCGCCAGGGTCGGGGGCACCTTCATGGGGGACTGCGCCGCGACGGCGCCGGCCTTGGGCGCGGCGCCGGGCTTCGGCGCGGTGGTGGTGGGCTTCGGCGGCGGCGGCTGGGCGGCCGCCGCGCCGCGGCGCGCGTCGAACGTGATGTCGAAGGCCTGGCCGGGGACGAGCGCCATCGGCGCGTCCAGCGAGATGGTGACGACGCGGCCCCACGCGGGGATCTCCGGCGTGAGCCAGCAGCGCGGGGGGAGCTGGGAGACGAGCGGGCCCACCGCGATGACCGTGCCCGGGATCGGGTCGCTGAGCTGGCCCCGGATGTAGAGCTTGGCTGCGTCCCCGTCGCTGACGCCGAGGGCGAAGCGCTCGGGGACGCAGGCGACCGCGCGCGCGCCCGTGCGCGCGCTCAGGAGCTGCACCAGGGGCATTCCGGCCGGGACCACGTCGCCGGGCTGCCTGTCGATGGAGGTGACGCGCCCCGCGTTCGCGGCGCGCAGCACGTAGCTCGCGCGCCGCTGCTCGAGCATCGCGATGTTCTCCGTCGCGACGCGCACGTCGGCGTCGAGCTTCGCCGTCAGCCCCGACGTCCGATCCCGGAGGCCGTTCCGCCGCCGCTCCGTCGCCTTGAGCTGCTCCGTGAGGACGCTCAGCGTCCGCGGCTTCTCGCTGGCGATCGCCGCGACCGTCGCGTGCTGCAGGTCGAGCTTCGTCAGGTCGTCGAGCACCGCCTGCCGGTTCTCGACGAGCGCCTTCATCCGCGAGATCTCGCTGTCCAGCACCTTGGCCTCGGCGACCGCCCGGCGCTGCTCCTCGCGGTGGATGGCGAGGTGGCGCTCGACCGTCTCGCGGTTCGTGTCGAGCTCCTGCTCGAGGACGGCGAGCTCCATGTTCAGATCGGCCTCGACCTGGGTCTTCTCCGCCTTGGCGACGGCGATCTCGGCGTCGATCACCGACGTGTCCAGCGTCGCGATGATCTGCCCGGCCTCGACCTCCTCGCCGACGGTCACCTCGATGGAGGCCACCCGGGCGGTCTCGACCGGCGAGAGCACCTCGGGCAGCGCCTCCGCGTAGCCGAAGACCCGCCCGTGCGGGCCGCTGCCCAGGTGGAGCCACAGGGCGGCTCCGAGCGTGAGCACGAAGGTGATCGCGGGGGCGGCGTCCTGGAGCGCCGAGCGGAGTCGCGGGTAGCTGTACATCGATGATCCTTGCGCGGTGATGACGACGGCGGCTGCGTCAACGAAGCGAGAGGGCCCACGAGGGCGTGACCGACAGGCATCCTCCGCGATGGACCTCGGCCGCTAGAGATCCAGCGTCGGCTCCTGAAGCATGAGAGAGACGTCCTGCACGCCCGGGATGGCCTGGAGCTTCGCGACGAGCGCCGAGCGCAGCTCGGGCGCGAGGACGGTGATCTGGTAAGCATGCTCCATCACGGTCCCCTGCGCAGCCTCCCGGAGGGTCACCAGCGAGAAGGTCCGGCAGTGCGCGCGGAGCACCCTCGCGAGCGCGTCCTCCACCTCGGGCACGGCGGGCGCGGTGAAGCGGAGCAGGCCATCCGGCTGTCGTCGTGAGCCCCAGCCGGTGAAATGGAGGAGCAAGGTTCCGGCGGCGAAGATCGCGGTCCCGCTGAGGGCCACGCCGACCGCCTGGAGCCCGCAGGCGATGCCGACGCCGAGCGCCGCGAAGACGAACATGACGTCGCGGGGATCGCGCATCGTCGTGCGGAACCGGACCGCGCTCAGGCCCACGGCGACGCCGATGCCGGCGGCGATGCTGCTGCCCACGGAGAGCATCAGCATGCACGTGATGACGCTGCCCATCGCCATGCTGTGCACGGATGAGCGGGAGTAGGAGAGCCCGCGAAATGTGGCCATGTAGACGAGCGCGACCGCCTGGCCGAGCCCGAACGCCAGCAGGAGCGCCACGACCGCCGTGCGGAAGTCCGTGGCGCTCCCCTGGGTGACCCATCCGAGCCAGTCTATCACGGCGAGCCGCTCTTTCCCGGGGCGATCGCCGGGCGCGGCGCGCGCCCATCTCGATCCACGCGATCCACGCGCGTCCGCGTCACGGCGCCTCGGAGGCGGCGCCGCGGCCAGGGTAGGGGCGCGCTTGCTTGATGTAGAGCGTCGGCGGCTCGTCGGGGTTCGCGTCGTCGTCGAACTTGAAGTCCACTTCCAGCGCGTACCAGCCGGTGTTCCCTGCCGCGGGCCCGTAGGCGGGAGAGAACCGCGCATGGATGGCGTCGAGCGCCACGCCGAGCTGATGAACCTGCGCCGCCGAGAGGACCGCCTGGCCTTCCGGCATGAGGCTCGATCGGCTCAGGTACGTGACGGGCTGGTTCGGCTGGCTGAAGAAGTAGAGGAACGCCTCGTTCGTCACGCCGGCGGGCGGGGCCACCACCTCCACGTCGCCGCCCGTCTGCACGTTGACGTAGAAGGCAGGCTGGACCCCGGCCGTGTCGAACGGGTTGTTGGTCGCGGCAACGCCGTTCGCCTCCTCGTCCGGGAAGTTGGGGTGCACGAGCAACGCCATCCCGATGGACCTGTGATCGATGCCGTAATAGGTGCGCTCATCGAAGGTGCGGAGCTGCCAGGCGCTGGCGTAGACCTTGCGGATGGCGTCCTCCACATCGGCCCAGTCCGCCGGATCGCCCGTCTTGGAGTCGTAGCATCCGGCGCACGGGAACCCATCGAGATCCTCGCTGTTCGTGCTGCTGCGGAAGCGCATCGGGCGCCCGGGGTAGTCCGCCTCCATCTTCGCCTTGAGGAGCTCCTGGAACTCGGCGTCGATCGGCGCGCTCTTCATGGCGTCTCGGAGCGCCTTCAGCTGCTCGTCGCGGGTCGCGGCGTCGGTGGTGAACTTCGGGTCGGCGAGCATCGCGTCGATCTGGACGTAGAACTTGTTCTGCTTCATGAACAGGTCGTAGTAGTAGACCGGGATCGCGAAGGCCTTCTGGATGGGGACCTCGGGGGTCCTGGCCAGGATGGAGTAGTGAGCCGCCTTGCCGCCGAAGGCGAGGACGGACTTCTTGATCGCGTCCCGGAGCGACTCGCCTTCCGCCGGCTCCGGGGTCACCTCCTCGATGTCGCGCAGATCGGTGACCGTCAGATCCAGCTCGGGGAGCGTGACGGGCGTGGGTTTGTGCGCCTCCCAGAACGCCTCGGCCTCCGCCTCGGTGACCTCGCGGACGCTCCAGGACGACGGCCCCGCGGTGAGCTCGACGAGCTTGTCCTTCAGCGCGAGCAGGTCGGGGTGGCTCATCGCGTTGCGCAGCCCCATGTTGGGCGTGCGCCGGTTCTGGGAGAGCACGTTGACGTGCGAGAGCGGCGTCTGGAACTCCTCGGTGATGATCCCCTGGACGACCGAGATGTCGTTGGGCACCTGGTCGAGGACGGCGATGTCCTGGTGGGACAGGTACTCCGAGTCGAGATCCGCCGCCTTCGCGAAGTGGAGCCGGCCCACCGCCGTGCCCAGCGAGAGCGGCTGGTAGTCGATCCCGGCGTAGAGATCGCCGGTGCTGATCACGGGGATGTCGGAGGGGAGCTTCTTCGCCTCGGCCGCGACGGCCTCCGACGTGGGGTGGAAGGCGAGCTTCGACCCGAAGAAGGAGGCCGCCTTGACCGCCCTGAACAGGGTGGCGATCATGTCCGCGGACGCGGTGTCGTAGGGGGAGAGCTCGAGGGCCCACACGTCGGGACCCTCGTAGTGCGTCGCCGCGCCGAGGACGAAGCGGCGATCCGGCGTGAAGTACTCGGTCGCGTTGAACTCGGCGAGGGGCGGGACGAGGGGCAGCGCGTCGCCGGAGAGGTGCGATGACACGAAGTCGTAGTGGATCTTGTAGAGAACGCTGTTCTGGAAATACAGCGCGTTCTGATCGGCTTGATCCAGCACGACCTTGACCGACCGCGCGCCGGGCAAGCTGGCGTCGACGGGCTCCGACGCGAGCGCCTCGAAGTCCGCGGCGCACCCGACGCGCTTCAGGAACTCCGTGGCTTCATCGGCGTCCTTGCGTTCGCAGACCTCTCCGGTCACGGCGATGTCGTCCGAGCCGCCGCCGCACGCCCCCGGAAGCGCCGAGGCGAGCAAGGCGAGCGCGACGATCGACGTGATGCGAGTGCCTTTGTACATGATTCCTCCTGAGACAAGTAAGCTGACCGAGGGGCGCTGCGCGCCGGTCATCCCGCGTCAAGGTGTCAGGGCGTCAGGGCGTCAGGGCGAAGCAGTAGAACCCGCCGTAACCGCCGCCGGACCCGACGGTGACCGCGCCGGGTAGCGGTCCCCCCTGCTCCAGGAGGTTGATGCCCGGCGCGCACCCTGACTCGTCGAGCGATGACATCCAGTTGGCCATGTTGATGTTGCCGCCGATGCCGCCGGCGCCGCTGCTGCCGCCGGGGCCGCCGGCCCCGCTGCTGCCGCCGGGCCAGGTGGAGCCCCCGCCACCTCCGAAGTTCCTGGGCCACGAGTGACCGACGCGCGGCCGCCCCTCGCTCGAGTCGCCCGACTTGGCCGTCCAGTCCTTGCAGGTCGCGGTCGCGCTGTAGAGCTGTCCCTGGTCGTTCGTCCCCGTCAGCATGTCGTGGTTGTCCACCTCGGGCTGGCTCGGATCGGGCTGGTGGTTGGGGACGCCGTCCTCGTTCGGAAAATCGTCGATGATCGCAGGGTCGGCCGCGGTGGGGCGGTCGTTGAGCAGCTCCTCTTTGTTGTTGGCGAGCAGCCGGCCGAGCCGGTCGTACCAGGGACCCTCGCCGATCCGATCGATCGCGTTGACCTGCTTGCCGTCCTCCCCTGCGACGGCGCTCAGGAAGGCGCGCCACTGCTTGCTCCCCGCGCCGGGGAGGCTCTTCTCGGCGATGGTCGCGCAGATCTTGTCCGCGCCGCGGAGCCCGGCGCCGGGGCCCGTCTCTCCGAAGCGGAGATCGCCGCCGAAGCCGTCCTGGGAGCCCGACAGCTCCTGCAGGGCGACGAGGCTGGTCACGAAGAAGCTGAATTTCTCGGTCGTCCCGCCCGAGCTCGACGAGGTGGTGTCGCCGCTGGACGACGAGGAGGTGGTGTCGCCGCTGGACGACGAGGAGGTGGTGTTGCCGCCGGAGCTGGACGAGGTGGTGTTGCCACCGGAGCTGGACGAGGTGGTGTTGCCGCCGGAGCTGGACGAGGTGGTGTTGCCGCCGGAGCTGGACGAGGTGCTTGTCGAGCTGTCGCCCGAGGCGCCCACATCCGGGTCCGAACTGGAGCAGCCGACCACGGGGGAGAGCAGCGCGAGGGTGAGGGGCAGCAGCAAGGGGCGATAAGTGCGTGTCATGGTCTCTGTGTCCTTTTCCTTGTTAAGCTAGACGGTCGGCCGCGCCGCGGATCGGCGAGGCTCACTTGCAGGTGAGATCGCTCTGGCAGGTCTGGCCCTCGGGGCACTGCGAGTCGTCGTTGCACGACGTGAGCCCCGCGATCACCACCGCCTGCTCGATCTGGGACGAGACGACCAGATCGACCCGGCCGGGCGGGATCGTCGTGGAGCCCACGGACCTGCGCGTGACGATGATCGTCGGGAAGCCCGCGACGCCGAGGTCGAGGAGCTGCTTGACGAGTGATGCCGGGACATCGAGCGAGCCGGTGTCATCGACGTTGCACTCGATCATCCCCTTCGTGCCCCCGTGATGGCTGATGTCGAGCTTCACGTGGAGCCTGGCAATGTCGGCCTGCCCCGGCGGGGTCCACTCGAGCTGCAAGGGCTGATCGGGATCGAGCTCTATCGTCTCGTTCAGGAGATCGAGGGGGCTCACGCCCCTGGCCTCCACCGTGAAGGCGCTGAAGTAATCGCCGCTGGCCTCGAGGCGGATCACCTGGCCCTCGTCGGCGGGCGGGTAGCCGAGCTTCACGCCGGCGGGAGGCTGGTAGTTGTTCGCCGTGGGGCTCATGACGAGGGACGCCGCGCCCGACTCGAGGTTCAAGCCGGTCACCGTCACGTCGCCGGCGCTGTGCGCGGCCGGGTAGGCCTGGCACGTGTCGTCCTCCACGCAGACGGCGCTGCCCCCGCAGGGTTCGTTGCAGAACGGGACGCGCGGCGTGAGGATCTGACAGCCCCCCTCCTCGGCCTGCACTTCCCAGACGATCTGCGAGGGCGTGGGGCCGTCGTAGATCTTCCCGATCACCGACGTGCTGCCCGCCGCACCCGGCTCGGCAGCAGGCAACGAGCGCACCTGGAAGGCGCCGACGAGCTTCGTGGGGTCGCCGGTCGGTTCGCCCGACCCTGTGGAGCCGCCGGAGCCGCCGGAGCCGCCGGCTGAGCCCCCCGAGCCCGACGCGTCGTTGGTACCACCCCCGGAGCTCGAGCAGGCGAGCGACACGAGGGCCACGACCCCGCCAAGGACACCGGCGCGCCATCCGCCTCGTGAGGGGAATTTTTCAATTCGGCAAAGGTTTTGCGACATCTCGATGGCCAGGTGGCGACGCGGCGGGATCAGGGGTCAATCTTTTTTGAAGAAGCCCCACCGCGCGGACGCCGGCGATCCGGCGTCAGGCCCCTGCGCTCAGCCGCCGCCGAGCTCGGACAGGCGCGCGCGCAGCCGCGGCGCGTGGACGCTCTCGCCGTGACGCGCGAGGAAATCGGCGATGGCCGCGCGCTCGTCGGCCGCCCGCCCGAGCCGGCGCAGGCTCTGCACCCGGCCGACCCGGGCCTCCGCGGCGAGGGGGCCGCCGGCGCCGGCGAGGTAGCGATCGAAATAGCCGAGCGCCTCCGCCGCCTTGCCCTGGTGGAGCGCGATCTGCCCGAGCGACACCAGGGCCGCCCGCGCCTCGGGGCTCGCCGGGTACTGCGCGAGCAGGGCGCGGTAGGAGGCGTTCGCCTCGGCGCTCTTCCCCTGGCCGAGCTGGGTCTGCGCGCGCAGGAGCAGCGCTTGCGGGCCCGCCGCGGGCTCCTCCGCGCGCGGCCTGGGCGGCTGCTGCGCGCGATCCCGGGCCCCGACGGCGCTGGCGGCGCTGGCGGTCGCGAGCTCGCCGGTGGGCGCGCCGGCGCCGGGCGAGGGCTCGGCGGCGGGCGCGCTCGCGCCGGGCGGCGGCTCGCCGGTGGGCGCGCTCGCGCCTGGCGAGGGCGCGCCGGCGCCTGGTGAGGGCGCGCCGGCGCCTGGTGAGGGCGCGCCGGCGCCTGGCGAGGGCCCGCCGGTGGGCGCGCCTGCGCCTGGCGGAGGCGCTTCCGGCACCGAGAGCGTGGGGAGGCTCAGGACCGTGCGCCGTGCGCCGCTCGGATCGAGCGTCTCGCTCCCGCTCGGCGCCGGCGGGGGCGCCTGCGCGGGCCCGTCGAACAGCTCCGCCGCGAGCGCGGCCAGGAGCGTCGCCGCGACGGCGACGCCCGCGAGCGACCCGGCGATCCCGCGCCGCAGCATCGGCCGAGGCGCCGCGCGCAGCCGCGCCGTGCTCTCGGGCGCGGCCTCGACGCGGGCGCCCCTCGGGTCGAGGCGAGCGGCTCGGGGCTCGACGCGGGCGCCCCCGGGCCCGAGGCGGGCGCGCGCGAGCACCTGCTGCAGCATGGCGGCGTCGCTGAGCTCGCGGCCGTCGCCTCGCGCGTCGCCGAGCCTGCCGATGGCGGCCCAGAGCGGCGCCTCGCCGCGGAGCTCGGGGTCGTCCTGCTCGGCGCGGCGGAGGAGCTCCGCGTCCTCGTGGCGGACCGGCTCGCCGCGCGCCTCCGCGGCGAGGATCGCGGGCAGGAGGTCCAGATCGATCTCGGACTTCTGCGTCCCTGTCATGATGCTCTCTTCCGGCCGACGGCGAGGTCCTGTCGCACCTGCTTGCGGAGCGCGCCGATCCCGAGGCGCAGCCGGCTCTTCACCGTATCGGCGCTGACCTCGGTCATTCCGGCGATCTCCTCGATGGAGTAATCGAGCGCGTGGTGCAGGAGGATCACGTGGCGCTGCGCCTCCGGCAGCTCGTCGAGGTACGCGCGCGCCTCGCGCGGGAGGGCCTCGAACGGGGGTTGGTGCGGCGCCTGGGCGATCTCCTCGTCGATCGCGCTCTCCGGGGCCACGGGCGCGCCTTCCCTGCGCTGCTGCCTTGCGTACCGGAGGATCGTCCGGACGGCGACGCGCCTGGCCCAGGCCTCGACGGCGGCGTCGCCGCGGTAGCTCGACGCGCTCTCGAGGATCGCGAGCAGGGCGAGCTGCGCGGCGTCGTCGGCGTCGGCCGCGCTGCGGAGGAACGTCCGCGCGATCCGGCGGACCCGCGAGATCACGTGCGTCATGAGCCAGGCCTGGGCCTCCGGGTCACCCGCGCCGGCGTGGCGCATCCGTTCGAGATCAGACGGCGAGGACACGGCGGGTGACGGGGCAGGCGGCGGGGCGGGGACGGGGCGCGTCATGGCGCTGGCCAGGAGCGGCTCGGGCAGGGGGCCGAGGCTCCTGGAGAGAGCTCGCGCGTGCTCAGCGTCCATCGCTTCGACCTGGTGCGACGCACGGCCCGAAGCGGGTCAATTTTCCTTTCGTGTCGGGTCATGCGGCGCGGGTGGTCATTTCCTGACCATGCCCGCGGGGGCCGGCGGGGCCGGCAGGTCGAGGCCGAGCTCCAGCCCGACGCCGGCGAGGATCCGCACCGGATTGGCCGAAAGCGCGAGGGCCGGGTGTACGGTGGCGTCAGGGTCCGTCAGGAGCACGTCCACACCCAGCGTCGTCTTGAGGCGGAGCCACCCGGTGAGCGGGACCCCGAGCTCCGCGACCGGCGCGACGCTCACGAGCACGTCGGTGCGGGCCTCCGGCGGCGGCAGTTGCTGCGGAAACATCCGCGGCCACCGCCACGGGGGCGGCGGTGGCGGGCCATGACCGGGAGGTGGAGGGAACGGTGGTGGCTCGGTGAGCGCCTGCTGGGTCGTGCCTTCCTCGGGGACGCGCTCGACGATATCGACGGTGGCGCGCGCGCCGAGCTGCAGGTCGAGGCCGAGGGGGAGCCTGAGGCGGACCTGGCCGGTCGTGATCACCGGGTGGCGCGAGAGCGCGAACGTGGACTGCTCGTCGCCGAGGGAGGTCGAGGGGATCAGCTCGTACCCCAGGCCGAGGACGGCGTAGTCGACCGGCGCCCAGGAGGCGCGGACCGCGGCGGCGCTCTGCCAGGGCGCGGCGCTGCTGAAGTTCGCGCCGGTGTAGCCGGCGAGGACGGCGAACGTGGGCAGCGGGCTCGCTTCGCGGCGGGCGCCCGTGGATGGCGACGGCGGGCCTGCGGGCGGCTGCAGGTCCGGCGCGGCGCCCGCGGCCGTGGCGTCCGCGGGCGCCGCGGGGGACGCGGCGAGCTCGGGGGCAGCGTCGGGCTCGGGAGGAGCCGCTGGAGCCGGCCCGATCGCGGCGACCTTCACCTCGGCCAGACCGGCGACGTGGCCCTCGCGGAGCTCCTCGGCGACCGCGCCGGCGATGTTGGCGAGCGACTCGAGGGCGGTGGCGGTCTGCCCGGGCAAGACCGGGATGCGGCGGCCGTAGATCTGCTCGCCGTCGCGCTCGACCACGTACAAGGCGAGCTCGTCGCTCGCCCCGGCGTCGATCCAGAGCACTCCCCGCGCGTCCCACGCGTCGGCGAGCGCGTTGGCTTCGGGGAGGAGCGTCTGCAGCACGGGCCTCGGCGTGCTGGGGCGGACGATCTGAAGGCGGACGCCGACGGGGCGGATATGGGCGACGACGAGGTCGATGGCGCGCTTGTCGATGCCGCCGGCGCCCGGGAAGGCGGCGAGGACGAGCACCGGTTCGCTGGCGCCGCGAGGCTCGCCCGCTGCGGCGGGCAGGGCGACGGCGGCCAGCAGGGTGCCGGCGACCGCGCTCGCGGCCGTTCGGGCAGCGCGGAGGGCGAGCGCGAGCGACGCGGCCGGCACGGGCGCGGAAAATTATCACCCTTCCCCGCGGGGCACCATCCCCCGTCGGCCGTGGGCGTTCCCACCCATCGGCCACCAACGTGAACGTGAACGTTTACGTGGTCGTGGTCGTGGTCGAGGTCGTCAACGGCAGGTCGTCAACGGCAGGTCGTCAACGGCAGGCCGTGAACGACCACGACTACGACCACGACCACGACCACGACCACGACCACGTAAACGTCCACGTAAACGTTCGGAGGTAGGAGAACGCGGCGCGAGGCTTCGTTGACGGCGATGCCCCCGCCCGGGCCCGGCGGGATGGCCGCGCCCGCGCCTCAGCGCGCGCCGGTCGACCGCGGGTAGCTCCCGAGCACCTTCACCATCTCGCAGCGCGCGCGGAGCCGCTCGATCGCGTCGGCGACGCGCGGATCGCTCCGGTGGCCCTCCAGATCGACAAGAAAGACGTAGTCCCAGTGCTTCTGCCGGCTCGGCCTCGACTCGATCCGGGTCAGGTTGATGCCCGCGTCGTCGAAGATGGCGAGGACCCGGCGGAGCGCGCCGGGCTCCTCCTGCACGGAGAAGACGATCGAGGTCTTGTCCGCGCCGGTGGCGGGCGCGTCGCCCGGGGCGATGACGATGAAGCGGGTCGCGTTCTCGGCGCGGTCGTGGATGCGCTCCCGCAGGAGCGGAAGCCCGTAGAGCTCGCCCGCCCCGCGGCTGCCGATTGCCGCCGCGGCGGGGTCGCCGAGGGCCTCGTGCGCCGCCGCGGCCGCGGAGACGGTCTGGACGATCTGCGCGCCGGGGAGGTGCTTCGCGAGCCAGAGGCGGCACTGCGAGAGCGCGTGCGGGTGCCCGTGGACCCGCGCGACGCCGCTCAGCCCCTCCGCCTTGCTGAACAGGCAATAGGCGACGTCGAGCACGAGCTCCTGCCGGATCTGGAGGTCGCTCTCGATCAGGGCGTCCGCCGTCAGGGTCACCGAGCCGTCGGTCGAGCTCTCGACGGGGACGACGCCGCAGGCCGCCTCGCCCGCGCGCACGGCGTCGAAGACGCCCTCGATGGTGCCCGTCTCCCGGTAGCGCGCGGCCAGCCCGAACAGGTGCCGCGCCGCGACCTCCGCGAAGGCGCCCTCCGTCCCCGGAAAGGCCACCTTCATGGGCTCCTCCAGCGACAGGCAAGCGCTCATCACCTCCCGGAAGACGACCCGGATGGCGTCGCGCGGGAAGCGCCCCGCGCCCTTCGCCTGCAGGCGGGTGAGCACGCGCCGCTCCCGCTCCGGGTCGTGAAACTGCGTGGCGTTCGCGGCGCGCTTCGCGTGCGCGACCTCGACGGCCACCTCGGCCCGCTCGGCGAGGAGCTCGAGGATCCGGTCGTCGATGCTGTCGATGCGCTCGCGAAGGTCGCCCAGGGTCGTCATGAACTGTTCCACCTCGGATGGGGAAGAGCGGGCATCAAAGCGCAGGGGGCGTCGCAGCGCAAGGCTCGCCTCGGCGCAGGGAATGCGGCGCGGACCGCGCGCGACGGAGACGCACGTCAGGGGCGAAGCGGCACCCGTGCGGGCTCGACGCGTGGAGCGGATGGGGGAGAGAGAGCCGGTGAGGGGGCAGAGGAAGAAGACAGAATCCGCACGCCACCGTGGGGCATTAACATCGCTTCGTTTGGATCGGGCGCGGGAGCGAGAAGATCGGCTGCCGGAGCGATCGGGGCGGGCGCGGGAGCGATCGGGGCGGGCGCGGGAGCGATCGGGGCGGGCGCGTGAGCGATCGGGACGGGTGCGGGAGCGATCGGGACGGGCGCGGGAGCGCCCTCAGATCGGCGCTGCCTGCTCCGCGGCGGTGTCTACCTTCGCCTTCTTGGCCTTCAGACGGGAGCGCCGGCTCAGGGTCGTCCGATGGCGCGATACGAACCTGGCTGCGATCTTGGGTTGGTCGCGAAACGCATAACGGCCGCCCTCGCGGATCTCCTTGGCGAGCTCGTCGGCGGCCCAGAAGCAACGGTTGCGCGGCTCCAGCGCGTGCGCGGCGCTCGCGTCCGATGCCTCGTTGGCGGCGGCGTCTTCGAGCGCGTCAGCGAGCGCCTTGGCCCGCGCGAGATCCTTCGTCGTGATATCGGTCACGCCGAGCGCGCCCTCGTGATCGGACCAGAAGTCGACGAGATCGCGCAGGTCCTGGATGGTGTCCGAAAGGCCGGAGCCGTCGGCGATGCGCGAGAGCTCCGCCTGGGCGGCGTTGTCGTTGCGGCAGCCCCAGCGGCCGCCGGCCACGAGCTTCGCGTCGAGCGCCTCGGCCTCGTCGCGAAGCTTGCGCTGCGCGGACGTGAGCGTCACGGCGCCGCGCGCCCTCTGCCACCCCTTCTCGAGGGCGCCGAGGCGCCGCGCGAAGCGCGCGAGGAGATCCACCTTGTCGGAGGTGATACCGATTCTCGACATGCGTGATTGCTGCGCGTGCGCGAGGCGCGCCAGGGACGTGAGCTCGCGCTCCGCAACGCTCGTGGGCATGTCGGGGGCGGAGGCGTAGGCCGAGTCCAGCGCGAGGAGCGCCTCATCGCTGGTCGGTTCGTGGGGCTTTGCGGCCGGGCGCTTCGACGTTGCGGCCGGCGTCCTGCTGGACGACCTGGCCTTGAGAGACGTGGACCCGGGCGTGGTTTTCACGGTGCTTGTCGGGGGCATGAGCTCCCTCCTGGTTGAGTGGTACCGGAGGATGGTCGCGTATCGAGAGTGGCTGTCAAGGTCGTTTGGCGCGCAGAGGCGTCTGAATGCTGCTGCGCCGAGACGTGCGCGAGACATCGAGGGAGAGGCGGCCGGCGAGGCGAGGAGAGGGCGGCGCGCTGTAATCGGTTGTAATCGAGGTGGTGTTGACACGGCGGGGCATGCGGGACATAGGTGGCCGCGAATTCAACAGACCTTGCGTCGGGAGTGTCTCGAATGCGACACGCGGGCTGGTGCGGAGCCGCCTGGCGTCGGCGCGGCTTTGGCCGCGCCGACGTGGACGAACTCGGCGTAGCAGAACCGCCCGCCGTGCGAGAGGGCGAGGTCGTAGCGCTGACCATCGAGGACGAGCGCGCCGCGCTCGTCGAGCGTCGCTCTCGCGCCCGCTCCACGGCGCTTGCTCTACGGGTCGACAGACCACGATGCAGCGGGCGAACGCGGACGGGCGTCCTCTGGGTTGACCCAGGGATACGGGACGGGCGGGGGCCGCTGCGTGGTTCGTCCGCGAGATCGCTCACGGAGAGGCGCTCTACTTGGTTCAGCGACGCCCAGGGGGACGTAGCGCCTGCGGGAGCCGGCTGCCACGTGCTTCGGCACGTCCCGTGCGCTTCGGAAGTTTCTGGCCGACCGGCAGGGTCACGATCCGCATGCGGACGGGCCGCCCTGGTGGCTCGGATGGTGCGCGATAACGCTTTCTTTATCGTTCACCAGCCACCCCCGAGCGCCCCCTTTGCCGTGCGGGCTCGTTCCCATCCTGCTCGACGCGGTCGTCGACGGTCTGCTCACCCTCGGAAGCGAACTCCCGTCGGGTTGTGGGATGTGGGAGCAAGCCCTGACCGCCGCGCCAGCGGGGGTGGCGAACCGATGTCAGCCTCCGCCTCCTGCGCTTCCATGAGTCCCGTCAATCACAGTAATCGTTTTGATCATTACTATCGATTCATGACCCGGGCTCGCCATGGCTATTGAGCATCAGCTCGTCTCGAAGGATCCCAAGTTTCCTTGACAGCAGTAGGCCCGCATTATTCCACTATCCGCCGCTCTTCTCTTCCTCTGGCTTCTGGGATTCCCGTTGGCCCCCCACGTGCCCGGAAGCCAAGCTTCACCAAGGAACTCAGAGCCAATTGTGCAAACGTAACTGAATCACTCAACCGTCGCCAGGAATGGCGTTTGCAGTCGAGGCAGAACGACGCGACTGAGTAAGCCGCGAGCGGTGCACATTTAGATGCAGGAGAAATCGCAGCCATGTCAAAACGCGCAATCGTGACGTTTTCTGCATGTTTTGTGTCGGCCATGGCGATGGCTGTGCCAGCAATGGCAGAATTTGGATATGAATGCGAAAACCAGGTTATACGCAACGTGCACTCAACTGGAGGACCTGAAATTGGGGGGATTTTACGCGACAACAAGATTCACATTAACTGGTATTACCGTGGCGGGTGCATGGACTTCTATCAGATTCGCTGGGGGGTGGCCGGGCGAGGGGAGCAAGAGTTTCAGATTCAGGGTGGCGATTGCACATCCGGCTGCGGCTATTCGCTTGATATAGACCGGGACAAGCCTTATGTTGTTAGGGTGGAGGCCTGCCGAAGTCGCTTTCTGGCCCCCTCCAGGTGCTCGAATTGGTCGATTCCAGCAGTGACGCTTCCATATGGCCATAATACATGCATGGATGGGTATGTTTGGCGAGAAGCGTTTCCTGGCGATATGGTTTGTGTGACGCCGGGGGCCCGCGCGATGGCCGCGATAGATAACATGCTTGCCCCATCTCGTAGAAATCCGCTCGGTGGTGCTTATGGACCGGATACGTGCCTTTTGGGGTACGTCTGGCGAGAAGCTGTTCCTACCGATCACGTTTGCGTTGTTCCACAAACGCGCCAGTCGACCGCCGACGACAATAGGCTGTTCCTTTATCGTCGGGTAGTCGGAGGTGTCGTGAAATTTCCATTTAGCTGGATAAGCTGACCGGCGAGGGCTTCGGCTCTGGGCACCGGAAGCCCTTGATCACAGCATGCCTGGCAGCGCCGCGAGCAGCGGCGCGTCCGCTGCGTTGATGACAATGCCGCCCCGGCCCCGGGCGACGCTGACCACCGGGACCGGGGCGTCGTGCCGGTCAGGTCGACGACGACGGCGGGGAACTGCGCAGCGATCCAGAGCCACCCGTGCCCCTCTCTGCCCCGACGATTCTCATACTTCTGCGCAGGTAGGGGGGAAGGTTCTGGGCGCATCCTCCATGGTGCTTTCTCGTCAGAAGTTCACCAGATGAGCAGTTCTCGCGCCTCCTCGTGCGCAGGGCTCGCGACGCGGGCGGCCTCGTTGAGGCGAGCGCGGAGCGCGGCGGTCCTCGCGGTGTCTCCCGGACCGGTGTGCGCCCGCGGGTGCCGGCGGGAGCTCGGGCTACGCGGCCTCGTCGACCAGCAGCAGCCGCGCGGTGAACATCCCTCTGTCGAACCACCACCCCAGGTCATGCAGGCGACCCTCGTGCAGAAGAGCGCCGCTGGCGTCGAGCGTGCCGGCGCGGAGCGCCGCCCAGACCTCGCGCGAAAACATCACCGGCCCGAGGCCAGGGGGGCCCTGGCGGCCCCTCAGCGCCTCGTAGGTGGCCGGGCGCGGGGTGCTCGGCAGCTCCAGGGCCGTCCACCGCGCCTGGCCCGGCCCGGGGCCCTCGACGACGGACAGGGCGACGCTCAGGTCTCCGTCGGACGCGAACGTCCCCCACGCACCGCCGCCGATCGGCCGGTAGTCAAGCCGCGCGGCCACAGCGAGCAGATCCCGATCGAGCAGCGGTCGGGGCGGCGTGAGCTCGGGCCGCGTGGTGGGTTCGGCCGGCGTGCTGTCCGGCGGAGCAGGGGAGGGGCGCGGAGCGTCCCGGGGCAACACCGGGACGACGCGAAAGCCGCCGCGATCCACGAAACCCTCGCCATGCACGCCCCGGCGCGGGTGGAGCCAGTCGCCGTCGAGCGCTACGTGGGCGAGGCCGAGCGCACCGGGCGCGTCCTGCGCGCCGGAGGCCTGCGCGCGGAGCGGGGCGGGGATCTCGCTCGGCGAGAGCCGGCCGAGCGGCGTGCGCGGCATCGGACGGGTGATCGCCTCGGGGCTGCGCGTGGTCGCAGGGCCGGTGCTCGGGCACCGCTCGGAGGCAGCGCTGCCCGGCGTGGATGTCGCCACGGCCGGGCCGACGTCGACAAGCGCCGCGTGGCAGCACTCGCCGACGTACCAGAGGGCGAGCTCGTAGCGGTAGCCGTCGAAGCAGAGCGCGCCGGACGTGTCGAGCGTGGCGGAGCGCAGGACGTCCCAGGTCGAGCGCCGGAACATGAGCGGCCCCACGCCGGGCGGCATGGGCTCGACCTCGGGGAAGGGGCCGCCGGCGTGCGCGCGCGCTCGCTCAATGATGGCCCAGCGCATCCGGCCAGGTGTCGCTCCCTCGACGATGGCGAGAAACCACGTCCGGTCACCCTCCGCGGCGAAGGTCCCAAGACCCTCGAACGGGCCCGCGAACGGCTGGAAGTCGAGCCGGGCGACAAGGTCGAGGACCGACCGCGCGAGGCGAGGCCTCGCCGGCGTCAGCACCTGGCCCTCTTGCGGAGCTCGGCCGCGGCGGCGCCGCCGTGCGCGGCGAGGCGCGCGGCACTCGAGCGCGGGATGGTGACGGCCTGTCCGGTTGAGCAGCGCCAGGAAGATGGCGGCCCCCGGGCGCCATCCTGAGCGCGTTCTTTGAGGGGCGAGGAACGAAGCCCCCCAGAAAACTTGCTCGAAGTCCTCCGAGGGGGCTCGCCTTGCGGCCATCCTCCGCGGCCGAGGACGCCGCGCAGCGCGAACTCGTCGAGCGCGTCGGCGTTGAGGCATCCGGCAGCGCGCAAGGGACGGGCGAACGGGCGTTCTGGGTACAAGGCGGCTAACCTGCCGGCCCATGATGGCCGGTCAGCGCGGGACATCCCGCTCGCGGCGTCGGGCGCCCCATCCGTTCGAGCCAGCCGACCAGGGCGACGCCGCCGCGGGTCCGTGCCCCTACGGGTCGACGGACCACGTTGTAGCGACGAAGGAGGACGGTGGGATCTCGTCTCCGAGAGGGAAATAATCGAACGCTGCCGTGGGCGTCTGCGCCTTGCATGCGCCGGTGCTGTCTACGGTGTAGATGGATGTGGGGTTGAGCCGCGCTCCGACCGAGAACAAGCGAATGCGGGCTGATGGTTCGCACGCCGTGTTGGCTTGGAAGGTCTGGTACGCGTACTTAGGAGCACACCCTTTTGTAAGGGAAAACGCAACTGCCTGGGTGCAGCTTGAATCCGCGAAGACGTTGTCTTGGTAGATGGCCGCCCCATCCCCAAAGCCTGGAATACATCGTTCCTGGCCATCTGTAGCGATAAAGAAAGAGCAGGTTTCTCGTCTCTCGGAGTCAAACCAGCGAGATGGGTCATACACCTTAGCACCATCCGCCGTGGTTCGATACCGCGCCTTCAGCCGAGACCCGCTCACCGGGTCTGCTGAGGCGTCCGGTACGGGGTCCATAAAGCCGCCAAATCCGCCGTTGCCCCCGTTGCCGTGGGCGCCGGCGCTCGCGGCGGTCTGCTGCGCGTGGGCGCCGCCCTCTGCGCCCTGCCCGGAACCTCCTCCGGTCTGCTGCGCGGTGGCGCCGCCCTCTGCGCCCTGCCCGGAACCTCCCCCAGTCTGCTGCGCGGTGGCGCCGCCTTCCGCGCCCTGCCCGGAACCTCCCCCGGTCTGCTGCGCTGGGTGACCGGACGAACCCTTCTCGGAGGCCGCGCAGGCCGCCATCGCCAGATAGATTGCGCCACCGCCGAGCAGCGCCGAGACCACATCACGCATCCGCATCGAAAAACCTCCCGCCCCGGCGCTCGTCCGGGAGCGCTGCCCAGGCTACACGACCGGCGAACTCGTCGCGCGCCGCGGCACCGAGGTCCGCGGCGCGGCCGCCCGCGCGGGCAGGACGAGCGCAGCGAGCTCGCGGAGCTCGGGCGTTCTGGCGAGCCGGGCCGGGCCTCTTGACGCGCGAGGAGCACAGCGGCCGCGAAGCCGGCGCGAGCCATCCACGAGCCAGGTACGGGCGAGCTGTGGAGCGCCGTCCGGAACAGTCGGTAGTGGGGGAATTGCCGAGGGCGGCGGTGGTGCAGGCGACGGCGGCACGGCGTGCGACCCCGGCCCGGAGGTGTGGGAGGGGATCCCGGGCATCGGCTGTGCGGCCCCAGACGGCTGTGGCGGCCAGGTCGTCTGCCACGCAGCGTGCGGAATTCTCGATTTCATGCACTGTATCGACGGCGAAGTCGATACGATGCCGTTGTACTGCTGCCCTTGGCCAAAGAACTATCCGCCGCCACTTTGAGCACCCACTACCAGCAGCCCCGATAGGTCAGCGCGTCCGCGCGCATCCATCCGCTGCTGTGTCCAGGCACCGTGTGGACCCGAACCTTGCTCCAATAATGGCCGTTGCCCCACTCGCTTTCGAATCCGTCGGGTCCGGTGACGTCTTGGCCCAAATACTTGTCCGTGAGCTTGGTGGAGCTCTGGCTTTTCGCCACGTAAACACCTGCGCGATCCCAACGGACCTTGTACCGGGCATAGCACAGCGCACCCTTCGCCTCGCCTACCTCCTCGGCGGAGTCCTCCTGCAGAACCGCCGTCTCGTCGTCGACCTGGGCGACGCAGCCCAGCTGAGCGACGCCGGCGACGACGGCCAAGGCCGCCGCGAGTCCCCCTCTTAGAAACCGGTTCATGTGACGTTGTCTCCTGCGGCCGTCTCGAGATCCCCCGTGAGCGCAATCCCCCGAAGCGAACGAACGACCGCGGGCGCGGACGCTAGCACGGAGGGCGGTTCGCGAGGACGGGCGATCGGGCGGGCTCATCGCCAAGAGGCAAAGCGGCCGACCTCCGCCTGCGGGCGGTGCGGGCTCGCAAACCGCCTCCGCGCGGTCGACGACGCGTCGCTATTGCGGACACCCCAGGTGAAGCGGAGGATCGAGGAGATCGGCCGTGGAGGAATCTTGCGCGGGCCGGCGGAGCGTCAAGCGGGGCCCGGCCGGGCTGCAGGGTCGTGGGGGCGGCGCCAGGAGCGCCGGCGCCATGGAGCACTCGAGCGGGGGCCGTCGCCGAGGGGGAGGGCGGGGAAGTGGCGGGCTTACCTACATTCGCCGCGCATGCGGGATAGGACCGCGCCTTTCCCGCGCGATGCTCGATAACGCTTTCTTTATCACGCACCAAAGCTCGTTCTCCTCTGGAGCGGGCAGACGCCGTGCCAGCGGCGGGGAGCGCGCTGTTGCCGCGCGGCGCTCCGGCGGGAGCTCGGGGCTACGCCGCTTCGCCCCGCGAGCTCGTCCTGCGCCGCCCGTGCCTGCCAGCGGAACGGCGCGGGGACCTCGTCGACCGAGAGCCGGCCGATCGGCGCGCGGGGTATCAGGTCCGTGCGATCGGCACCTGCGGAGCGGCCTGGCGTGCGGTCGCGGCGGCGGGCGGGCGCGACGCCGCACCTTCAGGATGTCAATGCGGCGCTTCACCAGACTCACCAATGGCCATTCGAAGAAGCTCTATAATCACTCGATGCAATGGCACTCCACGTCATGCACTACAACTTCGTCCGAACGCAGCGTCAAACGGGCCCAGTACCGCTGAACCCGATGGACCACGTGTGGCGGTCGGTGAAGCCGGACGTCTGCGCGAACCACCAGGACACGATCGTCGATCTGACGGTGGCGAGGTTCCTCCGCTATCTGCGCCAGCTGACGCCGCGCGCGGCGCTCGTCAAGGCAGGGACCCGCTCCGCGCGGTTCTGGCTGCGCCGCGCTCTGTCAAATCGGCGGTGAGGACCGACTTGGCCTCCACCGGATGAACGCGGATCGTGGCCACTGGCGACAGGGATCCGGGCGAGGGTGCCGGGCCGTGTTCGATCCACGATCCCGGAATTGTTGCAAGAGGCGCAAAGCATGGAGCGATGGCGCCACCCGCTTTGCTTCTTGCTCGATCGCGCCACCGATCACGCGAAGGTTTGCGCGCCTCCGCCCCGTACCCGCGGCGTTTCCGGCCTCGTGCACCTGGCACCGGGGTTGCTCTGTAGCCACCTCGGGCGATGTCCCGGCGGGACCGGGGCGCCGCTCGGGCAACCTTCCACAGAGGAGTACGTGATCAGGCATCTGCTACAGAAGACGATGTCCGCGCTGGCCCTCGCGGCCACGGCAGTGCTCGTCGCGGGGAGCGCCGCCGCGAGCGAAAGCCGGAGGCCGTGCTGAACAAGGAGGCGGCGCGCGTCGTGCGCTTCGCGGACCTTGACGAGCAACTCGGCAAGCCCGAGCTGATCTTGGCCGGCTGGGGCCATGGTCACGGCCATGGCGGCGGCAGCGGCAACACCACCGTCAATGGTGGCATCCACAACAGCGGCAACGCCAACGGCGGCACCATCAACATCGGCCACTGATAGCTCGCTCGCGAGCGTCGGAGGGACGCCGTATGGCTTCCTCGACATGATTTCATTGTCGGACGACTGACGGTCCGGCGGAGCTCACTGCAGTCCTGAGCGCGCCTCGACTCCGTGATTTACCGCGACTGCATCCGAGGAGACAGCATGACATATCGATCGGTGATCGCAGCGCTTTTCGCCATTTCGGCTTCTCTGGGGTTCGCCGGCGTCGCGAGTGCGAAGGACCCGGTAGAGGGTGGCGGCAAGGAGAGGGACTGCGAAGGCCGGCGATGCCCGAGCGAGCCGAGCTACGGGCCGCCGCTGGTGCACGGCCCAAGCGCCGAACAGGCGCTGTCCTGCGGAGGGATCGCGGTCTGGGAGACCGCGTGCTACGCAACCTGTTACGCAGCGAGCGGCCCCCTCGGGCTCTTCATCTGCGGTCCCGGCTGCAAGCACCCGGCCGACCAGGCGCGCCACAACATCGGCGGCTGCTGACGACGAGCTACACCGCCCGGGTGCGGGCATGGCATCCGACGGCACTCGCGACACCCGGCGGTGTCTGGGCGGGGGCGGTCCGGGTCACACGCCCTCGTCGGCCGGCGGGAGCTCGGGTTTAGACAGCCTCGTCGACCGGCAGCAGCCGCGCGGTGAACATCCCTCTGTCGAACGACCATCCCAGGTGGTGCGGACGGCCCTCGTGCAGAAGGACGCCGCCGGCGTCGAGCGTGCCGGCGCGGAGCGCCACCCAGACCTCGCGCGAGAACGGAACCGAGCCCAGGCCGGGGGGCCCCGAACGTCCCTTGATCGCCGCGTCGGTGGCCGGGCGCGGGAAGGCCGGGAACTCCAGGCCTGTCCATCGCGCCTGCCCCGGCTCGGGGCCATCGACGACCGCCGAGGCGACGCTCAGGTCTCCGTTGGGCGCCCGATATGGTCCCCGACCTGGATGCACCCCCGACGCCGGTCCTTAGCGACGGCTTTTGTCCCGGTGCTATCGGGACCCCTATTTCTGGCGCTGCTGCCGCTTCTACGGGGCTTCGCGTTGTATTCTGGTCCGTTGTTATCGGGGCCCATCGTTACCTCGCTCCTCGGCAGTACGCTCGTCGAGGTAGCCGCGACGGCGCAGCCACCTCAGCGCGTGATCACGAACACGCCGCGCGACCTCGACTAGATCTCTTGAGGTGTCTACAGCCCGTGGTCCGTTCGATGATACTCGCTCTTCGTGGCGCTTTCACGGAACGTACCAGCGTGTGGCGGCGCCGCCCCAGCAGTCCCACATGCCGACCGGCGCTCGGTTCGCGGCGTTGGAGTTCACGACCTCCAGGCACTTGTTGTTCAGATCGCTTCGGAGTAAACGTCCGTCCCAGTACCAGCGTTGGTTGTCGCCCCCATGGCAGTCCCACACGCTGACCACCGCTCCGTTCGCGCGGTTCCAGTCCAGGATCTCCAAGCACTTGTTGTTCAGATCGCTTCGGAGTAAACGTCCGTCCCAGTACCAGCGTTGGTTGGCGGTCCCCGCACAGTCCCACATGCCGACCGGCGCTCCGTTCTCGCCACTCAACGTCAGGATCTCCAGGCACTTGTTGTTCAACTCGCTTCGGATCTCGAACCCCGGATTCGCTACGACGATTCCGGATGGAGCCAGCACCGCGGCGAAGGCGAGCGCCCCGATCGTGATGCCGATAGCGCTGTACGTGCGTGCATTCCTTTTCATATGGACTCCATCGTTAGGATGCCTGGGCACCCTCCCCTCAGCTCCTCCGGACTTCGGTATCCTGGTCCTGCGCGCCGATGGCCACCCGGACGTGACCCACCATGCGGTCATTCTCGGAGATCCGCGTGCAGCATTGACCGCCCGGCCGTCTTCGTCGCCACATAGCGGCATGCTCAAGAGAGCTCGCGCCGACGTCACACACTCCTTGACACAAACATAGGATCAGTTCCTTCGTTGTAAACGGTTGGAGGGGGACACGCGTGGCCTTCTCGGCGGCACCATACGGAGGCCTCGGTAGCCTTCTCCTTCCGCCGCTTTCTAGGGAAAAGCCGGATATGCCAGTTGGCACGGGTGCTCCTTCCGCTTCCGCGGACGCCGCCCCAGCACCCGCTCGGCCTCTTCTCTCCAGCGCGTCCCGGCGGGAGCTCGGGTTTAGACGGCCTCGTCGACCGGCAGCAGCCGCGCGGCAAAGAAGCGCCCGTTAAACCACCATGCCACGTCGTGGCGGCGACGAGGGCGCCGCCGGCGTCGAGCGTGCCGGCGCGGAGCGCCGCCCAGACCTCGCGCGAAAACATCACCGGCCCCAGGCCAGGAGGCCCCTGGCGGGCCCTCAGCGCCTCGTAGGTGGCCGGGCGCGGGGTGCTCGGCAGCTCCAAGGGCCGTCCACCGCGCCTGACCCGGCCCGGGGCCCTCGACGACGGACAGAGCGACGCTCAGGTCTCCATCGGGAGCGAACGTCCCCCACGCCGAGCCGCCGATCGGCCGGTAGTCAAGCCGCGCGGCCACAGCGAGCAGATCCCGCTCGAGCAGCGGTCGGGGCGGCGCGAGCTCGGGCCGCGTGGTTGGTTCGGCCGGCGCGCTGTCCGGCGGAGCAGGGGAGGGGCGGGGGGCGTCCTGGGGCAGCACCGTAACCACGCGAAAGCCGCCGCGGCCCGCGAAGCCATCGCCATGCACGCCCCGCCGCGGGTGGAGCCAGTCGCCGTCGAGCGCGACGTGGGCGAGGCCGAGCGCACCGGACGCGTCCTGCGCGCCAGAGACCTGCTCGCGGAGCGGGGCGGGGATCTCGCTCGGCGAGAGCCGGCCGAGCGGCGTGCGCGGCATCGGACGGGTGATCGCGTCGGGGCTGCGCGCGGTCGCAGGGCCGGTGCTCGGGCACCGCTCGGAGGCAGCGCTGCCCGGCGTGGATGTCGCGACGGCCGGGCCGACGTCCACAAGCGCCGCGTGGCAGCACTCGCCGACGTACCAGAGGGCGAGCTCGTAGCGGTAGCCGTCGAAGACCAGCGCGCCGGACGTGTCGAGCGTGGCGGAGCGCAGGACGTCCCAGGTGCTGCGCCGGAACATGAGCGGCCCCACGCCGGGCGGCATGGGCTCGACCTCAGGGAAGGGGCCGCCGGCGTGCGCGCGCGCTCGCTCAATAATGGCCCAGCGCATCCGGCCCGGTGTCGCGCCTTGGACGATGGCGAGGAACCACGTTCTGTCGTCCGCCGCGGCAAAACTGCCCAAGCCCTCGAACAGCCCCGAGAACGGCTGGAAGTCGAGCCGGGCGACAAGGTCGAGGACCGACCGCGCGAGGCGAGGCCGCGCCGGCGTCAGCACGTGGCCCTCTTGCGGAGCACGGCCGCGGCGGCGCCGCCGTGCGCGGCGAGGCGCGCGGCACTCGAGCGCGGGATGGTGACGGCCTGTCCCGTCGCGTGGGGTCGCGTCGCGTCCGGTGCCACGGGCTGCGGCGTGGGGAAGCCCTCCGCGATCGTGACGAGGCGCAGCGCCCACTCGATGACGGCGCCGGGATCGGCCGCGAGCTCGTCCCGCTCGCTCTCGGAGAGCTCGGGCGAGTAGGCAGCGAGGCAGGCGCGGAAGCGCTCGCGCACGTCGTTGAGGATCTCCGCGTGTTGATCCACCCAGGGAATCGAGGAACGGGACGTCATAAATACAAAATCTCCTTTAATCCGGCGCTTCGGGCCGGGCTCGTGGTCATGCAGTGGACGTGGGGTGTTGCCGGACCGGCCAGCGCCAGACCGGACAGGGCCGCGGCCCTTTCGAACGTCCCCCGGTCGGTGCTCGGCTCCGCTCAGGGCGAGCTCTCCACGCCGAAGCGCTCAGCCCGGAGCGCCTAGCGCGCGCGGCCTACTCCAGGGGCTCAGCAGGGGGCGGTCAGCCCCGCAGCTCGCGACGCGCCTTCTCCAGCTCCTCCAGGTGCCTGGGGTCCGGCTGCGGAAACCCGGGGGGCATGCGCGGGCTGCGCTCGCCGACGATGATCGCGGGGCCGGTCTTGTGGAGCGCCGCAGTCTCGCGCCCGTCGAGCCGCCGCAACTCGGGTTCTTTGCCTGGCGCGGTGAAGCGGAGGGCGAAGCCCGGGACCATGCTGACCTCGGACCCCTTGACCATCGGCAACCAGACGAGGTCCACGACGCGCGCCGCTTCCGGGTCGACGGTGCTCACGGCCGCCGGAGGGTCGGCGAACTGGACGGAGCCGACCAGGCGCAGCGCCCACTCGAGGACGGAGCCGTCATCGGCGACGTGAGTTTCGACGGCCTGGAGGGGCCGATCGGGCGCAAAGAGCCGCATCGCCGCGCGGTAGCGCGCGCGGCCTAGAACAGGGTCTTTCGTTGTTGGGACCAGGAGCACGAGAATTGATGGGATGCTGGATTGGATGAGGGCATGAATGGACTCCTCTGTCAGGTCGGCGGTTGTTGATGATCCCGACCCCCCCCGGCGGGCCGAGCGTTCCGCCGGGGGGAGCAGCTGGACGGAGGAGCCGAGGAGGGAGCGGGGCGCTCGCACCTGCATCGACACCACGCATCCACGCTTTGACTACATCCTACGCCTGACGCCCGAGAACTCCCCCTACCAGGCGTGTCTCCCACATCCCCAAGACGCGCCAAATCCGCCGCTCCGATCGGACGCAGCGCGCCCACGTGAGGAGCTTCAAGGTCGAGGTCTGCTACTTCGTGTGCGTCGGCGGGTCGGTGTTCTACTCGGAAGGCGCCGGCTCATCGCACCTCGCGTTCGAGGACATCGACGGTGATGGGCTTCAGGATCACGTGCTCAAGCGGGACGGCGATGCGACGGTGTACGCGCGGGTGAACGCGCTCGGCAAGACGAACCTCTTGCGGCGGGTGAGCCGGCCGCTCGGCGGGAGCATCGAGCTGGAGTACCAGCGCGAGGGCAACCTGGTCGTGCCGAGCGAAGGGGCGCTCGGGGAGATGGATAGGGCGCCTCAGGTCGACATGCCGTCGAGCCAGTGGGTGCTGAGCGAGGTGACGGTGCACGACGGCGTGGAGGGCGCGCCGGGGGTGTACGGGGTGCATGCGTACCGGACGAGCATCGCGACGCACGCGGATGGGGTCTACGACCGGGAGGAGCGGGTCGAGCTCGGGTACGGGCTCGTGACGACGACGGCGCTCGGCGAGGATGGCGTCACGGCGATGTCGAGCGAGGACGTCGAGCACCTGAACCACGACGTCTACCGCCGCGGCTTTGTCGCGCGCTCGACGCTGCGCGACGGCGACGGGCTGCTCACCACGGTGAACGAGGTCGACTACGCGCCACCGCCCGAGGGGCTGGAGCCCAGGGCGGGCTGGTTCTTCCCCAAGGAGACGGAGCGGCGGAGCGCGTTCTACGAGGGGACGACCGACGACCCGAGCGCGCCGCACAAGAGCACGCGCGAGACGCGGGTCTTCGACGAGCTCGGCAACCTGATCGAGCTGCACGCCGACGGCGAGGCCGATACGCCGGACGACAATGTGCATCAGAGGGTGGGCTACACGGAGCCTGGATCGGCCTACATCGTGAAGCCGGAGCTCGTCGAGACAACGGACGAGCAGGGTCGCGTGCTGCGCCGGCGAACGGCGACGTACTGGCCGGGGACGGGCGCGCTGCGGACCGTCACGAACGTCATCTCCGGCGGCAAGCGAGCGGATGGGACGACTTACGCGAACGCGGAGGCCACGTGGAGCTATGGGTTCGATGACTTCGGCAACCTCGAGACGTCGACCGACCCGAACAGCTACAAGTTGACCTACAGCTACGATGAGGTGACGCACAGCTACCGCACGTGCGCGAGCGATAGCTTCGGGTACCATTCGAACAGCGTGCCGAATCTGCTGTATGGCACGGCGGCGCAGGAGACCGATGTCAACGGGCACACGATGGTGCACCGGGTGGACGACTTCGGGCGGCTCACCGAGGTCTGGGGGCCGAGCGATCTGGCGCAGGACGGCGAGGACGCCGTTCCTGTCGGGTGCGAGCCGAGCAAGGTCTGGAGCGCGGAGGAGCTGGCGGGAGAAGGGGAGCCGACGATCGGGTTCGAGTACGCGCTCCAGCCCGATCAGACCGCCGCGCTGCCGGCGTGGGCGAAGACGAGCCACAAGGACGTGGAGCACCCGGGCGACCCGATCGTGACGGTGACGCTCGCGGATGGGCTGGGGCGCGTGCTGCAGACCAAGAAGGACCACGAGCGTGACACGGGCACGGGCACGGAAGTGGGAATGACGGTCAGCGGGGCGGTAGCGTTCGACGCGCTCGGCCGCGTGGTGGAGCAGGGGCAGCCGGGCTTCAGCGTGGAGGCGGATACGGCTTTCGTGAGCCTGGAGCTGCTGCGGCCGACGCTCACGCGTTACGACGCGGTCTCGCGTGTGCGGGAGGTCGCCATGCCGGACACGAGCGCGCCGGGCGGCTACGCGCGGACGGCGATCGAGCACGACCTGGTGGCGCTGGAAGGACAGCTGCTGTTCCAGGAGATGGTGATCGACGCCAACGCGAAGATGCGGAACACGTACCGGGACGTCGGGGGGCGGATCGCGGCAGTGGAGGAGTTCAACCGGATCAAGGGAGCGGAGACGCGGATCGTGACGCGTTACCAGCACAGTCCCCTCGGCGAGCTCGTGCGGGTGACGGACGCGCGGAACAATGCGACGACGGCGACGTACGACTCGGTGGGCCGGATGGTGACGCTGGTCAGCCCCGACGCGGGCCGCACGGAGTGGCGGTACGATCTGGTCGGGAACCTTCGAGCGAAGCAGACGGCGGAGCTCGCGGCGCGGGGGCAGCTGATCCGGTATGAGTACGACTTCAACCGGCTGCGGAAGATCGACTATCCGATGACGCAGGACGTGGTCTACACGTACGGCGAGCCGGACGACGCCGGGGACGAGGAAGGCAACCGAGCGGCGCGGCTGGTGGAGGAGACGAGCGCGGCGGGCAGGCGGAGCTTCCGTTACGATCGGTTCGGCAACACGGCGGAGCTGACCTCGGAGTTCCCGAGGCTGCGGGAGCCGCACCGTGGGCCGTACCAGGCGACGATGAAGTACGTGTTCGACGCGCTGGGAAGGATGCAGGAGATCCACTTCCCGGGTTCGGGCGAGGAGATCGTGCGCTACGGGTACGACCGAGGCGGCTCGGTGGTGTCGGTGATCGGGGAGAACCAGCGGGTCAATCCGCAGCACCCGAGCGAGCCGAGGACGACGGAGTACCTGAGGCACATCGGGTACGACGAGTTCGGGCAGCGGGTGCGCGTGGTGGCGGGCAACGGGATCGAGACGAAGTACCGGTACGACGAGTCGACGCGGCGGATGGCGGAGGTCAACGCGGACCACCAGAGCGCGCAGATGCGGTCGATGGGACGGCCGCCGAGGCCGTTCCAGCGGCTGCGCTACCGGTACGACCTCGTCGGCAACATCCGAGAGCTGAACAACGAGGTGCCGTTCGACGAGTCGCTGGGCGGGGCGGTGATGGTGGCGCGGACGCAGCAGCGGTTCGCGTACGACGACCTGAACCAGCTGACCGAGGCTTCGGGGATCTACCAGGAGCGGGGAAACGAGCAGCAGCGGTACACGCTGGGCATCGACTACGACGTCCTCGGGAACGCGACGGCGAAGCGGCAGGAGGTCGCCCAGTACGGGCGGGTCGGGCCGGACAACTGGCAGCTGCAGTATCCGATCCGGGAGAGGACGTACCGAAACGAGTACCGCTACACCGGGCCGAGGCCGCACGCGGCGAACCAGGTGGACGAGTACGTGCCGGCGGAGTCGCAGCCGCGGTTGAGAGAGCTGTTCTACGACGCGAACGGCAACCACAAGCAGTGGAAGTACCGGGGCAGCCTGCAGCGCACGCTGAGCTGGGACGAGGACAACCGGTTGGTGTCGGTGAGCGAGAACGGGCAGGAGATGTCGCGGGCGCTGTACGACGGCGCCGGGGAGCGGCGGGTGCACCTGCACCGGGTCGCCGGCGAGGAGGAGACGGCGTACGTCGACCAGCACCTCGTGGTGCGCAACGGGGTGATCGCGACGAAGCACCTGTTCGCGGGCGAGACGCGGATCGCGAGCAAGATCGACGCGGACTACTACCAGAGGCCGCCGGTCTTGTACTACCACCCGGACCACCTCGGGAGCACGCAGTACGTCACCGACCAGGACCAGGCGCTGAGCCAGCACGTGGAGTACCTGCCGAGCGGGGAGCTGTGGGCGGACCAGACGGACTCGCGGTACCAGAACCGGCAGCCGTACCTGTTCACCGGGAAGGAACTCGACCTGTCGACGGCGCTCTACCACTACGGGGCGCGGAGCTATGAGCCGCGGCTCGGGGTGTGGATGAGCCCGGATCCGATCCTCGACCAGTACATGTGGGGCGCGGTGAACGGCGGGGTGTACGAGCCGGCGAACCTCGGGCTATACAGCTACGCGCGGAACAATCCTGTCGTCTACGTCGACCCGGACGGTCGGTCGTGGTGGACCAAAGCGCTCAAGGTCGGCCGCAAGCTGCTGAAGGGTGCGGACGCAGCCGATGCCTTCGCGGACAACATTCAGGACGCCAAGACGATCATTGAGCCGAATGCGTCGTTGACCGATAAGCTCATCGCAGGAGCTTCGCTGGCGAGCGAGTTCCTGCCGGTCAGCGCCGGCGATCTTAAGGACGTCAAGCGCGCCATCGACGGAGCGGATGCCGTACGGGATGCCGCGAAGAAGGTCGAGAAGGCAGATGAACGACTGGATGCGGCAAGAGCCGCACGCGACGCGAGGGCTGCCGAGCTGGGTCCCCTCAGACCGCCGGAGCGACCTGCAGCGGTTGCGGGTGGATACCATAAGGAAACAGGTAAACCCGTCACCGGATGCTCTGGTGGAGGTAAGTGTGCCGAGGATCGCGTTGTCGAGGCCCTTGGTGGTGACCCGAGCAAAGTCAAGTTCACAGAGGCGGTTCGTCCGAGACGTCATGGTCCGCCGTTCAAAGAGGTAGACGTGTGTGAGAGACGCGAGGGAAAATACGGACGAGAACCGTTCCCCAAGGGAACGAAATTCGAGTCCGACAAGAGGAGGTAAGATGGATTGGGAAGTTCTTCGGCATGATTGGTCTTCCCTGCGCGCCGCGGGGGGGGCAAGTCACATCCCTCGGGCGCTTCAGGACCTTGAATCGGCATCGACAGACGAAAGCGCGTCACACGCATACTGGCAGATCGATAATTGTGTGGTTGTGCAGGGGCATGTGCACCAGGCCGCCATTGCTACAGCGTCGTGCCTTCTGGGAACGTTGCTTCGCTGCACTGATGTTGCTCGTCGTCATGTGCTTGAGCTGCTCGTCCAAATCGGCGGAGGCGAGCCTGCGCCACCTGAGTTTGAGCTCGGTGAGGCCGACGTGGTCGCTCGATGTCTGAAGGAGATTGCTCGCGGATTTCCGATTTATATCAATATCTTGGAGCGCACCACGGATGATGATGAGCAAGGGTTCTGTGTCGACCTTCTCGGGCTGTCATGCAGGGCGGACGATAGACTGCGAGAACGTGTCCGGTGGTACTATCGGAGGCTGCTTTTGCGGCCTGTTTGTAAGGGAACTCCAGAGCTGGTATCTAGCTGGTTAGAAGAGATTGGTGGTTCTGCTGATCGGCCGAAAATAGGATAGTATGTTCCTGGCTATTGCGAGTGTTTGTCGCGCTGACTCGGGTTTTTGTTCACGGTACGCCAGGAAACCCGTTATGAGGCAGGATCTGATGAAGGCAGCGACCAGGATCCTCCGATGAAGGCAACAATGAGCAATCCAAATGATAAGCCGAATGTGCATGGGACCCTCTCCGTTACGAATAGCAACGATGATGCGCTGCTTCTTACCTTGGAGCCATGGGCCGAGGAAGTCGTGCTCTCACCAGGTCAAAGTGTGCAGGTCGCCTTCTCAGGTCCGCAAGGCGGGCAAATGGAACTAGAGCTTAAGTCGGGAGCGGTCATCCTGTATGGATGGGAGGGTTCCGTCCTCACCATCAAAAGCGAGGAACCTTGAGCCGTGGGGAGGCCGCCGTTGCTCCGAAGGGGTGTGCGCTGAGGCCCTCGGGCAGCGACCGAACATCCAGTTTACGCCGACAGGTCGCCCTCGTGTTGATGCGGTCGATAATCTCTGTCCGAACTGCGAGGCGAAGCATGGACGCGACCCATTGTTCCCGAGGCTGCGGGAGCCGTATTGCGTGCCATACGAGGCGACGCTGAAATACGTGTTCGACGCGCTGGGACGGATGCAGGAGATCCACTTCCCGGGCGCGGACGCAGCAGCGGTTTGAGGTGAAAAATATGTCGGACGTGGCGGATTCGAGGCGCAGTCGTCAGCCAATCGAAAATGTGTCAGCCGTGCTCGCCATCCGATTGGACGAGCCGTCGGCGACATGGGTTATGGATCTTCTGTGCTTGGATCGATTGCTAAGATTTGTTCCGCTTGGTCTCGTCTATCTGAGCTGCTCGCACGATTCCATCGAGCGCGACGAGACGCGGTATGATGTCGTTGAGACAACGACAGAGCGCCGGGTGATGAGCGGCGAGGAGCTCCGTCGGTATCAATACATTGGAAATGGGGACGCCGCTCGTTCATGTTGGATCGTCGGCATCCATGGAAGTGGCATGGTGATCACTGTTGTGTGCGACGACTTCTCGCTCGAGTGGCTCGATCTCGCAGGGCATTACCCGCATCTGGCATGACGCCGTCTGCTGTGAAAGCATCTCCGCGGCCGCAACGGCGAGACCTTGTTTGCTCTGCGGTCGGTGGGTTCCTGTGAGCGAGACGGCGATGCGAATGTGTACGCGCGCGTGAAGGCGATCGGCACGGCGAGTCGAGTTCGGGTACGGGCTCGTGACGACGACGTTCGCGTATGCGCTCCAGCCGGACCAGATCGCCGCGCTGCCGGCGTGGGCGAAGACGAGCCCCAAGTACGCGGAGCACCCGGCGGCAAGAATTGTGGTCAGTAAACTGAGGCGAATAATGAGCGTGCTTGATACGATAAAGCCATTCGTCGACGAAGGTGGCTCGTTGGCCATGGTTGGGTTGTACGTCGACGAGGACCTCGGTGGACAATGTGTTGGTGCGCACCTCGCGTTCCCTGAGAAAGAGCTGTATGTTTATGCAGAAGGAGCGGATGATTCCATAGGCGCCTCCGAGGCTTTCCCCGCTGCTCTTTCGGATGGGGCGATTCGTATGGTATTGGCGCCTGTTGAGTGGACCTCGGCGATCGGTCACCCCATTCTATGGGCGTGGGCAATGACCAATACCCAAGGAAGAATCGATGGGTTACAGATCGAGTTTGGTACTGTTGACGGTCCTTTAATTACGTTGCAGATCGTGGTTCGCGCCTCGACGCTTGTGCTGCGCACGCTTTAAATCGATTTCGTGGGCTTTGGCGAAAGGAGAGCTGCGACGGAAGCTTCGAGGTGCAAGTCTGCTTCTTTGTCTGTATCGGAGGATCGGTGTACTACTCCGAGGGAAGCGGGGGTTGCATCTCGGTTTCGAGGACATCGACGGCGACCGGCTGGCCGACCATGTGCTGAAGCAAGCGTGCAGCGCACGCTGAACTGCGACGAGGACGACCGCCTGGTGTCGGTGAGCGAGAATCGCGCCCCGGCCGAGGCCATCGATCACCTCGAACCGGCCGAGCCTCGCGCCCGGACGCAGATCGGACGGCGCCTCGACGCTGGGCAGCGCCGGCGCGGCGAGCGCCCTCCGGTCCGGGCAGGTGATCACGCTCGCGGACGGCTCGGCCGCGAAGCCCGGGGTCGCGCCCCGGGGGTCGCGCCCCCGCCGATAGACGAGTGATCCAGATTGCTCGCGGCTGGCGCCTCCGGCTCCTCCGAGAGCGGCGCCCCGCAGCGGGCGCAGCGCGGGTTGAACGGGGAGCTGTCCGCGCTGCAGCGCCGGCAGGCAAACGACCGCGCGCTCCCCCGCGATCACGGGGCGCTCGTACCACGCCCTGGCGCCGGCCCCCCTCGGCGTGGCGACCTGAGGTCCCGATCCGAACCCCGCCTCCGCGTGGGCGCGTCCGCGCTGGAAGAGCAGGGATCCGTCGCGCTGGAGCTCCGGACCCTGGCGTGATGCCTCACTCGCCCTGTCTCTGTGGAGGAGACACCTGTCCTCCCGGGGCGACAGTTCGATCGAGACGACGGGCTCGCGAGGGGGCCGGAAAAAGCGCTCCTCCCGCTCATGCGCATAGGCGATCCGCGGGGGCGAGCGCCGTCCCGACCCGGCACGTGCGTTGCTGAAGCCTGAAGAGCGACGCGTTGCTGAAGAGGCCCGCTGAACGCCCTCCAACGACGGAGGGCGCGAGCGCGCGCCAGAGCAACCGATGCGTGTCCCCTTCGCGCGCCACCACGGCGGGCGAAGCGAAAAGGAGGGTAGCGATATGACGATTGAACCGATGACTCAAAAGCATGTTCGTCGACGGCGCTGGCTGTGTCCCTTGCTGGCGATGCCGCTCGTCGCCTGCGCGGCCGACCCCGGTGGGGCGGGCGACTTCGAGGAGACGGCCCAGGTCGCATCGCCGATCGTCGACCCGACGCCGGCGGGGCCCAGCGATCTGCTCGCGATGGTGAAGGTGTCGACCTCGCAGGGGAGCTGCTCGGGCATGGTCATCGCCGCGGACACGGTCCTCACCGCCGCGCATTGCTTCTGCGAGGACGGCTACGTCGGCGACAACGGCTGCTCCACGGACGCGACGGTGACCTTTCGCCCCGACCCGGCGACGCCGGGCGCGCGCCCGCGCGTGCTGAGCGGCGTGGCCGAGATCCAGCCGGACTACAACCCGTCCTGGACCGAGAGGCAGATCGAGCATGACATCGCGGTCATCAAGCTGAATGGCGTCGCGCCGGCGCACGTGAAGCCCTTCGTCGTGGCCAACGATTACCCCGCAGAGGGCTCGAGGGTCACGATCGCCGGCTTCGGGCGCACGGGCGCCGATTGCAGCACCCCCTTCGGCACCCTGAACTTCGACGCCGCCGTGGTCGGCGGGTACGAGGACGGCCACGACATCCTGCGCTTCAACGACCAGGTCTTTTGCGGCGGCGACTCGGGCGGGGCCGTCTTGAACGTCGAGGCGAGCCGGCTCTACGCCGTCCACTCGATGCACACGTGGACGGTGACCCATGACTGGGTCAGCAAGGGGGTCACGACGGGCTCCGAGTTCGACTGGATCAAATCGCACATGTGCCCGTCGTCACCCTCGAACCAGTGCAGCGGCCACGGCGACACGTGCTCCTGCTCGGCCAGCACCAACTTGCTGTGGCGGCACACCAATGGCCAGGTGGCCATCTGGTTCATGGACGGCGGCGACATCGTCGGCGAGGCCTACCCCGGCGGCCAGGACCCGAGCCTCTCCTGGAAGATCCAGGGCTCCGGAGACTTCGACGGCGACGGTCAGAGCGACGTGCTCTGGCGACACACCACGGGTCAGGTCGCCATCTGGTTCATGGATGACGGAGCCGTCGTCGGTCAGGCCTACCCCGGCGGCCAGGACCCGAGCCTCTTCTGGAAGGTGGCTGGCGTCGGCGATTTCGACGGCGACGGGCGCTCGGACGTCCTGTGGCGCGACGCCAACGGCCAGCTCGCCATCTGGTTCAAGGGCGACGCCGCTCAGGCCGCGTATCCCGGCTACAACAACCAGCCGGCGCCGGTCGACAACGCGTGGAAGGTGCAGGGCGTCGGCGACTTCGACGGCGATGCGCGCTCGGACATCCTGTGGCGAAACACGAACGGCCAGGTCGCCCTCTGGTTCATGTCGGGCGGGGTGCGGGTGGGCGAGGCCTACCCCGGCGGCCAGGACCCGAGCCTCTTCTGGAAGGTGCAGGCCATCGGCGACTTCGACGGCAACCTGCGCTCGGACATCCTGTGGCGGGACGCCAATGGTCAGCTCGCCATCTGGTTCGGCGGCGAGCAGGGCTTCGACTCACCCTCGTACAACAACGCGCACGGGCCCGGCGACCTCGCATGGCAGGTGCAGGGCGTCGGCGACTTCGATCACGATCGCCGCGACGACATCGTCTGGCGGCACACGAACGGCCAGGTCGGCATCTGGCTGATGCACGGCGCGCACTTCGTCGGCGACCTGTACCCGCGCCAGGTCGACAGCGGCTGGGCGATCAAGGGCATGCTCCACGACGCCGGGCGGTGAGCTGTCGAGGAGGGGTCCTCGGTCGCCCGGGGCCCCTCTTACAGGTGGGCGCCGCTGACGAGATCGTCGATCTCGCCGGGCGCAAACCCCACCAGATCCGGCTCGGCCGAGAGCGCCACGCCGAACCGGTCGAGCACCCCGCGCCGCACGCGCCGCGCCAGGCCGAGCAGCTCCTCCGCCGTGGCGCCGCCGCGGTTCACCAGCGCGAGCGTGTGGCGCGTCGAGATGCCCGCGGCGCCGTGGCGCGTCCCCTTCGCGAAGCCGGCGCGCTCGATCAGCCAGGCGGCGGACAGCTTCACCCGGCCGCCGTCCGCCGGATACCGCGGGATCGCCTCGCCGGGCGCGAGCACGCCCGCCGCCTCGATGCGCGCGATGACGGCCGCGGCGGCGCCGGGGGCGAGCGTCGGGTTCATGAAGAACGACCCCGCGCTCCGGCGGTTCTCGTCCGCCGGATCGAGCACCATCGACTTGCCGCGGCGCAGCGCGATCACCGCGCTGCGCACCTCGCCGAGCGGCGGCGCGGCGCCCCCCGCAGGCGCGGCGAGCGCCCGCTGGAGCTCGGGGTAGCGCGCCGTCGCGGCGCCCCCCGGGCGCAGCGCGAACGTTACGGCCGTGATGACGTACCGCCCGCGCCACGCGCGCTTGAACCGGCTGTCGCGGTAGCCGAAGCCGCAGTCCGCACCGGAGAGGACCACGGCCGCCCCCGTCGCGCGGTCGATCGCCCGGACCTCGACGATCGTCTCCGCGACCTCCTGGCCGTACGCGCCCACGTTCTGGATCGGCGTCGCGCCGACGTCGCCCGGGATGCCCGACAGGCACTCGACGCCCGCCCAGCCCTCGGCGACCGAGCGCGCCACGAGGTCGTCCCACGCCTCACCCGCCCCCGCGCGCACGAGGGCGCGCCCGGCCTCGCCGCCGCCGCCGCCGCCAGTCTCCGCGCCGCCGTCCTCCTCGCGCCCGCGCAGCAGCTCGATCCCGCGCACGCGCACGCGCAGCACCAGCGCGTCGACGCCGCGGTCGGCGACCAGCAGGTTCGATCCGCCGCCCAGCACGAAGAGCGGCACGCCGCGGGCCTCGGCGAAGCGGAACGCCTCGACCACCGCGGCCTCGCCGTCGACCTCGGCGAAATAGCGCGCCGGCCCGCCCACGCCGAGCGTCGTGAGCGGGGCCAGCGGGACCGACTCGCGGACGTCGAGGCTCACGGCTTCTTCTCCGGCGCCTGCGGCCGCGCCCCGCCGCGGACAGCGCCCGGCCCCTGTGCGGCGCCGGTTTGCCGCGCCGGCGTCGCCGGCCGCGCCACCCGGATGCCCGCCATGAAGCCGCTGTCGACCGCCTGCACCCGCTCGACGAACGCCTTGTACTCGTCGATCGACACCGTCCCCGTCGGCAAGCTCAGCGCGAAGTCCTCCTCGATCGCCGCGCCGTAGCTGCCCTTGCGCGACGCCGCGAGGCCCGCGTGCTCAACGCGCACGCCCTCGGGCGCGCGCGCGACCGCGTAGCCCTCGGGCAGCTCGATCCTGCGGCGCACGTGGTACTGGAGCGCGGTCTCGATCGCGAGCGCGCTCTTGCGGGCCCCCCGCGAGGCGTAGGAGGCGCCGAGCGTGCTCGTGTACGCGCGCGGGAACACGAGGTGCACCGGCTCGAGCCCCGGCAGCGTCCACGCCGCGGCGTCCTTGCCCGCAGGCTGCGCGAAGCCGTGGATCGTCACGGTGGCGCGGAGCGCGACCTCCCACGAGCCCTCCGTCGACGAGACGACCACGTCCTCGACGTCGGCCCACGGGAGCCAGCCGAGCACGACGCCCCGGAGCATCTCGCGCCGCGCCGTGCCCACCACGGTCTCGAACGCCTCCGAGAGCGCCTGCGCCGCCCGCCCGTGCAGCAAAATCGTGAACGTTCCCGTGGCGTTACCCTGCACGTCGACCGTCAGCCGGAGGTCGACCTCGTCGCCGGTCTCGCCGCTCGTTCCGGCCACGGTGACGAGCTCGCCGCTCGGCAGCATGGCGGCGCGGCCGCGCAGCTCGGGGCTGATGCGGCCGGGGGGCAGCGGCGGGCCCTCGACGTCGGCGTCGATCCACACGTCGCCGCCCGGAAGGCGGGCGATCACGAGCGGGTGGCGGAAGCGCCCCGCGTGCGGCGGGAAGTCCGCCGACGAGCTGAACGGCTCGGTCTCGGCGATCGCGAGATCGGCGCGCACGCCGAGCTCGCGCAGCGCGCGGTAGACGACCCACGATCGGCTGCCCTGGCCGAGCTCGATCATCGCGCGCGCCGTCGTGCGCTGCGGGCCGCCGCCGAGGAGCGCCGCCATGTCCGAGAGCTCGGCGCCGCCGGCGACCTTCACCGCCTTGCCCGCGGCCGCGACGACGCGCTCGAGCAGCGCGGGCGACGGCGTCCGGTCGGCGCCCGCGGCCTCCCGCGCCCAGCGGGTCATGGTGGGATCGCGGTCCTCGAGCGCGCGGATGTTCTCGTCGAGCGCCGCGGCCACGTGGCCCCAGGTCTGCGTCCCCAGGCTGACGCCGACGCCCATCTCCACGCGAGGCACGCCGTCCTCCATGCGCCGCGGCGGCTGGTCCTTGATGCGCCAGACGCTGACCGTGGAGGCGCCCTGGGCGCGCTGCTCCGCGGCGCCGAGCAGCGGGTGCGACCAGAGCGCGAGCGGGAGCGACGTCGGGCGGCTGACCTCGATCGTCGCCTCGCGGACGCTCGTGCGCTCGGGGAGCAGGTCCCACGTGTCGATGACGAGCTGGCCGCCGTCGCCCGGCAGCGCGTAGCCCTCGGTGACCTGCTCGACGTAGTCGCCCTGCTCGAGCTGGGAGAGGTCGCTCTGGTCCTGCGCGGCGTTCGACGCCGCGTCGGGCGCGAGGATGCGGCCGTCGCGCTTGTGGATGCGGCGGCGCAAGAGGCGCGGCATGGCGCGGCCCTCGATGAGCGGGCCGTAGGTGGCCGCGCCCTGGGCCACGTCCGTGGTGCCGGAGACGCGGCGGAGGTCGTACGTGACGTAGTGGACGAGCCCGTCGGGCGAGATCGTGAACCGCTCGACGTGGCGGAGCACCGCGGTCGCGGCGCCGGGGAGGAACGCCTTCTGCTGGTCCTCCAGCACGAGCTTGCGGCCCTCGGCCTCGAGCGCCGGCGCCGGATCCGGCGCGAGGCCGAGGGCGCGGGTGATGGGGCCGAGCCCGGCGGGGGTGTCGCGCGCCGTCGTGCGGTCGCGGGCGAGGCGGCCCCGCACGGCGCGGGCGTCGCCGCGGCCGGCGGCGAGGCCGAGCGCCTCGAGCATCGCCCGCTGCCCCGGCGGCATCGCGTCGTACACGGCGAGCGCGCCGCGCAGGTCGCCGCGGGCGACGCGCTCGCGGAGCTCGACCTCGCGCAGGGCGTCCGGCGCGCGGCGGAGCCGGCGCAGCCGCTTGATCTCGGCGAGGACCGCGTCGCGGTCGCTCGCGTCGAGGAGCGCGCCGAGGCAGGCGGCGCTCGAGCGATCGAGCCCGCCCTCGCAGGCGGCCTTCACCGCGTCGACGCCGACGCGGCCGTGGATGCGGTCGTCGACGACGGCGAGCAGCGTCGAGCCGGGCGCCGCGGCGGCGAGCTTCGCGTAGGCGGCCTCGGCGACGTCGGTGACGTTCGCGCGGCGGGCGACCACCGCGAGCTCCGCGAGGACCATGCGATCGGCGTCGGCGACGGCGGGCGCGCTCGGGCCGGCCAGCCCGGGGGGCGCGACCCGGACGCCGAGCTCGCGGAGCGCGTCCATGGTGCCCTCGCCCCGGCCGCCGCGGCGCTCGGCGAGCTCCGCCTTGTAGAGGCGCGCCTCCCAGGACGCGGGCCACGCGGCGAGCACGCGCTCGATGGCGGCGCGGGTGCGCTCGACGACCTCGGCCTCGGGAAGATCGCCCACGCGGCGGATGGCCCTCGCGTAGAGCAGGTCGAGGCGCGGCGAGCGCGGCGCGGCGGTGGCCGGAGGCGGCGCGGACGCCGGCGGGCGCGGCGCGGAGGCGGCCGGGGGCGGCGCGGATGCCGGCGAGCGCGCGTCGCTCTGGCGGAGGCGGCCGTCGCCGTCCGGATCGAGGAGGTGCTCGGCCGCGCGCGCGTCGCCGAGCGCGAGCAGGGCCGCGGCCGCGACCTCGACGTCCGCCGCGCCGGGGCGCTGGCCGGCGGCGCCGCGCGACGCCGGGGCCGGCGCCAGGCTGACGGCGGCGGGCCGGGACGCGGACGCGGTCGCGGCGGCGCCGGGGCGCGGCGCGCGGGCGCGGAGCGGCAGGCCGTTCTCGCCCCACGCGGTGAGCTCGATGGCGTCGCCGTCGCCCTTCTGCGCCACGCGCACGACGACGCGCAGCGTCCCCGGCTGGGCCTCGACCGTCGCGAAGCGCGTGACCTGCGCGCCGCCGGCCGCGTAGTCGCGGTGGAGGGCGGGAACGCCGCCCACCTCGAGCACGGCGGCGGACGACGAGGCGAGCGCGAGGCTCACCCGCTGGGCGATCGGGTTGTGGAGGTCGACGACCACGGCGCGCGTCCCCTGGAGGGCGCTCACCGCGTCGATGTCGATGGCGCACGCGTCGGCGCGGACGACGATGGGCGAGGCGCTCTGCGCGAACGGCGCGAGCCCGGGGTAGGCCCTGGCGAGCGGCGCGCCCGGCGCGGAGCTCACGGGGGACGGCCGGGCGAGGCCGTGGAGGGGCGCCGCGTCGAGCGGGCCGACGAGGGCGGCCTCACCCGCGCAGCCGCGGCGCGCGCTCCAGGTCGCCGCCGCGGCCTCGTCGCCGACGAACAGGGCGATGCGGTGGAGGGCGCTCGCGAGCGCGCCGCGCACGAACGGCATCTCCGGCGCGCCGCGGCCGTCGACGTCCGCGAACGCCCAGGCGCGCTGGAGCCGGCGGGCGACCTCGGGGAGCGCCTCGCGCGAGCGGAAGGCGATGGCCGCGGCGTCGGGATCGGGGCCGCCCGCGGTGCCGGCGCCGAAGACGAGCGCGTCGAGCGACGCGATCACGGTGGCGAGGGCGCCGTCGTCGCTCGGCGCGTCGACGGCGCGGTCGAGGGCGTCGAGGTACGGCGCGGCGGCGGCCGAGCTCGTGATCTCGGCCTCCAGCGCGGCCGAGAACGCGGCGGGGAGCGGCGCGTCGGCGGGGAGCGGCGATGCGGCGCCCCGAGGGGCGCACGCGGCGGGCGCGGCGGCGGCGAGCGCGAGGGTGAGCGCCAGGGCGGCGCGGCGAGCGACGAGGAGGGGGCGGCGAGCGACGTGGGGGCGCTCGGCGAGGCGAGGGCTCCCGGGGCGCTGGCCGCCGCTCCTGGGGCTGCGGGGGTGGGTGGTCACGATCGGCGTCTCCACGGCGCCGCGCGCGCGGTGCCTGTCCGCCGTTCCTTACGGGCCTGGGATTGCCGACGCAAAGGTGAACTTCCGCAGGCCACCGCGATCTACCCGACCTCCGAGGCCAGCCTCGTGTCCTGGACCTCAGCGCCCGCCGCTTCCCGGGAGCCTCGGCGCTGCGCCCCCGGGGGCGCGCGGCGGCGCGCCGTTCGGCGCCGCGCCGCCCGCTGCCACGCGCTGCATGCAGAGCTTCAGGCCCGCGCGGAGGTTTCCGACGGTCGCGATGCCCGACAGATCGAGCCCGAGGGAGACCATCGTCTGCGCCACGTTGGGCCGGATGCCCGTGATGACCCCCTCGGCGCCCAGGAGCCGGATGGCGCGGATGAGCTCGAAGAGATAACTCGCTGTCTTCGTGTCGACGACCTCGACGCCGGTGAGGTCCAGGATCGCGAAGCGGGCCCGCTTGTCCACGATGGCGGCCAGGAGGTCGTCCATCACGTCGGCGGCCCTCCTGCTGTCGACGACGCCCACCATCGGGAGGGTCAGCACGCTGTCCCAGACCTCGATGATGGGCGTCGACAGATCGCGGATCACCTGCTGCTGGCGCTCGATGAGGTCGAGCCGCGCCTTCAGCTCGTCTTCCCTCAGCTTCGCCTCCGTGGCGTCGAGCGTGAAGCTGACCGCGCCGTTGCGCTCCCCGCGCTCGTCGGTCAGCGGGACGAGCCACGTCTCCCAGGCGCACCCGAACGCCTCGACGCGGGTGCGGACGAGCTCGCCCCGGACCGCCCTTCGCATCGGCTCCATGTCCATCGGCGCGGGGGGTTCGTCGAACACGTTCAATCCGACGAACTGGCCCGATCGGAGGCCGAGGGACTGGAGCGTCTTGCCCTCGTGAAAGGTGCAGAATCCATCCCGATCCATCCGGGTCACGGCCGCATCCACGGTGCCGAGGATGGCCCGGAGGATCATGTCGCCCTCCTTGAACTTCTCGACGGCCTTGACCTCTTCCGTGACATCCTGCCCGAAGCAGAGCAGCCGAATCGGCTCGCCGCCGTCGTCGAGCACGGGCGCATACCGCCACTCGCACACGACGGCGCGCCCGTCCTTGCGGGTGTGGGTGTAGCGGTGCGGGGCGCTCTCCTGCCCGAGCGAACGCCCGAAGGTCCTGGCGTCCGGCTCGCTCACGATCGTGTCCGCGAGGCGGCGGCCCACCGCTTCGTCAGCAGTATATCCAAAGACGCGTTCTGCCTCGCCGTTCCACTCGGCGACCACGAGATCGTCGAGGTTCCCCGCGCACTCGATCACCGCGAAAGGCGCGCTGCGGACAGCCCTCATATAACTCGCGGCGAGGCCCGGGGATCCGGGAGCAGTCCCTGTGCTCATCATCTTTCGTCCAAGGTAAACTGGGCCGGCTGTCGGTGTCGAGGACGACCGACCGGAGGCCGGCAGCGAGGACGAGGGGTAAGCCGAGCTTGTGAGATGAACTTCGTCAGGCCGCCCTGCGGGGTCGAGCCCTTCGAGGCAAGGCCCCTTTCCATCGGATGAGGTCGGGGACGAGGAGCCGCTCCACGTCCATCCCTCCGTCCTCATCGCGAAACCAGCCTGGCGTGCTCATCCGTGAACGGTTACATTCAACAGGACGAGGAGGCGCTGCGTCTACAATGAACGCGATCGACTACCGCACGGGTGATGCGACCGATCCCGTCGGAGAGGGGGCGAGGATCATCTGCCACGTCTGCAACGACATCGGCGGCTGGGGGCGTGGGTTCGTGGTCGCGCTCTCGAAGAAGTGGCCCGAACCCGAGGCGCAGTACCGCGCCTGGCATGCCCGGGGTGAAGCAGCTGGATTCAGGCTTGGGGAAATACAGATTGTGAGCGTGAAAGGCGATCTCTCCGTCGCAAACATGATCGCCCAGCACGGCGTGCGTTCGCAGCATGGCGTTCCCCCGATCCGGTATGATGCGCTTGAGCGATGTCTCGCCATGCTTGCAGAGCACGCGCGGCATGTCAGCGCATCAATCCATATGCCAAGAATCGGTTGCGGCCTGGCGGGCGGGGAGTGGCCAGAGGTCGAGTCCATTGTCCAGAGAACGCTCTGTGCTGCCGGACTGTCCGTGCACGTTTATGACCTCTAACGCGGGGAACGACGCCAAGCAGATGAAGCTCATACGCGCAGAAGATAGCCATGTCATGGCGATCGAGAAATGGTTCCCCGATCGGCGAAGCTGCCAGAACTGGGGTGGTCCGCAGTTCAGGTTCCCGTTTACGGACAGTACCTTCCTGGAGGACACGCGGAGCGGTGTGCTGCCCTCCTATGTGATGCTCGGAGCTGATGACCAGCTCCTCGGTTTTGGCCAGTATTACCTGAGGGCCGGTCGCTGTCATCTCGGACGGCTCGTTATATCGCCCGAGCACCGGGGTGCGGGGCTGGGCCGGTGGCTCGTCGGTGGCCTGGTCGAGCTTGGCGTTCAGGAGCTGGGTGTCGGCGAATGCTCCTTGTTCGTCGTTGCGGACAATACGCCTGCAATGCGGCTGTACCGGAGGCTGGGCTTCGTGGAAAGCCAGTACCCGGAAGATGATCCAAGCGTCACCTCCTTGGTGTACATGGTGGTGGTCGCGACCAGACTGGCAGAGCTGCGCCTGTGTGCCCAGTAAGGCGCTGCGAACGTGACGCACTCGGAGAGCACATGGGAGTCGACCTCGCCTTTGTCCTGGGCCATTCACTGGGAGCCGCCGAGCTGCTCGCATTCCCCGAGCGTGCGTCGGCCTCCCTCGAGATGCAGCGCGCGGCCCGGCAGCTATGGCAGGTGATGCGCCCGCGGTGGCCGAACCTGGGCCGGGTAGAAGAGTTCACGATGCTCGTGCCCTGGGAGCGTCTCACGGAGGACGAGGTCCAGGCGGCGTGGGCGCGAGGGGGACACACCGTCGTTCGAGTGGGCCGGCTTCCATCTCTACTTCGGTAGACGAACTGTCGAGGCGAGCCACCTCGAGAGGCTCGCAGTCTTCGTCCTCGACCTCGATCAGCTCCGTGCCCCGCTGCAGGCGTGCGCGCGAGCGCTCGCATGTGAGCTGCGGTCGCCCAGCATCGTGTACGGTCCGGACTCGAGCTCGCCATTCGAGGCGGCTCTGGATGTCGTGGCGGGCAGCTCCTTGTCCGAGATCATCGCAGTTGCGGCACGCAACTGTGGCGCTCCGGCGCGCAGCATTCGTGAAATGGCCAGCGAGGATGAAAGTCTGAATCTCGACAGAAGCTGCTATTTTATCGAGGTCGTTGACCTTGTGGTGAAACAAGAGATCCAAGCGTTGTGCGCTGTCGCGCTCGAGTCCTTCAAGGACGTGCTCCCCCCAGAGCGCTTCCGCGACGCGCACCGCTGGGTTCACAAGTACGGGGAATGGGGGCTCGCCATGGAGCACGTCATCGACTGGATCGGCGACCTCGATCTCCCTGTCCACCAAGCGCAGTTTGACGCCATCGAGCGCGCGATGGCCGCAATGGGATGGGCTGAGAGCTCAAGGATGAAGTGGCTCCGTGGATATTTCGCGTCGCTCATAGCGCAGAATTCCCATGAGGGTGAGTCTGCATGAAGCTTCACAAGCGCCACGCGCGTGCATGGCGCCCTACAGGAGGAAATCCGATTGCCTGAGCTCCATTTCCGCCGTGCCAATCCCGAGGACGCGGCCCGCCTTCAGGACATCCGGCGCGCGGCCTTTGCGCCCGTGTTCGCGTCGTTCCGCTCGATCCTCGGCGACGATCTCTACGAGCTGGCGCAGCGGCGAGACGACGAAGCGCAGGAGGGGCTGCTGACGTCGCTGATGGCGGCCGACTCGGGCTGGGAGCTGTACGTGGCGCAATCCGGCGACGAGGTCGTCGGCTTCGTGGCGCTCCGGCTCGCTCCGGAGACGCTTGTCGGCGAGATCGGCCTCAATGCCGTCGACCCCGCGCAGGCCGGCAAGGGAATCGGCACAGCGATGTACGAGTTCGCGGCGGCGCGCCTGAAGCAGGCCGGGATGAAGGTCGCCGCCGTCGGAACCGGTGGCGATCCGAGCCACGCTCCGGCGCGACGCGCGTACCGGAAGGCGGGGTTCGACATCGAAATCCCCAGCGTGTGGATGTACCGCAAGCTCTGATCTCGCCAGCACGACGACACGCGCGCGGCTCGCGTCGCCCTCCGACAGCGAGGCGCAGCCGAGCAGATCGCCGCCTGGTCAGGCCCTGCTCGGGCGCGGCGGTGGTACGCTTCGGCTCGATGAGCGCCCCCGCGAGCCCCGCACGCCTCCGCCTCCATCACGCTGCCTCGTCGTACTACTCCATGATCGCGCGCCTCGCGCTGGTCGAGCGCGGCGTCCCGTTCGAATCGGTGCGCGTCGACATCCACCGCAGGGCGCAGCAGCTCGCGCCGGACTACGCGCGCCTCAACCCGAACCTGACCGTGCCGACGCTGCAGGTCGACGGCCGGGTGCTCTCGCAGAGCCGCGACATCCTCCTGTTCGCGTTCGGCACGACCGAGGCCGCGCTCGACGACGCGACGCGGGGCTGGCTCGACCGCCACTACGCCTTCCCCATCGAGGAGCTCACGTTCGGGTGGCTGCTCTCGTGGAACCCGCTCGCGCGACCGGCCGTGCGAAGGACGCTCGTGGCGACGGAGAAGCGCCTCCGCCAGCTCGCGACCGAGCACGCGGACCTCGCGGACGTCTACGCGCGGCGCGCCGAGGTGTTCGCCGGGCGCGTCAAGACGTTTGACCCGGGGGGCGTGGTGGCGATGTTCGGCGAGCGCAAGCGCGCGGCGTTCGAGCTCCTGGACGCGCTCGATGATGCCCTCGCGGATGGGCGCGAGTCGCTCGTCCCCGGCGGTCATGGGCCCGCGGATGTGGTGTGGACCGTGTTCCTCGCGCGGATGGGCTTCGTGCGCTTCGACGCCGAGATCGCCAGGCGAGCACGCCTCGCTCGGTATGCGAAGGCCGTCAAGGCGCGGCCGAGCTTTCGCGAGGCGGACGTCTGGGACCGGTTGAGCCCGCTGAAGCTGATCAAGCAGGTGCTCTGACGCCGCTCGTGCGCTGGTATCCGACGTTGCTGCCCGCGATGTGCATGGCACAATGCGTTTTGGCGCCGAGCAGGCCGCTGCCGACCCGCCATGCGGGCAGTCTGGGTCCAGCCTGCTCGTAGTGCATCCGTGCCTCGGGTGATCGCATGAAGACCTACAAGAAGGCAGATTTTCCGGTCGCGAACGTCCGGCGCTTCCTGGAGCCGGGTCCGGTGGTCTTGGTGAGCTCTGCGCACAAGGGCCAGCGGAACATCATGACGATGGGCTGGCACATGGTGATGATGGAGGAGCCGTCCCTCGTGGGGTGTTTCATCTGGGACCAGAACGATAGCCATGAGATGGTGCGGCGCAGCAAGGAGTGCGTGATCAACGTGCCCACGGCCGATCTCGTGCGCGCCGTCATCGGGATAGGGAACAGCCACGGGTCCGAGGTCGACAAGTTCGAGCAGTTCGGGCTCACCGCCGTTGCGGCGACGAACGTCGGCGCGCCGCTCATCGCCGAGTGTCATGCGAGCTTCGAGTGCAAGCTGGTCGACACGAGCGCCGTCAAGCGCTTCAGCCTGTTCGTATTCGAGGTGGTGAAGGCGCACGTCGCGACGTCGCCGCGCTATCCGACGACCGTCCACTACCGCGGCGACGGGGTGTTCATGGTGTCTGGTCGCAACGTGAGCTACCGGAGGCTCTTCAAGCCGGAGAACCTGTAGTTGGGGCGCTCGATCAGCCGTCGTCGTGGACGATCGCCCAGCCGAACTCGGGTGCGAGCGCGCCGGTCGCGGCTTCCTGCGTGACGCCGAAGAGCCCTGCGACGAAGCGCAACGGGTGATCCGTACCGTCGCGCACATCGACGAACCTGACGGGGGCGCTGGAGATCGAGCTCGGGATCTGCAGAAGGTCCGGTCCCTCGCGCTCGAATTTCCAGTCTGTGCGCTTCTCCGCGGCGCGCAGCGCCTGCTCCCATCGGCCGAGATACGGGTTTGGCTCGAGGCGATCGCCGTCCCCGTCGAATGTCTTGAGGTACGGAAAGAGGACGAGGATCCAGCCGGTCAGCTCGCTCGGCCCGGAGCCGCTCTGGTAGCGGAAGAACGAGCGCCAGAAGCCTGGATCGACGTGCCCCTCGGCGGCGCGGACGACCTCGTCGAGCACCGGGAGGAGCGCGCCGGTCCAGGCCTCTAGGCCGAACTCGGACAGCATCGCGGCGCGCCGGCGAACGCTCTTCCAGTCGTCGACGCTGCCCAGCAGCGTGATCGAAGGGATGCCGCAACCAGCCATCATCTCGTACTCGAAGTAAGGCTGGAACGCGTCCATGAGGACGACCTCCGAGGCGGCGCGCTCCACGGCGCCGGTCGTCGAGAAGTCGGCCACGATCAGGTCGCGCAGGCGGCCGATATGCGCCGCGATCTGGTCCGAGAACGCGGTGAACGCCTCGGGCCATGGATTGGGCTGGCCCAGGAAGAAGTCGGGCCGAACGATGACGAGCTTCTTCTTCCCCTGATGACGGACGATCCGCCCGCGCAGCGCCTCGGCGTTCAGCGCGACATGGTGGGCGAACCCCTGCGCGAGGCAGAGCCACACGGCATCCGGCGACAGAACCAGCGGGTGGTGAAGGTAAAATGCATCGTGCGCCGCCTGCGCGAGCGCGTGGGCATCGGTCGCGGAGACCAGCGGCGCGTCGCTCGACGAGAACGCCTCGACGCGCGCCACGGGAGGTCGCGGCTTGCCCCAGGGCATTCGCCGCTGCTCCGGCGCGGCGCGCTCACCCCCGCCGAGCAGGCTCGGGATGGCCTTGGCGCGATCGAGCACCTGCATGAGTTGCTGCGGCCGATCGACATCGGACACGGCGAAGGTGATTGACATCGATGCATTCTACCCTGCGCATCGATGACACCTCAACGTCGCTTCCCGAGGCGCCCGCTGCTACGATCCGCAGCTCACGCGCCCCGAGGCCGACCGTCGAACGCGTTATCGCCGCCGCCGTCGATTCAAGCGCCTGCGCGATCCAGCAATGGCTCCGGCCCGCTCGCCCGCCAGCGCCGCGCGCCTCCGCGCCGACGAAGCGCGGCGGGCGCACCGGAGGCGCCGCTCGCACGTCGAGCGCGCCTCTTCCGTGAGCTTCCTCATCATGGCGGCTATGCGACGCGCGGGTGAGGACGCTCCTGCCGGATAGAGAGCTGAACAACCTCCTGCGATGTGCCGGCCAACCCGTCGACAGCACCGAGAAATCAACGTCCGCGTCGGGAATTCCCCTCAGGACGGCTCGGTAGAAGCCCTGTCCGCGCTTGCAAGAAAGTGGACCGCCCGGCGAAGGTTCTGCTAGGGGGGTCTATCATGATCATCGCGCTCACCGGACAGAAAGGTGGGATCGGCAAGAGCACCACGGCCGTGAGCCTCGCCGTGGCCGCGCTGGCGAACGGCCGGCGTGTGCTGCTCGTCGACGCCGATCCCCAGGGGACCGTCCGCACGTGGGGCGACGTGGCCGCCGAGGCGGGGCACGATACGCCGACCGTCATGGCCATGGGCGCCTCGATGCACAAGCCGGGACAGCTGCCGGAAGTCGCCGCCGCGTACGACCTCACCGTCATCGACTGCCCTCCGCGCCACGGCGAGATCGCGCGATCGGCGCTGATGGTCGCCGACATCGCCATCTACCCCTGCGGCCCCACGGCCGCGGACGCCTGGGCCCTCACCGCCGCGATCGAGGTGTTCCGCGAGGCCGCCGCGCTGCGGAGCGCGCTCAAGGGCTGCATCCTCATCACGCGCAAGCAAGGCCGCACGGCGCTCGGCAAATCGGCGCGCGCGGTGCTCGAGACGTCGGGCTTGCCGGTGCTCTCCACGGAGCTCGGCTATCGCATCGCCTACCAGGAGTCCCTCGCCTGCGGGCAAGGGGTGACGGGCTACGCACCGCGGGACGCCGCGGCCAGAGAGATCACCCACCTTCTCGAAGAACTGGAGAAGCTTCACCATGGCCAAAAAGCAAGTCGCGGTCTCGCTACGAAAGCCGCCGTCGCCTGAAAAGGCCGACGCGTTCGTCGCGGGGGGCGAAGGCGGCAAAGCGGCGGTCGACGTCGTGAGGTCGAGGCCCGCCGCCGATCAGCGCGCGCACGACGGCGAGAAGCCCGTCGAGGCGCGGCAGGAGCGAGAACGAGCGCAGGAGGCGCCGCAGGACCGAGCACCGGAGGCGCGGCCAGGCGCAGAGCCGCCCGCGGCGACGGCGCCGCAGGCAGCGAGCGCCGCTGCCGGGCCCCAGGCGCTCGCCACCACCTCGGAGCCGCACGCCGGCCCGCCGGTGCTCCTCGGCAACGACGGCCGCTCCCGGCGCGCGGTCACCGTCTACCTGCCCGATCCGCTCGCGGATCGGCTGCTGCTCCATTGCATCGAAAACGATCGCGACATGAGCAACCTGGTCGGCGAGGCGGTCGAGGTCCACCTCGACAAGCGCCTCGGGCCGGCGTCCGTCTCCGCGGCCCCGGCTGAGGCCGCCGCCCCCCGCGAGGCGCCGGCCCCGAGCGCGAGCTACCGCACCGAACCGTTCCGTCCGGCGGACACCGGCCCGAAAGGGCGGGTCGGTCGCGTGGTCCAGGTCGGACGGGTGCTGATGACGCTCTGGCGTCAGCGGCCGCGGGCGAGCTGACCGACCAGCCCGCCTCGACTCCGCCCCTATCGCACCTGACTGGCGCGGCCGCCTCGCCGGGAGTTGACGTTCACGTCCATCTCGCCAATGAGAACCTAGGAGACAATGGACGTCGAAGAAAAACTCTTGAACATCCTCCTCGTCGAAGACGACGACGTCGACGTGATGAATGTCCGCCGGGCGTTCAAGCGGAACAACATCTCGAATCCCCTCTGGGTCGCCGGGAACGGCGTCGAGGCCCTCGAGATGCTGCGCAGCGGCGTCGTCCCGGCCGAGCGACGGCTCATCCTGCTCGACCTGAACATGCCCAAGATGAACGGGATCGAGTTCCTGCGCGAGCTGCGGGCCGATCCAGTGCTCGGGGCCACGTCGGTCGTCGTGTTGACCACATCGAACGACGACCGCGACAAGGTGGGAGCCTACAACCTCAACGTGGCTGGTTATCTCCTCAAGCCGGTCACGTTCCTCAGCTTCGTCGAGCTCATGGCGGCGCTCAACAAGTACTGGAGACTTGTGGAGCTACCGTAGCGAAACACATCGGCTTTCCGGTCCTTGTCGTGGCGAGGGGCGCCCCGCGCGGCGCGCGCACTCACGCTCTCCGAGAGACAGCGCGCGTCGGGCCTTCAGGCGCGGTGTCGTGGCGGAGGCCGATCGCGCCCTGACCGGGATGGCGCCCCTCCCGGATCTGCTCGATACGTCGGAAGATGCGGTTCCCCAGGCTCAGGATCGGCGTCGCGACACCGCGCTACTTGCTGCGCTTGACGACGCCGAGCGCCTTCTGCGCCGCCTTGACGGCCGCCTGCGCCTCCTTGCCGGGGGCGCTCGAGAGCGCCGAGATGAGCGCCGTCGCGACCTCGCGCCGGCTGTGCGCGTGCACGTCCGCGAGCTTGAGGTAGAGCGGCGCCTTGTCGGCGAGATCGGCGTCGCCGCGCCGCGCCTCGATCCGCTCGACGAGGCAGGCCGCCACCGCGGTGTCGTCCATCTTCTTCAGCGCGTCGAGCGCCGCCGCGCGCTTCGCGAGCTCCGGCCGCGCCTCGATGAGGTCCACGAGCGGCGTGAGCGCCACGGGGCCGAACGCGCGGATCGCGTCGGCCACGATGCCGGGCTTGTATCCGTCGGCGTAGGCCGAGAGCAGCTCGCTCAGCCCGCGGACGTCGCCGAGGAAGCCGAGCGCGTACGCGGCGATCTTCGCCTCCCGCTCGTCCACGCCCCGGCTCGCCAGCATCCGCACGAAGGTCTCGACCATCTCGACGTCGCCGAGCTGCGCGAGCGCGTAGGCGGCCTCCTCGCGCACCTCGCGGGAGGCGTCGGCGTAGAACGCGCGCCGGAACGCCGGCAGCGCGGCGAGATCGCCGAGCTCGGAGAGCGCCTTCAGCGCCTCGAGCCGCTCCTCCTTGGTCGGCGCGGCGCCCAGCGTCTTCGCGAGCTCGTGCACGCGCCCGAGCCGCGCGGCGCGCCGCGCGCGCACCGCGTCGTTCCCCGGCCCGCCCGACGGCGCGGCGTCGATCACGTCCAGCGCGTCGCGGGCGAGCGCCCGCAGGCCGGCGTCCTTCGCGTGCTCCGCGACCTTGCCGAGCATCGCCGTGGCCTCGGCGCGGGCCGGGCCGCCGTGCAGCACGACCGCCTGCAGCACCCGCACCGCCGTCAGCTTCGCCACGCGGCCCGCCTTCACCGTGAGCGCCTTCTCCGCGGCGGCGATCGCCTCGGCCCCGAGCGGCGCGAACGTCCTCGCGATGGTCGGCGTCGCGGTGCCGTCCGCCCAGATCGGGAAGATGCTCGCCACGAGCTCGCTCGCCGGCAGCGACGCGTAGTAGCGCGCGTGGTGGACCGCGGCGACGTAGCGGTTCATCGCGCCCGCCGCGCGCCGCCGCGCCACCTCGTCCGGGGAGAGCGTCTCGTCGGGCCGCGCCACCGCGACGCTCTCGTAGGTCGGCACGCGCTCGGTCGAGGCGCGGTCGATCTGCGTCGCGCCGGCCAGGCGGACGAGCGCCATCTCGAGCACCTGGTAGAGCTTGATGAAGTCGTCGAGCCGATCGGCCGGCTCGGGCCGCTGCGGCAGCGCCTGGAGCAGCGCGGCCTGCTTCTCGAGGCGGAGGTCGCGCAGCCGCGCGGCCAGCGGGTCCGTCGCGCGCGCGCTGAGCCCGGTCAGGCCCGTGACGAGCGCCTCGGCGAGCTCCTCGCGGACCTCGCCGAGCGCGATGGCCGCGGGCGAGGCGCCCGCCTCGCGGGCGGCGGCGTTCCACGCGGAGCCCTCGAGCGGCCCGCCCCGCGCCGCGCTCCCCTGCTCGAAGACAGGGCGCAGCTCCAGGCCGAGCGGCCCCTCGACGACGGCGGCGAGCGGCCACAGCGTGGGCAGCGCGGCGTCGATGCCGACGTCCCCGAGCAGCGCGCGGAGCCGCGCGTCGCGGAGCGAGCCGGCGAGCCGCTCCTCGAGCGCCGGGTCGTCGGGCAGGTGGAGCGCCTCCCCCTTGTCGTCGACCGCCGCGAGCCGCGCGCCGCGCGCGAAGAGCGTGTCGGTGAGCACCGCCACGGGCACGAGGTCGGGCGCGAAGACGTCCTTGCGGTGCTCCTGGAGCGCCGCGAGCGCCGCGCCGACGTCGGGCAGCGCCCGCGCGAGCACGGACTCGAGGGCGCCGGCGTCGAGCGGGCGCTTGTCGCCGAGATCGCTGAAGTCGACGCGGAGCGGCGGGTAGCCCGGGTAGGTCGTCGCCCGCGCCCCGGCGAGCACCTCGCCGGCGAAGCTCCGCTTCGGGTCGGTCCGCTTCGCCAGGAACACCGGGAGGATCTGCTTCTCGCTGAAGTGGCGGCCCGACTCGAGGTCGATGAAGCGGCTCTCCCGGATGACGAAATCGTCGCTCGTCGTCCGCGTCGAGAAGGCGTACTCGATGAGCGTGAGGCCCTCCGCGGGCTTCCTGTCGGACGCCTTCCACGTCTTGCCGACGAGCTCCTCGACGTGGCGGTCGTCGAGCGGCTCGCCCGCGAGGTGCTTCTCCAGCTTGCGGGCGGTGAGCAGGAGGTCGGCCATCACGTTCGCGTAGGCGACCGCCGGCAGCGCGCCGCGGGGAGCGCCCCGGGCCTGCCGGCCCCCCGCGGCCTGCCTGCGGAGCAGCGCGGCGAGGTCGAGCGTGCGCGCCGAGAGGCGCCGGAGGCGGTTCTCCCGGAGCGCCTCGGCGAGCTTCTCCATCTGCTCGATGCGGTCGCCCCCGATCGTCGCGACGCCGGACACGCCGAGCTCGCGCACGAGCGTGCCGACCTGCTCGACCCCGGACTTCATCATGGCCTGCGCGTTCGCGCTGCCCTTCTTCACGCTCTTGCGCGCGGTGTCCCCGCCCGGCGCGCCGGGCGGCGGCGCCTCGCTCACGGCGAACGACTCGGGCGCGCGCGCCCACGCGACGAGCAGCGCCGCCGCGTGCTTGCAGAACGCGGTGTTGAAGGTCCGCGCCGGGCAGGAGCAGCGCCCCTTGAACGCGGGCGCCGGCGCGTCGCTGTAGACGAGCGACACCTTGTAAGGCGAGGCCCCCGAGCCCTTGGCGTCGCAGAACAGCTTGTTCTCGTGGCGCGCGAGGTTCAGGAGCTGCCCGCCGTCGTAGAGCAGCGTGCCCTTCTTGAGCTCTCCCGCGTCCTGGATGAACACCCGGAGCTCGCCGGCCCCGATGCGCTTCACGTCGCCCGGGGCCGCGCTCACGGCGCCTCCGCGGGCGAGCGCGCCGGGCGCGGCGCCGTGGGGATCTCGTCGTTCGGGAGCAGCGGATGGGCGGCCGGCATCGGGCTGGAAGCCTATCACGGGCGGCGGCGCGGGAGCTCCTCGCCACCTCCGCCCGCCTCCGCCCGATCGAGCCATCGGATCGTGAGATCAGGCCCTCGGGCCCTCAAGCCGTCAGGCCAGCTGTGCGCCGGCGCTGGCGCGCTCCACCGCGGCCTCGCCGAGGCGCGGGTAGTCGATGTAGCCGCGCGGGCCCTCGGAGTAGAAGGTCGCGACGTCGGGCGCGTTGAGCGGCGCGCGGCGCGACAGGCGCTCCGGAAGATCGGGGTTGGCCAGGAAGGGCGCGCCGAAGGAGACGAGATCCGCCGCGCCGGTCCGCAGCGCTGCCTCCGCGGTCTCCAGCGTGTAGCCGCCGTTCACGACGAGGGCGCCGCGGAACCGCTCGCGGAGGAGGGGCGTCACCCGCGCCGTGGCGTCGAGCGCCTGCCCCGAGAGCGGCTCCACGACGTGCAGATAGACGACCTTGCGCGCCGAGAGCTCGGCGGCGACGTGGCCGAAGAGCGCCCTCGGATCGGAGTCGCTCATGTCGTTGAAGCCGGCCAGCGGCGAGACCCGCACGCCGACCCGGTCGGCGCCGAACACCCCCGTCACGGCCTCGGTGATCTCGAGCAGGAGCCGCGCCCGGTTCTCGACCGAGCCGCCGTACCGATCCGTCCTCTGGTTCACGCCGTCCCGGAGGAACTGGTCGATGAGGTAGCCGTTCGCCGCGTGGATCTCGACTCCATCGAAGCCGGCGGCCTTGGCCCGGCGCGCGCCGTCCTCGAACCGCGCGACCACGCCGGCGATCTCGCCCGTCTCCAGGGCGCGCGGGGTGGTGTACGGCTGCGGGCCCTCGGGCGTGTACGCGTGGCCGTTGCGGATGGCGACGGCCGAGGACGAGACGGGCGCCTGCCGGTTCGGCTGGAACGAGGGGTGCGACGCCCGCCCGACGTGCCAGAGCTGAAGGAAGCCGCGCCCTCCCGCCCGGTGGATCGCGTCCGTCACGAGCCGCCACCCGGCGACCTGCGCGTCCGTGTGGATGCCAGGTGTGCGGAGATATCCCACGCCCTCCGGGGTGACCTGCGTCGCCTCGGTGATGATGAAGCCCGCAGAGGAGCGCTGCTCGTAGTACCGCGCGTTGAGCTCGGTCGGCACGTTGCCCTCGCCGGCGCGGCAGCGCGTCAGCGGCGCCATCACGAGCCGGTTCGGCAGCGAGAGGGGGCCGAGCGCGAAGGGGCTGAAGAGCAGGTCTTTGGCGGTGGTCACGATCGATGCTCCTTGCAAAGAAGATGTAGCTTCCGAAAGGGAAGTGGCATCCGTCCGGCGAGCATCATGAATCTGCACTGCACGATGTCAAGTCACTTCCCTTTTGGAAGTGGATAGGTCATTCTGGTGTCTGGGACGACACATGAAGCACGCGTGCCAGCACCTCTGCGAGAAGTTTCAGGTCGCGATGGACGTGCTCGCGAAGCCCTGGAACGGGCTCATCATTGCGACGCTCGAGGAGGGGGCGCTGCGCTTCGGCGAGATCGGCGAGCGGCTCGACGCGATCAGCGATCGGATGCTCTCCAGCCGGCTGAAGGAGCTCGAGGCGCTGGGCCTCGTGGTGCGGCGCGTCCTGCCGGGGCCCCCCGTGCGCGTGGAGTACGAGCTGACCGACGCCGGGCGGGGATTCGGCGAGGTGGCGCAGGCGATCTCGCGGTGGGGAGAGCGGCTCGCGGTGAGCGCGGCGCGCGGCGGGGGGGCGAAGCGCGCCGCACGGGCGGCACGGGCAGTACCGGCGGCGAAGCGCGCGCGGGCGTCATCCACGTAGCCTCCACGCAGGTCGCGTGACGGATGTCACGAAGGAGTCCGCCCGCTCCTGAGCAGCGCTCAGGCAATACCTGACGCCGAGCGCTCGTGTGGCGAGGTAGCGAGATGAGCGCTCGTGTCGATCTCGAGGTTGCGCTTGCCGCTCAGGTGGAATGGTGATGTAATTCGAGCGCTTCGCATGTCGGTGGCTGATAAAACGGGGTGCAGATTCGAGGGATACGAGCTCAGCCGTTAGGCAGGCGAGTGAGGCGTACGAAAGTACGCGGCAACGAGCCGAACGACGCGGATGAGCTCGCCAAATACTACGAAGACGCACCCGCTATGACGCGAAGCGTCAACGCGTGGGCGTCCCCTGGGGGTCGCGGTGGATCGCCGTATGGTACTGCAGCACCAGCGCCGACCGGGGGGGATGAGGCTCGCGCACCAGTTCTGGTTGTCCCTCGTCCTCCCCATCGCGATGGCCATCCTGCTGTATGGCATCTTCGCGTCGGCGCACCGCAAGCAGGTCCTGCGGGAGGAGGCCACGGCGGAGCTCCGCAACTACGCCACCCTGCTTCAGGCGTTCGTCGAGAGCGCGCTGCAGCGCAAGGACGTCGCGCTCGTCCGGCGGAGGGCAGAGGACTTCGCGAGCGCCGAGCGCATCCTTGGCATCGCCGCGTTCACCAGGGAAGGTGAGGCGATCTTCATCACGAAGGGAGTCGAGCGCGAAGCGGAGCGCCTCGAGCAGCTCGCGCGCCGGGCGTTCCGTGAAGGCGGCGACATCGAGGAGGCCGCCAGCCTGGCCGAGCAATCCGTGCTGCTCCGCACGGTGTCCATCCGGCCGAGCAGCGCCAATCAGCCCCTGGTCGCCGTCCTGGTGCGCGATCGTCACTACGTCGAGGTGCTGGAGAGGACGTTGAATCACGGCCTCGCGGTGACCGGCGTCGTGCTGCTGCTGGTCAGCGCGATCGTCGCCGGGCTCGTCGGGCGCTTCACGGTCGCGCTCCCCGCGCGGGCCATCCTCGCCGGGGCCGAGCGCGTCGCGAGCGGCGATCTGGACGCGGCCGTGCCCGAGCGTGGCGCGGAGGAGCTCTCTCGTCTGGCGAGCACCTTCAACACGATGACCAGCTCTCTCCGCGAGGCGCGGGAGCGCGCCGTGCGGGAGGAGGCGGCGCGGGTGAACGGGGAGCGCAAGCTGCAGCAGGCGCAGGCGCTCGCCGCCGCGGGGCAGGTGGCGACCTCGCTCGGCCATGAGATCGGATCGCCGCTGAACGTGATCCATGGCCGCGCGCGCCGCGCCGCCGACCTGCCCGGCTGCCCGGAGCACCTGCGCGCCGAGCTGGAGACCATCGCGCGACAATCCGAGCGGATCACGCGCGTCGTCTCTCGCCTCGTCTCCCTCGCTCGGCCGCCGAGACCGCAGCAGGCGGACAGCGATCTCAGGCGCGTCATCGACGACGTGGTCGCTTTCCTGGGCCCGGAGTGCAGGAAGCGTGGCATCGAGGCGAGCGTCGTGGGCCCGCGCGAGGGCGGCGCGAGGGCGCGCGTCGCCCTAGACTCCGATCGTCTGTTTCAGGTCGTGTTCAATCTGTGCTTGAACGCCGTCGAGGCCCAGTGCGGCGGCGGCGAGCTCGTGGTGCGCGTCCTTCCCGAGTGCGATAGCCCAGCGGGCTCTGGCGCCGTGTGCTTCGAGGTCGAGGACGCGGGGCCGGGGATCCCTGCCGAGGATCTGCACCGGATCTTCGAGCCGTTCTTCACGACGAAGGCGGCCGGCGGCGGGAGCGGGCTCGGGCTCGCGATCGTCCGTGGGATCGTCGAGGAGGCCGGCGGCTCGGTGGAGGCCGCCGCCTCGTCGACAGGCGGGGCGCGCTTCCGTGTCACCCTGCCCGCGATCGTGTCCGGTTCACCGGCGAGCGTGGAAGCGAGCTCAGAGGCGAGCTCGGAGTCGAGTAGAGGGGGTAGAGAGGAAGGGCAGAAAGCATGAGTCTGAGCTCACCGAGCGTGTTGGTTGTCGAAGACGACGATGATCTCGGCCGGTTCGTCGTTGACATCGCCAAGGACCACGGCTACCAAGCGACGCACGTGTCCGATGCGATGTCGGGCCTCGGTCTGCTGCCGTCGGGGGACTTCGACCTGCTGATCACCGACATCCGCATGCCGGGGATGGACGGCATCGAGCTGATCGCGCGGGCCAAGGAGCACGATCCGTCGCTGGCGATCATCGCGATCACCGCGTTCGGCTCCGTCGAGACCGGGATGCGCGCCCTCCGCGTCGGCGCCTCCGACTACCTCTCCAAACCTTTCCGCTCCGATGAGCTAAGCTCTCGCATGCGACGCGCGCTCGAGCGCCGCGCTCGCGATATCGAGCATGCTCGTCTCCAGCGGCAAGTCGCAGAGGTCTTGCGCCGCGGCAAGCCATGAAACGGCGGTACTCCAGGGTCTCATGAAGCCGAGCTCCCCCGGCGTCGACGAGGCCTGAACACCTGAAACGGGAACTAGCACTCCAGGCGCGCTATCGTCGTCAGGAAGGTGGTCATGCAATCGAACAACATCGCGGCGACCTCGAAGGACAAGCACGGGAGCGGAGCGAGCAAGAAGAAGCCGCCGCCCCGCAAGCGCGGCGCCAACGGGAGCCACCTGGATGTGCGGGAGATGCAGCTCCAGGCGGTGCTGGAGGTGCTCAAGGCGGTGAAGGCCGGCAACTTCTCCGCCCGCGTCGGCATCGGCGAGGTGCCTGGGACGATCGGTCAGATCGCCGATGAGGTGAACGACGTCGTCCAGCAGCTGCAGACCGTCGGCTCGGAGATCACGCGCGTGGCGCGCGAGGTAGGCACCGAGGGCAAGCTGGGCGCGCAGGCGGAGGTGCAGGGCGTCAGCGGGACGTGGAAGGACCTCACGGACAACGTGAATGTCCTCGCGGGGAACCTGACGAACCAGGTGCGCAACATCGCGGTCGTGACGACGGCGGTGGCGAACGGCGACCTGTCGAAGCAGATCACGGTCGAGGCGAAGGGGGAGATCCTCGAGCTGAAGAACACCATCAACAAGATGGTGGAGCAGCTGCGCGCGTTCGCGTCGGAGGTGACGCGCGTGGCGCGCGAGGTAGGCACGGAGGGCAAGCTGGGCGCGCAGGCGGAGGTGCGCGGCGTCAGCGGGACGTGGAAGGACCTCACGGACAACGTGAATGTCCTCGCGGGGAACCTGACGAACCAGGTGCGCAACATCGCGGTCGTGACGACGGCGGTGGCGAACGGCGACCTGTCGAAGCAGATCACGGTCGAGGCGAAGGGGGAGATCCTCGAGCTGAAGAACACCATCAACAAGATGGTGGAGCAGCTGCGCGCGTTCGCGTCGGAGGTGACGCGCGTCGCGCGCGAGGTAGGCACGGAGGGCAAGCTGGGCGCGCAGGCGGAGGTGCGCGGCGTCAGCGGGACGTGGAAGGACCTCACGGACAACGTGAATGTCCTCGCGGGGAACCTGACGAACCAGGTGCGCAACATCGCGGTCGTGACGACGGCGGTGGCGAACGGCGACCTGTCGAAGCAGATCACGGTCGAGGCGAAGGGGGAGATCCTCGAGCTGAAGAACACCATCAACAAGATGGTGGAGCAGCTCCGGACGTTCGCCGCGGAGGTGACGCGCGTCGCGCGCGAGGTAGGCACGGACGGCAAGCTCGGCGGCCAGGCGCAGGTGCCGGGCGTCGCCGGCACGTGGAAGGACCTCACCGACAATGTGAACCAGCTCGCGGGCAACCTGACGAACCAGGTGCGCAACATCGCCCTGGTCACGACGGCCGTCGCCAAGGGCGATCTCTCTCAGAAGATCACCGCCGAGGCGAAGGGGGAGATCCTCGAGCTGAAGGACACCATCAACAAGATGGTGGAGCAGCTGCGCGCGTTCGCGTCGGAGGTGACGCGCGTGGCGCGCGAGGTAGGCACGGAGGGCAAGCTGGGCGCGCAGGCGGAGGTGCGCGGCGTCAGCGGGACGTGGAAGGACCTCACGGACAACGTGAATGTCCTCGCGGGGAACCTGACGAACCAGGTGCGCAACATCGCCCTCGTCACGAAGGCGGTCGCGAGCGGCGACCTGTCCCAGAAGATCGCGGTCGAGGCGAAGGGGGAGATCCTCGAGCTGAAGGACACCATCAACAAGATGGTCGATCAGCTGCGCGCGTTCGCCGCGGAGGTGACGCGCGTCGCGCGCGAGGTAGGCACGGACGGCAAGCTCGGCGGCCAGGCGCAGGTGCCGGGCGTCGCCGGCACGTGGAAGGACCTCACCGACAACGTGAACCAGCTCGCGGGCAACCTGACGAACCAGGTGCGCAACATCGCCCTCGTCACGAAGGCGGTCGCGAGCGGCGACCTGTCCCAGAAGATCACGGTCGAGGCGAAGGGGGAGATCCTCGAGCTGAAGGACACCATCAACAAGATGGTCGATCAGCTGCGCGCGTTCGCCGCGGAGGTGACGCGCGTGGCGCGCGAGGTAGGCACCGAGGGCAAGCTCGGCGGCCAGGCGCAGGTGCCCGGGGTCTCCGGCACATGGAAGGACCTGACGGAGAACGTCAACGTCATGGCCTCGAACCTCACCTCGCAGGTGCGCGGCATCGCCAAGGTCGTGACCGCGGTCGCGAACGGCGATCTCCGCCAGAAGCTCGCCCTGGAGGCCAAGGGCGAGATCGCGTCGCTGGCGGACACCATCAACGACATGACCTACACGCTCCGCGTGTTCGCCGAGCAGGTGACCACGGTCGCGCGCGAGGTCGGCATCGAGGGCAAGCTCGGCGGCCAGGCCAAGGTGCCCGGCGCGGCCGGCACGTGGAGGGACCTCACCGACAACGTGAACCAGCTCGCGGGCAACCTCACCACGCAGGTGCGCGCCATCGCCGAGGTCGCCACCGCCGTGACGAAGGGCGATCTCACGCGGGCCATCTCGGTCGAGGCGCAGGGCGAGGTCCTCCAGCTGAAGGACAACATCAACCAGATGATCTCGAACCTGCGGGACACGACGCGCGCCAACCAGGAGCAGGACTGGCTGAAGACGAACCTGGCGCGCTTCTCCGGGATGATGGCCGGGCAGCGGACGATCGAGGCGCTCTCTCGCCTCATCATGTCCGAGGTGACGCCGCTCGTGTCGGCGCAGCACGGGGCCTTCTACGTGCTCGAGTCCGAGGAGAAGTACCCGGCGCTCAAGCTCACGTCGAGCTACGCGTTCCAGAAGCGCAAGGGCATCTCCAACCGGTTCGCGCTGGGCGAGGGGCTCGTCGGGCAGTGCGGCCTGGAGAAGAAGAGCATCGTCGTCACGGATCTCCCGGACGACTACATCCGGGTGAGCTCGGGCCTCGGCGACGCGCCGCCGCGCAACATCTGCGTCCTGCCGGTGCTCTTCGAGGGCGGCCTCAAGGCGGTCATCGAGCTGGCGAGCTTCCAGAACTTCACGCCCATCCACCTCACGTTCCTCGAGCAGCTCACGCAGTCGATCGGCGTCGTGTTCAACATGATCGGCGCCAGCATGAGGACGGAGGAGCTGCTCCAGGAGCTCCAGAGGTCCAACACCGAGCTCGGCTCGCGGTCGCAGGAGCTGGAGGAGAAGGCGTCGGAGCTCGAGATCAAGAACCGCGAGATCGCGCGCGCCAGCGCCTCCCTGGAGGAGAAGGCGAGGGAGCTGTCGCGCACCTCGAAGTACAAGTCCGAGTTCCTCGCGAACATGTCGCACGAGCTGCGCACGCCGCTGAACAGCCTGCTCATCCTCGCCAGGATCCTCGCGGACAACGAGGAGCACACGCTCACGCCGAAGCAGGTCGAGTACGCGAAGACGATCGCCGCGGCGGGGCAGGACCTCCTGCAGCTCATCAACGAGATCCTCGACCTGTCGAAGATCGAGGCCGGCAAGATCGACGTGAAGACCCAGCGGGTGCTGCTCTCCGAGCTGGCCGAGTACGTCGAGCGGAGCTTCCGGCAGATCGCCGAGCAGAAGGAGCTCGAGTTCTGGGTGCGGGTCGCGACCGGCGTCCCCGCGGGGATCATGACGGATCTGCAGCGGCTCCAGCAGATCCTGAAGAACCTGCTGTCCAACGCGTTCAAGTTCACGTCGTCCGGGCGGATCTCGCTCGAGATCGAGGTGGCCAGCAAGGGGCTCACGTTCAAGCGGGAGACGCTCATCAAGGCGAAGACCGTCCTGGCGTTCGCCGTCACCGACACGGGTATCGGCATCCCGACAGAGAAGCAGACGCTCATCTTCGACGCGTTCCAGCAGGCGGACGCGTCGACCAGCCGCACCTACGGCGGCACAGGGCTCGGCCTGACGATCAGCCGGGAGCTGGCCAGCCTGCTCGGCGGAGAGATCTCGCTGAACAGCACGCCCGGGCTCGGCAGCAAGTTCACCCTGTACCTGCCGGCGGAGCGGACGGAGTCGAAGGCGACGAGGCCGGCGCGCGCCGAGCTGCCCGAGCCGGTCGCGCCGCTCCTCACGAACGGCGCCTCCTCGGTCGCGCTCGCCGGGCGCAGCGTGCTTGTCATCGACGATGACGCGCGCAACGTCTTCGCCATCACGAGCCTGCTCGAGCGGCGCGGGGCGCACGTGGTCCTGGCCGAGAACGCAAGGCACGGTATCGAGATCTTGCGCGAGGCCGATTCGTCCATCGATGTCGTCCTCATGGACATCATGATGCCCGAGCTCGACGGCTACGAGGCGACGCGGGAGATCCGGAGCGATCCTCGCTTCAACGAGCTGCCGATCATCGCGGTGACGGCCAAGGCGATGCCGGAAGATCGACAGAAGTGCCTGGACGCCGGCCTGAACGATTTCGTGGCCAAGCCGGTGGACGAGGGGCGGCTGATGTCGACCATCCTGCACTGGGTTCGGCCGGATTGAGCCACGGAGCCGTACGGTGTCCACCCCGCCCGCGACGACCAGCATTCTCCTAGTCGACGATCAGCCAGAGAACCTGACGGCGCTCAGGGCGATCCTTGTCGACGAGAGCTACCGCCTCGTGACTGCCGCGAGCGGGAAGGACGCGCTCCTCAGGATCCTGTCCGAGGATTTCGCGGTCATCCTGCTCGACGTGCGGCTGCCCGACATCGACGGCTTCGAGGTCGCCTCGCTCGTGAAGCAGCGGGAGCGGTCGCGCCACACGCCGATCATCTTCCTGACGGCGGCGACGGACGATCTCGCGGCCATTTACAGGGCGTACGCCGTGGGCGGCGTCGACTACCTCCTGAAGCCGCTCGAGCCGGAGGTCGTCCAGGCGAAGGTCGCCGTGTTCGTCGAGCTCCACCGGCGCGGCGAGCAGATCAAGGAGCAGGCGGAGCTCCTGCGCCAGGCCGAGCAGCGGCGGCGCGACGCCGAGGTCGAGGACCTCCGGCGCGCCGCGCAGGCGAGGTACCAGAACCTGGCCGACGCCATTCCCCAGTGCGTCTTCACGGCGAAGCTCGACGGCGGCATCGATTACGTGAGCTCGCGCTGGCTGGAGTACACGGGGCTCGCGTTCGAGGCGCTCCGCGGCTGGGGCTGGCAGGCCGCGGTGCACCCGAACGATCTGAACCAGTTCGTCAGCAAGTGGCGGCGCTGCCTGGAGTCGGGTGAGCCTTTTCAGGGCGAATGTCGCCTCAGGTCGATTCACGGCGCCTACCGCTGGCACCTGTGCCGGGCGGTCCCGGAGCGGGACGTCTGGAAGCGGGTGGTCGCCTGGCTCGGCAGCTTCACGGACATCGACGACGGCAAGCGCCACGAGCAGGAGCGCCTGCACCTCCTGACGCGCGAGCGGGCGGCCCGCGCAGAGGCCGAGGCCGCGGTGCGCCGCTCGGAGATCCTCGCGGAGGCGTCGAGCTCGTTCTCGGCGTCGCTCGACGAGGACAGCGTCGCGGCGGCCCTCGTGCGCATCTCCGCGCAGCGCGTCTGCACCTGGTGTGTGCTCGATCTGCGGGAGGAGGGCGGCGCGCGCCGGCTCGCGGCCGCGCACAGGGCCCGCGACGCGGCGCGGTTCATGGCGCGGTTCGGCCCGCGGGAGCTCGCCTTGACCGCGGACGGCGTCGGCGCGGTGCTCACGACCGGCCGCCCCGACCTGCGCGTCGAGTGCGCTCCGCGCGACGTCGCCCTGGCGCTCGACATCGATGATCCCGCCGTGATCCAGGAGATCGGCGCCAGCAGCTACCTGTGCGTGCCGCTCGCCACGCGCGGCGAGGTGCTCGGCGCGCTCAGCATGGTGTGGGTCGAGCCGGGCGAGCGCTTCGAGCCGCCGGATTTCGCGGTCGCCCTCGACGTCGCGCAGCGCGCGGCGCTCTGCCTCGAGAACGCCCGGCTGCTGCGGATGACGCGCGAAGCCGTGCAGATCCGCGAGGATTTCGTGGCGGTCGCCTCGCACGAGCTGAGGACGCCGCTCAGCGCGCTGGTGCTCCAGGTCCAGGGCCTCACCCGCGCCCTCCACCGCGCGGACGGCGGGCTGCCGGCGGAGCAGGTGCTGGCGAAGCTCTCCCAGGCCGGCGGGCAGATCGACCGGCTCACGCGGCTCATCGACACGCTGCTCGACGTGGCGCGCATCAACAGCGGCCACCTCGAGCTCAGCCTCGATGACGTGGATCTGTGCGACGTGGCGCGCGACGTGGCGGGCCGCCTCGAGGCCGAGCTGGAGCGGGCCGGCTGTACGCTCGACCTGGACATGCCGGTGACCGCGGTCGGCCGGTGGGACCGCCTGCGCATCGATCAGGTGATCACCAACCTGCTCATGAACGCCATCAAATACGGGCGGGGCAAGCCGATCCAGGTGCGCATCTCGGTGGATGGGCGGTCCGCGGTGCTCCAGGTGGCAGATCAGGGCATCGGGATCGCTCAGGAGTGCATCGCCCGGATCTTCGGGCGCTTCGAGCGGGCGGCGCCCACCAGCTCGTATGGCGGGCTGGGCGTCGGCCTGTACATCGTGGACCAGATCCTGAGGGCCCACGGCGGCAGCATCCAGGTGGAGAGCGCCCCGGGCATGGGGGCGAGGTTCCAGGTGGCGTTGCCGCTCCCGCCCCGAGCGGCTGGTCCGTCCGGGCCCCTGGGCGAGCGCCCTGGATCGTCGTTGACCGGTCCCGCCGGCTGAGAGGCGCTCTCCTGAGCTCACCTGGCGCCCGTGGGGCAGGGATGCGGTCGCGCTGCGCCACCGTTGCAACCGGTGGTTTCAACCGTGAAAGACGCCTCACGGTCCCCCTGGGAAAAGCGGCGATGCCGGCATCCGGCCATCGTTGGCCTGCATCGTGCAACAAGCTCGTGACAGAGCGCCCGGTGCGACACCCGGGGGCAGTCCCTCGCCGATCACCACGGAGACACGGAGGCACGGAGCGAACCCAGACCCGTGCCTTCGTGCCTCCGTGGTGCCTGCGTGCATCCGCCGTGAGAGGCGGAAGGCGAGTGGATCTCCCGGGTGGACAAGTTCACGTCCGGACGGGCGCTCAGGGCTCGTGATCTCCGCACTGCGACGCTGCGTAAAAGATCAAAACGGTTTATAGGTGATGAGCCCTCGCTGAGCGACGTGATCAGTCCGCCACACATATCGGTAGTTCAAGTGAAACTTTCTATCAGCCTAGTTGGCCCCTCGATCAGCGCCGTGAACAGCGCGGGTCCCCTCCTGGTCAAGACACCCTCTCTCGAAGAGGTGGTTCGGGCGGCCGGGGCCCGTCGGCGGGTCTCTGCGAGCGCTGCCCGGGGCGCCACGTCCCGGAAGCGCGCCGCCGCCCGTCGGACGGACGAGCGCTCGGCGAAGGCGACCCGCCGCGCGCGGTGACAGGGCCGGCGCGGGGCGTCGCGGACGCTCCCGCTGGCACGGCCGTGTCGAGAGAGCACGCCGCCCCCGCGTTGCGGCGCGAGGGGCCACGGAGGCACAGACGACGCAGAGGAAGGAAAAGAACCTCTGTGTCCTCTGTGCCTTCGTGGTCTTTGTGCCCTCGCCGGGCGCTCAGCGCGCCTCGGCGTCGAGCAGCGGGCCGAGGTCCTGACCTCGCATGAGCCGCTCTACCACCTTGACGAGGAGCTTCGGGGTGCAGCCGAAGCACGGGGTCCCGAGGGCGGCGAGCTTCTGCGCCATGTCGTGGTCGTAGGAGGGTTTGCCGCTGTCGGACAGCGCGAGCAGGCAGATCGACTTCACCTTGCTGTCGGCGAGCTGGCGCATGCGGGCGAGGAGCTCCTCGGCGTTGCCGCCCTCGAACAGGTCGGTGATCAGGATGAACAGCGTCTTCTCGGGGCGCTCGATGAAGTTCGCCTGGGCGTAGGCCACGGCGCGGTTGATGTCGGTGCCGCCGCCGAGCTGCGCCGTGAACAGCACGTCGACCGGATCGACGAGCATCGGAGTCACGTCGACGACCTCGGTGTCGAAGAAGAGGAGCCGAGTGCGGAGGACGTCGAGGGACGCGAAGATCGCGGCCATGATGGAGCTGTAGACGACGCTCTCGCCCATGGAGCCCGACTGGTCGACGAGGATCGCGACGTCCCACTCGTGCCTCCGCGTCTGGTTCGCCCAGAAATAGAGCTTGTCCGGGACGAGGCGGCGCCGCTCCGCGTCCCATCCTCTGAGGTTCTTGCGGATGGTGCGCTTCCAGTCGAGGTTCCTGAGGACGCGGAGCGGGCTCGTCGTGTTCCGCCGCAGGGCGCCGAGGACGGCGGTGCGGATCTCGGACTCCAGCGCGCGCCGCACCTCCTCGACGACCTCGCGCACGATCTGCCGGGCGGTCTCCCGGGCGGCGTCGGGGATGAGGCCCTTCGCGCTCATGAGGGTGGCGACGAGCTCGACGTTCTTCTCGAGGAAGGGCAGCGTCTCGGGCTCGAAGAGGAGCTGCGTCAGCCCTCGTTTCTCGATGGCGTCTTTCTGGACGAGCGCGACGATGTCGTGGCTGAAGAACTCGCGCACCGCGGAGAGCCACTCGGGGACGTACGGCCGCGAGCCGCCGAGGTTGCCGGCGCGCTCGTCGTAGATGAACGAGAGGGCCTTGTCGAGGTCGCCGAGCCGCCGCGGGTCGACGTGAAGAGCGGACGCCCCGCCGCCGAGCCCCCCGAGGGAGAGCCGAGGATCGACGCGCTCTGCCTCCGGCCCGAGCGCGAGCCGCCAGCGCAGGAGGGCGTCGCGGTCGCCGTCGGTGAGGTCATCCGTCGCGCCGGCGAGGGGGGGAGGCGGAGGGGCTTTCTTGGGGGTGCGGGCGCTCATCGCTGTGGGGTGTCGGAGGGATCGCGAGCTCTCAAGAGAGCCTGTTTGGCGGGAGCCCGATGAGCCGCCCCGCGGCGCGAGCAGCGATCGGCCGCGAGCGCCGTGCGCGCGTGCCGCACAGCGGCAGGATAGGGGGCGTGGCCGCCGGGCACAAGGAGGACGGCGTGGCGGAGCGCGGCGGCGCTGCCGCGCTCCGCCGGCGCGGCGGAGCTACGCCTTCGGAGCCCCGACGGTGAACTCCCAGACGAACTTCCCCTTGCCTTGCTTCTCATCGGGCGGGGTGAGGACGAGCCCGTCGATCGACTTCACGACGCAGCTCGCCACATCGTCCGACGCGGTGGTGCCGGCGGGGTCGACGGCGACGTTCGTGATGCGGCCGCTGTCCTCGAGCACCGTGAAAGCGACGGTGACCTTGCCCTGCGCGCCGGGGTTCCGCGCGAGCTCTGCGTCATAACACGCGCTGATCTCGTCGCGCCTCGTCTCGAGCAGCGCGGCCGTATCGTCTCGGTACATCTCGGCGTTCCGCACGGCGAAGGAGCAGCCCGCGGACGCGCTCGCCAGAACCATCATGGTAAGACCCGACAACCACTGCTTCATGCTCGCCTCCTTGCGGGGAGCGCCGCTCACGGGCGGCTTCGGACCAGCGTTCATTTCCCGGCGTCCGCGGTCTTCTGCGCGGTGTCCTGCTCGACGATGTTGAACTCGACGCGACGGTTCTTCTCGCGCCCCTCCGGCGTGTCGTTGTCCGCGATGGGCTTCGATTTGCCGAAGCCCTTGGCGGTGAGCATGCCGGCGGCGATCCCGTGGTCGACGAGGTACTTCATCACGGCTTTGGCGCGGCGGTCCGAGAGCTTCAGGTTGTGATCGGCCGACCCCTCGGCGCTCGCGTGGCCCTCGATGGCGATCTTCTTGATGTGCGTGTGCTTCTTGATCGTGCTGACGACCTCGTCCAGCAAGCTGTGGGACTCCGTCCGGATCGTCGCCTGGTCGTATTCGAACTGGATCTTCTCGTTGATGATGATCTTGTCGTCCGTCACGACCACGCGCTCCGGCGGGGGCGGCGGAGGCGGCGGAGGCGGCGGGGGCGGCGCGGGCGGCCGGCCCACGACGGCGAGCGCCTTCCCTCCTTCGAACGTGGTGACGCCGCCGCAGGCGATCGGGCCCAGGGCCATCGCCGTGAGCACGGCGCCGGCGACCCAGGGCCCGAGGCCCGTGGCTCGCCGCGCGACGAGCCAGCGGCGGGGGCTCGGGCGGCTCGTCACATCTCGTTTATCGTCGATATCGTTCATGATCGCGTCTCCATGGCCCGCTGTCACGGGCCCAGGCCACCGGGGCGCTCTGCGTCGCCCCTCGATGAAACCGCGGGAATCGGCAGGCCGGAGCGCGTCGCGCGCAGGAACTCGGCGAGCGACGTGAGCGCGTGGAGATCGCCGGGCGCGAGGGCGCTCGCCGCCGCGTGGAGCCGCTGGCGAGCCGAGCCGGCGGCGTGAGATCTCCTCGGCTCAGCGCTTTCGCTGGGCCACGCATGCTCGAACGAAGCCGGTATCAGACCGCGGGTGTGAAACCACGCGAGGATGGTGGCACGGATCTGCGCGAGCCGGAAGACGCGCCAGCGTCGGAGCTGCTCTGGCCTGCCAGAGAGCACGGCCTTGAACCGCCGAAACGATCCCCGCCCCTGGAGGCACTGCAGGAGCAGCAGCTGGAAATCGAGGTCGTCGACCGTCGGGATGAACGCCTGCAACCATCGGTACTGCTCCGGCGCGCCGATGGCATCGACGCGCACGCAGCCGGGATCCTCCTCGATGCGCGCGCGCGTGTCCGGGTCGGCGAGCCCGTCGACCAGCCGGATCACCGCGCCTGTCTCGAGGTGAAGGAAATAGCGGATGTGCTGAGCGTTCCCCTGCGGAGCCTGGTTGGCCGCTCCGGGAGGACCTGTTACCGCGACTCGGCGGGCGCCTTCTCCGGGCAGCAGAACAGGTGATCTGGCACCAGCATGGCGCAGCCGTCTTTCCAGGGGTCGTCAGGGGCGTAGTCCGTCCGGTTCTCCGCTGGATAGAAGTACGCTTTGGGCTTCGATGGATCCGCGCAGGCGCTGTCACGCTCCGGCGCTGCCTCGCGGCCCTTCGGCGCGCCGGTGACCCTGGAGCAGGCCGCTAGCGCGGCGCCCGCCGCGAGGAGCGCGAGGAGCGCCGAGACGGGCTTATGCACCCACGGCGACGAGCGACCGGGCTGTCGCCGCGGACATGGCTGTTGTCGAGAGCTGCCCATCGCCGCGCCCTCCGGGTGCATGGACATCAGCGGGTGCATCCGGCCTGCGGGGGGTTCGATTTCAAGAGCTCGCAGGACGTCAGAGAGCAGCCGAGGCCAGCACAGGCCGCTTCGAAGCCAGGGTAGCAGCAGCCGGCGGCGAAGACCTCGCGGCCGGCGCAGTCGACGAAGTCCTGAGCAGGTCGGGCCGGAGCAGCGCATCGTGCCGGCTTGGTGGGCGGCGGGAGGTCCGCTCTGGGCGAGTGACCGGAAGCAGGGCTCTGGTCGGGATCGGACGTCGGCGCGCTGCCGGTCTCGGGCTCGGGCCCTCGGGCCGGCCCCTGCTCGGGGGCTGGCTCGGGGCCGGGCCCCCGCTCCGCGAGCGAGCCAGGCCCTCGGCCAGGCGGAGCGTCCGGAGTCGCGGCCGAGGTCGCCGGGCTCGGCGTGCTCGTGCAGTGAACGAGGAGCAGAAGAAGCGAGAGCGACCGTCCGAGAGCGAGCGCCTGGGCCGATGCGATCTTCCGCGTCATCAACCGAGCATCGCACGATGGCCTGCGCGAAACCAGGGGAGCCCGCGTCGTACGCGCGCTCGTTCAGCCGCCAGGGCGGCCCCCCGCGCCGGCGACGTCGGTCAAGGCATAGTGCCTCATCTCCTGGATGCACGCGTAGAAGGGCTTCACCTTGGCGAAGAATGACGGAAACGACGCCTCCTTGCGAAACCCCTGGAGGTGGCCTTCCAGCGAGTCCCAGCGGATGCGGACGACGAAGCTCGCCGGCTCCTCGGTGCATCGGGAGATCTCATAGTCGAGGCAATGCACGGAGCCGCGCAGCTCCGTGGCCGCAGCGCGATAAGCGGACAGGAACGCCTGCTCTTGCTCTGCGGGGATCGTGTAGCGAATGTACTCGATGATCATGGCAGCTTCCTGGGTTGGGGCCTGGGGGCTCTCTCTGTGCGGCGGCACGAGCCCTCCGGAGACCAGAGATACGCGCCGGCGGATCGATCGTCGAATCGATAGCAGGCGCGCCAACACATAGGTGATGTCTATGGGTCGGCGTGGTATCCATCGACGATGCGTCTGCAGTCGGTGGACACCCACCTTGTCGTGGCCTTGCACGCTCTGCTTCAGGAGAGGAGCGTCACGCGCGCTGCGCGCCGGGTGGGCGTGACGCAGCCCTCGATGAGCCACGCGCTTTCACGGCTGCGCGCCCATTTCGGGGATCCATTGCTCGTCCAGGTGGGCAGGCAGATGACGTTGAGCGAGCGCGCGCGGGATCTTTTGCCGAGAGCAGCCGAGGCCGTCGAGCGGCTCGAGCAGGTCTTCGGCCAGGCCGAGCGGTTCGACCCGAGGCGCTCGACCCGCACGTTCCGGCTCGTCGCGACCGACAACCTGGAGCTGCTCGTGCTCCCGCCGTTGACCAGGATCCTCGCCGCCGAGGCGCCGCACGTCAACCTGCGGTGCCGCAACATCCCGCCGGATTTCGCCGAGCTCCTGCGCCGCGGCGAGCTCGACGCCAAGCTGGGGCGCGGCGGGCCGGTGCCCGACGGATGCCGGTCCACGCTGCTCGCGGCCGAGCAGCTCGTCTGTCTGATGCGGCGGGGCCACCCGGCCTCCCGAAAGGCGCTCACGGCGGCGCGCTACGCTGCCTGCGAGCACCTGATGATCTCGCCGCACGGAGAGGACCACAACGTCATCGATCAGGAGCTGGCGGCGCGGGGGCTGCGTCGTCGGGTGACCCTCACCGTGTCGCATTTCCTCGTCGCTCCGTTCATCCTCTCCGGCTCTGACCTGCTGCTCACCGTGTCCGCGCGGGTCGCCGTGGCGCTGGCCCGGAAGCTCGATCTCGTGGTGCGGCCGTGTCCGCTCGAGGCGAGGGGCTACACCTTGACGCTCGTCTGGCCGGAACGCTCCGAGGGCGACGAGGGCCACAGCTGGCTTCGCGCCGCCATCGAGCGCGCCGTCGCGTGTGAGCCGGTCGCGGGGCTGGGGGAAGGCGGCTGAGGACCTGCTCCTGAGGCGTAGCGGGAGCTCCTTCGCCAGGCGCTGGTCCAGGCCGATCGTGATGGGGCTGGCCTGCCACGCGGCGTGGGCCCGCGGCGACACCGGCCTTCGGCGCAGCGTGGGTTTTCAGGGTGGCGCTCCGCGGCATGCGTCGTGCTGTTTCGGGCCGGCATGCCGCGCTCCCAACTCGCCACGTCGATCGCTTTGCTTGCGCTGATCTCCGGCTGCGCCGCCCGCCCGCAGTCGGCTCTTCCCGTTTCCCTCGACGTCCCGCACCCGCCTGCCCCGCGTTCGTCCGAGTCCAAGGGCGCTGAGGGCGCCGCGCTCGGCGGGGAGCTCCTCGTCTGGGGCCGCACGGGCGATGGGCCGCCTCGGACATGGCACCTCACCGAGGAAGGCGCGGTGATCCGCGAGGAGCCCGGGATCGTCGTGGCGACCGGTCGAGGGGAGTGGCGCTGGGAGGTGCGCGAGGTGAAGGTGGAGACCTCGGCCTGCGAGTTCGGGCCCGAGGAGACGCGCGAGCCGGGCGAGGGCACCGCGAACCGCGCGGAGCTCGTGCTGCGCGGGACGGGCGCGCGCCAGCAGGTGATCGCGCCGTCGGACGCGGATGGGAGCAACGTGATCCAGCACGAGGCGGAGGCGATCGGGAGCGTCGGGCCGTACCTGTTCATCGAGGAGCGGACGTACAGCTACGCGTGCGGCGCACACGGCTTCGTGGGCGTGGGGTTCACGGTGTGGGACGCCGACAAGGGGGCGATCGTCAACCTGCTCGCCGAGGTGTCCGGCGTGCCGGCGCTGCAGGGCGAGGCCGAGGCGCTCCTCGACGAGGACGAGGACGACCCCGAGGCCGCCCGGCAAGAGGAGAATGCGCCGGAGCTCGTGCAGATCGCGCCGGCCTACGACGCGCGGGGGGCGCTCCGGGTGGCCGCGAAGCTCGCGCGCGCCGCGTGTTATGCCTGCGGCGACGGCGCGTGGAGCTCCTACACGCGCTCGGCGGTGGTGCCCGCCAAGAAGGCGCCGGCGCGCCTCGCAGCGTGGGCGTCCCCGCCGCCCGGCATGCAGAGCTTCCTGGCGCAGCACCCGGACCTCAACGTCGGCGGTTGGTCGCGGGCCGGCCGGCAAGAGTGAGGCGAGCGAGCCCCGCTGGCCGGCCGGCCGCGTGACGAGGGCGGCGCGCGGCGCGCCGCGGTCACGGCCCCGCGTCAGAGCAGGTCGTCGAGGTCGTCCATGGCCTGCGACAGGTCCTCGCTCATCTCCTTCAGCTTCTCGCGGTCTTTCTCGAGCAGCACCGCCTGCGCCGCGCGGGCCTTGTCCCCGAGCTTCCGCGAGGCGAGCACGTTCTCGAGCAGGTACCGCCGCTCGGTCGCGCCGAGCGCCGCGAACGCGCGCCGCAGGACCGGGAGCGTGTCCTTGAAGCGCTCGGGAAGGATGCCCCCGAGGAACGCGTCGAGCGCCTCGACCACGGGCCGGCTCTTCACGAGCACGAGCGCGTTCACCTCGAGGAAGCCGGCCAGGAACGACGCCGCCGCCTCGGGCGGGGCCGCGCTCCCGAGCCGCAGGCCGACGATCCTCGCCACCGCGTCATCGTGGTTCGGGGATCCGCCTTCGCGGTCCCCTCGGTCATCGATGACCTGCGCCAGGTAGAGCAGCCCGCACGCGAGGCCTGACGCCGTGGGGTTCACCGCGTCGCTGTCCACGAGCGCCCGCGCCGCCTCGAACCACGCGGCGCGGTCGACGATCGGCTGCGACAGCGCCACGTCGTGCAGCGTGCGCAGCGCCTCCTTGGCCGGGGCGACCGCCTCGTCGCTGCCCGTGCAGCCGCCGTGGACGCGCAGGACCGCGCGCGCGAACGTCTTCTCCAGCATCGTCGCGATCACCCCGTCGCCGAGCGACGACAGCGAGCGCGACGACCCGAACGACGCGAGCCCCGCGAAGGCGCGGCACGCCCGGGCGAGCGACGGCAGATCGCTGTCGCCCGCGGCGAACCGGTCGCACGCGTCGAGCGCCGAGGCCGCCGCGCGGGCGCTCGACGCGAGCACGGCGTTCAGCAGCACGTCGGCGGCCTCGCCGGTCGTGTGGCACGCCGCGAGATCCTCCTCGAGCAGCCGCGTCGCCACCTGCTCCAGCGTGTCGCCGAGGACGATCTTCTCGACGAGCGCCACGTCGGTCGCCGGCGTCCACTGCGCCTCCCACGTCTCGCTCAGCTGCCGGAGCAGCTCGTCCGGCGGCACCTCGCTCGCCGCCTGCCCGCGCCGCTGCCCGCGAGCGCCCGCGCCGCCCCGCCCGGCCGCCCGGGTGCCGGCGTACGCCGCGTAAGGGATCTTCGCGATGCGGAGCCGGTGCAGGAGCACGCTCGTCCCGATCTCGACCTCGTTCGTGAGCGACAGCCGGAACGACTCGGGCGCGTCGGTGGCGGGGAGCCTGCGCTCGCGCACCTCGCGCCAGAACTCCTCCTGGAGCGAGTTCTTCCCGATGCCGCCTCCGACGCGGCCCACGTTGCGCCCGATGACGGCCGGCCAGAGAAAGCCGTCGACGTGCGTGGCGTCGCCGCGGCACATCGTGGCGATCGTCGCCTCGCGCACCTCGTCGAGGCCGGGCTCCGCCTTGCCGCGGAGCTCGGCGAGCGAGACCGCGAGGCGGAAGGCCTCGATGGTGTCGGCGAGCGAGGCCATGAAGCCGCGGAGGCGGAGGTGCTCGGTGAAGTCGATCAGCACTTCGAGGGTGGCGCGCCGGAAGTCGCCGCCCGCGTCGTGCGCGCGCTGGTAATACTGCGGCGCCCGGTTGCCCGCGCCGTACCCGAGCTGCTCGGAGAGCCGCGGAAAGCTGAACGGGATGAGCGTCACGGCGCACGGGATCGGCGCTGGCAGCCGCGCCTCCAGCGCCGGATCGACGTCGCGCGCCGCGAACGCCGCCGCGTGCGCCGCGCCGAGCACGGCCGCGACCTCGTTCGGGGCGAGGTCCGGCCCCATGCGCTCGAGGATGCTCCGCGCCATGTAGGCGTCGCGCGCCCGATGGATCAGCCGGTCCCCGTCGCTGCGCACGAGGTCCGCGTACGCGAGCAGGGCCTCGCGGAACGGCCCGGGATCGTAGCGGGGCGCCTCGAACGAGGCCTCCCAGAACTCCTCGAACGAGCGGAAGCCCCGGGCGCGCGCGCACGCCGCATAGATGCTCTCCTGCTCCCCCTCCGCGCTGGCGGGCTCGCCGTCGCCGCCGTCCCCTGCGCCGCCGTCGCCCGCGGGCTCGCCGGGCTCGCCGTGTCCGCCGTGTTCACCGTGCTCGCCGCGGTCCTCGTCGATCTCGCGCTCGTGGCCGCCCGGATCGTCGGCGTCGTCGTGGCCGACCAGGGCGCCGTCGAAGGGGGCGAGCGTCGTGCCGACGGGGATGTCGATGAGCTCGACGCGCACGCCGTGCTCGAAGGCCCATTTCACCGCGACGTACTCGGGCGAGTAGGCGGCGAACGGCCACAGCGACGACGCGGGCTCCCCGTCGGTGCGGTAGCCGAGGATCGCCACGGGCGGGACGGTCTTCGGGTCGACGAGCGCCTCGAGGAGCGGGGTGGCGTCGCTCGGGCCCTCGACGAAGATCGCCTTCGGGCGCACCTCGTCGAGGTAGGCGCGCAGCGTCGCGCTGGAGCGCGGCGAGTGGTGGCGCACCGGGAAGAGGTGCACGGCGGCGAGCCGGTCGAGGTCCATCGGGTCCCTTCAGATCGCGAGGCGCTTCTTGGCGGAGGCGTAGAACTCCTTCCAGAGCCCTGCGCGGCCCTTGGCCACGGTCTCGCAGTACTCGCGGACGGCCTTGAGGTCGTCGCCGCCCTCCTTGCTCACGGCGCCGAGCAGCGAGCGGGAGAGGTCGTCGGCGGTCACCTTCCCGGTGCCGAAGTGCTGCGCGAGGATGCCGCTGTTGAAGAGCACGCTGATTGCCTCCGCGGTCGACAGGACGGAGCCCGGGGTCTTCACCTTGGTCTTGCCGTCCTTGGTGACGCCGGCGCGGAGCTCCTGGAAGAGCGTGACGAGCAGCTTGGCGAGCTCGGCGGGCGGCTCGACGCCGACCTGGTAGTCGCCGCGCAGCTCGGCCTCGCGCTTCTGCACGATGCTGATCTCCTGCTCGAGGTCGTCGACGACGGGGACGGTGATGAAGTTGAAGCGGCGCTTGAGCGCGGCGCTCATCTCGTTGACGCCGCGGTCGCGGGTGTTGGCGGTGGCGATGAGGTTGAAGCCGCGCTGCGCGGGGACGACCTGGTCGAGCTCGGGGACGGCGATCTGCTTCTCGGACAGGATGGAGATGAGCGCGTCCTGGATCTCCGACGAGGTGCGGGTGATCTCCTCGAAGCGCGCGAAGCGCCCGTCGCGCATGGCGCGGAGGATGGGCGAGGGCACGAGCGCCTTCTGCGAGGGCCCTTCGGCGAGGAGCAGGGCGTAGTTCCAGCCGTATTTGACGTGCTCCTCGCTGGTGCCCGCGGTGCCCTGGACGACGAGGGCGCTCGTGCCGCTGATGGCGGCGGAGAGGTGCTCGGAGAGCCAGCTCTTGGCGGTGCCCGGCTCGCCGACGAGCATGAGGGCGCGGTCGGAGGCGAGGGTCGCGAGCGCGACCTGCACGAGGGCGCGATCGCCGATGTACTTGGGGGTGATCGCGACGCCGCCGACGGGTTTGTCGCTGCCGAGGATGTAGGTCTCGACGGCCCTCGGCGAGAGGCGCCACCCGGGCGGCCTGGGCGCCGTGTCGTTGGCGGCGAGGGCCGCGAGCTCGTGTTCGTACTTGGTCTCGGCGGGCTGGCGGAGGTCGCTCATGGGTGGCGCAGGAGGTTACCGCAGAACGGGGCGGGGCGTCGCCGGGGGGACGTCAGGGGTCGATCGGCTGCGCGGTCGGCGCGGGCGCGGGCGGCGGCGCGCCCGGCGGCGGGGCGGCGGGCTCTGCCTCGCCGCTCGCGGCACCTGTGGCTCCCCTGGGGGGGTCGCTGCCGCGCGCGACATCAGCGCCGGGATGTGCGCGTCGACCTTCCGGCGGCCCCAGATCTCGACGCCTGCCTTGTAGACGACGATCAGCGCATCGCCGGTCCAGGGGTCGAGATCGTCCTCCGGGGTTTGCGCCACGATGGATCGGAAGTGGTGGAACGCGACCTCGGCGTCCTCGGTCAGGAAGGGTTGCCTGACGCTGGTTCCGGGCTTCTTCGCCTGAGTCTCCGGCTTCTGGTTGGGTTGTCTTCGAGTCGAGGGCATTCTGGCAACATCGCACGTGGTATTGGCGAGGCGCCAGCGCGCGCTGGGTCGGTTTCTTGCCCGAGGCGCGGCAGGCGCCTCGGGCGGCGGGAGATCGGCGGGAGGGCCGGAGATGAAGACACGATGTTTCTGCGTCGGCTGGCTGTCGACTGTCGAGGCCGATCGGGGAGGGAATGGGGTCTCCGCCGCCGGGTGAGGAGGCAACGGGCAGCACGATGGAGACTCTCGGCGGTGGGCGGAGCGGCGGTCGCAAAGACGCCTGGAACCTGCGGCGCGGGGCGGGGAGGCAACGGCGGGGAAGCCGGGGGCTCTCAGGGGCTGGGTGAGGAGGCGACCGCCGGGAGGTCGCGTGCCCTCGGGGGCTGGGTGGAGAGGCGACGGCTGGGAGGGCGGGGACTCTGGTCTCGACTTGGGCACTTACGCATCATCAAGGTCCCCACTTCGTGTTCCGAATGGGTGGATTGAGGGGGCCGCTGCCCGCGTTTTCGACCTTGTCGTTGATCCTCCGGGCGATGAAGTGGGCACCGTCCACGAAGACGACGATCGAGCGCTTCTGCGCGCTGCTGCACGAGAGATCGGTCGAGCGGCGGACGGCGACGGCGTTCGCGAGCCAGCGTGTGGCGCAGGTCCTGCCACGATGTCCTCGACAGGGTGGCGCCGGCGTGGGGCGTAGCGCGCGCTGGGGGTTCGCGGAGGAGGACGGATGATGTTCCGGCGCCTCGTCCGCTCAAAGCGATGGCGATGCGCGCCGGTCGTGGCAGCATGCTTCGCATTACCCGTCGTGGGGGTCCTGTGGGCACCAATCCCGTCTGGTCCGATCACGGGGCGTCGTCCCGTTACGCCATCATCGAGGTCCTCTGCGAGGGCTCTGACACCCTTCTTTACCGGGGTGTGCGCGAAGACGACGGCCTTCCCGTGGTGCTCAAGGTCCTCCGGCGCGATCACGCGAGCCCTCGCGCCCTCGAGCGGCTGCATCACGAGTACGAGATCGCCCGGGCGCTCGAGACCACGGCCATCATCAAGCCCTATGCGCTCGAGACGCTCGGCGATCAGCCGGCGCTGGTCCTGGAGGATTTCGGCGGCGTGTCGCTCGATCGGCTCCAGGACGGGCCGATGCCGCTCGAGCGCTTCTTTCCCGTCGCCGTCCGCTTGGTCGAGGCGCTCGCCGGGCTGCATCGACACGGCGTCGTCCACAAGGACATCAAGCCTCAGAACGTGCTCCTCAACCCCGCCACCGGCGAGGTGAAGATCACCGATCTCGGGATTGCGTCCCGGATACCCCGCGAGCTCCAGCACCTCGAGCACGTCGGACTCATCGAGGGGACGCTGGCGTACATGGCGCCCGAGCAGACGGGCCGGATGAACCGCTGGATCGACGAGCGGACCGATCTGTACTCCCTCGGTGTCACCTTCCACGAGATGCTGACGGGCACCTTGCCGTTCCGGGCGAGCGATCCTGTCGAGTGGGTCCATTGTCACATCGCCCAGAAGCCGCCGCCGGCGCACGCGCTCGTCCCGTCGATTCCCCCGGCCCTGTCCGCGATCGTGCTCAAGCTGCTCGCCAAGGCCGCCGAGGAACGTTACCAGAGCGCGCTCGGCCTGCGGCACGACCTCGACCAGTGCTCCGCGCAGCTCGGGGCGACCGGCGCCATTCAGCTCTTTCCGCTCGGCCAGCGCGACCTCTCCGACCGATTCCGGGTCCCGCAGCGGCTGTACGGGCGCGAGCGCGAGGTCGGGGCGCTGCTCGCCGTGTTCGAGCGGGTTGTGGCGCAGGGCCGGCCAGAGCTGGTGCTCGTGTCGGGCTACGCGGGCATCGGCAAGTCGTCGCTCGTCGCCGAGCTGCACCGGCCGATCGTGAGGGAGCGGGGGTTCTTCCTCTCCGGCAAGTTCGATCAAACCGCGAGGGACGTCCCCTACAGCGCTTTCCATCAGGCGTTCCGGACGCTGGTGCAGGAGATCCTCGGCGCGAGCGAGGAGCAGGTCGAGCGCTGGAGACAGCGTTTCCGGGAGGCCCTCGGCCCGAACGGCAGGCTGCTCGCCGACGTGCTCCCCGAGATCGGGCTGCTCCTCGGCCCCCAGCCGCCCGTGCCCGAGCTTCCGCCCACCGAGGCCCAGAGCCGGCTGCTCGCGACGCTCCAGCGCTTCGTGGCGGCGTGCGCCCGGAAGGAGCACCCCGTGGCGCTCTTCCTCGACGATCTGCAGTGGGCCGACGCGGGAAGCCTCCTCTTGCTCGAGCAGCTCGCCACCTACGCCGGGTCCGAGCATCTCTTGCTGATCGGCGCGTACCGCGACAACGAGGTTGGCCCCGCGCACCCGCTGCGGCTCACGCTGGCCGAGGCGCGCAAGCGCGGCGCCGCCGTCTCCGAGCTCGTCCTCGAGCCGCTCTCGGCCGCCCACGTCGGGGCGCTCGTCGCCGAGACGGTCCACGCGCCGCACACGCCCGCGGAGCAGGTCGAGCCGCTCTCGCAGCTGGTCTACGAGAAGACCGGCGGAAACCCGTTCTTCGTGCTGCAGTTCCTGATCGCGCTGCACCAGGAGGGGCTCATCGCCTTCGACGCGGAGGAGGCCAGGTGGCGGTGGGACATCGCCGCGATCCGCGACAAGGGGTTCACCGACAACGTCGGCGAGCTGATGGCGGGCAAGCTCAAGCGGCTCTCGGTCCCGGCGCGGGACGCGCTCAAGCTCGCTGCGTGCCTCGGCAGCAGCCTGGACCTCGACACCCTCGCGGTGGTCGCGGGCCGTCCGGCGGCGGAGCTCCGCGACGCGCTCGAGGAGGCCGTGCGGGAGGGGCTGCTCCTCCGCCAGAGCGGCGCCTATCGATTCCTCCATGACCGGGTACAGCAAGCCGCTTACTCGCTCATCCCGGCGGGACAGCTCGCCGAGATGCACCTCGGGATCGGGCGGCTGCTCCTCAGGGCGCAGCGCGCGGACGAGCGCGACGAGGCGCTCTTCGACGTCGTCGGCCACCTCAACCGCGGCGCCGCGCTCCTGCGTTCCCGGGCGGAGCGGGACGAGGTCGCGGCGCTGAACCTGCGCGCCGGCAGGAAGGCCAAGGCCGCCGCGGCCTTCCAGACCGCCGCCGCGCTCTTCGCCGCGGGCCTCGCCCTGCTCGCGTCGGACAGCTGGGAGGCGCGGCACGAGCTGACCTACGCCCTGACCTTCGAGCGCGCGCACGTCGCGTACATCACCGGCGGCTTCGACGAGGCCGAGCGGCTCCTGGAAGAGCTCATGGAGCGCGCGAGGACCCGGCGCGAGACGGCCGCCGTCGTCGAGCTCGCCGTCGCCTTCTACCTGACCCGCGGGCAAGGCAAGCGCGCGGTGGAGATCGGGCTCGCGTGGCTCCGCGCCTGCGACATCGATCTGCCGCTGCATCCCTCAGGCGCACAGATTGACGAGGAGACCGAGAGGGTCTGGCAGGCCCTGGGCGATCGGGCCATCGAGGACCTGATCCATCTGCCCCCCATGACGGACCCGGAGATCAAGCTCACGATGGGCGTGCTGCAGGCTATGGACGCTCCTGCGTTCTTCGTGGACGCGGACCTGCTCTATCTCATCGTCCTGCGCATGGTCCAGCTCAGCCTGCGCCACGGCAACGCCGAGCCCTCCGCGCTCGCGTACGCCGCCTTCGCGAGGCTGATCGGCCCGAGGTTCGGGCGCTACAAGGAGGGGTATCTGTTCGGCAAGCTCGGCTGCGACCTGGCGGACAGGAGCGGGCTCCTCACCACGAAATCGGCGGTGTTCAGCTACCTCGGACAGACCGTCGTCTTCTGGACACGCCACTACAGAGAGGCGTCTTGGTACACGCGCGCCGGCTTCAGCGCCGGCGTCGAGTCCGGGGATCTGAACAGAGCATGCTTCAACTGCATGTGGGACGCGCTGTTCCCGCTGCTCTCTGGCGAGCCGCTGGAGGACGTGCTTCACGAGGTCGAAGAGCGCCTCGGCTTCATGCGCAGCGCCGGTTACGCGTTCGCGCACGGTGTCCTCCTCGGCGGCCACGCCATGATCCAGACGCTGCGCGGGAGGCCGGTCCGCTTCTCGATGCTGGATGGATCCGAGCTGGATCCGCCGGCCTTCGAGGCGCAGCTGGAGGAGGGGGATCTGCAGCGCGTTCACGCTTTCTATTACGGCTTGAAGGCCCAGGCGCTCTGCGTGCTCGGCTCTCCCCGAGACGCGTTCGCGGCGGCGACCCGCGCGATCACCGAGCACTCCTTTAAGAGCGAGCCGCACGCCCTCAGCGCCGAGAACCTCTATTATCTCGCGCTCGCGCTCGCGGCCCTCTGCGACGAGGCGCACGAGGCGGGGCCCTCCCCGCAGCGGGAGCTCCCCGAGCGGCTGCTCGAGTGCGAGCGGCAGCTCGGCGAGTGGGCCAGGAACGGCCCCGACAACTTCCTCCACAAGCACGCCCTGGTCCGCGCCGAGATCGCCCGGCTCCGCGGGCAGGACCTGGAGGCCATCGGGCTCTACGAGCAAGCCATCGCGGCGGCGCGCGAGGGCGGCTTCGTCCAGCACGAGGCCATTGCCTGCGAGCTCGCCGCGGCGTTCTACCGCGCGCGCGGCCTCTCCACGTCCGAAGGCGCCCACCTGCAGAAGGCACGCGCCGGCTACTTCACGTGGGGCGCCCACGCCAAGGTGGAGCAGCTCGACCAGCGCTATTCCCACCTCGCCCCGCGCAAGCCGATGGCCCCCACCGTCACCTTCGCCGTACGGGCCGAGCAGTTCGACGTCCTGCCGGTGGTCAAGGCCTCGCAGAGCATCTCCGGCGAGCTCAAGCTCCCGCGGCTGCTCGAGATGCTGCTTCGCGTCGTGGTCGAGCACGCGGGCGCCGAGGAGGGATGCGTCGTGCTGGTCCGGGAAGATCGCCTGTGGGCCGCGGCGATCGAGACGCCAGGGGGCGCGGTGCGGCTGCTCGATGCGGGCGAGGCGCAGTCGGCCGCGCTGCCGCAGTCCGTCCTCAACTACGTTCGCCGGAGCCACGAGCGCGTGCTGCTCGACGACGCCGCCGCCCGGCACCCCTTCCTGGAGGACGAGTATTTCCGGCGCAAGCGCCCGAAATCGGTGCTGTGCCTGCCGATCATGCGCGAGGCCCGGCTCATCGGCCTGCTCTACCTGGAGAACAACCTCGTCACCGGCGCCTTCACCCCCGGCCGGCTCAGCGTCATCGAGCTGCTCGCCTCGCAGTCGGCCATCTCGCTGGAGAACGCCCTGCTCTACGCCGAGCTGGAGCAGGAGAACGCCGAGCGGCGGCGAGCGGAACAGGCGCTCAAGGCCAACCAGGAGATGCTCCAGACCGTCGTCGACAACTCGGCGGCGGCCATCTACGTCAAGGATCGCGACGGCCGACATCTGCTCGCCAACCGGCACGTGGGCAACCTCCTGGGCGTGCCGAGCGAGAAGATCCTCGGAAGGACTGTCGCCGCTTTCTTCCCTGCTCCGATGGCCGAGGCCATCCAAGACCACGACCGGAAGGTGCTCGAGGCGGGCGCGCCGATGGAGTGGGAGGAGACGGTGCCGCTGGAGGACGGGCCGCACACGTTCCTGTCGGTCAAATTCCCGCTCGGCGAGGGGCCCGCGCCCCGCGCGCTCGGCGGCATCTCCACCGACATCACCGAGCGCAAGCGGACCGAGCAGGCCGTGCGCTTCCTGGCCGAGGCGAGCTGCAAGCTGGTGACGCTGGGTTACGGCGCGACGTTCGAGAGCGTGGCGCAACTCCCGGTGCCGGAGCTCTCGGACCAGTGCGTCATCGAGGTGCTCTGCGAGGGCAGGACGCCGGGCTGGACGGTCGCGGCAGAGGTGCCCAGCGAGCAGCTCGACGCGCTGAAGGACGCGCTGCGCGTTCTGGCGGAGGCGTCGCCGGCCGGCTCCGAGGGCGAAGAGGGCCGCGTCACGCCGCTGCTCCAGCAGGTGGGTTCGCTCGACCCGCGGGTCAGGCCTCTCTGGGAGCGGCTCGGCGTTCATGCGTTCCTGCGGGTTCCGCTGGCCGCGCGCGACCGGTACCTCGGCGTCATGACCCTGCTGGCGACCGCGCCCGAGCGCCGTTATGGCCCCGCCGAGCTGCGGCTGGCCGAGGAGCTGGGGTGCCGCGCGGCGCTCGTGCTCGACAACGCCCGACTGTATACCGAGGCCCAGGAGGCGATCCAGCGGCGGGACGAGTTCCTCCTCGTCGCGTCTCACGAGCTCAAAACCCCGCTGACGTCGCTGCAGATGCAGGTGCAGGCGGTCGAGCGCCTGCTGCGCCGCCGCTCGCTCGCGGAGCTCCCCGCGGAGCGGATCGAGGCGATGCTCCAGATCCTCGGCCGCCAGACGTCGCGGCTCGGGCGCCTGGTCGACGAGCTGCTCGACGTCACGCGGCTGAACGCCGGGCGGCTGACGCTCGCGCGCGCGCAGGTCGATCTGGCGGCGCTGGCGGGCGAGGTCGTCGAGCGGATGCGGCCGCAGCTCGCGGCGTCCCACTGCCGGACGCAGCTCGATCTGGAAGGGCCCGTGGTCGGGCACTGGGATCCGGATCGCCTGGAGCAGGTCGTCCTCAACCTCCTGTCGAACGCGATGAAGTACGGCGCAGGCAGGCCTATCTTCGTCGGCGCGCGGCGGCAGGCCGATCGCGCGCTGCTCGTGGTCCGGGATGAGGGGATCGGGATCGCGGAGGCCGATCAGGGCAGGATCTTCGAGCGCTTCGAGCGCGCGGTGTCGGTGCGCAACTTCGGCGGCCTCGGGCTCGGGCTCTACATCGCACGCTCGATCGTGGTGTCGCACGGCGGCTCCATCCGGGTGGAGAGCAAGCCGGGCGCGGGCACCACGTTCGTCGTGGAGCTCCCGGTGAACCCGCCGGAGGCGGAGGAGCGCGGCGCCGCGCCGGCTTAGTACTACAGCCGTACTTGCTGTAGACGGGCGGACGGGCACGGATTTCTCGATCGGACCAAGCAAGTCGCCAAGGCGCAAAAAGGCGGCGGCCGCTTACAACAGAGTGTTCGAGGCGCAGGCCCCTGTGCGACCACGGTCCGGGAGCAGGCGACGCGTCCCACGGATGCCCTCAACGCCTCGCCCAGCCGTGCGATGCGGCAGGGCGCCCCGCGGATGCCCGCAAGTCGTTCTGCCCTTGCTCGGCCCGAGCGCCCACAGATCCTGCGGAGGAGCCCCTGTTCTCTTTGGGTTCACGGGCCCGCGTGACCGCCTCTATGAGGATAGGTCGAGTACATCCTCGACAAGGTGATCAAGTTCATCCTGTGGAAGGCAGGGATCAAGTACCCGCCGCCCGAGCCGTTCGATCTGCTCGACCGTCGGGTACCTGAGGTTCCTCAAGTCGGTCGCGTTCACCTGGGTGTGCCCGTTGAACTGTCGAACGTGCGTATCCACGAGCGTCGAATTCAAGAAGGCCGCCAGGCCGCGCGCCATCACGGCCGGCAGCCCCTTGCCGCTTCGGTGGAGCACGTTGAGGTGGTTCTCGAACCCGATCCGGGCTCCCGGAGCGCTCTCGGGCGTGAAGAGAGCGGCGACGACCCGCCGCCGCTCCTCCTTCGGCGAGAAGCGCTTGACGAGCACGTAGTTCCCGCTGGGCATCCAGAGATCGGCGGTCCCCGGGGCGTCCACGAGGGCGTTCGGCTTCTTGCCGCGTTTGGGCCAGCGAACGACGCCCGACGCGAGGTGCGTCGGGTAGATCAGCGGACCGGTGCTCTTGTCGGGCTCCTGCCGCAAGAACTCGCGCGCTCGGAAGTCGACGACCTTTCCCGTCGAGACGCCCACATTCAAGTCCGTCAAGCGGGATGGCATGCGCGCGAATGTGGCAGCGACTTTCTCCCCGGCTTCGTCCGGCACCACGTGGACGAACAGCTCGGGATCTCCGGGCCGGACGACGTGTTCGAACGGCACGGAGCGGACGGACAGCAGCTCGCCCTCGGGACCGCGCGACGATGAGATGGTGACAGGATCGCACCGGCCGCCCCTGACGGCGTGAAGAATGACGTTCTCTTGAAGGACCTCGTCCTCCGCGAACGCAGCTTCGCGCGATTCGAAGACGTGCACCCTTCGCAGCGACATCTCTCGGAAGAACAGCTCCCGGAACGGTCGAAAGTAAGGACCATTGCAGAAGCTCCGGGGGGTGATCGCGACGAGCTCCCCGCCCGGCTCCAGAAGAAGGAGCGCGAGACCAAGAAACGCCGTGTACAGGTTGCTGGTCTCGAGGCCCACGCGCCGCAGCGCCGCCCTGGCCTCGGTGCCCGAGTTGAGCTTCCTGTAGGGTGGATTCAGGATCGCGTGCGTGAACGAGCGTGGCATGCTCGGGCGAGGCCGGCCGCCGTCGAGCCGCTCGACGGCTGACCGGATGAAATCGGCCTCGATGATGCGGGCAGTGAAGTCGATCCCGGCGCCAGCGCACTCGTCGCGACACGCGCGCGCCGTCCGACGCAGGTACGCTGCGAGCCGCGGGTCGATCTCGAAGCCAGTCGCGCGGATCGCGCTCGGGCGTATCCGGCGGGCACATGCGCTGGCCGTGAACGCGGCGAGGAGGCTGCCCACACCGGCGCCGGCGTCCAGCACGCGGATTTCCTCGCAGGACCGCTCGAACAGCGACGCCATGAACGACGCCACCGGCGGCGGCGTGAGGAACTGACCCAGCTCGGACCGCGTGCGGGGATCGAGCGCCCGCGCGGCCTCGATGCGGTGGAGGTCGACGCGGTCGAGGAGCGGCGGCAGGGCGACTGCCTCGAGTCTCGCTGCCCGGCTCATCGATGACGTGGTTACCGCAGCTGGGGCATCGAGCCAACCGTGCCTGGGCGGTGAACGCGCCGTGGGCGCCTCGCCAGCGAGGCGGCGCCCACGGCGCGCCGCTCAGGCGGCCTCTTGCCGCGCCGCCATCGCGGCGAGCGGCGGTATCCCGAAGCGCTCGCGCACCTCGCCGAGCGGCAGGTGGACGACGTCCCAGAAGTCCCAGCGATCGCTCAGATCGACCTTGCAGGCCGCGCCGCGCGCCACCGCGCGCAGCACCTTGCGCGCCTCGAAGAGCCCGACCTGCGGCGCGGCGACGGGCGTGATCTGGATCCCGAGGTGGAACTGCAGCATCACGAAGAGCAGGAAGGCGAACCCGTCGCGCCGGATGAACCCCGCCTGGAAGGAGCCGGCCTGGATCTCGCCCGCGGGCTCGGTGTCGTACTCCGCGAGCACATGGCCGAGATCGTGGAACACCATGCGCTCCGGGATCGCGTCCCGGCTCTCGCCGGGAAACAGGAAGCCGCGCGCGGTGCAGTGCTCCCAGAACACCCGGCCGAACGTGCCCTCGGGCAGGAGCCCGAGCTGCTTGTAGCGGAAGGCCCGCGAGCGATCCTCGGCGCCCGCGCGGAAGAAGGGCCCGAGGAGCCTGCGCACGCCGGCCAGGCCCTCTTTCCTCAGGACCTCGCCGGCGAACGCGCCGACGAGCCGGCGCCGCACGGCGGCCTTGGCGAGCCCCCTGTGACCGCGCGCCACGAGGCGGAGCACGCCCACGCCCTGCTCGCGCACGCCGAGCGCCCGGGCGAGCGCCTCGACCGCGTCCACCTCGGCCGCCGTCACCTCGCCGTCCGCCATCGCGGTCACGAGCGCGAGCTGCACCAGCCGCTTGCGCCGGTGCGGATCCGGGATCGCGCGGGCCACCCCCTCGGGCGCGACGCGCGGCAGCCCGCCGACGTCGGCGCGGGCCCCGTGCAGCGCCGCGAGCTCCTCCAGGACGGCGCGCTGCTCCGGGTCGAAGCGCGCGAGCGCGCCGTCGGCCAGGGCCACATCGCGGAGCGCGCCGAGCGCCGCCGGGAGCTCATCACAGCTGAAAACCACGATATCCATATCGACCTCCTCTTCACACAAGGGGTTTCACGCCAGACGTTCCATCGAAGGGCTCAGCCGCGCTGGTACGCGTCGACCGCCGACAGGATCGCCGCCGAGATCTTCCTGGGCAGCGACTCGGCCGTTTCCATGATCACCCGCACCCGCTCCACGCTCGCCCGATCGACGAACCGACGGCCGAGGGGCGTGAGCGCGAGCGTCTTCGCGCGGCGGTCCTCGGGATCCTCCTGCCGCGCGAGGAGCCCCCGCTGCACGAGGCCCTCCGCGAGCCGGCTCCCAGCCGAGGCCGAGAGCCCGAGCGACGTGGCGAGGACGGTGACGCGCATCGGGCCGCCGTGATCGACGAGGTGCAGCGCGGCTAGCTGCGCCACGCTGAAGTCCTCCTCGTGCAGCGTGCGCGCGAGCCCCGCGATGATGCGCGAGAACATCATCCGCGTGAACCGCTCGATGGGCGACCCCAGAACATTTTGCGTCATCACAATATTTGTTATAGCGCATTAATTGTGTGATTGCAAGTATTGGTCGCGCGATCGCCCAGTTTGATCCGTCCGCCCCGGAGCGCCGGCAGGTCCGCCGTGTCAGGTCACTTCCGCGCGCCGGCCGCCGTGGTTGCTCGTCGCCAACAATCGCCATGAGCCGGCGGACGCTCGGCCGGCGCCGGTGACGATAAGCCGGTACCGGTGACGATAACCTGCTTTTCCTGAGCGTGGCTTGACGCCGCTTCTTCTCCCAGAAGACCCTACCATTCTCGCGCGGGCTCCACCGGAAGGGCCGCCATCAAGGCGCGGGGAACGGAGCGGAGGCAGGCGATGGCGAAGCGCAAGAGCCATGGTCGAGGCACGTGGATCTGGATCATCGCGGCGGTCGTCCTCGCCGGTGGTTGCGTGGAATTCCGCGGGGCCGATCCCGAACAGGACGCCCCCGGCGAGGGCGGAGGCGGAGGCGGCGGCCAGCCTGGCGGGGGCGAGGCGGGCGGCGGCGGCGCAGGCGGGGATGCGACGGGCGGCGGCGGGGCAGGCGGCGCGGGCGCCGGGGCGCCGGCTGCGCCTCGGAGCTGCGGCTCACGGGAGCTGGGGACGGAGCTGCTGTGCGGACCCGAGGAGATCAGCTGCTGTGACAGCAAGCTGGTTCCGGGAGGCACGTTCAACCGGAACTTCGACGGTGTGCGCGCAGGCGACGATGCCTATCCCGCGACGGTGAGCGGCTTTCTCCTGGATACGTTCGAGGTGACGGTGGGGCGGTTTCGCGCGTTCGTTGACGCCGGAGGAGGCACGCGGGCGAGCGCACCCGAGGCCGGCGCAGGGGAGCACTCGAAGATCCCGGGGAGCGGCTGGTCTGCTGCCTGGAAAGGCTGGCTCGAGGAGGACACGGCGGCGCTCAAGGCTGCCCTGCACTGCGACCCGCCGCGCTCGACCTGGACCGATGACGCCGGGCCGAACGAGAACCTGCCCATGAACTGCATCACGTGGCCCGAGGCCTTCGCGTTCTGCGTGTGGGACGGAGGGCGCCTCCCGACGGACGCGGAGCTGATCTACGCCGCAGCCGGCGGGGACGAGCATCGGGAATACCCGTGGGGCCAGGGGATCGACCTGAGCCGCGCGAGCTACGGTTGCCTCGGGGATGCGGACTCCGCGTCGGGGTGCTCGCTGAGCGACTTCTCCCCTGTCGGGTCGAAGCCGATGGGAGCAGGGCGATGGGGCCACCAGGATCTCGCCGGAGGCGTGAGCGAGTTCGTTCGGGATTCCTCGGACCCGCTCCAGGTCCCGTGCGTCGACTGTGCTCGTCTGGAGCCGTCGTCGATGGGCAACTACGTGGTCGTCCGCGGCGGGAGCGCCCTCGACGACGAGGCGTCTCTGCGCGCGACGAGCAGCGGCGTTTACCGTATCCCGGGTCGCTATGACTCCGGGATGGGGGTCCGGTGCGCGAGGAACCCGCCCTCCGCGGAGTGAGCGAGCTGCACCCGCGACGTCACGAGACGTTCCGCGAGCCGGTGACATCCGGACGGCGGTTACTTCCGCGCGCCGGTCACGTGGACCTCGCGGAGGCGCGCCCGCGCCGCCGCGTAGTACGGCTCGATCTCCTTCGCCGCCGGCGTGCCCCAGAGGTTCTTCCGCTCTTCCGGGTCGCTCGCCAGGTCGTAGAGCTCGAACCGGGCGCCGCCCGAGATCGTCAGCTTCATGTCGCCGCGGAGGAACGACCGCCGCGCGTCGTTGTACGGCCCTGCCGGCATGTCGATCAGCACATCGCGCGCCTGGGCCTGCTCGCCCGGGGCGAGGAACACGTCGGGCAAGAGCGACGCGCCCGACAGGAAGTCGCTCGCGGCCGCGCCCTCGGCAGGCCCGGGCACCCGCATCAGATCGAGCAGCGTCGGCGCGATATCGATCAGGCTGCGCCGCGCCGAGACCCGGGACGGCGCCGCGCCCGGCACGTGGACGACCAGCGGCACCCGCACGAGCTCCTCCCAGAGCTCGAAGCCGTGGCGGAACATCTTGTGCTCGCCGAACGCCTCGCCGTGATCGCTCGTCACGACGATCGCGGTGCGCCCGCCGAAGGGCGCCGCCGCGATCGCGTCGAGCAGCCGGCCGATGTGCCGGTCCGTGAAGGCCACCTCGCCGTCGTAGAGATCCCGCTGCGAGGCCGCGCCGAAGCCCGCCGCGTCGTCGTGCCGGAGGTAGTCGGCGTGCGGGTCGAGGTAGTGGACCCACAGGAAGAAGCGCCCGCCCGTGTTGTCGGTCGACCCGAGCAGCCGCAGCGCGGCGTCGGTCAGCGCGGCGCTCGTCGCCTTGTTGTCGACGTCCCAGGGCGCGCCCTCCGGCGGCGCCGCGGACATGTCCACCACGTCGAAGCCGCGGTCGAGCCCGCCGAAGCTGCCGAAGTAGCGGTGCCCGTGCACGCTCATCGTGCGCACCCCGGCGCGCTTCAGGCGCTCGGCGACGAACGTGTCCTCCTCGCTGAACTTGTTGAAATGCCCCCAGTTCCTGTGGGTCTCGCTCCCGTACTTGCCGATGAGCATCGGGCCGACGCTCTTGCCCGTGTAGGACGCGAGCGAGTACGCGCGCTCGAACACCGTGGAGCGGGCCGCGAGGCCGTCGAGGTTCGGCGACACGGGCCGGGGGTTGCCCGCGTAGCCGAGGTCCCAGCGGAGCGTGTCGACGGTGACGAGGACGACGTTCAGGTCCGCCGGCAGGCGCGCGGCGGGCGACCCGCGCGAGTCGGCGCGCGGGGCCGCCTTCGGGGCGGGGGCGAGCGCGGCGAGCGCCGCGGCCGTCAGATCGCCGCCGGAGCAGTCGTCGTCGACGCCGTTGTCGAGGATCTCCTCGGCCAGCGGGTGGACGCGCGCGTCGCGGTCGTCGCAGTCCCCGCCGCCGAAGAGGGCGGCCGCGCGGTCGCCGTCGCGATCGGCGAGGCGGCGCAGGACCGCGAGGCTCTTGCCTCCGACGGGCGCGCCGCGCTCGATCGCCTGCGCCACCGCGGGCTCCGCGTTGAGCGCCGAGGCGGCGCGCGCGGTGAGCGCGAGCGGCAGGAGCGCGGCGAGGAGCGCGACGGGCGCGCGCGCCGTCCGGACCGCGACCGGCGCGAGGGAGGCGGCGAGCGCGACGACCAGGAGGAGCGCCGGGGCGCGCAGGTCGAGCTCGGGGCGCTTGAAGATGCCGTAGATGCCGAGGAAGCCGCCCTCGCCCGAGACGCCGCCCGTGGCGACCCCGAACGCGAACAGGGCCGCGGCGATCGCGAGCGCGACGCCGCCCGTGACCGCCGGATCGACGCAGGCGGGGCGGCCGTCGCTGGCCTTGGCGAGCGCGCGCCTGAGCGGCGGCGTGAGGGCGAGGACGGCGAGGCCCGCGATGAGGCCGAGGCCGAGCGCGCCCGCGGCGACGGCGGTGCCGACCAGGAGGGGCGCGGCCTCGAGGCCGAGCAGGGCGCGGGCGAGGTGGGCGCACAGGGTCATCCAGAGGAAGGCCGCGAGCACCGCGAGCGGCACGAACGCCGCGATGTCGGCGGGCCGGCCGATCGCCCGCACCCGCAGCGCGCCCACGAGCGTGGCCGGCGACGGCGGGCTCGACGGGTCGACCACGATCGCGGAGGCGCCCGCGAGCAGGCCGACGACGAGCGCGACGGGCGCGAACACCCCGATGTCGGCGAGGTAGGTGGCGAGCTGGAAGGCGGCGTCGTCGCCGGCGCCCGCCGTGGCCCACCCGGCGTCGAGCGACGCGGCCACGACGCCGAAGACGCTGGCGCCGAGCGCGCTCCTGGCGAGCCGCCCCGCCCACGCGCGGGCCAGCGTCGGGACCGCGGGGCCCGGCGAGCTCGAGGCTCGCTTCACGCGGGGCTCCGCTTCCGCGCCATGGGGTGAGCGGCGTCGTAGACCTTGAGCAGGTGGTCGATCGAGACGTGCGTGTACCGCTGCGTGGTGGCGAGCGAGGCGTGCCCGAGCAGCTTCTGGATGGCCCGGAGGTCGGCGCCGCCGTCGAGCAGGTGGGTCGCGCAGGTGTGCCGGAGCGCGTGCGGGTGCAGGTCGGCCCGGCCGGCGCCGAGCGCGCCGTAGCGCTGCACCAGCGCCTGGACGCGGCGCACGCCGATGCGCGCGCCGCGGCGGGACAGGAAGAGGGCGCGGGGGTCGCGGGCGCCGGTCGTCGGGTCGGCGAGCTCGTCGCGCCGCTCGAGGTAGCGCTCGATGGCGGCGAGGGCGTGGGAGCCGAGCGGGACGATCCGCTCCTTGTCGCCCTTGCCGACGACGCGCACCGCGGCCCTGTCGGCCGGGCGCCGGTCGACGTGGGTGAGGTCGAGCCCGCAGAGCTCGGAGACGCGCAGGCCCGCGCCGTAGAGGGTCTCCAGCATGGCGCGGTCGCGGAGCCCCTCGGCCGTCTCGGTGCCGGGGATCTCCATGACCTCGGCGGCGGCGTCGACGTCCAGGAAGGTGGGCAGCGGGCGCCGGACCTTGGGCAGGGCGAGCTGGGCCGCCGCGTTCTTGTCGACCTCGCCGCGCCGCTCCAGGTAGCGGAGCAGGGCGCGGGCGGCGCCCACCTTGCGCGCGATCGAGGCGGGCGCGTGGGTGCGCGCGAGCGAGCCCAGCCAGCTGCGCAGGAGGAGCACGTCGAGGCCATCCACGGCCGGGGCCTCGTCCGGAGAGGGAGCCTCGCCGGTGGCCGGGGCCTTGCCGGGGGCCGGGGCCTTGCCGGTGGCCGAGGCCTTGCCGGGGGCCGAGGCCTTGCCGGGGGCCGAGGCCTTGCCGGGGGCCGAGGCCTTGCTGCGCGCTCGCGCAGGGCGGTGATCGGCGTTCGCGGCCGCCTTCTCGCGGGCGAAGCGCGCGAGCTGCTCGAGGTCGCGCCGGTACGCAGCCACGGTGTGGCGCGAGGCCCGCCGCTCGGCCGTAAGGTAGGTCAGGAAACGCGCGATCGCCTGCTCCAGCGTGGTCCCGCCGGATCGATCGCCGCTCCGCCGCGCGTGCATCACGGGGTTTGCCCTACCACCAGGACGGCGCCGCAGGCAAAGACTCGCCGGCGGCCGAGCTGCAGCGCCGCTCGGCCGGCGCCGCTGCGCGGCGCGGCAGGGGAGGCGGGCGCTGGCCGGACGGGACCGCGGTCGCCAGGTGCCGCGGCAGGTGGCGGTCGCAGGGCGCGTCACGCCATGCCCTGACAAGAAACGCCCCTCACGGATCACGAGCGAACCACCCGCCCGGTGGGCGACAGGGAGCGAGCTCCGCTCGCTCCCGGCTCTGCTGTTCAGGATGATCCATGATCCGCGCTGTCGAAGTGTGAATCGGACTGCAGAGCGCGGCGGTGAAGACCGGCTGTTTCGACGCGCGTGAGACCGGCGCCCGCTCGCTCGCTGCGAAGGAGCTGCTCAATCGTAGTTGCCCCTGACGGACCGCGGCGGGACACGCTTGTGATCCAGGTGTGTACGCTGCTCTCGGTGTGGTACGAGGGCTTGCCCGGGGCCCGGGCGCACGAGGAGCATGAAATGACCAACGCCGCCGTGAGCGAGCCGGCCGTCGAGGCGCCGCCGAAGCTTTCCTTTGCTCAGACCCTGAAAAGCCTGCCGCGCTCCTTCTGGATGGGCTGCACCATGGAAATGTGGGAACGGCTGGCTTACTACGGCGTGCGCGTCGTCATGCCCATCTACATCGCCCAGGCCGACGAGCCTGGAGGGCTCCACTTCAGCCAGCAGGACAAGGGCACCATTTACATGGTCTGGGCCCTCATCCAGTCGCTGCTCCCGATGGTCACCGGCGGTTACGCCGACCGGTACGGCTACAAGCGCACGATCTTCATCACGGTGTGGCTGAAGATCATCGGTTATCTGCTGATGGCGACGCAGCGGAGCTTCACCGGCTTTCTGCTCGGCGTGGTCATCCTCGCGACGGGCACGGCCCTCTTCAAGCCCGGGATCCAGGGCACCCTGGCCCAGTCGATGGACAAGTCGAACTCGTCGGTCGGGTGGGGCCTCTTCTACTGGCTCGTGAACGTGGGCGCGGCGATCGGCCCGCCGCTCGCCGGCTACCTCCACGGCAAGAGCTGGTCGTGGGTCTTCTATGGCTGCGCCGCCATCATCTCCCTGAACTTCCTGATGCTGTTCACGTACAAGGAGGTCGACTCCGGCGCTGACAAGACCTCCGGGGCGTGGAAGGTCTTCAAGGACACGATCAAGAACATCTGGGACGCGCGGCTCATCACCGTGATCCTGCTGCTCTCGGGGTTCTGGCTGATGATGTACCAGCTCTGGGACCTGATGCCGAACTTCTACACGGACTGGATCAGCAGCACCTCCTTCGTGCAGAACAACCCCTGGCTCCCGGCGTCGTGGCTCGATATCAAGGATCCTCGCGGGGTCCAGCTCAAGCAGGAGAACGTGCTCAACGTGAATTCGGTGAGCATCGTCCTGCTCCTCGTGCCCTTCTCGTACCTGGTGGCGAGGATGAAGGTGCTCTCGGCGATGACGCTGGGCATCCTCGTCGCCATTTTCGGCATCCTCGTCTCAGGGACCACGACGTCGCTCTACGTCCTCTTCCTGGGCATCCTGCTCTTCTCCATCGGCGAGATGCTGACCGGCCCGAAGAAGAGCGAGTATTTCTCGCTCATCGCGCCGAAGGGAAAGAAGGCGCTCTACCTCGGCTACATCAACATCCCGGCGGCGATCGGCCCCGCGATCGGCGCGCAGATGGCGGGGATCCTTTATGGGACCCGGGGCGAGAAGGCCACGCTGGCCCTGCGCTACCTCGCCGAGAAGACCGATCTCGCCAAGGGGAAGGCCTGGGACGGCGATGTGGCGTCGCTCTCGGAGCTCCTCGGGGTGTCGCGCCAGCAGGCCTTCAGGACGCTGCAGGAGACGCTGCACATCGACGCCGCCGAGGCCACGCGCCTGCTCTGGGACACCTACCGGCCTTACGAGATCTGGTATTCGTTCGCGGCGATCGGGGTCGCTTCGCTCGTGGGGATGCTGATCTTCTCCCGGCGCTCGAGGCGGTGGAAGGACCTCGACGTGTAGGGCGCGTGGCCGCGCCGGCGCGAGCGACATCGCTTCGGATCACCCACGCCGCCGCCGAATTCGGAGCGCTTCGGCCTACTCGCACGCCTCGCCGAGGACGTACCCGTGCTTGCAGATGCAGCGGCACTCGACCTCGAACTCGGGCTCGTTGCACGCCGGCCGGACCTGCCGCACCTGCCTCGCCGTCCGGCCCTCCCTGTCCTTCACCTGCACCTCGATCTCGTAGTCGTGATCGAAGATGTCGCTGCCCGACCAGTTGTTCGGGCAGACTCCCACGTTCGCGAAGGTCGAGATGTCGGCGTCGACGCTCGCTCCCCAGCCGTCGCCGGTCGGCCTGAGGTTGACCGTCCTCGACTCGGACATCACACGCCCGGACACGGGATCGCGGAGCGAGCCGGACAGCTGGACGCCGCAGGCGCTCAGGTTCGTCGCGCGGACGCCCAGGAAGAGCACCCGCCCGCCCTGCGGCGGCATGATGATGTCGATCCCGTCGCCGTCGCTCACCGGGCGCGCCGCGTCGCTCGAGTCGAGCGCGATGACCTCCATGCGGATGTCGGCGCCCTCCTCGCCCAGGTACCCGAGCTTGCAGGCGTGCTCGACCGGCGGGGGATCCCCGCCGTCGTCGGCGCACGCCGGCGCGGCGAGCAGCAGCGCAGCGAGCCCACGGCTCGCCGCAGCGGGCCAGGCCATCAGCGGTCCCGTCCCTCCGGCGCCGGAGGATCACCCCCGTCGTCCTCGGGCTCCTCCCGCGGGATGGGCGCGCGCGGGCGCCTCGTGGCGCCGAAGGAGCTGGAGCTCGTCGGCGCCATGGTGATCGGCGCCATCGCCCGCGAGTCGGGCGCCGGCCGCTGGGACAGCGCGTCGCCGCGCCACCTGCCGTCGACGTCCGCCTCGGCGCGCCCCGGCGCCTCGCTGGGCGCCGAGCTCCATTCATGAAGACCAGCCTGCGGGAAGGGCGTGCGCTCGGCCAGGTACGCCGCGAGCAGCCGATCGCGCTCGAGCTCTTCCGTGCTCGGCGGCGGGGGAGGATCGAGCGTCGGCAGCTCGTCGGTCCACGTCAGGTCCGCGTCGTCCAGGCTCGCGCCGGACCCGGCGCTGGAGAACGCGCGCGGCGCGTTCCGCTCCGTCGGGACAGGCTCCGGGGCGTAGCTTGGGGCACCGCCCGGCGCATGGCTGGAGGCACGGGCCGGCGCCGGGCTGGGAATGCGGGGCGGCGCGTGGCTGGAGGCACGGGCCGGCGTCGGGCTGGGGATGCGGGGCGGCGCGTGGCCAGGGGCGCGGTCCGACGCGTGGCTGGAAGGACGGGGCGGCGGATAGCCAGGAGCACGGTCCGACGCGTGGCTGGAAGGACGGGGCGGCGCGTAGCCAGGGGCACGGTCCGACGCGTGGCTGGAAGGACGGGGCGATGGATAGCGAGGGGCAGGGGCACGGTCCGACGTGTGGCTCGAAGGACGGGGCGATGGATAGCGAGGGGCAGGGGCACGGTCCGACGTGTGGCTCGAAGGACGGGGCGGCGGATAGCCCGGGGCGCGGTCCGACGCGTGGCTCGAAGGACGGGGCGATGGATGGCGAGGGGCAGGGGCGCGGTCCGACGCGTGGCTGGAAGGACGGGGCGGGGTGTACGTGGGCGCGTGATCGAGCGCGCTGGCGGGCGGAGGCTCGGACGCGAAGGAAGGGCTCCGCGAGGTCGGCGGCGGCCCCGGCGGCGGCGGGTCGATGGTCGGGAGCTCGTCGTCCCAGTCCCAATCCTCCGGATCAACTCGGGAATCCGACCGGCGCGCCGACGCGCCGAGCCGGAGATCACCCGACCTCCGCGACGCCGGGAACCCCGCCGGAGGGCCGATCGTCGGCAGCTGGCCCACGCCCGGGTCCCGCGCCGGCGCGTCGTCCCGGCGCTCGAACTGCCGCGACGGGCGCGTCGGCTCGGGCGCCGGCACGGAGTACCTCGTCGACGCGACCTGCCCGAAGGGCCGCGAGTCCCGCGGCAACCGCGGCGGAGGAGGGACGGCCATCGCCGCGCGCGCCGCCGCCGTCGAGGGAGGCGGCTGCGTCGAGATGAGGTTCTCGTCGCGACCCCGCTCGGCCGGCGCCGGGCGATCCGCCGGCGCGGGCTGCCGGGGTTGCACGCTGGTCGGCGACGGCCCGGCCTGCGCGGAGCCCGCGAGCGGCCTGCCGAGCCACGCGGCCTCCTTGCGCGCCTGGGCGGAGCGCGCGCCTTCCTCCGAGCGGACCGCGCGCGGCGCGAGCGTGTCGCCCGGCTCCGTCGGCGGGACCTCGTCGCCGAAGAGCACCGGCGCGGCGGCCGTCACGCGCGACTCCACCCCCGCGGCGCCCCTCCCGGAACGGAAGCCGAACGCGGCGCGGATCGCCCGCTCGTGGTGAGGCTCGACCTCGACGGGCCGGACGATGAAGCACGGCTCCGCGCCCGGCGCCCGCTGCGAGAGGTCGACGTCGAACGGCGCGCCGAGGAGGTGGCCCTGCTCGTCGAACAGGACGCGCACCGGCGGCTGCGCGAAGTGCGCGGGCGACAGCGGCGTCGAGAGGACGACCCCGAGCTCGCCGGTGCTCAGCTGCACGAACGTCCCCGTCGGGATGATGCCGAGCGCGCCGACGAGCAGCTTGCCGATCGCCCGGTCGGTCGCGCTCTCGGCGCCCGAGATCATGCGCTGGAGCACGGCGTCGAGCGACGAGGCGCCGCCCGACGCGGTCTCGATCGTCGGGAACGGCGCCGTCCGGAGCTCCGTGAACTGGCGGGCGGCCGCCAGGATCCGCGCGAGCACCGTGGGGCTGCGCCGGCCGCCGTAGAGCGGGCCCTGCCGGCCGCCTTGCCGGAGCGCGAGCGCCTCGTAGGCGATCACCGTGCGCGTGATCGAGGGCGCGTGCAGCTTGCCGAGCGCCGTCAACATGACGGCCGCGCTCGCGGGCAGCCGCTCCTTCTCGTCGTCGCTCAGGCCGCGCTCGAGGAGAGAGCGCGCGACTGGCTCCTCGCCGTCGGCCGAGTCGGCGAGCACCCCCGTGAGCCGCAGCCGGCTCACGTCGTAGAGCAGCGCTGCGGTGACGAGGCTCCCGAGCATCCTCCTGTCGGTCGTGAGCTGCCGGGCGATGCCCAGCGCGACGATCGCCGTGGACACGCTGATGCCCCCCTCGTCCGGGTCGGCGATCTTGCCCGCGGCGACCGAGAGCAGGAGGCGCGCGTCCTCCTCGGCCGCGGCGACGAGCTTCTGCGCGACGCGCTTCACCCGCTGCGGCAAGATCGCCGGGGACGAGCGCAGGGCCGCGTAGAACGATCGCATCACGAGGATCGCCGCCGCGTAGGTGCGGCTGATCCGGCCGATGCGGGTGCCGTCGCCGTCGATGGCCCCGCCAGGGAACGGGTTCGTGAGCTTGCGGACCCGGACGCCCCGCAGGCTCGACTGGAGGAGCCGCGCGGCGATGCTGCGGTCGCGCTGGGCGTCGGCGAGGAGGCGGGCGAAGGCGGCGAGCTCGGCGCGACGGACCGCCTTCTCGAGCACGAGCTCGGAGACGTCGCAGGCCTCGAAGAAGCTGCCGAGCTCCAGGGCGACCTCGTACGTCTCGCGCGAGGCGCGGAGCATCTGGCCGTTGATGAAGAGGGTGTTGCCCGCGAACACGATCGTCGCGGCCTCGCTCCCCGACAGCTCGCAGAACTGGACGATGCTGTCGATCGCGGACGGAACGAGCGACAGCACCGCCTGGTTCGAGTCGCTGTGCAGGAGGCACGCCTTCGCGAGCCGGTAGATCATCTGCACCAGGCCGAGCGCCGCGCGGCGCCGCCCGTCGGCCTTCACGCCCGAGATCGCCGTGTCGCCGGTGCTCTCGTGGAGGTTGGCTTTCTCCTCGCTCACGGCTTCCTCCCGCCGCGGGGCGACGGAGACGGCGCCGGCTTCGTCGAGGGCACCGCGCTGCCGGGCGCAGGCTCGATGGCCGTGCGGGACGGCGCGCCGAAGGGCAACGAGGCGGGGCCCTGCCGCACGCTGTACGGCGCGGCGCTGGCGCTCGAGGGCGGGGCGGGGGACCTCGGCGGCGCGGCCGGGCGCGGCATCGACGGCGGCATCGGCGGCGGCGCGGCCGTCGGGGTGGACGACGACGTGGAGGAAGGCGGCGGCCCACGCCGGCTGAACGGCACGGAGGTGGGAGGCGCCGAGGCGGCGCTCGTCGAGGCGGGCACCGGCGATACGAGCGGCGGCCTGTAGGCGGATCGGCCGCCGTCGCCGCCGTTCGGGGTCATGGATCCGGGGCGCGGGGTGCTCCACGGCTCGAGCTGGTCGGGCAGGCTGAGCGGCCCGCCCGGGCTCACGCGCCGGACCGAGACGGGCGAGTACGAGCGCTTTGCGCGCGAGGGCGGCGCGCTCGCGTCCGGGTGCGCCTGCGCCGGCGGGCGCTCGCTCGGGCGGGTCGGCGCGACGAGGCGCGCGGCGATCGCGACCGCGGCGCGCGCGGCGGCGTCGCGCACCGGCGGGGTGTTCCACCAGCGCGGCTTGGTCGCCTCCTTGACCGCGCGGAGCGCCTCGTAGCTCCGCGCCTGGCAGAGGAAGTGCGCGGCCAGCTCGCGGGTCTGCTCGATCGCCTCGGACGGGATGAGCTGGCGCTTCTCGAGCAGCTCGATCGCGAGCTTCTCGGCGCGCGCGGGGTTCAGGTGCGCGACGGTCTCGAGCCACTGCCGCCGCTCTGCCCCCGAGAGGTCGTGGAACGACGGCGCGACGATCCGCCGCACGAGCGTCGGGCCCGCGGCGAGCACGCCGAGCTTGCCGATGAGGCGCAGGGCCTCGCAGCGCACCGGCGGCGCGGGGTCGTCGAGGAGCTTCTGGAGCTCCTCCCGGACGCGCTCGGCGGCGGAGCTCGCGGAGCCGCCCTCGCCCGCGGCGGCGTCGGGGAGCTCGGCGAGCGCGTTGATGCGCACCTCGACGTGCGGGCTCGCGAAGCCGGCCTCCAGCGCGGCGAGGGCGCCGGGCGTCTTGAGCTGCGCGAGCAGCTGGAGGAGCGTCAGGGCGAGGGGGGCCGGGGCGCGAGAGAGCAGGTCCCCGAGCTCGGCCTCCCGGCCCGGCGCCCACCGCCGCATGTAGGCGAACAGGACCTCGCGCAGGCGCTCGGACTGCACCGCGCCGTGGCACTGGCATGCGGCGCTGAAGAGCGAGCCGTCCTCGAGCACGTCGAGCGCGTGGGCCAGCCCCTCGACGATCGCCGGGTCGAGCGGCGCCACGCTCCGGCTCGCGCCGGCTTGCGCCGCGCTCCGGCTTGCGCCGGCCTGCAACGTGTTCCGGCTTGCGCCGGCCTGCGCCGCGCTGCGCCCTGGATCGGCCTTCGCCGTGCTCCGGCCTGCGTCGACCTGTGTCGCGCTCCGGCTTGCGCCGGCCTGCGCCGCGCTCCGGCCCACGCCGGCCTGCGCCGCCACGCCTGCGGCCGCCGCGCCGCCGAGGGCAGCGCCTGCGGCCGCCACGCCGTGGCCCACCGCGCCGGTGGCCGACGCTCCCGTGGCCGCCGCGCCGGTGGCCGCCGGCTCCTCCGGGTGAGCCGTCGCGAGATCGCTGAGGATCGCCCGGAGCGCCTCGACCGGGAACATCGCCTGCGCGAGCGCCCGGTCGACGGCGCGCGGCGAGAGCTGCGGCAGCGCGGCGCTCGATCGACTTGCCGCACCTGCCGCACCTGCCGCGCCGCGCTGCATGCCGTCGAGCCGCGCGAAGAACGCGCGCCGGAGCATCGTCTGCACCTCGAACGCGAGCTCGTAGCTGTGCAGGACGATCTGGTCGGCGGTCCACGCGGTGAGCGCCCCCGTCATGCGGTCCTCGTCGCCGTGCCGGACGGCGTCCACGTAGCCGTCGACGAACGCGTCCATGTAGCGCTCGTTCCACTGCTCCGACGGCAGCGCGATCTGGGCGCCGAGGGTGCTCCGGGTCAGCGGGTCGATGGCGAGCGCCGAGGCGGCCGCGCCCGTCTCCGCGAGCGCGGCCTCGACGTTCCGCTGCAGCGCCCTGCCCGCGAGCGAGCTCTCGTCCCACAGGCTCTCGATCTGCGCGAGGGCGCGCGCCCCCACCGCGACCTCCCGGCACTGCTCCTCGAAATCCTCCAGGTCCGTGTCGCCCTCGGCGAACTGGTCGATCGCCATGTACGCGATGTGCTCGAAGCGCCGGTCCCAGAGCGCGGTCACGGCGTCGTCGTCCTCGCCCATGCCGAAGCTCTGGTCGCGGAGCAGGATGGCGGCGAAATCGCGGAGCTCGGCCTCGGTGATGCCGGCCTTGATCTGGATCTTCCGGACGCCGTCGGCGAAGAGCTGGTAGGGGATGCGATCGAACGGGGGCCTGTCGGGCTGCCAGATCGGCTGGCCGCCCGAGGTGAACGCGCTCGGGGTGACCTCCCAGCGGACGCCGAGGGGGTTCTGCGAGAGCGTCCGCGTGATCTCGTCGAACGCGAAGTGGATGCCCTTGTTCACGTGGGGGTGGTTCCACCCGTACTGGCGGATGTTGCTGAGCACGAGCGCGAGCTGCCTCCAGACGCCGACGAGCCGCTGGCAGGTCTGCTCGACGATCGACGGCGGATCCTGGTCCTCGTCGATGGTGTCGTTGCCGCGGACGAGCACGCGCGGCGCCTTCTTCTCGCGCGAGGGCGTCAGCTGGCCGGCGGCGTGCGCGGCCGTCAGCCGGCGGAGCTCGCCGCGCATCGCGGCGGCGCTCTGGAAGCGGCCCCCGCGCTCGAAGGCGAGCGCCTTGTCGACGAACGCCACGATCTCGACCGGCAGGTCGGGGACCTCGGTCGCGATCGACGGCGCTGTCTGCGTCGCGGCGAGGAAATACGACTCGGACTCGCTCCGGCCGCGGTTGAGCCGCTTGCCCGACAGGAGGGTGAACAGGCTCGCGCCGACCGACCAGAGGTCGGACCGGCCGTCGATGCCGGACACGCCCATCGCCTGCTCGGGCGACATGAAGGCCGGCGTGCCGAACGTGAGCCCCGCGCGCGTGGCCTGCCGCTCGGGGTCGCGCATCCGGGCGATGCCGAAGTCGAGGACCTTCACGTGGCCGGCGCTCGTGACGAAGATGTTGGCCGGCTTGATGTCGCGGTGGACGATGCCGATCGAGTGGCACTTCTCGAGCAGATCGAGCACGACGTCGAAGACGGGCAGCACCTGGGCGAGGGGGAGGGTGCCGCCGGCGCTGCTCGCGAGCCGCTGGAGCGTGGTGCCGGAGAGCAGCTCCATGACGAGGAACGGCTCGCCGCGGTCGCTGAGGTCGTCCTCGACCACGGCGACGCGCGCCGGGTGATCGACCCGGTTCGCGATCTTGCCCTCGCGCAGGAAGCGGTCCCGCAGCTCGGCGTTGCGCGCGAACTCGATGTGGAGGACCTTGACCGCCGCCCGCGTCCCCCTGCGGTGGGTCGCCGCGAACACCGCGCCCATGCCGCCGACGCCGAGCAGATCGTCGAGCCGCCACTTGGCGTTCAGGGCTGTCCCGATCCGCGAAGCGGCGGTGTCCACGAGGTTCGGCTCCTCGGCGTGCGGGTCGAGCGGGGCCATAGACCGGGCAGCGATCAGGGGCCGCGCAGTGCGCGGCAGAGGGCGAGCAAGCCTGGCCGAGCATACATGGTTCCCGCTGAAGCGCGAACCATGACAAGAAGGTCCGCCCCCACGGAATAAAGGTGGGAGAGGCATCCTGTGGGGCTGCTGCCAGGCGCCTCGCAGCGCGCAGCGCGTGGTTCACGTGGGTTCACGTGGCTTCGCGTGAGTTCAGCTTTCGCGTGCAACCGATAGAGAAGATCACGGCCCGCCGCGGAGCGCGCCGACACGCCCGGACACTCACCGACGATTCCCCGCTTCAGCGTACGTCCAGCCGCGGCGCTGCGCCGGCGTCCTGCTCGGGGGCGCCTGGCCACTCGGGGCACGTGGCGCGGTAGTCGATGCCGGGCATGAGCTGCGCCCATTCCTCGCGCGTGAAGTTGCGCCCGGCGTAGGCGCACGCGCGCGCCATCAGGGACTCGGCCGCGATCGAGAAGACGCGCGCCGCGCCGTCGTTCGCGGCGGTCACGACGCGGGTGGCGTCGGGGCTGAACACGGCGTCCGTCAGCGTGACGCCCTCGGCGCGGAGGGTGATCGCCTCGCCCTGCCCGTCGACGGGGAGCACCCGCGCGATGCCGTCGCTCGACACCGCGACGAGGCGTGCGCTGTCGCTGCTGAACGCGACGGTCCGGACCGCCGCGCCGAGGCCGCTCAGGAGGAGGGGCTGGCCCTGGCCGTCGACGCGGAGCAGCCGCACGCCGCCGTCGAGCGCGGCGATCGCGACGTGGCTCCCGTTCGGGCTCACCGCGATGGCGGCGATCGCCCGGTCCTCGTACCCCGACGGGAGGACGCGCGGGACGCCGCGGCCGTCCGCGGGCCAGACCTTCACGTTGGGCCCCGACGTCGCCACGATGTGCTGGCCATCCGGGCTGAACGCCGCCCGGAGCAGCCCCGCGCGCTCGTCGCGCAGCACGACGGGCTCGCCCGGGACGCCGTCCTCGAACACGCGCAGGATGCCGTTCCACGAGGTGGTGACGATCCGGGTGCCCTCCGGGCTGAAGGCGACGCCCACCACCCGGTCGTCGTGGACCCCGAGCACGATCGGCTGGCCCCGCCCATCGGCGCGCCAGATCCGCGCCGTCTTGTCGGCCGAGCCGGTGACGAGGCGGCTCCCATCGGGGCTGAGGTCGACGCTGAGCAGGTGCTCCGCGTGCCCGCGGAGGACGACGGGCTCACCCGAGCCGTCGGCCCGGAAGACGCGCGCGGTCTTGTCGGTCCCGGCGGTGGCGATCCTGCTGCCGTCGTGGCTGACGGCGATGCCGGTCAGCGGCCCCTCATGGCCGCGCAGGAGCAGCGGCTCGCCCGGCCCGCCGAGCCGCCACACCCGCGCGGTCCCGTCCTCCGACGCGGTGACGACGCTCGCGCCGTCGCGGCTGAAGGCGGCGCTGTTCACGACCCCCTCGTGGCCCTCGAGGACCATCGGCGCGCCCTTGCCGTCCGCGCGGAAGACGCGCGCGGTCCCGTCCGCGGAGGCCGTGACCACCGCGCCGCCGTCGGCGCTGAAGGCGGCGCTGCGCACCGCGCCCTCGTGCCCGCGGAGGACGACGGGCTCACGCCGGTCCGCGCCGAGGATGCGCGCCGTCCCGTCGCCCGTCGCGAGGACGATGCGGTCGTCCACCGGGCTCGTGTCCGCGCTCTCGACGCCCGGCCCGTGCCCCTTCAGCGCCGCGGGGGCGCCCTGCCCGTCGGCGCGGACGACGTAGACCGTCCCGCTGATGGCCGTGGCGAGGATCCGGGCCCCGTCGTGGCTGAACACCGCGCGCCGGATGAGCCGCTCGCCCAGGGGCACGACGAGCGGCGACTCGTCCTCCATGCCGGGGCGCCACACGTAGATCGCGCCGCCCGTCGTCCCCGCGACGACGCGGCTGCCATCCGGGCTGAACGCCACGCTGGTCGGCGCGGCGTCCCTCGTCCCGAGCGCGCGAACCTCGTGGCCGTCGGGGCGCCACAGGCGCACCGCGCCGTCGGTCGACGCGGTCGCCAGGAGGCTCCCGTCGTGGTTGAAGGCGACGGCGACGACGCCGGCGGAGGTGGGGGCGCGCAGCACGAGCGGCTCGTCGCGCCCGCCGAGGCGGAAGATCCTCGCGGCCCCGTCGGCCGAGGCGGTGGCGACGAGGCGGCCGTCGGGGCTGAAGGCCGCGTGGTGGACCGCGCCGCCGTTCCCGACGAGCACCTCCTGGTCGACGGCGGGGCCCCAGACCGCGTCGCCGAGCGCCTGCACCACGGCGGGGCCCGCGGGGCGGCCGCTCGCCCTGGCGGCGAGGGCCGCCTCCACGGCGAGCAGGCGCGCGCGGGGCAGCAGGCCCTCGGCGCGCTCCTTCGCCGACTGGGCCGCGAGCCGCCGGGCGCCGTTCTCGCGCGACTCCTGCTGCGCGCGGAGGAGCGCCCGCTCCTCCTTCCCCATCTGCCAGAGGAGCACGAGGGTCAGGCCGCCGAGCAGCGTGACGGCGACCGCGAGCACGGTGATGAGCCGCCGCGTCGACCGCTTCTGGCCCTCCGCCCGCGCGCAGGCGGAGAGGAACGCCCTCTCCTCCGCCGAGAGGTCCCCCCGCCCATCGCACCACGACGTGAGCTCCGCGAGCGCCACGCCGCCCACGACGTAGTCGTCCCTCCGCCCGTGCGACAGCCAGCGCGCGAGCGGCTCCCTGGTGGCTCGGTCCGCCTCCCGCGACAGCACCCACGCCCGGTCGAAGACCTGGCGGACGACGCGATTGCGCACGTCGAGGTACGGCGCGCCCGAGGCCTCCGTCCGCTCCACGGAGAGCCCCGAGAGCAGCAGCGTCCGCTGGACCGGGTCCCCGGCGTCGACGCCCACCCGGTGGCCGTCGAGCAGCTGCTTGTACAGCCGGAGGAGCGCCGGCGTCCGCCCGCAGCGGGGCCACTGCGCCTCCAGGCACCGCTCCGCGTGGCGCAGGTTCGGGTCCTCGGTCCGGCCCTGGTCCAGGAACCGCCGCGCCACGGCCTCGTCGACGTCGAGATCGCGCCGCTCTCCGGCGAGATCGGCGCAGAGCCGCTGCGTCATGTAGGGGTGCCCCGAGGTCCACGCGAAGACCGCGTCGAGCAGCGCGTCGGGGTCTGCCACGAGCCCCTCCAGGCCCGCGCGGAAGCCGCGCGCCTCGGCGCGGGTGAAGTCGCCGAGCCGGATCGGGCGGCCGATGTTGAACGGCGCGCGCGCCGGATCCGCGACGAGCTCCGAGGGCGCCGCCGCCCCGAGCAGGCAGAACGTCAGCCGGGCGTTGGCGGGGCGCTCCGCGCGCCGGTTCACGACGGCCCGGAGGACGGCGAAGAAATCGTCCCGCGAGAACGGGAGGGCCAGCGTGGCGTCGACCTCGTCGATGAACAGGACGATCGCGGAGGAGATCTCCACGAGCACGACGTCCTCGAGCCAGCGTAACCAGCAGTGCACCGGCCCGAGGTGCCAGTGGGCATCCCAGAACTCGTCCGGCGGCTCCAGCCCGAGCTGCTCGGCGAACTCCGACGCGATCCCGAGGTACCAGCTCACCGGCGAGGTGGTGTCGGTGCCGAGCGCCCCGAGATCGACGCTCGCGCACTCCACCTGCTCGGCGCGGAGCCGCGTCGAGACCTGGAGTCGCAGGCTGGATTTCCCGATGTGCCGGGTCGACAGCACATAGCAGAGCTCTCCGCGCAGGAGCGCCTCGAAGAGCTCTCTGTCGGCGGGGCGCTCGATATAGATCACGCCGTCGCCCACGGTCCCGCCCGCCTGGAACCGGCGCCTGTGATCTCCGGCACTGGCCTTCGCCTGATCGAGGTCGGGAGGCGCCGAGAAGGTCACGAATCTGACGGTGCCATGCGACGCCAGGACCGTCAACGGAACGACAGCCCGTGTCGCTGGCGTCCGTGGTGAAAACAACAAGGTTCGCGGCGACGCGGTGAATGTCACGCGAATGTCGCCTCGACCGGATGGGCTGGCGCTCACACGATCGGGATTCGCCGGCGACGCGCGCCCCGGCCTCGGCTGTGCGCCTGCGCGCCTGTGTCGCGCGCGGCGCGATTGCGTGTGCGTCGATCGTGTCGCGCCGCGAAAACCCGCTTTTTACGTCCAGAAATCGTGGACCGGGCCACCGCTGCCGGTGTAGCGTTCGCGCCGTGCGAGGGGCGTTGAGGGCGGGGCAGAATCGCGTCGTGGCCGCGCCGGCCGCCGTGCCGCTGCTCGTCTGCGCATTGCGCTCCGCGGCTCGGAAGGCTCCTGCGGACACTACGGCTTTGCCTGACACTCCAGAAGCTCCTGCCGGAGCGCGCGGGCGGCCTGGCCCGGACGCGGTCGCGCCGCTGCCCATCGGGCTCATCCGTCGAGATGGGCTCTCGTCCGGCGCGTGTGTCGGCTCGCGTGGATGCGTGATGGCTCGACACGCCGAGCTAAGGTGATCGCGATGGACCGGCGGCGATCGAGACTCTCCCTCTGGCGAACGGCGCGCGCGGCCGCCCTCGCGCGGGCGGCCGGGGCCGCCTCGCTCGCGCTCCTCGCGGCGGCGTGCGCCGAGCTCGACGAGGAGCCCGCGCGGTCGGCCTCGCTCGGGGCCCACGCGAGCGACTGGCGGGAGGAGATCATCTATCAGGTGCTGATAGACCGCTTCGCCGACGGCGACGCGGGGAACAACCATCGGGTGTCCTCGGCGCCAAGCAGGTGGCACGGCGGCGACTGGAAGGGGCTCGAGGAGGGTCTGCCCTACCTCGAGGCGCTCGGCGTCACCGCGCTCTGGATCTCGCCGATCGTCAAGAACGTCGACACCGACGCCGGCGTCGACGGATACCACGGTTACTGGACGCAGGATTTCACCGAGCTGAATCCCCATTTCGGCGACCTCGCGTCGCTGCGCCAGCTCGTCGCGTCGGCCCACGGCCGCGGTATGAAGGTCATCCTCGATATCGTGACGAACCACGTCGGCCAGCTGTTCTATTATGATATCAACGAGAATGGGCAGCCCGACGAGGACATCCAGGGCAGCGGCGAGGACGGGCGCCTCCAGGTCGAGGCAGTGAACGAGTACGATCCGGAGTTCGACCCCCGCGGCGTCCAGGCGCGGACGTCGCTCGGCAAGTCGAGGCCGGCGCCGATCGTCTTCCGTCACGACCCCGCGACCAACCACCTCCCGCCGCAGCCCGTGCTCTTCCAAAACCCCGAGGTCTACAACCGCAAGGGGCGCATCCTCGATTTCGAGGATGTCGACCAGCTCGTGCACGGCGATCTCCCGGGCGGCCTCAAGGACATCGACACCTCCCGCTGCGACGTGAAGCGGGCGATGGTCGACGTGTTCGTGCGCTGGGTCGAGCTCACCGACGTCGACGGGTTCCGCATCGACACGCTGAAGCACGTCGAGCACGAGTTCTGGCGCTATTTCACGCAGAACGTCCGGCTGCAGCTGGCGACGATGGGCAAGGCCGATTTCTTCATGTTCGGCGAGGCCTTCGACGGCAAGGACGACCTCGTCGGCAGCTTCACGAAGCACGAGGTCCCGGCCCACCCGCACGACGAAGCGCTCGGCGGCGATCTCGAGCGCGAGAACGGCGACGAGGCGGAGGGGGGCTGTCCGGGCGCCGCGCCGATCACGGGGGACTCCGTCGACTCCGTGCTTTATTTCCCCCAGCATTATCGGGTCTTCCGCGACGTCTTCCGGGACGCTCGGGCCACGCGGCGGATCGAGGCGCTCTGGGACGCGCGGGCGCTCAACTACGGCGCTGAGCCGAACGCGAACGGCATTGGCGTTCCGCCGCTGAAGGCGCTGGTCAACTTCATCGACAACCACGACGTCCCGCGCTTCCTCCATGTCGGCCCGGGCGCCTCGCCCTTCAAGGCCGATCCCGAGGCGGCGCTCAAGAATGCGCTCCTGTTCCTCTTCACGGAGGAAGGCATCCCTTGCCTGTACTACGGCACGGAGCAGGGCTTCAGCGGCGGCGACGATCCGGCGAACCGCGAAGATCTCCGGGAGAGCGGCTATGACACGGAGCACCCGCTCTTCCGGTGGGTCCAGCGGCTCACGGCGCTGCGCAGGGGCTACCCGGCGCTCACCGTCGGCGAGCAGCGGGTGCGCTGGTCGACGGAGCGGACGGGCGAAGGGGACGAGGACGCGGGGATCTTCGCGTTCGAGCGGGGGGAGCCGGACGGCGACTATGCGCTCGTGGTGCTCAACACGCACCCCCGGAAGCAGAGCGCCACGAGCTTCGACGGGGCGGCGATGACCACGGGGCTGACGCGGGGGACCGTGCTCGTCGACGTGCTCTCGCCCGAAAAAAAGACATATAGGGCGGGCGCGAACGGCGCTGTCACCGTCAAGCTGCCTCCGGTGAGCGGGGCGCTGCTCATCCCGGAAGACCAGATCATCCATGGTCTCTGATCCTGCCTGGCACTCCTCCCTTCCAAGAGAGTCTCCAACATGGCGTCTGTCAAAGTGCGCGGACTCAACAAGCGATTCGGCCAGACCCACGTGCTGCGCGGCGTCTCGGTCGACGTGCCCGACGGCTCGTTCGCCGTCCTCGTGGGACCGAGCGGCTGTGGCAAGTCGACGCTGCTCAGGCTGCTCGCCGGGCTCGAGGAGGCAGACGACGGCACGATCGCGCTCGGCGACCGCGACGTCACGCGGCTCGAGCCGCGCGATCGCGACATCGCGATGGTGTTCCAGTCGTACGCCCTCTACCCGCACCTCACGGTGCGCGAGAACCTCGCCTTCGGCCTGAAGCTCCGGAAGACGCCGCCGGCCGAGATCGAGGCGCGCGTGAAGGAGGCGTCGGAGATGCTCGGGCTCGGCCCGCTCCTCGACCGGCACCCCCGGGCGCTCTCCGGCGGCCAGCGGCAGCGCGTGGCCATGGGCAGGGCCATCGTGCGGCGGGCGCAGCTCTTCCTGTTCGACGAGCCGCTCTCGAACCTCGACGCCGCCCTGCGCGCGCAGGTGCGGGTCGACATCCGCAAGCTGCACGATCGGCTCGGCGCGACCAGCGTCTACGTCACCCACGATCAGGTCGAGGCCATGACGCTCGCCGACGAGATCTTCGTGCTCAACAAGGGCGTCGTCGAGCAGTCGGGGCCGCCCCTCGAGGTCTTCGCCCGGCCTCGCACCCAATTCGTGGCGAGCTTCCTCGGCAGCCCGGCCATGAACTTCGTCGAGGCGCGCCTGGAGAGCCGGGGCGGCCGGTGGGTCGCGGCCCAGGGCGACCTCGCCATCCACATCGACGCGGCCGACTTCCCGGGCGCGCTCTCGTCCGGGCGGCAGGTGACGGTCGGCGTGCGCCCGCACGAGGTGGACCTCGCCCCGGGCGACGGCGGCGCCCCGTTCGAGGTGGCGATCGTCGAGGCCCTCGGGGCCGAGTCGTACGCGCACGGCACCGTCGCGGGGGCGCCGTTCGTGGCGCGCCTCGACCCGGCGGCGCGCGTCGCGAAGGGGGACACCGTGCACGTCGCGCTCCGCCAGGTGCACCTGTTCGACGCGGACTCCGGGCTGAGCCTGCGAGAAGCGTGAGGCGACCGTGCCGAGCCGTCGCTGCCGTCTCGCGCTCACGCTCGCTGCGTTCGCTGCGCCCGCGCTGATCCTCCTCTTGCCCGCGCTCGCGGCCGCGGCGCCGATCCGGCTGTGGCACGCCTACCGCGACGACGAGGCCAGGGCGCTCGACGCCATCGTCGCCGCCTTCGAGGGCGAGGAGGTCGAGATCCTCGCCGTCCCGTTCGACGCCTACGCCTCGAAGCTCCAGGCCGCGATCCCGATGGGGGAGGGGCCCGACCTGTTCATCGACGCCCACGAGCGGCTCGGCGACTTCCGCGCGCGCGACCTCGTCGCGCCCGTGGGCGACGCGCTCGAGCCGGGCGGCGAGGCCGTGTTCCAGGGGCCGGCGCTCGCCGCGGTCCGGCAGCGGGGCGAGATCCTCGGCCTGCCGATCAGCCAGAAGTGCGTGGCGCTCTACATGAACACCGCGCTCGTGAAGGAGGCCCCGGCGGCGCTCGAGGACATCGCGGCGCTGGCCGGCTCGCTCCCCGAGGGCGTGTACCCGCTCGCGTACGAGGCGTCGAACGCCTACGCGCACATGCCGATCCTCGCGGCGTTCGGCGGCGCGATGCTGGGCGAGGACGACCAGTTCGGCTTCGTCGGCCCGGGGCCCGAGCGCTCGCTCGAGCTCGTCCGTTCGCTGATCGAGCGGCGGGTCGTCCCGGAGGACGCGAACGGCGCGCTGGTGACCGACCTGTTCAACGCGGGCCGCGCCGCGTTCGTGATCAGCGGGCCGTGGTTCGCGGGCGGCCTCGGCGAAGAGGCGCGGCGGCGCGCCCGCGTCGTCCCGCTCCCGAAGGTGCGCGAGACCGGCCTCCCGATGCGGCCGTTCCTGACCGTCGAGGCGGTGATGCTCTCGCCCCAGGGCGCGCGGCGCGCCGGGGCGCGGGCGCTCGCGCGCCACCTCGCGGGCGCCGCGGCCGCGGCCACGCGGCTCGAGCTCGCGCGCACGCCGCCGGTGCGGAGCGACGTGGCGGTCCCGGCCGGCGACGCCTTCATCGCGGCGTTCACCGAGCAGGCCAAGGCGGCCATCCCGATGCCGACCTCGCCGGCGATGCGCTCGACCTGGGAGCCGTCCACGCGCGCGATCCGCAAGGTGCTCCGGGGCGACGCGCCCCCCGACGTCGCGCTCTCCGAGGCCAAGCGCCGCTTCGACGACGTCCGCCGGCCGCTCCCGCCCCCCGCCTCGCCGGCGCCGCTCCTCGTCGCGCTCGGCGCGCTCGCGCTGGCGCTCGCTCTCCGGTGGGTCCGCGCCGCGAGGGGCGCGGCGCCCGGCACCGCGCACTGGCGCTCGTTCCGGCGGTCGCTCGGACGCTCGATCGGGCGATCGATTCCTGCCTACAAGTACGTCGCGCACGCGGTCGTCGCGATCGGCGTGCTGGTGGTGATCCCGCTCGTCATCGGCGCGGCGACGTCGCTCTTCGCCGGCAGGGGCGAGGACCTCCGGTACGTCGGCCTCGCCAACTTCATCAGCATCCTCACGGCCCGCGGCGGGCCGCTCTTCGCGAGCGGCTCGTTCTACCTCGTGCTCGCGGTGACCGTGCTCTGGACCGCGGTGAACCTCTGCCTCCACGTCCTCCTCGGCGTCTCGCTGGCGCTGCTCCTGCACCGCCCGACCCTGCGCCTCCGGGCGCTCTACCGGGTGCTCCTCATCGTGCCCTGGGCCGTGCCGAGCTACGTGACCGCGCTGTCCTGGAAGGGCATGTTCCACCGGCAGTTCGGGGCCGTCACCGGCCTCATCGAGGCGGTGAACTCCGCGCTCGGGACGAGCATCGAGCCCATCTCCTGGTTCTCGAGCTTCACGACGGCGTTCACGGCCAACGTGGCGACCAACGTCTGGCTCGGGTTCCCGTTCATGATGGTGGTCACGCTGGGCGCGCTCACCGCCGTGCCGGAGGACGTGCTCGAGGCCGCCGAGGTCGACGGCGCCACGCGGTGGCAGCGTCTGCGGAAAATTACGCTGCCTCTGATCAAGCCGGTGCTCGCGCCCGCGGTGACGCTGGGCGCGATCTGGACGTTCAACATGTTCAACGTCGTGTTCCTCGTGTCCGGCGGCGACCCGGACGGCACCACGGACATCCTCGTCTCCGAGGCGTACCGGTGGGCGTTCACCCGCGAGGCCCAGTACGGCTACGCGGCGGCGTACTCGGTGCTCATCTTCCTGCTCTTGACGCTCGCGACGCGGGCCTTTCGCTTCCGGCGGCGGCGGACGCCCGTCTCCGCCATTCCGCAGGGCGGGGCCGAGGCTGGATCGGCGCCCGTGCCGGCGGCGGCGACGGAGGTCGCGTGACGCGGAGGCCCTCTCCGGTCGAGTCGATCGCGGTGCACGCCGCGCTGGTCGCGGCGGTCGCGTTCGCGCTGTACCCGGTGCTCTGGGTCGCCTCGATCGCCTTCTCCGGGGCGCGCCCGCCGGTGCCGGAGGTGCTGCCCATCCCGAACCAGCCGACGCTCGAGCACATCGTGGCGGTGGTCACGACGTCGAAGAAGGTCGGCGGCGAGCCGATCTGGCTCTTCCCCCGCCAGCTCGCCAACTCGATCGTCGTCGCGCTCGCGACGGCGGCCGCCGGCGTCTCCGTCGCGGTCCCGGCGGCGTACGCGCTCGCGCGCTTCCGGTTCCTCGGCAAGGACCGCGGCCTGCGCGCGCTGCTCGCGACGCAGATGTTCCCCACGGTGGCGAGCGCGATCCCGCTGTACCTCCTGCTCGACGCGCTCGGCCTGCTCAACTCGCGGACCGGGCTCGTGCTCTGCTACGCGTCGACGGCGGTGCCGTTCTCGATCTTCCAGCTCCGGGCGGCGTTCGAGGCGATCCCGGTCGACCTGGAGGAGGCGGCGATGGTCGACGGGGCGACGCGCTTCCAGGCTTTCCTCCGGGTCGTGCTCCCGGCGGCGCGGCCGGCGATCGCCGTGACGGCGCTGTTCGCGATCATGACGGCGTACAACGAGTTCATCCTCGCGGCGACGCTGCTCGGCAAGGAGGAGATGTTCACGCTGCCGGTGGTGCTGCAGCGGTACATCGGCGAGTACGACGCGCAGTGGGAGCGGTTCGCGGCGGGGGCGCTCCTCGTGTCGCTGCCGGTCATGGCGGCGTTCTATGTGGTGCAGCGCCACCTGATCGCGGGGCTGACGACGGGCGGCGTGAAGGGGTGAGCGCGCCGCGGTGAGCGTGGCTGCGGGCGCCCCGGCGCGCGACGGCCGGGGCGCCGGCGGCGCGGGCCGCCAGCGCCGCGTCCGCCGGCGGCGCGACCCGCGCTTCCCGGCCTCGTGCTGCTCGGGGCCGAGGCGCGTCCCTCCTACTTGCCCGCTGTGCCCCGGCGCCGCCCGTCCATGGGACCCGGCCCTCGCGGCCGTGGACGCCCGATCGCGACCCCGCTATCTCCATGAGGCCATGCCCAAGGCCGAGGATCCCCCGCCCGCCGCCGCGCCGGGGACCGCTCACGCGGACCCCCGCGCATCGGTGGGCGGCGAGCCCCGCCCGTCGCTTGGGGGCGAGCCCCGCCCGTCGGTGGGCGGCGAGCCCCGCCCGTCGGTCGGCGGCGACGCCGACGGCCGCGGCACGTTCCTGCCGCTCCCCTCCGCGCTGCAGCGGCGCCTCAGCCGGCCCTCGTGGGAGAAGTTCGTGCTCCCGCTGCTCGGCCCCGTGCTCGCGCTGCTCGTCATCGGCGCGGTCACCACGCTGGAGGCCGCGCTCGACTGGACCATCCCGAACCCGCCCGCGATCCTCTCGATGATCATCGTCTTCGCGGCGTTCAGCGGCGGCCTCTGGGGCGGCATCGTCACGGCGCTCATCTCGTGCGTCTTCTTCGCGCTCTACTTCTCGAAGGATGGCGTCCTGTTATCGTACGAGGAAGACAACCTCCTCCGGGTCATCGTCTACGCCGTCACCACCCCCGCCATGGCGGTGATGGCGAGCATCGCCAAGCGCCGCGCGGACGCCATGGGCGAGGCCTCGCTCGAGAACGAGCGCGAGCACTCCGCGAGCCTGCGCGCCCTGCTCATGCAGCGCCAGGCGGTCGAGGAGGAGCTCCAGCAGGCCAAGGAGGCCGCCGAGGCGGCGAGCCGCGCGAAGAGCGAGTTCCTCGCCAGCGTGAGCCACGAGATCCGCACCCCGATGAACGGCATCATCGGCATGACGTCGCTCGCGCTCCAGACCGAGCTCACCCAGGAGCAGCGCGAGTACCTCGAGATGGTCAAGATCTCGGCCGACGCGCTGCTCTCCATCATCAACGACGTCCTCGACTTCTCGAAGATCGAGGCCGGCAAGCTCGAGATCGAGCCCGTCGTCTTCGACCCGAGCGAGATCATCGGCGACGCCGTGAAGACGCTCGCGCTCCGCGCCCACGAGAAGCGGCTCGAGCTCGCCTACGACGTCGGCCCCGACGTGCCCGAGGCCCTGGTCGGCGATCCGCTGCGCCTGCGCCAGGTCCTCGTCAACCTCGTGAGCAACGCGGTGAAGTTCACCGACGCCGGCGAGGTCGTCGTCCGTGCCGAGGTCGACGCGCGCGCGCCCCTCACCGTCGAGGAGGAGGCCAGCGCGGACAGCCAGGGCACGCCGAGCCTCTACGCGGGCGAGGCGCTCGGCGACGCCGTGGTGCTCCGCGTGAGCGTGATCGACACGGGCATCGGGATCGCCCCGGAGAAGCAGCGGGTCGTCTTCGACGCGTTCGCCCAGGCGGACGGCTCGACCACCCGCAAGTACGGAGGCACGGGGCTCGGCCTCACGATCTGCGCCCGCCTTGTCGAGATGATGGGCGGCAAGATCTGGATCGAGAGCGAGGTGGGCAAGGGCAGCACGTTCCACTTCACCCTCCAGCTCCGGGCGCTCGAGGGCGCCGCCCGGTCGCGCCGCCTGGAGATCCCGAAGGACCTCCTCGGCACGAAGGTCCTCATCGCCGACGACAACGCGACCGCGCGGCGCATCCTCGCGGACACCATCGAGGGCTGGGGGATGAAGGCGGTCCCCGTCGACTCGGGGGCGGCGGCGATCGCGGCGCTCTCGGAGGACTCGGGCGTGTGGGCGCTGCCCTGGGGCAAGCCGGGGGGCAACGCGGTCGGGCCGAGCAGCTCGTTCGGCCTCGCCATCGTCGACGCCCGCATGCCGAAGGTCGACGGCTTCGCCGTGGTCGAGCATTGCCGGAAGCGCGAGATCTTGAAGGGGCGCGTCCTCATGCTGCTCAGCTCGACGTCCGCGCAGGCGGACGTCGCGCGCTGCCGCGATCTCGGCGTCTTCGCCATGGTCACGAAGCCCGTGAAGACGTCCCACCTCCAGGAGGCCGTGTTCCACGCCTTCGGCGTCCCGACGCGGACCTCGCTCCGGTCGGCCGACCCGCGCCGCGCCGCGCCCGGGACGCGCGCGCGCGGCCTGCGCGTGCTCGTCGCCGAGGACAACGCGATCAACCAGAAGCTGATGCGCCGCTGGCTGGAGCGGCAGGGCCACCACGTGCACATCGTCGAGAACGGCCGCCTCGCCGTCGAGAAGATCGCGGGCGGGCAGTACGACGTGGCCCTGCTCGACGTGGAGATGCCCGAGATGGACGGCCTCCAGGTCGCGCGGGCCGTCCGCGCCCGCGAGCGGCGCGAGGGCGGGCACATGCCGCTCATCGTCGTGACCGCGTACGCGATGAAGGGCGACCGCGAGCGCTGCCTCCGGGCCGGCTTCGACGGCTACCTGTCGAAGCCGGTGCAGGTCGACGAGCTCTACGACATGATCGACCGGCTGGCCGCCGGGCCCTCCGCCCTCGAGATCGAGGACCCGGCGCGCATGTCGCTCGGCGCGCCGAGCTCGTACGCGTCGGCGCCCTCGTCGACGTCCGACAGCGGGCCGCCGAGCACCCGATCGGAGGAGCGGCTGCAGCCCTCGCCCTCCTCGATCACGGCCCGGCCGATGTTCGATCGCACCAAGGCGCTGGAGCGGACGGGCGGCGACGCCGACCTCCTGCGCGAGCTCGCCGAGGTCTTCCTGGAGGAGTGCCCGCGCTGGATGGGCGACATCGACGACGCGGTGGCCGCCGGCGACGCCCGCAAGCTCCAGCGGGCCGCGCACAGCCTGAAGGGCGGGGTCGACAGCTTCGGCGCGCGGGGCGCGTTCGAGGCCTCCTTCGCGCTGGAGAGGATGGCGCGCGCGAACGAGCTCGGCGGCATGGCCGAGGCGCAGTTCGCGCTGCGGGCGCAGATCGAGCGCCTGCTCCCCGAGCTCGCCGCGTTCGTGCGCGAGGGCGCGCCGGCGGACCCGGCGCCGCCGGTGCAGGGCGAGCGGCGCTCTGATAGCGAGGTGACGCGATGGTGAGGGTGCTCGTGGTGGACGACTCCCCGATGGATCGGCGCCTCTCCGGGAGCTTGCTCAAGAAGCGCGCCGGGATGGAGCCCGTGTACGCCGAGAACGGCGTCGAGGCGCTCGAGACGATCGCCAGGTCGATGCCCGAGATCGTGCTGACCGATCTCCAGATGCCGGAGATGGACGGCCTGGAGCTGGTCGAGGCGATCCGCCGCGAGCACCCGTACCTCCCGGTGATCCTGATGACGGCGCACGGCAGCGAGGAGATCGCGGTGCAGGCGCTGCGGCGCGGCGCCGCGAGCTACGTCGCGAAGCGGAACCTCGCGGCGGAGCTCGTGAACACGGTCGAGAACGTCCTCGCGGTGGCGCGGCTCGATCGGCGGGAGCAGCTGCTCCTCTCGTGCCTGACGGCGACCGAGTCCCATTTCGAGCTCGACAACGACGTGGCGAAGGTCCCCGCGCTGGTGGGCCACGTCGAGCAGAGCCTGGGACGGATGCGGCTGTGCGACGAGACGGGCCGGATCCAGGTCGCGGTGGCGCTGCGCGAGGCGCTCGTGAACGCCATCGTGCACGGCAACCTCGAGGTCAGCTCGACGCTGCTCGACGAGCAGCCGAGCGCCTTCTCCGCGCTCGTCGAGCGCCGCCGGGCGGAGAGCCCGTACCGGGATCGGCGCGTGATCGTCGTGGCGCGCGAGACGCGCACCGAGGCGACGTACGTGGTGCGCGACGAGGGGCCCGGCTTCGACCCGCGCAACCTGCCGGATCCGACCGACCTCGCCAACCTGGACAAGCCGAGCGGCCGCGGCCTGATGCTGATCCGCACGTTCATGGACGAGGTGCGGCACAACGAGAAGGGCAACGAGATCCGCATGGTGATGAAGTGCCGCTCGCCGGGGACCGGCGGCGAGCCGGGCGAGGACGGCGGCTGACGCGGTCTCCGGTCGCGGCTCGGGAAGATCAGGCGGTGAAGCCGCCGTCGATCTTGAGGTTGGCGCCCGTGACGAAGGCGCCCTCGGGGCCGGCCAGGTAGGCCACCATGCCGGCGACCTCGTCGCCTTGTCCGTAGCGCTGCACGGCGATCTGGCCTTTGAACCCGGAGGCGAGCGGGCCGTCGGCCGGGTTCATGTCGGTGTCCACCGGGCCCGGCTGGACGTTGTTGACCGTGATGCCGCGCGGACCGAGATCCCGGGCCCAGCCGCGGGTCAGGCCGGCGACCGCTCCCTTGGTCGCGGCATAGACGGCCATCCCGGGGATGAGCGCTCCGTCGCTGCTGATGCTCCCGATGTTGATGATGCGCCCGCCCTCGCCCATGTGGCGGACGGCCTCGTGCGTGGCGGCGAAGAGGCCCCTGACGTTCACCGCCATGAGACGATCGAACTCCTCCAGCGAGGACTGATCGAGGGGGGCGATGGCGGCGACGCCGGCGTTGTTCACCAGCACGTCGAGCCGGCCGAAGGTCTTCACCGTCTGGGCAACGGCGCTCCGCACCGCCTCTGCGTCGGCGCTGTCCGCCCGGACGGCGATCGCCCTGCCGCCTGCCGCCTCGATGCCGTGCACCACCTCGGCTGCCCTCGCGGGCGACGCGGCATAGGTGATGGCCACGGTGGCGCCCTCGTGCGCCAGCCGCCTCGCGATCGCCGCCCCGATACCCCGCGAACCCCCGGTGACCAGCGCAACCTTGCCCTTCAACGTACCCATCGAGACGTCCTCCTTTTTTTTGGAACGATCGTTCCTTATAAAGAAGCTACGTAGGCTGTTGCTGTCCGTCAAGCGATTTATGGAACGATCGTTATGAAAAATTCGGCGGGGCGGGTCCAGCGAGGGCGAGGGAGGCCGCGCGCCTTCGATCAGGAGGTGGCGCTGGAGCGGGCCATGCTCCTGTTCTGGGACCGGGGCTATGAGGCGACGTCGCTCGACGAGCTGAGCGCGGCGATGGGCATCAGCCCGTCGAGCCTCTACGCGACCTTCGGGGGCAAGGAGCAGCTCTTTCGGACGGCGGTGGATCGGTATCTCGCCAGGGGGGGCGAGCGCATGGGCTGCATCTTTGCCGAGGTGCCGACGGCCCGCGGCGCGGTGCGGCGGCTGCTCGAGACGGCGGCCGACGAGTTCACCCGGCCCGATCGGCCGTCCGGCTGCATGATCGCGCTGGCCGGGACCCAGTGCTCCCCCGGCGCGCGGCCCGTACAGGACCTGATGCGAGGGTGCCGCGAGGCCTGGCATGCCTCGCTCCAGGCGCGGATCCAGCGGAGCACCGAGGACGGCGAGCTCGCGTCTGACACGGACGCCGCCGCGCTGGCCACGTTCTACGTGACCGTCTTGCTGGGGATGTCGGTCCAGGCGCGGGACGGCGCGTCACGGGAGAGCCTCCGCGCGGCCGTGGAGGCCGCGATGCGGGCATGGCCTGGGCCCGACGCCCCGCGCCGTCCGTAGGGCTCCCGCGTCGTCCCGTGGAGAGCTCGTGGGTCGACGCGGTGTTGAGTCGCCGAGGACGATTGCCAGGACGGTTGTGTGGCCGGCTGGCGCGCTCAACCGATGTTGGTGCGGGTTGTCGAGGACGAGCAGGCCGCGTGGCACGAGCATGGCGACCGGCGCATGGGTGTCGATGGGAAGATTGGTAAGCGTTGGCGTTCAGCACGAATGGACCGAAGTGGTTTGCGAGCGAGCAATTCGACATCGCCCCGTCGCAGAGAGATACGTCCGGACCGTGGTATATAGGTGGGCACGCGAGCGCAGCCGTGGGACGGGGGAGCAGGGAGACCGGGGCGATGGTTCAGGGTAGCCGGGGCAGTGAAGTCGAGTTGCCGGAGCAGCGGGGCGGCCGATCTGACGGCTCGGCCCAGGAAGATGGCGCGGACGGGCAGCCGGCCACAGGAGGAGATGCCGGCCGCTCGACGCGTGACGTGAATCGCCTTGCGGGGCCGCCCCGCCGCGGTACAGGCGTTCATGGGATGTCACGTGTGATGACCGTGGGCGTCATCACCCCCTATCTGGACGGCTCGTTCTGGAACCCGGTCCTGACGGGTATCCACGAGGCGGCGCGGCAGCACGGCTGTCGCATGCTGGTGATGCGCGGCACGGCCGGCTCGCTCCAGGCCCCTTCGCTCGCCAGAGAACAGGTGGATGGGTGGATCGTCGTGATCGGCGTGGACGGCATCGAGCAGCTCGCCGCCGAGCGGGTCCCGCTCGTCGTCGTCGGCACCCATGTCCACAAGGGCGACTGCCCGTCCGTGATCCCGGACAACCACAGCGGGATCCGGGGCGCGGTGCGCCATCTGATCGGACACGGGCACCGGCGCATCGCGTTCGTCGGCTGCTTCCACGAGTCCGATGTGCGCGAGCGCTTCGACGCCTACCGAGAGACGCTCGCCGAGGCGGGGATACCGCTCGACCCGGAGCTGGTCGTCCGGACCGACGACAACTGGTATACAGGCGGCGAGAACGCCGCCCCGCGGCTCATCGCGCTGCGGAATGCGTGCACGGCGGCGGTCTTCGGGACGGACAAGAACGCGATCGGGATGATGCCGTCGCTGAAGGCGGCGGGCGTCCGCATCCCCGAGGAGCTGGCGATCGTCGGCTTCGACGATGTGCCGGAGGCGCAAACCGCCGACCCACCGCTGACCACCGTGCGCCAGCAGTTCGAGATGCTGGGGAGCGCCGCGTGTGAGCTCGTCGTCTCGATGCTCGCCGGCGAGACGGCCCCGCCAGAGCTCGTGCTCACGCCGAACACGTTGATCCAGCGGATCTCGTGCGGATGCGACGTGGTCCAGAGCTTCCTCGACGAGGACGCGGCGCCGGGGGAGCACGGCGGCGGCGACCTGGATCGACGGATGGTCGAGCTGCTCCTCGCGCCCCGGCCCCTGGCGCCCGATACGTCGCCTGCCGCGGTATGGCCGGGGGTCGCCCTGGTGCTCGAAGCGTATGAGGCGGCGATCGAGGGCGCCGCGCCCCCTCCGGCGAAGGCGCTGGAGCGCGCCTACAAACAGGCCGTCGACATCTCCTCCGATATGGGCACCTTGATGGCGATCGTGCGCCTGCTCCGCCGGTCCCACGAGCGGCGCCGCGAGCGGCTGGGCGGGGACGCGGCGTCGGCGCGGCGGGTCGAGGCGTTCCTGGACGGCGCGCACCTGTCGATCGCTCGGGCTCGGCTCAGCGTCGAGGCCGAGTTCGTGGCGCAGCTCGGGATGCTCGTGCGGTCCAATCACGACGTGGGCCTCGCGCTGGTCAGCGGCTCCCAGGAGGAATCCATGTCGCTCTCATGGCTCGCGAAGACCAGCGCGATCTGGGCCTGCCTTGCGCTCCGGGAGGACGCGAAGACGCTCGTCGTCGCCGGCGCCTACAGCCGTGACGGCAGCGCGACGCCCCCGATCGGCAGCCGCCATCGGCTGGAGGCGTTTCCGCCGGAGCATCTGCTGCCGCCCGCGGCCGCGAGCGGCGCGCTCATGATGATGCTGCTGCCGATCCGCACCGAGCGGCGCGACTGGGGGTTCGTGGCGCTCATGGGGCCGACCCTCCGCGAGCTGGCCGGCGACGAGGGCACCGTCGGGGTCTGGGCGTCGCTGCTCGCCGCGGCCCTCGAGCGCGGCGAGCTCGTCCAGTCGCTCTCGACGAAGAACGCGGAGCTGCAGATGGCCTATGCGAGCGAGCGGACGCTCTCGGAGACGGTGCGTGAGCTCGGCTGCCCGCTCATCCCGCTCCTACCCGGCGTGCTGCTCGTGCCGCTGATTGGCGCGATCGACCGGGACCGCGCCCTCCAGGTGCTCACGGCCGTGGTCGAGGGGGTGGGCCGGCATGAGGCGCGCTTCGTGCTGCTCGATATCACCGGCGTGCCGGCGGTGGACGCCCAGGTCGCCCACGCGCTGGGCCAGACCAGCCGCGCGGTCGCCCTGCTCGGCGCGCGCCTCTTCCTGGTCGGCGTGCGCCCCGAGCTTGCCAGGAGCCTCGTGGACGTGGAGCTAGGCAGTCTGGCCACGTACTCGTCGCTGGCGGGAGCCCTTCACGAGCTGACGACAGGAGGCCTCCGCCCTGGCGGCGTGAGGCGCGGCGCAACGCGCATCGCCTGATGGCCGTCCGCGACGGTGTCGCGCCTGACGAACCGCTGAAGCTGACACCGGGGGGGGTTGTTTCGACTGTCGTGCCTGGCGGCACATCGGTGTGCCGGCGCCTGTCCTCCGCGAGCAGTGCGCAAAAGGCCTGCGTGGGGCCCGGAGCCTTGCGCCACCGTCAGCGATCGTCGCAGCTGCTATCCCAGGTTGTGCAGCTGTGTATTTCACGGGTCTTGGAGCCGCCGTCGAGGCAGTCGGCGTTCATTTCGCACACGTAGCGATCGGTTTGCTTGCTGGCCGCCTGTCCCGCACAGACCATCTCCGACGGATCGACCGTGGTGCCGTTGACCTTGGCGGCGCAGAAGGCTTTGAAGGAGTCGGTCGACACGACGCCTGTTGTTGTGAATCTTTCAATGTTCCCGTGTCTGACGATTCGCATGGGTCCGACACGCGACCACGAATCGGCTCATTTCCGTTCTTCATCCGTGGTCCCAGGCAATCCTCGTGCCCAGCATCGACGATGCCTGTGTTCAAGGCGTGTGCCAGATGCAAGTTGTCGAAATGTTTAGTCAATCGTGCCTGTATGAACGACTGTAATTCATCGTCGAACCGTTCGAAAATCGCTTGAGGCCATCGGGCGATTGATGCACGATGGGCACTCCAAGGAGACGACCGCTATGAGACGAACTCTATGTGTGCTCGTGACGGCAGCAGCGGCGATGCTCTTGAGTGGGGCCGCTCTGGCCCAGTCTCCCCAAGCAGCGGCGCCCGCCAAGGCGGCCGACGCGAAGAAGCCAGAGGGAAAGGCTGGCAACGTGGCGAAAGCTGAAGCGCGAGGGCTGGCCAGCAAGAGCGAGCATGGCGCCGGCGACGCCGATCTGGCACCTGGCAAGAGCGAGCATGCCGCCGGCAAGGCCGATCTGGCACCTGGCAAGAGCGAGCATGCCGCCGGCAAGGCCGATCTGGCACCTGGCAAGAGCGAGCATGCCGCTGGCAAGGCCGATCTGGCGCCCGGCCAAGCGGACAAGGCAGCCGGCAACGCGGAGGTGGAGGGCAGCGCTGCGGCCACGGAAAAAGAAAAGGCGCGAGAGATCCGCAAGAAGAGCCAGCGTGAGGCGGCGCGCACGAAAGTTGTCGCCGCACTCGAGAACCAGCCGATGACGGAAGCGATGAAGCAGGAGCTCCGCCGTCATGCCCGGCGGATTGCGCGCCTCGAGCGCGTCAACCAGCTCGCCAGGGATGAAAAGGATCAAGCTTCGTCCGAACGCGTGTCCAAGCTGATCGATAAGGAGAACGCGCGTCACGAGACGTGGATGGCGAATTTTAACGCGAAGGCCGTCGCGAAGGCAGGTGCAAAATGAGGCACGCTCTGAGCGCCGTTGGGATAGCGGCATCGATGCTGCTGACGGTTGGCTGCAAGCAGGACTCGACGACCGAGCAGCAGGATCCGGCGCCCAGCGCGCAGCCGACGATTGCAGACACGGATCTCGCCGTTCCGGCGGACTTCGAGGAAGAGGCCGCGAGCTCGATCACGGTCGCGAATTACAAGACGGAGCTCGACGCGATCGAATCCGAAATCAACTGATCCATCTGCGGCGAGCGGTTGGCTCGGGTGAAGTTGGTGCTCGCGCGTCACGAAAGACGCTTTGAGCGGTGCTGCACCGAAGTTCCAGCAGTGAGCGTCGCTGCGATGCGCTTTTTATGTGAGCCGTCGGAAGAGCGCTCGAGCACTGTACGAAACAGGTGACGGAGGCCCAGGCAATGGGCTTCTCTGCCAAGGGGGCGCGATGCATGGGCGCCGCCTTCAGCCTGAACGAAGGAGATTGATATGCACGCTTTCTCATCGCACCTGGTCCGCTTCGGCTTTTTCGCGCTCGTCATCGCTGGCTGTGGCGGCGGTGATGCCACCGTGGAGGTGGGGGTCACGGCCCAACCGCTTCAGGCGTCCGCTCCGTCTGAGGGAGGCACGGAAGAGGCCGTGCAGAGACACCTCGTGGTCATGCTCACCGAGGTGAGCGTCCATGTCGCGGAGGACGCGGAGCAGGATGAAGCCGGCCAGGCGTCGCCCGGCGATGACGACGGGTCGAGCCACGAAGAGAGCGCGAGCGAGAGGGGCTGGAGCACGATCTTCAGCGGCGAGGTCAAGCTGGATCTCCTGGACGCGAGCTCGACCGAAAAGCTCCTCGGCTCGAGCGAGGTCCCCGCGGGCAAGGTCACGCAAGTTCGGCTCGTGCTCACCGACGCCGAGCTTGTGGAGGGATCCACCACAAGCGCGGTCTCCTGTCCCTCGTGCTCGGAGTCGGGGCTCAAGATCGTGACGGAAGGCGCGGTCGAGGTGAGCCCCGGTGGCACACTGCACCTCACGCTCGACTTCGACCAGGCCAGATCCCTGACGCAGGAGCAGAGCGGCTATCGCCTCGATCCCGTCATCAAAATTGCCAAGGCAGAGGAGCTCTGAGCACCAGGAGATCAAGAGGATGACGAGGCGCTCCCGGGGCGTGGTCAACCGGAGCACGTTCAACAGAGCACCACGCGGCCCCTGCTCTCACGAACCCAGTCACGCGCCCCGGCGACGCGGGATCAGCGCTCATAGACACGAGTACACGGCCTCGATCAGCGCCCGCCACCGCGGGTCGCCGCCCTTGCCGCTCGCGATCGTCTGGTTCGGCGTGTAGCCGAACCCGAGCCCTGCGTCGGGGTCGGCGAAGCCGAGCGCGCCGCCGGCGCCGGGGTGGCCGAAGGTCCGCGGGCCGCGCCCGAAGGGGCGCAGGGCGCTCGGCAGCATGAACCCGAGCGAGAACCGGCTCTCCGCGAGGAGGACGGCGTCGAGCCCGGCCGCTCGCTCCGCCAGCGCGGCCTCGACCGCCTCCGGCGACAGCACGCGCGCGGTGCCGGCGAGGGCCCCGCCGTTCGCGAGCGCTCCGTACATCCGCGCGAGCGCGCGCGCGTTCGCGTGGCCGTTCAGCGCGGGGATCTCCGCGCGCCGGGCGCGAGCGGTGTTGACGAGGCCCGGCGACAGGAGGTCGCGCGGCCTGGTGAAGGCCATCGAGGTGAGCGACGCCGGGTCGCGGAAGCTCGCGCCGAACGCGCCGCCCAGGCCGCTCGGGCTCGCGATGGTCGGGGGCACCTCGGCGATCCGCCCGTCGTGCTCGGCGCCGGTGCCGATGTGGAAATCCAGGCCGAGCGGCCCCGCGACGGCCTCCCGGAGGAACGCGCCGACCCGCTGGCCGCTCGCGCGCCGGATCACCTCGCCCACGAGGAAGCCGAACGTCACGGCGTGGTAGCCGTGCCGGGCGCCCGGCTCCCAGAACGGCTCCTCCGCGGCGAGGGCGGCGGTCATGGCCTGCCAGTCGTAGAGCGCGCCCTCCTCCGGCTCGGCGCGGAGCGCCGGCAGGCCGGCGCTGTGGTCGAGCAGCTGGGCCACGAGGACGCGCCCCTTGCCGGCCGCGCCGAACTCCGGCCAGGCGGCGGCGACCGGCGCGTCCACGTCGAGCGCGCGCCGCTCCGCGAGCGCGTGGGCGCACAGCGCCACAGCGCCCTTCGTCGCCGAGAAGACGTTCACGATCGTGTCAAAGCGCCACGGCGCCGTCCTCGCCGCGTCCCGGAAGCCAGCCCAGAGGTCGACGACCACGCGGCCGCGCACGGCGGCGCACACGGCGGCCCCGAGCTCGGGAAACCGCTCGAAATTCGAGGCGAACGCCGCGCGCACGGGCGCGAACGCCGGGTCGCAGGAGCCATGGATCGCGAGGTGCATCGCTCGTCCCTTCGTCCCTTCCTCGGGGCAGTACGGGCCCGGGCGCGCGCGGGCGAGCCGCCCGGCCCTTCGAGCCCGACCCCGATGATACGCAACCCATGTTGCGCAACCTTGGTTGATGAATAGGGCCGCCGCCCGCGGCCGTCAACGTCATTTGCGCAACCTCGGTTGCGGGTTACACGCTCCGGCCGTGAAGCCTGCGCGCCCGGACGAGGACCTCGTGCTGCTCTTCGCCGCCATCGCGGCCGCGAACAGCGACGAGGTGATGCGCCGCGTGGAGCGGGCCGGCCACGGGGATCTCCGGCCGAGCCATGGATACGTGTTCCAGCACCTCGTCCCGGGGCCGGTGAAGGTGAGGGAGCTCGCGGAGCGGCTCGGCATCACGGCGCAGGGCGCCTCGAAGGCGGTGGCGGAGCTGGAGGAGCTCGGCTACGTGCGCCGGCGCGTCGCCGAGGACGACCAGCGCAACCGGCTCGTGGAGCTCACCGACCGCGGGTGGGCGGCGGTCGAGGCGGGGCGCGCCGCGCGCGCCGCGGTGAACAGGCGGCTCCGCGCGCTGCTCGGCGAGGAGCAGGCCGGCGCGCTGCTCGCGTCGCTCCAGCGCATCGCGGAGCGCACGGGAGGGCTCGAGCTCCTGTCCTCGCGCCGGCTCCGCCAGCCGTAGCCCGCCCGGGTCCGAGCCGGCGGCTGCGCGGCCGGGTCGAGGACAGACGCGTCGAGGTGCAGCGCGCGTCTCAGCCGCCTGGCGCGGCGGGCGCGAGGAGCGAGGTGTCGACGCGCACCACGCGGGCCGTGAAGGGCCCCTCGCGTGACGCCTGCGTGCGCATGGCCACGGTGAGCTCCGTGCCGAACGCGGAGACATCGACGAGCGGGTGCTGCTCGTGCAGATCGTTGAAGTAGCTCCCTCCTGCGATCGCGGGGAGCGGCAGCGTGACCGCGACCTCGGGCGCGCCTCCGGCGGCAGGCACGCGCACGAGGCGTAGCTCGCCGCGGCTTTCGTCCGCCACGGTGTGGCCGACGCACACCCGGTCCAGACCGGTGTCCTGCAACTCGTACGTGAGCGTCTCGTCGATGTGGCTGATCAGGAGCGCGATCCACGCGTCGCCATCGCTCGTGCGCGCGGCCGCGAAGGCCGACCATGCGAGCCCGGAGGCCACCATGTGGCATTCGGCCGGGCAGCTCGTAGAGCCCGGAGGCGGGATCTCGACGCCGTCCTGGCAGCGGGATGTGGGCGTCTCGGTGCCGGGGATTGCGACCTCGTCGAAGCCGCCGTCCTCGCTGGCGCTCGCCAGCCGCAGCCCGTCGGTGTGCTGCACGACCGCCGCGAAGCGCGGAAACGTCGCTTGTCCGGCGGGCTGCGGCGGCCGAACGGGCTCGTAATCGAGCAGGGAGCTCGCGGAGTCCGGGGCGCCAAGGCTCCGCTCCGTGGTGCCGTCGAGCACCGTGAGCTGCCGGACCCCTGGGAGCGCTTCGACGAGCCCGAACGCCAGCGGCGCGTCGTCGGGCGCGAGGGCGAAGCGGGCGTAATCGCTGCCGCTCGGCCGGCTCGCCGGCGCGACGTCCCAGGCGCCGCTGGACGTGCGCGTCGCATGCGCGAGGCTGTTGTCGCGCACGTCCGTGTTGATCCAGATGTGGGGCTCGCCCCGGGAGTCCACCGCGACATCGAGGACCGGCACGTAGTTGTCGTCGCGATCGAACACCCTCTGCCTCTCCGCCGCGCTGCCGACCAGCGGCAAGAACACGATACCGCCAGGATAGCCGTCACCGCTGCCTGTCGTCTCATTCACCGCGGCATACGCCCTTCCGTCCGGCGAGAGCGCCACGCTCAGGGTATTGGACTGCACGTCGAAGTCTCGTTGCGTCGCTCCATCGTCGTCGAGCTCGAACAGCCGCGTCGGGTCGTCGCTGCTCGTCACGAGGTATGTCGCGCCCGCCGCCGGCACGGCCCGCACCCCGCCCGCTGCAAACGTGGCATCGGTGCACGTCACCTCCACGTCGAGCGTGATCGCGCAAGGCGCGTCCGCGGGACAGGCGTCGTTGTGGTCGCCTCGCCGCGATTCACACGTCGCCGGGGCGTCGCCAGCGCCGCCCTGACCGCCCACGCCGCCTTGATCCCCGGCGCCGCCTTGATCCTCGGCGCCGCCAGCCCCTCCTGTGTCAGCTGGCACGGTGGTATCGCCCTGGCACCCAAGCGTCACCGACAGGCCGGCGAGCATGCCGGTCCCAAGCATTCGAAGGATGTGTATTTGCAGTTCCTGGCGCATGAGCGCTCGCCTCCCTGTGATGCGATGCCGCTCAGCATCAAACGTGCCGGTCGATCTTTTGCGCGAAAGCCGACGTCACGCTCGATGGCTTGTGTCGTTCTGTGTCAAAATGCGCATTCGGCCCGAGGCACAGCCGTGGTTACCTGTCGAGCTGCCAGAGATCCATCGTGACCTGACCGGCGTCGTCCCACTGCCATTCCTCCCGGTCGATCGCACGATCATCGACAGCGATGCTCCCGAGTGATTTGCTGCCCTGCTCGGCGAGGAAACCGGCCGTCTCAGTCGCCTGGCGCCGCAGGCCCGAGGAGCGAGGTGTCGACGCGCAGCACGCGGGCCGTGAAGGGCCCCAGGCGTGACGCCTGCGTGCGCATGGCCACGGTGAGCTCCGTGCCGAACGCGGAGACATCGACGAGCGGGTGGCGCTGGTACACATCGCTGAAATGGCTCTCGCCTGCGATCGCGGGGAGCGGCAGCGTCACAGCGACCTCGGGCGCCCCTCCGGCGGCAGGCACGCGCACGAGGCGCAGCTCGCCGCGGCTTTCGTCCGCCGCGATGTTGCCGACGCACGTCGGCAGATCGGCGTTCTGCACCTCGTAGGCGATCGTCCAGTCGATGTGGCTGATCAGGAACGCGATCCACACGTCGCCGTCGCTCGTGCGCGCGGCCGAGAAGGCCGACCATTCGAGCCCGGAGGTCACCTCGTGGCAGTCGGCCGGGCAACCCGCCGACGCGGGGTCGCCGAAGCCGCGCTGGCAGCTGTACGCCGGCGTCGCTGTGCCGGGGATCGCGACCTCATCGAAGCCGTCGCCCTCGCCGGCGCTCGCCAGCCGCAGCCCGTCGGGGTGCTGCACGACCGCCGCGAAGCGCGGAATCGGCGCTTGCGCGGCGGGCTGCGGTGGCGGGACGGGCTCGTATCCGAGCGAGAAGGTCGCGGAGACTGGTGCGCCAAGGCGCCGCTCCGTCGTGCCGTCGAGCACCGCGAGCTGCCACTCGCTCGAGGTGTTCGCTTCGAGCGTCCCGAACGAAAGCGGCGCGTCGTCGGGGGCGAGGGCGAAGCGGGTCCAACCGCTGCCGCTCGGCCGGCTCGTCGGCGCGACGTCCCAGGCGCCGCCGGATGTGCGCGTCGCGTGCGCGAAGCTCTCCGGCGCGTCCGTGATGATCCAGATGTGTGGCTCGCCCCGGGAGTCCATCGCGACATCGATAACCGGCACGTATTTGTCGTCGCGATCGAACACCATCTGTTTCTCGGCCGCGCTGCCGGCGAGCGGCAGGAACACGACACCGCCGGGATAGCCGTCAGCGCTGCCCTCCGTCTCATCCACCGCGGCGTACGCCCTTCCATCCGGCGAGAGCGCCACGCTCACGCTATTGCTCTGCACGGCGAAGTCGCGTTGCGTCGCCCCGTCGTCGTCGAGCTCGAACAGCCGCGTCGGGGCGTTGCTGCTCGTCACGAGGTAGGTCGCGCCCGCCGCCGGAACGGCCCGCACCCCGCCCGCTGCGAAGTCGTGCCCGGTGCACGTCACCTCCACGTCGAGCGTGATCGCGCAAGGCGCGTCCGCGGAACAGGCGTCGCCGTGGTCGCCCCGCTGCGAATCGCACGTCTCCGGGCCGCCGCCCGTGCCGCCCTGACCGCCCGCACCGCCCTGACCGCCTGCGCCGCCTTGACCGCCCGCGCCGTCTTCACCCCCGGCGCCGCCGGCCCCTCCTGTGCCAGCTGGCACGCTGGTATCTCCCTGGCACCCGAGCGTCACCGACAGGCCGGCGAGCATGCCGATCCCGAGGATTCGAAGGATATGGTTAGGCAATTCCCTGCTCATGAGCGCTCGCCTCCTTGCGATGCGCTGCCACTCAGCACCAAATGTGCCAGTCGAGCTCCTTCGCAAAAGCCCGGTTACGCTCGATAACCTGTGCCGTTCTGTGTCGGAATGCTCGTGGGGTTCGCTGCTCCCGTTGCAGGCGCGGGCCCGACGACCACGCGCCTGCCGCGAGCTCGGAGCGCCTCAGAGATTCATGCCGCCTGACGCCTCGATGCGCTGGCCGTTGATCCACTGGCCCTCGGGCGAGAGCAGCACGGCGACCGCGCCGCCGATGTCGTCGGGGAGGCCGACCCGGCCGAGGGCGGTCTGGGCGGCGATCATCTTGTTCAGCTCGGCGTTGTCGCGCACGACGCCGCCCCCGAAGTCGGTCTCGATCGCGCCCGGCGCGAGCACGTTCACCGCGATCTTCCGCGGCCCGAGCTCCTTCGCCAGGTAGCGGGTGAGCACCTCCACGCCGCCCTTCATCGAGGCGTAGGCGGCGTACCCGGGGAAGCTGAACCGCGTGAGCCCCGACGAGACGTTGAGGATCCGCCCGCCGTCCGCGATGAGCGGGAGGAGCTTCTGCGTGAGGAAGAACGTCCCCTTGAAGTGGACGTTCATGAGCGCGTCGAACTGCTCTTCGGTCGTCTCGGCGAAGCTCGCGTGGCCGCCCATGCCGGCGTTGTTCACCAGGTAATCGAAGCGATCGCGCCCGAAGCGACCGGCGAGCTCCGCCTTCACCGCGGCGGCGAACGCGTCGAATCCCCGGGTGCTCCCCAGATCGAGCGCGATGGCCGCCGCCGTCCTCCCCTTGGCCTCGATCTGCTTCACCACATCTGCCGCCTCCGCCGCGGCGCCGCGGTAGGTGATGATGACGTCCACGCCGCGATCCGCGAGGTGGAGCGCCATGCTCTTTCCCAGCCCGCGGCTTCCGCCGGTGACGAGGGCGACGGGGCTACGCTTGGATGTGCTCATGGTCGGGTCCTTTCGATGGCGACGCGGCTGCCCGCCGCTGTCCGTGGCGGCTGCTCGCCGCTGTCTGCGACTGTGAATAGCGATCCGATCCCGGTTGCGGAAGGCCCGAGGCTCCGACACACTGTTTCGCCAGTCGAAACAATGACCGTCGACGTCGGATCGCTGAAGATCTTCGTGAAGGTGGCGGAGCTCGGCAGCTTCACGCGCGCCGGCGAGCACCTCGGCATGCCCAAGGCGCGCGTCTCGCTGCGGCTGAAGGCCCTGGAGGCCGAGCTCGGCACCCGGCTCCTCCAGCGGTCGACGCGCGTCGTGCGCCTCACGCCCGACGGAGAGGAGCTCCTTCCGCGGGCGCGGCGCCTCGCGCTCGAGGCCGACGAGCTCGGAGCGATGTTCCAGGCCGCGCGGGGCCTGCGCGGGCGGGTGCGGATCGATCTGCCGGTGAACTTCGCGCGCGACGTCATCATCCCGCGCCTGCCCGAGCTGCTCGCGCGCCACCCCGAGCTCGAGGTGCTCCTCAGCACGACCGATCGGCGCGTCGAGCCGCTCCGCGAGGGCTTCGACTGCGTCCTGCGCGTCGGCGCCCCGGGGGGCGACGGGCTCGTCGGCCGCAGGCTCGGCCTCCTGCGCATGATGAACTGCGCGAGCCCGTCCTATCTGCGCCAGTACGGTACGCCTCGCCGGATCGAGGATCTCGATCGGCACCTCCTCGTGCATTACTCGACGACGCTCGGCGCCGAGGCGCCGTCGTTCGAGTACCCCCACGACGGCGGCTACCGCGAGTGGCCGATGCGCAGCGTGGTGACGGTCAACAGCGCTGACGCCTATTTCGCCGCGTGCCTGGCGGGCCTCGGCATCATCCAGGCGCCGCGGGCCGGAAAGCTCCCCAGCATCACCGCGGGCGAGCTCGTCGAAGTGTTACCCTCCCTCACCGGCGCGCCGATGCCCGTCTCGCTCCTCCACACGCACGGCAGGAGCGTGCCGCGCCGCGTGCGCGCGGTGATGAGCTGGATCACCGAGGTCCTCGCTCCGCACCTCGAGGCGCTCGACCGCTGATCCACGCGCTCCCGGCCGGCGAGCCCTCCCGCTCGACCCCTCGAGGGCTCACGCCGCGCGCCCCGGCGCGATCCGCAGCAGATCGAACTCCGCCACGAAGCCCTCGCCGAGCGGGCTGCAAGCATAAAGGCCGCACTCCACCTCGCGCGCCCCGTCGTCCTCGTGCAGGTGGGCCATGCGGATCTGGGTCCACGCCGCGCCGTCGTCCGAGCTGTCGACGAGGTAATCCGGCCCCTCCCGCCGGACGCGCAGCCAGATCTCGCGGCGATCCGAGGGAAATGGCTGGGTCGACCAGTCGCTGTAGCCCGCGTTCGTCACCACCGCGCCGAGCCGGCTCGGGCCGTCCGGCTCGAACTCGACCGACGCCTTCAGCCAGCACGACTCCGCGATCCGCACCATGAGCCCTGCCTGGTCGTACTGGTGCGCCGGCCGGAACCGCACATGGCAGGTCATCACGAAGTCGCCGCCGGCGCGGGTGAAGAGGAAAGGCCCGTTGTCGTTGCGAAAGCCGTAGTGCGTCCGCTGCCAGTAGTCCGTCTTCGCGGCGGGCTCGACGACGAGCACGCGCCGCTCGGGCTCCACCGCCCAGCGCGCCGGCGGGTTGCGCCACGTGAGCCGCGGGTCGATTCCAGGGTTGGTAAAGCCCTCTTCCAGAAGCTGTCCTGTCATGACGCAGACCTCCGAGCGCCGCGCGGCGTGCGGTCCGCCCGCGCGCGGGCGAGGGTCGGGAGGCTACCACGGAGCGCGCCGCGTTCGGGTGCGCCCGTCTGCGATCCAGCCGCGCCCCGCTGCGATCGGCCGCGCCGCTCACGCCGAGGGCGCGCGCGGGCCGAGCACCGCGTCGTGGAGCTGGTCGAGATCGAACGGCTTGGCGAGGAACCGCGCGAGCCCGAGCTCCGCGGCCAGCTCCGAGACGTCCACCGCGGCGCTCACGAGCACCACGCGCACCGCCGGATCGACCCGCGCGAGGATCGCCTTCGCGCAGACGCTGGGAGAGAGCCCGGGCATGAAGTAGTCGCACAGCACCGCCCGCAGCACGTCGCGCTCGCGCTCGAGCAGCGGGAGCGCCTCGGCGCAGTCGGCGACCTGGAGGCAATGGAGCCCCCACCCGTCCAGGCTGAGGGCGACGAGCTCCCGGAAATCGGGGTCATCGTCGATGACCAGCACGCGGTTTCGCAGCATGTTCCCTCTGCTAGCTAGCGCCTCAGTTCCAGAGAAAAGACCATGAGGTCACCGGCCCTCCGCTCGATCCAGAACCTCGCGCCGTGGAGCCGGGCGATCCCCTGGACGAGGTGGAGGCCGATGCCCGTGCTGCGCGGCTCGTCACGCCGCCCCTCGAACGCGACGACGGCGAAGGGCTCCAGCAGCTTCTCGAGGTCCTCCGGGAGATCCTTCCCGCCCCGGACCTCGATCGTGATGAGCACGCGCGCGGCGGAGCCGGCGTCGATCGTGACGAGCACCGGATCGCGCTCCAGCGCGACGGACACGGCCTGGACGAGCAGGCTCCAGAGCGCCTGCTCGACGAGCTCTGGATCGCCCAGGAGGTGCGCGTCTCCCCGGGGCACCAGGCGAATGCTGTGATCTTTGGCCACGAGCTCGAACTCTCCGATCACGCCGCGGGCGAGCTCCTCGACGTCGATCGCTTCGGGCTTGAAGGGGAGCTCGCCTCCGGAGATGCGCGCCGACCACAGGAGATCCTGGACCAGGCGGCCGAGGCGCGTCGCCTGGCGCTCGATGATCGTGAGGGCGCGCTCGCGGATGGCCGTGTCGTTCCGGTGGGTGAGCGCGACCTGCGAGAACCCCTTCATGGTGGTGAGCGGCGTCTTCAGCTCGTGCGCGGCGACGGCGAGGAACCGGTCGCGATCCTTGTCGCGCTCGGCGATGGCCTTGAAGCTCGTGTTCAGCGTGTGGGCGAGCACGGCGAGCTCGTCGTCCCCCCGGTCCCCGAGCGGCTCGTAGACGCCGCGCTCGCGGAAGCGTCGGACGGCGGTCACCATCCGGTGGATGCGCGGCGCGATCGCGCGGCGCACCGCGAGGCCGAAGAGCGACGCCGCCGTGACGCCCCCGAGGCCGACGGCCATGAAGACGAGGAGGATGCGCCGCCGGACGCGGTCGAACGCGTCGTAAGCGACCTCCAGGTAGCGCAGGTTGATCCTGTGCAGCTTGATGAGGGCGTCGCTGAGGTGCTCCACGTCGGCGTGCCGCAAGTGCGGCGCGGCGGGCGTCGGACCCACGAGCCCGGTCGTGCGCTCGAGGTGCATCACGACAGCGGCGATGGTGTCCGCCGCCTCGCGCTCTTCCTCCAGGAGCACGAGCTCCCCGGTCCGAGCGAGCGCAGCGCGGAGGTGGATGGCGTCCGGCAGGGTCGAGGTCGCCGTCAACCAATCGCGCTGGTACCGATCGATGAAGGAGCGGAGCCGCATCATGGGCTCCCGGACTTCTATCGAGACGTCCGACGGCGGGCGAGCGAGCAGGGCATAGAGAGCGTTCGATGACTCGATGCCGCTGCTGATGACGACGAACGGCTGGAAGACGTAGTGACGCAGGTAGGCTGTCTCGGTGGCCAGCCGCCTGAGCGCGACGATGGACATCGTGATGCCCAGGGCGGCCAGGATCAGCTGACTCAAGACGAGCAAGGAAAGACGCCTTCCTATGGACATCCTCCCCGGCGGCCCGTTGCCCCCGCCGCTCGGAGGCGAGCCCGCGTGCTGAGCACGTTGAGACCACCGAGGCATCGGCCACCTCCTCGGTGTCACCGTGGAAGCAAGGGGGGCACCACGACAAGGCCGGAGCGACCCTGGCGATCGCCCCCTCCCGCTCGTTCGCTACTGCGGCCGGCCCTGCGCGATCCAGCTCTCGACGAGCTGGATCTCCTCCGGCCCGACCGCGGGCAGCCCGAGCGGCATCCCGCGCACCGCCGGAGCCGCGCGGCCCGCCTCCTCCGCCTGCCGCGCCAGCAGCGCGGCGACGAGGCGAGGGGCGCCGTCGGGCCCGCGCGAGAACACGCTCCGCCGCTCGCCCTGATCGTCGACGTAGCCCGCGGCGATCCCCTCGTACGTGGCGAGGTTCAGCCCGCGCGGCTTGAACCCGAAGCCGCCCGTGTTCCCGGGCCCGCCGTCGCCGAGCGCGTAATCCGGCTCGGAGTGGCAGTGCCTGCACGTGACGCGGAACACCCGGCGATCCACCTCGGCGTACGTCACCCGCCGCGACAGCAGCGGCAGCCGCTCGGGCGCGCTCGCCGGCGCCCGCGGCGACAGCTCCGCCGTCACGACGAAGGCCGCGATGTCCCGCGCCTCGGCGGGCGACATCGGCACCTGGGGCATCGGCGTGCCCGGCTTGATCGCCGCGGGGTCGAGCACCCACGCGACGAGATCGGCGGGCTCCATCCGGTCGCGCGCGTGCCTCAGATCCGGCGCCAGGGCGATCGCGGCGCGCGTCTCCTTCTCCATCCCCTTCACGGGCGCGACCGCCGTCACCCCGGCCGCCCCGGAGAAGGCGTGGCACGTCCCGCACCCCTTGGCCTCGTAGAGCTCGCGCCCCCGGGCCGCGCTCGCGCCTTCCAGCGGCGCACTCGGACGTTCGCGCCCCTCGCGGCGATCGCGGCGATCGCGCGTGAGGTAGGCTGCGATATCGCTCGCCTGCTCGGGCCCGATCGCGAGCCGCGGCATCGTCGCGTGCAGGCGCGGGCGCACGTCGTGCGGCGACAGCAAGAAGGCGCGGATCCAGTCGCGGCGCAGCCTGTCACCGGCGGCGGCGAGCGACGGCACGTCGCGCAGCTGCACGAGGTTCTCGTTCCACCGCTTCATCGCCGCGGCCGGCGCCTGGAACCGCCCCGCCGCGATGTCCTGGTGGCACTGGACGCAGTGGGCGTCACGCGCCGCGGGCGCCTGCCCGGTCCCGTCGTGGCAGCGGTTGCACTGGAGCTCCGCGACGAGCCGCTCCCCGCGCGCCGGATCGCCGGCCGGCGCCGCGGCCACGGCGGCCGGAGCGGCCGTCCCGGCGCCCTGGTCGCTCGCGCGCGGCGCCGTGGCAGGCGCAGACCCTCGCGCGTCCTCGGAGGTACACCCCGCGGCGCCCGAGGCGAGCGCCGCGAGCAGGGCGAGCAGCGGACGGGCGCGCATCGGCGTCAGCTCTGCGGACCGACCGCGCCGGTCGTCCGGCAGAGCGCCTTGTTCTGCGCCATCGTCTCGCACCGGGTGGCCGCGGCGTCGTGCCCCGCGTTGTCCCCCGAGAGCGCGCGCAGCCGCGCCAGCGTCGCGTACGCCTCGGGGCTCGTCAGGAGGTCCTTCTCCGCCAGATCGCCGAGCAGCTTGAGCGCCTCGCCGCGGTGCTCTGGCGCCCTGGCGAGCGCCTCGCCCAGGTCGGTCTGGAGCGCCGGATCGTTCTTCCGCTGCTCGTTCAGCCGGCGCAGCGCGCGGATCGACCAGTCGATGTTCCCCTTGCGCTCCTCGGCCGACGCCCCGCCCCACGTCTCGAGCAGCTCGCGCGGCAGCTGCGGTCCGACCTGGAGCGCCCCGTCCGCGCGCGCGGTGGCCACCGCGAGCACGCGGAAGGCCCGGTTGATCAGCGGGTCCTTGTCATAGGAGATCCGCCGGATCTCGGGGAACATCCGGATCACGCTCCCCGCCGCCGCGGTGAACCGGCCGTCGTGAAGCGTTTGCTCGGCCTGGGCGATGCCCATCACGCGGTGGTCGATCGCGGGCATGATCTCGACTCCACCGCAGGCCGACGCGTCCGCCGAAGGGACGAGGGCGGACGCGATGAGAGCACAAAAAAGCGTGAATCGAACGGCGGGACCATTCATGGAAGGACCTCCTCGGGAAGGCTGCGCCGGCGCGCCCCGTCGCTCATCGGGCGCTGCCGATCGACTGTGACAACGCTCGAGGAAAAAATGTTGCTCCCCCGATCGCGATCTCGAGGGGAGGCGCGCGGCGCTCCCGCGCAGCCGGCCGTGCTCCCGCGCAGCAGATGAGAGCGCTCGTGTGAGCAAAGGTGTGCCACTGCGATACGGTGGTTGCCTTGGTGCGCGGCCCGGTGTCCAATGCGGGCCTTCCAAGGAGATCCGCCATGTTGAAGAAGCGGCGCGTCGCGATCGCGGTCCTGCTGGCCCTCGCCAGCGCGCTCGCGGGGTGTAACAGCAGCAGCAAGAAGGCCGACTGCGCGAGCCCCGAGGTGTTCTGCGTGGGCCTCGTCACCGACATGGGCAAGATCGACGACAAGTCGTTCAACCAGTCGGCCTGGGAGGCGATCCAGCGGGCGCAGAAGGAGCTCGGCGCCACGACGCAGTACATCGAGACGACGGATCCGAAGGACTACCCCAAGAACATCGCGACGTTCGCCGAGGAGCGCTACGACGTGGTCGTCACGTCGGGCTTCGGGCTCACGGAGGCGACGCGCGCCGCGGCGGATCAGTTCAGCGGCGTCAAGTTCATCGGCATCGACCAGTTCCAGATCGCGAACAAGCCGAACGTCGTGGGCCTGGTCTTCCCCGAGGACCACGGCGGCTTCCTCGTCGGCGCGCTGGCCGCGATGATGACCAAGACGGGGAAGATCGGCGCCGTGCTCGCCACCGACGCCGTCCCGCCCGTGTGGCGCTTCGGTGAGGGCTTCCGCGCGGGGGCGCGCCACGTCAAGCCCGACATCGAGCTCAGCGTCGTCTACCACAACGACGTCGGCTTCGATAAGACGTTTACCGATCCCGAGTGGGGGAAGACGACCGCCGTCTCGATGATCGACAAGGGGGTCGATATCGTCTTCGGCGGCGGCGGCAAGACGGGCAACGGCGCGCTGCTCGGCGCGGCCACGAAGGGCGTTTACGCCATCGGGGTCGACACCGACCAGTACTTCACGGTGCCCGAGGCCCAGAAGGTCCTCCTCTCCAGCGCCGTCAAGCTCATCTCCGACGGCACCTTCGACCTCATCAAGTCGGCCAAGGAGGGGAAGCTGCCGTCGGGGAACTTCCAGGGCAAGTCGGGGTATGCGCCGTATCACGATCTCGACGCCAAGGTCCCCGCCGAGGTGAAGGCGAAGATGGAGGAGCTCCGGAAAGGGCTCCTCGACGGGACGCTCAAGACGGCGGTGCCGCCGGCCAAGGGGCCGTGATCGCCCTGGGCTCCCGAGGATGCGAGAGAAGCTGATCCGGCGTTTCGAGGGGCTGATCCGGCGCCTCCGGCCGCTGCTCCTGCCGGCCCTCTCGGTGTTCACCGCGATGGTCCTGGGCGGCGTCCTCATCGCCGTGGCCGGGGGCAACCCGCTCGAGGCCTACGCCGGCATGCTCGAGGGCGCGCTCGGGTCGCCGCGGGCGGTGAGCGAGACGCTCGTGTGGGCGACGCCGTACATCCTGGCCGGCCTGTCGGTCTCGCTGGCGCTCAAGGGCGGCCTCTTCAACATCGGCGCGGAGGGGCAGCTCGCGCTCGGGGCGCTCTCCGCGGCCTGGGCGGGCCACTGGCTGCCGCAGCTCGTGGGCGGCGGCCTGCCCGCGGCGCTGCACGTCCCCTTGACGCTGCTCCTCGGCGCGCTCGCGGGCGGGCTGTGGGCCGCGGTGCCCGGCTGGATCAAGGCGCGCGCCGGGGGACACGAGGTGATCAGCACGATCATGCTCAACTACGTCGCCCTCAACGCGGTCAGCTTCCTCTTGAACGGCCCGATGAAGGATCCCGGCGCGTCCAACGTGCTCTCCCGCACGCCGCTCATCGACGAGAGCGCGCGCCTCCCCGCGCTCGTGGAGGGCTTCCGGCTGCACTGGGGCTTCCCGCTCGCCCTGCTCGCGGCGGCGCTCGTCGGGTGGGCGCTCCGGCGGACGACGTTCGGTTTCGAGGTCCGCACGGCCGGGCAGAGCCCCGACGCCGCGCGCTACGCCGGCGTGCGGGTGAGCCGCACCGTGATCGCGACCATGGCGCTCTCGGGCGCCTTCGCCGGGCTGGCAGGGGCCATCGAGGTGAGCGCGCTGCACCACCGGCACGAGCTCGGGTTCTCGCAGGGATACGGCTTCGACGCGATCGCCATCGCCCTGCTCGGCAAGGCGCACCCCGGCGGGACGGTGCTCGCGGCCCTGCTGTTCAGCGTGATGCGCAGCGGCGCGACCCGGATGCAGTACCTGACGCAGGTGCCGATCGACGTGATCTCCGTCATCCAGGCGCTGATCCTGCTCTTCGTCGCGGCGGACGCCCTGGTCCGGCGCATCTACCGCGTGCGGGGCGAGCACGAGCGGCTCGTGCTCACGCGCGGGTGGGGCGGTTAGCGCGCCGGCTCGGGCGAGGAGCCGGGGACCGGAGCGGGGAACGGGAGCAGGGAAGGACGAAGATGGGCTATCGACGCTACGCATTCATCGCGGTGGTCGTGGGCGTGCTGGTCCTCGTCGTGACGCTGGTCGGCGCGTCGCAGGTGCCGCCGCTGACGATCGTGGCCAGCATGGCGGCGACGACGCTCGCCGTCGCCACCCCGCTCACCCTGGGCGCCCTCTCGGGCGTCTTCTGCGAGCGCTCCGGGGTCGTCAACCTCGGCATCGAGGGCATGATGCTCGCGGCGGCGTTCTCGGGCTGGTTCGGGTCGATCTACGCGAGCTCGATCCTGGGCCTCCCGCCGCTGCCGAGCCTGCTGCTCGGCGTCGTGATCGCGGTCGCCACCGGCGCCGCGCTGGGGCTCCTGCTGGCCGCGCTTGCGGTGACCTTCTCGGTGGACCAGATCCTCGCGGGGACGGTGATCAACTTGCTCGCCGTGGGGCTCACCGGCTTCTTCAACCGCCAGCTCTTCTTCGGGTCGGGCAGCGTGTTCGGCGGGCAGGTGCCTCACGCGCCGGGCGTCCTTCCGCGCCTCAGCGTCCCGCTGCTCGCGGACATCCCGGTCGTGGGCCCCGTGTTCGAGCAGCAGCCGATCGCCGTCGCCGCCGTCGCGCTGGTCGGCCTGACGCACCTCGTGCTCTTCCGCACGCGGTGGGGCCTGCGCGCGCGGGCCGTGGGCGAGCACCCCCGCGCGGCCGCGACGGTCGGGATCGACGTGGCCCGCGTGCGCTACGTGAACGTCGTGATCGGCGGGGCGATCGCCGGGCTCGGCGGAGCGTATTTCACGCTGGAGTCGGTGCCGTCCTTCGAGCCGCTGATGACGAACGGGCGCGGCTTCATCTCCCTCGCGGCGATGATCTTCGGCGACTGGACGCCGTTCGGCTCGTGGGCCGCGGCGCTCGTCTTCGGCGCGGCGCAGGCGTTCCAGATCAACCTGCAGCTCTTCCGCGACCAGATCCCGCCGTCGTGGTCGTTCCTGCAGCAATCGTCGGTCGTCGGGCTGGTGCCGTATCTCCTGACGCTGCTGCTGCTGACCGGCGTCATCGGCAAGACCACGCCGCCGGCCGCCGACGGCCTGCCGTACGAGCGGGAGGGGCGGCGGTGACGGCCGTCCTCGAGGCCCGGGGGATCACCAGGCGGTTCTCCGGCGTCCTGGCGAACGACAAGGTCGATCTCGACCTCCGAAAGGGCGAGATCCACGCCCTGCTCGGGGAGAACGGCGCCGGCAAATCGACCCTGATGAACATCCTTTACGGGCTCTTGCGCCCGGACGAGGGGTCGCTCGTCCGGAGCGGGCGCCCGGTCGCGCTGCGCTCGCCGAGCGACGCGATCGCGCTCGGGATCGGCATGGTGCACCAGCACTTCATGCTGATCCCGGTGTTCACGGTCGCCGAGAACGTCGTGCTCGGCGCGGAGCCCGTGCGCGGCGCCCTGCTCGACCGCCGGCGCGCGAGCGCCGAGGTCCGCGAGCTCTCGGCGCGCCACGGGCTGGACGTCGATCCCGACGCCCGGGTGGAGGACCTCCCGGTCGGCGTGCAGCAGCGGGTGGAGATCCTCAAGGCTCTTTACCGGAAGGCAGAGATCCTGATCCTCGACGAGCCCACGGCCGTGCTCACGCCCCAGGAGGCGGACGAGCTGTTCCGCGTGCTGCGGGGGCTGACGGCGCGGGGGGTCTCGGTCCTGTTCATCACGCACAAGCTCAGGGAGGTGCTCGCGGTCGCGGACCGGGTGACGGTCATGCGCGCCGGGCGCGTGGTGGGCGCCGCGATCCCGGCGGAGACGGACGAGCGCGGCCTGGCGGCGATGATGGTGGGCCGCGAGGTGGTGCTCCAGGTGAGCAAGGCCCCGGCGAGCCCCAAGGACGTCGTGCTCGACGTGCAGCGCCTCGGCGTCGCGGGCCGCCGCGGATCCGGCGCCGACGTGGTGCGCGAGGTGAGCTTCTCGGTGCGCGCGGGCGAGATCCTGGGGATCGCCGGCGTGCAGGGCAACGGCCAGACCGAGCTCTGCGAGGCCATCACCGGCCTCTCGCCGCCCCGCGCCGGGCGCGTGCTCCTCCGGGGCCGCGACGTCACCGGCGCGCTGCCCCGCGCCCTGATCGAGCGCGGCGTCTCGCACGTGCCCGAGGACCGCCAGCGCCACGGGCTCGTGCTCTCGTACGCGATCGCGGACAACCTCGTGCTGTGCACTTACTACAAGGCTCCGTTCGCCGTGCGCGGCGTGCTCCGCGACGACGCCCGCGAGGAGAACGCGAGGCGGTTGATAAAGACCTTTGACATCCGCGCGCCCGGCCCGGAGACGCCCGTCTCCGCGCTGTCGGGCGGCAACCAGCAGAAGGTGATCCTCGCCCGGGAGATGAGCCGCCCCGTGGAGCTGCTCGTGGCCAGCCAGCCGACCCGGGGCGTGGACGTCGGGTCGATCGAGCACATCCACCGCGAGATCGTGGCGGCGCGCGACGCGGGGGCGGCGGTGCTGCTCGTGTCGGCGGAGCTCGACGAGATCCTGGCGCTGTCGGACACGATCGCGGTCATGTACCGGGGCGAGATCGTGGCGACGCGGGACGCGGGCGCGGTATCGCGGACGGAGCTCGGGATGCTGATGGCCGGGGTGCTCCCCGGCGAGGAGGCCCCGCCGCCCGCCGCGGAGGAGGTCGACGCATGAGGGGGCGCGCGCTGCGCGCGCTGGCCGTGGCGGCGCCGCTCGCGGCGGCGGCCGCGGCCTCGTTCGCGCCGCCGTCCGCCGCCGCCCCGACGCTGGAGCAGTACCGGTATTTCCGGGCGCTCTCCCTCGACCTGAAGGGGCGGCTCCCGACGCGCGAGGAGCTCGCCGAGCTCGAGTCGCCGGGCTTCGATCTGGACGCCTGGATAGAGCGCCACCTCGACGGCCCGGGGTATGCCGAGCGGCTCACGCGCATCTACATGGATGTCCTGAGGCTCGAGCTCGGCCCGGCGGGGCTGTTCACGCCGCCTGCGACAACCCTCCGCCGGGTGGAGGTGCTCGGCCCGGAGGGCAAGCCGCTCTATGTCTATTACCGCGTCAACCAGCGCCGCCTGAACCCGGTGATCGACGGCGAGTTCTGCTTCTCCGACGCCGAGAGCGGGCTCGGGGTGGCGGCCTACGCGCCCATCAAGGGGACGCCCGCCCGCATCTCCCAGCGGCTGCTCGACGAGCGGACGACGCTCGTGCGCCCCTACTGGCTTTACCGGGATTACCTCTCCGTCGTCCCGACGCAGCGTTATGGCGACGGGTGGAAGGACCCGGACAGCGCCTATGTCCCGCTGCCGCAGCTCCTGGTCGAGCCGGACGGCAAGACGCCGACCGTCGAGGTCCGGGTCTGCAAGGAAGAGGCGCAGACCGCCGACGTCGGCCACATCTACGCGAGCGACATCCCCCCGCCGCCGAAGGGGGCTCCGCCGCCGCCGGGCCGCGCGCGCCCGCCGGTGCGCGAGGATCGTTATGCGAAGGCGCACCGGGGCGAGCCGATCTCGTGCCGGAGCGCGCTCGCGCCCGTGATGAGCGTCGATTGCGGCTGCGGCATCGGCCTCGAGCATTGCTTGCCCGCCGACAGCGCGGGCAGGGATCCGCGCGCCTTCGTGCTGCCGGCGAATACCCCGCTCGGCATCGAGGATCCCATCGGCTCCGCGCCGCACACGATCACCGGCTGGAACAAGTTCTGGTGGTCGCAGGAGGCGATTCATCTCATGAATCACGTCTTCGCGGCGGATCGTGATTTCCGGGAGATCCTCACCGGTCGTTATACGTTCATCAACGGCCCGCTCGCGCAGTTTTACCGGTCGAGCGCGCCCGCGGCGTGCTGCTCGCTGCACCCGTCGTACGGGATGCGCGAGGACGAGGCGCCCCTGTTCTTGCCGGGCGCGGTGCCGCCGGTCGTCGCGCCGCACGACGTCTCGGCCTGGACGTTCATCCCCGATCGCGGGCCGCGCGCGGCGGGGATCCTCACGACGCCGGTGTTCCTCACGAAGTATTCCTCGCGGCGCGCGCGGGCGGCGGCGCTCTACAGCGCGTTCCTGTGCAAGAGCTTCACGGCCGAGCACGCGGAGCTCCCGCCGTCGGAGGAGCCCGACCTCATGGTCCGGCCGGGCTGCGCGAGCTGTCATGCGACGCTGGAGCCGCTCGCGGCGTATTTCACGCGGGTCGAGGAGACGACGTGGACCTATCTGCCCGCAGAGAGGTTCCCGATCGAGAACCCGGTGTGCAAGCTGAACGCGGAGGGGAAGACGGGGCAATCGTGCCAGCGCTTCTACGACCCCGTGTTCTCGAGCCGGGAGCGCGGCGTGCTGCGGGGCGCCTATGCCTCGGCGGATCACGCCGAGCGCGGCCCGGCCGGCGCCGCGGCCGATCTCACGCGTTCGCCGGAGTTTGCGTCGTGCGCGGTCGAGCGCGTCACCGAGTCGTTCCTGGGGCGGCCGCTGCGCGAGGAGGACGAGGCGCTGCTCGGCGCGCTGCGCGAGCGGTTCGTGTCGCGCGGCTACCGGATGCGGCCGCTGGTCGAGGCGATCGTCCGCTCGCCGGCGTATGCGCGCGCGAGCAACGTGCGGCCCGCGCTGGAGCGGGGCGGGGCGGCGAAGGGCGAGGCGGAGCGGGGCGGGGCGGCGAAGGGCGGGGCGGGGGAGCGGGGCGGCGCGACGCGCGGCGAGGGAGCGCGGTGATGCAGGGCCGGGGGAGGGCGCCCGGGCGGACGGGGGCCTTCGCCCTCGCTGGCGTGGCCGCGCTGGCCGCGCTGGCCGGCGCGTGCGGCCCGCCGGAGGCGATCGCGCCGCGGCCTGCCGCGCCGCTCCGGGAGACGGGGCGCGTCGCGCAGAGCCGGGCGCCGAAGGAGGATCTGCGGCTCATCCCGGCCGAGGCATACCTGAGGACGTACCTCCGGCTCTTCGGCGGCCTCGCGCCCGCCGAGGTCGAGCGCCGCGCGCGGGGGGACGACAAGGCGGCGCTGTTCGACACCTGGGGAGACTACCTCGCGGCGCTCGGGCTCCCCGACTACGGCCTGGATCTCCCGCGCGCCACGCAGACCAACGCGCTCATGCTGGCGGCGTTCGAGCGGCTCGGGATCGCGCTCTGCGACCGCGCCCTGGAGCACGATCTCAAGGCGAAGGAGCGCGTCCCGATCGAGCGGCGGCTGATCTTCGCGTTCGATCTGCCCGCGCAGGATCCGGACGAGGCGGCGTTCGCCCCGCGCTTCGACGTGCTGCACCGGACGTTCCTGAGCTACCCGGCGCGCCTCGCGCCGCCGGATCGGCAGGGGAAGTTCTTCGCGCTGTACGAGGGGACGGTCGCGCGGCACCGCGCCAAGGGCGCGGCGAAGTCGCGGTTCTCGCCGGAGGAGGCGGGGTGGGCGGCCGTCTGTTACGGGCTCGTGCGGCACCCGGAGTTCCATCTGTATTAGGGGTACTATCAGCGGGCTCACGGCGCGGCCGGCGCCGCGCGTGGCTCCGGCCGCGCCGGCCGTCACCTACTCGTCGCACTCCTTGACGTGAAACAAAGCGGAGACGAGCAGCGCGGGATGGCCGTCGAGAGCCCGCTGCAGCTCGCAATCGCCCGTCGAGAAGTCCACCTCGTGCGGGTCGCTGCCGACCGTCGCCACGACGTGGCAAAATCCATCGTAGAAATCCTCTCCTATGTCCATCGTGACATTCGGTAGAGGCTCGCCGCCGTCATCCTCCCGCTCGACGTCTAATGAAATTCCGCTGATCGGCGGGTCGTCGTCGCGCGCGCGGTCCAGGGCCATCTCCGGCAAGGAGTCTTTCAGGTAGCACCCCGTCGACCACCTCTCCCCTGTTTTCACGAACCTCCGTCCATCATCGCCGGTATCGTAACTCAGGGTTTCACCGTCGAGGGCGACGACCGCCTTCCCTGCGATGTCCGGATGGTTGACGCACGCCATCGCTGGCAGCGACAGCACGGCCAGGAGCGTGAGCCGTGCGCTCGACATGGACATCGTCATCCGCCTCACGGGGTGTCCCACCAGATCTCGGAATAGGAACATACGATGTGCGGCTCGCGTCGCTCCAGGGTGCCAAGCACGGCAGCGACGCTGGGGGAGCAGGCGCCTGGCTCTTCCTCCACGAGCGTGGCGCGCATCGCGCTGAGCGGGAGGGGCGAGGTGACGTCCGCGCAGGCCGTCTCCCCGAGGCCGACGGGGAGCCCCGCGTCCATGCGGTCGCTGCATGCGCTGTCCCCATACAAGCCGACGTCGGCGACGCACCTGCCCCCCGCTGGGGGACCACACTCGCACGGAGCGCAGGCGCGGTTGTCGATCAGCTGTTCGAAGAACTCGTGTCGTGTCAGGCCACGCCTGCAGGTCCCCTCGCTGCTGGCCTGCATGCAGGGGATGAACCCCGGCGGCTCCTGCGCCGTGTTGCCGGCGCACACCCGGACGAACCTTGCAGGAACGGGCGGCGGCTCGGGCGTCGCCGAGGGGGTGCACGGCGAGAGTGTCGGCGGCTCGTAGACGACGGACGCGAAATCGTCCGGCGGGACAGGCGACGGGAGCGCAGCGCATGTCCCATCCCATCCCGCTCCGGCGTCGAGCACGATCGAGGTGCTTCCGCCTGGGCAGGTCATCGCGTTCGCCATGACCGTGGAGGGCAGCTCGCACGCCGCCGGACCGCATTCGCACGCATCACACGTGTCCGGCAGCCCTTCAGGCGCTTCAGCCATCCAGCCTTCCCACTTCGGCGGCTGGCCGTCGATACAGGGAGGCGCATCGTCCTCCGGCCCCACCCACATCCACAGCACTGGACCCGAATCGGCCGGCGGCGCAAGCAGCGGTACATACCACTCGTCTTCGCACGCGAGCAGCGCCGTCGCGGAGACGAACAGAAACATCGGACGTCGCATCAGGAAGGCCTCCGTGCCAGCCTCGCCATGCTCGCGCGCCGACGGCCCACAGCGACATCGCCGACGCTCACCATCGAACGCGAACCTCTGCGCCGTGCGCCGCCACTCGAAGCTGCGTGTCGTTTGGCAACCAGACGTACACGAGGGTGGCCGCGCCTGCTGCTGCCCCAGCGATCAACGCGCTGGTACCCAGGAGACGCATCAGCTTCCAGCTGGCGGCAGGATCAATGACTTGATTGTAGTCAGGCTGAAATGCGGGATCGAGCTTGCTCATCTCCTGAGCGTGATACCAAGCCGCCTTCGCCTCCTGCTCGTACCCCTGCGCGCTTTGCAGGGACACGGCGCCTGCCACCAAGAACCCGACCGAGGCCACCGCGCCCGTCGTGACGATCCGGAGGTCCGGCCCCGGCCGACCTGCGCCCTGCGGGGGCCCTTTGGGCGCCGCAGGCCCGGGCGCTCCAGGCCCGGAAGCCCCCTTCGGCGGCTGAGCGCGGTCCTTCGGCGGCTGCGCGCGGTCAGCCGGCGCTTGCGCCGGCTTGTCGAACGTGAGCGGCACCTCCTTCGACTCGCCCGCCTGCACCTTACACACCCGCGCGCGCGACCTGCCCCTCCTGCCCGACGGCCATCACCTCGTGCTGGCCAGGCCTCACGTAGACGCGGCTGCCGTCCTTCACCCCCCGGCCGTTCACGAACATGCCCACGACGCCGGGCGGCGGCATGAGGACCACCTCACCCACGCGCCGCCGGGCCCGGGCGAGGTCGGCGTGCCGGTGATCAACCAGGCGCCGCTCCACCTCCGTGCGCGGGGCCGGCATGTGCTCGACGCACTGCGAGAGCTCCACCACGGCCTCCTCCCAGCGGCCCATCCGCAGGTCGAGCTGCCCCATGTTGCACATCGCGACGTTCGACCGCTCGATATCGTACACCTCGCCCCACAGCTCCCGGGCTCGCGCGACGTCGAGCCGAGCCAGCGCCGCCCCCGCCTCGCGAATGAGCTCCTTGACGGCTCGCGAGCGCTTCAGAGGCGCCTCCGCACGCGCGGAAGCAGTCGCGAGCAGCACGAGGAGCAACACTGCCCACGACGGAAGCCAGGATGCTGATCGAGGACCTCGCACGCTCCACCTCGGGCGCGCCAACGCACGTGACCGCGCGCCAGCGTCACGCTCGCTCTCTACCATCCTCCGTGTGTGCCTGGCCAGCGTTCCCGGCGCGCGAGCGATGCCGAGAGGCATCTGGCGTTGCATTGCATTTCGGCGACGAAATTTCTCATCTCACCCGCATCGATGGCCGTCTCATCCTTCCGGAATTGCACCCGCGCGGAGGATGGCCCTTGGACGGGACGGTGCGAAGGCGGTCGCAGCGCGCTAAGCTGGGTTGACGAACACCTCCACCGGCGGGCGCTCCGCTGTCCGCGGATGTGCTGGTGTGCAAGGCGGCGCTGTTCGACAGCTGGGGCGACTACCTCGCGGCGCTCGGGCTCCCCGATCACGGCCTGGATCTTCCGCGCGCCACGCAGACCAACGCGCTCATGCTGGCGGCGTTCGAGCGGCTAGGGATCCGCCAGCAGCTTCGGGAACGCGTCCAGCATCGCCGGGGCGTACTCAGCGGCGCCGGAAAGTAGCCCAGCAGCGCCGAGGAGCGTGCCCAGCAACTCCGGGGAGCGTGCCCAGCGGGGAGCGCGGCCAGCAGCTCCGGGGAGCGCACCCTCCCGGGCTCGCGTTGGATTTGCACCCTCAGCAGGCACGCGGGAGGCTGTCCTGTCCGCACGCTCGGGGCGCCGCTGGAGGTTGACGCCGAGGATGGCGCCGGATGGAGCGTCGACGTATGCTCCACGAAGGGCCATGCACGCACACAAGCTCATTGTCCACGTTCCCAAGTCGCGACACGTCGAGATCGACCTTCCAGAGGATGTGCCGGAGGGAGAAGCCGAGGTCATCGTGCTGATTCACGAACAGCGAGACGCGCACTCCATGGAGGGGGGACGCCATGAAAGGCTCTTGGCCGCTTGCCGTGCCGTCGACGCGTGGCGCGAAGAGAACCCGGAGCGACTCTTGTCGAAGGAGCAGGTTGATGCCGCGCTGAGCGCGGAGCGCGACAGCTGGGGAGAACCGTGAGTCGAATCTATCTGGACTCTTGCGTTCTCATCTATCGGGTCGAGGGGGCGGAGTCCTACAGGGGTGCATCGGATCGCGCGCTGCTTTCGCTCGGATCGAGCGATGCGTACATATCGCCTCTTGTTCGACTGGAATGCCTCGTGAAACCCGTTCGGTTGAATGATAGCGGCCTGCGAGCGATGTATGAGGGCATGCTCTCCGCCTTCGGACTGTTGCCGCTCTCCCCGGAAGTCTTCGACCTCGCGACCACGCTTCGAGCGCTACACGGGCTGAAGACCCCCGATGCTCTTCATGCAGCGTGCGCCGTCCACCACGGCTGCGATCAGATCTGGACGAACGACGATCGTTTCCGGCAGCTGAGCAGCAGGATCGCTGTCAGGATCATCGGCTGACCCCCGCCGCCGCGCGCACCTCGTCGTCCGGCTCCTGCGTGGCGAGAAGGCCCGCGATGAACCCGTGTGATAGACCTCCTCCGGGCCGAGGCGACGCGCCTCGTGGTACGAGAGGACAAGGAGCGCCTCCCTTGAGCTCGGCTTCGTTCCGAGCTGGTATTGAGCGCACCTCGGCCTCGTCACATCAAGGCGGCATCAGAGCGCACCTCGGCCTCGCCACCTCAAGGCGGCATCGACCAGATCCCCGATGAGCTCGTTCGTGCAGCGCCGGTGCTCGCGATGGCGGCCGCGTTCGACGGCAAGGTCGTGCGGGCGCGCGCGGCCGCGGAGGGTATCCTGAGAAGCACGCCCGATGCCTCGCCCCGCCCCCCGCCCCCGCCGCCTCGCCGTCCCGCGCCGCGCGCTGCTCGAGGCCGCCGCGGGCGCGGCGCTCGCCGGCGTCCTCGGCCTGCCGGCGCGCGCGCTCGCCGCGCAGGGCAAGGCCGCGGAGGACGAGTTCTTCCTCTTCATCCACGCGTCCGGCGGCTGGGACGTGACGCTCTGGGCCGATCCTCGCAACGAGGCCAGGGGCCTCGTGAGCCCCGCGACGACCGACAACACGGACACCGCGGGGCTCCGCCTCTGGGTCGACGCGCCCGCGGCCGGCGGCGCGAAGAGCTTCACGCCGGTCACGCCCAAGGGCTCGAGCCTCGCGTTCGGCCCGGGCATCGGCGCCCTCGCGGACATGCATGACCGGCTGTGCATCATCAACGGCCTGGCGATGAACACCGTGAGCCACCCCGACGGCACGGCGTTCTCGACCACGGGACGGCACCTCAGCGGCGGCCGCACCGTGGCCTCCAGCGTCGACGCGATCTGCGGGAGCGAGCTCGGCGCGAGCCAGACCTTCCCCGTCGTCTCGGTCCAGTTTCCCTCGGCGTTCGTCGGCGACCGCCTCGATCGGCGCGCCGTCCCGCTCATGGTCGGGGAGATCGGCACCCTCAGCCGCTCGCTCTCCCGCGCGCGCCACTACGACACCGACGAGGACCGCGCCGCGGTGACCGCGCTCCTCTCCGAGGAGGCCAGGTCCCTCGCCGCGCGATCCAGCCACACCGACGCCCTGCGCGGCTTCGCCATCCAGGCGGAAGGGCTGGGCAAGATGCTGAGCTCAGGCCTCCAGGAGGTGTTCTCCAGGGGCAAGCTCATCCAGGCGCACCCGGAGTTCAACCACGCGGCCCGCTTCGCCAGGCAAGCGGCCGTCAACGCCGCGTTCGCGATCGAGGCCATGCGGCGGAACGTGGTCCGCTGCGTGAGCTTCTCGAGCAGCGGGTTCGACACGCACACGAGCACCTACCGCCAGCACGCGGCCACCCAGCAGGAGCTCTTCGACCTGATCGCCGCCCTCCTCGGCTCGCTCGACAAGACGCCGCACCCGACCCGGGCCGGCAAGAAGCTCTCGGATCACACCCACATCCTCGTGACGAGCGACTTCTGCCGCACGCCTCAGCTCAACACGGCGATGGGCCGCGACCACTACCCCAACAACTCCGCCATGGTGATCTCCCCGCGCTTCCGCGGGAGCTTCGCGTTCGGCAAGACCGACCCGGAGCAGCTCCTGCCAGCCCCGGCGAAGACGTTCCAGGGCGGGCCGCGGCCGGTCGCCCCGCCGGATCTGCTCGCCACCTTCCTGTTCGCCTTCGGCATCTCCCCGCGCGAGCACCTGCGCGACGGCGAGGTGGTGCCGGAGCTGCTCCGGTCGCCGTGACGCTCCTCCGCCGAGCGGCGTCCGCCGCCGCGCTGGCGCTCTCGTCCTCCGCGCTGGCGCTCTCGTCCTCCGCGCTGGCGCTCTCGTCGTCCACGTTAGCGCTCTCGTCCTCCGCGCTGGCGCTCTCGTCCTCCGCGCTGGCGCTCTCGCTCGCCGGATGCGCGTCGCAGGCCGCGGCGCCCCTCCCGCCGCTCGTCGTGCGCGAGGTCGCGTGGCCGTCCCCGGGGGAGCTCGGCGCGGTGCGCGCGGTCGCCGACGACGGGCGCCGCGTCGTGGTGTTCCACGACGGCGCCGCGGCCGTCTTCGTGAACGGCGCGCTCGCGAGGGTGGAGCGCGCGCCCCACCGCTGGGTGAGCGCCGCGGCCCTGCCCGCGCCCGACGGCCACGGCACGTGGATCGTCGGCGTCGACGCCGAGGGCCGGCTGCTGCGGCTCCCGGGCCAGGGGGCCTTCGAGGCCGTCTCCGACCGCTACGGCCTCGAGCGCGCCGCGGTGCGGTCCGCGATCGGCCTCGGCGAGGGCGGCGCCACCTTCGCGCTGGACAGCGAGATCGCGGTGGCGGACGGCGAGACCGTCACGCGCTACGCGACGGGCCCGCTCGCGACGTTCGCGGCGGGGGCCGGGCGCGTGGCCTTCGCGGCCGGGGGCGATGGGCTCGGCGCCCTCGACGTCGCCACGAGGGCGCTGCGATCGTACCCGCTCCCGGCGGACGGCGCCGCGCCGCTGCTCGCCCTGACCGGCGCGGGCGCGCTGCTCGCGGCGACGCCCGCGGCGCTCTACGCGGAGGACGGCGCCGGCGTCCTGCGCCTCCGGTTCCGGGCGCGCGCCGCGCTCCACGGGCTCGCCGTCTCCGGCGACCGCGCGTGGTTCGCTGACGGCGACGAGCTCGGCGTGCTCGAGCAGGCCGGCGCGCGCGAGACCCGCGGCGCGCGCCTCCCGCAGGGCGGCAGGCTCGTCGGCTCGCCGAGCGGCGACGTGTGGCTGCTCGCGTCGGGCGCCCTCCGGCGCTTCGCCGCAGAGGACGGCGACGGGACCGCCTGGGGCGAGATCGCGCCCGTGTTCGCCCGCGCGTGCGCGCGCTGCCACCTCCCGCGCGGCGAGGGCGGCGTCGACCTCTCCACGCCCGCGGCATGGGCTTCGCTCCGCGAGGCCATCGCGCGCCGGGTCGTGGACGAGCGGAATATGCCGCCCCCGGGATACGCGCTCTCCGAGGCCGACCGCGCGCGGATCCGCGCCTTCGTCGGGCGCGCAGGGCCGCCCGCGCGGCCGTGATGTGGGCTCGCCGCCGTGGCCGCGACGCGCGCTCGCCCGCGCGGCCGTGAGGCGCGCTCGCCGCCGCCGCGCGCCCGTCTTGCGCTACCCTGGGGCACCATCGCGAAGAGGAGAGCTGCCTGATGATGTCGTTCAGCCCGGATCCGCGCGTCGCAGAGCAGCAGATGCACGCCATCATCTACTACCTCACGGGGTTCGGGTACATCGACGGCGAGCTCGATCCGACCGAGAAGTCCTTCATCCGCGGCTACATCCACGACCTCGTCCGGCAGCGCGCGCGCGACGCCCTCAGCGGCGAGGCCCAGGAGAACCAGGACGTCGTCGGCCGGTGGACCAGCCACTTCCACGAGGTCTTCTCCGAGATCGACCACCAGATCCAGAGCCATTTCACCGAGAGCGTCGCCGAGGGAGAGGACCCGAAGGACTTCGTCCTCTCCAAGATCAAGCTCCGCTGCTTCGAGCTCCTCGACGGCTTCGACGACGACAACCGGAAGGCGCTGCTCGCGACCGTCGACGAGCTCATGCTCGCCGACGGCGTCGTCCACCCGAACGAGCAGCGGTTCCGCGACGAGCTCTCGTCGCTCCTGTCGGCGTCCCCGATCGAGATCGACGACGTGGACATCGAGACGATCGAGCAGGGCGCGGTGGTGATCGATCCGGCCACGCGCAAGCAGGCGCGCGAGGTCGATCACCCGTTCTTCAAGGCGTTCGAGTGGGACTACGCGAGCGATCCGGCCACGTTCGCGGAGCAGGCCAAGGTCGACATGGACCTGATGCGCAGGTTCGAGGCGAAGCTCGAGGAGCAGCGCGCGCGCGGCGCGGGCCGGCTCGACGGCGCGGCGGATTTCGCGGGCTTCGCCGGGCAGGCGCCCTTCCTCGACGGCCACGTCTACGTCGCCTCGCCCGACCCCGCCGAGGACGTCGAGCTCCTGGTCATCGGCGATCTGCACGGCTGCTACTCGTGCCTCAAGGGGGCGCTGATGCAGGCCGATTTCTTCGCCAAGGTGCAGGCCCACCGCGACGACCCCGCGCACAACCCGCGGATGATGCTGGTGTTCCTTGGCGACTACATCGATCGCGGCAGGTTCAGCTACAACGGCGTCCTGCGCACGGTGATGCAGCTCTTCCTCGCCGCGCCCGACAGCGTCTTCGTGCTGCGCGGCAACCACGAGTACTACGTCGAGCTGAACGGCCGCGTCCTCGCGCCGGTGCGGCCCTCCGAGGCGATGAGCTCGCTCGCGGCCATCGCGCCGAACGAGGTGTTCGCCGCCTACATGCGCCTCTTCGAGGCGCTCCCCAACATGCTGGTCTTCGACAGGATCCTCTTCGTCCACGCGGGGATCCCCCGCGACGAGACCATCGCCGCCCGGTGGACGTCGGTGTCCTCGCTCAACGACCCGGAGATCCGGTTCCAGATGCTCTGGAGCGACCCCAGCGAGGTCGACGCGATCCCCGCGGAGCTCCAGAAGTCCACGGCGCGCTTCCCCTTCGGCAAGCGGCAGTTCAAGAGCTTCATGCAGAAGCTCGGCTGTACCACGCTGATCCGCGGCCACGAGCGCGTCCCGGAGGGCTTCCGCGTCGTGCACGACGACCCCGACGGGGTGCTGCTGACCCTGTTCTCCGCGGGCGGGAAGACCAACGACGACCTGCCGAAGGCCAGCAACTACCGCGAGGTCACGCCGATGGCCCTCACCATCCGGTACAAGGGCGGAGTCAGCCAGCTGACCCCGTTCGTGATCGAGTACGAGCGGTACAACGATCCCAAGTACAACGCGTTCTTCCGCGAGCAGCTGCCGCCGCTCCATCCGTAGGACACGATGGCCTGCCGGCGGGACCTCCTCGCTGCCGCCCGCGCGGTCGCGCCGGCACCGCCGCGGCCGCTGGACCCGGGCGCGGAGGACGCCGCGCGAGCGCCCTCGACAGGGGGCGGCGAACGCGAGCCGGCGCGCCCGCGCGGCGGACAGCCGGCGAGGCCGAGCACGCTCGCCGCGGAGATGGCCTTGCTGCGCGAGGCGCAGGACGCCGTGCGGGACGGCGATCCGTCGGCCGCGCTCGATCGCCTCGACGACCTCGGCGCCCGGTTCCCGGAGGGCCAGCTCCGCGAGGAGCGCATGGCCGCGCGCGTGCTCGCCCTCTGCGCCGCAGGGCAGGCGCGGGAGGCGCGCGCCGAGGCCGAGCGGCTCCTCGGCGAAGCGCCGGGCTCGGTGCACGCGGGCCGCGTCCGCGCCTCGTGCGCATTCCGAGAAAATCTCGACTGACAGAGACGGATGTTCCTCGCGCTGGCCATGTACCGATGGACCGCAAGAGACAGGAGGAACCATGAATCGTTCGACTCGCGTCGCGCTCGCGTTGCTCTTCACGGCTGCCTCGCAGGGGAACACCGGCTGTCAGCCGCAGGATCTGCCCATCGGCGGCGATGAGGCCAGCTCCGGCGGCGAGGGATCCGACGCGGCCTCCCTGCTCGTCGCGCACTGGGAGGGATACGTCGAGAACTTCGAGTTCCGCTCGGGATCGGACGCGGTGCAGCTCGACATCGACACGGTGGAGGGTTCGGCGATCCACGGGACGGTGCGCTTCGGGGCGGGGCCATCGATGCCCCCGCCCACGGATCCGGACGTGGGTTATCCCCCGAACCCCGGGATAGAGGTTGGTTACGCGCTCGGCCTGCCCTACGAGGGCTTCGATTTCACGCTACTGGGCGCGCAGCTCAGCGAGGGCCGGCTGCGCTTCTCGATCGCCCCTACAGAGCTCTGGAAGGGCTGGTGCGAGCTCCAGACGCCGCGCCTTGTGGTCACCCCGGGCGGCCGAGAGCGCACCTACTTCTGCGAGTCCGACCAGGGCTACTCGCAAGGCAGCGACGGCTGCTTCCTGGCCGATCAGCCCGTCGACTGTGCCTATATCGATCTGTGCATAAAGGAGGTTTGCCATTGTGGCGAGTCCGGGTGCACAGTGGACGCTGAGATCGCGGAGGAACGGGTCGACTTCGATCTTGAATTCGATCAACGGGAGGCGAACGGCAGCATCGCGATCGGGAGCGCCATTTTTTACAACGTCCGGCTGACGCGCAACCCCTGACGGCGATCAGCTCAGGACCGGTCCCCTCGACGACGCGGTCATGGTGTGCCGCGCCGTCTGGCACACCGAGGCCCGGCGCCCGCGCGATCCGGGGCGAGATCGGCGGGCGCACCGACCGGACGCCCAGGGCATGCGCGTTGCAACTCGCCCGGCATGCCTCGGCGCTTATCCCTGGGTCTTGGCTTGCTTAGCTCCCTTCTGCTCGCCGCAGGCTGCTCCGGGAAGGTGGACCCCGCAGGCTCGGGCGGCGGGGACCCGGGCGGAGGCGGTTCGTCTGCGGAGACCGGCGGCGGTGGCGGCGGCGGGGAATTGCCCGTCCGGTGCCTGCTGCCGGCGGATCCTGGCCGGTGTGACGCGGCGTTCCCGAAATACTGGTACGACCCGGCCGCCGGCGCGTGCAGGGAGTTCACCTACGGCGGCTGCGAGGGCAACGAGAACCGCTTCGATTCCCTCGGCGCGTGCGAGGAGGCCTGTCGGGGCGAGCTGCCCGACATAGGCGTCTGCAATGCGCCGAGCGATTGCATCCTTGTGTCGCGGGGCTGCTGCGGCGCCTGTGACACGGCCGTTGCCGAGAACTTCAGGGCCATCCACCGCGCCGGGACGAAGCTCAACGAGATCATCCAGGGGTGCGGGGGCGTCGCGTGCGGCGCGTGCCCGGAGGTCACCGAGGCGGAGCGCACGACCCAGTACTTCACCGCCACGTGCGAGGCGGGGCGCTGCGTCGTCCTCGACGTGCGCGAGTCGCCGCTGACGGAGTGCACGGTCGACTCGGACTGCGCCCTGCGCGACGGCCTCGGCTGCTGCGAGGGGTGCGACGGGGCAGGCATCGTCGCCCTCAACCAGAGCGCGGAGCTCGATGCCCTGGTCTGTCCCGCCGGCATGGGCGCGTGCCCTCCGTGCGCGCCCGTGTTCCCGGACGGGATGACGGCGGTCTGCTCGTCGGGCAGGTGTCAGCCGCAGATGCCCGCGACGCCTTGAACGACCAGGAACGACCAGCGCTCCCGGCGTGCGTGGTCAGGCGCTGTCTCCTGAATCGTGGATAAGGCACTTTCCTGTACCCACCTGGGCGCCTTTCGAGGCTCGGCGCGTCAATGGCCGCGCTGCGCCGATTCCGGTGAACAGCTCTGGCGCATTGGACGGGAAGGACGGCACCGACGGAAACCGACCGCTCCACCGCCACCTCGCATTGACGCTGAGCGCCTGGCCCCGATAGCCTGTTCCATGGAGCGCTCGTAGATTCTTCTTTCTTCGACCTCATTCACGAAGGAGCTGCCCGTGAATCGAAGCACCCCGAGGATGCTGCTCGCGGCCATCGCGCTCTCCAGCGCGGCCGCGTGCTCGGGAACGTCTGGAGACGGCGGATCGGACCCGGGCGACGGTCCCGGCCCCGGCCCTGGCCCCGGCCCAGGTCCCGGCCCCAGCGCGCAGTGCGAGCCCGGCGTCACCGCGCCAGGCCCCACCCCGCGACTGACGCGGCTGACGCACGCGCAGTACGACAACACCGTCCGGGACCTCTTCGGCAAGGACATGAAGGCCTCGGCGGCGTTCCTCGCGGACCCGGCGTTCGAGGGGTTCAACAACAACGCCAAAGGGCTCCTCGTCTCCGACCGCCTCGCCCGCGATTACCGCCGCGCCGCGGAGACCATCGCGGCCGACGCCGTCGTCGACCAGGCCGTGCTCGGCAAGATCGTGCCGTGCGCGCCGGAGGGCGACGGCGCGGCCTGCGCCCGGCAGCTCATCCGGGAGCTCGGCAAGCGCGTCTACAGGAGGCCGCTCTCGGCGGAGCAGGAGGAGGCGTACGCCGCGGCGTACGCCCGCGGCAACGGCCTCTTCGACGCGGGCACGCCGTTCGAGCAGGGCGTGCGCCACGTCATCGAGGCGATGCTCCAGTCGCCGCACTTCCTCTACCGCGTCGAGCTCAGCGAGGCGCTCGACGGCGGGGGGATCATCCCGCTCGACGCCTACGAGGTCGCGACGCGGCTCTCGTACCTGCTCTGGAACAGCCTGCCCGACGACGCGCTCCTCGAAGCGGCGGAGGGCGGCGCGCTGGGCACGCCCGAGGGCATCGAGGCCGAGGCGCGGCGCATGCTCGCCGACCCCAGGGCCACGAGCGCCCTGGACGACTTCCACGCCCAGTGGCTCCACATGAGCCGTTACGCGGATCTCTCGAAGGATCCGGCGCTCTACGAGGACTTCGACGCCAGCGTGTCCTCGGCCATGGCGGCCGAGACGAGGCAGTTCATCCGGCACGTCGTCCTCGAGATGGAGGGCGACTTCAGGACGCTGATGACGGCGCCCGTCGGCTTCGTGAACGACAGGCTCGCCCCGATCTACGGCGTGGAGGGGTCGTTCACGAGCGAGCTCGTGGAGACGCCGCTCGACCCGGCGGAGCGGGCGGGGCTCCTCACGCAGGCCGGCTTCCTGAGCTCGCACGCGTTCTTCAGCAAGAGCTCGCCGATCCACCGCGGCGTGTTCATCCAGCGCCAGATCCTGTGCACCGACCTCCCGGACCCGCCGGCGGACATCAACACGACGCTGCCGCCCCTCCAGGGCGAGATCAAGACGACGCGCGACCAGGTGGAGGCGCACACGTCGCCGGACGCGTGCAACAAGTGCCATGGCGTGATCAACCCGCCGGGCTTCGCGCTGGAGCACTTCGACGCGGTCGGGCGCTACCGCGCCGACGAGGACGGCGAGACCATCGACGCGACAGGCACGATCGCCGTCGGGGACGGTGAGATCAGCTTCGACGGCGCCGTGGATTTCGCGACGCAGCTCGCGGAGAGCCCCGTCGCGCAGCGGTGTTATCTGACGAACTGGTACCGTTACGGCAATGCCCGCCAGCTCTCGCGGGAGGACGCGTGCACGATCGCCGATCTCGACGCGAAGCTCGGCGCGTCCGGGTACAACATCAAGGAGCTGCTGGTCGCGCTCACGCAGACGAAGACGTTCAGGTACCGGGCCGTGGAAGAGGTGGACCAATGAATCGCAGAACGTTCTTGCGGGGCGCGTGCGGGGTGATGCTCGGCCTCCCGCTCCTCGAGTCGCTGCGCCCGCGCGACGCCAAGGCCGATGCGAGCGCGCCGCGCCGGTTCATCGCCTTCTTCATGTGCAATGGCGTGAACATGGCCAAGTTCTTCCCGAGCACGCAGTACGGCGCGCTGACGGCCGCCTCGTTCGGGTCGGATCGCGCGATAGCGCCGCTCGCCGCGTACCGGGACAAGCTCCTGATCCCGCGGGGCATCCACATGGTGCCGCGCGGCTACGGGTTCGACCCGAGCGCGGGCGATGATCACGCGAAGGGGATGGGCTGCAAGCTCACGGCGCAGCCGCTCGTCCAGGGCAGCCAGTACGCGGCGGGGATCTCGCTCGACCAGTTCATCGCGAACAAGATCAACCCGCCGGGCACGCCCGCGCTCACGCTGATGGTCGGGGCGAAGACGCCGAACGTGCGCGGGCACATCTCGTACACCGGAAGCGATAAGCCCGTCAGCGGCGAGAACAACCCGTGGCTCGCGTACCGGGACCTGGTCGGCGGGACGGACCTCGAAGAGGAGGCGATCGTGCGGCTCACGAAGCGCCGCGAGAGCGTGCTCGACCTGGTCTCGGTCGAGTACGAGGCCCTGCTCAAGAAGAAGCTCAGCAAGGCCGATCGCGACAAGCTCGAGATGCACTTCCAGACGGTGCGCGACCTCGAGGTGGGCATGGGCGGCTCGGGGATCATCCCGCGCGAGCTCTCGCCGGAGCGAGCGGCGGAGATCGAGGGGATCGACCCGGACACGGTGGGGTTCGACGCGGAGTTCAAGAAGGTCGGGCGGATGCAGATGGACATCCTCGCGCTGGCGATCGCGACCGGCGCGACGCGGTCGGCGACGCTGCAATGGGGCTCGGGCGCGGCAGGGCCCATCTTCAAGTGGGATGGGATGGCCCACGAGTACAACCACCACAAGCTCTCGCACGGGAACACGAGGGACGACGACACCGGGAGCGCCGTCGACGGCTACGAGGAGATGCTCTTCAACATCGATCGCTGGTTCATGGGCGAGTATGTCTATCTGCTCGACCGGCTCGCGGGCTACGAGGAGGGCGGGGCGACGGTGCTCGACAACAGCGCCGTCGTGTTCATGAACGAGCTCTCCGACGGCCTGCGCCACGATTTCCGCGACCTGCCGTACATCATCGCGGGGAGCTGCGGCGGCTACTTCAAGACGGGGCAGTACATCAAGGTGACGCGGCAGTCCACGACGGTGCAGGACAAGGACGCGCCCCACAACAAGCTGCTCACGACGCTCGCAAACGCGGTCGGCTGCACCGAGGAGGGCGGGGGGCCGATCACGAACTTCGGCTCCTTCGGCCAGCCCGGCGAGCTCGACGAGCTCAAGGCCTGATCCGGCGCGCCGCCGGTACGGCGGCGCTGCCGTGAGCGCCGAACGAGGGAAGAACTCAGGCGCTAGTTTGAAGCGTCGTAGTTGAGGTTCGGGCCGAGCCAGCGCTCGACCTCCGCGACGGTCATGCCCTTGCGCGCGTGGTAGTCGATCACCTGGTCGCGATCGATCTTACCCAGGCTGAAATACCGGGCCTCCGGGTGCGCGAAGTACAGGCCGCTCACGCTCGAACCGGGCCACATCGCGAACGACTCGGTGATCTGGATGCCGGTGCTCTTCTCGACGTCGAGCAGCCGCCAGAGCGTGCCTTTCTCTGTGTGATCCGGGCACGCAGGGTAGCCCGCCGCGGGCCGGATGCCGCGGTACTTCTCCTCGATGAGCTCGGCCTTGGTCAGGTCCTCCTGCCGGCCATAGCCCCACTCGTCGCGCACCCGCTTGTGCAGGCACTCGGCGAACGCCTCGGCCAGGCGATCGGCGATCGCCTCGGCCATGATGGCGTTGTAGTCGTCGTGCCCCGCCCTGAACCGCTCGCACAGCTCCTTCAGGCCGATCCCGGCGGTCACCGCGAAGCCGGCGATGTGGTCCCGGAGGCCGGTCTCCCTGGGTGCGATGAAATCCACGAGCGACCGGTTCGGCTCGCCGCTGTCCTTCGCCGTCTGCTGGCGCAGGAAGTGAAACCGCTCGAGCACCTTCGTGCGCGTCCCGTCCGTGTACACCTCCACGTCGTCGCCCACGGCGTTCGCGGCGAAGAAGCCATACACGCCGCGCGCCGTCAGCAGCTTCTTCTCGATGATCGTGTCGAGCAGCGCGTTCGCCTCGGAGAAGAGCTGGCGCGCTTGCTCGCCGTACTTCTCGTGCTCCAGGATCCGCGGATAGACGCCCTTCAGCTCCCATGTGTGGAAGAACGGCGTCCAGTCGACGTACTCGCGCAAGGCGGCGAGCGGGAAGTCCTCGAGCACGCGCGCGCCGGTGAACTCGGGCACCGGCAGATCCTCGGCGCGCCATTCGATCCGCGTCCGGTTCGCGCGCGCGGCCTCGAGGGAGACGAGCTTGTGCCTCGGCGCCGCGTGGAGCCGGCGGAGCTTCTCGTACTCGGCGCGGTGCTGGGCGACGAACGCCGCCTTGCCCTCCTCGCTCAGGAGGCTCGTCGTGACGGGCACGGCGCGGCTCGCGTCGACCACATGCACGACCGGCTCGCTGTAATGCGGAGCCACCTTCACGGCCGTGTGCGCCTTGCTGGTCGTCGCCCCGCCGATCAGGAGCGGCAGCTTGAAGTTCTGCCGCTCCATCTCGCGGGCCACGTGAATCATCTCGTCGAGCGACGGCGTGATCAGCCCGCTCAGGCCGATCAGATCCGCCTTCTCCTGCCTGGCGCGCTCGAGGATCTTCTCGCACGGGACCATGACGCCCATGTCGATCACCTCGTAATTGTTGCAGGCGAGCACGACGCCCACGATGTTCTTGCCGATGTCGTGGACATCGCCCTTCACCGTGGCGAGGACGATCTTCCCCTGCGTCTTCACCTCCTGTCCAGCGGCGGCCATCGCCGCCTTCTCCTCCTCCATGAACGGCGTGAGGTACGCGACGGCCTTCTTCATCACGCGCGCTGATTTCACCACCTGCGGCAGGAACATCTTGCCCGCGCCGAAGAGATCTCCGACGACGCTCATTCCATCCATCAGCGGGCCCTCGATCACGGAGAGCGGGCGGCCGAGCTTGGCGCGCGCGTCCTCGGTGTCGATATCGATGTACGTGTCGATGCCCTTGACCAGCGCGTGCGACAGCCGCTCCTCGACGGTGCCTTTGCGCCACTCCTCTTCTTTCTTCTCGGCCGCGGCGGCGCCGGCGCTCCTGGCCTTCAGCGCTTCGCCGAAGTCGACAAGCCGCTCCGTGGCGTCCGGACGCCGGTTGAGCAGGACGTCCTCGACGAGCTCGCGGAGCTCCGGCTCGATCTCCTCGTACACCTCGAGCATGCCCGCGTTGACGATGCCCATGTCCATGCCGGCCCGGATGGCATGGTAGAGGAACGCCGAGTGCATGGCCTCGCGCACCCGGTTGTTGCCGCGAAAGCTGAAGGAGATGTTCGACACGCCGCCGCTGACCTTGGCGTGCGGCAGGTTCGCCTTGATCCAGCGGGTGGCCTCGATGAAGTCGACGGCGTAATTGTTGTGCTCCTCCATGCCGGTGGCGACCGTGAGGATGTTCGGATCGAAGATGATGTCCTCGGGAGGAAACCCCACCTCGTCGACGAGGATGCCGTACGCGCGCTTGCAGATCCGGATCTTGTCCTCGTAGGTGGCGGCCTGCCCTTGCTCGTCGAAGGCCATGACCACGACGGCGGCGCCGTACTTGAGGACGGTCTTCGCGCTCTCGCGGAACTTCGCCTCGCCCTCCTTGAGCGAGATGGAGTTCACGATGCCCTTGCCCTGCATGCACCTGAGGCCCGCCTCGATGACCTCCCATTTCGACGAGTCCACCATGAACGGGACCTTCGCCACCTCGGGCTCGCTGGCCAGGAGCAGCAGGAAGCGCGTCATCGCGGAGACGCCGTCGATCATGCCCTCGTCCATGCAGATATCGATGACGTTGGCGCCGTTCTCGACCTGCTGGCGCGCGACGCCCACCGCTTCCTCGAACTTCCCTTCCTTGATGAGCTTCGCGAACTTCGGCGATCCGGCGACGTTGGTGCGCTCGCCCAGGATCATGTAGACGCCGGGCTGCTGCGTGAACGGCTGCGAGCCGGACAGGCGCAGGGGGATCGGCGCGCCGGACGAGGCCGCGCCGCCGGGCGGGGCCTCGGCGGGGGGCCTCGGGTCGAGGGCGCGCGGGGGCTTGCCCGCGAGCGCCTTGGCGATGGCCGCGATGTGCTCGGGCGTGTTGCCGCAGCAGCCGCCGGCGATGTTGAGGAGGCCTGCGTCCGCGAAGCCGCCGATGTGGCGCGCCATGTCCGGCGGCTCCAGATCGAAGCCGGTGGGGGAGAGCGGGTTGGGCAGACCGGCGTTCGGGTAGCAGGAGATCGCGGCGCTGGACTTCTCCGAGAGGTCGGACAGGAACGGATACATCAGGTCCGGGCCGAGCGAGCAGTTCAGCCCGATGGCGAGCGGGTTGACGTGCTTCACCGCGTTCCAGAACGCCTCGACCGTCTGCGCGGAGATCATCGTCTCTCCGCCGCGCCCGACCGCCGCCGAGATCATCACCGGCAGGGTCTTGCCGTCCTTGTCGAACACCTCTCGAATGGCGACGAGCGCGGCCTTCGCGTTGAGCGAGTCGAAGATGGTCTCGACCAGCAGCACGTCGGAGCCGCCGGCGATCAAGGCGCGGATCTGGTGGACGTACGCCTGTTTCACCTGATCGAACGTCACGACGCGGAAGCCGGGGTCGTCGGCGTCCGGGGAGTTGGACAGGGAGACGGTGAGCGGGCCGATGGCGCCCGCGACGAACCGCTGCCGCCCGTCGGCGTTCGCCACGCGATCGGCCCATTCGCGGCACTGCCGCGCGGACTGCTCGTTGATCTCCCAGGCGAGGTCGTTGAGGAACGGGTCGTCGATGATCCCTTGATAGAAGGCTGGATCCTTCCGCCCGCCGTGCTCGCGCGGGTCGTCCACGAAGAACTCGCTCTGGGTGATGCTGGTCGCGCCGAAGGTGTTCGTCTCGATGATGTCGGCGCCGGCCTCGAGGAACCGCCGGTGGATATCGCAGATCATCTCCGGCTGCGTGAGCGAGAACAGATCGCCGTTGTTCAGCAGGTCTTTCTTCGAATCCGCGAATCGCTCGCCCCGGATGTCCGCTTCCTTCATCCCGTAGGTGCGGATGGTCGTCCCCATCGCCCCGTCGATGATGACGATGCGGCTCTGGAGGAGCTTCTGGAGTGGATGAAGGGGAGGCGTGGTGTTGTTGGACGGCATGATCAGCCTCGCTTGGCGCTCTTGGAGGGACCGGGGGTCGGCTTGTCGGCGATGGCGAGCACGACCTGAAAATGGGGTTTCTTTGTCTCGCGGCAGGCGACTTCGGACGCGGCGACATCGAGCTTCACGCGGGTGAGCATGGCGCGGATGTCGGAGGGCGAGAAGCCGGGGTGGCGCTCGCCGTAGGGGACGGTGATCTCCCGCTGCTGGTGCGCGTCGAGCGACAGGATGACCACCCGACCGCCCGGGCGGAGCACGCGGGCGCACTCTTCCAGCGCCCGCGGCGGGTCCTCGGCGTAGGTCAGCGTGTGAAACACGAGGACCGAGTCGAAGGAGGCGTCTCCGAACGGCAGCGCCTGGACATCGGCGACCTGGACGCGGACGTGGGGCTGGGTCGAGAACCGCTCTCTCGCGGCCTCGATCATCCGGCTGCTCGAGTCGATACAGGTGAGCGAGCGGCAGTAAGGCGCGAGCGCGCTGGCCGCCGCGCCGTCGCCCGATCCGACGTCGAGGACGTCGCCGAGGCGGAGCAAGGCGGCGATGCCGACCGCGAGCGACTGCCATGTGCGGCCCGGGGAGTAGTGCCTCTCCATCTCGCCGGCGAAGGATTCGGGGAGGCCGCCGCGCCGCTCGGCGTCGAGCTCCAGGAGGCGCCGCTGGTCGCCTTCCAGGGTCGGGTCGGGCGATTTCGTTGCCTCATCGAGGAGGGCCTTCGCCGTCCCGGGCAGGGTATCGACCGCGAGCGCATAGAACGACTGCGGCCCCTGGCGCCGATCCCGCACGAACCCAGCCTCGCGGAGCCGCCCGAGGTGCGTCGAGACGCGCGACTGCGCGATGCCCGTCACGCGAACCAGATCCGTCACCCGCAGCTCGCGCTCGCGGAGGAGCACGCAGAGCCGTATCCGGCTCTCGTCCCCGAGGAGGTTCAGCGTCTCGATGTATTCGGAAAGACTCATGTATTCATGTATCTCGATGCGCGAATGTCATAGAGGCCCCGGCTGCCGGAGTCAAGCGCGGCGGTGCCCGAGGATCCACGAACGCTGGCCGCCGAGCTGGGCCCGGAACACGGGCAGGGCCTCGGACCGCCGCTGTTCAGGACGATCCGCTGGCCGCGAAAATTGTCTTGTATAACGTCATGTGGTCCGTTATAGCGGACGCATGTCTCCTTTCCTTGTGGCCACGCGGACGTTCGGCGCGCGCTCGGGGACCGCAGGCGCGTGCCGTCGAGCAGGTGCTCATTGCTGTTGCTGTAGTTAGCCGCATGCGCCGCGGCGCGAGCTGCGGCGAGGAGAACAGCGAGGCAGCGCACCGGCGTCCCGGTGACGCGCCACGCTGCCGTTCGTCGTGACGGCCGGGTCACGCGGCTCGTCACTGTCCGAGTTCGCCCTTCTCGCGGCGCGTCCGGCTGGCGTTTGGCCAGGGCGCGAGCCGAGGCGTCCCTTCGGGATCACGGCGGAACCTCGGATCCGACGACGTTCGACTCCGGCATGCGGCGCTTCCAGCACTCCCAAGGAGACAGGTATGAAGCGGTTCTTCGAACGTCACCGATGGATTGGTTCGGCGCTCGCGACCGGGCCCTGGTTGCTCGCCACGCTCCTCGGTCCGATCGGTTGCGGGAGCGACGACGACTCCGGCAGCGGTGGCAGCGCCGGTCAGACCGGCAGCTCGAGCGTCGGGTCGGGCGGTTCCACGGGCAGCACCGGCAACGCCACGAGCGGTGCCGGCGGCGGTGGCAGCTCGGGTGAAGCTGGCGCGACGGGCGAAGGCGGCGGCGGTGCTGCGGGCACGGGCGGCGGCGGCGCCGGCGGTACGGGCGGCAGCGGCGCCGGCGGTACGGGCGGCAGCGGCGTCGGCGGTACGGGCGGCGGAGATGGCGGTGCCGGCGGCACGGGCGGCGGGGGTGGCGGTGCCGGCGGCACGGGCGGCGGAGATGGCGGTGCCGGCGGCACGGGCGGCGGCGGCACGATCGTCGAGTTGCCCAACATCGTCACGATCGTGGCCGACGATCTCGGCTTCTCGGACCTCGGCGCGTTCGGCGGCGAGATCACCACACCGAACCTCGATACGCTCGCCGCAGAAGGCCGCATCCTCACCGGGCACCGCTCCGGATCGCTGTGCGCGCCGACCCGCGCGATGCTGGTCTCGGGCACCGACAGCCACGCCGTCGGGCTGGGCCGCATGGGCGGTGGTACTGGACCGCAAGCAGGGCAGCCCGGCTACGAGGGCTACCTGACCGACAATGCGCTGTCCGTCGCCGAGATCCTGAGAGACGCCGGCTACCATACGTACATCGCCGGCAAGTGGCACCTCGGCGACACGGAGGATCAGAGCCCTCCGGCGCGCGGCTTCGAGAAATCGTACGTCCTGCTCCCCGGCGTCGCGACGTTCTTCAACGAGTTCGCCGACCCGCCGACGACCGCGCAGGCTCGGCTCTATCGCGAGGACGGCGTGTACACGCAGCCGCCGCGCGACTTCTATGCGACCGAGTTCTACACGGACAAGCTCATTCAGTACATCGAGGGCAACCGCGCCGACGGCAAGCCGTTCTTCGCGTTCGCGACGTACACCACGCCGCACTGGCCGCTCCAGGCGCCGCCAGAGTACATCGACAGGTACCGCGGCCGCTACGACGCGGGCTACGACGCCATCCGCGAGCGGCGCCTCGAGCGGCTCAAGAGCCGCGGCGTCGTCCCCCAGTCGTTCACGCCGAATCCCCGCTTGCCGAGCGGCGGCAGCAACCCGAAGACCTGGGAAGAGCTGACGCCGGAGGAGCGGATCTACGAGGCGCGGCGCATGGAGATCTACGCCGCCATGGTCGAGAACCTCGACGCCAACATCGGCAGGTTGATCCAGTACCTCAAGCGGGTCGGCGAGTACGAGAACACCTTCATCTTCTTCCAGTCCGACAACGGCGCGGAAGGTGGCAATCGCGAGGGCTTCGCCGCCACCGACCCGAGCCGCTCCGGCGCGGTGGAGAACTCGCTCGAGAACCTGGGTCGACCGGGCTCGTACATCGGCGTCGGACCCCGCTGGGCCGAGGTGAGCGCCACGCCGTTCCGGCTGTGGAAGAGCTACACGACCGAAGGCGGCATCGCCGTTCCGGCCATCGCACGGCTGCCGGGACAGCACCAGAGCAGGCCGCAGTTCGACGGGACCACGCACGTGATCGATTTTCTGCCGACCGTGCTCGAGCTGGCCGGTGTGCCCAACCCGGGGAGCACCTACAAGGGCAGGGAAGTCGAGCCGATCAGCGGGCGCTCGATCCTGCCGGTGCTCGAAGATCGGGCGACCGGCCTGCGCGCGCCCGGGGAGACGTTGATCTGGGAGCACGGCAATCACCGCTACGTGATCCGCGACAACTGGAAGCTCTTGTGGCTCAGCGCGCCCTATGGCCCGACGCCGCGCGCCTGGAGCCTGTTTGATCTGGCCACCGACCGCGGCGAGATCAACGACGTTTCCGCGGCTCATCCGGACGTGGCGGCCGAGCTCGCCGCCGCGTGGGCGCAGTACGCCACCGCCCGCGGCGTCATCCTCACCGAGTAAACGCGCACCCTGCCGCACGCGAGGCCCGGGCGTCTCTGCGCGACCCGCGTCTCGCGGCGGCGCTCACCTCCGCTCCGCACATGGCCGATTCCCGACTCGTTCGCTCGTGGCCCATCGCTGTCCTGACCCTGGCGCTCATCGGGCTGGTGGTCTGGCGCGCGTCCACGAGCGCGTCCTCGCTCACGCCGGCCGACGCCTCCACGGCGAGCGCTTCGGGGGCGAAACCCGGGGCGGCGCGCGGCGGCGCCGCGGAGGCCTCGCCGGCTGCCGCGACGCCGGTCGGCCTGGCGGAGCGCTCGCCGGAGCGCACGGCGGCCGGCTTCGTCGGCAGCGACCGCTGCGCGCCGTGCCACGTCGAGGAGCACGCCGCGTGGCAGGGCTCGCAGCACGCGCGGGCCATGCAGCACGCGACCGCCGCCACCGTGCTCGGGAACTTCGACGGGGCGCGCCTGCGTTACGCCGGGCAGGTCCACCGCTTCGATCGCCAGGGCGGGAAATACTGGGTCACCACGGACGGCCCCGACGGCCAGCTGCACCGCTACGAGGTGCTGTACACCTTCGGCGTCGAACCGCTCCAGCAGTACCTCGTCGCCGGCCCGGGAGGACGCCTGCAGGCGCTGCCGTTTGCGTGGGACGCGCGCCCTCAAACACGCGGTGGGCAGCGCTGGTACCACCTGCACGAGCGCGAGAGCGTGCGCGCCGGCGACGTGCTGCACTGGACCGCCGCCAGCCAGAACTGGAACCACATGTGCGCCGAGTGCCACTCGACGCACGTCACGAAAGGGTATGACGCGGCCGCGGATCACTTCACCACCACCTGGTCCGAGATCAGCGTCGGTTGCGAAGGTTGCCACGGCGGCGGCGCGCGCCACCTCGACTGGACCAACGCGAGGACGCCGGACCCCTCGAAGGGCCTCGACGTGCGCTTCGACGAGCGCAAGGACGCCACGTGGACGCGGCTGCCCAGCGGCACCGCGCGGCGTGGCAAGCGCGCCTCGAGCGGCACCGAGAGCGCCACGTGCGCGTTCTGCCACAGTCGCCGCGAGACGCTCTCGCAGCCGTTCCGGCACGGCGCTCCGCTGCTCGACAGCGTGGCGCTCGAGCTGCTGACCGCGCCCTTCTACACGCCCGACGGCGTGATGAGCGACGAGGTCTTCACCTACGGCTCGTTCCAGCAGAGCAAGATGGCGAATGCCGGCGTGACGTGCAGCGACTGCCACGAGCCGCACTCCGGCCGTCTGCGCGCCGAGGGCAGCGGCGTGTGCGCGTCCTGCCACGAACCGGCGCGCTTCGATGTCCCCGCGCATCACCACCACGCCGCGAACGCCGCCGCCGCGAACGCCGCCGCCGCCGCGAACGCCAGCGTCACGCCCGCCGCTCCGCGCTGCGTCGATTGCCACATGCCGGCGCGCACGTACATGGGTGTCGACGTCCGTCACGATCATGGCTTCCGGGTGCCTCGGCCGGATCTCTCGGTCCGCCTCGGGATCCCGAACCCATGCACCGACTGCCACGCGCAGAAGCCCGCGAGCTGGGCCGCCGACGCCGTGCGAGCCTGGCTCGGCCGCCCCGCGCAGGGCTACCAGACCTATACCGAGGTCTTCGCTCTCGCGCGCACCGCGCCCGGCGACCCGGCCGTCGCCGCTGAGCTCCAGCGGCTCGCGACCGACGGCGCCCTCCCCGCCATCGCGCGCGCCACCGCGCTCGCCTCGCTGCGCGCCGCACCGACGGCCGCTTCGCTCGCTGTTCTCCGCGCGGCGCTCGCCGATCCCGACCCGTTGCTACGGCGCGCTGCGCTCAGCGCGCTGGAGGGCTACGACCCTCGCCACGCCGCGGCCATCGCCGCGCCGCTCCTCACCGATCCCGTACGCGGCGTGCGCGTCGAAGCCGCGCGTGTGCTCGCGGGCGTCGATCGTCGCGCCTTGCCCGAGCGCGCCGCGCAGGAGCTGGACGGAGCGTTGCGCGAGTACATCGCCACGCAGACCCTCCACGCCGATCGGGCCGAGGCCCAGAACAACCTGGGCCTGATCTTCACCCGCACGGGCAAGCCGCGCGACGCCGAACACGCCTACCTCGCCGCGCTTCGCATCGAGCCCGGCTACGTCCCCACCTACGTGAACCTCGCCGACCTCTATCGCGAGCTCGGCCGCGACGCGGACGGCGTCGCGCTGCTCCGGCGCGGGATCACCCGCCTTCCCGAGCAGGCCGAGCTGCTCCACTCGCTGGGCCTCGCCCTGGTCCGGCAAGGTCACCAGGATCAGGCGCTCGAGCCGCTGAAACGCGCCGCCGAGCTCGCGCCAGAGCAGGCTCGCTTTCATACCGTCTACCAGGCCGCGCTGACCGCCATGCGGTCCTCCCCCCGGGCTGCTCACGCCCAGCCGCGTCTCGAACGGCCATGAGCTCCTCCACCCCCCCAGCGGTCACTACGGTGGGCGTGGGCTCATGCCTGTGTTCGCATGGCATGTCCCCTGCAATCGGGCTTCGTCCTGAAAAGGAGCGTTGCCTGTCATGACGAAGCGACCTTCTCGGCGGACCTTCCTCCACGCCGCGGGCGCCAGCCTCGCGCTCGGCGCGTGTGCGGGGAGCGCGCAGCTGCGGCAAAACGCTACATCCCCGGGCGCGGGCGCTCCGGAGCCTCCCGAGGGGCCTTCCTCCGGAGCGCCAGAGGAAGAGGACGTCGCGCTGCCGGCGGGCGGCGTGATGCCGACGAGGACCCTCGGGCGGACCGGCGTGAAGGTCAGCCTCCTCGGCCTCGGCGGCTACCACATGGCGGTCCCCACGGACGAGCAGGAGAGCATCCGGCTCGTTCGCTTCGCGATCGATCACGGGGTCACCTTCCTCGACAACTGCTGGGACTACCACGACGGCAAGAGCGAGGAGCGCATGGGCAAGGCGCTCCAGGACGGATACCGCAGCAAGGTCTTCCTGATGACCAAGCTCGACGGCCGCACCCGGGCGACCGCCGAGGCGCAGCTCGAGCAATCGCTCCGGCGGCTGCGCACCGACGTCATCGATCTCGTGCAGATGCACGAGATCATCCGGATGAGCGATCCCGAGCAGATCTACGGGCCCGGCGGCGCGATGGAGGCGCTCGTGGCCGCGAAGAAGGCCGGCAAGATCCGGTTCATCGGCTTCACGGGGCACAAGGACCCGGACATCCACCTCGCCATGCTGAAGATGGCCGAGCGGCAGGGCGTCCCGCTCGACACCGTGCAGATGCCTCTCAACGTCCTGGACCCCCATTACCGGAGCTTCGAGAAGGCGGTGCTCCCGGTGCTGACGCAGCAGGGCATCGGGGTGCTGGGGATGAAGCCGTTCGCCGGCGGGGAGATCGCGAAGGCGGGCGTGGTCTCGCCGATGACCTGCCTGCACTATCCCATGAGCTTGCCGACGTCGGTGGTCATCACCGGCTGCGACAGCCTGGGTGTCCTCAAGCAGGCGCTCAAGGCGGCTTACACGTTCCAGCCGCTCGGCAGCGAGCGCGTCTCGGCGATCCTCTCGCGCACCGCCGAGCTCGGGGCCAGAGGGGAACACGAGCATTTCAAGACCACGGAGCGCTTCGACGGCACGACGAAGAACCCCCACTGGCTGACGACCGCCAACCTCTGAGCGGGAGCCCTGCGGAGGCTCCCAACACAAGGGGGGCAAGCCTCGCAACGGGCGTCGCCGCGCAGGCGCCCTGCTCCTCCGCCGGCGCCCCGCGCGCGCCAGCCGCCGCACGTGCCCGAACGTGTGGATTTTCTAGCCTTACAAGAGAGAGCGCCGCCGACGGCATCGATCGATTGTTGAACTACCGTCGCTTTCCCAGGAGAGTGAATGAATCAGGGTTGCATGTCCGACATGGCCGGCCGCCTCGCCGCCCAGGCGCGGGCCCATGTCCGCATGGCCGGCCGCCTCGCCGCCCAGGCGCGCGCCCATGTCCGATATGCCGGGGTGTCTGGTCGAGCACGCGCCGGCCATGTCGTCCGGGCGTTAACACTGCTGCGGGAAGTCGGAGGGGGAAGCGAACGGCCATGACGCCAAGGGCGCCAAGAAACCAGGGAACTGGAGTTTCGAGGGGCTGGAAGCGCCGCCCCCAACCATCACCGGACGTGTCGAGCCCGAGGTAACTCGCTCGTCGTGCAGCCCGGAGCGCACCGGTTCGGAGGACCCGGCGCGCTCCCCGCGGGGCTTCAGTGGTGGAGGAGCCACCGGGCGAGCGGCGCCCAGACCTGGTCGATGGCGTCCGCGGCGTAGAGCGGGTCGCCGTGCCCGAAGTCCTCGTCCTCGCGCGCGGGCGTGAGGCGCCTGACGACATGAGCGGTGACGTTCGTGGAGGCGATGAGCGTGGTGGTGTAAAGGCCGTAATCGCCGAAGCGGCCGGCGGCCCCGAGGTAGAAGAGCGGCTCCTGGATGTCCTCCAGGTGATCGGTCAGCGGGACGGGGGCGTCGCCGCACCGCCGCGGTCTGGGCGGATACGCCCGCCAGGGCGGGTGATGTCGACACGGCGGGCGCCTCTCGGCGGGTGCGGCCAAACCGCGGGTCCGCGGCCCGGCCGCGCGCCAGTTGCTTCGGCTCACCCTGGTGCCATTCGAGCGTGAGGACCCGCCGGCGGTGCACGATGTACAGTGGTGCGCCATGTCAATGAATCACGAACCTGTTCGACGACTTGCCCAGGATGGTGGATGGCATGTCCTGCCCACTGCGATGTGAGATAAGATGCCCCTTGCCTTCCGGAACCCATTGGCTTTCACTATCCGTCCGAGTCGGTTCCGCTCTGCCGCGCGGCGATTCGATCCTGGCCAAGTCGTCGATTAGGATTGTGATTTCAATGAGCAGATCTGGAGAGGCAGGCGATCATGGACGTCTATGAGGCAGTCAGGAGCCGACGGGCGGTGCGCGGATTCACCGACCAGCCCGTCTCGAGGGAGGTGCTGGAGCGCGTGTTATCCGCAGCGGCTTGGTCGCCATCCGGATCGAACCTCCAGCCGTGGAACATCTACGTGGTGACCGGCGCGCCGCTGGCTGAGCTCAAGAGGCTCGCCGTCGAGCGCGTGGCTGCGGGCGACCCCTGGGACGAGCGGGAGTACGAAATGTACCCGCCGGGACTGAAGTCCCCGTACAGAGAGCGCCGATCCGCCTTCGGCAGGGAGCGCTACGCCTCGCTCGGCATTGCTCGCGAGGACTGGGAGGCGCGGCAGAGGGCCGCGATCGCCAACTGGGACTGTTTCGGCGCGCCCGCCGCCCTGTTCTGCTACATCGACCGTGACGTGGGCCCGGCCCAATGGGCCGACACCGGGATGTATCTGCAGACCGTCATGCTGCTGCTGCGCGCCGAAGCGCTGCACAGTTGCCCGCAGATGGCGTGGTCGCAGGTTCGCAAGACCGTCGCGCAGGTCCTGTCACCCCCGGACGGGCTTATCCTCTTCTGCGGCATGTCGATCGGCTACGAGGACCCCACGGTCGGTTACACCCGTACGGGCCGGGCGCCGCTCGACGAGACCGTCAAGTTCATCGACGGTTCTAGTTCGCGCTCTTCAGGGACGGGACACTAGAAGCCGAAGGTCGGATCCTTCTCGGAAGCGCCCTTGCTGGAGGGCGCCCCCTGAGAGGGCCGCCTGGCCGGGGGAGGCGCCTGCGGGCGCGCAGGCCTTGCCGTGGCCTTTGCGGCGCCGGGTGGGGGGGCGGCCGATGGGGGGGGCGCCGAGGCGGAGGCCGCGCTGGTCGGGGCCGACGATGCCGGCGTGGCGGGGACAGCGCTCGCGTCCGGCGGAGGCGGGGAAGGCACCTCCTCCACCCGTGTCGGCGGTGCGGCGGACTTTGGAGCGTGGGGCGATGACGTCGCCGCAGGGGCCGCGGTGACCTCGGGAGCAGGCGAGCGAAGCAGGACGACGGCGGCGATCCCCAGGCCGACCACGAGCACGCTGGCAGCCACGGCGAGCACCGCCCGCGACGGGGCGCGACGATCCACGGGCGGGGGCAGCGCGCCTCCCACGGCCTCGAGCGTGCCGCTGGCGGTCAGCGTGCCGCCAGCGGCCAGCGTGTCGCCCGCGCCCACCACGCCACCCGGGACCCGCGTGCGGTCCTCGACGACCGTCCCGCCCGCCGCCAGCGTGCCGCCGGCGGTCACCGCGTCGTCCAGGGCCACGGTGCCACCCCCGACGCCCGGCGCGACGCCGTGAGCCGGCGGGATGCCGAGAGCCTGCGCGATGCCGTGAGCCGGCGCGATGCCGTGAGCCGGCGCGATGCCGCGAGCCGGCGCGGCGCCGTGAGCCGGCGCGACGCCATGCGCCGGCGCGACGCCGTGAGCCAGCGCCTCGGTCGAGTCCAGCGAGTCGCGCGAGTCCGGGACCGCCGTGCGCTGCACCGCCGCGGCGAACGCGCGGGCGAGCTCGCTCGCGCTCTGGAATCGCTCCGCGGGCTCGCGCTTGAGCGCGCGCTCCAGGAAACGATCCAGCTCGGGCCAGAGATTCGGCGCGAGCTGCGAGGCGACCGGGATGTCGCCCGTGCAGATCTCCACGAGCACGTCGCCGAGCTCTTCGCCGGGGAAGGGCAGCTGGCCCGTGAGGCACTGGAAGATGATCACGCCGAGCGACCAGAGATCGCTGCGGAAGTCGATCGTCTTGCTCCGGCGCACCTGCTCGGGGCTCATGTAGTGCGGCGAGCCGATGAGCGTGCCGGTCTTCGTCGCGTCGGCGGCCAGCCCGGTGCCGATCGCCTTGGCGACCCCGAAGTCGAGGATCTTGACGACCTCCTCGCCCTGCCGCGCGAGGAAGATGTTCGCCGGCTTGAGGTCGCGGTGGATGAGCCCCACCTCGTGCGCGCGGCGGAGCGCCTTGGACACCTGGCTCACGATGCCGAGCAGCTCCTCCGGCTCGAGGCGCCCGTGGCGCGCGAGGTACGCCGCGAGGTCCTCTCCCTCGAGCAGCTCCATCGCGAGGTAGGGCGTGTCGCCCTCGAGGCCGTAGTCGTAGACGTGGACCACGTTGGGGGTCCGGAGCTGGGCCGAGGCCTTCGCTTCCCGCTCGAACCGCGCGCGCGCGACGGGGGAGTCGGCGTGCTGCGGCATCATGAACTTGAGCGCGACCTCGACGTCCAGCTGGAGGTGCCGGGCCACCCAGAGAAAGCCCATGGCGCCGCCCGCCAGCGGCCGCTCGAGGCGATACTTCCCACCGACGACGCTCCCCGCTTCAAGCGACAGCATGCGATCGAGCCTTCCGCGTCCCAGCGTCCTTCCGTTCGGGCCTCCGCGGTCTAGCAGAGGCCGGGGCCCATGTCGCGCTCCTTACAGCGGCCGGCATCTCGCCTCATCATGCCACGGGCGCGGCGACGCGACGAAGGCCGAGCGCGAGCGGGCTGCTGTCGCATCTTCTCCTCCCCCGCATCGGCAGGCTTTTCGCCCGACCCCATGGGCGCTCCGCGACCTCGAGGCGAGGGGTCGATGTCGCTGAAGAGGGAGGAGCTGCTCTCGCCCAGGTGACCCAGGCTTCGCTCCGTGCATGCAATGATGGTGAAATTTTCCGACTATTCAGGCGTTCGGCACCCGCCGATCGCCGACGCCGATGCAGTCCAGAGATAAGGGCGAGCTGCCGCGCTCGTCCGTGACACGGGCCAGCGCGCTGCGTGCGCAGGAGCTCGATCCCCAGCGTTGAGGCCCACGCCTTCGGCCGCCGCGTCCTTCGCGCTCTCCCCCGGTACGCGCACGCGTACCCCGAACCTCCGCCCGACGAACTACCACTCTCCTATCCATCGATTCGCGCCCCCCAGCGCCGTGGCGGTACAGCGCTGAATACGCGATTTCTGAATGACATCGACGCGGCGCATGTAACAACCCGATTCTCCTCCTCCCCATACGCGATGACGCTCTCCCTCGCTTCGCAAAAACAGCATGCCCCGCGCGAAAATTGGCTTGCTGGCACGTTCGGGAAATCCCATTCTCGTCACCGCACCGATGCGCATCAGATACGACGCGTTCGGCAAGAACGTCCTGCGCGAGACCCTCGCTCTCACCGGCGGCGCCGACACTCAGGTCGAGGTCATCTCAACTTCCCAGACCATGGACATCTGGTACGTGCCCGATCCCGCCCGCGCCGCGTTGCGCGCAGAGCTCGGCCTGCTCGGCGAGCTCGCGGCGGAGCCCTGCCAGTTCGAGCTCTTCCACGACACCCCCGGTCCGGCCGAGCTGCGCGGCTGCGTCCGCAAGCAGCTCCACTGGCACCACGAGCTCGAGCGCCGCGCTGGCGGCGCCGTGCCCTTCCCGCGGCTGTGCGTCCTCAGCAGCGGCCGGCCCGCCACCGTGCTCGACGCGTTCGGCTTCGACCCGGTGCCCGGGCGCCCCGGCCTCTACCGGGCCGCGCCGGGATGGCAGATCGACCTCGTTGCCATCGCCGAGCTGCCGCGCGTCCGAGACACCCTGCTCCTGCGCCTGCTCGGCGCACGCGCCGTGCTCCGCGATGCCATCCGTGAGCTCATCGCCCTGCCCGACGACGCCTGGGAGAGGAGCATTGCCCTGCCTTGGCTGGTACGATTGCGCTTCGAGGTCCCGGCCGAGCCCTCGGCGCGCACGACGGAAGACGCGGAAGAGGAGGAGATCGTGACAGAAGTTCAGCAGTGGTTCGAGCAGCTCAAGCAGTCGCTCCGCGACGAGGCGCGGAAGGAGGCCCTCCAAGAGGGGCGCAAGGAGGGCATCAAGGAGGGCCTCAAGGAGGGCATCAAGGAGGGCATCAAGGAGGGACAGCTCCGGGTGCTGGCGATGCAGTTCGAGAAGAAGGTGGGCCGACCGCTGACCGAGATGGAGCACTCCGTGTTGGCTGAGCGGTTCGAGCGCCTCGGCGCCGATCGCCTCGACGATGCCAAGCTGGCACTCCCGCCCGAAGCGCTCGCCGCCTGGCTCGCGGACCCGACGGCGCGCTAACACAGATCCATCGTTCGCCGACGGTGCCTACGCTTCCGTCGTTGGTGCGTCCGGCTCGCAGCGCGCGGCGTGCAGTTGCCCGCTCCCGCCGCACGACGGCGCTGGGCGGGGTTGACGCAGGCCTGCCTGCTCGCTTCCGGGCACGGAAGCTATCCGCGACTTCTTCGTTGACGGCGGCGGTGGTGACGGGGGCATCGATCTGGAGCTCCGGGGAAAGGAGGGGGCTCCGCAGGGCCCTCGGCGAGCCAAGGACGAGCCCGCCCAGCGGCAAGGACCCGAGGCGCACGCCCTCGGCGCGTCGCGCGGGGGCGTAGCTGCGGCGTCCGGTACTAAGCTGCGTGCGCCATGGTCGACGCTTCCCCCATCACCGCCGTCCTGGGCCCGACCAACACCGGCAAGACCCACCGCGCCATCGAGCGCATGCTCTCGCACGACTCGGGCATGATCGGCCTGCCGCTGCGCCTGCTCGCGCGCGAGGTCTACGACCGGGTGAGCACCCGGGTCGGCGAGGCCCGCGTCGCGCTCGTGACCGGCGAGGAGAAGCGCGTCCCCAGGCGGCCGGACTACTGGGTGTGCACCGTCGAGGCGATGCCGGTCGATCTGGAGGTCGACTTCCTGGCCATCGACGAGATCCAGCTCGCCGCGCACGACCAGCGCGGCCACGTGTTCACCGAGCGCCTGCTCCTCTCGCGCGGCCGGCGCGAGACCTGGTTCCTCGGCGCCGACACGATGCGGCCGCTCATGGCCGAGCTCGTGCCGACCGCCAGCATCGTCCAGCACCCGCGCCTCTCGCGGCTCGCGAGCGCCGGCGCCGGCAAGCTCTCGCGGCTGCCGCCGCGCAGCGCCGTCGTCGCGTTCTCGACCCCGCAGGTCTACGAGATCGCCGAGCGGCTGCGCGCGCAGCGGGGCGGCGCCGCCGTGGTGCTCGGCGCGCTCTCGCCGCGCACCCGCAACGCGCAGGTCGCCCTCTTCCAGTCGGGCGAGGTCGACTACCTCGTCGCCACCGACGCGATCGGCATGGGCCTCAACCTCGACGTGCGCCACGTCGCGTTCGCGGCGCTCCGCAAGTTCGACGGGCGCGCCGTGCGCGACCTCGACCCCGCCGAGCTCGCGCAGATCGCCGGCCGCGCGGGCAGGCACCTCGCGGACGGGACCTTCGGCACCGTCGCGCCGCTCTCGCTCCCCGACGGCGTGGCCGCCGCGATCGAGGCGCACCGGTTCCCCCCGGTGCGGCGGCTGCTCTGGCGGAGCAGCGAGCTCGACATGAGCTCGATCGACGCGCTCCTCGCGTCGCTCAGGGCGCGGCCGCGCGCCCGCTCGCTGAGGCTCGTCGACGACGCGGAGGACACGGCCGCGCTGGCGAGGCTCGCCGGGGACCCGGAGGTGCGAGCGCGCGCGCGGGGTGAAGAGGCGGTGGGGCTCCTCTGGGAGGTCTGCCGCATCCCCGACTTCCGCAAGCTCCTGTTCGAGTCGCACGTCGCGCTCCTCGCCGAGATCTACGGGCAGCTGTCGGGCCCGAGCGCGGCGCTCGACGCCGGCTGGATGGCCGCCCGGGTGGCCGAGATCGACGAGGTGGGCGGCGACATCGACACGCTGATCACGCGGATCGCGTCGATCAGGACGTGGACGTACATCTCGAACCACGCGCGCTGGGTCCGCGACGCGGCAGCGTGGCAGGAGCGCACGCGGGCGATCGAGGATCGCCTGAGCGACGCGCTCCACGAGCGGCTGGTGCAGCGCTTCGTCGAGCGGGGCGGCGGCGCGGCGCGCCGCTCGCGGTCGTCGTCGGGCGCGCGGTCGTCGCCGGGCGCGCCCACGACGCAGCGGCGCGCGGAGGCCGAGCCGCCGGCGGTGCCGGAGGGGCACCCGTTCGCGCCGATCGCGGCGCTCCGGGCCCGGCTCGCGCCGGGGCCCGCGGCGCCCGCGCCCGAGGACGATCGGGCGCGCTGGGTCGAGGCGCTCGTCGGGGCGCCGCACGAGCGGTTCTCGGTCGACGTGGGCGGGCGGATCTTCGACGGCGAGCGGCTGCTCGGGCAGCTCGCGCGCGGCCCGACGCTGCTCCTGCCCGACGTGCGGCTCGCCGCGCTCGAGGACCTCGGCGCGGGGGCGCGCTCGCGTGTGCTCCGGCGGCTCGTGGCCTTCGCGCGCGATCTCGTCGAGGCGCTGCTCGCGCCGCTGCGCTCGCCCGAGGTGCGCGCGCTCCCGGGCGCGGCGCGGGGGATCGTCTACCAGCTGGAGCAGGGGCTCGGGACGGCGGCGGCGCGCGACGCGGAGGAGCAGGTCGCGGAGCTCGCGCCGGAGGGCCGGGCGCTGCTTGCGGCGCGCGGCATCGAGGTGGGCGAGCGCGTGCTCTACGTGCAGCCGCTGCTCCGGCGCGGCGCGCTCGAGCGCCGCCTCGCGCTGTGCGCCGCCTGGTTCGACCGCGGCCGGGTGCCCGCGTGCCCGGCGCCCGGCGCGGTGTCGATGGCGGTCGCGCGGGGCGTGGATCCTAAGGCCTACGCGGCGATCGGCTACCCGGTGTTCGGGACGCGGGCGCTCCGCGCGGACGTGGCGGAGCGGGTGCTCCGGGCGCTCGCGAGCGGCGAGCCGGCAGAGCGGCTCTCGGGCTGGATGGGGTGCTCCGCGCGGGAGGCGCCGAGGGTGGCGGCGTCGCTGCTGGGGTAGGGGAGAGGAGAGGAGGCCGGCGATCGCCCGACGTCGAGGTCAAGCGCAGAGCGCAGCGGATCCTCGGCGACGTGCCGCCCAGCGCGCCGAGGACGCCAAGAAAAGCACAAAGATCCTGGCGTCTTGTGGCGGCTTGGCGGTTCCATCATTCCGGCGACGTGGGGGAGCTCCCCCACCACCAGAGGGTCGCCTGCCTCTCGTCGGCCGCACGAGGCACCCGGAAGTCGAGCCGGGCCGTGCGCTCACCGAACGGGAACGATCCGGCGACAGCCTCGCGAAACGACGCGCGCGTTGCGACAAGCATTCATCCTTGAGTCCCTCGTCCCCTCACAAGCTGATTTCACAGGTAAGCTCGGGGGTATCTCTCGACTCGCCGTTCGTAATAGCCCAGTTGACATCGCTCGACATAGCGCGTCGCACGATCTCCTCCATGACCCCTACAATCCACAAACGAAGCAGCACCGAAGGGGGCCCGAGATCTCCGATGGTCAGCACCACCTTCCAGGTAAATCCGGTGTCAACACGCCAAGATCCGGACGTAAAGAGGCACGACAAGATGCTGGTCGTATGGCGCAGGACGGGCACGACGTTCACCGTCGGCACCGCGTAAACTGGGCGCACGAACTGGTGCAGGTCGCCGCTGACCGCCAGTCCACCGAAGTCACGCCAGCGCTTGGGATCCCGCAGGACCAGCGACGTGGCGAGATCCATGTAGGTCGTGAGCGTCTCGAGATCGTATCTCGCGAGCAAATCGAGCGACTCATGGCGGAGGTCGTCGCGGCAGTGTTCGGGCATCTGCGCCACGACCAGGTCGCGTGCGCTCCTGCCGCACTCGTCGATGAGCGTCCGATCCATGCTGCGCAGGACAACACCGCTTACTCGAACTTGTCCTGCGGCGCTCGCGCGGCGCGGCTGTCCCGGGGTGACGCTCGGCCGCGTGAGGCGCGTCGCAACGACGGCTTGCTCGATGCGCGCTGCAACGTCGGCCCAGGCGATCTCGGGGTCAGGGGAGCTTGCCAGCGGCTCGCCGCCCGCGGGGAGGGGCGTCAGGAACGCGAACGCCGCAGCGCTCCAGTCGCACGGGCGCAAGATGATCGGAATCACCCGCGCGCCGTCGCTGGTCAGCAACCGCCGACGCGCCTGCTCGACGTCGGCGCCGCACTCGTCGTCCGCCAGGAAATCGGCGCTTACCAGCAGCAAGATGATACGGGCCTGCGCGAGCCGGGTGGCGGCCGCAGCGCTCCGTTCCTCGTCGGCCCCGATCAGTCCTCTGTGCCAGGGACGGATGAGCCCCTGTCGGACGAGCGGGCCTAGATGGCTATCGAGGCGACTCCTCAGCGCCTCGTCCGCGTGCGCATAGGAGATGAAGATGTCGATCGCCAGATCGGCCACGCTCGCGAGCATACCAGGATCGGCGACGAACGCGCAGGAATTCGTCGCGTCCGCAAGGTCGATCCTGCTGGCCCCCGCGCCTGCCGACCGTGGCCGCGCGAGCACGGAAACGGGTGCGCCACGCAGCGAGCCTAGCCGGGGTCGTCGTTGATTCTTTGTCCTCGCCGCCGGCGGCCATCTAGGCTCGCGGAGCCGTGCGATCGACCCACCCGGGCTCAAGACCGCGGCGGTCCCCGAAACTGCCTTGAAAATGAGGCGATCCTCATGTCCGAATCGTCGCCCAGGAGCGCGAGCCAAGATCTGACGAGCGCCATCAGGCCGGCGGCCATCGTCGTCATCTCGTTCTATATCGCGGCGCAGCTCATCAGTCAGATCGCAAGCCTCAAGATCGGCGTCGTCTTCTCGTTGGCCGTGGATATGGGGACCTTTATCTATCCCCTCACCTTCACCTTGCGGGACATGGTCCACAAGACCATCGGCAAGCGCGGCGCCCAGACGTTGATCCTTTGCGCCGGCGGGGCCAATCTCCTCATGGCCCTCTACCTTCTTTGGGCCGCACAAGTGCCATCTGACCCGTCCTGGGGGCTCGGCGATCAGTTCTCGGCGATCCTGAGCCCGGTGTGGCGAATCGTGTTCGCGAGCATCGTCGCGGAGGTCGTGAGCGAGCTGCTGGACACCGAAGTCTTCCATCGGGTCCGCGAGGCCTATCTGAGAAAGTCGGGCCCCAGGCGCCAGTGGCTCGCGGTCCTCGCGAGCAACGCCGTCAGCGTTCCGGTCGACAACCTGCTGTTTTGCTTCGGTGCCTTTGCCTTTGTCCTGCCGTTCGACGTGATCCGGCAGATCTTCGCCATCAATCTGGCGACCAAGCTCGCCATGACCCTGATAAGCTTGCCTGGTATCTATCTCGTGCCCGACAAGAAGAGCGAGGAGGCTCCGGGGCCGCAAGCATAACCCGCTGCTCAGGGCTTGCAGAAATCTTTGGCCGTCTGGACGGCGGCGACGGTGAGCTTCACCGCCTTCGCGCCGCCGGAGACGACGTACTCGGACGCCCCGTAGATGTCCGCGCCCGGCGCCCAGTTGTACGAATAGCCCAGCCTGGTCCAGGGAAAGCCCGTGGGCGTCTGACCCTTCTCCGGCACTTGCCACGACGACATCGCATGGTTCGTGAACCACCTGTAGTAATCGGCCGGCGCCAGTGAAGGCTGCTTTTCAGGCAGCTTCGTCCCGTCGCAGGAGTCGGTGTCGACGCGGGCGTCCGTGCACGGGCGGAAGATGCTCGCGGCCGGCACCCCCGAGAACGTGACGAACTGCCGCTCCATCGTGTCCGCGGGGAGCGGCGGCTGCGGGGCTGACAGGCCGAGGACCTGGTGGATCTGGAGCACCACATCGCCTGTCCACGTCTTGCACTTGTTCTGGAGCTCGCCGTTGCTCGTGACCCACACGTCCCACTTCACGTTCACGGGCTGCTGCGCCACGTAGGCGCCGCACTTGTTCGGTCCGCCCTCGCCCCGGCAGCCGGCCCAGGTGGTCACGGTGTAGGTGCCGTTCGCGTCGGGCTTGAGCGGAACGAGCTTGCGCGCGGCGGCGGGCGTGACGACGGCGGACTTGAAGATCGCCTCTCTGTAGAGCGCATCGAGATCCACCACCGCGGGGGCCGCCGGGCCGGGCGCGGCTGTCGCCGGCGCGGTCGCGGCTGTCGCCGGCGCGGTCGCGGCCGGAGCGGGGCTCGTCGCAGGGGCCGCGGGCTCCGGGCTGGGTGATGGGGCGGTGGCCGCTGCGGGGGGCCGAGCCCCCGACACCGTGACGCACGCTCCGAGCGGGAGCAGGAACAGGCTTGTCATGGCCGCCGTCGCGGCGCGTGAGGATCGGATCATCTTCGCGGCTTCTCCTTGGTTGCCGAACAACACTATCCGACCTGCGGCGCCGGCTACAGCGTCACGGGCCCCGTGTGCTGGAGGAGCTGCCCGGTCGGCCACGTCGACTCCGGCGCGACGTGAACGAAGGTCATCTCGACGTGATCGACGAGCCCTCGGCCGCCGCGAGCTCTTCAGGACCGATGGCCGAGGGCGGCGGGGGTCGGATGCTCTCGACGCGTGCAAAGCCGGCACGGCCGTGCCACGGTAGGCGCCCGCCACGCAGAGCTCGATGCTGAGGCCCCCGCGCACCACAGGCCACGTCCTCACCCTGGCGCTCCTCCTCGTGGTCGCGCCGGCCCAGGTCGAGGCGGGTGATGGCGCGCCAATCCCCCCGGCCATGGCCGCGCCCATGGCCGCGCCAGGCGAGGCGCCGGCGACCGCGGCGCCGCCGACGAAGGATGTCTCCGCCGGGCGCCGCGCCGTCGCCGCGGCCGGCGCGGTGTTCCCCGGGGTCATCACACACGGCACCGGGCACCTGATCCTGGGTGAGCCGCGCACGGGCTGGACCCTCCTGGCGCTCGAGGGCGCGGGCGCCGGCCTCGCCGTGGGCGGGCTCGCGGGCGCGGCGGCCTCAGGGGCCTCGCGGCGCGTCATCGCGCCGATCGTGCTCACCACCGTGACGGGTGTGGGCCTGTTCGGGATCTCCCTTCTTGCGGACCTCTATGGCGTGCTCGCCCCGGAGGGCGGCACCGGCAGCCCTCCTTCGTCGTTGCCCTGGGTCGAGACGCAGCTCGGATTCGCCTATGTCCACGACCCCACGTTCGCGTACCGCACGTTTCTCGTGCCGGGCGTGGATCTGCGCCTGAGCTCCCTCCGCCTCTCGGGCTCGGGCTGGTTTGCCTTGAACGACGACAATGCGCGCCTCCGCGTCGAGGCCGCGCATCGCTTCATCGGCCCCGGCACGCCGGACGGCCCGCGCGCGGCGGACGGCTCGTTCCTCGAGATCGAGGGCGCGCTCACCCATCACCGCTACACCTCCGACGACTTCTCGATCACCACCGGCGAGGTCAGCCTCGAGGGCCGGCTCGATCTCGCCCACCTCGGGCGCACGCTGCGGGGCTCGTTCGCGGAGATGGGCTGGGGTATCGCGATCGAGGGCTACCGCCACGGCCGCCGCCCGCTCGAGGGGAACGAGCTCTTGATCCCCCACTTCGCCTTCGGCGCGTACCTCGGGCACGCGGGGTATCCGCGCGGCGAGGCCAAGGTGGTTTACGACCACCGGCACGACGGGGTTGTCGGCGGCGCGAAGCTCCCCGGCCTCGGCAGCGGCGTCCCGGGCCATTTCGGCCTGGAGGGCCGGCTCCATGCCTCGCCCCGGTGGGGCCTGCTCGCCGACCTGAAGGCGGGCTCCGCGTACGTCGGGCGCCTCGCGCTGCTCTTCCGCCCTGGAGACTCGCCATGATCCTGAGAGACGCTCTCCTCGCGCTCATCGCCCTCACCGCGCCGCTCGCCCTCTCCTGCCTGGACGTGGCCGAGGGCCGCGCGCGCCGCGACCTGGAGGTGGGAAAGGCCTCGCGGGGAAAGGCGCGCGTCGCCGTGGACGAGGGGCTCGCGGCGATCCGCCGCCTCGACGCGGGCGAGCTCGCGCTCTGGGCGAGCGCGCCCGCGCTCTCGATCCGCCTCACCGACGAGGCGGGCGGACCGTGGAAGATCACGATCGAGAACATGCTCGCCGACGCCGAGCTCTCGGCGCGCGTCGGGGACGAGCGCGTGCCCGTGGAGCTCGTCGAGGCGCCGTTTCCGACCCAGCGCACCTTCCGCCTCTCCCTGCCGCCCGGCGCCGAGGCGACCCTCTCGCTGCGCCCGCCGGACGAGGCGCGGCGCGAGCCGTGGCGGTTCGCGGTCTTCGCCGACGTCCAGGAGGACATCGACCGCGTTCAGGACATCTACGCGAGGATGAACGAGGCGGAGGGCGTCCGCTTCGCCCTCATCAGCGGTGATCTCACGTCGCGGGGCTCGCCCGAGCAGCTCGAGCGATTCCAGCGCGAGATGAAGACGCTCCGTTTTCCCTGCTATGCGACGCTCGGCAACCACGAGCTCGGCACGCGGGACGACCTCTACCACGAGTGGTTTGGCCGCGGGAATTACCGCTTCGCGTTCCGAGGTGTGCAGTTCACGATGCTCGACTCGGCGAGCGCGACGATCGATCCGCTCGCCTACGGGTGGCTCGACGGCTGGCTCACCGAGGGGCAGGATCTCCTGCACGTGGTCACGATGCACCTCGCGCCCCTCGACCCGGTGGGCTCCCGCAACGGCGCATTCGCGAGCCGCGCCGAGGCGAACAAGCTCCTCACGATGCTCGCGGACGGGCGCGTGGATCTCACGTTCTACGGCCACATCCACTCGTTCTATGCGTTCGAGAACGCGGGGATCCCTGCGTACATCTCGGGCGGCGGCGGCGCGATCCCCGAGCGGCTCGACGGCATCGGGCGCCATTTCGTCACGGTCGACGTCGAGCCCCCCGCCAAGATTGCGCAGGTCGCCGTGGTCCGCGTGGATTGAACCGAGTCGCTTCGCTGTCCGAGCCGATCGTCATCGCAGGCGACCTTCGCGCTGGTTGTCCGGGTCGTCCGCCCTCGTCGCGCCGCGGTCGTAGCCCTCGTCCGTCAGCCCCTTGCGGTAACCGAGATCGATGAGCCAGCGCAGGAGCCTCGGGAAAGCGCCGGCGCCGCTGCCGAGGAGGCGAATCATCGTCGCCTTCGCGCCGCCGCCCTTGTTGAGCGCAAGGTGCTGAGTCGCCAGCGCCATCAGATCGGGGACGGCGCCCGCGTCGACGTCGGCGGAGCGTTGCCAGATCTTCGACCGCTGCAGGGCCTCGTTCGCCAGGAGCTCCGCGCGCTCCACGCGGATGACGAGCGCGGCCTGCGGTGGCTTTCCCGCGAGCGCCATGGTCGACAAGAGCGCCGGCTCGTCGGTGACGCACGCCGTGCCGCTGACGTGCAGAACGTCGTCGCGCCCTGGAACCACGGCCGCGAGGGAGACCTGGTCGCACGTCACGACGTTGTGGAACGTATCGGTCCGCCGGTTTCCCCGGCGATCGGGGATGACGAGCGTCTCGTGGTCGAGGATCCGCAAGAAGCCCGGGAAATCTCCTCGCGGGCTCGTATCGCCCGAGCCCGCAGCGTCCCACGACGAGAGGACGGCAAAGGGGCTCGATGCGAGGAAGCGAGCAACGCTCGGATCGCCGAGGGGTCCGCCTTCCCTTTCGTGGCGCGCGCCATCACGCGGCAATGGCGGCTCGACAGCGGCCGCGGCGCGAGCGCGCGGCCCCTCCCAGAGGCGGGATCGGAGGATGCTCCTCGCGCAGTGCACGAAGGCCTCTTCGACGGTGACGACGATCCGGCCGCCGCGTCGCTCGGCCACGGAGCCGTTGAGCCGAAGGGTCTCGCCGATCCCCGGCACGAGGAAGACGAACGAGGCGCCGCTGCCGGACTTCGGCGTCGGGTGTCTCGCCGGTAGCTCGAGCCGAACGCGCTTCGGCGATTCCACGTGCGCAAAGCCGCGGGCGCCTCCGACGAAGGTGCTGCGCCAGCCTCCCTGTTCGTCACGAAAACCGAAGCCGGCGACCGGAGCATTGGCGAGGACGCGCCGACATCCCTCGTCCAGGGCGCCGATCTGCTTCATGCGCACGGCCGGGATCGGGGCGCCGACGATCGCCTCGATCTGCTGCGCGGTCATCACCTTCCGCATCGAAGAGCCTCTGCTTTCCTGCCCGCCGAAGAGCGGTTTCCCGGGCTCCGGCACGGCCGCCGGAGTCCGGCACGGCCGCCAGAGCGCGCAGAGGAACCATCGCAGCCGGCGAACTTGACCGCATTCCGAAATGAGGACATTTTATTTTGCAATCCGGCCATGGGTTCGAAGCGAAGGAAGCGCCCCGCGTCGCCCGTGTCATCAACGGCATCGCCGGCGTCGGCCTCGCCCTCGCCCTCCGCCGGTCCCACCACGAAAGGCTCGTCAGCCCCGCCCGCGTCGTCGTCGATCGATTCCCCCGGGTGGACCTTTCATGGGGACGTCCAGATCGCGAACGAGCCACGCGCGTCGGCGGCCGAGGCGATGGAGTCGCTCTCGCGTCGCTTCGCGCGCGAGGATCGTGGCCAGTGGCGAAGCACGCTCGCGCGGCCCGCCAACGCCGTCGGCCTGAGCATGGTCACCGGCGGGCTGGAGAGCGAGTTCCACAGCCACCGCGAGTCACAGCTGTTCTTCCTCGAGCGCGGCGAGGTCACGTGCGAGGCGTCGAACGCCCTGTGGATCGTCCCACCGCGCTCGGCGCTGTGGATCCCCGCCGGAGTGCTCCACAAGATACGAGGGCGCGCGCCGCTCGAGGGCTACGGCGTCTTCATGGAGCCGGACGTGGCTCCGAGCCTGCCGGCCGAGTGCTGCGCCGTCTCGGTCACGCCGCTCTTTCGCGAGCTGCTCGTCCGTCTCGCGGCGCGCCCCGCGCTGTACGACCTCGACGGGCCGGATGCGCGGCTCGTGGCCGTCCTGTTCGACGAGCTGGCGGCGGCGACGATCGAGAAACATCGCCTGCCGATGCCGGCCGACCAGCGCCTCCGAAAGCTGGTCGATGCGATGGCGACCCACCCCGCCGACGGCGCGACGATGGGCACGTGGGCCCGCCGGATCGGCGTCGGCGAACGGACCCTCAACCGGCTGCTCGTCCGGGAGACCGGCCTCAGCTTCGGTCGCTGGCGCCAGCAGCTCCACATCGTCCTGGCCCTCCAGCGGCTCTCGCGCGGAGCGAGCGTGCAGAGCGTCGCGAGCGATCTCGGCTACGAGAGCGCGAGCAGCTTCGTCACCATGTTCCGCAAGGCGCTCGGCGCGTCGCCGGCGCGGTACATGGCCCGTCGTCTCGGCCGGCTAACGCTGGACCAAGGAGCTCAGCCATGACTCGATGTCTCGCGTCGGCGGGTAGCTGTCTTGCTCTCGCTCGCGATCGCCGTCGATCGACAACCTGAACATCGGGCACTCTTCATCCGGCGGAAAGACCTTCTTCTGCACGACGGCCCCGGTCCGCCTATCGAGCACGGTGGCCTCGGTCTCCTTGAACCGGATCGTCAGGTCGGCGAGCGGCTCGCCCGCGCGGTCCTTGTACCCGGTGCACGTCTTTCGGCCCTTGATCTCCGGGAGCCGGCGCGTGATGGCCACCAGATCCACGTCTTGCAGCAGGACCGCCTGGCCGAAGAGCTTCATGGAAGCCGTCTCGAGGAGGAGCACGCTGCTCAGATCGCTCTCCTGCTTCGGCTCGCCTTCGAAGACGACCGGCCCATTCTTGACGCGATCGAGCACCGACAGGACGGACATGGCGGCGTCGACCTGGCGCAGCTCGATGGAAGCTGCCTGTCCGGAGGGGAGCTCGATCTCGAGCTTCGCCTTGGGCCCTAGCAGGGTATCGCGGTACCTGGCGACTGGAACTCTTCCGAGCTGGCCCTCGACATTGTCGAGCTTGATGATGTCATAGATAGTGCTCTCGATGCGCCCGCTCTTCTCCCCGACCTTCCACCTGGTGCCTTCCGGGAAGCCGTGGAAGGTGATCTGGTAAGTGCCCTCGAAGATGGCGACGTCGCCGTGGAGCGCTTCGTCGGACTTGACGACGAATTTGCGCTCGTTCGACCACTCCAGCTCGAGCGGGCCGCGGAACGGTTCGGGGACCCGCGCGCCCCGCGGGGCGAGCACGGCGATGCTCACGAGCATGGCGATCGCGATGGCGACCCCGAGGAGGATCGCCGCCAACGTGCGTCTCGGCGCCGCAGCGGGGCGAGGCGCGGCGACGGGCGGCCCTGGGCGCTGCAGCTCTGGGCGCTGCAGCTCGTTGTGTGTTCCGCAGTAACGGCACACGATCGTGCGGCTGCCCGGCGGGACCTCCAGCGGCGCGATGCATCGCTGGCAGTGGTAAACGTTGACGGGGCTCATCGGCTGCAAGCTCCCCCAGGAACGCGAGGGCACGTGGACACTCCGCGCGCGGGTTCCACGCTGGAGCTGACAAGTGAACACAAGTGAACAAGTGAAAAGGACGAGGACGAGCTCGTGGACGATCCCTACCTCATCGCCTCTTCCTCGCCCAGGCTTCCCGCTGTTCTGCCTTGACAAATGAACAGTATCGCGCAAAAGTTCGACCTGGCGTGTGTCCACCTTGACAGGTGAGCAGTACTGCGCAAAAGTTCGACCGGGTACGCCTGCGCCCGCACGGAAAAGAGGAGATGACGATGCCCATGATCGGACGACAGTGCACGCGCGACGGCAGGACGGTCTGCCTTCGGATGAGTCAGACCGGGCTACCGGTGAATCAAGAGGAGCGCGGGCTCACGCTCGTGTACGGGTGGGCGAGCGAAGAGCGCCGCGCGCAAGGGATCCCCGCGTCGATCCAGGGAGTCGAGTTCCGCACCGACGCGGGCAAGGTCCTCGCGTTCGACTTCTGCCCGTTTTGCGGCGAGAAGCTCGCGGGGAGCACGAGCAGCGTCCGAGCGCCCGTGGCGCGGCGCACCGCTCCGGAAGGCGCCCGCACCGAGTCGCAGCCGGTGGCGGTCGAGCGCACACAGCGGGACGGGCGCGCGGTCGAGGCCGTGCCGCCCACCCGTCCGAGCGCGCCGGCGCGCGCGCAAGCGGCGGCGGGCTCGACGACGCTGAAGGTGCTTCGCGAGAAGCTCGGGCTCTCGCAGGCCGAGCTCGGCGAGAAGCTCGGCCTCGCGCGCAGCTCGGTCGCCAACTACGAAAACGGACGGTCACCTCTGTCGCAGCGGCTCCGCAAGTGGGTCGCAAAGCACGAAGCGAAGCTCAACGACGGGGGAAACGGCGCATCCGGCCGCGGGAGCGCGGCCGCCTAGAGCGACGGTCGCCCGCTTCGGATACGGGCCCACCTCGGCGTTTTCGGTGCTCAGCGCACAGGAGTGCGCTTGCGCGCCGAAAACGCCGATCTGGGCCCGTCTCCTGTGCGGGTGACCGCCGCTCTGCTCTGCATGTATGACCGCCGCTCTGCTCTGCACGTAGCAGAGGTGGGCGGAAACCGCTGTAGATCGACGAGGATGAGCGGCCGGAGGCCGTCGCCCGCGCCGCCGGGACGCGCGGGCGCACTCGTCGCGACAAGCGCCTTGTTCGGCGGTAGAGTGGCCGCCGTTCCCCCCGGAGGCGACGATCGATGAAGACAGCCCTGCTCCGTTCCGCGCTCGCGCTGGGCACCCTGCTCCTGGCCGCCGCCGGGTGCGAGGAGAAGACGACGGCGACCGCGCCCGACGCGAGCGCGGAAGGCCGGGTCGCGAAGCTCTCGGTCGCATCCTATGACCCCACCCGCGAGCTCTACCAGGAGCTCAATCCGGCGTTCGAGCGGTGGTACAAGCAGACGACCGGCAGGGACGTCGACGTGGAGACCGATCACGGCCCGTCGGGCAAGCAGGCGCGCGACATCGCGGCCGGCAAGGAGACGGACGTCGCCGCCCTGTCGGTCGACTTCGATATCGACACCATCGCCAAGGCGGGCCTGCTCCCCGCGACATGGCGGGAGCGCCTGCCGAACGGCTCGGTGCCGTACACGTCCGCCGTCATCTTCCTGGTCCGCAAGGGCAACCCCAAGCAGGTGAAGGGCTGGGAGGACCTCGCGCGACCCGAGGTCGTGGCGCTGTGCCCGGATCCGAAGACCGGCGGCGGGGCTCGGTGGATTTACCTGTCGACCTGGGCGCACGCCGCGCGCAAGGCGAAGGCCGAGGGCCGGACGGACGCGGAGGCCGCGGCGCGCGAGTTCACGGCGAAGGTCTATGACGACGCCATCCTCGACCCGGCCATGCGCGGCTCGTCGACCCGCTTCATCGTGCAGCGCACGGGCGACGTCCTCTTCGGCTGGGAGAACGAGATCCTCCAGATCGCGGCCGATCCGGCCACGGCCGACCAGTTCGAGGTCGTCGTCCCCTCGGACTCGATCACGATCGAGGTCCCCCTCGCGGTCGTCGACAAGGTCGCCGAGCGGCACGGCGTCAAGGACGTCGCCGAGGCGTACGTCCAGTTCCACTTCTCCGACGAGGGCCAGGAGCTCATCGCGAAGCGCTACAACCGCCCGTACAGCGAGGCGATCGCGACGAAGCACGCGGAGCGGCTCAGGCCGCTCTCGCTGTTCCGGTTCAAGGACCATTTCAGCGACTGGCCGACCGTGATGAACGTCCACTTCAGCCAGGGGGCCGAGCTCGACAAGATGCGGAAGAAGTGATGTCGCGCCGCGCGCGCGTGCTCCCTGGGCTCTCGCTCTCGCTGGGCGTCACGGTGCTCTACCTGAGCCTCGTGGTCCTCTTGCCGCTCTCCGCGCTGTTCCTGAAGACGGCGGAGCTCGGGTGGGAGCGGTTCTTCGGGGTGATCACGAGCGGCTGGGTCGCCTCGGCCGTGCGGTTCACGCTGGGCGCCTCGCTCGTCGCCGCGCTCCTCAACGTCGTCGTCGGCCTGCTCATCGCGTGGGTGCTCGGCCGGTACACGTTCCCGCTCGCGCGCGTGATCGACGCGGTGATCGACCTGCCCTTCGCGCTGCCCACGGCCGTGGCTGGCATCGCGCTCTCGACGCTGTACGCCGAGAGCGGTCTGCTCGGCGGGTGGCTCTCCGGGCTGGGTTTCCGGTATCCGTGGCCCGCGTGGCGGGGGTTCGCGCACGGCGGGTGGCGCGAGTTGCCGATCGAGTGGACGGTGTACGACAGGATCTCCCTGGCGCCGCTCGGGGTGGTGATCGCGATGGCCTTCGTCGGGCTGCCGTTCGTCGTGCGCACGGTGCAGCCGGTGATCGAGGACCTGAGCCGGGACGTCGAGGAGGCGGCGGCGACGCTCGGCGCCGGCCGGTTCCAGATCTTCCGCGCCGTCGTCTTGCCCGAGCTCGCGCCGGCGCTCCTCACGGGGTTCGCGCTGGCGCTCGCGCGCGGCCTCGGCGAGTACGGGTCGGTGATCTTCATCTCGGGCAATCGGCCGGACACCGAGATCGCGTCCCAGGTGATCATCAAGATGATCGAGGTGAACGAGACTGGCACCTACGCCGACGCGACGGCGGTCGCGGTCCTGCTCCTCGCGGCGTCCTTCGCGCTCCTCCTCGCGATCAACCTGCTCCAGCGCGCCGCCGCGCGCGCCCACGCAGGCAGGGCGGCGGGCTGACCGCCCGCGGCCGGCGGACCCGAGGCACGAGATGCTCGCCGCGCGCTCCCGGGCAGGCAAGGCGGTCTCCGCCGAGGGCGGCGGCGCGCGCTGGCTGCTGATCGGCCTGTGCGTGGCGCTCGTCGGCGTGTTCCTCGTCCTCCCGCTGGGGGTGGTGTTCTGGCACGCCTTCAGCGAGGGGCTGAGGGCCTACGGACAGGCGGTCTTCGACCGCGCGACGTTCCACGCGGTGAAGCTCACGCTCTTCACCACGGCCATCGCGGTGCCGCTCAACACGCTCTTCGGCGTCGCGGCGGCGTGGGCCGTCGCCAAGTTCGAGTTCCGGGGCAAGAGCCTGCTCGTCACGCTGATCGATCTGCCGTTCTCGACCTCACCGGTGGTCGCCGGCCTGTGCTTCGTCCTGCTCTTCGGGGCGAACGGGTTCTTCGGCGCGTTCGTGAACAGGACCTATGCGGTGAGCCTCGGGTTCACGAGCCTCGAGGTCTCCACCCGGGTCATCTTCGCCCTTCCTGGCATCGTGCTCGCCACGGTGTTCATCACGTTCCCGTTCGTCGCGCGAGAGCTCATCCCGCTGATGCAGGCCCAGGGGACCGAGGAGGAGCAGGTCGCCCGCGTCCTCGGCGCGAACGGATGGCAGATCTTCTGGCGCGTCACGCTGCCCAACATCCGCTGGGGCCTCCTGTATGGCGTCATCCTGTGCACCGCCAGGGCGATGGGCGAGTTCGGCGCCGTGTACGTGGTCTCGTCGGGCTCGTCCGATCAGGTGACGCTGCCGCTCCACGTGGAGCGCGTCTACTACGCCAACATGGTCCGCGTCGTGCCCGCGTTCGCCGTCGCCAGCCTCCTCGCCGGCGTGTCGGTGATCACGCTGGGCGTGAAGGCGGCGGTGGAGTGGCGGTTCAAGGGCGAGCTGAAGAAGACGGACCGCGGCTAGCGGTCCCGACGCCGGCGAGGCCCGTCCACCAGCCGCTCGAGAGGGCGAGCGCGATCCAGCCCTGCAGATTTGCCCGCAGCTGCGCTGCTTCCACCGCCGTACAGCCCTGCTCGACGGCGGCAAGGGCCTGCCCGAACGGCAGCTCCCGGCAGCGCTCGAGCAGGCGGGCGAACAGCGGATCCACCGAGGTCGTGGTCGTGCCGGCGGCGCTCCGGGCGAAGACCCACGCGCGGGTGGACGCGTGGCGACGCCTCGCGTCCAGGGGGCCCTCGTCCAGATCGCCGCCCGCGAGCCGCGAGAAGCGCGCGAGGTCCCAGTCCTCGTGGGTCAGCGTGAAGGAGACCGCGAAGCGCAGCCGCGCCTCGGCCAGCGTGGCGAGCTCCTCCGGCGTCGGCCGCCACAGGCCCTCGAACGGCGACTCGCAGGCGAGCCGCTCCGCCTCGTCCATGCGCAGCGCCTGGCGGACCATCGCGAGCGGCGCCCTGGAGAGCTCGATCCGCCGGCGCCACGCGTCCTCGTGCCCGCGCGCCGGGCGCTCCGGTTGGCGACCGCGGCGCGCGCCGTCAGGGCCGCGCAGCGCGCCGCGGAGCCGCTCGGCGAACCCGCACGAGCTCTTGTCGATATCGATGTGACGGGGCGGGCACGCCTCGAGGTGCAGCGCGGCCAGGTGATTGAAGTGCCAGCAGCCGATCGCCCGCGACACGCGGGGGAAGCTCGTCTGCAGGCCGGTGAACAGGCGCATCCAGTACTGACGGTGATAGATCGCGAGCCGCTCCGCCGGCGCGAGGCCCCCGGGGCCGCCCTTCACCTGCGCCACGAGCCCCGCGGGATACCGCTCCTGCCGCTCCCGGAACCGGCCCGCGCTCGAGTCGAGCGGCGCTCGGAGGACGGCGGTGAAGTCGCGCTGGAGCTCCCGCAGCCAGCCCGGAGGATCTCCACCTTTCGGGCTCATGGCGATCGCACCTGCCGCGCTTTGTCGAGCTCCGCGAGCGCGATGTGCAAGGGTGGGATCTCCGCGTCCCACTCGAGGAGCGTCGGGAAAGGGCCGCCCCGGCGCCACGCCTCCTCGTAGAGAGACCATACCTCGTCGCACACCGGACGATCGTGGGTGTCGTGCCGCAGGCCCGAGGGCAACACCTGGTGGCCGGCCAGGTGGACCTGCAAGACCCGGTGCCAGGGCACGCCGTCGAGGTACTCGCGCGGATTGAACCCGTGGTTCTCGCTGGAGACAAAGACGTTGTTGATGTCCAGCATGCACCAGCAGCCGGACTCCTCGATCACGCGGCGATAGAACTCCCACTCAGGCATCGTGTCGCGCTCCCACCCGACGTAGGAAGACAGGTTCTCGATGCCGAACGGGACGCCGAGCGCCTCCTGGACCTCGAACGCCCGGCCGGCGGCGTACGGGATCAGCTCCGGATCGTACGGCGCCGGCAGGAGGTCGTGGTGCGTCACGCCCTCGAACGCCGTCCAGCAGAGGTGATCCGTGAAATAGGGGATCCGGAGCTCCTGGATCAGATCCTTGAGCCGGGACAGGTGATCCCGGTCGAGGGGGGCTTCGCCGAGCAGGTTCAGCGAGACGCCGTGGGCGACGATCGGAGTGCGCTCGGCGATGCGCCGGAGCCGCTCCCGGGGCAGCGGCGACGCGCCGAGGTAGTTCTCCGCGATGATCTCGAAGAAGCCCAGCGGGGGCCGGAGCCGCTCGATCGCGTCGTAGTGCGGCGGGCGCAGCCCGAGGCCGAGCGCGCCTCGCGGGAGCGCACGCGCCATGGGCGCCTGGCTGCCGGCCGGGCCTCGCGGCGCGCTCATCGGCGGCTTAGTTGCTCGGCTCGATGGGGTCGGCTGGCGCCATCGGGTCGAAGCTTTTGCCCTCGGGCGTCAGGGTACGCAGGTAGGCGATCAGCCGATCGATCTCAGCGAGCGAGAGCAGGTGGTAGGAGCCGGGCATGTTCGAGTAGGCGTAGCCTTCGGGGTGGACGCCGTCGATCCCGAACGCGATGATGGACTGCAGGTAGAGATCCGAGCGGCGCTCCCAGAACTCGGCGACGTAGGTGGCCATGTCCTCGGTGGGCCGCACCTTCACGCCGAACGAGCCCGCCGAGCCGGAGTGGCAGTGGTCGCACGTCGCCGCCTTGAACGCCGCGGGGCCGTCTCGATCCTGATCCTCGGCGGTCTCCACGCAGCTCCAGCCCGAGCATCCGTTCATGGCGCGGCAGGTATGCTCGTAAAGCTCGTTCCAGGACTGGTAGACCATGCCGCGGCAGCTGTTCGAGTGGCTGCAGGATGAATTGATCTGGACCACGCCGGGGCGCGCGGGGCCCGTCAGCGACGCGGACTTGGCGCACGCCGCGGCGAACTCGGCGAGCGAGATCTGGCCGTCGCCGTCCTCGTCCATGAGGTCGATCGCGTCCACCAGGTCGGGCTCCGGGCCAGCGTTCCATACGAGCGTCTTGACCGGCGCGTCGGACTTGTCGCAGTTCGAGTCGACGTTATCGAGATTGCGCTCCTCGGCGTCGGGGTGGACGGTGTTGTTGAAGTCGTCGCAGTCGCCCTCGCGCGGGGTGAAGCCGTCCCTGTCGTGGTCGCTGTCCTCGTCATCCACGGGCTCGCCGCCGCCGCCCGCGCCAGAGCCGGTCACGGCGGGCTCCTCGCCGCCGGAGCCGCCGGTCCCGGCGGGAGACTCGCCGCCGCCGCCGCCGGACCCAGCCGGCGTCACAGCTTCGTCGTCGCCGCAGCCTGGAGCAAAGGCGGTGAAGCTGGCGAGCGCCAGCGCAAGCAAGGTGGATCTCGGCGATTGGGTCATGGCGGTCGTCGTGCCTCCGAAGGAACGCGCAGGGCCCCCTTGCTGGCTGCCCGGCGCACGACCTGTGGCACGGCTGCCGTGCGCGGAATATGCGGCAAGTTGTCGCGGGCCCGTCGTCCACCGGACGGATCGTCGCTGCACAGGCTGGCGTCCCGCGTGGCTCCCGCGTCCGCGCCGCGAGGAAGGGGCATCGCGTCTATGGCCGGTCCGCGGGGCTCGCCGCCCGCGTTGATGTTGCGCCGACGGTGAGATAGCCCATGAGCGCGTCGGTGATCGCCCGCCGGAGCGCGCCGTCGTCGACGCCCGCGGGCGGATCGAGGGCCGCTGCGTGGACGAGCTCCTCGAACATGCGCAGGACAACGTAGGTGGCGAGATCGAGATCCGGCTGGACGATCTCCGAACCGTGGCGCGACAGCAGCCGCCGGGTGCAATCGACGACCGCCCGGCTGGCCGCGCTCAGCGTGCGCTGTTGCTCCAGCGTCGGGAGGTCGGCGTGGAGGAGCCGTTGCAGCCGCGGCTCCGACCGGTGGAGCTCGAGGCTCCTCTCGACGAGCGCCTCCGTCGCTCCGCGCAGCGAGACGCCGTCGGCCGCCGCGTCCACCTGCTCGACGAGCCGCAGCATGTGGCGCACGTGGCGCTCGTGCAGCGCGGTGACGAGGGCGTCCTTGTTCGGGAAGTACTGGTACACCGACCCGACGCTCACCCCTGCGACCTTGGCGACCTGGTTCGTGTTCGCCCCGTCGTAGCCGTGCGCGTCGAAAACGCGAGCCGCGGCCTCGACGATGGTCTCCACGAGGAAGCGCGAGCGCTCCTGGCGAGGCTCTTTGCGCGGCTTTTCTGGGCGCTTCATCGTCTCTCCCGAACGCGAGTCTCCGCGTTTTGCCCTGTCGCTAGACTGGTGGGGCATGATCACCTCGAACGCACCCTCGCGCAATCTGCTCCCGCCGGTCCTGCTCCTCCTCGTGGTGGCGGTCATGTGGCTGACTCACGCCGTGCTGCCGTTCCCGCCGGTGCTCCCGGCGTCGACTCGCTGGCTCGGCGCCTTGCCGCTGGCGATCGGCGTCGTCATGGCGGTCGCGGCTCGGGCGCAGTTCGCGCGGGCCGCGACGGAGATCAACACCTTTGCCGAGCCCACGCGGCTCGTGACCGGCGGGCTGTTCCGGTGGTCCAGGAATCCGATGTACCTCGGGATGGGCCTCGCGGCCGCGGGCATGGCGGCGTTGAGCGGCGCGGCGACGTCGTTCCTGCTCGCGGCGGTCTTCGTCACGATCGTCGACCGCTGGTACATCGCGTTCGAGGAGCGGCGGCTGCGCGCCCGGTTCGGCGCTGCCTACGAGACCTACGCCCGGTCGACGCGGCGCTGGGTCTGACGGCGCGCGCCGCCGAGCAGCCATCCATCGCCGATCGCAGGAATGCGGCGCAGGATTCGAGCGCAGCGGCCGAATAGAAGGAAGCAAAAGAGGTTGCGAGCGCAGAAAGAACGAGGCGAGTATCGCCGGATGACAGGCATGCTTCGCGATGGGCTGCGGATCGTCTGCGCAACGGCCGTGGCGCTCACGGTGGCACCGGCGAGCGCCATGCAGCCTGCGTCCGGGGCCTCACCTGCGCCCGCTGCGCCGCCGAGCGGTCCGGCCGCGGCGCCGCCTGCGCCGGCTCCGGGCGGCGCCGCGGCAGCGCCCCTTCAGCCGCCGACGGCGCCAGGCGACGAAGGCGCGCCACCAGCCGGGGTTGCGCCGACCGGAGCTCCCCAGGCGCCCGCGCGGTGGACGACGAGCCCGGGTCCCTGGCAGCCCGGGAGCGCTCCTGGTCGCGAGCGATCCGAGCCGAAGCGCACCTGGTACGGCTGGCAGCACCTCCTCGTGCTCAGCGGGACCGTTGTGCTCGGGCCCCTCGCTGCCATCACGGAGAACGAGGTGTTCGGCTGGATGGCCGCCGGCTCCGTCACGCTCGGCGGCCCGGTCACCCACTGGGCCAACGGCCACCTCGGCATGGGCTTCGTCAGCCTCGGCCTCAACGCCGGCTGCACGATCGGCGGCGGCCTGATCGGCGCGGCCATCGGCAGCGCCTCGGACGCCGGCGACTGGAGCGCGCTCGGGGGCCTGTACATCGGCGGCGGCCTCGGGCTGATCACGGCCAACATCCTCGACGTCGCGCTCCTCGAGTACGAGGAGCAGCCCACGGCGGCCGAGACCTACGAGTACATCCGCCTCCGCCCGCCGCGGCTCCGGCTGGCGCCGCACGTCGCCCTCGCGCCGGGCGGCACCACCTTCGGCCTCCGCGGCGCCTTCTGAGGGGGCGGCGCCGGGCGCGCGCCTCGGGCGGCGCTTCGGCCTGGCCCGGCTGCGGCGGGGGTGTAGCATCCGCGCGTGTTCATTCCGAGATCAGGTGCACGACGGCTCGCGCTCGCCGCGCTCCTCGCGCTCGCCGCGCTCCCGGGTTGCGGCGGCGCGGAGCGGCAGGAACCCCAGTTCGCCGATTCCCCCGAGGTCCCGCTCCCCGGGCCCCCGGGCAGCTCCTCCGACGCGCCCGGCGGCGCGCCGGAGCAGCTGCCCGGCGTGGATACGACCGAGCTCGTCCGCCGCGAGCGCGATACCTGGTGGCAGCTCGTCTCGCAGCTCTACGCGCCGTGCCCCGATCAGGCGGTGTCGCTCGCGCAGTGCGTCCGCGAGTCGCGCGCCTGCGCGGCCTGCGCGCCCGCCGCGCAGCTCCTCGCCGACAAGATCCGCGGCGGCGCGAGCGGCGCGGAGGCCCAGGCCGCGTACGGCGTGAGGTTCGGTCCGAACGTGAAGCAGATCGACCTCGCCGACTCGCCCTCTCGCGGGCCGGAGCGCGCGTCGATCCAGATCGTCGTGTGGTCGGACTTCGAGTGCCCTTCCTGCGGGCGGGCGGTCCCGCACCTCGACGAGGTGGTCGAGCGCCACGCGCCGTACGTCAGGCTGATCCACAAGGTGTATCCGCTGCGATCGCACCCGCACGCCGACGCCGCGGCGCGCGCGGCCATCGCGGCGCACCGCCAGGGCCGCTACTGGCCGATGGAGCGCCTCCTGTTCGAGAACCAGCAGCGGCTCGAGGAGAAAGACCTGCTCGGCTACGCGCAGAAGGTCGGCCTCGACATGGCCCGGTTCCGCGCCGACATGGCGGGCGAGCCCGCCGCCCGGGTGGTCGCGCGCGACAAGGCCGAGGCCGACCGCGCCGGGCTCTCGGGGACGCCGTTCATCGTCATCAACGGGCGGGAGTTCGATCTGGCGCTGTTCAGCCTGCAGGGCGAGCTCGACCGGTGGATCGAGACCGAGCTCGCGATCCTCGGAGGGCGCGAGGCGGCGCCCGGGGGCGGCGCGCCGCGCGACGCAAAGTAGGGCCGCCGCGCGGCGTGGCCGGCGCGCGCGCCTGCGGGTCGCGCTCGGTCGACGATTGACCCCCTCCGCCGGGCGACACCGGGGCGACGGCGCGCCGCCGCCCCGGTGGGCCCCAGATCGAGATCGGCTAGCTGGGCCGGCTCTTCTCGGACATCTGGCCGCCGCCAGCGCTCGTCCCCTGCGAGGGCCCGCCGCTCTTGATCTCGACCGAGCGGCCGCGCTGCTGCTGCTGCGGCAGCTTCAGACAGACCTCGAGGACGCCGTTCTCGAACCTCGCGTCCACGTCGTCGGCCTGCACGCCCTCGGGCAGCGGGATGGCGCGCGTGAACGACCCGTAGCTGCGCTCGGTGTAGCTCACCCCCTCGCGCTGCTCCTGCAGCTCCTGCCGGCGCTCGCCCTCGATGATCAGGGTGTCGTCGCGGAGCTCCACCCGGATGTCGTCCTTGGTGACGCCGGGGAGATCGGCCTTGACCACGAGCTGACCGTTGCGCTCGCCCAGCTCGATGCGCGGCGACCAGAGGCCGCCCGCGAGGGACGAGAGACCCCGGCCGCCACCAGGCTCACCCATCGTGCGGCCCTGCCTGAACGGCGAGAGCAACCCTCCGAAGCCGAAGTCGTCGAACATGCGATCCATGTCCTCCATCATCCGGCTCATCATCGCGAACGGGTTGAAGACGCCGCCTGCCGCGCCGTACCGCCCCATCTGGCCGCCGCCCTGCTGACGCTGCAGCCCGGTGGACTGACCGCCGGCCCCCTGGGAAGGGGTCTGACCTGTCGCCTGGCTGCCGGGCTTGCCTTGCTGCGACTTGCTCACGGACACGTCCTGGCCTGTCGGCTGACGCTGCTGTTCCGCCATAAGAACCTCCTTTCTTGCGAACGTTGCCAACGTCGGACTTGCAAGTGTGGTGCCGTGTCGCGAGCGTGAACCAACGTAGATGACGTGGCCTGTCGACGCCGCGCCCGCTGGCCGTGTCCGCCATGGCGCGCCGCGCAGGCCGGCGCGGAGCGCCACACGGGCGCGCCGTCCTCGGCAGCGCGCGCCGGGGCCGAGCTCGCGCAGGCGCCGCTGCGCCCGGGAGCCCGGTGGAATCGCTCACCGCCACCCCGCCAGGATCTCCTCGAAGCGCTCCAGACTGCACGGCTTCTGCAGCACCGGACGGCTGAGATCGGACTCGCGCAACCCAGCTTTGCCATATCCGGTCAGGAAGACGAACGGGATGCCTCGCTCGCTCAGGATGTCGGCCACCGGATAGACCTTCTCGCCGGCGATGTTGACGTCCAGGCTCGCCCCGTCGATCTCGGCGGCGCGGGCCAGGCGCGTCGCGTCCTTCATGTTCAGCGCCGGGCCGATCACCACACAGCCGAGGTCGGTCAGGGCGTCTTCGAGGGACGAGGCGATCATGGGCTCGTCCTCGACGATGAGGACACGCAGCCCCTCCAGCCCACGTTCGCCTCCTGGGACCGGGTTCATCCTACGCCCACGCGCTCGAGGGGCAGGTCCATCACGCAACGTACGCCGCCAGGCAGGTAGTCGAGGCGCACCTCCGTGGCGAGCTGGCGCCCGAGATCGCGCTCGATCAGGCGTGAGCCGAAGCCCTTGCGGCGCGGCGGCCGGACAGGCGGTCCGTCCGTCTCCTGCCATTCCAGGTGGAGCAGGCGCTCGTGCGCCTGGGTGATCACGTCCCATGTGACCGCGACGTGGCCGGACGGCTGCGATAACGCTCCGTACTTGGCCGCGTTGCTCGCCAGCTCGTGAAAGACCATGCCGAGCGTCACCGCCGCCTCCGGGCGGAGGCGGACGTCCTGGCCGACCAGGCGGACGCGCTCGGCGTCGCCGTTGGCGTGCGGCGCCAGCTCGGAGCGGACGACGTCGTGGAGGTCGGCGCCCTGCCACGCGGTCTGGTTCAGGAGGTTGTGGGTCTGGGACAGGGCGAGCAACCGGGCGAGGAAGGCGCTCGTGAAGGCCTTGGGCGAGTCCGCCATGCGGAGCGTCTGCACGGCGATCGCCTGGACGATCGCCAGCGTGTTCTTCACCCGATGGTTCAGCTCGTTCATCAGGAGCTTCTGGCGCTCCTCCGCCTGCTTGCGCTCGGTCACGTCGAGGAAGAACGCCACCCCCTGGCTCTCCGACCCCTCGAACCGCGCGCCGCCGATCACCACCGGGACGCGGCCGCCGTCCTTTCGGAAATACTCCTTCTCCAGCGGCCCGAACTCACCCGTCATGCGGACCTGTTCGAGCGTCCGCTGGGTCGTCTCCTTGAACTCCGGCGGCGTGAGATCTGCCCAGCGGATGTTCCCCGAGGTCAGATCTTCACGGCTGTAGCCGAGCATGCACAGGAGCGCGTCGTTCGCGTCGATGACCCTGCCGTCGAGGTCCCAGACGGCGATCCCGATGATGTTGGAGTCCACCAGGCGCCGGATGCGCGCCTCTCTCTCCCGCAGCGCCAGCTCTGCCCGCCTGCGCTCGCCGTTCTCTTGCTGGAGCTGGGTGTAGAGGCGCGCGTTCTCCAGCGAGATGGCGGACTGGGAGGCCAGGAGCTCCAGCACCTCGATCCGATCCGCGGTGAAGGCGCGCGGGGTCAGGTTGTTCTCCAGGTAGAGCACGCCGACCAGCGTGCCCTGCTTCACCAGGGGGAGGCAGAGCACGGAGCGGGGGCGCCGCCCGCGCACGTAGGCGTCTTCCGAGTACAGGTTAGGCACGGCGGCGTCGTCCAGGATCACGCTCTCTCGCGTGCGGATGACGTACTGGAGGATGGCGGTGGGGAGATCGTTCGAGGTGACGGGCGTCTGGCGAAGGGTGACCTCGACCCGGCCGCGCCGGGTGACGACCTCGGCCTCGACGTCGTGCGCGGCGTGCGAGGCGCTCGACGCGCGGATCAGCAGCCCCCGCTCGGCGCCCGCGTGCTCGACCGCGATCGTCAGCAGGGCCTCGATCACCCGGTCGAGGTTCAGCTCGCCAGACACCGCCTGCGAGGCCCTGAGCATGGTCATGAAGTCGAGCCCCGGGCGAGCGCCGTGACCCACGGAGGCGCCGCGGACGTCGGCGCCTCCGTCCCGCGCGAGGTCGGTCCGCCTGCGCAGCGCCTCCGGCCCGAGCGCGTGCGGAAAGTCCCTCTCGAGGCGCAGCATCGGCCGCACGGCGCCCCAGCGCGCATAGAGCCTGTGCGCCTCGGTCATGTAGGCGCGCGCGACGAACGCCCTGCCCAGGTCGAGGTAGTGTCGAGCGCAGAGCTCGTTGGCCAGCGCCTCGTCGTGCAGGAAATGGCCCTCCCGCGCGGCCGCGATCCCCTGGTCGTAGAGGGCGCCCGCGCCCTCTCGCCGCTCGCTCCGGGCGACCTCGGCCTTCAGGATCAAGCTGCGGTGGCGGTGGCTCTCCGGGCCGAGCGCCGCCCACGACTCCACCTTGCGCGCGCAGTCCCCGAGCCTCGCGAGGTACGCCGCCCTGAGCGCGGGGGCGGCGGCGCACGCGGCCCGTGAGAACGAAAGCCCGCCGTAGAAATGATAACAAGGGCTCGCGTGCCACGCGGCGAGCATGCCGAGGCTGGCCGGATCGGTCGAGCCCCAGATCTCGGCCACCTCCTCGTACGCGCCCTGGAACACGCCGGCGTGGACCTTGAAGACGTTCACGAAGTAGAGCGACGCCCGGTTGTCGATGCTGCGGGCGGCCTCGGTGACCGCGTCGATGTCGACCCACGCCCCGCGCTTCCAGTCGCCCTCGTCCGGCGTGCTCAGGTATTCGCAGAGCTGCCCGACGGCCCCGACGATCCACGTGATCGCGTTGAACTTGTCGAGCTTGCAGAGCGGCAGATACAGCGTCGCCTCCTCGATGACGTCGTGGAGGTGCTCCCCCCGGAGGAGGCCGTTCATGCTCGCGTTGCACGCATTGTAGAAGGCCCAGATGTACTGCCCCGTCTCCATGCCGGCGTGGACGCCCTTGCGCAGGGACGCCTTCGATCTCTCGTAGGTATCCATCCAGTGCTGGACCCACGCTCCCCACATGTTGCACAGCATGGACTCGGACTTCGCGTCCGGGTGGCGCTCGTTCAGGCGGACCGCCGCCCGGCCGAACTCGTACCCCTTCTCGATGTCGAGCCCGGCGCACAGGAGCGTCCCGAAGTTCACGTAGGCGTAGATCGAGTTCCTCGAGATGCCATGGGTCAGCGAGTTCTGGAGCGCCTTCATCACCGTGATGCCGAAGTTGTTCGTGCCGAGCTGGTAGGTCGGCGAGAACATCTCCTGGAGCACGTCCTGCAGGGCGGCGATCTCGGGATCGTCGAGCGCGGGCAGATCGACGAGCGACGCGATCGGGCGGTCGCCGATCATCGCGATCGTCCGCTCCATCTCGGCCATGAGCGCGTCGTCGTCCGGATAAGGCGGCAGGTGGATGTCGTACGCCCCGAGCGCGGCGAGCCCCTCTTCCATGGCGGCGGGCAGGTCGTTCTTCAGGATCTCCACGTTCATCTTCAGGCGGCGCACCTCCGTCTTGTGGAGGCGCCCCACCGCTCTTTCGAAGGTCCCCGAGAGGGTGGAGAGCGCGTCGTCGTGGCGTCCGCAGAGCGACTCCAGGAGCCCCTTCTTCGTGTGGTAGGTGAAGGTCAGCTCGTACCTGGAGGTCCACGCGTCTCCGGGCAGCATGGATATGCCATGTTCCAGGTACCCGAGGGCCGCGGTGAAGGCCGACGACTCCTGGGCGCGCCCGGCCGCCTGGAGGTTGAGCCTGGCCGATTCCATGCGCTCTTCCGGCGCGCGGATCAGACCGCCGGCGCTGTTCAGGTGATTGACGACGTCGAACAGATCGCGCCCCTCGTCGGAGCGCGGCTTGCCGAGCAGGAGCTTCCCGATCCGGTAGTGAAACGCCGGCCTGTCTCCCTCCGGGATCAGCGAGTACGCGGCCTCCTGGATCTTGTCGTGCGCGAATCGAACCTGCTCGTCCGCGCTCACGATCAGGCCCTCGGCGAGGGCGTGGTCGAGGCTCGCGTACGTCTCGTCGGGGGGCCGCTCGCTGACGGTGTTCAGGACATCCATCTCGAACGTGTTGCCGATCGCCGAAGCCAGCCGGAGCACCCGCTGCGTCGCCTGCGGCAGGCGCCGGATGGTCTCCGCCATGAGGCTCAGGACGTTATCGGTGCACTCCAGCCGCTCGATCTGGCGCAGGTCCCAGCGCCAGCCCGCCGGTGGATCGAAGACCAGCGCCTTCGTGTCGTAGAGGTGCCGCATGAACTGCTTCACGAAGAACGGGTTGCCCCCGGTCTTCTTCAGGATCGCGCCCGCGAGCGCCTCTCCGCAGCCTGTCTGCAGGCTGTCGTTGATGAGCTCGGTCAGGTGCGCGAGGCCGAGGGGCGCGAGGACGATGTCGCGCGCCTCGAGGCCGCCCTTCGTGAGCTGCTCCAGGGCGACGAGGAAGGGGTGGGTCGGGCTCACCTCGTTGTCGCGGTAAGCGCCGCAGAAGAAGAGCGACTCCACGTCCTCTCTCGCGAGGACGCTCGTGAGCAGGCTCAGGCTGGCCGAGTCCACCCACTGTAGATCGTCGAGGAAGATGGCCAGCGGGTGGGCGTGCCGGGCGAAGACGGACACGAAGTTGTGGAAGTAGAGGATGAAGCGGTTCTGGGCCTCGACCGGGCCGAGCGCGGGGACGGGCGGCTGCTCGCCGATGAGGTGCTTGAGCGACGGGAGGACGTCGCAGATCACCTGTCCATTGGTCCCGAGGGCGCCCAGGATGGCGTCCCGCCACCGCGTGATCCGCTCCTCGCTCTCGGAGAGGAGCTGCCTGACGAGCGTGTCGAACGCGTGGACGATGGCGCTGTAGGGCGTGTCGCGGTTGTACTGATCGTACTTCCCGCTGATGTAATAGCCCTTCTCGCGCACCAGCGGCTTCAAGATCTCCTGGACCAGCGACGACTTGCCGATGCCCGAATAGCCCGAGACGAGGACGATCGTGCGCTTGCCCCGCAGCACGTCGTCGAACGCGTCGACGAGCTTCCGGATGTCTCCTTCGCGGCCGTAGAGCTTCTGGGGGAGCCGGAAGAGGTCTCTCCTGTCGTGGCGGCCAGGGCTGAACGCTCCTATCTGGCCGCCGCGCTGCCATCGCGCTCGGATCTCCTCCAGATCGGCCCTCAGCCCCTCGGCGCACTGGTAGCGGTCCTCGGCGTTCTTGCTGAGGAGCTTCATCGTGACGGCGGAGAGCGCGTCGGGCACCTCCGGGTCGAGCTCCGAGGGGGCGACGGGCGTCACGGCGATGTGGGCGTGCATCAGCTCGAGGGGGTCGAGCGCCTCGAACGGCCTTCGCCCCGCGAGCATCTCGTAGAGGACGACGCCGAACGAGTACATGTCGGTGCGGTAATCCACGCTCCGGTTCATGCGGCCGGTCTGCTCCGGCGATGTATAGGGGAGCACCTTCGAGAGGACGCGGCGGCAATAGAGCTCCTCCTTCTCGCGCGTCACGATGGACTCCACGCCGAAGCCCGTGAGCTTCACCTGACCGTCCTCTCCGAGCAGGATGTTCGGGGGCCTCACATCGCCATGGATGAGGCCATGGCGATGGATGTCGGCCAGGGCCTCGGCCACGGGGATCAAGACGTCCAGCGACGCGCGGACGCCCAGCTTGCAGGCCGTCCTCGCGGACAGCGCGGCGCCCGGGAAATACTCGGTGACGAGCGCCAGCCCGTCCTCGTGCTCCTCGACGGCGTACACCTTGACGACCCTCGCCGAGTCGACCTGCCGTATCGCGCGGTAGGCGTGCCTGAAGCGCATGATATCGCCGGCGCGGGCGTAATCGGTGTGCAGCATCCTGATCGCCACGTCGATGCCGTCGGCGTCCCGATGGGCTCGATACGTGGTGGAGCCCGGGCCCTCGCCGGTCTTCGCGGTGACGTGATACCCCTTGAGCTGGGCTGTGCCTGGACGCACCGAGCGCGCGCGCCCAGGCTCGACGGAGCGAGCCTCCTGGGCAGCAGGTCGATTCCATGCCTCCGACGAGCCCTGCATCTCGGGGGCGTTTGAGCCCACGAGTTGCCATGTCAACTGGACGGCCGGGGCCGGCGGGGCCGCCCTCGGCGCCCGCTCACATCGCGTAGCGCAGGATGATCTCGGTGAGCCCCGCCGCGAGCAGCAGCAAGAGCCCGCCCACGAAGCAGAGCAGCGTGAACCGGTCGTCCCGCCACCGCTGCCGGAGAGGCACGATGTCCCGCTCCGGCAGCACGACGGCCCTCAGGGTCGCGTGGATCGGCAGCCCCCCCGGCCGCATCGCGACCGCCACGTTCGGCGGCTGCGCCAGCCCCATGTTCATGAACCGCGTCACCCCCGCGCGGAGCCGGTCCCCCATGCCGGGCATCGCGCTGCCGATCGCCACCGCGCGGAGCCACGGCGCCCGCTCGAACGCGTTCGCCATCGCGATCACCCCGAACAGCTGCTGCAGCCGCGGCATCAGCGCCCGCACCTCGGCCAGGTGCTGGAACGCCCGCGTCCGCGCCTCGGGCGCGTCCTCCGAGCTCACCCGCGCAAGGCAATACGACTCCAGCCGCGCGTTCAGCCCCTCGAGCTCCTGGAGGATCCGCGGCCCGGCGTGGTCCGGGCTCGTCTCGAGCGGGAGCGTGAAGCCCCACGGCTCCTCGCGCCCGCGCTCGGCGGTCCACTGGAACACCTCGGCGAAGCCCCAGAGCGTGTCGTAGCGCGACAGCACCACGTACGTCGGCACGTCGGCGCGCAGCGCCCGGCCGACCTCGACGAGGTACGCGCGGATGCGGTTCGCGTACGCGTCGAGCCCCTGCTCGTCGAGCTCGACGAACTCCGCGATGCTCAGGACGAGCAGGATGCCGTCGATCGGCTCGCGCTCCCGCGAGCGGCGCAGCTCGTCGCAGAGCCGCGAGAGCTCGGCCGGCTCCCGCCGCGGGCCGAGCACCGACGCCTCCGGCTCGATGAAGAGCGCCTCCTTCGCCAGCCAGTAAGAGCACCGCGCCCCGGGCACGCCGATCGGGAGCTGCCCGCCGCTCACGGGCCACGTCAGGTTCATCGAGCGGATCACCGTGGAGCGGCCCGATCCGGGCTCGCCGAGCACCAGGTAGCAGGGGACCGCGTAGATCCCCTGGTCGTTGCCCAGGTTCGCCTGCTCGACCAGCGTGTGGACGCTCGCCAGCTCGTAAACGAAGGAGCCGCTCATCGGACCCTTTGGGCGATCGTCCACGCGAGCGCGAGCGCGCCGGCGATCGCGACGAGCGACGCCAGCGCTCGCCCGACGAGGACGGACCGCCAGAACGACTGGGTGGGGAGGTGCTGCACCGCGACGCCCTCGACCTGCACCGGCTTGAGCACCCCGCCCTTCCAGTCCCGATCCGGATCCACGCCGAGCTTGAGCGACAGCTCGCGGCGGATCCGCAGCAGCTCGTCGGTGTTCTGCCCCGGCAGCCCGTAGCGCCCGCGGAAGCCGAGCCCGAGCACGCACGCGTACGTCGCCATGACCGGGAGCGGGCCCTTCCGGACGCGCTCCAGCCGCTCGAAGAACTCGACGCCCGCGTTGTTGGTCGTCCACCGCGACGCCTGGAGCGGGCGCTGCGCCCAGACCGGCCGCAGGTCCGGCAGCGACATCGCGAACTCGTCCGCGCACGCGGCGATCGCGAACATCCCGTCGTCGACCGACGCGATCGGCATCCCCTGCGCGAGCCTGGACCCCTTCAGCTCCTCGAGCAGCAGGTTCGCCTGCCGCAGCACGTGATCGGCCGGCGGCCGCCGCGGGGACTGGCGGAGCATGCAGAGCCAGAGGAGCATCTCCTCACCGAAGACGCCGATGGACGTTTCCACGCGGGCGCGAGCTTACGCCAGGCGCGCACCGACCGTCGACCCGGGCGCGCGTTCACCTTGCGCGCCGCGCGTAGGTCGACGGCTCGACGGTCGGTCCGCGTCGGATCCCGCGCCGCGCGCCGCGGGTGCACCGGAGCGTCGACATCCGGGGGGGGCCGTGCCTATGCTCCGGCCGCTTCTCGAGCCCCCTTCGAGAGCAGCCGGGGTCGCGCGAAGGCGATCCCCTTGAGGAGAGGTCATGTCGGAGATCCAGAGCGTCATCGCGCGCGAAGTCATCGATTCGCGCGGCAACCCCACCGTCGAAGCCGAGGTCACCACGCTGAGCGGCACGGGCCGCGCGGCCGTGCCGAGCGGCGCGTCGACCGGCGAGCACGAGGCCGTCGAACTCAGGGACGGCGACAAGAAGCGCTTCCTCGGCAAGGGCGTGCTCACCGCGGTGAAGAACATCGAGACCGTCCTCGGTCCGGCCGTCCTCGGGATGGATGCGCTCGACCAGGCCGAGCTCGACAAGGTGCTCATCCAGGCCGACGGCTCCCCCAACAAGTCGAAGCTCGGCGCCAACGCCATCCTCGCCGTCTCGATGGCCGCCGCCCGCGCCGCCGCGGACACGGTCGACCTGCCGCTCTGGCGCTACCTCGGCGGCGCCGCGGCGCGCGTCCTTCCGACGCCGCTCATGAACATCCTGAACGGCGGCGTGCACGCCGACAACGGCCTCGAGATCCAGGAGTTCATGATCGTCCCCTACGGCGCCGAGTCGTTCGCCGAGGCGCTGCGCACGGGCACCGAGATCTTCCACACCCTGAGGGGCCTGCTCAAGAAGGACGGCATGGTCACGGCCGTCGGCGACGAGGGCGGCTTCGCCCCGCGCCTCCCGTCGAACCGGGCGGCGCTCGAGTACGTCGTGCGCGCCATCGAGGCCGCCGGCCACCGCCCGGGCGAGGACGTCGGCGTCGCGCTCGACTCGGCGCTCAGCGAGTTCTACGACGCGAAGACCGAGCGGTACACCTTCGACAAGCAGCAGAAGACCCGCGAGGAGATCGTCGCCATCTACGACGAGCTCGCCAAGGCGTTCCCGATCGTGTCCATCGAGGACGGCGTCGCCGAGAACGACGAGAAGGGCTGGCGCCTGCTCACGGAGCGGCTCGGCAAGAAGGTCCAGCTCGTCGGCGACGATCTCTTCGTGACGAACCCCGCGCGCCTCGCGAAGGGCATCGAGGACGGCCTCGCCAACGCCATCCTCATCAAGCTGAACCAGATCGGCACGGTCACCGAGACGCTCGAGTGCATCCGCCAGGCGGCCGAGGGCGGCTACCGGTCGATCATCTCGCACCGCTCGGGCGAGACCGAGGACACGTTCATCGCCGACCTCGCGGTCGCGACGAACGCGGGCCAGATCAAGACCGGCTCCGCGTCCCGCTCGGATCGCGTCGCGAAGTACAACCAGCTGCTCCGGATCTCCTACGCGCTCGGCGACGGCCAGGTCTTCGCCGGCCGCGCGCCGTTCCGCCGCCCCGGGGCGAAGCGCTCCAGCTAGCTCTGTTCTACCCGGCCAGGAGTCCGGCCATCGCTGGCCGGGCTCCTGCGCGGGTCGCCGCGCCTTCGCGCTGGCGTTTCTTGCTTTATTTCCTGGGGGATCCCCCTGCGCTCCGCGCCCCGGCGTCCGTGGTCGAGGCGGCGAGAGGCCCCGCGCGGCGCTGACCGCGCCGTCGGGGTCGACCTTGCAGCGCTACCAGCGGTCGCGCCCGCCGCCGCCGCGGCCACCGCCGCGCCCGCCGCCGCCACCTCCGCGGCCGCCGCCGCCGCCGCCGCCACCCCCGCGGAAGCCGCCACCGCCGCCGCCGCCGCCGGGGCCACCGGTGCGCTCGCGCGCCTCGTTGACCGTCAGGGTACGGCCGTCGAGGTCCTTGCCGTGCAGCGCGTTGATGGCCGCCTGCGCCTGGGCATCGCTCACCTCGACGAACCCGAACCCGCGCGACTGCCCGGTCATCCTGTCTGTCATCAACTGAATCGAGAGTACCTCGACGCCGGCCCCTTCGAACGCGGTGCGCAGGCTGTCTTCCGTCGAATGGAACGCCAGGTTCCCCACATAAAGCCGCTTGCTCATGTCTGCCGCCAATCCCGTTGCACGATCCCCGCTTCCCTCGCGGACGGCCCGGATCGTGCCGCGGGCCGCACGCGAAAACGCTCCCCGACGACCGGCCGTCACCCCACGTTCGGACGAGGCAACCACGTTGCAGCAGGCGGCCGGATCAGAGGTCGAGGACGAACGAGCCTTGAGGCGCTCCGGAAGCTACCGGCCGGCGGCGGGGTACGCAAGGTATTCCCCCAGGCTGGCCGCGCCTGCCTGTTCCTGACCGCCGCCGCGCGCGGCGAGCCGGACCGTCGGACGGCGGCGGCGACGGCGCGCACCCCCGTTGGATACGGCGTGCGCCTCGTGCCGCGATGCCCCGTGCGATGTGGACGAACGGGCTCCGGGCCTCCTCGCGCCGTTCGTGCTCGAAGTCCCGGCGAGCCGGCCGTCAGACCGGCGCGGTACCCTGCCTGTCCGGAGCTCGACCTGGAGGTCCGTCGCGCTCGCCCACGGCGAGCCCGCCGCCGTGCAGCTCGCGGCGATCGGCCGCTTCCAGGACGGCTCCGAGCGCGACGTCACGGCGCAGGTCAGCTCGAGCGCCAGCGACCTCTTCGCCGCGTGGACGCCGGCGAGCTCACGCGGCGGCGCGCGCGGCGGCCACCGCGGCGCGGGGCTGCACGACGCCGAAGCCCTGCCGCTCCGGCGCGATGCCGGGCAGCCCGCGCGCCGTCTTCATCAGGATGCGCCGGCATTGCTGCGGGGAGAGGCGCGGGTTCGCCTCGAGCATCTGCGCCACGACGCTGCTCACGATCGGCGCGGCGAAGCTCGTCCCGTCCACGTGTTTGTAATGGCCGGAGATCACCTTCTGGTCGCGCAGCTTGGCCGCCGCGAGCTGGCGGACGAGGTACGGCTCGCGGCCGGCGATGGCGTCGAGGTCCGGATCGACGCACGCGTGCTCGACGAGCAGCCCGGGCAGCTCCTCGTCCCGGGCGCGGTCGAGCAGCGAGAGGAGCTGCGCCTGCGCCGCGGTCGGCGTCCCGGGCAGGATGGGCGCCGCCAGCCAGATCGCCGGCGCGATGATCTCCGGCTTCTGCAGCCCGTCGAGGGTGAGGCCGTGCGAAGAGTGGTAGTTCCACGTCTGCTCTCCTGCGCCGCCGTCGTCGAGCCCCCCGACGGCGATGACGCTCGGCGCGCTGGCCGGCGGCAGGACGCGGTGCCCCGGGTCGTGCCCTGCGTTGCCCGCGGCGGCCACGACCACGATGCCGTGCCGGGTCGCGTCGTCGGCGGCGCGCGACAGGCTCCCGGTCAGGTACGACTCCTCGTAATCGCCTCCGCAGGAGATGTTGAGCACACGGATTCCGTGCTGCTCGCGGTGCGCGATCACCCATTCGATGCCCCGCCGGATGTCGTCGTGGACGATGCGGTGGGCGAAGCCGACCTTGACCAGCACGAGGTTCGCCTCCCAGGCGAGGCCGCGGAAGCGCCCGTCGGAGAGCGCGCCGTTCCCGGCGGCGACCACCGAGGTCATCATGCCGTGCCACGACGAGGCGTCCCCGTGCTCGAGCGCCGAGGGGCCCGCCTCGGGCGCGAAGAGGTCGTGGTAGGCGAGGACGCGGTTCCTGGGCGTTGTGAGGTCCGGGTGGGCGTAAAAGCCGGAGTCGAGGAAGGCGATGGTGACGCCGCGGCCGGCGTAGCCGGGGTCCGCGTGCAGCCGGTCCGCGATGGGCAGGATACGCCTGGGGTCGAGGTCGCTTGGAGGCATCGGCGCGACACTATTTCACCGTTCCGCCGCCCCTGCCCTCGGGAACTCCGCGCGAGCCCGTCCGCTCGTCCGGCGGACGTGCGCAGCGCGCCGTCTGGACGGGCGCGCGGCGCTCCGGCAGGCTCGCGCGCATGAGGTCGTTCATCGCGACGATGGTGTATGAGCTCCACCCGGACACGCCCCCGGAAGCGAGGAAGCTCCTCCGCGCGCACCTCGTCGGCAGGCGCTGGCAGGACAGGCACGATGGCGCGGCGATGCCGTCGACCGCGGTCTGGATCCGCCGCTCCGCGGAGGACCACGAGACGACCGACGACCTGCACGCCGCGTGCGCGCGCGACCTCGGCGACGCGGTGGCCGCCGTGGCGCGGGCGGGGCGGCCGATCCAGGTGCTGCGCGCGTGGATCCAGGTGAGCGGCGCGGGGACCTACGGGCTCGTCACGGTGCCGAGGCCGGTGGACGGCTGAGCGCGCGCGGCGGAAAGCCGCGCCCTGTCGTGGCGCTTCGGATAGGCTTGGATGGCTCGAAGGGAGGCTTGGATGGCTCGAAGGCTGGGGATTGGCGCGGCGCTGCTCTCGCTGGTCGCGCTCGCGGGTGGCTGCGGGGGGCTCTCGACGGAGGAGGCGCAGCAGCGCTGTGCCCAGCTGCGCGACGCGGTGCCGTCCTGCTCCACCGACGAGAGCCACGAGGCGTGCGTGAGCTGCTACGAGGAGTGCGGCGACGCCTGCGAGCCGTCGGGGGCGTGCCCGCAGACGTTCACCTGCGCAGAATGAGAGGGAGCTGCATGAGCAAGGACAGGAAGAGCTCGCTGTTCGTCGCCGCCCTCGTCGCGGTCGCGGGCGCCGTGTCCGGCTGCGGCGGCTACGACGCGGAGAAGGCGAGGGAGGTGTGCGCCGAGCACGTCGGCGAGGTCACCTCGCCCGAGCGGGCCGCCTCGTACGCCGACTGCATGGACTGTTTCCAGGAGTGCGGTTCGCGCTGCGCCGTGCTCGAGAGCGCTCCGCCGCAGTTCGCCTGCTCTGACTGATCGCCGCGCGCGCGAGCGTCGCAGGGGGAGGGGGCACCCCGACGAGGCGCTACGGGAGGGCCAGGCGGGCGGCCTCGCTCGTCGCCGGCGTCAGTTGACCTGGATGCCGCAGTTGAGGAACTCGATCGAGGTGTCGATCCGGAAGTGGGAGTCGGTCACGTGGCGCTCGGCAAAGAAGAAGTCGAGCTGATACGTCTTCCCGATCTCGAGCCCGAGGTCGTCGAGGTCGACGATCTCGGTCTGCTCGGCGTGGATGCCCCCGAGGTCGACCACCTTCTTCCCGTTGATGTACGTGAAGACGTCGTCGTCGCCGGCGAATGTGAACTGCTCGCCGCCCTTGTACTCGAAGCCCATGTGCATCTCGAAGGTGAAATGGTAGTTGTGCACCCGCCCCTCGTTGCCGAACAGCGCTTCGTCGACCGGGAAGAACTCCCGGTTGTTGTACGTCCACACGCCGTCGCCTTCGGGGTCCTCGAACTGTAGCGTGATGTTCATCGGCATGTTCACGCCCTCGGTGTCGCGGAACCACACGTCGAAGTTCTCCTTGCCGGTCGTGGTCGTGGTGCCCTCGGCCCCGCCGGCATAGACGGGCTTCAGGTCCTCTCCGAGGGTGTCCGTGACGATCATGTGATCGTCGCAGTTGATGCACTTGCCCTCGTCCTGCGGCTCCATGTCGGGGTGCGCCTCCTGGAAGTCGCGCACCCGGCCGGTGAACTTGCCGTCGCACGACTTGCCGGTTTCCTGGTTCTCCCCGGGGTTCCCGCCGACACCGCTGCTGCTGACGGTGGGATCGACCGAGCCGAAGCTGTCATCGTAGCCGCCCGTCCCGCTGGGCCCCCCGGTGGTCCCGCCGGGCCCGCCCGCGCCCTGCCCCTGCGATGACGCGTCGCCTCCGCTGCTGCTGTTCCCCTGATTGTCCACTGCGCTGCACGCACCCAGCACGCCCATAAGCGCAAGCGCCGCCACGCACCCAGCCGTCTTTTTCATCGCCAACCTCGTGTTAAGATGCCGTCCCAAGACCCCGCCGGTAAATTAGCATGATGGTGTCCTCCCGGCGTGCTGACGTGGTGCGTTATCTTGTGGAATTGCACCCGGCAAATGTGCCTATTCTTTTGGTGGTGCTGGGATTTTCTTCTGATGGTGTTCGCTCGGCGAGTCATGGCCGCAAGCGCGCCGGGCGCAGGGAGCACGTCAATTCGGTGATATCGACGCTTCGGCCACCCGGCGGCCGCCGGCCGACTCCCGAGCTGACGCCCAACGGCCGACTGCCGAGCTGACGGCCACAACCATGTTCCCCTCTGCTGCACCGGCGGCCCTCGCCCCGCCGCGCGAGGCATCTTTCGTGGCGGTGCGATCTCCTGCCACGTCGTTTCGTCCACGGCGCGCGCCGCTCGTGGCTTGGGCCACGTCGCCGGGGCCGCTGCGCCGGCACGAAAGGCTCGACTTCCGGGCACGCTCGGGTTACGCGAGGTCCGCTCGTCACGGACACGGAAGAGACGCAGGTGCGCAGTGGACCACGAGACGCGGAGCGATACCGAGCCCGGCTCCAGCGCCGCTGAGGCGCGGGAGGCTCGCCACGCCGCCGAGGCGAGCCCGGTGCCCGTCCCGTGGACGGAGCCGCCGCCCCGGCGATCGACCGGCGCCGGCGAGGCGACCTGTCCTGTCTGCCTCGAGCGCATCGCCGCCGGGATCGCCCTCTGCCCCGAGTGCGGGGAGCCGGCCGACGCGCCCAGGCGGACGGCGACGGCGCCTTCGATCCCCGATGCCCCCAAGGACGCGAGCTGGCTCTCCCTCCACTGGCGCCCGCTCGTCACGATCGGCGCGATCCTGGGGCTCATCAGCACCGGCGGCGCGCTCCGTTACCTGGCGCCCCACCGGTTCGCGCCGTCCCGGGCCGCGTCGCCGGTCGCTCCCCCGGCCCCGGTGTGCGGGGCGCCGTGCTGGAGCGGCGAGTCATGCCAGCTCGGCCGCTGCGTCTGGCAGCGCCCGAACGACGTCGGCCACTTGGCCGACACGCACGCGCCCTCGATCACCGGCCCCTTCTCGCTCCCCAAGGACGCGCTCGACGCGCTCCCGCTCGACCGTGACCGCTTCGTGGTCGCGCTGTCCGCCGGCCTGGAGGTGCGCAGCTCCCGGACCGGCCAGGCGCTGAGCCTCGTCTCCGAGGCGCCCCACGTCCGGCGCCTGCACCGCGTGGGCGACGTCGTCTACGCGACCGCGCCCTCGCGCATCTATGTGATCGACGCCGCCACGACGCGGCTGCTCAAGACGATCGAGCTCGGCGAGGCCGTGGGCGACATCCAGGTAGGCGCCTCGGGCCGGCGCGCGCTCGCCTCGCTGCCGGCGGCGCACGCGGTGGCGATCCTCGCGACCGAGTACCACGCCGAGATCGAGCGCATCCAGTTCGGCGACGACGCCGTGGGCCCGGTGGCCGTGGACGACAGCGGCACCCGCGCGATCACGACGACGGGCCAGCTCCCGCTGCCCGGCAAGGGCGAGCCGTCGGGCGGCGTCGCCTATCCGTTCGACCCGAGCCGGCTCGGCTCGGAGCAGGATCGCGTGCGCACCTCGATGGTGGGCAACCCGGCCAGCGCGCTCATGATCCCCGACGGCTCGGCGGGCTTCGTGGCCCTCCGGGCCGAGAACACCCTGGTGCCGCTCACCTGGCTCCCGTCGGGCGCGGTCCGGCAGGAGGCGCGCATCACGACGTGCCGGGAGCCGGAGCAGATCGCGCTCATCCGGAGCGACCGGCGCGCGATCGTGCGGTGCAACGAGGGGCGGGCGATCCAGGTCTTCGATCTGTCGAAGCGCGAGCTGCTCCGCGCCGTCACGTTCCCCGGCCGCGCGCTCGACATGGCCGTCGCTCCGGACGGGGCGCAGGCGGTCGTCGCGCTGAGCGGCGACGGGGCGGGCTCGGTGGCCCTGGTCGATCTGAAGAGCTACGCGGCGAAGGTCCACCCGCTCGGCGGCGAGCCGACGCGGGTGCGGCTCGCCCCGGACGGCGGCTCGGCGCTCGCGCTCGGCGATCGCGCCAAGGTCGCATGGGTGCTGCAATGAGCGAGCGTCGCGTCCCGTGCCCGAGCTGCGGCGCGCGGATCGTCGAGGGGGCGCGCAAGTGCCGCGCCTGCAAGGGGTGGCTCGGCGAGCGCCACCGCGGCTCCGTGGGGTCGCTCTCCGGCCGCGAGCCGCGCCTGGCGCGGGCCGCGGTGACCGTGGCGAGCGGCGTCGCGGCCGTGATCATCGCCACCCTGACCAGCCTGAAGTCGCCCGTCGGCGAGGCGCCGCCGCTGACCGCGCTCGCGCCGGAGGGCGCCGCCCCGCGCGCCGCGCCGGACGACGCGCCGGACCCCGCGGCGTTCGGCCCCGACGCCGCCGAGCCCGCGCCGCCCCCGGCGGAGCCGAAGGGCCGCTGGCGCGCCCGCGAGTTCCGGATCGGGGACGTGCACCCGCTCGACGTGGTCTTCAACCCGAGCGGCGCGTCGATCTACGTCAGCGCCGACGACGCCTCGCTGCGCGAGTACAAGCTCCAGAGCGGCGAGCTCATCCACAAGGCGTCGATGCCGGCGCAGGGCGACCACATCCGGCTCCTGTTCGACCGCTACGTCGCGGTGCTGCGGCACGAGGACGCCGCGCGGATCCCGGTGATGGACACGACCGCGTGGGATCGCGATCCGGTCCTGCTCGACGTCGGCCGGACGCCGGGCGACATCGTGGCGCTGCCGGACGGCAGGACGGTGGTCGCGGCGACGACGGACACGAAGCGCGTGACGAAGTTCGAGCTGCCGACGGGGGTGCGGCTCGCGAACATCACGCTCCCGCACGCCACGGGGCAGCTGTTCCTCGTGCAGGCCGAGGGGCGCCCCTACATCGCGGCGCTCGGCGCGCTGACGCACGCGGGCCGGCCGGGGGGCGCGTGGATCGACCTGTTCGACCCGAGCGAGTCGCCGTTCGGCGCGACCCGGCGGAGCATCGCGGTCGGGCGCGAGCCGCGCGAGGGCGACATCACGCGGGATGGCGGCGCCGTGTTCTTCCCGGATCGGCTGTCCAACACGGCGATCCTGCTGAGCGTCGCCGGGGTGACCGAGACGAGGAAGACGCCCGTCGGCGTCGGGCCGACCGCGGGCTTCTTGCTCGATGAGGACCGGTACGGCATCACGCTCAACGCCGAGGCGCGGACCGCGAGCGTCATCGACCTATCGACGATGGAAGTGAAGAGCACGCTCCCGCTCCGCGGGGTGCCGCTGACGGGCGTGACGTCGCCCGACCGGAAGACGCTCTTCGTGGCGCTCGGTGGGACCCAGTGGCCGCCTGTCGGCAGCGGCGTCGCGGTCATCGCGGGCGACCCGCCGAGGGTCGTCGCGTCGCTGCCCACGGGCAGGGGCGCGTGCGCCGTGGCGGTCTCGAAGGACGGCGCGCGGGCGGTGGTCGCGTCGTACTGGGACCGCTCGATCACGGTGCTCGAGCGGTAAGGCCCGGCCGCGGCGGCGGATCGGCGCTCCGCGCATCGCTCGCCCGCGGCTCGTCTCGATGGCCGGCAGGTTTCTCCGAGGTTCCGCGGCGCGCAGGTAACGACATCTCCGGCGAACAGAGGTGTCGAGCACGCGCCATCATTTCGTCCCTGTCATCTTTGCGAAACCTCTCTGCGCAGAGAGTGGGAGCAGGCTCAGCAGAGCCGACGGCAGTTCCGAAGGCTGTCTCGTTGCGCTGGCGACGAGGCCACAGCGGTTGTCCTCCAGCCCAACCCCCTGCTCTGCCCATGACCAACAAGCATCCATGTCGTCCGTTGTTCCGTGTGCTCTTCGGCGCGAGCCTCCTTTGTCTGCCTGCGTTTCAGGCGTCGGCTCAGCCCGCGACGGAGCCTGCCGCCGCGGAGCCGCCGGCGGACAAGCCCAAGCCGCCTCCGTATTCGTTGCCGTTTCAGCTCCGTCCGGTGGTCGCCGTGTCCGTCGTGCGCTCCGACACCGCGATCGCCTTCTACAGCGCTCCTTCCGCGAGCTCCTCCGGCTCGACCGTCGCGTCCACGCTGCTCTTCAGCTACAAGGTGACCGACGATCTGGCCCCGCTCGTGCGGCTCGGCGTCGTCTCGAACTCCCCGCCTGCGGGCGACTCGGGCTTCGGGTTCCTGAACCCTGTCGTCGGCGCCACCTACGCGCTGAAGCTCACGCCGGAGCTGCGACTCGCCCTGTTCCTTGGCCTCACGGTGCCCGTGGGCTCCGGCGGCGGCAACACGCCGAGCCCGGAGATGGGCCCCGCGAGGACGGCGGGGATCTACGCCCGCTCGGCGATGGATAACGCGATGTTCGCCGTCAACGACTTCACGGTCTTCCCGGGCGTCGGGTTCGCCTATGTAGCGCACGGCTTCACCGCGCAGATCGAGGCCACGGTGCTCCAGCTCATGCGCGTCCGCGGGGAGGACGTGCAGCCGGACTCGTCGAAGACGAACTTCACCGCCGGCGTGCACCTCGGCTACTTCGTCGTCCCGATGCTGTCGATCGGCGCCGAGCTCCGGCACCAGCGCTGGCTCTCGACGCCGGTCTCCGTGCAGAAGGACGCCTCCCGCGCGACGCGCGAGACGACGACGGTGGCCGTGGGGCCGCGCGGCCACTTCAAGCTGGGAGAGAAGATGTGGTTGCGCCCCGGGGTCGCGTTCGCGATGGGGCTCGATGATCCGATGACGGCGTCAGAGCACAAGATCCTGCAGATCGACGTGCCATTCGCCTTCTAGATTCCCGATCCTGATCCGACCATCGGTCCAGGCTGGCTCGCCCGTCCGGCGCAACCGGCGGCCCGAGCAGCCGAGCGATCGCTTCGTGAATCCCCTCCTGGGGTCGCCGTCCGTCCAGGGGCGGGCGCAGCGGGGTCCTCGTGGTATCGATAGTGTATCGATACAGGAGGGGGTCTGACGATGTCACGATCGCGGGAGCATGGGGCGGGCGGCGCGGTGTCCGGTGGGAGGCGTGTGTGCGCGCCGGTTGGGTGGCTGAGCCCCCTCGGGGCGGCACACGGGCTCGGCCGCTCCGGGGTCGCCGACGGCGATGTCCCCCCCGGCCGACCGGCGCCAGCGCTTTGCGGCATGTCGTCCTCGTGAGTCTGCCCAAGGAGATGCGCGCTCCCTCCCCGTACACGATCACCGGGACCCTCCACGAGGGCGGAAGAACCCGCCTGCTTCGCGCGGTCCGGAGCGCCGATGGCCGCCCGGTGATCTTGAAGGTCATCGACCCGAGGAGCGGCTGCTCGCAGGACATCGAGCGCCTCCGGCGCGAGTACACGATGGGCAAGGGTCTCCGCCACGAGGCCTTCGTCGAACCGCTCGCCCTCGAGACGTTCGAGGGGCTGCCGGCGCTCGTCATGGAGGATTTCGGCGGCGAGTCGCTCGATCACCTCATCCTCATCGATGCGCCCATGAGCGCCGGGCGGTTCCTCGATCTCGCGGTACGTCTCGTCACCTGCGTGGCGGAGCTCCACCAGCGGGACATCCTCCACAAGGATCTCAAGCCCCAGAACATCCTCGTCAACGCGACCACGGGCGAGGTGAAGCTCGCCGACTTCGGCCTTGCCTCCCGCCTCCCCCGCGAGCAGCCCCCGGTCGGGACTCCCCGGCTCATCGAAGGCTCCTTGCCGTACCTGTCTCCGGAGCAGACGGGGCGAATGAATCGGGCGATCGACAGCCGCGCAGATCTCTATGCGATCGGCGTCACCTTCTACCAGATGCTCACGGGGCGCCTGCCCTTCGTGGCGCGGGATCCGCTCGAGTGGGTGCACTGCCACGTCGCCCTCGCCCCGCCGCCGCCCTCCGCGATCGTCCCCGGGATGCCCGAGGTCCTCTCGGCGATCGTCCTGAAGCTCCTCGCCAAGATGGCGGAGGATCGCTACCAGACCGCCCGCGGCCTCAGGCACGACCTCGAGCGGTGCCTCTCGCAGCACCGGGCGTGTGGCAGGATCGAGCCGTTCTCCCTGGGCGAGCGCGACATCTCCGGCCGCGTCCAGCTCCCGCAGAAGCTCTATGGCCGCGAGCGCGAGGTGAGCGCCTTGCGGCGCACGTTCGAGCGCGTCGTGGACACGGGGGTCCCCGAGCTCGTCCTGGTCTCTGGCTATTCCGGCAGCGGAAAGTCGGCCCTCGTTCACGATCTCTACAAACCGATCGTCCGGGAACGAGCCCTGTTTCTTTCGGGGAAGTTCGAACGATCCAACCGCGGCATCCCTCACTTCACGCTCGTCCAGGCCTTCCGGGATGTCGTGTGCGAGATCCTCGCGGAGCCCGAGGACCGGATCGCGGCCCTCCGGCAGCGGCTGCTCGACGCGCTCGGGCCCAACGGACAGCTCATCGTGGACGTCATCCCGCAGGTCGAGCTCGTCATCGGCCGGCAACCGCAGGTCCCTGAGCTCCCGCTGGCCGAGGCGCAGCACCGGTTCCGCGTCGTGTTCCGGAGGTTCATCGGGGCGTTTGCCCGGCTGGAGCTCCCGCTCGTGCTCTTCCTCGACGATCTCCAGTGGACCAACCCCGCGAGCCTCGGGCTCCTTCATGATCTGATGACCCACCCGGAGACGCGCCACCTCCTCGTCGTCGGCGCGTACCGCGACAACGAGGTGACGCCCTCGCACCCGCTCATGGCGGCGCTCGACAAGGTGCGAAAGGACGGCGCGCGCGTCTCCGACATCGTGCTCGGCCCGCTCTCCCGGGAGCACCTCGGCGCGCTCGTCGGCGACGCGCTCCGCTGCCGCAGCGAGGACGCCGCGCAGCTCTCGGCCCTCGTCCACGAGAAGACGGCCGGCAACCCCTTCTTCGCGATCCTGTTCCTCACCGCGCTGCACGAGGAGCGGCTCATCGAGCTCGACGAGCGCGCCGAGAGCTTCCGGTGGGACGTCGCGAAGATCCGCGAAAAGGGCTTCACGGACAACGTGATCGACCTGATGGTCGGCAAGCTCGTGCGGCTCCCTCCGGGCACCCAGGAGGCGCTGAAGCACCTCGCCTGTCTCGGGAGCGCCGCCGGCGTCGACCGCCTCGCGATGGTCCGCGGCAGCTCGGTGGAGGAGACGCACGCGGACCTCTGGGATGCCGTCCGCGTGGGGCTGGTCCTGCGCAGGGACGCCTCGTACAGGTTCGTCCATGACCGGGTCCAGGAGGCCGCCTATTCGCTCATCCCCGAAGGCGAGCGGCCGGCGATGCACCTCGGGATCGGCCGGCTGCTCGCGTCGCGCGCGGCGCCGGAGGCGCTCGAGGAGAAGATCTTCGAGATCGTCAATCAGCTCGACCGAGGCGCTCCGCTGATCACATCACGGGCGGAGCGCGAGCGGGTGGCTGAGCTCAACCTCATCGCGGGCAAGCGCGCCAGGGGGTCGAACGCCTGCGTCCTGGCGCTGAGGTATCTGGCCGCCGGCAGGGCGCTGCTCCCGGAGGATCGCTGGGAGCGACGGTACGAGCTCACCTTCGAGCTCGAGCTCCATCGGGCCGAGTGCGAGTACCTCACCGGCGATCTCTCGGCGGCCGAGGAGCGGCTCTCGGCGCTCTCGCGCCGCGCCGCGAGCCTCGTCGATCTGGCCGCCGTCACGTGCGTGCGCCTCGGCCTCTACACGACCATGGACCGCAGCGATCGCGGCGTCGACGTGGGCCTCGACTACCTCCGCCGCGTCGGCGTCACGTGGTCGCCGCACCCCACGGACGAGGAGGTACGGAAGGAATACGAGCGAGTCTGGGAGCTGCTCGGGAGCCGTTCGGTCGAGGACCTCATCGACTCACCCCGGATGACGGACCCGGAGTGCCGCGCGACCCTCGAGGTCCTGACCCACGCGCAGTCGCCGGCGCTGTTCACCGACGCGAACCTGAATTGCCTCGTCGTGACGCGCATGACGACCCTCAGCCTCGAGCGCGGCAACTGCGATGCATCGTGCCTCGCCTACACCTGGTTCGGCATGCTCCTCGGGCCGCGCTTCGGCGATTACCGCATGGCCTACCGGTTCGCCAGGCTCGGCCTCGAGCTCCTGGAGCGCCGCGGGGCCCTGCGCCTCAAATCCCGCGTCTACCTGGGCTTCGGGCACCGGGTCAACCCGTGGGTGAGGCACATGCGCGCCGGCGTCGAGCTCCTGCGACGGGGCTTCGAGGCGGGGCAGGAGACCGGGGACATCACGTATGCGTCGTACAACAAGAACTGCCTGATCACGATCCTCCTCGCCGCGGGAGAGCCCCTCGGCGAGGTGCAGCGCGAGGCCGAGCGTGCGCTCGACTTCGTGCGGCGGGCGCGGTTCGGCCTCGAGGTCGACATCGTCACCGCGCAGCTCAGGCTCATCCGGGCCCTCCGGGGCCTCTTGCCCGATCTCTCCTCGTTCAGCGACGCCGACTTCGACGAGCGCCGGTTCGAGCAGCGCCTGGAGGGTGATCCGCGCCTCGCGATCGCGACCTGCTGGTACTGGATACGCAAGCTGCAAGCGCGCTTCCTCGCGGGCGATCTCGATGGCTCGCTCGAGGTCGCGGAGAAGGCGCGGCCGCTCCTCTGGACGTCGGGCTCGTTCTTCGAGGTGGCCGAGTACCATTTCTATGGATCGCTCGTGCGGGCGGCGCGCTGCCGCGCGGCGGACGCCGCCGAGCGGCGCCGGCACCTCGAGGCGCTCGCCGCCCACCAGCGGCAGATCGACACCTGGGCGGAGAGCTGCCCCGAGAACTTCGGCGACCGCGCGGCGCTGATCGGCGCCGAGATCGCGCGTCTCCGCGGCGCATGGGACGACGCTGCCCAGCTCTACGAGCAGGCGATTCGCTCGGCGCGCGCGAGCGGCTTCGTGCACAACGAGGCGCTGGCCTACGAGATCGCGTCGGGGTTCTACCGGGAGCGAGGGTTCGAGCTGATCGCCGACACCTACCTCCGCGAGGCCCGCGCCTGCTATGTCCGCTGGGGGGCGGACGGCAAGGTCCGGCACATCGATCAGCGGAATCCGCGTCTCTGGGACGCGAGGCCGCTCGCCCCGACCGCCTCCTTCGCGGCGCGGTTCGAGCAGCTCGACCAGCTCTCGGTGGTCAAGGCGTCGCAGACCATCTCGAGCGAGATCGTCCTCGACAAGCTCCTGCGGACGCTGCTCACGGTCGTCCTCGAGCAGGGCGGCGCGCAGCGAGCTTGTCTCGTCCTGCACCAGGACGAGCGCCTCTCCATCGGAGCCGAGGCCATCCTGGAGGAGAGCGGGGAGGTGAGGACCCTCCTCCCGCGCTCTGGGGAGGGCGCTTCACAGCGCGTCCCCATGACGCTCGTCCGCTACGTGCAACGGACGAAGGAGCGCGTCATCCTGAGCCCTACCGAGGCTCTCGCCGGCAAGTTCTCCGGCGACGCGTACTTCGCGCGGCGCAAGCCCAGGTCGGTCCTCTGCATGCCCATCCTGAGGCAGGCGGAGGTGGCGGGCCTGCTCTATCTGGAGAACGACCTCCTCGCCGGCGCGTTCCCGCCGGAGCGGCTCACCGCCCTGTCGCTGCTCGCCGCGCAGGCCGCGATCTCCCTGGAGAACGCGCGGCTCCTCTCCAAGGAGCATGCCGCGAGGACCGGGGCCGAGGCGGCGGAGCGGCGCGCGGCCTTCCTGGCCGAGGCCGGGGAGATCCTCTCCGGGTCGCTCGATTACGAGGAGACGCTGGCGCGCGTCGCGCGGCTCGCGGTGCAATCGCTCTGCGACTGGTGCATCACCGATGTCGTCGAAGGCGAGCAGATCCGGCGAAGCATCTGGGCGCACAGGGATTCCGCCAAGGAGTCGCTGCTCGAGCAGCTGCGGCGCCGGTATTCTCCTGCCCTGGATTCGCCCCATCCGGCGGCCAGGGCGCTGCGGCGTGGTGAGCCGTTGCTGGTCTCCGGGTGCTCCGAGGAAGAGCTCCGGCAATACTGCGAGGACGACGAGCATGCGAGGCTCATCCGCGAACTCGGGGTGCAGAGCCTCATCGCGGTGCCGCTCATGGCGCGGGGGCGGCCGATCGGGGCGCTGAGCGTCGTCTCGTCCGCGCCGGGGCGCTGCTACGGGGAGGCCGACCTGGAGATCGTCCAGCACGTGGCGCACAGGGCCGCGCTCGCGATCGACAATGCGCGGCTGTACCGCGCTACCCAGGAGGCCATCCGCATGCGGGACGAGTTCCTCACCGTGGCGACGCACGAGCTCAATACGCCGATGACGTCGCTCACGCTCTCGCTCGAGGCCATGGAAAGGAGCCTTCGCTCGGGTCGGCTCTGCGATCCGCCGGCGATGGGCAGGCAGGTCGAGCGCGCGCTGCGGCAGGCGATGCGCCTCGCCCGCCTGAACCGCGAGCTCCTCGAGGTCTCGAGGATCGACACGGATCGGGCCTCGCTCGACCTCGCGGAGGTCGACCTCGGCGGGGTCGTGCGCGACGTGATCGCGCGGTTCGAGCTGGATCTGGCGCGCGCCGGGTGCTCGGTCTCGCTGAGGATCAGCGGCCGCAACGTGGGCTCCTGGGATCGCTCCCGCGTCGACCAGATCGTCACGAACCTCGTCGCCAACGCGATCAAGTTCGGCCCGGGCAAGCCCATCGAGATCGTCCTCGGCGAGGAGGCCGGGACGACGCGGCTCTCGGTGAAGGATCACGGGATCGGCGTCGACCCGGCGCGCCAGGAGCGGATCTTCGATCGCTTCGAGCGCGCCGTGTCCGACCGGCACTACGGCGGGCTGGGGCTCGGCCTGTACATCAGCCGCCAGATCGCGCAGGCGCACGGCGGCTCGATCCGTGTCGAGAGCGCGCCCGGCGCCGGCGCCACGTTCACCGTCGAGCTCCCCGGCGCCGGACCGCCGGTGTCGCCGCGCGCGCTAGTCTTCTCGAACGATTCGATAGGATCGCGCGCCTCCCCAGGAGGCAGCGCAGGCAGTGATGGTTTTGGATCGTTCAATTCGTCATAGCGCTCCTCTTCTTCGCGCGACCGACTCGCCAGCGGTGGTGAGAGCACCAGCCTTCGCTCTTCGGATGGACTCCCCCTTCGTTCCACGGGCCGTCACGGCATCCGGCGATGTTTCCCGGGTTGACGCTACACGCCGTTCGCCCGATAGCTTTCGCATGCGTTCGGGGAACATCCAGGCCCTGCTCGGAGTCGGGCCGCGGTGGTGAGCTATCCCCCCCTGGGCGCGCGCGTGCTCGTGTTGGCGGCGCTCGCCGCCTGCCGTGACGGCTCGGGTACGCCGGGCGCCGGGCCGGCGCCCGACGCGGGTGTTGCGGCGCAGGGGCCCTCCGTTGCGCCCACCGCGAGCGCGGCCAGTGCCGCGAGCGCGGCCAGTGCCGCGAGCGCATTGTCGCTGGACGCGGGGGTGGCGGACGCAGCAGCGGCAGATGCGGCAGCGGTGGGTGCGGCAGCTCCGGACGCCGCCGCGCCAGACGCGGCAGCTCCAGACGCCGCCGCGCTGGGCGCAGGCTGTACGCTGCGCCGAGGGCCGCTCTCGCTCTCGCTCCGTGGGCCGGCGCTGCTCTGGTCTCCCGACGAGGCGGAGCGCGCCGACTTCCGGGTGATCTTCAACCGCGACGGCGTGGCGCAGCACGTCGCGCCGTCGTTCGGTGGGCTCACCGCGCCAGGCTCTCCGCCCGCGGAGGCCGCGCCCGACGCCGGGGATGGCAGCGGCGATCCAGCGCGCGCCTCGTGGCCGGCGTGCGCGGTGGCCTCCCGGTTCGTGTACTGCATGGATCACGGCGGCACGATCCGGAGGACCCCGCTCGGCGGCGGCGAGGGGCCGCCCATCGGCGCCGGGCGCCGCGGCACGGGGATCTCCGCCGTCGCGCTGCCCGGAGGGCACACGCTGCTCGCCTTTCTCTCGGATCGGAAGACGAGCGAGGGCGCCGTGACGCAGGCCTTCGCTGTGCTCGACGACGGGGCCGCCGTGCCGCTCTCCGAGGAGGGCAGCGGCGCCACCTTCGTCGCGCTGTCGCCCTGGAAGGGAGGCGCGCTCGCGATGTACATCGACGCGCGGTCGGCGCTGACGCCGGTGCACGCCCGCACGCTGGGGCTCACGGCGGAAGGCAAGCTCGAGCTCGGCCCTGACGCGGTCGTCTTCGTCGGCGACGCGGGGGAATCGCGGATGGGCGGCGCGCTCGCCATCGGCGCCGCAGGGCCTGCGTACGCGCTCCTGCCGGCGGCGAAGGACATCTCGGCGTTCGGCATGGCGGCGATCCGCGTCGACGAGGCGCCGCGCGACGACATGCCCGCGGTCTGGTCGCTCTACCCGAACGGGCTCAGCCCCGCGCCGATCGCGGCCACGCAGGGCGTCTCGCCGATCCACGTGGCCCGGGTCCGGCCGGTCTCGCGCGAGCCCGGGGCGCGTCACGCGCTCGAGCTCGGGCAGCTCGACGGCGAAGGGCGGTTTCACGCGCGCTGCGTCGCGGTGGAGGGCAAGTCGTTCAAGCACGTGGCCATCGAGGCGGATCGCGGCGGCTCGCTGTGGATCGCGTACACGACGGCGGCCGGCACCTTCATCGAGCAGCGCGCCGCGGGGCCGTGATAAGCCAGTCGCGTGGATTCGCGAATCCATTCCTATCGTAAATCTTAAGGAGTCGAGATGAAGCTAGGTTATCTGCCCAGGGGCATTTCATGGCCGCTCGTGTCGCTGATCGCGCTCGGCGTCGCTGGCTGCAGCGACGGCGGCGGCGGTGACGCCGGCAGCGCGGAGAGCGCCTCGTCCGCCGCCGGCGGGCCGGGGGGCGCGGGCGCGGTCGGCGCCAGCGCCGGCACAGGCGCAGGGGGCGGGGACGGCGTCACGACGGGCGCGGGCGCTGGTCCGGGCAGCTCCACGACGGCCGGCTCCACCTCCTCGACGAGCGGCGGCGAGCCCAGCGCCACGAGCACCGGCGCGACCACCTCGACGGGAACGGGCAGCGAGCCGGTGAGCTGCGACTATCCCGCGGAGTACGCGAACGGATCCATCACCTTCTACACGCTCGACATGGGCTCGACCGAGGTGAACTGCAGCTACCCGATCGTCGGGCGCAACCCGGACGTCGTCGGGCACGTCCCGTTCGGCGGAGGCCAGTACTTCGCCGCCATGAACACCACCGACTACGACGCGGCGGCGATGTGCGGCGCGTGCGTCGAGGTCTCCCGGGACGACGGGCGCAAGGTGCAGGCCATGGTCGTGGACCAGTGCCCGATCGCCACGAACCCGAAGTGCACGGCGGGCCACATCGATCTCAGCAAGAGCGCTTTTCTCAAGATCGGCGAAGAGCGCGAGGGGTATCTGGGGACCACCCACGGCGGCGCGGCGGGGAAGATCTCCTGGCGGTACATCCCCTGTCCGACGACGAGCGCCGTCTCCTTCCGCCTCAAGGACGCGAGCAACAAGTACTGGAACGAGATCCTCGTCGAGGGGCATGCGCACCCGATCGAGAAGCTGGAGGTGGAGATCAACGGCACGTGGCAGACGGCCACGCGGCAGTCGTACAACTATTTCGTCGTCGGCGACGGGAACATGGGGAATGCGCCCTATCACGTCCGCGCCACCGACATCAACGGTTCCACCGTGGAAGCGATGCTGGACCTCAAGGCCGGAAACCAGCCCGCGAGCGGGCAGTTCGCCGCCTGCAACTGAGACCGAGGCCTACGCACCCCTGCTCGAGGGCGGCCGCCCGGAGGCCCGGTGGTGGACGCGCCCCTCGCCCGGCGCGGCCGAGGTCCTACGGGCGCCGCGGCCGCGCCGGGCTGCGGGGAAGCGCGCTCGCCAGCCCGGCTGGTCCCGGGGCCAGCTGATAGGATGGCCGCCCCCTGCGGTCGCGACGCGCCGCCGGGATCTCCAGGAGAACACCGTGCAAGACCCTCGCCCCGCTCCGTCGCTGCTCACCGTCGACGACTTCGAGCGCGCAGCGCGCGCCCGGCTGTCGAAGATGGCCTATGACTACTACCGATCCGGCGCCGACGAGGGCCGCACGCTCCGCGAGAACCGGCGCGCATTCCGCCGCCTCGAGATCCATTACCGCGTCCTCGTCGACGTGGCCGAGCGGGACATGAGCACGACGGTGCTCGGCACGAGGGTGCCGTTCCCCATCCTCGTGGCGCCGACGGCCTATCAGCGCCTCGCGCACCCCGACGGTGAGATCGCCTCCTCGCGGGCGGCCTCCGAGCTCGGCACCATCTTCACGCTCTCCACCCTCTCGACGACGAGCCTCGAGGCGGTCGCGGGCGCGTCTCCAGGGCCGAAGTGGTTCCAGCTCTACGTCCACAAGGATCGCGGCCTCACGCGCGCCCTCGTCGAGCGGGCCGAGTCCTCCGGCTACCGGGCGCTGATGCTGACCGTCGACACACCGGTCCTCGGCCGCCGGATAGCGGACGTGCGCAACGGCTTCGCGCTGCCCGAGGGGCTCGTGATGGCGAACCTCGTCGACGTCGCGGCGGCCGCGCCGGCCGAGGAGCGGGGCTCTCTGCTCGCGTCCTACGTCGCCTCCCGACATGACGCCTCGCTGACGTGGCGCGACGTCGGGTGGCTCGCCTCGCTCACGAAGCTCCCACTCCTGCTCAAGGGCATCGTCAGGCCGGACGACGCGGTCCGCGCGCTCGACGCGGGCGCCGCCGGCGTCGTCGTCTCCAACCACGGCGCGCGGCAGCTCGACGGCGCCCCCGCGACGATCGAGGCCCTCCCGGCGATCGCCGACGCGGTCGCCGGGAGGTGCCTGGTGCTGATGGACGGCGGTATCCGGTGGGGTACCGACGTGCTGAAGGCGATCGCGCTCGGCGCCCGCGCGGTGCTGGTCGGACGCCCAGTCCTGTGGGGGCTCGCCGCGCTCGGCGGCGAGGGCGTCGCGCGCGTGCTCGCGGGGTTGCGCGATGAGCTCTCGATCGCCATGGCGCTCGCCGGCTGTCCTACCCTGGCATCCATCGATCGCGACCTGATCCGACGAGCTCAGGCGCGATGATGGATGCCTGAGTCGCACGAGCGCGGAGTTTTCCAAGATCGGCGCTGTCTCGCGTGCAGCCTGGCGGACGGCGACGATCGCGACGCGCACGTCGCTCACGTCGACGCATTGCTGCGCTCCGCTGAATCGAGGTGTCAAGGCGTCTTCGACGAAAGAAAAGGTGGCGGCCATTCAGCCTCACCCGTACACTCGGCCATCGTGAGCAGCGCAGTACCTGCGAGGGAGCGGTGGCGGAGGCTCTTCACGCGAGGCGCTGGCGCCTCCGGGGGGGAGCCCGCGCCTGAGGGAGCGGACCCGGCCATGGGGATTCGGCTCCGGCGTTTTGCGGGGCCGGCGGCCTACCTCGATCAGATGTCGTCGCTCCGGATTGCCCACCTGACCGATCAGCATGTCGGTCGCGTGACGTCGGTGCGGGTGCAGCGCGCGGCCGTCGCGCTGACGAACCTGCAGCGGCCCGACCTCGTCGTGCTCACGGGCGATTTCGTGTGTCACAGCCAGCTCTACCTCGATCAGCTGGAAGAGGTGGTGCGCGGCTTCGAGGCGCCGGTGATCGCCGTGCTGGGGAATCACGATCACTGGTCGGGCGCCGACGCGGTGAAGCGCGCGCTCGAGCGGGGCGGCGCCGCGGTGCTCTGCAACGCGAGCACGGTGATCACGCTGGGCCATGAGCGGCTCCAGGTGGTGGGGCTCGACGACGCGTATACGGGCCACGCGTCGCTCGAGAAGGCGGTGAAGGGGATGCGGCGCGACCTGCCGACGCTGGGCCTCTCGCACATCGCCGAGGAGGCGGACGGGCTCTGGCGCCATGGCATCCCGCTTGTGCTGTCGGGCCACACGCACGCGGGCCAGGTGACGGTCGCGCGCCTGAACGAGCTCTCGATCGGCAAGATCGCGGGGCACCGGTACATTCACGGGCTCTACGGCACGCGCAAGCGGGGGGAGCCTGGCCAGGGGGCGGTCTACGTCGGGGCGGGGATCGGCGCGGCGGTGATGCCGTTGCGCCTCGGCGAGCGGGGCCAGCGGGAGGTCGCGATCTTCGAGCTCGGCAGCGAGCCGGGGTCGTTCGACGAGCACCACGCGGAGCAGGAGCCGCACCTGGGGCGCAAGCCGTCTCCGGAGCTCATGGCGAGCCGCGCGGCGAAGGTGGCGAGGAACCGCGAGCGGCGGGCGCGGGGGCACCGGCACGGCGAGGGGAGCGTCGGCGGCGGAGAGCCGTAGCGCTGCAGCGCCCAAGGCCGTCTCTGCTTGCGCAGGTCAGAGATCCGTCTTCGCGCCTTTGCGTCTTTGCGTTGAAATCTCTCCCTGGATCCCTGGCCGGACTCCTGGTGAGTAGAATTAGTAGCGAAAGCCCAGGGCTCCCGAGGGCCCCCAGAGGATCGCCGAGGCGAGATCGACGTTCATCCGAGCCTCGAGGTAGATCGCGTGCTGATCGAGGGTGACGAGGTCGTAGCTCAGGTGCCCGCTGAACCCGAACGCCGTGGAGGTCATGGACGACGTTGACGTCGCGCGGGTCACCGCGAGCAGGAGCAGGCCCGCGCCTCCGCCGAGCCGGAAATCGCCGAGGTGGGTCTCCACCGCGAAGCTCGGGCGGAACATGCGCGCGGGGAGGCCGAACTCGGTGACGCCGACGAAGCCCTCGAACCCTCCCCAGAGCGCGACGTGCTCGAGCGTGCCCCCGGCGGCGGCGCCGAAGCTCGCTCCATAGATGGCGAGGGAATAGAAGCTTTGCCACGAGCCCCCGGCGTGGAGCTTGACGCCGAAGCCGCGCTTCCACCCCTCCGGGCCCTCGGGTACGGGCGCCCCAGGCGGCGCGGTCGACGGCGCCTGTGCGGTCGCGGGCGTCGCGGGCGGCGGCGAGGGGAGGGGCGCCAGAGCGGGCGGCCCCGGAGGAGGCTGCGGCTCCTGCGCGCTGGCGAGGGCGGGGGCGAGGAGCCCGGAGAGCACGGCCGCGCCGCCCCATCGCCGCCTCGACGAGCGGATACGCCGCCTCATCGACACACCACCGGGCGCGCGACGCCTGCGCTCCCCCCCTCGGCGAGCTTCATGCGCGCGGCCGCCTGCTCGCAGACGTTGCTCGCGACGAGGTCGCCGCACTCCCTGTCCTGGATGCACCGGCTCTCGTCGGCCGTGAGCCACAGCTCCTCGTTCCCGTTACAGCCGACGTTCTGCTGGCAGAGCGCGGGAGTCGCGGCGAACGACGGACAGCACTCCTCGAGATGCGCAGCCGCATTTTCGCACAGGAACTCCTGCTCGCTGATGCCCATCCCGAGGGCGAGCGGCGCGAGCAGGAGGACGCACAGGATTCGACGGGCAGAGATCCAGGATCTCACGTTCAACCTCGCTGCAAAGCGTGAATGCGGCGCGACGGAGCCCGGCGCCCCGGGCGCCATGGCATCCTACCGCGACCGCAGGCCCATGTCCCCATGTCCTCGGCCCCGCCCCCCCCGCACGCTCGAGGAACCCCGCGGGTCGGTCGATTCGCATTGACGCCCGTCATGTGAACGTTCACATTGTCGGCCGCACGTCCTCCTTTGGCTTCGTCCGGTAGTGCACCGGGCCGCTCACGAACCTGACATGGTCACGCGAACGAGCCGTGATATCAAGGCAACGACGTTTCGCGTCCCCAGCCTCTACTGCCGGCGCCCTCGCCGGACTGGTGTAAAATGAGAATCTCTTTGATCGTGGTCCCTGCGATGATGGTCCTTCTCGCCTGCGGCTCCGATTCCGACCCGCCTGCGGACGATCAGGCCAGCTCCAGCACGACGAGCGCTGCGGGTTCGGGCGGGGGAGCCTCGACGGCCGCCAGCACGAGCGCCTCCAGCAGCGCGAGCTCCAGCGGCAGCGGCGGGGCCGGTGGCAGCGGCGGCAGCGGCGGGGTCGGCGGCAGCGGCGGCGAAGGAGAAAACCTGCTCGCCGCGGCCGACAGCATCGACGGCTTCCGCTGGGAGATGCCGTGCGACCAGGACCCGGGCAACAGCGACGAGTGTGCGTGTTCGGCGCTGGTCGACGAGAAGAAGACGTTCGGCGGCTCGCCCGACACGGTCTATCTGGTGACCGTCCGGCTCCGCGGCGTCGTCGAGCCGGAGACCTACAAGGGCGGCACGCCCGACGGCATGCACTTCCGCGTGGGCGGTACACCCGACAACGCGACGTACAACCGCTACAGCATCTCTGTCTCCGACCCGGCCGAGGTCTACTGGCTCAACGATAGCCCCACCGTGGGGCACGACACGTTCATCATCGACCACACGAAGACCATTCCGATCCGGGGCGGATCCACGGTGTCCTTCAAGGGTGAGGATCCGAATCACACCAGCATCGCCAACTTCAAGCATCTGGTCGTGGAAGGCGTCCCCCCGGCGCCCGAGCCGTACGTCGGTCAATTCATCCAGCTCGACGTGCAATCCGTCGAGAAGCAGCCGTGAACGCGCGCCGCCCGCGCTCCTCGCGCTCGAGCAGCCGCGGAGCGGGGCGGCGATCTCGCTCACTCGATCGGCGCGTCCGCGCACGCGCCCCGCGCGTCGACGGAGGTGCCGCTCGCTGCCGCCGTGCAAGCGTTGGCGTACGTCTGGCCGTCACAGCCGCACACGGGAGCGAGCTCCTTCGTGCAAACATCGGGCTTCTCCGCGCAGGTGCCGGACGCGTCCGCGCGCCCGCAGATCGCGGACGGCGCGTACTTGCAGTAGAGCCCCTCGCCGCACACGCGCGGCCCGCCGAGGGTGAAGCCGCCACAGCTCTCGCCGATCCCCACGATCGTGGGGCCGCACTCCCCCGCGCTCCTCACCGAGACGCCGGCCGTGGCCGCGACGCAGCCGTTGCTGTAGGTGCGGCCATCGCAGCCGCACACCGGATCGTAGTTCTGCGGGCACGCGTCGGGCATGAGCTCGCACGTGCCGCTCCGGTCGTACGCGCCGCAGTTCGCCTCGGGGGCGAAGTCGCAATATAGGCCCGCCGCGCAGCGTATGCCGGCGATGCCCCCGCACATGCCGCCGGGCCGCGCGAGGGTGAAGCGGCTCTCGTGCTCGAAATACGCCGGTGCTGCCGCCACGTCGCTCACCGCGAGCGCGCCCTCGGCGGCCCCGGTCTCCTCCGCATCCGCGACCTCGGCATCATCGTATGTCGCCGTGCAGGCGGCGAGCGTCACAGCGAACACTGCACCCAGAACATGTGTCATCTTCATGATCGTGAAAACTCCTCGTGAGGAAGCGCCCCGGCGCTCCGGGCGTCTCCTCGGCCATGCGCATCGCGCGCGAGCTGGGCAAAGCGTCGCTGTGCGATGTCGCCGTGTCCTCCAACCCGTCGAGCCCTGGCTCGACCTGGGGCGACAGTGCGTCGGCATGTCAGGACTCCAGCGCCTTGACGATCGCTCCCCTTCACGCCCCGCGGCGTCTGCGCTCATCGATCCGGTGTTTGCTCGCTTCCCGCGTTTGCCGTTTGTCGTTCATTGAGCGTCGATTGCCGATGAGCGCCTGCCGTCTGTCATCCACCGCTTCTCGTTCGTTGCCGTCTGCAATCGGTGTTCCCTTGGAGAAGAGATGAGCCCGCCCGCCGCGGAGCTTCGCGGCGTCGCGGGAGCGGGGAGCGGGGCGATCGCCAGGTCCGGGCGGGTCGGACGCCGAGAGGGCCGCGCGCTCCCTGTTTCCCCCTCACATGCGGCGATGCGGCGTTCCGCCACACGGGGGTGCGGGCTGTAGGAGCCCATCCCCCGAAGCGGGGCAGTTTGCTACGTGGAGGGCGGGAGGGGCGCTGCGCCGGTGGCCGTCCGGGCAGCGACGATTGTGATGCTGACATAAGCAGCTGACGCGCCGCGGGGTGGGGGGGCGTCGAGGCAGCGACGCGCGGAGAAGCGCGGGAGAGCGCGGGAGAGCGCGGGAGACCAAACTCGCCGCGCGCGCTTTCGTGACAGCTCGGCTGCGACGCCCCTTGCTTTTGCTGCACGAGGACGGCTAAGTCTGGTTTTGCTCGAATGGTCCGTGCCAACGACAAGACGGCGAACAACCGTACCCCTCGGGAGCTGAACCGCTCCCTCGTCCTCGACCTCGTGCAAGAGCACGGTCCGATCTCCCGCACGAACCTCGCGCGGTTGAGCGGGCTGACCAAGCCGACGGTCTCGGCCATCATCGAGGAGCTCCTCGACAGCGGCAGCGTCCGCGATGTCGGGACCGAATCGCGCGGCGGGCGCCCAGCGCGGCTCCTCGAGTTCAACGACGACAGCGCGGCCTTCCTCGGCATCGAGATCGGTGTCGAGAAGACGGCCGTGGCCGTGGCCGACGCCCGCGGGCGGCTGCGGGCGCGGCTGGAGCAGCCCACCGTCCTGCGCGATCCGCACCGGACGGTCCGCGATATCGTCGAGCTCTTGCCGAAGGTGCTGCAGCTGAGTGGGGTGCCGCGGAAGCGGCTGCGCGGCGCCTGCGCGGTCTTGCCTGGGCTCATCGAGCGGCCGAGCGGCGTCTGCGTGCTTGCGCCCAACCTGGGCTGGGAGCGGTTCCCTGTGCGCGCGGAGCTCAGCCGCGCGCTTCGCATGCAGGTGCCTGTGTACAACCTGCCTCAGGCAGCGGCGGTGGCGGAAGGGGAGCTCGGCGCGGCGCGGGGGCACGCGTCGTATGTGTGGATCTACGTCGGGCTCGGCGTCGGCGCGGGCCTCGTCGCCGATGGACGCCTGTTCTTCGGGATGCAGGGGTACAGCGGGGAGATCGGCCACTGCCGCGTTGCGGACGACGGCCCTCCTTGCGGCTGCGGGCGCCGCGGATGTCTGGAGACGTTCGCCTCGGTCATGGCGCTCCGGCGCGCCGCCGAGGCGGCGTCGGCGCGCTCACCGCAGCTCGCCGCGCTCGCTCGCCCGCACGCGGTCAGCGCCGTCGCGAGCGCGGCGCTCGCCGGCGACGAGAGCGCCCGCGCGATCTTCCACGAGGCGGGCACGCAGCTCGCGCGCGGCATCGCGGTCCTGCTGAACCTGCTCAACCCCCAGCTCATCGTGCTGGGCGGCGAGCTGCTGGCGGCGCCCGACATCCTCCTTGCCGGCGTGCGCGAGGAGCTGCCGCGCCACGCCGTCCGCGGCGCGGACGTGCCGGTCGTCGCCTCTCCGCTGGGCGACGAGGCTGGCGTGCTCGGCGCCCTCCTGCTCGCGCGCGAGGGCGCGGTTCGCTCGCTCCGCCTCGTGCCCGACGGCGTGCTCCAGGACAGCGCGCCGTAGGTGATCGGGTTCTAGGCGAGCGAGGCGCGCTCTCCGCGCGCCGGGTCGCCCTTCGGGGCGGGCGACCCGGACCGCCCCTCGGCGAGGAGCGGCGCGAACGCGTGGCGATCATGCCAGGTGAGGGCGCCGAGCAGGCCGAGGAGGACGACGGCGTTGATGCCGGCGCGGGGGTCCAGCAGAAGGTGGAACAGGGCGATGTTCACCACGACCGGCCATAACAGCGCGAGCGCGAGGGGACGGCGGCGGTCGAGGAGGAGCAGGACCGCGGCGGCGATCTCGACGACCTTGACGGCGTGGATGTAGCCGCTGTCGACAAGCAGCTGGATGAACGGGTGGAGCGGCTCGGGGACCGGCACGATGCGCACGAATCCGTTGATGCCGCCGAGCAGGACGATGAGGCCGAGGGCGACGCGGGCTGCGCCGACAGCGCGGGGGGCATGGATCCTCCTTGGGTTCAGGGGATCACCATGGCCCCGGCCGTGGCCTCGGCTTGTACGAAGCGGCTGCGAGCGACCGAGCCCGGCGTGCGGCCCAGCGTGGCGACGATCGCGCGGGCCAGGTGGGCCTGGTCGTGGAAGCCGCCGGCGAGCGCCGCCTGCGCCAGCGGGGCGCCCTCCATGAGCGCCCGGATGGCCGTCCGCACGCGCAGGAAGGTCACGTAATCGCGCAGCGGGTGGCCGAAGGCGCCGTGAAACAGGTGGGAGAGCCGCGAGCGAGAGAGGCCCTCCGCGGCGGCGAGCGGGCCCAGCGCGGGGCGGCCCGGCGCCTGCTCCGCCAGGCGGCGCATGGCGCGGAGCACGCGGCGATCGACCGGCGGGCCGCCCGGCGCGAACGCACCGGCGCACGCCCTCATGAGCTCGTGCGTCGCCGCGTGATCGAGCCGGCCGCGGAGCGCGTCGCGCGCCGCCGAGCGCGCCCGCTCGGCCTGCGCGCCTTCGAGGACGAGCACCCGCCCGCGGGCGGCCGCCTGCGCGCCGGCGCCGAGCCCCTCGGGCGCAAGAAAGGTCGTCACCGTCGCGCCGGGAGAGCCGATGGAATGGGCGACCCCGGCGCCGGTGAGCACGGGCGCGCGCACCTCGAACGGCCGCCCGACCTCGGCCTCGATCTCGAGAGGACCCTCGACCGGCACCACCAGCTTGACCAGGTGGAGCGCATGGCGGCGCGTCCCCCCGGCGCCCTCGATGATGTGCACGCCGCCGTGGCCGACAAGCGCCGTGTGCTCGAGAGCCGTCACGCTCGAGAGCACATCACGCGGGCGTGGACGCCGCAACCGGCGCAACCGGCGTGCCCTCGTTGACGCTGCTGCCTCGAGCGGGCATAGGGGGGAGATGCGCAGAATCGCTATCGAAGGGATGACCTGCGGCCACTGCGTCCAGGCGGTCTCGAAGGCGCTCGCGAAGGTCCCTGGCGTGACGCGGGTGAGCGAGGTGAGCCTCGAGCGCGGAGAGGCGGTCGTCGAGGGGAGCGCGGCGGCGGAGGCCCTCCTCGCGGCCGTGCGCGAGGCCGGCTACGAGGCGCGCGACGCTGGCTGACGCCGCGGTGCCGGAGCTCGGCCGCCTTTGGTATGGTGGCGGCCACCATGACGCGACAGCAGAGCGAAGAGCGCTTTCCGGAAGGGTTCCTGTGGGGCGCCGCCGCGGCGTCGTACCAGATCGAGGGCGCCGCGCACGAGGACGGCAAGGGGCCGTCCGTGTGGGACATGTTCTGCAAGAAGCCGGACGCTGTGTGGAACGGCCAGACGGGCGACGTCGCGTGCGACCACTACCACCGGTACCAGGAGGACGTCGCCCTCATGCGCGACATCGGCCTCCGCGCCTATCGACTCAGCACCTCGTGGCCGCGTGTCCTCCCGGAGGGCACGGGCGCCGTCAATGAGCGCGGGCTCGCGTTCTACGATCGCCTCGTGGACGCGCTGCTCGAGGCGGGCGTCGAGCCCCACATCACGCTGTTCCACTGGGACTTTCCTCTCGCGCTCTACCACAAGGGCGGGTGGCTGAACCGCGACAGCGCCGACTGGTTCGCCGAGTACACGAGCGTCGTGGTCAGGAAGCTCGGCGATCGGGTGAAGGACTGGATGACGCTCAACGAGCCTCAGGTGTTCGCCGGCGCCGGCCACTACGAGGGGCGCCACGCCCCCGGCGACCGGCTGCGCTTCGCCGAGGTGCTCCGGGTCTGCCACCACGTCTTGCTCGCGCACGGCAAGTCGGTGCAGGCCATCCGCGCGGCGAGCCCCGGGAGGTGCAACGTCTATTATGCGCCCGTCGCGCAGGTGAAATACCCCGCGACCTCGTCGCCGGAGGATCTGGAGGCGGCGCGCGCGGCCACGTGGTCGGTGAACGCGCGGACCACGTGGACCAACACGTGGTGGATGGATCCCGTGTTCTTCGGCAGGTACCCCGAGGACGGGCTCCGCCTGTTCGCGAACGAGCTGCCCGAGGTCCGGAGCGGCGACATGGAGATCATCGCGCAGCCGGTCGATTTCTGCGGCGTGAACGTCTACTGGGGAGTCCCGGTGCGCGCCGGGGCGAACGGCGCAGCCGAGGTGGTGCCCCACCCGGTGGGACACCCGATCACCGCGTTCGAGTGGTCGGTCACCCCCGAGTGCCTCTACTGGGGGCCCAGGTTCTTCTACGAGCGGTACAAGCGGCCCATCGTGATCACCGAGAACGGGCTGTCGACCCGGGACTGGATCTCGCTCGACGGGAAGGTGCACGACCCCCAGCGCATCGATTTCATGGCGCGCCACCTGATCGAGCTCCGCCGGGCGATCGCCGATGGCGCGGCCGTGAACGGCTACTTCCACTGGTCGATCATGGACAACTTCGAGTGGGCCCACGGCTACAAACACCGCTTCGGCCTCGTCTTCGTCGACTACCCGACGGGCAGGCGCGTCCTCAAGGACTCGGCGCACTGGTATCGTGAGGTCATCGCCTCGAACGGCGCGACCCTCGGGGGGTGAGCGGGGCCGCGTCACGCGCAGCGACCCGATAATCTGCGGCGTTAACCAGGCTCGTTCGGTCACGCTCAGGGCACGAATCCTGCCCCCCACCACCGATCACCAACGTGAACGTGAACGTTTACGTGGTCGTGGTCGTGGTCGTTCACGGCCTGTCGTTGACGACCACGACCACGACCACGTAAACGTTCGGATGTAGGAGAACGCGGCGCGAAGCTTGGTTAACGCCGAGGGGATGGGCGTGATCGCCGCCGACTGCAGAGCGAAGGCGGTGTGAGGAACGGCCATTCGCCCGTGATCGCCGGGCGAATGGCCGTGTCGCCGGCGCGCGCTGCGCGGCCCGCTCCTCGATAAAGCGCCTCGGGCGGCTCAGGAGGCGATCGGCTCGTCGCCGTCTTCGTCCTCGTCGTCTTCTTCGTCGTCTTCGAGCGACTCGTCGCCTCCGCCCGCCAGGTCGTACCCGTGCGGATCGAACTCATCGAACATCGCCTGCAGGCGCTCGCTCAGGGAATCCCACGTGTCCGGCGGCTCGCTCGCCTGGCGGTCGCGCTCGGCGAGGGCGAGCGCGGCGGCGACCACCGCCGTCAGCGGGCGCGCGTCCTGGAGCACCGCGACCTTCGAGGCGTCGCCGCTGCACGCGTAAGCCAGCAGATACGCCCTGTAGATCTCCTCATTCGTCTTGTCGCTCATTCCTGATCCTTCGTCCTTGTCGTCCGCGCGCCGCCCGTCGCCCCGTCGCCGTGCTCTGGCCTCCTGGGCGCCGTGGAACCCGGGGGCGCGAGCCTAGCCCATCTCGGCGGCCCTCGGGGCCGCGTCGCGCCGGGAGCCCGCGCCACGCGGGCGCGGTCGGCTCAGTAGCGCAGCCGGTCCCGCAGGGCGCGCACCGCGCGCTCGAGCCCCTCGTGGTGGTGGAAGCAGCACTGCCCGATGCGCGGCTGGCACTGCGACGAGCGGAGCATCTCCAGGAACACGAGCGCGCGCGCGTCCCCCTCGAGCGCCGCGCGCTCGAAGAGCGCCTCCTTGCGCCGGCAGGGGGCCTCGCGCAGCGCCACGGCGATGCGCAGCGGGACGCTCGCGCGCTTCAGCACCTCGGGGCGGCGGAGCAGCGCCGCCGCGCGCTTTCCGCCCTGCGTGCCCCCGTAGCCGCTCGAGATCTCGTAGGCGATGTCGAGGCCCTCCGGGCCCAGGCGGCTCTCCAGCGCGTCGAAGATCGCGTCCGCGCGGCCGTCGGTCCGGTACGAGCTCTTCACGGCGACGGCGGCCGCGGCCGTCATCACGTCGCGTTGCTCGAAGGCGGCGCGATCCTTCTCGAGCAGCGTGAGCAGCGCGCTCTCCGCGTCGCCCCACCGCTTCGCCCGGACCGCCGCCACGAGGCGCTCGCGCTCGGCCGGGAGGCCCGCGCCCTCGAGCGGCTCCGGGCCGGCGAGCGCCGCGCCCGCGTCCGGCGCGCCCGCGTCCGGCTCCGCCGCACCCGCGTCCAGCGCCGCCGCGACGTCGGCCGACCCGGGGGCCGAGGCGCTCGCGACGGGCGCCGCGGAGGGGGCTTGCAGAGGGGGGCCGAGGGCATCCTGCGCCTGGGCGGCCGGCGCCCCGGCGGGGGCCGTCTGCGCCGCTGCGGGCGCCGCCTGGAGCTCCGGGCCGGCGGCCGCCGGGGCGCCCGCGCGCAGCCAGCCTGCGCCCGCGGGCAGCCGGCCGAGGAGCAGCGCGCCCGCCGCGCCCATCGCGGCCACGGCGGCCACCCCGAGCATCCAGCCCCACGCGCGCCGTCGCGCTCGCGGCCGGCCCCCTGCCGCCCCGCGCGCTGCCTTCCCGGGCGCCTCGCCGTCAGCCCCGGCGGCCCCGAGCTGCAGGCCGAACGCGTCGGCCTCGGCGCTGCCGGTCGCCGCCCCGCCAGCCGCGCCGCCCCTGGCCGCAGCGCCGCCGGCCGCGCCCGCGCGGTCTTGCCCTGCCGGCAGCTCGGGCGGCATGGCGTGCGGGATCGCGCGCAGCGGCTCGCTGAGCCGCCACGTCCCGCTCGAGAGCGGCTCCTTCCAGGGGAGGAGGCCGAGCGCCTCGGACCTCGGCACGGCCGCGTCGAGCGCCGCGAGCAGCGCGCGGGCGTTCGCGGGGCGCTCCGCCGGGTCCTTGCGCAGGATGCGCATCACGAGCGCCTCGAGCTCGCGCGGCGCCGCCGTGCCCGGGGCGCGCAGCCGGAGCGGCGGCGGGGCCGTGTGGAGCTGCTCGCGGAAGATCTCGACGGGCAGGATCGCGTCGAACGGGTGCTTCCCGGCGAGCATCTCGTAGAGGATGAGCCCGAGCGCGTAGAGATCGGAGCGCTCGTCGACGTGATCCATGCCCTGCGCCGCCTCGGGCGCCATGTACGCGAGCGTGCCGAAGACCATGCCGCTCAGCGTGATCCGGCCGGCGTCGGGCCGCGCCTCGCTGCTGTGCGCGTCCGTCGTGGAGAGGCGCTCGATCGGCACCTTCGCCAGGCCGAAATCGATGAGCTTCACGGCGTCGGTGCCGTCCTCGACCATGACGTTGCGCGGCTTCAGATCGCGGTGGATGACGCCGCGCTCGTGGGCCGCGGCGAGCGCCGCCGCGATCTGCCGCGCGATCTCCGCGGCGCGCGGGGCGGGCAAGGGGCCCCTCTTGATGATGCGATCGAGCGTCGTGCCGCGGACGTGCTCCAGCACGAGGAACCGGGAGCCGTCGGGGAGGGTGCCGAAGTCTGTCGCCGAGGCGATGTTCGGGTGCTGGATGTGCGCGCCCGCGATCGCCTCGCGCTCGAAGCGCGCCGTGAGCTCCGGGGAGCCCTTCGCCGCGGGCAGGAGGAGCTTCACGGCCAGCCACTTGCGCAGGAGCAGGTGCTCGGCCTTGTACACCGCGCCCATCCCGCCCGTCGCGACGAGCTCCACGATCCGGTACCGGTCCGAGAGGACCGTCCCGACCAGCTGGGCCGCAGCGCTCTCCGCGAGCGCGTTGCTCGCGACGGGCGGCAGATCGCCGGGGGCAGGGGGCGGGGAAGCGCTCACGTGAGGCGTGAACTGTCCGGCCTACCCCGATTTTTGTCAAAGGTGCGCTGATGTGGCGGTGCCGCTCCGGCTTGCCTATTGAATTGGCCGGGCGCTCGGGCCAAAGGATACGCCATGGCCGATCCCGTCCACGCCCTCGCCCGCGCATTCAAGGCGGCGATCACCGCCGCGTTCGGCGAAGAGCACGCCGCGGTTGATCCTTCCCTGCGCCGCTCCACCCACGCCGACTACCAGGCGAACGCCGCCATGGCGCTCGGCAAGCGCCTCGGCAGGCCGCCGCGCGAGGTCGCGGCGGCGATCGTGGCGGCGCTAGAGCTCGACGGGATCTGCCGGAAGGTCGAGATCGCGGGCCCCGGGTTCGTGAACCTGACGCTCGAGGACGCGTACCTCACGCGCGAGCTCGCCGAGACGGCGGGCGGCGGGCGGCTCGGGATCGCGCCCGCGGCCGAGCCCGAGACGGTGATCGTCGACTACTCGGGCCCCAACGCCGCGAAGGAGATGCACGTCGGCCACCTCCGCAGCACGATCATCGGCGACGCCCTCGCGCGCGTGCTCGAGGCGCTCGGCCACCGCGTGATCCGCCAGAACCACCTCGGCGACTGGGGCACGCCGTTCGGCATGCTGATCGAGCACATGCTCGACCTCGGCGAGGCCGCGGCCTCGCAGGAGCTCTCGGTCGGCGATCTCAACGAGTTCTACCGGCAGGCGCGCGCCAAGTTCGACGGCGATGCGGCGTTCGCCGAGCGCTCGCGCCGGCGGGTCGTGCGGCTCCAGGGCGGCGACGAGCAGACCCTCGCGCTCTGGCGGCAGCTCGTGCGCGAGTCGACGCGCTACTTCGACTCGGTCTACCGCCGCCTCGGCGTGACCTTGACCGACGCGGATTTTGCCGGCGAGAGCTTCTACAACCCGATGCTGCCCGACGTCGTCGAGGAGCTCGGTCGCAAGGGGCTGGCGCGCGAGAGCGAGGGCGCCCTCTGCGTCTTCCCGGCCGGCTTCACCGGCAAGGGCGGCGAGCCGCTGCCGCTCATCGTGCGCAAGCAGGACGGCGGCTACGGCTACGCCACGACGGATCTCGCGGCGATCCGCCACCGCCTCACGACGGTCGGCGCGCGCCGGATCGTCTATGTCGTCGGCGCGCCGCAGAGCCAGCACTTCGCGATGGTCTTCGCGACCGCGCGCGAGGCGGGCTGGCTCACCCCGCCGGCCCGGGCCGAGCACGTGGCGTTCGGCTCGGTGCTCGGGGCCGACAAGAAGATGTTCAAGACGAGGCGCAGCGAGACCGTGAAGCTCTCGGACCTGCTCGACGAGGCCCTGGAGCGCGCGGCGAAGGTGGTGCGGGAGAAGAACCCGGAGCTCGACGCCGAGGCCGGAGGCGCCGTGGCGCGGGCGGTCGGCGTGGGCGCGGTGAAGTACGCCGATCTCTCGAGCGACCGGATCAAGGACTACGTGTTCGACTGGGATCGCATGCTGGCGTTCGAGGGGAACACGGCGCCCTACCTGATGTACGCGCACGCCCGCGTCCGCTCGATCTTCCGGAAGGCCGGCGTCGAGTCGCCGCGCGAGGCCGGGATCGTGCTGAGCGAGCCGGCGGAGCGGGCGCTCGTGCTGGAGCTGCTCCGGTTCGGCGCCGTGCTGGAGGACGTGGCGGCCACGCTCGAGCCGCACCGCCTGTGCGGTTACCTGTTCGAGCTCGCCGGGTCGTTCACGAGCTTCTACGAGCGCTGCCCGGTGCTCCGGGCCGAGAGCGACGACGTGCGCCGCTCGCGCCTCGCGCTCTGCGATCTGACGGCGGAGGTGCTGGCGAAGGGCCTCGGCCTGCTCGGGATCGAGGCGCCGGAGCGGATGTAGCGCGTCCGGCAGCGGCGCCCCACCCCGCCTGCGTTCGGCGATCGCGCATCCGCCTGAGGATGCGCCTCTGCCTGAGCTGCGCGTGCCTGCCCGCGCATTCGAACCGAGGTTGCGCTCGCCCGCTCGAGGTTGCGCGCGACGTCGGTCCGTTCTCTCTGGCAAAGTGCAGCATGATCGAACAACGGTTGGCTCTCCCCTGCGCCGGCATGGCCGTGATGGCGGTGCTCGCCGTCGCATTCGGGTGCTCCGCGGTGGGCGGCGCGTCCGCGCCGGGGGGTGGGGGAGACGGGCGCGAGGAGCCCTCGGGGACCATCGGCGAGGACGGCCCCGGCGGGCTCGATGAGCCGGGCGAGCCAGGGCTGGGCTCCGGTGACGCAATCCCCATCACCGATCCCAACGTGGACGGCGACGGGGACGGGTTCACGCCCGCGGAGGGCGACTGCAACGATGTTGATGGAAATGTGAATCCAGGCGCGATCGAGGTCGAGGTCACCGAGCCTGACGCGAACGGCCAGATCCCCGCGCCGGCGGACGAGGATTGCGACGGGGTGATCGACGACGTGCCGCCACCGTGCGACGAGGGCCTCTCGCTGGAGGACTTCGATCCGGCGAACGGGGCCAAGGCGATCGACCTTTGCGCCGTGGCGTCCCGCGAGGACAGGCGGTGGGGTGTGCTCTCCGCGAGGTATGTCCGCGGGGACGGCTCGCCTGCGGAGCGGTCGCCCGCGGTTGGCCTCTTCGATGGGTTCGGCCCCAACGTGCACGTGCAGGGCGGCGCGCGCCTGCTCGCGCTCTCGACGGGGAGCGCACGCCTTCCCGGCCACCCCGACGCCTGCTGGTCCGGGAGCTGCTCGAGCTACGGTCCCGGCACCGCGCCGCCCGGGTTCCCTCAGGACAACCCTTCCTGTCCTCCGTCCAGCTTCATCAACGACGACGTCGGCCTCGAGGTCGTCCTCCGCGCGCCGACGAACGCGACCGGCTACGAGTTCCTCTTCAAGTTCTATACGTTCGAATACCCGGAGTGGGTCTGCGAGGACTTCAACGATCAATTCGTCGCGCTGGCGACGCCCGCGCCTCCCGGGTCGTACAACGGCAATCTCTCGTTCGACGGGGAGGGAAGGCCGGTCAGCGTCAATATCGCGTTCTTCGATGTCTGCGACGGATGTCCGCTCGGCTCGGGTGAGCTCGTGGGGACGGGGTTCAGCCCGCGCCGCGACGGCGGCACCCGGTGGCTCAAGACCCGCGCGCCGGTGCATGGCGGCGAGGAGATCTCGCTCCGGTTCATCCTGTTCGACACCGGCGACGATCGCTTCGACTCGACCGCGCTCATCGATGGCTTCCGCTGGATCGCGACCGGCGGCACGGTCAGCCTGGAGACGGTGCCCGCGGTCCAGTTCCTCTGAGGCGAGGGGCGCTCCTCCCCGCGCCGACGCCTCGTCGGCGTGCGGTCGCGAGGCCTGGTCGCCTCGCTGGGCGCTTCGGGCTACCGGCACGTCCGGCAGTCCCCCCCGCAATCCACGGCGAGCTCGCTTCCATTCAGGACCCCGTCGTCGCACGAGGGCGCCTGGCAGACACGCTCCCTGCACACGCCGGACCCGCAGTTCTCGCCGGTGAGGCACGCCTCGCCCGCGGGGCAGAGCGGGCACGAGCGCGTGCCGCAGTCGACGCCGGTCTCGAAGCCGTTCGCCACGCCGTCGACGCAGGTCGGAGCCTGGCAAACTCCCAGGCGACACACGCCCTCCTTGCAGTCGATGCCCGTCTCGCACGAGGCGCCGAAGCCGCAAGGCTTGCACGAGCCGCCGCAGTCGCGGTCGGTCTCTCCTTCGTCTCCATCGGTGACGTCATTGTTGCAGTGCGGGGGGATGCAGGCGTCCGCCGTGCAGGTCCAGCCCTTGAGGCACTCCTCGCAATTCCAGATCTGGATGACACCACCACTCCCCTCGCAGGAAAGGAAAAAAGGCGCCGTCAGCCCCAATGCAATGACGCGTCGAAGCATGGTGCTCGCTCTTCTCGTAGTTGATGGTCTGGTGACGATGACAGTACATCATGCACGGGCATCGAGGGCACCGATCTGGCTTTTTGCGCGCGGATTTATAGCATTCCGGACTGGTGGTCCGGATTGTCAAATAATCGACATGAAGAGGTCCTCGGCGTGCGAGCGCCCTGATCCGACGCGCGGAGATCGGACACGCAGAGATGGGACGTGCAGAGTAGGGCGGGTGAGGAGAGGGGAGGGGGGGGCTCATCCACCACGCGCCGCGCGAGAGGGGCCGCAGCGGCCGTTCTCTACGGATCGGCAGGAGCGCGCCGTTCGATGGCTCTCGCGCCCGACAGGACCGCACCGAGCGCGCCGGCTGGACGGCGATGGGAAGAAGGGGCTGTGAAGGCGCCTGGGCTCCTTGACGGGGCGGCGCGTTCGGTGCGCGCGCCGCGTGGCGGGGCGGCGCGCTCCGAGCGCGAGGCGGCGCGCGTCGCGCTCAGGTGCGGGCGGCGGCGCGGCGCGCCGTGATGAAGGATCGCACGCAGAGGGCGACGTAGCCCGCCGAGAGGACGGCCATCACGGACTGGGCGATGACGGCCGGGGGGCGCGCCACGTCGCCGCCGGAGAGCAGCGTCGGCAGCTGGGTCAGGCCGCGGGCGGAGCCGAGGAAGCCGAGGACGCCGACCATGGCCGACGCGTGCATGGCGTGCATGCGGTACCTCTCCTGTCGCGCGAGCAGGCCGAGCCCGATCGCGACGACCCCGAAGCCGGCCGGGATGAGCGCCGTCGGCGCGCTCGTTGCCGCGAATCCGCCGACGCCGAGCGCTGTGAGCAGCGCTCCGTAGCCCATGGTCAACGTGGACATGCTCGACATGAAGAGCCTCCTTTTCTTTCGGAGGCCCGGGATACCGCGCCGGGCGCGCGTCCGCCACAGCATCCGCCCGCCCGCCCGACCGCGACCGCGGCCGCCCGTGGTCGTCGCGCTCGCGTCCCTCAGCCCTCGCGCCCTCGCGGGTCTTCGCGGGCGGAGCGCCGCGGCGTGGTTAGAATCCGCCGTCCATGCTCGGCCTCTCCCGCCTGCGGGACAGCTTTGCCTACACACCACGGACGCTCCAGCTCGTCTGGCGCTCGTCGAAGGCGGCGAGCGTCGCCCTCGGCGCGCTCACGCTCGCCGCGGCGGCGCTGCCGCTCGGGGTGGCCTACGTGGGAAAGGCGATCACGGACGCGGTGGTCGCCCGCGACGAGCGCGCGGCGCTCGTGTGGGTCTCGGTCGAGCTCGGCCTCGTGGCCGCGCTCGCGCTCGCGCAGCGCGGGCTCTCGCTGACGCGGCAGCTGCTCGGCGCGCGGCTCTCGATCGACATCCACGGGATGATCCTCGAGAAGGCGCTCTCGCTCTCGCTGGTCCATTTCGAAGACCCCGAGTTCTACGACCAGCTCACCCGCGCGCGCCGCGAGGCGTCGTCTCGCCCCGCCGCCGTCGTGACCGAGAGCTTCTCCCTCGTGCAGAACCTGATCACGCTCGCGGGGTACGCCGCGCTGCTCCTCGGGTTCAGCGCCCTCGCGGTGCTCGCGCTCGTGCTCGCGGCCGTCCCCGCGACGGTCGCCGAGGCGCGCTTCTCCGGCGCGGCGTTCCGCCTCCGGAACTGGCGCTCTCCCGAGGCCCGCCGGCTCAACTACCTGGAGTACGTGCTCGCCAACGACGGCCACGCCAAGGAGGTGAAGCTCTTCGGGCTCGGGCCGACGTTCCTCGAGCGGTACAAGGCGCTCGCGGCGTCGTTCTACCGGGAGGACAGCGCCCTCGCGGTCCGCCGCGCCGGGTGGTCCTATGGCCTGTCGCTCCTCGGCACCGCCGCGTTCTACGGCTGCTATGGCGCCATGGCGGCCGGCGCCGCGGCGGGGCGCCTCTCGCTCGGCGAGATGGTCCTTTACGTCGCCGCCTTCCGGCAAGGCCAGCAGGCGTTCCAGGCCGTCCTCGCCGGCGTCGGCGGCATGTACGAGCACAACCTCTACATGTCGAATCTCTTTCAATATTTGTCCATCCCGACCGGCGAGCCGCCCGCGCCGCCGGCCGGCCGCGCAGACGCGCCTGCGCCCCTGCCGGCCGACGGCGCGCGCGACCGGGGCGTGCGGTTCGAGGGGGTCGGCTACCGGTATCCTGGCCAGTCGCGCTGGGCGCTCCGGGGGATCGATCTCCACATCCCGAGCGGTCAGAGCCTGGCGCTCGTCGGGCACAACGGCGCCGGAAAGACCACGTTCATCAAGCTGCTCGCGCGCTTGTACGAGCCCACCGAGGGGCGAATCCTGCTCGACGGCAAGGATCTCCGCGCCTGGGAGCCCGACGCGCTCCGCCGGAGGATCGGTGTCGTCTTTCAGGACTTCAACCAATACCAGCTCACGCTGCGCGAGAACGTCGGGCTGGGCAGCGTCGAGCACCTCGCGGACGAGCCGCGCGTCGCGCGCGCGGTCGCCGAGGGCGGCGCCGACGAGGTCGTGACGGTCGTGCCCGGGGGCCTCGACGCGCAGCTCGGGCGCTGGTTCAAGGGCGGCGTCGAGCTGAGCGGCGGGCAGTGGCAGAAGGTGGCGCTCGCGCGCGCCTTCATGCGCGAGCAGGCCGACATCCTCGTGCTCGACGAGCCGACCGCGGCGCTCGACGCCGAGGCCGAGCACGCGGTCTTCCAGCGGTTCCGGTCCTTGTCCAAGGGGCGGACGACCATCGTCATCTCTCACCGCTTCCCGACCGTGCGCATGGCCGACCGCATCGTCGTGCTCGACGGCGGGCGCATCGTCGAGGAGGGCACCCACGACGAGCTCGTCGCCCGTGGCCAGCGCTATGCCCGCATGTTCGCGCTGCAGGCCGAAGGGTACCTGTAGCGCCGCCGGCGCGGCGCGTTCGGTGCGCCGGCGAGCGGGCGCGCTCCTCACGCGGGGCGGCCTGCCTTCTCGGGGGCTCGGGCGAGCTCTGCCTGCTAGGCTCGCGCTCATGCGCGACACGCTCCCCAAGGAGGTCGGCCAGGCGGTCCACATCCTCCGGTTGCTCCGCGGGCTCAGCATGCAGGAGTTCGCGGAGCGGGCGCAGCTCTCGGCCACGTACCTGCGGCAGGTCGAGCGCGGCGAGCGGGATCTCGGGCTCGGCGCGCTCGGCCTGATCGCCCAGGGGCTCCAGTGCGAGCCGCGCCTCCTGCTCCCCGGCGACGGGCGCAGCCCTGTCGCGTCCATCGTGGCAGAGCGCTTTGACCAGGCCGAGGAGGCGCTCCAGAGCGCGATCCTCTTTCTGCTCATGGAGCCTGACGACTCACCGAGAAAGCAAGCAATGCTCGCCCTCGCCAGCGAAGATCCGGAGCGCGCACGCCCGGCAGCTCCGCCCAAGTCGCCCCGCCCGGAGCGCGCTTTTTCAGGGCGTATTACTCCGCCGTCGAGCCGTCGTTCCGGAAAGTGATAGACCCGCCTCGCGCGCTCCGTGGCGCCGGTCCGCGCTGGCGACGGCTTCCGCGCGCCTGAGACCTCTGTTACTGTCTCCGCCAACCGATGTTCCCCGCGCCGTGTCCGGGGGTGTCATGGACTCGAACCTCGTGCCGGAGGTCCGACGCAGTGAGCAGAATCTTTTGGGCTGATCCAACACCGCAGCCAACATCGAAGAACGCGCGCCGCGCCGTCCTCTCCTTCCTGCGCGCGAGGCCTGAATCCTCCGTGCCCGTCGCGCGGATCGAGGCGGAGGGGCCATGGTGATCCTCGGGCAGGAGTTCGCGGGGTACACCATCGTCGCGAGCCTCGACTCTCCCGCTCCGGCGGAGGCGTATCGCGCGCTCGACGCCGATGGCCGCGAGGTGACGCTCTATGTCCAGGAGGGCATGGGCATCGACGCCGATGCGTTCCGCGGCGCGCTGGAGAGGCTCCTCTCGCTGTCTGCGCGGGTGCACGGCATCGTGCCTGTGATCGCGGGCGGGATGGAGGGAGATGCGGGGTGGATCGCTGCCCGGCAGAGCGACGATCCCTCGGTGGAAGATCTGCTGCCCCGGCTTCGCTCCGTCGCGTACGAGCTCGTCGTCGACGTCGCGCGGACGCTGGGCGCCGCGCACGCGCTGGGGCTCTCGCACGGGGATCTCGGCCCGCACACGGTGGTGATCACCGGTCAGGGCGCCGCTGTCCTGAGGGCGTTCGGGCTGCACCTGCCGTTCGGGGCGCCCGAGGACGCCATGGCGGATGCGGCGCGGTACCGGGCGCCGGAGCTCTTCAACGATCCGCATGCTCGCGCGATCGATGAACGAACCGACGTCTACGGGCTCGGGATGCTGCTGTATTGCCTCCTCGGGGGGCCGCGCCCGTTCGACGGCCGCGACGATCTGGATGTGTGCGCGCTCGACGAGGTGCCGCCGCCGCTCGAGGGGGTGTCGGCCCAGGTGAACGAGGCGCTGACCCGGGCGCTCGCGAAGGATCCTGACGCGCGGTTCCAGACGGTCCACGAACTCATGGCCGCCGTGCGGCCGCTGCTCGTGGGCGCGGCGCCGCTCGCGGGGGGCGCTCCGCCGCCGAGGGGGCCGCGCCCGCAAGCTGCGGCCGCCCCGTCGCTGCAGGAGTCGGCGCCGGATACGGAGCGGAGCGTGCCCGCTCCGGCGTCCCGCAACACGCTGCCCACCGGGACCCTCCCTCCGGAGGCCATGCGGCACCCCGTCGTCGAGATCGCCGCGCCGCGCTCGCGCAGCAACGTCCTGCTGGCCGGCGGAGCGCTGCTGCTCGTCGCGCTGACGAGCGCCGCCGTCGCGGTGCCGTTGAGCTCGTACATCGCCCGACATGGGATACCGTCCCCACCCGCCGGGCCGCCGGCTCACGTGAGTGACTCACATCACAATGAGCCGACAGCTTCCCCGGTGCAGTGCGATCCCGGCGCCTCCGAGGCGGCGGGTTCTGCCGTGGAGGCGCCGGCGACGAAGTCCGGGGTGACGCGCCGTGCTGAGCCCGCCCCGCTGGTCGCGACTCCCGCCGTGGAAGCCAAGGGTAGCCCCGGGCAACCGTGGTACGGCGACCAGCTATTCTAAGGCAATCGCGCAGGTCCGGTAGCAAACGACACCCCGGCGGATTGGGGCCGCCGGGGTGTCTACGCCGCAGACCTCGTGCCGGAGGCCTGGACGCATGGCTAGCCTACTCAAAGCATTGCCTCGATCGATCGAATTTTCTCGTTTTGAGGACAATTTTTCTTCGATTGCCAGCGGAGCCGCCTTTCCGGCCGGATTTGCGAGGGCGGGCGGGTGAACCGACCGAGGTTGAGGGCGGGGCGGGGCGGGGCGGAGGGCGGGGCGGGGCGAGGTGCCAGGCGGGTGAACCGACCGAGGTTGAGGGCGGGGCGGGGCGAGTTGCCGGGCGGGTGAACCGACCGAGGTTGAGGGCGGGGCGGGGCGAGTTGCCGGGCGGGTGAACCGACCGAGGTTGAGGGCGGGTGAACCGACCGAGGTTGAGGGCGGGGCGCCGACCGACGGGTGAACCGACCGAGGTTGAGGGCGGGGCGCCGACCGAGGTTGGGGATGCCGGCGAGCGAGGATGCTGAACCGCAAGCCCGAGGACGCGGTCGGCCCTCAGGCTCCCCTCGGCTCACCGCGATCGCTCAGCGGAGCTCGTTCCCCGGGAGCGGCTGGAACACGTTTGCCCGGTACCACCTGAGCTCCTCGATCGACTCGCGGATGTCGTCGAGCGCGCGGTGGATCTCGCGCTTCTTGGGCGCGGCGCGCAGCGGATACCAGCGGCGCACGAGCTCCTTGAGCGTCGAGACATCCACGATGCGGTAGTGCAGGAAGGAGAGGAGCTCCGGCATGTAGCGCTGCAGGAAGGCGCGGTCCTTCCACACGGAGTTGCCGCACAGCACGGCCGTCCCCTTGTCACAGTGCGCCTCGAGGAACGCGCGCGTCTCGGACTCCGCGTCGCCGACCGAGAGCGTGGACGCGCGGATGCGCTCGAGGAGCCCCGAGCGCTCGTGGAGATCGCGGACGAAGTCGCTCATTCCCGCGAGGACGCTCTCCGGCTGGTGGATGACGAGGCACGGCCCCTCGGCGACCACGGTCAGGTCGGGCTCCGTGACGATGGTCGCGATTTCCACGATCGCACACGAGCTCTCGTCGAGCCCCGTCATCTCGAGATCGACCCACACCATGCGCTGCGACCGGTCCGTCATCGGCGGCGAGCATAGCCGATCCGCGCCGGCTCAGGTCCACCGAGACCCGACGCGACCAGGCTGCCCCGGGAACGGGCGGTGTGCTAAGCACGGGCCGGACATCGGGCTCGGAGGCCTGTCATGCGAGACGTCTTCATCGTGGATGCCGTTCGCACGCCGCGCGGGCGCGGCAAGGCGGGCAAGGGAGCGCTCTCGGGCGTGCACCCTCAAGAGCTCCTCGCGCAAACGCTCAATCGCCTCGCCGAGAAGACCGGGATCCGCAAGCAGGACGTCGAGGATGTGGTCGTCGGGTGCGTGACCCAGGCGGGCGAGCAGGGCGCGTGCATCGCGCGCACCGCCATCCTCGCGGCCGGCTGGCCGGACGCCGTGACCGGCGTGACCGTCAACCGCTTCTGTGGCTCGGGCGCGCAGGCGGTGAACTTCGCGGCGATGGGGGTCATGTCCGGCCAGCAGGAGGTCGCCGTCGGCGGCGGCGTCGAGAGCATGTCGCGCGTGCCGATGGGCTCGGACGGCGCGCCCCTCGACGGGAACAACCTCGCCCTCCGCAAGAAGCTCGCGATGGTCCCGCAGGGCATCTCGGCGGACCTCATCGCCACGATCGAGGGCTTCTCGCGCGAGGACGTCGACCGCTTCGCGCTGGAGAGCCAGCGCAAGGCCGAGCGGGCCGCGGGCGAGGGGCGCTTCGCGAAGAGCCTCTTCACGGTCGTCGATCTCGACGGCAAGCCGCTGCTCGACAGGGACGAGCACCCGCGGGCCGGGGCGACGATGGAGGCCCTCGCGAAGCTCGAGCCGGCGTTCGGAAGCCTCGGGTCGACGCCGATGGGCCCCGCCGGCGAGACCGTGGATGCGCTGGCGCTGGCGCGCTATCCGCAGGTGGCGTCGATCCGGCACGTCCACACGGCGGGCAACTCGAGCGGCATCGTGGACGGGGCGGCCGTCGTGCTGCTCGCGTCCGGCGACTACGTGAAGGCGCACGGGCTCGCCCCGCGGGCGAGGATCCGCGCCACGGCGACGGCCGGCGCCGAGCCGGTGATCATGCTGACGGCCCCTGCGCCCGCGTCGGAGCGAGCCCTCAAGAAGGCGGGCATGCAGGCGCGCGACGTCGATCTCTGGGAGATCAACGAGGCGTTCGCGGCGGTGCCGCTGCAGACGGCGCGCAAGCTCGACATCGACCTCGACCGCGTCAACGTGAACGGCGGCGCGATCGCGCTCGGGCACCCGCTCGGCGCGACCGGGGCCTGCCTGATCGGGACGGCGCTCGACGAGCTCGAGCGCGCCGGCAAGGCGACCGCGCTGATCACGCTGTGCATCGGCGGAGGGATGGGCGTGGCGACCATCCTCGAGCGGGTGTGAGCCGCTCCGGCGCGGCGATGGGGGTGCGCGACGATCACGGGAGCGCCTCGGACGAGCACCAGACCGGGCGCGGCGCTCGGCGCGGCGAGGGGCACGATCACGGGCATCACCATGCCCCGGGTCACGACCACGACCACGATCACGACCACGGCGACCCGCAGCACCACGACCACAGCCACGATCTCCGGCACGCGCCGCTCCGCCGGCTGATCGCGGCGTTCGCCCTCACGGCGTCGTTCCTGGTCGTCGAGGCGGCGGTCGGGTGGTGGTCGAAGAGCCTCGCCCTGCTGGCCGACGCGGGCCACATGCTCGCGGACGCCGCGGCGCTCGGCATCGCCATCATCGCCCAGCGCATCGCGGCGCAGGCGCGGACGCGCGAGCGGACGTACGGCTTCCGGCGCGCGGAGGTGCTCGCGGCCTTCGCCAACGGCGTCGCGCTGGCGCTGACGGCGATCTGGATCTTCATCGAGGCGGCCCACCGCTGGCGCGCGCCCCAGGCGGTGCACGCCGAGGCGCTGGCGATCACCGCGGCGCTGGGGCTGCTCGTGAACGTGGTCGCGGCGCTGCTGCTCTCGACCGGCGAGCACGGGCACAACATCAACACGCGGGCCGCGCTGGCGCACGTGCTGTCGGACGCGCTCGGCTCGGTCGGCGCCATCGCTGCGGGCGTGCTCATCCTCGCCTTCGGCTGGACGCGGGCCGATCCGGTGATCAGCGCGGCCATCGGCGCCCTCGTGCTCTGGGGCGGCTGGCGGCTCGTGCGGGACACGTCCCGCGTGCTCATGGAGGGCAGCCCGATCGAGATCGATCTCGCCCACGTCGAGGACACCATCCGGAGCGTGCCCGGCGTCGTCGACTTCCACGATCTGCACGTCTGGTCGATCTCCGACGGCTTCAACGTGCTCACCGTGCACGTCGTCCTCGCCAAGGGGCACCACGGCACGAACGTGGCCGCCGCGGTGGCCCGGCGGCTGCGCGAGAAGCACGCGCTCACCCACTGCACGATCCAGCCGGAGCCGCTCCAGGAAGAGCTCCTGGTGACGCTCAGGCGGCCGGGCGGCGGGGCGCCGGGCGGGGACGGGCCCGCGGGCGACCGGAGCGGCGCGTAGGGCCCTACCGGGACAGGCCCTTCGCCCGCGTCAGACCCCGCACTCGACGTTGCCGCGCTGGAGCGCCGTGAGGCGCGAGTCGCCGAGCGCCTCGGCCTCGGCGAGGAGCCACCGGAACATCGCGTTCGCGATCACCCGCTCCTTGCGCGTGTTGAACAGCCAGACGGCCGCGTGGCACACGTCGGCGTGCAGCTTGGGGAACGCGAGGCGGCGGAACTCCCCGCCGACGAGCATCGCCGCGGCCTCGTACTGAGCGCGCAGCGACGTCCACTCGCGCCACTCCGAGAGCGCCGGGAGCTCGCGCCGCTCGTCGACGCGGCGGCGCAGGGCGTCGCACGCGATCTCCACCTCGGACAGGAGCTCGTCGCGGAGGCGCCGGCGCGTGCGGCCGATGGTCGCGCCGAGGTCGTCCCACGCTGCGCGCGGCACGCGCGCCGCGCGCAGCGTCGCCGCGAGGTCCTCCTCGACCGCGCGCGCCAGCGGGCCGAGCGCCGCCTGCGCCCCCGAGGCGCCGAGCGACGCCGCCCGCTCGCGGAGCTCGGCCTGCGCGCGCTCGTCGTCGAGCGCCGCGTCCCACGCGCCGCCGAGCCGCCTCAGGTCGTCGCCCGAGACCTGGCCCCGGGGCCGGAGCAGCAGCGCGGCGTGGAGCAGCACCGCCCGGCTCCACAGATCGCCCTCGGCGACCTTCGCGGCGCAGGGCTCGGGCGCCTCCGGCTCCGGGCGCGGCGCGCCCGCGCCCGCTGCCAGGGCCCGGCGCACGAGCGGGAGCGTGGCGCGGCGGCGGGGCGCGATGAGCCATCGCAGCCAGAGCCCGAGCGCCCCCGGCGCGGGCGCCTCGCCGAGCAGCCGCGCCGCGACGGCGCCGAGCAGCGACAGCGCCCGGCCGCCGCTCACACACGCGTATCCGCTCACGGCCCCCCAGTCGCCGCGGGAGGCCGCCTCGGCTGCGAGCCAGCCCGCGGCGATGCGGCGGGCCTCGTCGGGGCAGGCGCGCTCGTCCAGGCCGGCGACGCTGTCGAAGAGCGCCCGCGCGCCCTCCACGTCGCCGCGGTGCGCCGCGAGCATCGCGCCCGCGGCGATGCCCGCGCCGCGCAGCGGAGCGGCGCTCGCCGAGGAGGGCGCGGGCGCCGCGCCGACGCGCTCGATCCGCTCGCTGACCCAGGCCTCCACCGCGGCGTCCGGCTTCCGCGCGCGGCAGAGCGCCCACGCGGCCGCGAGCGCCGCGCCGCCGCGCCGGTCGGCGCGAAAGGCCCCGTCCGACAGCGACGCGACGAAGTACGCGGCGCGCGGCAGCCCGAGCGGGATGAGCGCGTGGCGAGCGAAGGACCAGGGCGCCATGAGCAGCGCGAGCGGCGCGAGCGGCACCGCGCACCAGAGCTGACCCCCGGCGAGCGCGAGCGCGAGGAGGATCGCGATCGGCGCGAAGACGAACAGCACGACGACGTTCCAGAGGCCCACGCCGAGCATCTGGGGGCGCGGCGCCGCCCCGGGCGAGGCCCTCCGCGCGGCCGCCTCGCTGATCACCCGCACGAGGATGGCGAGCACCAGGAGGCCGCCCCAGCTCATCGTGCCCTCCAGCCGAGCGCGGACAGCGCCTCGGGCCACGGCGCGCGCGGATCCTCCCCGGGCGGCTCCGGCGGCGGCAGCTCGCCGAGGTCGTCGTCGAGATCGTCCTTCGGCGGCGGCCTCGGGTCGAGCCGCGCCCAGACCTCGTGTGCCAGGCGGCGCTCCGGGTCCCGCAGCGCCGCCATCGCCTGCCGCACCTTGTCGGCCGTCCGCGCGCCGGGGCCGACCGGCGTCGGGTACGCCGCGGCGCTCGCCAGCTTGAGCTCGAGCATCCCGAGCAGCTTCTGCCCCTCGCGCTCGATCTCTGCGCGGCTCGCGCTCGGGCGCAGCCCGAGCACGTAGAACGGGTTGTCGCGGATGCGGCGGAGCGCGTCGTCCATCACCGCACCCCCGACTCGTGGCCGAGCCTGCGCTTCTGCGCGTCGACCGGCAAGAGGCGCCAGAGCTCCTCGGTGATCGTCCTGAGCGTCGCCGTGTCGCCGCGCTCCGCCGCGCCGCGCCCGTCGCGCACGAGCCGCTGCGCGCGGACCAGATCCGAGGCCTGGTGCGCCTCGGAGGCGGCGTCCTCGAACATCCACACCCACGCCTTCGGGTGGCGCTGGAACGCCGCGCTGCTCAGGTTGCGGACCAGCCGGAGCTGCCGCTGCAGCTCGACCTGGTTCTTCTCGGCGCGCGCCCGCGCAACGCCCTGCGCGGCCTCCTCGAGGAGCGCCTTCTCGGTGCTCGATCCGAGCTGCGAGATCCACGTCGACGCGCTCGCGACGGCGGCCTGGGCCTCGGCGTCGAGCTCCGGCCAGCGCTTGTCGGCCTCGGCCTGCTCGAGCAGGACGTCGAGATCGAGCAGCGCGCGCCGCGCCTTCTGCCCCGCGTCGGCGTCGCCGCCGCGCGCCGCGGCGGCGTCGCGCTCCACCTCGGCGAGCGCGCACTCCACGTAGGTGACCTTGCCGAGCGCGTGCGGCGCGTCCCTGCGCAGGGCGGCCTCGCGCACCGCGGCGAGCCGCTCGCGCATGGCGGCGATCGAGGCGTCGAGCACCTCCGGCGCCGCCTCGGGGACGAGGAGGTGCGCGACGCGCTCGAACACGAGCCCCTGCGACGGGATCAGCGCGCGCGCCGAGAGGTGCCCGCCCCGATCGAGCTCGAGCGTCAGCTCGATCGCCGAGCCCGCGGGCAGGGTCGCGGTGAGCCCGCTCCCGTCGATCTCGAGCGTCCCGACCACGCGGCAGAGGTGGGCGACGTCGAGCTCGCCCTGCACGACGGGGATCTTCAGCACGCACGCGCTGGAGCCCTTCGGGACGCTCTCCACGCTGTGGTGCACGAACGTCCGCCGGGCCGGCAGCGGCGCGCCCCGCTCGAAGTAGACGCGCACCGAGTTGTCCGCGAGCGCGACCCCGATCGTGCGCGACAGCGGCGGATCGCCGATCGTGAGCCCCTGGACGATCGTGATCGCCTGCGGGTGCACCGGCACCCGCGCGCCGCCGGCCGCGCTCGCCTCGATGTTGAACACGTTCGGCCGGCGCGGCAGCAGGTCGACGGTCACCACGAACGCCCCCTCGGCGTCGAGCGGCGCCTCGGCGCTCGTCCACCCGTCGCCCTCGCGCGTGAGCCGGATCCGCTCGGGCGCGGCCCCCGGCCCCTCCATGACGCGGCCGACCACGTGGGGCGTGAGATCGCTCGACATGGCCGGGTACTGGAGCCACAGCCGGCGACCCTCCTCCTTGGGCCGCGCGCCCGAGGAGGAGGCCCGCGCGTCGAGCCCCGCCGTCGCCGCGTAGATCGCGGCCCCCTGCGCGACGAGCGTCATCGGATCGAGCCCCTCGCCGAAGGGCGCGCCGAGCGCGTCCCGGACGCGCTCGCGCAGCGCCGGCATCACCGTCGGCCCGCCCACGAGCACGACGCGCGCGAGCTGCGACGCATCGAGCCCGTGCGCCGCGAGCAGCCGCCGGCAGACCTCGACCGAGCGGTCGATGATCGGCGCGCAGAGCGCGTCGAGCGTGGACCTCTGCAGGACCAGGTCGACGTCGACCGGCGCGCCGTCCACCTCGAACGCCGCGGGCACCGCGAGCGCCGCCTCGTCGGCGCGGGTGAGCTCGATCTTGATCTCCTCGACCGCGAGCTTGAGCTTGCGGAGCGCGGCGGCGTGCCGCGGGTCGGCGCGGCTCACGGTGACGCCCTGGGTGCGCGCGATCTCGGCGAGCGCCCAGTCGACGATCGCCCAGTCGAAATCGCGACCGCCGAGGAAGTTGTCGCCGTCGTGCCCGACGACGCGCAGCAGCCCGTCGCGCGTCTCGAGCAGGGAGACGTCGAACGTCCCGCCGCCGAGGTCGTAGACGAGCCAGCTGCCCGTCGACTCCTCGACCGTCCAGCCGGCGGCCAGCGCCGAGGCCACTGGCTCCTGGATCAGCTCGACGCGCTCGAACCCCGCGCGCCGCGCCGCCTCCGACGTCGCCGCGCTCTGGGGCAGCTCGAAGAGCGCGGGCACGGAGATCACCGCCGAGGCCGGCAGGACCCCGAGGTGCTCCGCGACGTCGGCGCGCAGGGAGCGCAGCACCTCGGCGGCGAGCTCCTCGGGCTTCTTCGCGACCTTCGCCGCCGCGAACTCGATCGGCTGGGCCGTCCCCATCAGCCGCTTGAACTCCGCGCGGGTGTTCTGCGGATCGCTCTCGAGGAACCGGCGCGCGCGCGCGCCGACCGTGATCGTCCCGCGCGCGTCGATCCGCACCACGCTCGGGGTGAGCGTCGCGCCCTGGGAGTTCCGGACGAGGGTGACCTTCTCGCCGTCGAAGGCGGCCGCGGTCGAGTTCGTGGTGCCGAGGTCGATGCCGACGTAAAGCGGGCGTGCAGCCATCGCTCGAAAGGATACACGCGCGGCACGGCGGCCGCCCGGCGAGGCATGGAACACGCCCGGCGAAGCCGCTCGCGCGCGGCTGGCGCGCCGCGGGCGCCCGCCCGCTCGCCGCGAGGCGCGTCCGCCCTCGGGGTACGGGAACAGCGTACGTCAGCGCAGCGCCGCGGCGTCCGCGGTCACCCTGCGAACAGCTGCGTCACCCAGACCCGGCCGGTCGGGTCGCGCACGACCGCCACGCCGGTCCTCCGGTAGCGCCGGTCGAGCAGGTTGCCCCGGTGCGACGGGCTCGCCCAGATCGCGCGGTGCGCTCCCTCGGTCGTGCCCGAGCTGGCCACGTTCTCCCCCGCGATCGTCGCCTCGTACCCGGCCGCCCTGAGGCGCGCCGCCGGATCGCCCGAGCCCACGTCGTGGCCCACCATCTTCGCCTTGATCATCTCCTCGGAGTGCGCCCGCGCCAGCGCGGCGAGCGCCGCGTCGCGCGCGAGCGCGGGCAGGCGCTCCGACGCCCGCGCGGCGTTCATCATCCGCAGCATCGCGTCCTCGCCGCCCTGCGCCCCCTTCGCGGCCTCCTCGCCCGGCGCCGCCGCGCGGACGAACCGGCCCGGCGGAGCGCTCCCCGCGAAGATCATCGCCTCCAGCACGGGCCTCGGCCCGGTCGACACCGTGGCCAGCACCTGCACGAGCCAGCTCCCCGGCTGGTCGACCGCGAAGCTCGAGCGGAGCCGCGCGCCCGACAGGGAGCTCAGCACCGTCTTGGGCGCGCCCCGCGGTCCCAGCAGCACCACCTTCGCCGCGGTCGCCGGGACCCGCATCGTCCCTTCGAGGGTCACCCATTGCCCTACCCGCGCGGTCGTCGGCAGCGGCGACAGATCCGCGAGCGCGTCCACCCCGATCGCGGACACGATCACCGTCCCGTCCGGCTTCCTCGCCTGGGCCACCCCACATCGCCGCACCCCGAGGGAGGTCCACCCCGAGAGCCACCCGTCGATCCGCGCCCCGATCTCCGCCGGCCCGAGCCCTCGGCCGGAGATCGACCATCCCCTCGGCCAGGCGTGCGGCGCGCCGGCGGCGCGCAGCGTGAACGCCAGCTCGTCGGGCGGCATGATCTCCCCGCCCTGGAGCTGCCGCTCGACGTTGCGCTGGGCGACCGCGGCGAGCGCCGTGTCCGCGCTGCCGCAGTGCGCCGCGAGCGCGGCGATCTCCGGCGAGACCGCCTTGGGGGGCTGTGGCGAGCGCGTCGTCGCCTCCCACGTGAGCGCCGGCGGCTCCGCCGCCGCCGCGCCCGCGGAGGCGAGCGCCGCGCCGAACACCCCGCTGGCCCACCATGACCGCATTCGACTCGGCTAGCAGCTTTCCCGCCCCGGCGCTCGTTCACCTGCGTCGCCGCGAAAGCCGCGCGGTCCCGCGGGCGGCTCGTGCTACCGTGGCCGTCGCGCAGCATGGCTGAGGTCTCCAAGGCCGCGAAGGTCGGCGTGATGACGATCGTGCTCGCGGGCGCGGCCTACGGCGGGTACCGCTTCGTCTCGCGCGACATCGGCGGCGGGAACGGCTACCGCGTCTGGGCCACGCTGCCCGACGCGATCGGCGTGTCGCCGCAGTCGCGGGTGATGATCTCGGGCATCCAGGTCGGCGTCGTCGACAAGATCTCGCTCTACAACGGGCAGGCGCGCATCGACATCAAGATGAGCCCCGACGTCCCGCTCTACGAGGACGCGGCCATCGGCAAGCGCGCGACGAGCCTCATCGGCGAGTCGTTCGTCGTGCTCTCGCCCGGCACCGAGGGCAAGCCGCGCATCCCCGACGAGGGGAGGGTCCTCTATTACATCGACGAGCCGACGATCCAGTCGATGCAGGGGCAGGTCTCCGAGATCCTGAAGGACGTCAAGACCGTCACCGAGACGCTGAGGAACACCGTCGGGTCCGAGGGCGGGCAGGAGCGGCTCGCGCAGATCCTCGACAACCTCGCCGAGGTCACCGAGCAGATGAACGCGACCGTGCGCGAGAACCGCGCGGGCGTCACGGAGACCATCAACAACATCAACCAGATCACGGGCGACTCGGGCCCGCGCCTGAAGGAGATCCTGCGCAACGTCGAGCAGGTGACCCGCGACATCCGCACGATGACGGCCGCGGCCGAGGTGCCCGGCCGGAACGGGCAGCCCGGGGAGCTCCGGAGCGCCGCAGAGCGCGTGGGCCGCGCGACCGAGAGCCTCGAGTCGGCGCTGAAGCACGTCGACAGCGTCGCCGCGCGCGTCGACCGCGGGGAGGGGACGCTCGGCCGCATCACCCGGGACGAGACGCTGATCAACGAGGTCGAGACGGTCGTCGAGAACGTCGGCGAGCTCGTCGGCGGGCTCAGCCGGTTCCAGACGGTGGTCGGGCTGCGGACCGACTACAACTTCCTGGCGAACACCATCAAGAGCTACGTCGAGCTCAGGCTCCAGCCGACGGAGGACAAGTACTACGTCGTCGAGCTGGTGAACGACCCGCGCGGCAAGACGGACTTCCAGCAGATCGACGTCGACACGACCAACCCGAACGAGCCCGCGCACTACCGCGAGGTCCGCACGATCACGACGAACGCCTTCCGGTTCTCGTTCCAGTTCGCGAAGCGGCTCGGCCCCTTCACGGGCCGGTTCGGCATCAAGGAGTCGACGGGCGGCCTCGGCCTCGATCTCCATCTGCTCGACGATCGGTTCGAGCTCCGCCAGGACCTGTTCGGCTTCGGCGAGGAGCTGTCGCCGCGCTGGCGCGTCGCGCTCGCGTACGAGTTCATCCGGAAGCTGTGGCTGCTCGGCGGGATGGACGACATCCTGAACGCCGATCGCCGGGATTACTTCATCGGCCTGCAGCTCCGGTTCAACGACGCGGACCTGAAGACGGTCCTGCCCTTCGCTCCGTCGGGCTTCTGATCGCGCCCCCGCCCTCTCGGCGCGCCCCCGGCGGTGCGCCCGGGCCCCTGTGCTATAGCGCGAGCATGAAGCGCTCGCTTCTTCGCGGAGTGCGTCGCGGATACGCGCTCTTGATCCCCTTCGTCGCGATCTCCGCGGCGGCCTTCGCTTCGGCCTGTCAGGGGTGCAAGCTCCCTGCGACGGCCGCCGTGAGCGCGGACGCGGACGTGGACGCGAACGTGAACGCGAACAAGCCGACGGTGCGGCTCTACGTGCTCAGCACCGTCGCTGGCGCGCTGGAGCCGTGCGGCTGCACGAAGGATCAGCTGGGAGGCATCGACCACCTCGCCGCCTTGATCGAGTCCCAGCGCGGCGAGGCCCCGGATCGGCTCGTGGTCGGCGCGGGGCCGATGCTCTTCACGGACCCCGAGGTGAAGCCGGAGCGCTCCTCGCAGGACGCGTGGAAGGCCGAGGCGATGGCGCTGGCGGCGAAGGAGATCGGGCTGACGGCGTGGGCGCCTGGCGAGAACGACTGGGCGCTCGGCGCGGAGGCGCTCGGCAAGTACCAGGCGCAGTCCGGGGCGGCGCTGCTCGGCAAGAACCTCGAGGGCGCGCAGGGCGTCCAGGGCGTCGTCGTGCGCGACGTCTCCGGCGTGAAGGTGGGCCTCATCGGCGTGAGCGACCCGAAGGGCCGCGCCGGCGCCTACCCCGACGGCGTCAAGGCCGGCCCGGCGATCGACGCGATGAAGGCGGGCGTCGAGGAGGCGAAGAAGCAGGGCGCGAGCGTCTTCGTGGGGCTCGCGGCGCTGCCCAGGGGCGAGGCGCTGCGGCTCGCGGACAACGTGCCGGAGCTGCACGTGCTGGTGCTCGGCAAGCCGAGCGAGCGCGGCGACGGCAACGACGGCCCGAAGCCGCCGGAGATCATCGGGTCGACGCTGGTCGTGGAGACGCCGAACCACCTCCAGTCGGTGGCGGTCGTGGATCTCTTCGTTCGAGGCGGCGGCAGCGGCCCGCTCGTGTTCGCCGACGCGGGCGGCGTCGCGAAGGCCGGGGAGCTCATCAGCCTGTCGGAGCGCATCCGGGAGCTCGAGATCCGCCTCAACGGCTGGGAGGGCGACAAGCGGGTGGCGGCGAAGGACGTCGAGGCGCGAAAGGCGGATCTCGAGAAGCTCCGGGCCGAGAAGGCGCAGCTCGAGGCGGCGGAGACGAAGGTGACCGGCAGCTTCTTCCGCTACAGCTCGGTCGAGGTGCGCGAGAAGCTCGGGGCCGACAAGGACGTCGCCGGGCAGCTCCTCGCCTATTACAAACGGGTCAACGACCACAACAAGCAGGCCTTCGCGGATCGCGTCCCCGAGAAGCCGGCGAAGGGCGAGGCCAGCTACATCGGCATCGACGCCTGCACGAACTGCCACGACGAGGAGCGCAAGTTCTTCGACGGCACCGCGCACGCGCGGGCCTACGCCACGCTGCAGCAGGATTTCAAGGAGTTCAACCTGGACTGCGTGAGCTGTCACGTGACCGGGTACGGCAAGCCGGGCGGCTCCACGGTGACGCACAACGCCTCGCTGCAGAACGTGCAGTGCGAGGAGTGCCACGGCCCCGGCTCGCTTCACGCGAAGGATCCCGAGAAGAAGGGGCTCATCGTGCTCTCGCCTCCGCCCCAGAGCTGCGTCACGCAGTGTCACCACCCGCCGCACGTGGAGGGCTTCGAGCCCGTGTCCAAGATGCAGCTCATCCTCGGCCCCGGGCACGGCAGGGACTGAAGGAGGGGACGCGGCGGCGGCCCTCTCCCGCTGGTTCTTCTGGTTCTGGGCTGCGGCATTCCCGCGCCGTTTCGATCGCGCTACGGAATGCGCCTGTGACGAACGTCCACGCCGTCGTCTCCCGCCTGGGCCCGGTCGAGAGCGCGATCCTTGCGGAGCTCACCGCGGGCGCGCCGCCGTTCGCCGTGCACCGCCGCGCCGCGCTGAGCTCGACGCTCCGCTACCTGGAGGGCGGCGGCGGCTCGCCGGTGGTCCTCCTGCACGGCCGCGGGAACGCCGCGACGACGTGGTTCCCGCTGCTCCCCGAGCTCGCGCGGCGCCACCGCGTCGTCGCGGTGGATCTTCCCGGCTTCGGTCACGCGTCGTCTCCGCCCTTCGAGGGCGGGGGGTTCGAGGAAGGCCTCCGCTTCTTCGCCGATCCCGTGGAGGAGCTCCTCCTAGAGCTGGATCTCGGCGGCGCCGCCCTCGTCGGCCACTCCCTGGGCGCGCTGGTCGCGGCGGAGATCGCGCTCCGCAAGCGCGCGCGCCCGCGGAAGCTCGTGCTCATCGGCGCGATGGGGGTCGGTCCCGTCATGACCGCGTGGAGCCGCGCCTATTTCCGCGCCCCGCCGGAGCGCCTGGTGCGGGTGCTCGGCCCCGCGCTCTTCCGCCGCCTCCGTCCGCCGCAGCCCACCCCGCTCGGCGAGCGTCTGGCCGCCTTGCACGGCGAGTTTTACGCCGTGCCCGACGGCCGGGTCGCGCCCGTCGCCGCGTTCAACGCGCTGTTCCCCGCCCTCGGCGCCGTTCCCCATCGCTTCCCGCGGCTCGGCGAGATCGACGTGGAGACGCTGGTGCTCTGGGGCGAGCGCGACGACGTGTTCCCGGCGCCGATCGGCATCGCCGCGGCCGCGGCGATCCCGCGCGCCACGCTGCACATGGTGCCGCTCGGGCACGCGCCCCACCTGGAGGATCCGGCGCTCGTCCTCCCGGCGCTCACCGCGTTTCTCTCGGCCGGAGCAGCGCCCTCCGCGTAGCCCTTCTGGGCGCCATGACACGGCCGTGCCCTCCAGGAAGGGCCGGTGGTTGTCCAGGAACCGGGAATCGCCGTCCAGGAACGCCAGCGCGCCCCTGTCGAGTCCAGGGCCGCTCAGTGCACGCCGCCGACGAGCCACGCCTGCGCCGGGACGAGCACCTCTTCGGGCGAGCCTCCGCCCTGCGACGCCGGGCCGGTCGCGCTGCCGTCTCCCATCGGCGTCATGCGGAACCCGTGGTCGCCGAACACGAGCAGCAGCGTCCGCGGCGGCAGGCTGGCCATGAACCGCGCGATCACGTCGGCGACCTCCTCCGCGATGGCCTCGATCCGCTCGGCGAACGGCGGCCCGGCGGCGCGCAGGCGCGCCTCCACGAGGTCGAGCTTCATCAGCTCGCGCGACCCGACCCGCTCGCGCCGCAGCGTCGCGACCGCGCGCCCGCGGGCGATGGCGGGCTCCGCCTCGCTCGGGGGCATCGTCTCGCGGAGCCCGTCCGGCCCTCGGGCGAGCAGCGAGATCTGCGCCGTCGTCGTCGGCGGCAGCGCCGCCCAGAGGAGCGATCGCTCGACCAGGATGGCCCGATCCACCAGGATCTCCTTCAGGTGCGCGGCGACCCGCTCGCCGAGATCGAAGCGCATCGCGTCCACGAGCAGGAGCTTCACCCCGCGCGCCCCGTTGAGCCGGGCGATGCGGGCGGCGATGTCCGGGGCGTCGAACACCATGGGCGGCCGCTTGCCGGTCACGCGCAGCGCCGAGAACGCCTCCCGGTAGCTGTGCTCGAAGCTGGTCCTCCAGCTGTCGACCACGCCGCGCACGGCAGCGTCCGTCTCACCGGCGAGCGTCGCGCCGAGCAGCGGCGTGTAGTGGGTCGCGAACAGCTGCTCGATGACCCGGACCGGCTTCGGGCCGCGGGCGTTGTCGAGCTCGACGGCGAGCGCGCGCCACTCCGCCGCGCTGAGGATCCGGTCGCGCGGCGCCTTCCGCTCCCGCCGCGCCTGCGGGGGCGCGTCGGCGTCCGCCTGGGCTCCGTCGACGTTTGGCGCGTTTGGCGCGTTCGGCGCGGCCTCATGCGCCCCTCGCGGCGGCCTGAGCGTCATCGCTGCGCCGCGCTCCTCGTGCGGCGCCCCCGGCTCGGCGGCCGGCGCGCCCGGCGCGCCGCTGGCGGGCGCCATCGCGGCCGTCTCGTCCGTGGCCGGCGGCGTGCTCGCGCCCGGCGCCCGCGCCGCGACGGCGCTTCTCCCGGCGACGGCCGCCGGCGCGTCCGCGCGGCGGATCCTCGAGGAGCGGGGGGGCAGCACGCCGCGCAGCCGCCCGTCCGTCCGCCCTTCGGCGGAGGCGGGCGACGCCGGCGCTCCATGCGCTTCGGGGGCCGTCGACTTGGCCTCGTGCGCCTCGTCCGGGGCTGTCGGTCCGGCCTGGGGCGCCTCGTCCACGGCTGTCGGCTTCGCCGGGAGCGCCTCGACCGGGGCTCTCGCTCCGGCGCTCGGCTGCGCCGGCCCGACGGGGCGCTCCTCCCCGCGCGCCGCGAGGCTCCGCGCCTGCCCGCGCGGGGACATGGAGGAGACGCCGCCGTACCCGTCGCGCGTGCTCCTCTCGACGAGGTCCGCGAGGGGCACCGGCGCGAGCACCTGCGCGGACCTGTCGTCCGCGTCGAAGACGAGGGCGACGGGCGCCTCGCGCGCCGCGCCGAGCCAGGCGAGGAGCGTCGCGCTGTCGTCCGGGTGGAGCGCGCGCGGCGAGGCTGAGCGCCCGCCCGCGAGGCGCGGAAGGGCGACGGCGAGGCCCGCGGCGCCGAGCGCCCTGGCCCGGAAGATCTGGTCAGCGATCACCACCTCGACCGGCGCGCCTTCCTGGACCCGCGGCGGCAGCGCGCCGCGCAGGGCCAGCGCGAGCTCGACGGCCTCCTCGATCGTCGCGCGGAGCTGCCCGTCGGGCGCCGCCGGGGCGCTCGCCCAGAGGAAGCGCTGCGACCTGAGCTCGCGCTCGGAGTCGGCGCCCTGCCCGCTCGGGGCGAAGCGGGCCGTGCCGCACGGGGGCGCAGGGGGGGACGTCGGTCGGCCCTCCTCGGAGGCGGAGTCGAGGCGGGAGACAGGATCGAGGCGCATCGCGCGGGACCCTCGCAGAGCTCGCGGAAATGGGCCAAGTTTCGGCGAGCGAGCGCGCGACCGCCGAGCGCGCGACCGAAGGCCGCGCCGGCCGCGGCCTCCGCGGGCCTCTCGCGAGGCCGCGGCGGGTCTCGGGTGGGGCCTAGCGGGACTCGCGCGCTGTCTCGGCCATGAGGGCGAGCAGGGAGCAGGCGATGGCGAACCGGGCGTCGATTCGCCCCTGGTTCATCGACAGGTCGAGCGTGAACTCCTTCACGAACCACCGGAACACCTGCTTCACCTTCGCGACCTCCTGCTGATGGAGCTCGATGTGCCACTTCCCGATGAGGAGCGGGAACATGCGGCGGAGCAGCGCGGCGCCGTCCTCCTGCATCAGCCCGACCGGCTGATCCGCGGGGTCGAGGATGTCCCAGGTGTCGCGGACGATCGATTTGAGCCCGCGCGAGCGGATGGTGCCGACGCGCTCGCCGGTGCGCGCGTCGAGGACGTCGAGGCACCGGTTGAGGGCGATGACCTGCCGCGAGCGGATCGTGAGCAGCGGCTGCGACTCCGACTCGTCCGCGAAGAGGGTGAACTCCTCACGCAGCTTGAGCAGCGGGTGCTTGACGAAGCAGACGAGAGAGCCGTCGGGCGCATAGACGTGGAACTTGCGGCCGAGCAGCGACCAGAAAGGCCGCTTGATCGTGTACGTGGGGTGCGAGAACGGTTGAACCGCGAGGCCGCCGTACGCGGCTTGGGCTTGGACCATGGGGCTGGCAGGCTGCATCGGCGTCGAGTAGGCCGGAGCCGAGCGCGTCGGTCAAGCAGCGACGACCGCGCGTCTCGCGCGTCCAGCGACGACCGCGCGTCTCGCGCGTCTACCGCGCGAGAGGGCCGCGCTCCTCCACGGCAATGCCCGCTGCGATGGCCTTCACCAGCTCTGGTTTGACGACCTTGCCCATCGCGTTGCGCGGCAGGGCCCGCACGACGATCGACTCGCGTGGGACCTTGTAGGGCGCGAGGCGCTCCTTCGCCCAGGCGCGGAGCGGTCCGGTGGCGCACTCCGCCTCTCGCCCGGGCGCGGCGACGACGACCGCGACGACGCGCTCTCCCCACGCCTCGTCAGGGACGCCGATCACCGCGACCTCGGCGATCGCGCCGTGCTCCCGCAGCGCCTCTTCGATCTCGAGGGCGGACAGCTTGTATCCGCCGCTCTTGAGGATATCAACCGAGGTCCGCCCGAGGAGCCGGAAGCACCCGTCGCTGGAGCGCTCGGCGACGTCGCCGGTGCGGAACCAGCCGTCCTGGAAGGCCGCGGCGGTGGCGTCCTCGCGCCCGAGGTATCCCTTGAAGACGCTCGGCCCGCGGATCCAGAGCTCGCCTCGCGCGACCGCGGCGTCGCGCGGCGCTGGCGGGTCGCCCGGCGGCCGTTCCCCCGGCGTTCGTTCACCCGGCGCCCACGCGTTGCCCGCGTCGTCCGTGATGCGCGCCTCGACGGTCGGCAGCGGGAAGCCGACCCAGCCTGCCCGCCGCGCGCCTGGATCGAGCGAATTGCTCATGCCGACGCCGATCTCGGTCATCCCGAAGCGCTCGAGCGGGATCGTGCCGGTGAGGTCGCGCCAGCGCTCGGCGAGCGTCACCGGCAGCGCCGCGGAGCCGCTCGTCGCGAGCCGCAGGGCCTTCGCCCCCGCGGCGAAGCCGGGCGCGCCGCCCCGGTCGACGTGCTCGAACAGCCGCTGGTACATGGTCGGCACCGCCATGAACGACGTCACCGAGCGGCGCGCGATCTCGGCGGCGACGCGCTGGGCGTCGAAGCGCGGCAGCATCCTTGTCGCGCTGCCCGCGAGCAGCGACGTCATGAGCGCGATGACGACGCCGTGGAGGTGGTGCAGCGGCAGCGCGTGCAGCAACAGGTCCTGATCCGAGAAGCCCCAGGCCGCGCGCAGGAGCTCCGCCTGCACGGCCAGGTTGCGGTGCGTGAGCAGCGCCCCCTTCGGCTTGCCGGTCGTGCCGCTCGTGTAGAGCAGGAGCGCCGGATCGTCCGCGGCGATGTCGGAGATCGCCGCGTCTCGCCCGGGTGCGGCGCGCTCGAGATCCTCCACGCGGAGCACGGCGCGGCCCTGCGCGATCGGGGCGGCCACGGCGGCGAACTCGCCGTCGGTGATGATCCGCCGCACGCCCGCGTCGCTCGCGAGCCACTCGAGCTCTGCCGGCGGATAGAGCGCCGACAGCGGCAGCACGATCCCCCCGGCGAGGAGGGCGCCGAGGAAGGCCGAGACCCACGCCGCGCCGGGCGACACGAGGAGCAGGATGCGCTCGCCCTCGAGGGAGCCCGGGCTCTCGGCCTCACCCGCGCCGCGCCGCGAGCCGCCGGCGAGCAGCGCGCCGCGGACGCGGAGGGCTCGCTCCAGGAGCGCCGCGAAGGTGGTCTGCCCCCGCTCGTCCTCGACGGCGGTTCGGGCGGACGAGCCGAGCTGCGCGAGCCGTTCGACGAGCGGGGAAGCCATCGCGCGGACTCTCGCACAGCGGAGGTGCGCGGAGCCAGGCCGGTTGGTTACACTGCCGCGCCATGAGAGCTTCCTGCCTCCTTGTCAGCGCCTCGCCGCGCCTCGCGGTCGCCGCGGGCCTGATCCTGGCCGCGGCGGCGTGCGAGAGCGCGCCGAAGCCCGCCGAGCCTGGCGCGGTCGCCACGGTAGCCCCGAGCGCCGAGGCGCCCGTCGCGCCGCCGAAGCCGAAGGGCATGCCCGAGCTGCTCGTCGACTCCATGGGCCCCTACATCGGCGGACAGCGCGTGGATCTGGCGCAGAAGGAGGGGCCCGAGAAGCTGACGAAGGTGATCCGCGAGCTGCCGATCGAGGGCAAGCCCGTGACGCTGCTGGCCGACAAGAGGGCGAAGCCGAGCGCCGTCGCCGCCGTCGTGAGCGAGCTCGGCGCGGCCGGCGCGCCGAAGGTAGTCATCAAGACCGACGGGCGAGACGACCTCCCGAAGGAGATCACGGTGGTCCCCGAGGGGCGCGCGTCGAAGCCGCCCTCCTGCGCCGTCAGCACGATGGTGCTGAAGGACCTCGCGACGGCGATCTGGCCGTTCGGCGGCGGCATGGGCAAGAAGCAGCGCAAGGGGCTCGCCGGCCCGGATCTGTCGAACACCGGCGAGCAGCTCACGAAGGACATCGCCGCGTGCAGCGCGACGGTGGCCTTCTTCTCGGCGGACGACGAGGTGCCCTGGGAGATGGCGCACAACCTGGCCGGCACGGTCATGGCTTCCGACGCCAAGAAGAAGCTCGACACGCTCGTCCTGCTCCGCGCTGCCCCGGTCGCGGGGCGGCCTGTGCAGCTCGGTGGAGGCTGACGTGCGCGGCGCCGGGGGGCTCCATCGCGTGGATCGCCGTGCCTTCGGGGCGCACCGGCCGCAGGGGGCAGCGGGTGCGCTCGGTGCGCATTTTTGCGGAGGGGCTGTCGAACGCGGTGGGGCGAGATCGCGTGTGTGCTCGTTCGAGCGCGGGTAGGGTTGGCTGGGGTGACCGCGGCACGATCCGGCACAGGCGATGGTGCTGCGAAGGCACGGAAATGCGCGGGCGGGCGCTCGCCGTTGGGGTCGGCCTGGATCATGAATAGGGCGAGTCGCCGGTCCCCTGCGCCATCGGGGGCGTGACAATCACGGGAGGATGGTTCGGACATGTCGAAGCGACTTCTTGGATCGGCCCGCGCGAACAGGGGCCGAAGTCTCCGTCCCCGGGCCTCCCAGCCGCGGGTGTCGGCGGCGCCTGAGGGGCCGGCCGTCGCGACCAGGGACTCCGCGAGGCCGGTCGCGAGCGGCTCGGACGTCGTCGCCGAGGTAGCTGAGTGTTCCGCCGCTCCTGCGCTGGCAGCCAGCGCCGCGGACGACGCTCCCGCTGTGTCGCCGGCTCTCGAGGCGCCCGCCGCACCGATCGTCGCGGAGGTGGCCGCGGCTGCGCCGGTCGTTGCGGCTGCGCCGGTCGCCGTGGCTGCGCCGGTCGTTGCGGCTGCACCGGTGGCCGCGGCTGCACCGGTGGCCGCGGCTGCACCGGTGGCCGCGGCTGCGCCGGTCGTTGCGGCTGCACCGGTCGTTGCGGCTGCACCGGTGGCCGCGGCTGCACCGGTCGCCGTGCTCGCGCCGGCGTCCGAGGCGCTCGCCGCGCAGCGCGCCGTTCCAGGCGACACGGACGATGCGGACCCTGACAAGGCGCTGGAGCACGACCCATCGATCATGGCTCCACACGCCGGCGCCCTGAGCCAGCCGGGTACCCTTGCGTCCCCGCCCGATGAGCTGGCGTCCGACGAGGATGCGCTCGATCTGATCGACCCTTCCTCGCCCACGGCGGCGTTCTTTCGGCGCGAGGAGGAAGAGTCGTTCCCGCCGCTCGCCGAGGTGGCCAGCGGCCCCGACGATCACGCTGACGAGCGCCTCGTCGTGGTTCATCAGCTGTCGCCCGAGACCCTCGCCCGGCGGGCGCGCCTTCGTCGGATCGTCGCGGCGGTCGCGGGGCTCGCCGGGGTGATCTCCGTGGCGGTCGTCGCCAAGGCGGTGTTCTCGAGCAAGCCGTCCTCACCTGCGCCGGTCGCGATGGCCGCGCCGGCTCCGAAGCCAGCGCTCGTCGAGACGAAGCTCCTGGCCGCGGCGGGCGCTCCCTCTCCGGCACGGGCGAAGACGCCTGCGCAAACCGAATCGGCGCTGACGGAGTCCTCTGCAAAAGGGGCCGGCGCCGTTCCCGATCCGGCGAAGGCGGAGGCCGACGCGGAGAAGGCCGAGGCGGAGAAGGCCGCGGCGGAGAAGGCTGAGGCGGAGAAGGCCGCGGCGGAGAAGGCCGAGGCAGAGAAGGCCGCGGCGGAGAAGGCTGAGGCGGAGAAGGCCGCGGCGCCGGCGGCCAGCGCTGAGGACGCGGGCAAGCTGAAGAAGGAGGCGCTGAGCTTCCTCAACCGCGGCAGGTACAAGGACGCGATCGAGGCATCTCGCGCGGCCATCGCGGCCGATCCGAGCGACGCGCTCCCCTATCTCTACCTGGGCTCGGCGCTCCAGGACACGGGCAAGTGGAAGGACGGCATCGCCGCGTACAGCGATTGCGTTCGCAATGCCACGAAGGGCCCCGTCCACGAGTGCAGGGCCATGGGCGGCCGCAAGTAGCGCTCAGAGCGGGCGGCGTGCGATCTGCGCGAGGAACGCCGCGGCCGCGGCATAACCGAAGGCCACGCCCGTGGCGAGGCGGCTCGCATGCCAGACGGGGCGCAGCCCGAGGTCCTGGGTCGCCACGTCGACCGCCATCAGCGCGGCGAGGGCGATGAGGATCGGGCGCCACGCCGTCATCGCCAGGCGAGGGCGCGCGATCGCGGCGCCCGCTGCGAGCCCGGCGAAGATGCCAGCGCAGCGACTGCAGAGCGGCATGACGACGCCGTCGAGCGCGAGGGATCGCTCGGGCATCCGGTGGCACATCGGCGCGAAGACACGATCGAGCGCTGCGCCGAGCTCTCCGAGCGGCGCGCGGCTCCGCGCGACGGGGAGGCTCCAGGGCAGGGCGCCGAGGAGGACCAGCGCGCAGCGCACGATCGACAGCAGCGAGGGCCGCTCGGCCGGGCTCGATTCGCTGGGCGCGTGCGGCTCGGCGCCTGCGCCGACAGCGGCGAGCGCGTGCGGCTCCGCGCCTGCGCGGACGGCAGGTACCTGAGCCGCTGGCTGTCCGCGCCCGGCAGCGCACGCGGCCACCTCAGCCCCTGTCGGGCGCGCTCTTGCCGAGGTGGCGCATCACCTCTTTCAGGTCGCTCCAGACCTCTCGCTTCGCGCTCGGCTGGCGCAGCAGGTAGGCCGGGTGGAACGTGGGCATGATCGGGATCGATCCCTTGTAGAGCTTCCACGTGCCGCGGAGCTTCGTGATCCCCTCGCTCGTGCCGATCAGCCCCTGCACCGCGGTGGCGCCGAGCGCCACGATCACCTTCGGCTTGATCAGCGCGAGCTGAGCCGTGAGGTACGGGCTGCAGGCCGCCATCTCGGCCGGCTCCGGCTTCCGGTTCTTCGGCGGCCGGCACTTCACGATGTTGCAGATGTAGACCTCGTCGCGGTGGTACCCCATCGCCGCGATCATCTTGTCGAGCAGCTGCCCCGCCGCGCCGACGAACGGCTGCCCCTGCTGGTCCTCTTCCGCCCCTGGCCCTTCGCCGACGAACACGACCGCGGAGCTCGGGTCGCCGCGCGAGAACACCGTGTGGGTGCGGCCCTCGTGGAGCGGACACTTCTGGCAGGTGCGGACCTCCTCCGCGATGAGCGAGAGCCGCGCCGCGCGCTCCTCCTTCGTGTCCGGCAGCGTTGCGCTCGCGCGTGCAGCCGTATCCGCGCGAGGTGCCGGTGCGGCGCTCACGGCAGGCCGGGGCGACGGCTCGGGACCTCGCTGCGCCTGCGTCGGCGACCACGCCGCCTGCGACTCGAAGCCGCCGCGCTGCTCCGGCTGCGGAGCGCCACCGCGCTGCTCCGGATGCGGCAGGGAGGCGCTCGCGGCGGCTCCGCGCTGCTCCGGATGCGGCAGAGGGGCGCCCGCGGCGGCACCGCGCGGCGGCGGCGGCGAGAACGCCGCGCCGCTGCCCCCTCGCGCCACCGGCGGCGAGGGCGCATCCTGCCCGGAGAAGCCGCGCTCTGGCCGCCGAGGCGCCGGCGTAGCGCCGTCCGGAGAAGCCGCGCCCAGCGCCTCGTGGAGCGCTGCAGGGTGGCCCGGCATTCCGTCCGCGCCGGTCGTTGCGTGCCATTCCAGGAACGCCCGGACCGAGGCGGTCAGATCGGCGAGCTCTTCGCGCAGCGCTTCGACCATGGCCGTCCTCTCAGTGGCCGCCCTGCTGCGCGAGCCAGCGCTCCGCGTCGAGGGCCGCCATGCAGCCCGTGCCAGCGGCCGTGACGGCCTGGCGGTAGTTCCAGTCCTGCACGTCGCCCGCGGCGAAGACGCCCGGGATGTTGGTGCGCGTCGAGCCCGGCACCGTCTTCAGGTAGCCGTTCGGGTGCGTGTCGAGCTGCCCGACGAAGAGATCGGTCATCGGCGTGTGGCCGATCGCGACGAACATCGCCGCCGCCGGCACGAGGTGGCTGTCGCCCGTCTTCGTGCTCTTCACGCGGACGCCCGTCACCATATCGGCCTTCACGTCGAGCACCTCCTCCACCACGTGGCTGTAGAGGATCTTGATCTTCGGGTTCTCGACCACGCGCTGGACCATCGCCTTCGACGCCCGGAACTCGTCGCGGCGGTGCACCAGCGTGACGCTGCTGCAGAGGCCGGACAGGTAGGTGGCCTCCTCCATCGCCGTGTCGCCGCCGCCGACGACCACGACGTCCTGGCCGCGGAAGAGCGCGCCGTCGCAGACCGCGCAGGCGCTGACGCCCTTGTTCTTGAGCTTGTCCTCGCTCTCGAGGCCGATGTAGTTGGCGCGCGCGCCCGTCGCGATCACGACCGCCTTCGTCAGGTAGAGCGTGTCCTCCACCCAGACCTTGAAGGGGTGGCCCGTCAGCTCGACCTTGGTCACGTCCGCCGTCACGATCTCCGTGCCCTGATGAGCGGCCTGATCGCGAAAGCGCTGCATCAGCTCCTGGCCGGTGATCTTCTCGGGGAAGCCGGGGTAGTTCTCGACGTCGGTGGTGAACATGAGCTGGCCCCCCGGGATCAGGCCGCCGGCGCTGAAGCCCTCGATGAGGAGCGGCTTCAGGTTGGCGCGCGCCGCGTAGATGGCGGCGGTGAGCCCGGCGGGGCCGGAGCCGATGATGACCAGGTTGCGGACGTTCGATTCACTCATGGTGGAGGCATCTTATAGGCGCGACCGCCTTCCGCGTCGACCGCCCCGGCGGTCCGGCGCGCCTCCGCTGCGCCGCGGCTCCGCGCGTCCTGCGCTCCGCTCCACCACGCCGGAGGCACGCCGGAGGCACGTCGGAGCCACGCCCGAGCAGCCGCCCGCTCAGAAGCGCATGGTTCCGCTCAGACCGAACTCGTCCAGGCTGCTCTCGAAGCGGCCGCCGTTGACGCTCTGGATGCTGCGGTAGCCGCTCAGCGCAGCGCCGGATACGGCCTTGAGGCGCCCGTTCCCGCCGTTGTCCAGCGCACCGAAGGACGTGTGCTGAAACGCGGCTGAAATGTCGACCGGGCCGACTCGCGCGGTCACGCCGGCCCCGACGCCGATCCGGTAGCCGAGGTGGAAGTCGAGGTTCAGATCGGCGTCGTCCTGCCCCTTGTTCTCGAAGAAGCCGCCGGCGCGCAGCGCGAGGAGGCTCGGGAGCACGACGAAATCGCCGCCGAGCCGGACTCCCAGGACGTCTCGCCAGCGGTGCGGGACGTCGGCGTTGGGCGGCACCGTGCCCACGCTCGTGCCGCGCACGGGGATGCCCTCGCGGAACCGGACCTCGATCGCGTCGACCGCGCTGTTGTTGGCCCAGGTGAAGTCGAGCTCCACATCGAAGAGGTCATCCGCCATCGGGTCGCGGACGCGGGGCTCGGCGGCGGAGGCGCGGCGTGCGTTCGCCGCGCGCCGCGCGCCGGCGCGGGGCATGTGGTACCGGAGGCCGAGCTTCGCCTCCATGGGGATCCGCATCCTGAGATCGCCGGCGCCCTGCTCCTCGGTGACGTTGCACTCCGGCGCCTCACCCTTGCAGGGGTCCTCGTCCTTCGCTCCTGCCGGCGTCCAGTAGCGAGACTCGATGGTGAGATCGGTCTTCGCGCGCACGGCGTCCTGCCACTTGAACCATGCGCCCAGGTCGAGGTGAGCCGCCGCCGCCCAGCGCGCGCCGAGGACGAAGCCAGGGATGAAGAAGTCGGTCGCCTTCGCGCGCGTGCGCAGATCGCCGTGCGCCTTGAAGTCGTCGCCCCCTTCGCCCGAGAGCGCCTCGCTGAAGTTGACGAAATCGATCGCCGCCGTGCCCCAGATGAAGCCGGCGCCGAGCGAGACCCCCTCCGCGGGGGTGAAGCCGACCGACAGCGTCGGCATCAACATCAGGGCGTCGAGCGACGTGAGCAGGTACCGCTGGGGCGACGGCTGCGTCATGTCGCCGAAGCTCGGGTGCGTGTACCGGAGCGACTCGGGCCATGCCCGCTCGCCGACGCCGTGCGGGCCGAGCACCGCGACGCCGAGGGCGAGCGCGTCGCTCAAGCGCAGGGTCGCCGCGAGCTGCGGGTTCGGGAACAGGCCGCCCTCGGCGCACACCTCGGGGTCGGGGCCCCCGTCGCTGCCGGGCGCCGGGATCGCCGTCGTGGCGCTCGGCGGGACGGGGCGGCCGCCGGGGCCGAGCCTCGTGAAGCACTGGGCCAGCTGGATGAAGTGGACGCCGCCGTGGGCGCCGCTCCGCTGCGCGGCGAGCCCCGCCGGGTTGAAGTAGGCGGCGAGCGGATCGTCCGCCCGCGCGACCCACGCCCCGCCGCGGCCGAGCTGGAGCACCCCGATGTCAGGCGAGTCGAGCCCCGACGACGCGCGCGCGGCGCCGGCGGCCACCATCGCAGCGAACGCGGCGCCCGCGGCGCCGGCAGATCTTCGTCTCATGACCCCCCGTCCCCGCCGCGCGGCGATCCCCGCCGCTCGGCCTCACTTCACCGGAGACGCCTTGAGCGCCGCCTTGCCGTCCTTCACGTAGACCGTGAAGCGAACACGCGAGCAGTTGTGGCGAGCCACGAGCGCGTCCTTGTTGCGCTGCAGGGTCCCCTTGAATTTCTCGAAGGTGAGCGCGTTCGTGGGCTCCCCGCACTGCTGCTTGACCGACAGGAACTCCTCGTAGACGGCGTTCCATTCGGTGAGCTCGTCCGGCTCTCCCGCGCCGTCCTGCTGCGCGGCCGGCGCTGCCGGCGCGCTCGCCGCCTCGGGGAGCGGGTTCGGCAGCGCGGGCGCCCCCGGCGCCTTGGGCGGCGGCGGCGGCGGCGGCGGGCGCCGCGGCGGCGGGCGCCCGGGAGCGCTCGCGGGCTCGAGGGCGGAGATCGCCATCCCCGCGTCCGAGACCTCCTCGATCGCCTCGACCGGCTCCACGGAGTCGCGGGCCGGCGGCGGGCCGCTGAGCGGGTGCGAGCCAGGCCGCCGCGTGGGGCCGCGCGGGCTCACCATGGGCTTCGGGTACGAGGGGCGCGAGTCAGGGCGCGGCTCGCCGGGGCCGAGCGGCACCGAGAACGCGCTCATCGCCGGCTGCGTCGGGATCGGGCCGAGCACCTGCTCGAGGTCGGCGGCCTTCCGGGGCGCGCCGCCCTTCGCGGCCACCTTCTCGACGCCGTCGTTGATGTCGGCCGCGATCTTCCGGTAGGCGCCGCGGAAGCGGCTCGGCGCCAGCACGTCGACCTCGCCCTTGGAGAAGCGCGCCGCCTCGCCGCGGAAGACATGGAGCGGCCGCGTGTGCTCCAGGAACGAGAGCACCAGCCCGATCGCGGCCATGGCAAGGACGCCGACCAGGATCAGCACCGTGGGCACCTCGCTCTTGTCGTCGTTGTTCGCCTTGTCGAGGAAGTTGAGCGGCGAGTCGACCGACGCCGCGAGGCGGCCGACCGCGTAGCCGGCGCCGAGCTCCCACGCCTCGCCGGGCAGCCGCGCGTAGACCACGCCGAGGTGCTGGCCGATGACGCGGACCTCCGAGCGCCCCTTCTCGATGTAGTCCTTGTTGTCGTCGAGCAGCTTCAGATCCTGCGTGATCTGGTCGAGGTTCGACTTGTCGAACCCCTCGGGCGCGCCGGAGGCGACGCGCGACCCCTCGGCGTAGAAGCCGACGGCGGCGCCGGTGCGCTTCGTGACGGCGCGGGCGAAGGTGTCGTCGATGATCTTGGCGCCGATCACGGCGCCGACCGGCTCGCCGTTGACGTCCTGCTCGACGGGGCGCGCCACGACGCGGAGGATGCGGCCCTTCCAGACCCACGCGTCATCGCGGATCCAGCCGTGGAGGGCGTCGGCGACCAGCGGGTAGCCGCCGAGCTCCCAGTCCTCGCGGTGCTCGAAGTCCACCGACGCCATCACCCGCCCCGCCGCGTCGACGGCCCACACGTGATCGAATTTGAGCTCCGGGGGCACCTCCGCGGTCGCGGTGCGCAGCGCGGTGCGGGCCTTCTCGCGCAGCTCGGCGCCGGGCTTGGCCTCGGCCGACGACTTGGCGAGCGCGGTCCGCAGGGCCGGGTTCAGCGCGACCCGGATGAGCGCGCTCGAGCGCTTCCGGGTGTCGTCGTTGAGGAACCACTCGACCGCGCTGGAGTCGGCGCTGAGCGCCTCGCTCATCGCGCGGTGGCTCGAGCGGTTGTAGAGCTGCGCGGCGACGAAGAGGATGAAGACCGCGGCGCCGAGCGCGAGCGCGAGCACCCCGTACCAGAAACGCGACAGCAGCATGGCCTACTTTCCAGCCTCCGCGCTCGGTCCGCCGGCCTCACCCACGACGACCGGGTCCTTGATGAACTGCTCGTCCGGCCCGGGCTTCACGATCGCCTCGATGGCCTTCCCGACCGGCTCGCCGTTGAAGTAGCCCTGCAGCGTGTACGTGCCGGCCTCGATCTCCATGGCGAAGTTGCCCTGACGATCCGGGTAGGCGACGGCCACCGCCCTCGGCTCGACGACGATCCACGACCGGACGCTCGGGGCGAGCTGGTCGCGGAGCTCGTACTTGCCGGGGCCTGGCGGTGTCCAGGCGCGGGTCTTGGCCGCGGCGATCTCGACTGGCTGGAGCCCTTTGTTGCCGACGTCGTAGATCTTGTGCGGGAACGGGTCCTGGTTCTCGAACTGGATCTGCTGGCCCTCGGCGACGACGAGCGTCACCGGGGAGGTGCGCCCGCCCGCGATGACGATCGAGCGCGGCGTCTTGAGCGGCGCGCCCTTCTCGCCGAGCGCGGCGATGCACAGCTCCTTCGGCGGGTAGCCGAAGAGCGCGCGGACATCGGCGCGGACGGTCGGGGACGGCTCGCGGAAGGTGTACCGGTTCGCCTTCGGGTCCTTGGCCTCGTTCCAGACCGGGTTCAGGAGCTTGGGCATGCCCGTGGCCCGGCCCTTGATCGTCACCGCCGCCAGGGCGGCCCCGGGCACGGTGAGGATCGCGAGCGTCAAGGCCAGGCGCCGGACGAAGCGCGAGCTGCCGGGGAGGCGGCGCGCGAGGTGGCTTGACGACCCAAACCGCGCTGCGCCGACGAGCGGGCGCTGCTCGTCGTGCTGCGCACCTGCAGATCGAGGGGATCTCGTATCCATCGCAGGCCCGAAGCTACCGGAAGGGGGATGAGAACGGAAACAAAAGCCGGGCCGTGCGCCGCGCGCCCCGCCCGCGCCGCCCTCCGGGCTCCCCGTTCCTTGTGCGGTGTGCTTGGCCTTGTCCGGTGCCGCGAGCGCCGCGCCCAGGCGGGGGTACCCCCCGCCGTCCGGTGATGCCGCGGTGCGCCGGTCGCCGGGCGCATGTCGAGGGCATCAAAAAACTGCGGGCCGCTTGGACGGCCCGCAGGGGAGAGATGTTCCGTACCGCCGAGGACGTGGGCCGAAGGACTTGAACCCCTAGCATAGCTGCTAGGTGGGAGCCTAAGTACCGCTTCAGGCTTCCCGGTGAATGGTTCCGGGCCTAGCTCACCACGGTATCGTTGTTGGCTCCCTGGTTCTTGCTTACTCGGGATTCAATCGTCCAGCGCCTCACGAAGTCGGCAGAGGGAACAACCATAGGATAGTTCACTGGGCGGCTCCGTCAACAGCTCTTCCGCACGTTCTCATGTTTTGCTCATGTTTTGATGGTCGCGTTCGCCGGTCATCGTTCACACGGTTCGCGGTTCGCGGTTCGCGGTTCACATCGCTCGCACGGGTCATGCATGAATCGCGCAAGGATCTCGCCCGACTCACCCGTGAGTCCTGCACGCGTCATGCGTGAGATGCGCGAGAGCCTGATGGCGTACGGGTAGCCCCGAGCTGGCCGGCGCCTAGCAGGTCGGCGAGCCCGGGTGAGAGAACAGCGCGACGATGGGGGCATGGACGAGGCCGTTCGACGCCACGATGTTGCCTGTGTAGTAGTTCGGCGGACCGCCGTCGAGCGCGGTGATGACGCCGCCCGCGCCGCGCACGATCGCGCTTCCGGCGGCGACGTCCCATGCATGCAGCCGGCGCTCCCAGTACGCATCGTAGGTTCCGTCCGCGACCATGCAGAGATCGATGGCCGCGCTGCCGCAACGACGCACGGCCTGCGCGTTGCGCTTGACGGTCATGAAGGCGTCGAAGTTGTTGTCCGGCGCCCGGTCGCGGATCGGCGGGAAGCCGGTCGCCACCATCGCGCGCTCCAGCGACGCCGTGGCGCTGACCGCGCATCGCTCGCCGTTGCGGCGCGCCTCTCCGTCGATCGCCGCCGTGCCCACCGGCGCGCGAGCGGCGCCGCGCGGCCGGAAGCCCGTCCAGCGGAGCCCGAGCGCGGGCGCGACGACGGCGCCGGCGACGGGCACGTCGTCATCCATCAGGCCGACGGACACGCACCAGAACGGATGGCCGTGGACGAAGTTCGTCGTGCCGTCGAGCGGATCGACGTACCAGACTAGCCCGCCGCGCGGCTCCGCGCGGCGCGCGGCGCTCTGCTCCTCGCCGACGACGGCGACGCCGGGCGTGAGCGCGTCGAGCCGCGCGACGAGCAGGTCCTCGCTCGCCCGGTCGAACTCGGTCACGAGATCGTGCGGCCCCTTCTCCTCCACGCGCAGGCCGCGCGGCCCTGCCCGGAACCCGGCCTGGACGAGCGCCGCCGCCTCCTCGGCGACGCGCAGCGCGATCTCGGAGAAATCGAGCAGCTCGGCTGATCCGCGCCCGCTCATCGCGCCCCCGCCGACAGCGCGCCGCGGAGCTTCTCGTAGATGCCGCCGAACGCCCCGTTGGACAGGAGCGCGATCGTGTCGCCCTCCCGCGCGTCGCGCGCGATCGCGGCGACGATCGCGTCCACCGAGGCCGCCGCCTCCGCGCGCTTGCCCCCGCGCTCGATGTCGCGCACCAGCCTGTCGAGATCGAGCCGCTCGCCGGCGGCGATGTCCGGGCGCCCGAGCGGCGCAAGCACGACGCGGTCGGCCGTGTCGAACGCGCGCGCGTAAGGCTCCTGGTGGAGGGCGCGGCACGCGGTCGCGCTGCGCGGCTCGAACACCGCCCACAGCGCGCCTCCCGGGTGCCTGGACCGGAGCGCGCGCAGCGTCTCGTCCACCGCGGTCGGGTGGTGCGCGAAGTCGTCGTAGACGCGGACCCCGCGCGCCTCGAAGAGGAGGTCCTGCCGGCGCCGGACGCCCGCGAAGCCGGCGAGCGCCGTGGTCGCGGTCGAGAGCGGCACGCCGAAGCCCTGCGCCGCGGCCGCGATCGCGGCGATGGCGTTGCGCACGTTGTGGTGCCCCGGCATCTGCAGGGCGAAGCGCCCAGCCAGGACGCCGCCGGCGTACAGATCGAACGACTGGCCGCTCTCGCCGGCCTCCGCGGGCGCGGCGAGCCAGTGCGGCGGCTGCCCGTGCGTGTCGTCGCCCTCGAGCGCGAACCACGCCACCTCTGCGCGCGCCGATCGCGACACCAGCTCGACGACCCGCGGATCGTGCGCCGCCGCCACGAGGAGCCCGGTCTCCGGGATCCGCTCGACGAACCCGCGGAACGCCGCCTCGTAGGACGCGGCGTCGGGGTAGATGTCGATGTGATCGTGCTCCATCGACGTGACGACGCCCACCTCGGGCTGGTAGTGCCAGAACTTCGGCGTCTTCTCGAAGAAGGCGGTGTCGTACTCGTCGCCTTCGACGACGAACGGCGTCCTGCGGCGCCCAGCGCCCGCCTCGCCGAGGAGCGGCAGGCCGCGGCGGTCGCTCGCCGAGGAGGCGCTCCGGGGCAGGCGGAAGCTCGCCTCGAAGTTCTTCGGCAGGCCGCCGATGAGGAAGCCAGGGTCCCTGCCCGCCTCGTGAAGGATCCACGCGCACATCGAGCTCGTCGTCGTCTTGCCGTGCGTGCCGGCCACGACGAGCGGGGAGCGGCCGGTGAGCATGTGATCCGCGAGCGCGTGCGCCATCGTGGTCACCCGCATGCCTCCGTCGATCGCGGCGCGGGCCTCGGGGTTCGTCGGGCGGCAGACGTTGCCGATCACGACGAGATCGGGCCGGGGGTCGAGGTGCGCGGGATCGAACCCGGTCAGGAGGCGGATGCCCCACCGCTCGAGGGCCGGCCCCATGGGCGGGTAGAACGAGGCGTCGGAGCCCGAGACGTCGTGCCCCGCGGCCTTGAAGAGCCCCGCCAGCGCACCCATGCCGGTGCCCGCGACGGCGACGAAGTGGACGTGCATCGCGGCGCAGTGTGCCCGAGCGCCCCGGGGGGGCAAGGGGGCATCCGCGCGAGAGCTCGCCAGACCGCGCCGGTCCCAGGGAGTCGCCGCGCGCCGCGTCCGCGACGTCTGGAGTCGCGCGCGCGATCTCGTTGCGGGGATACCGAAGAGAACGAGCGCGCCTTGACTCGACATCTCGCGCCCCGCGCGTTGACCGGTCCTGGCAGACTCCCTGTCTGGACGGCTCGACCGAGGCGGCGAGCTGCGCTGCGGCTCGCGTCCAGCGTCAAGGCGGATCGACGAGCACGAGCGGCCTCAGCCGCTTCAGCGACCGCCGGCCCAGCCCCTTGACCCGGAGCAGGTCATCGACCTTCCGGAAGCGCTTGAGCTTGGCTCGCAGCGCCAGGATCGCGGCCGCCTTCGCCGGGCCGACGCCGGGAAGGCGCCGGAGGTCCGCCTCGGTCGCGAGGTTCAGCACGACCTTTCCGTCTGCGGTCACGCCGCCGCCCGCAGGAGCGCCGGCCCCGCCATCGCTGGGCGGCGGCGGCTCTACCGCTGCAGCTCCCGCGTCGGCGCCGGTCTCGGAGGTGGCCTGGGGCGGCGGGCTTCCGGCCTGGGGCGGCGGGCTTCCGGCGGAGCCGAGCGGCGCTGGATCGCCGGCGACCATCGCCAGCTCCGCGGTCGGGTCAGTCGGGCGGGCCGGGTTTGCCGGGCGGGCCGGGAGCAGGCTCAGCGCGTGCCCGGAGCCCACGAGCGCCAGCGCGAAGAACCCCGCAATGTAGGCCGCGACCTTGCCGCCCAGCGCGGTCCAGGCCGAGTCCCTCAGCGCTGCCAGCGCCCGCTCTCGCCAAGGGCGAATCACCTCGTTGTCCTGCACTGCATCGGCCGGCCCGGCGGGCGAGCCTGTCCCCTTCGATGTCGCTTGCATCGTGCCGCGTCTCCTTCCGGTCTTCCCGTCTCGTGCCAAGGACGTCGCCCTCCGCGCATCCGTGAGCGGCGTTCGTCTCCTCGGCGTCGCCGCCACCGCCAAGCGAGCGGCGTGCCGGCGCGCGCTTGCCAGGAAACCCGAGCAAATCCCGGGTGGGAGGCGCTCCGGGGCCTGGCGCCGCCATGGCGGAGGCGCGCGGCGCGGCCGGCGCGGCGCGGTCGACCTCGCCGCCGGGCGGCCGAGCGCCGTGTCTCGAGCGAGAAGCTCGGCTACCATCAGCGCCCCGGGCGCCCCGCGACCGGCGGCATCCACCACCGCCGCGAGGCGCTCACCACGAGGTCTTATGCCCCACGATCCCCGTCGCTTCGTTGATCCCGGCCCCGCGGGGCGCTCGCGCCGAGGCTTCCTCGGCGGGCTCGTCGCCGGCGCCGCGGGCGCCGCGCTCCTCGGCCCGCGCGCGGCGTTCGCGGAGGCGCCCCTGAGCCTCGCGGCCGCGCCGCCCCCCGGCTTCACGCCGCTCTCCATTCCGGGGAAGATCGTGAAGGTCACGAAGTCGAACTCGATGCAGCCGAACGGCCTCTGGCCCGACGCGTCCGCGGCGAAGGTGATGCTCGAACGGGCGATGGCCGAGCTCACCGGGAAGGCCGACCTCGGGGCCGCCTTCGCGCGGTTCGTCCACAAGGACGACCGTGTGGCGATCAAGACCAACGGGATCGCCGGCCAGAAGGGGGCGACCATGGCCACCAACAAGGAGCTCGTGCTCGAGATCGTGCGCGGGGTGATCGCGGCGGGCGTCCCCGCGGAGAACGTGGAGATCTTCGAGCAGTACCCGTCCTTCCTCGCCGGCACCCGCTGCGCCGACCGCAGCGCCAAGCCGGCGGCCGAGTTCCCGGCCGGGATCCGCGCCGCGGTGCACGAGAACAAGGACGCGGTGATGCCGAGCATCTCGGTCTGCGGCATCCCCACCAAGTTCGTGCGCCCGTTCACCCAGGCGACGGCGGTGATCAACGTCTCGCTGATCAAGGACCACTCGATCTGCGGCTATACCGGCTGCCTCAAGAACATCACCCACGGCGCGACCATCAACCCGCACTCCTTCCACGAGCACACCGCGAGCCCGCAGATCGCGGAGCTCTACGGGCAGGACATCGTGAAGAGCCGTGTCCGCCTGCACATCACGGACGGCTTCAAGCTCATCTACGACCAGGGCCCGCTCGACAAGAACCCGAAGCGGCGCGTCCTCCACGAGTCGGTCTACGCGACGACCGATCCGGTCGCGATGGACGTGATCGGCTGGGGCGTGGTCGAGACGTGGCGCAAGGAGAACGGGTTGCCCACGCTGAAAGAGGCGAGCCGTGAACCTTCGTACATTCGCATCGCGGGCGAGCTCGGTCTGGGCGTCTTCGACAAGAATAAAATCGCGATGCGCGAGGTCGGATTGTAGCGGCGCCGCGGGATCCGCCCGCGTGACCGCCGTCGATGAGGCCGCTCGCCGAGGCTCGTGTTGTTCATGTCCTGCTCCAGGTCGACTGCGCGCTCGTCCACACGCCGGAGGGCCGCGCCGGTGGTCCCGGTCTTCGCGTCCCTCGCGCTCGTCGCCTGCAGCAGCACCCCCCCGACGAGGCCGCCGGGGTTGCCTCCGACGCCGGCGTCGGTCACCCGCGAGAACCCGGGGGGCGACGCGGCAGACCCCGAGCGGGCCGCGCTAGAGCGGCTGCTGGCCGAGCCGTGGGGGAGGCGGCAGGACCGGTTCAACACGCTCGACGTACCCCTGGTCGACTGGAAGAGCTGGCGCAGGGTGCGGATCTTGACCTACCCGACGCGCGCGACTTTCCGGTACGGCGACGAGCACTACGCCGCCCTGTCGGTCGTCTACACGACCACCACGGGGCCGAGCGACCCCGACAGCTGCCTCGACGAGTTCTGGGCGAAGAACGCGCCGCTCGCCGACGGTTATGGCGTGCGGCTCGGGGAGGCGCAGATCATCCGCACGACGCAGGAGATCGACGGTGAGGTGCGGCCGCTCGTGTTCAAGGTCCTCCAGGGCAGCGTCGACTCGGTGCTCGCGAGCGACGAGTACGTCGGCGCGATCGCCGTCTACGAGTCGTGGCCGGGGACATGCCTCGTGGCCGCGATGGCCGTGAAGTCGACCCAGCACCCCGAGCTCGCGCGCCGGGTGCGCGACCGCTGGATCGACGAGGGCGCCCCGAAGCTCAAGTGGACGTCCGGCATCACCGACGCGCCCACGACCAGCGCGCGGTAACGGCGCCGCCGCGCCCTGGCGATGGCCGGCGATACGAGCGCCAGGGCGGCGTCGCGGCGCCCCGCGAGATCACGGTCCTCCGGGCGCCGGGCTCTCCGCGGCCTCGAGCGACCACGCCGCGCCCTGAGCCACGCTGTGGAAAACAACGCAAGCGGCCGCGATGAGCAGGCCGACGGCGACCATCCAGGGGACCCGGAGCGGCGGCAGGACGCGGCTGTCCAGAACGACCTCGCTGTGCCGGTCGCACGAGGCGGAGGCGGGCTCGACGGCGGCGTCCGTCGCCGTGGGGCCGCCGAGATCGTTCGCCGGCGCCGCCAGCATGGCGGCCATGGTCGTCTGATCATCCATCGCGCAGCGAAGCGGGGCCGCGACCGCGCCTACCGCGCTCCGCTTCACGATGGCGCTCCGCTCGGACGGCGGTGGGACGGGGATCGCCCGCAGCGACTCCGACGACGGCAGGGAGGCCGGCACCTGCACGATCGCGGAGAACGCTTCCATCATCTCCTTGCCCGACTGGAACCGCGCCTCCGGATCGAACTCGAACGTTCGGGCGAAGAACGCGTCGACCCCGGGCGGGAGCTCCGGCGCGAGCTCGGACGCCTTCGGGAACGACGTCTGACAGATGTGCCTGACCAGCTCATTGATGTTGGCGCCCGCGAAGGGACACTGGCCGGTGATCGCGCGGTAGAGGATCACCGCCATCGACCAGAGATCGCTCCTGTAATCGACCTGCCTGGGCGCCATGGTCTGCTCGGGGCTCATGTACCTGGGCGTCCCGAGGACCATGCCCGTCTTCGTGATCCGATCGCGCGAGCAGGACGACTTCGCGACGCCGAAATCGACGACCTTGACCAGATCGTCGCCCGCCGAAGATGTGATGAAGATGTTCCCCGGCTTCAGATCCCGGTGGATCACCCCCGCGGCGTGGATCGCGTCGAGCGCCTTGCCGAGCTGCGTGAACAAGGCCGTCGCCTGCGCGAGCGGGATCCGCTCCTCGCGCTCGAGGCGGCGATTCAGGTCCTCTCCCTCGAGGTACTCCATGACGATGAACGCGCAGCCGCGATCGACGCCGTAATCGTAGGTCTCGATGACATAGGGGCTCCGGACACGCGCGGACGCGCGGGCCTCGCGCTCGAAGCGGGCGATGAGCTCCGGCTCCGTCGCCGCGAAGCTCCGGATGAACTTGATGACGACCCGCCGCCTGAGCTTGATATCGAAGCCCAGCCACAGGTCCCCCATCCCACCGCCTCCGAGCCTGCGCTCGAGACGGTACTTGTCCATCACGGCACGACCTTCAGCAGTCTCCTTCATGGCTCCGCACCTGCCACCCAATGCTCTAGCCTGGGACAAGTGATCACCCGATTCCTGTCGAAGGGCCCACCCCCAATACTACGCCTGATCAAACTATATAGCAATCCGTCCGGACGGTGAGCTGAAAACGTCCCGAAACAGAGCGCAGCTCACAATGAATGAGCGTACTGCGCCGAAACGCGCGTGGCGCGTGTGTGACTCTATGCGACTCGATGTGACTTGAGGTGAATCGATGTCCGTCGAGGTGCGGCAGACTGCGATTACAGGATGTCGAAGGGGTAGGCGCGATCCGCATACGCTCGCACCGCGATGGCCTTGCGCAGCTCGTCGTCGTTCTTCTGGAAGTCAGCGACGTGCTGCCTCAGCCGCTTCTGCGCGATGCCGGTGAACACGGTCGTGAGATCGATCTCCCGCCGCGCCCCGTCCTCCCCGCGCCGCTCGATGGCCCGGGTCGTGCGCGAGATGCACGCGGCCATGCAGTACAGGTCGATGGCCATCTCCGCGATGCGGCGCTGCGCGTACTGCATCTCCGCGATCTCCCGCCCGTGCTTCCGGAGCATGTCCTCGCTGTGGGTGGCGAGCTCGGCGGTGCAGTCCTCGAAGATCACCGCCTCCCGGCTGAGCAGCGGGTGCGCCTTCGACATCCGCTCGCGTCCGAGCACCGACCGCGCCTTGCGGAGCGCGAAATCGCTGAGCAGCCCGAAGCCCTTGATGGGCTCTCGCATCGCCTTCGCGACGTCCGCGAGCGCCTTGCCCGGGCCGCTCATCCCGGAGAGCGCCATGAAACAGCGCAGGATCTCGTTCGTCCCCTCGAAGATCATGTTGATCCGCGCGTCGCGCAGGTGCCGCTCGTAGGGGTACTCCTCCATGTAGCCGATGCCGGCCGCGATCTGGAGCGTCTCGTTGACCACGAACCACAGGGTCTCGCTCCCCATGACCTTGCAGATCGCGCTCTCGATCGAGAAGTCGGGGACCTTGGCGTCGACGAGGCTCGCCGTCAGGTACGTGATGGACTCGAGCGCGTACGTGTGCGCCAGCATCGTCGCGATCTTGTCCTTGATGAGCCCGAAGTCGCCGATGCTCCGGCCGAACGCGCGCCGCTCCTGGACCCGGTCGAGCGCCATCCGGATCAGCGTGTTGCACGCGCCCACACACCCCGCCGAGAGCCCGAGGCGCCCGTTGTTGAGCACCTCGACGGCGACCTTGAAGCCCTTGCCGACCTCGCCCAGCACGTTCTCGCGCGGGACCTTCACGTCCTCGAAGAAGAGCTCCGTCGTCGACGAGCCGCGGATCCCGAGCTTCTGCTCGTTCGGCCCGTTCTTCACGCCCATGCTCCGCTCCACGATGAAGGCGGTGAGCTTCGGCTTCTTGCCCTCCTCGAGCGCCGAGGTCCGGGCGAACACCGTGAAGACGTCGGCGAAGCCGCCGTTCGTGATCCAGATCTTCGACCCGTTCAGGGTGTAGTACGAGCCGTCGGCCGAGATCTCGGCGCGCGTCCTGATCGCCGCGGCGTCGGAGCCGGCGCCCGGCTCCGTGAGGGCGAAGGCCGCCATCCACTCGCCGGTCGCGAGCTTCGGGAGATAGCGCTGCTTCTGCTCCTCCGTCCCGAAGAGCTGGATCGCCTTGAAGCCGATCGACTGGTGCGCGCCGAGGGTGACGGCGATCGACGCGTCGAGCCCGCCGATCTCCTGCATCACGCGCGCATACGCCATGTTGCTGAGGTTGACGCCGCCGTGCTCGGCAGGGATCTGCAGGCCCATCAGGCCGAGCCTCTTCATCTCGGCCAGGACGCCCGGATCGATGGCGTGCTCCCGGTCGATCCGGCTGCTGTCGACGCTCGACGCGAAGAACCGCCGCACGCTGTCGAGCATCATCGACGTCGTCTCCCGGTCCTCGGCGGGCATCTCGGGATACGGGAAGATGATGTCCTCGGCGATGATGCCGTGGAAGAGGGCCTTCATGAAGCTCTGCTCTATCGTGGGAGGCATCGGACCGTCCTTTCCTGGAGCAGGCCGCTCGGCCTCCGCGGGAGCGCGCGGCGCGCCCGGCCTGCTCAGTGCGTCTTCCTCGGCGTCCGCACGGACTCCGCTGGGCTCTCGTCCTTCACGGGCCCACCGGCTTCGTCCACGACGACGGGCGCGACCGCGCCCCGCGCGCTCGAGGAGGACGGCGGCACAGCGCCCCGAGTGCTCGCGGGGGGCGGCGGGACAGCGCCTCGCGCGCTCGAGGACGGCGGCGGGACAGCTCCTCTGGCGCTCGAGGAGGGTGGCGGGGCGGCGCTCCCGTCCCGACCCGGCGCGCTGGACGCGGGGACGGGCGTGGGCGTGCCGGGGCGCGTGGGGTGCGGCGTGACCGTCGGCGGCGCAGGCGTGTGCCCGGCGCGATCGCTCTCGCGCTGCCACGGGTACTTGATGCGCCCGTGGTACATGTTGACCAGCGTCGACGCCATCCGGCTCGTCATGATGCGCAGGTCCTCGATCGTCAGCCCGGATTGATCGAGCTGGCCAGACGCGAGCTTCGAGAACATCACCCGCTGGATCATCTCCTCGAACTTCTTGTGCTCGGGCGGCCAGATGGTCCGCGACGCCGCCTCGATGGAGTCGACGAGCATCAGGATGGCCGTCTCCTTCGTCTGCGGCTTCATGCCGGGGTAGCGGAAGTGCTCCTGCGTCAGGTCCTTCGGGTTCCCTTGCTCGACGCACTTGTGCCAGAAATACTCGACGACCTGCGTGCCGTGGTGGGTGTACGCGAACTCGACCACCGGCTCGGGGATGTTGCCCTCACGCAGGATCTTCGTGCCCATCACGACGTGCGCCATGATCGCGTCGGCGCTCACCTCCGGATCGAGCTCCTCGTGCGGCGATCGCTCGCCGGGCGGGAGGTTCTCGATGAAGTACTTGGGCTGCACCGTCTTGCCGAGGTCGTGGTAGTAGGCGCCCACGCGCGTCAGCAGCGCGTCGGCGCCGATCGCCGCGGCCGAGGCCTCGGCGAGGTTCGCCATCGCGCGCGCGTGCTCCCAGCTGCCCGGCGCCTCCGCCGCCATCTTCTTGAGCAGCGGCTGCTCCAGGTCGGTGAGGTCGAGCAGCTTGTCGCGGGGCACGTGCCCCATCGCCCGCTCGGCCGGCTCCCTCAGGCTCCGACCGAGCACGCCGACGAGCAGCCCCCCGCCGATGCAGGCCAGCACGTTGGAGCCGAGCCAGCGCTTCAGATCGGCGCCGAGATCGAAGCTCCCCTCGAACAGCACGGTCAGCGCGATGAACCCGATCGCGCCGGCGATGCCCGCCAGGCTGCCCGCGACGAACAGCTGCCGCGAGCCCTTGCGCTTGAAGAAGAACATCGTCGCGGCGATGCCGCGCACGAGCAGCACCGACAGGAGCACGACGTCGAACCGGAGCAGCGACGACGCGATGAACGCGACCCCGACCTCGACGAGGAACGCGGTCCGCCGATCGAACGCGATCGCCACCCAGAGCGGGAGCGCCGCGACCGGCATCCAGAACTCGGGCAGCGCCGTGAAGAGCAGGAGGAGCTTCGCGACGATGAGCGAGCCCGTCATCAGGACGAACATGCCCACCTGCGTGCGGAGCAGCCGCACCCGGTTCTGCCCGAAGCGACGCAGGTAGACCGTCAGCATCAGGCAGACGATGAGGTAGATGGCGTACATGCTCGCGAGGCGCGCGCCGAGCCCGGGCCGCCGCATCCGCCGCACCGTCTCGTACGCCATCGCGGCGTTGTGATCCTCGTTGTGCTCCGAGAGGACCGTGCCGCGCGGCACGATCACGCGCCTGTGCTCGTACGAAAGCGTGAAGCTCCCGTCGTGCGTGTCGCGCACGATCCGCGGACCGTACGGGACGCGCAGCGTCACGGGCGCAGGCATGCCCATCTCGGGGCTGAGCGCAGGGATGAAGAGCTCGCCCACGCCGAGCACGGCGAAGCACGCCGCGAAGAGGGCGCTCAAGACGAAGCCGGCGAGGGGACCTGCCCGGATACGCGTGCGCAGCATGGAACCGCTCGGTCTCGTCCGCTGGTGCAGCCTGAGAAACGGTTGACGGGGCACGCTCGCGCGTGTCCCCGCCCGCACCGGACGACCGCGAGGGGCCGCCGATGTGAATGTGTAGGCGGGACCCTAGCAAAGAAGCAAGGCCGAGTCAGCGGCGCGCGGAGCGTGGGGGGGGACCCGGCGCCGCGCCCCCCTGCTTCCCCTTGATTCCCCTTGATTCCCCTTGATTCCCCTTGCCTGATTGCCTCCGTTCTCTGCGTACCCTCCGTTCCCTCCGTACCGTTTCTTCCCCATGGTTCGCGCTGAGTCCCCGCCCGAGCGTGGGACGGCCGCCGGGAAGCCGGCGCCCGAAGCGAATGTGGACGCCGGTGCGCCGTCCAACGCCGGCGCGCGCCCGCCGGCCCAGCCGGCGGTTGGCAGAGCGCGACGCGCCGGACCCCCCTCGCGATGTTCCAATTGCTCCTGGAAAACATCGATTCGACCAGACAATTGCCGTTCGGCGCAAAAGTTGCTACCCACAGGAAATGTCCCCGCTGCGCATGCTGCTCGAACGCCGCAGGAGCGTGGTGATCATGGGGGTCCTGAACCGCACGCCGGACTCGTTCTCCGACGGCGGTCGCTTTGCGGATGAAGATACGGCTCTCGCGCAGATCGATGCGATGCTCTCCGAGGGGGCAGACATGATCGACATCGGCGCGGAGTCGACGCGGCCGGGCGCGCGGCCCGTGCCGGATGACGAGCAGATCGCGCGCATCGGCGGGAGCGTGCGCGACGCGGTGAAGAGGGGAGCGGTGGTCTCCATCGACACGACCTCTCCCGCCGTCGCGGCGCGCGCGCTCGACGATGGCGCGGCCGTGGTCAACTCGATCTCGCTCGACAGCGCGGCGGAGCTCGGCGCGCTCTGCGCTCGGCGCGGGGCGTCGCTCGTGCTCATGCACAGCCGCGGCCCGATGTCGGCGATGGCCGGCTTCTCCGCGTACCCCGACGACGCCTACGACGACGTCGTGGCCGACGTGGCCCGCGAGTGGTCGAGCGCCGCCGCGCGGGCGCTCGAGGCAGGCTTGCCGGACGGCGAGCTCGTCCTCGATCCGGGCCTCGGCTTCGCGAAGAACGCGCGCCAGTCGCTCGAGCTGTGCGCCAGGCTGCACGAGCTCTGCGCCCTCGGCTTTCCCGTGCTCGTCGGGCCGAGCCGCAAGTCGTTCCTGGCGCGCGCCGCGGCCTCGGAGGCCGCGGGGCGAGGCGACGGCGGGGAAGCGCCGCTCGCGCCGCCCCCGGACCGCCTCGGCGGCACCGTCGCCGCCGCGATCGCGTGCGCCGCGCGCGGCGCCGCGGCCGTCCGTGTCCACGACGTCCGCCCCGTGCGCCAGGCCCTCGACGTGATGCGCGCGATCGAGCGCGCGGGCGCCGGCGACCGTCGGCGCCCGGACGGCCCCGTCGCCCAGGGGGCGCGCGGCGATGGTTGAAGGGTTCCTCCGACTCTTCTCGGTGAGGCCGGCGACGCAGGTCATCCGGGACTTCTTCGACATCTTCATCGTCGCCTACGTCGTCTATCGCGCGCTCCTCGTGCTGCGCGGCACCCGCGCGATGCAGATGGGCCTCGGGCTCGGCATCGTCTTCCTCATCTACCTCGGGGCGAAGATCTTCGGCCTGACCACGCTCCTCAACCTCCTCTCCTGGCTCCTCTCCTCGATCATCCTCATCGTGGTCGTCGTCTTCCAGAACGACATCCGCCGCGCCCTCATCCGCGTGGGCGGCAGCAACTGGTTCACGAGCGGCCGCGAGCAGCAGTCGCGCGTCATCGACGAGGTGGTGGCCGCCGCGACCGAGCTCGCCCGCCACCGCATGGGCGCGATCATCGCCTTCGAGCAGGACGCCAACGTGCTGGAGTTCGTCAAGAGCGAGGGGATCCACATCGACTCGGTCGTCACGCGAGAGCTGCTCGTCTCGCTGTTCGTCCCCGAGTCGGTGAACAAGCTGCACGACGGCGCGGTGCTGATCCGCGATCTCAAGATCGCGCGCGCCGGCGTCTTCTTCCCGATGCCGGAGACCAAGATCCTCGACGCCAGCCTCGGCTCCCGCCACCGCGCCGCGCTCGGGATCACCGAGGAGACCGACGCGGTCGTCGTCGTCGTCAGCGAGGAGCGCGGCACGATCAGCTTCTGCTTCAGCGGCAACATCGTCTCGAACCTCGACGGCCAGTCGCTGCGGCACGCGCTGCTCGGGCTCTTCGGCCGCTCGTCGCGCAGGCGGCGCTTCGCCAAGAAGGTCGCCCAGGTCGGCCGCGCGAGCCTCCCCACGCCGGCGGCGCGCGGCCCCGCCGTGGGCGCGACGCAAGGCGCCGGGCAGGCGCACGAGCCCGCCAAGCCCGCCGCCGCGAAGCCCGCGCCGATCGAGGCCAAGCCTGCAGCGCCGGTCTCGAAGACGTCCTCGATGATCAAGGCGGCCGTGGACCCCGACGCGCGGCCGATGGCGCGGATGTCGACGTCCACGCCGATGCGCTCGGGCGCCGAGGCGCGCGCCGCGACGGGATCCAGCGCCGACCTGCGCGCCGCGGCCGGGGCCGGCGCCGGGGGGACGGCCTCGCCGCAGGACGCGGATCGCCCGTCCGAGCGCGGCCGGCCGGCCATGGTCGACGTCCCCGCGGCGGCCGCGACCGACTCCCCCGTCCCGTCACAGCGCACCTTCGTCCCGACCGGGCAGGTCGCGGCGACCGCCGCATCCAAGGGGAGCGCGGAGGGGATGCCCCCGCGAGATGAGCCATGACGCTTGCCGGCATCCGCGAGGCGCTCCGCTCGGCGCTGCTCGACAACCTCAGCCTCAAGCTGCTCTCGATCACCTTCGCGCTGTGCCTCTACGCCTTCATTCACGGCGCGGAGAACGCGCAGCGCACGCTGATGCTCAGCGTCGTCTCGATCCTCCCGCCCGAGTCGAGCAACCGGCAGCTCATGACCCAGATCCCGAACGAGGTGGCGGTCACGGTGCGCGGCTCCCGGACGCAGCTCGACGACCTGCGCGCCGAGAGCCTCGGGACGCTGCGGCTCGATCTCCGCAACGGCACGGTGACGCACATCGACCTCGACGCGTCGATGTTCCACGTGCCAGCCGGGCTGATGGTCGAGCAGATGTACCCGTCGACGATCGAGCTCGGCTGGGACGACGTCGTCACCCGGGCCATCCCGGTGCACGTCCCCCGCACCGGGGACGCCGCGCAGGGGTTCCTCGTGAAGGGGATGGTCTCGGTCGAGCCGCCGATGGTCAGCGCCCGCGGCCCGCGCTCGGTCGTCGACGTGATGCAACTCGCGCGCACCGCGCCGTTCGACATCAGCGGGCTCACGGAGGGCACCTACCAGCGGCAGCTGGCGCTCGATCGGCCGCCCAAGCTCGTGACGTACAGCTTCGAGAGCGTGATGGCGACGCTCGAGATCGGGCGCGAGCTCGCCACGCGGACGTTCGAGCGCAAGGTCGAGGTGATCGGCATCCCGCGCGCGACGGTCGCGCCGGCCGTGGTGCAGGTGAGGATCACGGGGACGCCGGAGGACGTGGGCGCCGTCAACGCCGACGCGATCGTGGCGCGCGTGGAGCCCAAGGCGGCGAGCCTCGATCTGAGCCAGCCGGGCAGCGACTTCCTCGACGTGCTCGTCGACGTTCCGCGCGTCACCGCGGAGGTCAACCCGTCGAAGGTCATGGTGAAGTGGTGAGCGCGGCGCGCTGACGCTCCGCCGCCGGACGTCAGCGCGAGAGGACCACGAGCTCGCCCCGCGCGAGCCGCGCGGACAGCGCGCTCACCCGCGCCTTCGTCGCGCCCGGGATCCTCGCCGCGGCCTGGCTCACGGCGAGCGGGCAGCGCCGGCGTCCCGGAACAGCCCGAGCTCGCCGAGCAGCGCGCGCAGCTTCTCGGGCCCGCGCTTCGGATCGGCAAGCTTGACGATGGCGTAGCGCTCCTCCTCGGTCAGCTCCGCCAGGCGGCCGAGCGCGCCCTCGTCGAGCGCGCCGTCCGGGCCGAGCCGTTCGTGCAGCCGCGCGCTGACGCTGTCCCGATCCCAGGCCGCGCGGCGCACCGGCGCGCCCGCGAGGGGGGCGAGGGCGACCCCGGCGCGCTCCGCAAAGCCGCGGAGCACCTCGGCGTAGACGGCGACGTCCTCGTCCGTGTCGACCGGCAGGTGACACAGGGCGAGCCGCTCCGCGCGCGACAGCGCCTGCCACCCTGCGAGAGAGATCTTGATCTCGGCGAGGTCCAGCTTCCGCCGCACCGAGAGCGGCACACAGTCGAGCAAGGTGTGGACCTCGCCCTCGAGCGCGAACTGCCTGTACATGGTGGCTCCATTCTATACCCGCTGCCCGCGCCCCGGGCGCTCCGCGAGCGCGGCGCTGCCCGGAATGGGATGCGCGGCGCGGTTGCGCTAGCCTGCCGATGTGCGCCGCTCCGGGCTCCTCACGACGCTGCTCGCGTTGCTCACGCTCGCGTCGCTGACGCCGAGCGCCCACGGCCAGGTCGCGCCGTCGGCCGCGGCGCCGGTGCCGCTCGACCGCGTCGTCGTGCGCTGGCATGCGCCGGAGACGGGCGGCGTGCGCCGGCCTCAGTTCATCTTCGAGCGGGAGCTCGCCTTCGAGGCCCGCCTCGAGGCGCTCGCCGATCCTGACGCGGAGCCCGGGCTGTACCGAGACAGGCATGTGCGCGCCGCGCTCGACAGGCACATCGCGGAGACGCTGCTCGCCAGTCTGCCGATCTCGCCGGCGCCGACCTCGGCGGAGGTGGCGCAGCGGGCCGAGGCCGCCCGGATCGCGCTGGAGCAGCGCGCTCGCGGCCGCGCGCGCCTCCTCGCCGCGGCGGCCGCCGAGGGGATGAGCTCGGACGAGCTCGACGCGCTGCTGCGCCGCCAGGCGCGCGCGAGCTTGTACCTGGATCGCATGGTCGCGCCGATGCTCGAGCCCACCGATTTCGAGCTCAAGATCGTCCTGCGCTCCGGCGCCACGCCGTTCAAGGATCAACGCTACGAGGAGGTCGCCCCGGCGCTGAAGCGCTGGTATGTCGGGCAGCGGCTCGCCCAGGCGCTCGACGCGTACTACCAGAACGCGCGGGCCCGGGTCTCCTTGAGCATCACGCCCGCTCGCTGAGCCGCGCCGAGCGACCGGCCAGCTGCTCGCCACGTCGAGCTGCACGCCCGGGCGGCAGGAGAGCAGAAGTCCATCTCGCGGGTCGATTCCACCTCTCGATAGCGAAGGACAGCACCAGACATCGTGAAGAGGGCTCACGAGCCGTTGCTCATGCAGAGGATGGAGGCCTCTCTTTCAACAACTCAGGCGTTCGGTGCGGCGAGCCGGTGGCATCGCGGCGCGCGCCGCTACCGCGCCCGGAGGCCCGCCAGGCACCAGCCGGCCTCGCCGAAGCAGATGGGATGTTTCGGGGCGACAGCGCAACGCCCTTCCTGGACAAGAACATGTCCACCCACGCTGCACTGCAATCGAGACTGACCCGCTCTGGATCTGCGTCGGTCGTTGCGCCGTTACGACGCGATGCGTTATCCTGTCGACCAAGGGCGATCTGCCTGCGCGGCCTGTGCTCCGCGGCATGGTCCTGCGCGCGCGCACAGGATCCGCTCGCTGGCGCGGCGCGTTCGGTGCGCCGGCGAGCGTCAATGACGCTCAGCGGGGCCGACGGCTCGCCCTGGGTTCAACCCAGGAGAGAGACGAGCACCGCGGCGACGCCCCGGCCGGGTGTCGACATGAAAAGCCAGGTTCGTGGTCCCGAAACATGCGGCACACCGTCGTGCGCAGCGGCGTCATCACGCTGCGAAAGCTGCGAAAGCGCAGCTGGCCGGGGCTCGCCAATGCAGCCTTCCTGTCCGTGTCACGTGCGCGGCGCGCACCCGGTAACGCACCAGGGGGCACCCGTGAATTCTTCTGGCAACACTTCAGGCAGCGCGAGAGCCAGCGCGAGCCTGTTTTTGGTGCGATGCGTCATTCTAGGCCCCCGTTCCTGGCCCGAGGAAGAGAGCGGGTGCTGCTTAACCAAGTGATTTCGATTACTTAATAATAACGCGCCGCAGAAGATGACAAACTGCCGAAGGGTGTTCGGAGACCTTTGACATGAACAGAACGTTCCTGTTAACTGTGCCCCCCGCGGGCCCCGCATGTGTGGCAGCGGGTGGCTCTTTCCCACAGAGTCAACTTAGATTCTCTTGACAGGCCACTACCTCTGCCGCGCTTGGCCATCTGGCCGAATCACCTCCCATCACCCCAAGCACACTCCCAGAGAATGGATAGGAGCGTCGTTCGATGACATCACTTATGAGAGACAGGTCGTCGGTCCCCAGCAAGCGAATCGCGGGTCGGCGCGCCGCTGTCCGAGCCCTCGGGCTGCTTTCCGTCTCCGCCCTTTGCCTCACGGCGGCGCCGCGGTCGGCTCACGCGGTGGGGAGCGAGAATTTTGAGTGGCACTGGTACTCACGCCTCGGCATGGCGTGGTCCCCGGTCTACGGGCAGAACGTCCAGGGCGCGTCCCTGAACCTGCTCGGGTTCGGCATCGGCGGCCGCTACGAAGAGGGCGATTACTCCGAGCCGTCGTTCGTCGCGCACGTGGTGAAGGGCGCGACGCCGGATGACTTCTACGTCAAGTCCGAGATGACGTTCGCCATCTGGAACCAGTACGGCGGGCCGTTCATGCAGCCGTCCTCGAACGGTGGCCAGTCGATCACGGTGCAGTTCAACCAGGCGTACATCGAGGCCGGCAACTTCCTCGTCCCGGGCCTCAGCGTCTGGGGCGGCGCGAAGTTCTTCCGCGAGCAGTACGCGCCGATCGGCGACTACTTCTACCTCGACGACCTCAGCGGCCAGGGCGGCGGCATCAAGTACGGCGGCCTGCAGCTCGCGATCCTCGGGTACCGGGGCTTTGGAGCCACCACCCCCCCCTACAACATCGACGTGAACGGGGCGGACGTGCCGGGCGGGAACCTCGAGCGCTTCCGCACCATCTTCGCCGGCAACTACAAGGCGGAGTTCGGCGGCGAGGCCAAGCACCACGTCAAGGTCCACGGCGAGTTCCATGTCCTGCCGGCCGCGAAGCTGGGCGAGGGGTACGCGGTGCCCGAGAACGCGCCGGCGGACTTCGGCGGCGTCATCGGCGCGAAGCTGCACCTCGGCCTCGGCCAGGGCAACTTCAGCGACACGGCGGTGCGCTTCGGCACCGGCATCGCCAACGGCGCCGCCGGCGGCGCGAAGACGTACCAGACCTGGGGCTCCCCGAACTCGGACAACACCTACGCGGGCTCCTTCGCCATCGAGGCGGTCGAGCACCTCGGCTTCCGGCTCGGCGACGCCGCCGCCCTGGAAGGCCTCGCCACCTTCCACTACACGAAGGCGGCGTACGAGGCCGAGGGCGCCGCGCCCCCCACGGCCCTCGAGAAGCAGATGGACTTCTCGGTCCAGGCGAACGCCACGATCTTCGCGCACAAGAACTTCCACCCCGTCGTCGAGGCCTCGTTCCAGGGCCGTAAGGACGGCGACGGCGACCTGGGCACCGCGGTCAAGGTCTCGGTCGTCCCGACCCTCGTGCCGACCGGCGAGCTCAGCGCCGGCGCGCGGCCGCACTTCAAGCTCATCTACTCGCTCGCCATCTACAACGATGCCGCGAGGGATGGGGCGATGTCCGGCTACCTGCAGCGGGTTGGCGCCGGTCCGGGCGTCGGCTCGAAGGTCGGCCAGTACATCGGTGCCCGCACCGACTGGTACTTCTAGACCGCTCGGCGCTCGAAGCCGCCGCTCCCTTCCGTTCCCTCACCCACCCTCAGGCCAGCGCCCCGGCGCCGCGATCGCGGCGCCGGCAGCGCGCCGTCACGCCGTGTCGCTGCGCGACTCGCTCGCGATCTCCTGCGAAGCAGGCCCGGCGTCGTCGTCCACCGGCCCCTGGGCCTCGTGGTAGTGGTGCGCGAACGAGCGCGCCGCGCGGCGCGCCTTCAGGAACTCCGCGAACGCCGTCAGCGTGTCGAGATCCCGCGGACCGAGCGCCTCGGCGATGTCGCGGAGATTCTTGCGCAGGCTCTCCACGCTCTTGCCGCGGCGGGGCTCTCGCGTCTCCTCGCGCTCGCGCGCCGGCGGCTCCACCGCAGGGACCGACGGGACGACCGGCTCCGGACGAGACGGCACCTCCGGCACCCAGAGCGGGCGAGGGACCGGGTTCAGCGCGTGGGCGCTCAGCCACGCCTCCATGAAGATCCGCAGCCGCTCGCTCCGGAACGCGAACCAGCGCTCCCGCTCCGGACCGTAGGACATCAACACATCCTTGAAGCGACGGAACGCGCCCTTGCCATCGATCGCCTGGCTGAGCTTCGCCTGGAGATCCATGTCTTCCACCATCGGGATGTAGCGCTCCATCCACCGGTACTGCTCGCGCGAGCTCACGGGATCGATCCGGAGATAGTTCGCGTCTGCCGCGATGCGCGCGTGCATCTGCGGATCCGCCACGCCGTCGACCACCCGCAGCACGTCGCCCGTGCCGAGGTGCAGGTACGAGTGCACCTCTGGGGCGTTGTTCTCGAAGGCGTCCTCCAGCGCCTCCCAGTCGATCGGGATGTCGCGAACGGCCGTCCCGCCGGCTGAAGCATTCTCGGTAGTCGGCATGTCCTCCTCGTCTCCATCGAAAGCAGCGAGGCGGCGGTGGGCTGGCCGCGCGCCTCGGTTCAAGTGCACCAAGTTTGAACGGAAATGCGCCGTCGTCATAGCACTCTACGCTGGTTGGGGGCTTCTGGGCCTAACTCTCGCAACCTAGGGTTGATTCCTTGATCCGGAAGCCCGTTCGGCCGCCGAGCCGCGGCGCGATGACGGCTCGGGAGAGAGCTTCGGAAGACCTGGTTCAAGCGGAAAACAGCGTGGAAATTCAGGGGAATCGGCGAGTGCTCAGCTGCGCTTCGAGCGCGTGCGGGCGACGGCGTCGGCCCAGCGGTGGAGGTGGGCGGATCGAGCCGCCTCGCTCATCTCGACCTGGAAGCTCTGCCCCACACGGGACATGCGGGCCGCGTCCTCCTTCGTGAGGAAGAGGCCGGCGCCGACCCCGGCGAGCATTGCCGCGCCTCGCGCCGTCGTCTCCAGGTCGGTGGGGCGCTCGATAGCGACGTTCGCCACGTCCGCCTGGAACTGCATGAGCAGGTCGTTCGCGGCGGCGCCGCCGTCCACGCGCATCCGGCGCAGCGGGTGGCCCAGGTCGTCGGCCATGGCCCGCACGAGATCCGTCACGGAGAGCGCGATTCCCTCGAGCGTCGCGCGGGCGAGGTGCGCCGCGGTCGTGCCGCGCGTCACCCCGGAGATGATCCCGCGAGCGTCCGGATCCCAGTAGGGCGCGCCGAGGCCCGAGAGCGCCGGGACGAACGTGACGCCCTCGCTCGAGGGCACGCTGCGGGCGAGCGCCTCGATCTCCGCCGCGCTCTTGATGAGGCCCAGGCCGTCGCGGAGCCACTGCACCGCCGCACCGGCGATAAAGGCGCTTCCCTCGAGCGCAAAGACCACCTCGGAGCCGATCTTCCACCCGACGGAGGTGAGCAGGCCGAAGCGGCTCCTGAGCGGGCGATCGCCGATGTTGGCCAGCACGAACGCGCCGGTGCCATAGGTGCACTTCGCGTCGCCCGTCGCGAAGCAGGCCTGGCCGAAGAGGGCCGCCTGCTGGTCGCCCGCGATGCCGGCGATCGGGATACCGTCGGGCAGGTGCGGGAAGCCGCGAGTCGCCGCGATGCGGCCCGCCGAGCCCACGATCTGCGGCAAGAGCGAGCGCGGGATCTGGAGCATCGCGAGCATCGCGTCGTCCCAGCGCAGCGACGCGAGGCCCATGAGCAGGGTGCGCGACGCGTTGGTGACGTCGGTCGCGTGCACCGGCGAGCCGCCGGCCGCGTCGCCCGAGAGCCTCCAGACGAGGAAGCTGTCGATGGTGCCGAAGCAGAGTTCGCCGCGCTCGGCGCGCGCGCGCGCGCCGGGCACGTTGTCCAGGAGCCACGCGAGCTTCGTGCCGCTGAAGTACGGATCGAGCACGAGGCCGGTGGTCTCCTCGACCGCCTGCTCGTGGCCCGCGGCGCGGAGCTCGGCGCAGCGCGCCGCCGTGCGGCGGTCCTGCCACACGATCGCGCGGTGGATCGGGCGCCCGGTCGCGCGCTCCCAGACGAGCGTCGTCTCGCGCTGGTTCGTGATGCCGATGGCCTTGATCGCGCTGCCGGCCACGCCCGCCGCCCTGAGCGTCTCGCCCACGGCATCCTGAACGCTCTGCCAGATCTCCTCCGGGTCGTGCTCGACGAGGCCCGGCTCCGGGAAGTGCTGGCGAAATTCGCGCGTCGCGCGGCCCAGCGTCGCCCCCGACGTGTCCATGAGGAGAGACGTCGTTCCGGTGGTGCCCTGATCGATCGCGAGGAGGTACGCGGAATCCATGCGGCCGACTAACGCGGCGGCATGTGGGCGCATAGCCGTTCCAGGCGACGCCTCCCTGAGATGCAGGGCCCGGTAAGCTAATCATCCGGTCAGGTATCCATGCGACAGCCGACGACAGCCGCCCCGGGCGGTCGAGCTCGGCGCAGGTGTTTCCAGCGGGGCCGAGGCGCATTTTGCGCGGCCCGGCACGGTCGCCTCCCGCGGCCGGCGCTGGACTTCGGCCGGAAAGATTGTCGGTCCGTGCCCGGCTGGGTAATCTGCCAGAACCGATGGCCCGCCTCATCCTGCAGACCGCCGAGGGCCAGCAGGCGATCGATCTGCGACCCGTGAACTCGCTGGGGCGCCACCCGAACAACTCCATCCAGTTGCTCGACAAGATCGTCTCCAAGGAGCACTGCATCATCGAGCAGCGGGGCGATCACTTCGTCCTGCGCGATCTGGGGAGCCTGAACGGCACGTTCATCAACAGCGAGCGTGTCCGGGGCGAAGCGCCGCTGAAGCACGGGGACGAGATCGCCCTGGGGTCCACGCGTGGCCGCTTCGACGATCCGGCCGCCCCGGTCGCGCCGCCCCTCGTCCCGGGCTGGCCGCCCGTGGTCAACCACCAAGGCGCGGCGCCGGCGCAGCCGCCGGGCCACGGGTATCCGCCGCAGCAGCCGCAGTACCAGCGCCAGCCGGCGCAGCCGCCGCTCCCGGGCACGCCGGTGGCGCCGCCGGTGACGCGGCAGCCCTACGTGCCGCCGCCGCCGCTGGGCGCCGGGCCGGGCGGGACCGCGCCGCTGCCGGGGCGCTCGGGGGCGCACGGAGGCTCGTTCGTCGCGCAGGGCACCCGCATCGACGTGAACGATCAGGCCCGGCAGATCGGGACGCAGATCGCCGCGGTCGACAAGGGGTTCCTGGCGTTCGATCGGATCGCCAACGACATGAACCAGCTGCGCGCCGACTACGAGCGGCTGCGCCTGTCGCACGAGCTGTCCCGCGAGATCGCCGCCGAGCGCGACACGACGAAGCTGCTCGAGAAGATCCTCACGAGCGTGTTCAAGTTCATCCGCGCCGACCGCGGGGTGATCTTCCTGCGCAACGAGAACGGCGAGCTCACCCCGCAGGCCATGCAGCGGCGCGACGGGACGACGGCCCCGATCAGCGTGTCGTCGACGATCCTGAACCACGTCGTCCACGAGCGGGCCGCGGTGCTGACCCACGACGCGGCGATGGACTTCGCGGCGTCGAAGGGCAAGAGCATGATCTTGAACCGGATCAGCTCGGCGATCGTCGCCCCGCTGCAGCACAACAGCGAGGTGCTCGGCGTGCTCTGGCTCGACTCGGAGACGCTCGCGCAGTTCCAGCCCAAGGACCTCGAGCTGGTGACGGCCATCGCCTACCAGGCGGCGATGTTCATCGAGATCAACATCCTCGGGAAGAAGATCGAGAACGAGATCGTCACGCGCGAGCAGCTGCGCCGGCTGCTCTCGCCGAACATCGCCGAGCGCGTGCTGAGCGGCCAGCTCGCCGTGAAGCAGGGCGGCCAGCACGTCGAGGAGTGCACCGTCTTCAACAGCGACATCCGCGGCTTCACGCGCATGGCCGAGAGCAAGCGGCCCGAGGAGCTCGTCGAGATGCTGAACCTGTACTTCGAGCGGATGGTCGACACCATCTTCCAGTTCGAAGGCACGCTCGACAAGTTCATGGGCGACGGGATCATGGCGCTCTGGGGCGCGCCGGTCGCCCACCGGGACGATGCGGTCCGCAGCGTGGAGTGCGCCCTGAAGATGGGCGAGGTGCTCGGCGAGTTCAACCGCGAGCGGCTCGAGAAGGGCGAGCTTCCGCTCGCGGTCGGCATCGGGATCCACACCGGCCCGCTCGTCGCCGGGTACATCGGGAGCTCGAAGGCGCTCAGCTACACCGTGATCGGCGACGTGGCGAACACGTCGGCGCGGCTCTGCTCCATCGCGCTGGCCGGACAGATCGTCATCAGCGAGAGCACGTACGCGCAGCTCGGTGGAAGGTTCGAGACCGAGGAGCTCCAGCCCGCCAAGGTGAAGGGCAAGGACAAGCCGGTCACGATCTACAACGTCATCCGGAGCCGGCCGATGTCGCAGGTCCCGGCGAACGCCTTCATTCACGCCGAGCCGACCAACGCCCTCCCCGAATGACCGAGGTGACGCGGCGCCTCGGCCGATCGGCCGGGGCGTGCGCGCGCGTCATCCCGTGGACGATGCAGCGCGGCAGCACAGCGCCGTAGCCGTCCGCCCGCTGCAGCGTTAGGGTCCGGGCCGTGGCTGCTTCGATCCTACCCTTTGAGAAACCTGTCGCAGAGCTCATCGAGAAGGTGCGGGAGCTGCGCGCGCTCGCCGCGGCGGACCCGCGGTTCGAGCCGGAGCTCGCCCAGCTCGAGGACAACACGGGCCGGCTGGCGCGCGAGATCTTCGCGGGCCTCACGCCGATGCAGAAGGTGCTGCTCTCGCGGCACGCGAACCGGCCGTACACGCTCGATTACATCAAGCGGCTGTTCACCGACTGGGTCGAGCTGAAGGGCGATCGGCGCTTCGCCGACGACTGCTCCATCGTCGGCGGGCTCGCGACGTACCACGGGCGGAGCGTGGTGGTGGTGGGCCACCAGAAGGGGCGCGGCGCCAAGGAGAACGTGAAGCGCAACTTCGGGATGCCGCACCCGGAGGGCTACCGGAAGGCCATCCGGCTCTACGAGATGGCCGACAGGTTCGGGCTGCCGATCCTGACGTTCATCGACACGATGGGCGCCTACCCGGGCATCGGCGCCGAGGAGCGCGGCCAGAGCGAGGCGATCGGCGCCGCGCTCGCCGCGATGGCGCGGGTCGGGGTGCCGATCGTGGCGACCGTCATCGGCGAGGGGGGCTCGGGCGGCGCGCTGGCGCTCGGCGTCGCCAACCGGGTGCTGGTGCTCGAGTTCAGCTGCTACTCGGTCATCTCGCCGGAAGGCTGCGCGGCCATCCTCTGGAAGGACGGCTCCCGCGCCGATGAGGCCGCGGCCCGGCTCAAGATCACCGCGCCGGATCTGCTGCAGCTCGGCGTCGTGGACACGATCGTCGAGGAGCCGACCGGCGGCGCGCACCAGGATCACGACGACGCCGCGGTGCGGCTCGACAAGGCGCTCTGGGCGACGCTCACGTCGATGGACGGGCTCGGGCCGGAGGAGCTCGTCGACGATCGGTACCGCAGGTTCCGCGGGCTCGGGTCGTTCGTGGGTTAGGCGGCGCGCCGCCCCGGCTGGCTCTCCTCGAGCGCCGGGGCTATACGGCTCGCGGATGGACTACGGCAAGGCGGTGCGGATGCTGCTGCTCGTGGGCACCAGCGCCGCCGCCGGCGGCGCGGTCCTCTGGACGCAATCGAGGTTCAACGCCTCGGACCGCAGGGCGGCGCTCGGCATCGTGCAGCAGTACCGCCCCGAGGGCGGCCGGAGTGTGCCGGAGGCGATCGGCGCGCGGCACCCGGGAAAGGCGCCCGCCTGGAGCGCCACCACCGAGTCGGCCTGCTTCCAGCACGTCCGCGTGCGCGCGACGATCGAGGGCGAGGCGCGCGCGCGGTACGACTTCGTCGTCGACATCAACGGGCCCTCGATCCACCCGGGCAACGCCGAGGGCGAGGCGATCCTCGGCGAGCTCACGCTCCGGCCGGCCGAGTCCGCCGCGGCGCCGGGGGCGCCGTGAGCGCCGCGAACATCCGGGTCGCGCTGGTGGGCTGCGGGCGGTGGGGGGAGAAGCTCCTCCGCGCGCTGTCGGAGAACGCGCGGGCGCGCGTGGTCGCCGTGGCGGACGTCGACCGCGGCCGCCTCTCGCAGGCGCGCGCGCTCGCCCCGCGCGCGCGGCTCGTGCGCACGATCGACGAGGCGCTGGCCGCGCGCGTGGACGCCGTGATCGTCGCGACCCCCGCGGCGAGCCACGCCGAGCTCGCGCTGCGGGCCCTCGAGGCCGGCGCCGACGTCTTCGTGGAGAAGCCGCTGGCCCTCTCCGCCGCGCAGGCCGATCGCTGCGCTTCCCGCGCTGCGGCGCTCGGCCGGATCGGCATGGTCGGCCACCTGCTCCGCTACCACCCCTCCGTGGTGCACCTCGTCGCGCTCGCGCGCGAGCGGCGCCTCGGCGATCTCGTGAGCTTCAGCGCGGCGCGCCTGTCGATGAGCGCCGGCGCCGCCGGCGCCGGCGGCGGGGCCCGGTCGGCGCTCTGGACGCTCGGGCCGCACGATCTCTCGTTGCTCTCGGCGCTCGACTCGAGCCCGCTCGCCGAGGCGCGAGCCCACCTCGCGCCGTGCGGCGAGCTCGTCACGCTCGAGGCGCGCCTCGAGAGCGGCCTCGCGGCGCGGATCGAGCTCTGCTCGTCGAGCCCGACGAAGGAGCGGCGGCTCCGGCTCGTCGGCAGCGTGGGCGTCGCGGTCTTCGACGACGTGCGCGCGCCCGACCGCATCGTGTTCCTGGACGCGCGCGGCGCCGCGGCGGGCGCGCCGTCCAGCGAGCGCGCCGCGCACCTCGAGCTCGCGCCGGCCGGGCGCGAGCTCGAGGTGCCGTGGCGCGAGCCGCTCTCCGTGGAGATCGAGCACTTCCTCCGCTGCGTCGAGGACCGCGCGCCGCCGCTGACGCCGCTCGACGAGGGCGCCGCGGTCGTGCGGATCCTCGAGCGCGTCGAGGCGACGCTCGCCCCCGTCGATGCGCGGGTGGTCGCCGCAGGGTGACGTACGCAGCCGCGGTCCGCTCCCGCTCCGGCTAGCCCGAGGCGCCCCGGAGGGCGCGGAGAGCGCCGGGCGATCGAGCCCTGACGGAGCCCTGGAAACCTCGGAGACACCGCGGGATCCGAGAAAAGCGGAGCGGCGCCCGGTGGACGCGCCGCGGCGCTTTGCAGCGCCGGATCGGCGTGGTACTGCCGTCGCCTGGAAGGGCACGATGCCGCAGGATCCGAAGCTGACTCCCACTCAGGTCAAGGCGCCGCACGGCGCGCGGGTGATGGAGATCCACTGGGCCGATGGCCACCGCAGCGTCCTTCCGCACGAGATCCTGCGCGGGTACTGCCCGTGCGCGAACTGCCAGGGGCACGGCGGCACGATCAACTTCGTGCCCGGCGGCGACCTGAACGTCCGCGAGATCGAGCAGGTCGGCAACTACGCGCTCCAGTTCACGTGGGGCGATCGGCACGACTCGGGCATCTACACCTTCCGGTACCTGCGCTCGCTCTGCCAGTGCGACGAGTGCAAGCCACAGTTCCAGCCGCCCCGCTCGAAGTGACCACATCCCGCCGCGCCCCCAAGCCTCAAGCTGCTCCGACGGCACGCGCCGAGCGGCAGCTCGATCCGTTCCAGATCGTCGACTCGTCCTTCGTCGCCGGCGCGGGCTCGCTCGCGTCGCTCCCTCCGCCCGTCAGCGCGGAGGTGGCGTTCGCCGGGCGCTCGAACGTCGGCAAGTCGAGCCTCATCAACACGCTCGTCGAGCGCAAAGGGCTCGTCCGGACGAGCTCGAACCCCGGCTCGACGCGGCAGATCAACCTCTACGAGGCGCGGGCCCGCGACGGCGCGGTGTTCCAGCTCGTGGATCTGCCGGGCTACGGCTTCACCCGGCGCTCGAAGTCCGAGCAAGCGGCGTGGGCGTCGCTGATCGAGGGGTACCTGCGCGGGCGCGTCACGCTCGCCGCGGTGCTGCTCCTGGTCGATGCGCGGCGGGGCCTCGAGGAGGACGATCTCGAGCTCATCCGCTTCATCGAGGCGTCCCGCGACGTCGCGCGACGGCCGGTGGAGCTGCTGCTCGTCGCGACGAAGGTCGACAAGGTGCAGCGCTCGTCGGTCCGGCGCGCGCTGGACCAGCTGTCCGCGGCGGCCCCGCGCATGGCGGGCGGCGCTCTCCGCCGCGCGATCGGCTTCTCGTCGATCACCGGCGAGGGCAGGCGGGATCTCTGGCTCGCGATCCGGCGCGTGACGCAGCTCGGCGGCGCGGCGCCGTCATCGAGCGGCGGCACCGCGCGCGAGGACGATGCCGAGCGGACGACCGACGGCTGACCTCGCAGAGGTGCGAGATACGCGCAGAAACAGCGCGTCTCGCCGTGGAACAGGGCCGATGGAAGTATTGACCCGCCCTGTGACCCTCCATTAACGTGCGGCTCCTCCGGTTCCGCGGGGGAGTCACCAGAGCCGACTGACACGTCGCGGGGTCGTTGCAGAGCAAGACGCGCGTGCCGGCCCATGTTCTCACCGGCTGCCCCAACGATGCCCGACTACTCCGGCCAGGTCACGCACGTCCACACGGCGCTGACGCCACTCTGGTGGATTCCGCTCCTGCCGATGCTCGGCGCGGTGATCAACGCGCTGTTCGGCCGCGCGTTGCAGCGGAGCGCGTTCGGTCGCGACGTGTCGAGGCGGCTCCACATCGGGAGCTTCGGCGTCACGCTCGTCGCCGTGGGCGCCATGCTGGGCGCCTTCGCTCTCGGGCTCGCGAGCTTCGTCCAGCTCGTCGGGCTCGCTCCGGGGGAACGCGCGCTCTACAGCTTCGCCTGGCAGATGGTCCGCATCGGATCGCTCGACGCGAACTTCGCGTTCGTGATGGATCCGCTGAGCTGCCTCATGACGCTGATCATCACCGGCGTCGGCACGCTCATCCATGTTTACGCCGCCTCGTACATGGAGGCAGAGCCGGCGTACTGGCGATTCTTTACCTACCTGAACCTCTTCGTCTTCTCGATGTTGCTCCTCGTCCTCGGGGACAACTTCATCGTGATGTTCTTCGGCTGGGAGGGCGTCGGCCTCTGCAGCTATCTGCTCATCGGGTTCTGGTACAGCGACTACAAGAAGGCCTCCGCCGGCATGAAGGCCTTCGTCGTGAACCGGATCGGCGACTGGGGCTTCGTGTGCGGCCTGGCGCTCCTCTTCTGGGGCCTCGGCGCCAGGTGGCTCGACGACGGCCGGTTCCTCTCCGATTACCGCGCGCGCTTCATCGCGGTGGCCGCGGAGGCGCGCGGCGATCACGGCGCCTCCGCCAGGGCGCAGGACGGCGCCGGGGGCAAGGCGGGCGAGCGCAGGGCGCAGCCGCTCGCCGGGGCGAAGGGATACCTCACCTTCACCGGTCATCCCGGCGCGCGCGTGTACCTCGGTATCGCCGACGCCGCTCAGCTCGCCTCGAGCCCGCGGCCGTTCGGCGTGTCCCCCTTCATCCGCAAGGAGATCGACGCCGGGGCGCACTCCGTGGTGATCGTGCCCGGCGACGGCGCCGTGATCGGGGGCGACGGCGTCGAGATCGCCGCGATCGAGCGGATGCGCGTCGAGCCGGGCAAGGAGATCGTGGTGGCGACCGTGGGCTCGACGGTCACGTTCCGCGAGATCCACGATCAGCTCGTCATCAAGGACGCGAGCGGCAAGGCGTTCCTCAAGGATGCCCTCGAGTCGAAGACGGTGTGGGGCGGCGTCGCGCTGATCACGCTGGCTTGCCTCTTCCTCTTCGTCGGCGCCGCCGGCAAGAGCGCCCAGATCCCGCTCCACGTCTGGCTGCCGGACGCGATGGCCGGCCCGACCCCCGTCTCCGCGCTGATCCACGCCGCCACCATGGTCACGGCCGGCGTTTACATGGTCGCGCGCCTCAGCTTTCTGTTCTCGCTGAGCCCGGTCGCGGGCGGCGTCATCGCGCTGATCGGGGCCTCGACGGCGCTCCTCGCGGCGACGATCGGCTTCTTCCAGTACGACATCAAGAAGGTGCTCGCCTACAGCACGGTGAGCCAGCTCGGCTTCATGTTCATCGGGGTCGGCGTCGGGGCGTACTGGGCCGCCGTGTTCCACTTGATGACGCACGCCTTCTTCAAGGCGTGCCTGTTTCTCGGCTCCGGATCGGTGATCCACGGGATGCACGCGGTGGAGCACGACGAGGCCGCGGCCCAGGACATGCGCAACATGGGCGGCCTCCGCCGCGTCATGCCGCTCACGGCGCGGACGTACCAGGCGGCGTGCCTCGCCATCACCGCCGCGCCCATCCCGTTCTTCGCAGGCTTCTGGTCCAAGGACGAGATCCTCTGGAAGGCGTTCGGCACCGAGAACACCGGCCCGATCCCGGGGCTGCTCCTCTACGGGATGGGCCTCGCGGCGGCGCTCGGCACGTCGTTCTACATGTGGCGGAGCTACTTCCTGACGTTCGAGGGACCCCACGCCCGCAAGGAGATCGAGACCCAGGTCCACGAGTCGCCGCCGGCGATCACCTGGGTGCTCGCGGCGCTGGCGGTCCTGTCGGCGTGCGCGGGCGCGGTGTTCGGCTTCTCCAGCCACTTCGTCGGCGGCCACGGCGAGCCGCTGCTGGAGGCGTGGCTCCATCCGGTGTTCGCTCACGCGGAGATCTCGTTCCGGCGCCACGGGCTGGGGCTCGAGCTCGCGCTCATGGCGCTCTCCGTCGGCGGCGCGGTCGTCGCCTTCTCGCTCGCGCGCGCCCGCTACGGCGCGCGTCGCTCCGCGCGCTGGGCCGAGGAAGAGCGGCGGCTCCCGGGCTTCCAGCTCCTCTCGAACAAGTACTACGTCGACGAGATCTACGACGCGACGGTGGTGCGCGCCGCCCTCTCGCTGCGCCTCTTCTTCGCCGAGATGGACCGCTGGATCGTCGACGGCATCGTCAACGGGGTCGCGGTCCTGGCCCGGGCCGCCGCCTGGGTCACGGGCGCCATCGATCGGTACCTCGTCGACGGCGTCGTGAACCTCGTCGCCGAGGGCACGCTGAGCGCCGGGGCGAAGCTCCGCTCTCTGCAGACCGGGCGCATCCAGAGCTACGTCTATTTCCTCCTGGGCGGCGTCGCCTTGTTCAGCATCGTTCATTACTTCCTGCGGTGAACGGCCGATGTCGAACCTCTCCCTCGTCAGCATGCGCCGTGGATTCGCCCTCGCGAGATCGGCCAGGTCCACCTCGATGAAGCTCCTGATCCCCCTCCTGGTCGCGCTCTCCGTCGTGCTCGGGGCCGCGCCGCCGGCGCTGGCGCAGGCGCTCGATGCGCCGAGGGCGCCCGGGCCGCGCGGCCAGATCGCGCTGCGCGCGGAGCCGCCCGGCGCGCCGGTCGAGCTCGCCGCGAGCGGGCCGGATCACGTCGGCTCGTTCACGATCGAGAACCAGGGCGACGGCCCCTTGAAGGTGACGCGGGTGATCGTGCGGACGTCCCCCGAGGACCCGCGCGTCCCGCCGGGCGTCAGCGTGGAGCTCGAGGGCGGCGGCACCGCGGCGATCCTCCCGCCGGGCGCGAGCCGGAAGGTCGTGGTCCGGTGGAAGACCGCGGGCGTGCGCGCGCGGGAGCTCTACGGGCACGTCGTCGTCGAGTCCGACGCGGTGGCGGCCGGCGCGGCCGCGCCGGGGCGGACCGTCGCGATGGGCATCCACGCGGAGCGCGGGAGCAGCCTTGGCTTCGTCGGCGACCACATCCTCTCGATCCTGACGTTCCTGCCGCTGCTCGGCGTGGTCGCGGTCTTCCTCGCGCACCTCTTGCGTTACCAGGACGACAGGAAGCTCCGGCTGATGACCGTCGTGCTGATGGGCGTGAACCTCGTGCTCGCGGCGTGGCTCTACGCGCAGTTCGATCGGGGCTTCACCAGGGCCGACGGGAACGACGGCTACCAGTTCATCGAGCACGGCGTGTGGATCCGCTCGCTGAACGTCGAGTACTTCGTCGGCGTCGACGGCGTGTCGATCTCGATGGTCCTGCTCACGGCGCTGATCTCGTTCGTGGGCGCCCTCGCGAGCTACAGCGTCCACGACCAGCTCAAGGGCTACTTCGCGATGTACAACCTCCTCGTCACGGGGATGTTCGGCGTCTTCATCGCGCTCGACCTGTTCCTCTTCTTCGTCTTCTGGGAGGTGATGCTCCTGCCGATGTACTTCCTCATCGGCATCTGGGGCGGACCGCGGCGCGAGTACGCGGCGATCAAGTTCTTCCTCTACACGCTGGCCGGCAGCGTCTTCATGCTGCTCGCGTTCATCTGGTTCTACCTGAACGCCGGCCATACCTACCTGGTCGACGGCCAGGCCACCGAGCGCATCTTCTCGATCCCGGAGCTCTCGCGGGTCGCCTGGGCGGCGCAGGGGCTTACGATCCTCGGCGTCGCCGCGGTGAAGGTGGTCTGGATCTGGCTCTTCGTCGGGTTCGCCATCAAGATCCCGATGTTCCCGTTCCACACCTGGCTGCCGGACGCCCACGTGGAGGCGCCGACCGCGATCAGCGTGATCCTCGCGGGGGTGCTCCTCAAGATGGGCACCTACGGCATCCTCCGCATCAACTTCACCCTGCTGCCCGAGGCGACGCAGTGGGCCGCGCCGGCCATGGCGGTGTTCGGGGTGGTCAACATCCTCTATGGCGCCTTCTGCGCCATGGCGCAGAGCGACCTGAAGAAGCTCGTGGCCTACTCCTCCGTCAGCCACATGGGCTTCACGCTGCTGGCGCTCGGCGCGATGACGCCGCAGGGCATCCAGGCCTGCCTCGTCCAGATGTTCAACCACGGCCTGATCACCGGGATGCTCTTCACCCTGGTCGGCGTGGTCTACGACCGCGTGCACACGCGCGACATCGACAGGTTCGGCGGCCTCGCCTCGGAGATGCCGCTCTACACCGCGCTCGTCGGCTTCGCGTTCATGGCGTCGCTCGGCCTGCCCGGCCTGTCCGGCTTCTGGGGGGAGGCGATGACGTTCATCGGCGCCTTCCCGCGCTACCGCGCCCTCACGATCCTCGCCGCCGTCGGCGTCATCATCACCGCGGCCTACCACCTCTGGGCCCTCCAGCGGATGTTCCTCGGCACGTTCCGCGCGTCGTGGCGGCAGAGCAAGTACCTCGAGCCGTTCGGCGGGAAGTTCCCGGAGATCAGCGGGCGAGAGCTCGCGTCGATCGCGCCGCTCGCGGCGCTGGTCCTCGTCCTCGGCTTCTGGCCGCGCCCGCTGCTCAGCCTCATCGATCGCGGGGCCCTCGACGTGCACCGCCTCGTCGACAGGCCGGGGCAGTCCCAGATCGCCGGCGCGCCAAGCGCAGACAGCGTGGGCGGCGCCGCGTACGCCCGCGCGGGCGCCCCGGAGGAGGGCGCCTCGCCGGGCCAGGGCGCCCTCGCCAGCGCCAGGTAAGCCGTGGAACCCCGCACCCTCGACAACGTGGCGAGCCTCGCCTACTTCGCGCCGGAGCTCGTCCTCATCGCGGCGGCCCTGCTGCTCGTCGTGTGGGACCTCGCGTCCCCGGCGCGCCTCAAGCTCGCCGGCCTCGTGATCCTCAGCCTCGCGGCGCTCGCCTGCTCGGGCGGGCTGGGCGCGTACTTCCTGGCGACGGACGCCGCCCCTCGCGCGCTCTTCCACGGGCTGCTCGCGTTCGATCGCTTCTCGAACCTCTTCCGCGTGATCTTCGCGCTCGTGACCGGGGCGATCGTCCTCTTCTCGGTGCCCCCGCGGGCCCCCGGGATCGAGCCCGAGCTCCGCCGCGACTCGGGCGAGCTCTTCACGCTGATCCTCGTGCTCTCGCTGGGCATGAACCTGATGGCGGCGAGCCGCCACCTGCTGCTCATTTACCTGTCGCTCGAGCTCGTCAGCGTCATCAGCTTCGTGCTGGCGGGCTTCAAGATCAACGACGCGAAATCGAGCGAGGCGGCGCTGAAGTACGTCATCTTCGGCGGCGTCGCGTCGGGGATCATGCTCTACGGGATGAGCTGGATCTTCGGCATCACCGCGTCGATGCGGCTCGACGAGTGCGCGGCGCGGATCGCCGCGCTCACGGCGCAGCAGGGCAAGCTGCCGGAGGTCGTGTTCGTCGGCACGGCCTTCATGCTCGCGGGCTTCGGCTACAAGATCAGCGCCGCCCCGTTCCACATGTGGACGCCCGACGTGTACGAGGGCGCGCCGACCCCGGTGACCGCGTTCCTCTCGGTGGGGCCGAAGGCGGCCGGCTTCGCGGTGCTGATCCGCTTCTTCTCGGACGCGCTCGGCGCCGGGAGCGCGCCGCCCGGCGTCGCGACGCCGTGGCCGGTGCTCTTCGGGTGCCTCGCGATGGCGACCATGACCGTCGGCAACCTGTCGGCGCTCGAGCAGGAGAACGTGAAGCGCATGCTCGCCTACTCGAGCATCGCGCACGCGGGGTACATGCTGCTCGGCTTCTCGGTGTTCAGCGTCGCCGGCGTCGCCGCGATCGCCTTCTACATCGTCACCTACTGCTTCATGAACCTCGGCGCGTTCATGGTGGTGATGGCCGTGGCCGAGGAGAGCGGCGGAGACGAGACGTTCGCCGCCTTCCGGGGGCTCGGGCGCCGCGCCCCGCTCGTCGCCGCGGCGATGGCCGTGTTCCTCGTCTCGCTCACCGGCCTGCCCCCGATGGCGGGCTTCATCGGCAAATTCTACCTCTTCTCGGCGCTGCTCGCCGTCGGGGGCGCGTGGAGCTGGGTTATCGCGATCGTCGGCGTGCTGAACAGCGTGATCTCGCTCTTCTATTACGCGCGCCTGCTCCGCACGATGTATCTCGACAAGAGCGATCGCACCGAGCCCACACCGGTGCGGCCGTTGCTCGGCGCGACGACGTGCGCGCTCGCGGTTCCGACCGTGCTGCTCGGGGTCTACTGGGGGCCAGTTTACGACTTCGTGGCGCGCTCGGTGGCGATCCTGCGCTGAGCGCTGAGCCACCGAGCCGACGTCGCCCCATCCGGCGCGCGCCGGGCCGAACGCGGCGGTATCGATCTCCCCGCGATCCTTGCTAGTGTGCGCGCGCGTGGCCACGACCCAGGACGCGATCTCTCCAGAGGAACGTTTCGCGCGGGGGGTACGCCTTGTCCCGGGCGGCCTGGACATCGGCGGCAAGCTGGTCCCGCTGTACGCCGGCAGCGTGCACTACTGGCGGCTCGACCCGCAGCACTGGCGCGCCTGTCTCGAGGCCACGCGCTCGCTCGGCGTTCACCTGATCGACATCTATGTGCCGTGGGCCGTTCACGAGACCGGCCCGGGGCAGTTCGATTTCGGCCGGCTCGATCCGCGCCGCGACGTCGGCGCCTTTCTCGGCCTTGCGCACGAGCTCGGCTTTTACGTCATCGCCCGCCCGGGCCCGCACATCAACGCGGAGCTCACCTGCTTCGGCATCCCCGAGCGCGTCATCTGGGACCCGAGCTGCCAGGCCCGCTCGGCGCGGAACAACCCGGTCGTGCTCCCGATGTTGCCGTACGGGTTCCCGGTCCCGAGCTACGCGAGCAACGCATTCCACGACGAGGTCGCCCGCTATTTCAACGCGCTCGCCCCGGTCCTGAAGCCGCACCTCTACCCGGACGGGCCCATCGTGCTCTTGCAGATCGACAACGAGGGCGCGCTCTACTTCCGCGACGGGGCGTACGACCAGGATTACCACCCGGACGCGATCTCCCTGTACCGCGACTTCCTGCGCGAGAAGTACCGGACGATCGAGGCGCTCCAGCGCGCGTATGCGACGAGGAGGGTAGAGCCCGCGCCGGAGGGCGACGCGACCGAGGACGTCGGCGCGGCGCTCGTGCGCGCGATCGCCCGCGAGCGCGCGCAGGCCGAGGAGGGCGATCTGCGGTTCGCCACGATCACGCCGCCGGTCGCGTTCGACGCCGAGACGCCGGCCGATCTCGCGCGCCACCTCGACTGGAGCGAGTTCCACGAGCACCTCCTCGAGACCGCCATGGGGCGCTTCGCGAGGGCGCTCTCCGCGGCGGGCGTCGACGGCCTGCCCACGATGCACAATTTTCCGATGGGACAGGACGCGACGCCGCTCAACCCGGCGCGCATCTCGCGCGTCGTCGACCTCGTCGGCCTCGACTACTACAGCATCGCGAGCCCGAGCAGCCGGCAGATCCTCGCCCGCCGGACGAGCGAGCTCGCCGTGCGCTGCGAGGCGCTCTCGCTGCCGCCCTTCGCGTGCGAGATGGGCGCCGGCTTCCCGCCGTTCTTCCCGCCGCTCGAGGAGCGCGACAGCGTGTTCGTGATGATGGCCGCGCTCGCGTACGGGCTGCGCGGGTACAACATCTACATGGCGGTCGAGCGCGACCGATGGATCGGCGCGCCGATCGATCCGCGCGGCCGCCCTCGCCCCTTCGCCGCCTTCTGGCGGAAGCTCTCCGCGGCCCTCGAGGCGACGAGGTTCCACGAGCTCCGCCGCCCGGCGCCGGTGCGCATCGTCACGCCGCGCACGGAGCGCCGGCTCTCCCGCGTGATGCATGCCTTCGGCCCGCTCACCGGGGCGTTCTTCTCGATCATGAACTTCGGCGCCCGCGATCGCTGCCTCGAGGACGACCTCGGGCTCGGTTACCCCCTCGCGGTGGAGTCCGACACGTTCGTGCGTGCGTTCGAGGAGGCGCTCGACGCGCGCGGCGTCCCCTACGCCCACGTCGGCGGCGAGGATCGCGACATCTCGCTCGTCGGGGCGCGCTGGGTCATCTGCGCCACCTCGGGCGGCCTGAGCCCGGAGCTGTTCGCGTGGCTGGAGGCAACGTCCCGGCAGGGGACGCTGATCACGCTCGGCCCCCGCGAGCCCACCTTCGACGGCGCCTTCCGCCAGCTGCCGCGGCCCTACGATCTGAAGCGGCTCCTCGCCCCCGGACAGAACCTGCCGGCGCTCCTCCAGGACGACCCCGCCGCGGCCGACGCCGCGGTGTCTCGCGCCATCGACGCGCTCGGCCTGCCGGCCTTCGCGTGTGATCCCGACAGTGTCTTTGCGACACTGCACGAGGATGCGTCGGGCACGCCGCGGGTGCTCTTCTTGCTGAACCCCGGAGATGCGGACGTGGTGGCGCGCGTCACCGTGAGCGCCCAGCGCGCGCGCGATGTGCTGGACGACGCGCACTTCGAGGCGCGGCGCGGGGCGCTCGAGGTGCGGCTCGTGCCTCGCTCCGTGCGGATGCTCGCGCTGGAGTAGCCCCGTCGCCGCGCGCTGCGCGGCGACGGCCAGCGAGGCTCGGTATCTCCGCTCGCTCCCCTCCTGACCCGGTGTGCCCCTCGATCAGCGCTCGAACCGCAGCGAGTTGCCCTCTGCGTCGCGGAAGCGGCCCATGCCGATCATGAGGATGTCGATCAGCGACCAGATGCCGAGCCCGCCGCACGTCAAGAGCTTCGCTATGCCGAGCCCGGTCTGTCCCAGATAAAAGCGATCTGCGCCAAAGTAGCCGAGGAAATAGGAGAGCAAGAACAGCGTGGACTGGCTCTTGGTCGGGTGGCCGACGGGCGCGTCGCGCCTGAGCACGAGCCCCTGGGCGTCTCGCATCGATCCGGTGCCGATCAGGATCGTGTCGATGAGGCTCCAGAAGCCGAGGCCACCACACGTGAACAGCTTGAGGAGCCCGAGCCCCGTCTGGCCGAGGTAGAAGCGATCGACGCCGAAGGTCCCGAGAAACACGGCGAGCATGAAGGCTGTCGCCTGGTCCTTGTCGGAATAGGCCTGCGCCGGGGCGCCGTGAGGCGGTCCGCCGCCGTGAGCCGGCGGCGGGCCCCAGCCGCCTCCAGGCGGCGCGCCGTAGCCGCCGGGGGGCGCACCCCATCCTGCGCCAGGCGGCGGGTATCCTCCGCCCGGCGGTGGGTACCCGCCTGGCGGCGGGTATCCGCCCGACGAGGACGCGCCGCCACCGCCGCCCGGCGCCACGCCCTGGCCGCCGGGCGGGCTCGACCCCCAGCCGCCGCCGCCCGGCGCCACGCCCTGGCCGCCGGGCGGGCTCGACCCCCAGCCGCCGCCTGCGTTGCCCCAGCCTTCGCCTCCGGGCGGAACTCCGCCTCCGCTCGTGCTCATCCTCGTTCCCTCCAGCTGATGCGGCTGTGGAGGCGGGCCGTGCGCCCCGCGGTCGTCAGCCGAGCCTGACTGTATCCTGGAACCGCGGCGCCGCGCTTGCGCAACGCGGAAATCGCTGGTGGTTGCCGGAGGCCCACCCTACCTTGGCCCACGATGGGCCGCTGAGCGCGGCGCAGGAGCGAGCGCACCCGGCGATGCAGCAAGATTTTCAGTCCGATCGATGGCTGTCGTTCGCCCTCCGGGCGGGGCTCATCGCTCTGTTCTTCTGGATGGTGAAGGGGCTGCTCGTCCCCGTCCTGCTCGGCGGTCTGGTCGCGCTCCTCGTCTCCCCGCTCCAGCGCCGCCTCGCGCCTCGACTCGGCCGCTTCCGCCAGTTCGCGCCCGCGATCTCGACGGTGGGCGTGATCATCCTCGTGTGCATCCCGCTCGCGGTGATCATCATCGAGGCCTCCGCCTCGATAAGCCGCTTTTTCGCGCGCGATTGGTCGAACACGATCGAGCGGGTCCAAGGCCTCCTGAACGACGGGAGGATAACGGCGCTCCTCAACAGGGCTGGTCTGTCCGGGGACGATGTCCGCACGTACGTGAGCAACCTGTTCGAGCGGGTGGGCAGCTCGATCGCCGGCTTCGCGGGCGGCATGGTCGCCGCGGTGCCGCAGACGATCGTCGACGCGTTCCTGTTCGTCGTCGCGCTCTACTACCTGCTCCGCGACGGGGGCCTGCTGCTGCGCTGGCTGCTCACGCAGTCGCCGTTCAGGAACGAGGAGACGGACGTCCTCTTCGCGTCGATCCAGGACACGGTGCACGGCGCCGTCCTCGGCCTGCTCGCGACGGCGGCCGTCCAGGGGACGCTGACGACGATCGCGCTGTTTGTCTGCAACGTGCCGGGCGCGTTCCTGCTCGGCCTCCTGGCCACGCTGCTCTCGCTCGTCCCCATGATCGGCACCACGCCGGTCACGCTGGGTGCGGCCGTCTACCTGTTCGTCGTCGGGCGCATCGGGGCGGGGATCGGCATGTGCGCCGCGGCGGTCCTCATCGGGCTCTCGGACAACGTGATCCGGCCGTGGGTCCAGAGCTCGCACGGCGGGATGCACCCGCTCATCGCGCTCCTCGCCATCTTCGGCGGGCTCGAGCTGTTCGGCGCGGCGGGGATCTTCATCGGCCCGGTCGTCGCCGCGATCGTCCTCTGGGCGGTCGACACGCGCGCGGGCATCTCCAGTTCGGGCCTCCCGCTGGGCCCGTACACGTCGCAGCCGCCACCCTCGCTGACGTCGCCGACATCGCGACCGCCTCCGACGTCGCGACCGCCGGTGTGACGCGGCGGCGCGCCGGAGCGCCGCGAAAGGCGCGCTCCGCGCCCTCGAGCGAGGCGCTCACGGTGACAGGCCGTAGCCGCGGGCGAGGGTGAGGGAGAGGAGGTTGCACGCCGCGTGGAACACGAGCGGCGCCCCGATTCCGCCTGTGCGCGCCCGCAGCCATCCGAAGAGGAGCGCGGGGAAGAAGACGGCGAGCCGGGCCGGGTGCTGGATCGTGAGCACGTGGCCGATCGCGAAGATCGCCGACGAGAGGAGCCACGCCGGGCCGAGCGTCGCGCCGGCGACGCGGAAGCGCGGCGGGAAGACGCGGTCGAGGGCGCTCTGGAGGTAGCCCCGGAAGAACGCCTCCTCGGGCAGCGCGACCACGAGCAGCTGCGCGGCGATCTCGTCGGCGAGCGAGGGCGGCGGGCGCAGCACGAACGGCGAGGTCGCGCCCCAGTACAGCCGGTAGCCCAGCCAGAAGAGCGGGAAGACGATCGCGGCGACCAGCGTCGCCCAGGCGACGGCGCGGAGCGCGGCGCGGGCGAGGCGCCTCGCCGACAGCGGCACGGGCTCCAGGAGCCCTCCGAGGGACAGGCCGTGGGCGCGGATCGTCGACTCGTCGTACCTCAGCACGAGCCAGGACGTCGCCGCGAAGAACGTGAGGCCGACGAGCGTGCCGGCGTAGCTCTTCGGCGCGGCGTAAGACACCGTCGTCACGGCGGCGGTCGTGATGCCAGCGGCGAGGAGCGCGCGCGCCGCGGTCGGCTCGGGCGGCCGCGGGCGCTCGCGCTCGCGCTCGTCGACGCCCGCATGCGCGGCGTTCGCGTCTGCCGGCGCGCCAGGTGTCTCGTCGCCCGCAGGTGCGCGGGCGTCTCGGCTCGGTTCGATGGGTGTGGGCGGCTGCAAGGCGTGTTCGTCGCGGAGGGGAGCGCGCGGTGCGGGGGCTTACGCGGGGATCGCGGCGACCAGGGGTCGCGGCCGCGCGCGCTCAGCCTAGCCGTCACGATGTCCCTCCGCGATGGTCAGCGCTCGGGGCGGCGCGATTCAGGTGCTGCACACGGGTCCAGCCACCGCCCATTTTCTAGCCTTCCAGCCCGGCCACGTTAGAGTGCGGCCGCTGTGGCGTTTTCCCGACTTCGCTGTCTGATGAAGCCGTTGGCCTGCGCGCTGCTTGCGTCCGTCGCGACGCTCGGTCCGGCGCCCGCGTCGGCCGCGTCGCCGTTCCTCACGACGCCGGAGGCGAGCGTCGCCGAGGCGTCTCCGGCGTACCGCTACGCCAACATGACGAACGAGGAGGCGCTGGTGGAGCTGGATCGCCGGAAGATCCTGTACCTCAAGGTCGACCACGCGCCTGGGGTGCGCGCTCCGATCCGGCTCACGGGTCGGCTGAACGGCGTGAACTTTCATTCGGTGCTCCCGCCCGAGCAGCGCGTGACGAGCATGTTCGAGATCCTGGACGCGCGCCTCGCGCTCGCCCTCGACGATTTCGCGGCCGTGCTCTCGAGGCACGATATCGACGAGGTCGTCCATTACACGATGTATCGACCCAACGTGCCGATGCGCGGCCGCGAGGGCGTGGACGGTGACGGAGAGCACGGGCACCCGATCGCTCATGCCAAGGCCGCTGACAGCGCGGTGCAACAGGCAGAGGCCGCGGACGGCGCTGCCCGCGAGGAATCGACGAGGCAGGCCTCGCCGGTCGAGCCTGCGCCGCCGGTGGAGCTCGGCAAGAAGGGCGCGCTCGATGGGACGTCCAAGGCACCTGAGGAGCGGCCGCGACGCCTGAAGGAGAAGGGGGCGGCGGAGGCCGCGTCGAAGGAGAAGGGCGCAGCGGAGGCCGGGCCGAAGGCGAGGGCCGCAGTGGAGGCCGGGCCGAAGCAGAAGGGTGCGGCAGAGACCGGGCCGAAGGCGAGGGCCGCCGCGGGGGCTGCGCCGAAGGAGAAGGGCGCAGCGGAGGCTGCGCCGAAGCAGAAGGGCGCAGCGGAGGCTGCGCCGAAGGAGAAGGGCGCAGCGGAGGCCGCGCCGAAGGAGAAGGGCGCCTTGGAAGCCGATCCAAGCGTCGCTTCCAAGGCTCCTGGCCAGCGGACGCGGACGATCGCTGCGCGCAGCGGGCCGGCCAAGAAGGCCGCCGGCAAGGTCGGAGCGCGCCGCGCTGCTCGGCGCAAAGCCGCGGGGCCGACCCGGGCGACAACGTCTCCGGTCAAGCACCGTGGCGACGTCGCGCTGCGCAGCGATGCAGCGCAGAAGCCCCGCGGCACGTGGGCTCCGCCGGGCACGCGGCACCCCGCCGGCCTGGCCATCGACGTCGGTGCCCTCAAGAAGCGCGACGGCACCTGGATCAGCGTCGCGCGCCACTTCCACGGCCGCATCGGGGACAAGACCTGCGGTGACGGGGCACCCCAGCCCGAGCTCCCCGAGGCGCGCGAGCTCCGGTCCATCGTGTGCGAAGCGGCGGACCTCGGGATTTTTACATACGTGCTGACGCCCAATTTCAATGCGGCGCACGTCGACCATTACCATATGGAGATCAAGCCGGGCGTCCGGTGGTTCCTCTATCACTGAGCGAAGGCCGCGCGCCCCTTGTGCAGCCCTGAACGGCTCGCAGCGCGTCCCACTGCACATCCGTTGATTGCGCGTTTTTTGATGATCTGAGCGGTTTGTTCGCGCAACTTCTGCCACGAGAGCGACGATTCCCTTCCCGAACGAAGGCGCCGGCGCTCCGCCGCGCGCCCCCGCGAGGGAGGTCGACGGACATGGTGCAAAAGAAAGACGGACAGCCGCTGCCGGGGACTTCCTACCGTGTGCTCCGTCGGATCGGGGCAGGCTCGTGCTCGGAGGTCTTCGAGGTGACCGGGCGCCGCGGCCAGCTGCGGGCGCTCAAGCTGCTCCGCGCCATGCACGAGGGGTCGAGCGAGATCGGAGCGCGCCTGGTCCAGGAGGGGCGCGCTCTCTCGGCGCTGAGCCATCCCCACATCGTGAAGGTCGAGGAGGTCGGCGTGACGAGCGACGGCCGGCCCTTCCTCGTCATGCCGCGCCTCTTCGGCGAGACGATGCGCGAGCGGCTCGACGCGCGCGGGCCGCTCGCGACGCCCGCCGCCGTGCACATCGCCATCCAGGTGCTCGGCGGGCTCGCGGCGACGCACCGCGCTGGCATCGTCCACCGCGACATCAAGCCGGCGAACGTCTTCCTCGCGCAAGCGAGCTGCGCCGAGCAAGGCGTTGCCGATCTGGAGAGCGCGCCCGGTGTGCCCGAGGCCGAGCACGCCGTGCTCATCGACTTCGGCATCGCGAAGGTGAGCCGCGAGGGGCTGGAGGCGTCGACGGGCTCGAACGTCCTCGGCACGCCGCGCTACCTGTCGCCCGAGCAGATCCGCGGCGAGGAGGTCGACGCCCGCACGGACGTGTACGCGGTGGGCCTCCTGCTCTTCGAGGCGATCACCGGGCGCGGTCCGTTTCCGGTGGTCGACTCGATGGCGGTGATGCGGGCGCACCTCAACACACCGGCGCCGCGGCTTCGCTCGCTCCTCTGGGTGCCTCCGGCGCTCGATCATGCCGTCGCGCGCGCGCTCGAGAAGGATCCGGGGCTCCGCTGGCAGACGGCGGACGCGATGGCCGCCGCGCTCGCGGAGGCGCTGGGCGAAGGCGGGGGCAGGGAGACGCCGGCTCACGGCGGAGCGGGGCGCGCCGCGCCGCCGGACGGCGAGCGCAGCGCGCGGGCGCACCTCGCGGCCGGAGAGGCGCGATGAGCGGCGCGTCCGCCGAGTGCTCCGGGGCGCGCACGCTGCTCTACGCGCGCGGGGTGTCGCTCGCGCCGAGGGCGCCTTTCGCGCGGTCGCTCCGCGCGCCGGGCGAGGGTGAGGGCGAGCCGTCCGAAGGCGCGTGGCCGCTCCGCGCGCCGGGCGAGGGGGAGCCGCTCCCCGGCACACCGTATGTCGTGCTGCGCCTGCTCGGCCAGGGCGGCATGGGCGAGGTGTACGAGGTCGAGCACCGGGCGCTCGGTCGACGGTTCGCGGTGAAGGTGCTGCACCGCAGCCACGCCGGCCGCAGCGATCTCTCGGCGCGCCTGCGCGCCGAGGCGCGCTCGATCGCTCGCCTGCGCCACCCGGGTCTCCCCGACGTGTTCGATCTCGGCGTGACCGACGGTGGCCGCCCCTACTTCGCCATGGAGCTCCTCGAGGGGCGCGATCTCCGGACCGAGCTCGCGCGCCTCGGCGTGGTCGCGGTCCCGACCGCGCTCGACCTGGTCCTGCAGGCCCTGTCCGCGCTGTCGCTCGCGCACGCGGCGGGCATCGTCCACCGCGATCTCAAGCTCGAGAACCTGTTCCTCTGCGACGACGGCACGCTCAAGGTCCTCGACTTCGGCGTCGCGAAGCTCCTCCACGCCAGCGCCTCGCTGACCGCTCCGGACGCCGTCATCGGCACACCCAGGACGATGGCGCCCGAGCAGTGCGCCGCCCAGCCGATCGATCCGCGCGCGGATATCTATGCGATGGGGCTCGTCCTCTACGAGCTCGTCGCCGGGCGAGGCCCCTTCGACGAGCTGCGCGGCCGGGGCGACGCGCTCCGCTTCGCTCACTGCGAGCAGGAGCCTCCTCCTCCCTCGCGCTTCGCGCCGCAGCCGATCCCGGCAGCGCTCGAGCGGCTGATCCTGCGCGCGATCGCGAAGGCGCCCGAGCATCGCTTCCAGACGGCCGCCGACATGGAAGCCGCTGTGCGCCGAGTGCACGTCCGGTTGCACGACGGATCGCCCTCGAGCGCCTGGCCGGTGGTCAGCGCGACCGCGCTCACCCCGACCGCGGCCGACGCCGTCGCGGCCTGCACGCCTGCGCGCGGCGAGGCATCCGCGGAGGCGCAGCGCCGACCGCTGCTCGCCGCGTCGGCCGGCGCCGCGCGCCTGTCGCGCCGCCCGAGGGCGCGCTCGACGCGGCGCGCACCTCCGGCGCGGCCCGTCGCCCGTGCGGCGTCGCGCGCCTCCGCGCTCGCCGTCTGCGCGCTCGCCGTCGCGTCGGCCGCGCTCGGGCTCGCGCTGGCGCAGCGCTGGATCGCGGCGAGTGAACCCCCCGCGCCCGCGCCGTCGTCCGCGCACGCCGGGGCGCAGGCGCGCTCGGCTGTAAGGTAGCCTCGTCGCGCCCGTTCTCTGGTCGACACCGCAAATGCGGAGTGGAGGGACCATGAACCGGATGCGACGAATCGGGCTGGCTTGTTTGGCGATATCGCTCCTCGCGGGCACCGCCGGCTGCGGCGGCAGCACAGCGGCCCGGCCGGCGGATTCCACGGCAAAGGGGGGACGCGCGATCACGGGCGCTCCCGAGCCCTCCAGCGCACAGGGGTTCCAGGATGGCGCCGCGTTCGACGAGCCGGGCGCGCCCGCCGCGCCGCCGTCGCTCGACGCCTCGCCCGCGGCGCCTTCGGCCGAGATCGAGCGGCCCTCCGCCACGGGCGGCGCCTCGCGCGCCGAGGGAGCGGCGCGCAAGGCGCCGAGCAGCCAGGTCGCGCCGGAGCCCATCGATCGCCCGGGCCTCGGCACCGAGTGGGGCGAGACGCGCGTGTCGCGCATCTCGACCGCGCCGTTCGTCCGGGCCGACGTCAACCGCCCCTTCGTGGTCGCGAGCCTTTTCTACAACGACGCCGAGGGCGCCCGCGCCATGGCGAGCGCGTCCGGCTTCCGCCGCACGTCGCCGCAGGCGTTCACCTTGGCGGGCGGCGCCGTCGCGGTCGGGCTCCGCGGCGAGGGCGGCGGCTTCCTGAGCGGCTTCGTCGCCGGCGAGAAGAGCCACGTCATCGGCGAGGCCGGCCAGCGCTACAGCATCGTGCTGCGCAACCTCACGCCGACCCGGATCGAGTGCGTCGTCTCCGTCGACGGCCTCGACGTCATGGACGGCCAGGCCGCGACGTTCAGCAAGCGCGGTTACCTGATCGATCCCCACGGCGAGCTCGAGATCGACGGCTTCCGCCAGTCCGTCGACACGGTCGCCGCGTTCCGCTTCGGCTCGGTCCGCGGCTCCTATGCGAACCAGAAGCACGGCGACACGAGGAACGTCGGCGTGATCGGCGTGGCCCTCTTCAACGAGCGCGGGACGACGCCCTGGACGTTCGACGAGGTCCAGCGCCGCCGCGAGGCGAACCCGTTCCCTGGGCAGTTCGCCACGCCGCCCGGTATCTGAGCCTTTTCAGCGCCCATCCCGCGTCCGCGCCGCGCTCCGGTAAAATCAAGCTCCCGCTCCGCCGCGCGCCGGGCTAGGCCACGGCACGGTGTCGGACTTATTGAACCCGTCTCAACGTGCGGCCGTCGAGCACGAGCTCGGGCCAATGCTGGTGCTCGCCGGCGCAGGTTCCGGCAAGACGCGTGTGGTGACCACGCGGATCGCCCGCCTTCTCGATCGCGGCATCCCGGCGCGCTCCATGTTGGCGATGACCTTCACCAACAAGGCCGCCGCCGAGATGCACGAGCGCGTCGGCAAGCTCGTCGGCTCCAAGGTCGCGCGCGAGCTCAAGGTCTGCACCTTCCACCGCTTCGGGCTCGACGTCCTCGGCGCGGAGACCCGCGCCCTCGGCCTGCGCGGCGGCTCCTTCGCCATCTTCGACCAGTCCGACGCCCTGGGGGTCATCCGCGAGATCCTCCGCGAGCTCCGCGCCGGCAAGAGCTACGACGTCAGCGCGATCCTCTCGCGCATCTCGAACGCCAAGAACGCGTTCCTCGACGCCGAGACCTGGGCCGAGGCGCAGCGGCAGGGCAAGGGAATCGACGAGTACGACGAGATCTCGATGCTCGTGTACCCGCGCTACATGGCGGCGCTGCGCTCGTTCCAGGCGTTCGACTTCGACGATCTCATCTGCGAGGTGGTCCGCCTCTGGCAGGCGCGCGCCGACGTCCTCGAGCGCTGGCGGATGCGCTACCGCTTCGTGATCGTCGACGAGTACCAGGACACGAACCGCGCCCAGCTGGAGCTCCTGCGCCTGCTCTGCGGCGAGCACCGCAACGTGGTGGTCGTCGGCGACGACGACCAGTCGATCTACGCCTGGCGCGGCGCCGACGTGCGCAACATCCTCGATTTCGAGGAGCACTTCTCCGGCGCGAAGGTCGTCAAGCTCGAGCACAACTACCGCTCCCGCAAGCCGATCCTCGACGTCGCGAACGCGGTGCTCGCCAAGTCCGGCGCCCGGCGGCACAAGAAGTCGCTCATCGCCACCCGGCTGGAGGGCGACAAGGTGCGGTCCATCATCTGCGTGGACCCGGACGTCGAGGCGAGCTTCGTGGCCACGGAGGCGCAGCGCCTCCTGGAGCGGGAGGCCGCGCGGCCGAAGGACATCGCCGTGCTGTACCGCTCGAACCTCCAGGCGGCCGCGATCGAGTCGGCCCTCAAGGAGCGGCAGATCCCGATCCGGATGATCGGCGGCCAGCAGTTCTTCGAGCGCAAGGAGGTCAAGGACCTCATCGCCTACCTCCGCGTCGCGCTCAACCCGGGCGACGAGATGTGCCTGCGGCGCATCCTGAACTACCCGGCGCGGGGCATCGGCGACGTCGCGGTGGCCAAGCTCGGCGCCTACGCGACGGCGCACGACGCGTCGCTCTGGACGGCGGTGTCGCGGCCGCACGCCGTCCACGAGCTGACCGCCGCCGCGATCGAGGGCTGCCGCCAGCTGCTCCGGATCATCGAGGCCACGCGCGCGCGGTTCGAGCGCGGCGAGCCCTCCGCGGAGGTCGCCCGCGCGCTCCTCGCCGACGCCGGCTTCAAGGAAGACATCATGGCCGGCTCGTCCACGGCCAACGCCGCGGCGCGCCGCTGGGGCAACATCGAGGGCCTGCTCAACGTCTTCGCGCGCCGCGACGAGAAGGGGAAGGGGGACCGCGCGAGCTTCGCCGAGTTCCTGCGGCTGCTCGCCCTGCGGCAGGACTCCGAGGAAGAGGAGGCCACCGACCGGGTGACGCTCACCACGATGCACGGCGCGAAGGGGCTCGAGTTCCCGTACGTGTTCGTGATCGGCCTGGAGGAGGGGCTGATGCCTCACCAGCGCAGCCTCGACGAGCGCGCCACGGACGCCGCGCCGAGCGGCGCGGAGGGCGGCGACACGGGCGGCCACAGCATCGAGGAGGAGCGGCGGCTCTTCTACGTCGCGGTCACGCGGGCCCGCGATCGGCTCTACCTCACGCGGGCGAAGCACCGCGGCTCGCGCGGCAAGATGGTGCCGAGGACGCCGAGCCGGTTCATGCTCGAGATCCCCCCCGAGCTCCTCGAGGAGCGCGAGGAGCTCGCGCCGGTCGCTCCGGGGATGGAGAAGGTGAAGGCAGGCGCGGCCGGCGTGCTGGCCGCGCTGTCGATGAACCCGTTCGCTGGAGATCCCCCCCTCATCCCGCGCCGCCGCACCTGAGCGGGGCGCGGGACGGCGGGGGTTCGGTCAGACGGCGCCCTCGGCGGCGGCGAAGCCGGCGCGGGTGATCTCCTGCACGCCCTTGCGCGTGACGAAGTCGCGGAAGCTCTCGCCCTCGGCGCGGCCGTCCATGTAGAAGCGCGCGATGGCGGCGATCACCTTGGGCGTCTCCTCCTCAGGGATGCGGCCGTCGAGGCGCTCGCCGATTCGTGCGCTCGGGCCGCAGCAGCCGCCCACGCGGAGCGAGTAGTGCGGGCGCTCGACGCCGTCCTTGCCCTTCACCATCAGGCCCGTCATCCCGATGTCCGCGACGTGGTGCTGACCGCACGAGTTCGGGCACCCCGAGATCTTGATGTCGAACTCGCCGAGCGCGCTGACGAAGTCGTCGGTCTCCTGGCGGCTGCCGTTCGGCACCAGGTGATCCCGGATGCGCGTGCCGACCTCCATGCTCTTCGTGATCGCGAGCGTGCAGTAATCGCCGCCGGGGCAGGTCACCACGTCCGTGATGTGCCCCGCGTCCGCCTCGGCGAGGCCGATCTGCGAGAGCTCGCGGTGCAGGCCGAGGATCTTCGCCTCCGGCACCCAGCGCAGCACGAAGTTCTGCGTGTTCGTCGCCCGCACCTCGCCGTTGCCGAAGCGCCGGGAGATGTCGGCCAGGCGCTTCAGCTGCTCGCCCGTGATGTCGCCGAGCGGCAGCTTGACGGTGGCCACCCGGTAGCCGGGCTGCTTCTGCGGGATCGTGTTGGTCCGCTTCCAGCGCGCGAAGGCGCCGTCGCCGAGCGTCTCCCGCGACGGCTCGAGCGGGGGCGGGTCGCTCTCCCGGTACTCGGAGACGTACCGCACCACGTCGGCCGCGAGCGCGTCGCCCCGCGCCGCCTTGATGCGATCGAACTCCTCGTCCAGCCTGCGCAGGAACTCGGCCTCGCCGATCTTGCGGAGCAGGAACTTGAGCCGCGCCTTCTTCCGGTTCTTTCGCTCGCCGTCCCGGAAGAACACGCTGACCACCGCCTCGCACGCCGGCAGCAGATCGGCGATCGGGATGAACTCCCGCCAGAGGTGGGCGACCTCGGGCGTCGAGCCGAGCCCGCCCGCCACGTAGACGGCGAAGCCCTGGCCGAGATCGCCGACCTTGGCCAGGAGGCCGACGTCGTTGATCATGATCTGCGCGTGATCGCGCGCGCTGCCCGACAGGCCCACCTTGAACTTCCGCGGCAGCCGCCGGTTGTGCTCGTGGAAGAGGAAATGCTCGGTGACCGCGTGCGCGTAGGGCGTCACGTCGAACACCTCGTCCTCGACCACGCCCGCGAGGTGCGACGCGGTCACGTTGCGGAGCGTATCGGCGCACGCGCCGACCGTCGTCACGCCAGCGCGCGCCAGCGCGCGCTGCAGGTCGATCGTCTCCTCGATCTCCAGGTAGTGCAGCTGGATGTCCTGGCGTGTTGTGACGTGCGCTAGCCCGCGGCCCCACCGCTCGGTCACTTCCGCGAGCGCTTCCAGCTGCGCTGCCGTCAGCTGTCCGCCGGGGATCTTGATCCGCTGCATGTGCTTCACGTGCGCGAGCTGCGCGTAGACACCCATGGCCAGCCGTAGAGGGCGGAACTGGTCGGGGGTCAGCTCACCACGTTTGAATTGGGCGACGTTCTCGGCGTGTACGTCGATGGCCGCCGCAAGGCGCTCGACTCGTTGCGACATATCCGATGGTATTCCCTATATTTCCGACGCGTCAAGTGCGACAATTATCACCGCCGGTTCCACGAGGTATCCAGCCCCCAGCACCATGAAGACCGCTCTGCCGAACTCGACCGAAGCCGTGCACGCGGGCGTACTCCGCCAGCGCCCCTCCCACACCCTCGCGCCTGCGATCGCGCAGACGGCGACGTACACCTTTGCGAACACGGCGGACCTCGAGCGCTATTTCGCCGGAGGCGACGCGGATCCCGAGCGGCAGGAGTACGGCCGCTACGGCAATCCCACGGTGCGCGAGGTCGAGCAGCGCATCGCGGCGCTCGACCGCGCGGAGGATGCGCTGCTCTTCGCGAGCGGGATGGCGGCGGTGACGACCACGGCGTTCGCGCTCCTCAAGGCGGGCGATCACGTCATCCTGTTCCGCGACGTGTACCGCCGCACGCGGCAGTTCGTGATCAACGTGCTGTCGCGGCTCGGCGTCGAGCACACGCTGATCGACCCGGGCGCGTTCGATCAGCTCGAGGCGGCCATCCGGCCGCGCACCCGCTTCGCGCTCAGCGAGTCGCCGACGAACCCCTACCTCCACTGTATCGACCTGTCCCGCTTCGCCGAGATCTGCAAGAAGGCGCGGGTGAAGACGGTCGTCGACGCGACGTTCGCGACCCCCTGCAACTCCGACCCGATCGGCCGCGGCATCGACCTCGTGGTCCACAGCGCCAGCAAGTACCTGTCCGGCCACAACGACGTCCTGGGCGGCGCGGTCTCCGGATCGAGCGCGCTGATCTCGCTGATCCGCGACATGCGGAGCGTCCTTGGGGGCATCATGGATCCCCACGCCGCGGCGCTGATCGGGCGCGGGATGAAGACGCTCGCGCTCCGCATCGAGCGGCAGAACGCGACCGGGCTCGCCGTGGCGCGCGCGCTCGAGGCGCACCCCGCGGTGGAGCGGGTGTTCTACCCGGGGCTCCCGTCGCACCCGGATCACAAGGTCGCGGCGGAGCAGATGCGCGGCTTCGGCGGCGTCGTGAGCTTCACCGTGCGCGGCGGGCGAGAGGCGGCGTCGCGCGTCGTGGACGGCGCGCGCATCGCCGCGATCGCCCCGAGCTTCGGCGGCGTGGAGACGCTCATCGAGCAGCCCTGCATCATGAGCTTCCACGAGCTCAGCGACGAGCAGCTCGCGGCGATCGGCATCTCCCCCGCGCTGATCCGCCTGTCGGTCGGCATCGAGGAGACCGAGGACGTCGTGAGGGACGTCCTCGGCGCGCTCGACGCGCTCGGCGAGGCCTAGCCCCGCGAGCGAGCGCGCCGCCCACGCGAATCCGCCGCGAAGCGGCGCAGAAGTCCGACCCTCCCTGGCGGGCGGAGCTAGCCCCCGAGCTTCTTCAGCTTCCGCTGCAGCGTCCGCCGGTCGATCCCGAGCAGCTTCGCCGCGGTGGCCACCACGCCGCCCGACTCCCTCAGCGCGGCGCGGATCGCCTCGCGCTCGAGATCGTCGAGCTTCAGGCTCCCCGGCGGCGGCGTCGGCGCCGCCGAGGCCGAGGGCGGGGGCCGCTGGCGCTCCCGGAGGCTCGCGGCCTCGCGCAGCAGCTTGTCCGCGTCGACGGGCTTGCTGAGCAGCGTGTCGGCGCCCTCGCGCATCGCCGCCACCGCGAGCGGGATGTCCCCGAACCCGGTCAGCATCACGATCGCCGCGTCGGGCTGCAGCTTGCGGTACTGGGCGAGCGCGCTGAGCCCGTCGCCGCGCGGCATGCGGTAGTCGATGACCACGAGGTCCACCGGCTCGTACTCGAGCGCCACGAGCCCCTCGTCGATCGTCGCCGCCGTCCTCGCCACGACCCCGCGGCGGCGCAGCGCGCCCTGCAGGGTGGTGCGGAACGCGTCGTCGTCGTCCACGAGGAGCGCCGTCTCGATCCGTCGCGTCATCTTCACCTCAGGCGGCCCCGGAGCGCTTCAGCGCGCCGGGCAGATCCGCGTCCATGGGGCCCGTGCCCCCGTCGAGGCGGAGGCGCAAGGTCGCCTTCGCGCCCCCGGTCTCGACGCTCTCCATGCGCAGCACCGCGTTCATGCGGGAGGCCATCATCGAGCTGATGTAGAGCCCGAGCCCCATCCCTCCCTGCGACATCTTCGTCGTCTGGAACGGCTCACCGAGCCGCCCGGCGATGTCGGGGTTGAGCCCCGGCCCGTTGTCGGAGACCCCGATCTCGCAGAGGTCGCCGCGCTCGACGACGCTCACCTCGATCCGCTGCTCGGTCGAGTCGGCCGTCGCCTCGGCGGCGTTGGCGAGCAGGTTGACGAGCACCTGGCAGAGCGCCGGCCGCAGCACGTCCGCCTGCACCGGCCGCGGCGTGTCGAACGCGAGCTCGCCGCGGTAGCCGAGCCGCGCGAGCTCGACCTTCGCCAGGTCGCGGACGAAGCGGGTGAGCTCCAGCGGCTCCATCCGCTGATCGAGCCGGATCTGGCCGCGCATCAGCCCGATGATGTCGCTCGCGCGCCGCGCCTCGCCGGCCACGGTCTCGGCCATGCGCGCGGCGTCCTCGGAGCCCGTCTCGCGGGCCACGTCGACGAGGTCCTTGCTCGCGAGGAGGATCGTCGCGAGCGGCGTGCTGAGCTCGTGCGACATCCCGCCGACCATGCGCCCGAGCATCGCCAGCCGCTCGTTTCGCTGGCTCTGCTGCCGGAGCTCCTCGAGCCTGTGCGCGTAGACGACGACGAAGAAGCCGAGGAACAGCGTCAGCGACGTGAGCGACACGAGGTCGCCGAGCCGCCGGATGCGCTCGCCGCCGAGCGGCGCCGCGTCGAGCGGCAGCGGCGTCGCGTACGTGAGCACGGTGATGGCGGCCAGCGTCAACAGGCCCACGAGCACGGTCGTGCGCCGCGGGCAGAGGAGGCCGGAGAGCGCGATGTGGAAGGCGAGGAAGACGGCGAAGGGGTTCGCCAGCCCGCCCGAGAACCAGAGCATCCAGGCGTTCGCGATCACGTCGCCCACGAGCTGGGCGCGCGCGTGATCCTGCGCGGGCTCGCGCGCCGAGGGCTCGCCCCCGTCCGGCCGGCGCGCGCGCCGGACCCGGAAGGTCCAGGCGACGTTGGCCGCCGCGATCGCGGCGATGCCGACGATCAGCGGAGCGAGCCCGAGGTCGGGGACGAGCTTCCTGCCCGCGACCGTGGTCGCGATCATCCCCGCGATCGCCCCCCACCGCAGCTGGATCAGCCACCTGTCGGCGGTGTCCCAGGACGGGGGCTTCGGCCCGGAGAGCAGGACCGCGAGCCGCCGGCGCGCCGCAGGGGGCGCGCCGCTCTTGGCGGGGTCGTGCCCTGCGTCAAGCGACCATGGCTGGAAGGAGGAGTGCATCCGCGCGCGGACAGGGGGGCTTTCCAGGGCGCGGTCGAGGCGTCCGGCGTCCATCCCGGAGCAACCTTCCGACGTTGCCTTGCATCCGCTCCCTTGTACCGCGCACGAAAGCCGCGAGCACGCGCGAGGTGCGCCCCGGCCCACATCCGGGGGGTGTCAGGAAAAACCCCAGCGAATACCGTGACTTGGAATTGTTGGCTGGGTTACGTTCTGCCTCGCGCCGGCGGGGCGCTCGGCCCCGGGCTGGTCACTTGGCCTCTTCGGCTCCGTTGCCGTGCGCGCCGTGCGCGGGCGGCGGCGGCGCCTTGTGCGCCCGCTTCATCCTCCAGTCGTCGGCGGCGCGCTTGCCGTCGAACGGCGCCTTGATGTCCGCCGGCCGCTCGCCCTCGATCCCCTCGGCCCGGCCGCGGTTGGCCGTGTCGAACATGGTGAAGCCGATGAAGATCGCCAGGAAGATGAGCGACGACGCGAAGATCAGGGTGTGGAACTTATGGTCCCACTTGAGGTGCATGAAGATGAGCGCCACGACGCCCGCCTTCATCGTCGCGATGAGGACCGCGATCGCCAGGTTGGCCGCGCCGAGGTCGACGTAGCTCGCGCCCACGGTGACGACCGTGAGCACGAGCAGCGCGAGCCACGTGGCGATGTAGACCTTGAGCGGCAGGACGTGAGGCACGTGGTCTGCGCCGTGGCCATGGCCGTGCCCGTGCCCGTGCCCGTGCGCGCCAGCTGCTTCTGCGTGTGTCGACATGCTGTCCTCTAGGCCTCAGCCCACCAAGTAGAGCAGGGGGAAGAGATAGATCCAGATGAGGTCGACGAGGTGCCAGTACAGCCCCACCCCTTCGACCGGCGAGTAGTAACGGCTCGAGAACTCACCGCGCAGGTTGCGGATGAGGATCCAGGTGATGAGCCCCATCCCGATGACGACGTGCAGCCCGTGGATGCCCGTCATCATGAAGTAGATGGCGAAGAACGTCCCCGCGTGGGCCGTGGTGAAGCCCTGGGCGGTGAAGTACTTCCCGGGCAGGAGGCCGTCGTGGAACTTGTGCTGGTACTCGAAGTACTTGATCACAAGGAACACGGCCGCGCAGAGCAGGGTCACCACGAGCAGCCGGGTGGTGGTCTTCTGGTCGCTCCTCTGCGCAGACCGGACGGCGAGCGCCATCGTCAGGCTGGAACAGATGAGCACGATCGTGTTGATGCCGCCCATCACCTTGTCGAGGTGATGGTGGGCTTCCACGAACGAGTCGAAGAACCAGCCCCGGAAGATGGCGAACGCGCAGAACAGCCCGCCGAAGAGCAGGATCTCCGTGACCAGGAAGAGCCAGATGCCCATCCTGCCGGCGTCGAACTGCGTGTCGGCGGAATCGAAATGATGGGCGACGTGGAAGTCGGCAGACAGGGCGGTGCCTGCCTTGTTCGGCCGGTCGGCGGCCTCGGCGTGCGCGCTCATGCGTTCTCCGTGTTGAAGTCGTAGGCGCCCTTGGTCACGACCGGGGTGCGGACGAAGTTCTCGGTGATGGGCGGGGAGGCGGTGGTCCACTCGAGGCTGAGCCCACCCCAGGGGTTCGCCGGCGCCGGAGCGCCGGAGCGCAGCGACTTGATGAAGCAGATGATCATCACGAGGAAGCCGAGGCCCAGGATCCACGAGCCCACGGTCGAGAAGGCGTGCAGCGGCTGGAACTGGTCCAGGTAGTTGTAATAGCGGCGCGGCATCCCGCGGCTACCGAGGACGAACTGCGAGAAGAACGTGACGTTGAAGCCGATGAAGACCAGCACGCAGGAGATCGACGCGAGCCGCTCCGAGTACATCTTGCCCGTGATCTTGGGCCACCAGTGGTGGAGCCCGCCGATGTAGGCGATGACGGTGCCGCCGACCATCACGTAGTGGAAGTGCGCGACCACGAAGTACGTGTCGTGCAGGTGCAGATCGACGCTGAGCATCCCGAGGAAGACGCCGGTGAGCCCGCCGATCGAGAAGAGGATGAGGAACGACAGCGCGTACAGCATCGGCGCGCTGTAGCTGATGGAGCCGCGCCACAGCGTCGCGATCCAGTTGAAGACCTTCACGCCGCTGGGGATGGCGACGAGGAAGGTCAGGAACGAGAACATGATCGCCGCGAACTCGCTCTGGCCGGAGGTGAACATGTGGTGGCCCCACACGAGGAAGCCGACCAGGGCGATGGCGACGCTGGAGAACGCGATCGCCTTGTAGCCGAAGACCCTGCGCCGCGCGTGGACCGAGATGAGCTCGCTGATGATGCCCATGCCCGGCAGGATCATGATGTAGACGGCCGGGTGGCTGTAGAACCAGAAGAAGTGCTGGTAGAGCACCGGGTCGCCGCCGAGCGCCGGGTCGAAGATGCCGATGTGGAACGCGCGCTCCGCGATGAGCAGGAGGAGCGTGATGCCGAGGACCGGCGTGGCGAGGATCTGGACGATGCTGGTCGCGTAGATCGCCCAGAGCATGAGCGGCATCTTGTACCAGCCCATCCCGGGGGCCCGGAGCTTGTGCATCGTGACGATGAAGTTCAGCCCCGTGAGCACGCTGGAGAAGCCCAGGATGAACACGCCGAACGTGACGCTCAGGACCGACGTCGTGGTCACCGTGCTCGAGTACGGCACGTAGAACGTCCAGCCGGTGTCGATGCCGCCCGTGACGAGCGACGACAGCGTGAAGAGCGCGCCTATCCAGTAGAGGTACAGGCTGAGGAGGTTCAGCTTGGGGAAGGCGACGTCCTTCGCGCCGATCATGATCGGCAGGAGGAAGTTGCCGAGCGCGCCGGGGATGCTCGGGATGATGAACAGGAACGTCATCACCGCGCCGTGGAGCGTGAACATCTGGTTGTAGGTGTTCGCGCTCATCAGCGTCTCCTTCGGCGTCAGCAGCTCGAGCCGGAGGACGAGCGCGAACACCCCGCCCATCGCGAACGCGATGAACGTGCTGATGAGGTACATCAGGCCGATCCGCTTGTGATCGACCGTGGTGAGCCACGACATGATCCCGCTCTGGGCCCGGATGTAGTCCGTTCCGTGGCCGGCGTCGGGTGCCGTATTGACGTCGAGGGTTGTTACGGTCTGCGACATGACTGCTTCTCCCCGGCGCTCACTTCACCGACTTCAGATAAGCGATGAGCGCGTCCACTTCTTTGTCCTTGAGGAGCCCCTTGAACGACGGCATCACCGGCGGGTAGCCGCGCACGACCTGGCCGCCGGGGTTGAACACGCTCTCGCGGAAGTAGTTCTCGTCCGCGATGAGCTTGGATCCGTCCGCGAGCTCCTCCTCGCGGCCGAAGAGCCCCTTGAGCGACGGGCCCTGGATGCGCGTCCCGTCGAGCGAGTGGCAGGTCGCGCAGCTCCGCTTGGCGAAGAGCAGCTTGCCGAGCTCCTCGGGCGGCAGGTCGCTGTTGTTGTTGCCCTCGAGCCACTTCTCGAAGTCCGACTGCTCCAGCACCTTGACCGTGGCGAGCATGTCCGAGTGACCGGAGCCGCAGTACTCGGTGCACAGGAGCACCGTCTCTCGCGTCTCCGTCGCCTCGAACCACAGCGACGTGTACGACCCCGGGACCACGTCCTGCTTCACGCGGAACTCCGGGATGTAGAAGCTGTGGAGGATGTCCTTCGAGCTCATGATAAGCCGCACCGGGCGCCCCCGCGGCACGGCGAGCTCGTTCACGGTCGTCGTCCCGTCGGGGTAGGTGAACGTCCACAGGTACATCTCGCCCGTGACGTTGATCTCGTAGGACTCGGCCGGCGCGACGGAGGCGTGCACGTAGCCGCGCATGCCCACGAAGAAGAGCGCGATCACGATGGCGAGCGGGATCAGCGTCCACACGACCTCGACCGTCGTGCTGTGGTCGATGGGGCTCGTCTTGTCGCGCTCGCTCCGCCGCTTGTACTTGATGGCGAAGAGCACCGTCGCCCCCGCCACCAGGATGAAGAAGAGGACGGAGACCCAGTAGGCCGCGTCCCAGCCGGCGTCGATGTGCTCAGCGAGCGTCGAGCCCTGGCGGGGCAGCCAGAAGGAGCCGAGTTCGATCGGGTTTTTCATCACCATAGTTGTGGCTCCGCCACCTTGTATCTAGGAAGCCTCGTTTACACGCGCCCTCGTGCGGGAGCGTTCAGTCCGCCAGAAGCGAATGAGCCAGAGCCCGATGAGCACGACGGTGACGACGCCTGACGCCATCATCAGCCGCCTCGTCGCCAGGACGTACCCTCGGGCGTTGGGATCGTAATGGAAACAGAACAAGAGCACCCGATCCCAGGCGCTCCCGACCTGCCCGCTGCCCGCTTCGCGCAGCGCGAGGCCGAAGTTCTTCTGTGGGAAGGAGATGCCGTACAGCGTGCGCGACAGGCGCCCGTCGGGCGTGAAGACGAACGCGCCCGCCGCGTGTGCGTACTGCTTGGTCGTCTCGTCCCACCGGTAGTGGAAGCCCACCGCGTCGGCGAGCGCGCGCACCGACGCCTCGTCTCCGACGAGGAAGTCGAAGCCGTCGCCGGTGACCGGCTTGCCGTACGCCTCGATGTAGTTCGCCCGCTTCTTGCGCGCGGCTTCGGGCGTATCGCGGGGGTCGAAGCTGACGACGAGGGCGCGGTACTCCTCGCCCGCGGTCCAGGCGCTCTCCTTCATGGCCTGGAGCACGCCGTTCAGGACCAGCGAGCACAGCATCGGGCACTCGAAATAACCGAGCACCAGGACGAGGGGCTTGTCGCCCGCCGCATATTTGGCGAGCTCGACCTCTTGCCCCGACTGGTCGCGGAGCCGGAGCTTCTGCGGGAGCAGGGCTCCCGGCCGCTCCTCGATGTCGATGCCGGCGAGCTCCGTCGGAATGGTCGTGTCCGCAGCTCGCGCGCTCCGCGCCGGGGTGACCGTGGCCACCACGAGCGCGAGAACGGCGAGCAGGGCAGACAGCGGGCGGGACATCACTGCTCCGGAGCGGGGGTCGCCGGGGCTGCGGGCTTGGGCGCCGCGCCTGCAGGCGCGGCGGGCTTGGCGTCCGCGGGCTTGGCGGGCTTCACGGCGTCGGCGGGCTTGGCCGTCTCGGCGGGCTTCACGGCGTCGGCGGGCTTCACGGCGTCGGCGGGCTTGGCCGTCTCGGCAGGCTTGGCGGCGTCCGAGGGCTTCGCCGCGTCCTTGTCGCCCGGCTTCGCTGCGTCTTCGCCCTTCGACGGCTCGCCGGCGGCGCCCTCGGCGGGCTTCGCCGCGCCGTCCGCCGGCTGCGCGCCCTCGGTCGTCGCAGCGGGAGCGGCCGCGGTCCTCACGCGCTTCTCCTGGTAGTCCTTCAGGGTGAGCGCGACGGCCTGATCGATCGGGATGCGGACGATGCCCTTCTTCTCGTCAGCCCACTGGTAGCGGCTGAGCCGCTCCTTCTCCAGGGCCCGCAGGGCGCGGACCCCGCTGCTCGGCGGCTCCAGCACCTTGGTCGAGATCTCGCGCTCCATCGTCGCCTTGAAGATCTCGTTGACGAAGAGCACGACCACCACGATGGAGAACAGCGTGGCGATCACGATCACGAAGATGAGCGAGTTGTTCGGTCGATCCACCTCGGCCTGGGCCTCGGCGTGATCGGTCGCTGTGTTGTCGGTCGCTTCGCTCATGGCCGGCTCCTTACGGGTTGTCGATCCGAGCCGCTTCGGCAAGGTGAGGGTCGTTCAGGGGATACAGCGGGCTCTTGGCCGCCTGGAGCGCGAGCATCCAGGCTCCCACGCCCAGCGGGCCGAGCAAGCCGGCGAGGTCGATCCAGCTCAGGTGCGCGCCGTGGTGATCCACGTTCGGCATGACGAGCCAGTAGAGGTCGACGTAGTGCATCACGAGGAGGAGCACCGACGCCGCGCCGAGCACGAGCGGGCTCCGCTTCGCGTGCCGCGACAGGAGGACGAGGAACGGAACGACGAAGTGCCCGAACAGCAGGGCCAGGCTCACGACCTTCCACGAACCCTCCCAGCGGTGCTGGTAGAAGATCGTCTCCTCCGGGATGTTCGCGTACCAGATCAGGATGAACTGCGAGAACGCGATGTAGGCCCAGAAGATCGTGAAACCGAAGAGCAGCTTGCCGATGTCGTGCTGGCGCTCGACGTTGCTCACCTTGCGCAGGAGCCCCGCCTTGTGGAGCGCGATCGTGATCAGCGCGAGCGCCGAGAGGGAGCTCGTGGCCGAGCCGGCGAACACATAGACGCCGAAGATCGTCGAGTACCAGTGCGGGTCGATGCTCATCAGCCAGTCGAACGCCGCGAACGAGATGGTCAGGGCGAAGACGATGACGGCCGGGGCGGCCCCGGCGCGCATCCTCGCGGTGGGCCGGAAATCGGCGCTCTTGTCCTGCGCGCGGGAGGTCTTGATGAACCAGAGCGCGAGGCCCGCCCACGCCGCGAGGAACACCACGGCGCGGATGTAGAAGAACGTCGGGTTCAGGTAGGGCGCCTTCTGGTGGAGCACATGATCGTTCGCCGCGTCGGGCCCCATCCAGTGATGGTAGATGTCGTGGGCGAGCACCGCGACCGGGAGGAAGAGCACGATGCAGGCGGGCAGGATGCCGCTCATCCACTCCATGTGGCGGCGCGCGGCCGCCGACCAGCGCGCGCGGGTCAGGTGCTGGATGATCACGAAGAACAGCGCGCCGAGCCCGATCGTCACGAGCCACGTGAAGCCGGTGAGATACGAGAACGCAAAGCGCTTCGCGTCGGAGACCGCCGCCGCCGCCGAGAGCACCACGCCGACGATCGCCAGCACCATGCTCCCCGAGACGAGCCGCTTCGCGACCGCCGGATCGAGGACCTTCGTGTCCTCGGCCAGAGCACTTCCGTGGGACTTCATGGAGTTCCGCTCTCCTTCGCGATGTTGCCCCGCTGGGCCTCGGGCACGTCGTCGACGCGCGCGTGCTGGCTGTGCTGCAGCACGCGCACCCACGTGACGATCGCCCACCGGTCCTTGACCGGGATCTGCTTCCGATAGGACGGCATGTTGCGCACGCCGTTCGTGATGACGTTGAAGATCTCGCCGTCGGGCAGGCCGAGGGCCCGGTCGGACGCGAGGTCGATGGGGGGCGGGTACCCGCGCTTCACCACCATGCCCTGGCCGCTCCCGCTCTGGTCGTGGCACGGCGCACAGTAGATGTTGAAGCGATCCTGGCCGCGCCGGATCACCGCCTCATCGACGGTGATGGGCGCGAACGCCAGGAACGTCTCGCCGTCCTTGCCGGTGCGGTAGGCCTCGCTCTCGTCGAGCGCTCCCTGGGCCACCGTGCCTTCGACGATCGGCCGCATCGCCCGCCCGTCGGGGAACAGGCGGGTGCCCTCCTCGGGCTGGAACTTGGGCTGCCAGTCCATGTCTCCGAAGAGGTGGATCGGCGGATCGCTGCTCGCCTGTCCGCGGCAGCCTGCCAGGACGACGAGGAGGGGAATGCACCAGCGCTTCACGAGGAGACCTCCCGGATGCCCTGGGCGCCGAGGCGCTGGAGGAGGTTGCGCGTCTCCGTGGAATCGAACTTCGGGTCGCTCGCCTCGACGCTGATGAAGAAGGCGTCGTCGGTCGCCCGCGGGAACGAGGGGTGCGTCATGGTGGGGTGGAACAAGGTGGGCAGGCGCCCGAGCGCGAAGAGCCCGAAGAAGCACGTGAGCGCCGCGAAGAGGACCGTGAGCTCGAAGAAGATGGGGATGAAGGCCTGGTACGAGAACGACGGCTTGCCGCTGATGATGAGCGGATAGTCGTAGTACTGCGTGTACCAGGCGAGCGCGATGGCGCTGGCGAGCCCCGCCGCCCCGCCGCCGAGTACGAGCCACGGCAGCGGAGACGGCTTGAGCCCCATCGCCTTCTCCAGCCCGTGCACGGGGAACGGCGTGTGCGCGTCGAAGCGGCTGTACCCGGCGTCCCGGAGCGCCTCGCACGCGTGGAAGATGTCCTTCGGGGTCGTGAAGAAGCCCATCACCCCGAACAGGGCCGACTCCCCGTCCGCCTCCTGCTCGGCCTTGCGCTCCAGCTTGCGCTCGATCGCGAGCGCGGCCTGACCGTGCGGCCCGCTCTCGCGGGGCTCGTCGTACTCCGCGTCGTCCTCGGGCACGTGGCCCTGCGGCTTGATGTCGGGCTGGCTGTCGCGCGCGGCGTCCTTGAGCGCTCGTGCCTCCTCGGCCGAGGCGGGCTTCCCGGAGCGCTTCTGGCGTCGAGCATCGCTGTTACGCTGCATGATGAGCCTCGTCGTTGCTGTGCGAGCCGTGAGGATCGGCCGCCGCCGTGACCCCCTTCACCTCGCTGATCGCGACCATCGGCAGGTAGCGGACGAACAGCAGGAAGAGCGTGAAGAAGAGGCCGAACGAACCGAAGAACGTCGAGATGTCCCAGATGGTCGGGCGGAAGTAGGTCCAGCTCGAGGGGAGGAAGTCGCGGTGGAGGCTCGTCACGATGATGACGAAGCGCTCGAACCACATCCCGATGTTGACCAGGATCGAGATGATGAACATCGCGGGGATGCTGGTGCGCACCTTCTTGAACCAGAAGAGCTGCGGGAAGATCACGTTGCAGCTCACCATGGTCCAGTAGGCCCAGGCGTACGGGCCCAGGATGCGGTTCCGGAAGGCGAACTGCTCGTAGCCGTTGCCGCTGTACCAGGCGATGAAGAGCTCCATCCCGTACGCGTAACCGACCATGGTGCCGGTCGCGACGATGACCTTGTTCATGTTCTCGAGGTGCCGCATCGTGATGAGCCCCTCGAGACCGAACGCCTTGCGCGCGAACACCATCAGCGTGACGACCATCGCGAATCCGCTGAAGATGGCGCCGGCGACGAAGTACGGCGGGAAGATCGTCGTGTGCCAGCCGGGGATGATCGAGACGGCGAAGTCGAACGACACGATCGTGTGCACGCTGAGCACGAGCGGCGTCGAGAGCCCGGCGAAGATCAGGTAGGCCTTCTCGTAGTGGAGCCAGTGGCGGTGCGAGCCGCGCCAGCCGAGGCAGAGGATCCCGAAGACGATCTGCTTCGTCCGGGTCGTGGCCCGGTCGCGGATCGTGGCGAGATCGGGGATGAGCCCGACGAACCAGAAGAGGGTCGAGACCGTCGCGTACGTCGAGACGGCGAACACGTCCCAGAGCAGCGGGCTCTTGAAGTTCGGCCAGAGGCTCATCTGGTTCGGGATCGGGAACAGCCAGTGGGCGAACCAGATCCGGCCCAGGTGGGCCACCGGGTAGATGGCGGCGCACGCGACCGCGAAGATCGTCATCGCCTCCGCGGCGCGGTTGATGCTCGTCCTCCACTTCTGTCGGAAGAGGAAGAGGATGGCGCTGATCAGCGTGCCGGCGTGGCCGATACCGACCCAGAACACGAAGCCGGTGATGTCCCACGCCCAGTTGACCGTGGTGTTCAGCCCCCAGATACCGATACCGGTCCCGACGAGGTGAACGAGCGAGCCGGCGAGGATGAAGAGGATGCTGATGGCAAGGCACAGCAGGACGAGCCACCCGGGGGGGCGCTTGCTGAGGACGATGCCCGCGACTTTGTCGGTGAGAGAGCGGAAGTCGTCCTTCCCCTGCACGAGCGGCGCCTCGTCCAAGAGGGCGGCGCGGTCCGAGAGCCGGGGGTGATCGACCTGGAGGGGTGCTGTGGCGCTCATGCGTCGGCGAGCTCCGGGTTCTTGTTGCGGATCTTGGCGAGGTACGTGACCCGCGGCTTGGTGTTGATCTCGTCCAGCAATCTGTAACCGCGCGGGCTAGCGGCCGCCGCGGCCACCTGGCTCTTGGGGTCGTCGAGGTCGCCGAAGACGATGGCCTGCGTCGGGCAAGCGCCCTGGCACGCGGTCACGACCTCGCCGTCCTTGATGTGCTCCCGCCCCTCTCGCTTCGCGTCGATCTTGGCGTGGTTGATCCGCTGCACGCAGAAGGTGCACTTCTCCATGACGCCCCGCGATCGAACGGTGACGTTGGGGTTGAACTGCATCTTCCGCTCCTCCGAGTCCGGCTGGCCGTACTCGAGGAAGTTGAAGCGACGGACCTTGTAAGGGCAGTTGTTGGCGCAGTACTTCGTGCCGACGCACCGGTTGTACGCCATGTCGTTCAGCCCCTCGGGGCTGTGCGTCGTGGCGGCGACCGGGCACACCTGCTCGCACGGCGCGTTCTCGCAGTGCTGGCAGGGGAGCGGCTGCGAGATGCTCTCCGGCTCGTTCGGGTCCGTGCCCTGGAAGTAGCGGTCGATCCGGAGCCAGTGCATCTCGCGGGTCTGCCGCACGCCGTCGGCGCCGACGACCGGGATGTTGTTCTCGGCCTGGCAGGCGACGACGCACGCGTTGCACCCGAGGCAGGCGTTGAGGTCGATGGTCATGCCCCAGGCGTGCCCCTGCCTCCGGTTCGGCTCCTTGAACAGGCTGAGGAGCGGCGGCACGTGGACCTGCTTCTGGGCGAACGCCGCGTCCTTCTGGAACTCGGCGAGCGTCCCCTCGCGCGCGAGCGGGCGGCCCTCCATCACGAAGTGCTCCTGGGTGCGCGCGAGCTCGACGACCTCGCCGGTCTTCTCCAGCGAGAAGCCGCCGGCGAGCTCGAAGGCGTCGCTCTTCCGCAGCGGGGTCGTGTCGACGCCGACGCCATGGCCGACCCGGAGCTTCGCGCGCCGCCCCTGGCCGATGGTGATGCCCACCGAGTCGTCCGCCTGCCCCGGCGCGACGAGGACGGGGATCCGCACCGACGCGCCGCTGCCCGTCAGCGTCACGACGTCGCCGTCCTTCAGGCCGAGCCGCGCCGCCGTCGAGGGCGAGAGGTTCGCGGCGCTGCCCCAGGTGAGCTTCGTCATCGGGTGGGGCAGCTCCTGGAGCCACCCGTTGTTCGCGAACCGGCCGTCCCACGCGTGCACGTCGGGCCGGAAGGTCACCTCCAGGCCCTCGCCCACGGCGGGCGCGAACGCGCGCAGCGCCTCGATCGCGCCCTGCGTCGCGGCGGCAACCTGCTCGTCCGCGAGCTGGGTTCCCGCGACGAGGCCGTCGTGCAGCGCGCGGCGGAAGTCGTCCTCGGTGCGCTTCGCGCCCTCGGCGGTCAGCCAGGTCGCCCGCACCAGATCGTACGCCGTCCGCGAGCTGCCGAGCAGGAGCTCGATGACCTCGGCGTCGGTCCTGCCGCCGAAGAGCGGCGCGATGAGCGGCTGCGCGATGCTGGCCGTCCCGTCCTCCGCCCGCACGTCGCTCCACGACTCCAGCGGGTGGGCGCGGTTCAGGTGCCAGCGGGTGCGCTCGCTCGTCTCGTCGACGTGCGTCGAGACGTGCACGCTCACGGGCACCTTGGCGAGCGCGTCGGCGAAGCGCGCGTCCGCGGGCGCGTCGAAGGCCGGGTTGCCGCCCAGGATGATCAGCGTCTCGACCTCGCCCTTCTCGATGGAGCGCGCGAGCTCGACGAGCGCCTCGGGGCCCTCGCGCGAGTCGTCGAAGGGCGCGACGAGCCGGACCGCCTTGCCCGTGTTGTCGAGCGCGAGGTTGATGAGGTGCACGAGCCCGTGGACCTCCTTCGGCAGCGAGCGCCCGGCCACGACCGCGCCCTGACCCCGGTTGGCGACGAGGTCGGCGGCGATGGCGGCGACGTGCCGGGTCGCCTTGGCGTCGAGCCCTTCCGATTTGCCCTCGAGCGCGCTGAGCAGCTGCGGGTCGAGCGCGACCCCGCGCTTGCCGAGCTCGGTCGCGAGGGCGAAGGTGAAGGCGGGGATCTTGCGGCTCTGGATGCGGAGCCGGTGATCCGCGGCCGCGCCGGTGATCGTGAAGGTGCTCTCGACGGAGTAGAGGCGGTTCATCGCCTTCGGGTCCTTGTCGACCGCGCGGCCCGCCGTGAACGCGCGCCCCTGCTTGAGCGGGCTGCCGTCGGAGGCGAACAGGTCGGCGTCGATCGCGACGATCACGCGCGCCTTCGTCAGGTCGAGCGTGGTCTCGAGCGGCTTGCCGAACGCGAGCCGCGCGCCCTCACGCGCGGCGTCGCGCGAGAAGGGCTCGTACCGGACGACGCGCGCCTCAGGCAGCGTCTTGCGGAGATCGGCGAGGCGCGCGGCCAGCGTCGGCGACCGGTGCGCCTCGGTCAGGATCGTGAGCCCCTTGCCGCCGCGGCCGCGGAGCTTGTCGCCCTCGGTGCGGAGGAACGCCGCGGCGTCGTCCCACGACTTTTCGGTCGCGCCCTCGCGCGGCGACTTGCTGCGATCGGGATCGTAGAGGTCGAGGATCGAGGCCTGGATGTAGAGCGTGGTCCCGCCGACGCTCTCGGGGTGCTTCGGGTTGCCCTCGATCTTGGTGGGCCGTCCCTCGTGGCTCTCGACGATGACGCCGAAGGCTGTGCCCATCATCGGGAGCGCCGTCGCGAAGAACAGCGGCTTGCCCGGGATGACCTCCTCCGGGGTCCGCGAGTACGGCAGGATCTGCTCGACAGGCCGGCGGCAGCCCACGAGGCCACCGAGCGCGAGCGACGCGCCCATGAGGCTCAGGAACGTGCGCCGCCCGACGCCCTCCGGCGGCTCGAACGCGGCCGGCGGGAACTCGCGCCCGAGCGCGTCGACGAAGTCGGGCGAGCCGGAGAGCTCGTCCAAGCTGCGCCAGTAGGTCTTTCCAGAGAGGTCCTGGGCGAGGGGGAGAGGAGTTCGTTTACTCATCGGTGGCACCCCGAGCAGTGAAGCGGCGCCTGCACCTGCCGCCCGGAGGAAGTGACCGCTGGCACGCGATCGTTGTAAGGCTCGTGGCTCGCGGGGATGCCGGCGCCCGCCATGGCGGCCGTCGCGGGTGCCATATCCATCTTGGTGACGTCGGCGGGATTGCGGAGGTTGGGACCCGGATCGCGGTGGCAGTCCAGACACCACCCCATGGTGAGCGGCTGGACCTGCCGGACCTTGTGCATCTGGTCCACGCGTCCGTGACAGCTCACGCAGCCGACCCCTGCGGCCAGGTGGGCCGAGTGGTCGAAATAGGCGTAGTCGGGAAGGTTGTGGACGCGCACCCAGGGGATGGGTTGATCCGTCGCCCAGCTCTCCTGCACGAGGAGGAGCTTTTCGCTGTCCCGCCGCACCTTGGCATGACAGTTCATGCACGTCTCGGTGGGGGGAACCGCGGCGAAGCTGGATACCTCTACTGTGCTGTGACAGTAGCGGCAGTCGATGCCGAGGTCGCCGGCGTGCAGCTTGTGGGAATAGTCAACCGGTTGATCCGGCTGATACCCGACCTCGAGGTGTTTGTTGGTACCGTAGTACCAGAATCCGCCGATCACAGCGGCGCCGAGGGGCAGGACTCCGAAGAGCAGCCCCAGCGGAACCACTTTGTTGGCCCATCGTGGGAACAGGAACCGAGCCATAGGGTTGTGGTGGGCGTCGGAGGGACGCGCGGGCGCAGTTATGGCTTGCTGGCGGGGTGCGACAAGACGGCAAAGTGCCGCGTGACTGCGGCAGATTGCCGCTGTGGGTAATTGAGGCTCCACGCCGCGGCAGGTCGCCGCGGGGGCGCGGCAGGTTGCCGCGGGTGCAAGCGTTCGTCCTTACGACACGGTGGCGAACTGGATGCGACACCGGATCGAAAAATTCTCGAAACGTCGACGCCGACCGGGGAACGTTCCGGGGAAGCCGGGGGAAGCCAGGGGAAGGGGAGGGCTGGCGAGCGAGGGGCCGCCGACCGTGCCGAGGCCGCCTGCCCGGGGGAGCTCAGAACACCGGCGTGAACGTGCGTGGGGCCTTCTTCTTCCTGAGGCAGCGGGTCGCCCTGCTGATGTAGCAGACGGTGAACGCTCGCCTCGGCTGGCCGCTCCGGTTCACGGCGGAGCAGTGCCAGAGGTAGTTGTGGATCAGCAGGGCCTCGCCCGCGCGCGCCGGCAGCGCGATCTTGCGGGCGTCCGCGTCGGCCGCGCGTACGCGGTCGCTCGGAATGACGCCGCCGAGCGGCGTCGCGAGCCCGTCGATGTGGCTGCCTTCCAGCACCTCCACGCAGCCGCCGCCGGCGGGCGCGTCGTCGAGCGCGGTCCAGATCTGCAGCTCGGGGTCGCGATCCAGACCCCAGTAGCTGCCGCCGTCCTGGTGCCAGGGCAGCGGCGTCCCTCCGGACGCGGCCTTGTTGAAGAGCACGGCCCGGTAGATGGAGACCTCTCCGTCGATGAGCGCGCGCGCGATCCTCTCGAAGAGCGGGTTCTCGATCCAGGCGAGGAACAGCGGGTCCTTCTCGAGCTTCTCGAGCTTCCGGTACGACGTGCTCGGCCCCTGATAGCCCTTGCCGTACGGCAGATCCTCGTAGCGGCCCGACGCCGCGTCGTGCTGGAAGAAGAGCCCGGGGTACGTGACGCGCCCGAGCATCAGGTCATCCGAGCGCGCGCGCAGCGCCGCGAGCCCCGCGTCGGTCATCACGCGCCCGAGGCGGGCGTGGCCGCGGGCGGCGTAGTCGGCCAGGGGGCGCGCGAGATCGAGGTCCCTGGCCCCGGGCAGCAGGAGCTCGATCATCGCGCGTAGCTCGCGTCGGTGCCCAGGTGATCGCGGTAGAGCGCGTCCATGCGCCGCGCCGCCTCCTCCGAGAGCGGGCGCCCGACGGCGTCGGCCGCCGCGTCGAGGTGCTCTGCCCGGACCGGGCCGACCAGGATGGAATCGACGACGTCCCGCCCCGCGAGCCAGGCGTACGACAGCGAGAGCAGGCTCATTCCTTCGTCCGCCGCCACCGCGGCGTAGCCGGCCGCGAGCTCGAACATGCGCCTGCTCCAGTACCGGCGCTGGTAGACGCCGTTGCGCTCGAAGCGCGAGCCCGCCTGCGTCGCCTCCGGCCCCGCGTGCCGCCCCGTCAAGAGCCCGCCGGCGAGCGGGTTGTACACCGCGGTGGCCAGCGCGTACCGCCGCGCGAAGGCGGCGTACTCGACGTCGAGCTGGCGGATCAGCGCGTTGTAGAGCACCTGAGAGACGGCGGGGCGCGGCTTCCCGACGGCGTCGCGGCGCGCGATGATCTCCAGGATCTGCCACGACGCGAAGTTGCTGATCCCGTACTGCAGGATCTTCCCCTGCTCGAGCAGGGCGTCGATCGCCGACAGCGTCTCCTCGATGGGCGTCTCCGGGTCCGGCGCGTGGAGATAGCAGACGTCGACCCGGTCGGTGCCGAGGCGCGCGAGGCTCTCTTCGACGGCGCGGATCACGCGCTCGCGCCCGAGGCCCTCGGGCCTGCCCCGGACGCGGCGCAGGCCGACCTTGGTGGCGATCTGCGCCTCGGCCCGGCGGCCCCGGAGCGCCCGGCCGAGGATCCGCTCGGACGCGCCGTCCTGGTAGAGGTTCGCCGTGTCGAACGCGGTGATCCCTCGCTCGAGCGCGCGCAGGGTGATGCGCTCGGCCTCCTCGGGCGGCGTGCGGCCGCCGAAGTTCATCGTGCCGACGAGGATCGCGGGCGGCGCGCCCGGGCGCCGCTTCGCCGTCATTCCCGCCCTCACGTCGTCAGCCTTCACGTCAGGCGCCACGCCCTGCTCCTCACGCCCGCGCGACGAGGAGCGCGAGCACGTACACGATCAGCCATACAAGCCACAGGGTGCTCGTCCGCCGCCACCCCAGCCGGAAGCCGTACATCGGCGCGAGCGGCGGCACCACCAGCGCGACGAGCCCGCGCCAGCGGGGCTGGCTCCGGAGCGCGAGCCGCGCGGCCAGCGCGACGTGGGTGGTCACCCAGGCGGCGAACGAAAGGACGAGCGTCGCGGTCGCCGCGATATCCTTCACGGGGCGAAGCCTAGCGTCGCCGGCGCGCCCCGCCTCTGGAAAACGGCGACCCTGGGCAGCGCGGCGACCTCCCGGCGCGGCCCGAGCCCCCGCTCTGTCGCGCTACCAAATCCGGGCTAAGCTTGGCCCGTGCCTCTGCGCAACATGCCGTGGTTTCGTCCGGATTCCTTCCTCACAGCGCGCGCCGCCCCGCTCGCGACCCGCAGCGCGAGGGCGATCGCGGGCGCCGCCCGCGCCCTCGTCGACCGCGACGGCCGCCTCATCCCCCTGAGCCTGCTCGCCGGCGCGGCGTGCAGCGTCGCCGTCGGCGTCGGCGCGGCCCAGGCGATCTCCGCTCCGCCCGATACGTTGCCGCTCTCCGAGGTGAAGCCGGGCATGAAGGGGTACGGCCTCACCGTCTTCTCCGGCACCACGCCCGAGAAGTTCGACGTCGAGGTCATCTCGACGCTCCGCAATTTCCGGCCGAACCAGGACCTCGTCCTCGTCAAGACGCAGCACCCGCGCCTCGAGGTCGCGCGCACCGTGGCGGGGATGAGCGGCAGCCCGATCTACCTGAACGGCAAGATGATCGGCGCCTACGCGTACGGCTGGCTCTTCGGCGCGGAGGCGATCGCCGGCGTCACCCCGATCAAGTCGATGCTCGACGAGCTCGCGCGGCCGCTCCCGCGCGGGATCGCCCCGAAGGTCGGCGGCCCGCTGCCCGCCCCGGTGAGCCGCGCCGGCGGCGCGCCGCCGCCGCGCGCCGCCGCGCCGGCCCGCCTGCACGGGAGCCGCGGCTTCCTGGGGGCCGTCGACGCCTACGACCTCGCCGGCCACGCCAGCCAGATCGCCGCGCGCGTCGCGCCGTCGCTCTCCCCGCCCGAGTCGACGGGCCTCGCGCGCGCCTCGACGCCGGTGATGCTCGGCGGGCTCGGCGGGACGTCGCTGCGCATCGCGAACGATCTGCTCGGCCCCATGGGGCTCGATCCGATGCAGGCCGGCGGCGGCTCGTCCGCGAGCCCGGAGCCGGGCGCGCCGACCAAGTACGTCGACGGGGGGGCGATCGGCGTCGAGCTCGTGCGCGGCGACATCTCCGCGATGGGCATCGGCACGGTCACGCGCGTGTCGGGCGACAAGCTGGTCGCGTTCGGCCACCCGATGATGAACGGCGGCGTCACGAACCTCCCCGCCGCGATCGCGCGGGTCCACTGGATCCTCGCGAGCCAGAACCGGAGCTTCAAGATCGGCGAGGCGGTGCGGCCTCTGGGCACGCTGGTGAACGATCGGCAGGCCGCGATCGTCGTCGACAGCTCGGCGAAGGCGCCGGTCTTCCCGATGCGCGTCCAGATCGACGGCGTGGAGGGCGCGCCGCACCCGACGTGGAACGTCGAGGTCGCGCACGATCAGTTCCTCGCGCCCGCCTTCGTCTCGATGGCCGTCGGCAACGCCGTCGAGGCGACGACGGCCGAGCGGCGGGACATGACCTGGCGGGCGGTGAGCCAGGTGAAGATCGGGCGCTACGGCGCCATCTCGCTGGTCGACTTCGGCGCCGGCAACGGCACCCCGCTCAGCAGCGACGATTTCGTCCGCAGCCGGCTCGTCCGGGCGATGGGGGCCCTGCTCAACAACCCCTGGGAGGACGTCTCGATCGAGCGCGTCGACACCCGCGTGAAGGTCACCTTCGATCGCGAGGTCGTGCTGCTGCGCGGCGCGAAGGTGCTCGAGCCGGAGATCGAGGCGGGCGCGCCCGCGCGGATCCGCCTGGATCTCCAGCCTCATCAGGGCCCCATCGAGTCGCGCGTCATCGAGGTGCCGGTGCCGCGCGAGCTCGCCGGCAGCCAGGTGGACATCGATCTCGCGCCCGGCTACGAGGTGGAGCGCCCGATGGCGACCCCGAACAACGTCGCCGAGCTCGTGGCGATGCTGCCGAGCCAGACCCACGACGCGGAGAGCGTCGTCGCGACGTTCCGGCTCCGGGAGAACGGCGCGGCGTACCGCGGCAAGGTCGCCTCGCGGCTCCCCCCGGGCGCGATGGACACGCTGCGCCCGAGCTCCGCATCCGACGCGCCCGAGACCTTCGGCGCGCAGGTGCAGGTGCCGGTGTCCCTCAAGCGCTTCCTGGTCGGGAAAGACTCCGTGAGCGTCACGGTCCGGCCTATCCTCCGCTGAGCCCGCCGGTTTCCCGCCTCCCTCTCTTCCCTGACCCCCTCCATCTTGCGACCCATGAGCACAGAGCGCTCTTCTGCCCATTCCCGATCGCCTCACCCTCACGCCGTCCCCTCTCCGCGCTGGCTCCTCGCCGCCGCCGTCGCCGCCGTGGGGCTCGTGGCGCTGCCGGCCCACGCGGTGGGCACGCGCAGCTTCGAGCTCCGATCGCTCGAGGACCTGAAGGGCGGGGATCTCACCGGCGTCAGCGTGGACTCGAACGGCGCCGTGCGCGCCGGGCTGACGCTCGGCGCGACGCCGCTGCCGGACGCGACGTCCATCTGGAGCTCCGTGGTGCTGCCGGACGGGACGGTGCTGCTCGGCACCGGCAACGAGGGGAAGATCTACAGCGTCTCGGGCGGCCGGGTCGCGCTCGTGGCCACGACCGGGCAGATGGCGGTCAGCGCGCTCGCGCTCGCGGAAGGCGGTGACGTCATCGCGGGGACCTTCCCCGAGGGCAAGCTCTTCCGCCTGCCGCGCGGCGCGGGCAACGGCGGTCCGGCGAAGGTCTTCGCCGAGCTCCCCGACACCGAGGACGTGTGGGGCCTCGCGTACGATCCCAGGGCGAAGGCGCTCTACGCGGCGACCGGCTCGGAGGGGAAGCTGTTCCGCGTCGACGCCGCGGGCAAGGCCCAGGTGTACTTCGACAGCGACGAGCCGCACCTCATGAGCGTCGCCGTCGGGGACGACGGCGCCGTCTACGCCGGCTCGAACGGCAAGGCGCTCCTCTACAAGCTCACGGCGCCCGGGCGCGCGACCGTGCTCTACGACTTCGACGCCGACGACGTGAAGGCCATCGCCATCGCGCCGGGCGCGAAGGGCGGCGCGATCTACGCGATCGCCAACAAGTACGCCGAGGCGTTCGCCCCCCCGAAGCGCAACCGGAGCGGGCCGCCGTCGCCGCAGCCGGCGCGCGCGCAGAAGCCCGGCAAGGGCGTGCTCATGCGCTTCGATCGGAGCGGCGTCGCCGAGAAGATGATGAGCGACGACGACACCCACTACGTCTCGCTCGGCCTCGGCGACGACCTGACGCCGTACGTCGGGACCGGCGCGGAAGGCCAGCTCTACGCCGTGAGCGACAACCACGTCGCGCGGCTCGTCGCCGACACCGACGAGCGCCAGGTCGGCGCGTTCCTGATGGCGGGGCGGCGCAGGTTCGTCGCGACCACCGACCCCGCGGTCTTCCACGAGGTGAAGGGCGTCGGCGGCGCCGACGCGGTGTGGACGAGCAAGGTGCTCGACGCCGGGCTGCGGGCCACGTTCGGGCGCCTTTCGTGGCGCTCCGACGGCGCGCTGGAGCTCGAGACCCGGAGCGGAAACACCGACGCGCCGGACAGCACCTGGAGCCCCTGGTCCACAGCGCTCGCCGCGCCGGGCGACGTGAAGAGCCCGCCGGCGCGCTTCGCGCAGATCCGCGCGCGCTGGCGCCGCGATCCGGGCGCGGTGCTCCGCGAGGTGAAGCTCTCGTTCGTCACCGACAACGCGCGCGCCGTGGTCACGTCGATCGAGGCCGCGCCGAAGGGGCAGACGAAGCCCTCTCGCTCGAGCCTCCCGCCGTCGGGCGGGGAGGCGCCGAAGCCCGTGAGCGCGCTCCAGCTGACATGGAAGGTCGACAATCCAGACCAGGACGACCTCCGCTACCGCCTCTCCTACCGGATGGAGGGGCAGTCGACCTGGCGCAGCCTGCTGAAGCCGGGCGAGAAGGTGACGCGCGCCGAGCACGTATGGGACACGACCGCGCTTCCCGAAGGCGAGTACCGCATCCTCGTCGAGGCGAGCGACGAGCTGGCGAACCCGCCCGAGCGCACGCTGCGCCATCGCCTCGAGTCGGGCACCGTCCTTGTCGACAACACGCCGCCGGTGTTCCGGGCGCTCGCGCTGCAGGGGCGCCGGCTCACGGGCGAGGTCGCGGACGGCCTCGGTCCGGTCGCGCGCATCGAGGTCTCGATCGCGGGCCTGGAGGAGTGGCGGCCCGTCTTCCCGAGCGACGGCGTCTTCGACGAGGCCGTCGAGCCGTTTGAGGCGGATCTCGGCGCGATCGTGCCGCCGGGCGCGCACCTGCTCGCGGTGCGCGCCTATGACAGCGCGGGCAACGTGGTCACCCGCGACATCGAGGCGCGGTAGGCGCCATCACGCACCATCGCGCGAGGCCCGGCGCTCGGTGCGACACGGGCGTCATGCTTGCGCCAGGGATGCCCGCAGGCGAGGTGCCCCCGTGTGCGCGGCGCACAGGACGGCGGCGTCCTCACCCAGGCTGCGCTCGGCGCCCTGGCGACGACACACAGAATCGGCACATTCTGTGAATGCAGGAGGCGACATGATACGCTCATTCCGCTTGTGCTTTTCTGGTGGTCCTGGAATGAGCTCACACCGCGCCCGTCTGCTTTCTGGCCTCGTGGCGACCTGGGTTTTCGCGCTCTCCGCGTGCTCGATGGATGACTCGGCGGCGGGTGGGTACGAAGACGGCGGCGGGGTGTTCGGGAGTGGGGGGGGCGAGAGCGAGTCGGCCCAATCGGGCGGCAGCCCTCCGCCCGCGAGCGGCAGCGGCAGCGGCAGCGGCGGTGCCGGTGGCGTCGTGAACGAGGACCTCAACATCCCGGCGGCTCCGGAGGCGCAGGATCCCTACACCCGCTTCGCTTACCTGTGCGGCGATGGCTGCACCCCAGGCGGGGAGCCGACCGAGTGCTCGTCGGACGGCGGCGCGGGCACAGGGACGGGGCTCCCTGCCGCGCAGACGCTGCACTGCCAGCTCGTGCTCGACGACGGCGATGCGATCCCGAGCTGCCAGCCGGCGGGCCGCTTCGAGGCAGGCGGCCCTTGTCACAGCGGCGCCGATTGCGCGGCTGGCCTGGGGTGCGTGGCAGCCGACGGGGAGGGCGGCGTGTGCCGGCAGTACTGCTGTGGCCACGTCGAGAGCTGCGCGGCGGGGACGTACTGCGACGAGCGACCGATGGCCGAGTCGATCGTCGAGGCGAGCGCTCCGGTCCCGATCCCCGTCTGTGTTCCCGCGATGAACTGCGAGCTCTTGAACGACAGCGTGTGCCCGACGGGCCTCACCTGCACGATCGTCCGCGAGGATGGGACGACGAGCTGCGTGGTGCCCGGCGAGGGGCGGGCCGACGAGCGTTGCCCGTGCGCGCCCGGCTTCGTGTGCTCGATGCTGACGAACCAGTGCAAGCAGCTCTGCCGGATCGACAGCAGGGCGCCGGAATGCGGCGCAGGCGCCAAGTGCCAGGGCGGCAGCGCGATCTACCCCGCCGGGTTCGGCGTGTGCGTGAGCACGTCGTAGCCGCCGTCCGCCCGTCGCTCCGTTAAGAAATGTTGTCGAGCCTGGCTCCGGCGTGGATCGGAGCGGCGGGCGCGCGCCGCCGTGGTCATGCTGGACGCGTGCAGCGGCCTCTCCTCTCCTTCGTCGTCTTCATCGCTGTCTTCAGCGCCATCGTGGCAGGCGTCCACTACTACCTCTGGCAGCGCCTGATCCGCGCGCCCGAGCTCGGCCCGCTCTGGCACCGCGTCGGCAGCGTGGCCCTGGTGGTGCTCGCGTCGCTGGTGCCCCTCGGCCTCTTGCTCACCCGCGCGCTGCCCCGGCACATCGCTGGCGTCGTCGCCGGCGTCGTCTACACGTGGGTCGGGCTCGCCGTCCTGCTCTTCTTCCTCCTTCTCACCTCCGAGTTCGTCCGCCTCGGCGCCCACGGCGTCACCGCGCTGCTGAACCAGCCGCTCGACGGCGAGCGCCGCACCTTCCTCTCGCGCGCCCTCGCGGGCGCGGCCGGAGCGCTCGCCATGGGCTTCGGCGTCGTCGGCGCCGCGAGCGCCCTCGGCGAGGTCGCCGTCCGCCCGGTGCGCGTCCGCTTGCGCCGCCTCCCCGCGGCCATGTCGGGCTTTCGCGTGGTTCAGCTGACCGACCTCCACATCGGCCCGACGATCGGCCGGGCCTGGCTCGAGCGCGTCGTCGCGCGCGTGAACGCGCTCGAGCCGGATCTCATCGCGATCACGGGCGATCTCGTCGACGGCTCCGTGGAAGAGCTCCGCGAGCACACCGCGCCGCTCGCCGATCTGCGCGCCAAGCACGGGGTCTTCTTCGTGACGGGCAACCATGAGTACTACTCCGGCGCCGAGGCGTGGATCGCGGAGCTCCGCCGGCTCGGCGTGACGGTGCTGTGCAACGAGCGTGTCTCGATCGGCGACGGCGAGCACGGCTTCGACCTGGCCGGCGTGGACGACTGGAGCTCCCGCGGCATGGGCCGCGGCCATGGCCCCGACCTCGCGCGCGCGCTCGCGGGGCGGGACCCTTCTCGCGAGCTCGTGCTGCTCGCGCACCAGCCCAAGCAGATCCTGGAGGCCGCGGAGCGGGGCGTGGGCCTGCAGCTCAGCGGCCACACCCACGGTGGCCAGATCTTCCCGTGGAACTTCTTCGTGCGGCTCGACCAGCCCTACGTGGCCGGGCTGTCCTCGCACGGCGACAGCCAGATCTACGTGAGCCGCGGCACGGGCTACTGGGGGCCGCCGATGCGCGTCGGCGCGCCGTCCGAGATCTCGCTGATCGAGCTCGAAGGCGCCGCCGCGGCGGAGGCCGTGGCGTGACCCGACCGGGCGCTCACGGGAGCGGGTTCGCCGGGTCTCTCTTGCAGTTGATGACCGGCGCCGGGTAGCTGCTCGGATCGGCGATTCGCTCCATGGCGAACGTAGAGCCCTTGAGATTCAGGGGGAGCGGCCTCGCCGTGGTGCCAGTGACAACGCCACAGATGAAGTCGGCGGGCGCGCAGAGGGAGCCGCCGGTCAGCGTGATGGTGGCCTCGAGCTCGCTACCGGAGATGGGGTTGGCGTCGCCCGGCACGACGAGCGTGGGCAGCTGCGCGGTGAACGTCCCATCGGCGGACAGCTCGAAGGGACCCACGTCGAATGGCTCGCCCGTGGGCGTCTTGCGATCGGCGGCCACGAGCGGCTGGAAGGTGAGCGAGAAGCTCAGGCCGCCGTCGCTGGCCTGGGTGGTCAGGCTGGCCACGAAGAGGATAGGGGCCCGCGGGTTGAGATAAGCCGAGAGGCTGAAGAGGAAATCGCCGTCGACGGCGCCCGCTTCCGGTAGGCAGTTGTCCCCGCCGCCTCCAGCGCCGCCATTTCCGTCGCTGCCACCACCACCCTCGCCGCTGCTCTGGTCTTCGCGGATCGTGGTATCGCGAGCTTCGAAGTCATCGTATCTGCCTGCCGGGTCGGCGCAGCCGATGAGGAGCGCCGTGGTGGTGAGGGCAGCTGAGGCGAGCGTTGTCCGGATGGTACGGGAGAAAAGCATTTGACACCGTGCGAAAGGTGACATTTGACTTGATCGGGTAGAACCTTCCCCGACGTGGCAGGTGTTGCAACCCTACCATGCAGGGTCCGCCGCAGGCGCCGCATTCCTCCGCCCTCAGAATCGAGAACACCGGATATGTCCATCAACCGCCCCTGTTTCGCGATCTCCGTCGGCCTCCTCGGCGGTCTCGCCTGGACCGGATCCGCGCTCGCCGGTGGGTTCGCGACCGCGCGGTTTGGCGGCGAGCACGGCAACCCGATCACGAGCAATCCGACCGCGGTCTACTACAACCCCGCAGGCCTCGCCGAGAGCGAGGGGATTCATCTGTTCCTGGACGGAAATATCGCGCTGCGCGCCGCGTCCTACACGCACTCGGCGGCGGCGACCGATGACGTGACGGTGCCGCGGGCGAACACGGGGGAGGCGAGCCTGTTCAACGTGGCTGCCTCGCCGATGCTCGGCGCGTCGGCCAGGCTCGGCGATCTGGCGCTGGGCGCCGGCGTCTATGTGCCCTTCGGCGGCGCCGCGTCCTGGGACACGAACGCGGCGTTCGAGGGCAATCGCGAGCTCGCCGGGCCGGTGGACGGCGTGCAGCGCTGGCACTCCATCGAGTCTTCGCTCCAGGCGATGTTCTTCACGCTCGCTGCCGCCTACGAGATCCCGGCGCTCCGCCTCAGCCTCGGCCTCTCCGGCAACCTGATTCGAACCCAGGTGAACACCGTGCGCGCCCGCAACGCCTCCGGCGACAACCTCCTTGCGACCGAGGGGCGCTCGCTGCTCGAGGTGAGCGGCTTCCACGCGAGCTTCGGCGTCGGCGCGCTGGTCGAGGCGGTGCCGAAGCAGCTCTGGATCGGCGCGTCGTACCAGTCGCGGCCGAACGTCACGGGGGGAGAGTCGCTCGAGGGCACGCTCACCAACCGCTTCAGCGGCGTGTCGAACTCCCCGAGCGACGTGGAGCTGCACCAGGGCCTGCCGGATATCGTGCGGCTCGGCGCCCGCTTCGTCCCGGCGGAGCGCTTCGAGATCCGGCTCTTCGGCGACTGGACGCGGTGGAGCTCGATGGAAAACCAGTGCCTCACCCAGGTCGGCGCGGCGTGCGAGATCGACCGCGACGGCTTCGCCGGAGAGGGCGCCCGCGTGGTGCAGAACATCCCCCGCCGCTGGAACGACACGTTCGGCGTTCGCGCGGGCTGGAGCCACTGGCCGCGGCCTGCGATCGAGGTCTTCGGCGGCGCCGGGTACGACTCCAACGCAGTTCCGGACGAGACCCTCGATCCATCGGGCGTCGATTTCCACGATGTCTCGTTCGCCCTCGGCGGGCGCTTCCATGTCGCGAAGCAGCTCCACCTCGCCGCGTCGTATACCCACCTGTTCTACGTCAGCCGGGACACCACGGGGGACAGCATCACCGCCGGCCTGCACCCCAACTCGAGGGCTCCCGACTCCGGCGGGCACTACGCGCAGAGCATCGGCGTGATCAACCTCAACGTCGATGTCGCCTTCTGAGCGCGGAACCTGAGCGCGGAATTTGAGCGCGGCGCCCGAGCGCGAGCCCGCGTCGCGGCGGGGCCGCTGCGCCGCGGCGAGGCGCCTCAGGAGGTGCCTCGCCGGGTCCGGCGGAGCAGGCTGAAGATGCGAGCCCCCAGCTCGGGGGCGCGGAAGGGCTTCACCATGTAGTCGTCGGCGCCGCTGGCGAAGGCCTCGACCATGTCCTGCGAGGAGGCGTGCGCCGTCAGGAAGAGGACCGGGAGATCGCGGAGCCCGGGCTCCTGCCGCAGCGTCCGGCACAGGTCGATGCCGGTCATCTTCGGGAGGTTCCAGTCGAGGACCACGAGGTGAAACGGTGAGCCGCGGACCCGCGCCAGCGCCTCTTCGGCGCTGGCGACGGCGACGACGGCGAGCTCGACCGCCTCGAGCATCGCCGACAGGAGCTCGCGGATGTGGGGGTCGTCGTCGACCACGAGGACCCGCGAGCCTTTGCCCTTCAGCCGAGGCGGCGCAGGGGGCGGCGCCCGGCCCGCCGGGCCGGCGCCCTGGACGCCGGATGACGCGGCGGGCCCGGCCCCGTCCGCGGCGCGGAGGAGCGCCGCGGCGTCGGTGTCGGGCACGGATCCGGGGCGGGGCGCCTCCGTCCGCGCGAAGTGGGCGAGGCGATGCCAGTCGCGCGGCTCGAACGTGAGCCGCGCCCCCTCCGGTGAGACCGACGCGCACGCCGCGGCCGACGTCGCGCGGCGGTTTTCGCCCAGCTCGAAGATGGCGAGCACCCACTCGCCATCGGCCACGACCTCCCCCGCGGGCAGTCCGAGCTCGAGGTCACGCTCCTCCGGATCGCACACGATTTGCTCGAACTGCTGCAGATCCGGGAAGCGGTAGAGGACGCTCCGCACCTCTTGACGCTACACCCGCGCTAGCATCTCGCAAGGGGTCCGACTAAGCTCGCGCCGCGATGTCATTCCTGCGCTGGATGCCGCCGCTCCTCGCGTTGCTCGCGATCGGCGCCACGGGCTGTCCTGGGAACCCGAGCTCGAACGAGCCCAAACCGGCCGCGAGCCCGGAGGTGGCGGTCTCGCTGCCGGGCGTGGACACGTCCTCGCTGACCCCCCGCGAGCGCCGGGAGTGGGGAGCACAGGTCTCCGAGCTGCTCTCCCCTTGCCCGGACACGCCCGTGAGCATCGCGCAGTGCGTGAAGGAGCAGCGCCCGTGCAAGGCGTGCCTCCCCGCCGCGCAGCTCCTGCTCGATCTGGTCAAGGACGGCCGATCGAAGAAGGAGCGCGACGACGCGTTCCACATGCGCTTCGACGCGAACAAGGTGAAGACGCTCGCCACCGACGGCTCGCCGGAGATGGGGCCGCCCGACGCGCCGATCACGATCGTCGAGTGGGCCGACTTCGAGTGCCCGTTCTGCAGGCTGATGGCGCCGCTGCTCGAGGGGCTCGTGAAGCGCTTCGACGGGCAGGTGCGCCTCGTCTTCAAGTTCTACCCGCTCTCGGCGCATGTCCACGGCGAGCCCGCCGCGCGCGCGGCGACCGCCGCGCTCAACCAGGGCAAGTTCTGGGAGATGCACCACCTCCTCTTCGAGAACCAGGACAAGCTGGAGCAGGCCGACCTCGAGCGTTACGCGCAGCGGCTCAAGCTCGATATGGTGAAGTTCCGCGCCGATCTCGTCTCGACCGACACCAAGGCGCGCATCGACAAGGACAAGCTGCAGGCCGACGGGGTCGGGCTCGAGGGGACGCCCCTCGTCTTCATCAACGGCCGCGAGGTCAACCTCCAGCTCCTCTCGAGCCCCGGCGAGGACCTCGAGGCGTGGGTCAAGCTCGAGCTGGAGCTCCTCGGCAAGACGCCGCGGCCAGCGCCCCCGAAGCCAGGCGACGCGTCGCCCTCCGGCAGCGCGATCCCCGCGGCCAGCGCGACCCCAGCAGGCAGCGCGACCCCAGCGGCCAGCGCGACCCCCGCCGCCGGGACCAGCGCGCCGGCGGGCGGCGCGGCGCGCCCCGCGACCTCGGCTGCACCCGCCCAGCCCGCCAAGCCGAGGACGCCGTGAAGGTCGCCGACCCGTGCGGCTGCTTCCCGACGGGCCGGCACTACCCTGGGATCGCGCACCTCCTCAAGGTGCGCGCCGTCGGTGTCGCGTCGGAGATCGACGCGGGCAGCGCCTGGATCGACCAGCCCATCGCCTTCGTCGACGTCGAGACCACGGGGCGCGATCCGGCGGGCGATCGGATCATCGAGCTCGGCATCGTCATCGGCCGCTCCGGGGAGATCCTGACGCGCTACAACTGGCTCATCCACCCGGGGCGGCCCATCCCCGCGGAGAGCACCGCCATCCACGGGATCAAGGACGCGGACGTCGAGGGCAAGCCGTCGTTCGCCGAGGTCGCCGAGGAGATCCTCGGCTGCTTCAAGGGGGCGATCCCCGCGGCGTACAACGCCACCTTCGACCGCTCGTTCCTGCTCGCCGAGCTCGAGCGCGTGGGCATGCGCCCGCGCGAGCCGCCGCCCGCCATGCGGCGCGAGGTCGACTGGGTCGATCCGCTCACGTTCGCCCGCGAGCTCTACAAGAACGAGGAGAGCCGCGCCCTCGGCGACATGGCCGCTCGGCTCGGGATCTCGCTCGAGAAGGCGCACCGCGCGACGGACGACGCCGAGGCGGCGCTGCAGGTCCTGTACGCGCTCGCGAAGGATCCGCGGGTGCCTCGCGCCTATGGCGGCCTGATCCAGGAGCAGCGGCGGCTGGTCCGCCTGCAGGACGAAGCGCGGAAGTTCTGGCGGAAGGCTCCCGCCGCGGCGCCGCCCCCGACCTCGAAGCCCAGCTGACGCCATGGGGGACGCGCCGAAGCGACGCCTCCCGGTCGTCGGCAGCGGCGCGGCAGGCGCGGCGCCTCCTCGGGGCGGCGCGGCAGCGCCGGAGAAGCGCAAGCTCCCCGTGCTGCAGAGCAGCGGCGACGACGAGGGTGAGGACCGGCCGCCGTGGCACTGGATCGCGCTCGGGACGGTGGCGATCTTCATCGCGTGGCTGCCGCTCGCGGGCCTCGTCAACACGCTGCTGCGCCGGATGATCGAGCGGGCGGGGGACGCCGGGGCAGAGGGCTCGGTGCGGCTCGCGATGGTGGGGCTCAACGCGATCGCGTTCGCGCTCGCCGGGGTCGCCGGCGGCTACCTCGTGGGGCGGTTCGGCGGGCGCGCCGGGCGGCGCGAGGCCGCCGCGAGCGGCGCCGTCGTCGCGACGCTCGCCTGGGCGCTCGCCCTCGCCGAGGGCGCGCCGGCGGGCGCGCTGGGGTGGGCGCTGCTGCTGATCGTGGTGGTCACGATCGGCAGCGCGGCGTCGTACGCCGGCGGCCGCGCCGGCCTCCGATCCCGCGCCGCATCCGGCCCGCCGCGCTCGCGCTGAGCGCCGCGCCCGCGCGCCGCTGCCGCGCCGATCAGATCGGATCGAGCTTGCGAATGGGCGCGCTCGCCTCGGGGAGCGCGGCGTACGCGACGGCCGTGCGAGGGTCGCGCGCGTCGGGGGCGACGTCGAGCAGCGGCCGGAGCGCGAACACACGGTCGCAGAGCCGCGGGTGAGGCACCTCGAGATCCGGCTCCGCCACGACCTCGCCCTCGATCCAGAGCAGGTCCAGATCGATCGTGCGCGGCCCCCATCGCACCGGATCGGGGCGCGTCCGCCCGAGCGAGCGCTCCACGGCGAGGGTGCGCTCGAGGATCTGGCGCGCGGGCAGCGACGTGGCGACGAGCACCGCGGCGTTCACGTAGTCGCCCTGCGGAGGGCCGCCTGCGGGCGGGGACTCGTAGCGCGACGACTCGAGGATGACGTCGAGATCGGGATCAGCGCCGAGGGCCGCGATGGCGGCGCGGAGGGTCGTCAGGCGATCGCCCAGGCTCGACCCGAGCCCGATGACGACATGCCGGCGGGATCTCATGGCGAGAACCTACCACGCGCCGCGCGCATCCGGCGGCCCGCGGCGCTCCGCGCGGAGAGCGGGCGCCGCTCCGGAGATCGGCGCGAGGAGGGCGCCGGCGCGACGGTCGCGATCACTCCCCCGGATCGCTGGCGCGGCGTCCTGCACCGATCCGCCGGCCCTCCGGCCGCGGGGGGAAGACGCGCCGATCCTCGGGGCTGCGGCGCGCGATGGGGGAGCGGCGCTCGACGGACGGATCGCGCTGCGCCGGCTGCGCGCTGCGCTGGAGCCCCACGAACAGCGCGCGCATCTCCTCGAACGTCTCCGGCATGGCGACGGCCACGGTCGCCGCGTGCGTCCGGCACAGGCTGAGCGAGCGCCCCTGGATGACCACGCGCGCCATCCGCGTCCTCGCGCGAGGATCCCCGGGCGCGCCGCCGTCCCGATCGCCCTGCTCGCCGTCGCTGCAGACGGCACACCGCTCGAATGAGTCGCCCATGGGGGAGCCTTCGCAGAGGCGGGCGCTCCGGGCCAACTTTCCGGAGCGGGGTGGCTCACGCGCGCGCGGCCTGGCCGCGCGCCCGCTCCTCGGCCCAGGCGATCACCCTCGCCGCCGGATCCGCGCCGGTGAAGCGCCCGAGCTCCTGGATGCCCGTCGGGCTCGTGACGTTCACCTCGGTCAGGCGCTCGCCGATGACGTCGAGGCCCACGAAGAAGAGGCCGTCGGCGCGGAGGCGAGGCGCGACCGCGCGGACGAGATCGAGCTCGCGCGGCGAGAGCTCCGTCGAGACCACGCGCCCGCCGACGTGGATGTTCGAGCGGTGATCGTCGTCGCGGGGCACCCGGAGGATGGCGCCGAGCAGCTCGCCGTCGAGCAAGAGGACGCGCTTGTCGCCGTGGACGACGGCGGGCAGGTACTCCTGGACCATGGCGAGGCGGTGCCCCTCGTTCGTCATCATGTCCGCGATGGCGCGCGCGTTCTTGTCGCGCTCGTTGATCTGCAGCACGCCGAGGCCGCCCGCGCCGTCGAGCGGCTTGATCACCGCCGTGCCGCCGAGGGCGCGCACGAACGCGTGGATCTGCTCGCGGTCCGCGGTGACCAGCGTCCTCGGCGTCCACTCGGGGAAGTTCAGCGCGTAGAGCTTCTCGTTGGCGTCGCGCAGCCCGCGGGGGTCGTTCACGATGAGCGGGCAGCGCCGCGCGCGCTCCAGGATCAGCGTTGCGTACAGGTAGCTGCGATCGAACGGCGGGTCCTTGCGGATGAAGATGGCGTCCACGTCCGCGAGCCGGAGCCGCTGCGCGCCCCCCGCCAGCGAGATGAACGGGGGCGCGTCGCCGATGAGCACCGGCGAGGCCGAGGCGTGCGCCTCGCCGCCCTCGATCGAGAGGTCGCGCGGCAAGCAGTGGTAGCTCTCGTGGCCGCGCGCCTGCGCCGCTCGGATGAAGGCGAACGACGTGTCCTTGTCGTGCGTCACGCGGCTCAGCGGATCCATGACGAAGACGAAGCGCATGCGGTCTCTCGCGGTAGGGTTGGTCGGGGTTATCGAGGGAGGGAGAGGACGGCGCCCGCTGTAGAGCGAGCGCCGGTGCGCTCACTGCATCGCAGCGAGGACGAGCTGCGTGCTGACGTCGTCGCCGAGATCCGAGGCGAGCGCGTAGCCGACGCCGCTGCGCTCGGCGGCGGCGACCGAGTAGCCGTTGATGTTGCCCACGTAGACGGGGCGCTCGCGCACGACGCGCGGCTGCAGGATCGGCTGCGCCTTCTGCACCGGGACCGCGCGCGAGTTGAACATGTAGACCGTCACGCGGTGGTTGCCCCGCACCACGAACTGGAGCAGCGCGGCGCGCCGATCGCGCATCGTGTGCACGCGGGCGCCCATGAAGTTCGCCGGTATCGACTGGAACTGCGGCCTGCGGACCGGGACGCCGACGAACGGATCGAAGCGCGGGAGGTCCTCCGGGTTGGTCGTCTCCGGCGGCAGCGGCTGCGCGTGCTGGGTGACGAGATCGTCGAGCAGGACCTCGACGCTCTCGGCGCGCGTGAGATCGGCCGCCGCCCTCGCGGCGTCCGCCTTCGCGGCCTCCGCCGGCGCGTCCGGCCGCCGCGCCACGCCCACGACGAAGACGACGCCCGCCGCCGCGGCGAGCGCGATCGCGTACCCCCTGTGCACGAGGCGCGGCCTCGACTCGGCCGACTGCGCCGCGTCGCGCGCCTGCTCGTGCGCCACCGCCGCGGCGACGCGCGCCCGCAGCGCGTCCGGGCACCCCGACGGCCGCGCCCGCTTCAGGCTCGCCCGCAGCGAGCGCAAGAGCCTCACCTGCTCGAAGCACGGAGGGCACTGGACGAGGTGGGACTCGAGATCGATGGCGTGGTCCGGATCCAGCTCGCAGTCGACGTAGGCGGACAGCGCGTGGTCGAACCGCGAACAGCTCTCGATCGATTTCGCAGCGCTCATGCGGCACCCCGCTTCCGCTTGCGGTACGCGTCCAGGTCGGCGGGCGCGTCCTTCGCAGCGTCTTCGCTGACGATGCCCATCAGGACCGCGTGCTCGCGCAGCGTCTTCTGGAGGAGCTTGCGGCCCCTGTGCAGGCGCGACATCACCGTGCCGATGGGGCAGCCCATCGCCTCGGCGATCTCCTTGTAGGAGAGCTCCTCGATGTCCGACAGCACCACGGCCAGCCGGAACTCCTCGGGCAGGGCGTCGAGGGCGCGCTGCACCTCCGCCTCCACGAGCGGCGTGAGCGCCTGGGTCTCCGGATCGCGCATCGCGCGCATCGTCGTCGCGCCGACCCACGCATCGGTGAGCGGCTCGGCGTCGGGGCCGTCGAAGATGCCTCGCTCGAGGCCCCCGCGACGGTACCGGTTGATGAACGTGTTCGTCAGGATTCGAAGCAGCCAGGCCTTGAGGTTGGTGCCCGGCTCGAACTGATCCCGGGCTCGCATCGCCTTGACGATGGTGTCCTGGACCAGATCCTCCGCCTCCGTCGAGCTCTTCGTCATCCGGCAGCTCACGCCGTAAAGCGTGTCCAGATGACCCAGCAGCTCGATCTCGAAGGCGTCGGCTCGGCCACCATCGGTGCTGGCCAACGACAGGTCCTGCGCTACGGACGCAGGTTTCTTGCTGAAGAAGAACGGCATGGGCTCGCCCGGGGGAACAGAGGAGCGCCCAGGGCTATTCCAGCCTGCTCTCGCCCCCCGGACCCTCGCCCGCGGGTTCGTCCGCGCCGGAGCCCGTCTGGTGCGGAGCCGCGCCCTCGATGGGTTCACCCGCGCGTCCCTGGAGCTTCGCCTCCAGCTCGTCAATGCGCTGCGACAGGCGCTTGACATCGGACTGGAGATCGCGGACCAGCCCGAGGCCCGGGAGGATGGCCCGGATGCGCTCGTCGACGGCCTGCTGCCACTGATCGAGCGTCTGCTTCGAGCTCTCGACGATCCCGCTCAGGCGCCCCTTCGCGTGGCTCGACCTGTCCGTGTCGAGCGGCGGGGGCGGATGGGACGAGGGCGACACGGGCGTCGCCTGCTCCGTCCCCGGGGCGGGCGCCGTTCCAGGCGCCGCCACGCCGCCCTCGCCAGGGACCGCGCCGGGGATGAGCCGGCCGATCGGGCCCTCGCGTAGCTGCGAGAGCAGCCGCTCGCCACGCTCCTGGATCAGATCTCTCAGCGTGCCGAGCGGGACCGAGCGCGGCTGCGATTTGAGATCTTCCGAGATGATCAGCGCCAGCGTGACCTCGGTCTTGTCCTCCTTGGTCGCGTTGTCGATGATCTGGACCTCTTCGCCAGCCCGGACCATCTCCCCTATCTGCTGCAGGGTGACGTAACGACTGTCCTTCGTGTCGTAGAGCTTCCGATTGGAGTAGCGCTTAATAACGCGACGCGGTACCTCGCCGCCTCCCAGAGTCTCCTTCGCCGTTTCCATCTCCTCTACGCCTCGAGTCGATTGGACCACCGCAAGAAACCTCGCGCAAGGGAAGATCACTCGATATCACTCAAATCATTCGACAAAAGAGACCGCGTGCAGGGGCCGGCGATCGATCTGCGTGACGTGGCCGCGAGCTATCCCACCGGGAGGCTGGCGCTGGAGGGGATCAGCCTGGATGTGCGCGCGGGCGAGCTCTGCGCCGTCCTGGGGCCGAACGGCGCGGGAAAATCGACGCTGGTCCGGGTCCTCTCGGGGGCCCTGCGGCCGGCGCGGGGCGAGGCGACCCTGCTGGGGAGGCCGCTCGCCGGCATGGACCGGCGGGCGATCGCGCGGTGCGTGGCGGTCGTGCCGCAGGGGATCGCCTCGGCGCCCGGCTTCACGGTGCGCGAGGTCGTCATGATGGGCCGCGCGCCCCACCAGGGCGCGTGGATGCTCGCCGCCGGCCGGGACGAGGAGGCGGTCGCCCGCGCCCTCGACGCCTGCGATCTCGTGGGGCTCGCGGGGAGGCCGGTGGCCGAGCTCTCCGGCGGCGAGCAGAAGCGGGTGGCCATCGCCCGCGCGCTCGCGCAGGAGGCGCAGGTGCTGATCCTCGACGAGCCCGGGGCGCACCTCGACATCCGCCACTCGATCGAGGTCCACGAGGTCGTGCGCAGGGAGGTGGCCGAGCGGCGCCTCGCCTGCGTCGCGGTGCTGCACGATCTCAACGCGGCCGCCCAGTACGCCGACCGCGTGGCGCTCCTCAAGGCCGGGCGGCTGGTCGCCCACGGCACCGTCGAGGAGGTGATGACCTACCGCCGGCTCAAGGACGTGTTCGAGGCAGAGCTCTACGTGGGCGTGAACGAGCTCGACGGCAGCCGGTACTTCCTCCCCGTCCGAGGCCGGTAGGGAGACAGACAGCGCGAGCAGGAGCGCTTTTCTCCGCATTCTCGACCGCGCGAGCGGCGCGGTTTATAAGCGGCACCATGCGCGGATCTCCTCCCTGGAGAGCTCTCTCTCGAGGCTTCTTGCCGTGCCTCTTGGCCCTCCTCGCGCTGCTCGGCGCGGCCGGCTGCGCCGAGAGCAGGACGGCGCCCGAGCTCCTGAGCGTCGTCGACGTCGTGCCGCGCGAGGTCGACCTCGGCGACCGCATCGAGATCCTCGGGACCAACCTGCCCACCGCCGAGGCGAAGGAGGCGGTCGTCACGTTCCGCGGCACCCTCCGCCGCCCCGGCCAGGCGCCGCTCACCGGCCAGAGCATCGAGATCGAGGGCGCGCAGGTCAGCAGCACGAAGATCTCGCTGGTCTTCTCCGAGGGCCTGCAATCCCGCTTCGCCGGCCGCGGCGACGACGCGGTGCACACGACCTTCCACGGCGACGTCGTCGTCGAGATCCCCGCGACCGCGCAGGGGGCGCTCCCCGTGAACGGCACGGTGAGGGGCGTCACGATGGACTTCCTCCCGCCGACCCCGCGCCGCGCCGTCATCGAGGCGCGCGTGAAGGAGGGGGCGCGCGCGCTCGCGTTCTTCGGCGTCGAGGTCGCGGCCGAGTCGCCGCCCGCCGGCGGGCTCGTCGTGACGGGCGTGCGCGACGGGAGCCCGGCGGGTCAGGCAGGGCTCCAGCCCGGCGACGTCATCACGCGCTTCGAGGGCGTGAAGGTCCTCTCGAAGGGCGACGTGATCCCGAGCGGCCACGAGCGGCGGTCGGCGGTCGGGATCCGCCGGGGCGGCGCGACCCCGTCCGAGATCGAGCTCTCGACCGAGGGGTTCCACGCGAGCGCGCCCGCCGATCTGCTCGGCGCCGGGATCCTCCTCGGCGTGGCCGCCGCGATCATCCTGCTCTTCATGGCGCCGACCGCGGGGATCATCACCTGGGTCGAGCGCCGCGTCTCGGCGCGCATGCAGTCCCGCATCGGGCCGAACCGCGCCGGGCCGCAGGGCCTCCTCGTGTGGATCGCCGACGGGATCAAGTCGATCATGAAGGAGGACATCATCCCGGCCGAGAGCGACAAGGCGCTCTTCCGGCTCGCGCCCTACCTCGTGTTCGTCGGCGTGTCGGCCACGTTCGTCGTCATGCCGTTCGGCCAGTACCTCATCGCGGCCGACCTCGACATCGGGATCCTCTTCGTGATCGCCGTGACGTCGCTGGTCACCATCGGCCTCATGACCGGCGGCTGGGCGTCGAACAACAAGTGGTCGCTCCTCGGCGGGATCCGCTCGGCGGCGCAGATCATCAGCTACGAGATCCCCGGCGCGGTCGCGATCGTGTGCATCGTGATGATGACGGGCTCGCTGCGGCTCCAGGACATCATCGGCGCCCAGGGCGGCGCCGGGCCCTCGCTCCTCGACGTGGGCGGCTGGCCCTGGCACTGGTTCGTCTTCCGCAACCCGATCACGTTCGCGCTGTTCTTCCTCTATTTCACGACGGCGCTCGCGGAGGGCAACCGCGCGCCGTTCGACCTGCCCGAGGCGGAGAGCGAGCTCGTGGCCGGCTACTCGACCGAGTACTCCGGCATGCGGTACCTCTTCTTCTTCTTCGCCGAGTGGGCGAACGTCTTCGTGATGTGCGGCATCGCGAGCGCGCTCTTCCTCGGGGGCTGGCAGATCCCCGGCGTCTCGCCGGCCCAGCAGGAGGCGAGCTTCGGGCTCCAGCTCGTCGGCGTCTTCCTCTTCCTGCTGAAGAGCTGGGCTCTCGTCTTCGTGGTCATCTGGATCCGCTGGACGCTGCCGCGCGTCCGCATCGACCAGATGATGAACCTCTGCTGGAAGTGGTTCGTCCCGCTGTCGTTCGCGGCCTTCCTTCTGACGGCGCTCTGGATGGTGATCGGCGTCAGCAAGACGGTCCAGCTCGTCATCAGCGTCGTCACCTTCGCCGCCTGGGCGTACCTGTTCATCCACTTCATCCGCAGGGTCCAGCACAACCTGCGGGAGGCCAAGGTTGCGCTCCACCTGAATCCGTTCCTCTGAGCGCAAACCGCGGTGCCACCTCGGCCTTGCGCTGAGGTATGCTGTCGGCGTGGCGGTCCCCTCGAGCCCGGCCTCCGACTTCTGCTCCGCGTGCGGGTTCCCGCTGCGTGGGCCGCGGTGTGAGGCGTGCGGGGTGGATCGGTCGCCTGTGCTCTCCGCCTCGCGCAAGCCGCCCGCGGACGCGGACTGGGACGGGAGCTCGATCGACGCCTGGCGCACGCGCGACCCGGTGCGCTTCGTCGCGCACTGCGCCTCCGCGGAGGCCGGGGCGAGCCTCCAGGCGACGACGCTGCAGGAGGGCGTGGGGTGGATCGTTCCGCTCGGGGCGATGACGCTCTTCGTCTCGCTCGACGCGGCGAACGAGCGGGTGTCGATCGACGTCCCCGTCGTGCGCGTCGCGGAGCGGCACCGGGTACCGCTGCTCAGGACGGCGCTGGAGCTGTCGAGCGGCCCCGAGCCGTTCCGGCTGTGCATGCGGGAGGATCTGCTGCTGCTTCGCCGCGTTGGCCGCGTCGCCGCCTTCACGCCGGAGGCGCTGCGCCTGGCGCTGCGCGAGAGCGGCGAGGCGGCGCAGCGGCTCGGGGAGACGATGGGCGCGTGGTTCGACGCGCGGCCGCCGTTCTCCGAGGAGCATCGGGCGAGCCTCACGTGGGCCTCCGCCGGCCGCGCCCGGCCGCTCAAGAGCTTCACGCTCCCGCCCGCGCCTGCCCGCCCGCAGAGCGCTCCGTCGGTGCGGGCCGGCGCGCCGGCGACGCCGGTCTCGGGGGCGCGGACGCCGCTCGAGGAGCTGGCGGCGTGGGCGGCGCCCCCCTTGCCGCGCCTGCCCGAGTCGGTCGCGCGCCCCATCCGCGACGCGGACGCGATCCCCGACATCCTGTCCCCGTTCCTGGCGTCGGCGCCGATGCCGGCGCCGAGCGCCGCGTCGTCGAAGAACGGCGGCGCGCCCGCGCCCAAGGCCGGCATCCTCCCGCCGGCGCACGACGCCGGCGCGGCGTCGAAGGCGATCGGCGGCGTCGCGAGCCCGGGGTCCGAGGGCGGCGCAGCGAAGCCGGCTCCGGGGAGCGCGGCGGCCGCAGCGCCGCTGTCGGGTGAGCAGGCGGCGGCCGCGGAGACGCCGGCGCAGGTCAGCGATCGCCGCAGCGCGCGCACCGTGCCCTTTCGTCGCTCGTCCTCCATCATGGCGGCGACGCCGCTGTCGGTGCGCCCGCCCGCGCTGCCGGAGGTGGAGATCGAGCCTCCGTCGCGCCGGAGCATCCCGTCCCGCCCGGAGTCGGCGAACGCGGCGGCCGATCGGTTCTGCCAGCTGCTCCGGGACGCGCAGGTGCTCGGCGCGGCGCTCAGCTTCCAGGAGCGGCCGGGCGTCATGGTGCTCCTCATCCGGTGCACGGTCTTCCGCGCGATCTACGAGCACGGCGAGGCGATGCCCGACGCGGTGGCGCACCTCTACCGCTGCACGGCGGCCGCGACCCGCGAGCTCATCCAGGCCGAGGGCGGCGCGCGCCGCGGGAACACCGCGGGCGTCGCGGAGCCGGCGCTCCTCGCGATGGAGCGGCTCGTGGCGGTGCGCGGCCAGGTGCCCGAGGAGAAGCCGCTCCACATCGATCCGCTCACCACGGCGGCGCTCGCGCGCGAGCACCTCGGCCGCTACCTGCGCGAGATCGAGCGCGCGCCGGCCGACCCGATGCTCCGGCACTTCCTCGCGATCGGGGCCCTGTCCGAGCTGCTGGTGCGCACGAAGCTGCCCGCCAAGACCGAGCAGCGGCTGCGCGACATCGTCGCCTACGCGCAGCGGGACGGCGCCAAACCTGGCACGATCGAGCTGCTGATGACGGCGCTCTCGAGGATCGTCGCGCAATGACGTCGCAGCTGGCGGCGCACGGCGACGGCGATCTCGCGCTGCTCCACGAGCGCGTCGCCCGCGCCCGCCGCTCGGTGGTGGCGATCCGCGCCGGCGCGCTCGTGACGACCGGCTGGGTGGCGCTCGGCAACGGCGTCGTGGTGGCGAGCCGGCGCGGGCTCGGCTACCCGACGGAGGTCGCGCTGACGTTCGAGGACGGGCGGGGCATGGCGGGGCGGGTGATCGCCGCGGACGTGGGCCGCGACGTGGCGCTCGTCGCGCCGGCCGATCCGCCCGGCGTCGCGGCGCTCGCCGCCCGCGCGGCGGCCGAGCCGCGGCTCGGCGAGCGCGCCGCGGTGCTGAGCTGCCTCCCGGGGCAGAGCCTGCGCCTCGCGGTCGCGCGGGTCTGCCACGTGGCGCGCAAGGTCGACGGGCAGCTCCCGGCGTTCGAGCTCGACGTGGCGGCGCCCCTCGGCGCGCCGGTGCTCGATCCCGAGGGGCGGGTGATCGGCGTGGTCGCGGCGCTGTCCGGCGCGGCCGGGGAGCTCGCGGGTCACTGCGTGGTGGTCCCGGCGGGCGCGTTCCAGCCGCTGCTCGCCCTGGGGGATCGGCCGCTCTCGGAGCTCAGGGATCGGGCGCCTGTGTACCGCTGCCCGGCGTGCGAGGAGCCGTTCGACGTCGAGTGCGACCGGTGCTTGGGCTGCGGCCGCCTGCTGCCGCACGCGTACCCGCCGTGCCCGGCGCGCGCGGGCGTCGAGCGTTTGATCCGGCAGGGCCTGTCGACGCTCGGGCTCATCGCCAACCGGGTGCGTGTCGGTCCGAGGGCGTGGCGCATCGCGCAGCGGCCGTACCCCACGGCGGAGGCGGCGACGCAGGTGGACATCGAGATCGACGAGGCGGGCCGCCTGCTGACGCTGCGCGCGCCGGTCGTGGGGCTGCCTGCGGCGAACCACGAACCGTTCTACCGGTTCCTGCTCACGATGAACGACCAGACGACGGGGGAGTTCCGCGTGTCGCTCACGGGCGACGAGGTGTCGGCGTCGTGCGTGGCGTCGCTGGAGGGCTGCGCGGACCACGACGTGGCGCTGCTCATCGATGGGCTCGTGCAGATGGCCGACGAGTACCGGAGGACGCTGGCGGAGACGTTCGACGCGGCGCCGAGGTTCGAGTCGGCGGCGGGGCGCTGAGGGGAGAGCCCTCGGCCTTAACCAAGCGCGTTCAGGGCTCCCGCCCGCCTTCCAGCAGTCACCGTCGTGAACGTGGTCGTGGTCGTGAACGTGGTCGTGGTCGTGGTCGTGGTCGTCCACGGCTCGGTCGTGAACGTGAACGTCCCGCTCCGGCGTTCCGCTGCCCTCCGCGATGGGCGGAACGTTCACGTCTACGAACGTGTCGTCGACGACCACGACCACGACCACGACCACGACCACGTTCACGTTGGTGACCGCTGGGGGATGGAGGGGGCAGGCTTGGAGCCCTCAGTGCGACCGACCGCGCTTGGTCAACACCGATGGGGGAGGCCTCGGTGAGCTGACCGGTCCGCGACGCGGTACCAGGGTGCGCGGGCGTTGGTTTGTGAGCCAGGTTGCTCGATGTCGGTCTCGTGGGTCTCTTCGCCCGGCGAGATCGGCTGGGATGGCGTGGCCGTGGGCTTGCCCGGCTTGGGCGGCGCGGCGGTGGGCTTGCGTTGGCGCACCTTGCGGCTCGCGAGGCCGAGGCGGATTAGGTTACGGCGCTTCTTGATGACGGCGCGAGCCGTGGTCGACCACTCGTCGAACCAGGCGCGCAGCTTCACGAGCGCTTCGCGCCGGCGCGCGGTCTCCGGGAGCTCGGCCTGCTCGGGCAGAGGGGATGTCGGGCCGAGCGCGACGTCGACGAGCCCCTGGAGGCGCTTGCGCTCAGCCTTGTCGAGGCTGCGAGTCGCGAGGAAAGCGACTGCCTTCTTGTCGCTCTGCTTCGTTCCGGCGCGGCCCGGGTCGGTGCCATTCTCGAGGGCATCGAGCCTCGCGAGGAAGGTGGCCACTCCCTGGACGGCGGCGGTGCCGGTGGAGGGCGCGAGGTCCTTGAAGACATAAGCGTTCACATCGGGGAAACGCCGGCGGAGCGCGGCGCCATGACGGGTGAAGTTGGGCTCGTCCCACTGATCGAGCTCCCCCGTCGCGGCGCGCTGCGCCCTGGCATCGTCGGTATCGGGCGGTGCGCCGATCTTGCAGGGAGCGGCGAGGACATCGAGGAGCAGAGTGCGGCCCTCCACGATACCGTCATCGGTCATCCCCGCCCCGGCCATCGACGTGCGAATCGCGGCGACAGCGCCCAACCCCGTCAAGAACTTGGTGACGCGCTCCGGCGTGGTCTCGAGGACTTCGTCCGAATAATCCATGCTGAGTTCCTCCCTGCCGACCGGGGGATCCGGAAGGCGGCAATGAGAGCAGAAGCTACAATGGTTGTTTCGACGGTTGGAAGAGGATTGTTGCGCGGGCGGGCGTGAGAGACCGTTTTTTTTTGCTCTATCGGTCCGGTGCGATCGGCGCTCCGTGTGCCTGGCGGCCTTGGGGGCAATCGCGGACTCCGTCGGACGCGCGGGCGGACGCCCGGGAAAACCCTCACGGCGCGAAGCACGCGCGGCGTTCTGCCATGGGGGAGCTCGGCGATGGTTAGTGCGTTGAGGACGGATGAATGGCGTTCGGGGGTGCCCTACACGGCCGAACGATGCCCCACCGCTTTGGTGTGGACGCTTGCAGCAGGCGGACGTGCGGGCGCGCGAACCGGAGCCCGGCCGATACGCGCAGCAGCGGGTTGCCCGGAGCGACAGGACGGCGACCGCGCTGCTCGGCGGCGTCGCTCTGCGGAGGCAGGCGCTCCTGGCGATGCAGGGCGATAAGAGCACCTAACGAAAGCCAGTTTGGACGTAACTGAGACAGATCAGGCAGACGGAGAGCTTGAGGAACCCACGGTGAATGTCGGCTCGCCGCTCGTAGCGTACGGTCAGGCGCCGGAAGCGACGCAGCCATGCGATCGTCCGTTCGACGACCCATCGATAACGGCCGAGCTTCTCCGAGAACTCGATACCCTTGCGAGCAATGCGGGGTACGATGTGGCGCAGATGGCAAGCCAAGCGCAGGGCCGGGTCGTCGTATGCCTTGTCAGCGTGCAGCTTCTTGGGGCGGCGCCACGGTCGGCCGCAAGGACGCGCGAGCGGCGGCACCGCGTCCACCATGGGGGTGAACATCTTCGATGTCATGGACGTTGACCGGCGTCATCTCGACGGCGAGCGGGATGCCACTCTGATCGACCAAGAGGTGATATTTCGAGCCCGCCCGGGCACGATCTGTGGGGTTCGTGCCGGTCTCTTGGCCCCCTTTTTGCCGGAACCAAGGAGGCATCCAGCGTAGCACGATTCCAGTTGATTTTGTCGGCCCCGCCGAGTTCATCAAGCAATGCCTCGTGGAGCCGACCCCACACCCCAGCCTGCTGCCAATCGCGCAATCTGCGCCAGCACGTCATTCCGCTGCAGCCGAGCTCTTGCGGTAGATGTTCCCAAGGGATCCCTGTCTTGAGCACAAATACGATCCCCGTCAGGGCGGTACGATCAGGCGTACGCGGCCGGCCTCCCTGCGGCTTCGGCTCCGTTTTCGGCAATAGAGGTTCGACTCGCTCCCAGAGCTCGTCCGGCACCAACAGCCTGCCCACCCTGTATTCTGCAGCACGTCCCTCATCGCTCAAGCGAGCGGACAAACGAGCGGCGTCAGCGGGGTAATGTCAGGCGCTGTTGGCCCTGGGGATGCAGGCCCCCCTACGTGCTGCCGCGTAAATACGCCGGCCCGAACTTCGACGAAGAGCTGAACACCAAGATTGAGTGAGAGCAAGATGGCCAAGGTCAAATTCGTGGAGCTCCACCTCGTCAGGGCGCACCAGGTGGTCGTCCCGCTGGCTCGCTTCGTCCTCGGGTCGGAGGGCCCCCCCGTGCAGATCGTGAAGCTCCACCCGAATTGCATGAACGCGGTGGGCGACATCCTCGAGCAAGGGCTGCCTAGCTACGAGCGCGTCTACAACCTCGAGGATGGGCTCGATTTCCTGAAGGCCTTGCGGCGAACCTATCACTCCCTTCGGTACTACGCGACCGAGGTCGCCGAGATGGACGAAGAGGAGGCGCTCCGTGGCTGCGAGGACGGCGAGGGGTAACGCGCGCGGGCCCACCGCGTCCGCCTCAACGCATGATCGACGCCTGAGCCCGGCGGCTGCGGGCGCTCGTCCCTGTGGGATGCTTGTCGTGAGGAGGGGACGATGGCGACGGACATGGCGACGACACAGGTGAGCGAGGCGCCGCGGCAGGCGTGGGTCCGCTGGCAGCGCGAGCATGCGGACATGGGCCTGACGGCAGCGCAAGTGGGCGCGGCGGTGGGCCGCACCGACCGGGCCATGTTGTTACTGAGCACCGTCGTTGATGCCGATGTAACGACCTGTCTCTCTCGCTGGCGAACCTCATCGGAGCTCACTCGCCGTCGTTCTTCACGGAGTCGGTGCGCGCGGCGCCTCGCATGCGCCGGCCCAGCGCCCACGCCGCGCCCACTTTCCGCGCCGCTATCGCAACGCCGTCCGAGCGCAGCGCGGACCCGGGGAGGCACGGTAGCCTCGCCCGCTACGCACACCACCTGAAGGAAGTCAACCCACATGCCCACACGCCGCCGCCGTCCGCAGGCGGCGTCGCGCAGGTCCGTCCCGCGCCGCCGCGCCGCCGTCCTCCGCGCCGCCGTCCGGAACCCTCGCCGAGCGGCGCGTGATAGCTTCACCCGCGCCCGCACGAGGCCGTGCGGGCACCCGTCATCGAGGAGACCATGAAGCGAGAGAAGCGACTGACCAAGCGCGAGCGGAAGGCGCTCGCGCCCGCGCGCCCGGCGCAGCCCCACGAGCACAAGCACATCCACTGCGTCGCCTGCGGCAAGCACCTCGATCCGGAGGAGTTCCTGGCGCAAGGGTCGGCGACCTGGATCCAGTGCCTGCACAAGTCGCGCTTCGCCACCTGCATCGAGTGCGTCGAGATCTCGAAGCGCCTCCTCGCCGAGCACGACCGCACCGGACAGCCAGTTCAGTCCGCTCAGGCATGGCACTGAGCGACCGACACCAGCCGACGCGCCTGCGCGGCCTCACCTGAGCACGCCTGCGCGGCCCACGGACGGCCTCGCCTGAGCACGCCCGCATCGCAGGCGGGCGCCCTGGACAGGTCGTCTCAGAAACCAACTCCCCGTCTCCCCCGCTCTCCCGGAAACGGAAACGCACCGAGGACGGCCAATCGCTGGAACGCACGGGTCGTCGGTAGTCCAGAGGACGCTGCCGCGTCCGCTCCGGATGCGCCGTCCCTCATCCGGATGCGCCACCCCTCATTCCGGTGCGCCGCCCCTCATCGCAGCTGCCGCTCGCACCACACACACGCGCTGGCCCGTGCGGTGTCCCACGTGCGCCGCCTCTCATTGCAGCTGTCGCTCGGTGTCGCACACCCGCGCTGGTCCGCCCGGCGTCCCGCGGCGCCTCGCCGATCAGCGCGCGCCCTCGACGGCGACGCGTAACCTTGCTCGCTCTCCCGCGCGGCCGTCCACCCCGGATACGCTTGCGCTCGGGGCCCTTTCCGTCAATGGTTTGCGCCCCATTCATCTCTCTCGGAGGATCTGCATGACGAAACCAATCCGCCGCGCGGGCGTCATCGGCGCGGGCGTCATGGGCAGCGGCATCGCCGCCCACTTCGCGAACGCCGGCATCGAGGTCCTGCTCCTCGATATCGTGCCCCCGAACCTCACCGACGCCGAAAAGAAGGACCCGGCCGCCCGCAGCAGGTTCGCCGCAGGCGGGCTCGAGAAGGCCCTCAAGGCCAGGCCCGCCGCGTTCTTCCACCCGTCGAACGCCCGCCTCGTGCGCACCGGCAACACCGAAGACCACTTCGCCGAGCTCGCCCAATGCGATCTCGTTATCGAGGCGATCATCGAGAAGATCGAGCCGAAGCGCGCCCTCTTCGCGCGGCTCGAAGAGGTCTTGCGGCCTGACGCGATCGTGGCGTCGAATACGTCCGGGCTGCGCATCGAGGAGATGATGCAAGGGCGCTCCGCGGACTTCCGCAAGCGATTCCTCGTCATGCACTTCTTCAACCCGGTCCGGTACATGAAGCTCCTCGAGCTCGTCCTCGGGCCCGACACCGATCCCGCCGTCGTCGCCCGCGTGCGGAAGCTCGGCGAGGACGTGCTCGGAAAGGGCCTCGTCTTCGGCAAGGACACCCCGAACTTCGTCGGCAATCGCATCGGCACCCACGCGATGCTGACCGCCATCCACCTCATGGTCGAGGAAGGCCTCGCGCCGGAGGACGTCGACGCCATCACCGGCGTCGCCATGGCCCACCCGAAGAGCGCGAGCTTCAGGACAGGCGATATCGTCGGGCTCGACACCTTCGCCCACGTCGCCGACAACTGTTACTCGGCGCTCGAGCGCGACGAGGACCGCGAGGTCTTCAAGATGCCCGCCTACGTCAGGAAGATGATCGAGGCGAAGCTGCTCGGAGACAAGACCAAGGGCGGCTCCTACCGCAAGGGCAAGGAAGGCCTGGAGACGTTCGACCCGGTGAAGCTCGAGTACCGCCCGCACGGCGGCGACGAGGCCATCAAGAAGGCCACGAGGTCGTGCGAGAAGATCGAGGATCCCGCCGCGCGCGTGAAGAAGCTCGCCAGCGACCCCGGCAAGGCGGGGCAGTTCGCCTGGAAGGTGCTCTCCCGCTCGCTCGCGTACACGGCGCGGCGCGTCGGCGAGATCGCCGACAGCATCGTGGCGATCGATGACGCCATGCGCTGGGGGTACAACTGGGAGCTCGGGCCGTTCCAGACCTGGGACGCGCTCGGCTTCGCCGAGACCGTCGAGCGCATGCAGAAGGACGGCATCAAGCTGCCCGAGTCGATCCTCCGCATGAAGCAGAGCGGCGCGACGTCGTTCTACCGCGCCGACGGGGCGGTGTTCGATCTGCTCAAGGGGGAGTACGTCGCCCAGAAGGTCGATCCGCGCAACGTGACGCTGGCCGGCGCGCGCGCGACCGCGAGGGGCGCGAAGGCCGTGCTCGCCAACGACGGCGCCGAGGCCTGGGATCTCGGCGACGGCGTGCTCGGCGTCACCTTCAAGACCAAGGCGAACAGCCTCGATCCGGACTCGATCGGGATGCTCTCGCTCGCCGCCGAGAAGGCCGAGCAGGACTTCCGCGCGCTCGTGGTCGTGAACCAGGGCGAGCACTTCTGCGTCGGCGCCAACCTGTTCCTCGTGGCCATGGCCGCGGGCAACAAGGACTGGGACGCGATCCGCAAGATGGTGAAGGCGTACCAGGACGCGACCCAGCGGCTGAAGTACGCGAGCGTGCCGGTCGTGGCCGCGCCCTACGGGATGACCCTCGGCGGCGGCCTCGAGCTCTGCTTCGCCTGCGACGCGGTGCAGGCCGCGGCCGAGACGTACGCGGGGCTCGTCGAGGTCGGCGTCGGCCTGATCCCGGGCGGCGCGGGGACGCTCAACATGCTCTGGCGCGCGCTGGAAGGGATCCCCGAGGGCGTGACGGTGCCGACGTACGACATCGTGACGCAGGTCTTCAAGAACATCGCCCTCGCCAAGGTCGCGACCAGCGCGGACGAGGCGAAGGCGCTCGGATTCTTCCGCAAGACGGACGGCGTCTCGTTCGACAGGGCCCGCCAGCTGTACGAGGCGAAGGCGCGCGCGATCGGGCTGGCCGAGGCCGGGTACCACGCGCCCGTGCCGCGCGCCTACAAGCTGCCGGGCGAGAGCGGGATCGCGACGCTGCAGATGATGATCGACACGCTCGTCGCCGGCGGCCACGCCAGCGAGCACGACGCGAAGATCGCGCGCAAGCTCGCCGAGGTGCTCTGCGGCGGCGCTGGCGGCGGGGCGCGCGAGGTGACCGAGGACGAGATCCTCGAGCTCGAGCGCGAGGCGTTCGTCAGCCTGTGCGGCGAGCCCAAGAGCGCCGAGCGAATGCAGTACATGCTGATGAACAACAAGCCCCTCCGGAACTAGGTGAACGCCATGGTCGACGTCGTAATTGCAGAGGCCGTCCGCTCGGCCGTTGGCCGGGCCCACAAAGGGTCGCTCGCGCTGAAGCGCCCCGACGAGCTCGCCGGCGAGGTCGTCGCCGCGCTGCTCCAGCGCGTCCCCCAGGTGAAGCCGGAGGACGTCGAGGACCTCGTCCTCGGCTGCGCCATGCCGGAAGGCGAGCAGGGGCTCAACATCGCGCGCGTCGTCTCGCTCCTCGGCGGGATGGCGCAGGAAGGGTCCGCGATCACCATCAACCGCTTCTGCTCGAGCGGGCTCCAGGCGATCGCGAGCGCGGCGGGCAGCATCGCGATGGGATCGCTCGACATCGCCATCGCCGGCGGCGTCGAGTCGATGACGATGGTGCCGATGACCGGCAACAAGCTGAGCGCGTCGCCGGAGGCGATGGAGCGGTGTCCGACGGTGTACACGCCGATGGGCATCACCGCGGAGAACGTGGCGAACCGCTTCCAGGTGAGCCGCGCCGACCAGGACGCGTTCGCGCTGAAGAGCCACCAGAAGGCGGCGGCGGCGCGCGCGGCCGGGCGCTTCGAGGACGAGATCGTCACCGTGAAGGGGGTGCGCTTCGAGAACGGCAAGCGCGCGACCTTCGATTTCCGCTCCGACGAGCTGATCCGCAAGGAGACGACGGCGGAGGCGCTCGCGGGGCTGAAGCCGGCGTTCTCGGCGAAGGGGAGCGTCACGCCGGGCAACAGCTCGCCGCTGTCGGACGGCGCCGCCGCGGCGCTCGTGATGAGCAAGGCGAAGGCGGACGCGCTCGGGGTGAAGCCGCTCGGGTACTTCCGGGCGTTCGTGACCGTCGGCGTCGACCCCGCCATCATGGGCATCGGCCCGGTGCCCGCGGTGCGCAAGCTGCTCGCGAGGACGGGGCTGAAGATGGCCGACATCGACCTCTTCGAGGTCAACGAGGCGTTCGCCTCGCAGGCCGTCTACGTGCAGCGGACGCTCGAGATCCCCGAGGAGAAGCTCAACGTGAACGGCGGCGCGATCGCGCTCGGCCACCCGCTCGGGTGCACCGGCGCGAAGCTCACCGCGACCGCGCTCTACGAGCTGCGCCGGCGCGGCGGCCGGTACGCCGTCGTGACGATGTGCATCGGCGGCGGCATGGGCGCGGCCGGCCTCATCGAGCTGGCCGGCGCGACCGCGCGCGCCTGACCCCACCGCGCCGATCCCGCCTCTCCCGTCCCGTCGCGTCGATCCCGTCGACAGCGCGCCCCGCCGCGGCCCGAGCCTCGCGCTCCGGCTTTCCCGCGGCGGGGCGATGGCCTATAGAGCGCCCATGCCGAGCCACTTGACGACCTTTCAGGGGTCGATCCCCGAGGCCCTGAAGCGGGCCATCGAAGAGAAGATTGAGGGCTCCACCGCCGAGGTGACCGGCGGCGGGGGCCACTTCAACCTGGTCGTGACCTCGCCGGTGTTCGCCGGCAAGAGCATGCTGGAGAGCCAGCGGCTGGTCTACGGGGCGATCGCCCACCTCATGGCCGGCGACCAGGCGCCCGTCCACGCGATCGACAGCCTAAAAACCCGGACACCCTGAGCGGGGGCGCCCCCGCTCAGGGCGTGGATCAGCGGTGGGGGGCGGGGCGTCGGTCGCCCTCGTCGTGGCAGGTGCTGCTGCAGCCGTCGCCGTCGGTGGTGTTGCCGTCGTCGCACTCCTCCGGGCCCGCCTCGATGCTGTCGCCGCAGATGGGGGCGCAGGCGCTGGGCTCGCCGGTGCACTGGTAGCCGTGATCGACGTCGCAATCGGGGCTGCAGCCGTCGCCGTCGACGGTGTTGCCGTCGTCGCAGCCCTCGTTGCCGATGAGCAGGCCGTCGCCGCAGAGCGGGCCGCAGGCGCTGGGCTCGCCGTTGCACTCGTAGCCCGCCTCGAGCACGCAGACGGCGTTGCAGCCGTCCTCGTTCCGGACGTTGCCGTCGTCGCAGGCCTCGGCGCCCCGCACCAGGCGGTCGCCGCACATCGTCGAGCAGATGCTCGGCGCGCCGGCGCAGGTGTAGCCGGGCTCGACGGCGCAGCCCGCGTCGCAGCCGTCTCCTGCCGCGGTGCCGCCGTCGTCGCAGGCCTCGGCGCCGCCCACCGCGCCGTCGCCGCACACCCCGCCCCCGGCGCCGCCGTTGCCTGCGCCGCCCTGGCCGCCGTCGCCCGCGCCGCCCTGGCCGCCGCCGCCTGCGCCGCCCTGGCCGCCGCCGCCTGCGCCGCCCTCGCCCGTGGCCCCGCCGGAGCCCGCCGTCGTCGTGCTCGACACGGCGCGGACAACTTCGCCCTACCCGGACGTCCCGGCGTTCGGCCGCGCGGCCCGCCGGCGCCCATCAGCGCGCATCAACTCATGATTCCGGCGGATCGCGGGCCCTCGCCCGGGAGCGGCGGGCGCGCGCCGCTCCCGGGCTGAGCGCCCGGCGCCGGGCGCGCGGCGGGTCGCGTGGCAGGCCGCGTGGCAGGTCCAACCAGGCGCCGCGATCGCTCGCGCCGCGAGCTGGCCGCGTCGTCTGTTTGACACCGGAATTCGCGCGGTGGTACGTGGCGCCGGGCGCCCCACGCGCTCGCCCGATAGCGACCTCACACGACCCCGAGGACCCTCCCATGACGCCTCGTTCCCCGTTGCTCCCCGCCGAACCGCTCCCAGGCGCTCCTGGGGCGAACGACGCCCGGCTCCCGGCCCAGGCGCGCCCCGGCCGAGCCTCCCGCCTGGGCGCCGGGCTGCTCTCCTTCGTCCTCGGCGCCGCGATGACCGCCGCCACCGCGGGCGACGCCGCGGCCCAGACGCGCACGGGAGACGGCGCCAACGGCGACGGCATGGACCTGCACCTGTTCCGGCCGGCGGTCGACTCCAAGGGGCTCTTCTCCGTCAACGGGGCGGACATCCTCGGCGCGAACGACATCAGCCTGGGGCTCGTGCTCGATTACGGGCACAACATCCTGCCGCTCACCGAGAACGACCGGGGAACGGAGGTGATGCTCAATCACGCGTTCCAGGGGACGTTCCAGTTCGATTACGGCATCGCCAACTTCCTGGTCGTCGGGCTCTCGGTCCCGGTGGTGCTCAACGGGGGCAAGCCGGTCGACGACATCGGCCCGGGCGGCAGCGCCAACTACAACGACGACTCGCTCGACGCGCAGGCGCTCGGCAACCTGGCCGTCCACGCGAAGGCGCGCATTCTCCGCCCCGATCAGGACGTGATCGGGCTCGCGGTGATCGCCCAGGCCGGGATCGGCGTCGGCGGGAGCCAGGACTTCGCGTCGGATCCGGGGTTCTTCTTCTGGCCGCAGCTCGTCCTTGAGAAGCGGCTCGGCACGACCAACCCGTTCCGGATCGCGGCGAACGTCGGCTACCGCGGCCACGCCGGGAAGAACCCGGTGTTCGGCCTGCGCCAGGACGGCGCGACCTTCCAGCTCGAGCACGGGGACCTCGAGTACTCCGACCTGATCACCGCCGGGGCCGGCATGAGCTACCGCGTCCTCACGCCGCTCGACCTCGTGGTCGAGACCTACCTGACCCAGCAGGTCGGCGGCGGCGACAGCGCCGAGCAGAAGCTGTCGGCCGAGGCGATCGGGGGCATCAAGCTCTTCATCGAGCGGAACAGCTTCCTCATGCTCGGCTTCGGGGTCGGGTACACGCCCGGGTTCCAGGCCGCGGCGCAGCGCGGGACCATCGGGTTCGTCTTCGAGCCGTCGATCGGCGATCGGGACGGCGATGGCATCAAGGACGATCAGGACGACTGCCCCGACGAGCCCGAGGACTACGACGGCTTCCAGGACACGAAGGCGGACTCGCCCCCCGGGAAGTACGGCTGCCCGGATCCGGACAACGACGAGGACGGCATCCTCGACGTCGACGACCGCTGCCCGAACAACCCGGAGGACCGCGACGGCGACGAGGACGACGACGGCTGCCCGGAGGGGAGCGACGGCGATCGCGACGGCGACGGCATCCTCGACTCGCGCGACAAGTGCCCGGACGACCCGGAGGACCGCGACGGCTTCCAGGACAAGGACGGCTGCCCGGATCCGGACAACGACAAGGACGGCATCCCCGACAAGTCCGACCAGTGCCCGAACGACCCCGAGGACAGGGACGACTTCGAGGACGAGGACGGTTGCCCGGAGCCCGACAACGACAGGGACGGCATCCCGGACGTGGCCGACAAGTGCCCGAACGATCCGGAGACGTTCAACGGCCTCGAGGACGAGGACGGGTGCCCGGACAAGGGCAGCGTCGTGATCGAGGAGAACAACATCGTCATCCTCGAGAAGATCCAGTTCGCGACCGGCAGCGCCGAGATCCTCCCGGAGTCGTTCGGCATCGTGCAGGCGGTGGCCGAGACGCTGAAGCACCACCCGGAGTTCACGATGATCGAGGTGCAGGGGCACGCCGACGAGCGCTCGGCCGACGCGTACAACCTCAAGCTGACCCAGGCCCGCGCGGACGCGGTCGCCGCGGCGCTCGCGCAGCGCGGCGTCAACAAGAACAGCGTTCGCTCGATGGGCTACGGCGAGTACTGCCCGATCGATCCGGCCCACAACGCGGCCGCCTGGGAGAAGAACCGGCGCGTCGAGTTCAAGGTCGTGCGAACCGACAAGGGGCCGACCAACGTGGAGCTCGGCTGCGCCCTGGCCCGCTCCAAGGGCGTCAACCCGCCGCCGCCCTGAGCGGAACTGCGGCGCCGCCGATCTGGACAGGACCGGTCGGGCCGGGAGAAAGTGAGCCCATGAAGGCCCGCGCCAGGCGCTCCGCCGCCACCTCGCTCGCCGTTGCGGTGCTCGCCGTGGCGGCGAGCGGCTGCATCAACACCGACGCGGCCGTGTTCGTCGAGCCGTCCATCGTGTCGCCCGGGGTGACCGTCTTCTCGCACGTGCTCGGGACCGGCATGACCGGGAGCTTCGCGCTGCAGCTCCACCTTGGCGCGCGGGCCAGCGGGCCCAGCCGCGTCGCGGTGCGCACCTTCGCGATCACGAGCGCCGATCAGAAGACCTCGATCATCGAGCCGCTCCCCGTCGAGACCATGGCGGCGCTGCCGGTCGAGGTCGCTCCGGACAGCGACGTCTTCGTGCCGTTCAACGTCGATACCGGCCCTCAGGGCGGGATGCTCCCGGCCGACGTCGCGGCGGCGCTCTGCGCCCCGGAGGGGATCCGCATCACGGGCGCGATCGAGGACTCGCTGGAGGACGGGGCGACGCCGGTCGCCTCCGCGGTGCTCCACCCGGTCTGCCAGTGATGCGGCGCACGCCCGCCGCCCCGGCGCGTTCGCTGGTATTGCCTGGCGTCGCCGCGCGCGCGCCGCGCTAAAATGCCGGCCATGGCGCCTCGAGAGATCACCCCCCCTCCGGAGACCGCGGCGGACCGCGCGGTCGGGTCACCGGAAAACGCCGACGCGCTCCGTTCCACGAACGGCGGGGGCGGAGAGGGGCTCGCGCTCGACGAGGCAGGGCTCGCGGCGCTCCGGCGCGCGGTGGCCGCGTGGCGCGCGGGCCCGGTCGCCGAGGCGTCGGCGCGCTTCCCGCCGCGGAGCGAGCGCTTCACCACGTGGAGCGGCATCGACGTCCCCGACCTCGCGACCCCGGCCGACGCGCCGGTCGACCACGCGGCGGATCTCGGGCTGCCCGGGGAGTACCCGTTCACCCGGGGCGTCCAGCCGACGATGTACCGCGGCAGGCTCTGGACCATGCGGATGTTCGCGGGCTTCGGCACGCCGGAGCAGACGAACGCGCGGTTCAAGTACCTGCTCGCAGAGGGCCAGACGGGCCTGTCGACCGCCTTCGATTTCCCGACCCTCATGGGCTACGACTCCGATTCTCCGCGATCGCTCGGCGAGGTGGGGATGTGCGGTGTCGCGGTCGACACGCTCCGCGACATGGAGGTGCTCTTCGACGGCATCCCGCTCGACCAGGTGACGACGTCGATGACCATCAACGGCCCCGCCGCCGTGCTGCTCGCGTTCTATATCGCGCTCGCCGACAAGCGCGGGATCCCGCGGAGCCGCATCGGCGGCACCGTGCAGAACGACTGCCTCAAGGAGTTCATCGCCCAGCACGCCTGGCTCGTCCCGCCGCGCCCGGCGATGCGCGTCGTGACCGACATGATCGAGTTCTGCGCGCGCGAGGTGCCGCGGTGGAACTCGGTGTCGATCAGCGGCTACCACATCCGCGAGGCGGGCTCGACCGCCGCGCAGGAGCTCGCGTTCACGCTCGCGGACGGGCTCGCCTACGTCGAGAGCTGCGTCGCGCGCGGCCTCGACGTCGACACCTTCGCGCCACGCCTGTCGTTTTTCTTCGACGTCCACAGCGACTTCTTCGAGGAGATCGCGAAGTTCCGCGCCGCGCGCCGCATGTGGGCGCGGTTCCTCAAGGTGCGGTACGGGGCGAAGAAGGCCGAGAGCATGAAGCTCCGGACGCACGCGCAGACGGCCGGCGTGTCGCTGACGGCGCAGCAGCCGTACAACAACGTGGTCCGCGTCTCGCTCCAGGCGCTCGCCGCCGTGCTCGGCGGCACCCAGTCGCTCCACACGAACTCGCTCGACGAGACGTACGCGCTCCCGACCGAGGAGAGCGTGACCATCGCCCTCCGGACCCAGCAGATCATCGCCCACGAGAGCGGGGTCGCGAACACCATCGATCCGCTCGGCGGGAGCTATTATGTGGAGTGGCTCACGGACCGCCTGGAAAAGGAGGCCCTCGAGTACATCCAGCGGATCGACGAGATGGGCGGGATGGTGGCCGCCATCGAGAAGGGGTATCCGCAGCGCGAGATCGCCGCATCGGCCTACAGGTTTCAGCGAGAGCTGGAATCGAACGAGCGGATCACTGTGGGCGTCAACCGCTACGCCGCCGTGGGCGAGAAGACGATCCCCCTCCTCCGGATCGACGAGGGGGTGCAGCGCGTTCAGTGCGAGAACCTGGCCCGGGTCAAGGCCCAGCGCGATCAGGACCGGGTGCGGCGCGCCCTGGCCGACGTGAGGAGCGCCGCGCGCGGCCGTGACAACCTGATGCCGCCCCTCATCGCGGCGGCCAGCGCGTACGCGACCGAGCAGGAGATCTGCGACGTGCTGCGCGACGTCCTGGGGACCTACAGCGATCCGGCCGAGTTCTGAGCGCGCGGGAACGCGCGGGATGAAAGCGAGCGCGCGCGCGGCTTGCTGCGGTGCGCCGCGGCCCCGGCGTGCGCATCCGATCAGGTCGCGGGCGGCGCGGTGGCCGGGGAATCCCTCGATTCGTCAGGTTGACACTTCTCTACCTCGGCCGGTAGAGTGCGCCGGCGTCAGGTCGCCGCAGTCGCGGCTCATCCGTGGCGCCGCCGTACGGTCTGCTGTTGTCGCTGCGCTGCGGCGCTGCGAGCTGTCGGTCGAGTGAGAGGATCGTCGTGGGCGACCGAGGTCGCCGCGTAGGGAGCAAGCTTATGAAGAGTCGATCCATGTCGCGCCGCATTTTTGCCCTTTCGGCGCTCGTCCTATCCGTCGGCGCCACGGCGGCCTGCGACAACAAGGGGTCCGAGTCCGGTGGCACGGCGCCCGCGGGCTCGGCCGGGGCTGCGGCCGGTCCCGCTGCGAAGGGCGATGCGAAGGGCGGCGCGAAGTTCGTCACCATCTCCAGGGAGCAGCAGGCGTCCTGGGTTCGCAACTTCAACCCCCTTCTCGGCGAGGGGGCCACGCGCTTCCCCACCGTCGCGGGCATCTACGAGCCCATGATCGTGTACAACACGATGAAGGGCGAGTACGTCCCGTGGCTCGCCACGAAGTACGAGTGGAGCGACGCGAACAAGAAGCTCACCTTCACGACCCGCCCCGAAGTCAAGTGGTCTGACGGACAACCCTTCTCGGCGAAGGACGTCGCGTTCACGTTCGGGCTCCTCAAGAAGTTCCCGGCGCTCGATCTCACGGGCGTGTGGAAGCTCGTCGAGTCGGTCGAGGCCAAGAGCGACAGCACGGTCGAGTTCATCTTCAAGGAGGCGTTCGTCCCCGGCCTCACCTACATCGGCCATCAGCCGATCGTGCCGGAGCACAAGTGGAAGGACGTGGCCGACCCGGTCACGTTCACGAACGAGAACCCGGTCGCGACGGGGCCCTTCACCGAGGTGAAGACCTTCCAGAACCAGATCTACGAGCTCGGCAAGAACCCGAACTACTGGCAGAAGGGCAAGCCGGCGGTCGAGGGGCTCCGCTTCCCGGCGTACCCGGGCAACGACCAGGCGAACCTGGCGCTCATCAACGGCGAGGTCGACTGGGCCGGCAACTTCGTGCCCGACATCGACAAGACCTACGTCGCCAAGGACCCGGAGAACAACCACTACTGGTTCCCGCTCGTCGGCGGCACCGTGACGCTCTACCCGAACGCCACGAAGAAGCCGTTCAACGACATCAAGCTGCGCAAGGCCATCAGCATGGCCATCGACCGCGCCCAGATCGCGAAGGTCGCGGTCAACGGCTACACGGTCGGCGCGGACGGGACCGGGCTCGACGACGCCTACGGGCGCTGGCGCAGCGACAAGGCCGCCGCGGCCGGCGACTGGACGACCTTCGACGTGGCCAAGGCGAACGCCCTCCTCGACGAGGCCGGCTACGCCAAGGGCGCCGACGGGATCCGCGCGAAGGACGGCAAGCCGCTGAAGTTCGACATCAACGTCGTGACCGGCTGGTCCGACTGGGTGCGCGCGGTCCAGATCACCACGCAGAGCCTGAAGGCCGTCGGCATCGAGGCCACGCTGAAGACGTACGACTTCAGCGCGTTCTTCGAGGCGCTCCAGAAGGGCACGTTCGACATGTCGATGGGCTGGACCAACACCGAGCCCACGCCGTTCAACTACTACCGCGATCTCATGGCCCCGGAGTTCGTGAAGGCCGTCGGCGAGGTCTCGAACCGCAACTGGCACCGCTTCTCCGCCAAGGAGGCCGAGCCGCTGTTCAAGAAGTTCGCGGCCGCGACGGATCCGGCGGAGCAGAAGAGCATCGTCGAGGAACTGCAGATGATCTACGCCACGCAGGTGCCGGTCATCCCGCTGTTCAAGAACCCGTCCTGGGGCGAGTACAGCACGAAGCGCTTCGTCGGGTGGCCCAGCAAGGAGAACCCGTACGCGAAGCTGTCGCCGAACAACTCGCCGGATTACCTGCTCGTCCTGACCGAGATCAAGCCGAAGTGACGGCTCCTGCGCTGCGCGCCGGGCGTCCGGCGCGCAGCGTGTGTGTTCTCGCCTAGCAGCGTTTCTCTCTCTTTTCTCTCCGACTCAGCACAAACCTTGGCCGCCGGCGGCGCCGGTGCGAAGATCGCGCTGCATGCTCCTCTCGGGCGTCCAGATTGCGCGCTTCGCTGCGCTCCTCTCCGGAGTCTTCCTCGCCGCCTGCGGCGGCAACCAGCACGCTGGCGCCGCGGCGTTCTGGGAGGGCGACACCGTCGATCCCGCCGCGCCGGCGGATCAGGCGGGCGCGAAGAAGAAGGCGCCGCGCAGGGCTTTCGGCGCGCCCGACGATTTCGGCGGCGCCCCGTCGACGCCCGAGGAGCGGGCGCCCTCGTCGTGGGTGGGCGTGCGGCACGATCTCTCGCTCGCGCGCGCCGACTCGCGCAAGGAGCGCTGCAGCTGCCTGGCCGTGGAGGTGGGGGAAGCGCGCGATCCCAGGTTCCAGTGGGCCGCCGGCGCGCCGGAGACCTCGGCCAATACGCTGGCCATCGCGCTGAGCGCGCGCGGGGTGCCCTGCCCGGGCGGCGCTCCCGACGAGGAGAGCCGGCGACCCTCGATCTCGGCGGTCGATCAGGAGGGGAACGATATCGTCATCGAGGTCGAGGAGCTGCCCACAGGACGGCCGCTCGCGACGGGCGCCGTGATCCCGAGGCCCGCTCCGGGCGGGGCGATCTACGTGAAGGGGCGCAGCGCGAAGATCCCGTATGCGCGCGCCGCGGGCGGCGCGCGCTGCAAGGTCTACTGAGCGCCTGCGCTGCAGGGACAGGCGCTGAGCCGGGCCGAGGGGCTCACTGGGGAGCGCCGGCGCAGATCCAGTCGTTGATCTTCTTGATGCTGGCCTCGGGCAGGGCCATGCCCGAGGCCGGGGGCGGCATGCGCGTGTCGTCGCCGCAGAGGCCGGTGCCGCGCACCTTGTTGATGATGTAGCTCTCGCTCGGCTTGCCCGGCACGACGAGCATCTTGCCGGCGCATTCCGTGCTATCCCCGTCGACGAGCTCGCCATGGGCCGCGTTCGCGCGGAGATCGAGGCCGGCGGCCGCGGGGCCGGCGTTGCCGTGGCACCCCGCGCAGTTCGTCGTCAGGATCGGCCGCACGTCAGCGAAGGTCGCGGTGTCCGCGCCGCAGAGGGGGTCGCTGGGAGCGGAGCCGCCTTCGCCGCCGGTGCCAGCGCCGCCGGTGCCGCCACCCTGGCCGCCCGTGCCGACATCCGCGCCGCCGGTGCCGCCTTGGCCGCCGGTACCGACATCCGAGCCGCCGGTGCCGCCGCCCTGGCCGTCGGTCCCGCCGGTGCCGCCGCCCTGGCCCGCGCTGCTGCTGCTGCTGGTGCTGCTGCTGGTCGAGCTGCTGGTGCTGGTGCTGGTGCTGGTGTCGGTCTCGCCACCATCGTCAGAGCAGGCAGCCGCCGAGAACCCGATGGTCAGACAGAGGACCAGTTGAAGTGCAGTTTTCTGAGAAAGCATGTGAGGACCTCTTTGACGCTGTGTTCGCGCGGCGAGCGCCGCGCTGTCGATTCGCGGAGGACCCTAGATGGCCTTGTGCGCAGCCACAACGCATTTCAAGAGAATGAAATTGGTTATCGTTATCGCGAGCCCGCGACACTGCAATGCAATGATAGAGCTGTACAGGGGTTGTTCGCCGCGTCTACGCGGAGAGCGCCTTCGAGGAGAGCAGCTCTCCGGGATCGCGCTCGGCCAGGTCCTCGAAGCGCGGGAGGTCGGCGAGGCGGCGCGTCGTCGTGGCGGAGGTCTCGGGGTCGCGCTGGAACGCGATCGCGCGGCTGAGGCCCTGCTTCGACACCCCCCTGAGCAGCGCGGGCGAGTGCGTCGTCGCCACGATCTGGCAGACGGAGGGCCGCGCCGCCCCCTCGAGGAGCTGCGCGAGCACGGCGGCGCGCTCGGGGTGCAAGCCGGCGTCCGGGTCCTCCACGAGGAGGAGCGACCCCTCCGGCGCGGTGAGCACGCCGGCGATCTTGCCGAGCGCGCGCAGCGCGCCGTCCGGGAGGCTCGGCGCCGGGACGCGGGCGCCGCCCTTCTCGACGAGCACCATCATGACGTCGCCGAGGCCCGTCTCGGCGAACTCGATATCTTCGATCTCGGGCGCGAAGATCGAGCGCACCCAGCCGAGCACATCGGCCTTGTGCTCGGCCTCCTGGCAGAGCCAGCGGAGCACGGCGGAGAGGTTCTGCCCGCCGGCGCCGAGGTTCTCTATCTCGTGCGGCACATAACCCCTCATCCGCGAAGGATCGATGTCGAGCGACAGCGTGCTCCGCATCGCGACCTGGAGCGCGTTGCAGAGCGCGATGACGTCCGCGAGGCTCACGTCCTCGCCGCGCCCGCGGTGGTGCTCTATCTGGCCGAGCAGGCTGCGCCGGGCGGGGTTGCGATCCATGGATGCGATCCGCATCGAGCGGCCCTTCTTCGACGCCGCCTTCATCGCTCCGCCCGAGGCGAACCCCTCCAGCCCCTTCAGCGCCGACGCCGGCGTGTCGAAGAGCGGGCCCCCGGCCGACTTCGCCTCGAGCGACTCGTGCTCGACGATCACGTCAGGCTCGACCTGACACGTGATCTTGTGTGTGAGCTCCTCCTTCCCGATCGCCCATCGGCTCTCGATGGTGAACGATTTGGCGCCCCTGTGCGTGGCCCCTTGCGTGCCGCCGCGCAGGCCCGGCCACACCTCGCGCCTGCCGTCGACGCGACCGCGGAAGATGTCGCACAGGGGTAGATCCAGCCCGACGCCCTGCAGGAAGCGCAGGGCGTCGAGGAAGTTGCTCTTCCCGGAGCCGTTGGCCCCGAGCAGCAGCGTGAAGGGGGACAGCTCCACCGTTTGATCGGCGAAGCTCTTGAAGTTCCTGAGTCGGATCGATGTCAGCATGCCTGGCCGCTCGCAGCCATCATGTGACCAGGCAGTCGGCCGGATGTAAAGCGCCGGCCGACGGTTCAGCGAAAGTCGATGAGCTCGACGTCGAACACCAGCATGCCGGCGGGCGCGCCGGGCCGTGTGGGCTTGTCGCCGTAAGCGAGGTCGGCCGGTATCCAGAATCGCGCCTTCTCGCCTTTCACCATCAGCTGTAAGCCCTCGGTCCACCCCTTGATCACGCCACCCACCGGGAAGGTGGCCGGCTCGTCGCGGACGATGGAGCTGTCGAACATCTTCCCGTCGGTCGTCCAGCCCGTGTAGTGGACGACGGCGCGGCTCGTCGGCTTCGGGTGCTCGGTGCCCGTGCCCTTCTGCAGGACCTGGTAGGCGAGCCCGGAGGCGGTCTTCTTCGCGGTCTTCGGCGCCGCCTTCACGTCCTTCGGCGCGGGCGGCGGCTTCGGCGCGGGGGCGAAGTCGAGCAGCTCGACGTCGAACACCAGCATTCCGGCCGGGGCGCCCGGCTGGGCCGGCGTGTCGCCATAGGCGAGAGCCCCGGGGATCCAGAGGCGGCGCTTCTCGCCCTTGCTCATGAGCTGGAGCGCTTCCGTCCACCCCTTGATCACGCCGCCCACCGGGAAGGTGGCCGGCTCGTTGCGGACGATGGAGCTGTCGAACATCTTCCCGTCCGTGGTCCACCCCGTGTAGTGGACCGTCACCTTGTCGTCCGGGCCGGGATGCGCCGTGTCCTTGCCCGGCGCCAGCACCTTGGACGCGAGGCCCGATGCCGTCTTCTGCGCGTCGGCGGGCGGCGCCGCGACGTCCGGCGGCGCGGGCAGGCCGGCGGGCTCGGGCGGCGGCTGCGGCGAGGCGGCGGGCTCGGGGGTGGGCGCCGGCGGCGGGGCCGGCTTGACCGAGGCGCTCACCGGCGCGTCGGCGATCGCCTGTGAGGCGGGCTTCTGGTCGCACGCGGTGAGGGGGACGGCGAACATCGCAACGAGGACGAGAGAGAAGCGCTTCATGCGCGGCTTCATAGCTCGTCCGCCGTCGAGAGCCGGTATTTTTGTGAGGTGCACGCGTGAGGTGCACGCCGCGGTTCCGACGGCTCTGGATCCGATAGGGGCCGTCGGCGGTCGGCCGTCCGTCGTACCTCCATTCCGCCGTTCGACGGCTCTCGACCTGACTGCGAGGACGGTCTAGCGTGCGCCCGCCATGGGGAGATCGATATATTTCTTCGGCGCAGGGCAGGCGGACGGGGACGCACAGCAGAAGGATCTGCTCGGCGGAAAGGGCGCGGGGCTCGCCGAGATGACCCGCCTCGGCATCCCGGTGCCGCCGGGCTTCACGGTCACCACCGAGGTCTGCAACGCCTATTACGCCTCGGGCAAGGCGCTCCCCGCCGGCGTCGAGGACGAGATCAAGGCGGCGATCGGCCGGCTGGAGTCGCTGCACGGCGCGGAGTTCGGCAGCCCCGAGGCGCCGCTGCTCGTGTCGGTCCGCTCGGGCGCGCGCGCGTCCATGCCGGGAATGATGGATACCATCCTGAACCTCGGCCTGAACGACGAGATCGCGCGGGGGCTCGCGCGGCGCACGGGCAGCGAGCGATTCGCGCTCGACGCCTATCGGCGGTTCATCCTGGCGTATGCCGATATCGTGCTCGGCGTGCCCCGCGACCGCTTCGAGGAGGCGCTCGGCCGCGCGCGCAGGCAGGCCGCCGCGAAGCGCGGCGTCGACGCGACGCGCCTGAACTCCGCCGAGCTCGAGCGCAAGGTGCCCGACTCCCAGCTCGATCCGGAGTCGCTCGCGGCCTTGATCCAGCGCCAGAAGGATATCGTCCTCGGGGCGACGGGCCGCCCGTTCCCCGACGATCCCTACGCGCAGCTCTGGGGGGCGATCGGCGCCGTATTCGATAGCTGGAAGAACCACCGGGCCCAGGTGTACCGGAAGATGCACGATATCCCGGAGGCCTGGGGGACAGCTTGCACCGTCCAGGGGATGGTGTTCGGCAACCTGGGCGACGACTCCGGCACGGGGGTCGCGTTCACGCGCGATCCGTCGACCGGAGAGCGGCGCTTCTATGGCGAGTGGCTCCCCAACGCGCAGGGCGAGGACGTCGTCGCGGGGGTGCGCACGCCGCACCCGCTGTCGAGGATCGGCGCCGGCGAGGGCGGCGGCGGCGGCGTGGACGACGAGAGCTCGCTCGAGGCGCGGATGCCCGCGGCGTACGCGGCGCTCGTCGAGGTGCAGGGCAAGCTCGAGCAGCACTTCCGCGACGTGCAGGACCTGGAGTTCACGATCCAGCAGAACGAGCTCTTCCTGCTCCAGTGCCGCACCGCCAAGCGCACGGGCCGCGCGGCTGTGCGCATCGCGGTCGAGATGGCCAAGGAGGGCCTGATCAGCCAGCGGGAGGCCATCCTGCGGGTGGATCCGGGCTCGATCGATCAGCTGCTGCACCCGAGCATCGACCCGAGCGCGCCGAAGTCGCTGCTCGCGCGCGGCCTGCCGGCGAGCCCCGGGGCGGCGACGGGGCAGGTGGTGTTCAGCGCGGACGAGGCGGAGCGGCGCGCGGGCCAGGGCAGGGCGGTCATCCTCGTGCGGTCCGAGACGTCGCCGGAGGACATCCACGGCATGAAGGCGGCGCGCGGCATCCTGACGGCCCGCGGCGGCATGACGAGCCACGCGGCCGTGGTGGCGCGGGGGATGGGCAAGAGCTGCGTCGCCGGCTGCTCGGCCATCAGCGTGAGCCAGGGCCGGATGGCGGTGACGATCTACGACGATCACGGGCGCGCGACCGGCACGATCACGGTGAAGGACGGCGATCTCATCACGCTCGACGGCGGCACCGGCACGGTCTATCTCGGAGCGGTGCCGACCATCCCGGCGGCGCTGAGCGGCGAGTTCGAGGAGCTCATGGCCTGGGCCGACGCGGTCCGGCGCCTCCGGGTGCGGTCGAACGCCGACACGCCGCACGACGCGAGGACGGCGCGCAACTTCGGCGCCGAGGGCATCGGGCTCTGCCGCACCGAGCACATGTTCTTCGACGAGGAGCGCATCCAGGCGGTGCGCGAGATGATCCTCGCGGACGGCGAGCTCGGGCGGCGGCGCGCGCTCGCGAAGCTGCTCCCGTTCCAGCGCAGCGATTTCGTGGGCGTCTTCCGGGAGATGGCCGGCCTGCCGGTGACGATCCGGCTGCTCGATCCGCCGCTGCACGAGTTCTTGCCGCAGGACGAGGCGCAGCTCCAGCAGCTCTCGAGGGCGACGGGCGTCTCCGCGGAGGATCTCCAGCGCAAGAGCGAGGAGCTCGCCGAGTACAACCCCATGCTCGGCCACCGCGGCTGCCGGCTGGCGATCACGTCGCCGGAGATCTACGAGATGCAGGCGCGCGCCATCCTCGAGGCGGCGTGCGAGGTCGCGGCGGCGGGCATCGAGGTGGAGCCGGAGATCATGATCCCGCTCAGCATGACCCGGCGCGAGCTCGCCCTCACGCGCGAGCTCGTCGAGGGGGTCGCCGAGAAGGTCTTCGCCGAGAAGGGGCGGCGGGTCGACGTCCGGTTCGGGACGATGATCGAGCTCCCGCGCGCCGCGCTCAGGGCCGGCGAGCTGGCCGAGGAGGCCGAGTTCTTCAGCTTCGGCACGAACGATCTCACGCAGACGACGCTGGGCATCTCGCGCGACGACGCGGGCCGGTTCCTCGGCGCGTACGTCGAGGCCGGCATCTTCGCGAAGGATCCGTTCCAGTCGCTGGACGTGCCGGGCGTCGGAGAGCTCGTGGAGATCGGCCGGGATCGTGGGCGCGCGGCGCGGCCCGGGCTGAAGCTCGGTGTCTGCGGCGAGCACGGCGGCGATCCGAGCTCGATTGCGTTCTTCGAGCGGGCGGGGCTCGATTACGTGTCTTGCTCCCCGTTCCGCGTCCCCATCGCCCGCCTCGCCGCGGCGCAGGCGGCGCTCGCGGCCGAGGCCGCGAGGGGTCCGCGCGCGACGGACTGACACCCACCCTCCGGCGACATATGCCCGGACAGGGCGTCGGGACATCCGTTCTCACGAGCGTGCTTTGATTACGCTCGTGCGAGCTTTGGTATCGCGCCAAGTCTGCTAAACCAGGAACCTCGCTGTTCATCGCCGGTGTCTCGCCGGGCGCGCCTGCCTGCCCGAGCCGCTCCACCGCGCGCTGGCGAGACATGGAGGTTTCATGCGTCATCTCGGCGTCTCCTCTGCGCTCCTCGCATTTCTCGGGGCCGCGACATCGGGTGCGTTCGTCGCGGTCGGCTGCCACGCCTCGGGTCCGCGCGTCGAGGTCGGCGCGAGCGGCGGTGCGCCCGGCGACGGCGGAGGCGGCGCGGGCGGCGGCGGCGGCGCGTCCGAGGGCGGCAGCGGCAGCGGTGATTTCGTTCCGGATAACGGCCTTGGCGGGTCTGCCCCTGGCGACGACGACGCCGGCGCCGGCGATGCTGCCGTGAACCCGTGCGGGACCCAGTGCGGTCCCGAGGAGCTCTGCGATCTCAACCACCTCGGCCTCGACGACGACTGCGACGGTCAGGTCGACGAGACGTGCTCCTGCGTCGCGGGGCAGGCGCACGCGTGCTTCATGGGCGATCCGTCGTACCGCGGGGCGGAGGGGTGTTTTCCGGGCACCGAGCTTTGCAACGAGGTGGGCGTCTGGGGGCCCTGCGTCGGCGGCAGCCACGCGACCGAGGCGTGCTTCAGCGAGAACCCCGCGGGGTGCCACGCGCTGAGGGTGCCTCCGTTCGCGAACGTGGATCTGAAGGAGGGGACAGGCACGTTCAGCGTGGACGCCGAGCCTGGCTCGGAGACCTGGAGCGTCGTTTGCCCCGCGGGCATCGACCCGTGTCCGGCGGTCTCCGGGGCGAGCCCGGCGGATGATTACAAGCCGCTCCAGTCGGGGGAGTACAAGGTCATCTACACGAAGCGCCTCGCCGACGGCGCGACCGACTCGTGCGAGTATGCTCTTTACGTCGGCGCGCCCGGCCTCCGGGTCGAGCTCGAGTGGGAGCACGACCTCGGCGGCGAAGGGGTGGATCTCGATCTGCACCTGCACAAGCCGGGCGACACGCGGCCGTGGGCCGTCGCCGGCTCGCCGGACGACTGCGGTTACAACAACTGCACCGTGGACACGCTGGGGTCGGATCCGGAGCTCCGGTGGTTCAGCGACGGCGCGTCGCCGCCGGAGCCGGTGAGCTGGTATGCGGACCCGGAGGAGGCCAAGAACACGTGTTATTACGCCCCTCGCGGCGCCGGGCAGGCGTGGCGCGATCTCGGCCAGGGTTGCTACAACCCGCGGCTCGATATCGACAACATCACGTGCGACCCCGACGTCACGAACCCGGACAGCGATGATTTTTGCGCGCCCGAGAACATCAACGTGGATTTTCCGCCGTTCGGGCAGTGGACGCGGATCGGCGTCCATTACTACTCGGCGCATGGCCGGAACTACGCGGTTCACCCGCGGATCAAGATCTTCTGCAATGGCTCCCTGGGGGCGGATCTCGGCCCGACGGGGTTCTACGACCCGGAGGCGCCCGTCACGTTCGCGCCGGCCGACGGGAGCACCCGGTACTGGCTGGTCGCCGACGTCGCGTTCGTCGACGGGGGGGAGTGCGGGGAGGACACCTGCGTGGTGAGGCCGCTGTACGAGGACGAGACGCTGAAGACGCCGCTGCTGACGACGCGGTCGTCGGTGGAGTCGAGCTTCGGTCCGGCGTACCCGCCGCCGCCCTGATCGCCGGTCTCCCCGGGGCCGCGGGGGCGCCCGCGGCCCCGCGCGCGGGCGCTTTACAGGGGCGGCGGGGCGGTGCACGCTAGCGGCATGGGCATCTTCGACCGGATGGGAAAGGTCATCTCGAGCAACGTCAACGCGCTCCTCGACAAGGCGGAAGATCCGAAAAAGTCGCTGGATCTCATCGTCGAGGAGATGAAGGACCAGGTCCGCGCGGCGCGGAAGGAGCTGGTCGACGCGGTGGCGGCCGAGAAGGTGCTGCGCAAGAAGGTCGACGAGCTCGACGCCGAGGCGGAGAAGTGGGAGAAGCGCGCCGAGCTCGCGCTGAAGGCGAACGACGAGAAGCTCGCGCGCGAGGCACTCGTGCAGAAGAAGCGGGTGGTGGGCGAGCGCGACCGCGCCGAGGCGATGCGCGCGGAGCAGCGCTCCGCGGTGCTCTCGATGAAGACCGAGCTCGAGCGCATGGAGGCCAAGCAGGAGGAGTTCCAGGCGCGGAAGGGCACGCTCGCGGCGCAGATCCAGCAGCAGCGCGCCGGCGGCGGCGCCGAGGGGCTCGGGGCGAGGGGCGGCCAGAGCGCCTTCTCCGAGTTCCGGCGCATGGAGGAGCAGGTCGAGGGGCAGGTGGCGCAGGTCGCGGCGTCGCGCGAGATCGAGGAGGCGATCTCCGGCGGCGGGCTGTCGGCGGCCGAGCTGGAGGCGAAGTTCGCCCAGCTCGAGCACGGCCGCGGCAGCGCCGGCGCCGGCAGCGCGGACAAGCCGGGCGGGTCGGCGGTCGACGACGAGCTCGCCGCGCTGAAGAAGCGGATCCGGATCGGGTCCTGAGGGGCTGAGAAGAGCGGCGGGAGGGCGGGGAGCCGCGGCCGTCCTCGCCGGACGCGCGCCGCGGCGCCGGCGTGGCATCGAGCGCATTCCGCGTCGGCGAGCATCCTTCCTTCGACAGTGACGAAGGCTCCATGACGGAGCGGTGGGGGCGACCTCCCGCATTTCGGAGCGACCGCCGCGGGCGCGTCGCGAGAGTGCGGGTTCAGCCGTACGGGCCGATATTTTTGGCGTACCTGTAGCTCATGTTACGCTACCGCGCGTCACAGAGAGCCGAGGTGCGCATGAAGTGGAGTTCGATCGTCTTTCTTGGGTGCTTGCTGGTTGCCTGCGGGGATGATGAGATCAGCTTTGGTAGCGGCGGCGCGGGCGGGACTGCCGAAGGTGGCGGCGGCGCGGGCACCGGCGGCAAGGCGGAGGGCGGTGGCGGCGCAGGCACGGGCGGCAGCGCCGAAGGCGGCGGCGGCGCGGGCACGGGCGGCAATGCCGAAGGCGGCGGCGGCGCAGGCACGGGTGGCAGCGCCGAAGGCGGAGGTGGCGCGGGCACGGGCGGCAGCGCCGAAGGCGGCGGCGGCGCGGGCACGGGCGGCAATGCGGAAGGCGGCGGCGGCGCGGGCGGCAGCAGCCTCGATACGACGGAGCTCGCGATCGCTTCCGACGAAGCCGCCACGGCGGGCTGCGCGACGTTCGTGGACGGGGCCTGGGGGGTCGGGGAGACCGACTTCATCGACGGTGAGCCCACGAACGACGATTGCGCCCTGGTGCCCGTGCTGGTCGAGGGGACTCCCTACTGGATCACGTCGGGTGAGTTCGAAGGGGACATCGATATCGACGGCCTGGAGCACTCGTTCTCGACCGCGGCGGCGGCGATCGACGAGGGGAGTTATTCGATCGTCCTCCGCAACTTCACGTTCGAGGAGCTCTTCACCGGAACGCTCGACGTGGTTCATGTGACGGACGACGCCGTCAGCCTATCGATCGAATAGAGCCCAAGGCCGGCGTGGAAGGCCCCACCCGGTGACCGACTCCGCCTATGGACAGTGGCTCGCTGCGCTCTCGGTCGAGAGCGGCAGCTCGACGCAGAAGGTCGAGCCCTGGCCGACCTCGCTCGACAGGCGAATTCGTCCGCCGTGCGCCTCGACGATGGTGCGCGTGATGTAGAGGCCGAGCCCGAGCCCCCCATAATTCCGCGACGAGACGCCGCGGCGAAATCGCTCGAAGAGCTGCGTCCGCACCTCGGCCGGGATCCCGAGCCCGTGGTCCGCCACCGAGAGCCGCGCGACCCCGCCTTCCACGGTGATGGTGATCTCGATCGGCGCGCGTTCCCCGAACTTGATGGCGTTGGTCAGGAGGTTGGTCACGACCTGTTCCAGGCGGTACCGGTCCCACCAGCCGGTGATCGGCTGCTCCGCGCGCACGGCGAGCGCGCTGCCCGACTGCGCGAGCTGGTCGCCGAGCTGGGCGACGATCTCGGCGACCAGCTCGCGCAGATCGACGGGCGCCCGGTCCAGCTCGAGCCTCCCCGCCTGGATCCGGGAGACATCGAGGAGCATGTCGACGAGGTTGGAGAGGCGTTTGATCTGGCGGCCGGAGAGGGCGACCGCCGATCGCACGCGCTCGGCGTCCATGCCCCGCGAGAGCCTTTGCCCCAGCGATTGGATGGAGAGCTGCAGGGAGGTGACCGGGGTGCGGAGCTCGTGCGAGGCGATGAGGAGGAACTCGTCCCGCAGGCGGATGGCCTCCTCCGCCGCTGTGCGCGCGTGGCGCTCGTCCAGGAGGAGCCGATCGCGCTGCTGTTCGGCGTGTACGCGCGCGGTGATGTCGCGGAAGCTCCAGACCCGCCCGGCCACGCGATCTCCGAGGCGCTGGGGCTGCGTATACCACTCGAAGATCTGCTCGTTCCGAAGCGGGAACGTATCGAAGGCGCTCGCCTCGGGATCGGCATAGAGGTCACGGACGCTTTGCAGGAACAGCTCGGGCTCGCGGAGCTGGCCGCCGACGAACGCGAGGAGCACATCGGCCGATCCGCCGGCGAGGACATCGGTGGGAATGCGCCACATCTGCGCGAGCCTGTGGTTATGGCGCACGACGCGCCTCGCGCCGTCGACGACCAGGATGCCGTCCGCCGTCGATTCGAGCGTGGCCTCGAGGAGCGAGTAGGAATGGCGCAGCACGTCCTCGGCGTGCTTGCGGCTCGTGATCTCGGTCGAGATACCGCAGACGCCATCAGGTTCGCCGGCGGGGTCGCGGAGTGGGAACTTGAGAGATATGTACGTGCGTACGCCGTCGCGCTCGGGGGCCACCTCGTCGAGCTCCATGGTCCGATCCTGCTGCAGGACGAGCAAGTCGTTGGCGCGATACGCCTCGGCCTGCTCGCGCGGGAAGAGGTCGTGGTCGGTCTTGCCGATGACCTGCTCGCGGCGCATCTGGAAGAGCTCTTCGAACCCGCGGTTGACGAGCATGTAGCGGCCCTCGATGTCCTTCGCGAAGACGACGGCGGCCGTGTTGTCGACGATGGCCTGGAGCAGATGCTGGCTCTCGCGGAGAGCGGCGTTCGAGCTGGCCAGCTCGGCCGTGCGTTCTCGCACCCGCTGCTCCAGCTCTTGATGGACACGCTGCAGCTCCGCGTTCTTCTCTTCGAGCTCCTTGTGCGCCTCGCGCAGGCTCAGGTGCGTCGTGATCCGTGCTATCACCTCTCCGATCTCGAATGGCCTGGTGATGTAATCGACGCCCCCCGCCCTGAACCCCACGAGCTTGTCTGCCGCGTCGGTGAGACAGGTCATGAAGAGCACAGGGATATCTCGAGTTCTTTCCGCCTCTTTCAGGCGCCGGCACGTCTCGAAGCCGTCGATGCCAGGCATCACCACGTCCAGCAGGATCAGGTCGGGTCTCGTGAGGCTGGCCCGCATCAAAGCCTCTTCACCGCCCTGAGCGACGAGCACGCGATGACCTATGCATTCCAGACTGTCCACCAGCACGCCGAGATTGGCGGGCACGTCATCCACGATCAGGATAACGCGGGTGCGCGCGCCGGCTGCCGTGGCGCTGCTCATGGTCGCTGGCCGCCCTCCATGCGCCGCGGCAGCTCCTGCCCCACCATCGCCATCGGCTCGGCCCCCTGCAGGCGCTCCTCGACCAGGTTGAGGATCGCCTGGGACTGGTAGTCCTGCGCGAGGCGATCCAGGTGGTCGGCGAAGGGGCGGTAGCGCTCGCCCAGGGTGATCAGGTAGGCCGCCCGCTTTCGGATGTCGCGCATGTTGCCCTCCAGGGCCAGGGCATGCAGGACTTCCATCTCCTCCCGGGGAGGCGCCACGAGCTCCGCGGCGCCCCCGTCCCCGGCTTGCTCCTCGGCCGGTCTGGCATAGACCCAGGTGAGCCCGAGCTGGGCGCCGATGATCCGCAGCAGGCTCTCCTGGTCGATCGGCTTGCTGAGGAAGGCGTCGGCGCCGGCGGCGACGCTCTCGGCCTGGTCTTCCTCGTTGGCGATCGCGGAGACGACGATGAACGGCAGCCGCGCGAGCCCACGAGCCTGGCGATCGCGACGAATGCAATGGATGGCTTCCAGGCCGCCCATCACCGGCATGACCAGATCCATCACCACCAGATCCGGCGACGCCGCCATCGCCTGCTCGATGGCCTCCTGGCCATTGGCCGCCTCGCATACCTCGAAGCCCCGGCTGCTCAGCAGGTCCAGAAGCACCGCCCGATTGCTCACCACGTCGTCGGCGACCAGCACCTTCCGGCGCGGCCCCTCGTAGCCGATGGCGACCCGCTCGGAAGGCCGAAGGGGCGCTGCGATCTCGGCCACCGGCAGGACCGCGTCGAACCAGAACCGGCTGCCTTCATCGGGCCGGCTCTCCACGTGGATCTCGCTGCCCATGAGGTGCACCAGCTGGCGGCTGATCATGAGCCCGAGGCCGGTACCCGGACGGCGCCGCACATCCCCTACCCGCCCGAAAGGCTGGAAGAGCTTGGCCAGCTGCTCCGGCGTCATTCCGACGCCGGTATCCTCCACCTCGAAGCGCAGGCGCGCCCCGGTCTCGTCCTGGGCCAGCACCTGCACCCCGAAGCGCACCCGCCCCCGATCGGTGAATTTCACCGCGTTGCCCAGGAGGTTGAGCAGCACCTGGCGCAGGCGCTTCTTGTCGGCCAGCACCGCCTGAGGCAGGTGGGGCGTGACCTCGTAGACGAAGTAAAGGCTCTTCTGCTCCGCCCTGACGCGGATGATGTCGGCGACGACCGTCAGGAAGGCCGAGAGATGGATCGGCTCGGGGTAGAGCTCGATCTTGCCCGCCTCGATCTTGGCCAGGTCCAAGAGGTCGTTGATGAGGGTCAAGAGGTGGTGGCCGCTCTGCTCGATGGTCTCCAGCCCCGTCGCCTGGCGGCCGTCGAGCCCCGGGGAGCGCTTGAGGATCTGTGCGTAGCCGAGGATGGCGTTGAGCGGCGTGCGCAGCTCGTGGCTCATGTTCGCCAGGAACTCGGTCTTCGCTCGGCTCGCGGCTTCGGCCGTCTTGCGGGCCTGGCGCTCCGCCTCGGCCTGCTTGCGCTCCGTGATGTCGGTGGAAATGCCGCAGATGGCATAAGGCTGCTTCGCCGCACTGCACAGGGGATATTTGAGAGCGATGTAGGTGTGCAGCCCATCGTCCTGGGGGACCTCTTCCTCGGCTTGTAGCGCCGTTCCGGTGGCCATCACCTCTTGGTCGACGGCGCGGAAGGCATCGGCCCGCTCCCGGGGAAAGACATCGTAGTCGGTTCGGCCGACGATCGCTTGCTCACTGACGTGGAGCAGCTCGGCGTAGCGCCGGTTGATCATCAGGTAACGACCCTCGAGATCTTTGAGGTAGATGACCGCTGTCGAGTTGTCAATGATCGACTGCAGCAGCTCTTTGCTGTCTCGCACGGCCTGCTCCGCTCGCCGGCGTTCGCTGTTCTCCTGGAGCAGGTCGGCGTAGAGCGTGGCATTGGCGATCGAGATGGCGGCCTGGGCCGAGAGCAGCTCCAGCACCGAAAGCCGCTCCGGGGTGAACGCGCCGGCGATGAGGTCGTTTTCCATGTAGAGCAGCCCCACGAGCTCCGCCTGACGCACGATGGGCAGGCAGAGGGCGGACTTGGGGTACCGATAGAGGTGGTCGCTGGCGACAACGGGATTCCGTGCCGTCCCGTCGTCCAGGATCACCTTCTCCCGACTGCGCCGGACGTAGTTGAGGAGGGGGGCCGGCAGGTCCGACGGGGAGGCTTCGGGCTCGTGGGGAATACGCACCTCGATCCGGGGCCCCTCCGCCCTCGCCTCGGCAGCCAGGAGCAGGGTCTCGGCGCGGGCCAGGAGCAGGCAGCCCCGCTGCGCGCCGGCGTTCTTCACCAGGATGCGCATGAGCGCGTCGAGCAGGCGGTCGAGGACGATCTCGCCCGAGATGGCCTGGGAGGCCTTGAGCACCGAGCCGAGGTCGAGCGCGGTGGTGGCGGGCGCGGCGGCCTCCGGACGCGTCGCGCCGCGGAGGATCTCGCCGGGGACGAGGTCGGGGTACGCGCGCTCGAGGCGCCGCATCGCCTCGGTCGCGCCCCATCGGCCGTACGCCCTGTGCGCCTCGGTCAGGTAGGCGCGGGCGATGGTGGTCTTGCCGAGAGCGCGGAAGGAGAGGCCGGCGAGCTCGTTGGCGAGCGCCTCGTCGTGGAGGTAGCCGCCGCGCTGCGCGAGGGCGATCGCCTCGTGGTAGCGATCCGCCGCGGCGTGCGCGTTGCCGCGGGTGCGCTCGATCTCGGCGCCGAGCAGGGCGCTGCGGTGGGCCAGGTTCTCCGGGCAGAGGCCCGCCCAGCGCGAGAGTTTTTCAGCAAAGATCTCCGCGCGTTCGAGGAAGAGCGCGCGCTCGTCCGGGGAGGCCGCGTCCGCCGCCTGCGTGAGCGCGACGCCGGCGTAGAAACGGGACGCGGGGCCGCCGCACCAGGCCGCCAGGTTCGGGAGCTCGATGTCCAGCGAGAGCGCGATGCGCGCCGCTTCCTCGAACACGCCCTGGAAAACGCCGAGGATCACGACGTACATCTGGGCGATGGTGACCGAGACCAGGTTGTCTATCCGGCGGTTCTCCTCGATCACCGCGTCGATGTCGATCCACCCTCCCTTGAGCGCAGCCGGGTGCGCGGTCTCGACCGAGAGCTGGTGTGCGAGCTGCCCGACCGCGCCGACTATCCAGGACATGGCGTTGAACTGGTCGAGCTTGCATATCGGCTGGTAGCTCTGCGCCTCGGCGAGGAGGTCGGAGAGCGGGAGGCCGCGCAGGAGGCTGGTCATGATGCTGGTGCTCGCGCTGTAAAACGCCCAGATGTACTGGCCCGTCTCGAGCCCGGCGTGCATGGCAACGAGCTGCGACTCCTTGCAGGCGGGGTAACCCTCTCTCCAGTGCTGCACGAAGGCGCCCCACATGTTCCAGAGCATCGCCTCGGACTTCTTGTCCGGGTAGCGCTCCGAAAGGCCGATGGCGGCGCGGCCGAAGCGATAGCCGAGCGCGATGTCGCCACGGAGGCAGAGGAACGCCCCGAAGTTGATGCAGCCGTAGATCGCGTGCTTCGACAGCCCATAACGCAGCGTGTTCTCGAGGATCTTCGCGACCGTGATGCCAAGGTTGTTGGGGCTCAAGAACCAGCAGGAAGAGGAGAGCTCCTGGAGCACGTCCTGCATGGCGCGGATCTCCGGATCCGCGAGCGGCGGCAGGTCTGGCAGCGCTTCGAGCGTCTTTTCCCGGACGAGCGCCATCGTCGCACGGATCTGGGCGTCGACCATCGCTTCGTCAGGGAAGGGGGGCAGGTCGATCCCGAACGGACGCAGGGCCGCGAGCCCCTCCGCGAGCGCGGCGGGCAGGTCGTTCTTGAGCACCTGCACGTTCATCTTGAGCCGCCGCACCTCGGTGCGATCGAGCCGGCCCACGGCGCGCTCCAGGCAATCGGACAGGAGCGCGAGGGCGTCGTCGTGCTGGCCCGAGAGCGAGAGCATGAGGGCGGTCTTCCTCGCGTACTCGAGGCGGAGCGGGTACTGCGACGTCCAGGCGTCCTGCGGAAGGCGCAGGAGGCCGAGCTCCAGGTAGCGCAGGGCGGCGCCGAAGGCGGCCGCGTCCTCGGCGCGGCAGGCGGCCTCGAGGCTCATGCGGGCGAGGGACAGGCGCTCCGCGGGGTCCGACACGAGATCGCCTGCGCTGTTCAGGTGGCCGACGACGTCGAAGAGGCTCTGGCTCTCGGAGAGGTCCAGCTTGCCCGCGAGCAGCCGGCCGATAAGGAGGTGGAAGGCGGGCCGGTCCGCCTCCGGGATCATGGCGTAGGCGCCCTCCTGGACCTTGTCATGAGCGAAGCGGTATCCCTCGCGCCCGGCGATCACGAGCCCCTCGCTCACGGCCGGATCGAGGCGGCTGTACGCCTCTTCCGGCGAGCACTCGCTCACCGTGGCGAGCATGGCGAGCTCGAACCGGTTGCCGATCGCCGCCGCGAGCTTCAGGGCCGCCTGGGTCGTCGCCGCGAGCCGCCCGATGGCGCGCACCATGAGGTCGACGACATTGTCCGTGTACGCGAGCGCATCGATCCTGGCGAGATCCCAGCGCCAGCCTGACCCGGCTGCGAACGTGAGCACGCCGTGGTCGTGCAGCGACCGGACGAACTCCTTGACGAAGAACGGGTTGCCGCCGGTCTTCTTCTGGACCGCATCGACGAGCGGCCCGCAGTCGTCGCGCTTGAGGCTGTCCGAGAGCATCTCGAGGAGGTGCGGGCGCGCGAGCGGGGCGAGGACGATGTCGCGCACGACGAGCCCGGCGTGCTCGAGCTCCTCGACGGCCCATACGAACGGGTGCCCCGGCGACACCTCGTTGTCGCGGTAGGCGCCGCAGAAGAAGAGCGCCTCGGGCGAGTCGTCGGCGAGGAGAGAGCGGAGCAGCCCCAGGCTCGCGGGGTCGATCCACTGGAGATCGTCGAGGAACAGGACGAGCGGGTGCGCGCTGCGCGCGAACACCGAGACGAACAGCAAAAAGCACCGGTTCAGGCGGTTCTGCGCCTCGAGCGGCGCGAGCGCCGGCACGGGCGGCTGCGCGCCGACCACGTGGCCGAGCGAGGGGATGACGTCGCAGACGACCTGCGCGTTCGGCCCGAGCGCGTCGAGGATCGCGCTCCGCCAGCGCTCGATGCGCGCCTCGCTCTCGGTGAGGAGCTGCCGCACCAGGCCGTCGAACGCCTGGATCACCGCGCTGTAGGGCGCGTCACGGTTGTACTGGTCGTACTTGCCGCTCGTGAAATAGCCCTTCTGCCGCGCGAGCGGCTTCAAGATCTCCTGCACGAGCGAGGACTTGCCGATGCCGGAGTAGCCGGAGACGAGGACGCTCTCGCGGCTGCCCTCGAGCGCGCGCTCGAACGCGGCGGTCAGCGCCTCGATGTCCTGCTCGCGGCCGTAGAGCTTCTGGTGGATCCGGAACAGGTCCTGGCGATCGCGCTGGCCCGCGGCGAAGGGCTCGATCGTCCCCGTGCCGCGCAGGGCCTCGCGGCAGCGTTCGAGGTCGGCGAGCAGGCCCTCGGCGCTCTGATAGCGGTCCTCGGCGTTCTTCGCGAGCAGCTTGAGCACGACGCCGGAGATGGCCTCGGGGATGGTCGGATCGACGCGGGACGGCGGCGCGGGAGCGAGGGCGAGGTGCGCGTGGATGAGCTCCATCGGGTCCAGGGCCTCGAAGGGGCGCTGACCCGTGAGCATCTGGTAAAGGATGACGCCGAGCGCGTAGAGGTCCGTCCGGTGGTCGACACCGCGGTTCATGCGGCCTGTCTGCTCGGGGGAGACGTAGGGCAGCACGTCGGCGATCACCGCCGGCGCGTAGAGCCGTTCGTGCGCGCGGGTGATCTCGGCGTCGACGCCGAAGCTCGTCATCTTGACCGCGCCGCATGCGCCGACGAGCACGTTGTGCGGGCGCAGATCGCGGTGGATGAGCCCCGCCGCGTGCACGGCGGCGAGGCCTTCGGCGAGCGCGGCCGTGAGATCGAGCGACTCGCAGAGCGGCATTCTGCGCGACGGGCGCGCGGCGAGGACCCGCGCGAGATCGCGGCCCGGGAAGTCCTCGAGAACGACAATCAGGGCGCCGGCGAGCTCCTCGACGCCGCGCAGCGCGACGAGGCGGGGTGAGGCGAGCTGCGCGATGCGCTCGCACTGGTGCTTGAAGCGCGCGATTTCGGCGCGAGTCGCTCTCTCCGCGCGCAGGACTTTCAGCAAGACCGGGACACCGTCGCCCTCGCGGCACGCGCGGAACAAGCTGAAATCAGCGTGTTCCTCGATCTTCTCGAGGAGCGCATACCCTCTTTCGACGATCATCGACAACCTTGCTCGCCTGCCTGTGAAAGGTGGCGCGTTCAACCAGTTATATCTCCGAGGGGGAGGTCGCTCCGAGCCCGACGCGCTGAGCCAGCACCTATTCGATGGCGAGCACGAGCGGCGGAACGAGCTCCCCGGAGCCAGGTGCGGGTCGGCGGACGACACCAACAACAACCACCTGCGCGCCGCCCTGCGGGAGATCGAGTCCGTCGAATCGACCCAGGACGAAAGAGGGTAGCGCGATGCATGTCCGGACATATCCGGACGGCGGTGTACTGATGCGCAATCTGCAGAACCAGGCCAACCAGGGGCGCCAGAGGGCGAGCCGCCGGTCGAGCTCGTGAACCGGGTCGTTCCGGGGATCGATGCGCCCAGCGCCCAGCCAACGAACTCGGGACGCCGTGGCGCCCGGGAACCCGCGCCCGGGGCCGCCCCCGCGCGCGCGTCCCCCGCTCGTCGGCGCTACTTCGGCCCCGCCCTGCCGATCGCGATCACGTTCTGCTGCGCGGCCGGCTTGCCACCCTCGTTCGCGGACACGAACGCGCGCGGGTGCGCCCTGAGGAGCGTCACCGTGAGCGTGATGCCCCAGCCGTCGTTCGTCTTGAGCTCGGCGTGACCGTGGCTGTCCTCGACCGCCAGGATCAGCCGGCCGAGCGGCTCGAGGCCGGCCGGCGCGGAGCCGGGGGCGGTGAGCACGCGCTGGAGCGCCGACTCCGGCAGCCCCAGGCCGAAGCCGACGTCCAGGATCGAGAGCTGCACGCCCTGGGGCGCCTCGCGCACCGACACCACGGGGCCGTGGCCAGGGAGCCCGCGGCCCGCGACGTCGGTGAGGAACGCCTCGAGCACCTGCCCGAGCTCGCCGCGGTGGCCGAGGGCGTGGGTGGCGCCGCGGATGGGCTCGAGCCGCACGGCCCGGCCCGTCGCGCGGGCGGCGCTCGCGACGGCATCGGCCACGACGTCGCCGAGCTGGAAGGCGCAGAGCGGATCGGCGGCGTCACGCACCGCGAGCGGCCGCACGTTGTCGGACACCGGGGCCGCCTGCTGGACGGGGATCAGCGCGGCGACGTAGCCCGCGATCCACGAGGAGCCGTCGGACTCGCGCCGCAGCGGGCGCACCGAGAGCACGGCCGGCTCGGGCGCGCTGACGCTCAGCTCGATGCCGTCGTCGCTCGCCATCACGCTGGAGAGCGACACGGCAGCGTCGCTCGCGGACGTGGCGCCGAGGACGTCGCCCAGCGTGAGCGAGCCGGGCGGGAGCGCCGCGCTGGCGCTCTCCGCAGGCACCGTGACGTCGCGCGCCCGCAGCCACTTCGCGAACTCGGGCGCGACGAAGCGGACGTCGCCGAAGGCGTCGGCGTACAGCAGCCCGACCGGCGCGCTGCGCAGCAGCGACCCGAAGAGCTGGAGGTCGTCGAGCGCGACGCGCGCGCCCTCGACCAGGTCGTCCTCCGGCGAGCGGCCGCCGCGCGCCTCGCCCGCGCCGGCCTGCGCCGTGCGCGCGAGGCGCTTCCTGCGCAGGAGCAGCGCGAGCTCGCGGCCGACGTGCTCGGCCCGCTCCGGCTCGCGCGAGAACGTCTGCTCGGCGACCGGGCCGCAGAAGAACACGTACCCCTCGATCTCGCCGAACGCGATGAGCGGGACCACGACCGCCGGCATGTCCTGCTTCGTCAGGAACCGGCGCGAGAGGCGGATCGCCGGCACGCCCTGCTCGCTGCTGTACGGGGGGCGGCGGACGTCGTTGCGGCGCTCGGCGACGAGGCTCTCGCCGCCGCCCTGCCGATCGTTCCAGAACCGGAGGTGCCAGCTCCCCGCGGGCAGCTCCGCGACGAGCACGAGATCGGCCGGGTGCGCCTGCTCCGCGAGGCGCGCCACGCGCGGCCAGAACTCCTCGTCCGGCAGCGTGTGGACGCCCTGCATGCGGAACAGCGCGGCGCGCTGGATGAGCTCGGCCGCGCGATCGACGGAGCGCTGGACGACGAGCCCGCGCACGATCATGACCCCCGCGAACGCGACCGCGAGGCCGAACAGCGCGCTCGGCAGCGCGATGAGGCTCGCCTCGGCCCGCGCGGCGAGCACGCCCTGCCCCGCCGCGAGCGCGAACACGCCGAGGAACAGCGCGGCCGTGGCGACCAGGCTCCCGTAGCGGCGGCGCGCGATCCACACGAGCCCGCCCGCGAGCAGCACGAACAGCGCCGGCACCCACGCCGGCGCCGAGGCGCGCCTGCCGCCGTCGAGCAGCCCGCCGAGCACCGCGGCGACGCCCCTCGCCGGCGGCAGGGCCGACGTCGCGACCGCCTGGGGCGCAACGCCGCCGGCGCCCACCGCGACCACGGCGACGCGGCCCTCGAGCGCGCTCGCGGGGACCTGGCCGTCCGCCAGATCGCGCAGGCTGACCGCCGGGACGCTCTGCGGCGCCTTCTTGAGCACCCAGGGCGCCGCCGAGACGCCGAGCGCGCCGAGCTCCGGCGCGCGCTCCCCCGCCGCGAGCGGGAAGAAGCCGACGACATCGCCGGCGCTCAGGCGGAGCAGCTCGGGCGGCATCCGGACGACCGGCGCGGCGCCCGCGGCGCTCGTGGCGTTCGCGGCGCTCGTGGCGCCCGCGCGGCTCGCGGCGCCGCCGCAGAACGCGTCGGCCGGGGGGATCAGCAGCGCGCCGCGCGCGCGCCCGCGCTCGAGCAGCCCGGGGAGCGAGCGCTCGCAGAGCCCTTCGCGCAGCGCCTCGGGCGAGGCCGTGACGAGCAGCACCTGCGCGGAAGGCGCGGCGTCGGCGAGCGCGGACGCGGTGAGGCCGCGCGCCACGTAGTCGAGCCGATCGAGCGGCGCCACGGCGGCGATCAGCGCCCCCGCGACGATCGAGAGCACGTCAGGCGTGAGCCACCCGAAGCGCGTCGCCTCCGCCTGCGCGGCCATCGGGCGCGGGATGCGAAAGGGCTTGGGGATCCGCGGACGGTAAGTCTTCGCCATAATCGCTGAAGGCCGCGGCCCTCGAGGGGGCGCGGGACGCCCCGGGCAGCCTGAGCGTCGCATCGTGGTCGAATCAATACAATTGTCCACCCGGGTCCGCCGCGCCAAAAACATCGGCTGTGCGACGAGAAGGTCGCTCCCTAGGGCCCCAGGCGCAGCCGTTGCGCCCGCCTCTATCGTCCTCCGGTGGCCGCGATCTCCGACCTGGCCGTGGCGCCGCGGTGAATCCCGGGCCGCGGCGCCGCGGCGAAGCGGTTCGCGACAGGGTGCGACGTGATGCTCCCAACGCTCCGCCGACGCGCGTTGTGTTGCGGGCGGCGCACGTGTGATGCGACGTAAGCGCGCTGTGACGATTCGGCTGGATCGGCCTGTCGGAAGGGGTTTGAATCCTTGGTGCGTATGCGCCGTGCTTCACCTGTGCTTCGTGCCGCGCCCGTCCTTGGTCTGCTCAGCTTGGTCAGCAGCGTGGCCTTCTCGGCCTCTGGCTGTGGCTGCGAGTCGGGTGTGCAGATCGCAGATTCTTCGGGCAGCGGGGGCGCAGGCGGCGGCGCCAGCAGCGCGACCGGGAGCGGCGGCGGCGGCGCGGCTGGGAGCGGCGGCGGCGGCGCGGCCGGGAGCGGCGGCGGCGGCGCGGCCGGGAGCGGCGGCGGCGGCGCGGCCGGGGGCGGCGGCGGTGGGGCGGGCGGCGCCGGTGGGGAGGAGCTGCCGGACGAGCTGCCCGACTTCACCGAGGAGGAGCGTGAGCCCACCGAGGCCACGGACGGCATCCCGAGCCCGCTGCCGGGCGTGTACACCGACAAGGGCGTGGCCGGGGGCGACGAGGTGGTCCGCGCGCTGATGGGCTTCCCCATCCGCAACTCGGGGCTGCTCGAGCAGCGGATCGCCGAGATCTACGACCCGGCGGGCCCGCAGTTCCGCCAGTACCTCACCCGGGACGAGTGGATCGCGGCGTACGCGCCGCGGGAGCGCGACGTGCACCTCGTGAAGCTCTGGCTCGAGGAGCAGGGGATGCAGGTGAACTTCACGGCCACGAACCGGCTGCTGATCCAGTTCACCGGCACGGTGAGCCAGTTCAACGAGACCTTCGACACGGAGCTCCGGGTCTTCGAGCGGGAGAACCCTCAGGCGGGGAATCCGCCCTTCGACGTCTTCGGCGCCCTCGGCCAGCTCACCGTGCCGACGTGGGTGTCCGATCGCACGACCGGCATCATCACCGCGGATCTCGCGGCGAGCACCCGGCCGCTCCCGGGCGAGGCCGGGGAGATCGAGCCGGATCCGCCGGCCGGCGTGGAGGGGGGGCTGACCCCCGCGCAGATCGCGGGCGCGTACGACGTCGACGATCTCTACGAGCTCGGGTTCACCGGCGAGGGCGTGAAGCTCGGGGTCACGATCGGCGCGACCTTCAAGTACAAGGACCTGCAGTCGTTCTGGCGGGCGCTCGGCGTGGAGCGGGCGAACCCGCTGGTCGTCCAGACGATGGAGCCGGTCTCGACGCGCTATGTGGAGTCGACGCTCGACGTGTCGTGGGCGGGGGGCCTCGCGCCGGGCGCGGACCTCGTGGTCTACCAGGGCCCCGACGCGCGCAACACGTCGATGGTCTACACGTTCAACGAGGCCATCGGCCGCGGCGAGGTGTCGGTCATCACGGACTCGTTCGCGCACCGCGAGGACTCCGAGCCGCCGGCCGTGCGGCTCCAGTACCACCGCTCGGCGCAGATGGCCGCGGCGCTCGGGATCACCGTGGTCGCGGCGACCGGCGACTCGGCGCAGACCGACACGCCCTCGGCGAGCCCGTACGTGACCGGGGTCGGCGGGACGTCGCTCTCGCTCGACGAGGACGGCGAGGTCGAGGACGAGCGCGCCTGGTCCGGCTCCGGCTCCGGCCCGACGCTCTCGTTTCCGATCCCCTCCTGGCAGGTCGGGGTCGTCGAGGGATCCGGCGGCAAGCGGGCGGTCGCGGACGTCGCCATGCACGCCGCGACCTCGCCGAGGCCGTACTGGGTCTACTACCTCGGCGAGTGGCGGACGTACGGCGGGACGTCGTTCTCGGCGCCCGCGTTCGCGGGGCTCATCGCCGTGGTGAACAGCTACCGCGCCGCGCAGGGCCTGCCGCGCGCCGGGTTCCTCAACTCGATCTTCTACACGACCCCCGCGGTGCAGGCGACGTTCCGCGACGTCGTGCGCGGCGAGACGGAGTTCTTTGCCGCGGGGCCCGGCTGGGACTACCCGACGGGCTGGGGCGCGCCGAGCGCGATCGGCCTGGCCACCACGCTGCCGTAGCGCGCCCGCGCCGGCAACCGCGCCGGGCGTCGGCGCGCGCCGACCCGCCCCGCCGCCGTCCCGCCGCATGCTCGAGAACCTGCCGCTCTTTCCCCCGAACGGGCTCGATCGGAGCCTCCACACCGCGGTCCTGATCGGCCTCGTCTTCGGGACGTTCTTCACCGAGACGCTCGGCTGGACGTACGCGGGGCTCGTCGTGCCCGGCTACCTCGCGACGGTGTTCTTCGCGGCCCCGGTCACCGCGGTGTTCATCGTCGCGGAGTCGATCGTGACGTACCTGTTCGTCGCGCTGATCGGCCGCTGGATCACCCGGACGGGCGCGTGGTCCACGGCGTTCGGGCGCGAGCGGTTCTACCTGTTCATCGTCGGCGCGGTGATCGTGCGGCTCTTCGTCGAGGGCTTCGTCGTGCCCGAGGTCTCGGCGCGCTACGACTTCGTGCACTCGCGGGAGCTCTACAGCATCGGGCTCGTGCTGGTGCCGCTCATCGCGAACGCCTTCTGGAACAGCGGTCTCCTGCGCGCGGCGCCGCGGCTCGCGCTCGTCACGGCGCTGACGGCGCTCGTGCTCGGCGTGCTGCTCCGGACGACGAACCTCTCGGTCTCGCGCTTCCAGGTGCTCAACGAGAGCCTGTCGCTCGAGTTCCTCGAGCTGCCGAAGGCCCACATCATCCTGGTCATCGGCGCGCTGCTCGGCGCGCGCAACAACGTCCGCTACGGGTGGGACTACAACGGCATCCTCGTGCCCGGCCTGCTCGCGGTGGCGTGGTACGAGCCGACGAAGCTGCTCACGACGACGATCGAGGCGCTGGTCGTCTTCTACCTCTCGCGCTGGATCACCTCGGTCCGCCCGTTCTCGCGGATGCTGCTCGTGGGGCCGCGGCGGATGATCTTCGTGTACCTGCTCGGCTTTTTCGTGAAGATGGCGATCGGCTTCGCCATGGTGCGGTACGCGCCGGGGCTGCAGATGGTCGACTACTTCGGCTTCGGTTACCTGCTCCCGAGCCTGCTCGCCGTGAAGATGTGGAACAAGGAGCACGTCGGCATCGTGATCATGCCGACGATCCAGGTGTCGCTCACCGCGTTCCTCGTCGGCAACGGCGTCGGCTACGCGCTCGTGGCGCTCGGCTGGGGCGGCGCGCCGCCGCCGCCCGCGGCCGCGGCGAGGCCGCTGCCGCGCATCGAGAGCGCCGCGCTGTCGCTCGTGCTGGCGGACACGGCGCCGCGGCCCGGCCCGCGCCCGAGGGCGGCCGCGATCGCCGCCGACATCGAGTCGCGGCGGATCGCCCACCGGCTCGCGCGCGGCGTGCTGCGCGACGGGCGGCCGGCGGACGAGCTGCTCGGCGCGGCGGAGCGCGCGCGGGTGTCGGTGGCGCGGGAGGGCGACGGCGAGCGGCCGTGGTACGTGCTGAGCCCGCGGTTCGACGATCCGGACGACACGCCGAGCGCGCCGCGGGCGGCGATCCGCAAGCGCGTCGGCCGGAGCCCGACGTCCGCGCCCGAGTGGCTGGTGCTGGCCGCGCCCACCGAGCTCGGCTCGGCGCTGCCGGCGGTGGCGCTCCGGGTCGCGGAGCTGCTCGACGCGGCGGGGGTCGTGCTCCTGTCGCGCCACGGGGCGATCCGGCGCCACGACGAGGCGTTCGTGGCCGCGATGATCGACGCCCTGGAGAGCCCCCAGGTGCTCCTCGTCGAGCCGGGCGGCGGCGACGGGCCGGAGCTCAGCGTGGTCGGCTCGCCGGCGGGGCTGCCCGTTGTGTCGATCGGCCTGGGGCTCGGCGCCGAGACGGCGATGACGTTCCGCCCGGCGGCGGAGCCGCCCACGCCCCTCGGCGACGCGCCGCGCTTGCACGTGCCGCGCGAGGTCGCCGAGGCGGTCGGCGCGCGCTCGCTCGGCGCGCCGGAGGCCGTGCGCTGGACCGGGACGCTGGAGGAGGAGCTCGCGAAGCGGATGGTGTCCTTGACGGAGGTCCAGCCGGGCCGCTTCCGCCCGCCGTCGCTCGAGGAGCTCAGGCTGTTCGACGCCGTGGTGGCGCCGCGGCTGATCGCGGCGGCGACGCGCCCCGGCGGCGCGTCCGGCGCGGCGCCGCCGACCGCGTGGGAGCGGGCGATCCTCGGGCGCCTCGGCTTCCGCGAGGTGCGCATCGGCGGCACCGACGCGGCGCCGGCGGCGTGGGGCATCGCGGAGCCCGGGCCGGCCGAGGGAGGCCCGGAGCGGCGCGGGAACCCGGCGTGGCTCGTGCTGGCGCATGCGTCGGCGTTGCCGCCAGCGGCGTCGACGAGCGCCATCTTGCCCGCGGCGCCCTCGACGGAGGCGGTCAGGTCGCCGCTGACGGGCGCGATGCTCGTCGAGGTGCCCGCGCCGCGGTGGCAGATCGGGGCGTTCGGCGCGGGGCTCGCGCTCGCCGACGCGCTCTCGGCGCAGTCGCTGCTGCTCGCCGGGGCGGTGCCCACGGCGGAGCCGAGCGGGGCCGCCGACGTGCGGCGCGCCGAGGGGCTGCGCAGCTACTTCCAGCGGGCGCACGAGGTCTGGGTCGGGGACGGCGGCAACGCGCTGTCGGTGCAGGCGATCGAGGCGGATCGGACCTACGAGCGGGACGCGGTGATCTCGTTCGGGTACGAGGTCGTGCGGCCGGGGCACGTGCCGACGTTCGCGGGGCCGCTGCTGGAGACGCTGCGCGATCTCGAGCTGCGCGTGGGGATCTTCGACGGCACGCGCGAGCAGGTGCCGTTCAGCGGCGCGACGGACATGGCGATGGCCTACGCGAAGCGGTTCGCCGAGGGGCGGTTCGCGATCGTGTACCTGGGCAGCGCGATCCGGCGCTTCTTCGAGCTCCGGCGCTTCGTCGAGCCGGGGCAGGGGGAGACGCGCCTCGAGGCGCGGCTCGCGCGGCTCGGCGTGACGCCCGAGCCGATCGACGTGGCCGCGCGCGCTCAGGCGCTCGCGTCGTGCGCGGGGAGCGCCGGCGCAGGAGCGAGCGGGGACGAGCTCTGCCCGACCCGGGGTGTGACCGAAGCGTGCGATCTCTCCGCTGCGATGGAGCCCTTCCGGCGCTACACGACCGAGCGGAACCCGTATTACCTGAGGGCGCACTTCTCGGCGCAGGCGACGCCGACGGCCGGGCCGGCGAAGGCGGACGCGCCGCGGGCAGCGGTGGCGGACGCGACGCGGGCCGGGTCGGACGCGTCGCGGGCAGCGGTGGCGGTTGTGCCTCGGGCGGGGGTGGCGGCCGCGGCGCGCGCCGCGGCGGCGGCCGCGCTGCGTGGGAGCGCGCCGGCCGCGCCGCGGCGCGAGGCGCAGTGCCATGTGGAGATCGGGCGCGACGTGATCACGGGGCGCCCGTGGGTCATCGCGGCGCGGCCGGGGGAGGCGCAGCTGCTGCCGATCGACGGCGCGCTCGTCGCGGTGCCGGGCGCGGCCGTGCCCGGCGGTTCGCGGCTGCGGCGCGCGGTCACCGTCGGCACGAGCGCGCTCCGGGTCGATGCGGCCGGGCCCGGGGCGGCGCCGCAGCGGGGGGCCCCGTGACCGCCCCGGCGAAGCGCCGCGAGCCGGCGGGTCGCGAGGCGCCCGCGCCGCCGCGCTCCCACGCGGCGCGGCCGCCGTCGCGGGCGCGCCTGGCGACGGCGGGGTTCCGCGCCCGCGACGGCGCGCCGCGCAGGGCGCTGAACCCGCGGTGGCTGATCGCGATGGCGCTGCTCGGGGTGACGGCGTTCGCGCTCTCGCAGCTGTCGAGCGCGCCGCCGCTGGGCAGCGCGCTGCCGGCCGAGGACGAGATCCTCGCCTACCACATCGAGCCGGAGCGGGACCTCGTGATCAAGGTCCCGGCCGAGATCGACGCGGTGGAGGTGACGACCTGGGGGAGCGTGAGGGTCGACGCCTGCGACTCGGCGCGGCGCTACCCGTACGGGTTCGTCGCGGCGTTCGTGAACGAGCGCGGGGAGGAGGTCGCGCGGCACGCGATCGATCTGGAGAGCCGGGTCAGCTGCGATCCGGATCGTCCGCTCGGCGAGGGCGAGTACGCGGCGCGGCTCGCGAGCGGCGGGGGCGCGGTGACGGACCCGCGCTCGACGCTGCTCATCACGCACGACGTGCTCCCGCAGGGCGGGCAGGTGCGGCTCCGGGCGAAGCCCGCGGTGGGGAGCGACGGCGGCGACGGCGCGCGTGTGCCGAGCGAGCTGACGATCCTGTCCCGGCTGGAGGGGCGCTATCAGCGCAGCGAGGCGTCGCGCGCCGTCTACGAGCAGAGCCTCGACGCGGAGGAGCGGCGGCAGCTCGGGCTCCGGGCGTCGGCGCTCGGCTTCGCCGACCTGCCGGAGCCGGCGCGGAAGGAGCTGCTCCGGGGCTGGGCGCGGCGGCTCGAGGCGGGGGGCCGCGAGGGGATCGACTACGACATGTCGCGCCTGCTCTTGCGGCGGTTCCGGATGCCGTACCCGCGCGCCGAGGGGCGCGGCGCGTCCGAGTTCGTGATCGGCGAGCGCCGCGCGGCCGCGCTGAACTTCCGCGGCCCGCTGTCGCTCGACATCGAGGGCCCGCCGGGCCGCACGGTGCGGGTCGCCGACGGCGCGAGCGAGTCCGCGAGCGTCGAGCTCGGCCCGCTCGGGAGGGCCACGGTGCGGCTCCTGCGGGAGGACATCCGGACGGTGGTGATCGACGGCGTCGGCCCGGATTTCGGCGTGCGGTTCGGCGCGCCGGAGGCGCAGGCGATGCAGCAGATCGGCGAGATCGTCCACCCGGCGATGCCGTCGCCCGCGGGCGCGGGCGGCCCCGGCGCCGCGCCGGGCGCGCTCCCGCCGGGGGCCGCCGCGGAGCCGTCCGCGGCGCGAGCGGAGGCGGCTCCGGCGCGGCTGCAGACGCCGCCGGACGTGCGGATCGTGCGCTACCTGGCGCTGGATCCGAGCGACCCGGTGATCGCGCGGATGGCGCCCGGTCAAGAGCTCCTCGGGCTGCTGATCCGGACCGAGATCGACGCGAGCGGGGGCGCGAACCAGGGCGACGCGACGGTGGTGGCGCGGTGGGGTCCTGGGCCCTCCGAGCGGGCCGAGCTCAAGGTGACGCTCCCGCGATCGCGGTTCGAGTGGTGGAACGAGGGGTTCGACGCGTCCGAGCCGCGGCTCGCGATCCTCCGGCCGCCGGCGGGGGTGGAGCGGATCGAGATCACGGGCGACGCGAGGACGCGCCTGCGGCTGCGCGCGATCGAGCCGGGCGTGAACGAGACGCTGTACCGGCTGCCGTACCGGGTCACGCTGGCCGAGGACGAGACGTGGCGCTACGCGCCGTTCGACGTGAGCACGTGGACGGACGTCCGGGCGTTCAACCTCGACGATCTGGAGCGGAAGGAGCGCTTCTCGGATCTGCGCGAGCAGGTGCGGATCGAGCGGGCGGGGGAGGGCGCGAGGTCGAACGCGGATCGGCCGGAGCGGGTGCTCGTCCCGGAGCACGCGCCGGTGCGCCGGCGGCTGCTGATGCCGGCGTGGCAGTCGGCGGGGGAGCCGTCGCCGGGCGACGCGTGGACGCCGCTGCTCGTGGCGAAGGACGTGCGGGTGGACGGGGCGGGGGCGCGGGCCGGGCGGCTGTCGGTGATCTACCGGGCCGCGCGCGCGTCGCTGGGCAAGGAGGTGGCGGTGCGCGTGGACGGCGAGGTGGCGCTGAAGGAGCCGATCGTGGCGCTGTCGGGGTCGCTGCGGGTGGCGGCGCCGGCGGGCGCGCGGCGGGTCGAGGTCGAGGGGCTGGGCGAGACGGGGGTGGCGTACACGGACGCGCCGCCGGCGAACGGCGGGGCGATCGTGCGCCGGCGCGACGTGTTCGAGCTGACGCGCGGCCGGCCGATGACGTACGAGTTCGAGCAGGAGGCGGGCGAGACGCTGCACCTGGTGCTGTTCGTGGTGACGCCCGGGGAGAACGCGGACTACCGGATCCGGTACCGGCTCGAGGGCGCGAAGCCGGCGTCGCGAGAGGCGGCGTTCTTCCGGCGGGTGACGATCCCGGACGGCGTGCTGGCGGGCCGCGGCGGCGACCTGACGCGCGCGACGCTGTGGGAGGCGGCGACGGAGAAGCGCGGCACGGACGGGGTGGGGCGCGCGGTGATCCGGCTGGGCGACGACCTGGCGCCGGGGGAGCGCGCGGTGCGGCTGTCGCTGCTGGGGGCGCAGCCGGGCGACACGGGGGAGCCGGCGAAGGCGGTCTGGGTCGGGGCGGTGCTGGTCGGGCAGAAGGCGCCGGGGCGGGACGACGGGCCGAGGCTGTGGGTGGAGGATGATCCGTGAGGACGGTCCGGGTGAAGCGTGGCGCCGGGGCTCGGCAAGGGATTCCAGTACCGTCGGGACCGATGTGGAGAAGGCGCGCAGCCGACCTTCTTGACCGAGGCCAGGTGGAAGGCAATCGAGCCAGCCCGAGGAGCACTTCCTTCCCCGAGTTATTCCAGGGCCCGACGAACCTGATCGCGCCGTCGCCGATTGTCCTCGTCGTCGGGTAAAAGGAGCGAGAAGTTTTCGCCGTCGATCACGAGAAGTAACCCGTGGTCGGGAACCTCCTCGAACGCCGACTCATAGCTGTGGATCGCCTCCTCCCGATCGGTGGAATGAAAGAACACTCGCGTTCCGATCATGACGACGAACTCGCCAGGGAACTTGCTCGCTTCCTCATACTGGCGCCGGATCAAACGCTGCCGTGCTTGTGACGGCGAGTCATTGACATGAGCCGACGACCGCTGGGCCGCCTCTATGTCCTCTTCAGCCGTATCGTCAGGGTCGCTTTCCAGGTTCCATAGAGGTGGACTGATGAAGCTCGACAGGTTGGGCGCGGCTCTGGCCAGCAGATCCAGGGATCTCGGCGAGAGGACAAGGACGGTGGACCCTTCGCGCGAGAGGCGGCTCCTCAACAGATCGAGGCGCTTCCACTCGTCACCCGAGAGCGCCTCCAGCCCGGAGACGACGAGCAGCGCGCCTCCGCCCGCACGCAGACGCCTCGCGAGCGCGGACGCATCCGGGGGAGCGTCCAGGTGCTGCCCCCTGGAACGGTGAGCGATGCGTCGCGCCAGGGACAGCGGATCTCCCTCGGCGACGACGACTGCCCGGATTCCGCCAGGAGCGAGCTCCGCGTCGTTCCTGCGGCACAGCTCGTCAAGACGAATCGACGGGATTCCGACAGCGCTCATGCCGCCCCCTGGCGATTGGCCATCTGCTCGAGGAGAGGTTCCAGTGTGGGTTGAACGACGAACCGCGCGCTGCCGTTCCGATACTCCAGCACGCGGCGGGTCATGAGGAGCACCATGTCGTCGTCCGACGTCGGGACGAAGGTCCCCGTCTGCCGTACGCGCTGCAGGACCTCGATCTCGGCGGGCTTGAGCCCGAAGATCAGCTGACGCCCGAAGGCGTCAGCGATCACGTCGATGTGCTCTTCCTCGACACGATCCGCGCCGCGCATATACGCCTCCTCTCCCGCCGAACGCGCCAGAGAAATGAGATCGCGGAGTACGCCGCCGGAGCGCTCGGCGAGCTTTCGACACACGGGTTCGGGGAGCAACTCCGACGGCGCTCGCCTTTGAAGGATGTCGACCAGGAAGGCGCGCCCTTGCTCGTCCTGCTGAACATCGACCGCGTGCTGCGGGTAGAAGTGCTGAAAGTAGTCGGTGACCGTGCGGTGCGGACCGAACATGGATCGGAGCGGCCCCACAAGGACGAGACCGATGCCGGCCTTCTGGATGGCGCGGACGTCCTGCTCGACCACGGTCGCGAACGCCGCCGGGTCCGGCAGCCGGTCGAGTGAGTCGAACAGGAGCACGAGGTATGGGAAGCGCCTGCGGAGGCCGCTGCGGATCTGAGCGAGCCGCTTAGCCTTGTCCTCCACAGACGAATCGAGCGGCTTCTCCGGCGAGGACAGGAGCGGCTTCTCTTCAAATGATGTCGTAGTAGCCGCGCTCCGGCTCATCATCATCGGGCTCACCGATGATCATCGGGCTCACCGGGGTCGTCGAAGGGGATCCATACGTGACGATCATGACCGTAGGCCCAGCGCCGGAACTGCTCGCCGGCCTCAAGCGCCACCTTGTCATCCCCGGGTTCCAGGTGCCGGCGGGCAGCAAGCCCGGCAGCGATGATCAGCGTTCCAGGTACCATGCCCTGGAGATCATGAATGAGGCTCAGGTCGATGTACTCGGCGCGCGTATCCGCGAGTTGATTCAAGCGGTCGCACGCGATCAGGAGCTGCGTGGTCTTGCCCGAGCCGATGCCACCGACAATCAGGTGCGACGAGGTGGGGTCGATCTCCAGCCGCGCGGCGACCTCGTCGGCCGTGGACCGCCCCGGTCGCGGTACGTAGAGGTCGTCGCGGACCGCGCCGCGCGGATCTCCGGCGGGGTTGAACCGCGCCATGTACTCACGAAATTTTTCGAGCCGCGTGGTCACCTGGGGAGTATGGCAGCTTGCTCCCGAGTACGTCCACATGCGTGGCGCGTGAGCCCGCGAGGGGCACGGACGCGGACGTGCTCCCCTGTACGCTGCCTTGGCGCATGCCACGGCCGCACCACCGCCTGCAAGCACGCCGATGGAGACCAGCGCCACCCCCGCCGCCGCGTTCGACCGTGACGATCTCCTGACGTGCTTCCCATCCGCGCCGACCGGCCGAGGTGGTCGCTGCTGGGGCCGCAGGCGGGCGATACGGGTGAGCCGGCGAAGGCGGTCTGGGTGGGGGCGGTGCTGGTCGGGCAGAAGGCGCCACGGCGGGACGACGGGCCGCGGCGGTGAGTAGAGGACGATCCATGATGTGGAGCCGGGGTGGAGCGCCGGATCGGTTTGGAGGGCAGAGCGTCGTCGAAGCGCCTCGTACGTGGCGCGCCGCTGAACTATGCTCCTCGTGAGCGTTTATGTCGCGGATCGACTCGATGGGTCGCTGTCATCTTCACGAGCGGCTTGCCGCACCGCGCGCCGCACAGCCACGTGGGGAGCTACGTCGGGCGGTGCGGATGGCATCGGAAGGGGCTCTCCTCGTCAAGCCGAACCATGCGCTTGCTCACTGACGGGTTGGTCGTGTCGCCCTTTTTGTTGTAGGGTCTCCCCGCGCGCCCCCGCGGCTCGCTGCAGCGGAACGAGCACACATGGCGGAAACGACGACGAGCCCGCTCGGGAAATGCCTTGTTGCGGTGCCCATCCTTCGCCTCGCCGACACCCGTCGTGGCGCCAGCCGCGCGCGAGGCGCGCGCGCCTTCGCCGGCCTCGCGTCTGCGGTCGCGGTCGCGCTCGGTGGCGCGGCGGCGCACGCGCAGGAGCCCGCGCGCGACCCGGTGGCCGCGGAGGCGCTCTTCAAGGCCGCGCGCGCGCTCGTCGACAAGGGGGACGACGCGGCGGGGTGCCCGAAGTTCGAGGCGAGCCTCGCGCTCAACCCCTCGGCGAGCACCCAGATCAACATCGCGCGTTGCCGCGAGCGCGAGGGCAAGCTCGCGACGGCCTGGCACGATTACCATCGGGCCCTCGTCCTGAACCGCGAGACGGCCGGGGAGCAGCGGCGACGAAGCCTGGAGGAGGTCGCGAACAAGGGGATCGCGGCCCTCGAGCCGCGCGTGCCGAAGCTCGTGATCGTGGTCAAGGGCGCGCCCGCCGGCATGGAGGTGCTGCGCGACGGCACGGCGCTCCCGGCGGCCGCGCTCGGAGAGCCCCTGCCGGTCGATCCTGGCCCGCACGAGATCCGCGCGAGCGCCCCCGGGCACGAGGCAGAGACCCGCTCGATCACGCTCGCGGAGGGCGAGACGACGACGGTCGAGCTCACGCTGCGACCCGCGGCTGCGGCCGCGGCCAGCGCCGCGACGCCGCCCACCAAGGCGAACGAAGCGCGAGGCGGGGGCACCCCGACCTGGGCCTGGATCTCCGGAGCCGCCGGGATCGCCCTCGCCGGCGCGTCGGTCGGGTTCCTGATCGACGACCTCTCCGCGATCAGCGCATTGCGCGAGAACTGCCGCGATGTCGCCGGCGGGACGTACTGCGACCCCGGCTATGATTTCGCGGCCGACAATGCGCGCAAGAACCGCGATTTCGGCCTCTTCGTCGGCCTCGGCGCCACGGGCCTCGTCGCGGTGGGGGCGGCGGTCTATGGGATCGTCCGGTCGGGCGGCGAAGAGGCGCCGGCGGCCGTCGCGCTCCCGTGGATCGCGCCGTCCGGCGCTGGCGCCAGCATCTCCGGGAGCTTCTGATGCGAACGGGCGAGACAAGACGCGTGGTGTTCTTCAGGGCTCTCTCAGCGATGGCGATCCCGCTGGTCGCGGCGGGCGCGTGCATCCCTGACGTGGAGCCCACGGAGGGCGTGGTGGTCGGCGGCCAGTTCAACCGCCTGAACGACGCGCGTTATCCGGCCACCGTGGCCGACTTCCAGCTCGATCGCTTCGAGGCGACGGTGGGCCGGTTCCGGCAGTTCGTCGCGGGGTACCCGGCGACCAGGCCGAAGGCGGGGGCGGGCGCTCATCCGCTCATCGAGGGCAGCGGCTGGGACCCGGCGTGGGATGCGAGCTTGCCCGCGGGGCAGGACGAGCTGCGGGCCTCGCTGCAATGCGACGCCAACTTCCGGACGTGGACCGATGAGCCCGCCGGCAATGAGGCGGCGCCGATCAACTGCGTGAGCTGGTATCTCGCGTTCGCGTTCTGTGCATGGGACGAGGGCCGGCTGCCCACGGAGGCGGAGTGGAACTACGCCGCGGTCGGGGGGAACGAGCACCGCGCCTATCCGTGGGGAGACGAGGCCCCGAGCCAGGATCTGGCGGTGTTCGGCTGCGACTCCACGACGACGGTGTGCCCGATCCCGTCCGTCGGGTCGAAATCCCCTGCGGGCGACGGGAAATGGGGACAAGCCGACCTGGCGGGCAGCTTGTTCGAGTGGGTCCTCGATTATCACGCCGATCTGACGGGGACGTGCACCAACTGCGCGGCGCTGACCGACGGAGGCTTCGGGAGGGGCTCCCGCGGAGGGGCGTTCTCCCACACCGAGGAGACGCTCAGTCCGACGTACCGTATCGGCGAGCTGCCGGAGAGGACGCTGTCTTTCTACGGTTTCCGCTGCGCGCGGGACGAGTAGGGGCGGCGACACGACGGTGGCGCCGAGGCCTGTGGTGCCGTCGACTCGATGGCTTTCAGGAACCGTTTCCGGTGCGCCGGAGCGGTAGGACCGGTCGGCCGGGAGCGTTTCCGGTGTCCTGCGGGCGGTCGGACGGGTGCCCGGGAACGCAGGCCCCCTCGCCGATCGCGTGCTTGCGCTCGAACCCGGAAATCGGGTAGCCCGGTAGGTCACGGCGCGGGGCGTAAGTGGGCATGGTGCAAGGGTAATCGCCGTGGATCTCGACGCCTTCCCCGGGGCCGCCGCCCGCCGCGCGCTGCTCGCCGCGGCGCTCGTGCTCGCCTTCGGCGTCGCCCACGGTGTCCCGGGGGCACGCGAAGCCGCCGCCGCTGAGCCGCTCGCCTGGGTGGCGCCCGAGAGCGTCCGCGTCGTGCCGTGGAGCAACGGCCCGCAGCAGGGCGCTCCCGCTCCGGACGCGGCGCGCGCCGCGCCCGTCGCAGCCGACCCCGCCGGGCCCGTCGCGCTCGCCGCGGGGCAGCTGCTCCTCGTGCCCGTGGAGCCAGGCGACCGGCTGGAAGTGCGCGGCGACGTCGCGGGGATCGGCCTCGGCTCCGGCCTCGGGAGCGTGCCCGATGTGATCACCTGGATGCCGCTGCCTCCCGTCAGGGCCGGCGCGCGTGACTTCGCGGCGCCGACGTGGTCGAGCGCGCGCTTCGTCGTTGTGCGCGCGGCCGCCACGCGCGGCGCCGGGGGCACGCCGGTCGCCGTGCGGGTCGCCGCACGGGAGCGCGCGCCGCTGGCCTGGTACCGCCTCGACGAGGACGTCGCCGCATGGCTCGGCGGCCGCGCGCCCGCGCCGGCCACCGCGCCAGGCGAGGCGGGCGCGCTGCTCCGCTGGGTCGACGCCGCGCGCGCGGCGCTCTCCGCCCCGGCCGCGGCGGGCGCGCCCTCCGCGCGCCTCGACCCGGCCGCCGCGCGCCTCGCCCCGGCCGCGGCCGCATGGCTCACCGCGCGCTATCTCGAGGAGTCGCTGCTCCTCCGGCCGCTCGTCGAGCCGTACTTCGTGGCGCGCGGCGTCGAGCTGCACGGAGGCCGCGAAAGCCCCGATCTCCCGGCCGTCGAGCGCGCCACGCCATGGCGCTCGCTCGGCGCCGGGGCGCGGCTCGAGCTCCGCGCGCCCGGCGCGGACGTGCTGCGCATCGCCCTCCGGGCGCGCACCTACGGGACCACGCGCGTCGTGGTGCGCGCTGGCGGCGCCGTCGTCCGGGAGCTCGTCGTTCGCACCGGGTCGCGCCTCGCGGACGCCGCGCGCTGGAGCGAGCCGCGGTGGATCCGGGTGCCGCTGCCGGTCGATGCGCGCGCGGTGACCGTCGACGTCGTCGAGGGGGAGCTCGCCGTCGCCGCCGGCGGCTACCAGCAACGCGCCGGCGTCGCCGAGCTCCTCGCGCCGCAGCGCGACCGCGCCGCCCTGCTCGATCGCGCGGCGCGGCGCGATCAGGCCGGCGACGGCGATCGCGCGCCGGTCCACGCCGAGGCGCCGCGGCTCCTCGCCGCCGCAGACCGGGCCGCCGCGCCGGACGCCGCGAAGGCCGCGCTCGACCTCGCCGCGCGGCCGGCCGTGCCGCCGCCGCTCCGGGCGCTCCTCCTCGCCGAGTCGGTGCGGTGGGCGCCCTCCTCCGGCGCGGCGTTCGCGCGCGCGGCGCAAGCCTACACGGCGGCGCAGGCGTCGGTCGCGGCGCAAGGTGATGCGGCGGCGCAGGGCCGCGCGGCGGCGGGCGCCACGTCGCTCCAGCGCGCCATCCTCGCGCGGCTCGCCGCCGCGCACGCGGAGCCGGGCCCCGCGGACGCGCCCTGGTCCGGGCCCGCTCAGCCCGGGGCCGCGGCGCCGCGTGAGCCCGCCGGAGGCCGCGCGCACCCGGACGACGTCGCGGCCGTGTCCGCGCTGGGCGCGGCGATGTCGCCGCCGCGCGATGGCCGCCGGCCAGCGGGGGCGCCGCTCGCGGAGCGTTACGCGCTCGGCCATGGCGACGTCGAGAGCGCGGCGCCGCTCGCGCGCATCGCCTGGGCGCGCGAGGCCCCGTGGGACGCGCTCGACATCCCCGATGGCGTGGCCGCGTGGAGCGCGATCGCGCCGCCTCGCGACGCGCTGCCGCCGGCGGGAGGCGGCACACCGGGGCGCGCCGCCGCGGACGGCCTCTGCGAGGTGGACGCGGAGTCCGGGCTCCGCTGGACGCTCCTCGACGCCGCGCGCGCGCAGATCGACGTCGAAGCGCCGCCGGGGGCCCACGCGCGGGTGCTCCTGCGGAGCGCCTCGAGCCAGGTGGTCCCCGAGTCGCCGGTGCTCATCGACGGCGCGCCGGCCGCGGTGCACGGCGGCGCCGGGCTCACGTCGGTCGTCGCCGTGGCGCCCGGGGCGCGCACGTTCCAGCGGCCGGCGGGCGCTCCGCCGGTGCTCGCGCGCATCCCGCGCAGCGGGCGCGCGCCGTGCGCGTCGCTGCGCGAGATCGTGCAGTGGGCCTGGGTCGACGGCTCCGCGACCTTCGCGCTCCCCGACCCGGAGCGCGCCACGTTGGCCCGCGTCGTCATCGCGCCGCCCGCCGTGGCGGGCGAGGCGGCGCTGGCATCCGGAGCGCAGGGCGCCGCTGCGCCGGCGTCCGGAGCGCAAGGCGCCGCTGCGCCGGCGCCCGGAGCAGCGGCGCTGGCGCCCGGAGCGCGAGGCGCCCCGCCCCCGGCGGACGGCCCCGCGCGCGTGCTCCGCGTGCGCGCTGGCGCCGCCGTCCACGAGGCCTGGGTGCGCGCCGGCGCCACGGGCTCGATCGAGGTCCCGGTCCCCGCCGGCGCGCACGAGCTGCGCGTCGAGACCGATGCGCCGACGCTGCTCCGCGCCTCGGTGCGCCTGCACCCCGCCGCGCCCGGCGCCCCGCGCGCCGTCACGCCGGTGCGCCCGCCGGACGGCGCGCCCGTCGACGGTACGCTCGAGCAGATCCGGGGCGCCACGCGCGCCCTCCGCGCCGCGCCCTCACCTGCCCGCGGCGCGCTCCACGCGCAGCGCGCCGCGGCGCTCGAAGCCCTCGGCTTCCCGGCGCTCGCCGCGCTCGACCGCCCCGCCGAGGAGGATCCCTGGGACGCGGCGCATCTGCCCGGCGCGTCGACCGCGGGCGCGCCGCCGAGCACCGTCTTCTCCCTGCCGCCGGGCAGCCCGGTGGCGGTCCCGCTCGGCCTGCCCGCGCGCGTACCGCCGCTCCCGCTGCCCGACGACCGCGCGCCCCTCGCGGCCGCGCGCGGCGCGCGCGCCAGCGGCGACCCGCGGCGCGGCGTCGCGCTGCTCGCGGGACCCGCGGGCGACAGCTCGGGCGCGGACGCGCTGCTGCTCGGCCTCCTCGCCGAGCGCTCCAGCGAGGCGCAGCTCGCCGCCGACGCCTTCACCCGGATCGGGCTCGCCCACCGGTCCGCCGCGGCGCTCGCCCGGGCCGCGAACCTGGCCACCGACGTGGCTTCCGCCGCCCCGGCGCCCGATCGACGGCTCACGCTGCGCGCCCTCGTGCTCGCCGAGCTCGCCGTCCAGGAGGCCGCCCGCGAGGCCGCCGCCGGCCAGCAAGGCGCCGCGCCCGCAGCCTCGGGGAGCGCCGCGCAGGGCCCGGCCGTGGCTCCTCCCGCCGGCGTCGCGCCGCCGCCTGTCCAGCTCCCGCCGGCCGCCCTCGCGCGGCTGGCCCCGGTGACCGGCTGGGCCGTGCCGCCGCGCGCCGACGCCACGGCCGGCACGGCCACGCTCGAGATCCGGGCCAGGGCCGATCGCGATCTGCCGCTCCGCGTGCGGGCGCGGCGCGCGCTCGTCGATGCGCCGGAGGCGTCGCTCCTCATCACCGACGGCGCGCGCGCCGAGTTCCGGCTCGACCGCGCCGCGCCGGGCGCGATCGTGCTCGACGGCGTCTGCCGGGCGCTCGACCGCGAGGAGACCCCCTGCGCGTTCTCGATCGCGCTCGACGGCGAGCCGGTCGCGTGCTCCGCGGCGTCCGCGCCGATGGCCGACCGCTGCGTCGTGCAGGTGCCGCGGGGCAGCCACCGCATCGAGGCGCGGCCTCCGGCGGACCGGAGCGTCCTCGGCTGGATCCGCGCGACCGCGGCCGGCGCGGCGCAGCCCTTCTCGGGCCGCGTCCTGTCGACCTGGAACGACATCGACCCCGCGCGCCCCCTCGAGCTCGCGTTCGTCGGCCCGACCGTGGTGCGCATCCGCGCCCGCGCCGCCTACGAGTGCGCGTCGCCCCGCGCGCGCGCCGCGCCCGCGGACGGCGGGGATCCGGCTTGCCATCCCGAGGTCGCCGCGGCCGCGCCCTCCGGCCAGCTGCGCTTCTCGGTGGCGCCGCTCGACGGTGTCGGCGGCGACGCCGGCGGCGGCGCGGTGGAGGAGGGGACCCTCGCGCTCGACGCCTCCGAGGACCGCGCCGCGCGCCGCCTGGGCGTCACGCGCGAGCCGTTCTTCTGGCTCGGCGGTGAGGTCGAGTCCCGCGTCGCCGTCCTCCCCGAGGGCCCGCATGTGCTGCGCGTCGCCTCGCCCGGCGGCCGGGCGCTGCTCCGCGTCGAGCTCGCCGTCGCGAACGGCGCGCCCCGCCCCCGCGTGCCGCCGCCCGCGCCGCCGCCGCTGCCCGCGCCGATCGCGCCCGCGGACGAGCTGCTTCGTCCGGCGCCCCCGGTGGGAGAGGACCCGGACCCGGGGCCGCTCTCCGTCGGCGGCTACGCGCGCCTCGTCGACAGCGAGCTCGCCGAGGAGGACTCCCGTCTTCCGGTCCGCTTCCTCGAGCTCGGCCTCGACGTGCACCGCGAGCTGATCGAGCGGCGCGCCTGGATCGCGGCCGCGGGGTTCGGCCGCCTGCGCGACGGGCCGGAGAGCTTCGGCGCGGAGGCGCGCTTCGACCTGAGCTCGAGCGGCTGGGTTCCCGGCGGTTCGCTGAGCGGCCGCGTCGTGTTCCAGCCGGACGCCAGCGACGCCATGGGCGCCAGGGCGAGCGCGAGCGCGTTCTGGTCCATCCCGCTCGGCGAGCTCACGCTCTCGCCGTGGGCGGGCTTCACGTGGCTCGCGGTCGACGAGTCGCTGCGCGGCTTCATCGGCGCCGACAAGGACGTCTACACGCCGTACGGCGCCGAGCACGACACGCAGGCCTCGCTCGGGGCGCGCCTGCGGTACCGGCCGTTCGTCGACGCGCTCGTCACGGCGGGCACGTCGCTGCGCCTGAGCCCGGTGCCGTCGGCGCTCGACCGCATCGACGCGACGCTCGACCTCGACCTGCTCCCCGGCCGGGGGCTGTGGCCGTGGATCCAGCTCGGCTGGCTCGCGAGCTACCGGCCGGTGAACGAGACGCGCGACGAGGCCTTCCTGCGCGACGCGTTCACCGCGGGCCTCACGTTCTGGAGCTGGCTCGCGCGCGGGCACCGCGTCTCGCTCGGCGCGGAAGGGACGTTCCTGTTCGACGTCCCGAGCCCGGCCGAGGCCTCGCCGCGCGCCTCGCCGCGCGTCTCGGGGTTGGTCTTCCTCCGCTACGACTACACCGCCCGCCGCGGCCTCCGCGACTTCCCGCCGGCGTCGACGCCGTTCCGCGACCGGCAGGAGGAGGGGAGTGGGCGCATCGAGCGCGAGCGGCCCGCCGTCGAGCCCTCGTGGGAAGAGCCGTGAAGTAGGCTGCCCTGCCGGCGCGGGCGCGCGCCCTCTCGCCGGAGGACACGTGCGCCGCGTCCCCCGCAGATTGACCGGCTCGTAGTGCAGGCCGCCACAGGCACCTGCAGCGGGAGGAAGCGGGCCGCAAATCTGTGCGATCGTGCGGCATCGACGAAATCGCAAGAACCATTGAACGGAAACAAGTCGAGAGGGAACGCACGAGCATGACACTCAGCAAGCCCTCGATTCCGCTCTTCTGCATGGCGTCGCTCCTCCTGGGTTGCCCGAGCAGCGCTCCCGAGGAGGGCGACACCACCTACGACGAGCTGCTCCAGCAAGGGGTGGACAAGATTCGAGCCGGCGGGATCGTCGCCGTGCATGCGGAGGTGCTCGACGGCGACCGACGGATCCTCGCCCGCAGCGGTGTGGCGCAGCTCGGCGGCGATCAGCCGATCGACTTCGACAGCTACTTCCGGATGGGGAGCAACACCAAGACGTTCGTCGCCGTCGTGGCGCTGCAGCTCGCCGGAGAAGGAGCGCTGTCGCTGGACGACACGGTCGAGCAGTGGCTCCCCGGCGTCGTGTCGGGCAACGGCAATGACGGCTCGCTGATCACGATCCGCCAGCTGCTCCAGCACACGACCGGCCTCTACAACTACACCGGTCAGGACGAGCCGAGCCTGGCCGCGCTGCGCTCCGCCGACGAGTACATGCAGCATCGGCTCGACCACATGGAACCGGAAGAACTCGTTGCGCTCGCCATGGAACACAAGCCGAATTTCGATCCGGAGACGCAGTGGGCCTACTCCAACACGAACTACGTGCTCGCCGGCATGATCATCGAGCGTGCCACCGGAAATCACTGGAGCGAGGAGGTCGAGGCGCGCATCCTCGATCCGCTCGGCCTGGACCGCACGTTCGAGCCCGGCGACGAGACGGATCTGCCTGCCCCGCACGCCGTGGCATACCAGCAGTACGAGGTCGACGGGCCGCTCATCGACGTCACGATCGCGAACCAGAGCTTCGCCGACGCCGCCGGCTCCCTCGTCACGACCACCGCGGACCTCGCGAAATTCTGGCGGGCGCTGAGCGAAGGCTCGCTGCTCGAGCCGGAGCAGATGGCGGAGCTCCGCGACACGGTCCCGGCGCCGGCCTTCGACTCGATCGCGCCTGGCTCCGGCTATGGTCTCGGGATCCTGTGGATCCCGACCAGCTGCGGTGGAGGATACTGGAGCCACGCGGGCGACACGCTCGGGTACTCGACCCGGAACGCCGCGAGCGACGACGGCTCGCGCGTCGTCGTGATGTCGCTGTCGACGTCGACCAACGACCTCGAGGCCAGTTACGCCACGATCGTCGACACCTTCGAGATCATCGATCGGCTCATGTGCGCCGATTGAACTCGAGTTTATTTTCTGACCGTTGAATGCACAAGGTGCAACTTTCTTGCCCCACCTGGAGCGGTGCCCCGCCCCTCGCGGCGGCGGCGCCGGTCGCGTCGATCGGCCGGTGCGGGCGCGGGCCGGGGCGCCCCTCGCTTGCGCCCCGTGACCGCCATGCAACCTATCACGCCATGCGTACTGAATAGATCGGCGGTAGGTTATTGGCCACGGTCGTCCAGCCCTCTCCGCCGTCATCGCTCACGTAGAGATTGCCCGTGGTGGTGCCGAAGGCCACGGTGCCGTCTTTGTTGGCGAGCGCGTGGCGGTAGATGACGTCGTAGGCTTGCTCCTGGGGCAAACCCCTGCGGAGCTGCTCCCAGGTCTCACCGCCGTCCTTCGTGCGAGCCACGAAGAGCGCGCCGTCGACGGTGATTCGCTGCATGTCCGACTTACCGGGGACGACCCACGCCGTGCGTCCGTCCCTCGCGTCCGCTGTGATGGGGAAGCCGAAATGCACGCCTTGCTCTGGGCGGCTCACCTTGCGCCAGCTCTTTGCGCCGTCGCTGCTGTAGTAGATCCCAACGTGATTCTGCTGCCAGATATGGTCGGGATCGCCCTCGCATTGCTCGATGTAATGCGTATCGTGGCCCCACTCGGCGTCTGGTTCGGGCGTGTGATCGAGCTGCATGCCGTTGTTCCGCGGTTGCCAGGTCTCTCCACCGTCCGCTGTTTCGATGACGCCCGCCGTCGACACGGCGACGAGCATTCGCTTCGGGTCACGCGGGTCCACCACGATGGAGTGAATGCCCGGGGCGAACTCGCCACCCTCGGAGGCCGGCGTGCCAAACCATTTCGTCTCGCCTTTGCCCTCGCCTGTGAACAGGTCACCCCCGCGTGACTCGTGGTTCCAGAGCGGCCGGTTGAGCTCGAAGGAGCCGCCGCCGTCGCGGCTGACGAACAAGCCACCGGGAATGGTGCCCACGTAGACCGCGCCGCCCGGGCCGAAGCCGATGATCCAGAGCTTTTGCACCGTGGCCGGGCGCGTGACGATCTTGATGCCGACGCCGAAGTCGCTGCCGGCGTCTTCGTACATGTCCTGGCCGATGTAGCGAGCGCCCTCGGGATATTTGATCTGGGCGGGGTTGTCGTTCCAGGTCTCGCCTTCATCCGTCGAGACGGACAGCTTGGCCCCCCAATGGCCGAAGCCGAGCAGCGCCCAGAGCTTGCCCGTGTAGGGATCGCGCGCGACATAGTTGACGCCGCCGCCGGCATGGCCCGCGAGGCGTGGCTTCCACGAGCCGTTCTTTTTCTCGACGATAAACGTGCCTTTTCGCGTGCCTACCAGGATACGGCTTGCCATTTCACCCTCCGCTCAACGCCTGCAGAATATGGACCTCGTCGTCGGCAGCGACTGCGTCTGTGAGTCCCTTGCGGTCGCGGATCATCTGCTTGCCGACGAAAATGTTGACGTGCGTCCGCAAGCGGCCGCGCTCGTCGCAGATGTAGAAGCCGATGCCGGGCGCGAGCCTCTCCAGGGCCGCTACGACCTCACCTGCTGTCGACGCCTCGACGATGAGGTGTTGACCTTCGAGGTGCGGGAAGAAGGTGTAGAGGTGGCGCGTCAGGTGGACAGACGGCATGGCGTGCTTGCCATACTCCCGAGCTCGCCGCGCGTCAATTGGTTTTGCAAGGTCGGCAGGCAAGACGCAGCCACACGCAGAGCCCCGATGTCTTCAGGGCCCAAGCATTCCCGCGCCCGTTCCCGCTTCCGTTACCGCTACCACCTCCGCAGCCGCGTTGCGTCGAGGTAGGTTGATTCGGTGGGAGCGTGCGCCTTCATTGGGGCAGATGAGTTGCCGCTGACAAGGGGTAGGCACGATATGCCGGCTTCTCGGGGATCTCGGGCGCGCCGGGGGCTCTCGTCAGCGAACGACGGGCTCCGAGGCGTGCTTCAGGCCGGTCAGCACCCTGTAGCGGGCGGCGATGGCCTCCAGCTCGCCGGGGGCGAAGACGTCCTCGATGCGGTCGAAGCCGTCGGGCGCGCGCTCATAGGCGATCTGCAAGCACTGCTCCGGACCGTTGCGGCGATTGGCCGCGACGATGGCGGCGGTGGCGGGCAGGCGCTCGGCCTCGTAGGCGGCCAGCGCTTCCACCGGATCGGCATGGGTGGCGAGCGCGCGGACCAGCGCGCGGGCGTCCAGGATGGCCTGGCTCGCCCCGTTGGAGCCGTTCGGATACATGGGATGGGCGGCGTCGCCCAGCAGCGTCATGCGCCCATGGCTCCAGCGCGGCAGCGGATCGCGGTCGACCAGCGGGAACTCGTAGATCGCCTCGGCGCTCCGGATCAGGTCGGGCACATCCAGCCAGCCGAAGCGCCAGTCCTCGAACCTGGGCAGGAAGTCGGCGGGGTCGCCCCGCCGGTTCCAGTCCTCCCGTCGCAGGCTCCTGGCGAACGCGAGATCGGCGGCCCAGTTGATCCTCTGGCGGCCGTCCGGCCCCGGTGGGGAAATCGGATAGACGACGAACTTCTGGTCCTGATGCCCGGCAATGATCATGCTGGCGCCGGTGAGGAAGGGCATCGCCAGGCTGGTCCCCCGCCAGAGGATGTGACCGCCATAGATCGGCGGCCCCTCGTCCGGATAGAGGCCGGCGCGCGCCGCCGAGTGGATGCCGTCGGCGCAGATCAGGAGGTCGGCGGAAACCTCCCACGCCGCGCCCGCGCGATCGAGGAAGAGCGCATCGACGCGGCCCCCGCCCTGCTCGTGGCCCGCGAGGCGCCGATCGCAGAGCACCCGGCCTGTGCCCAGCCGCTCGACGGCGGCGTCGAACAGCACGCCTTGGAGGGCGCCGCGGTGGAGGGAGAGCTGGGGCGTGGCATGACCCGCGAAGCGGCCGCGGGGCTCGCCCCAGATGCGCTGGCCGAAGCGGTTGAAATAGATGAGCTCGCGGGTCGCCACACTCTGGGCCAACAGGGCCTCGAAAAGACCCAGCTCGCCCAGCACCTCGGCGGCGTGGGGCAGGAGGTTGATGCCGACCCCGAGCGGCAGGATGGTGGGCGCCGCCTCGAACACCGTCACCTCATGACCCGAGGCGTGCAGCGCCAGAGCCGCGGCCAGGCCGCCGATCCCACCGCCCGCGACGATCACTTGCATAAGTCCTCCCGTAGACATGCGGCTCGACGCCGCCCCTCGTTGAAGCCGCCGCCCTCTCGATAGCCGGCACGGCGGCCGCCGAGCATTGAAACGAGCGCGCCGAGCGGTCCACAGTTCCTTACCACGATGACCTCGCCGCCGCGCGAGGACAGCACGTACCTGGCGTCCAGCGCCGTGCTCGATCCGAGCAGCTGGGAGTCTCCTCCCCATCAGGTCCTGAAGGTGGTCGAGCAGGAGGCCCTCGGGATCACCCGCAGGCTACATGTCCGAGAACTCGATCTTCTCGAGCTCGAGGAGCAGCGCGAGGTTCGCGGGATCGGCGCGCGACGGCGCGAAGCCGATCCACCGGAGGCCGCTGGCCCTCGCCCTTTCCCATGTCGCGCGGCATGCCGTGAACCAGTCACGAATGAACTCGTCCTGGCTATCTCGGAACGCTTCCGGCCGGTACATCATGGATCGATAGGCCATTAGCATCATGATCTTCTCGAACGTGGACAGCTCGACGTCCCGCGGCTTCTCATCCGACCAGACCAGCATCCCCTTGGTCAGCTCGTAGCCGACCCTCGCGTCCGGATCCTCCGTGAGCGCCTCGATCTTCGCCCGGTCGGCGGGCGGGAACAGATCGTTCGAGTCACTGTCGAACAAGTCGTTCATTCGACGAGCGTACACAGGTGTCCATACTGCGTCCAGGAGCCGCCCGCCTCCCCTTGATGGCCGCGCGCGTCGCGGTCAGGCCGCCTCCGGAGCGCGGTCTCTCGCGCAGTAGCGCTCGATCCACTCGACGATACGGCGGCTATAGAACACGCGGTGGCTCGGCTTGCCGTGCTCGGCGAGGCCCTCGGCGACCAGCTCGTCGATGGCGGCGAGGTGCTCCGGCAGGTCGCGCTCGCCCCAGCGCCCCCGCAGGCGATCGGCGAACTCCTTTCCTTGTCCGGCCGAGCCGACCGGGTTCAAGGACAGGACGGCCCACCCGCGGGACACCAGCACATACCAGTACGGCCGGTACGTGAAGCCGAACTCGACAGGGGCGTGCGGGCCCCCGTGCACATGGCAGCGTTGCTGCTCGGCCTGGCCGGCGCCTCGGCAGCACAGGCACACACCGCAAGGTCCATCTCCTCGTCGTGGCCATCCCACCGTACAGCCACGCTGCACGCGCTGGTTGGCATGGAGGACCTTCCGCGATCCGCATCCCTCCCGGAAAAGTGACGCTGGTTCAGCAACTTATCGATGCGTCGACGGGGTCGCGTTCACTTCACGGCCTGCTGGGTGAGCGCTGCGCTGCAACGGAGAGTCTTCGCCTGCGCCACCGATCTGTCACGAGCGCGGAGCACCCTGTTTCCCAGGAACATGCGGATCGACCCACCTGCCACGCTGGGACGACACACCGTGACCCTGTACCTGGGGCCCGCGGAGGACGAAGGCCCCGAGGCCAGCGAGTCGTTTGGCGAAGCCATCTGGTTCGACCGCCGGGATCCACAATCCATTCGCCGCGCCCAGGAGATCCTCCGGGACCGGCTTCGACTCTCGGTCGCACCGACGCTGTGCGACGAGCCTTCGCCTGGCCTCGGGGCAGCGTTGGGCCGAATCCTCGCGGCCCTCGTCGGCTGGCGCGCGCCGGGCTCGTGGTCGCCTGAGCGGTATTGACGGCGCTCATCCATCTGCGAGCGCGAGAGGCCGCTGGGCGATGACGTCCACGAGGTAGTCGCGCAGGGCCGTCACTTTGCGCGGCACGTGCTGAGCCGGCGGGTAGACGAAGAAGAGCGTTCCGACGGTTTGCTTCCAGCTCGGAACCAGCCGTACCAGCCGCCCTGCGAGCACGTCCTCGTGTGCCAGGTAGCCGGGCAGCACGGCGAGCCCCGCGGCCATCCGCACCATGCCGTGGGCAAGCAGCAGATCATCGGTGGAGACGCGCGGCGACGGCGGGCCTTGCAGCTCCTTCGGAAGGCGGCGCAGGTCGGAGAAGGACACCCAGCGGTGCTTCGCGCAGTCGGCCAGCGAGCGCGGCGCACCGAATTGCGCGACGTAGTTGGGCGCAGCGAAGATCCCGAGATCCACGGCGCCGAGTCGGCGCGCCGCCAGGCGGAGGGGGAGTGAGGCGCCTGGGTCGTCGCGCGAGGTGCCATCACTCTCTCTGTCCGTGCCATTTCGGTCAGAGAGCCGTGGCGCGCGGGGCCCGGGAGCCCTCGTCGCGACCCTGCCGCCGCAAGGCGCTCGGCGGCACGCCCGAGAATCGCTTGAACGCACGGCTGAAGGCCGCCTCGGAGTCATAGCCGAGCCGCGCGGCCGCCTCGGCGACGGTCACGCGGTCGTCGCGCAGCCAGCCGCTCGCGACGTGCATGCGCCAGCGCGCGAGATAGCGCGCCGGCGGCACGCCGACCACCGCCGCGAAGCGCTCCGAGAAGATGGAGCGCGACATCCCCGCCACGTCGGCGAGCGACTCCACCGACCACGGCTCGCCCGGGCGCCGGTGGATCGCGGCGAGCGCGCGGCCGATCTGCGGGTCTCGTATCGCGGCGAGCCAGCCCTCCGTCTCCTCTGTGCGCGACTCGACCCACGCGCGGACTACCCTCGTGATCACCACGTCCGCGAGGCGTGTCATCACCGTCGCGGCGCCGACGCGGCGCCTGAGCACCTCGTCTGCCATGGCGTCGAGGAGCGCCGGCAGCACCGCGTCCTCGGCGCCGCCGCCCCGCACGAGGAGCAGCGGAGGCATCAGCTCGAGGAGCGGATTCACGGCGGGCTGGGCGAACCCCACGCTGCAGCAAACGAGGATCGTCCGCGCGCCCGCGCCGCCGGCGCGCATGTCGAACACCCGGTCGCCGATCTCCTCGAGCGGCATCTCCTCGAGCGGCTTCACGCGCCCGCGCGCCCTGTCCGCGAGCGCGTGGCCCGTCCCGCGCGGCAGGAGCGCGACGTCGCCCGCGTGGAGCTCCAGCCACCCGCGCTTCGGCGCGCGCAGCCAGCAGCCGCCCGAGACGACGAAATGGAACCGCGCCTGCGGCACCGGGGGGAGGTCGATGCCCCAGGGGCGCGTCAGCTCGCAGCGACCATAGGAGCCCTCCGAGAGCCGGAGGTCCTGGAGCACCTCGCTCAGCGCGTCGGGCGAGAGCGCCTCCGGGTCGGACGAACGGGCAAGCATTGGAGACAAACTAGCATGGAACGTCCGCCGCGCCGGGCGCACGTTGCGGCGCAGGAGGCGTGAAGAACACCATGCGTGCGCTTGTTTATGATCCCAGCCAGCCACGAGGCCTTCGCTTTGCGGAGGTGCCGCCCCCGGCCCCGGCGCCGTCGCAGGCGCTCATCGAGGTCCACGCTGTCTCGCTGAACTTCGGCGAGGTCGCGTTCCTGTCCGACCTGCGCAAGCCCGGCGAGGTGCCGGGGTGGGACGCCGCCGGCGTCGTGGTCCGCGCGGCCGCCGACGGGTCCGGGCCGAAGGAGGGGGCGCGCGTCGCGTCGTTCGCCTGGAACGGCGGCGCGTGGGCCGAGCTGCGCGCGGTCGACACGTCCGACCTCGGCGTCGTGCCGGACTCGGTCGATCTCGGCGCGGCCAGCACGATCCCGGTGGCGGGCGTGACGGCGCTGCGTGCGCTGCGCGCCCTCGGGCCGGTGGTGGGGCGCCGTGTCCTCGTCACGGGCGCCTCGGGCGGCGTCGGCCGCTACGCCGTCCAGCTCGCGCGCCGCGCCGGCGCGCACGTCGTGGCCGCTGTCGGGAGCGCCGCGCGCGGCGAGGGGCTGCGCGAGCTCGGCGCCGACGAGGTGGTCGTCGGCCTGGACGCGGTGAAGGAGCCTGTCTTCGGCGTGCTCGACAACGTCGGCGGCGCGCAGCTCGCCCGGGCGCTGAGCCTCGTGGAGCGCGGCGGCTCGGTGCAGAGCATCGGTATGGCGTCGGGCGAGCCGAGCACCATCGACTTCGAGCAGGAGCGGCGGCGCGGGGGGAGCCGGCGCGTCGAGGTCTTCGTCGTGGGCGCCGGCTTCGGGCCGGACATCACCTACCTGGCCTCGCTGCTCGAGCGGCGAGAGCTCGACCCGCAGATCGGGTTTCGCGGCGGCTTCGAGCGCGCGGCGGAGGCGGCCCAGGCGCTGCTCGATCGGCGGGTGGCGGGCAAGGCGGTGCTGGATCTCCGGAGGGAAGGGCGATGAGCGAGCTATCGAGTCAGACCGTGGCCGTCGTCGGCGCGAGCTCGGGGATCGGGCTCGCCACGGCGCGTGCGGCGGCGGCGCGGGGCGCCCGCGTGATCCTGCTCAGCCGCTCGCAGGCGAGGCTCGACGAGGCCGCGGCGAGCGTCACCGGGGGGACGACACGCGCGGTCGCCATGGACATGCTGGACGCCGCCGCCGTGGATCGCGCGATGGCGGTGATCGCGTCGATCGGGGGCATCGATCATCTGGTGCTCACCGCGGTCGCGGACGAGCTGGCCAGTTGCGCGCCGATAAGGGCGCTGACCGCCGAGCAGGTCGAGCGCAGCTTCGACAAGCTGCGCGGGTTCGTGAACGTCCTGCGCGCGGCCGCGCCGCTCCTCCGCGAGCGCGGCTCGGTCACGCTCGTGGCCGGCGCCTCGGCGGAGAGGCCGCCGCGAGAGGGGTTCTCGGTCCTCGCCGCCGCGAGCGGGTCGATCCTGAGCTTCGGAAAGGCGCTGGCGCTGGAGCTCGCGCCGATCCGCGTCAACGTGCTGATGGCGGGCGTCGTCGACACGGCCATTCACGCCGGGCGGCGGGAGCAGATGAAGGCCTGGGCCGAGAAGGACCTGCTCGTCCGGCGCTTCGGCCAGCCCGAGGACATCGCCCACGCCATCGAGTTCCTGATGACCAACCCGTACATGACCGGCCACACGCTCACCGTCGACGGTGGCTTCGTCGCGATCTGAGGAGACCACGGCAGCGAGCGACCATCAGGGATCTCTCCAGAGCCGGCGCGCCGTCATCGCCGGCGGCACGAGCGGAACGGGGCTCGGCGCGGCGAGGGCTGCGGCGCGAGAGGACTGCTGAGTCCGATCGCCCTGGTCATTGGCCGGCAGGCGGTTGCCAGAGTTCTACCTTGTTTCCTTCTGGATCGATGACCCAGGCGAACTTCCCGTACTCGGAATCGTCAATCTTCTCGAGGACGTTGCAGCCTTCTTCGCGTAAGACCTTGACGAGGGCGTGGAGATCCTCGACCCGGTAGTTGACCATGAACGTTGCAGTGCTGGGCGCAAACTGGTCACCCTGCGCCGAAGCAATGGACCAGACGGTTGTTCCGGCGACCGGCTTACCTTCACCGTCGGTCCAGGTAAAAGCCGTGCCACCCCATTCCTGGACATCGATTCCGAGGTGCCGCTTGTACCAAGCCTGTAGCGCCGGAGCGTCTTTGGCTTTGAAGAAGATGCCGCCAATGCCAGTGACTCGCTTCATAGAATCTTCGAGGACGGGTGTGGTGAGGGAGAGCGTGTTTTCTGCGACCTGACGCCTGAGTTGAGCCGTGCCGCGAAGCGGCGTCGGCTTGAACGATCTGTTGACTATCGCGCCATAGGTTGGCGGATGATGGTCTTCCACTTGGCCGGATCGGCGCGACGTATGTCGCTCAGATACACCTCGTGGTGCTTTCCTGCAAGCGCCGAGCGCGCGCCGATAAAATCATGGACTCGCTGAATGGTCGGCCCTTCTTCGGTGAAGGGGCCAATGTGAAGTATCTGAGCGCATGACCCTTCGGTGAAGCTCTCCAGTCTGAGCGCGTCCAGCGCGGGGAGCGCCTTCTTTCGCCTCACGTCCGCCATGGCCGCCTGAATCACCGCCTCCTCGACAAAATGAGGCTGCATGATCATCATCGTCCATTTCCACCGTGACCTGTCGTTGGAGGTGAAGGCGGACATGTCATCCGACCACCAAAGGCCTTCGAGAGGCATGACGGCGTAGTCAATCCCTCGCGCCCCCTTCTTCACCATGAACTTCGTCGTGTAGGCAACGGAGAATAGCGCTTCCACTGCCTCGGCATACTCCCGTGATGTGTTGGGATCGCCCTTTCCGTCGATCATGAGGAACTGAAATGTCGGCACTTCAACCTGAACCACCTCCTTCGCAGATGCCTGGTAGAGATGTTTGAGTTCCCTCTTGAGATCAACTTTCGACACGAATGCACCTGATGATGGCTAGCGTGTTGTGCTTCAGCTGGGGCGCGTGAGCGCCGTGGGATGCGAGCGCCGGTCAGGCGCCTCTTGCTGACCGGTAAAGCTCCTCCAGAGCGGGGTACGTCGACGCAAGATGCTCCCGGCTCGTCGACGGGCCGGCGTCCGCGTCACGCGCCCGGAATCCAGCTGCCGACCGTCGGGCTCACGGTGTGCGCGTCCTAACGCAGCCCCTCCACGCGCCTGACGAAGGCGCTCATCAACGCGGCGCATTCGGCCGGATGGGTCTCCAGCAGGAAATGCGGGCCGTCGAGGATGTGCGCCTCCATGCGCGGGAGCGCCTTCATCCAGGAGAGGGTCTCCTCGAGATCGAAGAAGATATCGTGCCGCCCCCACAGCATCAGCGCCGGGGGTTGCCAGCGATCGAGATAATCGGCTATCTCCCCGAATCGCGCGACATGGCTGCGATAGTCGAGCAGCAGCGCACGCTGCGTCTCGAGCCGGCCGGGGAGCGACATGATCCGCCAGTCCTCCTCCCACAGCCTGGGATCGATGCGCTCGGCGATGTCCCGGGGCACGCCGCCCAGATATTGGTCGCGTGTCCCCTCGAAGGTCAGGTGCGCGGTCGCCTCGGCTTGCCGCTCCGGCGTAGGATCGTCCCAATAGGCCCTGGTCGCCGACCATTGCGGCCCCATCCCGCTCTCATGGGCATTGGCATTCTGGACGATGAGGCTGCGTATCCTGCGCGGCGCGCGCGTGGCGAGATGAAGTCCTACCGCCGTTCCATAATCGTGGAGGTAGAGGTGGAAGGACCCGGCTCCGAGCCGCGCGAGCAGTCCGTCGATCATGTCCGCGAAACGCGAGAATGAGGGGCGCTCCACCGGCTCGGAGCCGCCGAACCCCGGAAGGTCCGGGGTGATCACGAAGCAGTCCCGCGCGAGGGTGTCGATCACGTTCCGGAACGATTCCGAGGAGCTTGGAAAGCCGTGGATCAGGAGAATCGCCGGCTTCTCCCGATCGCCCGCCAGGCGGACCGCCATTTCGGCACCTTCGATCTCGAACCTCACCAGCTCCGGTTTTCTCATCGCACCTGGTTCCTTCGATGCCTTCAATCGTCTGACGGGCCTCCCGGCAGAAGGTGACACGCCATTCGCGCGCCGGCCACTGTCTCCCCCCTTCAAGCGGCCTATTTCGCCTGCCCTGCGCTGCCTGACGGCTTGCGGGTGAGCCGCGAAGCCCGCCGAGGCCGACGTCCCATCGTGCCACGCCCGTCCGGCCTGTCGCAAGGCTTCGGTCATCCACGCCGCAGGCTTCATCGGCTCCAGCCGCTTGTTCGCCGAAGCAGATGATCGCGAACTGCTGTGCCCGGCAGATCGGCCGCGACCACGGAGAGGAGATCCTGCGGAACAGCGCCACTGGAGGCGCAATGTCGTAGTGCGACGACGACGGCGAGCGCAGTGAAGGGCGGCATCCGCTGGGACGACCAGGGCAAGATGATCTCGGGCGAGGACGGCGTCCCCCTGGAGACGCTCCGGCTTCCTGAATAGCCGGATTGAGGCTCGCCCAGCGAGCCGCGTCGGTGGAAGCCGGCGCGTCCACAGGCCCGGGTGCAGCGGCGGCCATGGGGTGATCGGTCGAGCACCCGCCCCAGGTGGTATTCGGCACATTCAAAATGGATCGTCCCCAGAAGGGAAATGGTCGAGGTCAATCTCCCCCAGATCAGGAGGTCTTCGGTATTCGACGACATTCTTGACCCGGCGCAGCCACGGCTCGAGAAGCCCCTCTCTCACGAGCGCTGCGTAACCATCAGGGTCGAAGTAAATCCAGGTCGGATCACCATCGTGATCGAACGGGCCGCAAAACCGCCGCAGTCCGTCGGCCTTCTCCACGAGATCGTTCGCCGCGGCAACGAGGGCCCCACACAGTCGATCGCGGGCGTCGTCTGCGTCCGTGTCGCTCGAATTCCCCAGATCCAGCCGGGCTTGCCTGAGCATTCTGGCTCGTGGAAAGCGTCCTCGAATCTTGAGCTCCGAGATGAGCGAAACCATCTCCTGGACGCCCCGCTCCGGATCATCATCCCACCACGAGGTCGGGAAGATGGCCTGCGTCGCCACGAATCGGTCGAGAATCGTCGAAAGAGGATCCCAGAATGGAAAGTCGGGAGCCGCGAAGCAGACAGAGGCATCGGGAGCGTCGACGGCGACGCCGGCCCTCTTGAATCTTTCAAGAATCAAATGATAGCGCTCGTAGTCGTCGGGACTCGGCTTCAGCTCCCTGACCCGGATCGCCACGTAGCAAGGTGCGCCCCCTGCGGGCCCGGGCTCGAGGTCGGCCAGGATCGCATCGCACTGCCCCGCATCCAGGTACGTTCGAACGCGATCGTCGACGACCGTCTCCGGAGTCAGATAGGTCACCCGGCCGGCGCCGTTCAGCTCGAACCGCTGGTGCCCCAGCTTGCGGCCGATGATAACCCTATGTGTCTTGACGTTCATGGATCACTTCTCGCGCTCCTCGAAATGACGCCTGGGATTCGACGAGCGATTGTGGACGCGGGCGCCCTCCGGCACCGAGCCGACGATCCTGCCGGCCTCCACCATGCCGCGGAGGGCAGCGACGTCCAGCGCCTCGGGAGACGGAAGGCGCCCCAGCTCGACGAGACCATCGGCGAAGACGCGGAGGCTCGCGAGGTGGTACTCGCCGTCGTGAACGAGGACCGAGATCCGGTCCCCCGGGACGCGCTCGGAGAACGCGCACTCGGGATCGATGACGCGGACGGGCCGCGCTTGCGACGTGCCGAGGATGGAAACGCGCACATCGCCGACCATCTCGACCGTGCGCCCGTGGCAGTCGTGGAGGTTCTCCATCCGCGGGTTGAGCTGACGCACCAGCGCGAGAACCCGCTCGAATAGCCCATCGGCGTCGATCTCCCACCGGCCGCCTGTGGTGGTCCACGCCGCAAGGCCGTGCACCGACACCTCGGCGGGATCCGAGGTGTGCGGCGTGACCCAGCCGGAGCGGAGCCGGTCACGAAAGAGCGCGAGGTCAAGGAGCTCCCAGCAGTCGACGAGGCCGTCCGCGAAGACGGGAAGGTCGACGAAGAAGAACGTCGGCCCGTTATGGATGAACGCGGGCGTGACAATGCCGTCGATCGTCTTGGTACGCGAAACGCGGTCGGCCGCCATGGAGATGCATCCTACGCCTTCTGCTCGTCGTGGGCTCGGTGCATCCTTGCATCCCGCGGACTGCTCGGGGGGCGCGCTTCCCGCCTGGCCGCCTTGGCATGATGCCGGCCCGCCGAACGAGCGCGGTTCTGCCGTCGGGCACCTGGGCCGCGAAGCCCGGCGCAGGTGCACCGCCGGCAGCAGCCGCCGGGTCAGGCGGCACTGTGCCGCGAGAAATCCGCCGGGATGGGCACAGGCTCAACCTCCGCCGACCACGATTGGGACGAGGCCGGAAAGGTCGACCTGCGTGACGGTGGCAAATCGGATGCTTGGGAGGCAGACAAGGCGTGCAGCGCGACGAAGGATGGGGGGCGCCTCGGGCTCCAGCAGAGGACGTACGGGTGCGGCGTCGAGACAGTAGACCGTCGATCCCCCGTAGTCAGGGTCTGCATCAAAGGAGTAGAGGCCACAGGAAGCTTCGAGCGACGGGAGTGTTGGAGACGCCCCTGATGCGCGCCACCGAGCACTGACGACGGCCTCCGTGATGAGGGGAGCGGATGCGAGGAGCTCGTCGGCCGCTTCGACCGCTTGGTAGTCATCGAATACCGACGCAGGCCACGCCGCGTACGGTCCAGTGAAGACACCAATCTGGGAGTCTGCATCGACGGCGAACCAACGCGCCAGAGTGCCTTCGATGTCCCATCGGGTAGTCATGCATTCATCTCCGCCCGCCGCTCTCAGGCCCGGCCGAGGATGCTTCGGAAGAAACCGGTCTTCGAGGGCGGCGCCTCGACGGGTCGCCCGACCAGCCAGCAGTCGGCGACCACGAGCGTCGCGCGCTCCGGGACCTCCACGGCGTCGGCCGGCGCGACGATGTCGATGGGACCGCCGAGGGTACGGACGCGCGTATGTACGAACCTGCTCCCAGTGATCTCGTTGCGTGCAAGGGTGACCGACTCGACGTTCCCCGTGAGCAGGGCGCGGGCGCGCGCGCCGAGCTCGCCCTCGGCGCCGAACATGCCGTGCGGCAGGAATGCCTGGTCCGCGAGGCGCATGGGCTTGCCGGGCTCGCGCGGGACGCCGGGCTCTGCATCGCCGAAGAGCGCCGCCTGCGCGCGCTCGAGGTCGTCGGGCGTGGCGCAGAGTGAAAGGGACGAGGCGAAGCCGACGATCACGACCTCGAACGTCCGCTCCTTCGCGAGCCAGGCCTGATAGGGCTCGAAGAACAGGAATTGCAGCGCGGTCCGCGTGCACATCACGCCGGACGAAGGGTCGAGCACGTCGCAGTCCGCGCCGCTACAATGCAGGCACTCGCGATCGAGGTGCGGCGCGCTCGTGTGCACTCGCCAGCGCGTGCCACCGTCGGGCGCGGCGAAGAAGGGGGTGATGCAATCGATCGCCTTTCGGGCGTCAAGCCGGGCAGCGAGCGCGGCGCCGCTCGCGTCGCGGAACCAGAGGTAGTGCGCCGCGGACGCGCCGAGGTCCGGCGGCGGAGCGGCGCGCTCGAGCGCGGCGCCGACCGTACGCCGCAAGTCGTCCTCGGAGGAAGCAGCGAAGCCGATCGCGGACAGGTTGCTCATGGGGGAGGTATACCCGAGATCTGCACGCGTGCGTTCATGAGCGCGATTGGGTCGAGGGCGTCACCTTCACGCTGGGGCCGCCGGGCAAGGGCGGCATCCGCTGGGACGACCAGGGCAAGATGATCTCGGGCGAGGACGGCGTCGCCGTGGCGATGCGCCGATTTTCCGGCTGCCGTCCACTCTATTACTCCAGCAGCCGTCTTCAGGCCGGCGACCGTTGAAACCATCGTTGCTTGAAAGAGCGCTTCGAGCCCACGCGGCCAAGGTGCGTGTCGCCGAACGCCGTCCCGTACTTGAGCCCATAGCCCAGCATCCGATCGAAGCCGATGTGCCCGACCCAGATCGCCGCGCCGAGCAGCAGCGCCGGCGAGCCAAGCGCGACCGACGCGACCGCGAGCAGCGCCGGAGCCAGATGGCTGTGCCCCGCGTTGTAGGCCACGGCGCCCACCCGCGGGCCCGCGAGGTAGCCGAGCAGCGACAGGTCGGGCAGGAGGAACAGCGCCGCGAACCATCCCCAGCTCCCGCCCAGGTGCGCGTAGGCGAGCAGCGCTGCTCCGAGCACGAGCGCGCCCTCGAGGCGCAGGAACGCGCGCGGCATGCCCGTGGCCCCGCCCGCCGAGACCTCGCAGGTGGGCTGCGGCGCGGGGCGGCGGGTAGAGGGAGCAAGGTCGAGCGCAGGGAGCGTCGCGGCGGTGGTTATGGTCGTTCTCCTCGTCGTGCGTACCGGCGCGGGTGCCGGCGACGTGGAGAGCATGGTCGCCGCGGGTGCTCATGAACATTGTACAAATGCGTCCATCCGCTCATCATCTTTTGATGAGCCCAGCCGAGCCCTCGTGGGACCTCTACGGTGCCTTCCTTGCCGTCATGCGCACCGGCAGCCTCTCCGCCGCCGCGCGTGCCCTCGACGTCGCGCAGCCCACCGTGCGCCGCCAGATCGAGCAGCTCGAGTCGCAGCTCGGCGTCGTGCTCTTCACCCGCGCGCCGAACGGCCTGGTGCCGACCGAGCTCGCGCTTGCCACGCTGCCCTACGCCGAGTCCATCGCCGCGAGCGCGCGCGCCCTCGTGCGCGCCGTGTCGAGCCCCACCGATGCCGACCGCGGCACCGTGCGCGTCACGTGCAGCGAGGTCGTTGGCGCCGAGGTGCTTCCCCCGATGCTCGCCGCGCTCCTCGTTGCTCACCCGCGCCTTCATATCGAGCTCGTCGCCACGAATCGCACCGAGGATCTCCTGCGCCGCGACGCCGATGTCGCCGTGCGCATGGCGGAGCCGACGCAGGCCGGCCTGGTGAGGCGCTGCGCCGGGCGCGTCGAGCTCGGCCTCTTCGCCACCAAGGCGTACCTCGCCGTGCACGCTGCCCCGACGTCGCTCGCAGGGCTCGTGCAGGACCACGCCCTCATCGGCGCCGACGGCTCCCGCGCCATGATCGACGCGCTCGCCGCCGCCGGGCTCGTCACCACGCCGCGCGATTATGCGTTCCGCAGCGACAGCGACATCGCGCAGCTCGCCGCGGTGCGCGCCGGCCTCGGCATCGGGGTGTGCCAGCTCCCGCTCAGCCGGCGGCCGGTGCCGCTCGTGCGCGTGCTGCCCGCGCTCGCCTTCCACCTGGACGCCTGGGTCGTCATGCACGAGGATCTGCGCGCCGTGCGCCGCGTCCGCCTCGTCTTCGAGCACCTCGTCGCGCAGCTTGGTGCCTACGCGACCCAGGCACGCGAAACACGGCCGGTGGCGAGGAAGGCCCGGCCCCCGGGCACGCGGGGAAGGCCCAGCTCGGGCTGAGCGGCGAGGAACCCTTCATGACGACCGAGGTGGGGTCTCCCACCTGGCAGGACGGCGTCGCCGTGGAGATCGCCGGTTTCCTGAATCGCTGGAGTGGAGCTCGCCCGCGCCCGCGCAACGTCCCGCCGATCGTCAGCCGGCAAAGACCGTCTGATTCATCGCCTTATCGGGCCGCACCATCAACCGTCAGGAGAGCACTTCGGTGGCCGTCTTCGCCCCGAGGACGTTCTCGATCCAGCGGTCGAGGGTCGCGACGTCCGTGCATGCCTGGATGCGCGCGCTCTCGACCTCGGTGAGCACGATCCCTGCACGCGCAAGCAGCCGCAGCAGCGTGTCCCTCTTGCCCTCACGCATGCCCTTGAGCTCGCCCTCGAGCTTGCCGCGCTCGATGAGCTTCTGCACGAACGGGGGAAACGTCGCCTCGCCTTCAATCTGCCGTTCCATGACCAATGCCTCCAGAGCCTGCCTCATGGGCTCACGCAACCCGTTCCAGATGAGCTGAAAATAGACCATCGCGTGCGCCTGGTCGAGCCGGCCGAGGACCGCGAGCGCCGCCTGGACCACGGTGAGCCCGCTCGGCCCGTTGCCGTGCGCCACCGCCGAGAGCACGGCGAGCTCCGTCTCCTTCTCCGCGTCGGCAGGGTCGATGATCTCGGGGACGACCGCCGGACCGAGCACCAGCGGCTCGACGTTGCCGCGGCCCAGGCCGAGGTCGATGTTCTCCGCCGCCCAGGCGGCCACGCCGGCGTCCGGTGCGATCACGAGGACGACCGTGCCGCAGCGCTTCCTGGCGCGCACGACCGCGACGTACGTCGGCCACGAGAAAATCTTGTCCGGGTCCACGTCGCGCTGCACCTCGATGACGATCGCCAGCACGAGCGCGCCGCTGTCGTCTCGAAGCTCGAGCACCAGATCGGCGCGGAACTCCACCGGGATGAGCTGGTCGAGCGACGACTCGACCACCGCGACCGCCGCGTGCGGCGGCACCTCGACGTGGAAGAGCGTCGCGAGCAAGCGGGGCGCGAGCTCCGGGTGCTCGCGGAACATCTCGACGAGGGCGTTGTGCTCGAGCGTCGGCATGACGCGCGGCCTCGAGCACACCCCATGCCGGCACGAAACACCGGGAAAATGCGAGCAGAGCTCCATCTCAGGGGTGGCGGCGCCATGGCGGACGGGGGCGGCCAGCGACGCCGGCTGGGAAGCGGACCGGGCCGACGACGGCGTCCAAAGGGGGCGCCGGGGGAGGATCGGGCGGGGCCGGCGGCTGCGGCGGACGAGGCGGCGACTCGATCGGCATCGCAACCTTCGACGAGGACCGGCTCACGGTCGAGGGCGTCACCTTCATGCTGGGGCCGCCGGGCAAGGGCGGCATCAGATGGGACGACCAGGGCAAGATGATCTCGGGCGAGGACGGCGTCGCCGTGGAGATGCTCCGGTTTCCTCGATAGGCCGGGCTCGCCAGAGGATTCTTGTCCACCGGGTCAGGAGTGCCCGCTCTCGCGGTCTCCAGGGCCTTGCCTCTTGGATTTCAGCAGCGCAGGTACGCCTTCCGGCCAGTAGAGGAACTCCTCCGGTGGCATCTCCGGCTCAGGCGAGTTGTCCCACCCGCCCGGCGGGGCCAACATTCCCTCGGCGTGAAGGAGGGCGCGCGCGACCTCCGTGATCTCCGCCGGCAGTCCAGGAGGCGACCACGCTTCGATGAGCGCACGGAGCCGCATGGCCAGAGGCTCGCGCTCTTCGTAGGGCACGGGGCTGAATTCCGGGGACACGTGGCGCTTACCGCGACGAACGTACGCGAGGTACCAGTCCACTATCCGAAGGAGGTGCTCGCGCGGAGGCATGCGGCTCATCCCGAGGAAAAGCCGCGGAACAGAGAGGGCGTGCACCCACAGGATGGCCGCAGCGGCTTGCTCGAAGTCGGAGAGCGCAGAGCTTCCATCGGGCCTGCGCTTCGCGGCATGCTCGAATGCCATCTGGAGGATCATGTCGGTATCAACGATGTCGTCATCGTGTGCCATGGAACCCTCATTCGAAGGGGACCGGATGCTCGAGCAGCATACATTCTTCGATTTTCTTGTCTATGAAAACGTACCAGATCATCTTGATGCCCACGATTTGCTTGTCGCGAACACAGGTGTAAGTGCACCACCCCTTGTTGATGAATGCTGATATATCAATAAAGCTCGGGCACAGCGAGCACCTTCCCTTGCTACATCCCATGACCGCGCAGCTCCCATAACCATTGCCGTCCTCGAAGTCACAGTACTGCTTACGCCTGAGTCCCACTTGTCGATGCATTCTTCCTTGATGTTGATCTTCGCCGTGGGCTGCACGGACGGCGGCTACGGGAGCTACGGCGCGCGAGGCACCGTCGGCGCGCCCGGCCAGGGCATCGGGCGCATCAGCGAGGCTGGCTGGGAAGCGGACTGGGCCGGCGACGGCGGCTGGGGCACGCCGGGCCAGGGCGGCGGCGGAGGCGGCGGCCGCAGGGGCGGGCTCGGCGTGTGCGGCGCGGCGTCCAAGGGCCTGGTGGGACCGCATGCGGCGCTCCCATCACCTCTTTCTCCAGTAGCCCGGCTGCTGCTTTGCGTGTGCGATGGCCACGACAAGAATGCGCGTCGGCTCGTCTCGGTACACGACGAGTTAGGGAAACCGTGTCAAACGCACCCGACGCGTCCCGTAACGGGTAAAGGGCCAGCGCTCCGGCGCCTCCGCAATTCGGTTCAATGCCGCCTCGATCTCTTCGGCGAACCGTGCCGCTACGCGTGGATCCCGTTCCGCGTACCACGCCGCAGCCTACTCGGCTTCCGCGAGTGCGGCTGGCAAGACCTCAAGGAGCTTCACGACGGCCGTTTGCAGCCGCCAGGATGCGGCGCCGGGCTTCCGGCCAAGGGACCGGCGTGACGACCCCGGCGTCGACGTCGGCGAGACGTTGCTGGATCTCCTCGGCCCACGCAGCCTCGACCTCCTCGGTCGTCTGCTCGGTCTCGTCGAGGCTCTGGATCAGCGCGGCCGCCACGGCCGCTCGGTCCTCCGCCGACAGACGCAGCGCTGCTACCAGGACATTCTCGACGTCGCTCATGATGAAGGGACCTTACCGCGAGTCCGGTCGGGTCACGAGCCGGGCCCGCCTCGGCGCGGGTCCTGGGCGAGGGGCCGTGGCTCGCGGCGGCCCTGGTCCTTGGTCCGCTGCCCGGCGAGGGCCGGCCTGCAGGTCACAAAGAACGGAGCCTGGCTCCTTCCCGACCAGACGCCGCTCGTACCCGAGCTGGAAGCGTCCCTCGCCGCCGGCGAGCCGACCGTCTACGTCGGCTTCGGCAGCATGCCTCTGGACCTGCAGACCGGCCGCATGGTCATCAAGGCCGTGCGGGCTGCGAGGCACCGTATCGCGCTGTCTCAGGGGGGCCGAGTTCGGTCGGGTCGACGACGCCGCCGACGGCATCGCGAGCGGTGACGTCAACCAGCAGGCGCTGTTCCCGAGGGGCGCCGCGATGGTGCACCACGGCGGGGCGGGGACGACCACGACCGCGGCGCGCGCGGGCGAACTTCCCGGCCGTCCGCGCTCGCCGCAGGCGTCGCGAGGTGAGGGGCAGAAATCCGCGGATCGGGGTGGCTATCCACAGGGGGTCATGGTGGCGAGGATTTGCGCAGGCCGAGCCGTGCACCCGATGGTGCCGATGGGATGGTTGGCGGGGACGCGTGCTCGGCGAAGACCGTGGCCGGCGGGCCTGCCGTGGTGAACGCGACGTCAAGGGGATCGCCCCCCGGCGTCCCGCGCCGCTCCGCCCGCGCAACGCGTTGGCGGTCACCCGCGGGGCGCCGTGCCGAGCGGAGTGAGACTCGGCGCACCGTCGGGTGCAGCGCCTTGTTGGGCCGGCTCCGCAACATTGTCGCGACGCAGCGCCTTATTGACCTCCTCGAAGCTGAATGCGATCAACTCGTTCATCGCAGTTACAAACGCGTTCGGTGGTTGCGTGAGAGGAATCCGGATCATGAGTCTCCCTGGACCACGCTGCCACTTTGGAGACCATGCCATGCGAAAAGGAGCGCCTGTCTTGCGCGCAAGGGCCTCCACGGTGCCCGCGATCGGAAAGAACCCAGGTGACTCCAGGTGCAGTTCAACTCCGATCGAGTCCGTGCACTGTACGAACTCGTAGTGCATACCTCCCGGCCATCCGGATGGGCGAATCTGACGGTAGTTGTGGGCCCGCCCCACGGCTGCGAGTCCTGCACTCGCGCTGGCGTTATATGCGCTCACGACCGCCGCGAGTTCGTCGGACATCTTCTTCTCGGGCATGTTCGCAGGCCCGGAGGCACGTGTGCTCGAGCGCACGACGTGCTGAGGGACGAGCACGTAACGCCCATCAACATCCCGGTATCGAGAGATAGTGACCAGTCCGATATCGAGACTAGACCGCGATGCTAGGAAACGCACGATCCGCTCAAGATCCGCGGGCACTTCATCAACGAGAATAAGGTACCGCGCGAGTCCGGCTCGAAGGTTCGACCCGACGGCTCGCCACAGCTTTTCGAAGTCGTCGTCGGAGTCGCCGACCAGCGACCTGAGCGCAGCCTCAAGGGTCCCGCCGACCAGCCCATCGAGCTCATCGACCGTGAACGAGGTCAAAGCCGACACATAGTCGACGACTTGCCCGACAACTTCGCGACGCGATTGGGCATTTCGGGCCAGCTTTGCTTCGACAACGACAGGCAGCCCCTCCGAGGTCACCAGCAGGATATCGAGGACTCCGGCATCCGGGAGGCTGACTTGCTGGCGCACGAGCGCAAGCCCGGGCTCCTCCGGCATCGACAGAAGATTGGGGAATGACGCGACAGCATCCTCGAGCTGCTTTTCATGTGAAAACGGCTCCGCTGCGAGTTCTACGGGCCCCGAGGGTTCGATGCGTACGACGGTCATGTGCTTCTCCGCGGAGTGATCTCCATAATCTGAACGTCAACTCGGCCCAACCTGCTAGCCTGCCGCCGCGCGAAGCGCGCTCGGCAGCCGTGGCGTATTCGGTAGCTCACTCCAGTTCCAGGAACATCGCGGAGTGGTCCGAGACTCTGCGGATTCGCACCTCATGCGAGTAGGAGACGGAACGAACAGCCTTGGCCAACTGCGGCGATCCAAAAGCGTGGTCGATTCGGAAGCCATTGCCGACGTGGCTGAACCAAGAGAACTCACGAGCTTCTGGATTCCTCTCCCTCCACAAGTCCACCCACCCCTGTTTCAGTAATCCGGCGAACTGGTCAGCGCAAAAGAAGGTCGCCCCGTGTTCGTCAAGATGATGGAGACCGGTGTTGAAGTCTCCGAAGAGCAGCGCCCGCTTGTTGAGGAGTTCGGTTCGGCCGAGGAGCCAGTCGAAGAGCGGCGCCTTGCTCCTCATGTTCGGGAAGTAAAGGCCGCAAACGACCAGATCGTCGAACTCGGCGGTTACCAACCGGTGCTCATAGCCTGGTGGGACTCCTTCTGCCGACCCCACTTGGAAGGGAAATCGCGCGGCGACGAGGACGGAGTTTTGTCGGTGATTTGAAACCGATGATGATTGATGGACGAGTCCGAGCTCACGAAGACCTGCCTGAAGCTCGTCCCCCGCCGAGCCCGTTTGGAACTCGGTGAGCACGGCAATGTCTGGCGCGCGTCCGAAGACCAACATCTTCAGGCCATCGAGAAGTTGCGGCACTCTCCTGCCGCCACCATGTCGCAGATTCCACGTTGCTAGCCTCACGCAGCTCTTCCTAGTCTGCCCAACGATTTGGACTTCTGCCGCGCGTAGGTGCGCTGCGCCTACCTACATGTCGGTCAGCAGGCCCTTTGGGCGGAGCTATCGCCGATCGCCTCGCCACGATGCTTTGCGAACGAGCGTCACCTCGCGCGGTGGCAGCCGCACGATCTTTCGCCCGCTCTTGGCCTCACCCGCCTTGAGCGCTTCGGCGAGCTTATCGATATCGTATTCGTGCTCCTTGGCGATGGCGTCGCGAGCAGCACGAACCTCGTCAATGATGGAATCGAAATAGTGCATAATGTTACTCCTCCACGAGCTCCAGAGGCGTGAGCTCCAGCAGCGGCAGGTCGCCGAGCGCCTGGAGCCGCAGCGCTGCCGCGCCGGGATCGCCCGCGGAAGCTTCGTCGACCACGAGCTGCGAGATGTACAAGTCGTAGGCGTCGCGCCCTGCCCACCACTCGACGGTCACCTCTTGGTGCGCTGCTCGCACCAGATCGCGGCTCGGCCTGGCGGTCAGATAGCTGACGATGCTGGTTTCCACGTAGACGCTCGGCTTCATGCACAGGCCTCGGGGATGAAGCCCGTGGATCGTACAGGCCCGCGGCAGACCAGGCAACGCTCATCCGGCCGAGATCGAGACGTCCGACGGCGGCCAAGGCGGCGAGGGCGGCGAGCCCCAGCGAGGCGGACGAGGCGCCGGCGCGGGGAGACGGCGTGGGGGCGCGGCGTCAACCGAGCACGCCGAACAGCTCGCCTTCGAGCGGCCGCGAGCGGAACCCGTCGGGCCCCTGGGGCAGCTCGCCTGCGACCGTGATGCGGCGAACGACGCGCGGCAGGTCGAAGTGGGCGTAGTCGATGGGGCCGGCGTGGGCGGTGGCCTGGTTGTCCCATACGGCGATCGCGTTGGGCGTCCAGCGGAAGCGCACCGCGTACTCGGGCCGCGTCACCTCGTCGGCCAGCATGTCGAGCAGCGCCTGGCTCTCGCGCTCTCGCAGGCCCACGATGTGGCTCGTCGTCCCCGGGTTGACGAACAGCGATTTGCGGCCGGTCCGTGGGTGCACGCGCACGAGCGGGTGAAGCGCGGCGAACGGGCCTGCGGCCTTGCGGCCCGGCCTGGGCTCTCCGCTATCGTAGCTGCTCGTGCGGTGGACGGCCTGGAGCCCGTCGACGAGCGCCTTGATCGTGGGCGACAGGCCGTCGTAGGCGCACTCGAGGTTGCTCCAGAGCGTGTCGCCACCGTACGGCGGGATCTCCACGCCGCGCAGGATGGAGTACCTGTTCGGGTTGGCGACGAAGGTGATGTCGATGTGCCAGCCCTTGTAGTCGCGCGGCGGTAGGCGGCGGGCGCGGGTCCGGGTGTATCCGTTCGGTAGAGCCCATCCAGACGCCGAGCAGGCCAGGGACATAGGCTTGCCGTGCGGTGAAAGTTGAGTTCGCCAGTCGCGGTGAGCAGGCCGTACTTCTTCGCCGTCCGGCGAAGAGAATTCCCCCGGAGGATCCACTCCTCGATGAGACGCTTCGCCGGATGAGAGCAAATGACACAAGCCATCTAACGTCAGAAAGTATGACGTTGGATGTTCACTTGACAAGCATTACAGCCTATCCAATTGTCGATTCAAATACAAATCGTATGGGGAGCGACCCGGCAAGGTCGTCCTTGACGTAGTCAGGGGCCGGGCTCCACGTGCTCCTCGGGGGAAGCACATGAGACGGCTGCCGTGCGTGCTGGGTCTTCTCGGAGCCACAGGTCTGGCGACGACGATGGGATGTGGAGCATCGCCAGAGGTGGACGAACCTGAAGCGGCCAGCGGCGAGGTCGAACTGCCTGACTCCCTGGACGAGTGCAACCGGGCATGTCGGAACGGACAGCAGGCGATGGAGCAATTTTGCTCCCAGCTACCACCGGATCCTCGCTTGAGGGCCGGTTGCTGGGCGGCAGCGAAGGGTGGATTGGTCGCGTGCCTCGGCTGGTGTTACTGGCACTACGGTACGTGAAGAGGGCGTCCGCTTGACACCCTGCGGGAAGGGGCCGCAAGGTGCGTCCCATGCAGGACGACACCCCGCTCGAACCCATTGCAGAACGCCGCCTCTCGGTCGTAGGCGAGCCCGGCCGGATGGTGACCGTGACCATCGGCAAGCCGGTACAGAAGGCGTCCGGTGACTGGGCCTGTCCGGTAGATATTCAGGGAATTCCAGATCCCGTCCGAGACTCGGCCTACGGTGTGGACGCGGTCCAGGCGTTACAGCTCGCGTTCGAGACGGCTCGTCAGTCCCTCAAGAAGGCTGGGCTTCCCGTCACCTGGTGCGACGGAGAGCCCGGAGAGACGGGTTTCCCCATGGCCGTGCCGTACATCTTTGGCCGCGCTTTCGAGGACAGGATGGAGCGTGTGATCGAGGATGAGATCGAGAAGGCCGTGGAGGCGAAGAAGAAGGGGGCGCCCGGCTGACCCCCCTCCCGGGGCACCATGCTCCGAGAGGGGGCTGGACCGCGGGTGTCGATCACCGCTTGTGGTCTGAGGACGGGGCTACACCTGGCGCGGGAACCTGCCGCTGTTCGGCAGCCGTCGGAAGATCTCCGCGAAGCCGAGGAAGAAAGCAACAACGGCGTCATTTGTGGTCAGGCCGCACCGTCTGCGTAACGATGGTGTATGAATGCCGTCGAACGTTGGACTTGAGCGGCGGGACCAAAGGGGCGAAGCCCCTCTGGGCACGTCCGCTCGAAGGACTGGTTAGACCGTTGCCCCGATGAGCAGGGACCCAGCCGCGTTGACCACGCGGCACGGAGCCCGAGATGCAGCGGCGCGCCCTGCCCTTGATGTGTTTTGCCTTCGACCACGCGACCTCCCCAGGTGCTGCTTTCGATTCTTGGGCGCTACTTTACGGCACGGCCTGTTCGACCTGAACCGCTCGCCCGCTGACCGCCAACGGACGGGCAGCCCGCGCCGATGCAGGCGTGCAAGCCACTACGGAGCCGCCAAGCCGGCTCGTTGGAGCCCAACCAACGAGAACTTGGGCGGAGCGTCTGGCGTTCGCACGTGCCCGACGGGCACCGCCCGCCCGCTGACCGTCGAAGGACGGGCAGCCCACGCCGATGCTGGCATGCGGAGCCTGGCCGAAGCGAGGCCTTTTGCACGTGCCGTTCTAGCGAGCGCCAGTAAGCGGGCGAAGCTGTTGGACGAGCACACGAGCGACGTCATGCCGTTGCCACGAAGGCTCTAACGTTTGACATGAGAGGCGGCGCAAGGGCGCAGCCCTTGTGACGTCCTCTCGATGGAAGGGTTAGGCATCGCTTGCGCCGAGCATGGGCTTAAAGCCCCCTGCAATGAGACGCCTTCCATCGAAGGCGGGAGCCTGATCACCAAACTGCATTCGCGGGTCATTCGTTACTCTTTCCATGCCTGCGTCTCGTGTAGCTTTGTCGGGCCACTCGACGTAGGAAACAACGACAGTCTCGTCTTGTCTAGCACCTGCGGCCTTAACGAAGTTTCCGTATTCCACCTGAGCTTGCTTGGCTTCTGCTCCGTGATACGTCTCTGCGTCTGGTCCCGATTCATCGAGCCAACATTCCATGACGCTGAGCGCTCCGTGCTCCTTGACCACCTTTGCAGAAAGCCTGGCCAGTTCTTCATACGCGGCCTTGTTCGCGCGAGGGACCGGAGCGAGGAAACAGTCGACGTAGCTCATGCTGTTCTCCTTTGCGATGCCTAACGTCGCAATCAACTGTGATGCGCGGCATATCTACGCAGTTTTGCATGTAGGCCTCGAACCGTGGCACCCTATCTCCATATTTCGAGGATAAGTCGCGGCCCACCATGGCCTATCTCCGTAATCCCGTGGATAGGCCGCGACCTTCCGCGGCCTATCTGCGCATCTCCGGAGATAGGCCGCAGCTGCGTAACCACGTATTCCCGTTGCTAGGTCTCCCACGGCGACGGCGTCTCGCCGCGCAGGATTCATGCCGACGGCTGGGTGCCCCGGGCGACCAGAGCCCGGTCGAAATATCCCCTGGTCGGCGCAACTCGCGCCCGCCCAGCGCCGATAAGGGCCAGTGCGGGTCCGACGAACCGGCCCTACGCACGCAGGACCATCCACATGACCCTCATCGAGGCCGTACGCGCCACCATCCGACGCCTGCATTACTCTCCGCGTACCGAAGAGGCATATGTCCACTGGATCCGGCAATTCATCCGCTTCCACAGCGGCAAGCACCCACGGCAGATGGGCGCGGAAGAGGTCACGGCCTTCCTCAACGAGCTTGCGGTCGCACGCCGCACCGCGGCATCCACGCAGAACCAAGCGCTGTGCGCGCTCCTCTTCCTTTACAAGCGGGTTCTCGACCTGCAGATACCTCGACTCGAAGCGCTCGAACGCGCCCGCCGACCGGAGCGCCTCCCCTCGGTCCTCTCGCGGCAGGAGACGCTCACCTTGCTCGAACACCTCGTCCCACCTTTTCGGCTCATCGGCGAGCTCCTCTACGGAAGCGGCCTCCGCCTCCTCGAAGCGCTTTCGATTCGCGTCCAAGACGTCGAGCTCGTTCGACGGCAAATCATGGTGCGCCGCGGAAAAGGACAGCACGACCGGCCGGCCTTGCTCCCCGCTCGCGCGCGCGACGAGCTGCAGGCCCAGCTCGACGCCGTGGCGCAACGGCACAAGAAGGAGCTCGCGGCTGGCCGCGACGAGGTCGACCTGCCCCACGCTCTGCGAGCGAAAATGCCAGGAGCAGCCACGAGCCTCGCCTGGCAGTACCTCTTCCCCGCCTCTCGCCCTTGCACCGATCCAGCGACTGGCCGACAGGTCCTCTACCACCTGCACGAATCGGCAGTGCAAAGGGCCGTGCACGATGCCGGACGCGCGGCGGGGCTCGCCAAGCGCGCGACATGCCATACCCTCCGCCACAGCTTCGCGACCCACCTGCTCGAGGCGGGCACCGACATCCGGACGATTCAGATACTGCTCGGCCACAAAGATGTGCGGACTACGATGGTATGCACCCACATCATCGACCGCGGTCCTCTCGGCGTGATCAGTCCTCTCGACCGCTGACCGCCGCTTCCGCGTGGAGCGCCTTGAACTCCGAGCCCACCCCCTCGTGCCGCCCCCACGCATCGTGGAAAGATAGCGTATCCGAGGGCTGCCCCACCTTGTCAAGGAGACCAGCGCAGGACCGTGCAGGCTCTACACCGGACGAAGGCGCGAGCGGGCCCTCGATGTCCTATCCCGCGGAAGCGAAGAAGTGCCCCTGCGACGGCCCGGCCGATCAGCGGCGGGGCTGTTCAGGTTGCCGCAGCTTGCCGAGTTCTCCACCACGCGGGACGGCGTCCGAAGCCGCAGCAAAGCACGCGCCGACGATGAGCCAAGTGGAGAAGCGCCCGGATGGCCGCGGGCTGTCGAGGTGCGGACACCGGCGTCTGGCTGTCAGGTGCCGGCGGGACGCTTGCGCGGCCGGCCGCGCTTGATCTCCGGCATCTCTGCAGGCCGGAGGAGAGCCGCTGGTGACACGTCGAGCGCGTTCGCGAGCCGAACGAGCGCACCCAGGCTCACGCTCTGCCGCATGCCTTCGATGTCCTGCAACGTCCGTAGATCGAGCTCGGCAGCCTCCGCGAGGCTCTCCTGGGTCATGCCGCGCTTCTGGCGGAGACGCCGAAGATTCGCGGCGATGTAGACCAGAACGGTGTCCAGGGTGAGCGTTCGCACCAGGTCGTGCGTACACCCTTGCTCGACCCATAATAACGCGGCACGACCGTGCTTTTCGTTGACGCTTCCTGCCGGCAGCCCGTAGGGTTGCAGGACCGCGAATAGTGCCGCCCGCGGGTGCTGGTAACACCCCGGGCGGCGTGGCCGAACCCCGCTCGAACGAGGTCCGACATGGGAACAGTACGTTCACGCCCTGAACAGGGCCAAGAGATCAATCCGCCCTCCTGCCGCCGCGTCCGCTCCGGCGCTCCACGCCCGCTCGGGCGATGGCCTGGCAGAGGCGGGGCTCCCGCCGCGCATCCCACCGTCTACTTGGACGCCACCGCGCTCCTCGATCAAACCCCCTTCATCCGAAGCACCCTCCGCGCCCGCGGCATCCTCCCCGCCGATCTCGACGACCTCACCCAGGACACCGTCCTCGGCGCCTGGCGCAGCATGCGCGCCGGCCGCTTCCGCCCGTCCCCCGCTCTTCCTCCCGCCGACGCCCTCCGCCTCTGGCTCGCCGGCATCGCCTCACGGCAGGCCTCGCACTACCGCGACAAGGCCCACCGCCGCCACGAACTCCCTGCGGTCGACCCTGACCGCCTCTCCGCCTTCGTTGCCCCCTCTCCCGAGGCCCGCCTCGCCGCCCGCGGCCTCCTCCGCGCCTTCCACCGTCTCCGCCCCGAGCTGCGCGAGATCCTGTCGCTCGCCGCCACCGGCCTTTCCTCGCACGAGATCGCCGCCTCCCTCTCGCTCCCGCGCCGCACGGTCGCCACCCGCCTCCGCCTCGCGCGCCGCCTCTTCGCCCGCGCCCTCACCCGCTCTCGGAGGTGGCCCCGATGAGCCCGATGAGCCGCGCCCCCGTCGACGCCCCCGCCGAGACCGCGGCCGAGCTGCCGACCGCGACCGAGGCCGCCCTCCTCGAGATGGTGCTCGGCCTGCCCGGCGTCGGGCCACACATCCTCGGCACGGCCGCTCTCCCCTCCCTCGGCCGCCTCTCGCCCGCGGCGCTGGCCGAGCGCACCCAGATCGCCCTCTTCGACGCGACCCGGCTCGCCGCCGCCTTCGAGCTCGGCCGCCGCTACCACGCCGCCCGCGCCCGCCGGGGCGCGCTCCTCACCGACGCCGCCCGCGTGGCGCGGTACTTCGGCCCGAGGCTGGCGTCCCTGATCCACGAGGAGCTCTGGATCGCGGCGCTCGACACCCACGGCCGCGTCCGCGAGACACGCCTGCTCGCCAGCGGTTCCGACGACGCCCTCTACGTCGGCCGCTCCACCGTCCTGCGCACGGCGCTGGACATGGCAGCCCACAGCTTCGTCCTGGCCCATAACCACCCCAGCGGCGACCCGACGCCGACCCGCGAGGACGAAGCGATGACCCTGGAGCTGCGCCACCTCTCCGCGGAGTTGCTCGTCCCGCTCACGGCCCACGTCATCGTCACCCCCAGCGGCCGCTACGCCGCCGTCCACGAGCAGACCCTCTCGGCGCGCAGCGCCCCTGCGTCAGAGCACTTCGCCCCTCCCACCCCTGCGCATCCAGCCGCCAGCCTCCCGCGCATCGACCCGGCAGGCTGCTCCGCAAGCCTCCGGCATCGGCGGTTCAGGCTGGCGCATAGCGCACGCCCCCATCGGGTCCGGCCTGGTGGATGGCCATCGCGGAAGTCTCCGGTCACAACACCGGGCAGGATCCGCGCAGTGACGGCCAGCGAGACGCCTGGCGTCGCATGCCTGGCTGGAGTGCGGCACAGCCCGCCGCGATGCGGGGGCTCGTCCGTCGTATCCGTGCGTGATACGCTCCACCCAAGATGGTCGATCCTGAATCGGCACCTCCGGTCTACAATGAGGACGGCGTCGACCTCACGCTCATCCGCTGGATGCTGAGCCTCACGCCAGCAGATCGGGTCGCCACCCTCCAGGCCCACATCGACTTCGTCACGCTCGCCCGTGAGAGCAGGCGCGCGCGAGAACCGCATGCCCGCTCCGACGAAGATCGCTGAGCTCCTCGGGTTGCTCGCCCGGCATCGGGTCGATTTCGTTGTCGTCGGTGGTGTCGCCGCCGTGATCCAGGGAGCCCCCGTCAACACGTTCGATCTGGCCGTCGTACACGCTCGCACGCCGGACAATATCGAACGGCTGCTCGGTGCGCTGCGTGAGCTCGATGCCGTCTACCGGATAGATCTCCAGAGGAGGCTTTCACCAACCGCCTCTCATCTGGCCTCCACTGGGCACCAGCTGCTGGCGACCAACATGGGAACGCTGGACATTCTGGGCACAATCGAGGAAGGGACATCGTACGACGAACTCATGGCCGACAGCGAGGAGCTGGATCTCGGTGCGATCTCGATACGTGTCATCACGCTCGAACGGCTCATCGCGATCAAGGAGAAGCTCACCCGACCCAAGGATCAGCTCATGCTCCAGGTGCTCCGCCCGACGCTCGACGAACGGAGACGGACCTGAGCACTTCATCGGCGGCAGCCTCGCGAGCTCCCTCCAAGGTGAGCCGCGCGCGACGAACGATATCGATCTGGTCGTCGCGATGATGCCCCGTCATGTGCGCGCGTTCACGGAGCTGCTCGGCCCGGACTTCGAGGTGGATCAAGAGGTGCTTCGCGACGCCCTGACCCGCGGAAGCTGCGCGAACATCTTCTACCTGCCGATGGTGACGAAGATCGGTATCTTCGCTCTCGGGCCGAGCTTCTACGATGATGTCGAGTTCAGTCGCCGGCGAAAAGTCAAGGTCCGCGCCAGCGGAGAGGATCTGGTTGTCAAGGCTCCGGAAGATACCATCCTCCGGAAGCATGAAGGCTTCCCAGACAGTGAGGGCACGTTCCCGCACCCCACCGTTCGTGCGACCTACTCTTCAAAGCGACCCGTGGCGTCACGATCGCGGTCATATCGTCTCGTGAGTGGAAACGGCGGCAACCAGGACTCGCGACGAACGATCCAGCTTTCGTAGGTTGGCATCAGTTGATCTGGGGCATCCAGGGATCCCAGGTTCACTTCGATTTCGTCTGCGCTGCGCGCAAAAATAGACGAACCGCAGCGGGGACAGAAGAACCGCCCGGCGTAGTCGCGGGTTTCGCCATCGATCGTCACCGCGTCCTGAGGGAACACCGCAGAAGCGTGGAAAAGGGCTCCATGATGCTTGCGGCAGTCGAGGCAGTGACAAAGGCCGACCCGGTATGGGAGTCCCGACGCCACAATTCGCACGTTGCCGCACAGGCAACCGCCGGTGAATCGGTCCATGCTGCGTCTCCTCTAACATCAAGCGGTCGGAATGGTTCCAACGAACGGCACTGCCATTGCTATTGCTCTGAAGCCCAGCCGGTGAAGGCAGGCTCGGGAAGATTCGCTGCATCAGCGACGCTTGGATCCATCTGAGGATGCTGTGTCCTCGAGGCCGCCGCTGCGGCCGACGATTCCGCTTGCGCTCGGATCAGCTCGGGCTCTGTGACGCGATGAGCGATCGCAGCCAGTCGTCCGAGGCCTTGCGGTACTCGGGGATGCGGCTCCGCTCGGCCGCGGCGAGCGCCTCCTTCAGCCGAGGCGCGTCGAGGTCGTGGATGTAGCCGGGGGTACCCGGCTGCTGCCGCCACGAGTCCTCGAGGCCGCCCGCGTCGACCGCATCGAAGCCGAGCTCGTCGACGAGGCGCATGACCTTCGCCCGCGCTTCCGGCGGATCCCCCGCGATCGGGAGCGCGACGCGCCCCGGCGTGCCCTTCGGCTTGCCCTTCGCGAGCAGGCTCTCGAAGTAGATGTTGTTGAACGCCTTGACCACTGGCCGCCCGATCTGCTCGGCGACCCACGCGCTCTCGACCTGCCCCGCCTCGATGGCCGGGATGCTGCCGTCGCGGACCGGGTAGTAGTTGTTGGTGTCGATCACGACCACATCGGCGGGCACGCCGGCGAAGAGATCGTTCGGCAGGTCCACGACCGCGCGCTGGGGGATCGTAACGACCACGATCTCGCCGCCGCGCGCGGCCTCCGCGGCCGTGACGGGGGTGGCCCCGGTCTCGGCGGCAAGCTCGCGGAGCGTGTCCGGCCCGCGCGAGTTCGCGATCACGACCTGGTGACCGAGCTTCCCCAACAGCTTCGCCAGCGACCCGCCGATCGAGCCGGCGCCGATGATTCCGATCTGCATTCGTCACTCCTTCGAGCCGAGCCGCCCGCGATCGAGCGCGGACGCCGGCGGTCCAGGTGCATCGCCTGACGCAGACGGGCGATAGCTCGCTGAATGGTCGGTCCGCCTTGAACTCCGACCCACTCCCACGTGCCGCCCCAACGCATCGTGCAAAGGCAGCGTATCCGACGGCTGCCCCACCTTGTCAAGCAGACCAACGCAGGACCGTGCGGTATCTACACCGGACGAAGGCGCGAGCGGGCCCTTGATGCCCCATCCCTCCGAAGCGAAGAAGTGCCCCTGCAACGGCGCGGCCGATCAGCGGCGGGGCTGTTCAGGTTGCCGCAGCTTGCCGAGCTCTCCACCACGCGGGACGACGTCCGAAGCTCCGGCAAAACACGCGCCGACGATGAGCCACGTGGAGAAGCGCGCGGATGGCCGCGGGCTGTCGAGGTACGGACACCGGGGACTGGCTTTCAGGTGCCGGCGGGACGCAAGCGCGGCCGGCCGCGCTTGATCTCCTCTTCGCCCGCGCCCTCACCCGCTCTCGGAGGTGGCCCCGATGAGCCCGGTGGGCCGCGTCCCCGTCGGCGCCCCCGTCGAGACGGCGGCCGAGCTCCCGACGACAACGCAGACGAGCACGTGGCGCGTGCGCTGCGCGTCGGGCCATTGATGGTCGCGCGCCGCGCGTCGAGCGCACGGGCATGCCGATGAGAGGCGCACGCGTGGCGCGCCGCTGGACGCGAACGATGACGCAGGCGAGTATGTAGTTGGTACGTGTGCCGGTCGAGGGGCCATCGAGCGTCGTGCCTGAGGCAAGGCATGATCGCCGAGGGAGGGCAGAAGACTGCCCCGCGAACCTCGACGACCGTCTCGGCGTCGGTGTTCTATTGACGGTGGGCCGCCGGATGGAGAAGCTCGCACCATGAGCTGCGCGCTGATCGTCGGTGACCTCCAGGTCGGGATTCTCGACAACTACCCGTTCACGAAGGCCGTGGTGCCGCCGGTGACCGAGCTGCTGCCGCGAGCCCGCGCTGCCGGGGTGCTGGTCGTGTTCGTGCGTACCGCGTTTCGGGCCAACGGCGCGGACTTGGCGGGTGAGGTCTTCGCGGCCTTCCACCGGGCCGGCAACCTGTTCCACGAGGGTTCGCCGGGTACGGAGGTCGCGCTGGAGGTCACCGCGGACGACGTCGTCGTGCTCAAGCGGCGCACGAGCGCGTTCGCAGGAACGGATCTCGATCTGGTGCTCCGCGCCCGCGGCGTGGACTCGCTCGCGCTCACTGGTGTCGCGACGAGCGCCATGGTCGCGGCCACGCTGTACGATGCGTCGGACCGGGGCTACGAGCTGACGGTGCTCCGCGACGGGTGCGCCGACCCGGACCCGGCGGTGCACGAGCTCCTCGTCAACACCGTCTTTCCCAGCAGGGGAGCGGAAATCGTTACGTGCGCGCAGTGGCCAGCTCGTGGTGCGCGTACGGCTCCCCGTTGAACGGCTCGACCTCGCGGTAGCCCGCGGCGCGGTACAGGCCGATTGCCTCGCTCAGCACGCGGCAGATTTATCGAGTCGACTTCATTGTCGTCGGTGGCGTCGCCGCCGTGATCCAGGGAGCCCCGTCAACACGTTTGATCTGGACGTCGTACACGCTCGCACGCCGGACAATATCGAACGGGTGCTCAGCGGCTGTTCGGCGGGCGGGCGTTGTGCCGAGTGGGTCCGGTGTGTGCCGTCAAACGGTGGGCACAGTGCCCCCGTCGATCAGGTACTCGCTCCCATGGATGGACGCCGCCCTGTCGGAGGCAAGGAATGCGACGAGCTCCGCGACCTCTTCGGGCCACGCGGGACGCCCGATGGGGATACCACCGAGCGCGTTCATGATGCCCTGCCGGGCCGTGTCCTCGTCCGTACCGGCGCCGTCGGCAAGGCGCTTCACCAGGGCGTCGGCTGCCGTCGTGCGGATCCATCCCGGGGCGATCGAGTTCACGCGGACGCCCTTCGGTCCCAGCTCCTTCGAGAGCGCCTTGCTGTACGTGGACAACGCGGCTTTCGCCGACGCGTACGCGATCGTCGCGTCGTGGAGAGGGAGCCGGCGCTGGATGGACGAAACGTGGAGGACGACCCCCGCGCCTCGCGCGATCATGTGCGGGAGGAGCGCGCGATCGAGGCGCACGGCGGCCATGAGGTTGAGCGACAGCTCGTCGTGCCAGATGTCCTCGGTGAGCGACGCGAAGCCGCCGCCCGGCGCAGAGGAGCCGCCGACGGTGTGGACCAGGATGTCGATGCCGCCAAGCTCGCCCAGGACCGCGCGGACGACGGCGTCCACCCCTGCCACCGTGGCGAGGTCGGCCTGTACGAAGACGTTCGGCGACTGGCCTGCCGGGAGCGCAGAGCGCGCCGTGGTCGCCGTCACGGCGCCCGCCGCGCCGAGGCGGCGGACGATGGCCTCGCCCGCCCCCTTGGTGCCGCCTGTGACGAGCACGCGCTTGCCGGCGAACTCCTCGGGATCGATCGAGAATCTTCGGGGCGTGTTCATCCGTCGATCTCCGGGCGGGCGATCCGAGCTCGATCGAGCATGGCATCGACGCTCCGCGCGTTCTGCGCGGCGACGTCCCCTGCGAGCGGTTCAGGTACTTGCATGGGCGGTGATTCCTCCTGAGGGACGATGACTCGCGGCCCGGCGCGTGGGCCCCCTCGCGCGCAAAGTTGGGCTAGGCTCATCGGGTGGCAAGAACGCACGAAAAGGTGGGGTACGCACCTGAAGGTGAGTACGACGAGCCGGCGACTCCCGAGATCGCCGCCGAGCGTGTCGAGCAGGCCCTCGAGCTCCTCAAGGGGCGCTGGAAGCTGGTGATCCTCTTCCGCCTCTTCGGAGGGAAGGTGCAGCGCTTCTCGGAGCTCGAGCGCGCCATCCCTGGCATCTCGCAGAAGATGCTGATCCAGCAGCTCCGGCAGATGGAGCGCGACGGGATGATCTGGCGCGTCACGCACCCCGAGGTGCCGCCCCGGGTCGAGTACGGGCTCACCGCGTGGGGACAAGCCCTCTGCCCGGCGCTGGACACGCTGCTGCGATGGGCAGCCAAGCGCGGCGCGTCCTCTCCCGTCGATTCGAGGTCGTGATGGCTGCCCCGGTGGCGCTCGCCGAGGGCGAGTCGGAGCGACCGCATCCGCGGACCTCCCCATCAATCCATGGAGCAGAACGAGGGGAACCTTGGCGCCTCCAGCTCGGAGGTAGTGGATGTTGATGCCGTTCGTTTCGCAGACTCCACTTCGCCCGCGCCCTCGCCCGCTCGCGGAGGTGGCCCCGATGAGCCCGATGAGCCGCGCCCTCGTCGACGCCCCCGCCGAGACGGCGGCCGATCTCCCGACCGCGACCGAGGCCGCCCTCCTCCGAGATGGTGCTCGGCCTGCCCGACGTCGGTCCGCGCCTCCTCGGCACGGCCGCTCTCCCCTCGCTCGGTCGCCTCTCGCCCGCGGCGCTCGCCGAGCGCACCCAGATCGCGCTGTTCGACGCGACCCGGCTCGCTGCCGCCTTCGAGCTCGGCCGCCGCACCCACGCCAGGCCTACAGGCCCACATCGACTTCGCCACGCTCGCCCGTGAGAGCAGGCGCGCGCGAGAACCGCATGTCCACGCCGACAAATCTCGCTGAGCTCCTCCGTGTGCTCGCCCGGCACCTTTCGTGCTAAAACGTGCTAAAAACAGACTTGCCCGCCTCTTCGAGCAACCAAGGACGGAACATGGCAACTCGACAGATTGTGGTGGATGTGCCCGAGAAGGTGCTCCTTGCGGAGAAGATGGACGAAGCTGAGTTCGCGCGAGAGCTCCGCACCCTCGCCGCGGTCAAGCTGTACGAGCTGGGGCGGCTCTCGTCCGGCCGCGCTGCGGAGCTAGCCGGCATGGCGCGGGTCGAATTTCTGCTGAGTCTGGGTCGCTACAAGGTTTTCCCCCTCGACGCCGAGCTCCGCGCGCTGGAGGCTGCAGTTGGTTGAGGCCATCAGCAATACCTCACCCCTGCTGTACCTTCACCGCATCGGCGCCATCGACTGGCTCGCCGAGATGTTCAAAGACGTCTGGGTCCCCAGCGCTGTGGATCTTGAGTTGAGGGAGGGGCGACGCAAGGGATATGAGGTCCCCACGCTGAGCACTTATGGGTGGGTGAAGATCGTCGAGCCCCAATCCATGCCATCGGAATGGCTCGCGCTCGACTTGGGAGCGGGAGAGCTTGCAGCCATGGCTCTGGCTCTGGAAAATCCGTCCCGTGTGATTCTCCTCGACGATGCGCTGGCGCGACGCACGGCTCAAGCGGCAGGGCTGGTCGTCTGGGGAACGCTCAAGATCTTGCTGGAGGCAAAGTCTCGAGGGATCACACAAAACGTCGGGCCGTGGGTCGACAAGCTCGCTGATGCGGGCATGTGGCTGTCTGGCGAGGTCCGCCAGAGAATCCTGTCGCTCGCTGGGGAACGGGGGGAGTAGCGCACCGCCCCGGCCAGCAGCCCGCCGCGCGTTCGCTTTCGTCATCGCGGTTGGCCGGGGAGGGGAGGAGCGGGGGTGCTCCTCGTGCTAGGCTCGACGGCGAAGCGGGCTTGCCTCCCGCGTCCACCCCAGCGCGATGCCGGCCACCACCGTCACCCTCGCTCTCCCCGAGGTGCTCTACCAGCGGCTGAGGGGGGACCGCGCTCGCGACCCGACAGCCGCTCGAAGCCGTGATGCTGCGGGCGCTGAGCCTCGGCAGCCCTCCCGCCTGGGACGACGCGCCCCCGGAGTTCCAGGTCGACCTCGCCTGCCTCGACAAGATGGACGACCTGGCGCTCTGGCAAATCGCAAAGAGCCACAGGTCCGAGGCAGAGCTCGCGCGCCACGACGAGCTGCTCGACCGGAACGCCCAGGGGCTCCTCACGCCGGCGGAGCGCATCGAGCTCGAGCGTCTTCGCCACGAGAGCGACCTGTTCATGCTCCGCAAAGCGCACGCTGCGGCGCTCCTGCGATGGCGCGGGCACGCGGTCGCTTCTCCGTAGCGCGCGCCCTCCACGAGATAGAAGACGGACTGCGGTGTCAACCTACGTTTCCGAGCTGCTCCGTTCTCGTATCGAGGAGGCCGATCGGCGCCGATGTCAATACTGCCTGACGAGCGAGGCCAATAGCGGGATTCCCCTGACCTGCGATCAAATCACGCCGGTCTCGAAGGGCGGGCCGACCTCGTTCGAGAACGTATGCCTCGCATGCCGCCCCTGTAATGAGTTCAAGGCAGGCGCCACGGAGTCGGTCGACCCGCTGACGGGAGACGTCGTGCCGGTCTTCAACCCGCGCCTCCATCGCTGGAGCGAGCACTTCACGTGGAGCGTCGACGCAACCAGGAGCGAGCGTCGGGCGATGGAGGGCACTCCGCCGGAACGACACCCCGCCTCGCGAGGGACCGGCGGCGAGCGCTTCCCGCGAGAGCGATTCTGCTAGCGTTATATTGCATGTCGATGGTCGACACCTCGCCGCAAGCGGACGCACGCTACCACGATCTGCTCCGGTGCATGCCTCCGGAAAAGCGGATCGAGGCTGCGATGCGGCTGAGCCAGGCGGTCCGTGAGCTCGCCCTCGCGAGCATCCGTGCTCGCCACCCAGGGGCGGACGGCCAGGAGCTTCGCGTCCGCCTTGCGGTGAGGCTGTACGGGCACGACTGCGCGCGCCGGCTGTTCGGTCACGTGCCGGCCGACGCCACGTGACGTCATGAGCATCTCGACGGATGTCGTGGAGCGCCGTCCACCGAGATCGAGCTCATGCGCGACGAACGAAGCCCCCTTGCGGCTCGCGCGCGGCGGGGCTCTGCTCGCCGCATGTCCGACCTCAAATTCTATTACGCCCCCATGACGAGCGCAGACCGGGTGCACTGGGCGCTCGAGGAGCTCGGCGTCCCCTACGAGAAGGTCAAGCTCGACCTCGCGGCGGGAGATCAGCGCAAGCCCGAGTACCTCGCGCTCAACCCGAACGGCAAGGTCCCGCTGCTGGTCGCGGAGGGGAAGCCGATCTTCGAGGGGCTCGCGATCCTGCTCTACCTCGGCGAGCGCTTCGGCGTGGACAAGGGCCTCTTCCCGCCGCTCAACGCCGATCGCGCCGAGGCGTTCAAGTGGATGGCATGGGGCAACGTCACGCTGTTCGAGGCGACGACGCGGCTCCTGCGCAACACCCTGGAGCGCTTCCCCGCCGACGAGCGCAACCCCAAGGTAGCCGAGGGCGCGAAGCAGGACCTCGCGAACGGGATCGAGATCCTCGACCGCGCGCTCGAGGGCAAGGAGTACCTCGTGGGCAACCAGTTCTCGCTCGCCGACGTGTCGCTCGTGACGGCGCTGCCGTTCCTGGCCCGCTTCGGCGTGGACCTCTCGCCTTTCGCGAACGTGAACGCGTGGATCGCCCGCTGCACGAGCCGGCCTGCGGCCAAGCGCGTCAGGCCGGGCTGACGTCTCGCCCTGGCCGCCCAGCCGCGCTGGCGGCTATCTCATGAGCTTCATGAGCGCCAGCAGCGGCGGCGGCCACCCCAACGCCCAGGCCGACTGGATGAGCTACTGGCTGCTCGCCAGGCTGCGCGAGCGTCCGCTCCGGACGACGTGTATCCGGAATACCGGATGCTCCCTTGCTGCGCCAGCACCAGGCGCGTGCTGCGCGTGTGCTGCTGGAGCAGCAGGCAGCGGGCGGCGCGGCGACGAGGCCGTCGCCATGGGCCTGATCCGGCTCGGGAGCGTGGCTTGCAGGGCGCCCGCGCGGCAGCACCACCCGACTCGGCACGGCGGACGAACGCGCCGATCGACCGGCGGCTCGCCTCGGTTCGCGTGATGACATCTTCGCCGCCTCTCCCCCAGCGTTATCTCCTCGGCTTCATGGTGCTCGGCCTGCTCGCGGGCTCGAGCAACGGCGTGGCCAAGGTGGTCCTGCCGCTGTATGCCGCCTCGCTCCACGCCTCCCCCTGGCAGATCGGCCTGGTCGGCGGCCTGCAGTTCACCGGCATGCTGCTGCTCTCGATGCCGGTTGGAGGCTTGATCGACCGCCACGGCAGCCGGCCGCTGTTCCGCTTCGGCGGCCTCGCGGGCGCGGCGCTGTACCTGCTCGGCTTCACCCACATGGATCGCCCCTGGCAGCTCATCGCGGGCGTGGTCCTCTTCGGGCTGCTCAACCCGTTTCGCATGGTCGCGACCCAGACCGAATTTCTTCACCTGCTTCCTCGCCTCGGCCCGCGCAAGGCAGGCTGGCAGCGCGCGTCCCACTCGCTCGGCATGTTCTTCGTGGGCCCGATGCTCGGCGCGCAGCTCCTCGGCCTGCTCGGCTACACCGGCGTGTTCGTGGTGACCGGACTCGGGCTGCTGGCGACGGTCTTCGTCGGCGATCGCGTGCTCTCCGGGGCTCCTCCCGGCCGCGGGCGCTCGGCCACGCCGCTCCTCGAGCGCCTGCGCGGGCAGGTCGGAATCATCCTGTCTCGCCGCGAGCTGCGCCAGAGCATGCTCATCGAGCTGTGTGGTCAGATGGCGATGTCCTACTTCGCCGTGTTCGTGGTGTTGATCGGGATCCGCGAGTTTCACCTCTCGGTGCCACAAGCCGCGAGCCTGGTGACCCTCCAGGGCGCCGTGTTCGTGCTGACCTTGCTCCTCGCCGGGGGCGCCCTGTCGCCGCTGCGCGACGCTGCCCGCTACGCGATCGCCTTCTCGCTGCTGCTCGCGACCGAGCTCCTGCTCGCTTTTCCCCTCGGCGTCGCGTCGCTGTGGATCGGGGCGGTCTTGCTCGGGCTCGGGCTGGGCGTGCAGCACCTCACGAGCGTCAATCGCTTCGCGGCGCTCACCGCCGAGCTCGGCCGCGGCCGGGTGGGCGGCCTGTTCTCCCTCTCGGGACCGGCCGGGGGCCTGATCGGCGCGGTGGCGGGCGGCTCGCTCGGCCAGCGCTTCGGCCTGTTCAGCGGCTTTCGCGTGCTCGCGGCGCTCTATGCGGTGCTGATGGTGTGGCACGGGTGCGGCGTTCTGACCGAGAACGACCAGCCCGTCGCGCTCGCCGAGGGCGAGCCGGAGTGACCGCAGCAGCTACGCCAGCTCACGCAAGAACGATAGGACCACCTCTTCCAGGCGCTCGGGTTGTTCGAAGGGAAGGCCGTGGCCGGCGTCCTGTACCTGCTCGATTCGCACGCGTGGGTTGAGACCCCGCAGCTCCGTTGCCATCTCGAGCGTGACGACGGGGCTGTCGTCACCGATGACGAGCAGGCTCGGGACGTCAATCGCGCTCACCACGTCGCGGTACGCGGGGTTGGGCGGCGTGAGAACGTCGAGCGCGTCCATCCGGGTCTTCAGCCTCGCCTCGGCTTGCAGCTCGATGATCTCGAGCGAGCGACGCGGGTCTCGGGCTCGGGCCTTCGCAACGAGGTCGGATTTCTGCAAGGCGAGGGCCTGGCGGTGTTGATCGGCGACGTCGCTGGCGTGCACCTCGCGCTGGCGCTCGGGGCTCAAGAACGTCGGGTCGACAAGGATGAGGCCGCGGAGGATCCCCGCCCCTCGACTCGCCACCACCGCGGCGGTCATGCCGCCCATCGAGTGGCCAAGCAGGACCGGACGAGAGAGAGCCAGGCCGCGGATGAGGCCCACGACGTCGCTCGCGTGATCGTCGTACCGGTAGCCGTGGGGCGGCGCGCTCGAGCCGCCGTGCCCTCGGGCGTCGGGCATGACGACGTCGAATTCACCTTCGAGCGCCCGCGCCAGGGGAGTCCAGCAGGCGCCGCTCCCCATCAATCCATGGAGCAGGACGACGGGAACCTTGGCGCCTCCCGTCCGGAGGTAGTGGATGGTGATGCCGTTCGTTTCGCAGACTCCACTGATCCAGGTCGTCATGGAACTGTTCCTGCCTGCCGCAGCTTCGCACGTGGGATGTCTCCCGTCGCCCATTCGACAGCCCTCGCCAGCAGGACTACGCCTTGCGTACCGGGTAGCGCAGGTGTGTGACGCCGACGCCCGCGATCACCGTCGGGTTGCCAAGGACGGCTGGCGTGCGGGCGAGGTGGTCAAAGAGTCGAACTCCGGAGCCAAGAAGAACCGCCGCGATGTCGACGTGGATTTCGTCGAGGAGCCCAGCATTCAGGCACTGCTGGATGGTGTCGGCGCCGTGGACCCCGACGGACTTCCCGGCGGCGGCGGCTTTGGCCTGGTTCACGGCGCTCTCGATGCCGTCGGTCACGAAGTGGACAGTCGAGTTGGGTCGCGGCCATCCGGGGGGGATGTGGTGGGTGAGCACGAACGCCGGTCCCCAAGCGTGATTTCCGCCCCAGCCCTGGGCGAAGTTGAACGTGCGTCGACCGGTGAGCATGGCACCAAGTTCGGACGTGAGACCGCGAAGGTGCTCGGCGCTCGGCCCGGACACCTTGAACGTCATGGGATCCGACCCTCCGGTGTGGATCTCGACGTCCCCCGAATTGGCGTACCAGTCGAACACCTCGGCCACGCCATCGTTGACGTCGGCGACGTAACCGTCGAGCGACATGGACATGATTGCGACGACCTTCGACATTGCGATGCTCCTCTGGAGGGTGGAGGCTGCGTTCAGGGGAGGCACGTCAGCAAAAATGGCACGTCTGGCGAAGATCGCAGCCGAGGCATCGCTCGGCGAGCGCCGTGAAGTCGGGCACTGCAAATGGAAGACCTCCCTCCCGCGAGAACAGGTCTTCGAAGAGCTGGGCAGGTGGAAAAACGTAGTTGCCAAAGGTGATGCTCACCCATGATCGAGCGGCGGCGATTCCGGCGATCTCCATGTGCCCGGCCTTGTAGGGGTAATCGGCGATAGCATACGGCGGAACGTCCACGAGATCCATGCGCGCTCCGAATTCGAGCGCCGCGTCCTCGGAGTCCCGGTCGGCGGACATCGACACGGGCACCTGGGTGCGATGGCATGTGATCGCGACGTAGTAGACGTCGTCGAACTGCGCTTGCGTCATGTCGTACCGCGCCCCGCCTTGAAGCGCTTCGAGCGCAAGCAGAGGTGGTCGCGTCGGTCGGAACTCGCTCCAGATCGTGGCTTGAACGTTGTCGTCATTCTCCAGGGAATGGCAGAGCTCCTCCGCGGAGTCGGGACGCAGCCACGATCCCGGATTGCGCCCGCGGTACTTGCCGGCCTTCGGCATCCCGCGCGACATGGTGAACACGAAGGACCCAACGGGCTCGGGGTCCGTTCGCACAAACCGCTCGGGGTTCTTCCCGACGAACCCAGCACTCATTGCGGCTTCGAGAAACGCCGTCATCGCCTCCGCCTTGAAGACCAAGCTCGGATCGAGCGGGACGAGAAGATGAGAATAATACATGCTCATGGATTGCCTCGCGGTCCTGGGAGCCCTCCGTGAACGAGTCGCCACGTATCCGTGGAGGGGGACCCCACCCCCTCGTGCCGCCCTCACGCATCGTGGGAAATTAGCGTATCCGACGGCTGCACCACCTTGTCAAGGAGACCAGCGCCGGACCGTGCGGGCTCTACACCTGATGAAGGCGCGGCTCGTGCCGACGGCGGCGAGCGGCGCGCCCGCGTTCGCGCGGTACCGCCCCGCGCCGGAGGGCGGCCACCGGGCCTGGGCGATCCATCTGCTCGACATCGCGGGGGACCGCATCGCCAGCATGACGTCCTTTCTGGACACCGAGGCGCTCTTCCCGCGGTTCCGCCTGCCGCTCGATCTTCCTGCATGGCCGCGGCGCTCTCCCGGCGTCACCGCAGGCGCCGTTCCGGCAGGGCCGCGGCCGCCCTTCCAGCGCGTCCGCCGGGCCGGGCGCCCGGTCAGGGGCGGCGCGGCGATTTTTTTCAGGCGACCGATGATTCCTGGTGGGGTCGGGGGTCTACGGGGTGAATCCCAGCACGGAGGCACCCATGACCGCGATCTCCACCAGCATCCATCGTCGTGACCAGGATCTCACCACCGCGCCCCGGGCCGAGGCGCCGACCAGCGTCGCAGCGCCCGGCGCGGTGCCGTCCAGGCGAGCGCTGTGGGCGGGACGCGTCCTGAGCGGGCTGGGCGTGCTGTTCCTGACGTTCGACGCCGCGGTGAAGGTGCTGCAGCTGTTCCCCGCGGATGCAGCCACGGCCCAGCTCGGATTCCCGGTCAGCCTCGTCCCCACCCTCGGCTACCTTCAGATCGCTTGCCTGGTGACGTACCTGATCCCGCGCACCGCGGTGCTCGGCGCGATTCTGTGGACCGGTTACCTGGGCGGCGCGATCGCGATCCACGTGCGGGTCGGGAGCCCGCTCTTCAGCCACACGCTCTTTCCGATCTACATCGCCGCGCTCCTCTGGGCGGGGCTCTGGCTGCGCGACCGCCGCGCGCGCGCGCTGCTCGCGAGCCCGGCGTCGCTCGACCGATGAGCTTCACATTGGCTTCCCGCCTCTCCGCCTTCATGGTCAGATCGGGCCGCGGCCTGCCGCCTCTCGAACCATGGATCGCGAGCAAGGAGACCACCGATGATCAAGATCTACAACTTCGCGCGCGGGGCCCGCGGCCTGCGCGTGATGTGGCAGTGCGAAGAGATGGGTTTGCCCTACCAGGTCGAGATGGTCTCGTTTCCGCCGAGCGAAGCCTACCTCGCGCTGCACCCGCTCGGCACCGTGCCGTTCCTCGAGGATGAGGGCGGCGTGGCGATCCACGAGTCCGTCGCGATGATGCTCTACGTGGCGCAGCAATACGGGCCCACGCCCCTCCTGCCCGGCAAGGGCGATCCGGCGCTCGCGCGCGTGCTGCAAATGGCCGTGTTCGGCGAAGCGACCATCGGGGCAGCCGTCAATGCCCTGCTGACAGCACATTTCGGCGCGCCGGAGGCGGACAAGCGCAACTGGTCGGTCCGCGCGCACGAGGCAAGCGTCGAGAAGGCCTTGCGCTTCACGGCCGACATGCTCGGCAACATGCCTTTTCTCGCCGGCGAGGGCCTCACGCTCGCCGACATCTCCGTGAGCACCGCGATCGGAATCTATCGCGGCGCGCTCGGCAAGACGCTGCCCGACGAGCTCGTCACCTACCAGGAGCGGATCGCCGCGCGGCCGGAGTACCAGCGCGCGCGCGCGAGGTGCCGCGAGCTCCGGAGCGACGGAGGAGCGCCATCATGAATCGATCGTGGCCCGCGGTGGTCAAGTCGTTGATCTTCGTCCTCGCGGCAGCGCACGCCGCGTGCGGCGACGCCGGCGTGGATCCGGGCGGGGCAGGGGGCTCGCGCCCGGGCTCGCCCGACAGCCCGGGCACGCCAGCGTCGACGTCCACCTCATCGACGTCCGCCTCATCGACATCCGCCGGCGGGGGCCCCGGCGTCTGGATCCCGGCGCTCGAGACGTCGTGGCACTGGATGATCGACCACCCCCTGGACCTGGACGACCCCAGGGACATGGGCCTGGTCGATCCCACGGGAGCGCCCATCGAGTCGCCGCCTCCCACGGTCTACGACCTCGACTGGGAGTTCACGCCGGCCGAGACGGTGGCCGCGCTGCACGCGAAGGGCGCCAAGGTCATCTGCTACGTCGACGTCGGCGCGTTCGAGGACTACCGGCCAGACGCCGGCGCCTTCCCGGAGTCGGTCAAAGGCAACCCGGACTACCACTGGGAGGGCTCGTTCTGGCTCGACATCCGGCAGATCGATGTCCTCAGGCCGATCATGCTGGCCCGGTTCCAGGTCTGCAAGGACAAGGGCTTCGACGCCATCGAGCCCGACGAGGTCGACGGTTACGCCAACGACTCCGGGTTCCCCCTCCGCTATGAAGACCAGCTCGCCTACAACGTGTTCATCGCGGATCTCGCCCACTCGCTGGGCATGTCCGTGGGGCTCAAGGGCGACATCGAGCAGGCGGCGGACCTGTGGCCGTACTTCGACTGGACACTGAACGAGCAGTGCTTCGAGTATGAAGAGTGCGAGATCCTCGTCGATACCTTCCTGGCGAACGGCAAGGCCGTGTTCGAGGTGGAGTACGACGATCCGTTCTCCGGTCACATGACCGACAGGTCGCTCTTCTGCGAACAGGCGAACGCCTGGGGCTTCAACAGCATGGAGATGCCGCTCGACCTCGACGGCGGCCGGTGGCCCTGCCGGTGACCCGCGGCCTTCGCGCCCGGCGCGACGGTCAGGGCGCGGACAGCGGCTTGTGGCACATTCGCCACGTTCAGGAGAACGCCGCGCGGTTCCTCTCGATGTAGTCGCGCAGCGTGGTCGGCGCGCGCCCCGTCAATCGTTGCACCGTGTCGAACGTGTCGGCCGCGTCCTTCATCGAGCCGTTGCGCGTCCGCTCGAAGACGTTTCGCACGCAGGCCATGTACACCGGGTCGGCGCCGAGCGCCGTCATGGTCCGGAGGAACTCCGCGGGCTCCCTCCCTTCGTCACGCCACGGCAGGCCCGTGACCGCCGCGAGCAGCGCGGCGATTTCCCGCATCGATGCGGCCTCCGTGCCGAGGCCGTAGGCGCGGCCCGCGTGCGCCTTCGGCTCGCGCAGCACGACCGCCGCGACGCGAGCCACGTCGCCGGTGTCGACCCAGCTGGCGCGCGCGTCGCCGATGTAGTGGGGCAGCACGCCGGGCTGTGCGCCGCCGACCTGCAGGAGCAGCGGCAGGTTCTGCATGAACGACGTCGGACGAAGGTGCGTGGCGTCGACGCCGGACCGGTCGATGTAGGCCTCGACGACCTGGTGCCACGCGAAGTGGACGATCGTCGTGTCGGGGCTCGCGTGCGCCCCGAGGTGGACGATCTGCGACGCCCCGACGGCCCTGGCGGCGTCGATCGCGGCCTTCGATTGCGCGATCATCCTGACGTCGTACCCGGTGAGCAAGAACACGCGGTCGACGCCGCGCATCGCGCCGACGATCGGCTCGAGGCCTCGCGTCTCGGCGAGGTCGAGGTCGATGAGCCGCGTCTCGAGCCCCCGCGCCTCGAAGGCGGGCGCCGCCTCCGGCCGGCGCACGGCGGCGACGAGCTTCACCCGGCCGGCGGCGTGGTCGGGCAACAGCTCTTCGATGAGCGCGCCGCCGATCTTGCCGGTCGCGCCGAAGACCAGAATCACGGGAATGGCCATGGTGCGTATTTGCCTCGGTGCAAGTTGATTGCCCCATGCTGCGGCCCGCGCGGCGCCTCTGCCATGACCGTTCGCCCGGAAACCATGGCCGTTCGTCCCGCTCCTGCTCGAGGTGCTCGGCAGTGGTGAAGGACCGCTTGCGGGCGGGAGCGTTCACGTCATGGCCTCGCCCGGGGTAGGGCACGGGAAAGGCCCCTCCGGTGCGGCGCGCGCCGCGGGCGACGCCGCTCGCCCGGGCCCTACCGCTTGCTGCCCCGCCTCGATCCCTCCGCCGCGCGGCCGCGCGCGCGCGGGCCGTCGCGGAGCGCGGCGATGACGAGCTCCCGGAAGCAGCGGGCGCCCTCGTCCTCGTGGGTCCGCTCGTGCCAGACGAGCTGCATGCGGAAGACGAGCGCGGCCACGGGCGGCTCGAGGAGGGTGAGCGGCGCGAGGCGCGCGAGCGCCTCGGCGATGCGGCGCGGCATGGCGGCGACGAGGTCGGTGTTCGCAGCGATGACCGCCGCGGCGGAGAAGGTCGGGACGGCGGCGGCGATCTCGCGGTGCAGCCCCTGGGCCGCGAGCGCCTCCACGGCGGCGCGGTTGCCGATGCCGCCGCGCCCGAGCGCGATGTGGATGTCGATGTGGCGCAGCGAATTGAACGCCTCGCGCGTGAGCCGGCGGCGGGCGCACGGGTGACCGCGGCGGACCACGAACACGCTGTCCTGCTCGAAGAGGTCCGCGGCGTGGTGGCCCGGCGGGAGCGGGTGCGCGGGCGCGATCGTCGCGTCGACGTCGCCGCCGCCGAGCCCCCCGGTCGCCTCGAGGTGGTCGACGCTCACGACGCGGAGGGTCGCGCGCGGCATCTCGGCCGCGGCCGCGCGCGCGATCGCCGGCAGGCTGCAGATCTGGTCGAGGTCCGAGAGCGCGAGCGTGAACGCGCGCGTGGTCGCCCGCGGGTCGAACGCGCGATCCCCCTCGATCGCGCCGGTGATCTCGCCGAACGCGGCCCGGAGCCGCGGCGCGATCTGCTGCGCGCGGGGCGTGGGGACGAGGCCGCGCCCGCTGCGCACGACGAGCGGGTCGCCGAGCTGCGCGCGCAGCCGCGCGAGCGAGTTGCTCACGGCCGACGGCGTCACGCGGAGCCGCCGCGCCGCCCGCGCCGCGCTCCGCTCCTCGAGCACCGCGTGCAGGACGAGCAGCAGGTTGAGATCGAGCGTCGACAAGTTCACGAAGGGTGACGATTACCATCACGAATCATCACTGGCAATGAGCGTCAGTCCCACCCATGCTGGCCAGGGATCGAGGCTGGAGGTGGCGAGATGACACAGCGAGGTGTGCGGCGGGTGGTGGTCGTCGGCGGGGGCATCGCGGGCCCGGTGCTCGGGATGTTCCTTCAGCGTATCGGCGTGGAGGCGACGATCTTCGAGGCGCGCGCGGCCCCTCTGGAGCAGGAGGGCGCGTTCCTGGGCGTCGCGCCGAACGGGATGAACGTGCTCGCGGATCTGGGCATCGCGCGCGCGGTGCAGGCGCGGGGCGCGGTGTGCGACGGGATCCGGTTCGAGAACGCCCGCGGGCGGCGCATCGGCGTGATCGATCAGCGCGACGCGGCGCGCCGGTTCGGCGCGGGCCTCGTGATGATCCGGCGCGGCGCGCTGCACGCGGCGCTCGCAGAGGAGGCGGCCCGACGGGGCGTCGCGATCCGGTACGGCATGCGGCTCGAGGGGGTGGACTGCTCGGATCCGCGCGAGGTCGTGGCGCGCTTCGAGGGCGGCGGCGAGGCGCGCGGCGACGTGCTCATCGGGTGCGACGGCGTGCGATCGCGAACGCGGGCGGCGGCGCTGCCCGGCGCGCCGGCGCCGGGATACACAGGCCTCATCGATTTCGGCGGATTCGCGCGCTGCCCCGGCGCGCCGCTCCAGCCTGGCTGGAGCGTGATGGTCTTTGGCCGGCGCGCGTTCTTCGGCGCGTTCGCGGCGCCGGAAGGCGAGGTCTGGTGGTTCCACAACAGCGGGGAGCCCGCGCCGGAGGGCGCCGCCGCGCAGGGGCCGCTCCGCGAGCGCATCCTCGCGCTCCACGAGGGCGATCCAGGCTGGATCGCGGACGTGGTGCGCGCGACGCCCGAGGTGCTCGGTCCGTGGCTGCTGCACGACATCCTGACGATGCCGCGCTGGCACGCCGGCCGGGTCTGCCTGATCGGGGACGCGGCGCACGCGGCGACGCCGCACGCCGGCCAGGGCGCCTCGCTGGCCATGGAGGACGGGATGCTCCTCGCGAGGTGCCTGCGGGACGAGCCCGAGCCGGAGCGAGCGTTCGCGGCGTTCGAGCGGCTGCGGCGGCCGCGGGTCGAGGCGATCGTGCGCCAGGCGCGCCGCAACGGCAGCCGCAAGGCGGTCTCGGGGCCTGTCGCCGGGTGGCTCCGCGACAGGGCGCTGCCGCTGTTCTTGCGGATCGGCGCCGCCGCGCAGGAGCGCGCGCACGCGTACCGGATCGACTGGGAGGAGCGGATCGCGTAGCCGGGGAGAGGGCGGCGGCGCGTACCCTCCCGGGGAGAGGGCGGCGGCGCGTACCCCTCGACGTGGGCGCGCTCGAATCAGCGCCCGAGCGCCCGCGCGGTGATGCGCGCGAACACCGGCCCCGCCACCTTGCCGCCCGTCGCGTCCTCCGCGGCGACCACCGCGCCGACGAGGATGACGAAACGCGGCTGCTCGGCCGGCGCGACCCCGATGAAGCTCGCGTAATTACGCGGCTCGCCCGCCTCCGATTGCTCGTCCGTGGTGCCGGTCTTCCCGGCGACCCGCACCCCTTGCACACGCGCCGCTTTGCCCGTCGCCTGCTCGTCGCTCACGGCGCGCTCCAGCATGCCCATCACCGCCCGCGCCGTCTCCGGGCGGAGCACGCGCTCGTTCTCCAGGTGGTGCTCGAAGCGGACGCTGCCGTCCGCGCCCCGGGCGCGCCGGGCGAGCGTCGGCGCATTGAACACGCCATCATTGGCGATCGCGGCATAAGCGGCGGCCATCTGAAGCGGGCTGGCCATCGCGCCGCCATGGCCCGATGCCAGGGCCACGCCCCGGAGCGAGCCGTCCGCGATGACCGGAGGGACCTCGCCGACCGGCGCGCCGCGGAGCTGGATGCGCATCGCCTCGCCGAAATGAAAGCGCCGGAGCCAGCGCCCGAGCGCCTCGCCGCCCAGCTTGTCGAAGATCCGCGAGGCCCCGATGTTCGACGAGCGCGCGAGGATCTGCGGCACGTCGAGCCACTCGTTCGGCCTCGCGTCGCGCAGGATTTCCTTGCCATAGCTCCGCGCTCCCTTGTCGCAGAAGAACCGGTCGGTCACCGCAATGGCCCCCTCGTCGAGCGCGGCCGCGACGGTGAGCGACTTGATGGTCGAGCCGCTGATGCGCGGCGCCGCGGCGGTGCTCGGATCATGGATGGCCAGCACCTCGCCGGTCTTCGGATCGAGCACGATCGCCGTGGCGGCGACAGGGTGCCATTCGTCCGCCATCCGCTTCATCTCTTCATCGACGATCGCCTGGATGTCGCGGTTGATCGTGAGCTCCAGGCGATCGGCCGGGGCGCCCAGCACGGAGGCGACCTCCGCGGTCAGGTGGGCCAGAGAGGCCGGCGTGGAGCTAGCAACGGCGGAGGTAGAGGTCGGAACGGACGAGCCCGCCGGTGCAGGAGCGACCGGCTCCGACTTCCCGGCCGGATTGGCCGGATTGGCCGCCACGGCCGCGGCAGGTCCTTCCTTGCCGGCGGTGACGCACGCCACCACCCCGAGCAGCGCCGCAGCCGACGCGGTGATTGCAACGCCCCGCGCCGCCGACGTGCGCAGAGACCCCGCCCGCGGTCGCACGATGGCCTCGACCCGCGCCAAGAGCTGCGAGGGCTCCGCCATCCCGAGCGCTCCGCCCGGCACCTCACGGAGCCGCGCGGCGCTCGTCGCAATGGCCAGCAGGTGCTCGGCATATTCGGTCGGCCGCGCCCCGCTCGCCAGGACCCGCTCGTCCGCCGACAGCTCGCGCTCCATGCGAAGCCTGCGCGCCGCGAGCCACACCAGCGGGTTGAACCAGTGCATTGCACAGGCGAGCTGCCCAACGATCTGGGCAAGACAATCGCGCTGCCGAACGTGCGCCAGCTCGTGCAACAGCACGGCCCGCCAGCGCGCCGGGCTCCACTCGAGCGCCTCCCGCGGCACCAGCACCACCGCCGAAAAGACCCCGGTCACCGCCGGCACATCGATCTCGGAGCTGACGCACACGCGGGCGTTCATGCGCGCTTCGCCGAGCGTCGCCGTGATCCCCGGAAGCGAGAGCGGGGTTGCGCGCCGGGCGATCCCACGCGCCTTGGCGAGGCCATGGGCCAGGCGAGCGAGCACCGCAAATGCCCCGAGCGCCCACACGGCAAGGAGCACCGAGCCCCACGGAAAGGACTGCTTTGCCGGGGCGACGGGCGTGGACGGAGCCTGCGCCACGGCGTGGGAGACAGGTTCGACCGAGGGCGCGGCAATGGCATCCCCGATGGGCTCGGCGAAGGGTCTACTCGCGTCCGCGACGCCAAGCTCGGCGACCGGCAGCACGCGCCACGCCGGAACGAGCCGCGAGGCGACCGGCACCAGCGCCGCGGCCGCGAGCCCGAGCACCAGCACGAGCCGGCGCGTGGAGGCCGGCGCGCGGCGGAGCAGCGGCATCACGGCGAGGGCGAGCCCGAGGAGCACGGCGCCCCGCGCGGCATCGACGAGGAACGGCAGCGGGCTCATCTCGATCGGGCTCATCTCAACCCCCTTCTTTCTTGGCGCGCTCGATCACCTGGGCGATGCGATCCAGCTCTTCCCGCGATAGCTTGGACTTCGACGTGTCGACCAGCGCGGTGACCGCTTGCTCGACCGAGCCTCCAAAGAACGTCCGCACGACCTGCGCCAGCGCGCTCCTGCGAGCCTCGCTCGGGGCCGCGACAGGCGTGTAGACGTAGCGTTGCCCTTCCTCCACGTGCTTGACGTGCCCGCGCTCCTCCAGCAGGCGCAGCAGCGCGCGGACCGCCGAGTAGCTCGGCGGATCCTCGAGGTTGTCCTTCACCTCGTGCGCGGTCGCGCGCCGTAGGCGGTACAAAATGTCCATGATCTCGCGCTCTCGGCGCGTGAGCGGCGGCTTCGGCATGACGTCCATCCGTAGCCTGGTGCTAAGAATTTAGCAATCATCGCGTGCTAATTTCTTAGCACGTACGATCCGCCCGGAGACCCGAGCGGCTATCCGCTGGCCTGGGCACCATAGAGGGGGAGGGTGAGCGCGGTCGAGGCCTTCCGGCCCTTGCGACCGGGGAGCCCCGTGCGCGCCAGCCATGGTGCCACCCGGAGCGCTTGATTCCGGATCCACAGCGCTCGCGATGTGATGGGGATCAGACTGGCCGCGCCGTCGCCGGCGAGCGACTGGTTCACCTCGACGAACGGCCTCATGACGCGCTCGTACGAGGCGAAGGCGGCGCCGGGGTCGGAATGGGTAGCCAGCTCCCCGGCCAGGACATAGGCGCCGACCATGGCGGTGCTCGTCCCTTGGCCCGACAAGAACGACGGAGCGTGGGCCGCATCTCCCACCAGGGCGACCCTTCCCTTCGACCATCGAGGCATGTGGATCTGGCTGACGACGTCGAAGTAGACATCGGTGGCCTCCTGCAGCGCGGCGACCATCCGCGGTACTTCCCAGCGGGCGCCGGCGAAGACACTGGCGGTCAACCTCCGCTGCGCCTCGATGTCGGCGAACTCCGAGAAGGGAGGCTGGGGACGGGCGAAGGTCAGGAAGGCGTGCAGGCGATCGCTGTCGCCGGCCGCGAACAGCACGGCCGCCTTCCCGGGCGTGTTGCTGACGATCCCCTCGTGAGAGAGCCCGAGGGTGTTGGAGACGGTGAAACCCGCAAAGCAGTAGCCGAGATAGCGGTGGTACTGCGCCTCGGGCCCGAAGGTGAGCCGGCGTGTGTTCGAATGCAATCCGTCAGCGCCGATGACCAGGTCGAAGGGGCGTTGCAGGCCGCTCTGGAAGCGCACGTCGACGCCGCCGCCGTGCTCGTTCAAGGCGGCGATGGAGTCGCCGAAGCGGAATTCGACGTCATCTCGGACGGCGTCGTAAAGCACCGTCGTGAGCTCTCCGCGAGGCACCTCCAGATCCCGGCCTTCCTTGCCGCCGGTGAGCGCCTCGGGCCGGATCGACCCGACGAGCGCGCCGTCGCCATCGACGAACGTGATTTTGCGCGAGTCGATGTGCGCGGCTGCGACGCGCGACAACACGCCCATGCGCTTCACGACGTCGACCGCGGTGCCCCGGATGTCGATGGGGTAGCCGCCGCTTGCGCCTGTCCCCCCGCTCGTCGAGCTTCCGGTCGTGGAAGCGCCGGTACCCGTCGTCCCTCCGGTTGCTGCGCTCTCCGACTCCGAACCCTCGTTCGAGTCAACTTCTGAAGCGCAAGCTCCGAGGCTGAGCACGGCCATCCCAAGAGCGCAACGGACCACCAATCGGGAGGAAAGAACAGGATAATTCATCGTCGTCACCTTCTGTTAGGGGGCGCTGGTCAGGACCTGCGGAGACTCTCGGCTCACGTCCGACCCTCCTTGTTCTATTGCCGCTGCGACCCGCGTGAATAGACGGCGAGATCGTCGTCGCCCCCCTTGGACAGATTTGTCATCCCCCGCTCGTCGAGTTGGAGAGCCATCAAGATGCCCACTTCTCCGAGGGGAGCGTCACCGAAAAGTTCCGTTCGGTCTGACCTCGCGTCTGTACCAGTTCGCGACCCTTGCCGTCGCGCCCTTCGGTGCCCTACGTGCGCCGCCATGCGCACGTTGTTTCTGGATCTCGACGGCACCTTGACGGATCCGGCCCCTGGCATCGCCGCCTGCTTCGTGCACGCGGCCCATGTGCTCGGGCACGGCTCGATCGGCCTCGCCGAGGTGCGCCGCTTCATCGGTCCGCCGCTGCGCGAGGCGTTCGCCGAGATCCTGGCGACGCGCGACAGCGTCCGTATCGAGGAGGCCGTGCGCGTCTATCGCGAGCGCTTCGGCACGCTCGGCCTGTTCGAGAACAGCGTGTATCCCGGTGTGCCAGAGGCGCTCGCGCAGCTCTGCCAGGCGGGCCACGGCCTCTGCCTCGTCACCAGCAAGGCGGCCGTCTATGCCGAGCGCATCGTCGACCACTTCGGCCTTCGCTCGCACGTGCCCCGCGTCTACGGCGCCGAGCTGTCCGGCGAGCGCTCGACCAAGGCCGAGCTCATCGCGCACGCCCTGGAGCGCGAGTCGCTCACCCCCGCCGACGCCTGCATGATCGGCGACCGCGAACACGATGTCCTCGGCGCCAAGGCGCACGGCCTCGTGGCGATCGGGGTGACCTGGGGATACGGGTCGCGCGCGGAGCTGGAGGCTGCGGGCGCCGACCGCATCGTCGACACGCTGGAGGAGCTGGTGCTGGCGGTGCGTGCGTTGAGGGAGACTCGAGGCCGAGCGGCTCGATAAGTCCGCGGCTTCGCAGCGCCGGCCGTCGCCGACGGCGAGCGGCGGCAGCGTCATCATGACGAACCGTGTGTGACGGAGCGGGCCGAGGAGGCGGTCTGGGAGAGATCGTGCCTTACGTGATCCGCTTCACATGGAAAGCAACGTTATCTCAGGTCCATCCTCCACGTAGGGAAGCGGCTTCCGTCACACCACAGCCCCCTGCGCCCCCCATGGTCCGCCGCTCGTCGCCCCTCCACGCCCGGCGCCGAGTGCGTGGCCGTGGCGGAGCGGCCTACCGAGGCGGCCTGCGACGCGGCCGAGAGCGCTGCGTTCTGCGATATCTCCTGCAGCGGCGACGCCGACTGCGAGCCGCTCGGCGCGCCGTTCCGCTGTCAGGGCGGCTTCTGCCGGACGCCCGGCGATGGCGAGACGGCGACCGCCTGCCCGGCGACCACGCTTTCGCCCGGCGACAACGACCGCACGGTGACGGTCGGGGACACCACCCGAAGCTACGTCGTTCGCCTCCCCGCGAGCTACGCGGGCGCGAGCCCCATGCCGCTGGTGCTCGATTACCATACGCTGGGCGGGACCCCGGCGGAGGAGGCCGAGGCCTCGGGGTACCGCGAGCTCGCCGAGGCCGAGGGGTTCATCGTCGCGTGGCCGCACGGCATCGACGGCGCGTGGAACATCGGTCCGTGTTGCACGACGTCGCGCGACGTCGATGACGTGGGGTTCGCGCGCGCCCTGGTCCAGGAGGTCCAGGAGGAGGCGTGTGTCGACCTGAAGCGGGTCTATGCCGTCGGCGTCGCGAACGGCGGCGGGATGGCATATCATCTGGCCTGCAACGCCGCGGACGTCTTTGCCGCGGTCGCTCCCAGCGCGTTCGACCTTCTGGCGGAGTCGGAGCAGCCCTGCCAGCCGTCGCGGCCTGTGACCGAGATCTCGTTCCGGGGTACCGCGGACTTGCTTGTACCTTACGAAGGCGGGGCTCAGCAGGCGCCGAACGGCGCGAGCATCACCTTCCTCGGCGCCGTGAGGACCTTCGAGAGGTGGGCCGAGCTGAACCGGTGCACGGGATCACCGAGCGCGGCGGGCAGCGACGGTTGCTCGACGTACTCGAGCTGCGCAAACGGCGCAGAGGTGACGCTGTGCACCACGGAGGGCGGCGGCATGACCTGGGGGAGCCCCGAGATCGGGTGGGCCACGCTGAAGCGGCATTCGCTTCCTTGAGACGGAGGCGGCCACCGACTCCGACGCCGGCCGGCCACCCCGCGTCGGCGCTCACCACCAGCCGATGTCCTGGATGACGGTGCCGGCGTCGCCGTACCGCACGATCGCGCGGTTCTGACGGATCTCATAGGACTTCGGCGAGCTGTCGACGATGTCCTGATCGAAGGTGTGGCACTCGAGCTTGTAGGTGCCCTCGCCCTGCATCAGCGCGCCCTTCAGCTTGATGTACGTCTCGTTGTGGCGGCTCCTGAGCCGCAGGATCGCCTCCTGGGTGGCGTCGATGAGCAGCTCGAGGTGGACCGTCTTCTCCCGCTTCGGGTGCGACGCGTCGAACGCGAGGTTGACGATGACGCCGGCGTCGAGCAGCGCCTCGATATCCGACTTGGAGAACATCTCGAAGACCATGAGCTTTGCCATCGCGCGCTCCTTCCAGGGATGTGCTCGTGGCTATGTACTACGGCGCGCACCCGGGGCCGAGGATCGTCGCGCGGCGTGACGCCGGGGCCCCGCGATCGCCCTCGGGCAACGGGGGCAGACCGCCGCGCCCCGCGGCCGATCGGCAGAAAATCCCTCCAGATCGCGGTCGAAATGCTGCTCCCGCAGGTCGCCTCGTGCGATGAAAATAAAAATCAATTGCATCTGCGCCAGCGCGTATGCTAGGAGGGAGCAAGCACGCTGGAGAGGGAGGAGCAGGGGCGCGGTGTGCCCTGGGGCTGCCTGTCGGATCGCGTTCGTCCGAGGAGGTGGCTTCGCGGGCACCCTGGCGCCTGCGGACGCTCACGTCTGCGCTCTCGATGTGGGGACGTCATGAAAACAGATTTCTTCCAGCTGCGTTGTCGTCGCGCGCGTGGAGGGCGGCGCGATTTCGGCCGTGTGGAGTCGATGAGACCGAATCGACGGAGATCTGTGCCATGAACGATAGAGACACGCAGAAGCAGTTCATCCTCGAGGGGAAGCTGACGCGAGTGATGTGGGAGCTCTCGTGGCCGGCGGTGCTGGCCATGGTGCTCTACGGGCTCAACGCCTTCCTGGACGCCGTGTTCGTGGGCCAGCTGATGAACAAGAGCGCCCTGGCCGGCGTCGGCATCGCCTACCCCTTGTCCCAGATGACGCTCGGCCTCGGCAGCCTGGTCGGGACGGGCGCGGGCACGGCGCTCAGCATCTACCTGGGCGCCGGCGACAAGAGCAAGCTCCACAGCCTGCTGGGCAGCGTGAACGGGCTGTCGCTGCTCCTCAGCTTGCCTTACACCGTGCTCGCCTACGTGTTCGCTGAGCCGCTGGTGCGCATGATGGGCGGCACCGGGGAGATCCTCGCGTACGGCACCGAGTACTTCAAGGTGACGGCGCTCGGCTCGGTGTTCTGGGTTCACGGCCTGGCCGTGAACATGACGGTGCGCGGCGAAGGCAAGATGAAGACGGCGGCGTGGATGATCTCCCTCGGCCTGCTGGTGGACGTCCTCCTGAAGCCGCTGTTCATCCACACGTTCGGCTGGGGCGTGCAAGGCGCGGCGTGGGCCACCAACGCGGCGATGCTCGTGTACTCGGTCGTGGGGCTCCTGTATTTCGCGAGGGGGCGCGCCTCGTTCGACACGGCCTGGCGCACGATCCGCGTCGATCCGGCGATCCGGAAGCAGATCGTCTCCCTGGGCATGCCGGGCATGATCTTGACCATCATGGGCATCGCCCAGAACGTCGTCGTCTACAACGCGGTCTCGGGCCAGGGCACGGAGAACGACGTCGCCTTCTACGCCGCCTGCAACCGCCTCTTCCTGTTCATGCTGACCCCGATGCTCGGGCTGATGCGCGCCTTGCAGCCGGTGGAAGGGATCAACTACGGGGCGCAGCGCTACGTCAGGGTGAAGCGGGCCTTCAGCCTCTTCGGGCTCGCCGGGGTCGCGTTCGTCCTGCCGTTCTGGCTCGCGATGATGCTCGCCCCGAACGCGGTCCTCGGCTTCCTGCTGCCGGGGTCCGAGTTCACCGCGCAGCAGCTGCTCGATTTCCGGATCTACATCGTCGTGCTGCCCCTTCTTCCATATGTCTTCAACGCGCTGGTGCTGTTCCCCTGCCTGGAGAGGGCGAAGCTCGCGAGCGTGGTCGCCCTCCTGAGGCAGGTGGTGCTCTTCATCCCCTTGATGTGGCTCCTTCCGAGGCTCGTCGGGGTGAGCGGGGTCTACTGGGGGACCACGGCGATCGACGTCGCGATGTTCCTCCTCGTGCTCGTCATGGTGAATCGAGAGTTTCGCAGGCTCGACGGGCGCGACGTCGAGGCGAGCGCCGCGCTCAGGGAAGCGCCCGCCGGCTGATCCCGGCCCGGCGGTCGAGATCTCCCGCCGGCCCGCGGCGAACGGCATCCTGGGTACATATGCAAAAGTATTGCAACAGGTTCATGGTTGCTATAGACGTCGCCGCATGACCACCAAGGCTCCCGCGCGTCGAGGCTCAGCGCGCCCGTCCCGGGCGCGAAGGAGCGCCGGCGCCGCCGCTTTTGTCGCGGCCGGAGCTCTTCTCGCGGGCGGGGCCGCGCACGCGCAGGACGCCGGCGCGGTCTCGCCGGCGGAGCCGGCCCGGGACGCCGCGCCGGACGGCGAAGCGCCTCCGGGCGCCGCGGATGAACCCCGACAGGCGCCGGAGAATCACCCGCCGGTCCTCACCTCGTTCGTCGAGGCCGATTACCCGGCGGCCGCTCTCGCGCAAGGCCGGGAGGGGACCGTCGTGCTGAGGCTCAGCATCGAGGCGGACGGGCGGGTGTCGGCGGCGGACGTGGCGCAGGCCGCGGGGCACGGCTTCGACGAGGCGGCGCAGGCCGCAGCGCAGCGCTTCCTGTTTTCGCCTGCGCGACGGGGGGACACCCCGGTCGCCTCCCGGATCCTCTACGCCTACGAGTTTCACCTCCCGAAGGCGCCTGCGAGCGGCGCGCTCCGCGGGCGCGTGCTCTTGCCCGGCGCGAGCTCCCACGGCGTCGCCGGCGCCGAGGTGCTCGTGCGGCATCAGGATGGCTCCACCGAGCGAACGCGCACCGACGGCGAGGGCCGGTTCCGGATCGAGGGCCTCGCGCCCGGGCCCTGCGTCGTGATCGCCGAGGCGAGCGGCGTCGGCCGGGCCGAGGTCGAGACCGAGATCGCCGGAGCGCAGGTCGCCGAGATCGCCTTGCGGCTCGTGCCATCCGGCGAGGAGGCCCCGATCGAGGTGACCGTGCGCGGGCCGTCGGAAGCCGAGCGGCGCCGGCAGTCGGCCGAGGCCGTGACGGTCGTCGAGACGGACCGCGTCAAGCGGGAGTCCTCCGACATGGGCGAGGTGCTCGCGCGCACGCAGGGGGTCGGCGTGCGCCGCGAGGGAGGCCTCGGCTCGGCCACGCGCTTCTCGCTGAACGGGCTGACGGGCGATCAGGTGCGGTTCTTCCTCGACGGCGTGCCGCTCGATCTGGCCGGCTATCCCTTCGGCGTCTCCAATGTGCCGGTAGGCCTCGTCGAGCGCGTCGAGATCTACAGCGGCGTGGTCCCGGTGCGCCTCGGCGCCGACGCCCTCGGCGGGGCAGTCGACCTGATCACCGATCAGGACCTCTGCGCGTCGCGCGCCGGCGCGTCCTACGAGGTGGGCTCGTTCGACACCCACCGAGCGGCGCTCGCCGGCAGCCACCTGCACAGGCCGAGCGGCCTGTTCGCCCGCGCGAGCGGCTTCTTCGATTACGCGAAGAACGACTACCCGGTCGAACTCGAGGTCGAGGACGAGCGCGGGCGCTTCTCGCCGGCGCGCGTCTACCGCTTTCACGACGCGTACCGCAGCGCGGGAGGCCACGTGGAGCTCGGGGTCGTCGATCGGCCGTGGGCGCGGCGCTTGCGCCTGCGCGCCTTCGTGACCGACTACGACAAGGAATACCAGCACAAGCTCGTCATGAGGGTCCCGTACGGCGGCGTGACGTACGGAGAGACCTCGGCAGGCGTGAACCTTCGTTATGAACAGCCGCTGGGGCGCGGCGTGTCGCTCGACGCGGTGGGCGGCTATGCGTACGTCCGAGGGCGCTTCCTCGACGTCGCGACCTGCGACTACGACTGGATGGGACGCTGCGACCCCGAGGGAAGCGAGCCTGGCGAGACGGACGCTGTCCCCCACGACCAGGTCTTCTGGGACCATTCCGCCTTCGCGCGCCTCAACGTGGAATGGCGCATCCGGCCGTCGCACGCCGTCCGCCTGGCCATCGCGCCGACCTACGTGACACGGACGGGGGATGAGCGCCGGCAAAGCGACCTGGATAGCCCCGATCCGCTCGCCGACCGGCGCAGCGTGCTCGCGCTGGTGAACGGCCTCGAGTACGACCTCGACCTGCTCGAGGACCGGCTCGGTAATCTCCTGTTCGTCAAGCAGTACGTGCAGCGCGTCGCGAGCGAGGGCTCGGCCGCCGGTGATCTTGCGCGCGACCGCGACGGGAGCACCCACCGCTTCGGTATCGGCGACGCGCTCCGGTACAAGTTCACGCCGTGGCTCTACGGGAAGGCCTCCTACGAGTGGGCGACGCGGCTGCCCAGCCCTGACGAGGTCTTCGGCGACAACACGTTCATCGCGGCCAACCTCGCGCTCGATCCCGAGATCAGCCACAACGCCAACCTCGGGCTCACCCTCGACGCCCGCGAGACGCCGGCGGGCGCCTTTCGCGCGACGGGCAATGGCTTCCTGCGCGCAGCGGACCGGCTGATCGTGCTCCTCGGCAACGATCGGGACCAGAGCTACGAGAACGTCCACGGCGCGCGGTCGCTCGGCGTCGAAGGCTCCGCCGGATGGACCTCGCCCGGGGAGCACCTCGCGCTCGACGGCAACGTCACCTACCTCGATTTCCGCAACACCTCGAGCGAGGGGGCGTTCGGCGCCTTCGAGGGAGATCGCATCCCGAACCGCCCGTACCTCTTCGCCAACGGCACAGCGCGCCTCCTGTTTCGCCGTGTCTTCGCCGCGGAGGACGAGGTCGCGCTCACGTGGAACAGCCGCTACGTACACGAGTACTTCCGCACCTGGGAGAGCCTCGGCCGGCGTGAGTCCAAGCAGGTGATCCCCTCGCAGCTCGTGCACTCGGCCGGGCTCGGGTACGTCGTCCGGCGCGGCAGCGCGAGCCTGAGCACGACGCTCGAGATGCAGAACCTCACGGATGAGCGTGTGTTCGACTTCTTCGGCACGCCGCGCCCGGGACGGAGCTTCTACGTCAAGACCACGGTGGAGCTCTGAGCTCGAGGGGCAGGTGATGGGATGAACGGCCACGCGACGAATCAACAGACCCTGCGGCACGCCGAGCACACGAACCCGAGGAGATGAGATGCACACCGTCGTAGCCGTCAAGAACCTGCTCGTTCAGTCCGGCGCGTCCTGGGTCCTTTGGCTCCTGTTCGCGCTCTCGGCGGGCAGCATCGCCATCGCGATCGAGCGCTGGCTCTACTTCCGCTCGAAGGACGACGACGTGCGAGCGCTCGCCGCCGAGCTCGACGCCCACCTGTCGAATGGCTCGGTCGCCGCCGCGCTCGACGCGCTCCGGCCGATGCGGTCGGTCGGGGCGATCGTCGCCCGCGCGGGCCTGAGGCTCGCGCAGCGCGGGTCGGCCGCGGCGGACAAGGGGATGCAGAGCGCGATGGCCGCCGAGCGGAAGGCGCTCGAGGCGCGGCTCGCGTACCTCGGGACCCTCGGCAACAACGCGCCTTTCGTCGGCCTCTTTGGCACCGTCATCGGCGTGATCCTGGCGTTCGAGCAGCTCGGTCAGGCCACGGGGGCGGCGGGCGGCGGGGCCGCGAGCCAGGTCGCCTCCGCCGCGGTCATGGCGGCGATCGCGGAGGCGCTCGTGGCGACGGCCGTGGGCATCGGCGTCGCGCTGCCGGCGGTGGCCGCTTACAACTACCTGCAGCGCCGGATCGCCGCGATGCTCGACGACGCCGAGACGCTCTCGAACCTGGTGCTCGCCTACCTGGCGACCGGAGAGGCCGCGTATCCGTCGTCTCGTGTCGAGCCCGCGCGCGCGGCCCATGGCGGAGCTTCGATCGACAAGCCGATGAACGGCGAGGCGTCCCGCCCGGAGGCGGCCTAGTCATGGCGAGCGCCGGGCAGAGCGCGAGATCCCGCCGCGGCGGGATCATCGAAGGGATCAACGTGACGCCGCTCGTCGACATCACGCTGGTCCTCTTGATCATCTTCATCGTCACCGCGAAGATCGTCGTCGCGCCCGCCGTCCCGCTGGATCTGCCGCACGCGTCGCAGAGTGAAGAGGTCCAGGCGGTGCTGAGCGTGGTGCTGCCCGCGGAGGGGCCCGTGCAGGTCGACGGGGCCGCGATCGACGATGCGGCGCTCCGCGAGCGCGCGCGGGCGGCCCTGTCGCGCGATCCGCAGCTCCGGGCCGTGATCCAGGCCGACCGCGCCGCCTCGCACGGCCGCGTGATGACGGTGCTCGACACGCTGAAAGCCGCGGGGATCGCGCGTGTCGCCTTCGGCGCCGTCCGCCCGGAGGCCGAGGCCCATGCGGCGGAGAGGACAGGCCACCCATGATTCGATCGGAATTCCACCCCGAGAGCGTCGCCGGGATCGTCCTCGACGCGGCGCGCGCCCACGTCCAGCCCCGGCGCGCGAGGGGACGGGCCCGCGCATTCGCGGCTGACAGCACTGCCGGGATCGTCCTGGGAGCCGTCAAGGAGCATTCGGCCCGAGCGCTCGTGCTCGCGCTCATGCCGGCGGCCGTCATGCAGGGCACGGTCGGGATCATCGCGCTCCGCCTGGGACCGAACGACACGACGGCGAGCCAGCGCGAGGCGCGCCCGCCGCTGCAGGTCGAGCACGTGGTCGATCTGGCCCCACCGCCGTCGCCACCGAGCCCCTCGCCGCTCGAGGAAGCTCCGGCGCCCAGGGCCGCCGAGCGCTCCCCCGCGCGCGCGGCCGCTCCTGCCGCTCCTCGGGCGCCTGACGCGCCCTCCGCGCCTCCACCGCCCGCGCAGGCAGGGCAGGTTGCCCTGGCGGAAAACGCGGCTGCGCCGCTCGATTTCACCGGGTTCGACATCGCCGTTGGCCGCGGAGAGCGGTATGCCGGCGGTGTCACCTCCTCTGCGGGGACGAGCCCGCAGGCGGTGAACGCCGCGCGTGTGGACCAGAGCGCTCCTCCGGAGCGCCGGCAGGGAGGTCCCTCGCGCGCGAGGCCCGTCGGGCAGCCCGCGCGGGAGTGGAATTGCCCCTGGCCACGCGAAGCGGACGCGCTCTCGGTGGACGAGCAAACGGTGGTCATTCGCACGGTCGTTCGTTCGGATGGCACCGTCGCCTCGGCGGAGCTCCTCTCGGACCCGGGATACGGCTTCGGCCAGATGTCGCTCGCGTGCGCCCGCAGGCAGCGATTCCTGCCCGCCGCCGACGAGGGAGGCCGGCTCATCACGGCGACGTCGCCGCCCATCCGCGTGAGGTTCACGCGACATTCGCGATCCACGGGCGCGCCCTAGCGAAGCCCGACGCGAGAAAGGAAGCGAGAGATGAACTCTTCAGGTACTACCAGGCTCCTCGAGGTCGAGGCCGCCGCACGCTCGAGCGCCCGGCGTGGCGAGCAAGGGCGGCGGCTGCGGCGGCTGCGGCGGCTCACCGAACGATGCGTGAACGTGAAGGGGCGCGCGCGATGGCCAGTCGCGATGGCGTGCCTCTTGTCCCTGCCGCTCATGGCTGGTTGCGGCAGCGACCCCGGGGAGAGCGGCGTCGAGGCGCCGGACGACGGCGGCCCCCGCTATGCCATCATCAGCCGCATCGAGGACAATGACTTCACGAACAGCTCCGTGTTCGTCTGGGTGGTCGACGACCTGAGCGGAGGGGCCGTTCGCCTGGACGAGGCCATCGAGCTCCCCGGGAGAGGCTCTATCTGGGGAGTCCCGCGAACCGAGGTGTTCTACCTCGTGAGCTCCGAAGATCTCACCGTCTCGAAATACAGGGTGGTCGCCGGCAAACCGGAGCTCGACGCCCGGATCGGGCTCGGCGGAGCCGGGATCTCCGTCCTCCTCGCGGAGAAGATGGTGTTCGACGGCCCGGACCGAGGGTTCCTCTTCGACCTCGTCTCGGGGCAGGTGCTCGAGCTCGACCTCGCCGCCATGGAGATCTCCCGGCGCATCGACGTGTCGGACGCGCGGATCGACGCCGCGGACTACACATTCGTCGGGGAGCCCAACTTTCGTGAGCATGGCGGCCGGCTCGTCGCTCCGCTGTACGGCGTGAGCGCGGCGTACGATCGCGTGGCCGGCGAGTCGAAGATCCTCTTCTTCAATCCGACCGACGGCTCGTTCGAGGTGAAGGCCGCCCCTTGCGGAGGCCTCCTCAACACGGTGAAGGCGCCGAGCGGAGACATCTATTTTTCGTCCGATCCCTATGTCGCCTCGGTCTTCATGACCGACCCGGAGAGAGCTCCTGCGCCGTGCATGGCGCGCCTGGCGGCGGGCCAGGACGAGCTCGACGCCGACGTCGTGGCGCTCAACGACGTGACCGGCGGCCCGACGGGCGGCATCGTCCCTGGCTCCGACGGAGTGGCGTACGTGCGCGTGCTGGACACCGGCAGCTTCTCGCCCGGCGCCGACGCCACCCATCTGGAGGCGTACGCGGCGCAGGACTGGCAGACGTGGCGCATCCAGCTCGACGATCCGGGATCGGCCGAGCGCCTCGATCGCCAGCCGCTCGCCGGCGGCATCAAGGTGTTCGAGGTGGACGAACAAGCCTACGAGAACGAGTCAACGACAGGCTTCGAGTCGACCACGCTGGTGCGGACGACCGGAGACGGCGCGCCCGCGCGCGCGCTGACGATGCCTGGCGTCACGTGGAGCGTGTTGCGCGTGCGCTGAACCGGATGCGGAGGGATCCCATGTCCAACTCGAACGGGCTGATCGTGAAGGGGTTGACGAAGACGTACGCCAACGGCGTTCGAGCGCTGAACGGCGTCCACTTGAACGTCGGACCGGGGCTCTACGGGCTCCTCGGTCCAAACGGCGCGGGCAAGAGCACGCTGATGCGCACCCTCGCCACGCTCCAGACGCCGGACGCGGGGACGATCACGTTCAACGGGATCGACGTCATTGCGTCTCCTGACCGCCTCCGCCGCCGCCTCGGGTACCTTCCGCAGCAGATCGGCGCGTACCCGGGGGTGACCGGGCGGTCTCTGCTCGAGCGGTTCGCCTGGCTGAAGGGGCGCACGGACCGGCGCGAGCGCGACGCGGAGATCTCGACGCTGCTCGCGCGCGTCAACCTGAGCGACGTCGGCCACCGCGAGGTCGCGACGTACTCCGGGGGCATGCTGCGGCGGTTCGGCATCGCGCTCGCGCTCGTGGGATCTCCGCAGCTCCTCATCGTGGACGAGCCGACCGCCGGCCTCGATCCGGCCGAGCGCAACCACTTTCATCGCGTGCTCGCGGAGGTCGCCGCGGAGGCCGTCGTGTTGCTCTCGACGCACATCGTGGACGACGTGGAGAACCTCTGCGGGAGGCTGTCGATCGTCAACCGGGGGCGCGTGGTCGCCGAGGGAGCGCCGGCCGAGCTGACCGCGCCGCTCGCGGGCCGCCTGTGGACCCGGACGTACGCGCGGGGCGAGTCGATCCCCGACGACGCGCTGAACGTCTCGCCCACGCCGAGCGGCACCCGCGCCGTCGTGGTGCGCGACGTGTCGCCCGGCGACGGCTTCGTCGCTCACGCACCCAAGCTCGACGACGCCTATCATTACCTGCTGGCCGAATCGCGACAGGCGGAGGCCGCATGAGCTCCGCGCGCACTTACATCGTCGAGGCGTGGCACGAGCTGCGGGCGGGGCTGCGTACCTCGCTCGTCCCGCTCATGTTTATCGGCCTCATCGGCTATCTGTTCATCATGCTCTCGAGCGCGGAGTACCTGCGCGACATGGGCGGGGCAGACGTCGCGCGCAACAGCCCGCATGTGGTCTTCCTGATGACCTCCGGGCAGTCGTTCTGGCTCATCTTCGCGTGGGCGTGGATCTTCGCGCAGGTCGTCACGCGGGATCGGGCGGCGGGGCTCCACGAGCTGGTGCTCTCCGCGCCCGTGTCGCTTCGCGGGCTGATGATCTCGCGCTACATCGGCGCGGTCGGCCTCGCTTGCATCCTGGGCTCGGCGAGCTCGCTCGGTTTTCTGCTCTTCCCCGGGCTCGCCGCGCTCGGGGTGTTCCCGAAAGAGGCGGTCGGGCCCACGCCGATCCTGGCGATCGCGTCGTCGTGGGCGCTCTTCGTGGTGCCGTCGGCCATCGGCCTCGGGGCGCTCTACCTCACCGCGGCGCTCCGGACCCGGAGCACGGCCGGGCCGTTCGCCGTGGCGGCGGTGGTCATCTTGATCTGGATGGTGGCCATGATCGTCCTGCGGGGCGGCAACCTGCACACCGACATCGCGACCGTGGTCGACGTGAGCGGCTTCGGGGAGGCGGAGGCGCAGACGAAGCGCTGGACGCCGCACGAAAAGGCGACGGCGCAGCTGGCCGTGACCGCGCCGCTCCTCGTCAATCGGCTCCTCTGGAGCCTGGTCCCCCTCGCCATCCTGGCGTTCGCGCTCGTGCGGCTCGGGCGCGAGGCGCTCGTGCTCGGGCGGGCCGGCAAGCCGTCGCCGAACGGCGAGGCGACCTTTCGTGCCGCCGCGCCCGCCGCCGCGGCGCTGCCGCCGGTCACGACGCCGTCCTGGCTCCGCGCGACGCTGTCCGAGGCTCGCTGGCACCTCTCGCTGACGACCCGAGGGTGGGCGTTCCGTACCGCGGTCGCGCTCTGGACCCTCATGAACGTGGCAGGGGCGTTCTACCATGTGATCGGGCACGCCGAGGGGCCGCTGGTCCCACGGCCTGCGCTGCTCGCGCCGTTCCTCATCCGCCTTTGTTACGTGTTCTCCGTGTTCGCCGTGGCGGGGTTCGTGGGGGCGCTCGCTCGTCGAGATCAGCAATCCGGGTTCGACGAGATGATCGACGCGACGCTGGCGCCGCTTGGCACACGCGTGGTTGGCCGCGCCGTCGCCGCCCTCCTGTTGACGACGGTCATGGCCCTGGCGCCGACGCTCTCGGCGTGGATCGTGACAGGTCTCACCCTACCTTCGAGCTTCGAGCCGTGGGATGCGCTGCTCGTGAACGCGCTTGTCGCCGCGCCTGCCTTGCTGGAGCTCGGCGCGATCACGTTCCTCGTCCACGCGCTCGTGCGTTCGCCCGGTACGGGGTACGCCGCATCGATGCTGGCAGCGTTCATCGCGCTCGTGAATCACGAGATCGACATCGTCTCTTATCCGCCCGCGCAGGTAGGGATCCCGGTGCATGTTGCCCTCTCCGAGCTCTCGGGGTGGTCGCCGTGGATCGTGCCGGTGCTCGAGATGGGTGTCCTGAAGCTGGGCTGCGTCGGCCTCGCCGTGGCCCTGGCGTGGCTCGCCTACCCACGCGGCACCGCCCTGAGGATGATCGAACGATGGCGCGGGGCAGCGCGGCAGCTGACCCAGGGCGCGGGAGCCCTGGCGGCCCTCAGCCTCTTTGCGATCGCTTGCTCAGCGACGCTCTTGCACGAGCAGATCGTTGTGCAGGGCGGCTTCGCATCGAAGAGCGAGGAGAACGCCGCCGACGCGGCCTGGGAAGCGCGTTTCTGGCCGGAAGCGTCGGTGTTCTCCGTGGAGGGCGGCGAGGTCGAGGCGAAGATCGCGCCGTCCGCGCGCACCGCCCACGTCCGCTGGACGCTGCGGGGAGTACGGGCCAGCGCGGCGAAGCTGCACGGGAGCCTGCGCACCGGGATGGACATCGACAGCGTCCAGGTCGACGGCTCCCCGCGTGAGGTCGTCACGGCGAACGAGCACTTCATGGTCGACCTGGGCAGCTGCGCGCAGAGCGGGTGCGACGTCGAGCTCGAGATCACGATCGCGTCGCCCCGCTGGTTCGCCGAGGGGGAGGCGCCGTGGCTGGACGGCTCCGGCGTGTGGGCGCGCGCGGCCGATCTCGTCCCGCGGCTCGGGCACGACGGAGAGCGAGCGCTGCGATCTCCGTCCACACGTCGCGAGCTGGGGCTCGCGGAGCGCCCCGGCGCGCTCGACAGGAATGCGCTGGTACCCGCCCTCGCCGTGGCGCCGGCGGGCCTTTGGCGCTGGTCGGTGTCGTTCTCCGAGCAAGGCGTGAGCACGCCTGTCGAGGGGAGCACGACACAAGGCCTCGACTTCGCCGTGGCGTGGCTGCCCAGGGGTGCGGAGCCGAGACAGCTGCGGCAGGAGGGCCTCACGGCGTGGCATGGCCCGTCCCGCTCCGGTACGGCGCGTGAGGTCCTGGAGGACGTCCAGACGATGGGCAAGTGTGTTCACGCGCGGCTCGGGGCCGTCCCGGAGGTGACGACGGTCGTGCAGGCGCCGCGCGACCTCGGCGAGATCCGGGCGCACGGCGCGGTCCTGTGGCTGCCGGAAGGGGACGGCTGGGACGTGGCCGCGTCCGGCGCCGGACGCCTGAAACGACGGGCCGCGGTGGCCGAGGCGCTCGCCGCGCGATCGCTCGCGGACCGCGCCGATCTGCGCGCGGAGCCGGGGGCGCGGTGGCTCATCAACGGCGTCGCGGGGTGGATCGGGCTCGAATGCGTGCGGTCGTCCGATGGCGGTGATGCGTGGCTCGCGCTGCTGGATCGCCGCAGCGATGACGTCGCGGATGCGCTCGGCGCCCTCGACGCGCCCGTGTCGGGTCTGGCCGATGACGGCGCGGCCAGCTGGGTCATGGCGTACGCTCCGCTGGAGACCCTCGCATGGGCGCAGGCCATCGGAGACGCCGAGGCGTTGCACGCAGCGACGCGGGTCGCCGACATGGTGCGCTCTGGAGAACCGGTCCGAGGCGCGCTCGCGCGAGCAGCAGGCCCGATCATGGCCGACCGCCTCCTGGGTCCCCCTTCGGCCTCGGATGTGACGGTCGCGATCGCCGACGGCGGCGCGCTGGAGGTTCGTGGCGAGCGCTCGCGGTGGGAGGGGGGCGGCTGGCGGCCCGTCTCCAGCTCGTTCGAGATCGTTCAACGCTTCCACGACGAGGAGACGCCGGCGCGCGTGACCCGCGTGCCGGCAAGATTGGAGAGCGATGCCCAGTTCGTCGTCTTCGACGCGTGGCCCTCATTCGAACGCTCGCCGCGGGACAACGCGTGGAAGGCAGGCCCCCATTGATGGCGCGAGCCCTCGCCGCGCCTGCACATCCTCGGGCGTCACGAGGATGAGGGCTGTGCAACGAACATGTTTCGCTGCGGCATGGAGGACCCGTTGGCTGCGCTGGTGAGCGCTGAGTAGGGCGGCGCCTGACGAGCGCATCATCGACTCATTTCGTTAGACTTTCGATTGTGATCTGAGAGATCGAATTCCTCCAGATCCGCTCAAATTCAGCGCGGAGGCGCCTCCGGGGAGCGATCGTGTCCGCCGCACGAAATCGCCGTCCGCCCGGCTTGACGCTGATGCAATTAGTATGTATATGCATTTAGTAAGCATATTCAAGATGTAGGCGACTCAGCGTCGTGCCTATCGGCGCTCGCGAGGCCACGCTCCACGGGCATGGCGTCGCGAGCCGGGAGGGGTACATTGCGATAGCTGTCCATGACAGGTCGGCGTGAGCTCCGACCCGCAGATCGCGGGGGCGGGCGCTGCCGTATTGTCATGTCGTGACGAGAATCTCGTCTGGATGGGGTGCGACCGCATAGGCCTGCGAACCCTCGCAGGGCCTGCGGGTCGATGCTGGAAGGCGCGCGAAGAGGAACGCTTCGACCATCTGCCGCTCGGTCGACGTGTTTACCGTGACGCCTGTTCCCGATTCGAAGGCTCGCCACCCGAGCACGAAGCGGGGGCGCGGCCGTGGCTCGCGCCTGGAACACTGCCCGTAGCGAGCGGGACGTGGGCTGAAGAGCTCACGTGCTCCTCCTGCGACTGACGTCTCGGTTGCGGCCTCTCGTACCAGAGGTGACCTATGTTGCAAAAGCAACTTTTATGTAAAAACAACAGAAGCGATGCGGAGCGACAGGGTGGATGTGCCATCTTTCGCTCCCCTCGAAGAAATCGAGGCGCAGGCAGCCCGGGACGGCATCACTCACGTGCGGGGCGAGCATGAACATCTCTCATCAACGGCACTACTTCGAGCGCCGCGTCTCGATCGGCGCAGACCCCATCGACCTCGCGGCGGCGCTCGCCAGGTCGGGCTCGCACGCGACGTACTTCGTGTACGAGCGCGACGGCGAATGGAGCGTCGCCCTCGGCGCGGCCTTCGAGCTCACTGCAGACGTACACGGCGTGCACCGCATCGACGCGACAGGAAAGCAGAGCTGTCCCGGCGGGGACTGCCTCGCCGCGGTCGAGGCGGCGCTCGCGTCGATCCCGCTCCGTGGCTGGCGCGCGTACGGCACGGCTTCGTTCGAGTTCGCGTACCTGCTGCACGGCATCGAGGCGAACCTCGGCACAGAGCCCCTGCTTCACCTGACCATCCCAGAGGTCGAGATCCGCCTCCAGCGCGGCACGGCGCTGGTTCGAGCGCTGACCTCGGACGAGCTCGAGAGGATGGTGGACGTCCTCGCCTCCTCGAACCGGCGCCATGCGCGCGGGATGAGCGACGTCGCCGGTCTCCCCCCCGTCCCGTCGGAGGTGCTCCCCGCGAGGCTGCTCGAGACGACCGGCGCAGCGAAGTACAAGGAGCTGGTGGCCGCGGCGACGAACGAGATCGCGGCGCGCAAGCTCCACAAGGTCATCGCGTCGCGCGTCGTCCCGGTCGCCGCGCCCGTCGATCTCATCGCGACGTACGTCGCCGGGCGGCGACAGAACACCCCGGCCCGATCGTTCGTCGTCAACTGCCGCGGCCTGAAGTTCGCCGGGTTCAGCCCGGAGACCGTGCTCGAGGTGACCGCCGGAGGGCAGGTGATGACGCAGCCGCTGGCCGGGACCCGGGCGCTCGTCTCGGACGACAATGAAAACGCGCGCTTGCGGGCCGAGCTGCTCAGCAATTCGAAGGAGCTGGCGGAGCACGCGATGTCCGTGAAGCTGGCGTTCGAGGAGCTCAGCCGCGTCTGCAAGCAGGGGAGCGTGACCGTGAACGAGTTCATGGCGATATCCCGCCGCGGCACCGTTCAGCACCTCGCCTCACGGCTCTCGGGCATGCTCGAGACGGGCAACACGGCCTGGACGGCGTTCCAGGTGCTGTTCCCCGCCATCACCGCGTCGGGGATCCCCAAGAGGGAGGCGGTCGACTGGATCCGGAGGCACGAAGCGGAGAGCCGGGGCCTCTACTCGGGCGCGGTCCTGACGCTGGACCACGACGGCGCGATGGATGCGGCGCTCGTGCTGCGGACGATCTTCCAGCGGGGGAGCAGCGTCTGGCTGCGCGCGGGCGCCGGGATCGTCGCGGAGTCGACGCCCGAGCGAGAGCTGGAGGAGACCTGCGAGAAGCTCCAGAGCGTGGCGCGCCACCTGGTGCGGTCGGAGTTCGCCAGCGAGCCGGTGTGACGCAGGGGACATGGTGTTCCGGACTTGAGCTTGCCTTCTCACGAGTCAGCCAATGCACGAACAGACACAGCGAATGCACGACGAAGTCGCCTCTTCGGATCTGAGGGAGACGGTCGCGAGCGTGCTCGGCGTGGTGGCCGAGACCGTCGGTGAAGACAGCAACCTGATCGAGCTCGGGATGGACTCGATCACGATGATGCGCCTCGCCGGCAGGTGGCGGCGGCAAGGCATCGAGGTCGACTTCGCCGAGCTCGCGGCGAACCCGCGGGTGTCGGCCTGGAAGGCGCTGATAGGAGAGCGAAGCTGTACCAAGGGCGAACGCGACGAGCGTTCGCCCGCCGCGGCCACCATCGACGAGGCGGCGCCCTTCGAGCTCGCGCTGATGCAGCACGCGTACTGGGTCGGCCGCGAGCAAGGCCAGCAGCTGGGCGGCGTCGCCGCGCATTTCTACAACGAGTTCGATGGCGAGCGGGTCGACCCCGCGCGGCTGGAATCTGCCGTACGGGAGCTGCTCGGGCGGCACGGCATGCTGCGCGTGAAGATCCTGAGCGATGGCCGCCAGCAGATCCTGCCCGACAGCCGCGGGCGTGGGCTGAAAGTCCACGATCTGCGTGCCCTGTCGGCCGAGGCGGCGCAAGAGGCGCTCGCCGAGCTGCGCCGGACGCTGTCGCATCGGACGCTGGATCTGGCTGCCGGCGAGGTGTTCGATATCCAAATCTCGCTCCTGCCGGACGCGATCCGCGCGGGCGGCACGCGCCTGCATGTGAACCTGGACATGGTGGCCGCCGACGCGCTCAGCCTGCGGGTGCTGCTGGCCGACCTGGCGCACCTCTATGCCGGCTCGCAGCCGCTGCCTCCGATCAACACGAGCTATCCGCGCTACCTGGCGGAACGCGAGGCCAGCCGCGCGAGCGTCAAGGGCCAGCGGTCGCGGAACGCCGACCGAGCGTACTGGCAAGCTCGCTTGAACGACCTTCCCGCCGCGCCGGAGCTGCCCGCCGCTCCCTACCACGTGAACGTGGGCGCCACGACGGTGGTGCGGCGCCATCGCTGGCTCGCTCCGGAGCAGGTGCGCGCCTTCGCGTCTCTGGCGGCGCGCCACGGCCTCACGCCGGCCATGGCGATGGCAGCGGTCTTCGCCGAGACGCTGACCGCCTGGAGCGCGGAGCCGCGGTTCTTGATGAACCTGCCGATGTTCGACCGAGAGCCCTTGCACCCGGACGTCGGGATGCTGGTGGGCGACTTCACCTCCTCGGTGCTCCTGGCCTGGGACGGCGCGGCCCCCGGCACCTTCGCTGAACGCGCGCAGCGCCTGCAGGCCCAGTTCCATGCGGACGCGGAGCACGTGGGGTATTCGGGCGTCGAGGTGCTGCGCGACCTGTCCCGGCAGCGAGGCGAGCAGGTGCTGGCCCCTGTCGTGTACACGAGCGCGCTCGGCCTGGGCGAGCTGTTTCCGGAGGTGGTGAAGCAGCGCTTCGGGAGGGCGTCCTGGATCATCTCCCAGGGGCCGCAGGTGTGGCTGGACGCGCAGGTCACGGAGCTCGACGGCGGCCTGCTGGTCAACCTGGATGCTCGTGAAGATGCGTTTGCGCCGGGCGTGCTGGACGCGATGTTCGACGCGCACGGCCGCCTGCTGGAGCGCCTGCTGGCGTACGAGGAAGCCTGGCGGCAGCCTGTGCCAGCGCTGCTCCCGGGAGAGCAGCTGAAGGTGCGCGTCGCCGCGAACGCCACCAGGACAGCAGTCTCGGGCAAGCGCCTGCACGACGGCTTCTTCGAGCTCGCGAAGCGACAGCCGGAGGCGCCTGCTCTCCTCTGGGGCGAAGGCGGCAGGATCTCGTACGGGGAGCTCCGGCAGCGCGCGCTGCGCGTGGCGGGCTACCTGCGGGAGCACGGCGTGAGCGCAGGTGACGTGGTGGCGATCCAGCTGCCCAAGGGGCCGAGCCAGATCGTCGCCGTGCTGGGCGTGCTGGCCGCCGGCGCCACGTACCTTCCGATCAGCGTGGATCAACCCGCGCTGCGCCGTCAGCGCATCCTCGACGCTGCCGGCGCCGCCCTCGTGCTCGATGACGTCCCGGAGTGGCAGGCGCCGCTGGTGGAGCCGCTGGCCGGCGCGGACTCGGATCTCGCCTACATCCTGTTCACCTCCGGTTCGACGGGCGAGCCGAAAGGCGTGGAGATCACGCACGCCGCGGCGATGAACACCATCGATGATCTGAACCAGCGCCTTTCGCTGGGCGCGACCGACCGGACGCTCGCGCTGTCCGCGCTCGAGTTCGATCTGTCGGTGTACGACATCTTCGCGCCGCTGTCGGCCGGCGGCGCCGTGGTCTGCGTCGAGGAGTGGGCGCGTCGCGACGCGGGGGTCTGGGTCGAGCTGCTGCGCAGCCATCGCGTGACCGTCCTCAACTGCGTGCCGGCCCTGCTCGATATCACGCTCGCCGCGGCCGGCGACGGTCCCGCTCCGCTGGCGCTCCGCGCGGTGCTCCTGGGCGGCGACTGGGTCACCCTCGATCTGCCGGGCCGCCTTGCGCAGCGCGCTCCGCGCTGCCGCTTCATCGCGCTGGGCGGCACCACGGAGACCGCGATCCACTCCACGATCTGCGAGGTCACCGAGGTGCCTCCGCACTGGAAGTCGGTGCCGTATGGCAAGCCCCTCGGCAACGTGCAGCTGCGCGTCGTCGATCCTCTGGGGCGCGACTGTCCGGACTTCGTCCCGGGCGAGCTGTGGATCGGCGGCGCCGGCGTGGCCCGCGGCTATCGTGGCGACCGAGAGAAAACGGCGAACAAGTTTCTCCAGGCGGACGGGACGCGCTGGTACCGCACCGGCGACCGCGCGCGTTACTGGGCCGACGGCAGCGTGGAGTTCCTCGGGCGCGCCGACTTCCAGGTGAAGCTGCGCGGGCACCGCATCGAGCTCGGCGAGATCGAGGCCGCGGTCGGAGGTTATCCCGGCGTCAGCCAGGCCGTCGCGGTGCTGGGTGAACGTGGGCTCTATGTGGCCATCACCTCGGAGGATCCGAGGATCGATGTGCCTGAGGCAGGCGAGATCATCGATCTGCGGCAACCGCCGCCGGAGCTCGCGGATCTGCGCGAGTTCCTGGTGAACCGCCTCCCCGCCGTGATGGTGCCGGACCACCTGTGGCGCTGCAGGAGCTTGCCGCTCACGCCCAACGGCAAGATCGATCGCAACGCCTTGCAGCGAGCGGTGAACACCATGGCCCTTCAGGCCAAGGCGACCGTGACCGCGCCGGTCGGCGAGGTGGAACGCCGGGTCGCCGGGGTCTGGGCCGAGCTGCTCAAGGTGCCGGAGGTGGGCCGCGAGGACAACTTCTTCTCCGCGGGCGGCGACTCCCTCCTGGCGACACGCCTGGTGCGCCGGCTGCGCGAGGTCGGACTCGACGGCGTCAAGCTGGCCGATCTGTTCGCCCGTCCGACGCTGGCCGAGTTCGCTGCCACGTTGTCGCTCGGCGCGGGCGCTCCGGCGCTGCCGGCCCTGGTCGCCGATCCGGAGAACCGCCACCAGCCCTTCCCGCCGACCGAGGTGCAGCGGGCCTACTGGCTGGGTCGAGACGAGAGCTTCACGCTCGGGGGCGTCGCCTGCCAGTTCTACCGCGAGTACGACGTCGTCGATCTCGACGTGTCGCGCCTGGAGGCGGCCGTCAACGTCCTGGTGCGGCGGCACGAGATGCTGCGCGCCGTCTTCGATGAGCAGGGCCAGCAACGCATCCTCGCGGACGTGCCGCGGTTCACGATAGAGGTCGTCGACGCCGGCGAGGACCCGGCTCAGGCGTACGAGGCGCTGCGGCGCGACTGCTCACACTGGGTCTTCGATCCGACCCGCTGGCCGCTGTTCGGCATGCGGGCGGTGCGGTCGGGCGACAGGACGCGCCTCGGCATCAGCCTCGACAACCTCATCCTCGACGCGCTCAGCATCCTCACCTTCTACTCGGAGCTCACCGCGCTCTACGAGGCTCCCGACGCTGCTTTGCCGCCGGTCGGGCTGTCCTTCCGCGACTACGTGCTGACGTGCACGCCGGGATCGGAGGCGCTCGCCGCCGCGCGGGCGTACTGGGCGAAGAAGCTGCCAGAGCTGCCGCCCGCGCCGCAGCTGCCGCTCGCCAGAGACCCGGCCGAGGTGGGGCGCCCGCGCTTCACGCGCCACGAGGGCAGCGTCGACGCGAGCCGATGGCGCCGCATCGTCGAGCGCGCAGGCGAGCACGGCATCACGCCGTCCACGGTCCTGCTCACGGCGTTCGCCGAGGTGCTCAGCCGCTGGTGCAGCCGCCCCGACCTCACGCTCAACCTGACGCTCTTCGATCGCCGCGAGGTGCATCCCGACATCCACGCGGTCATGGGCGATTTCACGTCGCTCACGTTGGTCGGATACCGGCCTGCCGCCGGCGAGAGCTGGGTGACGCGAGCCCGGCGCGTCCAGCAGGAGCTGGGCGACGCGCTCGACCATCGCGACGTCTCGAGCATCTCGCTCGTTCGCGAGCTGGGAAGGCTGAGCGGCGCGCCCAGCCTGACCATGCCGGTGGTGTTCACGAGCGCCCTCGGCGTCCCCGGAGGCACCGCTGCGCCGGCCAGCGGCCCCTTCAGGAAGCAGGTGTGGGGCCTGACGCAGACCCCGCAGGTCTGGCTCGACCATCAGGTGATAGAGGCCGAGGGCGGCATCGCCCTGAACTGGGACGTGGTCGAGGACCTGTTCCCGGCAGGCCTGATCGCCACGATGTTCGACGCGTACCTGCGCGAGCTGAGCTGGCTGAGCAGCTCCGAATGGCACCTGCCCGCGCCCGATCTCCTGCCCGAGCCGCAGCGGCGCGTGCGCGCGCTCGTCAACGCGACCGCCGGAGAGAGCCCACGGCGGAGCCTGCACCGCGCGTTCTTCGACCTGGCGCGCGAGCAGCCGCAGCGGATCGCATTGCGCTGGGGCGAGGCCGAGGTGATGAGCTACGGCGAGCTCGCGTCGCGCGCGCTGCGCCTCTCGGCCGCGCTGGCCGAGCAAGGCGTGGCGACAGGCGATGTCGTCGCCGTGAACCTGCCCAAGGGGCCCGATCAGATCGCCGCGGTGCTGGGCGTGCTGGCGGCCGGAGCCGCCTACCTGCCGGTCGGGGTGGATCAACCCGATGCGCGCCGCGACAGGATGCTGGGCCAGGCAGGGGTGCGGGTCGTCGTCACCGGCCCGGAGCCGAGGTGCTGGCCGGACGGCGTTCGTCCGTGCGTGTTCGGACAGGCGATGGCGTCCGCGCCCGCGCCGAGCCCGGCGGCGATCGACGCAGAGCAGCTGGCTTACATCATCTTCACCTCCGGATCGACCGGCGAGCCGAAGGGCGTTGAAATCACCCATCGCGCCGCGCTGAACACGGTGCTGGACATCAATCAACGCTTCGGCGTCGGCCCGGAAGACCGCGTCCTGGCCGTGTCTGCGCTGGATTTCGATCTGTCCGTCTACGATATCTTCGGTCTGCTGTCCGCCGGCGGCTCGCTGGTCTTGATCGAGGAGGAATCGCGGCGCGATGCGAGGCGCTGGCACGAGCTGGTGTGTCGGCATGAGGTGACGATCTGGAACAGCGTTCCGACCTTGCTCGACATGCTGCTCATCGTCGGCAGCGAGGCGGAGCCGCCGGGCGCCATCCGCCTGGCGCTCGTCTCGGGCGACTGGATCAGGACGGATCTGCCCGGGCGGCTCGCCGCGCAGCGGCCGGGATGTCGGTTCATCGCGCTCGGCGGCGCCACCGAGGCCTCGATCTGGTCCAACTTCTTCGAGGTGGATGGGGTCCAGCCGTCGTGGCGTTCGATCCCCTATGGCTATCCCTTGCGCAACCAGCTCTTCCGCGTGGTGGACGCGCATGGCCGCGACTGTCCGGACTGGGTGCCGGGCGAGCTGTGGATCGGCGGTCTCGGGGTGGCGCGCGGTTACTGCGCCGCGCCGGATCTGACGGCTCGCAAGTTCGTCGGAGACGGCGCGCGGTGGTATCGCACCGGCGACGTCGGGCGTTACTGGCCCGACGGCGCGCTGGAGTTCCTCGGCCGCACCGACACTCAGGTCAAGATCCGCGGGCATCGCATCGAGCTCGGCGAGGTGGAAGCCGCTCTGCGGTCGCACCCCGGCGTGCGGGATGCGGTGGCCGTGGCGGCCTCCGGGCGCCTCGCCGCCGCCGTGGTCCCCGCTGCCGCGGAGGAAGCGCGAGGCGCGGCGGTCGACGGCCTGAATGGCCACCGCCCGGACGCTGCCGCGGAGCTCAGCGCGGAGCAGCTGCGCGACCATGTCACCATGAGCCTGCCGATTCACATGGTGCCAGAGAGGATCGTGGTGCTGGCCCAGCTGCCGCTCAGCGCGAACGGCAAGGTCAACCATGCCGAGATCGTCAGGCTGATCTCGGCGGAAGCCGAGCCCGACGCCCGGGAGGTCGAGCCCCCGCAGGGCGAATGGGAGCATGCCGTCGCGGCGCTCTGGAGCGAGCTCCTGGCCGTCGCCAGCGTCGGCCGCCATCAGAGCTTCTTCCAGCTGGGCGGCGACAGCCTCCTCGCGACGCGCTTCATCGAGGCCGTGAATCAGCGCCACGCCATCATGTTGCCTTTGAGGCGCCTGTTCAACGGACCGACGCTGCGCGAGGTCGCAGCGGCGCTCGCCGCCGAGCACGAGGCCCGCCAGGAGATCGAGGAGGGCGTGCTCTAGCGGCGTCCGCCGCGGTGGCGTGCCGGAGCCGGCGCGCGGGAGAGCGCTTCGCCGGTGAGTTCATCGTCTGATGTGACGCTTGTCGTCAACAAGCTACAGGAGCTTACGTCCATGCCCGTTGCCGGGATCATCGAAGAGCTGAAGACGCTGGGTGTCGATCTGTGGACGGAATCGGGGCAGCTCCGGTTCCGTGCGCCCAAAGGTTTGCTCACGGAAGACAAGATGACGGTGCTGCGCACGCACAAGGCGCAGATCATCGATTTTCTGGCAGCAAACCAGGGGGTGGTCGTCGCCGCGGACGAGCAGGGGCGTCATGAGCCGTTCCCGCTCACCGACGTGCAGACGGCCTACCTGCTGGGGCGCCAGAGCTCCTTCGGTTACGGCGGTGTCGCCTGCCACGGGTACCTGGAGGTGACGTATCCAGAGCTCGACCCCGCGCGCCTCGCCGACGCCTGGAACCTGCTGATCGAGCGGCATGAGATGCTGCGCGCCGTCATCGAGCAGGACGGCTACCAGCGCGTCCTGCCCACGGTACCTCGGTACCACATCCAGTCGACGGACCTCCGCGGCGCGTCCGCCGCCGAGGTGGAGCGCGCGCTACGCGGCATCCGCGCCGAGATGGACCACCGGATGTACGAGACCACCGCATGGCCGCTGTTCGAGCTGCGGCATACCCGCACCAGCGGCGGTGACGTCGTGCACTTCTCGCTCGACTCGCTGATCGCCGACTGGGCGAGCGCCGGGATCTTCTTCGAGGAGCTCGACCTCATCCTCGCCGGTCGCAGCGACGAGCTGCGCCCGCTGGACCTCCGCTTTCGCGATTACATCCTCGCGGAGCGGCGGCTGCGCGAGACCGGGCGTTACCAGCGTGACCGCCAGTACTGGCTCTCGCGCGTCAACGATCTGCCCCCCGCGCCCGAGCTCCCGACGCTTCCACCGGCCGCGGAAGCCGGGCCCGTGCGCTTCCGCCGCCACCACAGCCGCCTGTCCGCCGAGCGCTGGGAGCGCCTCCGGCAGCGCGCCGGCGAGCGAGGTCTCACGGCCTCGATCGCCGTGCTGGGCGCCTATGCGGCGGTGCTGCAGCGCTGGAGCCGCCGTCAACGGTTCAGCCTCAACCTCACGCTGCTCAACCGCCTGCCGCTGCACCCGCACGTCGACCGGATCGTCGGAGACTTCACGTCGGTCAGCCTCATGGACGTGCAGGCGGCGTCCGGGCGCAGCTTCAAGGAATGGGCTGCGCGGCTCGGCGATCAGATGTTCGCCGATCTCGACCACCGGCTGTTCACGGGGGTCGAGGTGCTGCGCGAGATGACCCGCCGGCGCGGGCGGGAGGCCGCCCTGATGCCGGTCGTCTTCACCAGCGCCATCGGCCTCGGCTCGCGGCGACGACCCAGCAGCGGCCGGCGCTTCGGCCATGGCGTCACGCAGACCCCGCAGGTCTACCTCGATTGTCAGGTCATGGATGACGCCGACGGGCTCGAGGTCAACTGGGACGTGCGTCAGGGCATCTTCCCGGACGGCCTCATCGACGACATGTTCGGCGCGCTGCAGCGGCTGCTGGAGGATCTCGCGGAGCGCTCCGAGGCATGGGAGGCCGTCGAGCCGGTCGCGTTGCCCGGATGGCAGGCGCTGGAGCGCGAGCGGGTCAATCAGACAAGCTGTCCGCTGCCGGACTCCCTCTTGCACCGAGGGTTCCTGGAGCAGGCCGCCCGCGACCCCGGCGCGGTGGCGGTGATCGGCCACGCGGGCAGCTTGACGTACGGCGACCTCGCGATGAGGGCGGCGTCGGTCGCGCAGGCGCTGCGAGACGGCGGCTGTACCGCGGGCGATCGGGTCGCGGTCGTCATGAACAAGGGGATCGAGCAGGTCGTCGCGGTGCTGGGCGTGCTGCTCGCGGGCGCGGCCTATCTGCCGCTGGACGCCACGCAGCCGCGGCTGCGCATCGAGAAGGTGCTGTCGAACGCGGCGGTGCGACAGGTCCTGACCCAGTCGTGGATCTCCGCGGCGGCCAAGCTGCCGGACGGCCTGCGCGTGATCGACGTGGACACGCAGGCGCCTGCGCAGACCTTCCCCGAAGCGCCGATGGGCGACCCCGACGCGCTGGCGTACGTGATCTACACCTCCGGCTCCACGGGTGACCCGAAGGGGGTCATGATCACCCACCGGGCGGCGCTGAACACGATCGACGACATCAACCGTCGCTTCGGGGTGACCGGATCGGACCGGGTGCTGGGCCTCGCGCAGCTCGGCTTCGACCTGTCCGTGTACGACATCTTCGGAACCCTCGCCCTCGGCGGGACGCTCGTCCTTCCGGATCCCGACCGCGGCGCCGACCCCTCCCACTGGGCGGATCTCCTCGTGAAGCACGAGGTGACCCTGTGGAACTCCGTGCCTGCGCAGCTTCAGATGCTGGCGAGCTACCTGCAGACAGAGCCGGTCGCGATTCGCTCGTTGCGCATGGCGCTGCTGTCCGGCGACTGGATCCCCGTCACGCTGCCCGACCAGATCCGCCGGTTCATTCCTGACCTGACGCTCATCGGGCTCGGGGGCGCGACCGAGGCGGCCATCTGGTCGAATTACCATCGCATCGAGCGGGTCGATCCGGCGTGGACGAGCATCCCCTACGGGGTGCCGCTCGCCAACCAGGGCTTCCGCGTCCTCGACGAGTCGCTCCGCGACGCGCCGGTGTGGGTCCCTGGGGAGCTGTACATCACCGGGCACGGCCTTGCGGCGGGGTACCTGGGCGATCCGGAGCTCACGGCAGCGCGCTTCTTCAACCATCCCGTCGATGGACAGCGCCTCTACAGGACCGGAGATCTCGGGCGCTATCTCCCCGGCGGATCCATCGAGTTCCTCGGCCGCGAGGACAGCCAGGTCAAGATTCGCGGGCACCGGATCGAGCTCGGCGAGATCGAGGCCGCGCTGCTCGCGCATCCGGCGGTCGGCGCCGCCGCGGCCGTGGTGGCCGGCAAGGACCCCACGGATCGCACGCTGCTCGGCTTCGTCGAGCTCGCGCGGCGCAGCGCGCCTGCGGACGAGGATCTGGCCACGTCGCAGGCTCGCCTCGTGTCTGCGGCGCGGCAGTTCGCCGACAAGGAGGTCAGCGGCGTGACCGCGGCCCAGGTGAGCGAGGCGACCCGAGCGCTGCGCGACGCCTCGTTCGCGTCCATGATGAACGCGCTGGCCGAGCGCGGGCTCTTCGCCGGTCCGCGCGACACGCACTCGGTCGAGGAGATCCTGCGCGAGGCGCGCGTCCACGACCGCCATCACTGGCTCGTTCGCCGCTGGCTGGGGCTCCTGACCGAGGCGGGATGGCTCACGTACCACGAGGAGAGCCGCCGTTACGCGCAGCGCAGGGCCGCCGACGCGACAACGGTCCACGACGCCTGGCGGCGGTTCGAGGAGCTGGCGTCGTCGTCCGGGCTGTGTACGCCCGAGTTCGTTGAGTACCACAAGGCGCATGTCGAGCGGCTGCACGCCTTGCTCGAGAACCAGCAGAACCCGTTCGAGCTGCTGTTCCCGCAAGGGAAGCACGACGTGGCGCTCGCGGTGTACCGCGACGACGCGATCGCGCGTTACAACAACCACGCGGTCGCGGCGCTCCTGTACCGGATCGCCGCCGCGCATACGGACGGCGCCCCCCTGCGGGTGCTCGAGATCGGCGCCGGCACGGGGGCCACCACCGGCGTGGTCCTCCCGATGCTCGACGGCCATGACGTCGACTACCTGTTCACGGACCTGACAGCCTTCTTCCTGGCCGACGCGCGCGAGCGGTTCCGGGAGCGCCCCTGGGTCCGATTCGGGCAGCTCGATCTGAACGAGGATTACCGCGCCCAGGGCCTGCTGCCGAACTCCGCGGACGTCGTGCTGTGCGCCGGAATGCTGAACAGCACCCGCAACGTCGAAGCTGCGGTGGCGGCGGCGGTGGAGCTGCTCGGGCCATCGGGATGGCTCGTGTTCACCGAGCCTACCGCCGATCACCCGCACGTCCTGCTCACCCAGGGCTTCATGATGGACCCCGCGGGCGCAGACAGGGAACGCGGCACCACCAAGTTCCTGTCCACCGAGCAGTGGCAAGGCCTGATCGCGAAGAGCGGCGGCGAGCTGGTGCTCCGCCTGCCGGACGACGACCATCCGATGGCGGCGTATGGCATGCACATGTTCGCTGCGCGCTTCAAGACCGACCGGGCCCGGGTCGGGACCGACGAGCTCACGAGCTTCCTCGGGCAGCGGCTGCCAGCGCACATGGTGCCTGCTCATCTGCAGGTCGTCGACCGGCTGCCGCTCACGGCGAACGGCAAGGTCAACCGCAAGGCGCTCGCCACCCTGCGGCCCGCGGCGTTCATCGACAGCGCCGGGAAGGAGGCCGATGCCACGCTGGACGAGCTGGAGAGCCGGCTGTGTGCGCTCTGGGCGAGCGCGCTCGGCATCGCGCGGATCGGCAAGGACGAGAATTTCTACGACCGCGGCGCCGACTCGCTGATCCTCGCAAGGGTGGCAGGGCGACTGCGCGAGGAGGTGCCGGAAGCTGCGCCGTTCGCCTACGACACGCTCCTGCGGCAGATGCTCAATGAGCCGACGGTCGACGCGCTCGCGCGCGCGCTGCGCAGGCAAGACGGCGCCGCGCACGCGCCGAGCGGCGCTGGGCCGGGCGCGGAGGCGTCCTCCAGCGGCGGCAAGACCGCGCAGGTCGCGCAGCGCCGGGAGGGCAGCAACTCGTTGATCCTCTCGTTCGGCGGCGGGGAGGGGCCGGCGCGCGTGATGTTCCACGCGGCGCTGGGCACCATGGATTACTTCCAGCACCTGGGGCGGGCGCTCGCCGCCCAGAACCTGGGGCCCGTCCTGGGCTTCGCTGTCGCCGACCCCGAGCTGTACCTCGCGATCCCCCCGAAGGAGCTCGTCGCGCGCGTGTCCGACGATTACGCGCAGCGGCTCATCGATGAAGGCTTCACGCGGTTTCAGCTCATCGGCTACTGCCTCGGCGGGCTGCTCGCCACCGAGGTGGCCCGGCGGCTGCTCGAGCGCGGGATGTCGGTGGACCTGGCGCTCGTCGACAGCATCCCGATGTTCATCGAGACCGACGAAGAGCTCGCGTTCGAGGCGATCTTCGCCCCGAATTTGAACCTGGATCCGGTGAAGGCCGTCTTCGGCGACGACGTCGACAGCGCCGACGTGTACCGGGCCATCGAGAAGCTGATGGTCGACTACGACCGCAAGATTCCGGCCGGCGCAATGGCCAGGCTCGGCGGAGATCCCGGGCTGGAATCGGTCGCCGCCGCGGTGCGCAGGCAGTCCGCGCGCAGTCAGGACGAGCGCCTGGCCAGCTATGCGAAGGCGGCGGCTGCCCAGGCCGGGGTGCCCGTCGGACCCGAGCTCATCCCGGCGCTGTTCCGGACCTGCAGGCATAGCATGCGCGCCGCGCGGTTCGATCCCGAGCCGTACGTCGGCGATATGACGTTCTTGCGGTGCGACGAGGAGCAATCCTTCGGCATCACCGCGGGCGTCGGGCACCTGACGGCGCCGTTCTGGGAAGGCGTCTGCCTCGGCGAGTTCAAGCTGATCGACGTGCCCGGCAACCATTTCAGCGTCATCGAGCCACCGCATGTGAATGTCGTGGCCGAGCACCTCGCGGTATCGTTGCGTCACACATGAGAGAGAATCGAGAGAATCAGCAGAAGGACGCGGCGCTCCGCGAGCTGCGCCGCCCGATAGCAGGGCTGACGCGGCTCGGGATCTTCCTTGGCGGCGTCGGGGCGCTGACGACGCTCGTCCCGTTCATCGGTATCGCCGAGCTCGCGCGGATCCTCGTCGCGTCAGGCCCGATCGACAGCGCGAAGGTGGCCGGGGTCGCGTTGATCATCGTGATCGGCCTCGGCGTCGGGTGGACATGCACCGGAACGGCGCTGTGGGTGACTCACCTGGCCGACCATCGGCTTCAGGCCATCCTGCGGCGCGCGCTGGTGCGCAAGCTGGGCGAGGTGCCGCTGGGGTGGTACTCCGACAAGACGTCAGGGGTGGTCCGCAAAGCGGTCCAGGACGACCTGGAGGACTTGCACCACCTCGTCGCGCACCACGATGTCGAGCTCGTCTCGGCGATCGTCCTTCCGCTCGGCGGCCTCCTGTACCTGTTCTGGCTGGACTTTCGGCTGGCGCTGCTCGCGATCGCCACCCTGCCCATCTACATCGTCGCTTACGCATGGATGATGCGGGGCTTCGCCGAGAAGATGATGCAGCTCGACGCGAGCTTCGCCAGGGTGAGCGCCGCGATCGTCGAGTTCGTACACGGCATCGCGGTCGTGAAGGCGTTCGGCCAGACGGGCCGCGCTCACCAGAGCTACCAGCGCGCGGTCAGCGATTTCAGCGACCGGTACGCCGGCTGGGTGCGGCCGCTGCTCCGGCTCGAGGCGCTGACCTCGATGGCCCTCTCGGTGCCCGTGATCATGCTGGTGAGCCTGACGGTCGGCGCCTGGTTCATCCGAGAGGGCTGGGTGAGCCCCATCGACCTGCTCGCCGAGACCCTGGTCGCCGTGGTCATCCCGCAGACGGTGCTCACGCTGAACCAGGGGCTCACGGCCCAGCGCAAGGCCGTGGCGGCGGCGGAGCGCGTCGCCTCGCTGCTCGACGAGCCGTCGCTGCCCATCACGACGACGCCGCAGGCGCCGCGCGGGGCGGGGGTGCAGTTCGATCACGTCTCGTTCAGCTACGACGGCTCGAGGAGCGTGCTCTCCGACGTGAGCTTCGCTTGCAAGCCTGGCACGGTGACCGCGCTGGTCGGGACCTCGGGCGCGGGGAAGTCCACGCTGGCAAAGCTGGTGCCCAGGTTTTATGACGTGACCGGCGGCGCTGTCCTGCTCGGCGGCGTCGATATACGCAACATCGCGCCGGACGTGCTGTACCGGAACGTCGGCTTCGTTCTGCAGGACGTCCAGCTGGTCCATGGAACGGTCGCCGACAACCTGCGCCTCGGCCGGCCCGAGGCCAGCGACGAAGACGTCGTCGCGGCCGCGCGCGCCGCGCAGATCCACGACCGGCTCGTCGCGCTTCCCAGGGGATATCGGTCCGTGATCGGCGAGGATGCCATCCTGTCCGGCGGCGAAGCGCAGCGGCTGTCCATCGCGCGCACGCTGCTCGCGGACACCGCGGTGCTGATCCTGGACGAGGCGACCGCGCACGCCGATCCGGAGTCGGAAGCGCAGATCCAGGACGCGCTGTCCGCGGTCGCGCGCGGGCGCACCGTGATCGTCATCGCCCACCGGCTGGCGACGATCACCGGCGTCGATCAGATCGTCGTGCTCGACGAGGGCCGCGTGCGCGAGCGCGGCACGCATTCCGCGCTGCTCGCCGCGGACGGGCTCTACGCCAGGATGTGGCGTGCTTACGCCGAGAGCGACATGGCGGCTGCCACTGCAGCGGTGGGTGAAGCCTCATGATCCGGCAACTGACCAAGATCCTGGGACCGCAGCACGCAAGGGCGCTGCACGTCTATTTCGGCTGGCTCATCGTCTACTCCGTCGTTCAGGGGGTGGCGATGGCGTTCCTCGTCCCGGTCCTCAAGGCGCTGCTCGGCGGGGACCTGGGCGAGGCGCTGCGCTGGCTGCTCCTCCTGGCCGCGGTCGTCGCGGTGACGTGCGTCGCCCGTTACCAGCAGACGATGAAGGGCTTCGCGCTCGCGCTGGTCGTCCTGACCACGCTGCACGACCGGCTCGGCAACCACGTCGCCCGCCTGCCGATCGGCTGGTTCTCCTCGGAGAAGGTCGGCCGTCTCTCACGGAGCGCGACGGGCGGCACCATGATGGTCACCAACGTGTTTGCCCACCTCCTGACCCCGGTGGTGAGCGGCATCCTGACGCCCGCGACGATCGCCGTCGCCATGCTGTTCTTCGACTGGCAGCTCGGGTTGACGGCCATCGCCTGCACGCCGCTGATCTACCTGACGCACCGCTGGTCGTCGGCGTGGATCGGCCGCACCGAGGAGCAGGTCGACGCCGCGGGGGCGCTCGCCAGCAACCGGGTCGTCGAGTTCGCGCGCAACCAGCAGGTGCTGCGCGCCTTCGGTCGGGCCACGGGGGGTTATGCGCCGCTGGAGGAGGCGATCGATGGGCAGCGCGCCGCGGGCGGGTCGATGCTGCGTCAGACCTTCCCCAGGTTGCTCGCGGGCGGTCTGTCGGTGCAGCTCGCGTTCGCCGCGCTGATCGCGGTCGGCGTGGTGCGCGCGCTCGATCGGTCGATCGATCCGATCGAGCTCGTCGCGCTGCTGGCGCTGGCCGCCAGGTTCGTGGGGCCGCTGGCCGAGGCCGCGGGGCGTAGCGGGCTCTTGCGGATGGCAGGCAACGATCTGGAGCGGCTGTCCGCCATCTTCGATGAAGCGCCGCTGCCCGAGCCGGAGCGCTCCAGGCCCGTCGCGGCGCCGGGGGAGATCGAGTTCGCCGATGCCCTGTTCGGCTATCAGCCGGGCGCTCCCGTGCTCCGTGATGTGTCTTTCCGGATAGCGCCGAGGACGATGACGGCGATCATCGGGGCATCCGGCTCCGGGAAGACCACGATAACACGGCTGATCGCGCGCTTCTTCGATGTCGACGCGGGCTCGGTGCGGGTGGGCGGCGTGGATGTCCGCGAGCTCTCCACGGAAGACCTGATGGCGCAGCTGTCGCTCGTCATGCAGGACGTCTATCTGTTCGATGACACGCTGGAGGCGAACATCCGGGTGGGCCGGCTGGACGCCACGGACGCCGAGGTGCGCGAGGCCGCCCGCCTGGCCGGCGTGGAAGAGATCATCGAGCGCCTCCCGCAGGGCCTGAAGACCCGGGTCGGCGAGGGCGGAGCGTCGCTGTCCGGCGGGGAGCGCCAGCGGGTGTCGGTCGCCCGAGCCGTGCTCAAGGACGCTCCGATCGTGCTGCTGGACGAGGCGACGGCGGCGCTCGACCCGGAGAACGAACGTTACATCCAGAGCGCGATGCGCACATTGATGAATCGGTCGACCCTGCTGGTCATCGCGCACCGGCTGCCGACCATCGTGTCCGCGGATCAGATCCTCGTGCTCGACGGCGGCCGCATCGTCGAGGCGGGAACGCATCAGGAGCTCCTGGCGCGCAACGGGCGGTACACGGCGTTCTGGAACGAGCGCCGCCGCGCCCACGGATGGCGGCTGGTGGAGGCTGCGGGATGACGATCGGCATCTTGGGAGGTTATGGCGACGTCGGCGCGCAAGCGGCCCGGCGGCTCCTGTCGCTCGGCCTCGGGCCGCTGCGGATCGGCGGGCGAAACCCCGAAGCGGCCCGCCGCTTCGCGAAGGAGCTGTCCGTGGGCGCGGTCGAGCACCAGGCGGTCGATGTTCGGGACGACGCGTTATTGCGTCGCTTCGTCGGTGGGTGTCGGATCGTGCTCAACTGCGCAGGTCCATCTCACGCCATCGCGGACCGCGCGGCGAGGGCAGCCGTGGGAGCCGGCGCCGACTACGTGGACGCCGCCGGCGACGATGCGCTGTACGCGCTCCTGGACGACGAGGAGTACCGCACCCGCGGGCGCGTGGCCGTGCTCTCGGCGGGGCTGCAGCCTGGCCTCACCGCGCTCTTGCCGCGATGGGCGGCGCAGCGGGCTTTCAGCCAGGTTCACGGCATGCGCAGCTATTTCGGCGTGCTGGACCGCTTCACCGAGGTCGCCGCGGACGACTACCTCCAGGCGGCCACGGACGGGGTGAGCGAGCCGCTCGCGGCATGGCGAGAGGGGCGTCGCTCCGGGGTGCTGACCCGCACGCGCAACGTGGAAGTCCCGTTCTTCCACGGCCCGGCGACCTTGCTGCCTTACCTCAACACCGAAGGGGAGCGGCTCGCGGCGTCGCTCCGGCTCGCTCGAGGAGACTGGTATACGGTCCTCACCGGCCAGCACATCCTCACGGCGTTCGATCGCGCGCGCAGCCTCGAACGCCGCGAGGCGGTCGCGGCGTTATGCAGGGCCAGCTTGCTCGACCTCGCTGGACGGGAGCCTCACGTCCTTCTCGTCGCGCAGCTCGACGGCCTGCGAGACGGCGCTCCGGTCACGCGCACGCTGGTCGTGCGCGGAAGGCGCAACGCCGAGCTCACAGGGACCCTGGCCGCGCTCGCCACGCTGGCGGTGGACCAGGGCCAGGTGCCCGCTGGGCGCCACTTCGCAGCTGCAGCGCTCGAACCCCTGTCGACGGTCGGTCGCCTTCGCGAGAGCGGCGCGGTGACCGCGCTCGATCTGCTGGAGACGTCGATCGACGCGCTCGGCGCTACCGAGGAGGGCTCCCTGTGACCGCCGGGATCCCTCTCGTGCTGTGCGGCGCCGGGTTCGGTCCTCTGCACCTGGCCGCGCTCCAGCAGTTGAACGGGCGCTTTCGCCTCATCGGCCAGCTCGCCGACGACAGCGAGGGCGCCCGGAGGTTCGCCGATCAGGCCAGGATACCGCTCTGGACCCGGCCGGATCAGGCGCCCCTCGGCGCCGGCGTGAGCTGCTGGGTATCGGCGACCGGGCACGGGGTGCCGGTGACCGAGCGCGCCGTCGACCTCCTGGGGCGCGGCAGCGCCGTGCTGGCGGAGGCGCCGCTCGAGCACGATGAGCTCGCCGCGTGCCTGCGGCAAGCGCGCCTTTCCCGAGCCGCCTTCCGGGTGGCAGCGGTCGCCTCTGCCACGCCGGCATCCCGGCGGTTCCTCGGCGCAGCGCAGGTGTTGCGCGCGCGCACGCCGGTCAGGTACGTCGCTGCGACGTGCACGAGAGCGTCGATCCAGGCGCTGCTCCGCCTCCTGGGAGACGCGCTCGGCGCCCTGCGCCCCTGGCAGATCCGTGAGCCGGCGCCGCTCGGGAGCGGGCTTGTCGTGCTCGGAGGCAGCCTCGCGGGTGTTCCCATCGTCCTGCGCGTGCGCAACGAGGTGTCGTCAGAGGCGCAGATGGTCGTCGAGCTCGCCCTGGGCAGCGACGCCGGCGAGCTGAGGTTGACCGGGGTTCACGGCGACGTCCTCTGGACCGCCCACGCCACGGGGTCTGGCGTGCTGCTCGGCGGAACGGACGCGCCGGCCGAGCGCGAGACCGTGAGCTGGCTGCGCGCGACCCGCGGCGAGCTGACGGCGTTCGCCAACGCGGCGGAGAGCCCAGGCGCAGCCGTCAGCGAGGCTCAGGTTCAGCTCACGTTGTGCCGCCTCCGGCACGACGTCCTCGCCGCGCTCGGCTCGGCGACGGCGCGCGCCGACGCCGAGGTCGTCCACGCCGCCGATCTGGCCGCCGCGGCCGTGGAGGCCGCCGCCGACGACGCCCATGGTGAGGCGCCCCGCGTGCCGACGGGAGACGAGACACACGAAGCGGGGCTGAGGCTCACTCGGCTGCTGGAACCCGCGCCGGGGAGGGATGCCCTGGCGCACCTGCCGGGGGCGATGCAGCGACTCGAGGCGATCAGCCTGCGGGCCCTGGGGGAGCTGCTCGTCGCGAGCGGCGCCGTGCATCCGGGAGGCGAAGCGCGCACCGCGGAGGAGATCGTCGGCGCGCTGGGCGCGGCGCCGCGACACGCATGGCTCGTCCGGCGGTGGCTCGCCGCGCTGTGCGACCACGGTGTGCTCAGCAACGTGGGGGATAAGTACGTGTGGCGGCGGGCCCTGCGGGACGCCGGCGCGGCCGCCGACCTGCCCGACGCGTATGCCGCGCTCGGCTTCCCGCCCGCGATGGCGGAAGTTCACCAGGCCGCTCTGCTCCGCCTGCACGCGCTCGTGCGCGACGAGCTCTCGATTCAACAGCTCTTGTTTCGCGAGCGGCAGGACCTCTCCACCCTCGCCGCCTACCAGGACAACGTCTTCACCGCTTACCTGAGCGCCGCCGGCGCTCACCTCGTTCGCCGCTGCGCGGAGCTGCGGCACCGGCCGCTGCGCGTGCTCGAGCTCGGCGGAGGCGCCGGGCTCACCACGACAGCCGCGCTGCGGGCCCTCGACGGCGCGCCGGTCGACTACCTGTTCACCGACGTCGCGCGCGCGTTCACGGCCGCGGCGCAGGAGCGGTTCGGCCGCCATCGCGGGATGCGCACTGCCGTGCTCGACATCAACGTCGATTTCACGGCGCAGGGGGTGGAGCCGCACGCGGCGGACGTCGTGCTCGCGGGCAATGTCCTCCACAACGCCGCGCACACGGGTCGGACGCTGCGCCGCATCCGCCGCGCGCTCGCGCCCGGCGGATGGCTCATCTTCACGGACTCCACACGAGAGAACTGCGCGATCCTCACGGCGATGCAGTTCCTGCTGTCTCCTGCGGCCGGCTCGCCGCCGCTCGGCAGCGAGGACCGGCGCGCGGGGACCGATCAGGTGTTCGTCGACGCGCCCGGCTGGAATGAGGAGCTCCTGGCCGCTGCCTTCGTGCCGCGGTTCGTCCTTCCTTCGCTCGAATCCCCCCTGGCGGTGGCAGGCCAGCACCTGTTCTTCGCCACAGCCTGCTGACGACCACCCGAGGAGGTGCCATGACCGTGAGACAGATCATCGATGGGCTCGAGCGCCTCGGGAGCCGAGCGGCGCTGGTGTCGAGCGGGCGCGAGTGGACCGGAGCAGAGGTGCTCGACTCGACGTACCGCGCTGTCACGGCGCTGCGCCAGCGCGGGGCCGTCGCGGGCCGCACGCTGAGCTGGAGCGCCGGAGACAGGCCTCAGGCCCTGTCGGTCCGGCTGGCTGCCATGCTGCTCGGCGCGCGGTTCTCCGCCGAGCCGCCAGCGAGCGGCGGCGGCGATGTCCTGAGGATCACGGACGCTGACCTGTCCGCGCTCGACGGGGCGAGCGCCTGCGAGCCCCGCCTGGTGGACGACGCGCCGTTCTCCGTGGTTCGCGGATCCTTCGTGTGGTCGAGAGCGGTGTTCTGCGAATCGGTGGCTGCCCTGCGAGACGCAATCGGCCCTTCGCCTGCGCGCACGGCGGTGCTCTCGCCGCTGGCCGGGTTCGGCGGGGATGCGGTGTTCGCGAGCTGGAGCGCCGGCGCCGCCGTCCACCATCATGCGGTCGACGCGAGCGCCGCGAGCCCGGCCAAGGCCCTTTCGTTCCTCGAGCGAGCGGCCCCGGACTGCGCGATCGTGTCAGCGACGCTGCTGCGCAGCCTCCTGGCCCACCCGGCGGCCGCGCTCGCCGACCTCGGGGCGCTGCGGCGCATCGTGGTCGACGCCGGCGCAGGCGCCGGTGGAGCGCTGTCCGCCGAGTCGTCCGCGGCCGTGCGGCGCGTCTTCGGCGCAGAGCTCGTGGACAGGATCGCCGGTGAAGCCGGGCTCGTGCCCGTGGAGCGCGAGCTGCGCAGAGCCGAGCAAGAAGCGGCGCGCATCGCGGAGCTCGTGATGAGCCATCCGGGCGTGGCGGCGGCGGCGGTGATCCCCTCCGACGGCGACGGCTGGGCCGTCTTTGCCGTCCCCGCGAAGCGTGCCAGCGACGATGCCGACGGGGACGCGAGCGGACAGCGCCTGATCGCCAAGGCGACCGCCGCGCTGGACGCCGAGCTCGCCGGGACCGACCTGAACCGGGCGATCGCGGCCGTGGAGCGGCTGGGACAGACAGCGCTGCTGTCGATGCTCAACGCGCTGGGCCGCAGCGGCCTTTTCACCGACACGGCCGCCGCCCACACCGTGGACGAGGTGCTCGCGCGGGCGCGGGTCGCCGCCGCGCATCGGCCGCTCATCCGTCGCTGGCTCAGGGTGCTCACGGAGCAGAAGCTGCTGCGCCGGGACGGAGATCTGCTGAGCGCCGTGGGCCCGGTCTGCGACTTCTCGGACGCCGCGCTGGCGCGCGCATGGGACGAGCTGAAGGGAGAATGGCTGGCCACGGTCGGCGCGGCCGGCACGATCGACTACGCGGTCCGCAACGCCGACCGATTGCCCGACCTGATCTCCGGCGCGGTGCGGGCCGTCCACCTGTTGTTCCCGGAAGGGCGCACCGACCTCGCCAGGGCCTTGTATCGCGAGAGCATCGCCGCCCGGTACCAGCACCGCGCCGTCGGTCTCCTCGTGAGCAGGATTGCCAGGGAATGGCCCGGGCAGCGGCCGATCCGGCTGCTCGAGGTCGGCGCCGGCACGGGGGCGACCTCCGAGTCGCTCCTGCCGGAGCTCTCGGGCGCCGAGGTCGACTACCTCTACACCGACGTCTCCAGGTACTTCCTCGATCAGGCGGCCCCGCGGCTCGCCGGGCACCGGTGCGTGCGCTTCGGCCTCTACGACATCAACGTCGCGCCGAGAGAACAGGGCTTCGTCCCGAACTCGTTCGACGTGATCATCGGAGGCGGCGTGCTCAACGCCGCGCGGAACACGGATGCCTCCCTCCGCTGGCTCAAGGAGCTGCTCGGCCCCGGCGGCTGGCTCGTCCTGACCGAGCCCACGGTCGAAGAGTTCTGGGTCATGGCGTCCCAGGCCTTCATGCTGGACGACGCCAGCGACGGCAGGGCCGAGACGGAGTCGACGTTCCTCACGCTGCCTCAGTGGAACGCGGCGCTGGACGGCGCTGGCCTCCAGCGCGTCCTCGGGCTGCCCCGGGACGGCCACCCGCTGGAGCGGCTCGGCCATCGTGTGTTCGCGGCCCGGACCAAGATGGACCGGGCGCTGCTGACCTCGGAGCGCCTCTCCGAGCATCTCGGCGAGCGCCTGGGAGCCTCCGCCAGCATCGAGATCGTGGATGAGCTGCCGCTCGCCGCAGGCGGCGCCCTCGACCGCGAGCGGCTGCGCGACTGGGCCGCGCGCCGCCGGCGCTTCGATTCTCGCCCGCTTTCCACGGCGGCATCACAAGGACGAACGCAATGACCACCGCGACGAATCCCCCCATCCAGTATCCCTTCAATCTCTTCGACGGCATCGCGCTCGCCTCTGCGTACTCGCGCGCTCAGCAAACGCCGGGGCTGCTCAAGGTCAAGCTGCCTTATGGCGAGCCGGCGTGGCTCGCGACCCGCTACGAGGACGTCCGCTTCGTGCTGTCCGACCGGCGGTTCAGCCGCGAGGAGGCCACGAAGCGCGCTGACGCCCCGAGGGCGCTCCCGCGCATCGCCGGCGGGATCGTCATGATGGACCCGCCCGAGCTGACCCGCATCCGCAACCTGGTCACCCAGGCGTTCACCAACCGGCGCGTGGAGCAGCTGCGCCCGCACGTCCGCGACCTCGCCAACGAGCTGATCGACAGGATGGTGGCCAAAGGCCCCCCTGCGGATCTCGTGCGGGACTACGCGCTGCCGATCCCGATGTCCGTGATCTGCGAGCTCCTGGGCGTTCCGGTGGCGGATCAGTCCAGGTTCAAGGAGTGGAACGACTCTCTGCTCTCGACCAACACGCAGACCGCGGAGCAGACGCAGCGGAACCTCGGCGAACTATCCCAGTACATCATGGGGCTGATCCGCCTGCGCCGGGCCGAGCCGGGCGACGACCTGATGAGCGCGCTCATCGAGGCCCACGACGTGGACGACCGCCTGAACGAGCGCGAGATGGTCCAGCTCTGCATCGCCATCCTGATCGCGGGGTACGAGGCCACCTCCTCGCAGATCCCGAACTTCATCTACACGCTCCTGACCCATCAGGAGCAGCTCGCGCGCCTCAAGTCGGATCCTGGCCTCGTGGCGCAGGCGGTCGAGGAGCTGCTCCGTTTCGTGCCGATCGCGTCCGCCGCGATGTTTCCGCACTACGCCACCGAGGACGTCCAGGTGGGCGACACGCTGGTGCGCGCGGGTGAGCCCGTGTTTGCGTCGGTCGGCGCGGCCAACCACGACCCCCGCAAGTTCTCCGATCCACACCGGCTCGACTTCGATCGGGACGCGCGGGCGCATTTCGCGTTCGGCTGTGGGATGCATTATTGCATCGGCGCGTCGCTGGCCCGGGTCGAGCTCCAGGAAGCGCTGAGAGCGCTCGTGACCCGCTTGCCGGATCTGCGCCTCCACGCCGACGTCCAGTGGAAGACCGCGACGTTCTTCCGCGGCCCGCTGACGATGCAGGTGACCTGGTGAGCGCCGGCGGCGGCAAGAAGAAGCGCGTCGTCGTCGCCGGCACCGCCTTCGGGCGCATCTACCTCGATGCGGTCGCGTCGGCGCAGGGCTCGTTCACGCTGGCCGGCGTGCTCGGGCGCGGCAGCGAGTTCTCCAGGAAGTGCGCCGAGCGCTACGGAGCGCCGCTCTACACAAGGGTGGAGGACATCCCCGGCGACATCGACATCGCCTGCGTGGTGGTGCGCTCGGGGGCGACCGGCGGCCCAGGCTCGGATCTGGCCAGAATGCTGCTCGAGCGCGGGATCCACGTGCTGCAGGAGCATCCCGTGCACGCCGCGGAGATCACCGCGTGCCTGAAGGCCGCGAAGCGGGGGGGCGCCGCGTACGCGGTCAACACGCTGTACCCGAACGTGCGCCCGATCCGGCAGTTCCTTGCCGCGGCCGAGTACATCAGGAAGCGCCAGCGCATCCAGTTCATCGACGCCGCTTGCAACAGCCAGGTCGCCTATCCGTTGCTCGACGTGATCGGCCGCGCCGCAGGCGACTTGCGCCCGTGGTCGTTCTCCGAATGCGCGCCGCGAGGCGGCCGGCCGTCGCCGGCCACGGGCCAGCCGTTTCAGAGCCTGAGCGCGACCCTCGGCGGCGTGCCCGTGACGCTCCGCGTGCAGAACCAGGTCCACCCCGAGGATCCCGACAATCACTCCCTGCTCATGCACCGGATCTCGCTCGGATGCGACGCCGGCGTGCTGACCCTGGCCGACACCCACGGACCCGTCCTCTGGAATCCGCGCTTGCACTCGCCGCGCGACTCGACCGGGCGCCTGATCATGAGCGGACCCGGCACCGACCGCCTCGCCGTGGAGAGCACGTCGATCCTGGGCGACCAGCACACCCGCAACTATCACGACGTGTTCGCGCGGACGTGGCCCGACGCGGTCGTTGTCGCCTTGCACGACCTGTGCGGCGACATCGCCGACCCGGCCCGCCGTGTCCGCAGCGGCCAGTGGGCCCTGGGCGTGTCGCTCGCGTGGCGTGATCTGACGGAGCGGATCGGGATGCCCGAGCTCATCCGTCCGGAGACCCCGGAGCCGCTCCCTCTCGACGAGCTGCGTGCGGCGGCGCGCGCCGCCACCTTCGATGCGGCCGGGAGCGGCGCGCGTTGATCGAGCGCCTGGCGCTCGGGAGAAATGAACATGGCGACTTCTTGCAGCCACGTCTTGGTATGGGTGCGCGACATTCATCAAGCCGTGCGCGACTACAGAGAGCTCGGGTTCAAGGTGGACTACGCGACACCCGAGCGAAAGGCCCAGCACGCGCACATCTGGTTCACGGAAGGCCCCATCGTCGAGCTGCTCACGACGCCGCGCAGCGCGCGGTGGTTCAAGTGGCCGATCGAGCTGATGGCAGGGCGCGGCTCGGGCCGGCGGATGATCCGCTGGTCCGAGCACGGTGAGGGCTTCTGCGACGTGGCGGTCGTGGTGGACACGCACGGTCTCGACCGTGAGCTCGCCGCGCTGCGGGAGGCAGGGATCCCCGTCGGCAGAGCCATCGGGTGGCGACGGACGAAGCCCGATGGCCAGGAGATCCGCTTCAAGTTTGCCTATCCGGCGAACGATCGCCTCCCGTTCATCGTGACCCCCTACGATCCGCCTCAACATCCGAGAGAGAACCGCCATCCGAACGGGGCCAAGAGGCTCAGCCGGGTGCGCATGGGGGTCCGCGCCGAGCATCGAGAGGCGGTGCGCCGGATCGTCGGTGACGACCCGACGTTCGCGCTCGAGCCCGCCGAGGTGACGGGGGTCCGCGCCATCGAGATCGCCGGCCTGACCGCCGATCTCGACCCGACCCTCCTGCACGGCGCGGCCGTGCTGCCCGCCCGCCCGAACGCTGACCCGGGCCGCGCGCATCGAAGCGCAGGACAGTGAGCGCCGACGAACGTCGGTGAAAGCGAGGGAGCTCCCATGTTGAGTGGATGTGTCGATTGGCCCGCTGAGTTCGTGGATCGTTATCGCGAAGCGGGGTACTGGCGAGGCGAGCGCCTGGGAGAGATGCTGCGCACGCGGGCCCGAGCGACGCCGGCGCGCGTGGCCGTCGTCGACGGAGCGCGTCGCTGGACGTACCAGGAGCTCGACGAGCGCGCGGATCGCATGGCCGCCGGGCTGCGCCGGCTCGGCATCGCGCAGGAGCAGCGCGTCCTGGTCCAGCTGCCCAACATCGCCGAGTTTCTGCCCCTGTGCTTCGCGCTGTTCCGGATCGGGGCCATCCCGGTGCTGGCGCTGCCGGCGCATCGAGAGACGGAGATCGTGCATCTGGCAGAGCTCTCCCAGTCGGTCGCCTATGTGATCGCCGACATGCATGTCGGCTTCGATTACCGGTCGCTCGCCCGTTCGGTATGCAAGCGGGTGGCGAGCCTCCGGCATGTCCTCGTGGTGGGCGACGCAGAGGAGTTCGTGCCGCTCGCCGAGGTGGACGCGCCGCCGGAGATCATGGCCGGGCCGGACGCGCGCGATGTCGCCCTGCTCTTGCTGTCGGGCGGCACGACCGGCGCTCCCAAGCTGATCCCCCGTACCCACGACGACTATGTTTGCAACGTCCGCCTCAGCGCCGATGTGACGGGTCTGGACGCGAACACCCGGTACCTGGTGAGCCTCCCCATCGCGCACAACTTCGCCCTGGGGTGTCCAGGCGCCCTCGGCACCCTCTACGCCGGTGGCACCGTGGTGTTCTGCAAGGACCCGAGCCCCGAGGCCGCGTTTCGGCTGATCGAGCAGGAGAAGATCACCGTGACCGCCCTCATCCCGCCGCTCGTCCTGCTGTGGCTCGAGGCGGCGGAGTGGGTGCAGGCCGATCTGAGCAGCTTGCGGTGGATCCAGGCGGGAGGCGCTCGCCTCAAGGCCGAGACGGCGGCGCGTGTCCGACCCGTCCTCGGCTGCGGGCTGCAGCAGGTCTATGGCATGGCGGAAGGGCTGCTCAACTTCACGCGGCTCGACGACCCCGAGTCCGCCGTGATCGACACGCAGGGCCGGCCGATGGCCGAGGACGACGAGGTGAGGATCGTCGACGCCTCGGATGTCGAGGTGGCGGACGGCGAGGTCGGTGAGCTGCAGGTCCGCGGTCCCTACACAATCCGCGGATATTATCGCGCGGAGGAGTACAATCGCCGGGCGTTCACCGCCGACGGCTTCTATCGGAGCGGAGATCTGGTGCGGCGGCTCCCCGGCGGGCACCTGGTGGTGGAAGGCCGGAGCAAGGACGTGATCAACCGGGGAGGGGAGAAGGTCCCGGTCGAGGAGCTCGAGAACTACCTCATGGCTCACCCGGCGATCCGTGACGTCGCCATCGTCGGCGTCCCGGACGCCACCATGGGGGAGCGCACCTGTGCCTGCATCATCGCGCGCGGTGCGGCGCCCACGCTCGCCGAGGTGAACGCCTATCTCGGCCGCCTGGGGGTGGCTGCGTTCAAGCTGCCCGATCGTTTGATGGTCCTGGAGAGCTTTCCGCAGACGAGCGTGGGCAAGGTCAACAAGCGGGCCTTGGCGAATCAGGTCTGTGGCGCCTCGCCAGCCATGCCCAGGTAGTCGACGGCTTTGCCTCGGTTCAGATGCCGATCGTTCCTCGAGACATCAACACCGACCCGAGAACCCATGAACAGCTCTACCCGAAGTTTGCGCTGCCTCTTGAGCGCTCCCGCCCCGTCCAGCCCGCGCCTGATCGTCTGTCCCTTCGGTGGTGGGAGCCACAGCGCCTTCCGCAGCTGGAAGGCGATGTCACATGTGGACGTCTCGGTGTCCCTCGTGACCTACCCGGGGCGTGACCATCGTCTACACGAGTCCGGGATGCGGAGCGTTCAGCACACCGCGTCTGAGCTGGCGCACGAGCTGTGCGCGGAGCCGCCCAGCGGCCAGTGGTTGCTGATTGGCCACAGCGTGGGGGCGCAGATCGCGTTCGAAGCGTGCCGCTTGCTCGAGCAGTGGGGCCGGGCGCCAGCCGGCATCGTCCTGTCCGCTTGCCACGCCCCCCATCTGATCCCACGTCGCATGCTCAGCCCGCTCGATGACGAAGGGTTTGTCGAGGAGCTGATCCGCCTGGGAGGGTGTCCAGCGGAATTCCGCACCGACGCGCAGCTCAGAGAGGTATTCCTGCCGATGCTGCGCGGCGATTTCCTCGCCTCGGAGAGCTATCGCCTTGCGCTGGACCGCTGTACCAAGCGTCTCCGGACGCCGACCCTCTTGCTCCACGGATCCGCCGACGATGAGGCCCGTCAGGACGAAGTGGAGGCGTGGAAGTACTGGCTGGAAGGGCGGGTCGAGCTGCGCGAGATGGCTGGCGATCACTTCTACATCACGCAGGATCCACGGGCGTTCGTCTCGGAGGTGCTGCGCGTGTTCCGGCTCCCTTCCAGGTCGACGGCTCCCCTCGGACTGGCGCAGGTTCCTTGGGGCTATTTCCCCTGAAATTCCTCTGTCCAGTGGGGCCGTTTGACCGGGACGGCCTGCGCGTGGGAGAACGCCCGGCCCGGACGCGATGACGTTTCTCCCGCTGCAGCCGCCCGATCTGCCCCCCATCCGCGCGCGCGGGACACCGCGCTGCCGCGGCTGCGGCTTGCCGCAGGCGATGTGCCTCTGCGGCGCGCTGCCCCGGCTCCCCGTGCGCACGCGCGTCGTGCTGCTCACCCACCGGATCGAGCGCACGAGGAGCACGAACACGGGCCGGCTCGTCGCGCGCCTGCTCGAGGGCGCGGAGGTGCGCGTGCGCGGCGAGATCGAGCCGCGGCCGCGCCCGCCGCTGCCGGAGGGCCGCCGGCTCGTGCTCTTCCCGTCGCCCGAGGCGCGCACCCTCACGCCCGACGACGCGGGCGGCGAGCCGGTGGTGCTGCTCGTTCCTGACGGCAACTGGAACCAGGCGCGCCGTGTGGTCCACCGGGACGCCGACGCGCGCGGCGCCGAGCCGGTCACGCTGCCCGAGGGCGCGCCGAGCCGCTATGGCCTGCGCCGCGCGCCGCACGAGGGCGCCCTGTCGACGCTGGAGGCCGTCGCGCGCGCGCTCGGGCTGCTCGAGGGCCCAGCCATCGAGCGGCGCATGATCGAGGCGTTCGACGTGTGGGTGCACCGCGCGACGCGCGTGCGGCTCACCGGCAAGCTCGAGGAGGGCGCCGCGGCCCTGGGAGAAGGTGAATCCGCCGAGGCCCGCGCGAGCGCGGCTTCCGATGGATCAGGCGGCCCGTGAGCGTCTCCGCGCCCGTCACCGGAAGTTCTGCACCGCCCAGACGCTGCCGTCCGGGAAGGTGTGGAACCCGCAAGCCACCTTCGTGTAGCGGGTGCTGCTCATGTTGATGTAGTGGCCGTGCTTCTCGAAGTCCTCGCCCGGCCCCTCGTCCCACATGAGCTGCAAACACGGGACGATCATCGAGTCCGGCGGGCCTCCCCACCCGGGGCACTCGTTCTGGGCGTTCTCGTCGCAAGCGCCGAACGCGCCGTGAAACTCGCCGGTGTTCCCATCGGACTCGGCCTCTCCATCGGAGCACGACTCCGCCTCGACCCAGCGCGCGAGGGGCGGCAAGCCGAGCGTGGCGCGGTGCTCGTTGATCGTATCGACGCACAGCTGCGCCGCGCCCGTGGCGCCGCCCGAGCCGCCGGCGCCGCTCCCGGAGCCCTCGCCGCTCGAGCCTCCGGTGCCGGCTGTCGTCGAGGCCGTGGCCGAGCCCCCAGCGCCCTGCGCAGAGGAGCCGCCGGCGCCCTCGGCCGACGAGCCGCCGGCGCCCGCCGTGGCCGAGCCACCAGCGCCGCCGGCGCCCTGCGCAGCCGAGCTGCTGGCGCCGCCGGCGCCCTCGGCCGACGAGCCGCCTGCGCCTGCCGTGGCCGAGCCGCCGGTTCCCTGGGCCGACGAGCCGCCGGCGCCCCCGGTCGCCGCGCTGGACGAGCCGCCGGTGCCCGCCGCGGTCGAGCCGCCGCTGCTGGTGCTCGGTCCGCTGCCGGAGTCTCCCGGGTGGATCACGACGCCGGCGCCGCTCGACGGCCCGCCGCCTTCGCCGAGCGACCCGTCGCCCACCTCACCGACGCAGCCCGACAGCACAGCACCGATGAACGTCGCGGCGAGCGCGACGGCGCATGAAGGAGTCCGAGGGTTAAGCATCCGTCGAGTCTATGGGGCATTCGACGCATGCTCAACATCGACCGATCCTGCTTCACTTTTGCATGCTTCAGCGGTTCAGGCTCGATTGGCGGGCTTCACGCGTGTCTGTGCGGAGAGAAGCGCGCTTGTCGCACGAATGTGTGTTCGTTTGCTTTGAATTCCACTCGTGCGAGACAGGACAACGCATGCCAGCGAGCTGCGACCGCCCTTCAGATGTCGCCCCCGCGGGCCGGCGGCCCGTGGAAACTTGAACGCTCGCCGGGGCCTGGCCTCGTCTTGCGCCGACCGAGGCGCGCGGCGCCTCCGCTGGAGATAGACGATCGTCGCGCCGGCGAGCGCGTTCGCGACCATGAGCGAGTTCGTCGCCACGAAGACCCAGCTCTCGAGCATCCAGCTGTAGATGACGAACCCGATCGACGCGGCCAGCTGGCCGACGAAGAGCCACCTCGAGATGCCCTGGCTCGTCTTGCTCCTCCACTGCTTGTAGACCTGATTGCCGATGGTCAGCACGAGGATGCCAGAGCTGACCCAGCCGATCGCGTCTTTCATGTCTCACCGCCGGACCGCCGCTCGACCTCTCTCCTCGAGCGGGCCTCGTCAGGCCCGGGCCACGCCGTTCGCGTGGCTCTCGTGGATCGCGTGGCTCGCCTGGTCCGCGGACGTCTTCTTGTAGCCCGCCGGCAGGAGCGTCTCGTAGCCCTCGGCCAGCCGCTGCTCGAACTCCGCCTTCATCGACCTGCCGAGCTCGCTGAGGCGCTTCTCGTCCACGGCCTTCTCGACCGCCGGGAAGAGCTCCTTTTCCTCCTCCTCGACGTGGTGCTGGATGAGCTCCTTCAGCGTCGTCACGCGCGCCTTGAACGAGAGATCCTCCGGGGAGGTCGAGAGCAGCCGCTTCAGCGCGAGCTCGGCGATGGCGTGCTCCTCGTAGCTCTCGAGGATCACGTCCTCCTTGATCTGCTGCACCGCGGGATAGAATGTCTCCTGCTCGATCGCCATGTGCGCGGCGAGCTCGTTGGCGAGCTCGGCGAGCACGAGCGCGGGATCCGACCTGCCGCTCTCGAGCTGCTTGAAGAGGGACTCCACCTTGCGATGCTGCTTCTCGAGCAATGACGTCGCCTTCATCTTCCTGCCTCCATGGTGCGCCGCGCCTCGGCGCGGCCGGGGTTGTTCGGGTTTCATCGCCGGCCGGGGCGATCTCGCGCCCGAGGCGCTCCGGCCAGCCTTGCTCACGGTTCGAGACGCAGCGAGGGGCGAGCGCACGGGCTCGCCCCTCGCCACGCAAACGGCCCGAGATCGCTCGGGGCCGCTAGTCGGTCTTCTCTTCGATCTTGTCACCCGCCTTCTCGGCCGCGTCGCCCGTCGACTCCGCGGCGTCCTTCGCCTCGTCCTTGACGTCGCGCGCGGCGTCGTCCGCGGCCTCGCCCGCCCTCTCGGCCGGCCCCTCCGGCTGAGGCTTGTTGCCTCCGCAACCGATCACACCGACGCAACCGATGACCATGCTGCCCAGGAGCAGCGATCGAATCCCTGTTTTCACGGTATCCTCTCCTCCGCGCTCGACCATGTCAGCAATGCCCGGGCCAAACCGCGCCGAGCGCCCGCGCGTGCTCCTCGTCACCACACCCTCGGATCCGGGGATCGCGCCCCTGAGACACATCGCCTCGACCGTGGCGTCCTGCGACGCGCAATGGCCGCCCGCCCAGGATCCGGGAGGCGGGCGCTCTCGGCGCAGGGGCAGGGGAGGCCCCGCACCGCAACGTGGGCGCCTCCGCTTGGCCTCCGCGGCGATCGGAGCAAGAATCCGCCCGGAACCGCGACATGACCCACGACTTCGCCAGCGCGCTCAGCGCCATCTTCACGGGCGAGCGAGCCCGCCTGCTGCACGTGATCGTGCCGGCACACGTCCACGGCCACACGCTGGCGCTGCTGCGAGCGCTCGGTGAAGCAGGCCCGGCGCCCCGTCCCGTCTGGGTCCTGGCCGATCCGGTCTACGGGCCCAGCCGCGGCTGGGCGGCCCGAGAGCGCTCGCTGTCGCGCGAGCTCGGCGCCCCGGCGGCGCTCGCGGCGCCCGAGGACGGCCCGCTGCGCGAGCCGCTCGACGCCTTCGCCAGCGCCCTCGCGGCGCACGTCGCCGCCAGCGCCCCGGACGGGACCGCGGTCGTCGTGCTGGCGCCGCAGCACATCGACGACCCGCGCGCCTATGCCCGCGACCTCTTCTGGCTCGCGCATTGCCCCGACCTCGCGCTCGTGCGCTGGGTCCTCGTCGACCCTGTCCACTCGAGCGTCGGCGATCTGCTCGCGCGCCTCGGCGAGGGCGCGTCCCGCGTCGTGTGGCCGGAGGCCGACGGCGCGGCCATCGCCGATCTCGAGCGCGTGATCACCGATCTCTCGGCGCGCGGGCGGCGCCTCCCCGCCGATCTGGAGCTGCGCATCGCCGCCGAGTCGCCCCTCCGCGCCCCGGAGCTGCTCCCCGCGCGGCGCCTCCTGCACGAGGCGGACACGTGTTTTCACGCGGGGCGGCACGCCGAGGCCGCGCAGCTCCAGCAACGAGCCGAGGAGATGCTGGCGAGCCGGGGGCTGGGCGAGGAGGCCGTCCACATCGCCATGCAGCGCGCGCGCTCGCTGATCGCGGCGGGCGTTGTCGAGGAGGGGCATCGGGTGTTCGTCGCCGCGCTGAAGGAGGCGGAGCGGCGCGGCCTGTTCGCGATCGTGCCGGAGGCCTACGCCTCGCTCGGCAGCCTGCACAGCAAGCAGCGCCGCTTCCTGGACGCGTCGGAGGCGTACGCGCGCGCGGGAGAGCTCGCGGACCGCCGCGGGAGCCACGAGTTCGCGGCGGACATGCACCGCTGCTCCGGCCACGCGGCGCTCAACGCCGACATGCCGGACGCCGCGGCGATGGCGTGGCGGCGGGCGTTCGAGCTGCTCGGCTCCGTGGCCCCGACCGTCGGCGCGCTGGAGAAGCCCCAGCAGATCGTCGTGCTCGGGCTCTCCCTTGCCGACGTCTTCGAGGAGCACGGCAACCTCCCGGCCGCGCGCGGGCTGCGGGGGCACGCCGAGGCCATCGAGACCCGCCACCCGCGGCGCTCCGCGACGTGGAGCTGAGGCGCGGCGCCCGCCGGGTCAGGCCGGCGGGCGAGCGGGCGGCGGGGCAGCGCCCGGGCCGGGCCGCTCGGCGACGAGGAGCCGGGTGTTCGTGGCCGGGTTGGACGGCGCGAACGGGGCTCCGAGCTGCCGTGCCCAGTCCGCTGCGCCCGTGTCGCGCAGCGCCCGGAACCCGGCCCGCTCGACCTCCGCGAGCATCACCTCGCGCCGGCGCAGGCCGATGAGCGGCTCGCTCCAGAGCCACGTGAGCAGGCGGAGGATGCGCTGCGCCCGGCGCGGTTCGGGGGGTTCCATGTAGTACACGAGGAGGACGCTGCCCGGCGCCGAGGCGTCGGCGAGCGCCCGCAGCGTCGACCGCAGCGCCTCGTCCGACAGGTACATCACCACCCCCTCCCAGACCCACGCAGTCGGCTCGTCGGATCGATGGCCGGCCGCCGAGAGGCACGCGGCGAGCGCGTCGCGCTCGAAGTTGACGGGCACGTAGGTCAGCTGCTCCACGAGCGGCGGCAGCCCCGCCGCCTTGCGCCGCTTGAAGGCCTGCGTCGCCGGGTGATCGATCTCGAAGAACCGGGTCGCCGAGAGCGCCTTCATCCGGAAAGCGCGCGTGTCGAGCCCCGCCCCCAGGCTCGCGACCTGGCGGCACCCGAGCGCCACCGCGCGCTCGAGCTCGATGTCGATGGCCATCACGCGCAGCGGGACCGCGGAGAGCCGGGCGAGGGCGCGCGCGCGCTTCGCGGGGTCCAGGCGCCGGAGCCGGCGCGCGAACAGCGCCAGCGCGGCGCTCCACCGGCGCGACAGCAGCCGGTGGACGACCGGATCCTCGAAGCCCGGGACATCGGTCAGGCCCTGGTCCGCGAGCGCCCGGATGAGGGCGACGATGGATGCCGTCTGGCTGGGGCGACGCTCACGCATGCCTCGTGCATAGCCTCCGGCGGCGGGCTTTCAACGCGCGAGGGCCTGGGCAGCGGCCCCGCGGCGCGGTGACGCGAGGAAATTTCGTCGATTCCGGGTCATCGATCCCGACCCGGCAGCTCCGAGCGGCGCCGTCGCCGTCCAGGCCGGACACGGGGCGGAGCGGCTCGGCGGTTATCACCCCGGCGCTGCCTCAACACCCCACGAGGCGGACCGTCTTTCCCCCGTGCGCCACCTCGCGCACGAACAGCTTCTCTGCCCACGATCGCTCCTTGCGCAGGTCGAACATCACGAGCCACCCCTCGGCGAGCCCCGCGTGCTCCAGGCACCGCGCCACCTGATCGAGCGCCTCGGCCTCGGTCTCGGTGTCGCGGCGGACCTTCACCTCGATGGCGTGGCGCTCCTCGCGCCAGCAGATCATCAGGTCGAGCGCCCCGCGCCCGAGCCCGTACTCGCGCTCCACCCGTCCACCGCCGTTCACGACCCGCTGCAAAAAGGCCATCAGCATCAGGTGCGGCCCGGCCTCGCGGTACCCGAACCCCTCGGCGGCGAGGTGGCCGTCCTTGCGCCAGAACGCTTGCCAGTCGGTGAAGAGCTTGCCCATGTCGAGCGAGCCGTCCGGGTGGACGTAAGCGGCGGGCTCGGCCGGGATCTGCGCCTGGCGAATGAACGTGAGCGCCCGAGGGACGACCTCGCGATAGATCGGATTCGCGATCTCGAAGCGCCCGCCGTGGAAGCGGATCAGGCCCAGGCCGAGGACGTAGGAGAAATCGTCATCGAGCACATCGCTGTCCGTTTGCGTGCCGGCCAGCATGGGATCGAGCACGCGCCGCACCCGGGGCTCGCGCAGCCGGGCGATGAGCGAGTCGATGTGCGAGCGGCGCTCCAGGATGAGCGTCTCCTTGGCCGCCTCGACGTGTGTTGTCGTGATCGGGACGGCGCGGTCCTCCACGTCGCGGCGGACGATCTGGTCGGCCATCGCGTTGGTCAGCCACGGGTGGCCCTGTCCCAGCTCCCAGATCCGCCGCACCGCCTCGGGCTCGAAGCGCTGTCCGGTCGCGGCGGTGTGCTGCGCGAGCAGCTCGGCGACCTCGGCCTCGGTGAAGGGGCCGAGCGTCGTCGCCTCGGCGGTGATGTTGAACGGCGACGTCGTGCCCAGCCATGCGACCGCGCGCCGCTCCTCCAGGGCGAGCGCGTAGTCGCGCACCTGGCGCTGGCCGATGAGGGCCAGGCTGGAGGGGAACGGGATCCGGCTCCGGTCGAGGTAGCCCTGCCGGAGCTGGGTCAAGAACGAGACCATCGCCGCCCCCACGAGCCCGTCCGCCTCGTCGAAGAGCACGACCAGCGGCCTGTCGCTGCGCGCCGCGAGATCGCGCAGGTAGCGCAGGACGAAGGTGCTCGCCGGATCGACGCGGCGGACGTCGTCCGCGGGGCGGCCGAGGTCGGGCAGGTCGCGGTCGATCGCGGTGTCGAGCGCGTAGAGGACGGCCTCGAAGGCCTTCGCCGGATCGGGCTCTTCGCGGGCGATCTGGACGTCGACCCAGACGGCGCCGAGGTCGCCTTTGTGGTTCAGGTGCTCGACGAGCCAGCGGGCGCTGGTGGTCTTGCCCGTCTGGCGGCCGGCGTGGAGCGTGAAGTACCTGCGTTCCTCGATCGCATCGAGCACCGGCCCGAGCCGGCGCTCGGGCGGCAGCATGTAGTGCTCGCCGGGGATGCAGGGGCCAGCGATGTTGAACGAGAGCTTCACGGGCGAAAGCTACCACGCGAGGGGCGGCCCGGCGGTCAGGCCGCTGGGCCGAGCGCGGGTCGGTTGCGCCGATCGCGCCGGCCGCGCCGGACGCGCCGCCGCCCTCGCTCGCGCCGTCCGTGGCGGCCGGGACTCCCGTGCTCGGATCAGCCGCCCGTGGTGTCGATGAACCGCATGTCGCGCCCGCTGCGCTCGGTCTCCTCGGGCGGCTCCCACATGTCGCTCGCCAGCTCGAACATGTCCGGTGGAACCACCATGGAGAACGTCTCGCCCTTCTCGCGGTTGCGCTGCTCGACCCGCTCGCGACGCAGCTCGCGGGGCGCGTCGAGCACGTAGACGGTGAGCTCGTACCCCGCGGTGTCCACCCGCCGGTACAGCCGCTCGCGGTCGCGCCGGCGGATCAGGCCGATCTCCAGCACGACGTTCGTGCCCACGTCGATCGAGCCCCTCGTCAGGCTCCAGATCTGCTCGATGCAGCGCGCGGTGCGCTCGTGATACCATTCGATGATCCCCGTCTCGGGCCGATCGGGGCGGAACAGCCGCGCCATCCATTCATCCAGGTTCAACCGGAGGGCGGCGTGATCCCGGTAGAGCCGCTGTGCGAACGTCGATTTGCCTGCGCCCACGGGGCCGATGATCAGGTGGATTCGCGCCATTCCCCGACGCTATCCTGCGGTGCTGTCGGCGAGCAAGCGGCGCGCACGTTCGCGCGAGACAGGGCCTCTCGTGATGCCAAGAGTGTCAGGAGGGGACGACGCCGCGCCTGGAGCAGCGCCTGGCCAGCCATAAAAGGACCATGACGGCCACCGCGACGGCCCCCATTCCGGCCCACGCCGACGGGGGCGCGTCGCGCAGGGCGTCGAAGACCCGTTGACCGAAATAGGCAGTCGCCAGGAGCGGCAGGGCGTACCCGGCCAGCGAGCCCCAGAAATGCGTCCAGAAGCGCACCCCGGAGACGCCGAAGAAGACGTGGAGCATGGGCGGCATCCAGAGGACAAGGCGGAGCACGAACACCGTCAGGAACGCCCGCCGCTTCAGGGCCTCGTCGTAGGCGCGGAAGCGCGCCGGCACACGCGCGGCGACCCAGTCGCGGGCGACGAAGCGCGCGAACGAGAAGCCCACGACGCTCGCCGCCATGGTGCCCGCCATCGAGAGCGCGAACGCCACCGGCCAGGGCCAGATGAGCGGCGCCGCCAGGATGAACACCGTGCCCGGCACGCCGAACGGCTGGAGCGCGGCGTAGGCCAGGACGAACGCGACATACCCCCACGGCCCGAGCGAGAGGAGCGCCTGCTTGATGCGCGCGGGCTCGCCGAAGATCTCGAACAGCCCCATCCGCTGCGCGACGACGAGGAGCGCGGCGGCCGCGGCGACCACGCCGATCTTCGCCCCCCGGCGGGCGCGGAAGGGAGAGAGCGCGGGATCGGCCGGGGAGGCGGGCTGGCGCACCCGACGTACCTGACAGCCCACCTGCGCACCGTCAAGGTTCCTGTTGACAATTTGGTCTATTATTGTCAATATTGACCATCGTGAACGAGGGCGGCCCGAGCTCCACCGACAGACCCGCCGAGGATCTGCGCCGCCGCAAGCTGATGGACGCGGCGTTCGCGGTGTTCCTGCGCTTCGGCTTCCGGAAGACGTCGATGGACGAGGTCGCGCGCGCGGCGGGCGTCTCGCGGCAGGGCCTCTACCTCCACTTCGCCACGAAGGAGGAGCTCTTCCGCGCGTCCGTGGGGTACTTCCTCGACACCGCGCTCGCCGCGGCCGCGGCCGCGCTCGCCGACGCGGAGCGCCCCCTGGAGGAGCGGCTCGTGGCCGCGTTCGACGCGTGGATCGGCCGGTTCGTCGGCGCGCTCGGGGCCGACGCGGCGGATCTCTCGACCGCCGCGAACGAGCTCGTCGGCCCCCTCGTCGCCGAGCACGAGGGGCGGTTCGTCGAGGCCGTGGCCGAGGCCTTGCGCGCCTCCGGGCTCGCGGCCGCCTACGAGCCCGCGGGGGTCACCGGGCGCCAGCTCGCGGACACCCTGGTTTCCTCGGCGCGCGGCCTGAAGCACGGCGCCGCGACGCGCGAGGCCTTCCTCGAGGGCATGGCCATCGCCGCGCGCGTTGTGTGCTTGCCGGAGCGGCGCGCCCGGGAGGCGAGGGCGGGGCAATCACCGCAGGCGGCGCCATCACGGCAAGGAGAGCCGTCCGCGCCGGGCCCTCGCCGCGAGGGCAAGGGGCGCGGCAGCACGGCGCGCAAGGCGCGCGGCACGACACGATAGCCGGAGGGCCGCCCCAGCGCGGCGCGGCGGCCCCGCGCCTCAGCCGCGGCTGAAGCGCAGCCGCGAGCGCTCGCGCGCCTTGGTCGCCTCGATCTCGCGGTCCCGCGGCGCGGCGGTCGTGGACAGCGACGCCATCAGCACGCGCGCCGCGGCCGCGACGTCCTCCACGGCCTGCGCGAACGCCGCTTCGTTGGCCTGCGACGGCCGGTTGAAGCCGCTCAGCTTCCGCACGAACTGCAGCGACGCCGCCCGGATCTCCTCCTCCGTCGCCGGCGGCTCGAAGTTGAACAGCGTCCTGATGTTCCGGCACATGGCGATCTCCCGAGGCTCGATGTGTACGGGGGACGATCCTAGTCTCGAGCCGCGCCGGCGGTCCAGGCGCTCCGCGCGGCGGCGTCCGCGTCGCGGCCGGCGGCGCGCCTGCTCCTCGGGAGCTCGGCCGTGACATGTCACGGCCCCGGCGTGACATCCGCCGTGACATGTCACGGCCAGAGCGTGACAAGCGCCGCTCCCACCCACGAGGCGCCGCCGGGGCCCCGGCCGGGCGTGTGGCGGAGAACGCGTCGCATCGGCCGGTATTCCTCGCATCCGCGGTGCGCGACGCCGTGGGCGTGGCCGCGCGCCGGGCGGAGATCCGGAGCGCACCGGCCGGCACGGTCATTGCGGAGGCCGGTTCAGGCAGCGGATTTACCGGCGCTCACAGCGGGAGCGCAGACGGACGCTGGCCGGTGTCGTGGAGGCGATATTCGGCGAGATGCCGCCTGCGCCCACCATGGCCGCTCGACCTCTCTCGCCGGGATCTACCGGCGAAGCCGCGATCTCCGGGGTACGGCGCCTGAGCGCCCGGCTGCCGGGAAGGGAACAGTGCAGTCAATGAGAACGAGCTTGAAAAAGATGTCGGTCGCCGGCGCGCTCGCGGCGCTCGGCGTGTGCTTCAGCGGTCCAGCGTACGCCGTCGGAAACGGCATCGTGGACACCGGCAACCAGTATCCTTACGTCGTGAGTCTGAGCAACGTGGGGGCGAACCTCCCCTTCTGCAGCGGGACGCTGATCACGCCGCAGTGGGTGGTGTCAGCGCAGCACTGCTTCATCGACGGGAACGGGAATCCCATCAACCGGAACTTCATCGTCGAATTGGCCGCGGACCCCCAGAGCACGCAGCTCAGCTTCCCGCACACCACGGCGGTGTCGGGCCCGGTCTTCGTCCCGTCTACCGTGCCGATCGACTGGGTCGACGACGACCTGCGGTCTCGTGACATCGCCGTGTTTCGCCTGGACACGCGCGTCCCGCGCACGCTGGCCAGGCCTCTCCACCTCCCGGATGAGGATGCGTGCGGCTCGATCTTCGACGGTACCATCGTGGGGTTCGGGAGCGGGGCGGACGATCTGGTCGTCTGCCCCGATGTCCCTGCCCTGCGCAGGTACAGCCACGATCCGGTGGAGTACGACCGCTCGCACGAGGACTACGGCGACATCTTCTACGACGAGACGATCTGGACGCTGATCAACTGGCCTTTCATTTGTTGGGAGTATGACGGGAGCTACGACGGAGACTCCGGCGGAGCTCTCCTCGACGACGAAGGCCGGCTGTGCGGCGCGGTCAGCGGCAAGACGATGGCTTCGGTGTTGCCGGGCACGTACATCATGGAGAACGTCTTCGCCGCGCTCGACAGCGGCGAAGCGCGGGACTTCCTGCTCGGCGCGACGACCCCTGCCGGCAACAAGATCATCGACGCGAAGGGCAACTTCGACGGCGAGTGCCCGAGGTTCGTCGACCAGTGCGACAACTTCGGCCAGTGCGACGAGACGGACACGGACGTCGACGGGATCATCGACGTGTGCGACAACTGCCCGACGATCGCCAACCCGGAGCAGGCCATCGGCGCCGGCGACGACCCTGACGGCGACGGCCTCGGCGCCGCGTGCGACCTGTGCCCCGGCACGGTGTCCGTCGAGGGGCCGGGGCCGCTCTCCAACTGCAATTTCGAGGCGGAGATCGCCGTCGGCTATCCGGAGGCGTCCGAGCCGCCGATCATCCGCGCGGACTCGCCGACCCTCGCCGCCGATCTGCAGCTCTACAAGGACACGTTCCGCCCCAACGCGTGCGACCCGGTGCCTTGCCCAAGGGCGACCCTGACCGACGGCGGCTCGCTGCCCGCGGCCGAAATCCCCCCCTTGCCGATCACCTCGCCCACGTGCACCGCTGTGGGGGGCTGCCGCTGGGAGATGCGCAACCGGATTACCCTGAAGCCGACGATAGGAAGCGGCGGCAACGTCCTGGGGACGCCCGGAGCGCTCAGGGCGAGGTGGTGCGAGTGCCCGTTCTACGACACGAGCACTCTGGAGGGGCGGCTCGAGTGCGAAACGGACTCGACGACCAGCTGCGGCCGACTGTCGAAGGACTTCACCTCGCTGCCCAACTGGCACCCGCTCTCTACCCGCGCGGACGGGCCGAGCTCCGCCGACGGCGGGTGGGCGAACGGCAAGACGCTCGACAAGCTGCACAGCGTGCAGTTCACCGGGGCGCCGGATAAATTGTACAGGACCGTCGACTGGGACTTCCTCGATCTCGGCGCCAGCTTCGTGCATACGAGCCCCACGAGCCGCTGGGTCCAGGGGGTACTGTTCGTTCACGTGACCAGCTACCTCCCGCAGGTGGCCGGATACGACACGGCCCAGGCCATCAAGTATGGCAACTATTACCTGTCGGGCGACGCGTCCATCGTCGCGGTGGACAGTCCGCCGGTCCAGCCAGGTGCGATCACCCTGGATACGAAGAGGTTCTGCCCCGAGTGCCCGCTGAGCTTCGCCGACACATTCCACATCGATGATCCGCATGATCCTACGCGCCGGGTCTACCAGGCCACGCCGAATGGCTTGAAGCTCGTACCCGGGATCACCACCGACACCGAAAAATTCTATCGCCATGTCGCCAACGGGACCTTCAAATACGTCGCCACCGCCGAGCCGCTCCGGCGGTTGCTTCGGGACCGTCTCCCTGGCGAGACGATCCTGAGAGGCGTCGCGCTCGACGCCGCGGGGGACAGCCTGCTCGCGGCGCATGTGTTCGGCGCCGAGCACGACGGGGCGCCGTTCGTCGTTCCTTTCGCCGGCGTTCAGGGCAGCACGTGGCCGTTGAACGGACCTGAGCTGCAGGGGAATGAGGGGCTCGTGCTCTCGGCGACCAATCGCCGGCTCTTCGTCATCGGCGGGACCACAGATGGTCAGGCAGGGTCGCAGCCCAACCCTTCGGCCTGGATGCTCGACGTGGACTCGGCGCTCTGGTCGGAGATCGAGATTCCAGGGAACGTCCGGCCAGGCGCCGTGCTCGGCGCGACCTTCCGCCTGGAAGACCGCTTCGTCTACCTGATCGACAACGACGGCAAGGCCATCACGCTGCGGCGGTGGAAGCCGAACCACGAGATCGAGACGCTGGCGGAGCTCCCCGACTGGTGGAACCATTTCGAGCGGTACTGGCTGGTCCCGGGTGAGGCCGGCGACCTGGTCCTCGCCGCGACCGCGCCCGCGAGCTCGACGAGCACGGACCCGGAAGCGGCGTTCGCCAGGTTCACCATCAGCGCGACGGGCGCCCTCTCGTTCGCTGGGCACAAGGAGGTGGCGCACCATCTCGTCGGCGCTCCGATGCTGGGGGTACACACCATCGCCCTGACCCGCGCGGCCTCGGTCGACGTCGCTTCGACGGCCCAGGTGTTGCTCGCCAGCTTCGGGACGCCCGCTACCAACAAGATTCCCACGATCTTCTGAGCCATGCGACACGACCTCCTTGCCAGTCTCGCGGCGCACGCGGCGCCGCTCTTCTTCGCCCTGCCGGCCCTGGCGGCGAGCTGCTCTCCCGGCGCGCCAGAGCCTCCGTTCGCCAACGGCGCCGGCGGGCACCCGACGACCGATGGCGCGGCTCAGGGCGGCACGCGCGGGTCGGGGACGGCAAGCGAGGCGGCGACCGGCGCCGGCGTCCTGGGAGACGCCGGCCCGGACGCCACGTCCGACGCGCCCGAGCATCCAGCCGACAGCGCCTGGAGAGCGGTGAGCTGGCTCGATGGGTGCCAGATCGACGTCGCCGACGAGCCGGAGAAGGCGCTGCCCCCGTTGCGCTGGGAGCCGTGCTCGGGGGGCGCTCCGGGGTGCACATCCCTCGCCATCGACTGGGATCACGACGACTATCCGCGAACCGCGTCGCCGAGCGTGGTGCGCTGGAACGACGGCTACCGCGTCGGGTTGTACATCAGGCGCCTGGGCGAGCGACGAACGGGCGTTTACGAAACCGACGGGAAACCGCTCGCCGCCTGGCGGCACAAGACCTGCATTCCGACTGTGCCCGCGGTGGGCCATGAACGGGTATGGCTCGGCGCGCAGAGGGTGAGCGTCGAGGCGCCCGCCTCGGCCTACCTCGTCTCCGCCTACGGCGACCTCGCCACCGCGAGCCAACCCATCCCGGTCGATATGCCGAGCCATGGTCTCGAGGCGAGCGACGACACCCTCGTCCTATCGGGTCTCGATGGCGGCACGATCACCATCTACGACAGGAACAGCAATCAGGCCGGGGTGTTCGGCCTGACAACAGGCGGCGACGCGCCGTCGCTCGGTCAGATGTTTCCGGCCGGCGATAGCGCGGTCGGCGTGGCGTTCTTCGAGGTCAACACCCCGGAGGCGTGGATCTGGAACCGACAGACCCGCGCCGCCGAGCCGCTGCTCCGGGCGCCCTCGCCCCGGGTCATCGCCGACATCAAGAGCGACGGGCAGACGCTCGTGTGGCTGGAGGCGGGGCCGGCTTCGGACGACGAGCTCTACGGGCCGTCCACCCTCTGGACCAGCCCTTTCGCGGCGGCGAGCGAGGCCCTCGTCCCGAAGAGCCGCCGGCCAGGTCCCCGCATCGGATACCGGATCTCGGCCGCCGGGGAAGGCTTCTACGCGGTCTATGCGATCGGCGAAAACTTGATACATGTCTACCGCCTGTCCGACGCCCATCACTGGTCGTTCACGACGCCACCCGAGCTCTCCACCATCCTGGACATCGCTTACGTGGACGCCCGCGAGGTCTGGGTCTGGGTCCGGGGCGGGGTCGTGCGCCAGGCGATCTCGGAGCTCGGCCCAGGCGATCCCGCCCCCTGAGTTCAGCGCCTCCGCTGGCGCACACCACAGTCGTTGACGCGGCCACCGTGTAGGCAATTCGCGCATACACGCGGCGAGACACACGGCGAGATACGTGACAAACGCGACACGGCCGCATCACGACGTCACCCTTGTTGGCTGCCCAACAGGGAGCATACCAACGGCATCAGGAAGTTCTTGATTCCTCAAGGATAACCGTGCACTTCTACACTGAGGAGTCCTTTTGCCAAAGCCCCCTGGCAAGGAGGTCGGTATGCGCCCACATCGTGCACTGCGCTCCCAGAATCGCCTGCTCTTCACCGCCGCCACGCTCGTTTGCCTCGCTGTCGGACCAAGCGCGGAGGCGGCTCCGTCGTACACCCTCTTCGAGAGCGGTCAGGTCCGACCGCTCGCGCTCTCACCAAGCCGTCACCTGCTCTTCGCGGCCAATACACCCGACGGCCGTCTGGAGATCTTCTACGTCTCGTCGGGTGGTTTGACACACATTTCATCCGTGACCGTCGGCCTGGAGCCCGTCGCCGTCGCCGCGCGGAACGACGGCGAGGTATGGGTCGTCAATCACCTCTCCGATAGCGTCAGCGTCGTCGACGTCTCGTTCCCCTTGCGGCCGCGGGTCGTGCGCACGCTCCTCGTCGGGGACGAGCCGCGGGACATCGTCTTCGGCGGTCCCGGGCGGTCGCGCGCGTTCATCACCGCCGCCCACCGCGGCCAGAACGCGCCGTTCGATCCGCAGCTGACGACGCCCGGGGTCGGCCGCGCCGACGTGTGGGTGTTCAACGCGAGCGCCGTCGCGACCCAACCATCGCTCGGAGGCACGCCCCTCACGATCCTCTCCTTCTTCACCGACACGCCGAGGGCGCTCGCGGTCAGCCCGGACGGGACCTCGGTGTACGCCGCCGGCTTCCACACCGGCAACCGCACGACCGCCGTGCACCGCGCGATCGTGGAGGACGAGGGCGGGATGCTGCCGCCGTTCACCAACTACCTCGGGGAGCCGCAGCTGACGACGTCGCTCATCGTCCAGCACGACGGGACCCACTGGGTCGACGCCGGGGGCAACCCCTGGGACGACTCGGTCATGTTCTCGCTGCCCGACAAGGACGTCTTCGTCATCGACGCCACGGCCAATCCCCCTGTCCAGCGGCCCGGCAGCGCGGGCTTCTTCACCGGCGTCGGGACCGTCCTCTACAACATGGTCGTCAACCCGGCGAACGGGAAGGTCTACGTCTCCAACACCGAGGCGTTCAACCTCGATCGCTTCGAGGGCCCGGGCACCTTCGCCGGCACGAGCGTCCGGGGACACCTGCACGAGAGCCGGATCTCCGTGCTCGGCAGCGGCGGCTCGGTCCTGCCGCGGCACCTGAACAAACACATCGATTACTCGACGTGCTGCGCTCCGGTGCCCAACGCCGAGAACGCGAAGAGCCTGGCCACGCCGGTCGACATGGCGGTGACGAGCGACGGATCGAAGCTCTACGTCGCGGCGTTCGGGTCGAGCAAGGTCGGGGTCTTCCAGACGGCCCAGATCGAGAATGACACCTTCACGCCGAGCCTCGCGAGCCAGATCCAGGTCACCGGCGGAGGGCCGAGCGGGCTAGCGCTCGACCAGCCGCGCGGCCGGCTGTACGTGCTCACGCGCTTCGACAACTCCATCTCGGTCGTCAACACGACCACGAACGCCGAGACGGCGCACATCGCCCTCCACAACCCCGAGCCGGAGAGCGTGGTCCGCGGGCGGAAGTTCCTCCATGACGCGAGCTTCTCGTCGGCCCACGGCGACTCGTCGTGCGCGAGCTGCCACGTCTTCGGCGACCTCGATAGCCTGGCATGGGACCTCGGCAACCCCGACGGGGACACCGTGACGAACCCTGGGCCGTTCACGAACATCAACCCGCCGTTCCCCGCCGATACCTCGCTGAAGCCCATGAAAGGGCCGATGACGACCCAGAGCCTGCGCGGCATGGCCAACCACGGCCCGATGCACTGGCGCGGCGACCGCACGGGCGGCAACGACGCGTCCACCGCGCAGCCGGACAGCGGGGCCTTTGACGAGCGCGCGGCGTTCGAGAAATTCCAGGGCGGCTTCACCAACCTGCTCGGCCGGCACGCGCCCATCCCCGACGAGGACATGGAGGCGTTCACGGACTTCATCCTCCAGCTCTCGTATCCGCCGAACCCGATCCGGAACCTGGACAACTCGCTGAACACCGATCAACAGGCCGGGCGCGATCACTTCTTCCGCGAAGGCGGCGCCGGGACCTTCTCGTGCAATTCCTGCCATACCCTGGACCTGGACGGGAACGCCGGTACCAGCGATTTCCCTGGCTTCTTCGGGACGGACGGCGCGAGCATCGGCCAGGAGAACGGCCAGAGCTTCAAGATCCCCCACCTGCGCAACATGTACCAGAAGATCGGCATGTTCGGCATGGCCCCCGTCCCGAGCCTCTTCCACCTGGGAGACAACGACTTCAAGGGTGACCAGATCCGCGGCTTCGGGTTCATGCACGACGGCGTGATGGACACGCTCTTCCGCTTCCACCAGGCGATCGGGTTCGAGCAGAGCGTGTTCTCGCCGAACGGCTTCCCGCCCGGCGCGCCCGGCGAGCTCCTCCGCGAGCAGGCCGTGGAGTTCATGCTCGCGTTCGACACGAACCTCGCCCCCATCGTCGGGCAGCAGGTCACGCTCGGCTCGCACAACGCCACGGCGGCCTGGCCGCGCATCGACCTGCTCCGCCAGCGCGCCGAGGTCGGGGAGTGCGACCTCGTGGCGAAGCTCCCGTTCCTCCTCGAGGAGACGGGCCTCCTCTATATCGGAGGTGGCCAGTTCACCGCGGCGCGGGCCGCGGCCCCGCCCTTGAGCGATCTCGTCCTGCGCTCGCTCGCCGCGCTCACCGGGCACCCGGTGACGTACACCTGCGTGCCGCCGGGCTCGGGCGCGCGCATCGGCATCGACCGCGACGGCGACGGGTTCCTCGACGGCGATGAGTGCGACGCGGGCACGGATCCCGCGGATCCGACGAGCCACTGAGTCACCGCCGAGGCGGCGGAGTCGAGCCAGCGCCGCGCCGCACCGCCCTCCACGCGGCGCGGCCGGCGCGGCGCCTCAGCCGCGCTCCAGGCGGCGCGGCCGGCGCGGCGCCTCAGCGGCGGCGCGCGCCCATGCACCAGCGCAGCGCTTCCTTCAGGCTGCGCAGCGTCTTGACCTGCGAGAGATCGAAGCCGAGGCCGACCATCGTCTGCGCGACCGGCGGGCGGATGCCGGTGACCACGCCCTTGCAGCCGAGCAGCGTCAATCCATTGATGATCTTGATGAGGTGCTGCGCCGTCGTCGTGTCGACCGAATCGAGCCCGGTGAGGTCGAGGATGGCGAAGGCGGATTGCTTCTCCACCACGCTCGCGAGCAGCGACTCCATCACCATCGCCGCGCGATCCGCGTCGACCGAGCCGATCAAGGGGACGATGAGCACGTCCTGCCAGACCTCGATGATGGGGCTCGACAGCCGCGCGATCGACTCCTGCTGATCCTGCGTCAACCGCAGCTGCTCCCGGAGCTGCTGCTCGACGCGGAGCTGCTGCGTGATGTCCTCGCAGATGGCGCCGACGCCGGTCGTCTCCCCGAGGACGTCCTTCTGGGGAACGAACCTCGTCCGCCAGATCCTGTCTCGCCGGACCTGCTCGACCTGCGCGATCTCCCCGGAGAGGGCGTGCTCGAAGGCAGCGCGCACGTCCTCGGTGTCGCCGCACAGCTCGCGCATGTGCTTGCCCAGCTCGCCTCGCTCCGTACAACCGATCTGCGCGAGCGCCCCGCCCTGCGCGATCACGCAGAGGCCGGCCCTGTCGAACGCCAGGATGGCGATGGGCATGCTGTCGATGCAAGCGCGGAGCAGCTCCCCCTTCACGGCGAGCCTGACATCGTCGGCCAGGTTGATGCCGAACGTCTGGACGCCCACGATCTCGCCGTCATCGTCCCGGCGGGGCGCGTAGTGCACGATCCAGTGCACGCCCCCGGCCACGGTGTCCGTGCGGACCGGCTCTCCCTCGAGGACGCGCTTGCACAGGCCCATGATGTCCGCGTCCGCGCCGTAGAGATCGAACATGTTCATTCCGACGAGCTGATGTCGTTTGAGCCCCATGCTCTCGAGCCCGTTGCCGTCGGAGACGTGGAGCGTGCCCGCCCGGTCGCACCACCAGACGATCGCATCCATCGTCTGGAACACGTCGACGAGGATGCGCGCCTGGTCCTCCCACACCCCGCGATCGGGCTTCACGGCAGCCCAGAGCGCCGTGTCGTCGGCTCGCCACAGCGTCCAGTGCAGCGGGACGCTCTCCCCGCGGGCGCCCACGACGCGCGCCGCGGCGGAGACGCTGCCCGCGGCGGCGCGCGCGCCCGTGATCCGGGCTGACAGCTCGCCCCGATCGTCCTCGTGAACGCGCTCGAGGAGCCGCCCGGACGGGCCAACGCAGCGCTCCCAGGCCGCGTTGCAGGCCACCACCTCCCCCGCGCTGGAGAGCAACGCCAGCGGTGTGGGTGTGCCGTCGAGCAGTGTCTTACACGAGAGCGAAGCGAGCCTGTCGTCCATTGAATCCTTGCAACGGGCCAGAAGCGACGATCCTCGGCGCGCCAGCCCCAGGCCTGTCACGGTGGGTGAACAAACGCTCTGTGAGCGCCGTCCCGACACCGGGTGCGAAGAGGTGGGATGCTGCTCGGATTCTCGGCGCTGGGGTCATCGAGCCTGGCACCATGGCGAGCCGTAACGTGGTGATATCATTTGAGGGCGCCGAGACGCCAGCCTCATCGCTAGACGCGCTGCGGCGGATCGAGGCCCGCGCGACCCCGGTCGGATGGCGAGCGCCCGCTGCCCCACCACATCGCCCCTCCGCGCTCGGCATGAAGCGATGGCCGACAGCGGTTCTGGCGGAAGGAGCGTTCTGCTGCCTGTGCGAGGACGCGAGCGGGCGCGGCGCTCGGGGGGGGGCGCGTGCATCCGCCGAGAGGTCGGCGTGGAGCTCGCCGCGTGGAGAGCGGCCGCCGCTGCACGGCTGCCGAGCGCGAGGCGGGCGCGCGGACACTGGCGGTGACGTGCGCTGGGGGACGTCGTTTAACGCGTCGCGCTCGCCTTGTCGTGCGCGCCAGCGCGCGTTAGAGACCCTGCCGAATGGAACCCGAGGGCCACGAGAGATGCGCTGACTCGGACCCGAGTTTCCGACAACTCCATCCTTGCGAGCGCCTCATCAGCGTCGTGCAGGACCTCTCGCTGGCCCGCGACCTCCAGGCGATCATGCAGATTGTCGATCGGGCCGCCCGCGACCTCACGGGCGCCGACGGCGCTTCCTTCGTGCTCCGCGACGGCGACCTCTGTTACTACGCGCAGGAAGACTCGATCGCCCCGCTCTGGCAGGGGAAGCGGTTTCCGATGTCGGCGTGCGTCAGCGGCTGGGTGATGCTGAATCGGAGGCCAGCGGTCATCGGCGACATCACGCGCGATCCCCGCGTCCCGATCGACGCCTATCGGCCGACCTACGTGCGGAGCATGGCCATGGTGCCGATCCGCGCGCGCGCTCCGCTCGGGGCGATCGGGACCTACTGGAGCTCCATACGAGAGATCCCGCAGAGCGAAGTGTCGCTGCTCCAGGCGCTCGCCGGCAGCGCCGCCGTGGCCCTGGAGAACGTCGCGCTCCACGACGGCCTGGAGAAGGGCAAGGCGCGGACGCGCGAGGTCGAGGCGGCGAACCGCGACCTCGCGGAGAGGCAAAAGGCCCTGGAGGAGCTCCACCGGCAGAACGAGGCGCTGAGCGAGTTCCTCGCGCACGATCTCAGGAGCCCCGCCGCCGGCATCATCCTCGCCGCGCAGGCGCGCCTGAAAAAGCAGGATCTCCCGGAGCCGGAGCGGCGCCGATGGAATGCCGTCCTCACCTCGGCCGAGGTCATCCAGCGCACAGCGCTGAACCTGCTCGACGTCGCGAGCCGCCAGCACGGGATGTTCGTGCTGCGGCTCGCCGAGCTCGACCCGGCGTCGCTGTTCGAAGGTGTGGCCGAGATCCTGGCGCCGCTCGCCGCGTCGCGCGGGCAGCGAATCGAGCTCTGCCCCGCCATGCCGAGCTGTCTTCTCCGCGCCGATGAGGAGCTCGTGCGGCGCGTCCTGCTGAACCTCGTCGACAATGCGCTCCGTCATAGCCCGCCCCGCGGCGCAGTGCGCCTCGAGGCGCGGTGGCTCGACCCGGGCTGGGTCGAGCTCAACGTGTGCGATGAGGGCCTGGGGATCCCGGCCCACCTGCGCGACCGCATCTTCGACAAGTACGCGCGGCTCGCCGACGGGGGCGCGATCTCTGCGGCCGGCCGCGGCCTCGGGCTGACGTTCTGTCGGCTGGTCGTCGAGGCGCACGGCGGCAGGATCGACGTGAGGGACAACGAGGGGCGGGGGAGCCGATTCTGCGTCCAGCTGCCGGCAGGCTGACAGAACAGCATCGAGAGCGCCGAGAGCCGGTGTCGGGGGCCGCTCCTGAAGCATTTCTCGAATTTCTTCGGGAAAATTCACAGGGAGACGGGGAGGCGGGGAGTAAAATCCCACCCGTCTCCCCGTCTCCCTGTTCAAATTCCCCCTCTCTGCTCGAATTCCCGCCAAAGATGCCAGCGAGATGAGGGGGGTTGTCGGGGATCGCTCCACGACGACGAAGCGATGATGTCGTCGATGTCGTGTCATGTGATCTATCGATATCCCACCTCTTCCCGGGCGGCCGAGCGAGAGGCGCGCGCGGCCTCGCGTGCGCGCCTCTCGCTCGGCCGCCCGGCGATGCCTCTCGCGTCTTGCGATTCCGGAGGCGATCAGGTAGCGCAGGATCCACGGTGAGCTCTCCCGCGGACCCCGTGCACATCGCGACGCGCCCGCCGCGGGCGCCCTCCCTCGTGCTCGCGCCGCGGCCGCGAGGTGCCTCATGAGGGAGCGGCTCGAGAGCCTGCTCCTCGTCCTGGCCGTCGGCTCGGCGGTCGCGATCGGGGCGAAGCGCGTCGCGATTCCCTACAACGTCGCGCTCGTGCTCGTGGGGCTGCTGCTCGTCGTCGTCGACGTGCTCCCGAAGGCGCCGATGGACCCGGAGGTCATCCTCATCGCGTTCCTCCCGGTGCTCGTGTTCGAGGGCGCCCTGTTCGCCGACGCGGACAGCCTGAGGGGCGCGAGCCGGCCGATCCTCGCGCTCGCCGTTCCGGGCGTGCTCATCTCGCTGCTCGGCACCGCCGCGGTGGCGACGCAGCTGCTCGCGCTCCCGTTCGCGGCGGCGCTCCTCCTCGGCGCGCTGCTCTCGATCACCGACACCGTGAGCGTGCTGCTCGCCTTCCGCAGCGTCCGCGTGCCGCACCGGCTTGCGGCCATCATGGAAGGCGAGAGCCTCTTCAACGACGGCACGGCGCTCGTGCTCGTGGTGCTCGCGTCGCAGGTCCTCGCGAGCGGCACCTTCGACGGCGCCGAGACCTTCCGCGCGCTCGCCCTGGCCATGGCCGGCGGCGCGGCCGTCGGGGGCGCGTTCGGCGCCGTCGGCGCGTCCCTCCTCCGCCGCACGCCGGATCACCTGACCGCGATCCTCGCCTCCATCGTGCTCGTCTTCGCCACGGCCCTGCTCGCCGAGCGGCTCCACGCCTCGCCGGTCATCGCCGTCGTGGTCCTCGGGGTGATCGTCGGCAATGCCGCGCGCCGCATCCTCGAGCCATCGCGCGTGCTCGCGCTCCAGGGCTTCTGGGAGACGAGCGGCTTCTGCCTCAACGTGGTGCTCTTCGAGCTCGTCGGCATGCAGATCCAGGCGGAGATGCTCGTGCGCGAGGCGGCGTCCATCGGCCTCGCGCTGATCGCCCTGCACGGGGGCAGGGCGGTGGCCGTCTACGGCTGCTTCGGCGTGCTCCGGGCGCTCACGGGCGAGGTCGTGCCCTTCCGCTGGCAGCACGTGATGCTGGTCGGCAACATCAAGGGCGCGCTGTCGATGGCGGCGGTCCTCAGCCTCCCGAGCGGCCTGCCGTACCGCGACCGCCTGATCACGATCGTCTTCGGCGTCACCTTCGTCACGCTGGTCGCGCAGGCGCTGCCGTTCGCTCGGCTGCTCAAGTTCCTGCGGGTCGCGATCCCGACGACGGACAGCGCGCTCGACGCCGCGAAGGCCACGCTCATCGCGGCGCGGCGCGGCCAGTCCGAGCTCGACGATCTGCTCGCGTCGGGCCTCGTGTCCCGCAAGGAGCACGCCGAGCGCCGCGCCGCGTTCCAGCGGCAGGTCATCCACGCGGAGGTGGCGCTCCAGACGCCGCAGGGCGAGGTGGTCCGCGACCACCTCACCGATCTCGCCCTCCTCTCGGCGCAGAAGGCGGCGGTGCTCGACGCGGCGAGGCGCGGCCTCATCGCCGCCGACACCGCGCATGCCCACGTGAACCAGATCGACAGGGCCATGGTGGAGCTCCCCGGCGGACACGCGGCGCCCGCCGCGAACCCTCACGAGCACGAAGGAGAGAGCTGACATGCGCGTTCTCATCGCGGGCGCCGGGCGCGCAGGGCTCAGCGTCGCGGTCCACCTCGCGAAGATGGGCCACGACGTGACGACCGTCGATCGCGACGAGTCGATCGCCAACAGCGCGTTCGAGCGGCACGGCCTCGTCTCGCTCGTGGGCGACGCGACCGACGCCGGGCTCCTCCAGGAGGCCGAGGTGGCGCGCGCCGACGTGGTGGTGGCGATGCTCCGCCGCGACGCCGACAACCTCGCCGTGGCGCTCCTCGCGCAGGCCGGAGGGGCCAAGCGCGTCATGGTGCGCATGCGGGACCCCGCCTACCGGGGCGTGTACGTCCGCGCGGGCGTGGACCAGATCCTCTCCGAGATCGACGTCTTCATCGGCGCGATGGCCACCGCCATCGAGCACCCGGGCGTCCGCCACGCGATGGTGCTCGGCGCCGGCGAGTCGGTCGCGTTCGAGCTCGACGTCCCGGCCGACTCGGTGATCGCGGGCCGCACGGTGAGCACCATCGCGGGCAGCGCCAGCTTCCCTTCGTCGTGCGTCTTCGCCGGCGTCTACCGCCCGGATGGCCGCGTCGAGGCGCCGCGCGGCTCGTCCGTCGTCGCGGGGGGCGCCACGGTGCTCCTCGTGGCCGCGCGCGACGAGCTCGCCGAGGTCATCGCGTTCTTCCTCCGGCGCGAGCCCGCGAGCGGCGGGGTCCACGAGCGCCGCTGACACGAGGCAGGTGTTCTATGACGAGGTGCGCGGGGACCACGGGCTCATGGGCATGGCTTGCGGCGGCGATGGCCGTCCTCTCTGCCTGCGGCGGCGATGACGCCGGGGCCGCGGCGGGCGGCGGCGTCCAGGCCGCCGTCTCGTACTACCGGGACGTCAAACCCATCTTCGACGCGCGGTGCGCGGGGTGCCACAGCGACGGCGGCGTCGCGCCGTTCTCGCTCGAGGGCCACGAGACCGCGGTGTCCTGGGCCGCGCCCATCAAGCGGGCCGTCGTCGAGCGCACGATGCCCCCCTGGCCGGCCGACAACACCTGCGCCGAGTACGTGGGTGACCGCTCCCTGTCCGAGCAGCAGATCCAGACCATCGCCGCGTGGGTCGACGGCGGCGCGGCCCTGGGCGATCCGGCGGACGAGGGCCCGCCGATCGACCCGCCGGCGAGCGGCGCGCTCGCGCGGGTGGACCGCACGCTCGAGATGCCGGTCGAGTACACCCCGCAGACGGGGCCCGACGAGTACCGCTGCTTCGTGATCGACTGGCCGGAGGAGGCCGTGCGGTACGTCACCGGCTTCGGGATCAGGCCCGGCGAGCAGCGCGTCGTCCACCACGTGATCGCGTTCATCGCGGCGCCGGACCAGCTCGCCGAGCTCGACGCCCTCGACGCGGCCGACCCGGGCCCGGGTTATCCCTGCTACGGCGGCCCTGGGCTCAAGCCGCGCTGGCTCGGCGGCTGGGTGCCCGGCGGCGGGAGCATGATCTTCCCGCCGGGCGCGGGCACCCGGATCGAGCCTGGCTCCAGGCTGATCATGCAGGTCCACTACAACACGCTGACGGCGGGCAAGCTGCCGGATCGCACAGCGATCGACGTGATGCTGGAGAGCTCGGTCGAGCGGGAGGGCACGATGCAGCCGTGGGCGAACCCGGCCTGGCTCAGCGGCGACTCCATGCTGATCCCTGCCCTGGAGAGCGACGTCGTCCACCGCTGGGGGGCCGATCCCTCCCGGGCGCTCGCGGGCAGCGAGCCGATCGAGATCCACTGGGTGGGCCTCCACATGCACACGCTCGGCACGCGCGCGCGCCTCGAGATCGAGCGCGCCGGCGGCGGCTCGGAGTGTGTGCTCGACATCCCGCGCTGGGACTTCCACTGGCAGGGAAACTACAAGCTCGCCGAGCCCAAGGTGCTCGAGCCGGGCGACAAGCTGTCGATCGAGTGCCACTGGGACAACACGCCCGAGAAGCAGCCGATCATCGACGGACAGCCGCGGGTCCCCGGGGATGTCGTCTGGGGAGAGGGCACGACCGACGAGATGTGCCTCGGCACGTTCTACATGACCGGGCGCTGAGCGCGGGCTTCCCTGCAGTGGCCCTCGGCAGCGTCGACGAGCGCGAGCGTCGCCGGAGCGCGGAGGTGCGACGCGAGATCCACCTCGTCGGGGACGGCGACGCGCGCTTCCCAGGACGAGCGGGCATCCATGGCCAAGCGCCCCATGAGCTCCACCACGACGCACTCTCCCAGCGGCTCGCAGGCGAGCAGGACGTCGACGTCGCTCATCGCGCCCGCGCATCGGACTGCGCGCGGCGAAGCCGCATCCCCGGCGCACCCAGGCTCACGCAATTACGCGCGTCCTGCCGGAATCATCTCTCTATTTCTGCCGAGCAGAGTGGTTATTTCAAGTGCGCTTGTGCCCGAGCATCGATATCAGAGCCGTGTGGGAAAGCTGGACCGGTTCGCGAAGCAGACGTTCGCGGCGGAAGCGGCGCGGGTCACGGGCGGCGCCGCCGCATGGCAGGAGGCGCCCGAGGTTCGCCTCGATCGGGTGCAGGCCGACGGCTACCTCCGGGTGCTGCGGCCCGACGGCCTGGCTCCCCTGGCTGCGCCCTGGCCGGAGGCTCGGGGACATGACGAAACGCTCGTCGAGCTGAAGATGCCCGGCGATCACGTGGACGTGGTGGAGCTCAAGCGGGCGCTGCTGCGCCGGCAGGCGCGAGAGGTCGAGCGGGTCGAGGAGCGCGTGCCGCCGTGGATGGGGGAGGAGCCGCTGTGGTTCGTCGCTCCCCACGTACCGTCGTGGCTGCACGGCGTGCGGGTGCTGGAGCGGTTTGCGCCAGGCTGTTACCGCATCGGCCCCTCGCCGTTTCAGTTTCTCTGGATCGCGGCCAACGAGCTGCCGTTGCGGGACGAGCTGGTGCCGTTCCTGGTGGCGCGCTCGGGACGGGCCCTGGACGATTTCGCCCGGTGGGTCGCACCGCGGCGGGAAGTGGAATGGGTGCTCTCCATGCTACAGTACATGCCGATGTCACCGTGGACCCAGGAGGAATTGAAGCGGCGGTTCGCTCGCTCCGATGATCCGGAGATCGAGGCGCGCCGGCAGGGGATCCTGCGCACCTTGCTCGCGGATAGCCCGGAGGTGAAGGAGGAGCTCATCGAGGAGGGCCAGCAGGAAGGCCGGCTGACCGAGGCGCGCGCCGCGCTGCGCACGGTGCTGGCGCGGCGTGGGCTCGCGCTCAGTCCCGCGCTGGAGGCGCAGATCGACGGCTGCGTCGACATGCCCACGTTGCACCGATGGCTTGAGCAGGCCGTGACCGCGGCCGGCTCAGAGGAAGCGCTGACGTAGATCGCGACACCTCGCGGCAGCCGCCTCCTTCAGCGTGACGAGGGAGACACCGACTGCCCCATGGCGCGGGACAGCAATTGGGCCTTGCGACGCAGAGCCGCTCCTGAAAACTTTCGTGGGGGCGTTCACGAGACGCGACGATCTGGAGAGACCTGGCCCGGCGGCTTCGGTGGACCAATCGATTGATAGTTCGGTGGGCAGAGGCACCAGTGAAACGACGGTTTCGGGAGGAATACGATCACAGCCCGAGACCCATCACTCCGGGTTCGATGACGATCCTCCTCGTCGCTTGTCCGCGCTGCTGTGAACGTGCCGAGCTGGCCCGCCGCCATGAGCCACCCCAGGAGGTGCTGAGCTGCTCGCGATGCGGACACATCGAGCAGAACCCGAGCGGGTATCGGTACTGGCTCCGGGTCGCGTGCTGCGGCCACACCCTCTATGCGATCAACAGCCACCACCTCGCGCTCCTGGAAATCTACATCGCCTGTCCCCTGCGCGAGCGCCTGCGGATGCATTGGGCCGACCGCGACTACCTGGCCACGCTACCCCGGTGGATGTGTCTCGCCAAGAACCGCAAGAGGGTTCTCCGCGGTATACGGGCCTTGCGGAACAAAATCGTTGATTCATGATCGGGTCGATGGCTACGCGGTTGACGCGGCCTCATGAACCGAATTGAAAGATGCGCCTGTTCGCGCGCCCCGCGATGCGCCCCAAGGCCTTCGGACCCCCCAGGCCGCCGCCGTCCGATGCCCGCGATCCTGCCGGCGCCGTCCGCCACGCCCCACCTCGTCGCGGCCTGACTTCACCGTCGACGGCGTCAGGGCGCACGGGTAACACTGCGTGGAGCCGCGGACCTCCATGACCGACGAACACCCCGCCTTCGGGCAAGCCATCCGTGACGTCATGGAACGCCGCGCCCGCGCCCTGGTGAAGCGCGACCTCGCCGAGCTCGCGCTTCTCCTTGCAGACGACTTCTCGTACGTCAATTCCCAGGGGACCCTCTGGGGCAAGGCCGAGTACCTGACGGCGGTCGAGGGGGGCGCGCTGCACTGGAGCGCGCAGACCGCGGAGGAGGTCAGCGTGCGCAGCTACGGCGAGCTCGCCGTGGTGACCTGCGTGGTGCGCGACGAGGGGACCTGCCACGGCGAGCCGTTCAGCGCGCGGTTCCGCTCCACGCAGGTCTACGCGTGCCGCGAGGGCGTGTGGCGCTACATAGCGGGCCAGTCGACGGGCCTGGATCAGGGTTGAGCGCGGGTGGACTGCGCGGCGTCGGGCGGCGGACCCCACAGGGGACGCTCGGCTCGAGTATAGTCCCCGGGCGCTTGGCGCGAGGCGGGCCCTCGTGAAAGAGAAGATTGCTTCAACCCTCTCGCAGGCCATCCTGCGCCCCGGCGGCGCGGAGACGCAGCCGCGGGCGGGTGACGCCCTGCCGCCGTCGAGCGTAGGCCCGGAGAGCCTCGCCCCGTCGAGCCTCGCCCCGTCGAGCTTCGGCCCGGAGAGCCCCGGCCCGTCGAGCTTCCACCCGCCGAGGCGGTTCGAGGAGTACCGGCTCCTCCAGAAGCTCGGCAGCGGCGGCATGGGCGACGTCTACCTCGCGCACGACACGCTGCTCGACCGCATGGTCGCGGTGAAGTTCATCCGCGCGGCGACCGCGGACGCCGAGGTGCGCGCGCGTCTGCTCGCCGAGGCGCGCGCGGCCGCCCGCATCCAGCACCCGAACGTCGTCGCCATCTTCCGCGTGGGCGAGCTCCGGGGACGGCTGTTCGTCGTCTCGGAGTTCGTCCGCGGCCAGAGCCTCGACCGCGTCGACATACCGATGCCCTCGCGCCGCGTGCTCGAGCTCGGCGCGGGCCTCGCGCGGGGCCTCGCGGCTGCCCACCGCCGGGGGGTGCTGCACCTCGACATCAAGCCGGCCAACGCGGTCCTCACCGCGGAGGGCGAGGCGAAGCTCCTCGACTTCGGCCTCGCAAAGCTCCTCGAGCCGGCCGCGCGGCCCGACACGCGCGGGGCGCGATCCGACGTCCCTGGAGCGCGATTCGACGTCCCTGGAGCGCGATCGGACAGTCCCGGAGGGCGATCGGACAGTCCCGGAGGGCGATCGGACAGTCCCGGAGGGCGATCGGACAGTCCCGGAGGGCGATCCGACGCGCTCGGCGAGGACGCGCTCTCTGGCGGCGAGGCCCTGCGAGGAGCGCAGGGCGACGCCGACGCGGCGATCGCGCCCGGCGATGAGCCGCTCGAGGGCGAGTTCCGCGAGGCGGCCGAGATGGCGGCGCGCCTGCTCGACGTGACGACGAGCGTCGGCGGCGGCACGCCCCACTACCTGCCGCCCGAGCTGTGGCGCGACGAGCTCGCGACGCGCCGCTCCGACGTGTACTCGCTCGGCGCGCTGCTCTTCGAGCTCTGCGCCGGCGTCCCGCCGCACGACGACGTGCCGATGACCGAGCTCCCGCTCGTCGTCCAGACCGAGGCGCCCAGGCCCCTCGCCGCCCTCGCGCCGGGCGTCGATCCGCGGCTCGCGGCCGTCATCGAGCGGTGCCTCGAGATCGACCCGGCCGACCGCTTCGCCTCGGGCGACGAGCTGCGCGACGCGCTCGAACAGCTGCTCGCCAGGAGCCGCCACGCCTCCGTCGCCCCGGAGGGCAACCCCTACCGCGGGCTCCTCGTCTTCGATCTCGAGCACCGCGCGGTGTTCTACGGGCGCAGCTCCGAGACGGGGACGATCCTCGACCGGCTCCGCTCCGAGCCCATGATCGTCGTGGCCGGCGACTCGGGCTCGGGCAAGTCCTCGCTCTGCCGCGCCGGCGTGCTCTCGCTCGTGCTCGAGGGCGCCCTCGGCGGCGGGCGCGCCTTCCAGGCGGCCATGATGGTGCCCGGCCGGCAGCCGCTCGCCGCGCTGGCCGCCGCGCTCGAGCCGGTCCTCGGCGCGCCCGCCGAGCGCATCGCCCAGGCCGTGCGCGCCGCCCCGGGCTCCCTCGCCCGCGACCTGCGCGCGCGACTCGGGGAGCGCGGCGGGCTCGTGCTGTTCATCGACCAGATGGAGGAGCTCGCGACGCTGAGCAGCCCGGGCGAGGCGGCGCTCGTCGGCGAGGTGCTCAGCGCCTTCGCGGCGCGCTCGCCCTCCCTGCGCCTGCTCGCCACGGTGCGCGGCGACTTCCTCGCGCGCGTCGCCGGCATCTCCGGCCTGGGCGACGACATCGAGCGCGCGCTCTACCTGCTCCGCCCGATGTCGGCGGACAAGCTCCGCGAGGCCATCACCGGGCCGGCGCTGGCCAAGGGCGTCGCGTTCGAGTCCGACGCGGTCGTCGACGCGCTCGTCGAGTCCACAGCGCGCGCCGAGGGCGGGCTGCCGCTCCTCCAGTTCGCGCTCGCCGAGCTCTGGGACGCCCGCGCCGCGCCCGACGCGCCGCTCAGCAGCGCCGATCTCGCGCAGATCGGCGGGGTCGAGGGCGCGCTCGCCCGCCACGCCGATCGCGTGCTCGGCCGCATGCCGCCCGTGGTCCACGCGGCCGCGCGGCGGCTGCTCGCCGCGCTCATCACCCCGCAGGGCACGCGGGCGCGGCGCGCCGAGGGCGAGCTCGCGGAGAAGGGCGGCGACGGGGCGGCGCGCGCCGCGCTCGACGCGCTCGTGCAGGGCCGCCTCCTGTTCGCGCGCGAAGGCGAGCAGGGGACGGTCTACGAGATCGCCCACGAGGCACTGATCCACGGCTGGGGGACGCTGCGCCACTGGCTCGAGGAGCAGCGCGAGCAGCGCGCGACGCGCCAGCGCCTCGACGCCTCGGCCGCCGAGTGGGAGCGGCTCGGCCGGCGCCGCGACGCGCTCTTCAGCGCGCGCCAGCTCAAGGAGGCGAAGGGCCTCGACCCGGCCGACCTGCCGCCGCGCGAGGCGGCGTTCCTGAGGGCGTCGCGGCGCGCCGTCCTGACGCAGCGCGCGGTCCGGTGGGCCCTCGTCGTGGGCGTCCCGCTCATCGCCGCGCTGCTCTATGGCACGCTGGAGCTCAGGGCGGCGCGCCAGCTCGCCGCGCGGGCGGACAGGAAGATCCACGAGGCCGCGCTCACCTCGGCCGCCGCGGCGCTCGAGGGCGCCCAGGCCGAGGCGCTCCGCGCGGAGGCGCTCTCGGCGTTCGATCGCCGGCGCCGCGACGAGGGGGAGGCGCTCTGGGAGCTCACGCGCAGGCGCGCCGCCGAGGCCGAGCGGCTGCAGCTGCAGGTGAGCCAGAAGCTGGAGGCGGCGCTCACGCTCGACGGCGCCCGCAACGACGCGCGCGCGCGGCTCGGCGACGTGCTCTACGAGCGCGCGCTCGCCGCGGACGCGCGCGGCCACGCCTCGCTGCGCGACGAGCTGCTCCAGCGCATGACCACGTACGATCCCGACGGCGCGCGCCGGCAGCGATGGAACGCGCCCGCCGAGGTCGCCATCGAGACCGATCCCCCCGGCGCGGACATCACGCTGGAGCGGTACGAGCCCGACGCGGAGGGGCGCCGGCAGCTGGTCGGACAGCGCCTCCTCGGGACGACGCCCTTCGCGAGCCTCGCGCTCGCGCAGGGCTCCTACCTGCTCACCTGCGAGGCGCGGAATCGCACCATCGTGCGTTATCCGTTCCTGGTCCAACGCGGAGAGTCATTGAAGCTCTCCATCCCGCTGCCGCACGCCGGGGACGTTCCTCCCGGGTACATCTACATCCCGCCGGGCCGGTTCCTCTTCGGCGCCGCCCTCGACGACATGTACCGGTGGGCGTTCCTCTCCACCGTTCCTCTCCACGAGATCCGCACAGGCGCGTACCTGATTGCGCGACACGAGACGACGTTCCAGGAGTGGCTCGACTACATCCAGGAGCTCCCGAAGGAGTCCCGCGGCAGCTCCTCCATCCAGGCGGGCAACGGCGCCATGACAGGCGCCCTGGGGCTGCGCCGCCTGCCAAGCGGTGTGTGGCAGCTCACGATCCAGCCCACGGTCCAGGCGTATACCGCGCGGGCAGGAGAGCCGCTCGTGTATCCATCGCGGGCGGTCCGCGCGCAGCAGGACTGGCTTCGTTTCCCCGTCACGGGCATCTCCTTCGCTCAGGCCACCGAGTATGCCGCGTGGCTCCACAGGACAGGCCGCGTGCGCGGAGCCCGCCTCTGCAGCGACTACGAGTGGGAGCGCGCGGCGCGGGGCGCCGACAGCCGCATCTTCCCGCACGGGGACAGGCTGTCTCCCGGCGACGCCAACTTCGATGAGACCTACGGCAAGGAGAGCTCCACGATGGGGCCGGATGAGGTGGGCTCCCACCCCGCCTCACGTAGTCCGTTCGGGGTCGATGACATGGCGGGAAACGTGCTGGAGTGGGCCATTTCTTCGATCGAGATCGACAAAGTGCTGTTGCGAGGTGGTGCTTATATCTATGATCAAACCTCGGTCCGAAGTGACAACCGGACCGTCGTTGATGGCACCTTCCTCGACCCGGTGATCGGGCTCCGCATCTGCGCCTCGTTCCCTCCACCCCCGTGAAGGCGACGAGGCCTGCGGCGCTCGAGCCGACGCGGGCTTCATCGCTCGCGTGATCGGGGCCCGACCGCCCGAGGGAAGACCGTCGATGCGCAAGGCGTCACGGCTTTAGCGGCAGCGTCCGGAGGCGATCATGTTGAAGCGAGGGTTCCTGGCAGGGTCGATGGTCGGGCTCATATCCCTCGGCGCCGGTTGCGCCGCGGAGATCGACGGCGGCGAGGACGAGGAAGCGCTGGCGGAGAGCTCGTTCGCGATGAGCAGGCTCAACGGCATGAACCTCAACGGGGTCCGCTTCAACGGGGTTCGCTTCAACGGGGTCCGCTTCAACGGGGTCCGCTTCAACGGGGTCTCGCTGGACGCGACGACGCTGGTCGGGACGCGCGAGGGCGACGGCGCGCCGGTCGCCGGGGGCGACTTCATCGGCGCGGACATCGAGGCGGTCCTGGACGATGGGTCGTCGGTGGTCGTCCGCATCACGAACGTCGTCGAGCGCGACGGGCTCCAGTACTACACGGTGAAATACAACGCCGGCCCCGGGGTCTGGGTCAACATTTGCGGCGAGGGCCTCGACGCGCTCCCGGTGAAGGGGACGTGGGACGCGGTGACGGGGGCCCACTCGGACGACGGGGGCATGTTCACGTTCGCCTGTCAGGGCGCGGCGATCGGGAAGTGCGCCGAGTGGGGCTACAGGGAATGGGTGGCCGAGGCGGAGTGCAATGAGAGCGGCTGCGAGGACAGGGATCTCTCGTACTTCCATCAAGCGTGCATCCGCATGGTGCGCGCGGACTACTGCGGCGACGGCGTGCCGCACACCCAGACCGGGACGGCGATCGACGTCTGGGATGCGCTCGGCATCCAGACCGAGACGGTGGACTCTGGCATGAGCCTCGAGGCCGAGTGGACGGTGGACGGCGCCGCCTGCATCAAGCACACCCGGTGGAACGGCCTTGGCGGCAGCAACCCGGATCGCGACTACATCCTGGCGCATTGCCCGGAGCGTTGGGCCGGGGACGATCCGAGCTGCGGCGGGAGCACCTCGACCTTCCACAAGGAGAACGGCTTCACGACGCCGCTCGGCCAGCGGCGCATTCTGCGGAACGCGTCGTTCACGACCAACGCGAGCCCCCTGTAGGCGGCGCCGTCGCGCGGGTCCCGTCACGGTCGCGCCCAGGCCGGGGAGTGCCGGAGTGTGTCAGCGCTGCGGCGCGACGATCGAGGGGGGCCGCTGCGCTCTCCGCGAAAACCGCTGGTCTCGACGCGATCGAGCCCCGCGCGGCGGTGGACCATGTCTTGCGATGGGGGCTGGAGCGTCAGGTACAAGCCGCCCTGTTCCGAGCTCCTCGCCGTGCTCATGAGGCAGCGGGCATGGGCTGGAGGTGCACGTCATGCTGCTCGACCGATCCTTTCGACGAACGCTCATCGCCCGTCTCTTGCAGAGCGCTGGCCCCTCGGCGGCTGCAGCGCTCCTCGTCGCAGCGCCGGGCTGCGGGGAGGCCGAGGCCGAGGCCGAAAGCGCCCAGGAGTTCCGTTGCTTCGATTGGTTCAACGAGCTCGGGGCTTGCCTGGACCGCGACGCAGCGCTGGATGAGTTCAGCACCATCTACCGGCCCTGCGACGGCAAGGACGTGGAGCTGGAGAAAGACACGATCGTGTCGGTGGAGAGCGACGCGACCCGCCGTGACGGCGCGTGCTGTTACGAGGTGATCGTCGAGGAGAACACCCTTGACTGCGCCGCGGTGGGACGGCCTTTTTCCCTGGAGGGGCACCACCTCACGGCGGCGCCGCGGCCGGCCGAGGCGGGGTGGCTCGCGCGTGCGACGGCGAGCGGCGCCGGTGGGCAGCAGCCTTCGCTGGCGGAGCTGACGGACGAGGAGCGGGAGACGCTCGCCGGGGAATGGCTCCGGAGCGCGCTCGAGGAGCACGCGTCGGTGGCGTCGTTCGCGCGCTTCGCGCTGGATCTCATGGCGCACGGCGCGCCGTCGTCGCTCGTCGAGGCGGCCCACATCGCCGCGCTCGACGAGGTCGGTCACGCCCGCCTCGGGTTCTCGCTCGCGACCGCGTATGGGGGCGGCCCTGTCGGCCCGGCCGCCTTCCCGATGTCGCCGGCGGTGCCGATCGCCGCGGATCTCGCGGCGCTGGCGCGCGCCGCCGCGGAGGAGGGCTGCGTCGGCGAGACGGTGGCCGCGATGATCGCGGCGGAGAAGCGCGCCCGCGCCGAGGACCCCGCGGTGCGCGCGGCGCTCGAGGTGATCGCGGAGGACGAGGCGCGGCACGCCGAGCTCGCGTGGCTGACGGTGGCGTGGGCGATCGGGGCCGGCGGCGAGCCGGTGCGCCGCGCTGTGGCCGAGGTGTTCGAGGCCGCCGCGGCGTCGCTCGGGCGTCCGCCCCCGCCCGGGGCCGAGCCGGGCGGCGGCCGCGCCGCGGCCGGCGGCCGCGCCGCGGCGCTCGTGGCGCACGGGCACCTCGCCGTGGCCGAGATGCGCGCGCTGCAGGGCGCGGCGCTCGCCCAGGTGGTGCTGCCGTGCGCGCGCGCGCTGGGGCTCTGGAGGCCTGCGGCCGCAGCGGGGGCGGCTCGGCCTGCGGCGAGCGCGTAGCGACCTCCGGAGGCGCTCAGGTCTTCTCTTCGCGGCGGCGAGGATGGCCGAGGGCGTGCTCCTTTGGAATCCACCTCGAGCCAGACCTGCTTGATCTTGCCGTCCTGGGAGTGCTGGCCAGAGCACCGGGCGAGTCGAGGAGAGGCACCGCCAGGACGCCTGAAGGCGCAGAGAGGTGTCTTCTCGGGAGACGCCGAGAGAGACCTCGTGTTCTTCGTGGCAAGGCGCAGGCGGCGATTCGCTCGTTCGCGCGCCGCGCGACCAGGCCGGCGCCATCACCAGGCGCGCAATACCCGCACGTCCCGACCGAAAGCTAAGGTACCACCCGATGCGCAGTCCACGCTATACATGCGCTGGCCATGCGCTGGACACCTGGGAAACGCAGTGCGAACCTCCGAGACCTCCGCGGCGCGTCCGGTGGAGCGAAGCTCGGTGTGGGCGGGACGGTGATCCTGCTCGTGCTCTCGCTGGTCTTCGGGAAGGATCTCCTGTCGGGGCTCGGTCAGGGGTCCGCGATCCCCGGCGCGCAGAGCGGGCGCTCGAGCTCGCCCGAGGAGGAGCGGCTCGTCGACTTCGTCTCCTTCGTCCTCGATGACACCGAGGCCGTGTGGACGCAGGTGTTCAGCCGGACGGGGCAGCGCTATCCGGCGCCCGTGCTGACGGTGTTCACCGACTCCGTGAGGTCGGGCTGCGGTATCGGCGAGTCGGCGATGGGCCCGTTCTACTGCCCGGCGGACCGGACGGCGTATATCGACCTCGGCTTCTACCGCGAGCTCAAGGCGCGGTTCGGCGCGCCGGGCGACTTCGCCCAGGCGTACGTGCTCGCCCACGAGATCGGCCACCACGTGCAGAACGTGCTCGGGACCGAGCGCCGCCTGCGCCAGCTGCAGGCCGCGCGCCCGGGCGAGAAAAACGCGCTCTCCGTGAAGATGGAGCTCCAGGCGGACTGCTTCGCCGGCGTGTGGGCCCACTCCACGGCGAAGCGCGACCTGCTCGAGGCGGGCGACGTCGAGGAGGCCCTCAAGGCCGCGTCCGCGATCGGTGACGACCGGCTGCAGAAGGCCGCGACCGGCAGGGTCAACCCGGAGACGTGGACACACGGCTCGTCGGCGCAGCGGGTCGCCTGGTTCAAGCGCGGCATGCAGGGCGGCCGCGTCGAGGACTGCGACACGTTCGCCGAGGGCTCGCCCTGAACAGGCGCCGTCCGCCCGCGCGCGGGAAGGCGAGGGGAGCGCAAATCGCACGAGCGGCGGCTCGCGACAGCTCCGCGCGACGGTGTACGCTGCTCGCCCGCCGATGGTCTCGCCGCACGGTGCCCCTCGCTCCCCGACGCAAGGCCGCCTCCGCCCTCGTGCGCGTCCCCTTCGCCTTCGCGCGCTCGCGGAGGCGCCGTGAGCTCGCGCGAGTCGCCTGACTCCTGGACCGCCGCGCCGCGGTCGATCCTGGAGGTCATCGAGGACAGCCTCCCCCAGATCGAGGTGCGCCTGCGCTCGCGCGCCATCGCCACGGTCGTCGCGCGCGTCACGGCCGACCTGGGCGACGAGGAGCACCCGAGGCCCGCGCTGCTCGCCGCGCTCGCCCGGTGCGCCGACGGCGCGGCCGCCGAGGTCGACCGGCTGCGCAGCGCCGAGTCCGCGCTCGTGCTCGCCTACCAGTCGGCCGCCACCCCCGCCGAGCGGCGCGAGCTCCTCGCCCGGCAGCTCCGCGTCTGGGCGCGGGAGCGCGAGCAACGCGAGAGGAGCGGCGCCGCCTCCCTGCTCGGCTGGGTCGCCGGGCGCGTCGAGCGGGCCGGCGACCTCTCGGCGCTCGGCCGCAACCTCGACCTCGAGGCGGCCCAGGAGCGCTTCGCCACCGCCATCGCCGACCGCCTCGACGAGATCGAGGTCGCCTACCACGCCCTCACCCACCTCGCGCAGCACCTCGACGACCCGTCCGACGCGGTGCACGTCGCCCGCGACGGCGGCGTCCTCCGGCTCGCCATGGCGCACGCCGAGCCGAGCCGCCCCGCGCCCGTCCGCCGGGCCGCGCTGCTCGCCGCCGTCGCCCTCCTGCACCGCCTCCCGGCGCGCGAGCGCCTCGGCCACCTCGGGCTCGACGCGGCCCGCTCCGTGCTGGCGTGGTCGCGCGGGGTCAACGCGTCCCGCTGGGTGCAGATCGCCGCCCTCGAGATCGGCGTCCTCCTGTTCCCCGACGAGGCGTTCTCCCTGCTGGCCGAGCGCCTCCGCGCGCGCGACGCCGCCGACAAGGACGGCCCCATCCTCCGCCGCAACGCCCTGCGCCTCCTCGGCGCGGCGGCGCGCCCGTCCGCCCCGGTGATCCCGCTCGACCGCGCGGCGCGCCTCGCCGGCGCCCCGTGGGATCCGCGCCGCTGGAACGGCGCGCAGGCCAGCCGCGCCAGCCGGTCGAGCATCGCGCCCGAGGCCGCCGCCGCCTCCGGAGGCGCCCGCGAGGGCTCCGAGCCGCCCGACACGCCCGCGCCCGACTCGGCGCCCCGGCTCAGCGCCGATCCCGCCGCCGGCGCGCCGCCCGCCCGCGTGGCGCCCGCGGGCGCGGACCCGCTCGCCATCGCGCTGCTCGCCCGCGACGACCCGAGCGAGCACGTCCGCCAGGAGCTCGTGCGCCAGCTCGTCGAGCTCGGCGGCGCGGAGGCCCTCACGGCGCTCGTCGAGATCGCCGAGGGCGACGGGTCGCCTCGCGTCCGCGGGTACGCGCTGCGGGAGCTCTCGCGGCGCGCGACCGACCACGCGGACGCCGCCCCGTTCGCCGAGCGCGCCGTCCGGTTCGCCCTCGCGAAGCCAGGCCCGCCGCTCGCGTCCCGCGCGGCCCTCGAGGCGGTGCGCACGCTCTGCGCCGGGCCCTACGCCCCGCTGCCTCCGGGCACCTTCGTCGAGCTGCTCGCCGAGTTCGCGAGCCGCCCGGCGATCTCGCCGGACCTGTCGGACGAGGCCGCCGCCGCGCTGCGGCTGCTCGAGGTCGAGAGCCGCCCGGTCGCCGAGCACATCCGCCAGACGCTCCTCGCCGCTGCGTCGGAGCTCCTGGAGGGCGAGAGCGCGCCGGTCGAGCTCCCGGCCGACGCCGAGCCCAGGGACGTCGAGCGCGCGCTCGTTGTCGCGTCGCGCGGCGACATGACGTACACGCTGCGGCGCCGCGGCCGGGGACGGTACGTGCTCACGCGCGGCGAGCCGCGCGGCTTCCGCCTCTGGCGGCTCATCCACGAGATGCGCACGCCGATGCCGGACAAGCGCAAGGGGTGGATCCACACGAACGGCCGCCTGTTCGCGGGCGAGCTCGTCGCGCCGCCGGTCGGCATGGCGGAGGTCACGCCGACGCGCGTGCCGGGCGAGCGCCACGTCTACCCGCCCGTCGGCGGCTGGGGGCCGTTCGTCCCCCGCGTCGACGACCTGCTCGCCGCCGCCAGCCTGAGCCAGCGCGAGATCCGCCTCATCACGGCGCGCGGCACGGTCACGGTGCGCGGCCCGGCCAAGCTCGCGCACCGGCTGCGCGCCCGCGCCCTGCTCACGCTGCGCTACGACCGCTACGCCCAGGCCCGCATGCGCGCGCTCGTGGCGCAGGAGCCGGCCGAGCAGAAGAAGTTCACGCTGATGACGGGCGAGCTCGGCTTCACGGTCGCGCTCGGCGACACCGAGGGCGAGGTCGAGGGCCACGCGTACGCGATCGAGCCGCACCTGCCGGGCAAGTACCTCGCGGTCGCGCTGCCGCCTTTGCTCCAGAGCGGCCGCGACTGGCTCGCCGGCCCGTCGGTGCCGGTCTGGATCGACGGCTTCTTCTCGTACCTCGTCTCGCCGGCGGGCAACGTCCCGACGCAGCTCGCGTGGATCGTGTTCCTCGTCCTCGCGTACATGGTGCTGCGGGCCGCGTGGATCGCGGCGCAGATCGAGCGCGCCCGCCGGGGCATCCCGCTCACGATCGGCGGCTGGGGCACGCGCGGCAAGAGCGGCTCGGAGCGGCTCAAGGCCGCGCTGTTCCACGCGCTCCGCTACGACGTCGTCGTGAAGACGACCGGCTGCGAGGCGATGTTCATCCACGCCATGCGCGACCTGCCGGCGCAGGAGATCTTCATCTACCGCCCGTACGACAAGGCGACGATCTGGGAGCAGCGGAACATCCTCACGGCCGGGCGGAACCTCCGCGCCCAGGTGTTCCTGTGGGAGTGCATGGCGCTCCAGCCGCTCTTCGTGGACACGCTCTGCTCCGAGTGGATGCGCGACGAGATCACGACGCTGACGAACGCCTACCCGGATCACGAGGACATCCAGGGCCCCGGGGGCGAGGACGTCGCCCGGGTGATCGCGCGCTTCATGCCCACGGACGGGCTGTCGTTCACGACGGAGGAGCAGATGCTCCCGCTGCTCAAGGACCAGGCGCAGCGGAAGGGGACGAACCTCGTCGCGATCCCGCCGATCGACGCGGACCTCCTGCCGGTCGACCTCCTGGATCGGCTCCCGTACCAGGAGCACCCGCGCAACGTGGCGCTGGTGCTGGCGCTCGCCGACCATTTCGGCGTCGATCGCGAGTTCGCGCTGGTCGAGATCGCGGATCACGTGATCCTCGATCTCGGCGTCCTGAAGACGTACCCGACGGTGCAGTACCGGGGGCGGAAGCTGACGTTCTCGAACGGGATGAGCGCGAACGAGCGCGCCGGGTTCATGTCGAACTGGACGCGGCTCGCGTTCGACAAGCACGACATGGACGCGACGCCCGGCAAGGCGACGGTGATGGTGGTGAACAACCGCGCGGACCGGGTCGCGCGGTCGCGCGTGTTCGCGCAGATCATCGTGGAGGACATCGGGGTCGATCACGTGGTGCTGATCAACTCGAACCTCGGCGGGATGATGCAGTTCATCACGGAGGGGCTCGACGCGCGGCTCCGGGACATGGTGATCACGGGCGACGGGGGCAAGGAGCGCGCGCTCGAGCGCTTCGACGAGCAGATGAAGAAGCTGGGCGTCCCGGCGCGGGCGGGCGCCTTCGAGGAGGATCTCACCCGGATGCTGCGCGCGCTGCCGGCGATCGACGAGGCGGCGGCGGCGGCGATCGTGGGCGGCCCCGGGGTTCTGGGGAAGAAGGGGGAGCCCGAGGCGATCGAGGCGGCGGTGAAGCAGGCGCTGGAGGCGCACGCGCCGCCGGCGGGGGAGGACGACATCCGCCCGGACATCGTCCACCACGCGGCGCGGCTGGCGCGCCGCCTCGCCCGCCGCGACAAGGCGCGCGCGGAGGTGGAGGCGGCGCTGTCGCGGGGCGCGGACGCCGAGGCCAACCAGGCGTTCCGCGCGGCGTTCCGCGAGCTGTGCCTCGATCGCATCGCGGTCCTCTGGAACGCCGACGCGAAGGGAGACAAGGTGATCGACTTCATCACGCGCGAGATCCCGCCAGGGTTCGACGCGCGGCTGATGGGGTCGCAGAACATCAAGGGGACCGGGCTCGACTTCGTCTACCGGTGGCTCTCGATGGATCGCGTGAGGACCGCGATCGAGCGGATGCAGAGCAACGCGTCGGCGCGGCGCGAGGTGCTGACGTTCTTCCTGTCGTACTCGGATTTCGGCCTGATCGATCTGCGCGAGGCGCTCGCCGCGACGCGCGCGGCGAAGGAGCAGGGCGGCGCCGGGTGGGCGGAGCACGCGAACCTGATCGACGGGGCGATCCGCAGGCTCGAGGCGCTCGACAAGGAGAAGACTGCGGCGCTCGTGGTGACGGGCAAGACGGGGGTCGGGACGAAGGTGCTGCTCCGGGTAGAGCAGTTCGTCGATCACATGGACTCGGTGCGCCGGACGCGGTGGGCGAAGATCGTGATGGACGACCTGTTCGCGATGCGTATCGGCCACGGCCAGGCCGCGCTGCTGCTGCGGGAGATCGTGGGGCGGCAGAAGGGCGGCTGGCTTGCGAAGGATCTCGCCAAGTGGGTGGAGAAGCGCAGGGCGTGGCTGGAGAGCCGCCGGAAGAAGCAGCCGAAGAAGGCCGAGCCGGCCGCGCCGCCGGGGGCGGCGGCGGAACCCGGGTAGGGGAGTAGGGGAGCAGGGGAGGGCGCGCCGGGGGCGCGTGGCGGGCGGCAGGCGGGGCGCCTCGCCCCCGGGGGGCGGATGCCCTAAGCTGTCCGTCAGATCAGATGGGACATCCTGCCAGGCGCACCGGCCTCTCGCCCGCGGAGTACCTCGCGTTCGAGCGGGCTTCCGAGCAGAAGCACGAGTACGCGAACGGCGAGATCTTCGCGATGTCGGGCTGCACCCGGGCGCACAGCCTGCTGGCCGGGAACATCCAGCGCGAGCTCGGCAATGCGCTGCTCGAGCGCGCCTGCGAGGTCCACACCTCCGACATGCGCGTCAAGATCACGCCCACGGGGCGCTACGTGTACCCTGACGCGTCCGTCGTCTGTGGCGATCCCGTGTTCGAGGACGCAGAGATCGACACGCTCCTCAACCCGAACGTCGTCGTCGAGGTGCTCTCCGATTCGTCGGAGGCCTACGATCGCGGCGACAAGTTCGCGCAGTACCGGAGCGTCCCCTCGATCGCGGAGTATGTGCTCGTCTCCCAGAAGGAGGTGCGCATCGAGCACTTCCAGCGGCAGCCGGACGGCCGGTGGCTGCTGTCGATCCTGGGCCCCGGCACGCAGCTCGAGCTCGAGTCGGTCGGCGTCGTCATCGACGTCGATCGCGTTTATCTCAAGGTGCCGCTCGCGCCCTCCGCGGGCGATTGAGCTGTGGCCCGGGGAGGCTCCGGGGGCGTCTCGTGCGGTGCGCTATTTCGCACGACGGACTCGCCCGCGCTCCTCTCGCACTCCATCACGTGGCGTCGTGGAAGATGATGCCCACCGTGTGGCGATGCCCCGAGCGCACGCGGCTGACGCCGTGCCGGACGTTGACCCGGTACACTCCCCGCGTGCCCTGCACGGGTCGATGACGGACCGCGAACACCGTTGCATCGCCCTGGCGCAGCGGCACCACCATCGGTCGAGACTGCATGCGCGGGCGCTGCTCCGTCATCACGAGCTCGCCGCCCGCGAAGTCGCGCTCGGGCTCGGAGAGAAGCACCGCGACTTGGAGCGGAAATACGTGTTCGCCATAGAGGTCCTGGTGCAAGCAGTTGTAGTCACCCTCGCCATACTGCAGCAGGAGCGGTGTCGGCTGGACCTGGCCCGCGGCGTGGCAGCGCTCCACGAAGCGCGCGTGCTCGTCCGGATACTGGACCTCGAGGCCCATCGCCGCGCTCCAGCGGTTGGCGACGGGCACGAGGCGCGGGTAGATGCTGGTCCGCAACGAGGCGATCAGCGCGGGCAGCGGGTGCGCGAAGTATTTGTACTCCCCGCGCCCGAACCCGTGCCGCTCCATCACCACCCGGCTGCGAAAGAGCTCATTGCACGCGTACAATGCAGCCAGATCGTCGCACTCGGTCCGGGCGAGCAAGCCCTCGATCACGGCGCAGCCCTGCGCGTCGAGGTCCCGCGACACGCGCGCCCAGTCCCCCGCCGCCACCCGCTCGTCCACGCGGCTCGCGACCGGGACGTCGTCGCGGCGCGCGCTCAAGCGCCCGCCTCCCGGTCGAGCAGCGCGCGCTTGCGCTCGACACCCCAGCGATAGCCCGACAGGCCGCCATCGTTCCGCACCACACGATGGCACGGGATCGCCACGGCCAGCGCGTTGGCCGCGCACGCCTGCGCCACGGCCCTGACCGCCCTCGGAGCGCCGATGGCGCAGGCGATCTGCGCATAACTCGCGGTCGTACCGCCAGGGATGTCCCGCAACGCCTGCCAGACGCGCTGCTGGAACGCCGTGCCGCGGATGTCGAGCGGCAACTCGACCGAGGCGCGGGGGCGCTCCACGAGGCCCACCACCTTTGCGACGAGCTGCTCGAACCCGGCATCGGCGCCGAGCAGGTGGGCCCGAGGGAACCGGCGCTCGAGATCGTGCGCCAGCTCCGCCGGGTCGTCGCCGAGCAGGATGGCGCAGACGCCTCGCGCCGTGGCGGCGACCAGGATGGAGCCGAGCGAGCACTCCCCGATCGCAAACCGGATCTCCATCTGTGCACCTCCGGCGCGGTACCTCGTGGGCGTCATGCCCAGCACCTGGTTCGACTGCTCGTAGAAGCGCCCGCCCGAGCCGTACCCGGCTGCGTAGATCGCCTGGGTCACGGTGCCGTTCTTGCCGAGCTCGGCCCTCATCCGCCTGGCGCGGTGCGCCGCTGCATAGGCTTTCGGCGTCACCCCCGTCACGGCCTTGAAGACACGATGCGTGTGGAAGACGCTCAGCCCCGCATGGCGCGCCAGCTCCTCGAGGCTCGGCACCTGCTCGCTGCTCTCGATGAGCCGGCACAGCTGGGCGACCTGGGCCGCCTGGCGCTCGGCCAGAGGGGGCTGGTCGGGTTTGCAGCGCAGACACGGCCGGAAGCCCGCCCGTTCGGCGGCGGCCGCGGTCGGATGAAAGCCGACATTCTCGGGCCTCGCGGGCCGGGCGCCGCAGGATGGACGGCAGTACACGCCTGTCGTCTTGACCGAGTAGAAGAACTTGCCATCGGCGCTCGCGTCGCGGGCGATCACGGCTGCCCAGCGAGGATCGCTCTTCACCCCGACGGCGAGCGCATGGGCCTTTCCCGACATGTCGTCTGCCTCCTTCCGGCACTTCTTGCGGGTCACGAGGCGAGCTTAACGCGCGCGAAGATCGCCGCACTCCGGGTCTTGCTCTCGAATCCGTCGGTGCCCGCGGGCCCCTGGCCAGATGCAGCAGCCGATCGAGGCGGTCGGCGTCTCCGTTGCCCCGCGGTTGGCAGCCGCCATGATGCCAAGGCTCCCGCCGGTGACGATCGCGAAGCCGTGCTCGCCGAGGCGCCTTTTCGATAATTTAACGTTCGGACGGCCCCAGCTCGCCGACGTCCTGCGCGGGCCATGCGCCGCGTGCGGCGAGGTCAGCTGCCGGGCTCGACGCGGGAGAGGATCCCCTCCAGCGCCTCGACAGCGCGCATCGGAAGCCGCACCGAAACGGCGGTGGAGACCGCGGTGGGCGCCGGGTTGATCTCGATGGTCGGGACCCCGGAGTGCGCGGCCTCCAGGACCGGCCTCGTGATGTAGGGGAACAGGCTCGACGTCCCGATCGAGACGACCACGTCGAAGCCCCGCGCGAGCTCCCGCCGGAGGATCTCGACCTTCTCCAGGGGGAGCATCTCCCCGAAGAGGACGACATCGGGCCTGAGCACGGCGGCGCACGCCGGGCAGCGCGGGCACGGGGCGAGCTCCGCGTAATCGTCGACGTGCGCCTCGTAAGGGCAGCGTGTGCAGAGGATGCGGTGGAGATCTCCGTGGATGTCGATGACGTTCGTGGAGCCTGCGCCACGGTGAAACCCGTCGACGTTCTGGGTGAGCACCCAGCAGCGCGCGAGGCGGCGCTCGATCCGGGCGATCGCCGCGTGCGCTGCGTTGAGCCGCGCGCCGCGGCACGCGCGCTCGATCTGGTGCACGTACTTCCACGTGACCTCCGGGCGCCGCTGGAACATCTCGCCCGAGAGCGCCTCCTCGATGGCGAGCCCCTCGTCGGTCGCCTTCTCGCTGTAGAGCCCTCCGATCCCGCGGTAGGTGGGGATGCCAGAGGCCGCGGAGACCCCCGCGCCGGTGATGAAGAGGGCTGAGCGGGCCGAAGCCAGGAGCGCGCTTGCTCGTTCGATCGACATCGGGCGCCAGTCTACCCGTGTCGCCCGGGCTCGCGCCTGCGGATTGGCCAGGGGCGCGAGCGGGAGGTGCGCTGGCGCAGGGCCGGCGATGGTCGGCCGCGGCCGCGCCGTCCGGGCCCGTGGCCCGGTGCGCTGGCCGCGGCCGCGTTCGGCGCGGACCCGGCCAGCCCGGGCGCGACTACAGGCTCTTCCCGTCGAATTTCATCGTCTTGAGCGTGTCGATATCGACATCGTCCAGGCAGCGGACGTTGATGGCGCACATCTCCTGTCCGTTGGGACCGACTCCCCGCGCGAACGACTCGACGCCGCAGACCGAGCAGAACACATGGTGAATGACCTTCTTGTTGAACTGGTAGTCGGTGAGAACGTCGCCACCCTCCTTGAGCGTGAGCTGGTCCACCGGCGCGAAGGCCAGCATCGCGCCCAGCTTCGAACAGCGCGAGCAGTTGCACATGACCACGGGACTGCTCAGGTCCACCTTGACCTCGTAGCGAACCTTCCCGCAGTGACAGCCACCTGTATAGGTCTTGATCTCCGTCATGCGCGCATGGTGCCACAGGGAGCTGGCTGCGTGACGCAAAAATGCGATGTGTCGCGGCGGGTTACGCGGGTTACGCGGGTTACGCTTGCGCAAAAGATGTTCCGCGCCGAGGCATCGCAGCGGCAGGTCGCCGGCGCCGGTCTCGGCCGCGCTGCATTGCATTCTGTCGGAAACTTTTCTCGGCCCAGGCTGTCCAACGATGCCGCTTCTCGGCGAGGGGCCGTGCCCCGCCTACTGCTCCTCGTAGTTCCACGTCAGCCCGCCATCGACGAAGTACGTCGAGCCGGTCACGTAATCGGCGTCCGCCGAGGCGAGGAACACGGCGAGCCCGGCCACGTCCTCTGGCTTTCCCAGGCGGCCCAGCGGGATCTGGCCGAGCAGCGCGCTCAGCTTGTCGCGATCCTTGAGCAGAGTGGCGTTGATCTCCGTCTCGATCGCGCCCGGCGCGATGGCGTTCACGGTGATCCCGGTGCCGCGCAGCTCCACGGCGAGCGTGCGCGTGAGCATGCGGACGCCCCCCTTGCTGGCGCAGTACGACGCGAAGTGGGGAAACGGGAGATCCTCGTGAACCGAGCTGATGTTGATGATCTTGCCGGGCCGCCCCGCCTCGCGCAGGTGACGGACCATCGCCTGGCTCCCGAAGAACACCGCTTTGAGGTTGGTGTTCATCACCTGATCGTAGTCCTCCTCGGTCACCTCCCAGAACGGCGCCCGCTTCTCCAGCCCGGCATTGTTGACCAGCACGTCCAGCCGGCCGAAGCGCGCGACGGCCTCCTGGAAGAGCCCCCGCACGCTCTGGACGGAGGCGACGTCGACGGCGAACAGATGACCTCGCCTTCCTGCGGCCTCGACCTCTGCGAGGGCTTCCTCGGCGCCCTCTTTGCTCTTGTGGTACGTGAGCGCCACGTCGGCGCCTTCCCGGGCGAACCGGACAGCGATGCTGCGGCCGATGCCCCGGCTGCTCCCTGTGACCAGCGCGATCTTGCCTTGCAGTCTCATGGGGACCTCCTGTCTTCACGAGCATTGTGCCCACCACGAGCATCGTGCGCACCGCCCCCCCGCGGGGATCGCCAGGAGATAGAATACCGCGCATGCGCATCGCCTCCCTGCTGCCGTCCGCGACCGAGATCGTCTGCGCGCTGGGCGCGCAGAGCGAGCTCGTCGGTGTCTCTCACGAGTGCGACTTTCCCGAGGGGCTGACCGGCCTCCCGGTGCTCACGCGCCCGCGGCTCAGGCCGGCGCGCTCCAGCCGGGAGATCGACGCCGCGGTCCGCGACGTCCTCCGGGACGCGCTCGCGGTCTACGACATCGATCTGGACGCCCTCCGGGAGGCGCGGCCGGACGTGATCGTGACGCAGGACCTCTGCGACGTCTGCGCGGTCTCGTTCGATGACGTCCGCGCGGCCGTCGCCCGCCTTGCGCGGCAGGACGTGCGCATCATCAACCTGCGCCCGACGCGGCTCGACGACATCTGGGCCGACATTCGCCGCGTCGCCGAGGGGATCGGCCGCCCGGCAGGCGGCGAGGCGCTCGTCGAGCGGCTGCGCGCGCGCGTCGCCGCCGTCGCCGCGCGCGCGGCCGCGGCGCCGGGCAGGCCGCGCGTGCTCGCGGTCGAGTGGATCGAACCTGTCATGATCGGCGGCACATGGATGCCGGAGCTCATCACCCTCGCGGGCGGGGAACCCCTCGTGACGCGACCCGGCGAGCACGCGCCCACGCTCTCGCCGGCCGCGCTCGCCGCGCTCGATCCCGACGTGGTGATGATCAAGCCGTGCGGCTTCACCCTCGAGCGCACGCTCGATGAGCTCGATCTCCTCCCCCGTGTGCTGCCCTGGGCGACGTATCGGTCCGTGGCGCAAGGCCGCGTGTACATTGCTGACGGCAACGCCTTCTTCAATCGCCCCGGTCCCCGCATCGTGGAGTCGCTCGAGATCCTCGCGGCCTGCGCTCACCCGGCCCTGTTTGCCGATGCGCGCCGCGCGCATGCCCGGTCGGTGGTGCGGATCGACGCGGAGCTCCGGCGGCACGCCTTCGAAGACGAGTGACGCCGGCGCTCGACGCCTGCGGCTGTTCTATCGTGTGGCTCGGCCGGCCGCCCTGGACGCCGGCGGGCGCGCCGCCTGCCGCGCCGAGTCGAGCTCCTTGCGGAGCGCCGCGAGCTCACGCTCGAGGGCGGCGATCTGCTTCTGCTGCATCTGGATCGCTGCCACGGCCATGCTCGTGTACCCGTACAGGTCGACGTGGTCGCCGTCGCTCGCGACCGCCGGGCTCGCCGGATTGTCGTCGATGATGAACCCGAGACGCTCGCGGCCGTGCCCGCCCTCGTGGTTATAACGCCAGGTCGCGAGCGGCGTGGCGACGAGCTCGTCGCGCACGCGCGCGAGCTCGGTCTCCTGCAGGTACCGGATATCGTGCTTGTACCGGGCGCGGGATCTGGGGCAACCCTCCGGCCGCTGCCTCGGATCGTCGCTCGTGCAGAGCAGCTGCGCGTTGCAGTCGTTCGCGGGATCGCATGTCGCGTCCGGTGCGGCGCACGGCTCCCCCTCCTTCTCGTCGGTGCATGGCTTCACCCCGTCGCGGGGCCGGTGCCCGCTGCATACCGGATCGCCGCACGTGAGATACCATCTCAGCTCCTCCGTCCCGCCGCCGGTGCCAGCGCCTGCGCCGCCGCCGCCATCCCCCGTGCCGCCGGCGCCGGCGCCCGCTCCGCCGCTGCCATCCCCCGCGCCGCCGGTGCCGGAGCTCGCTCCGCCGCTGCCCGCGCCCGCGCCGCCGCTGCCCGCGCCCGCGCCGCCGCTGCCCGCGTTCGCTCCGCCGCTTCCGCTATCCCCTCCGCCCGAATTGCAGCCTGCCGCTGCGGCGAACGCGAGCGCGCAGAGGAGCGCCATCGTCCCTGTACCGTGAATGCGCATGAGAGACCTCCTTGGAACGACTGTCCCTGACCCACGAGGGCAGGATGTCGAACAAGGGCAGGAGGCGGCAAGAACCGTGCGCTGTCGGCCGTCTCCGCTTTTGCAACGCGGATGCTCGCTCCTCGGGTATCCTGGGCGGCATGTCTCCACGTCCCGCGCTGGCGTCTTTCGCCCTCGTGACGGGCATCGTGCTGCTCCTGGGCGGCACCGCGCACGCGGCCTGCGTCCTTGCTGGCGTCGCGAAGAAGGGCGTTATTCCGCACGCGGATCGGGCTGCTCATCTCGCCTTCATCAGCCTCGCCCAGTGGACCGCGGGCGCGCTCGATGTGCTCGCCGCCCGCGGGCTGCAGCGAGGCGAGCCGTGGACGCGCGGGCCGCTGACGATCTCGGGGCTCCTCGTGATCGGCTGGGCAGGCGTCGGGCTTCCGCTGCTCCTCGACGCCTCGCTGACATTGCGGGCGATGCTCGCCCTCTACGCGGCCGCGCACCTCGGCATGCTGGTGGCCCTGTGGGGCTGGCGAGGAGCTCGCCTGGAAGTCGGCGCGCCTCCGTGACCGACAGCGGCGCGCGCCCGGCTCACCCGCCGAGGCGCCGCTCGCCGGGCCGGCGCGAGGCCCAGACTCAGTGTTTGCCGAGGCGCCTCACCTCTTGCCCTGCGAGCAGCGCGTGCGCTTCCGCCAGCACCTCGGGGATGCGGTGCCGCTGCGGCGCGCCCGCGAGGGCCTGCGCGAGGTCGAGCTCCCGCACGCGATCGGCCCGGTTCCCAGGGAACCAGTGGTCGCCGCTGCCGAGGAGGTTGTACCGCATCTTGCCGTAGGCCGTCATGTCGAGCGCGCGGGCGAAGTTGTACAGCCGCAGGATCTCGCGGATGTTGACGTGCCCGGGGACGGCTTCCCAGTCGGGGAGGCCGACGTGCCATGTGTCGAGCCACGCGCGGCCGAGCACCCGCTCGAGCTCTTCGTCGAGCCTGCGCAGGATCGGCGCCAGCGCGGCCTGCGCGGCGCCCTCGCCGTCGAGCAGCGGCAAGGCCTTCATGTGCTCGTCGAAGTCGGACGGGCGCGCCGCCCCGACGCTGATCGTGTGGACCTCGGGGCGAGCGAGGCAGAACAGATCGTTGAACACGATCGGCGAGAGCGGGTCGCAGAGCCGCACGAGCTTGTCGCTCGGCTCGTACAGCTTGCCCCCCTTGTCGGTGGGGCTGATGATGAAGACCCCCATGTCCTGCTCGGCCGCAGCCTGGATGGCCGGCCAGGCGAGCTGATTCACGTAGTACCAGTGCAGGTTGACGTAATCGCAGCGGCCGTCCTGCACCATGGCGGTGATCACGCGCGGCGCCGCGTGCGTCGAGAACCCCACCGCGCGCACGCGGCCTTGCCGCTTCAGCTCGAGCGCAGCGTCCAGGCAGCCACCTTTGCGCAGCGACCACGAGAGGCGCGTCTCGTCGTTGACGCCGTGGAGGGCGAACAGGTCGACGTGATCGAGGCGGAGGAGCTTCATCGACCGCTCGAACGTCGCAAGGAACTTCGCTGGATCCGCCTCGGGGCTGACCTTCGTCTGGACGATGAGCCGCTCGCGCGGCAGCGTCGGCAGGATCTTCCCGAGCTGCTCCTCGCTCGTGCCGTACCCTCGCGCGGTCTCGATATGATAGATGCCAAGCTCGAGCGCCCGCTCGATGCACGCCTCGAGGTTGCGCTGGCTCGCGGGCGAGATGGGGTCCTTGTCGTTCCAGGATTGCTGGTACCGCATCCCTCCGCACGAAAGGACAGGCATCTTGAGCTCGGTGCGACCGAAGCGGCGGTAGAGCATGCGTGTTGACCTCAGGCTCGGAAGGAAGGCTTACCGTAGGGTGCCACTCTTCCGCAGCCGCCGCAACGCGAGGAGGGCGAACGGCGAGGCGAGCGTCAGCAGCCGCCACGGAGACCCGCCGCGGGGGTCGCCGGCGTCGATGGCGCAACCGCCGCTGTCCGCTCCTCCCTCGTCCGGCGCGCCGCCGCCCGCGGAGCCCGCGGAGGCAACGCCGCCGCCGGCGCTTCCCGCGCTTCCCGCGCTGCCGGCGCTGCCAGCGCTCACGGCCGTGCCGGCGCCGGTCCCGCTGCTGCACGTGCCGCTCGGGCAGCCCTCGCCGGGCGCGCAGAGGCCTGGGTCCTCGTCGACCTCGCCGTCGCAGTCGTCGTCGAGCGCGTTGCACACCTCGGCGCTCGGTTCGCCGGGCGTGCATGACCCGGGGGCGCATGCGGTCGCTTCCCGCGCGCACATCCCGACGCCGCACACCTCGCGCACGCCCTCGTCGATGCGGCCATCGCAGTCGTCGTCGGCGAGATTGCATGTCTCGGTCGCGTCCGGGTGGACGTCGGGGGACCTGTCGTTGCAGTCGTTGGAGCTCGGCGCGTACCCCTCGGGGGGGCACTTCGCCGTGACCGTCGCGCCGAAGAACGAGCCATAGCCGTCGCCGTCGGCGTCTTCATACTGCGTGGTGACCTCGAGCTCCTCGTCGACCTCTCCATCGCAGTCGTCGTCGATCTCGTTGCAGGCTTCTTCCTGATCGGGATGGATGTTGACGCTGTAGTCGTCGCAATCGCCGCCGCGCTCGGCGTGATCGGCCGGCCGGGTGCAATCGACCCTGGGCACGCTGGAGTCGCCGTAGCCGTCGGCGTCGCGATCGAGGTAATACGTCGTCCCGGTGCATCCGTAGGCAAACGCGGTGTCGGCGGACGAAGCGCCGTCTCCGCGCGGGCCGTTGTCGCCGTTGGCCGCGAGGGCCCACACCTGGACGACGACCCCGCCCGGCGCGCCCGGCGCGATCCACTGCGCGTCGAAGCGGACGGCCCCGCCGCTCGCCCGCTTCGGCGCGTCGTGGACGAGCTGGTGCTCGTCGATGAGCTTGGTGCCTTGACCGTTGATGGGGGAGAGCCGACCTGTCTCGGTGAGGAGATAGATGCCCCCGGCGTTGATGTTGGCAGACCGGATCTGCACCTGCAGAGTCACCGTCTCGCCGGCCGCCGGGTTCTTGGGGCTATAGTCGATGGTGATATCTGGCTCCGCGCCGCCGGTGTGGCAGCCGTTGCACCCCTCCACCGCAAGCCCGGCGCGGCGGGCGTGGGCCTGCGGCGCAGCCAGGGTGGTCAAAAGGGCCAAGCTCACCGGGAGGACCGGTGAAATAAGCGATGTACTTCGCATGCGCCTCGCCGCGCAGCCCAGGCTCGCGAGCTCCGCGCGCTCCGCTGCGACGCTCAGGGATAGCTGCCCTCGCCGGGTGCGACAAGTGCATTTGCACGGAGTGTAAACTTGCGCCGTGACCATCCAGAGATGCTGTTTTTCGACGTTCCTCGGACGGCGGTTGTCGCGACGTGCATTCGCCGCTCGCTGCGACGCGTTATCCGGATTCGAGCCGAACGTGCTGCGGCCTTGTCACATCGCAGACGACACCGTGGTACTTGAGGAGCCCTTCGTCGAGCGTCACCACGGTGGCATTCGCGCGGCGGGCGGCCCACAGATACACGAGGTCGGTCGCGTTGGCGAAGGGCCTGCGGCCGCGCATGCGCCTCGTCAGCTGGTCGAGGAACTCCGTGATGGCGCCGGCGTCCACGGGCGCGACCAGCTCGATCGCGAGGCCTCCCAGCGGGCTCGTTGCCGCGGGCGCGGCCCGCCGCGACACCGCGAGCCGTTGCTCGGCGACGTACACCTCCAGCCATAGCTCGGGCGGCGCGAGCACGCGCGCCGCGCCCGAGGCCACGGCGGCGCGGGCGCGCTCGAGAAAGGCGAGCGCGTCCGCGTGCCCGGGCTCTGCGGGCTTCATCGAGGCGATGGCGACGGAGCTATCGAGAACGATCCGCATGAGGCCTCCTCGGGACGGGCGCACCCTCGCGCCGCTCCAGATCTGCCCGGCGGTCCGGGTGGGTTGGTGACATCGAGACCCGGTATCCAGGGCCGCGGCCGGATGGAAGGTCCACCGGCAGCAGGGGCCGAGGCCGCGTGGAGGGGACAGGGCGATGGCACATGCTGGCACGGCGGTGCTCTCCCGGCGCCCAGAGACACGTGTGTTCGCCCGGTACATGCCTTGCTTGTCGCCGTCCATGCGAAACTTCCTGCTTCGAATCCTGGTCGCATCCCAGTGGGGCGCGAGCCTTGCGCTGGTGTCGGGCTGCGGCACGCACATCGAGTCCGGCTCCAGCTCGAGCTCGCCTGGAGGCGCGACGTCGGGGGTGAGCTCCGGCTCGAGCTCGCCTGAAGGCGCGACATCCAGCTCCAGCTCCAGCTCGAGCTCGACGGCAGGCGCGACATCGGGGGCCGGCGGAGGCGGAGGTGGCGAGGTCGATCCTCCTGACGCCTCGGCGCCGCTCGAACCCTATCCGGATCCGACCTGCGTCGGGCCGTTTCATGACGGTGGCTATTACGGCCAGTGTTGCTACGAGGTGCACTGCACGGCGCCGGTCGGCGGCGCCTGCCCTGCGGCCTCCGAGGCTGCGCCGCACCTCGACGACCTGCCGCCCGGCTCGGGGACGTGTACGTGCAGCGCCGAGGGCGAGGGCGCGGCCGGGTGGATCCAGGGCCCCTACGCGAACCGAACGGCGTCGGATCCGGCGAGCTGCTGCTACCTCGTCGGTTCCATCTCCTGTGAAGGGCGCCCTCTCCTGGTCCGGGGCGAGCCCCGCGTCGCGCCGCTCGCGCACGCCCCGAGCGCGTGGTCGCAGACCGACTTGCGGCGCTTCGAGCGCGCGCTCGCCGACACCGACCTGAGCGCGCTCGCGCCCGCGGCGCGCCGTGAGCTCGCCCGGCGCTGGGCCGAGCGTGGCCAGAACGAGCACGCCTCGGTCGCCTCCTTCGGCCGCTTCGCGCTCGCGCTGATGGCCCAGGGCGCGCCTCCCCAGCTGCTCGAAGCGGCGCACCGCGCGGCGCTCGACGAGGTGCGGCACGCGCGCGTCGCGCTCGCGATCGCCTCGGCGTACGCGGGGGAGCCGGTGGGCGTCGGCCCGCTGCCCCTGCAGGGCGCGCTCGACGACCTCGGCTCGCTCGAGGCCATCACCCTGGCGACCGTCGTGGAGGGCTGCGTCGGAGAGACCCTCTCGGCCATCGAGGCGGAGGTCGCGGCGCAGGCGGCGGAGCCGCCGGCGGTGCGCATGGCGCTCCAGGCGATCGCGCGCGACGAGGCCCGCCACGCGGAGCTCGCCTGGGCGTTCGTCCGCTGGGCCGTCACGACGGGCGGCGCGCGCCTGCGAGAGCGCGTCGCCGCGGCCTTCGCGCGCGCGCTCGACCAGGTGGGCACCGGAGCTCCGGGCATGGCAGACGGCGATCTCCCGCCCTCCCACGGGTTCCTCGCCGAAGGCGAGCTCCACCGGCTGCGGCGGCAGGCCGTGGCCGACGTGCTCCGCCCCGCCGCCGCCGCGCTCGTCGACGAGCGTGGTTCATCCGCCGGACGAGAGTTCAGCGGCGCTCGCGGGAATGCCGTGCTGCGCGGCGGCGCGACGTACCTGTCGACGTGACCTGGCGCCGGGCAAGCGCCGTTCTCGTCGGGGCCGCGCCGGGCCCGACCTCGCGGACGCCGGCGCGCTGCCGAGACGGCGCGCCTGCGACGGCCAGGATCCTGGCGCGCAGTCAAGCCCTGGGCACGATCTTGCTTGTGCGTCGCGGCGAGGTGGAACGACATGGCTACACTCTCGACGTCCGCATGGGTGCTGCATGAGCTCGGTCTGGCCGCGGGGTTCGGTGGCCCCCTCTTCGGCCGGCTGGCGTTGCGCCAGGCGGTCAAGGACATCCATTCCGAGGCCGAGCGGGGCAAGGTGCTCTCTGACGCATGGCAGCGGTACAACCTCGTCAGTGCGATCTCGCTCGGCACCGCCGCGGCCACCTGGTTCATCGGGCGGACGGTGATCTCGGGGCGATCGATCGACCGTGAGACCCGCGATCTGGTGCGCTTGAAGGACATCCTCCTGGGCGCGACGCTCGCCACGAGCGTCGCCAGCATGCTGGGCGGACAGCAGATGCGCGAAGAGGCGCCCGACGGCGGGGTGCCCCTCCTCAAGGAGGGTGAAGCGCCGGCGCCGCGCCCGCCCGCGAAGGCCGCGGCGCTGCAGCGGCTCCTCGGCGTCATGGGGCCGCTCAACATCGCCCTCACGGCGGGGGTGATCGGCGTGACCACGGTCCTCGCCATGAAGTCCGGTCGTTCGGCGAAGTGGAGCCTCCTCTCCCGGCTGCTGCCTTGAGCTGCGCCCTCCCGGGAGCGGTCGCCGGAGAGAGCCGGCGCGCCGCCCTGGCTGCTGCCCACTGGCGCCCACCTGGGCCGCGCCAGCGCGCGGCGTCGCGCTCGTGATACGGTGGGCCGATGAAGGTAACGACCATGTTGGTGCTCGCCCTCGTCGCCGTGGGCTGCAGCGACGAGCACGGCGAGGAGGGTTGCCCTGAGCTCTGTGAGCAAGCCGTGGAGTGCCCGGGGGACGCCATGACGGAGCAGAGCTGCCTCGCGATGTGCAGCGCCGACACGGAGGCCGCCGAGGAGGCAGGCTGTCACGACGCCTGGGAGTCGTATCTCGAGTGTCGGAACCACGCCGAGGACCACTGCGATTCTGCGAAGTACGACGAGGAGTGCAGCATCCAGAAGGAATCGCTGAGCAGCTGCCTGGACCGCAGCTGAGCCGGGGTGCCGGCGGGCGCTCGACCGCGTGAGCGCCGCCCGCCCGGCCCGCGGCTACTCGAAGCGATGGACCTCGCGCCCGCTCGGGAGCTCCTCCGGGATGAGCGCCTCGAGCCGCTTCGGCGTCGCGCGCGGGTCGAGCAGCGCCTCTCCCACGAAGGCGCAGAGCCAGCTGATCTCCTCCTCCGTGAGGTCGATCGGCTCCTGCAGCAGCGGGTCGACGGCGGCGAGGACCGGCGCGAGCGGGCCCATCTCACCCCGCAGATCGCGATCGAGGTGCTTGTTCGTGTACTCCGTGGCCGACGTGTAGACGTCGAGGTGGTGGCGGATGGCGCCTTCCAGCGACGTGAACGAGCCGTTGTGGAAGAACGTGGGCTGGAGGGCGACGTTGCGCAGCGGCGAGGTCCTGAACTTGTACCGATCGGCCGGATCCCCCGTGACCTGCTCCAGGCCGAAGTCCTCATCGGCGTTCGGGCCGTCGAAGACCACGTTCGAGTGCGCCGGATCGTCGGTCGGCGCGATCTGCGGCACGCCGATCGCGTGCTGCTGGAAGTCGCTGAACATCTCGTTCGACTCCCCCGACACCGCGTGGCACCTGACGCACCCCGCCTCGCCGAAGAAGAGCAGCGCGCCGCGCTTCTGCTCCAGCGTCATCGCGTGCCGGCGGCCGCGGGCGAACCTGTCGATGGGCGCGTCGGCGAACGTGAGCGACATCTCGAACTCGGCGATGGCGGCCGCGATCATCTGGTAGGTGATGTCGTCCCCTCGCTTCACCGCCCGGAAGCTCTTGGCGAACCGCTTCCGGTACGCCTTCACGTCGTTCACGCGCGCCGTGACCTCCTCGCGCACGACATCGTGCGATTGCGGCGCCTCGTACCCGGTCATCTCGGTGATCTCGGTCGGCGGGATGAACGCCTGGGCGTTGAGCAGGTGCGGCAGGGAAGAGAGCGACATCCCCTCCGGCGCGGTGAACGAGAACCCCTGGCTGTTGTCGAAGGGGTCGCCGGACACGGCGAAGAACCGCGAGTTCCACATCAGCGTGGGGTAGAAGGCCGTGTTGATGATGGTGGGCGAGCGGCGCTGGTTGCGCGGCCCTGTGCGGTGCGGCCCGACGACGCCGTTGTTGTCGATGCCGATGGCGATCGACTGCGTGTCGGCGAAGCCCGCGGTCGGCGCGTGGCAGCCTGAGCACGAGTTGTCGTCGTTCAGGCCGAGGACGCTGTCGAAGAAGAGGTCACGCCCGAGCTTCGCGAGCTTCTTGTCGAGCTTCCGCCCGAGCCGCGACTCCAGCGTCGACTCGATCTCTCCGGTGAAGCCGTGTCGGGCGAGCACCTTGGCGAGCCGCTCATCGACGGAAGAGCCCTTGGCGCGCGCCGGCCGCGCCAGGACGAGCGTGAGGACGAGAAAGGCCGTCAGGGCGGCGAGCGCGCGCCCGAGGGATCGCAGGGTCATGGTGCCTCCAGGTCCCCCGGCGGGGGAGGCGCACATCGGGGTGCGCGCTTGAGATCAACCAGTCCTGCCCAGATCCTGACCGAGCGGCGGTGAATGGGATGTTGGGAATCTAAACTCGTGAGCTGTATATCGGCAAGACAAATTAGACAAATATTCCATGATTCAAAGGGCTTACTGCGTGTCCTCGCGTATTCATGCGTATCCATGCGTATCCCCCCGTACTCTTGCGTGTCCCCGCGTATCCCCGCGTGTTCTTGCGTATACGACGGTCTGTTCACCGCGTTATCTGCGGTTGTCGCGCCTACATTTGGCGGGGGCGCCGCGGTGCGGCGGGCGTGGCGTCGTTGTAGGTGCGTGGCCGGCGCTCCGCGTCGGTGCGGCGCCCGCGCGCAGCGCGCCTCCGAGGTCGCGTGACACTCATGCTTTGTGGGGCGCGATGGGCCGTCGTATGCTTGAGGACATGGGCCGGACAGCACCTCTGGCGGATCCGACGGCGCTCGTGGGGGGCGCGCTCACCGGCGGATATCGGATCGTCCGCGTCCTCTCCGCGCAGGGCTTCGGTGTCGTGTTCGAGGCCCGGGGCCCCTCGGGTCGCCGCGTCGCGCTCAAGGTCTTGCGGCCCGAGGTCGTCACCGAGGACACGCTGTCACGGCTCACCCGCGAGGCGAGCGTCACCGCGAAGCTCGACAACGCGCATGTCGTCCCGATCGTCGATGCCGGCCACGACCTCGAGCGCGATCTCGCCTACCTCGTGATGCCGCTGCTCGACGGGACCGACGTCGCCGCCCTGCTCGCCGAGACGGGGCCGCTCGGGCCCGAGGTCGCCGTGCGGATCGCGCTCCAGGCCGCTGCGGGGCTCTCGGCGGTGCACGCCGCGGGCCTCGTCTACCGCGACGTGCGGCCGCCGCGCATCTTCCTGGAGCACCTCCCGAGCGGAGAGATCCTCGTCCGCGTCTTTGGCTTCGGGCTCTCGAAGGGCTGCGACACGGCCACCTCCGCCCCTGGCAAGGCGGCGAGGAGCACGGGTCCTCTGCGCGACGAGTCGGGGCCGCGGGACCGCACCGCGGACGTGCGGGGTGACGTGTTCGGCCTGGCGGCGACGCTCTACGAGATGCTCTGCGGCGTCTCGCCGTGGGCCGAGCTCGACGTCACGGCGGACACGGCCGAGCTCGGCCCCGCGGACACGGCGGCGGACGCGCCGGCGTCGTCCCTTTCGCGGTTCCCGTCGATCCAGGATCGCGCCCCGTGGATCGAGGCGCGCCTCGCGACCGCGCTCTCGCTCGCGCTGCACAGCGACGTGGACCGGCGCTATCCGTCGATCGAGGCGTTCGCCGAGGCGCTGCGCGCCGCGTCGCACAGCGAGGAGCGCGTCACCATCGACATGCTGAGGCCGCTCGATCCCGAGTTGCGCGAGGCCATCGCCGAGCGCGCCGGCGCCGAGACCGATCCGCTGGTCGGCCGCGAGCTCGGCGGCCGGTACGCGGTGCGCCGGCTGATCGGGCGCGGCGGGATGGGCGCCGTCTACGAGGCGGAGTCGCCTGAAGGGCGGCGGGTGGCGGCCAAGGTCATCTTCAAGAGCGCCGTCGGGCAGGACGACCACGCCGTGCGCCGCTTCATCCGCGAGGCGCGTGCGGTGACCGCGATCCAGAGCCCGCACGTGGTCAAGACGTTCGAGCTAGGCACGGATCTCACGCTCGCGACGCCGTTCATCATCATGGAGCTCCTGCACGGCGTCGACCTCGCCAAGCTCCTCAGGATGCGCGGGCCGCTGGAGCCGGAGCCCGTCGTGCGCGTGTTCATCCAGGCGGCGCGCGGGCTCGCGGCGGCACACGCCGAGGGGATCGTGCACCGCGACATCAAGCCGGCGAACCTCTTCCTGCACGCGCCGTTCGAGGGCACGGCCCAGAGGCCGTCGACCTCGATGGCGCCGCCGTCCACCCGGCGCGGCCCGCTCGCTTCGGCGCCGCCGTCCACCCGGCGCGGCTCGCTCGCTTCGGCGCCGCCGTCCACCCAGCGCGGCTCGCTCGCGGCGGGGCCGCCGTCGGTTCGGCGCTCGTCCGGCTCGGTCCGCCCGCCGCCTTCGGGGCGGCGCCCGTCCGGCTCCATCCGCCCGCCGTCGTCGAGCGATCGCAGGATCGTGGTCAAGGTGTGCGATTTCGGCATCGCGAAGCGCACGGGGGATGGCGTCTCGCACGAGCTCACGCGCGCCGGCGGCGTGCTCGGGTCGCCCATCTACATGTCGCCCGAGCAGGCGAAGATGGCGAAGGACGTCGATCACCGCTCCGACATCTGGAGCCTCTCGGTCTCGCTCTACCAGGCGCTCTGCGGGAGCTGCCCCTGGGATCCCAACGCCTCGCTCGCCGAGCTCCTGCTCGCGATCTGCACCGAGCGCGTACCGCCGCTCTCCGGGGCCGCGCCGTGGGTCTCCCCGGCGCTCGCGGCCGTCGTGCACCGCGGCCTCCTGCGGGATCCTGCGGAGCGCTGGCAGAGCATGGAGGAGCTCATCGCCGCGCTCGAGCCGCACGCGGAGGGCACCGGCGTCGTCACGCTGGATCAGCTGCGGGGCATCGACCCCGAGCGGCGCGCCGGCGCCACCCCGATCTCCGCGCTGCGCGAGTCCAGGCTCTCGCGATCGGCCGAGGGGGAGGAGCGATCCATCGGCGGCAGCTCCTTCACCGCGGTGAAGGAGCCTTCCGGCGCGGCACGGCGGCGCTTCGTCGGGGCGGCGGTCACGGTGGTCGCCCTGGCCGCGATCGGCGGCGGTCTCGCGCTGCGCGCCTCGACGGGCAACGAGCCGCTCGCGTCGCCCGCCGCGCCGAGCGAGCCCGCGCTGCCCGTCGCGCCTGCGTCCTTCACCGCCGTCGTGACGCTCCCGAAGGAGGCGGCGGCGCGGGTCAACGGCGCGGCGCGTCCGGTGAGCGACGGCCGGCTCGACCTGACGGGCAAGGCCGGCGACACGTTCGAGATCGAGGTGACCCGCGGCGGCGCGACCACGAAGGAGACGGTGTTCATGCTGAGCGACGGCACGATCCGCCCTGATCGCATCGATCTCCAGCCGCCCGCGCCGGCCTCTGCGTCGGTCGCGGCCTCCGAGCCTGCCCCGCGCCGTGACAGGAAGAGCCGCGCCCCGCGCGGCGCTCTTCCCATGGCCGAGCCTGCCACGCCCTCCGCCACGGGGGCGCCTGCGGCTCCGTCGGCGCCGACCGCGGTGGTGCCGGTCGACCGGTGGTGAGACCGATGCCGCGCGCCCGTCGCGCCCTGCGGCGCTGCTTTGCGGCCTGCGCGCTCGCCGTGGCGAGCGCGGCGCCTGCGCCTCCGGCCCGCGCGCAGCCCCCGCCGGCGGCGGCTGTCCCGGGCGCGCCACCCGAGCCGCCTGCCGCGTCGCCCGCGTCGCCCGCGTCGACGGACGAGGCGCTCGCCCGGGCCAAGGCGCTCTTTCAGGAAGGGAACGAGCTGCGCAAGATCGGCGACTTCCAGCGCGCGCTCGAGCTCTACCTGAGGTCGCGTCAGGTCGTCGCGTCGGTGCCCAACACCCTCAACGCCGCGTTCTGCCTCGATCAGCTCGGGCGTTACGACGAGGCGCTCGAGCTCTACGAGGCGCTGCTCACGGAGCTCCGCGCGGAGCTCGGCGAGCCGGAGCGCCGGAGCGTCGCGTCCGCGATCGCCACGCTGCGAGCGCGGATCGGCAGCGTCGTCGTCTCGTCGAACGTCGATGGCCTGGTGCTCATCGACGGGAAACAGCGCGGCCGGCTCCCCCTCGCCGGCCCGATCCGGCTGCTCCCCGGGGATCACACGCTCCGTGTGGTCAAGGACGGCTGGCACACGTTCGAGCGGATCGTGACCGTCGGGGTCGCCGAGACCAGGTCGGTGGACGCGAAGCTCGATCCGCTCGCCAGCACGGGCCGGCTGAAGGTCGAGGACGAGCGGCTCATCGGCGCCGATCTCACCATCGACGGCGCGCTGATCGGCCAGCTGCCGTGGGAGGGCGCGCTCGCGCCTGGTCCGCATTTCTACTCGGTGCGCAAGGGCAATTTCGGCTCTGCGCCCCGCGAGGCGAACGTCATCGCGGGGCAGCTCGCCGTCGCCACGGTCGAGGCGGGGCCGCTCGGCGAGGAGGTCCGCGTCGTCGCCCAGCCGCTGAGCGCGGATCTGACCATCAACAGCGTCCCGGTCGGCAAGGGGCAGTGGCGCGGGGCGCTGCCGCTCGGGCGCCACACCTTCGAGGCGCACGAGCCGGGCTATTTCTCGCGCACGCTGCGCGCGACCGTCGACAAGACGACGAGGGGCGACATCGTCCTGCCGCTCGCCATCGACGACGCGCACCCGCGCTGGGGTCGGAGGGTCGGCGTCTTCCGGCTGGAGGCGACCGGCGGCTATGCCTTCGCCTCGTCGCTCGAGAGCGACGCCGAGCGGAGCTGCGGCAGCTACAGCTGCTCGGGCATCTCGCGCCCGTCCGGCGTTCTGGCCGGCGTGCGCGGCAGCTACGAGTTCCCGATCGGCGCCGCCATCGAGCTCACGGCCGGGTACCTGAGCCTCCACACGACGCTCGATCGCTCGCTCGACGCGACGTACGCCGCGCCGCGCGGGGGCGACGAGAGGCTCCCCATCCGCTACAGCTTTCACGACGACATCGGCATGGCCGGCGTGACGGTGATCGTCGGCGGCAGCTATCATTACGGGCTGTCGTCATGGCTCGACGTCGGCGGCGCGCTCGGGCTCGGCGTGGTGCTGGCCGAGATGAGCGACGAGGTGACCGGCACGGCGTCCGACGCGGAGAGGACCGTCAGCGTGGCCGTGCAGAACGCGGGCAGGGCCGTCCGCGCCGCCGCCCCGTTCGCGATGCCCGAGCTGAGGCTCCGGCTGAAGCTCGGGCGCCTCAGCGTCAGCGCGGGCCTCGGCGTCGGCTTCTTCCTCGTCGACGGCCCGCCGCTCGAGACGGGCAACACCTACGTGGTCGGGGCCGAGTGCGACGAGGCGCACCCCACGGTCGACTGCGCGCCGGGCAAGAAGGTCGTGTTCGAGGAGCTCGCCCACGGCACGTTCACGATGTTCTTTCCGAACGTCTCCGCGGGATACCGGTTCTGAGCGCCGCCGCGCGCGGCGCTCACCGGTTCGCCTGGTCCCTCGCGACGCGCGCCTGCTCGCGCACGAGGTCGAAGAGGGCCGCTGCATCGAGCAGCGACGTCGTGAGCCGGCCGAACTGGATCACGTCGCCCACCGAGACCTCCTGCGGCTCGCTTTCGGAGAGCAGCTTGCCGTTCACGCGGGTCCCGTTCTGCGAGCCGTTGTCGATGAGCACGAGCTGCCCCTGCTCATTCCGCCGGAAGTGCGCGTGCAGCTTGGACACCGAGGGGTGGCGCAGCACCACGTCGCAATTGCGCGTGCGGCCCACCGAGATCTGGTCGAGATAGGGATTGCCCTTCGCCTTGACGAGCTGGAACACCTCGCTCGCTGGGCCGGGCGGAGGCGGCGGTTTCCGGTGCGCCGCCGGCGATGCGGCGACCGTCCGGAATGCGATCTGCTGGTTGTCCGGACCAGCCTCGGACACCACGAGGAGCAGGTTCGTCACCTGGCGGACGAAGCGGTCCCGAGGCATCACACGCGCTAGTTCGATGATGTCCCCTGAGTCTTCCACGATGTGTCGAGTATAAGCGATCCGGCGCCGCGAACCGTCCAGGGAGGCACTTTTGCCGTGGCGTCCCGCCCATGCACGGGGTCCCGCGCACGTGGAACCGCGATGCCGCCCGCACGTCATCGCAGCGCAGCGCAGCGCGAGGCACCCCGGGCCCCCCGAGCGCATCTCGGCATGCAGCGCGCGATGCCGCGACGTCACGCGCTGCTCTGTTTACCGTGTTGCTTACCGTGTTGCTTACCGTGTTGCAGTAATTCTCTGGCGTTGATGCGAGCTCAACGGGCAGCTTGTGCTCGAACGTGCCGGGATCTGGCGTACCTTCCGCGCCTATGCACGCACCCGTTCGTGGACGCATCTCGGTCAACCCCCGTGGCTTCGGGTTCCTGAACATCGAGGCCTCTCCGGAGAAGGCGGGGGGGCCGGGCAGGCCGGGCTGGGCTGCCCTCGGCTCGGCGACCGCCTTCATCGCGCCGCCCGATCTGAACCCGTTCCTTGACGGCGACGTCGTCGATGCGGTGGTCGTCGAGGCGGAGCCGGGCCGCTTCAGCGCGTCGCAGCTCGCCCTCGTCCAGCGCGATCGCTCCGAGCTCTTCGGGACGGTCGTATCGCACGCGAAGCGGCCGCACCTCCGGGTCGATCGCCTCGTCTCCAACACGGACTGGCCGTTCAAGCCGGGCAGCGCCGACGACCTCCCCGAGGGCGCCGCGGTGGTCGCCACCATCGAGGGCGCGGCGGTCGTCCCGGCGCGCGTCGTCGCGTCGGGCGCCGACCTCGGCATCGAGCGGTGCCTCGCCCGCAACGGCGTGCGCGCCGTGTTCTCGGGCGAGGTCCTCGAGGCGTCGCGCGCGGCGGTCGCCGCGGTGTCGGTCGAGCGCGAGCTCGCGCGCGGCCGCCGCGACCTGCGCGACGTCATCACCGTCACGATCGACGCGCCCGTCACCACGGACATCGACGACGCCGTCGCCGTGCTGCCCGCCGGGCCCGACGGGGCGCTCCGCGTCCTCGTCTCGATCGCCGACGTGGACGCGTTCGTCCCCGAGGGCTCGCCGCTCGATCTCGAGGCCCGCGCCCGAGGCACGAGCGTCTACCTGGCTGGCCGCGTCATCCCGATGCTCCCCGACGCCATCTCCAGCGAGGCGGCGAGCCTGCTCCCGGGGGTCGATCGGCTCGCGGTCACGGTCGAGCTGCGCATCGACCCCGAGGGGGGCATCACGTCGATCGACCTGCACGAGAGCGTGATCCGCTCGCACGCCCGCCTCTCGTACGACGCCGTCGAGGAGTTCCTGACGACAGGCCGCTCCGCCGGCATCCCCGAGGCGGCCCGGCCGGTCGTGCGCTGGCTCCGCACCGCGGCCGCGCGGCTGTCGACGGTCCGCGCGGCGCGCGGCGGCGTCGAGCTCGATCGCGAGGAGGCGTACGTGACGCTGGACGCCGAGACGCGCGAGCCGACCGCCGTCTCGCCGCGCTCCGACACGGGCGCGCACCGCCTCATCGAGCGGCTGATGGTGGCGGCGAACGAGGCGGTGGCCAGCTGGCTCGTGGCGCGCGGGCTCCCCTGCGTCTTTCGTGTCCATGACGAGCCGACCGAGGAGCGCGTCCGCGCGCTCGAGCAGTTCGCGCACAACTTCGGCGTCGAGGCCGGCTTCGGCGCGCGCCTGAGCCCCCTCGGCCTCGCGGCGTTCGAGGCGCAGTACAGGGGCTCCGAGCTCGCGCCGGCCATCCGCACCGTGCTCGGCAAGGCGCTCGGCCCTGCCCGGTACACGGGCGCCGGAGGCCTGCATTTCGGCCTGGGCGCCCCGCTGTACCTGCACTTCACGTCCCCGATCCGCCGCTACGCCGACCTCGCGGTGCACCGCGTGGTCAAGCGCTATCTCCAGGGCCGCCGCGACCAGCGCGTCGACTGCGAGGCGCTCGCGTCGCTCGCCCACCACCTGAACGCGCGCGCGCGCAGCGCCGCCAAGGCCGAGACGGAGCGGCACCGCATGCTCGTGGCGCGCCTCTTCGCCTCCCGCGTCGGCGAGGAGATCGAGGGCTACATCGTATCCATCAAGCCGTTCGGCCTCGTCGTCCAGATGGTCGAGTCCGGCGCGACGGGCACGATCGCGCTGGAGGCGCTGCCGGGCGGCCCGTATCGGATCGACGCCGCCGCCCAGGCGCTGGTCGGCGCGAGCCGTCGCTACGGCGTCGGCGAGCCGATCCGCGCCGCCATCGCGGCGACCAACGAGGAGCTCGGCCGCGTCGACCTCGTCCCTGCGGGCGCTCGCGGCGCCCCGTGACCGGGGCCGCGGCTCCGGTCTACGGCGACAGGAGCACGACGAACGCGTCGGTCCCGTTCGCCCCGTGCTCGCCGAGGCCGAAGTCGATCTTCCCCTCGGCGGTGCCGCAGAGCGCGATGACCCCCGTGCTCGGCGCGATGGCCGCCGCGTTCGACTTCTGGTTGCCGGCGGCGCCGAGCACCTTCCCCCAGAGGTGGTTGCCATCGGCGTCGAGCTTCGCCACGAAGGCGTCGAAGCCGCCGCCGCCGGGCAGCGGCCCGCCGCCGAGGTCGACCACGCCCTGGACCGAGCCGGTCACCACCACGCCGTTCTCCGCGTCCGCGACGATCGACGTGCTCTCCTGGGTGCCGTCTCCGGCGAACCACCGCGCCCACACGGGCACGCCGTCGGGGGCGAGCGACGCCACGAACGCCGTCTGCACATCGTTGGCGGGGAGCGTACCGGCCGCTCCGAAGTTGAGCGCGCCCATGTACGTCCCGGTCACGAGCACCGCGCCCGAGGGAGCGACGGCGATCCCGGTGCCCGCCTGCGACGCCGTGTCTCCATAGTCCGAGAGCCAGACGCCGTTCCCGCTGCTGTCGAGCTTCAGGACGAACAGGTTCGGCCCGAGCCCGGTGTTCTTCACCTGCCGGGGGCCGACGGTCAGGGTGCCGTTGTACCGGCCCGTGACGAGCACGCTGCCGTCGTTGCCGACGGCGGCGCCGGTGGCGAACTGGTTCTTGTCGTCTCCGTAGATCCTCGTCCACAGGACGGCGCCGAGCGGATCGTACTTCCGCACGAAGATGTCGGTGCCGCCTGCGCTCTCGGCGCAGGCTGGGACGGGCGACGACGAGCAGAGCAGCTTTCCGCTGAAGTAGCCGGCGATCGCGATGTTTCCGGCGGGGTCCACCGCGATCGAGCGCAGCGTCTGATCGGCCGCGTCGCCGAGCTGGCGTGCCCAGCCTTGCTCGCCCTTCTCTCCGGTCATCGTGACCACGAAGGTGTCGAGCGCGTTGACGCTGCTCAGCGTCGTGCCGCCGAACGTGAACGAGCCGTAGAACGTCCCGCCGAGCACGAGGTTGCCTTCAGGCGTCACCGCGAGCCCGTTGAGCGTCTCGGCGCCGTTGCCGCCGAACCTCACGCTCCAGCGGTGCTGTCCGGAGGGGTCGAAGCTCGCGACGTACACGTCGGAGGTGCCGATGCTGACGAGGGCGCCCGCCTCCTTGCCGGTCAGGTTGATGGTCCCCGAGAAGGTGCCGCCGATATAGATGTTTCCCAGCGCGTCGACGCCGACGCTGGTCGCGCTCTGGGTGTTCTGATCACCGTAGAGGGCGGCCCAGAGCGGCGTGCTGCAGGCGAAGCCGTCGCAGTCCTCGTCGGTGTCGTCCGTGCACGTCTCTCGTTGCGGGGTGACCTGGCCGCCGCACGGCCGCCACGACGTGCCCGAGAGATCGCACATCTGCAGCCCCACCGCGCAGAGCCCCACGCCGCTCGTCCCCTCGGGGCCGCTGTAACAAGTCTTGATCTGGCCCGGGGTACACACGCACCCCGCGTCGGGCTCGTTCGTCGCGCCGTCGCAGTCGTCGTCCACGGTGGTGCCGCAGTCCTCGGGCCTCGGGACCACGGCGCCTTCGCACTCGCCGAAGCTCTGGCCGTCTGGCTGGCACCTCCGCACGCCCGCCGCGCACACGCCGACACCCTCGGTGTCTGCCGGGCCGGGATAGCAGGGTTGCACGTCGCCGGAGCTGCAGAGCGGCGGCGCGCCTCCGCTGCCGCCTCCACCGTCGCCGCCGGCGTCGGGACGTGGGCCGATCGGCACCGGGTCCGAGCACGCTCCCGAGAGCGTGAGCGCCAGCGCAGACCCGACGAGCATCGATCGAGCGCGCGGGGTTGTCCTCGTCACCATGAGGGGGCGGAGCTCCATGTTCGGCGATCTGGCTTCAGTCCTGGCGTGATTTTCTCGTCCGCTGCTTCTTCTTGGTCAAGTCGATGATGAACGTGCTCGCGGGCGGCGCGCTCGCCGGAGCGTTCGGCGCTTCCGGGCGCATCGTCTCTGGCTCGTTCACGTTGCTCCGCGATCCTGGCTCGTTCACGTTGCTCCGCGATCCTGGCTCGTTCACGTTGCTCCGCGATTCGTCGGTGCTCTCCGAGGACGGGGAGAGCTGGGTCGGCCCGGCGCTCGCGCTCTGGGCCGGCAGCAGATCGTGCTGGACCGCGTCGCTCTGGGGTTCGTCGCGGAGCGCCATCCAGACCGCGAGCACGCTCACGATCATGAGCGCCACGCCGCCGAGCGCGAGCGGGATCACGAGCTTCGGCGGCAGCCTCGGCTGAGCGTGGCGCGGCGCCCACGCGGCGGCCGGCTGCTCGCCGTAGGGCGCGCTGGCGCTGTGCGGCGGCGCGGGCGCGCCGTAGGCCGAGCCGGTGGTGTGCAGCGACGAGCCGGTGTTGTGGAGCGAGGCGGGCGCGCCGTGCGGTACGCCGGCGCTGTGCCGCGGGGCAGGCGCGCCGTAGGCCGGGCCGGCGTTGTGCAGGCCGGAGCCTGTGTTGTGGAGCGAGGCGGGCGGGCCGTGGGGCGCGCTGGCGCCGTGCGCCGGGGCGAGCGCGCCGTAGGCCGGGCCGGCGTTGTGCAGGCCGGAGCCTGTGTTGTGGAGCGAGACGGGGGCGCTGTGGGGCGCGCTGGCGCCGTGCGCCGGGGCAGGCGGGCCGTGGGGCGCGCTGGCGCCGTGCGCCGGGGCAGGCGGGCCGTGGGGCGCGCTGGCGCCGTGCGCCGGGGCAGGCGGGCCGTAGGCCGGACCGGTGTTGTGCAGGCCGGAGCCTGTGTTGTGGAGCGAGACGGGGGCGCTGTGGGGCGCGCTGGCGCCCTGCCAAGATGGGGGCGCGCCGTGCGCTCCGGCGTGGCCGGCGCCGGTGTTGTGCAGGGCCGACGGCGGTCCATTCGGAGCGCCGGGGACGGCCTGCGCCATGCCGGGGTGGCCTCCGTGCGCCTGGGCAGCATCCATGGCGCTCCCGCGCGGAGCTCCGGGCGCCGCCATCGTGGCGGCCTCCCACGAGGACGCCCCGCTGTTGCCTGGGCCGAGCTCCGACCCGATCGCGGGCGCCGAGCCCATCTCGTTCCACCTCGCGCCCGACGGGGCCGCGGGCCGCGGCGGAGGCTCGGCCTGCGCGTCCGCCGAGGCGGCCGCCGACAGGAGCATCGGGGAGAGCGGCGGCGCGCCCGCCGACGGCACGTCGCCCGCCGCGAGGCGCGCCGACGCGTGCGGCGGCGCCGCTCCATGCAGGAGCGCGCGCACGTCGGCCTGCATCGTGCGGGCGTCCGGGTAGCGCCGGTCGCGATCGAACGCGAGCGCCCTGTCCACGACGAGGCACAGCCCGTGCGGCGTGTCCGGCGCGACGCTCGCGAGCGGCGGCGCCGCCATGGTCGCCATCTTCACGAGCAGCTCGGACTCCGTGCGCGCCTCGTGGATGCGCCGCTTCGCGATCACCCGGAACATGGTCGCGCCGACGGCGAAGAGGTCCGCCCTGTGGTCGACCGAGATGCCGCGCACCTGCTCCGGGGCCATGTACGACACCGTCCCGAGCGTCGCGCCCGTGCGGGTCCGCATCGCCGTCTTCACGCCGTCGCGCATGCGCGCGATGCCGAAGTCGAGCACCTTGAGGCGCCCGGTCTTCTCGACGAAGAGGTTGTCGAGCTTGATGTCGCGGTGGATGATCCCCTGCCCGTGCGCGGCGCCGAGCACGTCGAGCAGCTCGTCCATGAGCCGCAGCATCTCGCCCGGTTCGATGCTGCCGAGCCGCTGGAGCCGGTCGGCGAGCGACTCGCCGTCGAGGAGCTCCATCACGAGGAACGGCGCGCCGTCCTCGGTCACATCGATGTCGCGGATCTCGACCACGCCGGGGTGCTGGAACCGATTGACGGCCTGCGCCTCGCGCTCGAACCGGGCGCGCAGGTCCTTCGAGCGCGCCACCTCGGGGTGGAGGATCTTGATCGCATCGCGCCGCCCGATCTTGTGGGTCACGGCATAGACGGCGGCCATCCCGCCGATCCCGACGAGGCGATCGATCGTCCATTTGCCCCGCAGGGTCGTTCCTACGCGCCTTTCGCAGGCCGCCCTCTCGTCGTCCATGCCCCGATCGAATGTCACAGCGTGCGGGATCGAGGTCAAGGTGAGAGCCGCGGCGGAAGCGACCTCGGCGCGCCTCTCCGCGCCGACGAGCCTACCAGCGATCCGCGCTCAATCGGGGACGGGGTGCACCCCGTCGCGCACCCAGGGATCGATGGTCCGCCGGAACGCCGCCTCGGTCCGGAGCCCCGCCAGCACGGACGCGAGCCCCCACTGCAGGCGATTCACGAACGTGAAGTCCTGCGGCATCTTCGGCACGTGGGGGATGGTGGGCATCTTCTCCCCCTCCTTGAGGGCGAGCCCCCGGATACCGCGGGTCAGGTACGCCACCGTCTCGCGCGCCTTCTCCGGGGAGCACTTCCAGGTCCCGTGCGTGCACAGCGGGACCATGAGCTCCATCGTGTAGCTCCGGTAGAGATCCCAGCTCTCGTCGGCCGGGTCGTAGCCGAGCACCTCCACGCACGCCCGGTCGAACTCCTTCCAGTCCGCGTCCATGGCGGCGCGCATGTAGCGCTTCATGCCCGCCACGAGGTCGGGCGGGAGCTGCTTCACGCAGCCGAAATCGAGGATCGTGACGCGGCCATCCTCGTGGAAGCGGTAGTTGCCCGGGTGCGGGTCGGCGTAGAGCCAGCCGTACCGGAGCATCGAGCGGAAGGTGAAGCGCCAGATGGAGAGGCCCGCGCGGTTCTTCGCCTCCTGGCTGCCGCGCTCGCAGAACTCGGCGTAGCTCATGCCGTCGACGAGCTCGAGCGTGAGGACGCGCCTCGTGGTGAGGCTGTGGTGGATGCGCGGGATAGAGACGTCCTCGTCCCCGGCGTTCATGCGGCGGAACAGGTCCGCCATCTCGGCCTCGCGCGCATAGTCGAGCTCGGACAGGAAGACCTTGCGGAGCTCGTCGACGGTCTGCCGGGCGTTCAGCTTCTTGGCGAGGGGCGCCATCATCGCCTCGAGCATCGAGACGCTCTTCAGGTCGTTCTCGATGGCCCTGTCCATGCCGGGGTACTGCACCTTCACCGCGACCCGCTCCCCCGACCTCGTCGTGGCCCGGTGCACCTGTCCGATGCTCGCCGCCGCGAACGGCTCGCGCTCCCAGGCCGCGAACACGTGCTCGGGCGGGGTGCCGAGCTCCTCGTGGATCATCTGCTCCGCGGCCTCCGGCGACAGGGGCGGCGCCTTGTCGAGCAGCTTCTTCAGCGTGGCCTGGAACTTCTCCTCGTATCCCGGCGGCGCGAGCCCGTCGATGTAGCTCGCCATCTGGCCGAACTTGAGCGGCAGGCCCTTCATCTCGCCGAGCGTCTTCAGCATCGCCTCGGCGGTCTTCTTGACCTCCTGGGCCATCCTCCGCCGCGCTTCGGCCTCCTCCTCCTCGGTCCGGGTCGCGCCGAGGACGCGCTTCGCGCCCTCGATGGCGAACGGGATCGTGCGGGGCGCGAGGCCGGCGAGGCGCGCGAGGCGCCCCAGCTTGGAGGTCGGCGGATTGTCTCGGGGTTTGTCGTCGGCCATGCGGGACTGACTCGCTAGGGTGGAAATGTCGGCGGCGGGGTCATGCGCCCGCGCGGCGCTTCGGGGCCGCGCGGATCTTCGGAACCGGCCACATGGAGACGGTGTTCCTCAGCTGCTGAGCCTGCTCGGGAGAGATATCCCCTTCCACGTGGACCCGGGCGCGCCGGTCCTCGACCACGACCCGCACCGCGCCCCGCCCGACCGGCGCTGCGCGGAGGACGTCCGTGATGTCGTCGAGCAGCCGCTGCGGCATCCGGCCCCGGAGCAGCCGGACGTTGCGCCCCTCGACGCGCACGCAAAATAGCTCATTCGCGCGCAGGAGCGCCACGACGAGCGGTACGACGAGGGCGAGCAGGGCGACGGGGATCAGGAAGGACATGGGTGGCCGCCCACGACGAGAGCTCCGCCCCAGGCCCACCGCGGGCCTCGATCGTGAACCGGTGCCGGCCGTTGTCAACGAGGGAGACGCGGCGGGCAGCGCGGCTGGAGCGCGCTGCGCGGCTGGAGCGCCGGCGAATGCCGCACCGGCTGCGTGGGCGTGGCTGGAGCGCGCCCGAGTTCGCCGCGCGGCTCGGGGGCCCTGGCCAGCGCGCCGCGCGGTGCCTACCTTAGCTAGCCATGACGAGCGCCGCGCCCCAGCCTGCCGCCATCGATCCGCGCCTGGATCTGCACGACGAGATCAGCCGCCTGAAGCGGGAGAGGAACGCCGTCCTCCTGGCCCACTACTACCAGGACGGCGACATCCAGGATCTCGCAGACTTCCTCGGCGACTCGCTGCAGCTCGCCCAGCAGGCGAAGAAGACGACCGCGGACGTCATCCTGTTCGCCGGCGTGCATTTCATGGCCGAGACGGCGAAGATCCTGAACCCCGAGCGCATCGTCGTGGTCCCCGACCTCGCGGCGGGCTGCTCGCTCGCCGACGGCTGCCCCGTCGACCGCTTCCGCGCCTGGCGCGCCCGGTACCCCGGCGCGGCCGCGATCTCGTACATCAACTGCTCCGCCGAGGTGAAGGCCGAGAGCGACTACATCTGCACGTCATCGAACGCGGAGAAGATCGTCCGCGCGATCCCGGAGGGGCAGGAGATCCTCTTCGCGCCCGACAAGAACCTCGGGCGCTGGCTCGTCGAGCGGACGGGCCGCCCGATGCGCCTGTGGCAGGGCAGCTGCGTCGTTCACGAGACCTTCAGCCTGCGCAAGATCGTCGCGCTGCGCGAGCGCCACCCGGACGCGAAGCTCATCGCGCACCCGGAGTGCGAGGAGCCGATCCTGCGGATGTCCGACTACATCGGCTCGACGACCGCGCTGCTCAAGTACACGACCGCGGACGACGCCCTGAAGTACATCGTCGCGACGGAGAGCGGCATCGTGCACCAGATGCGCAAGGCGTCGCCGCACAAGGAGTTCATCGAGGGGCCGCCGGAGGGCAACTGCGCTTGCAACGAGTGCCCCTTCATGCGGCTCAACACGCTCGAGAAGGTCTATCTCGCGCTGCGCGATCTCGCCCCGCGCCTCGAGATGGCTCCCGAGCTGCGCGAGCGCGCGCGCGTCCCGATCGATCGCATGCTGGCCCTCAGCTGAGCTCGCCGCACGACGCGGCGATCACAGCACGAGGGAGAGGCCGAGCGTCTGGACGAACGAACCTCGGGCCTGCGGCAGCGCGCCGACGTTGCGCCGCCGCCCCTGGGCGTCGATGGCCTGGCCTTCCCGGGTGGCGTCGCCGCCCCGGCCGAGCAGGAAGGCGCCCGAGGTCTCCAGCTCGATCGTGAGCCAGCGGCGGATGATGTCGAACGACACCCCGAGCCCCAGCGGGATCTCGACGTACGACGCGCCGCGCTCGCGGACCGTGAACTCACCCCCGGGGTCGGAGACCCGCATGCGGTCGAAGTCGAACCTGTCGTAGCCGACGCCGACCGACAGCCACGAGCGGGCGCGCTCGCCGAGCGGAAGCGTGGGCGCGAGGCGCGCGCCGAGCGCGAGGGTGCGCACCGCGGGCGCGCCGTCCTCGCGTGGCTCTGCCGTGATCGGGCCGGGCTGCGCGAGCGCGCCCGCCTGGAGCGCGAGCTCGTGCTCGGCGTGCACGAAGAAGGCGGAGAAGCGCAGGTAGTCGAAGATCTCCCAGCGCGCGTGGGCCCCGACGCCGACCGCGGGCTTCAGGCGAATCCCCGTCGGCTGGCCCGCGGCGTCGTCCGAGCCGAACCGGTTGACGAGGGCGATGTCCGCGCCGACCTCGATGTGCCTGGCCCACGG